>CAWEJJ010000003.1:0-2587028 GCA_963809415.1 uncultured Ignavibacteriaceae bacterium | reverse complement strand
CTGGCTGATCTCGATTCTCATCATTGCCGTGCTGGCCGTCGGCCTGGCCATGGCGGGGCGCTACGACCCGGGTTATGTGGTGCTGGTGTATCCGCCCTGGCGGATGGAAATTTCCTTCATCGGATTCGTTCTGGCGGTGATCGGGATGGTGGTCGGCGGCATTATGCTGTTGCGGCTGGCCATGCTCACCCTCAATCTGCCCAGTATCGTGCGCGAACAGCGTGAGCGGCGCGCCGCCAAGAAGCGCGACGAAAATTTCGTCGGCGGCCTGAAGGCATATACCGAATACCGCTACCAGGATGCCGAGCAATCGCTGGGGCAATGGCAGGGCGACACGTCCCGGATCGGGGTGGCGCGCGTACTGGCCGCGCGCGCGGCGCAGGAAATGCGGGCTGTTGCACCGCGCGAACGGCATCTTCAGGAAGCCACCGAGCACGGCGCCGAACTCGCGGCGCAGCTGTTCGAGGCCGAGGCGCGCCTCGACGCCAAGGACGCCACGGCCGCGCTGGTGGCGATCAACCGGGCCAAGGACATCGCGCCGCAGCACACCGCGCTGTTGCGGCTTGAACTCAAGGCACGGCAGATGACGGGGCAATGGGACGAAGTCGATCGCCTGCTCGACGCGCTGATCCGCAGCAACGCGCTGGAGCCTGGGGTCGCCACGCAGAGCCGGCGCATGGCGTATGCCGAAAATCTCAAGCGCCGCGCCGAGGACGATCGCGGCCTGCTGGAATACTGGAAGAAAATACCGGCCGATTTCAAGGTCGATCCCTGGGTGGCGCGTGTGGCCGCCCGCGCTTTCATGCAGCGCGGCGGCCACGATACCGCGCTCGACGTGCTCGAGGCGGCGCTCGGCCGCGAGTGGAACGAGGAACTGGTGGCGCTGTACGGCGAGGTACGCGGCAGCAGCCCGACCCGGCAGATCGAACAGGCCGAAAAATGGCTGCACGCCCATGCGCGCGACGCGCAGTTGCTGCTCACGCTGGCGCAACTGTGCAGCGTGCAGCAACTGTGGGGCAAGGCGCAAAGCTATCTGGAGGCCAGCCTGGCCATCGCCGCCAGCGCCGAAGGCCATATCCGCATGGCCGAACTCAAGACCCAGAGCGGCCAACCCGGCGAAGCCTGCCGGCATTATCAGAAAGCGCTGGCACTGTGCCGCGCGGAGTAGGGTTTTGAGCGGAAGGCTGGCACGTTTGTACGGGGCCGCAGCCCGACGCAGCATTGTATTATTAGACTTATCTAATATTTGAAGGAGTGCCTCCATGCGCCGGAATGTTTTTGCCGTAGTGGGTTTCGTGCTGGGTGCGATGGTGTTGTCGGCGCCCGCCAGCTGGGCCGCAGCGCCCAAGACAAAACAGACGGCGCAGGCTGTCGATGTCTACAAGGTGGCCATTGATCATGGCGTCAGCCTCGCTGATGCCGCCGAATCGATGCGCCTGCGCGCCAATGCGTTGAACCTGAAGCTGGTGGCCGAGCTGCCGCTGTCCAAGCAGGTGGAAGCCATCACCAACCAGCCGCAGCGCACTGTCACCATCTACCAGTTTTGTGACGCTGTCCTGGCCAAGGACCTGATCGACATGAACCTGGATTTTGCCGTGTACATGCCGTGCCGCATCGCCCTGATCGAGGACGCCAAAGGCCAGGGCTGGCTGGTGATGATGGACGTGAACGTCGATGCGGTGGCGAAGGAAAAGCGTCTGCCGCAGGTCCTGAAGGATCGCGTCAACGCCGTCCGCAACTCGCTGATCGACATCATGCGGGCAGGTGCCAAGGGCGAGCTGTAAGCCCGTCCTGACAGAACCGCGGGCCCGGGCAGTTGCCCGGGCTTTTTTTTGGGATGACGGCAGTGGCCGCTTTCAGGCGGCGGGTGCGGTTTCCGTGTCGGCTGCGTAGACGAAGGCGTCGGCGAAGAATTCGTCTTCGGGCAGATTGCGGGTTTTCACAAAACTGTCGCGCGCGCTGTCCACCATGACCGGTGCGCCGCAGGCATACACCTGATAACCCGACAGGTCGGGAAAGTCGGCCAGCACGGCCTCGTGCACGTAGCCGGTGCGACCCTGCCAGCGATCGCCCGGCTGCGGGTTGGACAGCACCGGGATGAAGCTGAAGTTCGGGCGCTCGGCCAGCCACTGCTGCGGCAATTCGGCCATGTACAGGTCCTTCAGCGAGCGCACCCCCCAGTAGAGCACCAGTTCGCGGTCGGTGTGTTCGGCAAAGGCGTGTTCCAGCATGCCCTTGATCGGCGCAAAGCCGGTACCGCCCGCGATGAAGATCATCGGCTTGTCGGAGTCCTCACGGATGAAGAAGCTGCCGAGCGGGCCTTTCAGCCGAAGGATGTCGCGTTCCTTCAGGGTGGTGAAAACCTGATCGCTGAACAGGCCGCCCGGCACGTGGCGGATGTGCAGTTCCAGCAGCGCGTCGTCGTGCGGCGGGTTGGCGAGCGAATAGCTGCGCGTCTTGCCGTCCTTCAGCTGGAAGTCGATGTATTGCCCGGCGAGAAACTGCAGGCGTTCATTGGCGGGCAGCTTGATCTTGACCACCATCACGTCGTCGGCACGCTTCTCGAGCTTTTCCACCCGGCACGGCAGGGTTTTCACCACGATGTCCTTGGCCGCGCCAATCTCCTTGGCCTCGATGACCATGTCGCTCAAGGGCTTGGCGCGGCAGAACAATGCGCGGCCCTGCGCTTTCTCCTCGTCCTTGAGCGCGTTGGCCGAATGCTGGCCGTAGTCGATCTGGCCGGACAGCACACGGCCCTTGCAGGCACCGCAGGCGCCGTTGCGGCAGCCGTAGGGCAGGGCAAAGCCCTCACGCAGCGCGGCTTCGAGGACGGTTTCGTCGTCGTTGACGGTGAATTGATGCCCACTGGGCTGGATGGTGACCTGGTACGGCATGATGTGCGCTTAAAATGTAAAGCTGAACCGACGGATTATCGCCCGAGTGGACGGGGTTTTCACCCTTGCGCCTAAAGGGTTACAGGCTGAGGCAATGAAAAAAATCTTGATCGTGGGATTCGGCGATGTGGCGGAGCGGCTGGTGACACGCTATGCCGGGCAGGCCGATTTCATCGGCATGATCCGCCGCGCCGAACGCGCCGCCGACCTGCGCGCGCTGGGCGTGACGCCCTATATCGGCGACCTCGACGCGCCCGCCACGCTGAAACGGCTGCCACGCGTCGACGGCGTGTTCCACTTTGCACCGCCGCCCAACGAAGGCCGGACCGATCCGCGCACGACCCATCTGTTGCACGCGCTGGTGCGGCGCGGTAAACCGGGCGCGCTGGTCTACATCAGCACCAGCGGCGTGTACGGCGACTGCGGCGGCAACTGGGTCGCCGAGACGCGCCCGGTGGCGCCGGTGAACGGCCGCGCAGTGCGGCGGGTCGACGCCGAGCGCCAGCTGCGCGCCTGGGGCGAGGCGCTGCGGGTGCAGGTGAGCATCCTGCGCGCGCCGGGCATCTATGCCGCCGACCGCCTGCCGCTGGCGCGCATCAAGCGCGGCACCCCGGCCTTGATTGCCCAGGACGACAGCTACACCAATCACATCCACGCCGACGATCTGGCGCGGCTGGCGTGGGCGGCGCTGTTCCGGGGTCGCCCGCAACGCATTTACCATGCGGTCGATGCCCAGCCGCTGAAAATGGGCGACTGGTTCGACAGCTGCGCCGATGCGTTCGACCTGCCGCGGCCGCCGCGCGTGAATCGCGCCGAAGCGGAAAAAGTGCTGTCGGAGGCGCTGCTGTCGTTTTTGCGCGAGTCGCGCCAGCTGTCGAATGTCCGCACCATGCACGAACTGCGGCTGAAATACCGCTATCCGTCATCGGACGACCTGCTGCGGGAAATCAGGAAGGTGCACCCTGAAGGGCATATATCCCCGGAAGGACAGAAACGCGGACAAATGAAACTGTTTTGAAGGGCTGCCATTCAGCGCAGCAGATCGTCAGGTTCCCGCTTGAATTCGCCTTCGAGTATGTCGTCGTTTGCCGGGCGCAGCGGGTCCGATTTGCGCCCGGTCCAGGTGCCGGGAATCAGCAACAGCACCAGCGCGATGGCATCGCTGATGAAGCCGGGGAAGACAAGCAGGCCGCCCGCGAGGAGAATACGGCTGCTTGCAAACAGCGAGGCGAGCGGGTTGGCGCCCGACTGCAGCGAAAACAGCAGGCGCGCGCTCCAGGCGACGCGCTCCAGGCGAATCAGCGCAATACCTGCGATGACATCGAACGCCAGCCACAGCAGCACCCAGCCGCCGATGGCGCTGGTTATCCAGAAAATACCGATGGCCTCCAGCACCGGAAAAGACAGCAGCAGTAGCACAATCCAACCAAAGCGCATGACATGGAACCTTTGTTAGTCTTGACGAATGTACCCGATGTTGCGGACGCCGAGAAACTGGCGCACGCGTTGATAGAAAGCCGGGCGGCGGCGTGCGTGAACGTTTTGGCGGCGTGCCGCTCCATCTACCGTTGGCGGGGCGCGGTGGAAGCGGCCGACGAAATCCCGCTGCTGATCAAGACCACTGCGGCAAACTACCCGCTGGTCGAGACGATCGTCCGCGAGCACCACCCCTACGATGTACCTGAACTGATTGCCGTACCCATAACACACGGCCTGCCCGCTTATCTCGACTGGGTGGCCAAGGAGACTGAAAAGCATGATTAAGTGGACTCGTTTGCTCAGCGTATTTTTTGCACTTGGGGGTGCGCTTGTGCACTTTCCAGTGGCCCACGCCGAAGAATTTCTTGACCCCGAAGTCGCGTTCAAGTTCTCGGCACGGGCGCTGGACGCCAATACACTGGAAGCGCGCTGGCAGATCGCCGATGGCTACTACATGTATCGCGACAAGTTCAAGTTCGAGGTCGACGGGGCGACGCTGGGCACGCCGCAGCGGCCTGCCGGCAAGGTGAAGCAGGACGAGAACTTCGGCACGGTCGAGACCTATCGCAAGGACGTGCGCATCGCGCTGCCGATCCAGCGCACTGCGGGGGTCACGTCGGTAACACTGAAAACTACGGCGCAGGGCTGCGCCGACGCCGGGCTGTGCTACACCCCGCAAACCCAAAGCGTGACGATCAAGTTGCCCGCACCGGTGGCGGTTGCCGCCGCAGCGCCTGCGGCAACCGCGGCCGCACCTGCGTCCGCGCTGGACCGGCTGCGCAGCTTGGGGGGCGATACGGGCATGCCGAAAATCCTGCCGCCGGACGAGGCGTTCCAGGTTGCTGCGACCATGCCGGATGCGCAGACGGTCAAACTGGATTATGTGTTGACGTCCGGGACCTACCTGTATCGCGACAAGCTCGCCTACATCGTCAAATCGCCGGCCGACGTCAAGGTGGCGCGTGCCGATACCCCGGCGGGCGACATCAAGGACGACCCGAGTTTCGGCCGCACCGAGGTGTATCACCGGAATTTTTCCACCACCCTCAAACTGTCGCGCGCGCTTGCCAGCAACGAAAATCTGGTGCTGGCTGCAACCTGGCAGGGTTGCAACGAGGCAGTGGGCATCTGCTACCCGCCGATCAAGCATGATTTTTCCCTGACAGCGGGCGGTGGCGTCGCGCCGGCAGTCGCGAGCAGCGCGGCAGCGTCAGCCCCGGTTCCGGCCGGCTCGGCTGCGGGTGAATCCGATACCTCGAAGATCGAGCGCGTGCTGAAGGGCGGCAGTTTCTGGGCGGTCGTCGCCACGTTCTTCGGCTTCGGCCTGCTGCTGGCGCTGACGCCATGCGTGTTCCCGATGATCCCGATCCTGTCGGGCATCATCGCCGGGCAGAACAGGCAACTCACCAAGGCCAGCGGTTTCCTGCTGTCGCTCGCCTATGTGCTGGGCATGGCCATCACCTATGCGCTGGCCGGCGTGGCGGCGGCGCTGTCCGGCACGCTGCTGTCGAATGCCCTGCAGAATCCGTGGGCGCTCGGCATTGGTGCCGGCATCTTCGTGCTGCTGGCGATGTCGATGTTCGGCTTCTTCGAGCTCCAGCTGCCGAGCTTCATCCAGAGCAAGTTCTCCGATGCATCCAACAAGATGAAGGGCGGCAACTTCATCGGCGTATTCGTCATGGGCGCGCTGTCGGCCGTGATCGTCGGCCCCTGCGTGGCGCCGCCCCTCGCCGCCGCGCTGGCCTTCATCGCGCAGACCGGCAACACCACGCTCGGTGGCGTCGCGCTGTTCGTGCTTGCGCTGGGCATGGGCGTCCCCTTGCTGCTGGTGGGCCTGTCGGCGGGTGCCCTGCTGCCGCGCGCCGGTGGCTGGATGAATGCGGTGAAGTATTTCTTCGGCGTGATGATGCTGGCGATTGCCATCTATCTCATTTCACCGATCATCCCGGCCTGGATCAACATGCTGCTGTGGGCCATGCTGCTGATCGCCTCGGCGATCTACCTGCACGCACTCGACCCGCTGCCGGAAAAAGCGTCGGGCTGGGTGCGACTGTGGAAGGGCCTCGGCGTGGTGCTGCTGATCGGGGGACTGTCGATCATCCTCGGCATGCTGGCGGGCAGCCGCGACCTGCTGCAGCCACTTGAGATATACAAGGGCGGCGTCTTCAAGGGCGGTTTGGCCGGCACTGCGATGGCGGCCGAGCCGGAAGGCCTGGCATTCGAGAAAGTGAAGAGCGTAGCCGAGCTCGACGCCCGACTGGCCGCGGCCAAGGCCGATGGCCGCGCGGTCATGCTCGACTTCTACGCCGACTGGTGCGTGTCGTGCAAGGAAATGGAGCGTTACACCTTCAACGATCCCAAGGTCCAGGCGCGCCTGAACACGATGGTTCGGTTGCAGGTCGACGTCACCGCCAACAGCGACGCCGACAAGGCGCTGCTGAAGCGCTTCAGCCTGTTCGGCCCGCCCGGCCTCATTTTCTGGAATGGCGCGGGCGAGCAGTCGGACTACAAGGTGATCGGTTTCGAAAAGTCGGACAAGTTCCTCGCCAGCATCGACGCCGCGCTGGGTAAATGATCCGGTGCGGGCTGACGAACCCCTGCGTGCGGAAGCACGCAGGGGTTCGTTGCTTCAAGGCTGGCGGCGTAGCGCTGCGATCGCGTCGAGCAAGGGCGTGACGACAGGCTGGATCTTGCGCCGCATCAGCGAGCCGATGGCGGTGGTCTTGAGGAAGATCGGCCGCACCGTGTCGGCGTCCACCGCAGCCAGGGCGTCGAGTGCGGCGCAGTCCGGTTCCAGTTGCGGCGCGGCGGCGAGCAGCGCAGCGCGTGCGGTGGCGCGCGCGGCTTCGTCCGTCTGACGCAGGGGCGCGCACCAGTTGGCCAGCGCGTTCAGCGTGTGGTTCACCACTTCCTGGATTTCCGGACGATCGAGGATGGTTGCGGTGGTGGCAAGGAAGGTCTGCCCCTGTCCCGATAAGGCCTTGTCGAGCATCGTGCCGTACGGATTGCCGGCGAGTTGCGGCACGCCGGCATGGTCGGCGCGTGCGGCACGCGGGCTCGGCAGGGTGTCCGGTTGCAGTTCGAGAAAAGCCACGTAGTAGGAATTGCGGCTGTTTCCGCGTTTCCAGATCGACAGGCGCTCGGCGTCGCTGAGCACGCCCGAGTACAGCATCACCGCCACGGTGTCGAGAATGCCGACGTCGTCCTCGTGCAGGAAGGCGAGGTGCTCGACCAGGAATTCGGTCAGGGTGCGGCCCATACTGCCCTGGCACACCACGTCGCGCATCAGCATCAGCCGCGCGTTCTCGATGGTCGGCATGCACCACCAGGCGTAGCGCGCCAGTTCATCGGTGAGCGCGGGCGAGTGCACCACCGCGACCACCGCCTCTTCCTCGGCGATCAGCAGCAACTGCGCCAGATGCTGGGTCGACAGCCCGGCCTGCGACTGTCGGGTCCAGCGCGTCAGGTGCACCGGATAGCCGCCGGGTGAGCCAAGCGCGTGGCCGGACAGCAGTTCGCGCACCCGCTTCAGATACCGGTCGGAGCGCTCGTTGGGCTTCAGCGGCACGCTGGCCTCGCCCTGCGGCGTCAGCGCCCACAGCGTCATGTTCGATTCGTCGATGCGGACAGCCTTGAGCTCGGTATTGAAGAGAACGTTGAGGCGCAGTTCGTCTTCGGGGGACAACTCGTCGTTCATAGCGCCTTGAACACTTCGCGTGCGGCGGCGATGGTGGCGTCGATGTCGGCGTCGGTATGCGCGGCCGAGACGAAGCCGGCTTCGAATGCGGAGGGCGCGAGATAGATGCCGTGGTCGAGCATGGCATGAAAGAAGCGGTTGAATTTCTCCTTGTCGCCCTGCATGACTTCGGCAAAGCTCGTGGGTGGCTTCGCCGCGAAATAGAGGCCGAACATGCCGCCGACCGAATCGGCGCAGAAGGTGACGTTCGCCTCCTGTGCGGCGGCGTTCAGGCCTTTGACCAGACGCTCGGTGCGGGCGGTCAGGTTCGCGTAGAAGCCGGGTTCGGAAATCGCAGCCAGCGTTGCCAGCCCCGCCGCCACTGCCACCGGGTTGCCGGACAGCGTGCCCGCCTGGTACACCGGCCCGGTCGGCGCCAGCGCGTCCATCACGTCGGCACGGCCGCCGAAGGCACCCACCGGCATGCCGCCGCCGATCACCTTGCCGAGCGTGGTCAGATCCGGCTTGATGCCAAGCAGCTTCTGCGCGCAGCCGAGATCGACGCGGAAGCCGGTCATCACCTCGTCGAAAATCAGCAGGGCGCCGTGCTGGTCGCACAGGCGGCGCATCGTTGCCATGAATTCGGCGGTCGGCTTGACCAGGTTCATGTTGCCGGCGAAGGGCTCGACGATGATGCAGGCGATTTCGTCGCCGATCTCGGCGAAGGTGCGCTCGAGCCCGGCGACGTCGTTGTAGTCCAGCACGAGGGTCTGCGCAGCGACTTCGGGCGGCACGCCGGCCGAAGTCGGGTTGCCGAAGGTGAGCGCGCCGGAGCCCGCCTTCACCAGCAGGAAATCGGCGTGGCCGTGGTAGCAGCCCTCGAACTTGATGAACTTGCTGCGCCCCGTAAATCCTCTGGCCAGGCGGATCGCGCTCATCGTTGCCTCGGTGCCGGACGACACCAGCCGCACCTTCTCGATGCTCGGCACCAGTTCGATGATGCGGCGGGCGATGGTCAGTTCGGCCTCGCTGGGTGCGCCGAACGACAGGCCGTTGGCGGCAGCGTCCTGCACCGCCTTCACCGTGCCGGGATGGGCGTGGCCGAGGATGGCCGGGCCCCACGAGCCGACGTAGTCGATGTATTCGCTGCCGTCGGCGTCCCACACGCGCGAGCCCTTGGCGCGGCTGAAGAACACTGGCGTGCCGCCGACGCTCTTGAAGGCGCGCACCGGCGAATTCACCCCGCCGGGGATGACTTTCTGGGATTGTTCGAAAAGTTCTTGGTTACGGGTCATTGTTCGGATTCCACTTCGAAGAGTTGATTCAGGTCGTGCGCGCTGGCACGGATGTCGGGGGTTTCGAACAGGGCCGACAACACGGCGAGGCAGTCGGCGCCAGCGTCAAGCAGTTGCGGCGCGTTGGCGAGCGTGATGCCGCCGATGGCGACCAGCGGTGTGTGGATGAGGGGCGCGGCCTCGCGCAGCAGATCAAGGCTGGCGCGCGGCGCAGCAGGCTTGGTCGGCGACGCGAAGAAACTGCCGAAGGCGACGTAGTCGGCGCCGCCCGCCTGGGCCGCGAGTGCCAGTTCGAGACTCTGGTAACACGAGGCGCCGATGAACTTGCCCTTGCCGAGAATGATGCGCGCCTCGCGCAGGCTGCCGTCGTCACGGCCCAGGTGCACGCCGTCGGCGTCGCACAGATCGGCCAGTCGCAGGTCGTCGTTGACGATCAGCGGTACCTTGAAGCGGCGGCACAACGCGACCAGTTCGCTCGCCTGCTCATGGCGGCGGGCGACGTCGCCCGACTTGTCGCGGTATTGCACCGCGGCCACGCCGCCCGCAAGAGCGGCTTCGACCTGCGCCAGCAGGCGTTCGGTGTCGGCGGTTTCAGGGGTGATGGCGTAGACGCCCCCAGGGAATTCACGCATGGCTGAAATCAGGCATTGCCTTCGGTCTGTCCGTCCTGCGCCCAGAAGAAACGCTCGGGGATGTATTGCCCCATGCCGGGACGGAAGGCGGCCTTGAGCGTTTCGTAGGTGAAGTTCTGCGCGTCGCGCACCGCCTGCGGCACGTCCTGGCCGTAGGCCAGGGTGGCCGCGATCGCCGAGGCGAGGGTGCAGCCGGAGCCGTGATAACTGCCGGGCAGACGGTCCCAGGCGTCGGTCTGCACGTGGCCGTTGGCGTCGTAGAGACTGTTCAGCACGCGCGGCGTCGCCTCGTGAGTACCGGTGATGAGCACGTATTCGCAGCCGAGATCGGTCAGGTGCTTGGCGCAGGCGGCGAGATCCATGTCGTCCTCGTCCGACTCGAACAGCGCCAGGCGGCGCGCTTCGTGGCTGTTGGGCGTGAGGATGCTGGTTTGCGGGATCAGCAGGTCGCGCATGGCGGCGATCATGTCGTCAGTGGCGAGTTCGTCGCCGCGCCCCGACGCCAGCACCGGATCGAGGATGACCGGGATGTCCGGATAGTCGGCGAGGATCTCGGCGATGACCGCGATCGATTCGGGGCTGCCCAGCATGCCGAGCTTGAACGCCGCCACCGGGACGTCTTCCAGCAGCATGCGTGCCTGGTCGGCGACCCACTCGGAATCGATCACCAGGATCTCGTCGACGCCGGCGGTGTCCTGCACCGTGATGGCAGTGATTACCGACAGCGGATGACAGCCCATGCTGGCCAGCGTCAGCAGGTCGGCCTGGATGCCCGCGCCGCCGGTCGGGTCGGACGCGGCGAAGCTGAGCACCAGCGGCGGCGTGGGCTTGGGGGAGAAGATAGGCGGCATGGCGTCACTGCTTTAAAATCAATTGCCAATTTTAGCTGATTCACCCCAAGAGCCTATTCCAGCAGAAATCATGCCCCGCGTTGCGACCCGAATCGGATGGATGCAAGGCGCTGCAACGCCGCAGCCGCCGATCCTGGTCTCAATCCGAAGGGCCGGTTGCCTGCGGGCGCATTGCCGTGTTGCGGGTGGTTCGTGGAGAATGGCTGCACTTCGCTCCCCGCGCCTTGCACTGCATCCCGCAGGCAACCGGTGCGGAGCATGATTTCTACTGGAATAGGCTCTACCCATGTCTCAAACCCCCGAATACAAAAGCTGGATGTGCCTGATCTGCGGTTATATCTACCACGAGGAAACCGGTGCGCCCGATGACGGCATCCCGCCCGGAACGCGCTGGGAAGATGTGCCGATCAACTGGACCTGCCCGGATTGCGGGGCGCGCAAGGAGGATTTCGAAATGGTGGCGTTTTAAAAGATTGGCTTTTTACATCCATCCGCTCAAGAAAGTGCGGGAACTGGCGATAGTACGTAGGCGTATCGAGTATTCCGCTAGAATGGCGGCGGCCATGAGTCAGCCCTGTCAATGGTACGGTAAGACGGAAGATCGGGGTACATATCAATCAGGAGACGATAATGATTATGCGGTGGATTACAGCGTGGGTCCTGCTTGTTTTCTCGGCAAGCGTATGGGCGATTTCTCCCTACATCCAGGGGGATTCGGTAAAGGGCGGCAGCGTGCAGGCGGCGGCAACGGCGGTCGAGTCCAAGCTCAAGGGCGGCGGTTTCAAGGTGATCGGCAAATATTTCCCTAAAACCCTGGCGGGGTATGGTGTGGTCATCGCCACGGACGACGCCATGCTCGACGAAGTCGGCTCGGTAGGCGGCAATGCCATCCTCGGCGCGGCGATTCGCGTGGGGGTGAAGGCAGACGGCAGCGTGGCGTACACCAATCCCGACTACTGGTATCGCGCCTATTTCCGCAAGGGGTTTGCCAAGAAGGAAGAGGCGGTCAAGACCCTGCAAACGCGCCTGCAGGATGCGCTGGGCGCGGGCAAGGGCGTGGGCGGTGACGAATCCGCCGGCAACCTGGTCAACTACCGTTACATGATCGGTATGGAGCGCCTGGATTCGTACAAGAACAAGCTGGCCGAATACGGCAGCTTTGCCGAAGCAGTGAAGACCGTGCGCGACAACCTGGCCAAAGGCGCGGGCAAGACGACCAAGGTTTACGAGATCGTGATGCCGGACCGCAAACTGGCCGTATTCGGCGTTGCGATGAACGACGGCGAGAACAGCGACGGCGACTGGATCAAGAAAATCGACATGCAGAACAGTATCGCCGGCCTGCCCTATGAGATTTATGTGGTCGACAAGGAAGTGGAGTCGCCGCATGGCCGCTTCCGCATCGCCCTGGCGTTCCCGGACGTGGGGATGGGGCAGTTCATGCGGATATCTTCCCTGCCGAGCACCATCCTCGAAACCATGAGTGCGGTGGCCGGGGTGGAGAAGAAATCCAGCGGGGAGTCCTGGCAGCAGTAAAGATTTCGCTCCATGGCTGGCAAAAAGGGCGTTGCGTAGCAACGCCCTTTTGTTTGCTGCCTGTCCTCTGCGGCTTTCAGGCACTAAAGAAGCCCGAACCGGTGCCGTAATGTTTACCACACAGGGGGTGGCACGTGCCGCTCACCCGACGACCCTGCTGGAGAAACGTGTGGATAACGAAGCATTAAAAGGCGTCAAGGTAATGGTCATCGATGACAGCAACACCATACGCCGCAGCGCGGAAATCTTTCTGAATCAGGCGGGCTGCGAGGTCATCCTGGCGCAGGACGGTTTCGATGCGCTGGCCAAGATCACCGACCACGACCCGGATGTGGTGTTTGTCGACATCATGATGCCGCGTCTCGACGGCTACCAGACCTGTTCGCTGATCAAGCGCAATGCCAAGTACCGCACCACGCCGGTCATCATGCTGTCGTCCAAGGACGGGCTGTTCGATCGGGCGCGCGGCCGCATGGTGGGATCGGACGAATACCTGACCAAGCCGTTTACCAAGGACACGTTGCTGACGGCAGTGCGCGAACACGCGTGCGCGGGCGCTTAATTTTCTAAAGGAGCATAGACATGGCGATCAGCCGAATCCTGGTTGTGGATGATTCCCCCACCGAGCGTTTTTTCCTGTCCGAGTTGCTGGTCAAGAACGGCTATCTGGTCAGCATGGCCGAAAGCGGCGAGGAAGCCGTCGCGCAGGCCAAGCAGACCCTGCCCGACCTGATCGTGATGGATGTCGTGATGCCCGGCATGAACGGCTATCAGGCGACCCGCATGATCACCAAGGAAGATGCGACCAAGCATATCCCGGTCATCATGTGCACCACCAAGGGTCAGGAAACCGACAAGGTGTGGGGCATGCGCCAGGGCGCGAAAGCCTACCTGGTGAAACCCGTGAAGCCTGAAGACCTGCTGTCGCAAATCAAGGCGCTGGGCTGAGCACACCACCATGGCCAAGAAATTCAATCTACGCGAATTTCAGACCCAACTTTCGCAGCAGTTGCAGGCGGCGGCCAGCCGCGACAATTCCGGCTCCCGGCTGGGCTTTCGGGTGGGCGACGTGAACTGGCTGGTAAGCCTGTCCGACACCGAAGAGGTGATCCCGGTACCGCCTATTGTCAAGGTGCCTGGCGCGTGCCGATGGTTCCGCGGCGTGACCAACATCCGCGGCAACCTGTTTGCGGTGAGCGATTTTGCCGATTTCATGGGGCAGGGGGTGACGCCCGATCACGCCGACTGCCGTCTGCTGATCCCGCATCATGATTTTGGCGTCAACGCGGCTCTGCTGGTGCACAACACGTTGGGTCTGAAAAACATCAACCGTTACCAGCCGAGCAGCGCGCGCGCGGCCCATCCATGGATTGCGCGCCAGTATGCGGACGAGGCGGGCGCCGACTGGTGCGACATGGACTTCGGGCAATTGCTCGGCAATACCGAGTTTCTCAAGGTCGAAGCACAGATCGGCAATTGATTGATTATTAAAACCGGGCGCACAGGCGCCGATGAGGAAGGACTGGAGCGATGAACATGGCAATCACGATGAATGGCCTGAAAGGGCTGGCGGGCCGCATGACGGGAAGGGGCGAAGGCAAAGCCGGGAGCGAGCACACCACCCTGATCATGCAAACCGTGCGCAAGCTGGCTGACAAGGAGCCCGGCAAGGTGCCCCTGATCGGCAGTCTGCCCGTCGAGAAGCAATATCTCTATACCGGCGGCACCCTGATCGTTTCCCTGCTCCTGGCAGCCGGATTCACCATCTACAGTTCGATCCAGATCAACAACCGTACCGGTTACGAAACGCGGGCGGGCGAACTGAAGGTGCTATCGCAGCGCCTGCCGCTGACCGCCCAACAGTCCGTTTTGGGTAATGCCGCAGCCTTCAAGAAGCTGGCGGCTGGAAAAGCCAGCTTTGAAGCGACCCTGAAGGGCTTGGCCGAAGGCGATGATACGGTGCCCGCGTCCCGCGGTGCGGCGCGCGTGACGCTGGATAAAATTGATGCACAGTGGAAGAAATTCAACCCGCAGGTCGCGCAGATCCTGTCGCAACAGAAAAATCTGGTGGCGATGAGCGTAAACATCAAACGCATTAACGACCTGAGCGTCGATCTGCAGGAGGTGGCCGAACAGCTCGCCAGCCAGCTATCCGATTCAGGTGCCGGTGTGCGTGAGGTGTCGCGCGCCAACCATCTGGTCATGTTGAGCCAGCGGCTGCCGAAAAACGCCAACCTGCTGCTGTCCGCCGAACTGATCGACCCCGCCGTGGTGATGCAGCTGGAGAAGGACACGACTTCGTTCCGCGACACGGTGCAGGCATTGATGACAGGGGGCGCCAGCCGCAACGAAGACAGCATGGCGACGCTGGAAGATCTTGGAAGCAACATGGGTGACATGGTCGAGGTGGTGGGCGCGGTGCTGGCCAACACGCAGCCGCTGCTGCAAGCCAAGGTCTCGGCCAAAAACCTGTTCACCGGCAGCGACACGCTGCTGCAGAACACCGACCAGCTGTCGAAGGACTATCAGTCCGTCGGCGGTGCCGGCTATCTGCTGGCCGCCCTGTTCGGCCTGCTGGCGATCGGCTCGCTGGTGATGCTGGGGCTGGTCAACATCAACGAGACCAAGTCGCGGGCTCGCCGGAGCGAAGAGGAAAACGGTCGCAACCAGGAAGCCATTCTGCGTCTGATGGACGAACTGGGCGAACTGGCCGAGGGCAACCTCACCATCAACGCCAGCGTGACCGAAGACATCACAGGTGCAGTGGCCGATTCGATCAACTACACGGTTGAAGAATTGCGTACCCTGGTGCGCGGGATCAATAACGCCGCGCAACAGATGGACCAGGCCGCCAGCGAGGCAGGTCAGGTGTCCGATTCGCTGCAACAGGCGGCTCGCCGCCAGACCGTGGGAATCGAGGAAACCTCGGCTGCGGTAGTGAATCTGGCGCAGTCCGTGCAACAGGTGTCGGGCAACGCAGCCGAATCCGCCCGAGTGGCCGAACAATCCCTGGCCGCCGCCGAGAAAGGCCAGCAGGCGGTGTCCAATGCCATCGCCAGCATGAACGGTCTGCGCGAGCAGATCCAGGAAACCTCGAAGCGCATCAAGCGCCTTGGCGAATCGTCGCAGGAGATCGGCGAAATCGTCGAACTGATTTCCGACATTACCGAACAGACCAACGTGCTGGCGCTCAACGCCGCCATTCAGGCAGCGTCCGCGGGCGAAGCCGGTCGCGGCTTCTCGGTGGTGGCGGAAGAAGTGCAGCGGCTGGCGGAACGTTCCGCCGACGCGACCAAGCAGATCGCGGCGATCGTGAAGACCATTCAGTCGGATACCCATGACACCGTGGCGGCGATGGAGGTCTCGACCCAGGGCGTGGTCGAAGGCGCCAAGCTGTCCGATGCGGCAGGCCAGACGCTGGCCGAGATCGGCGACGTGTCGAAGAAGCTGGCCGGCCTGATTGCCGACATTTCTTCAGCTACGCAGAGCCAGGCGGAATCGACCGCCAAGGTGGCCGAAACCATGCAGGATATCAAGTCCATTTCTGCTCAGACCAGCAGCGGTACGCAACAGACCGCCGAGTCGATCGGCGGCATGAAGCAGCTCGCGCAGGATCTGAAGAACTCGGTTGCAGGCTTCAAGCTCGCCTGATCGGGTTGACCACAACGTATAGCGGTCAGCGATCACGGCCAAGCACACAACGTCAGGAATACACACCATGAGCGCCTTACTCGATTACGATACCGGCCCGTTGAACTGGGTGCGCGGAGATATCGACGCCGCCCTGCAAGCCGCCCTCGGGCGCGTACAGGCCTACAGCGTGGATGCCGACCTCACCAACGCCCTGCGCCTGGCGGGCGACGACGCACACCAGGTGACCGGCGCACTCCGCATGGTCGGCCTCGAAGGTGCGGCCACCCTGGCGGGTGCGCTTGAATCCGCCTTGGGTGACATCAATGAAAATCGCCTGCAGGCGAGCGACGAGGTGCTGCGCGCCCTGCGCAATGCCATCGAAGGCCTGCAGCGCTGGGTCAAGGATCTGGCCGACGGACGTGGTAGCGGCGAATTGGCGCTGTTTCCCCTTTACAAGCGGCTGCGCGAACTGCAGGGCGCAGAGCGGGTGTTCGAAGGCGAACTGTTTTTTCCCGACCTGCGCACGCGGGCGCACGGCAAGGCGGCCAACGATGCGATGACGCAGGAGGCACTGGCGGCTGAAGTCAAAACCGCGCGCGGCCTGTTCCAGCGCGGCCTGCTGGCTTTCCTGCGCAATATCGAGGCAGAGCAGGGGCTGAAGCGGATGCGCGATGCGCTGGCGGCAATCGAACGCATTGCGCCCTCGCAGGCCTCGCAAACCTTCTGGTGGGCGTGCGTCGGCTTTGTCGACAGCCTGATCGCGCGCGGCGTCGAAGCCGATTTCCATGTCAAGCAACTGCTCGCCCGCGTCGACCTGCAGATGCGCCGCCTGATGGAGGGCTCGCCGCAGGTCGCCGAGCGCCTGCTGCGCGATGCCCTGTTCTTCGTGGCCAAAAGCCAGACGCTGGATGGGCGCGCCGCCGAAGTCCGCGCGACCTTCGGCCTTGATCGTTACCTCCCCGGCCGCGGCATGCTCGACCCCGAGGCCCTGGCGCGCATGCGCCCGGTGCTGGATGCCCTGCAGACGAGTCTCAAGGCGGCGCGCGATAGCTGGCACGCCTACGTGGAAGGCGACGCCGGCCAATTGCCGCAATTTCAGGCCAACCTGGAACGCATGCTGCCGCAGGCGCAGATGCTGGAAGCCAGCAGGCTGAAGCCCTTGCTGGACGAGTTGACCGCTGCAGCCGCTGCAACGGTGGGCCGCGAAGGCGACGCGCGCGAGCAGATGGATCTGGAAGTCGCGTCCACGTTGCTCTTCATGCAGAACGCCGTCGACCAGGAAGATGTCCTGCACAGCGACTTCGCTGGCCGTGCAGAAGGCCAGCAGGCGCGCCTGCGCGCGCTGATCGAAGGCCGCGAAATGCCGGCCAATGTCGTGGACTCCAGCAACCAGCGCGAAGCCGAACGCGACATGCTGGTGCATATGGCGCAGGAAGTCGGCCAGAACCTGAAGCAGATGGAGGAAGCGCTGGATGCCTTCTTCCGCGACGCCGGCGAGCGCGAGGCGCTGGCCGGTTTGCCCGCGCTGGCGCAGCAGGCGCAGGGCGCACTGACCATGCTGGAACTGCCCGACGCCGCCAGCCTGCTGGGCGCAGCCGCCGCCACGGTGCAGTCGTTTGCCAGCGAAGGCCATCCCGACGATGCAACCCAGCAGCGTCTGGCCAATGCCTTCTCCAGCCTCGGGCTGTATATCGAATCCTATTGTGCCGGCCGTGCCGACGCCGTCAGGATTCTGCGTCCCGTGCTGGTCGAATTCGGCGTGATCGATGCCGATAGCGCGGACGAAAGCGCGTTCGAAGACACGGTCGAATCCGGCCTGCCCACTCGCAAGACCGAAGTCCAGGAAAATTATCTGACGTGGCGCGATCATCCCGACGACGCCACAAAAAAAAAATTCCTTGATGTCCTGACCGAGCTCAGCCGCGACGCCGAACTGATCGACGACGCCAGGCTGATTCAGCAGACACGCGCCGCGCTCGATGCCTGCCGAGATGCGACACATGCCCCCTTGGCGCTCGATGCCGACATCGCGGCCCTGACCGGACTGGCATTGCCAGAGCGGGTTGCAGCTGAAACTCCGTGGATGATCGAAGAGGGAGTTGAACCGGTTGCCGAGGTTGCCATGCCGGCTTTCGTCGAAGGGGCAACCGAGGAAAGGATTGCAAACAGCGAACCGGTCGAGACGCAAACCATCGAAACAGTGGCGCCCACATGCGGTGTGATCGTCGAAATCGCGCAGCCGGCGCCCGCGACTACCGCCGCGCTTGCCGAGCCGGAGATCGCCACAAGCCTGGCCAGCGACAATGCACCTGTCGAAGACATGCTCCTGGTTGAGATTCCCGAAGGGTCCGAGGCGGAACTGCTGGAAATCTTCCTGGAGGAAGCCAATGAGGTGCTGGCGACCCTGGGTGAGGCCAGCGATGCCTGCCAGAGCAACCCGGACGACCAGGCTTCCATGACGGTCATCCGCCGCGGTTTCCACACGCTCAAAGGCAGCGGGCGCATGGTTGGGCTGAACGAACTCGGCGAAACCGCGTGGCGGCATGAGCAGCTGATGAACGGCTGGTTGGCCGAGAAGAAGCCGGCCAGTGGCGATCTGTTGCGTCTGGTCGGCCGTGCCCGGGAGGTGTTCCAGGAGTGGGTGAACGCGCTGCAGGCCAATCAGTCAGTGAGCCTGCCGGTTCCCGCCCTGTTGGCGGCGGTCGACCGCGTGGCGCAGGGACAGTCGCTGGATGCCGTGCCGGTCGCTTCCGTGGCAGTCGAACTGGCACAGCCTGCGATTGAACCGGTTGAGGCCGTAGCGGACACCGCGACACCGCCGAGGCCGCAGCCGAACCGGAAGTAGAGACTGCGTCCGAGGCGAGCATCCTGTCGGTTGTCGGGTCCGGAGCTGAATCTGAAGACCTGCCCGCAATCGGGCTTGAGCCTGAACCGGCTGAGGAAGAATCGCTGGTTGCGGCCCATGCAATGGTCGAGTCCACGATTGGGCTTGATGCGGCAGCGGCTGAGGAAGCGCCCTGCGAACCTGCCATCGAATTTGAGGCGGAAGCGATTGCGAAGGAACCGGAGGCTGCCATCGAACCTGTCATCGAGGCCGAGGGGGCCGAGGCAGAGCCCGTGGAATGGGCGCCGGAGGCGCCCATGCTGGATGTCGGCGCCATTATCGAATACGCGGTTGCCCCGCCTGCCGTCGAACCGGAAGCGCCGGCCGTCGCGGACGAGATCTGCATCGGGCCGGTTTGCCTCTCCACCGGTCTGTACGAAATTTTCATGACCGAAGCGCACCAGCGTCTGGCCGTATTGCAGGAAGAGGCAGAGCGCCATGCCGACGTTGCGAACAGCGCAGTCAGCGAGCATGCGCGCCGCGCAATTCACACCCTGGGCGGGATTGCGGGCACCGCCGGCATTGCCGCCCTGTCCGAATTGTCGCAGGCCCTCGAGCAGTATTGGAATCGCTTCGTACATGCGCCTTTGCCGTCTTCGCATCTGTCGCTGGTTCAGGATACCGTCGCGCGGCTGCACGACATGATTGCAAGCATCGAAAGCGGGCATCTGCCCGAGGGAGCGGACGACCTGATCGCGACCCTGGGTGAGCTGGAGGATGAGCAAACCCCGCTGGCGCCCGAACCGGGGCCTGTCACGGTGAACGAGGTATCGGACGAGGCCGCCGTGCCGATCGCCGACATGCAGGATGACGCGTCTGCCCATGAGTCCTCCCCCGACGAGGCGATCAGCGTCATTGAGCCGGTCGAAGCCATACAAGCCCCGGCGGCGCCCGGTTTGCCGGATATCAGTGCACTGGTTCCCGACATCAAGCACACCGCACCGGCGCCGGTATTCGAGCGGCGTGAAGTGGCCGATGAAATCGACCAGCAGCTGCTGCCGATTTTCCTCGAGGAAGCCGATACGCTGGTGCCCGATACCAGCGCGCAACTCCGCGCCTGGAGAGATGCGCCTGCCAATGTCGGGCCCCGCGATGCGCTACGCCGCAACCTGCATACCATCAAGGGTAGCGCGCGTATGGTCGGCGCGATGCGCTTGGGCGAACTGACGCACGTGATGGAATCGCGCGTGATCGCCGTGATCGAAGGCCAGCTGAGCGCAGGTGCGGACGTCTTCTACACGCTGGAAACGCAACTCGATCGTCTGGCCGATGCCGTTGAACACCTGAAGCAGGGTGACCTTGCGCCGGTGATCGAAGATGCGGCGGTCCCGCTGGAAGCCCCGGTCGAACCGGTTCTGGGTCATGCCGAGTCCACGACTGTAGTAACGCCAGAGATGGCCGATCCGCTCGCACCCGCGGCGCCGGTCACGCGCGACAGCAATGCCCTGACCCTGCGGGTGCGTGCCGACTGGATCGATCGCATGGTCAATCAGGCTGGCGAAGTGGCGATTGCGCGTTCGCGAATCGAAAGCGAAGTGTTCGCCTTCAAGCGCCACGTCAACGAATTGTCGGAAGCGCTGGTGCGCCTGCGCGGCCACATCCGCGAAGTCGAGATCCAGGCCGAGTCACAGATGCAGGCGACTTTCCAGACGCAGGGCGTGGCCGAGGAATTCGATCCGCTGGAGTTCGACCGCTTCACGCGTTTCCAGGAAGTCACCCGATTCCTGGCCGAAAGCGTGAACGATATATCCACGGTACAGCACATCCTGCTGGCACGTCTGGGCGAGGCCGATGCCGCGTTGATCCAGCAGACGCGCCTCAACCGCGAATTGCAGCAGGACTTGCTGCGGGTACGCATGGTGCCGCTGTATTCGGTAGCCGAGCGACTCTATCGCACCGTGCGACAGACGGCACGCGACGTCGACAAACGTGCCCAGCTCGACATCCAGGGCGGCGAACTGGAAATCGACCGCTCGGTGCTGGAAAAGGTCACCGCACCGCTGGAGCATCTGCTGCGTAACGCGCTGGCGCACGGGATTGAAGAACCCGAGGTACGCCGTGCGGCGGGCAAGGCCGAGTTCGGCGAGATCGTGCTGTCCGCGCGCCAGTCAGGCAACGAAATGATGTTGACGGTGAAGGACGACGGCGCCGGCCTCAACTACGCGCGTATCCGCGAAAAGGCGGAAGCTAGCGGTCTGCTGCTGCCAGGCGTCGAGCCGACCGAAACCCTGCTGGCGCAGATGATTTTTGCCGCCGGCTTTTCCACGGCCGAAACCGTCAGCCAGGTTGCCGGACGCGGCGTCGGCATGGACGTGGTCAAGAGCGAGATCTCCGCGCTGGGCGGCCGTATCGACATCACCTCCACGCCGGGTGCCGGCACCAGCTTCAGCATCTATCTGCCACTGACCCTGGCGATGACCCAGGCGGTGATGATCCAGGCCGCCAAGCACGATTACGCGCTGCCGGCGCCGCTGGTGCAGCAGGTGCTGGAACTGAAGCCGCATGAACTGGAACAGGCGATGGCGGCCGGTGAATTGACATGGCGCGGTGCGCGCTACCCATTCTCCTATCTGCCGCATCTGCTGGGTGATACCGAGGCGGTGCACGAAGTGCTGCGCTACAACCCGGTCGTGCTGCTGAAAAGTGGTTCCAGCCAGGCGGCCGTGCTGCTCGACGTGATCGAGGGAACGCGCGAAATCGTGGTCAAGAACATCGGCCCGCAGATGGCGCGCATTACCGGCGTCGCGGGCGCCACGGTGCGCGGCGACGGGCGTGTGATCCTGATTCTCAACCCGGTACCGCTGGCGCTACGCTGGGCCAGCCTGCCGCGCAGCGCAGTGGAACGCAGGGCGCCCACCGAGGCTGTAGAAGTGAGTGCCGCCCTGCAGCCGCCGCTGGTACTGGTGGTCGACGATTCGCTCACCGTGCGCAAGATCACCACCCGTCTGCTGACCCGCGAAGGCTTCCGCGTCGACAGTGCGAAGGATGGCGTCGACGCGCTGGAAAAGATGCACGACATGATTCCCGATGTGGTGCTCCTCGACGTCGAGATGCCGCGCATGGACGGTTTCGAACTGGCTCGCGTGATGCGCAGCGACGCGCGCCTGAAGTCGGTGCCGATCATCATGATTACCTCGCGTACCGCGGACAAGCACCGCAATCACGCGATGGAAATCGGCGTCAATGTGTATCTGGGCAAGCCGTATCAGGAACAGCAATTGCTCGACTCCATTGCCGAGCAACTGGGCCAGGAGGCAGCGGTTCCGACTTGAGAGAGACCGGTCGACGAGAAAAACGGGCGGAGGGACGCCCGTTTTTCTCGCCTAGATTTTGAGATCGGCGAGGTCGCTGCCGGCCAGGGCGTTGAGTTGCGCGTCACCCTGCGACGGATCGTGGTGATAAGTTGCCATCAGTTGCCGCGCCGCATCCAGCCAGTGGGCCTCGGCCGTTTTCACCACAGAAGCCAATTGGGCAGTATCGCGGCTGCCGAGCCAGGCGTCGTACGCCTGCGGCAGCGCCGGGAACAGCGCGCGGCGCAGGCCAGAAAGATTCGCCAGATAGAAATGCAGCGAACCGATGGCTTCGCGTTCGAGCAGCGTCGGCAGCGTCACCAGACAGTCGGCCAGATGGTCGCGCACCGCGCGCGCCAGCAGCTCGGCATGCCGGGAGGTGAGGCGGCCGAGCATCGCGTTCCAGTCCGCACCCAGCAGCGATTCCGCGCGCGCCTCGCCGATCTCGTGCAGGATCATTGCCTCGCTCTCGGTCTCGACCATCCGGTCGAGACCACGCTCGACGTCGTGCTCGAAGTCGTAGTGCGCAAACGCGCGTCCCAGCGCGGTGTCCTTTTCCTTCCACTGCCATTCTTCGTATTTGTTCCACAGCAGGCGGCGCACGGCGTCCATGCGCAGGAAAATGGCGCCATCGCGCATGGCGGCGGGCGGCGCGATCAGGTCTCGCGCATATTCGCAGCCGGCCACCAGCACCTGCACTCCATCGCGCACTTCGGCACGCTTGAGCTCGGCCAGCACGAAATGCGGCTTGCGAAAGCGCCCCAGCCCGCTGCTGTAGACCAGCCCCTGCGGGATCAGGGCGCGGTTGATGTCGTCGGCCTCGAATGGGTCGATGCCGGCTTCGTTCAGCGGCAGCGGCGCGAAATCCTCTTCTTCGATCGCGTCCCACAGGCTCTCGCGCGCGTTCAGCCAGTCGCCGAGCTCGTCCTTGGGTAGGCGTGCACCGTAGGGAATTTCCATTTCCCAGCGGTAATACTCGCGCATCTCCAGCAGAAAGGTGCACATCGTCATGTCCCGCGCGTGGCGGGCGTCGGCGATGGTGCAATTCTTTTGCACCGTGTCGATGAGAGCAGAAAGTTCAAGCATCACGCACTCCTGAAGACAGCTTTATCTGGAGTGTACAAATAAAAACAGCCCATGTAACCGGGCTGTTTTCAGGGGTATTGCAGGCTTTCAGCGCTGCCGGCCCATCGGCCGGACGGCAGCTTAGTGGCGGCGGTTGGCACCGAAGAAATTCAGGTCGGCGCGCGAGCGGCGGGAAAGCTCGAAACGCGCGGCATCGGCGCCGTTGAACTGGCCCGCAATCTGGCCGTACACCTCGGTTGCCCAGGCCTTGTCGTTGAGCGCGTCGGCGATGCCTTCGGCCCAGCGCAGCTTGTCTGCAGGCTTGCTCAAGTGGGCGCCGCATTGGGCGTACCATTTTTTCAGCG
Organism: uncultured Ignavibacteriaceae bacterium; assembly: GCA_963809415.1. Lineage (GTDB taxonomy): Bacteria > Bacteroidota > Ignavibacteria > Ignavibacteriales > Ignavibacteriaceae > IGN3. The sequence continues at coordinate 2,563,428 of CAWEJJ010000003.1, read as the reverse complement.
TCTCGACCGGCAGCGCGAATCCTTTCAGGCGATCGATGAACTGGATGCAGGCGTCGCCATTCGGGCAGGCGGCCGCGGCCGCCGCGTAAAGTTCATCGGCCCGGGCGTTGTTGCCCATGGAAGCATATAGCCGGCCGATATGGGTGAGCGCAAAGTGATCCCTGGCCTGGGCGCGTGCGCCTTCCAGCAGGCGGCCGGCTTCGGTTGCATCCTGCGTCGCGGCGAAGCTTGCTTCGGCGAGTTTGGCGGTGTCGTACACGTTGGCGTTAGGGTCTGCTGCCAGCGCGGCTTCGCGCGCGGCGAGGTAGGCACGTGCCTTGGCGACGCCCAGTTCGCGATGCTGCAGGTGGGCTGCGGTGGCCACCAGGTCCCTGAATGCGATGAAGTCGGTGGCGTTTTCCGCCGCGCGATCGAGCAGTCGGCTCAGCCAGTCGGTGTCGTCGAGGTTCTTGTCCACCGCCAGCATGATGGGTTTGTAGCGCGAGAACTGGTAGCCGGTGCCGTCGAGCAGGGTTTCGGCCGACTCGATCAGCTTGGCGGAATAGAACGGGTCTTCCAGTTCCAGCCTCACGCGCTCGGCCAGGGCGAGGAACTGCTTGACGCTGACCGCTTCTTTTTCGAGTTGCTGGAATTCCATGTAACGCGCGTGGTTGGCCTGGCGCTTCTCCAGCTTGGTTTTCACGCGCGCCAGGCGTTCGGTATCGTCGGCCAGATGCGCTTCCACCGCGGTCACCAGCTTCTGCATTTCGTCCAGCCCGGCCACGGCATCTTCGGCCTTGTCGAGCAAGGCCGCGGCGCCCGGCTTGTCGCCCACGCTGGCCAGGCCTTCGGCGAGCTCGATGTAATCGCCGGTCGCGGTCGCCAGGTCCCCTGCCTTTTTCAGGGCGGACTGCATGAATGCGGCATCACCCGCCTGCTTGGCCGACTCGATCAGCGTCTTGGCGGCGCTGAAGTCGGTTGCGCCCGCCAGGGCGCGCTCGTACAGCGCCTTGGCGCGCGTCGGGTCGCCCAGCGTCTTGGTGACTTCGCTCGCCAGCGACAGCAGGTCGGGCACGCTGGACAGTTTCTCGCCGGCCTTGTTGAAGATGGCCGCGGCGTAGTCCTTGTCGAGCAGATGCTCGGCCGAGGCGGCCGCCAGCTTGCTGTATTCGACCGCGCGCGAGATTTTCGCCTCGGCCTTTTCCAGCACCTTCTTGGCAAACGCGCCGTCGGCGATGACGCGCATCACGTTCTTCGCCAGGTCGATCAGCGGGTCGAGGTTGCTGGTTTCCTTCAGCGCCTTTTCATACGCGCCCACCGCCGCCGCCTTGTCGCCCAGCACCTTGAACTTGGCCTCGGCCAGCGCAACCTGCTCCTCGCCGCTCATGCAGTAGTCTTCGGCCGTCTGCAGCAGTTCCTCGGCGCGGCCCTGTTCAGCCCAGCGCCTTGTAGACGATGGCGCAGGCCGCCAGGTCCTTGGTGAACTGGCAGTCGTCCGCCACGCGGTCCATCAGCTCCTTGGCGTAGGCCGCGTCGGCAGGTTCCTGCAGGGCTTCCAGCGCCAGGGCGGCGTAATCGGCGCCGCCGCTGCATTGGGCTTCTTTGGGGGTGAGGGTGTCGCGGGTGGCCATGGCGTGTCTCCAGATAAACGTAATTTAACCGGGCAATTTTCCGCCTGCGGAGGTGGGCAGCCAAATAAGTAATGTCGATGGCGGCATTAGCGGCGGCATGGGATGCCGAGCCGCCCGGAGATCCGAGCCAGGCGTGAACGAAAAGCAGTGAACAGTGGAGCGGTGAGCGGGCAGTCTTAGAGGACGTAGCGCGCGAGATCCTCACGGGCGGCGAGGGCGGCCAGCCGTGTGGTGACGGCGTCGGCATCGACCACGTATTCGCCGGCGGTGCTGCCGGCGTCGAAGGAAATGTCCTCCAGCAGTTTTTCCATCACCGTGTGCAGGCGGCGGGCGCCGATGTTTTCGGTACGCTCGTTCACCTCGAAGGCGATTTCGGCGATGCGGCGGATGCCGTCGGCGGTGAATTTCAGCGTCACCCCTTCGGTCGCCAGCAGGGCTTCGTACTGCCGCGTCAGGCAGGCATCGGTGGCGGTGAGGATGCGCTCGAAGTCCTCCACCGACAGGGCCTGCAACTCGACGCGGATCGGCAGCCGGCCCTGCAGTTCGGGAATGAGGTCGGACGGTTTCGACAGGTGGAACGCGCCGCTGGCGATGAACAGGATGTGGTCGGTCTTCACCATGCCGTACTTGGTCGACACGGTGGTGCCCTCGATCAGCGGCAGCAGGTCGCGCTGCACGCCCTGGCGCGACACGTCGCTGCCGTGGGTATCGCTGCGGGTGGCGATCTTGTCGATCTCGTCAAGGAACACGATCCCGTTCTGCTCGACGGCTTCGAGCGCCTGCTGCTTGGTTTCCTCGTCGTTGATCAGCCGTCCGGCTTCCTCCTCGGTCAGCAGCTTCATGGCTTCGCGCACTTTCAGCTTGCGCGTTTGCCGACGGCTTTGTCCGAGGTTCTGGAACATGCCCTGCAGTTGCTGCGACAGGTCTTCCATGCCCGGCGGGGTGAAGATTTCCATGCTCGGGCCCACCGCGGCGACCTCGATCTCGATTTCCTTGTCGTCGAGCGCGCCTTCGCGCAGCATCTTGCGGAAGCGCTGACGCGCCGCACCTTCCTCGCGTGGCGGTTCGGGCTCACCGAAACCGACGCTGCGCGGCGGTGGCAGCAGCGCGTCGAGGATGCGTTCCTCGGCGGCTTCCTCGGCGCGGAACTTCACTTTCTGCGTTGCCTGCGCGCGCAGGTCCTTGATGGCGGTTTCCATCAGGTCGCGGATGATGGTGTCGACGTCGCGGCCGACGTAGCCGACCTCGGTGAACTTGGTCGCCTCGATCTTGATGAAGGGTGCGTTGGCGAGCCGCGCCAGGCGGCGCGCGATTTCGGTCTTGCCGACGCCGGTCGGGCCGATCATCAGGATGTTCTTTGGCGTGATTTCCTGGCGCAAGGGTTCTTCGACCTGCTGGCGCCGCCAACGGTTTCTGAGGGCGACCGCGACCGCACGCTTGGCGGCGGCCTGGCCGACGATGTGCTTGTCGAGTTCGTGGACGATTTCTTTGGGGGTCATGAAAAGTGAACGGTAAGCAGAAAACGGTGAGCGGAAATTCGGCTCACAGGGTTTCGATCACGTGATTATTGCTAAATATCAATCATGGGTTCCTAAAATGACAGGAACACACAGACAAATTATGCAAGATAGAGTTCCTCAAGCGAGAATATTTAAAGTATGGAATGTGCCGCAATGGGGTACACAAGAATCCAATCTTTTAAATCTATTCAGCGATTTATTGACTTCTGGCAAAACTTCCCGATTATATAAACGATTAGTTTATGACGAACAGGTTGCAACAAATGTATCCTCTTACATTGACGATGCTGAAATTTCAGGACAATTTTATATTGATGTTACAATAAAACCGGGTCAGGATCTTTCAAAAGTTGAAAAGATGATTGATGAAGAACTTGCAGCCCTTTTAAAAAATGGACCAACAGAAAAAGAATTACAAAGAGTAAAAACCCAATACTTTGCCGGATTTATTAGAGGTATTGAAAGAATTGGCGGCTTTGGCGGCAAGTCTGATATACTTGCAAGCAATATGACTTATGGCGGCAGTCCTGATTATTATAAAACAACAATGAAAAACATTGAATCAGCAACTGTTAAAGAAATTACAGAAACGGCGAATAAGTGGTTATCTGATGGAGTTTACATTCTTGAAGTTCAGCCATTCTCTGAATATCATGCTTCAACTGAAGGAGCTGATAGAACAAAATTACCTGAGCTCGGACAAAGTCCAGAAGTGAAATTTCCTTCTGTTGAACGATCTACTTTATCAAATGGATTAAAAATTGTTTTAGCCGAAAGACATTCTGTCCCAGTTGTAAACTTTAAATTAATGGTTGATGCCGGGTACGCTGCTGATCAAACAATTAAACCAGGAACAGCAAAACTAACAATGGATGTGATGGATGAAGGCACAAAGAAATTAAATTCTTTAGAAATAAATGAACAATTAAGTTTACTTGGTGCAAACCTATCAACCGGTTCAAATCTTGATTACTCCGTTGTATCACTAAATGCACTTAAAACAAATCTTGAACCATCACTTGATTTATTTGCTGATGTAATTCTAAATCCTTCATTTCCAGAAAATGATTTTGCCAGATTGAAAAAAAATCTGCTGGTAGCAATTCAGAGAGAAAAAATTACTCCGATTCAAATGGGATTAAGAGTTTTTCCGCAGCTTTTATATGGTAAAGATCATGCTTATGGAAATCCTTTGACAGGCTCTGGGACAGAAAATTCCGTTAATAGTATTTCAAGAGAGGATCTTATTAAATTCAGATCTGACTGGTTTAAACCGAACAATGCAACACTTGTAATTGTCGGTGATGTATCGATGGAAGAGATTAAGCCCAAGCTTGAAAAATTATTTAAAGATTGGAAAAGCGGTGATGTCCCTGTAAAAAAAATAACTGACGTTGAACCATCAAAAAGTCCGGTGGTCTATATTATGGATAAACCCGGTGCTCAACAATCAATAATATTTGCAGGATATGTTGTTCCCAAAAGAAATTCTGAAGATGAAATTGCAATTCAAAGTTTTCAAAATATTTTTGGCGGAGCTTTTACATCAAGGATAAATATGAATCTTAGGGAAAACAAGCATTGGTCTTACGGTTCTTTCTCAATTCTGTGGGGTGCAAAAGGACAAAGACCATTTTTCGTTTACGCACCAATTCAGGGTGATAAAACAAAAGACGCAATGATGGAGATTCAGAAAGAGATTAATGAAGTTACCAGTGATAACCCGATAACTTTGGCCGAATTTGAGAAAGACAAGGAAAATCAATCACTTAGTTTACCCGGCTCCTGGGAAACTATGGATGCAGTAAGTGGTTCACTTACTGATATAGTAACTTATAATTTACCTGATGATTATTATTCAAAGTATCCATCACTTGTTAAATCACTTTCGATTGATGAGGTACAAAATGCCGCTAACAAAATTATAAAACCCGATCAATTGATTTGGGTTGTTGTGGGTGATAGAGCAAAAATAGAAGACAATATTAAAAGTCTTGGATTTGGTGAAGTTAAATATCTAGATGGAGATGGAAATTTAATCCAGTAAAATTATTTGTAAAAGCCGGAACCACTGATATGGTTTCGGCTTTTATATTTTTTTATAACTTAATTTTTTTTGTAATAACTCATAGCTTCCGGCAATTCTTTTTTAATATCCGCAATCCTAGTTTCATCAGATGGGTGTGTACTTAAAAATTCAGGAGGTTTTGAACCGCTCTGGGATGCCATTCTTGTCCAGAAATCTACAGAGGCATTTGGATCATATCCAGCCATTGCCATAAATATTAATCCTAATCTGATCTGCTTCACTTTCATGTGTTCTACTGATACGGAAGCATAACTCCAACTGTTGTTCCAACCCCATAAGCAGTCATAAAAAGATTTTGTGTGGCTTCAGGTTTATCTTTTATTGCCACTGAAAGAGCAACTCCTCCAAGTTGTTGTAATAAACCCTGACTCATTCTTTCAGCACCATGCTGGGCAACAGCATGAGCAATTTCATGTCCCATTACAACTGCTAAACCAGTTTCATCTTTTGTGATAGGAAGAATTCCTGTATAAACAACAACTTTACCACCGGGCATACACCAGGCATTAATTTCCGGGCTTTCAACAAGATTGAATTCCCAGTGTATATCCTTCAAGTTCTTTTGAAAGATTATTCTGCGCAAAATAAGTTTCAACTGCTTTTTGAATTCTTTGTCCAATCTTTTAACCATTTCATCATCTTTTTTATTAGCACTTAGCTTGTTGGTTTTTAGAAAGTCGCCATATTGCTGCAAAACTCATTGAGTTCATTTCGCTTGCGGGAATTAGGTTAAGTTGTGATCTTCCAGTAATTGGAACAGTGCTGCAATAATAAACTGTTAATGCAAGTAGAATAATCGGAACAAATATTTTTAATGTTTTCATTTTTTCCTCTTGCTTGATATTGTTTTTTGTGTTGATGAAATATATAAAATTATTATGATGGAAATGAACTGAACAACAAACCATCGAGTTTCTCTGAAGAAACTGGGTTTATAATTACATCTAGCTTTAAATATCTAATACAGCAATGGGTGTGTCAAGTTCTCTTAAAGCAGAGAATAGTTGTTCATCAGTTAATTCATGGTCATGAAGTTTACCGTTAAAGTAATCCTGGTAAGCACTCATATCAAAATATCCATGCCCGCTTAGATTAAACAAAATAGTTTTTTGTTTGCCTTCAACTTTTGCCCTTTCATGCTTCTCTAATTACCTGTGCAATTGCATGAGTTGCTTCAGGTGCTGCAATGATTCCTTCGGTTTGAGCAAACTTTACTCCGGCTTCAAAACATTCAAGCTGCTGAACTGCGGATGCTTCAATCAATTTATCTTTTAATAATTGACTTACAATTGCACCGGCACCGTGATAACGCAATCCACCGGCATGAATTGGCTGCTGGAATAAATGTGTGACCAAGTGTGTACATTGGAATAAGTGGAGTTAATCCAACTGTATCTCCAAAATCATATCTAAATTCACCTTTAGTTAGTTTTGGACAGGATGCCGGTTCAACTGCAATACAGCGAACATTTTTACCTTCCTGAAAATTGTAACGCAAGAAATGGAAATGTAATTCCTGCAAAGTTAGAGCCACCGCCAAATGGTGCAATAACAATATCAGGAAAATCACCTGTCATTTCTAATTGCTTTACCGCTTCCTGTCCAATTACAGTTTGATGAAGCAAAACATGATTTAAGCACACTGCCAAGTGCATAATTTAATTCCTTCTGTTGTTGCAGCTCTTTCCACAGCTTCCGAAATTGCAATTCCCAAACTACCGGGTGAATTTGGATCCTGTTCTAAAATTGTTCTACCAGAATTTGTTTTATTACTTGGAGAAGCAATTACTTTTGCACCCCAGGTATTCATCATAACTTTTCTGTATGGTTTTTGATCATAGCTAATCTTTACCATATAAACTTCGCATCTCAAACCAAATTTTTGGCAAGCAAAACTTAAAGCACTTCCCCATTGACCTGCGCCAGTTTCTGTTACTAATCCTTTTGCACCTTCCATCTTATTATAAAATGCTTGTGCAATTGCTGTGTTTGGTTTGTGTGACCCGGCAGGACTTACTCCTTCATACTTGTAATAAATTTTTGCCGGAGTATCCAAAAGTTTTTCTAATTCAGTATGCGCGGTAAAGCGGAGTTGGTCGATACATTTTATAAATTTTTCTTACTTCATCGGGAATTTCAATATATCTTTCTTTTGATACTTCCTGCTTGATTAATTCCATTGGAAATAATGCGGCTAAGATCTTCGGGTCGATTGGCTGCTTTGTTCCAGGATGAAGCGGCGGAAGCATTGGATTTGGCATATCTGCCTGAATGTTATAATAGTTTTGTGGTAGTTCTGATTCATCTAACAAAATTTTTTTTGATGCACTCATAGAGCACTCCTTTAAATAAATTAATAAATAAATGATTAGTGATTAACTAAGATTTAAAAAGTTTAAACGGATTTTAGAGTATGTAAAAGATTAGAGGCGCCAACGCCAGGTTTGGGTAGCTGAAGTAGATGAGAAGTAATATGTAAGTTTTTTGTTCAAGATTTTTTATTTGAATTTCGTTGAAGATAATTTTCGATAATTGTAATGTCAAGAGACTATTAATCTTTTAGCCATATTTCACGAATTAACACTAATGAGTTTACGGGAATTAGTGAGAATTAGTGTAATTCGTGGCTGACTTTTCTAAAACCACTTATTAATCTTCGTATATTTGTACATAATCATTAAGAATTTTTAACCAGAGGAATAAATGCAAATAGGAATTGTCGGACTGCCATTTACAGGAAAATCAACTCTCTTTCAAACAATAACAAAAACTTTACTTGATCCAAACGAATTAACAAAATCAGAAGCTCACCAGGCAATGATAAAAGTACCCGATGCACGCCTGGATAAGCTGACTGAAATGTTTGTTCCAAAGAAAAAAGTTAACGCTACGATTGAAGTAGTGGATGTAGTCGGATTGCAAAAAGGTGATTCAGGCTCAACACAGTTTACAGGAAACTTTTTAGGCAAAGTAAAAACAAACGATGCGCTTGTTCAGGTTGTAAGATTATTTGAGAATGAAACTGTTCCACATCCAGATGGTTCAATAAATATGATGCGAGATATAAATTCATTTGAAACAGAATTTATCTTATCTGATTTAGCAATCATTGAAAAAAGATTGGAAACCATTAAAAAGCAAATACTAAAAAATCAGGATGAAAATCTTAAACGTGAGTTGCCGGTTCTTGAAAAGTGTTATGAAATTCTACAAACTGAAAAACCATTACGTGATGCAAATCTTACAAAAGATGAATTGCATATTTTAAAAACTTATCAACTTCTTTCAGTTAAGCCTATGCTGATAGCATTAAACTTTGGCGAATCACAAATAAATGATACTGAAAAGTATATGGAAGAACTTGTTAAGCATAAACTCGGGCACAACACAAAAGCTTTATCATTCTTTGGGCAGATAGAAAAAGAAATGGCTGATCTTCCTGAAGAAGATGCAAGAGTTTTTATGAATGATTACGGAATTACTGAATCTGCTTTGGATAAGTTGATTAGAGAAGCTTATGATTTACTTGGTCTTCAATCGTTCCTAACTGCCGGTGAAGATGAATGCCGTGCGTGGACAATTAAAAAAGGAATGACAGCGCAGGAAGCTGCTGGTGAAATCCATACAGATTTTTTCAAAAAGTTTATTCGTGCAGAAGTTGTACATTATGATGATTTTATTGAAACAGGTTCATTCGCAAAAGCAAAAGAACTTGGCAAATGGCGACTTGAAGGAAAAGAATATATTGTTAAAGATGGAGATATTATTTCTGTAAGGCATAGTTAGAAATTATATACAGCAGACTAGCACAACTTTTGAAGTTTTTTGGCTGAATTGCCCTTACCTTCAGTTTGTGAAACTTTATTTTCGTATTAATCATATTTTGCAATTAGAATGTTATTTAGTAAAGTAATTTATTTGTATTCATAGAGAGAGAATTATGAAAAATTTGATTAGACATTTAAGTAAAGGTTTCTTAACAATTGTTTTTATTGGAATTTTGCAATTAGTTTTTTCTTGTTCTGATGAAAATGAAGAACTAGGAACTTATTATGAAAATAGTTTTCAAGATCAACTTTCATTTTCAACTCAAGAGGATACAATTAATATTATTATGGAACAGTACAAGAATTACTTTAAGATAAAAGAGACCATTCCATTTTCAATTATAGAAAACCAAAGTATAGATGATTCAATTTTCATCGTACTATTTGTTTCATTTGGAAGTTATAATCAATATCCAACGGTTTATAAAAATGTTACAAATATTAATGATTCCATTATTGTTTATTACTCTTCTTTAAAAAATTATGCGAAGGTTCTAGATAAAAGTAGCGAAGTTAACAGTACTACAACTTCACCAAGAATAGCTTACACATCTGTTGATAGTGTTGTAATCTCAAAACCACAATCAAAAACAGTATATTTTTCTTCTCAATTTGTAAAATAAATTGATTTTCATAAACCCAGTTTCTCCAAGAAACTGGGTTTATTATATAGTCTACTTCAACAAATACTTTTCTAAGAATAAAACTTCAGATCAAATGTAAAAATCACGATTAGTTTTTAAGGCAGCAAAATGGTATCCGTAAGAAACTAACCTTCGAGGTTCTTAATCTCAACCCCGAAGGTTATTAATAAACTTAAACGCTATGAATATTATAACTGCTCTGGAAAAATGAACCAATAACTGACCAAAGTGCAGCAAAGAAAATGATAACAAGAACTAACATAATTAAAGCAAAAATTAGTGATGCCTGTGCCCATGTTTTTTTGCTTGGATGAGTTCCATCCCCAAAAGCCCAAACGAATAACATAACAAATCCCACTAAAGGAATTGCCTGAATTATAAAAGTAATCAGCCAATCACCGATTGTCATTGGTTTGTAGGTAGGGTGAAAACCAGTATTCAAAGCATCCATATTATCTCCTGAAAAGTTAGTAAATATTGAGACAACTATTTAGAATCTTTACAAAATTAGATTTAATAAATCTTAATGGCAACAAACCAGCTATTATTTGCTTCTTCAATCCTGTTATTTTTCAATATTTAACCTTCATAAAATATTATTCTTAAAAGTGGGAAAAGTTCTTGAGAGTAATTCTTCACATTTAAAAAATAACTTCGTTTATATCTTAAATTCTTCGTTTTTGGGTATATTTGCTTGGTACTATTATTGGATAAAAGAAGACTCTCAATAACGCAGATTTTTCAAACTAATAACTAAACGGTACAATAATGGAAAGAAAAAAAGTAACAATCGATGGCAATGAAGCAGCCGCGTATGTAGCATATAATACAAACGAAGTAATTGCTATTTATCCTATCACTCCTTCTTCCAATATGGGCGAGTGGTGCGATGCATGGGCTGCAGTTAATAAAAAAAATATTTGGGGAATGATCCCTTCAGTTAGCGAACTTCAAAGTGAAGGCGGAGCTTCCGGTAGTGTTCATGGTGCATTACAAACCGGAGCATTAACAACCACATTTACCGCTTCACAGGGTTTGCTTTTAATGATTCCAAATATGTTTAAGATTGCAGGTGAATTAACATCAACTGTATTTCATGTATCAGCAAGATCAATTGCTGCTGCGGCACTTTCAATCTTTGGTGATCACTCGGATGTTATGGCAACACGCTCAACTGGTTTTGCTTTGTTATCATCAAATTCAGTTCAGGAAGTAATGGATTTTGCTTTGATTGCACAAGCTGCAACTTTAGAAGCACGCATTCCTTTCATTCACTTCTTTGATGGATTCAGAACATCACACGAAGTAATGAAAATTGAACAGCTTAACTAAAGAAGATATGAAAGCTATGATGGATGAAGATTTAGTTATTGCACATCGCAAAAGAGCTTTAACTCCTGATAATCCTGTAATGAGAGGAACTGCACAAAATCCTGATGTTTATTTCCAGGGAAGAGAAACAGTAAATCCATTTTACAATGCTTGTCCTGCAATTGTTCAAAAGCAAATGGATAAATTTGCAAAGCTTACCGGAAGACAATATAATTTATTTGATTACGTTGGTGCACCAGATGCAGAAAAAATAATTATTATGATGGGATCCGGTAGTGAAGCAGCTGAAGAAACAGTTAATTATCTTGTCAGCAAAGGTGAAAAAGTTGGTTTATTAAAAGTAAGATTATACAGACCATTCTCTTTAGATACATTTTATTAATGCTCTTCCTAAAACAACAAAATCAATTGCAGTTTTAGACAGAACAAAAGAGCCGGGTGCTGGCGGCGAACCACTTTATCTTGATGTTGTTAATGCAATTTCAGAAAAATATATGGCTGGTGAACTTCAAATTTAGTTTTCCTAAAATTATTGGCGGAAGATATGGATTGTCTTCAAAAGAATTTACTCCTGCAATGGTTAAAGCAGTATTTGATAATCTATCAAAAGATAAACCAAAATCATTTTACAATTGGAATTATTGAAGATGTAACAAATACAAGTTTGGATTTTGATCATAATTTCTCTGTTGAACCCGATGAAACATTTCACAGGTAAATTTTATGGTTTAGGTGCTGATGGAACTGTTGGTGCAAATAAAAATTCAATTAAAATTATCGGTGAAGGAACAGATTATTTTGCACAGGGATATTTTGTTTATGATTCCAAAAAATCCGGTTCAACAACTGTTTCTCATTTAAGATTCGGACCAAAAGAAATCAAATCAACTTATCTGATTAACAAAGCAAAGTTTATTGCTTGTCATCAACAGGTTTTTCTTGAGCAGATGGATATGTTAAAAGATGCAAGCGAAGGAGCAACTTTCTTGCTAAATACGAAAGTTCCTAAAGAACAAGTTTGGGATTCTTTACCAGAAAAAGTTCAGAAAGATCTTATTAACAAAAAAATGAAATTCTGGATAATTGATGCTTATAAAGTTGGCGATGAAACCGGAATGGGAGTAAGAATAAATACAATTATGCAAACCTGCTTCTTTGCAATCTCAAATATCTTTCCTCAAGAAGAAGCAATTGGTATGATTAAAGATTCTATTAAAAAAACTTACGGTGCTAAAGGTGATAAGATAGTTCAGATGAACTTTAATGCTGTTGATCAAGACAGTTGCAAATCTTTTTGAAGTTACTGTTCCAAATAAAGTTACAAGCAAGTTACAGATTGCAGCCGGCAGTTTCTGGCAATGCTCCTGATTTTGTAAAAGAAGTTACAGCAAAAATTATTGCTGGTGAAGGTGATTTACTTCCTGTAAGCAAAATGCCTGTTGATGGAACTTTTCCGCTGACAACTACCAAGATGGGAAAAGAGAAATATTGCCTTAGAAGTTCCGGTTTGGGATATGGAAATTTGTATTCAATGTAATAAATGTGTTATGGTTTGTCCTCATGCTACAATACGTGCAAAAATTTATGAAGAAAAAGATTTAGTTGGTGCACCTGCAACATTTAAGTACACAAAATTCAGAGCAAAAGATTATGGTGAAGGATTATATTATTCATTACAGGTTGCTGTTGAAGATTGTACAGGTTGCGGTTTTGCGTTGATGTTTGTCCTGCAAAGAATAAAAAAGAAACAAAGCTAAAAGCTATTAACATGGCAGAGCAGATTCCAATTCGTGAACAAGAAAGAGCAAATTGGGATTTCTTCTTCAACATTCCTGATCTTGACAGAAAAGTTGTTGCAGTATCAAAAGTAAAAGATTCACAATTCTTACAGCCATTATTTGAATTCTCCGGTGCTTGTTCTGGCTGCGGTGAAACTCCTTATGTAAAATTAGTAAGCCAGTTATTTGGTGATAGAACAATAGTTGCAAATGCAACAGGTTGTTCATCAATTTATGGCGGAAATTTACCAACAACTCCATGGGCTACAAATAAAGATGGACGAGGACCTGCATGGTCAAATTCATTATTTGAAGATAATGCTGAATTTGGTTTTGGTTTTAGATTAGCAATTGATAAACATAATCATCATGCAAAAGAATTATTAAAATCGTTTGCATCTGAAATTGGAAATGATTTGGTTGATGCTTTATTAAATGCTGATCAAAAAGATGAAGCTGAAATTTATGAGCAAAGAGAAAGAGTTGATGCAGTTAAAGAGAAAATTAAATGATATCTTGAATGCGGGTGCCAATGGTAAAGCAAGCGATCTTAAAACATTTAATAAGTCTTGCAGATTATCTTGTTAAAAAATCTGTTTGGATAATGGGCGGTGACGGCTGGGCTTATGATATTGGTTACGGCGGATTAGATCACGTACTTGCATCAGGAAAAAATGTTAACATTTTAGTTCTTGATACTGAAGTTTATTCAAACACTGGCGGACAATGCTCAAAATCAACTCCGCGTGGAGCAGTTGCAAAATTTGCTGCAGGCGGAAAACCGGCAGCTAAAAAAGATCTTGGTTTGATGGCAATGACTTACGGAAATGTTTATGTTGCAAAAGTTGCAATGGGTGCTAATGATCAACATACACTTAGAGCTTTTCTTGAAGCAGAAGCTTATGATGGTCCATCATTAATAATTGCATACAGTCATTGTATTGCACACGGAATAAATATGGGAACAGCAATGCAAAATCAAAAAGCTGCTGTAGATTCCGGTTACTGGCCATTATTCCGTTATAATCCTGATACTTGAAGAGAAGGAAAGAATCCATTTAAACTTGATTCCAAAGGTTTGAAAATTCCATTAAAAGATTATGCTTACATGGAAACAAGATATAAGATGTTAACAAAATCTCATCCAGCAGAAGCTGCTGTTATGATTAAAGAAGCACAAGATGATGTTGTGAGAAAATGGAAAGAATATGAAAGACTTGCAGCTTACGAACCTGTAAAGGAAGAAATCTGAGAAGTAACTAAATTAAATATGTCATTTTAGATAGGCGGAGTTTAACAATAAATATAACTGAATAATAACTCCATTAAATTTTGAAATAAGAATCAGTTAAGGAAAATAAAATGGATATAACAACAACATACTTAGGATTAAAACTTAAATCCCCCATCGTTTGTTCTGCAGGACCATTGTCTGAAAAGATTTCTAACATTAGAGAGATGGAAGATGCAGGTGCAGGTGCAGTTGTTCTTTACTCGATATTTGAAGAACAAATTGAACATGATCAATTGAACTTTGATTATCATACCTCCGATCACACAGAAAGTTTTGCAGAAGCAACATCATACTTTACCGACACCGTTTGAATTTTAAACTTGGACCGGAAGAATATTTAGAGCACATTCGCAAAGCAAAAGAAGCCGTTAATATTCCTATCATTGCAAGTCTAAATGGTAAATCTATCGGAGGATGGATAGAGTTATGCAAAGAAAATGGAACAAGCGGGTGCAGATGCACTTGAATTAAATTTATCTAGCTTCCAACAGATATTCAAACAATCCGGAAGTGATGTTGAAAAATCATATATCAGATATATGTATAAGCCGTTAAATCAATACTAAATATTCCTATTGCAGTAAAAATGCATCCATTCTTTACTTCAACTAGCTGGATGGCAAGTCAATTTGATAAAGCGGGTGCAGATGGTTTGGTTCTGTTCAATCGTTTCTATCAGCCAGATATTGATCTGGAAAAACTTGAAGTTGTACCAAATGTAATTCTTAGCACACCAATGGCAATGAGATTACCGCTAAGATGGATTGCAATGATGTACGGAAAAATTAATGCTGATCTTGCTGCAACAAGTGGAATTTACTACAGCTGAAGATGTTATTAAAATGGTTATGGCTGGTGCAAAAGTTACACAAATGCTTTCCGCTTTATTAAAATTTGGAATTGGTCACATTGCAGATGTTACGACAAATTTAAAATTGCTGGATGGAAGAAAAAGAATACGAATCAATTGAACAGATGCGCGGAAGTATGAGCTATATGAATGTTGATGACCCGGCAAAATTTGAACGTGCTAATTATATGAAGGTGCTTCAATTCGTATAAATAAGAGTTAGTGTTTGTGTTCTTAAAAATTTTGTTAGTATCATCCTATACTTGAAGCAATGTAGACTAAGTATGACAATTAAAATTACATCCATTGCCGGATAAGTCTCAGAGGAGAATCCTGATCTTTAATGAAGCAGAATGCGACTCAACCGGCAGTGGATTTTTGTTTTTAATTATTGGTTTTGTCTTTTAGAATCTCTACTTAATCAGTGAGAAATCCTTCTAAAACTCCAATGGAGTTTTCTTATTCCTATAAATTGTGATTCATCCCAATTAATATTTAAACTTATATAATTATCTTATATTTAAACAAAAAAAAATTTGATGACTATGACTTTATTCTTTATAATTTTTCTTACGATTTACACATCACTTAACTTTTATGTGTTTATTCGCGGCTGGCAGGTTATTTCGGCTTACCCAATCTTAAAATCAATTTATGCGGTTTTATTTATTGTAATTGCATACGGATATATTATAGCAAAAGTTCTTTACAAATATTTATCCCCATTAGCGTATGATATTTTACTTGGAGTTGGAGCAATCTGGTTTGCTTTCTTTGTGTATTTTATTCTTTCACTTTTACTTATCGATATAATAAGATTATTTAATGGCTGGTTTCATTTCCTTCCTGATTTTATTTACAACAATTATGAGCTTTCAAAAAAAATTATAGCAATAGTGATAATTGCTTTGGTTGGGTTAATTGTTTTACTTGGAAATTTAAACAAGAGGAATATTGAAACGAGAACACTTGAAATCAATATTCCTAAAGGTAACAGCAAACTTGATTCTCTTAACATCGTTATGGCTTCTGATATACATTTGTCTCCCATTGATGGTGAAAAGCTATTAAGCCGGGTTGTTGATAAAATAAACTCCCTTAATCCAGATATAATTTTACTTGCCGGAGATATTGTTGATGATAAAGCAAAGGTTTTAGAAGAAAGAGGGATCGGGGAATCCTTTAGAAGATTAAAAACTAAATACGGAGTATATTCGATAACCGGTAATCATGAGTATATAAATGGAGTTAATTCCTGCGTGAAGTTTGCTGAGAATTATGGAATAAAATTTTTGCGAGATTCTTCAATAATGATCGATAGCAGTTTTTATTTAATTGGAAGGGATGATCGATCGGGACTACAATTTACAGGGAAGCAAAGGAAAAATTTGGATGAGATTGTAAAAAATATTCCGGGTAATTATCCTAAAATTTTGTTAGATCACACTCCGTTTAAGTTAGAACAAGCAGAACAAAACGGAATAGATTTGCAACTTTCCGGTCATACACATCACGGACAAATATGGCCAGGGAATATTATCACAAATATGATTTATGAAATTAGTTGGGGATATAAGAAAAAAGGAAGCACACATTACTACGTTTCATCAGGAGCCGGTACGTGGGGTCCACCTGTAAGAACCGGAAGTAGTTCCGAAATTGTTAATGTAAAAATCAGATTTAATTAAAAACTTTAAATTAGTTGATTTAGCCATCTTCCCAGGATGGCTTTTTTATTTTGAACCACCTCTAAAAACATTCCCGGATATTTCGATAATACATTGTATTTAAAAATCTGCCATAGGCAGTCAATTTTTATTAACTGGGAATAATTCGGAGGAAATCAGATGCAGAAGAAATTATTCTGTATCTTAATTATTTTTTTTATAACGATACAACTAGCTTCTGCACAGCAGATTAAAAAAGTTATTGTTTCGGGCTATGGTGGACAACATGATCTTGATGTAAAAACCGCTTTTTTAATTGGATACAGCAGCTATAATAATACTCAATTTCCTGGCGAAGTGATTTTATATTCAAATACACTTCAATCAAGTTTTGATTTTGCTCTTGCAAACGATTATGATTTAATCATTCGTTCAACTACCGGACTTTCTACTGGATTACGACTTGCCCCAAATTATCCTACTGTAAAATTAGTTATGCCCGCCGGCAGTAATGATTTTGTACAGGTTTTCTTTGGCGATGTTATCACTTCTCCTGTTATAATTACAGGAGCCGGAATCGACAGCAATCAAACGGGATACAAGGTTGAGTTTTATTCAATTGATCCAATAACTAATAATAATTATTCCAGCTACTCTAATGGATATATAGCCGGGCAATTGGCTTTTGTTTCAAATACACTTAATTGCAGTTTTGATTCTGCAAGAGTTCTTGCACGGAATAACGGCTCCGAAAATGGTATAATTGATTTTTATGATGGGTTCGGAGAAATTTATCCAGAAAAAATTATTACAACACCTCTTCCCGTTGAGTTAACTTCATTTACAGCAAGCCTGGTTAATCAAAATATATTACTCGATTGGCAAACAGTAACCGAAGTAAATAATTTTGGATTTGAAGTTGAAAGATACAAGAAGCAAAATACTGGAAACGGGATCTGGGAAATGCTTGGGTTTGTTAATGGAAGTGGTAATTTAAATTCCCCTAAAACTTATTCATATATAGATAAGAATCCAATTGGCGGAAGCAAAATACAATACAGATTAAAACAGATCGATAATGATGGGAAATATGAGTACTCAAATATTATTGAGGTTACAATACAGCCTAATGAATATATCTTATATCAAAATTATCCAAACCCATTTAATCCAACTACAACCATCAGATGGCAGTCGCCAGAAAGCAGTTGGCAAACCATAAAAGTATTTAATTTACTCGGTGAAGAAGTTGAAACAATTGTAAATGAATATTTAGAAGTTGGCGTTCATTCTAAATTGTACATTGTAAATTCTACATTGCCAAGCGGTGTTTATTTCTACCAATTGCGAGCAGGAAGTTTTGTTGAATCAAAGAAGATGATTTATCTGAAATAAAAAAAGTCATCGTTTTCTTTTACAATAAGGTTTTGAAAGGATAGACATTCGTATATACAAACCCAATTCCTTTAAGGAATTGGGTTTGTTCTTTTATACATAACACTAAAAAACAAATGTTAGCCCGAACTTGAATTGGTTATATGCAATTGGAGCTTCAGTATTAAATGGCCAATTCATATCATCTTGTCTTAATTCATATATTCCATAAGACAAAGCATTCTTTAAAACGAAGTTTACAATTGGTCCAGCTGCTGGTGAGGATTCAAATATTTTATTAACAAAACCATCTAACAAACTTTGAGCAGCAGCTTCTATAACTGCACTTCCTGCCCATTTCCAGAATAAGTGTCTCTGAAAAACAATTGATCTTTCATAACCGGCATCAAGCATAACATTATCAATAAATTTTATCCTGATACCGCCTGCGCTGCTTGTACCAAAACGAAAAGAGCCTTCATAAAGATTTAATAAATTATAATCTTTGTAGTAGGGTAAATATTGATCTGTTGTATGACTAGTAACAGGCAATGGGACAGTAAAATCAATTCTGGACCAATTAAGTGTATATGTGTTATATAGAATTATTGCAGCACTTTCACCAAGCAGATATCCATATCCGCTGGATCTTCCTAAACCAAAACGCCACATATCCGATTCAATATCGAGCCCACTGGTATTTTTACCCGAGAGTTTATTTGATTCATTACTGAGATATAAAAATCTATAATTGTGCTTTATTATGTAATCAGTCTCCCAGGCGGGTCTATCATCAATATAACCTAATTTAATTTCAATTAGGCCCGGATCAACAAATTCAGAATTGAAATCTCTTCTATCCATCTTTGCCAATCCATACTGCAAAGAGATTGCAGGCTTTTTATCTTTCAATCCAAAATCGATATTCCAACCTTCCCAATCGTTCCAATCATTCCAGCTCCAATGCCAACGCCAATTATCATCTGTTTTTGTTGAATCGTCCTGTGCTTTTGTAACGCCAACACTTATTAAAAATACCAGAACAAAAAGTAAATTTATCTTACTCATATATCCTCCTTGGTAAATATTCTTTGTTAAGACTCTCCAAAATTACAACAAAAAACACTTTACAATTTATTAATTATCAAAACCCTGTTACTTTCATGATGAATGGATTTATAGATTATCAGACGGTTGAATAATAGAAATTAAATAACGCGTTTGTTATGGTTAATCAAAATATCATATATATTTGCAATAGTTTATTATTAAGGAATATTTAACCTTATGCCTGATAACAGCTCTAAATCAGAATTATATAAAATTTCACGTCTTAATAAAAATTATCCCAAATATGATGAGATAATCAGATTACATAAGGCAGCTATAGATGAAGGAAATGATATTTATATTGATCCGGAAACAGGATTTGCTGTACTAACTGCTGAGTTTTTATTAAAGCGTGGTTACTGCTGCGGAAGCGGGTGCAGGCATTGTCCGTATACTGAAAAGTAATTATGCCTGCAATATTAAGGTAATCAAATCATTTATCACTTTTGAAACAGCCTCGCTGGGGACTTACAAAATAAACTTACTCAAATCTCTGTCTTTAACAATCTTTTCTAATTTATTTTTTACAAACTTTGCATCAATTTTAACTGTGTCTGAAGGAATCTTATCCGGTACATCAAAAAGAATTTCATCCAGCAAAGTTGTAAGTATTGTATGTAATCTTCTTGCTCCAATGTTTTCTACTTGTTCATTTACCTCAGTGGCGATGCGGGCAATTTCTTTAATCCCATCTTTACTAAAACTTAAAGTTACACCTTCTGTTTCTAATAATGCATTGTATTGTTTTAACAAAGCGTTTTGCGGAGTTGTTAATATTTGTACAAAATCATCCTCAGTTAAACTGTTCAGCTCAACTCTAATTGGAAATCTTCCTTGCAATTCGGGAATGAGGTCCGATGGTTTTGAGACATGAAAAGCTCCTGACGCTATAAATAAAATGTGATCAGTTCTAACTACTCCATATTTAGTATTTACGCTTGAACCCTCAACTATCGGAAGCAGATCTCGTTGAACACCTTCACGGCTAACATCGGGACCTTGTCCTTTGCTGCTGCCGGCAACTTTATCAATTTCATCGATAAAAATAATACCAGAGTTTTCAACACGTTCAATAGCTTCTTTTTGAACAACATCCATATCAATAAGTTTTTGTGCTTCTTCCTGAGCTAAAAGATGCCGTGCTTCTTTAACAGTTGTTTTTTTCTTTTTTCTTTTCTTGGGCATTATATTACCCATAATTTCCTGTATATTAATTCCCATATCATCCATCCCAAAAGGACCGAGCACCTGCATACCAATTGAAGATTGACCCTGAGAATCGAACTCTATCATTTTATCATCCATCTCGCCGTTTTTAAGTTTTAATTTCATCCACTCGCGAGTTTTTTTATTTTGATACGCTTCACTTTCTTCCCCGTTTTCAGGTTGCTCTTCGTTTTCTTGAGCGATAGGAGTAGGTTGCGTTTTTCTAACAGGTGGAATTAAAATATCAAGCACTCTCTCATCGGCTAATTCTTCAGCTTTTGTCTGAACCTCTTTCCCTTTCTCTGCTTTTACAAGATTAACGCTTACCTCAATAAGATCACGAACCATTGATTCAACATCTCTTCCTACATATCCAACCTCTGTAAACTTTGATGCTTCTACTTTTACAAAAGGTGCCTGTGAAAGTTTTGCAAGTCTGCGGGCAATTTCTGTTTTACCAACACCTGTCGGACCAATAAGGATAATATTATTAGGCATAATTTCTTCACGCAAAATATCTTTTACCTGCTGTCTTCTCCAGCGGTTACGAAGTGCAATGGCTACAGCACGTTTTGCCTCTGTTTGTCCTATAATATATTTATCAAGTTCCTTAACAATTTGAGAAGGGGTAAAGATTTTCATATCAAAAGATTTTTTTTCCATAACTTATTCTACAACCTCTACATTAATTTTATCATTCGTATAGATGCAAATATCTGCTGCTGTTTTTAATGCCTCGCGTACAATTTCTTTTGCAGAAAGATTGCTATGCTTCTTTAACATTTGTGCGGCAGCAAGCGCGTACATGCCACCTGAACCAATTGCAACAATTTTATCGTCCGGCTCTATAACATCCCCAGTTCCGGATATTACAAGTGCGGTATCATTAGAAATTACCGCAAGCATTGCTTCAAGTTTTCTAAGATATTTATCAGTACGCCAATCTTTTGCAAGTTCTACTGCGGCACGGTTAACATTACCACGATATTGCTCTAGTTTATCTTCAAATCTTTCCATAAGCGTAAATGCATCTGCACTGGCACCGGCAAAACCGCAAAGCACTTTGCCGTCAGAAATTTTTCTTATTTTCATTGCATTGTGTTTCATAACAGTATTACCAAGCGTAACCTGTCCGTCACCGCCAAGTGCAGCTTCCCCGTTATGCAATACTCCTAATATTGTTGTTGACCTAAGTTTCTGTTTCATAATAAATCTTTCTGCCAAAATTAAATAGCACTAATTATTTCAAAGTTATAACTTTGTTTGTGATACTAAACGAAACGCAAATTGTATTAATTACCACGAAAAAGTTTTGTAAATCTAATTGGAAATATTCTTGGTACATTGTTTCGATAATTTTTATATTCATCACCAAATAAGCTAACCAATTTCTTTTCCTCATAGTGTGATCCGATGTAAAAATATACTGTAAATGAGATGAACATTGTGAGATAAAACAAGTTCATTTCGGCTCTAGACAATAAAAAAATTATTGATAAAAAATAAACAGGATGTCTACTATATTTATAAGGTCCTTCTATTCGCAACGTATAAATTTCATCTAATTCATTTTCAGAATACTGCTTTTTCAAATAACGATCAATCTGACTTAAACCGGTAAATTCCCGAAAGCTTATGTACTTAAAGCACCAGATCACCCCAACCAGTGCAAGAAATTGAGGAATTAAAACAAGATAATCATATGGTTGAGGAAGAGTATAAATTTGAAATGACGGTTGCGGAGCTAAATCCCAAATTAGATATAGAGTAACTACAGAAAAAATATTATATCCTATTCGATAAAAAGCTATTCGCTTACCAAAATTATTATGAAAAAATACTTTAACTTTTTCTGAGGCAAGTACCGAATGAACAAATCCATAAAGGGCAAAAAGAACGATTAAGGTTATTACATCAAAAATTTGTTTAATAATCATAAATAAATGTCATTCACCACTAAGGGAGGAATTTTGATTAAATCAATAAATAGATTTTACGCCCCAAAAATCTAGAACATCCTTCAGCAGAAATGCTTTTGGTTGAAATAATTTATTAAAAATGATTATGAATAATTTCATAGCGGCAATTCATCTATATCATTTGTTTACGCAACCGTGCTACGGGTAACTTCAGTTGTTCGCGATATTTTGCGATCGTTCTTCTGGCAACATGTATCCCTTCTGCATTAAGAAGTTCCGCAAGTTTATCATCACTGAACGGTGATTTTTTATTTTCTATTGCAATTATTTCTTTAAGTCTTTCCCTGATATGTTTGTTTGATACATCTTCCCCTGAATCAGTAGATAAACCTTCACTGAAAAAATATTTTAGTTCATGCACTCCCATCGGACTCTGAACATATTTTCCATTAACCACACGACTTATAGTAGAAATATCCATTTGAATTTCTTCAGCAATATCTTTATAGATCATCGGTTTTAACAACTTAGGACCTTTTTCAAAAAACTCATATTGTCTTTCAAGAATTGCGCGCATGATTTTCATCAGGGTTTCTCGTCGTTGCTGAATACAGGCAATAAACCATTTTGCAGATTCAAACTTTTCACGCAAAAATTTATAAGTCTCTTTTTCCCTTGGAGTTTTTTTACTTCTCTTATTTGAGTCAAACATTTCTAGATATTGTTTACTTATTGTAACCGAAGGCATACTTCTATCATTAAGTGTAATTATCCAATTATCATCAATTTTTTCAATAAGGAAATCAGGAGTAATCTGATTGCTTTCCATTGAAGCAATATTTCCTTCCCCGGGTTTTGGGTTCATTGTCTGAATGAGGGCTACTGTATCACGTAAACTATCATCGGTAAGATTCATCCTTGTTTTGATAAGATCAAACCTTCGTTTTGTAAATTCATCATAATGATCTTCAAGCATTTTTATTGCAAGATACTTGTTATAAGGATCAGCTTTGCTTTCTCTAAGTTGAACTATCAAACATTCTGGTAGGCTTCTGCAAGCAATTCCAATCGGATCAAATTTTTGAATTCTTTTTAATAAATCTTCTGCAGCCTGCGAATCAATTTTTATATGTTCGAACATTTCAAGTTCATTTAGAATCTCGGGCAATTCACGCTGCAAATAACCATCATCATCCAGGTTACCAATAATTTCTTCGCCAAGAATAAAAAGATTTTCATCAAGATTTAGTAAGCGAAGTTGTTCGGTCAGATGTTCACTAAGTGAAGTCCGGGATGGGGCTAAAGGATGATAAACTTCTTCGTCGTTGCTTCTGTTAATTCGTTCATGATCAAGATCATCATCATTCATATAATCTTCAAGGTCAAACTCTTCATTATCCTTATCGGAGAATTCTTCTTCAACGTCCGAATCAGATTCGGTTTCTTTTTCTTTATCATCCTGTTCTAACGTGATTTCCATCTCTTCTTCTAAAACAGGATTCATTTCAAGTTCAGTTTTTATTCTTTGCTCCAAAGCAAGCGTATTTAGCTGAAGCAATTTTTGATACTGTATTTGCTGTGGTGAAAGCCTTTGCTGCTGAGAAAGTCTTTGATTAAGTGAAAGCATATTATCTGCCTGATTTATTCATAAGTTTGTTGTACCATTCTTCACCGTATTTTCTTACTAGGGAATCTTTACAAAATTCCGCTATTGTAATATTATCTTCCTTACCCTTTTCCAGCGCAGGGGTACACTCATTAAATTTTTCGTAACGAAGTATCTCCCCGCCAAAATCTGAAATTCTAATCGGGAAAAGATGACAAGAAATAGGCTTCCTGAAACTAATTTTTCCATCAAAGTATGCTTTTTCAATTGCACATTTTGCAATTGAATTTTCATAAAAGACAAAAACACAATCTCTATTGTTAATGCTTTTTAGCATCAACTCATTCTCTTTAATTTCATAAAATCCATTTTGTTCAATCTCATCAACCTGAGTTGAAGAAATATATCCTTTTACGACAGGTAATATTTCTCTAATCTCATCAATCTCTTCTTTACTTACTGGAGCTCCCAATTCACTTTCTAAAGTGCAGCAAGCTCCTTTACAACTTTTAAGGTCACATGAAAAAGGTATCTCCAGGATTTCCCTTCTTACCAAAACCTCATTTATGTTAAGTATTCTATCAGAATCCATTGGAATAATTTTTGATATTACTGGTACAAAATATAAGGGAAAAATTCTTTTTATAGCAACTTGATTTTTATTTTTCTTTCATTCCTTTTAACAAATCCAAAAAATTATTTCCCTTTTAGTTGATTTTAATCTTTCAAATCGATTATTTGCCTTATCATTTTGGCAGTAATTTTTTATGAATTTTAAAAACTCCGTCGTTTTACTAACCGGGGCTTCATCTGGAATCGGATATCAGCTTGCAAAAGATCTTGCTTCTGAAGGAGCAAAACTTGCATTACTTTCAAGAAGAATTGATTTATTAGAAAATTTATCATCTGAGTTAAACCAAATAACTGAAGTACGCACTTATAAATGCGACGTAACACTAAAGAACGAAGTGGAAGAAATTATCTCTCGAGTTAAAAATGATTTTACGAAAATTGATGCGGCAATTCTCAACTCTGGGGTTGGTTCTAATTCAAGCGTTTTGGAATATAGATCTGATGCGGCAGAAAAAATTTTTAATACAAATGTGCTCGGAGTAATTTATTGTATTGAACAGATATTACCGGAATTTATTTCTGAAAAAAGAGGAGCATTGGTTGGTATATCAAGTCTTGGTGATGGAAAGGGTTTTCCTAAAGGCGGATTTTATTCTGCAAGCAAAGCAGCCTTAACAATTATTCTCGAAAGTTTACGTATTGAACTTAAAAAGTTTAATGTAAAGGTTATTACCGTTAAACCCGGATTTATTAAAACTCCAATGACAGATAAAAACAAGTTTAAAATGCCTTACTTAATGAGCGTTGAAAAAGCAAGTAAAATAATTATTGCAGGATTAAAGAAAGACAAAAGAATTATTGAGTTTCCCTGGCAGACAACAATTGGGGCAAAAGTATTGCGTATGATACCCACAAAATGCTTTGAAGCAATTGCCTCTAAAGAACCACCTGCTAAAAAATAAACACTAAATATTTTATAACATTTTTTTCCTTTCGGGTTAATAATGATTAAAAAATTTCTCCTCATTTCATTTTTTCTTTGCGGATATTCATTCGCACAATCCGATACTTTGCTAATTTTTTCTGAAGTTATGTTCTCACCAACTGCCGGGAATAATGAATTTATCGAAATCTACAACCTTAGTGATACCGAATCATTAAATCTTAGTAATTATAAAATAAAGTATTACACATCAACCGCAGATCAAATTGTTGACGCCGGGTTTGGAACCACTTTACCTCCAAATTCTTATGCAATTGTTTTTGAAAATGATTATGATATTGCTTCAGGAATTTATAATGGTCTTGTTCCTTCGAATTCACTTATTTTAAAAATTGCTGATAATTATTTTGGTTCAGGCGGGATGGCAAATACTTCAAGCCGACCATTATGGCTTCTTAATTCCGTTAATGATACGGTTGATCATTATTTTTATTCAGCTAACAATTCCAGCGCCATTTCTGATGAAAAGAAGGTACTTAATCACGATTCACTACAAACCAACTGGGGAAACTCGCTCATAACAAATGGAACTCCGGGTTTTACGAATACGGTTATTCCGCTAAATTATGATCTCCAACTAAGCTCATTAATTGTTTCACCTTCAGTTCCGATTGCCGGAGATAATGTAACGATTTATAGCACGATTAAGAATATTGGTGTTCTTACAGCTTCGAATTATTCCATAGAAATTTTTAATGATGCAAATAAAGATTCCGTTGGTGATATAAGTGAAAGAATTTTCAATCAATCATATTCTAATCTTTTGCCATTAGATTCTTTAACTGTTTCAACAATTCTAAATTCACTTCCAGCAGAAGATTACCAAATAATGGCTCGGGTTGTTTTTCTTGAAGATCAGAGTACCTTAAATAATGTCCGAATAAAACGATTTATGGTCTTACCGCCGGGAAATAATTTTAATGATATTGTTATTAATGAAATTATGTATGCTCCTTCTACAAGCGAACCGGAATGGATTGAACTTTATAATAGAACGGCAGAATCTATTAATCTTAAAAACTGGAAACTATCAGATGCTTCCACTACCACTACAATCACAACACAAGATAAATATATACCAGCAGAATCTTTTATTGTAATTTCAAAAGAACCAACAATAACAAATTTTTATTCAGTTACTTCTGAAGTTATAATATCCGGCATTCCTTCTTTAAACAACACTGGCGATGCAGTTGTTATTAGAGATGTAAACAATTTTAAAATTGATTCGGTTTATTTCCATCCAACGTGGGGCGGAAATGTGGGAGGGAAATCTTTAGAGCGGGTTGATGTTAACTTATCTTCAACAGATTCTACTAATTGGAAAGCATCCAAAAGTATTTTTAAAGCTACGCCCGGAACATTTAATTCAGTTACTCAAAAAGATTTTGATGTTATGATTAGTGATATTGGATTAAATCCTAAGTATCCGTTGGCTGGTGATGATGTTCATATTTTAGTTACTGTAAAAAACTTAGGCAAAAACTCCGCACAATTTTCTATTGATTTATTTGAAGATACAAACCTGGATTCACTTCCGGATTTATTTCTTGAATCTGTTTCAAATCTATTTCTTGCATCAGGAGATTCTGCCGTTTATCAATTTATTTCGCTGATTCAGAATTTGCAAAATAAAAAGGGATTATATACTAAAATTTTCTCTGCTCAAGATCAGGATACCACAAATAATTATTTATATAAAATAGCGGAGCCAGGATATCCGGCAAACACTATCGTTGTTAATGAAATTATGTATGCCCCGCTTGGTGGCGAACCGGAATGGCTGGAACTTTATAATAACTCTAACTCGGATATAAATCTTAAAGATTGGTCCATCTCAGATATCGTAACAACTCCTGTTAGTATTACAATAAAAAATGATTTTATCATTTCTGCAAATGATTATGTAATATTAACCAAAGATTCGTCCATCAATAATTATCACAGAGATATTCCTTCACACGTTTTAGAAATAAATCTTCCATCTTTTAATAATGATAGAGATGGAGCTGCCATTAGAGATAATCGTGGATTGAGTATAGATTCTGTTTCATATTCGAGCCAATGGGGTGGAACCGGCGGTTTTTCACTTGAACGAATTTCCTCAACTTCAAACTCGAATAGCCAATATAACTGGGCAAGCGGCAAAGATATTGAGCAAAGTACTCCAGGCAGAATCAATAGCATTACACCGAAAGAATTTGATCTAACTGTTGCTGAAATTTATTTTGCCCCAAGATTTCCAACTCCTGGAGATGATGTTCTCATCACAGCTAAAATTAAAAATAATGGAAATGCAATTGCGCAAAACTTCATTACTGAATTTTATATTGATTCCGATTCAAATAATGTAGTTGATAAACTAATTGGTTCTGTTGCCTCATCCAATTTAAATTCCGGGGACTCTGTTTTAGTTAAATCACCGGTTAATATTATCTCATTGCAAAATAAAATTCTTACTGCGGTTAAGGTTGTTTATAATTCAGATGAAGACACGTTAAACAACTATTTTGAAAAATCTATTGAACCGGGTTTCCCTGAAAATGTAGTTAAGATTAATGAAGTAATGTATAATCCTTATGATGGAAAACCAGAATGGATTGAGTTAGTTAATGTAAGCACCGATTCAATTAATATTAAAAATTGGTTAATCAGTGATGTGCTGACAACACCAACCAAAAACTTTATTATAAATGAAAATGTTTTTATTAATCAAAACGAAATATTTATAGTTGCAAAGGACACATCATTTAATTCAGCATATATAAAGGCAAACGCAAAAGTTTTTTATTCAAACTTTGGTAGTTTGGGCAATACTTCAGACGGAGTGATTATATATGATTTTAGAAATGGAATTATTGATAGCCTGTTTTATCGTTCAAACTGGGGTGGTAAAAAAGGTTGTTCATTGGAAAGGATTTCGTTAGATCACCCAACAAACGATAGTACAAATTGGGTAACTTCTTTAGATTTATCAGGAAGCACACCGGGAAGACTAAACTCCATTTTCAATGTTCCAAATTATAATCGCAATACTTTGATTATAAATGAAATTATGTATGATCCTGAATCAGATAATAGTGAATATATTGAATTTTATAATTTAAGTTTTGATTCTGTTAATGTTGGCGGCTGGAAAATCGAAGATGAGAATGGAAACATCAACAAACTTTTTGAAACAAGTTTTATTATTCCGCCAAAGGAATTTTTTGTCTTGAGTGCAGATTCAAATTCAATAACTAAGTTTGATCTAATAAATGACATTTATAAAAATGTACTCAATATTTCAAGTCTTGGTTTAGTTAATACAGGCGAGATGATTTTGTTAAAAGATGTACGAGGGAAAGTGATTGATTCCGTTTTTTACAGTGATAAATGGAACAATAGAAACATAGCTTCAGCAAATGGAAAATCACTGGAAAGAATCAATCCAAATTTGAATGGAAATGATCCGCTTAATTGGAGTACATCAGTCAATTCACTTGGAGGAACACCCGGGAAACAAAATAGTATATTTGCTGAAAATTTAATTCAGTCGGCAAATATTTCGGCGAACCCAAATCCATTTTCTCCCGATAATGATGGCTTTGAAGATTTTACTATAATCAATTACAACCTCAGCCAATCAATTGCTCAAGTAAGAATAAAAATTTTTGATAGCAAGGGAAGATTAGTTAGAACGTTACTCAACAATCAGGCAAGCGGTTCAAGCGGTTCTGCTATATTTGATGGACTTGATGATGATGGACAATCTTTACGCATGGGAATCTATATAATTTTTTTAGAAGCACTAAACGATAACTCCGGAGTTGTTGAAACTGTTAAAAGTGTTGTAGTGGTTGCTCGAAAACTATAAAGAGAGATGACATCTTCATAAAAAAGAAGATGACATCTCTAAACTAATTTCAATTTATATCATCAAGCAAAACCGACTGCTACTACGTTAACGAAGGAGAATTATCTTTCTTGTTTCCACAAAACTTCCAGCCTGAAGTTTGTAAAAATAAACTCCTGATGATAAGTGTGAAGCATCGAATTCAACTTCATAACTTCCGGCAGGTTTTTCTTCATTAACTAAAGTTGCTACTTCATCGCCAAGTACATCATAAACTTTTAGAGATACTTGGGAGTTGATAGCTACTTGATACTTAATCCTGGTGGAAGGATTAAACGGGTTAGGATAATTTTGCGAAAGTTCAAATTTATTTGGTATAAGAGCAGTATCTACTTCAACGTCTACTGGAGCATTACAAAATGTACCGATTCCTGTAAGCGTTCCGTTTATTGTGATTACATCAGCGCAAATATCTGACCCACTTCCAATATCAATGGTAGTACCGATATCAGAAACAAAACTGCTTTGGCTGTAAAGCAATGATGATGTTAATATTATTGATAGAAAAATAATTAAGGTTTTCATTTTTCACCCAAGCTCACTTTGGTAGTTTCATTATTATTTGTTTTTAGTTTTTCAATTTCTGCTGTTAACATATTTTGCATCTGCTCGAACTTATTAAGTCTACCTGTCAGTTCAACATTTGCCGTTTTTAATTCATTGTTTGACACCTTTAACTCATCATTTTCTTTTTTCAAATCTTGAATTGCTTTAACCATTATCGGTAAAAGATTTCCAGGCGTTGCTTCCCATTTTTCTGGATTGTTTTTTAACACAAGGTTAAGCCATTCTACTTTTTCTGTTGTTTGAACTGAATCAAGTTCCTGAGCAATAAATCCTGCGGTAGGTTCTTTCTTCATCTTGCTGCCATCTGATTTATTATTTTCATACCATTCTCTTTTATCCCAATTAAACTGCCGCGGTTTTAACTTCATAATAAAATCAAGACCAAGTGATAGATTAGAAATGTTTTTTTTATCTCTTGCATCTGATAATGAAGTAATACCTGTAACTGCACAGCGTAGTGAAGTAATTAAGGTATTGCCAAGAGTGATTTCATTTGACGCATAACCAATAGTTGGCTGAGCATCATAACCCAAACACATTGAATTAAAGCCTGAAGTAATGTTGTAACCCGCACTTTGTCCTAATGCAGTATTATAATAACCTGTTGTGTTGGAATATAGAGAATTAGAACCAGAGGCAGTATTAGAGTTACCCGTAGTATTTGAAAACAAAGAATAATTTCCATCAGCTAAATTTTCTATGCCTGTTGTATTAGCTTCTAAAGCCCAGTAACCAGTAGCCGTATTGTTACTTCCTGAAGTATTGTTTTGTAATGATAGATAGCCCAAAGCTGTGTTATAATTGCCGTCAATATTAGAAAATAATGACCCATACCCAAACGCTGTATTCCATATCCCGGTAGTGTTAGAATTTAATGACCCATAACCCACAGCAGTATTTTGATAGCCTGTAGTATTAGAAGTTAATGAATTATATCCCACAGCTGTATTATTCTGGCCTGTGCTGTTGGTTTTTAAAGAACCATATCCGACTGCCGTATTATTAGGGCCAGTTGTATTTGCTCCTAAAGAGAAAACCCCCACAGCTGTATTATTATTACCAATAGTGTTATAAAATAAAGCTTGTAATCCTACGGCGGTGTTGTCATAGCCATCGGTGTTGGAAAATAAACAATTAACCCCTATAGCTGTGTTAGCATTTCCAGAAGTGTTAGAAAATAAAGTAGTCGACCCCAAACCAACGTTAGAGGCCCCCGTCATATTAAAATTGCCCGAGTTTCTCCCGAGAAAAACATTACCAACCCCAAAGTTGTGCAGAAACCTAAGGCCTGCCTGAAATACCGCAATACTGTTTAATGTTAGATGCCCGGCTGCCTGATCAAGGGTTAGAAAAGTAGTTGAACCATCTTTAATTATAAACGAACCACTTGTACCAATCGTGTTGGTTATGTTTTGAGAAAACATATTACCAGTGCAAACACAGAGAACAAAAAACAAAGTCAATCTTATTTTGCCTAAGACGGATTTTCCCAAGGGGACAAACTGCATTTCATTCAACATTTTATTTTTCCTTTTTATTATAGTTACATATTCCATTGATATTTTAGATTGAATTTATTTTCTATTCGATCATCAACATCAAAGGCATTATTTATACTAAATATTTAAACTATTCTTTCTGAAGAAACAGTTAATAATTTTTTAAAAGTAATTTTGAATGACGCAAACACAGAAAACTATTAAGCGAACTGTATCTACGATTAAGGAGAATTGATTTGTTGGATCTGAGGGGGGATAGAGTAGTTAGTGCTATAACCCTTCCCTAATATGTAGAATTAATCTTTGTAAGGAAAATGAATTATTTTCTAATCAATTGCAATAGAGGTTTGCTTGATAGGGGCAATCAAAAATACTTGCTTCCTTTAACTAATACATTAGTTAACAGAATACTTTTAACCATTTCAACTTAGTTCCCTCAACGATTATGCTTTGCTTTGAGGATAGATCATATAAATCATATTCATTTCTGAACGACTACAGAAAGTTATTTTAGTTTCAAACAACTGATTAATTAAAGTATGCTTGCAAAACTTTTAGCACTTTTCTAGAATGATAAAATAGTATATTGTTATAAATAGCTTTCTATCTAATAATTATTTTTTAAGGAGCATTTATGAAACTCAAATCTTTGGCAAGCTTTTTTATTCTACTTGCAATAGTTTTTTGTTTTGTTAATAATAACTATGCCCAAACTCAATTTGAAGGTAAGGTTACATTTAACAACTTTGACGATGGTACTTCTCATTTAATGGACTATTATGCAAAAGGCGGTAAAATTTGTTTTGATACAAACGAAGAGGACGGGCATATAATATGGGATACCACAAAAAAAGAATATATGGTGGTTATGCCTCAAGAAAAAATGTATATGGTAATGCAGATACCTGAATCAAGAATCAAATCGGATATTTCCAAAGATATTAGTAATGATACCAAGTTTACTAAAACCAAAGAGACAAAAAAGATTTTAGGATACACTGCTGTAAAACTTACATATAAAGATGGCGATGATAAGGGTGAGGCCTGGGTGACACAAGAACTCGGAACTTTCAAATTATTGGATAACCCGATGCAGAAGGACGCAGATAAACCTCAGTGGCAAAAGGATTTTGAAGCCGGAGGATATTTTCCATTGGAAGTTTATGAAAATGGCAAAAAGGTTTTTGAAGTTATAAGCATTGAAAAAAAATCACTCGCTGAGTCCATATTTGAAGTACCAGCTGACTATAAGAAAATGGATATGCCTACCATGCATTAAATAATAAAATGCCTCGTCCAAGCCCTCTCCCAAGGAGAGGGCTTAAGGGATAAAAAATTATCTTAACAAAACGTATCCACGTAATGCTAACGAAGGAGAATCATCTTCTTAGTATCAGTAAATGAACCGGCTGTTAATTTGTAGAAATAAACTCCTGATGATAATTGTGAAGCATTGAATTCAACTTCATAACTTCCTGCAGGTTTTTCTTCATTCACTAAAGTTGCAACTTCATTTCCAAGCACATCGTAAACTTTTAAAGTTTGATGAGTGCCCGTCGGGGATTGCCAACTTATCTTTGTGCTTGGATTAAATGGATTGGGATAGTTCTGTTCCAAATTAAATTCTGATGGCTGCAGACTGGTTTCTTCACTTATTTCTGTAACAATTTGTGTTAATGGACGACGCCAAATACTGGATGAAACTGTTCCTGCAAAGAGATATTGATCATCAGCACCTAATGAAAGCACATTGTAAGCTCCGCTGCTTAATCCATCATTAATTTGTATCCAGGTATTTCCATAATTTGTTGAGCGCCAGACACCGTTACCAATACTTCCAACAAATATATTCGATCCAATAGTTAAAATCGAAGTAACCCATGGTTCGTTTAATGAAAGTGTCCAGTTTGCACCATTATCAGAAGAAATGTAAACACCTCCAGCTGAGCCTTGACTCGTGCCGGCAATTAAAAAAGTATCAATACTTTTTAGAGCCATAACATTTGTGTTTGATAATCCAAAATTCTTTTCATCCCAGCTAGAACCATTGAGTTGAAAAACTCCGCTGTTAGTTCCAGCAAAAACTTCACCATTATTTTCAATAAGTGCTCTTACTTTAGTTTCGGGTGAGGGTAAGCCAGTATTTCTTGGTATCCATGTATCGAGTGGATAATATTGAGGTAATACATATACTCCTCTCTCGGTCCCTACTAAAAAGTTTGAACTGTTGCTTTTTTCCAGAATAGAATTAATATCAGCTAAAAATGGAAGTTGTTCAGATTCCGCAGGAAATGCCGTGAAATTATCTCCAAAGTTTGCGGACATTGAAATTCTGCCAGAGACCATACCTGCTAAAATGTCGAACGGATATGAATCAATTTTTAATAAAGTGCGAACATTACTGTATGGAAGACCGCCGCCAGTATTACTCCAGGTTACTCCGTTATCTGTAGATCGCACCAGCCCTCCATCGGTTCCGGCAAGTATAGATAAGCCATTATTCGCAAAACACTGAATCTGCCTGCCAGTTAGTGTTAAATCCGAATTTGACCATTGAGCATTAACTTTTGGGAATAGCAGCACAATTAGACTGCTAAATAAAAATGTAAAATATTTCATGACATCCTTTTAAATTTTACAATTATAAGCAATAAAATGTTTGGATAATAATTTATTTATATATCTACTTAAGCAATATTAATTTTTTTGTATTGCTAAACACAGTTGATCCGGCCGATGACACTGCATTTAATTTATAGATATATACACCGGAAGAAAGATTGGAAGCATTGAAAGTTATTTCGTGAAAACCGGCAGATTGGATTTCATCTACCAAAGATGTTATTTCCTGGCCAAGTAAATTTGAAATTGAAATAGATATCTTAGTTTCACTTGGCAAAGAATAACGAATTGTAGTATTTGGATTAAAGGGGTTTGGATAGTTTTGTGATAAAGAAAATTCTGATGGGATAGTTTCTTCACCTTCAACAGCTGTAACAATGTTTACTCTTGCAAATCCAGAGGTTGATCCCGTTAAAGGATTTGTTGCTGTAACAGCAATAGCGTCAACAGTTGGATCATTAACTAAGTATGAGAAATTACCAGTTGCAGTCGTATTTGTTGAACCGAGCCATTCATATGCTGATGTCGCTAATTCAAATCGGTTAGCCCTATAAACATCAATTATTATTGAAGGTAAAGGATGAATGCCGGAAAGTGTATTTCCATTATACGATAAATTGGATGGAGCATCCAGACCAAGATTTGAAAGAGTATCAATAAAAAGATTTATTATTCCACTACCATGAATGATATTTTTTCTAAATACTATTTCATTAGGAGAAAATCCCTGGAAAGTTGAAATGTCAATTCCACTGTCATCGTTACCTATAATAATATTTGGTTGATAATTATTTATTTCATCCATACCAATTGTTACATCTTCAACATTACCGTAAATGTGAATGCCGGTTCCATTTCCAAACTCAACATCATTTTTATTAATGCCAATTCTATTTCCATAAATAAGATGACCATTAGTATAACTTGGTGCATCGTATGCAAATATTCCGATTCCTGATGCAGTATTTCCGGCAATAACATTTTCGAAGATTTTTGTATTTGTAACTCCATTGGTAATCGATATACCATTATTATTTGGAACAGCAACATCCTGCTGCTTTGATAATCCAATAATATTATTTTGAATAATGTTTTGATCTGCTGTAACATCAGGTGGTGCCGCATTTACAGCAATTCCTATTTGATTACCGGAGATTGTATTTGGTGCAAAAACACTTCCTCCACCAATAATACTTTGATTTGCAGTTAACGAAATTCCAATTACATTTCCAAAACCTGTCTGCCCCTCAATGTTAGTCCCGATATAATTATTTTCTACAATTGTACCTGTTCCAAAACCTATAATTAAACCTGTATTAGTATTATTACAAATTACGTTTCCACCATTAACCTCGGCTATACCAATTCTATTATTATTACCTTCTGAAATTAAAATACCAACTCCATTTGGTTGAACTTGATTATCGTATGT
This sequence comes from uncultured Ignavibacteriaceae bacterium, assembly GCA_963809415.1. Classification (GTDB taxonomy): domain Bacteria; phylum Bacteroidota; class Ignavibacteria; order Ignavibacteriales; family Ignavibacteriaceae; genus IGN3. The sequence continues at coordinate 2,528,011 of CAWEJJ010000003.1, read as the reverse complement.
TATTCCTATAAAATTGTTATAAATTTTATTATCATTCCCATAAATTGAAATACCCGCGGAAATACAATTTACAATTTCATTATAGTTACCGCTTGTTACACCTATGTTGTTATTATCTCCCTGTATATCGATTCCTACAATTCCACCAGAAATTTTTAATCCTTGAATCGTATTATTATTTGCTAAACTAAGAGGTAACAAACTAGATGCAAGTGTAACTTGATTGTTTCCACTTATTGAAGATCCATCAGGCAGATATAAGGCATCAAGCAAATTAATTGTTCCGCTTACACTAAATGTTAGATTAACAGATTGATTCATATTGTTTGCCTCTTCAATTGCAGCACGTATTGTACATCTACCTGATTCATCATTACAGAGTCCATCTACTGATTCATCAGTTGGAGTATTAGGATCGTCGTACGGATATGAATTTATATCATCATCTAATGAATTAACAGTAAAACTTAATTGTGCAAATGTTGTAATTCCCAATAGCAGAATCATCGAGAAAATTGTAATCAGAATCTTCATATTGTTTCCCTTTAATGTTAAGCCGGGTAAATATTTTTAATATAAAGACCGCCTTTCGACGGTCTTAATAAAATAACATCAGTTAAACTACTTAAGCAGCATTAACTTCTTTGTTGTTACGAATTCTTTAGAGTTAATAGTAGAAGTTGCGCTAATCCTGTATAAATAAACACCGGATGATAAATTAGAAGCATTAAATTCAACTTCATGATATCCTGATGATTCTACATTATTGACTAATGTAGCAACCTCCTGCCCCAGCAAGTTGAAAACAGTTATTGCAACTTTACTTTCAAATGGTAGAGCATACCTAATTGTGGTTGATGGGTTAAAAGGATTAGGATAATTCTGGTTCAACTCAAATTCAGTAGGAGTTATTCCTGCTAACTCTTTCACGCCCGTAAATCCAGTTGAATCACTAATTGTAATATCATCTAAAAGATAAACATCCCCGGAAGGCGAGTATCCGCCAATTCTTACGACTACATTATTTTGTCTAAAATTCTTCAATGAATAATTGAAGTGTGAATAATTGGCTCCACTGAAATACTGTTGTCCCTGCGGCAATACTGCCCAGGTTAGTCCTCCGTCATTAGATATTTCAACACTAAAATAACCTCCACCGCTATTAGATTTTTTAATATAAAAATCCAAATACGGATTGGGTGCGCTTGATAAATTTTGAATACCGTTTAATGTTAAGTAATTATAAGTACCTCCGGCTGGTGATAAAGCCCAGACCTGATTGCCGCTATGCGCATTTAAGGTCTTAATACTCCAGGCGCCAGGAATCCAGTAACTTCGTGATACAGAATCAACCTCCACAGAATCAACAATTGGAACAGGCTGAGTTTTTGTATTATTATAGATCTCAACGTCATCTAAATGCCACCCATCCAATTGAGTCCCGCTATTTGAAGCAATTCTAAATCTAACATATCCTGTGGTGGCCTGTTTCAAATATCCAGCGTCAAACTCTCTTTGCTCCCATAGTCCACTGCTATTTCCGGTAAAACCTATGATTGTAGTCCAGTTTACATTATCAATCGAATAATCAATATATCCGAAATCAGCACCCTGTTCAAAAGTAAACTTGTGATTAAACCGAAGAACAGGTCTTAAAACTCCGGCCATATTAACCCGCATAACTAGTCGTCTATCAGCATTAGCAGGATAATTACCATCAGGACTATCCTCAAATGCATGTGTTGGACTATGATCAGGATCTGAAGCATCAAATTCACTTACTGCCCATGGGATATCAGCTGCCCAACTATATGAGCCTTCAAAATTTTCCAAGAATGGAGCAACTTCAGCAGTAGTATTAAAAGTAGTAAATAGATCTACTCTGTCTGAACCCTGATTTATAAGTTCTTGTGTGTCTTTCTCATAGATCTTTGCATAATATTGAGTGTTCGTAAATAATAGATCTGTTAAAGTTGTTTCAACTGTAGCTTTATTAAAGATGTCAAACACTCTCGTTTCGCCGTGATAATTGTATCCTGGTGAAACAAAATTTCCATTTACGGCATTAACTGCATTTGCATCAGTGGATAAAACAACCCGATAATTGCCAAAATCTGTTGCGGTTGATGCACTCCATTTAACTTTCATTCCATTATTGGTTGGTGTTAATAAAGTTAACGCTTTTGGCGTTGGTGCATTATCTATCAGAATATCATCAACATAATACGTTCCTCCTGAAGGAGAATAGCAACCAATTCTTACCAAAACATTTGCTTGACGGAAAGTGCTGAGAGGAAATTCAAACCAGCTATATACTCCCCCTGAAAAATAAGGCTGTCCTTGTTGCAATACTGACCAAGTCATACCGGCATCATTAGATGCTTCCACACTCAAATATCCTCCGCCACCATCAGCTTTTTTAACCCAGAAAGAAATGTAGGGATTAGCTGCACTTGAAAGATTCATTCTGCCTGCAAGGGTTAAATAATTATAAGTTCCACCTGAGGGAGCCAATGCCCAAACCTGCCCACCGCCAGTATGATCATTAGCAATCTTAATATTGAATGAACCTGCTGTCCAATGATTTGTAGAAAAAGTATCCACATCGGCATTATCAAAAAATGGGAATGCAGTTGTTTTATTATTTGCAGAAACCTGAACATCATCCAAATGCCAACCGTCTTGCTGAGTACTTCCATTAGATGCAGTTCTAAATCTTATATAACCCGTTGTTTGATTTTTTAATACACCAATATCAAACTCACGACTTTCCCAGGCACCAGCACTATTACCGGTAAAGCCAGTTAATGTAATCCAGTTTGCATTATCTCCTGATATTTCCAGATAACCAAAATCAGCACTTTGTTCAAATGAATACTTATGATTGAATTTTAGTAACGGTCGTTGTACACCACCTAAATTTACTTGCATTACCAGTCTTCTATCTGCGTTATTAGGATAATTACCGTCGGGGCTATCCTCATAAGCGTGAGTTGGACTATGATCAGGATCAGAAGCATCATTAGTAGAAACAGCCCAGGGAATATCTGCTGCCCACATATATGTACTTTCAAAATCCTGAGTAAAGGGTGCTATCTGTGGTGTAACGGTAAAGGTTGTTGCCAGATCAACTCTATCAGAACCTTGATTTATTATATCCTGACTATCCTGCTCATATACTTTAGCATAGTATTGAGTGTTCGTAAAAGTTAAATCAGCAAGGATTGTATCTACTGTGGTCTTATTAAATATATCAAATACAACTGTTTCGCTATGATAATTATAACCTGGTGTTATAAAAAAATTATTTACAGCGTTAGCATCCGTTGATAAAATGACTCGGTATTTATAAAAATCTGCTGCAGTTGATTGAGTTAAATGAACTTTCATTCCATTATTCTGTGGTAAAGAAAGCACAATTGGTTGAGGAGTCGGCGCATTATCAATAATAATATCATCAATATAATAAGTGCCTCCGCTAGGTGCATAGCCACCAATACGTATCCGGGTAGTATTTTGACGGAAATTACTGAGTGGAACCTGAAGCCGTGTATAAAGCGCACCACTAATATATGGCTGATTTATTACAGTCCAGTTTGTTCCACTATTATTTGAAGCCTCAATGCTTAAATAACCTCCGCCACCATCTGCTTTCCTAACCCAAAAAGAAAGGTATGGATTGGCTGTTGATGATAGATCTATATCCGATGCCAGCGAAAGAAAATTATAGGAACCGGTAGTAGGTAACATTGCCCAAACCTGGCTGCCGCTATGGGCGTTGGTAATTTGGATTTTCCAAACCGTTGTATCCCTTTGCCAATAAGTAGATGATGTTGTATTTGTTTCAGCATCATCCGAAAAAGGGAATGCTACCTGTACATTGTTTACAGATAGATTTGAACCCTGTTGCGCATACGGCATTAACTGCAAAAAGGATATAAATGCAGTAAAAAAGAGAAAAAGTTTCTTCATTTTATGTGTCTCCCGGGATAATTAGTAAGTATAATTGATTATTTTTTTAATATGAGTTTATGTGAACAACAAAACGATCATCAGTAAAAAATAGACTATGTGAAAAATTAATTTCTGGATCATTTTTATTTTATATTCTTAAATTGTTATTTAGTTTAATTAAACAATTAGAGCCAGAATTATTAGTAATACAGAAATACTAACTATTATAAATAGTCCGTAAAGAGCTATCGAAAAAAGCTTTTCTTTTCTTTTAATCTCTTCGTCGGTTTTTTGCATTATTTTATGCTTTTTTATTTCAATAAATATTTACCCGGGATTGCCAGGTATTTCTTTAAGGTTTTATTAAAAGTCGCATTAGTGGTTAATTATTGGGTGCTAAATTAATTGATCGCTCAATTGTTAAATGGCGGATTTATTTCAAATGTTAGCGGAATTGTTGCAAAGTGGCTAATTAATACTAAAATTTTATTTGGAATTATTTTGTACTGCAAACTCTGAAGGCAAGCAATTAAAATACTGCTGGAATGCTTTTGTAAAATGTGAGGGACTGTTAAATCCAATTTCTAATGCAATTTGGGTAACGCTTAATTTTTTCTCCAATAATAATTGTGCAGCTTTTTTTAATCTGAATACTCTTATAAATTCACCAGGCGCTTGTCCTGTTATTCCAATCATTTTCCGATGAAGTTGACTACGGCTAAGAAACATTTCCCTGGCAAATGTTTCCAGATCAAACTGTGCATTGTAAAGATTACTTTCTACAACCTTCAATGATTTTTCCAAAAATTCCTTATCTAAAGAATTTACTGTAACTGCTTCAGGCTGAATAAAAATTTCTTTGCTGAACTTTTCTTTTAACAACTTACGTTGTTCTAAAAGATTTTTAATTCTTAACGAAAGTTCCCTAAAGTTAAATGGTTTTAACACATAATCATCAGCACCGGTCTCTAAACCTTCAATTTTATTTGCTTGTGTAACTTTAGCAGTCAATAATACTATCGGGATATGGCTTGTCTGAAAATTTGTTTTTAATTGCTTGCAAAATTCTAATCCATCTGTTCCCGGCATCATTATATCACTTAAGATCAAATCGGGAGTTAACTTTAATACTTTCGCCATTCCATCTTCAGCATTTTCCGCCTGAATAATATTGTAGTCATTATTTAAAAGTGAAAGAATATATTCTCGTACATCTGCAGAATCTTCCACAATTAAAATAGAAGGTTTATGATTTGGGGAAATTAATTTATTCGGAAATAATTTTTCATCTTCTTCAATATTCTCATTAACAATAGTATTGCTCGGATCAGTTTTATTGATTCCATTGCCTGTAAAATTTTGTTGATCTGCCAAAATACCCCCGGGGCTTAATTCATTATCTATTTTTTGCTCTGTTGTTAGATAGGAATCACTTAAAGGAATCGTTAAAGTAAAGGTTGTTCCTTTAGAGATTTTGCTCTCAATATTAATTTCCCATTTATGTAAATCAACCAACTCCTTTACTAATGATAAGCCTATTCCTGACCCACCATAAGCGCGCCCGGATGAATCATCCACCTGGTAAAATCGATCAAAAATTCTGTTAAGTTTATCTTCAGGTATTCCAATTCCGGAATCGGATATTTTTATTTCAGCAAAATTATTTTTATCAGAATTAACAGACCTAACCTCTAAAATAATTTTTCCGCCATCGGGTGTAAATTTAATGGCGTTTGAAAGCAAATTATTGATGATTTTCTCCAGTTTATCTCTGTCAACCCACACATACAAACTTGTTTCATTTGATAAAAACTCAAGAGTAATATTTTTTTGGTCAGCAATAGATTTAAATAAATTAAAAATCCCGTTAAGCGGGGTGATTATATTTTCTTTTCGAGCTTTAATAGGTATAGATTCGGCTTCGAGTTGTGTCAACTCAAGTAATTGATCAATTAAAGTGTGCAAGTTTACTGTGTTACGATAAATCATATCATACTGGGCTTGTAAATTTCCTTTGACTTTCCCTTCTCTTAGTTGTTCTATTGGACCCTTAATTAACATTAAAGGAGTACGGAATTCGTGTGAAAGGTTTGTAAAAAATCTGGATTTTACTACTTCGATTTCACGATGTTTTTTGGATTCAAATTCCCGCATTTTTAATTCATTCCGGAGCCTCATCAGACTGAGCTCAAAACGTCGGATGCCAAATAGCCCTAAAAAAATAATTAACAAATAAAAAGAGTAAGCCCAGCCAGTCTTCCACCAGGGGGAGGTTATTAATATTTTAATTTTAGTGGCTTTTGTATTCCACACACCATCGCTGTTCGTTCCCATTACAAGAAAATAATATGTGCCGGGATTTAAATTAGTATACGCAGCATATCTTCTTGTACCTGAAAATATCCAATTTTCATCAAATCCTTCCATTTTATAAGCATATTGATTTGAAGAAGGAGAATTAAAATCTAACGCTGCAAATTGAAATGAAAAAATGTTTTGATCATACGAAAGTACTATTTCATCTGTTAAAGTTATATTTGATTCTAGAGGAGAATCATTCCCCACTGAAACAGATTGATTGAAAATTTTAAAATCCGTTATTACAATTGGAGGAGCATAAGTTGATTGCTTTATTAAATTTGGGTCAAAAATATTAAGACCCTTCGTACTTCCAAACAATAATAGTCCCTTTTTTGATTTAAGAGCTGAACAGAAATTAAAATCATTTCCGTTCAGACCATCCGCTATTGAATAATTAATAAACTTTTCAGTTTCGGGATTAAATTGTGATAGACCATTGCTTGTCCCAAGCCAAAGATTTCCTCTAACATCTTCAATAATACTTTTTATAGAATTATCCGGCAGGCCATCTTTAGTTGTATAAATCTTAACCTTCACTTTTAATTGATTTACATCGGTTTTAAAGTCTGAAGTATTAATTGTTACTTTATTTAATCCGATTGAGGTGCCGACCCAAAGTATTATTTTATCTGTATCCTTAAGCTCTTTATCTTTTGGGGATTCATAAATTGCATAAACACTATTACTGCTTAATGAATTTTGTGAATTCGCATTATTGGTTAATTTAAAAAAATGTTCATCATTATTTTTATCAATTAAATTTAATCCCCCGCCATTTGTACCAATCCAAATATTATCCCGACTGTCCTGATACATAACCCAAATATCATTGTAACTTAAACTGCGTGCATCATCAGGATCGTTAATCCAGACTTTAATATCTTTACCTCCTGAGGCAAATCGTGCAAGTCCACTGCCCCAGGAACCTATCCATAGGTTCCCATATTTATCCTTTAATAGCGACTTAATGTATTTGAAATTAGAAGGAATATTTATTTTACTTTTTATTTCAACTGAAGTAAAAAGATTTGTTCTTAAATCAACTTCTTTTAATCCCTGACCATAGGTACCCACCCATATTTTGTCTAATTTATTGTTAAATAATGACCAAACATTAATATTGTTTGAGCTTGTGATATAATTAAATTGGTTTTTAATGTCTGATTTTTTTGTGACCCAGATGCCTTGTGAAGCACCGACAATCAAGGCCCCATCATTGTTCTCTATAATGGAAGTGATATTTTTTCCACTTAATTTATCAAAACCAATTTCATCTGGTGTCTTTGAAATTAATAAATCGAATCTTGCTCCTTTGGTTGAAATGAAATCAACTCCATTTTCTGTTGCTATCCATATTACCCCGGATTTGTCTTTTAACATTTTATTGATTTGGTTACTAGACAGACTAAAAGGATTTTTTTCATCGTACAAAAATCTTTTAAATTCTTTCTTCTCGGGATTGATCTTTAATAATCCGGCGTATGTTCCTATCCAATAAATTTTTTCTTTACCAATATGATCCTCAATTATAGAACCAACACTATTACTAAATTGCAGTTTTTTATCTTCGGGTATAATGAATGTTGAAAATGAAGAGTTATCATAATCATATAAGTTCAAACCTTCAGCCGTACCTACCCAAAATTTATTTTCCCCAATCTTAGATGCAGTAAGATCCCAGATTAAATTATTGCTTATAGTTGAAGTATTGTGTGGGTCGTGATAATAGCGAGTGAAAGAATCTTTTGAGATTGAAGGATTAAATTTATTTAGTCCGTTATAAGTACTAATCCAAAGATTACTATTATTATCTTCAAGAATAGAAGTAATATAGTTATTACTTAAGCTGTTTTTATTATTTGGATTATACTGCCAGTTTAAAAATTTATCTTCTTTAGGATCAAATTGATAAAGACCGTTTTTGTAGGTTCCAATCCAAAGTCTTCCATTTTTATCGATGTAAATATTGGTTACACTATTTTCATTTATATTTTGTGTTCTAACCTTCCAACTAACAAAATTATCCGTTTGGGGATCGTAACGATTTATTTCTCCGCTCTTTGTCCCAATCCATAAATTACCATTTTTATCTTTAAACATCGCCCAGATTCCATTCCCGGAAATACTATTTTTATCATCTGATTGATGACGATAAATTTTAATTTCATATCCATCAAAACGATTCAATCCATCTTCTGTTCCAAACCAGATAAAACCATAATTGTCTTCTATTACACAATTCACTTTATTGTTTGAAAGTCCATTTTCAACCGTAAGATGTTTGAATGTTATTTCCTGCCCGAAACTAGTGAAGGTAAAGAATAGTAATGCAATTAGGCTAAATATTAAATAAGTATTTCGATTATTAATTAGCATGACGTAAAATTAGTTACGCAATTAGTTTTCGACAAGTAGTAAATAAACTAAAATAGGAATGTAATTGTTGGAGGCAATTATGAACAGCATTTGGGATTAGGATGAGAATGAAAAAAAATCAAAGAACAGAATTAGTTTGTTTTTTTATCATTACCCAAAATTGAATAAAAAAGGGAATTTGAACTTTGATATTGATGTGGTACAAAAATTTATTTATTTGATTTTGACAGAAATCAGATGATTTTTTATAATAATAATCTCATTGAAACACTTTCTCTTCTTCTTACACTGTATTATTTTTCCTTAATCAATTTCATCACCCATATGCTCAAATCAATAGAAATAAAAGACTACGCTCTTATCGATCATATAACCGTTGATTTTAATCATGGACTTAATATTATAACGGGCGAAACCGGGGCAGGCAAATCTATTTTGATAGATGCAATGAGTTTGCTTCTTGGGGAACGTGCAACGTCGGAGGTTGTACGCAAAGGTACACAAAAATCCATTGTTGAAGGAATTTTTAATGTTGAGCATATCAAAAAAGTGAAATCGCTGCTTGAACAAAATGAAATTGAATTCCAGCCGGAGTTGATTATCCGTAGGGAAATATCTCTTAAAGGAACAAACAGATGCTTTGTGAATGATTCACCAGTTCCATTAAACATTGTTAAAGAACTTGGAGATTTGCTTGTTGATCTTCACGGGCAGCATGAACATCAAGCCTTATTGCGTAAAGAAACACATATTACTTTTCTTGACGAATTTTCTAATAATCAACAATTTCTTGAAGAATTTAAAATTGTTTACAGGGAATTAAATGTAAAACAATCTGAGCTTAGAGAATTATTATCAAGGACCGAAACACTAAAAGAGAAAAAAGAAATTTACAGTTTTCAGATTAAAGAGATAGAGAATATAAATCCATTGCAGGATGAAGATGTAATAATAGGCAATGAATTGAATATTCTTGAAAACTCAGAAAAATTAATGGAACTAAGTGATGATGTTTATAATAAAATATATGATGATGAAGCATCCGTGATTGGTTTACTTGGTGATGTTAAACATAAATTAGGTCAACTTGCCGCGATTGACAAATCTTTTTTAGAATCAGAAGGTGAATGTGATTCTGCGTTAACAATTTTGAAGGAATTGTCAAATTCTATCCGAACATATAAATCTAAGATAGATGTTAATCCTAAAGAAATAGAGAATAAACGCGAACGGCTTGGGGCAATAAATCTATTAAAGAAAAAATATGGCGGTTCAATTGAAAAAATAATTGAACATAGAGAAAAAATCGGTAAAGAGTTTGATCTGGCAGAAAATTTTTCTTCTTCAATAGGTAATCTTGAGAATGAAATTATCAAACTACGAATTTTAGCCGGGGAAGCGGCTGAAAAACTTTCCTCTGCAAGAAAAAAACAAGCTTTAAAGGTTGAAGCAGAAGTAAAAAAAGTTTTAGCACAGCTTGGCATAGTTACTGCTATTTTTAAGGTTATTATAACTCAATCAGAAGCTGGCGATAATTCGGAAAATTTTATTTTACTAAAAAACAAGAAATATCGTTTTACTGAAAATGGGATTGATGATGTAGAATTTTACATCAGCACAAATGAAGGTGAAGACCCAAAACCACTAGTTAAAGTTGCTTCTGGTGGTGAAGTCTCACGCATTATGCTTTCTCTAAAAACCATTCTGGCTAAATCAGACAAGCTGCCTTTATTAATTTTTGATGAAATTGATACAGGCATAAGCGGAAGAATTGCACAGAAAGTTGGATCAGCATTAAAAGGTCTTTCGTCTTTTCATCAGATAATTGCAATTACCCATCTTCCGCAAATAGCTGGTATGGCAGATCATCATTACGCAGTTGAAAAAAGGCAAATGGATAATAGAACAATAAGCTTTATCAAAAAACTTACAGAAAATGAAAGAATTAATGAGATTGCAAAATTATTAAGTGGTGAAGAAATTAGTTCTGCTAGTATTGAGAGCGCGAAACAACTCATTAATGAAAAATGACTTTAATTAATTTATTTTACATTAAATATTTACTGAATTCATAATCTCAATCCTTACTAAAGGAGATTAACATGAAAAAAAATTTATTAGCATTTTTTCTAATAATTGGTTCTTTCCAGTGCTTTCCTCAAAGCGGATTAAAGGTGAACAGCCTTCCCCCTTTTGAAATATCTGAATATATAAAACCATTATCAACTTATCTTGGTACCTATTTTAACACAGGCACCTATTATAATGCTGATGTTCCAGAAACTTTTGGGTTTAAATTCAGCATTATTGGGATGTGGTCTGTTGTTCCTGATGATCAAAAAACTTTTACACCTGATCCACAAATTGCTGGCGTTGAAAATGTTGCACCAACTGCCACAATTTTTGGAAATAAAGCAAGCTATTTTTTAAGCGACAAGGGGTTTTATACATATCCCACCGGAACTTCATTAAAAGCTGTTCCACTTGGCATTTATCAAATTGCCGCTAGTTTATTTAATACCGAATTAATGATTCGATTTTTTCCAAAAACTAAATTTGATGAAGTGAAAGTTGGATTGTATGGTTTCGGATTAAAACACGATATCAGCAGCCATATTCCGTTGTTCCCTGTTGATCTTTCAGTCCAGATTTTATATGATCAACTTGATCTGGAATATATTGGTGATGAAGTGGATAAATACGGGAAAATTTCTTCTAAAAATTTTGCTATCAATGCACATGCAAGCAAAACATTTATGGATATGTTCATCGTTTACAGCGGGATTCAATATGAATCCTCGACAATGGATTTTGGTTATTACTTTGATGATACAAATAATTTTTATCCTGACCTTGGAAACAGAAGACAAGAAGTCAAAGTTGATGGAGATAATCATTTAAGATATACTTTGGGTGGGGCAATTAAATTAGCTTTTGTTGTATTAAATGCAGATATAAATGTGGCTTCTTTTACCACATTTTCTGCCGGTCTTTCATTGGATTTTTAAGGAGTAAAAAAATGAAAAATATATACAAAATATTATTTGGGTTATTAATTCTTTCATCATCTTTGCTAATTAATAGCTGTGATCCATTTGGTGATTTTTATATTACCCTTTCAATGGATACGGAATTAAATACAATAGGTGCGGGCTCTGAAATTAATATAACAAGCGATTTGTGCTTAAGTGATTTTGACGATTACAATGATAATAAAGATAACCTCGAAGAGATCAGATACATTACCTCTGCTTATTCTACTATCAGTTCATCGCCCGGATTAAGTGGTGAAAATGCCACATTAAAATTCTATCAGAGCGATGGAACAACTTTATTATTTGAATATACTCTGCCATCGTTTGTGCCCGCAGATTATGTTAATAACCCGTTAGAGATAAAATTAAATCAACAGCAAATCGATAACATCAACCAATATTTGGCAAATTATAAAGTAAATAACTGTTTTAAAGTACAACTTCAAATATCTAATGTGCAGTTCTCAGGAACACCACCTTATTATTTGAACGGTAAAATTGAATTTCTAACAGAGCTTAAAGTTAAGCCATAATTTAATGTTTTATAATATCCAGATTCAGAGATGACATCTTTCTGAAAAGATGTCATCTCTTTTTTTGGACAAAGGCGTAGTTTGAAAAATAGCGCACTATACATCCATATTCCTTTCTGTGATCACAAATGTATTTACTGTGATTTTTATTCAATCATTACATCCGATAATGTGCAGTCATTTCTTACTGCGATAAAAAAAGAAGCTGAATACTATTCCAAACTTTATGCAAAAGACAGAATTTTTTCATCAATATTTTTGGGAGGTGGAACGCCATCCTTAATGGAACCGGTATATTTACAGGAAATCATAACACATCTCCAAAATAATTTTAATATTAATGATAATGCCGAGATAACAATGGAAACAAATCCCGGCACTGTTGATAAAAATAAATTAATGAAATTCAGAGAAACCGGAATAAACCGCATTAGCATTGGTATCCAGTCTTTTAATGAGGATGAATTAAAATTTCTAACTCGTATTCACAACAAGCAAACAGCCATTCAAACGGTTAACAACGCAGCAGAAGTCGGTTTTGACAACATAAGTATTGATTTAATTTTTAACCTTCCTGGTCAAACAAAAGAAAAATGGATTGATAATCTTAAAATTGCCGTTGGACTTCCAATTAAACATATTTCTGCCTATAGTTTAATTTTGGAACGCGGAACAATTCTTAACAAAATGGTTCTGGATAAAAAAGTAATTATGCAGGATGATGACTACGATGCAGATCTTTATGAAACCACAATTGACTTTCTTTTATCAAATGGATTTTATCAATACGAAGTTTCGAATTTTACAAAGCCCGGCTTTGAATGCTTACACAACAATGCTTATTGGAAATACAAAGATTATCTTGGGTTGGGTACATCTTCTCATTCTTTTATAAATGGTAAACGGTGGTGGAATTTTTCAAGTTTAAAAAAATATATAAGTGAAATCGAATTACAGGGGAACGCCTTGATGAACTCTGAAAACATTACTTCATCTCAAATGCACGATGAATATGTTATGCTTGCTTTACGCAGTTCTGGTTTAGATTTGATTGATTACAAAAAAAGATTCAATGAAGCATGGATTAAAAAGAACAATAATTATTTTGAACTATTAAAGAATGAAAAACTAATCGTAATCCAGAATGATTCTATAAAACTTACCTCAAAAGGCTACGCTGTTTGTGATGAGATTTTAAAAAATATTTTATAAAAATAATCACAAATTAATTAATGATTCACCATACGCTGGTGGGAGAAAACCTTAAAGGTTTCTCTAAATTTTTTATTTACTCACTTATCTTCATATTTTCATCAATGAATTCTAATGGAAGAATTGGCATTGGGATTCCGTTATTTTGTAAACGAAATTTCAAATCATTTATAAACGGGTCTTCGGTAATTTTTTGTTCGATTCTTAAAAAACTCGGAAGAATGGAATTAAAATCAAACCACTGGCGTTCAGGTAATTCCAGGATTTCATATTCACTGCCTTCAAGATTAGCTTTTTGAACTGCAATTTTAATTGCATCATCCAATCCACCCAGCATGTCAACCAAGCCATTTCTTAAAGCATCTATTCCAGCCCAAACTCTACCTTGTGCAATTTTTTCTATATCATTATAGGATCTTTTTCTTCCCAAGGCAACTTTAGTAACAAAATCTTTATAAAATATTTCTATTCCGTTTTTGGCGATTGATAATTCTTCTGTTGTAAAATCACGATCTGGAATTGTTAAACCAATCAATGGAAGTGTTGCACCAAAACCAAGATCAGTGAATTTCCCTTTTTGTACATGATCAACTGACATTCCAAGTTCCTGCTTCAAGGTTTTATTGTATATAAATGAACCAATTACTCCAATTGAACCTGTAATTGTATTTGGTGCAGCAACAATTGTATCGGCATACATAGAAAGCCAGTAACCGCCTGAAGCTGCAACATATCCTTGTGAAACAATTATTGGTTTCTTTCCTTTCCCTTTGCGTAGAGCATCTGCAATTAAATCCGCGGCTAGCGCATCACCGCCCGGTGAATCAACCCTCAAAACGATTGCTTTAACATTTGAACTGTTAATTGCCGCTTCAACATATTTAACTAAAGTTCTAGCTTTTATCCCGTCATCCATACTTGTTGCACCAATAGCGTATATAACTGCAATTTTTGGTTTTGTACCCCAATAATCATCCGGAAGATTAAATTCTTCCAAAGAAGAAGCACTGATTAAACTTTTATCTTTTTTCTCATACTTGTTTATTATACTATTTATATCACTCCAGCGTGCGAGCGTATCCGCCAATTTAAATTTTATTGCCTCATCGGGCAAATAAATAAAAGTGCTGTCAACAAGTTTATTAAAATATGCCGGAGTAAAATTTCTTGCTGCACAAATTTCCCTTTGTGCAAGGTCATAGTTTACATTAACAAGTCTTTGTCTTTGTTTGCGATCTGCTTCACTAAAATTATCGCGTGCAAAATTTTCTGCGGCTGATTTATATTTAAAATATCTTAGCTCGCGGAAACCAAGCCCTAGCATATCTAATGAACCCTTAAAAAAAGTTCTACCCATTAAATAACCATTTAAAGAAATAGTACCTATCGGATCAATAATTATCTTATCAGCAACAGATGCCAGAAGATATTCGTCTATTCCGGCTCTATCAAAATAAATGTAAACTCTTTTTCCGTAAGATTTAATTTCTCGGAGTTTTTCTCTAATTTCCCATAAAAGTTCATGGTTGATGCTAATTCCGGAAATATTAATTGCGATACCGGAAACGGAATTATCATCTTTTACTGCATCTAATTGTTCAAGTAGATTTAATAAAGTTTTTGAGTTATCAAATAATTTAAAGCTTTGATATTTCAGCCCGCCTTGCAAATCCATACTTACATAATTATCATTACCATGAAACACATTCAATAAATTTCTGTCATCAGCACCAATTCTAATTCCATAAGTGTTGTAAGATTGTTTTGCATCATCATCAAAATGTGTTATGGATGTTAACCCCAGCATTCCGAAACCAAGTTGTGCTCCAACATTAAAAGACTTTCCCTCAAAGTATCTTCCAACAAGTCTTAATCCATCAATTGGCTCAACAATTGCTCCTGCACTCCACTTAATTCTTTCAGGAACTTTATCGTTTGTAAAAACATAATCACCAAAAAAAGTTAAACGATAATTACTAAGAGGTCTTATACCGGCACCAACAATCCCTTCGCGCTCTCCTCTATTTGGAAGATTTGCTATCAAACTAATAGAAATAAAATTTGCCGGGCGGTAAATAGTCCCTAATGTATAAAGATTGGATCTGTTAAAATAATTGACATTACCAGACGACCATCCATAACCAAATCCTACGCTAAAAGCAGAGGATCCAAGCGCAGCGGAAAGTTTGTAATCAGTAATTGAGAATGAACTTGAACTCTGGTTTATCATACTAAAACCAAAATTTGAAAGAGAAGTAAATAATCCCCAATTGTCTAAATCATTTGAATCACCATTTTTATCATCCCAGGTAAAATAAAGATTGGGTTGAGATAAGAATGATAATTCCGCTGGATTATCGAACCCGTTCAACCCAAATAGAATTGTTCCCGGTGAAGCAAGCTCCATATCGTTTTGGCTAAAGTAGGATGGGAATTTCTGCTGAGAAAAACTTAATGCTGATAATATTAAGGATAATAAAACAACTGAAAATTTTCTAAACATTTCAATCTCCTGTTACAGATAATTTTTTTATTCGTATAAAAATAGCATAATAATTATTTAAAGGGATAGAATAACAACATAAAAACAGTTTTATCTTATTATGCTGCTTTTGAATCATTCTTTTTGATTATTTTTACTTATCAAACAATTGATTATATATGATTGAAATAAAAGACCTTCATAAAAGTTTTGGCGGCAAAAAAGTTTTACAGGGAGTAAACCTGACAATTGAAACCGGTGAAACAATTGTTATTATTGGAAGAAGCGGATGCGGAAAAAGTGTTCTGATAAAACATATTGTTGGTTTGCTTCAGCCGGATTCCGGTTTTGTAAAAGTTGAAGGAAAAATTGTAAATGATCTTTCACAAAAAGATTTATATGAGCTTAGGAAAATTTTCGGATTTCTTTTTCAGGGCTCTGCTTTATTTGATTCAATGACTGTTGAGGAAAATGTTTCGCTTCCACTATTGGAATCAGAAAACAGTTTTTCAAAAAGTGATATTCTTAAAATAGTTGAAGAAAAACTTGACCTTGTTGGACTTGAAGGCATTTTAAATCTAAAACCTTCAGAACTTTCAGGCGGAATGAAAAAGCGAGTTGCACTTGCACGCGCATTGGTCACCAATCCCTCTTATATTTTATATGATGAGCCGACAACCGGGCTCGACCCGATTATGTCTGATTCAATTGATAATATGATAAAAGATCTTTCTGGCAAATTAAATGTAACCTCCATTGTTGTTACGCATGATATGTACAGCGTAAAAAATGTTGCAAACAGAGTGGCCATGATGAACGATGGCATAATTTATTTCACGGGTAAACCGGAAGAATTAATAAAATCATCAGATAACGTAATAGAAGATTTTATAAGAAGAACAGAAGTATAATAACTAATTAAAAAGTGCTCTCTTGCTTCTTTAAAAATTTATAAAAAAACTTTGCCCTTTGCACTTCTTAATAAAAAGTCTATATTTCATAAAAAAATTTCAGGAGGCAAAATGGAATCGGTTAAAGATTTGTTAGTGGGGCGTGAAGTTTTCACTGTTCAATCCGGCACTTCTATTAAAGAGGCTATAAATTATATGGCAAACAAAAGTGTGGGGCTTGTACCTGTGATGCAAGAAGAGAAACTAATTGGTGTTTTTTCTGAACGAGATTTGGTAAAAAGAGTTATTGCCCAAGATAAGGATTTAAACTCCACCCTGGTTGAGGATGTAATGAGCACCAATCTTGTTATTGCAAAGATAGAGGAATCAAATGAATCGGTACTTGCAAAAATGAAGGAGGCAATGACAAGACATATTTTAATTATAGATAACAACAAACTTGTTGGTGTGCTTTCTTTGCGTGATCTTTTAGAAATTGATCTTCACCACTTCAAAACTACTGTTGAAGTGTTAAATAATTATATTTATTCAAAGTAGAGACGTTTGGTAAAACGTCTCTACAAAATATTTGTTGACTCTTATGCCTAACATTAACTCTATTGTTGAAATTATTCAACTTATGCTTGCACCGGGAATTATGATTTCTGCGTGCGGACTTTTGCTGCTTGGAATGAACAATAAATATTCACTCGTTGTAAATCGTATTCGTTTACTTAATGAAGAAAGAAGGAGAGTTGTTCAGAAAACAGATGATAATGACTTCAAATATCATGAAAATCTCCGGCTTGAAAGTATTTCTATGCAGATAACCAAACTTGTATTCAGGGTTAAGCTTGTAAGAAACGCCGTTCTTTGTTATACGGTTGCAGTTGCTTTGTTTGTGCTTACTTCTATATCCATCGGTCTCGGGTTTTTATTTGATTTAACTAAACTTAATTCACTAATAACTATTTTGTTTCTTTTAGGTATGGTTTCTGTTTTATGCGGAGTGATATATGCATCTTATGAAACTTATAAAGGATATGAGATAGTAAATTTTGAAGTGAAGATTGATGAATGATTTTTTATTATTAACCCAATTCCTTAAAGGAATTGGGTTAATAAGATGTGAAATATTTAATAAAACTACATTACCAAAGCCATTATTGCCTTTTGAACATGCAGCCTGTTTTCTGCTTCATCAAAAATTACTGAGTTTGGGGAATCAGCAACTTCATTAACGACTTCATCACCGCGGTGTGCGGGTAAGCAGTGCATAAACAAATAATTATCTTTTGCATTTTTAACTAACTTTGGATTAACCTGGTACTTCATAAATTTCTTTCTGCGTTCTGCCGCCTCGGATTCCTGTCCCATACTTGCCCAGACATCCGTATAAACAATATCTGCGTTTTTAACCGCTGCAATTGGATCCTCTAAAATTTCAACTTTACTTCCCATATATTTAGCAAACATCTTTGCGTTATCAACAATTTCTTTATTTGGTTTATATCCTGATGGTGAAGCGATTGCAATGTTCATCCCAACTTTTGAACAGCCGTTTAATAAACTATGAGCCATATTATTCCCGTCACCAATGTAAGCAAGTTTAAGTCCTTGCAAGTTTCTTTTCTTCTCAAGTACTGTAAACAAATCGGTTAAAACCTGGCAAGGGTGCAGCAGATCAGTTAATCCGTTTATAACAGGGATATCTGCATATTTTGCTAACTCTGTTACATCGCTATGTGCAAATGTACGAATCATAATTCCATCTAAATATCTTGACAAAACTTTTGCAGTATCCGAAATACTTTCGCTTGTGCCAAGTTGTAAATCGTTTGGACCGAAATACATCCCAATTCCACCAAGCTGATAAATACCAACCTCAAAGGAAACTCTTGTGCGTGTAGATCTTTTGGTAAAAATCATTCCGAGTGTTTTACCTTCAAGTACACGATGTGGTTCGCCGGTATATTTTTTTTCTTTAAGCGATTTGCTAACATCAAAAATCTCATAAATTTCTTCCAGTGATAGATCAGCAATAGAAATTAGATCTTTGCCTTTCATATTAATTGCCATAGATACTCCTGATTTTTATTATGATAAACTATAAGTTCAATCCATCGCGACGGAAAGGTTTAGGTTCAAGAATTAATCGCAAGAATTAACTAACAACAAACTACGAACAGTCCACTACTTACTACCGACTATTCTTGTTCCGCCTTCAGCATTGCCAAGCATTGTGGCTTCTGTAATAATTGTTTCCTTACCGCCATTACGAACAAAATTAATTGCAGCTAAAATTTTGGGTGCCATACTGCCTGCAGAAAAATGACCTTCATCAAGATATTTTTGGGCTTCATCAACAGTAATGGTTTCAAGAGCTATTTGATCTGGTTTACGAAAATTAATATAAACCTTTGGCACATCTGTCAGGATAAAAAATGCATCCGCACCAATTTCATTTGCCAATAATGATGACGCAAGATCTTTATCAATCACGGCTTCAACACCATAAAGTTTTTTATCTTCACCGCTGTAAACCGGCACCCCGCCCCCGCCTGATGCAATAACAATATTACCTTTTTTAACTAAATCCTTTATTACTTTTTTATTAAGAATATCTTTTGGCTGTGGCGATGGAACTACCCTTCTCCAACCCCGCTTACGTGGATCTTCTTTAAATATAAAATTATTTATACGTGCAAGAAGATCAGCTTCTTCCTTAAGGTAAAATGCCCCAACCGGTTTTGTAGGATTTGTAAATGCGGGATCATCTTTTTCAACAATAACCTGAGTAATAAGTGTAACAACATTTTTTTTAATCTTAAAATCTTTTAGAAGATTAATAACTTGTCTTTCAATCATATAACCAATTCCACCTTGCGAATCAGCCACACAAATATCAAGCGGCATCTTAGGAATTTTATAGTTGTTATATCCTGCTTCATTTCTTAGCATAATATTGCCAACCTGCGGGCCGTTACCATGTGTTATTACAATATTATAATCTTGTTTTAGCAGGTAAATCAGATTTAAACATGTGTCGTAAGTGTTTTTTTCTTGCTGCTGGATAGTGCCATTTTCATTTCCCCTTAATAAAGCATTTCCACCAAGTGCTACAACTGCAATTTTTTTCATAAAACTATCAACCAAAATGACCTGAATACACAGAATTATTAAAATTATAATATTAACTTAAGTAAGGTAAATCTTAAAAAAAACTTATGTATTAAACTTCATTTTAAGTTTTTATGAACAATTTTAAAAACGATTTTTATAATGAATCACTTAAGCCGGGCAACATGCTTCAACTATATGCAACAGGGGCATTTCCAATGGCTGATGAAAAAACAGGATTAATAAACTGGTATTTGCCCGAAACCAGGTGCATTATTCCATTAGATAAATTTAATATTCCTAAATCCGTTAAAAAATTTATTGACAAAGGATATTTTGAGTTTAAATTTGACACCGATTTCCTTTCGGTTGTTAAAGCCTGTGCTGATCGCGAAAGCACATGGATTTCTGAAGAGTTGGTTGAAGCCTACCAGAGATTATTAAAAAAAGGATATATTCATACTGTTGAAACATGGAAAGATGGTGTTTTGGTTGGTGGATTATATGGAGTTACTTTTCGCGGCGCATTTTTTGGCGAGTCAATGTTTTCAAAAGTTTCTCAAGCCTCTAAGGCTGCGTTGGTAAATTTGCTTTATCATCTTAAAGAAAAAGAATTCGTTCTGCTAGATGTTCAATATATGACTGAACATTTGAAAATGTTCGGAGCAATTGAAATTAGCTGGCAAGAATATCAGGAAAATTTAAAAGATGCCTATTTACGAAATTGTGAATTTTAAATACATCAATTAGAATATATTCTTTCTATTCCCGCACCAAGGTTGTTTAGCCTTTCATCAATATTTTCATAACCACGATCGATTTGTTCAACATTGTAAATAATGCTTTTACCTTCTGCGGATAATGCTGCTATCAACAAAGCAACACCGGCTCTTATATCAGGCGAACTCATCTTTATTCCTCTTAAAGAAGATGAATTATCTAATCCAATAACTGTTGCGCGATGTGGATCGCATAAAATAATTTGAGCTCCCATATCAATCAGTTTATCAACAAAAAACAATCTGCTTTCAAACATCTTTTGATGTACAAGAACCGTTCCTTTTGCCTGAATAGCAGTTACCAAAATTATACTTATAAGATCGGGTGAAAACATGGGCCATGGTCCATCATATATTGTAAGGATTGAACCGTCGATAAATTTATTTATTTCATAATGTGATTGCGCAGCAACCAGTAAGTCGTTTTCATTAATTTTAAGTTTAATACCTAACTTCTTAAATGTATCCGGAATAATTCCAAGCTTATCAGGGCGGCAATTTTTAATTAAAATTTCCGAACCTGTAAGCGCGGCTAAACCGATGAAACTTCCGGTCTCAATTATATCTGGTAATATTTGGTGGAGTGTTCCGTTTAGTTTATTTACACCTTCTATCGTAATAAAATTTGTACCGGCTCCAATAATAATAGCACCCATATTATTAAGCATCAGACAAAGCTGTTGAATATATGGTTCACAAGCGGCATTATAAATTGTTGTTTTTCCTTTTGTAAGTACAGAAGCCATGATGATATTTGCAGTGCCTGTTACTGAAGGTTCCTCAAGCATAATAGAGGCGCTTTTAAGCTCTTTTGCTTTTACTTCATATATACCATTTTTAAAATCATATTTAAATTCAGCACCAAGTTTTTCAAATCCCATAAAGTGAGTATCTAATCGCCGTCTGCCAATTTTATCACCACCCGGTGTTGGAAAATGTACCATACCAAATCGACTGAGCAATGGACCTATTATGGTTAATGAACCTCTTATGCTACTGCTTTTATGAAAGAACTCATCAGAATTTAAATATTCAATATTTATTTCATCAGCTTTAAACTTGTATCTCCCTTTAGACACTTTTATAACTTTTACGCTAAGGCTTTTTAAAAGATCAATCAAGTTTAATACATCAAGTATTTCGGGAACATTTTCAATCTCAACTTCCTGATCTGTAAGTAGCGAGGCGCAGATTACCTGTAAGGCTTCATTTTTAGCACCTTGCGGAGTTATTTCACCGGTAAGTTTTCTTTTACCCTCAACTGAAAAAGCAACAGTTTTATTCATTTTTGTTAATGATATTTTGGATAAATTTACAATAGTGTATTATAAAATTATACTTTTTTCTAATAAGTAACTCATCTATATCAAAATGATATCAAAAAATATGTCTCTAAAAAATTTTAATACCATGATGGTTGATGTGAATGCAGAGCATTTTTACACGATTAAAGATATAAATGACCTTGATACAATTTGCAAACAGAAAAACTTTAAAAATATTTTAGTCATTGGAAGTGGAAGCAATATTCTTTTTACAAAAGATTTTGAGGGATTGGTTATTAAAAATGAACTCATGGGTATTGAAGTTTTATCTGAAAATAATGATTTTGTAAGAATTAAGGTTGGCGGTGGCGTTAACTGGCATCAATTTGTTTTATTTTCTATAAAAAACAATTTAAGTGGAATTGAAAATCTTTCACTTATTCCGGGAACCGTCGGAGCTTCACCAGTGCAAAATATCGGAGCTTACGGACAGGAAGTAAAAGATGTGATTTTCAGTGTTGATGCTTATGAAATTTCTACCTCTCGTCATATAACCTTTTCGAATTACGAATGTCAGTTTACTTATCGAAGCAGCATCTTCAAACAACAAGAAAAAAATAATTTTGTTATAACATCAGTAACATTTAAATTAAAAAAATATTTTAAACCAAATCTCACTTATCCTGCAATTGTTAATGCCTTACATAAAAAAAATATTATTACACCAACTTTAACACAAATATCAGAAACAGTAATAGAGATAAGGCAAAGTAAATTACCTGATCATTTAACCTTAAGTAACTGTGGAAGTTTTTTCACCAATCCATTTCTTGATAAAACCGAGTTTGCTCAATTCATCGACAAATACCCCGGCACTCCATTTTTCCTTTTTGGTAATGGTTATAAACTTTCAGCAGGTTGGTTGATTGAACAGTGTGGTTGGAAGGGGAAAAGAATCGGTAATGTGGGATGTTATGAACATCATGCATTGGTAATTGTTAATTACGGAGGTGCTACAGGAAAAGAAATTTTTAATTATTCTGAGTTGGTCAGAAAATCTGTTTATGAAAAATTTGGAGTTACACTTGAGTATGAGGTTAATATTATTTAATCAAGTTACTTTCGCATGTTTAAAGAAAACCTTGAAGGTTTCTCTAAATTAGTTTAGTCTGATTTAATTTTTAACATTTTTTAAGTAAAACCTTCAAGGTTTGCTACTTTGCGTAACGTGAGAAATTAATATCAATTCTTTACATCACATTTTATTGATATGCCTGTTTTTCCATGAATGAACTCTATTTATTAAATCACGTTTTGAAAACGGTTTGGATAAATAATCATCAAATCCTTCAGATAAAAATTTCTCTTTATCGCCAACCATTGCATGGGCGGTAACCGCAATTATAGGAATACTTTTATAAAATGGTATTTCACGGAAATTTTTTAAAAGATCCACCCCACTAATACCTTGCCCAAGGCTTATATCCATAAGAACTAATGCGTACTCATGTTTATTCGCTTCACTTAAAGCATCTTTAATGTTACAAACAGCTTTGGTCTGAATTTCATCTTTTAGAAAAAGTTCGATGATTTTTCTTGTTGCAGGATCATCATCAATTATTAAAACCTTTTCGGTTTTGTCAGATTGAATATTTACATCATAATTGTAATTAGATTTCTCAACCAGGGTTTTACTCTCCTCTATATATTTTCTATGAACCGGAAACACTACAGTAAAGCTTGAGCCTTCACCAGGTGTGCTTTCAACAGAAATTCTTCCACCCATTTTCTCAACAAACTTTTTTGTAATTGTTAATCCAAGCCCCGCGCCCTCAAAGTTTCGATTATATCCCTCGCTTACCTGTCTAAATTCATCAAATACCATTGCTTGATCTTCATCTGCTATTCCAATACCCGTATCGGAGACAATCACTGAGACCAATGAATTGCCGTTTTCTTCAAATAATTTTATAGTAATTGTAACGCCGCCTTCAATTGTATATTTAATTCCATTGTTGATAAGATTAGTTATAATCGATTGAAGAAAACGCTTATCTAACTGTACAATGATCTCATTTTCTGATAAATTTAATTTTATATACAAATTCTTCTTATTGGCAACGGGTCTTAATAAGTTAATTGTTTCAGTAATCTCATTAACAAGATTTAATTCTTCAGAATTTATATGAACTTTATCTGCTTCAATTTTAGAAAGATCGAGAATTAAATTCAAGGTCTCTAAAAGTCTTTTTCCACTTTGCATAATTGTATCTACCATTTCATTCCAATCACCATTTTTAATTTCGTTACTGAGAATTTCTGTATAACCAAGAATAGCAATAAGTGGTGTCCGCAATTCGTGACTCATATTTGCCAGAAAGTTAGATTTGAGTTTGCTCACTCCTTCTGCAGCTTCTTTGGCTTCAATCAATTCCTTCTTAGCTTGTTCACGTTCGATTACTGCACTTAAATTGGCAGCGGTAGTTTTAAGAATGGAGATTACACTATCATTCCAAATTCTGTCGGACTTGCAATAATCAAATCCAATAAATCCCCAGAAATTATTTTTAACTATAATTGGGACAAGCAGAATTGATTTTATATTTTCCTGACTTAGTAAATCTTTTAAAGGTGTATCTAATTCTTTAACAAGTTTATTAATTATTCCACCCTCTTTTAGGCTCAAATACCATTCTTCGAACATTGGAAAGTAATGCAGATTTTGAAGATCAGGATTATTAATTTCTGAACTCACAGTTCCATTAGTCCATTCATATTTCTGATTCATCACAAGTTCACCGGTCAAATCTTCAAAAGCATTTTCAAAAATATAAACACGATCAATATCAGAAGATTGCCCTAGAGATTGCAAAGTATTTTTTATTGCTAAATCAAAATTTCTTTCTGTCAATAAAATATTGGCGGCATCTGCAACACCTTGAAAAAGATTTTTTTGATTTAGCAGAATGTCTTCTAATTCTTTTTGATGCGTTACATCTTTAATAGTACCAATAGTTGCTTTTCTACCGTGAAAATTTATTACCCTTGCACTCATATTAACATAGACTCTTCTGCCATCCTTATGAAGCATACGCCATTCATAAGAAGAAGCAACTGCAAGACCGTTTTGTCTCAATGTATAGTTTTTTTGTACTAACTCAAGATCTTCTGGAGCAATAAATTTTAAAAAAGGATATCCGATCGTTTCTTCTACGGTATAGCCAATCATTTCAGATAGTGCTCTATTTGCATAAGTTAAGATTTCGTTTTCAATAGAAAATACTCCATCCTGAATACTATCCATTAAAACTCTATATTTTTCTTCTGATTGTGATAGAGAAATTTCTGCTTTTTTTCTAAATGTAATATCCCGGCAAGAAAAAATAAACCCATAAGATGTGTTATCTGAACTTCGTAAGATTTCACTTTGAATTTCGAAAAGGAATTCTTCGCCATGAAAATTCACAAATTTATATTCCCGTGGCGCCATATCTTTTCTATTTGCCACTTTAAAGTCTTTAGTTATCCGCTCATGATCTTCGTTAGCAATAAAGGTAATAAAGTTTTTATGTTTAACTTCTTCGAAACCTGAATAACCACTAAACTTAATTCCTACCTCATTAAGAAAAATTATATCTCCATTTATGTCAGTAATAGCAATTATATCCGGAAGTGTTGCTATTAATTTTCTGTACAGTTCTTCACTTTCTTTTAATGCTTCTTCAGCATGAACACGACTTGAAATATCTGTTATAAACCCTTCGAGGGCATCAACTTTTTTTCTATTTGATAAAAGTGCGTTCCCTTTTTCCCATACCCATTTTTCATTTCCATTTTTACTTCTGATTCTATAAAGTAGTTGAAAAGGTTTTTGCTGCTGTACGGATGTTGCGATAACTTTGTAAACATTTTCCTTGTCTTCAGGGTGAATTAATTCTGAATATGAAATAACTTTATTCTCTATCAATTCATCAGGCATATAACCTGTTAATTCAAAACATCCCTGACTAATAAATTCTATTTTCCATTCGTCTTCATATCTGCTTCTATAAGCCATACCGGGCAAATTGAACATCAGATTAGAAAGCTGTTTTTCATTCTGTTGAAGTTTTGCCTCTGTTTTTTTTCTTTCAGTAATGTTTCTTAATATAGCCTGAACACCTATTCTTTTTCCCTTTTCAGTTATTGGAACTGCCCGAAGTTCATAAATAATCGTATTTCCATCTTTCTTTATACCTTCAATTTCAAAAATCGGGACTTCTTTGTCAGCCATAATTCTGGATAAATAAAACGCAGCTGTAACAGCAGATTTAGGTGTTATGATCTCAAGTTCAAATATATTTTTCCCTATTACATCGGTTCTGTCATATCCTGTTTCTTCTTCAAAAATATAATTAAGGTCAAGAACCTTACCATTTACATCAATTACAGCAATTAAGTCTGCTGCTTTATCAAAAATTAACCGATAACGCTCTTCGCTGCTTTTTAACAAATCAAGCGTTCTGGTTCTTTCTACGGCAAGTGCAATCTGATCGGAGACATAAATTAAAATATCTTTTTCATGTTCAGTTAACCGGATGTTTTCTGAATATGATTGAACGACAATTATACCAATTGTCTTATTGTTTATTTTTAATGGTGCACCAAGCCAATCAAGGGAATCGGTACCGACAAGATCAACTTCTTTTTCTTCAACAAGTCTATTAAAAACATCCGGTGTTATAAGGCATGGTTTGCCGGTTCTTAGAACATATTCTGTTAACCCTCTGCCTGGAGTTTTTGGTTCAGATGGTTCATCAAATTGATCTACAAAATATGGGAAGCTTAAAAGATTTGTTATTTCATCATATGTAGCTATATAAAAATTTTCTACAGGAAGAACATCGGAAAGTATTTTGTGAATAGAAGAATATAGATTAGTTAATGATTCAGTGGATATAACAGCATGTGATATTTTATAAATGGCGTCTTGTAGTTTTTCAAATTTTTTATGTTCAGAGATATCTTCTTTTACTGCTATATAATTTTTAACAATACCATCTTTGTTTTTTACTGGAGAGATAGTAACTAATTCCCAAAATAATTCTCCATTTTTCTTTTTATTTAATAACTCACCCTGCCATTCCCGTCCTTGTGTTATCGTATTCCATAGATTCGCATAAACTTCCTCATTTGTGAAACCGGCTTTTAAGATTCTTGTGTTTTTTCCTTTTGCTTCTTCCAGCGAGTAACCGGTTATCTGGGAAAATCTTGGATTTACGTATTCAATATTTCCATCAGTATCTGTTATTACTACGGTTGACGAACTCTGTTCAACAGCAATTAGAATTTTACCAAGTTGTTCTTCAAGCAGTTTAAATTCTGTGATATCCTGCCCGATTGCCTGGAATTCGAATCTACCAGCATTTTTATCTGTAATTCTGTTAATAGTCCATTCAATCCAGTGAATTTTGTTTTCTTTCAGTTTTAAAGAAAACTGTTTTTTATAATGATTTAAAAATGGTTTAACAGAATCAATTTTTTCAAATTCTTCTGTTGAATAATGGAAATTGCTGCCAACAATTTCCTCTTTTGTTTTGCCAAAAAATTTTGCGTAAGCTTTATTAGCAAATATTATTTTACCTTCTTTATTAAATCTGCATAAAAGTGCCGCGATATCATCGGCAATTACTGAGAAATCTGCAAAATTGGACTCAGATGAAGAATCTTTTAATCCTTTGTTCCCAAATAAACTATCGTTTCGCAAAATCATCTTTCAATTTTTATTTTTTAGATATTCTAATCTTTATATTTTATCTGATTTTAAGCAAAATATTTAATGTTTATTCAAGTTTCGTTCCATCTTAGCCAGGAGTTTTAGGGCTAAATAGTTGTTTTTTTTGCTGAATAAAACAGTTTTTTGCAACATTATTAAATAATTAGTAAATAAGTGTGGAAATTTTGACCGATAGTTAAAGAGTGTAAAATATTTTGCTAAGACAATTAAAATGGCTCAGGTTTAATACTGAGCCAAATCAAATGCTGTGATATTTCCTATTAGGGTTCTTTCTTTATTACAGCCAGCATAAATCATCATTGATCTTTCGTCGTGGCTTACCTTAATAGGCTTTTATCAAGATAAGTTCTTTTTGTGGTTTTGAAATAAACTTACATCCATCTTTGGTAAGATAAACTTCTTCTTCAAGTGTGGATACCCCATAACCTTCAACAGGTAACCTTGGCTCAATGGTAAACACCTGTCGTTCTTCTAACTTTAAAAAAGGAGCATTGCCATATCTTTCCCATCTTGGAAAAAGTCCTGCGCCGCCATCATGAACTTCTTTGCCAACCTGATGACCAAGTCCATGGGGATATTCAGGATATCCATTTTTAACAATATAATTTCTTGCAATATCATCCATCTCAACTCCGGTAACACCAGGTTTGATTGCATCTGCAACCATTTGAACCGAATCACGAATAACATCAAATCCTTTTTGAACATCTGCAGGAGCTTTTGTTTCACCCTCTTTAAGCACGTACCAGGTTCGCTGCAAATCAGAGCAATAACCTTTGTAGTAAATACCAAAATCCATATTGATCATATGACCGCGTTCAATATTTCTATCTGAAGGTCCAGCATGGGGGTTAGATGGATTTGGACCTGTGAAAACAGCAGGACAAGTTTCTTCATCCCACGCTAAACCAAAACCTTTTTCTTTTGTGATTTTTAAAACATAATCAGCAATATCTTTTTCGCTTAGACCTGGTCTGATGTAATCAGTAACCATATCAAAAATCTTTAACGTTTCGTTTACGGCTTCCTGCATTATTTTTAGCTCATTATCTGATTTTCTACCGCGTAATGCTGATATAATTTCTTCAGCACTTACAATTTTGTTTTCGTAACCGCTTCCTTCTAGATATCCCATCAGTAAGGTGTACATTCCATGTGTAAGTCCATCAGCAAGTACAGAGTTTATAGAAAAATTTATTGCAATAGATTTGGGATTTTTTTTCTTCACGTATTCTAAAAATGGTTCTTTAAAGGATTTTAAATATCCAATAATGTTTTTATAAACGCCGGATTTAGCAAAGTTTTCTAACTCCATATCTCCGACAATTGCGGTTGTATCACCATCTTTATTAATGATAAAAGCAGATTTCCAGGTCGAGTGATCTCCGACAATCATATCCATAATTGGATCTTTTAAAACTTTTGTTTCTTGAACAAAAGTAATCCACATATCAATATTTTTTTCTTTTAAAATATCAATGGATTGCGCAACTTTTTCCTTAATTATTTCTAAGGACATATAAACCTCTCTTAAAAAATTATCCGTTAGCTAACGGATGAAATGTTGTTGTAAATTTATTGATTTTAATTACCAATATTCCAAAGCCAAGGGAATAAATAATACGCTTTTTACCTGCTTAATTTATTTAGGGAATTACTATTTTTCTTTCTAATTTTGATGCACAAAAATTATTGATTTTATCACTAAATGCTAAACGAAACAGTAAAATTTCTCAGGGGAAAAAGTTCCAAGCTATCTGACAAAACTCTGTCCATACAATTATCTAAAAATAAATTATCTTTTACAAACTTAAGTCATCAATGACGAACAACAAATAAAATAGAGGTCTTTTATGTCTGACTACACAAATAAACTTTTGGCTGATGTTAAAGCCAAAAATCCTGCTGAACCTGAATTTCATCAAGCTGTTGAAGAAGTTATGGGTTCGCTGGAATTAGTATTACAACGTCATCCTGAATATCGCTCGATGAAAATTTTAGAAAGAATGGTTGAACCGGAAAGAACAATTACGTTCCGTGTTCCATGGTTTGATGATCAAGGAGAAATTCATATCAACCGTGGCTATAGAATTGAAATGAATTCCGCAATAGGGCCATACAAAGGCGGATTAAGATTTCACCCATCTGTTACAATGGGCATTCTAAAGTTTTTAGCATTTGAACAAGTATTTAAAAACTCATTAACCACATTGCCAATGGGCGGTGGAAAAGGTGGAAGTGATTTTGATCCCAAAGGAAAATCTGATAATGAAGTTATGCGTTTTTGCCAAAGCTTTATGACTGAGTTAGCAAGACACATTGGTCCTGATACAGATGTGCCTGCCGGTGATATCGGGGTTGGTGCAAGAGAAATTGGATTTTTATTCGGTCAGTACAAAAGATTGAGAAATGAATTTACAGGAGTATTAACAGGCAAAGGAATAAATTGGGGCGGTTCACTTGTGCGTCCTGAAGCAACTGGTTTTGGTGTTGTTTACTTTGCAGAAGAAATGCTAAAAACCAAAAAAACTTCATTCGATGGAAAAACAGTTGCAGTTTCAGGATTTGGTAATGTTGCATGGGGCGCCGTTCAAAAAGCAACAGAGCTTGGTGGAAAAGTTGTTACTCTTTCCGGACCTGATGGATAC
This sequence comes from uncultured Ignavibacteriaceae bacterium, assembly GCA_963809415.1. Classification (GTDB taxonomy): domain Bacteria; phylum Bacteroidota; class Ignavibacteria; order Ignavibacteriales; family Ignavibacteriaceae; genus IGN3. Next base: position 2,497,580 of record CAWEJJ010000003.1, on the reverse strand, counting down.
GTTTATGATCCAGATGGTATTAAAGGTGAAAAGATAGATTATATGTTAAAACTACGTGCAAGCAACAAAGATGCAGTTGAAGATTATGCAAAAGAATTTAAAGTAAAATTTGTTCCCGGCAAGCGTCCATGGGAAGTTAAATGTGATGTTGCACTTCCTTGCGCTACTCAAAACGAATTAGACGAAAACAATGCAAAAGAATTAGTTAAGAACGGTTGTATTTGTGTTTGCGAAGGAGCAAATATGCCTACCACATTAGATGGATATAAAGTGTTTACCGATGCTAAAATTCTTTATTCACCCGGTAAAGCTTCTAACGCAGGCGGTGTTGCAACTTCAGGATTAGAAATGTCACAAAACTCAATGCGTTTACCATGGAGCCGTGAAGAAGTTGATCACAGGTTACACGAAATTATGATTAGAATCCACGATACCTGCATTACAACCGCTGAAAAATATGGAACTCCAGGGAACTATGTTAACGGAGCAAACATTGCCGGCTTCTTAAAAGTTGCAGATGCAATGCTAGATCAGGGACTTGTATAAGTAATTTACAATGTAGAATGTAGAATGAACAATTAAAACAAATAATTGAGCATTGAACATTTAGCATTTATTAAGGCGGTCTTAGGATCGCCTTTTTTATTATTTCAATTTCGTTTTGCATTATAAATCAGTAATTCCCCCGCATCAATAATTTTAAGATTCAGCCTCCTGACTTCTAACTTCTTATTTATTATATTTTAACTATCAATAAAACTCATCTAAGAAAATGGAAACCAGATCATCAAAAATTAGACAGCAGAGTTTAGAAAATGTTTTTGGATCACGCATAAAAAAATTCCAAAAGCTGATGCGTTATAAAATACGCGAGATCCTGCTGGTATCCAGCATATATGATAATTACCTCTTTGAAGAAGACGGAAGATTATATGAGCTGGTTCGTGAAGAATACCAATCGCTGAATTTAAGTTTTGCTCCTGAGCTTATCCACGTTACAACAGGCGAAGAAGCTCTTGAAATGCTTAGCGGAGAACATAGTTATGATCTTATAATAACTACATTGCATATCGAAGACATGCACGTTGTAAAATTTGCACAGATGGTAAGACAAACAGGAATCAATCTTCCAATTGTTTTGCTTGCTTATGATAATCGTGAAAGAAAAGAGCTTACAACTAATTATGACACATCAATCTTTGAAAGAATATTTATCTGGAACGGTGATTACCGTCTTCTTATTGCTATCGTAAAATATATTGAAGATAGGGTTAACGTTGAAAATGATACAAAAAATATTGGTGTTCAATCAATTATTGTTGTTGAAGATAATATAAAATTCTACTCCTCTTATTTGCCAATTATTTATACCGAAATATTCAAACAATCACAGCGGCTGCTTGATGAAGGTATAAGCCTGACACACAAATTTTTAAGAATGCGCGCCCGTCCAAAAATTATTTTGTGTACAACTTATGAGGAAGCCTGGTCATATTATGAAAATTATCAGGAGTATGTGCTCGGAATTATTTTAGACATAAACTTTAAACATAACGGAGTTAAGGATCCAGAAGCTGGGATAAAGTTTGCACTTAACGTACGATCCCAACACGATGATATTCCGATTCTTTTACAATCAAGTGATGCAAGCTTTAAAGAAAAAGCTTATCAAATCGGGGCTTCATTTCTTTATAAAAATTCACCTAGACTTTTACATGAGTTACGTGATTTTATGCTTCAGAATTTTGGGTTTGGTGATTTTATTTTTGTCGATTCAGAAGGGAAAGAAGTTTTTAGAGCTACCAATCTTTCAGAGCTTGAAGAAGCATTAAAAGTTATTCCCGATGAGAGTTTGGTGTATCATGCCTCGAGAAATCATTTTTCAAAATGGTTAAAAGCCAGAACAGAATTTTATCTGGCTCACAGATTAAGACCACATAAAGTTACAGACTTTAAATCAGTACAGGATTTACGAGATAGATTATTAAGCTCACTTCAGGAATACAGAAAATTACAGCAACGTGGAATTATTTTAGATTTTAATAAAGAGTTCTTTGATCCAAAAAATAGTTTTGCACGCATTGGCGGCGGCTCTCTTGGAGGTAAAGCACGCGGACTTGGCTTTATTAACACTATGATTACAAACTACAGCATAAATCAAAATTTTGATGATGTTGAAATCAGTGTCCCATCCGCAATAGTAATTGGGACAGATATCTTTGATCGTTTTATTCAGGAAAATAAGTTAGAGCTATATGCATTCCTTGATGTTGATGATCTTGAAATAACAAAAGCATTTGTTGATGCATCAAAATTTCCTGCCGAGATAATTTTTAAGTTAAAAGAGTACCTCGAGATTTCTACAACACCTCTTGCAGTAAGGTCATCCAGCTTGTTAGAGGATTCACAATTTCAACCGTTTGCGGGTGTTTATGAAACTTACATGATCCCGAATAACAATCCTGATATTGAAGTGAGATTAGATGAACTGCTTCAATCCATAAAATCTGTTTACGCTTCAACCTTCCATAAAAAGGCAAAAGATTATATGAAAGCGACTTCATACCGTCTTGAAGAGGAAAAGATGGCTGTTGTCATTCAGAGATTAGTTGGTGCACAAAGAGAACAAAGATTCTACCCTGATTTTGCCGGTGTTGCTAAGTCTTATAATTTTTATACTGTCCCTCCACAAAAATCCACAGACGGGATTGCACTTGTTGCCTTGGGATTGGGTAAAACTGTAGTTGAAGGTGGAAATACTATACGCTTTTGCCCTCGATACCCTAAACATCTTATGCAGTTTTTTTCAACAAAAGAAACAATAAGAAATGCACAACAAGAATTTTATGCTTTGAATCTAAATGGAAGATTAAATCACCATCCGGAAAGTATAGAAGATCCACTTGTAAAAAGATATGACTTATCAGATTCAGAAAAAGACGGCACATTGTTTTCTGTAGGATCAACTTACTCACCAGAAAATGAAGGTGTTTATGATGGAATATCACGTGAGGGTGTACGCGTCGTAACTTTTGCTCCGGTACTTAAACATAAAATTTTTCCATTACCGGAAATATTAGATTTACTTCTGGATATAGGCTCATGGGGAATGGGAACACCTGTTGAAATTGAGTTTGCAGTAAACTTAAATGTTCCGACAGATGCATGAAAAGAATTTGGCATGCTTCAAATGCGGCCAATGGTTCTGAGCAGAGAAGTTGAAGAGCTGATGATTGACGATGTAAAAGCATCTGATTTAATTTGTCAAAGTGCTCAGGTTTTAGGTAACGGTGCAATAAATGGAATTTTTGATGTTGTAGTTGTTGATATAAATAAATTTGACAGAAGAAAAAGCAAAGAAGTTGCAATGGAAGTAGGCAAACTAAATTCAAAACTTCTTGTTCAAAGAAAACCATATTTACTTATTGGCGTTGGTAGATGGGGTTCACTTGATCCATGGCTTGGTATTCCGGTTACCTGGGATCAAATATCTGGTGCCTCTGTAATTGTTGAATCTGGATTTAAAGATTTTCATGTTACACCTTCACAGGGTTCGCATTTTTTCCAGAATTTAACATCCTTCAGAGTTGGATATTTTACCGTAAACTCTGCAGATCAATTTAGTTTTATAGATTGGGATTGGTTAAATACTCAAAAAGCTGCTGAAGACTTAGTTTTTACTAAACATCTAAAATTTGACAAGCCAATTTCAGTTAGAATTAATGGACAGGAAAATAAGGGAATTATTTTAAAACCCGGTGTTACTTTAAGTGATACATAATATTGCATGAAATATAAAAACTTAAATCTTGCCTTTCTGATTGAAATATTCATTGGATTTGGATGCATACTCTCGATCAGTTTACTTGGAAGTAAAGGGCTTGCTTTTTTGGCATTAATGGCTCTAAGACCAGTTTTTCTTGAAAGAGAAATCATAAAGGACGAAAAACGTTACTGGCAGTTTTCATACAAAATAATTTTAAGCAGTATCGTAATCATTTCGTTGATGATAATTTCAATATTAGTTATAATACAATTTATACCACAATGGCAAGCCAAACTACCTTCATTTCAAATTTTACTTATAGAAATAATTCCATTCTTTCTTTTAACACATGGTGTAATTGGTTTTGTTAATCTATCACTTTTAAATAAAACCTATTAAATCAACTTTTAACTTTAGATTTATTATGATTGCGGTATAAATGCTAATCATTAAAAAAGTTATATTACATTTGAAAATAAAATAAATAATGTAAATTAATTATGAGCCTAATTGTTAAAGAAGTTATAACAAAAAAAGATTTAAAAGATTTTGTTTCATTTCCATATACCTTATATAAAAATAATAAATTCTTCATACCTCCATTAAGATTTGATGAACTTAAAACTTTGGATAGGAAAGTAAATCCTGCGTTCGATTTTTGTGAAGCAAAATACTGGATAGTATTTAAAGAAAATAAAATAGCGGGAAGAATAGCCGGCATTATCAATAAAAGATACAACGAAAAATGGAATAAAAAAGAAGCAAGATTTGGCTGGATAGATTTTGAAGATGATTATTCAATCTCATCAATGTTAATTGATGCTGTTGAAAAGTGGGCAGTTGAAAAAGGAATGACAAGTATTCACGGTCCACTTGGATTTACAGATATGGATGGCGAAGGAATGCTGATTGAAGGCTACGAAGAAGAAAGCACACTCGGGAGCATTTATAATTTTCCATACTACAGAACTCATATCGAAAAACTAGGATATGCAAAAGATACTGATTGGATAGAATTTAGAGTTAACATTGTTTCATCCACACCAGAAAAGATTGCAAGGATTGCTGAGATAGCGTTACAACGAAACAAACTTCATGTTCCTGTGTTTAAGAAAGCAAAAGATATGCTTCCTTATGCAAGAGATATTTTTTATTTGATAAACGAAACCTATAAAGATCTTTATGGTTTTGTTGAATTGACAGACAAGCAAATTGATTCATACGTTAAACAATATTTTTCTTTCATTCGTCCCGAATATCTTCCATTAGTTCTTGATGAGCACAATAAGCTTGCCGCTTTCGGTATCACAATGCCATCATTAAATAATGCACTTAAAAAAATTAATGGCAGACTTTTTCCATTTGGATTTTTACACATCTTGAGAGAAATAAAAAAAAGTGACTCGCTTGATTTATATCTTACGGCAGTAAGAACTGATTTACAGAACAAAGGGGTAAATGCACTTCTCATTGATCAGATAAATAAAGTTTGCATTAAAAATGGAATTAAGTACGTTGAGACAAATCGCGAGCTTGAGACAAATGATAAAGTACAGGCTCAGTGGAAGCTTTACGATGCTCGCCAGCATAAACGAAGACGTTGTTATAAAAAATCTTTAGTCTAGTTTTTCTTTAGCTAAATTATTTTGTCATGGATGATTTTTTAATCATACAAGATATTGTTGTAATCCTTCTGGTTTCATTACCAATTATTTTTCTATTTAAAAAAATTAATCTGCCAAGCATTGTTGGATTCTTGATTGCGGGAATGTTAATTGGACCATATGGATTTAAACTCATCAAATCTGTAGATCAAATTGATGTAATGGCAGAAATTGGTGTGATGTTATTGATGTTTACAATTGGTCTGGAAGTATCTTATACTCACTTAATAAAGATTAAAAAATTTTTCCTTATTGCCGGCAGTTTACAGCTTATTCTTACAATTCTTTTTAGCACAATATTTTTTATTTTCCTCGGGATAGAATTAAAACAGGCAATATTTTTTTCAATGCTCGTAAGTTTATCAAGTACAGCAATTGTTCTTAGAATTCTATCAGACTCAGGTGAATTAGATTCCCCGCATGGTAAAATTGTTTTAAGTATCTTGATTTTTCAGGATCTGGCAATAGTACCTATGTTTTTATTGCTACCGTTATTAGGTGCCCAAGTTGGTTTAACGGGTAAAGAAATCTTTGCAAAATTAATAATTGCATTTGCTGCTATTGGAACTATATTGTTAATTGCCAAGATATTAATGCCCAAAATTGTTTATCAAATTGCAAGATTAAGATTGCGCGAAGCTTTTACTATTAGTATAATTCTTTTACTTCTTGGCACGTCTTATCTTACACATACATTGGGATTATCTTTTGCCCTTGGCGCTTTTATTGCAGGTTTAATACTTGCGGAATCAGATTACAATCATCAGATAGTTGCTGAAATTACTCCGTTTAGGGATGCATTTAATAGCATATTTTTCGTTTCAATTGGGTTGTTGCTGAATATCCAATTTGTAATTTATAATCCTTTACTCATCACATCATTAACGATTGGAGTTTTATTATTCAAAGCTTTGATTATTGTTCTTATTGTTCTGTTTATGAAATATCCGCTGCGGGTGGCAGTGCTTACAGGACTTGCCCTTTCACAAGTTGGTGAGTTTTCATTTATTCTTGCACAAGCCGGTAGTAATTTTAAATTATTGAACCACGATTTTTATAATGCTTTTCTTGGTTCAACAATTTTTACAATGATACTTACTCCATTCCTAATCAAACTTTCTCCCTATATTGCAAAAAAATCCAGTGAGCTTGAAAGAAAAGGAACAAGCAAAATTGATAACTTTGAGAGTTTATCCAGGCATGTAATTATAGCAGGATTTGGATTGAATGGAAGCAATTTAGCAAGAGTATTAAAAGAAACAGGAATTCGTTATGTGGTTATTGAACTAAATCCTGAAACAGTAAAAAAAGAAAAAGCAAAAGGTGAGAATATTATCTATGGTGATATAAGCAAAGATGAAATATTACGTTTTGCAAAAATTGAAAAAGCCAATGTTATTGTATTTGCTATTTCCGATCCCTTTGTAACTAAAATATCTCTGCATCTCGCGAAGAAATTAAATCCCCATATTCATACATTGGTAAGGACAAGGTATGTTAATGAGGTTGATGAATTAAAAAAAGTTGGCGCAGATGAAGTTATTCCGGAGGAATTTGAAACTGCCCTCCAGATTTTTAGGAAAGTGTTGGAGCGTTATCACATCCCGCTTAATGTAATTATGAAACAAGTAACCTTGCTAAGAGAAGAATCATACAGCTTATTAAGAAAAGAAGGTATGGACATTAGTTCCTTTGTTCATCTTGATGAAATACTTGCCCAAGGTTTAACAGAATCGTACTATGTTAATAATGATAACATTTTTGTTGGTAAATCTTTAAGCGAAATTAATCTTCGGGCAGAATCTGACGCCACAGTGATTGCAATTGTCAGGGATGGAAAAACAATATCAAATCCTTCCGGAAGAGATATTCTTAAAGCAAATGATACAGTTGTTATTTATGGTACTCATCAATCTGTTGATAAAGCAATTGAAATTTTGAACGGTGAAGATATACAATCTTAAATGCGGTATATTGTTCTAAAATATTATAATAATCTTCAAACCAACCAATAAAAATCCTCTAATCATTGAAAAATACCGATCAATAAATTTGCTTTTCTGATAAGGTAACCTCAACGTATTTTTCATCGTCTAATAAAATAAAAAAGGAGTTTGAGATGAAGGTTTTAACTATATATTTTTTAACATTTCTTTTTATTTATGGATTCTCAGTTAATCTATCGCTTGCTTCAGCTAAAGATGCTGATACAAAAGTAATCCATGAAAAATCATTTAATATTTCAGCAGGCAAAAAATTAGTTTTAAACTCTGATACCGGAGACATTCAAATTACTCCCTGGGAAAAATCAGAAGTTCAAGTAAAAGTGATTGGCAATGATAATGCTGCAGAAAAATTTACTTATGAATTTAACGCTAGTACCGAGGAAGTGAAAATTGACGTAAAAAAGAAAGGTGGCTGGAGCTGGTTTTCTAATATTAAACTTAGGTTTGAAATTAAGGTACCTTCAAACTTCAATATATACGCAAACACTGCCGGGGGAGATATAAAAATCGGCGGCGTTAATGGAGGCATAACTTTAAAAACCTCTGGTGGAGATATTTGGGGTGATAGATTTGAAGGTAATTTTGTAGCAAAAACTTCCGGTGGAGATATTAAATTGTTTTGCAATAATGCTAAAATTGACGCGAATACCTCTGGTGGAGACATTGAACTTGAGTATAATGGCATAAACAAAAGTATTGAACTAAATACTTCAGGTGGAAATATTGACATTAAAGTTCCTCAAAATTTTGATGCTGATGTTGATTTAAATACATCTGGTGGTGATGTGGAATGTAACCTGCCTCTTAACAACGTTAAAAAACTTAGCGAAACTAAAGTGATTGGGAGCCTTAATAAAGGCGGTGCTTTATTGACAGCACAGACTTCGGGTGGTGATATTACTGTTTATAAAAAATAATTTTTTATAACAAAATCATTAATTAGCGCATCTTTTAAGGTGCGCTTTTTGTTTTTAATTATCGTTTGAATAGTTTTAGTAAAAAGAAATCATAAAATGCCAAAGAAATTAATTTACCAGTATTTAAACGACGACGAGATATTAAGAATATCAAATAAAATTAGTGAAATTGAAAAAGCAACATCGGGTGAACTTGTTATTTCAATTAAAGAGAAAAGAAGATTTTGGGAAGCATCTAAATCCGTACTTGATCTTGCAGAAAAAGAATTTGTAAGTGCCGGTATCGCTAAAACAATAGGGGCAACAGGAATATTAATTTTATTAGTCCTAAAATCAAAAGAGTTTTATATTCTTGCTGATAAAAACATAAATGAAAAGGTTGAACAATCTGTTTGGGACACAATTGCACAAAGCATGACCAAACATTTTAGTCAAGGAAATTTTTGCAAGGGAATAATTGAAGGAATAGAAGATTGTGGTAAAATATTAAGTGCTCACTTCCCTATTCTTCCGGATGATGTTAACGAACTTTCGAATAAGGTTAGATTAAAATAGAAAGATTGTTATCAACGAACCATCTCATCGATTAAATCTTGTATCTTTCAACTACGACTGAATAAAAAACAATTATTCACTTTCCAATTCTAATTTATAACTATCCTTATATTTTTTAATTCCATTAAAAACAAACTCGGCAAACTTTTGCTGCCCGGAAGATGTACTCAAATATTTTGCATCTTTAATATTAGAAAGAAAGCCGCTTTCAATAAGCACACTTGGCATCGAAGCACCAACCAAAACATAAAAACCTGCCTGCTTAACACCGCGTGAAGAAAGCGATGGATGTTTGCTGAATTCTTTATGTAAATCTTCGGCAAACCTTTCTGAGTATTTCATATAAGAAGAGTGTGCCATACTGACAAGAATAAAGTTTTCATCGGTCAGTTTTTCATAACGGTTCGGGTTTTCTTCGTACTTAATTACACTATTCTCAAACTCAGCAATAGAAATTGCTTCCCTGGTTCTACCTGGACGAAGAAGATAAACCTCAAATCCATTTGCATCAGTTGGTTTCTGAGGGGTTGAGTTGCAATGAATTGAAATGAAAAGTTTTCCATTGTTTTCATTTGCTATTTTCCCGCGCTTATAAAGATCAATAAACTTATCAGTTTTTCTTGTATATACAACTTTAACATCTTTCATATTTTCTTCAATAAGTTTTCCAAGCTTTAGAGCAATGGCAAGATTAATATCTTTCTCTTTTACACCATTAATACCTATTGCACCTGCATCCTTCCCCCCATGACCAGCATCAATAACAATCACATCAAACTCCCATTCATCTTTTAATTTGTTTGTGTGATAATTATTCTTAAAAAGTTTATTATGAATAGTAATCTGCAGATCGTTAGTCTTCTCAATATTCATAACTTCATTTGTTAAATATTCGGGTCCAACTGTTATTTTCAGTTCGGCATCCTGATCTATATTTTGCGCCTCGATATTTTTAACCACTCCGGTACCGCCGGCAAATCTGATTTTTTCTAAGTCAGCAGTTACTTTCCTAAAAATTAATGTGAGCACATTGTTTTTAAATGAGCTGTGGTAAGATGGAATTCTCTTATTTGATTTTACAGTAATTAAAGTTCCATTTACTTTTTCATCAAGTATAACGCCGGTTATATTAAATGAAGTACTCGATTCATCCGGAATAATTTTTGAATCTTCTTTAATCTCACCTACAACAATTTTATTTGGCGCCTCAAATTTTAGTTCTTTGCCATAAGCTTTTGCAAGTGTTGGTAAACAATACTCAAGTGGTAAAAATATTTTTGAGTTAATTAAGTATGTGGATGTTGGAAGTTGAGAAATTAATTGTTTTTCGTTTACCCTATCTTTAAGAACAATGAATGGATTTCTTGCTGATGCTTTAACAAAAAACTTATCAAATTTTACTTCAATTTTTTGGGTATTTTCATTGAAGTAATAACTAACTGAGATTGCCTCTGCAAAATCTTTTAATGAAAAATAAATTGTGCCTTCACGTACATAAGCAGGAATATTTTTCATCCCCTCTTTAGTAACCACAAGAACATTATTCGTTGCTTGACTTAAAATCTGGCCGGGAAAAACAGTAAGCAAAAAAACAACTAAATAAAATTTTATATAATCAATCATGCTAACCAATAAATGGAATAATTTGTCCACTTTTCTTCTTATAATTTCTAAAATTCTCACCAAAGTGCTTTTCTAAAAGTTTATCTTCCAAAGAAGCTCGCATAATCAAAAAGGGGATTTGAACAATGGCAATTGGAGCAAGTATAAAACTAAGCGTAGCTACTGCTCCGCCAATATCCATTAGTATCTGAGAAAGATATTGTGGATGCCTCACTAATTTAAAAGGACCATTGGTGACCAATTGATGATCTTTTTTTATTGCAATATCTTGTGAATAGTTATCCCCCATAATTTTTGTTGTCCAAATCTGCAACCAGGAAAAAATCAAATAAAAAGCTAACCCAATAATTCTTGCCATTTGGTTTTGTGTGCTGTACTCTAAAGTACCGACTTGAAAAAGACTGATAATTAAAACAACAAGTGTAATTGTGGAAAATATTAATGGTAATGTTTGCAGATAAGTCTTCGGTTTATCTTTAAATACACCCACTTTGTCCTTAATGCCTTTTTTTGCTGCCCCAATGTTTGCACCAAAAGTTGTAATAATATTTAAACCGATAATTATATTTATTGGATCCATTGTGTGGCTAATTTTAAATTAAAAACATTTAAAGATAGATATTAGACAATTTTGAAAAACTAATATACTGTTTAATAAATTAATTAAATCTAATTCATTTTTAAGTATTTTTTAGATTTAGCATCAAGTGTTGCTTTTAAGTAATATCCCTTTTCTGCAACCAAGAAATGAAAATATACCCTTTACTAAATTAACTATACTTTTTTCTCATGCTTAGTCATAATTGCCGTCCATTCTTCCAAACTTAGTTGCTCTGATTCGTCAATAAGCATTACTGGAATGTCATCTTCAATTCTATAACGCCTTCTTGTTGCTTTATCAGTTGAAACTAATGAATTGCCATCAAGCACCAACTCGGCTTTTGTTTCAGGGCAGCAGAGTATATCTAATAGTTCTTTGCTTATCATTTTAACCTCAAATTTTATATTTCTTTTTATTTAAAAATAAAACAAAATTACTAACTTACCTTATGCAAAAACTTTTTTCAGAATAGTAAAACAGCAAAGGAATCAAGATTATCGGTCAACTGCATTACTTATCTTTCATCTTATTCCCCACGATTCATAAAACCTTCAAATTAATTAGAAGATATCCTTCATAAAAATAGCTTTATATTTAACAAGTGCTATTTACAAGTATATCTATTTTTCTTAAGTTTATACCGCTTAAACTATTAGCAAAGCACAAAGTAACTGATATTTTGAATTCATTGTATTTCTAATTTTAACTTATACTTTTCAGGAATATACATGTTCAAAGAAATAATTTCCCATTTTTCGTTTTCATCAAAATTTTCTTTTAAAAGCCTTAATTAAAATGAATAACCTTTCTAAATTTAAAATAATAATAATCAATAAAACAAAGAGGGTAATTTATACTAAGATTTTTGGACCAAAGAATAACTAATAAATTTTATGCATCTATAACTAATTATAGGAGTTCATTATGAATCTTTTCGAACGTGCTAAAAATATTCTTGTTACACCTAAAACCGAATGGGAAGTGATTAAAGGTGAACAAGCAACAGCGATGGATTTATTCACAAAGTATGCAATGATACTTGCGGCTATTCCTGCGATTGCAACCTTTATCGGACAATCAATTGTTGGTATTTCACTTGGGCCTTTCGGTTCTTTTAAACTTCCAATTGGCAGCGGAATTCTTTATGCTGTTTTACAATATGTTTTAACACTTGTCGGTGTTTATCTCTCTGCATTTGTTGTTGATGCGTTAGCACCTTCGTTTGGCGCAACAAAAGACATGGTTGCATCATTAAAAGTTGTTATATATTCCTGGACAGCAGCCTGGATTGCAGGAATATTTGGCATTATCCCGACAATAGGGATCCTTGGTCTCTTAGGATTATATTCCTTATATCTGCTTTATCTAGGTCTTAAGATTGTTAAGAATACACCGCAAGATAAATTAGTTGGATATGTAATAGTTACAATTATTGTTTTAATTGTAATATACTTTGTAATAGGGGCAATCGTTGCCGCAATTGCAATGCCCAAATTTGGTGGATTAGAGGGATTCGAAAATCTTAATTTTGGCAAATAGTTTAGAATAATTTTTAAAAAGTTAATTGGCTATCTCTGGATTGTAATTCTATTGAGATAGCCTTTTTTAATGTCTTTTAATTTTTTAAAGTGATAAGTTTTTCAAGAAGTCTAATATCAGGCTCGGCATTTATTTTCTTAAAATACTCAAGAGCCAAGTTTAGATTTTTTTCGCTCTCCTCAACTTTGCCCATCGCTTTGTACAGCAAACCTAACTCATGAAAAGTTTCTGCCTGGTTTAATTGATTCCCGGTTTCAATATTTAATCGTAAACTAGTTTGCAGATAATTTTCAGCTAGTGGGAAATTTTTAACATTTCGTTGAATAATTCCTTTAATCTTATAAACTTCTGCAATTGTTAGTTTATCATTTAACTTATATGCAACTTCCATGGCTTTATCAGCAAACGCCCCTGCAAGTGAATAATCTGCCATTTGAGTATAGACAAATGATTTGCTTAAGTAAACAAATCCAATGGCCTGCAAATAATTATTTTCAACAGCGTAAGCAAAACTTTCATCAAATTCTTTTAATGCAGATTCATAATTCCCCTTTTTAGTGTATACCATGCCAATGTTTTGATGTATCTCTGCAATTCTAATTTTATCTCCCACTTTTTCATAATTAAAAAGTGCGCGCTTAAAGTAAACAAGCGCCTCATCAAACAAGCCTTTGATGTTGTTAACAATGCCAAGATTAATCTCAATTTTGCCTTTTACGGTATAATTATTTTCATCTATCGATTTTCCTAAAGCAGTCTCAAAATTTTCTACTGCATTTTTAACATCACCAAGATCTCCATAAATAGTACCCAAAAGGTTTTCACATTTTGCAATGCCTTTAACATCATTTACGGATTCAAATAATGACCGGGCCTGTCTGATATAATCAAAACTATTTTGCCAGTTAGCTTGTCTGCTAAAAATTTCACCGATTAATAAGCAGGCATTTGCTGAAAGATCTACAAAATTTTTATCATCAGAAGTATTTGAAATTATTTTTTCATTAATTTCAATTGCTGTAGCAAATTCTCCCGTTGTTATCGAAGCCTGGCTAAGATAAAGCAATAAGGATAAGAATTTTTCTTTCGGAAGCAGATTTGAGGAATATGTGATTAAAATATCTATTTGTGAACGATAACTTAAACCGTCAGCAAATTTGAATTCCGTTTGCTTATTTTTTACTTTCTTATCCAACCTTGGTTGACTACTTATTGAAGATTTATATAAGGATAGGAATTCTTTAACTTGCTTATTAGTAAAGAAATCTGGAAGGATATCTAATAGATTTTTGTATAAATTTTCAGTCACAACAATTACTTACTTATCAACTTGTAAAAAATATGTCAAAAGCCGTTAATTTTAGACAACAGTTATGCCAAGAATCTTATGATATGCATGCAGGTAGTATGTCTTGATTATTGAAGATTTTTGCAATAATTACTCAATCACTTGTGTAATTATTGCTAATGTTAAAAATTTTTAACGTCTCAAATTCAAACAAGAATGCCTGTAATAATCGTTAAAAACCAGGAATGGGAGTTTACAGAAAGAAAATTTAAGCAATAAAAGGCTAAATTAAATTTTATTATGTTATTCTAAATCCATTTGATAATCCCTTAGCTTAGGGATAATTTGCATTAAAGAACTCACAATATTCATTCGGAGTCAATTATGAAGTTATCAAATTATCTTGTAAAGCCTAACTCTAAAATAAATCTTGAAAAATATGATACTAACGATACGGCTGGTTTAAAATCTAAAGATGATGCAAAAGAACATTTAGAAAAAAATATAGAAAAAATGATCGAGCTACAGGATAAACTTTATGCATCTGACAAGTATTCTCTTTTGCTCATCTTTCAAGCAATGGACGCGGCTGGTAAAGATTCCACTATCAAACATGTAATGAGCGGTCTTAATCCACAAGGAACGCAGGTTTACAGCTTTAAACAACCTTCAAAAGAGGAACTTGATCATGGTTATTTATGGCGCGTGCAAAAAGTTGCTCCGGAAAGAGGAAGGATCGGGATTTTTAACCGTTCACATTATGAAGAAGTGTTAATTGTTAAAGTACATGATTTACTAAAGTCTCAGCAAATTCCCACAGAGTTAGTTAATGAGAATATTTGGCAAGAACGATATAAACAAATAAGCGATTTTGAAAATTATCTTTTTAAAAATGGTACCGTAGTATTAAAATTCTTTTTACATGTTTCAAAAGATGAACAGAAAAAAAGATTTTTAGATAGAATTGAAGATCAGGCTAAAAATTGGAAATTTTCATCTGCTGATGTTGAAGAAAGAAAATTCTGGAATGATTATCAAAAAGCTTATGAAGATGCAATTTCTGCAACAAGTAAAATATATGCTCCATGGTATATCATTCCTGCGGATAAAAAATGGTTTGCGCGACTACTTGTTAGTGACATAATTATTGATAAAATGAAAAAATTAAATCTTGAATATCCAAAGCTTTCTAAAGATCAAATTGCCGAACTTCAAAAATCAAAAGAAGCTTTGCTTGCAGAATGATTAATATTAAAGATTGACAAAATCAAAAGTCATTTGGTGAAAATAAATTTCAATCTTTGGGAAATTTATTTTTATAAATCTAATATTTCTTTAACGGAACCAATTATAAAATTTGGTTGCTCAATTTCAAGAAGTTCTTTAGTTCTATAACCGTATAAAACTCCACAAGTTTTTGCCCCGGCATTTTTTCCACATTGAATATCAAGCTCGGTATCACCAACCATAAGTGTTTGCTTTGCATCCACATTAAGCTCAGTACAAATTTTTAGCAATGGTTCTGCAGAAGGTTTATGAGCAATACCATCCCTTCTTCCCATAACAAGATCAAAATAATTTCTAAGATTAAAATAATCAATTATTTTATCTGCTTGATCCTGCATCTTAGTTGTTAATAAAGAAATCTTGGCTCCGCGATTTTTTAATTGAATAAAGGTCTCCTCAATCTCAGGATAGATCTTAGAGTATTGCATGAGATTAAAATAATTTTCTTTATATATCTTAATAAAGTGATCAAAATCTTTAACGTTAATATTAAAAGCATTAAAAATATCTAAAAAATGCTGCCCGATTTTTAGAGCAAACTCTTTTTCATCAACATTAAAATTTATTCCTAATTCAGATAATGCAACTGCAGTCGCTTTATAAATTGTTTGATTGGAATCAACGAGTGTTCCATCAAGATCAAAACAGTAGTGAATGAGATTTTGCTGCAAGGTTTTTGTTCCTTTTGGTTTTTTAGTAATATTGTTGCGTCTAACAAACATTAAAAGTAAATTTTTTAATAAATAATTTATGTAAAATACTTGTATTTACAGCTTAAAAGGTGCAATTTTCAATAGTGTAGTTATTAAGTATTTTTTTTGCTGGTTTCGAGAACCAGATTGAATATATCTCGTTTTTATTTTTGATATGTACTTTTGTCTCAAAATATTTTCGAAAAGTTGGAAAATTAGCAATAATCAATGATAATAAGGTGGCATAATTATTTATAAAAGAAGCCATCATCTTAAACACAAACCAATGGAGCTATAAATGAAAAAATCTCTTCTTCTTTTTTCTTTTCTATTTGTTCTTTTACTTGGGGTAAATATTAATTTGCACGCACAATCAGAACCGGTTATGTATTTCTGTGAAAGTTACGGTAATGATGGCGAAGTTGGTGTAAGCGATAGGTTTACAACTGGATATTTAACCGTAATGGTTAAATGTGATTACCCACTTGAACTTACAAATTGTTCAATTCAGTTTGATAAATATAATGCAAGAACCAGATCGTTTGAGTATTATAAAAATTTTCCTTATACCGTTGAGCCTGATATGAAATACATTTTCTTTACAAAGAATGACGAAAGTGATATGAAGTTTGAAGAACCAGGTTTTTATAGAGTATTTCTGCTTGACAACAATGAGAAAACAGTTGCAAGTGCGTTAATTGAAATTATTTCAAGATAATTTATATTTATAAAATTAAAGCGGTACATTTGTGCCGCTTTTTTTATTTTAATTATTTTCAATCACTGTAACTATAATTAAATAAACAAGTTATGGGTTTATCAATAACATTATAGTAACAAACTTTATTCAATTTATTCTTAATTACTTAAAAAGTCCCGATAAGAATACAGCTAATAATATTCCACCAATTATGATAACAATTAACATACATCCTGCATTTAACGATTGAAGAAAACAACCTTCCTTTGCAACCACTTTTGTTTCAGCAGGTTTATTTTTTATCTTTAATTCTTCATCTAAGTATTCACCACAATATTTACACTTCTTTGCATCAATTAAAATTTCTTCTGCACAATAAGGACATTTTTTTGTTTCTGGCATTTATTTTCTCAATTTATTAAAATTTATATCCCTAAATCAATTTGTTTACTTTTCTTACCCTTAAACTGTGCTGATTTGAAAGTAATATTTGTCTTAGGCAGTTTGGGGCGTTTGTTTGCAAAGAATTCTTTTAATGTATGTATCTGAATTTTAGGATATTGGAAACCCGGGTACTCTACAAAACCTTCCCCGGTTGCTGTTTCAAGCATTGGTTTTGTCGGCGGTTCAATTGTTAAGAAAACTCCAAGATCGCATTTGTGTTTTGAGAGTACTCCTATCAGCGCATCAATATCTTTTGATTGAACTTTTCCACCTTTAACCTGGAATGCAACTCTTATAGTTTGATCTTCCCCAATTAAGTATTGACCAATCCCATCAATACCTTTATCGGCTCCTTTTGTCCCTTCAGTTGTAGAAAATACCTCAAACTCAGTAAGCCACCAATCTTGAAAGGCGTTTGGGTTTTCATTCCATAGTTTAATCGCTGATTGTTCATCTTCTGGAACTCCTCGCACCTCAAATTTACTTAACGAAGTTTTATAAGCATCCTTTAATCTTCTTTTAATCAGTGAGATTGCAATAGGAGAAATATCAATCCCGATCCATTTACGATGCAATCCTTCTGCTGCATCTATGGAGGTACCACAACCACAAAATGCATCTAAAACTGTGTCCCCTTCATTACTACTTGCTTGGATAATTCTCTCTAAAATAACTCTTGGTTTTTGGGTTGGATAACCTAATCGTTCTTTAGCTCCAGAGTTTAACTGATCAAAGTTCCACCAGTCTTCGGGGATTTTCCCATCAACTTTTGGCATATAGATTTTTTCAACTCCTTTGTGTTTCCCCCATACAGAATTATGATCCTTTCCATAATCTCTTGCTTCATATGGTATTTTAATTGGATCCGGATTGAATGTATATTCTGAAGACTTTGAAAATCTAAAAATAATATCGTGTTTTCTCGCAAAATCTGTATTTGATCTACCACCACCTCTATAACACCAAACAATTTCATTTAAGAAATTTTTAGGCTTAAAAATTAAATCACAAATAGTTTTCAAATAATGGCTCATTGTTGGATCACAATGGAGATAAAAGCTGCCGGTTGGTTTTAATACTCTATGCAATTCAAGAATTCTCAATCCCATCATAACTAAATAAGGAAAAGCGTGCGGTGCAACTTCCTGATAAGTTGTAAGAAGTTTGTAGAGATTGTGAGTTTGTATTGTGTTCAACTCAGCAAGAGAATCCTGAATATTTGTAAGTGTCCAGGTATCTTCAAAAGCAATTCTTTGAGTTTGAATTTCTTTGCTGTCAAAAAATATATTGTAATCTCTTTTACTGTTAAAGGGAGGATCGATATAAATGAGATCAACAGATTCATCTGCAATTTCATTTTTAAGCACATTGTGGCAATCGCCCAGATAGATGTAATTCATAACAAATTATTTATGATGTGAAGAAGTACAAATATATGAAAGTAAGCAGTTAAATAGATAGGTCGTTAAAGTATTTTTTTAATTCTCTAAAGTTTTTAATTTCTTCCATTTCATCATCATATTTTTTTTCTTTCTTATTATCTATAAAAATTTCTCCAGTTTCAGGGTCAATCCAATTTTTAGATTTAATATGATAGTGAAAACTTTGCTTACAATCTGATTTCCGATCATTAAATCTTTGCTCATTAAATTCATTTTTACTTTTCTTTGTTGCTTCAATATTCTTAACGGTAAATAATCTTTTATTATGAACCGCCTTTAAGAACGTGTAAAGCATTGGAATTTCATTTTTAGTTATATCTTTAAGCTTGAACAAATACTTAAAATTTTCTAAAATAGATTTTTCTTGTTTCTTTAAGTATTGAGCTTTAATACTTGCTTTATCTTTGAAATATTTAAGCCAGTAATCAATAAGTATTTCACCATACTCAACAACCTCATTCTCATAATCACCAGCAATTAAACAATGGAAATGAATATTATAAGTTTTTGCTCTTGCGTTAAATGTTGTTTCAAATGTTCTCACAAATCCAATTCTTTCATTTAATTCTTTAAATCTTTGATTTCTTTTTAGTGACGATTGATTAAAAAATTTAAACATCTTATCAATATCATTTTTTAAGTTTTCGTCATTTGGATTTTTAATACTAAGTACGTTATGATAGATAAAAGATTTTTCTTCTACATTGCTTTTGTACTTATCTAAAAATTTTGCTGCTCTTATAGAATTACAAACAAGACAGGTTTTTTCTTTGCAGTAATGAGCTTTTACACTTCCATTTTCTAAAACCTCAATATAACTTGAACATCTTATTTGCCTTAACATTTTTCTTTGAAACATTTTATCTTTTGGAAATTTTTCTTCTGCATATTCTTTGAGCATTATTGCAACTTTTTGAGAAATTATCTTTTTTCTGTTTCTCTTAACCTGTAAAACAACATCATCAATTTTCATTTTGCACCAGTTGTTTCTTACTTGTCAAGGGGGGCAGTTTGAAAATTCAAGCTCCGGTTTTTTTGGTACTCAATTTCTATTTCATCAATAGATTTTACCTTTGATTGAGCTATCCAGCTATTAAGCTCAAGTTTATTAAAATAGATTTTTTTACCGTTTGGTTTATAGAATGGTAGTTTCCCTTTGTGTACGAGTGAGTAAAGGTAGGTTTTACTTAGTCCTAAATGTTTTGAAGCTTCCTCAATGCCTATATACTCAGCATTTGAAACTGTTATTAAGGATTTTAGTTCTGCTAATTCGTTTAAGAATCTTGCTGCATTAAAAAGTGCCATTTGTTAACTCCTGTTTATTTTTTTTACAGGAGCTAAATTCGTCTTAGGTATGTCGGCTAATCGTTAGTGGCTATTATATCAACTTGCGATAAGTAGATAAATATTTCTTAAAACTGTTGTGTCCAGTTAAACTATTTTGTTTTTTGAATTTACTAAATGACTTATAAAAATTTTCTAATTCTGATATGTTTTGATATCCAAGTTTTTTGCCTTCGTTAAAAGCTATTGATCTAAAGTTATTTTTATTCCATTTTAATCTGTACTCATCATTTTTAATGAATATTTTCTCATAAGCTTCTAATCTGTCTTTTGAAATTTGCTTCCCAGAATGCTTTAATCCTTTCTCAAGGTATTTTAGATTTTTCTCAAATAACTTCTTATATGATTCTTGTTCCAAACCCTCGATAAATTTCAGAAAATAGTACTGCGAGAAATACATTTTCATTTCTTTTTCAATATCAAATTTCGGCTTTCCTAATAGTATGTTTATCAAGATTCTTTCTTTTAACCCCTCTTTTAATTTTCTCTTAAATAAATCCTTATTGTTTAAGAGACCACTTAAATTTTTGTTTCTATTTATTTGGTCATATAACTTTTCATATTCAGCATTAAAAACATTTATAATTTTTAACCAATCAATAGTTTTATCTATACCCAATAAATCATTTTTAGATAATCTATTTTTATAGACTAGATTAATTGATTCAATTATTTCTTTTCTGATCTTTTCGTCATCAGATGTGAATAAAAATTCGATTTGTTTAATTAATGTTTTCATATAATTTCCTTTTTCCCCTCGCTAAAAAAAGATATTCCGCCAGAAGAAAAAAACAACCCTATACAAAGCTCGCTCCGTACCTCCGCTCGGGGTTGCTTTTTTTTCTGTGCTCAAAGAACATCTTAGTCTTCGGGGAAAAATATTATTGCTGTTAATTGTTTTAGCCTTTTAGAACGTTGGTAATTTCTTCACGGCTTCATTGACTTTTTCATTTATGATTTTTGCATATACTTGAGTAGTATTAATATTTTTATGTCCCAGCATTTTACTAACAGTATATAAATCAATACCATAAGTTAAAGATAGAGTTGCAAAAGTATGTCGAGCTGTGTGAAAGCTAATATATTTTTGAACTCCTGCTAACTTTGCCCATTTTCTTAAATGTGATCCAATATCCTCACTTCGTTTAATCAATATTTGGAAAACATTTTCTGATAAATTATTTATTCGATCTTGCGATACATCTTTATATAATATTTGAATAGCACTATCACTTAAAGGCAGATACTCAATACCCCTAGTCTTTTGTTGCTTGAAATAGACTTTATTTTCTCTAATTTGTTGCCAGGTTAAACTCTTAATATCTGATAGTCTTAATCCAGTAAAACAAGAAAATAAAAATGCCCTTCTTATTTCTTTATCATTATACTCTGTATTATACATTTTTTTTAATTCATCAACTGTTAAATAGATTTTTTCCGTTTCTTCCATTCTAGCTTTTACAAACCTTGCCGGGTTGAAAGGAATTATTTTTTCTTTAACAGCTTTATTCAAGACTGCTTTTAACTTATAAATAAACACCCAGACAGAATTATTTTTTAATCCTTCCTTTATTAAATACTCTTTATAGTTTTCACAAAATTTTTCATCAACTTTACTAAATGGTAATTCACCATTTATTAAACTAGTTTTTGCAAATTTCTTTAACCTATTTAATGATGAAGTATAAGCGGTATCAGTACAATTGCCTTCATAAAATTTTAATAAGTCGGATTTTCCATTGTAGAAATTTGGAAGGTCATAAGCATTTGCAAAAATTTCTAATTCTTTTTGTGATCTTCTTTTCTCGGCAATCTCTTTTATTTTACTTCTATTCTTATCATTCTTTTTGATAGTTAATCCTAAAAATTCGTATTTTCGTTTACCTTTATAGTAAATATCTAGATAAAGGGAATTGCCACCATCTTTTGTTTTCTTAGTTCTTAGTTTTACGCTCATATAAATATTATTTTTATAAAATGATGGTAACAAGATAGTAACAATATTTTAATAAATAAAGATTAATATTAGTTAGAGAAGATTAGATGAAGGTGTGCTGATTTGTTAAAAAAGTGCTAAAAAGAGTAATAATCTAATGTTTTTTTATCTTTGTTTATTTTTGTTTAATATGTAAAAAATTAACCGTTTTTTTTATTTTAAAGAGAACCATTTGGATAAGATTACTTTAAATTTGAAATAAAGTTATTTATAGAAGGTAAAACTGATGAAGCTAAACTTAGGCTGCGGCCATGATATTAAAGAGGGTTATGTTAATCTTGATATTGTTGATTATGGTGGAAACCAGATCCACGATATTAATATATTTCCTTATCCTTTTCCTGAAAATTATTTTGATGAGATTTATGCTTCTCACGTTTTAGAACATATTAATAACTTTAACAAAACTATCACAGAACTTTACAGGATTTTAAAACCAAATGGAATTTTAATTGTATATGCACCATTCTTTCTAAACACAAAATACTTTGGAGATCCGGATCATAAAATACCTTTTTCTATTCGTACTTTTGATAATTACGAATACATTGGGAACCGCAAACTAAAATTTTATGAAAAATGGAAATTGAATCATCGAACAAATTATGAAACAGGCGCTCAGTTTGAAGTACTGGATAAAAAATTTATCACCTCACATTTTTCAGCGCTAAAATGGATGGATTTTATTGTTAACCTTGAACCTGTGATGTATGAAAGGTTTTTATCCGGAATATTTTCACCCGAAGAAGTTTACTTTAAGCTAAAAGCAATTAAGTAATTTATTTTGAGCTATGTGCTATTAAGTCTGTTTGTGATAAAATTATTTTACTTTACATTCACCGCTTCATAAATAATTAATAACCAGCCGATTAAAAAACAAAATCCGCCAACTGGTGTTATCATTGCAAAAAATCTAATTCCAGAAGTTGCATAGATATAAAGGGAAAATGAAAACAGAATGATTCCTAATAAAAAAAATATTGATGGCAAGTTGGGTTTAATTATAGTGTTTAAAGATAGTGCAAGTAAAACTACAGAATGAATAAGTTGATAAAGTACTCCGGTTTTATAAATCTCCAGCATTTGTGCGGAAAGTTTTTCTCGAAGCCCATGCGCACCAAAAGCGCCAATTGCAACTGCAGTAAATCCAGATATTGCAGAAATGATAATCCACATTATTTTAGCATTCATATTTTTTCAGTCCTGATTTGTATTGAATAGTAAAAACAATTTTCATTAAATTTAGTTACAATTTAATAACAACAAAGCAACAAAATGAAGAGATTACAAAAGCTAATTTTACCATTATTACTGTTACTTGTCGTTTTTATAATCTATAATTTTTACTTTTCCCAAAGTGGATTAGGATCATTTGATGACTTTAATGCAAATAATAATGCAGTAAAAGAAATTCGGGTTCAACTACTTGCCGATCGCGGAATTAATCAGCAAGGAAGTGACGTTGTTTTTTACATCGCCGATAAAAATAGGAGAATTATGATGGTTAGTGGTTCTATTGCTTTACCACAAGAGTTTAATCAAGCTGAACTACTAATCTTAAAAGGACATTTAAGTGGAGACAGTTTTCACGTACATGAAGTATTGATTGATTAATTTATATGAAAAATTTTGAGCTCATTTCTAATTATAAACCTTCTGGTGATCAGCCGGAAGCAATTAAACAACTTGTTGAGGGTGTAAATCGTGGTGATAAATTTCAAACCTTGTTAGGCGTAACGGGAAGCGGCAAAACTTTTACCATTTCAAATGTTATTGCGCAAACCAACAAACCAACATTAATTATCTCGCATAACAAAACTCTTGCCGCACAGCTTTACTCTGAGTTTAAATCATTTTTCCCGAGCAACGCTGTTGAATTTTTCATTAGCTATTATGATTATTATCAACCCGAGGCTTATGTTGTCTCCCGCGATGTTTATATTGAAAAAGATTTTTCTGTTAATGAAGAGATTGATCGCTTAAGATTAAAAGCCACAACTTCATTAATCGAAGGACGTAAAGATGTAATTGTTGTAGCAAGTGTAAGCTGTATTTATGGTATTGGCGCCCCGGATGAATACGCAAAACAAATTATCTTTGTAAAAAAGAAAGAAAAATTAGATCGCAAAAAATTCTTACGCCAACTGATAGATATTTATTATGTCAGGAACGATTCAGATTTTTCTCGTGGTACCTTTCGTGCGCGCGGTGATGTTGTTGAAATTATTCCGGCTTACCAGGATGAAGAAGCAATCAGAATTGAATTCTGGGATAATGATGTTGAAAAACTTTCTATCATTGACGCTATAACTGGAAAAATTATTAGAGAGGTTGAATCGGTTCCTATATATCCAGCAAAATATTTTGTTACTGATCGAAGTAAAATGCAGAAAGCAATTTATAACATCGAACAGGAACTTTCTGAGCAATTGGAAGTCTTTCGGAAAGAAGAAAAATATTTGGAAGCACAAAGACTTGAACAGCGGACAAAGTTTGACATTGAAATGATGAAAGAAATTGGTTACTGCTCAGGAATTGAAAATTACTCGCGACACATGGATGGCAGAGATCCTGGTTCGCGCCCATTTAATTTGTTCGATTATTTTCCTGATGATTTTCTTTTAATAATTGATGAATCACATGTAACTATTCCTCAAATTCGTGGAATGTATAATGGAGATAGAAGCCGCAAACAAACTTTGGTTGATTATGGTTTTCGCCTTCCCTCTGCACTTGATAATCGCCCGATGCAATATGAAGAATTTTTGAAAATGTTAAATCAGGTGATTTTTGTAAGTGCGACTCCAGCTGATTATGAATTAGAAATGAGCGGTGGAATTATTGTTGAGCAAATCATTCGCCCAACTGGTTTGCTTGATCCTGAAATTGAAGTACGACCGATTAAAGGACAAATAGATGATTTGATTTCTGAGATTAGGAAAAAAACTGAGGTTAAAGAAAGAACTCTTGTTACCACTTTAACAAAAAAAATGGCTGAAGATCTTTCTGATTATCTGGATAAGATTGGAATTTTGGTCAGATATATTCATAGTGATATTGATTCACTGGAACGAGTTGAGATTTTACGCGATCTTCGCCTCGGTGAATTTGATGTTCTGGTTGGCGTAAATCTTTTAAGAGAAGGACTAGATTTGCCTGAAGTTTCTCTTGTGGCAATCATTGATGCTGATAAAGAAGGATTTTTACGAAGTGAGCGGTCATTGATGCAAACTGCAGGAAGAACAGCTCGTAATGTTAATGGCAAAGTAATTATGTACGCTGATAAGATTACTGAATCAATGAGGAAAACCATAACCGAAACCAATAGAAGAAGAATACTTCAGCAAGAGTATAACGAGATAAATGGAATTGTTCCTGCAACAATATATAAATCGATGGAAGAAATTCTTTCATCAACCTCAATTGCTGATATCAGGAAGAAAGATGAAAAGGAAAGTTATGGTTTTTCAAAAGTTGCAGAACCAGTTCTTAAGTACATGAACAAAGAACAAAAAGAAGATTTGGTTGAGCAATTAACGGATGAAATGCACAAAGCAGCAAAAGATTTAGAGTTTGAAAAAGCGGCGAACTTACGTGATGAAATTCAAAAATTAAAAAAGATGATAGGATAGGACTGATTAGAGTTAACCGTCTTTGATCTAGATTCTTATTGTTGAAGAAAAATCTTTTGGAATTGATTCCCCCTCATAAATAACTTTCTCCAAAAATAATCCTGAAGGCGGAGCAGTATATTTTGAAGGTTCGCTTGATTTGTTGTTTAGATAAAACAGAACATCTTTTTCATTTTTTCTACCTCTGCCAACCTCGGCTAAAATTCCGACTATTCGTCTAACCATTTTCCAAATGAAGTGAGAGCCAATAATTCTTATGAGAATTAAGTCGCCTTCTTCCTTTAATTGAATATCGTCAATCAAAACTTTAGTAGATTTATCTTCGGGATCATCATCGGAAAATGAGGCAAAGTTGTTCATGCCAATAAAATATTTTGAAGCTGATTCCATTTTTCTAAAATCCAATTTATCTTTAATCCACCATACAAAGTTTTTCCCGAACGCAGTTCGCCTTCTTGAAATCTGATAAATATAGCTGCGTGCTTTTGCATCGTGCCTTGCATGAAAGTTCTGACTTACCTTCTGGACATCCAGAATATTTATATCGTATGGAAGCATATCATTTAATTTCATTCTAATGATTTCCGGAGCCAAAACAGTTTTGGCATCAAGATGAGCAACCTGGTGAAGTGCATGCACCCCGCTATCTGTTCTGCCCGAACCTTGTAAATCTAAATAGTCATCTTCAAAAATATCTCGCGCAGTTTTTACAATTGAACCTTGAATTGTTTTTGCATTTTCTTGTCTCTGCCATCCAGAATATCGTGTGCCTTCGTATTCAACAATAATTTTAAAGCGGGAAAAATTGAGGTTTATCGATTTGCGTTTATCAGAAACAAATTGTTTTATATTCGATTTGTTTCCAAATTTATCTCTAAACTTATTCCTGGGATTAAACTTATTACTTCTCAACGAAGTCTCATTGATTCTTCAGCATAATCAAATTGGGTTTCGTGAACTCTAACTTTAACAGATAAAATATTTGAAGGAAGCGAACATTTTTTCACTTCATTCAATAAGTACGTGCAAATATTTTCTGCTGTTGCATAAAAATCCACAACAACTCTTTTAGAATCTACTCTTTCTAAAAACTCGAGCAGAATCTTATCGTCCTTATTAACCATATAAGAATGATCAAGTTTTTCTATTACCGGGTTGATTATCTTTTCGACATCATAATAATCAATTACCATTTGATTTTTATCTAATTCACCTTCAAACTCAACGATCATTTTATAGGAATGTCCGTGAATATTTTTACACAAGCCAAAATGTTCGGGAAGGCGATGCCCCATTTCCCAATGGAATTCTTTAGCTATTTTCATTATACACCTTTTGTATCAGGGTGCCAAATAAATTTGTGCACCTGGAGTTGAAATCTAACGTTTAATTTATCTTTTAAAATCCAGTTTACTAATTGAACTGGCTCTAACTTGCCAAACACAACTGAAAATAAAATTTCACACCTATTCATCAACTGATATTTTTTAATCATTTCTAATGTCCAGTCATAATCTTCTCTGCTTCCGATAACAAACTTTAATTCATCAGTTGATTTTAAGTGATTAATGTTTTCATAAAGATTTTTCTTTACCATGCCGCTTGATGGACATTTTAAATCCATAATTATTCTAACTCGCTCATCAATCTCTTTTATTGATATACTTCCTCCTGTTTCAATCATAACTTCAAAACCGTTATCACAAAGTTGTTTCATCAAAATTAGGCACTCATCCATTTGTACCAAAGGTTCCCCACCTGTTATTTCAATGAGTTTGCAATCATACTTTTTAACTTCATCAATAATTTCAGTAAAGGTCATTTCCTTACCTTCATAAAAAGCATATTCTGTATCACAATAAGTACATCTAAGATTACAATAAGTCAGGCGTACAAACACGCAAGGCAACCCTGTTGAGGTCCCTTCTCCCTGAATTGAATAAAATATCTCGTTAACCTTAAGCATAAAAAGTGCGATTTGAAGCTTTTTTACAAATAATTAGTGGGCAAAGTTACAAAAGCTGAGTTTGACATCAAACGAGGCAATGCCTATATTTGACCCACATTTTTTAACTAATTATAAGGTTTTGATTTAATGGCTCATCATAAATCAGCAAAAAAGAGAATTCGTTCTTCTGAAAAAAGAAAAAAAATTAACAAAATGACAGATTCAAAAATTAAAACTGTAATGAAGAAAACGCTTGCTACGACGACCAAGGAAGATGTAGAAACGCTTTATAAAGAAGCAGTTGCAATAATTGATAAAGGTACGGCTAAAGGTAGATTGCACAAAAATAATGCTGCAAGAAAAAAATCAAAGATTACCAAACATTTAAATAAGCTTACCGCTGTAAAATAGTTTTTTATTGATGCTAAACTTAAGGCTCTTTTTTACAAGAGCCTTTTTCATTTTAAAGTTGAGTTAGCAGTTCTTTACCTTCAGAATCCGGCAAATAAAATCTTACTGGCTTAATATTTCCGAATGAATCTTTTTCTGCTCTAACTTTTTTCTTTATCAAAACACTATGCTCGATTGTTAATCCATCTTCAATGATTGAACCAAACAGATAGCTTGTTCCTTTAATAAGTACATTCTTTCCAATTTTTAATGGATAATCATCGCTGCCCGTTAAATTAACACTTGATTCAATTATGGAATTTTCATCAATTTTAATATTGCCTTTTATAATATCGCCCCAAAGAATTTTAACGTTATCACCTATCTTTAATGTTTGATTTTCAAAACAAGAAAGATGAACTGACCGCCACACTTTAACATTTTTTCCAAAGATAATATTGCCTGTTATATAAACTGCTCTTCCAAATTCAATATTATAATTAAGCTTTACTCCATCACCAATGTACGCACCTTTACCAACTTTAATGTCTAATGGTGTGCCCTTTTTATCCAACTCTATCAAATCATTTACAACATTATCGTGAATAAAAAAATCATCCGGGTCATCGATTTCAATTATATCTTTTAATTTTTCATAAACATTTCTGCGCGCAATTTCATCCATCTCCTTAAGAACAGATTTATTGTTAAATCCCATTACTACATATTGCTGTTTAGGACTTACAGCGCCAACAGAATATCCTTTTAGGTTAAAGAGAGAAATAAGGTCGGTAATGTACATTTCATTTTGTGCATTATCATTTGAAATGCTGTAAATTAACTCAAGCAGTTTGTCGTACTTAAAAGCATAAACTCCGGAATTAAATTCTTTTGTTTCAATTAATTCCTGTTTTGAAAACGAATATGTTTTGTTCCTGTAAACTGTTTTAAAGGTAACCTCCTGAGGTAAAGCCATAATATCTTTGTATTCTAAAATCTGGATCACATTCCCATAATCTTTCCCGGTATCATTTCCTTTATCATCTTTAGCTTTAGCACGAATAATGCGCCCATAAGTATTTTGTAATGGATCGCCTTCGTAGATCCCGATTAATACCATCATATCATTTTCTGAGGAAATAAAATCGTTCCTGAAGTTGTTCATTGAAATATCATCAAGCAGACCCATATCACCGGGTAATATGTATACAATTCCATCCTGAAAATCACCCATAATTGCTCTAAGCCCAACTTGAACAGCATGCCCGGTTCCATTTTGTAACTCTTGGTATGCGAATTTATTTGCTTCACGTTTACCTATAACATCCATTACATCTATAGCTTTTATCCCAACGACAATAACTGTATTAATATTTTCGATTCCATGGCGGCAGGCATTATAGACTCTTTCAACTGTGGGGATTTCCCAAATTTTATGCAGCATTTTTGATTTTTGAGATTTAATTCTTTTACCATGACCAGCAGCAAGGATTATTGCCACTTCATTGGAGGTGTTAAATTCCCTTGATAGCTTTTTTGCTTTTAAATAGATTTGAGATGAATTGTTATCGGCCATAAAATTTCCCGGAACATTTTTAAATCAACAAATTATACGTAAAAATTAATTAAAGGCTCTTCCTATTCCAAATGATTGCGTTTTTTTTGTTTAATCTATATTATTAACTTTACTTATAATATTTACTAACTTGAAGGAAAATTAAATGAAGAAATTAGTCGTAATTATATTCTTATTTGTAATATTATTTTCTATTCCATCTTTTTCCCAAACAAAAGGTTTTGGATTGGGAATCATATTAGGAGAACCAACAGGAATTTCTGCAAAATATTGGACAACTTCGACTACTGCCTTTGACTTTGGTCTTGGTTACTCTTTTGAAAAAAATAGTCGTATGCATCTTCATGCCGATTATTTATTTCATGTAAATAATTTATTTCAAACAAATGAAAACATTCAATTCTATTATGGTCCAGGTGCAAGATTAAAACTTGTAGACGTGGGTGACTCTCGTTTGGGATTTAGATTTGATGTT
The DNA here is from genome assembly GCA_963809415.1 of uncultured Ignavibacteriaceae bacterium. Taxonomy (GTDB): domain Bacteria; phylum Bacteroidota; class Ignavibacteria; order Ignavibacteriales; family Ignavibacteriaceae; genus IGN3. The sequence goes on along the minus strand of CAWEJJ010000003.1, from coordinate 2,467,695 downwards.
GGACTTGTCTGGATTCCCAGAAATACTCCGATCGATGTTTTCCTTGAAGTTGCTCCATTATTAGATATTATTCCTGAAACTGATTTTTCATTTAATGGTGGGCTTGGGGTAAGATTCTTCTTTAATTAATCTTTTGTTCCGGTTTAATTGATCTAAAGAATGCAATATTCAATCCAAAAGTAAACCAGATGAGTGTTGCGATTTCATGATCCCAAAAATTTAGTTCAGTTAAACCGGAAATTATAAATCCGCAAAATGCTGCCAAGGTTCCTAAAGCATAAGAAGATACAAAAGCTTCATCTCTAATTTTATTATAAATCTTAAAATCAATCACAATTATTTTATAAAACAAGAAAATCACGGCAAGCAAACCAAACAATCCCAGCGTTGCAAGTATATGGAAAAAATTGTTATGCAAGTGTCCCTGAATTTCTTTATGATAAGGTTCTTTATAATGCTTATATAGTTTAGCTAAATCTATATCACCAACACCAAATATCGGATGAACTTCAAACATTTTAATACCTGCGCGCCATAAAGATATACGGGTAAAATTTGAAGGATGATAAGGATCAAAAATTCCTAAAAGTCTGCTTTGTTTACTTTCAACTCTTGTAGCATAAAGATTGCTCTCCGAAACACTGATTGATTTGGGTATATAACCGATATGTATCTTGTTTAATAGCCTGTATTCACCATTATTATTTTGTTCAATAACATAAACATTACCATCTGATGATGAAATAAAATACTTTCCATTTTTAAATAGCATTTCCACAACAGATTTAATTGATGTAATGGTTTGCAAATATGATACGCCCGCAGAATCCACTTTAAAAATATTTAATCCATTCTTATTCAAAGAAAAGAGATTTTGATGTGAATAATATATAATAGTACTTTTAGAAGAGTCATAAACGAATGGAGATTCTACGGGTAGATTATTTTTTAGGTTAAATATTTTATAATCGCCGACTGGATTTGCAACTACTAAGTAAGCAGAATCAACATAAATATTTGTATAAGAACTAAACGACGGGTAATAAACCTTTTGCTTAAGGTTTTCAGGATTTGTAAAAACTGTTAGCCCGCTATCTTTATCTAGAATATAAAAGTCCCCGTTTGCAATTGCATCAGAATACGTAAACCCTGGCGAATACAGTTCACCCATTTGGGTTAATTTACCATCATCTAATCGGAACAAAATATATCTTGTATCCATTAAACTGCACAAATAATAATTTGCCTTCCAATGAAAAAATCTGGTTGCCGCTGAAGGGAGTTCAAATTGTTTAATTAAAGTTGAATCTTTATAAACCAATAAGCCTTTATTATAATCACTAATAATAAGTTTATCGTTAAGCGCAAATGTATTATAGGCTTTACCTTCTGTTTTCAGTGTTTCAACAAGTTTACTCGAATCAGGAGTGATTGAAAATATATTTACTTCGCTAATATTTTTTTGTGTGATAAAAAATATTGCCAGTAGAGCTACGCCTGCCAGCAAAACCTTCCATTGCCTTTTCACAATAAGAATAAGTAATATTCCAAAGGCAGCACCCATCCAGCCTGTGCGTTTATACGTAGAAAATAATGCAAGTGAAGAAAGTGCAAATCCGATAAACAGAAAGATTTTATTTCTGATGGATGTCTTTTCATTTATTAAAAAAGCGAATAAGAAAATTACTGTAAAGCTTATAATTTCACTTGCAGTTATGGGATATTGAAAAACAGAAGGACCGGATTCTGTGGATCCATATAAATTATTTAGATAAAAATGAAGTGAGAAGTAAAGATATATTAATACTGTTATCAGGGTTCCGCCCAGATATATTAGTAAAACTTTTTTTGCACTTTTAAAATCTTTAACAGAAGCTATGATAGTATAAATTATGGGAATAAGAAGAACATGCTTTAAAAGATTATGAAATGAAAGGGCTTTCTCTTGCGAAAATAAAGTAGATAAAATTTCAGCAAGAATATACCAAACAAATGCAAATTCTAATCCTGTTTTAGAAAATTGATTTTGTTTGGTTACTCCTGCTTTAATAAGTATCAGGATAAGAGCTCCGTAATAACCAATTTGATTAACAAAAATCGAATTGCTTATACTTAGCAAAAAGATTATTATAAAAACATAAATAGCAGAATCAAGAATTCTTACCGTTGAAGTTTTTTGTTCAGACATCATTATCCCTAAACTGCATATCATATAATTTTTTATAAAGACCATTTCCCTGCATTATTAACTGCTCATGAGTTCCCTGCTGAATAATTCTGCCTTTATCTATAACAAGAATACTTGTTGCATTTCTAATAGTGCTTAGTCTATGAGCAATAACAAAAGTAGTACGGTTCTTCATTAATCTTTCAATCGCTTCCTGAACAAGAATTTCAGACTCATTATCAAGTGCTGATGTTGCCTCATCAAAAATCATTATCTCTGGATTTTTTAACAATGCTCTTGCAATTGTTAACCGTTGCCTTTGCCCGCCAGAAATTTTAACCCCTCGTTCCCCAATAATTGTGTTATATCCTTGAGGCATTTCGGTTATAAAGTTGTGTGCATTAGCCATTTTAGCGGCTTCAACCATCTTATCCATTGGAAAATTTGTTAGACCATAAGCGATGTTATCAAATATTGAGGTATTAAATAAAAATGTTTCCTGGGTTACAATTCCCATTTTACCACGAAGTGATTCAACTGAAATATCTTTTATATCTAAATTATCAATTAAAATTTTCCCATTTATAGGATCATAAAATCTTGGGATCAAATCAACCAAAGTAGATTTACCGCCACCACTTGGTCCAACTAATGCAAGGATGTCCCCTTTTTTAACCGAAAAATTTATATTATTTAGAACTAATTCTTCTGAATCTTCATAATGAAAAGAAACGTTTTCAAATGTTACTTTATCATTAAATTCTTTTATTTCTTTAGCCCCTTTTTTTGACTTTATTAGTGGTTCGGTATCACATATATCAAAAATTCTTTCTGCGGCTGCACTTGCTTCCTGAATTCTATTGTTAACACTGCCAAGTTCTTTGATGGGCGGCATCATTTGAAATATTGCAAATAAAAATCCGAGAAACTGACTTGCTTCCAGTGTCTTATCCTGAAGAACAAGTAAACCTCCATAATATATAATTACAGCGCCAATAATTATGCTTAACAATTCAGTAACCGGTGAAGAAAGATTTCTTATTCTAACAGTTCTTAAAACCATGTCAAAATAATTTTTAGTTTCGCGCATAAATCTATTGTTCTCATAATTTTCCATACCAAATGCTTTTACAATTTTAACACCTGAAATAGTTTCTTGTAAAACACTGGTAATATCACCAAGCTTCATTTGAAGTTGAGTTGTAAGTTTTTTTAATTTACTTCCGAGCCAGGCAATTAATAAACTTGAAGTGGGCACAATGATTAATGCGAAAAGTGAAAGCTTCCAGCTAATACTTATTGCAATTAATAAAAATACCAGCAGTGTTAATGGTTCTTTTATAAGGTTCGAAAAAGTTGCCGAGATGCTTGCCTGTACAATACCAACATCATTGGTAAAGCGAGATATAAGGTTTCCTACCCGCTCCTTCTTAAAGTAACTAATCGGTAGTTTATGTAAATGTTTATAAGTATCATCACGCAAATCTTTCATAGCAGCATATTCTACATAAGCCATAAAATAAGTCTGCAAATATGAAAAGATATTCTTAAACAAGAACGAAATAAATATTACAATACAAATATTAAATAATACCTCTGTTTTTTCTCCACTTAGAATATATTTGTTAAAAGTATTAGAGATATCATCCTTTGTCTCTATAATCCATCCGGGAAGTATGCTTGATGTTTGATCTGCAGTAGGAAATTGTTGAACTGTTTGTTTGGTGGATGATTCTTGAAACAAAGTATTAAGCAATGGAATAGTCAGGTAAACCGAAAGTCCGCTAAGTATTGCAAATAGAACAGTAAAAACAAAAGTTAATATAATGTGTTTCCAATAAGGTTTAGTATATTGTAATATTCTAAGATAAGTATTCAATTGCCATCAAATTTGTTTTGTTAGATTTATATGCTCGGAATATTTTTTAAACCGCAGCCGCCGATAATTTTTATTTCTCGATTTTTTGTTAATGAACTTAAACGAAACAGTTCTATAAACGAATCTCTTCCAAAGCCATTATCAAATATCAGGAAATCGCCAATTAGCACAAAACGTTTATAGCCGGATCCATTAAATGATTTTATAATCTTTTTCTTCTGTAAATCAAAAATAATTAATAATGAAGTTATTTTATTTTTAGATACAGATTCCAATTCACTTTGATCAACTAAAAGAAGAATTACTTGCTTTTTGTTTTCTGCCCAGCCAATTTGTTTTATGTCTTTGTGTTTGATTGGTATATTAATTTCCTTTTTTTTATCAGACTGTTGTATCCAAACAGAATCACTTTTTTCTATAATGTTAAACATTCCATTCGGGGAAGTAAATTTTAACGGCGGTAATTTAGTAACCGGATAACCATCTTTAGTTAAGTCAAAAATTTCATTATTATCCGATAACAATTTTCCAAATCTATTATATACTTGTGTGTTTTTGTTGATGTATGAAGCAATTGTTTTATCAATAGAATTAATAACTAATGTAAATCGATCATTATCTGTCCAATATGGAATCATCTGAATTCCTTCTTCAAGTTGTGTGATCAATTCTACTTTTTTTCCTAAACTCAAATCTATACGATATAATTGACCTCTTTCAATTGCCGGTTGCGAGGATTTTAATCTTTGCTTACGCTTAGTTATAAAGTAAGCAGTCTGCCTGTCCTCAGAGACCAATAATTCTAACACCCGTTCATCCTTGTGGCTCCAGAATAATTTAGCTCTATTTTCATTATAATTATACTTATAAATAGACGGCAAACCGGAGTAAATCCCGACAAAATAAAGTTCCTTAAATTCAGTTAACTTTGCCTTTGCAATTTCTTTGTCCAAACTATCGTTTTTATTATTTTCATTTTGGTCGTTACATGCGGTAACTAAAAAGATTAAAAATAAAATTGAAATAATAAGTCTATTCATACTATTATTATCTAGCTAACTTCAATAATGTGCTAAGAGTAAAATCAATTAGTTTCATAAAAAATCCCCACAAAGGACTATAAATAAAAAATAACAAAATAATTGTTCCATATAAACCAAGGTTTAAAATCTTAGCCGTAATATGATTTGGCCATATATCAAATAAAATATGGGAGCCATCCAAAGGAGGAATTGGAAGTAAATTAAACGCAAAAAGAAAAATGTTAAAAAATACACCATACCAAAAAAAATTAATTAACAATTGATTTTCGCTTAAGTGGTAGTTAAGAAACAAAAAGAAAATCAAATAAAAACTAAATGCCAATAACAAATTTGCAAAAGGACCGGCAAAAGAAACATACGCATCATCTTTATAAGCATTTTTAAAATTCCTTCTATCAATGGGAACAGGTTTAGCCCAACCAATTAACGCGATACCTGTCGCAAAAGAAGCAATAGGCATAATCAAAGTGCCAAATAAATCTGCATGCTTGATAGGATTTAAAGTCAGTCTGCCCATATTTTTGGCTGTTAGATCACCCATTTTATAAGCAACAAATGCATGTGCATATTCATGAAATGTAATAGACAGAAAAAACATCGGAAGAAACGTAAGAAAAGAAACTAATTTTTCACTGACTTGAATATCTGGCAAATTAACCTCTTGGATGAAATTGTTTATGAACCTGTTTTATATAATCGCGATCAATATGTGTATAAATCTGAGTTGTGGAAATATCTGCATGACCGAGCATTTCCTGCACTGCTCGTAAATCTGCACCACCTTCTAATAAATGTGTTGCAAAGGAATGGCGAAAAGTATGTGGATGGACCTCTTTTTTTATCTCTGCTTCTTTAACATACCGGTCAATAATTTTCCAGATACCCATTCGAGAAAGTTTTGAGCCTCTCGAATTTAAGAAAACATAATTACCACTCTTTGATATTTTTAAAAGTAAAGATCGGCTTTTTTTTATATATTCTTCAATCCATTTAATAGCACTTGAGCCTATGGGAATTAATCTTTCTTTGGACCCTTTACCAAAAACTCTGATCACTTCTTCCTGTAAAAACAAATCAGATAATTTAAGATTAATAAGCTCTGATACCCTCGTTCCGCAGGCATAAAAGATTTCCAATATAGCTTTATCCCGAAGTCCTAAAGTATCATTAACCTCCGGTTTTGATAAAATTAATTCTATCTCGTTAATATTAAGAACAGACGGTAATTTTTTAGAAAGTTTAGGAGCACTAATTTTTTCTATAGGATTTTTAGTGATGTAATTGTTTTTTACAAGATATGAGAAGAAGCCCTTTAAAGATGAAAAATATCTTGCCGCAGAGGTGCTTGTTAATCCAATATTTTTGAGTGTCTTAAAAAAAGCGGTTATTTTATCCGATGAAATTTCTGATGGATCAGAAATATTGTAGTTAGATAGAAAAGAGATAAAAATTGATAAATCATTTCTGTAGGATAATAAAGTATTCTCAGAAAGATTTTTTTCAAGTTTGAGATAAGTTAAATATTCTTTTAGAAACAACTCCATTAGTTGTCTGTCCCCGGACTTATTCCTTTTTCAACTTCTTCCTGCTTAGGATATTTGATTCTTTTATGATATTGGCTGACTAAAATTGAAAGAAAAACTTCTTTCATCTTAGTAACATCCTTAAATGTAATTGGAGCATCGTCTAACTGTCCATCTTTCATACGTGAGTTGAAAATATTATTAATCATATTCTCAACTTTTTGAGTATCTGGCTCTGATATTGATCTTACCGAAGATTCACAACCATCAGCTAACATTACAATAGCTGTCTCTTTGCTATTCGGTTTTGGACCAGGATATTTATAATCTTCCACGTTAACTTTCTCTTCACGATAAAGCTTTTTTGCTTTATCATAAAAAAATGTAATTGTTGCGGTGCCATGATGCATCGGGATAAAATCAATTATTTCCCGCGGCAGTTTGTTTTGCCTGGCAAGTTCAATTCCTTCATTAACGTGTCTGATAATAATTTGCACACTTTCCTGAGGCGGTAAATTTTCATGTATGTTTTGATTGTTAAGCTGGTTCTCTACAAACACCTGCGGAGAAATTGTTTTCCCGATATCGTGGTAATATGCACCGACCCTTGTAAGCAATGTATTGGCTCCTATTTGTTCTGCGGCAGCTTCAGCAATTGTTCCCACAGTCATCGAATGATTAAATGTTCCCGGAGCTTTTCTTGCTAACTCCCTTAGCAATGGTCTATCAAAATTTGATAATTCTAATAGGGTTAAATCTGTTGTTATGTTAAAAATTCTTTCAAAGAAAATCAATAATCCATAAGTAAGAACAGGACTGACAAGAGCATTAGAAAATGCAAAAGTAAATTCTGAAAGCATAGATTCAGCGTGGGCAAAGCGTTCCAATCCAAATGCAATAATTGAAACAGTATATCCTAAAAGGATAAATAAAAATGAACGAAATATTTGTGTTCTATTTTTTATATCTCTAACAGTATAAACAGATAATCCACCGGCAATAAAATTCATGGCCATAAAGGAATAGTCATTTCCTCTTAATGCTCCAACTATTAAGGATAAAATTACCGTAAGATAAAATCCAACGCGCGAATCAAATACAATTGTAAAAATCATAGACGCGGCAGGTACAAAAATTAAGTATTGAATTGGCGCCTTTATTGAAATTTGATTGACGAGAAAAGTAATAAAAGATATAAAGACAATTAGAAACGATATCAAAACAATTTTTGTGTTGTCATAAAAAATCTTTTTCCTGAAGAGAAAAAGATAAATTGAAAGTAAAACTATAAATGAGGCTATGTGAAGGAATTTTCCTAAAAGTTGAAGAACTATCCCGGCGGTTCCTGTAGCTTCACCTTTAGCTTCTCTATAAGAATCAATTTTTAATTTTGCCTGCTTTGTTATACGATCGTGTTTTGCGATTATCCTTTCATTTTCATTAACTATACCGGAGTACTGCGAAACATTATTTTTAGCCTGCTCTCTTTCAATATCCGTCGCTTTTTTATTAAAAATAAGATTTGGATAAACAAAGTAGAGTGCAAAATCTATCAAAGCAGAATCAGTCTCAGGAGAATATTTTAACGCTCTAATTCTTTTAATTACTTCTGCTTTTGCCTGATCTAAAAACAAATATTTACTGGTCGGTTCAATTATATCAACATTTCCTCGCCTAATTGCAATACTGTCTTTGATAATTGAACCGCTATTAATATCAATAATACCTGTCTTACTGACTGCATCTACAATTAAACCGGCAGCGGCAAAAATTTTATTCAGAGAATTTTCCTTGCCGTGGGAGGATTGTTTCTGTTGTTTTCGAATTGTTAAAAATCTTGTAAAGGCTTTTGTGCTAAGAAATGTAGGATTAAGAAATGAACTTGTTTCATGTTTTAGATTTTCATCAATTACATTAATAATATATTTCCCAAAAGCGTTAAGTGAATCAAGGCTTTTTTGAGGAACGCTTTGCACTACAGGATAAACAGAATTTTCAGCATTTTTAATCTCTGCCTGGTAAACAGCTTTATCTTTTATAATTGGAAAACTGAATGGAGCAATTAAATCATCATTAGTCCATATTGCACCTTCGGACACTTCTGATTCAATTGATTCTCCTTTGGGAAACATCATTACAATCAGAACAACGGTTAATAATGCAATCAGGATTTTCCTTTTGATGCCGCGCTGTTTAACTATTTTCTTCTCTTTATCCATCTTTTTTAGTTTTTGCTTTTAATAATGATTCAAGAAATTCAGAAACACCATCTTCATTATTAGTCTTTTTTAAAACAAAATCGGCTTTTTGTTTAAGTTCCGAAATAGCATTTTGCATAGCAATTTTTAATGCCTGGGTTTCAAATAAACTTATATCGTTATACCAATCCCCAACTACGGCAGTATTTTTAATATCAATTTTTAAATTCCGTATAAGTCTAGTTAATGCTTTCCCTTTAGATGAACCAGATCTTCTTACCTCAAGATAATAAATTTCATCATAAGTATGAGATCTAAAAAAAGAAGTGGTACAGCCAAAAGTAAATGGAAAACTAAATTTATCCCGCAGATATTCTACCGCTCTTTTGTTATCGCCGGCAAAAACAATTTCAAGAGTTTCAGAAGTGTATTCATCATAAGACTTAACTTCCGTATAAACAGCGCCGTATTTATCCACCAGCTTAGGAATTACAGAGTTAGATTCCGTGTAATAAATTGCATTCACATGGCAAAGGGCAATGTTAATAAGAAATCGTTCTGATAGTTCTATTGCTTTAATAACATGTTTTTGTTTTAAAAATGATTTATAAACAAAATCCTTACTTGTATTACTTTTAATAACTGTTCCATCAAGCGATATAACCGGAACATGAATGTTCAATTCTTCCGCAATAGGTGTTAGAGCCGAGTGCAGCCTGCCGGAAGCAAATGAAAAGATTATCCCAAGCTTTTTTAATTCTTTAATAAGTTGTTTTGTTTTCTCACCAACTTCGCCATTATTATTTAACAAAGTCCCATCAACATCAAAAACAACTAAATCAATATTTTTTAACCGATTTAAATCCAGCATCTTATTTAATAACAGTTTTCCAACCAATCTTTGAAAGATTTTTATAAATGATAATTACAGAAACAGCAGAAATTGCAAGGTAGAAAATAAATGATTCATACTCGCCAAAAATTAATTTTCCCGTACCGAATAAAAACGAATAAACTAAAATAACTCCAAATAGCCAGTTAATAAATGACTTAAAAAAACCAGAGTCGCTTTCAATTTCGGGCAATTTTGATGAAATCTTTTTCCACATTAATCCGCCAGGGTGAATTTTCTTATAGAATGTTATTAAAACCTCTTCAGTAGTTGGTTTAGTTAAAAATGTAATCGTCAGCCAAATTATGGTCGTAGCCGGAACTATTATGTATAAGCTGTAGGGAAATAGAATACCCGTGCTTCTTAGAATTGGGAAGATAATAAATGGAGCAATCATTGCTGAAATTTCTGACCAGGCATTTATTCTCCACCAGAACCAGCGCAGAATCAACACCAAACCAACCCCGGCTCCACATTCAATAATAAATGCCCATGCCCCCGAAATTTTATTTATAAACAGCGTAACCACAAGAGAGATTAACATTAATATTATAGTTGCAATTCTCGAGGATAAAACATAATGTGATTCAGTTTTTTCTTTATTCAAAAATCGTCTATAAAAATCGTTTATTATATAAGATGTTCCCCAATTTAATTGCGTAGAAATAGTACTCATATAAGCTGCGAAAAATGCTGCGACTAATAAACCTTTTAATCCGGCAGGAAGAAAATCTCTCATTGCATAAATATATCCCATACCTTTTTGAGCATCAGCCAGCCCGGGATAAAGAACCAGTGTTGCTAATCCTACTAAAATCCAGGGCCAGGGTCTTACAGCATAATGAGTAATCTGAAATAAAAGTGTAGCAAATAAAGAATGTTTTTCGTCTTTAGCAGACATCATCCTTTGTGCTACATAACCTCCGCCACCAGGCTCAGCACCAGGGTACCACGAAGCCCACCATATTATTCCAATATATGCTAAAAACGCAAAGAAAGACATTGCCAATGTTCCGGCTGCAGAAGGTACATCAGAAATAGTTGGGAAAAAATTAAAAACATAATCAGGTAGTTTGGATTTTAATCCTGCGATTCCTCCGACCTCAGGTGAATTGACAACAATGATTGCAAGTATAATACATCCAAGCATAGCGATAAAAAACTGAAATGCATCTGTAATTACAACTCCCCACAATCCCGAAATAGCAGAATAAAGAGCAACTAAAACCATGGCGCCAAATACATATAACAATATAAGTGATTCGTCTATACCAAACATTCCTTGAAGAATTGAAGCCATCGCCTTATTAACCCAGCCAATTATAATCACATTCATAAATAAACCAAGGTATAGTGCACGAAATCCTCTCAAAAATCTTGCAGGCTTTCCGGAATATCTTATCTCCGCAAATTCTGCTTCTGTCATTATACCTGCACGTCTCCACAAACGCGCAAAGAAGAAAACCGTAAGCATTCCTCCAAATGCAAAATTCCACCAAAGCCAGTTCCCAGCTATGCCATTATTAGCCACAAGTTCAGTAACAGCCAGCGGAGTATCGGCAGCAAAGGTAGTAGCGACCATAGAAATACCAGCTAAATACCAGGGTAAATTTCTACCAGAAAGGAAGAAGTCATTTGTGCTTTTTCCTGCTCTTTTGGAATAAATTAAAGCAATTACAACTGAAAAAATGAAATAAGCAATTACGATTAAATAGTCAATTAATTCCACAATTACCTCTTTGGTATGGTATATGTTAATGATTTGCGGGGGAAATATTTTTTCTGGTGATAAATATAAGGTTAAGTTGCGAAAATGAATACTTCTGTGATAACAATTCTTTTAACTGCTATTTTGGGATTTGTTATTTTTTTTCTAACAAGGTTTATAAGTAAATCACAGGCAAAAAAAAATCAAAAATTATCATATAAGGAAAGATACTTTTTAGAATCGAATCTTGAGATTGAACTGAACAAAGATGTTTTAAGTAATAGATATCTGCGTGCTGAAAACAGGGAGAAACGAAATGATTTTAAAGGTGCTATTGAGGATATAAATGCTATACTTAAGCATGACAAAGCAAATTTTGGATTAGTCTTTAAAAGAGGATTAAACAAATTCAAGATTTCTGAGTTCAAAGGTGCTATTGAAGACTTTTCGGAAGTAATAAATAATAATCCTAAGGATAAATATTCTTTTTATTACCGGGGATTGGCTTATCTGAAAATATTGAAATCTTTAAATGCTTATGATGATTTAGTAAATGCAATTTCTTTAGGTGTTACTGAGAAAGAAGTTTATTTCTATAAGGGGCTGGCAGAAATTGAAATTGAAAAATATTATCCTGCAATTGAAGATTTAAACCAATATTTATCTGAACACCCAAACGCTTATGAAGCTTATTATTTTAGAGGCATTGCTCATAATAAGTGTAATGTGCCGCATTTAGCATTAAAGGATTTTAATAAAACTATTGAGCTTAATCCAAACCATGAAAAAGCATATTTTGAAAGAGCAATGGTTAAAAAAAATCTAAATGATTTGGCTGGTTATACTACCGATTTAAAAACCTCTTATGAAAAAGGTTATCTATATGCTTATCATTTCCTGGCTAAATCTTAATCCCAATTTACTTTTAAATACTTTAACAAATAAAAATTAGTCTGTTTGGTTTCTTGTTAAGAATGCGAGGAAAGATCCGACTATTAAAGTAACAGTAACGCCAATTAATATAAACCATGTCCAGGCAACCAATTTTAAACTTATAACGGCAATCATTACAAAAATGCCTGAAGTAAATCCAGCTAAAGCATCTTCCTGTTTTGCATGTTTATTAATCAATCCAAGCAGAAATGTGCCAAGCAATCCACCATATGTAAATGACGCAATACTTAATGCAAGCTCAACTACTGTTTTTGAGCTTTCCATAAAAAAATAAGCTGAAAGGATAAGCATCCCGGACCAAAATATTGTCAATATTTTAGAAATTAATAAATCTTTTTTTTCATTAACTGCTTTTTTAAATGGCAAATATAAATCCATCATAGTTGAAGACGAGAGGGAGCTAATTGAGCCAGCAAGTGTTGAAAGTGCAGCAGCAAATAAACCAGCGATTATTATACCCTTAATACCTGTTGGAATGATTTCAATTATAAATTTAGGAAAGATTTCATCTGATCTAATATTTAATTGACCATAATATGCAAATAGTAAAATACCCAGAAGCAGGAATAATGTAAATTGAAATATCACGACTACACCTGTTGTGATAATAGCCTTTTTACCATCAGATAAAGTTTTAGCTGCTAGTAATCTTTGCACAATAAGCTGATCAGTTCCATGAGAAGACATTGAAAGAAATGCTCCACCAACCAGTCCGCTTAAAAGTGTATACGGCTGGCTAAAAAATCCCGCGAACCCCTTATCAAAGCCAAAATTAATAATGCTAAGTTTTTTGCTAATTTCAGTTGATGAAAAAATTTGCGATAAATTACCGGGTATATTATTAATCAAAATTATGCCAGCTAAAATTGCTCCACCGATATAAATAAACATTTGAACCGCATCAACCCATATTACACCTTTAAGACCGCCGGTGTAAGTATAAAGGAGCGCAACAAAAGCAATAATAATTATTGCTACCATCGGTGAAATATTCAGCAATAAATAAAGAGGAATTGCCGTTGCAAAAAGTCTAACTCCATCTGAAGCAGTGCGAGTAAATAAAAAAACTACTGATGCAAATGATCTTGTTTTATGACCAAACCTGTTTTCGAGATATGAGTAAGCTGTTGTTAATTCACCCTTGTAATAAGCAGGCAAAAAGAATACTGCAACAATTATTCTTCCGATAAGATAGCCAAAAGTTATTTGAAGAAAATTTAAATTTGTTAAATATGCAAGTCCGGGGACGGAGATAAAAGTTAAAGTGCTTGTTTCAGCAGCGACTATTGAAAAACTAATCACCCACCAGGGAATTTCTTTAAATCCGATAAAATAATCTTTAACACTTTTTTGTTTACCACCGCTTATTTTTCCAAAAGCAGCAATAGCAACTAAATAAATTGCTATAATCCAATAATCTAATGCGGAAACTTCCAATTATTGCTGTCCTAGTTCTTTTAATGCCTGCTCTAAAGTTTCAGAAACAGGCAAGACGCGATTAAGCTGTGTTATTTTTATCAGTGTATGAACCTTTTCGGAAGGAGCGGCTAATCTAATTTGTCCTTCATTTGCAGATATTATTCTGTTTGCAACAAGAATTGCACTAAGCCCCGAGCTATCACAACTTTCAACATTACTAAGATCAATAATTAACTTATTAACACCTTCAACTTTAAGAATCATTGTAAACTCCCCCTTTAACAAGCCTGAAATATTAGTGTCCAAGCGTTTTTCATTCAACTTAAAGATCGTTACATCTCCAACTTTTTTTGTTTCAAAATTCATATAAATACCTTAAAACATTTTTAAACAACTTAAGAAATTATTAAATGATTTTTCTGCATCAGCTTCGTTATTTGCAATTTGAAAATTGTAATAAACATCAGCATCCTTTTTTGAAAAACCAATTCTGATTTTTGCAGTTACAAGATTTGCCACAAAACTAAAAAACAAATTATCTTTCCTGTTAAGATCAATTACGCCGTCAAATTTCATTTCCGCCAGTTTATTAATCAATTTATGATTTGGAAGATCCAGCTTATTCAAATCATCAGTACTGATTTCCATTGCTTTACTTCTAAATTTAGCAGGCAATAGACTAATTCTATAATCTTTCGTAAGAATTTTAATTGTTTTGTTCATTTGTTCAAGATAATCTAAAACAAAAAAACAAGTTCTAAAATCTTTTTCATCTTCAGGCATTAAAATTAAAAAAACACCTGATCGTTTTAATGCTGCAGAAAAAGATTGCTCACTTAAAACTACATTTTTTAGTTTTTTAGAAATAAGGAAACGTGCTGTTTTTTCTTTAATTAGGTCAATCATAATTATTTATTTGCGTTAAGCATTTTTAGGAATTCATCTTCATTTATAACTTTTACACCAAGTGCCTCAGCTTTTGTCAATTTTGATCCGGCTTTTTCACCCGCCACAACATAATCTGTGTTTTTACTTACAGTTGAAGTTACTTTCCCACCTAAGACAATAATTTTTGCTGCAGCTTCGTCCCTGGAAAATGAATCTAGCGTGCCTGTTAGTACAAATGTTTTATTGTTTAAGGTGGATCCCTTAACTTCTTTTTTTTCTGAGACAAAAATTAATCCAGCTTTTTTTAGCTCGTTAATTAAAAGAATATTTTTTTTCTCTGCAAAAAAATTTTTAATGCTATTGCTTATACTTGGACCGATTTCATAAATAGAAGATATTGTTTCTTCGTTCGCATAGATGATTTCATCAATTGTTCTGAAATGATCTGCAATTTTTTGCGCGGCACCGGCACCAACATAACGGATACCCAGGGCAAACAATACTTTTGCAAAAGGCTGTGCTTTACTTTTTTCTATTGCAGATAAAAGATTATCAATACTTTTTTCACCCAATCTTTCTATTTGAATTAATTCTTCTCTCTTTTCCTTTAAATGATAAATATCTGAAAAGTGTTTAATAAATCCCTTTTCAACAAAAAGATCAATAAGAGCTTCTCCCAATCCTTCTATATCCATTGCCCCACGTGAGGCAAAGTGAATTAACCGGGCTTTTATTTGAGCCTGGCATTCAGGATTTTCACAATAAAGTGCAACCTCATTTTCCAGCTTATGAATTTTTGATTTACAAACAGGACATACATCCGGCGGTATGGTTGGTTTACAATTTTTCGGTCTCTCATCAATTACAACAGAAACTATTTTGGGAATTACATCACCGCCTTTTTCAATAACCACGGTATCACCAACCCTAATATCTTTACGAACAATTTCATCAAAGTTATGTAATGTTGCACGACTAATGGTTGACCCTGCTAATTTAACTGGTTCAAGTTCTGCAACTGGAGTTATAGCACCAGTTCTTCCAACCTGCCAGGTTATATTGTTTAATTTTGTAAATGCCTGCTTCGCTTTGAATTTATACGCTACAGCCCAGCGAGGTGATTTGGCAATGCTGCCCAATAGATTTTGCTGACGAAGCGAGTTAACCTTTATTACAGCGCCATCAATTTCATAATCAAGCGTGTAACGTTTTTCTTCAAGTTTCTTACAGAACTCTAAAACATCTTCTATTGATTTACATATTTTATATTCCGGGTTGATTTTAAATCCAAGCTGCTTTAAAATTTTTAAATTTTCTTCCTGCGATTCAAACTGTACATCTGTACTAATCAGGTAATAGAGAAAAATACTTAGATTTCTTTCAGCAACAACTTTAGGGTTCTGAAGTTTTAGTGTTCCTGCTGTAGAGTTTCGTGGATTGGCAAATAACTTTTCCCCCGTTTTTTCTCTTTCCCGATTTATTTTTTCAAAATCTTCGATTCGCATATAAACTTCACCACGCGCCTCAAAGTCATTCAAATTATAATTTATGTTTGGTGGGAAAGATATTTTGAGTGGTACCGAACGAATTGTTTTTACATTATTTGTTATCTCTTCGCCAACATATCCATCGCCGCGTGTTGCTGCTGTTTTAAGATATCCGTTTACATAATTTATGCTTACAGAAGCACCATCAATTTTATATTCAACAACGTATTCAACTATTTCACCAGCAGGTAATGCTTCTCTAACTCTCCGATCAAAATCATAAACATCCTGTTCGTCATAAGTATTTGATAAACTTAGCATAGGTATTTTATGATTTGCCGGTTTAAATTCTTTTGTAAGATCTTTCCCAACCCTTTGAGTAGGAGAATCCGGGGTAATTAAGTGCGGGTTTTCACTTTCAAGTTTTTCTAATTCTTTAACAAGCTTGTCATATTGTTCATCACTAATTGATGGCTCCGCCAAAATATAGTATCGATAATTATGCTTGTTAATCTCCTCACGAAGATCATTTATTTTTTTTTCGATAGAAAAAGACATTTATTGTGTTTCTAATTTAGGCGGTGCGTTTAAATATACTAACCCGGTTCTATCTAATTCAAAGTGTCTGACAGATCCGCTTCGACCCGAGAAATCAACTGGTTGATTATTTAATTGTAATGATACACCACCTGAATTACCAACTGTTACTTTAAAATCATTCAAAGCTGCAATAGTAAACTTAGAATTTGGATATAGCGTAAATTCCTGCACCCTGTTATTATCTAAAACAACATTAACCCACGAAGTTTCTTTGGCGAAAAATGTTAAATATAAACTATCTGTATTTGCAGGAACATTTGCAGATGAATTTGTGCTGTCTGTTGAAATCTGAGTTGTTGGTTTCTCCTCATATCTTTGCGTTTCTTGTTTCAAGATTTCTTCAATCGGAGTTTCTTCAACAACAATTTTATCATTTTTATTGAATATAAAAATGTAAATCAAAACAAAAGCTAAAACTGCAACTGAGCCAACAACTAACCATATCAAATTTGGTTTGTTATTTTTATTTCCCTGTTCCGATTTATTCTCCATGAGATTTTCAGAATATGATTTTTCTGTTGGTGTGGGTTTTACTTTAGGCTCTTGAGGAGTTTCTTTTTTAACCGGTTCTTCCTTTATAATTTCTGGTTCCGGCTGATCAGGGTTATATTCTTTCCCTTCCTTAGCTGCTTCATATTTTTTGATCATAAGATTTTCATCAAGCCCGACCGTTTTGGCATACTGTTTAATAAAAGCCTTAACATAAAGTTCGGGAAGAAATGCAAAATTTCCCTGGTCTATCGCTTCAAGAAATTTTACATCAATTCTGGTTTTAGTAGCTAATTGTTGGAGCGAGATTCCACTTTTTTCTCTCTGCTCTCTCAATTCATCTGCAAATTTATCAAGCATAATATTTAAATAAGTTTGTTATTCAATTTTAATTAATTTGGCGGCAAAAGCACCATCCATTTGATGTTTTTGTGGCAGCGTTTGAATGCACCCGTTTTCATCAATCACCTCGTCAGAAAACTTTCCTTTTGCCGATTCTAATTTAAAGTTTGGATGGCTATCTAAAAATTGTTTTACTATTTCAATATTTTCTTCTGGTTCAATCGAACAAGTACTATAAACCACAGCTCCGCCTGGTTTTACAAGTGAAGCAGCTTTTTCTAGTAATTTAATTTGTGAAGCACACATTTTTTTTAAATCAAAAATATCTTTCTTCCACTTAATATCCGGTTTTTTTGATAATGTACCGGTACCAGAGCATGGAACATCAGCAAGTACTCGATCAAACGGTTCAGAGCTAAACTCAAGTGCATCATTTTCAATTGTTGTTACACAAGTTAGCCCGAGGCGTGCATTATTTGTTCTTAAAAGTTTTAATCTGCCTTCATATTTATCTACAGCAACAATTTTCCCAACGTTGTTCATTAAAGAACCAAGATATGCTGTTTTACCACCAGGCGCAGCACACATATCCAGAACTTTCATTCCGGGCTGAACATCAAGAAGGCGGCATGCTAAGCCTGCGCTTTCATCTTGTATGTTAAAATATCCTTTAGAGTAATAATCCCAAGCAGTGATGTTTGTAAGATTTTGAAGTTGAACAAATTCATTAAGAAATTTTCCCGGTTTATACTTTAGATTAACGGAATCCAGCAATGATTTGAATTCTGATTCTGTGGTTTTAATTGCGTTTACTCTTAAAGTTAAATATGGTTTTTCATTATTAGCCGTTAAAAGTTTTTCAGTCTCCTCTCTTCCAAATCTATCAGCATATCGCTTGACCATCCAGGATGGGTGTGAATAATACGCGCTAAGATAACCAATTAAATCTTCATTTGGATCGGGGTATCTAATTGCACTTTTGCTTCTAATAATATTGCGAAGAATTGCATTTGTTAAGTCCGCAGGTTTTTGTCCCTGAAGCTTTTTAACAAATTCGACCGCTTCATTTACAGCAGCATGGTCAGGAATTCTATCTAAAAACAATATCTGATAAAGCGCAACTCTTAATCCGTTTTTTAAGTTTGGAATAGCTTTTGAAAATTGTCCTTTATAAAATCCATTAAGTATCCAATCCAGCCTTCCCATCCACCGCGTAACACCGTGAACAATTTCATAAAGCAGGGCTTTGTCAGGTCCATTTAATTCCGAATTTCTCATTTCATGGTCAAGAAGTTTATCAAGATAAGCATCGGTTCTTTCAATACGGTTAAGAATTTTAACTGCCAGCCCTCTTACTCCTTCATAAAGATCAATCACTTTATGTTCTTCAAGATGAACATTATCATTGGTTTCTAAATTTTGCTCAACATTTTCTTCCAATTAAACACCTCTTTTTTCTCTATCGCTTTTTGTTAATTCAAAAATACTATGAAACAAATTCTCTTCTTCTTTCTCAAAATTAATTTTTCTTCTTGATAAAACAACTTTTGCTGTTCGAATTACTTTTTCTACTTCATATATTGTTGAGGATTCAACTCCGCCCCATGTAAAAGATGGAATATATTTATCAGGAAAACCAGCGCCAAAAATATTACAGGAAAATCCAACCACTGTACCTGTGTTGAACATAGTATTAATAGCGGCTTTTGAATGATCACCAATCATTACACCAAGAAATTGTGAATCGCTATCAATCTCTTTGCTGCTCAATTTCACTTTCACTTTGGAATAATTATTTTTCAAATCACTGCAATTTGTATCGGCACCCAAATTAACCCAGCTCCCTAAATATGAATGCCCGAGGAATCCTGAGTGCTGTTTATTTGAATAAGGCATAAATATAGATTGCTCAACTTCACCGCCAACTTTACAGACTTTACTAATGGTAACATTTTTATAAATGGTTGCAGCACTTTTAATTATTGATGATTCACCAATATAAATTGGACCTTCTAAAACAGTATTTGGATAAATAAAAGCATTATCATCAATAAAGATGGGTCCGTCTGAAGCATCTAAAACAACGCCGGGTTTAACTGTTACATTTTTGCCAACAAATATTTTTTCTTCGTTAATAAGATTAACTGATGAATTAACCTGGTCTAAATAATTTTGTCTGCCTGAATCATTAATTAAATATTCATAGTCCTTAGAAATTTGTTCACCGTTAATGTTAATCAAATCCCAAAGATAGTTTGCACATTTTAGATCAAGAATTTTTACAGGTAAGCCATCAAAATCATTTACAGAAAAAAGGTCGTTTAAATGATTATTCTTATACTCCAAATTTTTTCCTGATAAATATGCGGCAATAACTGTTTCACCATTTACATAAACTTTATCTTCGGCAGTAAGCAAGGGGAGCAATTCGGATAAATTTTGTGGTGCAATTAATCTGCCGTTGATAAATAAACATTGTTCATCCTCAATTTTATTAACAGGGACTTTGGAATTTTCTTTTTTGACGAGATCGGCAAGATAGGGACGGCAATGAAGTGAATACTTTACAGCACCATAGCTCCTTAATATTTTTTCCTTAAGAGATGTAATTCCACAAACCAAATCATAAACAGGACGTGAAAATACCAACGGTTCAAAGTTCGTATAGTTTATATCTTCAAAAATGCATATCTGCACGTAAATCTCTCTGAAAAGTGTTTTAAAATTTAACACTTTTTGAGTTAAGATTCCTTAACCAATTAAAGAGACTTTATCATTAAATGATGTTTGAAACTGATGCGGTTTTTCTTGAGAAGTACGAATAAATTGCGGGAACTACAAAAAGTGTAAGAAATGTTGAAAAGATAAGTCCGCCTATAACCGCAATACCCATTGAAACCCTGCTTTCTGATCCTGCCCCAAGTGCAAATGCAATTGGAAGTATTCCAAGTATTGTGGATAGGCTTGTCATTAGTATTGGTCTTAACCTTGAAGTTGCAGCATCTATAACAGCTTCAGTTTTTGAGAGACCTGCAGCTTTTCTTTGATTGGCAAATTCAACAATTAAAATTCCATTCTTTGTAACTAATCCGATGAGCATAATAATGCCGATCTCACTAAAAATATTTAGCGTTTGGTTAAAATACCAAAGTGAAAGTAATGCGCCTGCCATTGCCAGCGGAACTGTAAACAAAATAATAAATGGATCACGAAAACTTTCAAATTGAGCAGCAAGTACAAGATAGATTAAACCAAGCGCCAATAAAAATGCGAATAGTAAACTTGAAGAACTTTCCTGAAAATCTTTTGACGCTCCATCTAATGCTGTAGCAAATTTTTCATCAAGCACTTTTTGTGAAATTTGATGCATAGCATCAATACCTTCGCCCAAAGTTCTGCCCGGTTTTAATCCAGCGGACACCGTTGCTGAGACGTACCTGTTAAATCTGAAAAGCTGAGGCGGTGAACTTTGTTCTTCAGTAAAGACAACATTATCAAGCTGAATTAGCTGACCATTATTGTTTTTAACATAAGTAGATTTTAAATCAATTGGTGCATCGCGGTTCTCTCGCGAGAACTGCCCGATAACTTGATATTGTTTTCCATCTTTAATAAAATATCCGAATCTTTGTCCGCTAAACGCAGCCTGGATTGTCTGGGCAATATCTATTGTGGAGACACCTAAAGCTCTTGCTTTTTGCCGATCAATGGAAAGTTTAAGTTCCGGTTTGTTGAACTTCAAATCAACATCAACAACAGTAAAGATTGGATTTTTTCTTGCTTCATCCACGAATTTAGGAAGATAATCTTCCAGCATTTTAAAATTAGGCGCCTGCAAAACAAATTGAACCGGTAACCCGCCTCTTCTTCCACCGCCGATTGTCTGCTGCTGAGTTACAAATGTTCTCGCACTACTAAATGAATTTACGATTGGGGTAATATCATCGGCAATTTGCTGCTGACTTCTTTTCCGTTGGTCCGGTGGTTTTAACATTAAAATAAAACGTGCTGAATTTACGGAGCTTGACGAGCCCGAGCTTGGAGAGGTTATAGAGATGATCCCCTCTTTTTCCTGGGCTTTATTTTCTAATACATCCGAAACTTCATCAACATAATTATCCATATATTCAAATGTTGCACCCTCCTGGGCAGTTGCAGATATCGTTAACCGGCTTCTATCTTCCAGAGGAGCAAGTTCAGTTTTAACTCCGGAAAAAAGAAAATAAACAAGTACAAGAGTAACTGCCACTACGGGAAATGCAAGCCATCTGCGTTCTACAAAATATGTAAGTTGTTTTTTGTATGCATAATTCATCCAAACAAAAAACGGTTCGGTAAGATTGTAAAACCAATTATGCGTTTCTCTTCTTTTTAAAATTCTTGTGCTTAACATCGGCGTTAAAGTTAAAGCTACAAATGCTGAAATTATAACAGAGCCAGCAACAACAATTCCAAATTCTCTAAATAATCTGCCGGTTAATCCCTGTAAAAAAATCACAGGGATGAAAACTGAAGCGAGTACTACTGTCGTTGATATAACTGCAAAAAATATTTCGGCAGAGCCTTTTTTGCCCGCTTCAATAGGATCCATTTTTTCTTCAACTTTTTTGTAAATGTTTTCAAGTACAACAATCGCATCATCCACTACCAAGCCTATTGCCAACACAATACCAAGTAATGTTAAAACATTTATGGAAAAATTTGCGATGTACATAATAAAGAAAGCACCGATAAGAGAAATCGGAATAGCTATGATAGGAATTAGTGTTGTTCTCCAGTCTCTTAGAAATAAAAAGATAATAAGTACAACAAGGCCAAATGCAACAAATACTGTCTGTTCAACTTCTTTAATAGATTCCCTGATATATCGAGTAACATCAAATCCAATTCCTGTTGATATATCAGCGGGTAAATTCTTTTTCAACTGATCAAGTCTGCGGTAAAACTCATCGGCAATCGCAATGTTATTAGCCCCGGCTTGCGCAATTAAAACAACGCCAACCATGGGAATCCCATCACGCTTAAGAATTGTTCTTTCGTTTTCTGCTCCAAGCCTGGAATATCCTACATCTTTTACTCTGACAATACTGCCTGCAGATTCCTTAATTATTAAATCATCAAACTCATCCTCTTTCTCAATTCTTCCAGTAGTCCTGATTGATAATTCAGTATTATCTCCTTCAATTCTTCCCGATGGCAGTTCAACATTTTCTTTATTTAAAGCATTTCTAACATCCATAGGAGAAAGTTGAAAAGCAGCAAGCTTGGCTGGGTCAAGCCAAAGGCGCATTGCATATTTTCTTTCACCCCAAATCTGAACACTGCCCACACCGCTTATAGTTTGAAATCGCTCCTTAAAAACATTGTTTGCTAAATCTGTCAGTTCAAGTAAATTTCTTGTATCACTTTTAATAGTAAGAAAAACGATTGGTGTAGCGTCAGCATCGGCTTTTGAAACGATGGGCATATCAACATCGGGCGGCAAATTAGAGAGTGAGCGGGAAACTCTGTCACGTACATCATTTGCTGCGGCTTCCAGATCAACATCAATATCAAATTCGACTGTAATAGTACTTCTTCCATCACGGCTTGCGGAAGTCAGCGATTTGATTCCTGAAATTCCATTAATAGATTCTTCAAGTGGTTCTGTGATTTGACTTTCAATAACATCAGCATTAGCGCCAATATAATTTGTTGATACCGTAATAACCGGTGGATCTACCGATGGATATTCGCGAACACCCAGATATGTATAGCCAATAATTCCAAAAACAACAATCACAATGGACATTACAATAGCTAAAACGGGTCTTTGTATACTTACAGCAGATAAACTCATTAGCAGATTTTAATTAATTAATTTCGGAGATTCTAATTTTTGATCCTGGTTTTATTAATAAGATACCGGAAGTAATAACCGTATCACCTATATTTAATCCTGAAGTAATCTGCACCCGATTTTCTCCTCTTATTCCAATCTCAACTGATCGAGGTGATACGAGTCCATTTTTATATAAATAAATCCGCTGCCCTTTTAACTCAGGAACAATTGATACACTGGGGATTAAAAATGCATTATTAATATCGCTTAAACTTAGTTCAACATTTGCAAAGGCTCCTGCAACAAGTTCTTTATTGTATGAGTTGCAGATTGCTCTTAATTTTAATGTTCTTGTGCCGGGATCGATTTTAGGTTCGATTGCATAAATTTTAGCATTAAAAACAGTATTGCTTCCGCTTACTTTAAATTGAAGTTGGTCGCCAACTTTGGCAACCGAAGAATATCTTTCCGGGATTGAAAAATCAATTTTTAATGTATTAAGATTTTGTAATCTTGCAATTACATTTGCAGTAGTAACATAGCTGCCCTCACTAACCGAACGAAGCCCAACTACACCGCTGAAAGGAGCTTTAATTTCAGTTTTATCAATCTGTGCTTTTATCAGTTCATAATCTGCTTTATTTACATTTAATTCGCCAAGAGTGTTATCATATTCCTCCTGGCTTATAAGATTACTGTTCCGTAATTGTTTTTGCCGGAATTCTTTATCAACAGACAACTTTAATTTTGATTCCGCTCTTCTTAATTGAGCTTGAAGATCAGCATCATTTATCTTAATTAGTAGATCTCCTTTATTCACAAAGGATCCCTCATTAAAAAGTATTTTTGTAATTTTCCCGGATACTTCACTTCTAAGCTCTACTTCTTCATTTGCCAGAATTGTACCCGTGGCATAAACGCTATTACTTAATTTTTCAGATTTAACAATATGAGCTTTAACTTGATTCACAATATCGGCTTTGTTTATAGAAGCGATATCGGTTTGGCTTTCTTTCGATGATAATATTTTGGGTAATATTATGAGGGAAATTACAATTAATACTAAAACTGCAGTTGTAATTTTTTTTATATTATTCTTCATTCAATTAACTTTTATATTCCCGAAAAATAGAGAGTCGAATAAAAAAGCCCCAACATGGGGGCTAATAAATGTTCTTTGTGAAGTATCTTTAATTTTTTTTGCTATATTTCTTATTGAACTTCTCAACACGACCTGCTGTATCAAGCAATTTTTGTTTTCCAGTAAAGAAAGGATGTGAACCGCTGGAAATTTCCAATTTAATTAAAGGATAAGTATTTCCATCATTCCACTTAATAGTATCGCTTGTTTTTATAGTTGAGCGAGTTAAAATTGCAAAATCACATGAGGCATCCTGAAAAACAACAGGTCTGTACTCTGGGTGAATTCCTTTTTTCATAATAATCCTAAATTTTTAATATTCTTAAAATCGTGGGCATAAATATAGGCGTTTCGGCAGTATTATCCAATAACCTGAATATTGCTAATTTGTTCAAAATCTACTTGGATTTAGTCTTTTCTGTACCTTTTTTACTTTGATTTAACCGTTCAATTTCTTTTTTTTCTTTAATCGAAGGATTTATCTGCAAAAAATTTAAGCTGTCCTTTTTTAAGTCAGAAACCGATGTTTTTTTTGCAGAGTCTGTACTTGATAGCCCCATTACCGAAGTTTGTTGTTGTGCATTAATGCTTTCTGCTTCCGATCCACCTGTTATTGCATTATCTTTAATTTCTGAAACTCCTTCTTTCAAGATTATTTCCTTGTCCATTACTGCCGATTTAGGCATTACTGTTGTTCTCTCTTCTTCGAATTTTCTATTTTCGACTTCAGTTGCTTTTGATTCTTTTAAAGGGACAACTGCTTTTTCATCAGGTTTGATAATAATCAGATCTTCTTTTAATCCTGGTTGAAGATTAAGCGGATTTTCTGTCTCGCCAGATTTTACATCCACCAAAAAGAAAATTATTACTGCAGAAGCAAGAACCGCGGCAGCCGGAATAAGTTTTCCTGGTGTAAATATCTTACTCCAAAAACTCTCTTTTTTATTTTTTTCAGATGAATTTATTTTTCTCCACAGGTTTGTTTCAAAATTTTGCGGTGCATTAACTTTTGGTAATTTTTTTAAATCATCAATTAGTTTATCATATTTTTTTTCTTCATCAATCATTATAAATATCCTTTAGATATTTTTGCAATTCTGCTCTGCCTCTGTTTATACGTGATTTAACGGTACCGATTTCTATTCCAAGCACTTCTGAAATTTCTTCATAAGATAATTCTTGAATGTCTCTAAGAATAACTGCTTCGCGATTTGATTCCCGCACTTTCAATAAAGCTTTTTGGATTATTTCTCTTTTCATATTCGCATCAGCAGTAATGTCGGGACGATTAGATTCATCAGATATTTCAAAAGTTTTATTTTCTTCACCATAACTATTTATCGAAAATAAATTTCTTCTGCGTTTTCTTTGATATTCTGTTCGTGCAAGATTACCGGCGATTGTATAAATCCAGGTTGAAAACTTTGCCGAAGAATTATAATTATCCTTATATCTGTAAACCTTAATAAATGTGTCTTGAACAACATCAGTGCATGAATCATAATCTCCAAGAAACCTGTAAACATAGTTTATTAATGCATTCTTAAATCTTTGAATCAGAATTTCGAAAGCTTTTTCATTGCCGTTACTTTGAAATTCAAGAATCAGTTCTTCATCAGTAAATTCGTTAAGATTTTTTTCTGCCAACAGTCTTTTACTTTAAGTAGTTGATAAATGTTTCAATTTCCAGGTGAAAATTACAAAAAAGTTTGGAGATGCTTTGAAATAAAATTATATGATTTACTCAGGGATAATTTCTGCAATTAATAAGCTAATTAACGTCTGGTTATCAATTGATGTTGTTTTTAACGCAATATCTGCCTTTAAAAGAGCAGCAAAAGCATTAGCAAGATGTTTATCTGAATATACCTTTCTTGCTTCATAATAATCTTTAAGATAGAATGGATGTGTGCTTAAAATTCTGGCTATTTGAAATTCGTTGGTTTTGAGGGTAGTTAACTCACTTAATCGGGCAAGGCCGGTAAAATATTTATTAAGCATCGCTATTATTTGGATTGGCTCCATACCATTATTAAGAAGATTGAATACAACTTTTAGGGCATTGGTTTTATTCTTTTTACCAACGGCATTTTGTAAATCAAATATTGTGTATTCTTTTAATGATGTTGACAAACCACGAATACTTTCAATTGTAATTTCCCTGTTTTCACCAAGATATAAAAATATTTTTTCAAGCTGTGATTCTAATGTATTTCTATTTTCTCCGGCAATATCGGTTAACAACTGTGCATTTTCATAAGAAAGAATTTTATTGTTTCTTTCTGCTCTTGCAATTAACCATTCAATAAGATTTTTACCTTTCAATTCCTTTGCTTCAAATAGATAACCATTTTGTGAAAGCGATTTATAGGGTTCAGAATCTATACTTGAAATTGTTCCATCATGAATGCAGACTAACACGGTAAAATCAGAGGGAGATTTAGCATAAGCGGTTAATTCTTTTTTGTCTTTTACTTTATCGGTCTGTTTAAATATGATTAGTTTCTTTTCTGATCCGAATGGAAATGTTGAGGCTAAACCGATAACATTTGAAAACGTCTGATTCTCACCATAAAAATTCTCCCTATCAAAATCAGACAAAATAAAAGGCTGGATAAATTTTTCAATATCTTCAACCGTTATATCGATACTATACGAATCCTCACCGAATAAATAATAGATCGGGAGTAACTTTTTTTGTTTTAATTGTTTCTCTATTTCTTGTATGGATGGAGCTTTACTTTTTGCCATAATTAACTTTAAAATCAAAGATGACATCTTTTAGAAAGATGTCATCTATACAACAATTTATTTTACTAATTACAATTTATCTGTTTTCTATCGTAACACTTTCCATCACAACATTTTTAACTGGACGGTCCTGTGCATTCTTTGCAACTTTACCAATTGCTTTTACAACATCCATTCCGCCAATTACTTTTCCAAAGATTGTGTGGTGACCGTTTAGCCATTTTGTTGGGGCAAGTGTTATAAAAAATTGGCTTCCATTTGTATTAGGGCCTGAGTTTGCCATAGCAAGTAACCCTTCTTTATCAAACACAAGTTCCGGTACAATTTCATCATTAAATGATTTTCCCCAAATACTTTTACCGCCGCTCCCCGTACCGGTCGGATCACCGCCCTGAATCATAAAACCGTCAATAACTCTGTGGAATATTACGCCATTGTAATACCCTTTTTTTGCAAGCTCAACAAAATTTTCAACCGTTTTGGGAGCTTCTTTTGCAAATAATTCTAATTCAATAGTACCCATATTTGTTTTAATCACCGCAACGGTTTTGCTGTCAACCATTTTTTTAGTTTCCTTTTTTTGTGAAAAAATATTTGACGAAATAAATAATGCAAGAATTGTTATTATAAAAAATAATTTTTTCATTCTACCTCCTAAGGTTTAATAACATTTGAATAAATTAAAGTTAAAATTATAATTCCAAGTATTATTCTATAAAAGATAAACACAAATGTTGTGTTCTTTTTTAGAAACTTTAGCAATAAGTCAATGGCAATATATCCGCTTACTGCAGCAAAAAAAGTAGCAATAATAAGATCTATCGTTAAATCATAATTTATATAATTTAATGACTCATATAATTGCAGCAATCCGCTGGCTAAAACAGCTGGAACACTTAGCAGAAAAGAAAATCGTGCAGCCACATCTCGCTTTAATCCAAGAAACAATCCTCCGGTTATTGTGGTTCCGGATCTTGAAGAACCGGGAATGAGAGCAAATGTCTGCGCTATTCCAATCATTACAGAATCAAAAATTGTAATGTCCTTAATATCTTTTTTAAACTTTGCAGTTTTTTCTGCAATTGCAAGAATGACGGCTAGTACAATTAAACTCCAGCTAATCACATAAAGATTTTTTGTAAATGCGCCTTCAATCGCATCCTTAAACAATAGTCCGATAATAACTATAGGAATTGAGCCAAAAATAATAAGCCAGCCAAGTTTTGAATTGATTGATTGTTCTGAATATTTAACTTTTTTTTGAATATTATTTTGTAAAAATTCTATAAAAATATTCCAAAGATCTTTCCAGAAATAGATTAGAATTGACAACATTGTCCCAAGTTGGATAACCGCAATAAATGATGTCCAGTGCTCAGGATTTTTATCAGAGATCAAACCCATAAATTTACCGGCAAGTGTTAAATG
This sequence comes from uncultured Ignavibacteriaceae bacterium, assembly GCA_963809415.1. Classification (GTDB taxonomy): domain Bacteria; phylum Bacteroidota; class Ignavibacteria; order Ignavibacteriales; family Ignavibacteriaceae; genus IGN3. The sequence goes on along the minus strand of CAWEJJ010000003.1, from coordinate 2,438,965 downwards.
CCCGGTACTGCTTATCGGAAGAAACTCAGTTATTCCCTGAATAACCCCTAATATGATCGCTTCAATTAAACTCAAATAAGCTCCTTAAAATTGATATGAAATTCCTAATTTAAGACCAAAGGAAAGGGAATTAAAATTTACATTTCCAATAACATTATTATCTTCACTTGGTTCTGGTTGTTTAATTTGATCATACCTTGCATCGGCAGCAATGTATGCGTAAACATCCTGAGAAATAGCCGTATTACCAACAGCACGCAAAATAAATCCATAACCCAAAGAAGAATACTTATCATCTTGCGGAAAAGCCGGAAGTTTTTCTGTAATTGATAAAAATCTTACTCCTGCTCCACCGCCAAATTTTATATTATATCCGTTACCGGTTAAAACATAATAATATATTATCGAAGGCATAATAATAGAATATGTCAAATCATATGTTCCGCCAGTTAAATTTGAATTATAGGAATTAAGTAAATAAGCAATTTCTAAGTCTAACTGATCATTGGAACTAATCATTCTGCCATAAGACCCTGAAAAATTTACAGCGGAACCAAATGTACTAAGCAAATCTGTATAATTTGCTTCCAGATAATTCTTAAGTGAAGGAACACTTGCAAAATCAATTCCCATCGAGGCTCTTATTTCATTTGATTTTTGAGCAAGGGTTAAATTGGTAATAATTATTATTATAAAAAGTAAATAAAATTTTTTCATACTTCTCTTATTTCTGTTTCGACAACTTTAAACAAATTTTCTTTCTGTTTATTAACAATAAAAAACATGATCAATGCGGTTACGATAAACAATATATAACCAATAATATGTGTTAAAAAAGCATACGCCGCGCTTATTGTTTCTCCAAATCCAAAAATTAAAACTAGTGTGGCTTTAGCCAGCGTATGATAAGAGCCGGTACTACCAGGAGTTGGAATAATTACGCCGATTGCACTAATACTCATTATTACCCAGCCCATAGCAAAAGTTATTGGTTTAATGTTTTGCATATCAAGCATCCGTAAGCCCGAATATGAACCGAGGGCGTACATAAATACAATTACCAATGTTAAGACAATTGTCCAAAAATAATTTTTTGTTCCCTTTAAACTAGCAAAGCCTTGTGCAAGCATTGTAAATATATAGGCAACTTTTCCTGCGAGTTTATGCGAGATTTTTCCAACGATTTTTATTACAATTTCGGAAAATTTTTCTTTGGATCTCAGTATAAAAGTCAGGATTATGATTGCAATAAGAATAACTGCCGCAGTAATATACAGCGACATTATTAGCCACGGGAATTTTTCAGATAGACTTACACTTGTAAGAAACAATGCAACGATAACCGAAAGACCCAATGAAATTACATCTATTACTCTTTCAAGTATTACAGTACCAAACATTGATGACCTTGATAATTTTTCCCACTTACCAACAAGTACTGCACGAGTAACTTCTCCAAGTTTTGGAGTTACACAATTTACTCCATATCCAATCATAAGCGAGCCAAAAAGATTCGTCATAGACGTGTTTGGCTTAAGCGAATTGAGAATGAACTTCCATCTAAGTGCCCGCAGGTAATGACCAAGCATTGTAAAAACAATAAAAATCATAATCCACAGCAAATTTGCATGCCAGACAATATTAAGCACTTCACCAAAATTAACATCATGAAAAGCTATATATAAAAATACAACGGCAAGTGCGATGGAGAAACCATAATTGATGATAACACCTGCTTTGCCAAACTTACTTTTTTTATCTGAGGTCAACTACAGTTGTTCCTTCCGGCGGTGTAAATGAGAATTTTGAATCGGAAATCTTTTGATTCAGGTTATAATTTGAAAATGAAACTTCCATTATTCCCGTAGCTTGGTTAGAGATAACCGCTTTATCAATCAAATTACCTTTTGTAATATATAATTTTACTTCGCCAACATTATTTCTTTTTGATTTTGGTTTTAAGATTAAAATCTGATCACCCCCTTCAGAAGATAAACTTAAATTACATTCTGACGGATACTGGTTTACAAGATAATTTATTGATAACAGCCCGGAACCGGTTTCATCATAATTACTGATGATAACTTTTTTATCTTTTTTATTGTAATTCCAGGTTGTTTTTCCATCAGCAACAATTGTTTGATTGGGAAATTCAATTCTTAAATTGTTTTCTTTTTTATAAAATAGTTTTCCGGATAAATTGGTTTTACCATTTACATTTTGAGAAACGTTGGCGGTAAGATCAGTAATCGAATCAACTTTATCTTGTAAAGATTTTAAAACTGTCTCAACACCTTGTGCAGAAATACTTATTGAGAATGATAAAAAAATTAAAATATTAATTAAAAAAATTTTCATGTTATAAATCAATAATAGTGTGTAAATAACTTTACATATATAATTTAAATTTAAGTATAATAGAATATAGATAAAATTAAAAAATAACATTCTAAAACTAACTTATATTAAATAAATGCTTAAATTTAAATATCGTTTGATAATTTTACTTTCGAAAAAAACGAGAAGTTAATAATGAAAGCTCTTACATTCGGATTATTGCTAATTTCTTTAATTTCACTCGGTTGCAATAAGGAAAACCCAATTCAACCAGAAGTTTTTTCTGTAAACATAGACTCTCCATTAAAAAATGCATCTGTTCATGACAGTGTTTCGATAAATATTTCAGCATCGGGGATTAATGAAGTAGGAAGAGTTGAATTATATATAGATAATCAGTTAGCTAATTACTTCACAAAACCACCGTTCTTATATATTTGGTGTACCTCGTTATACTCTGAGGGTAGTCAACATGTCCTTTTAGCAAAAGCTTATGATACAGAAGGAAATATTGCAACATCAAAAGCGGTACTAGTTTACGTTTACCGGTTTCAGCCAAGTAATCTTTTAGCCTTTATTTTAAATGATACTACTGCAGTCTTAACTTGGAGCGACAACAGTTCTTTTGAGACTGGATACGAAATTGAAGAAAGTATCAATAATTCGGAATTTAAGTTGATTAAAACAGACCTAGCAAATACTACTACAGATACACTTTTATCAAAGTTTTTATATAATTACACATATCACTTTAGAGTAAGGGCAAAAACAGCTACTAATTATAGTAGATATTCAAATATTGCACTTGCCCAAATATATTTGACACCACCTTCAGACCTAAAACTTTATTTTGAGTCTGATACTATTGCCGTTTTAACATGGAAAGATAATAGCTACTTTGAGGACGGATTTTATGTTTACAATCCATATTCACAATCATATACTCCCATTGCTACCGTTGATAAAAATGTTACCACAGCCAGAATTAGCGGACAATTTTTTATAAATTATATTTATTCTTTTACAGTTAAAGCTTTTTCCAATCTTATTTTATCAGATTCCTCAAACGTTGCATCAGGTTCCCCAGTATTTGGCGCACCAAGCGATTTAACTTATTCCCAAATTTCAAAAACTCAGATTCAACTAAACTGGAAGGATAATTCTCTGTTTGAAAAAGGATTTGCCATTGAGAGGGACGATGGAGCGGGGATATTCAGCGAGATAAAAAGAATCTCTGTAAATATAACAGCATATAACGACATAGATATTGATACTACCAAAACATATAAATATAGAGTCAGAGCTTATACAGATTTAAATTACTCCAAATACTCCAACACTATCAAAATTTCATTTTTACCTAATTTGGTTCAGTATAAAATTTTTGATAACACAAATTTTACTAAAATTGATCCTTTTGAAACAATCTATTCAATTAATCTTCCGGGATTTAGAACGAATATCCACAGCTTAAGTACGGGGTCTATTCTAAAATCATTTTATTTTACACCAGATACATTTAGCACCGATAATGCTTCAACAGCATTGGAATCAAAGGTTGTGACTATTAGCCCGGATTGGTCTAAAATTACTGCGGCAGGTGTAACAATAGATTATTTTAATATAGAGAGTGGGAATAAAATAGCAACTTGGAATGGAGCTGAAGGATGGAGCAACATATTTTTTGAACCGAATAGAGTAACTGCTAGTGCATTTATCTCATATGGGACAACTTTAATTACATCATTAAACGATAGCACTCTAAGGTATTGGAATTTGTCTGATCAAACCTTAATAAAAACAATATCGGTAAATTATTATTCAGATTTTATGGTTCCATTTGAAAACATGAATAAAATTTTAACATCAATGGTTTCTAAAAATTTTGCTGTAATAAATCCTCTTGATGGTTCCGTTTTATACGAATTGACGAATTCTGATCATTCAACAACACTTCAAATAAGTAAAGATGAAAGATTTATTATTGGACTTAAAGCTAACAACATATTTATTTGGAATTCTGATAATGGATCAATATACAAGACTATCCCATTCATTGGAAGACTGGAATTTGTTACAATTAGTCCCGATAATAAATTAATTATGACTTCATCCTCATATTCAAGAATTCAATTTTGGGATGTTAATTCATCAATGCTGTTAAATGAACAAATTTTAGGATCAACAAATGAATATGTTCATGATTTACAAATTAGTAAAAATGGTAACCGCGTATATTCTAACGTCTTGAACAAATTAGTGATTTGGGATTTAGTGTATAAATGGACGTCAAATTAAATTTTCGAGGGTTTAGAAGAAAATAACAAATCTCAACTAAATAGAACGAATAATTGTTTCAAGCTGTTCTTCGTTTTCCACCAAAACAGATCTTGCCTTACTGCCATCATTTGGACCCACAATTCCGGCTTCTTCAAGTTGATCAACAATCCTTGCTGCACGTGAATATCCAAGTTTTAATCTTCTTTGAAGCAGAGATACCGAGCCCTGTTGATGCCTAACTATAACGCGTGCTGCATCTTCAAACATTGGATCAAGATCTTTTAAATATCCTCCCGCCGCATCTTTTTTCTTTTCGTAAAGTGATGGAAGCAGATACGGTTTTGAATATGCTTGCTGTGAATAAACATAGTTGGTTATCTTTTCAACTTCATCGGTTGAGATAAATGCGTTTTGAATTCTGATTGGTTTTGGTGATCCGGTTGGGAGAAAAAGCATATCACCTCTTCCGAGTAATTGTTCAGCACCATTCATATCAAGGATTGTACGTGAATCAATTTTTGTTGCAACCTGGTACGCAATTCTGGAACTGAAATTAGCTTTAATTACACCCGTGATTACATTTACTGATGGACGTTGTGTTGCGAGTACTAAATGAATTCCCACAGCACGAGCAAGTTGTGCAAGTCTTGTAATAGGTTCTTCAACTTCTTTGCCGGCAGTAATCATCAAATCAGCTAGTTCATCAACAATAACTACAATGTATGGTATTTTGTGATGTTTAATTGTGTCAGTATCGTGTGGTTTTGTTTTGGGATCAGAAACCTTTTTATTGTAATCAACAATATTTCTTACTCCTGCTTTTGCAAGTTTATCATAACGTCTTTCCATTTCATATTCAACACTCTTTAATACCAGCACAGCATTTTGAGGATTTGTAATAATTTCCTCATCCAGATCGGGCGATACTGCTAAATAATGCTTGCGAAGTTTGTTATAAAAAGATAGCTCAATTTTTTTAGGATCAACCATAACAAACTTAACGTCTGAAGGATGCTTTGTATAAAGAAAACTGCTCACTATCATATTGATTCCGACACTTTTGCCAGAACCTGTTGAACCGGCAATTAATAAGTGCGGCATCTTTGAAAGATCGCTTACATAAACATCACCGCTTATGGTTTTACCAAATGCCATTGGCAATTCCATTTCAGATTCATTAATCCTTGTTAACACTGCTCTTGCATTTACAATTGAAGCTTTTGCATTTGGAATTTCAACTCCGATTGCGCCTTTACCGGGGATTGGTGCAATAATTCTAATTCCTCTTGCTGCAAGGGCAAGTGCGATATCATTTTCCAATCCGACAATTTTACTAATCTTAACACCTGGTGCAGGAACAATTTCATAAAGTGTTACAACAGGTCCGGGTGTAACCGAAATGTCTTTTATCTCAATATCAAAAAGTTTTAATTTTTCTTTTAGCAGTTCCGCATTACGGGTAAGTTCTTCTTCTGCAACCTTATAATTTTCTTCCGGCGCGGCTTCAAGTAAATCTAAACCCGGCATTACATATTCAATGTTTTCTTCCCATTGATTAGGAAGTTTATGCTCTTCTTCTGTTTCGATTTTTTCTTTCTTTTCAGGAAGCTCCCCGGTTTTTTGTATATTAACTTTTTTAACCTCTTCTTTTAAAACATCATTTTCCGGAATGGGAGCTGGAGTATCGTCTTTACGAATAATGCGGATTCTTGTTTGCTCTTCAGCTTCTTCTTCCATTAAATCTGCCGCAGATAACTGTCCATCTTGCGCTTTATCTCTTTTCTTCTTACGATCTGTTCCAAGCTTTTTAATTTTTTCAAGATTCTCTTTTTCTTTTTCGCTAATTGTATCAGATTCTTTTTCATCTATCAGAGTATCCTTTTCAGATCTGCCGAATATATCTTTAAAGAAATTAATTATACTTTCAATTTTAATATCGAGAGCGAAAATTAACAGAGTTAAAAATGAACCGGCGAGAATAAGTATGCTTCCTATTCCGCCAACTAATCCGGTTAAAAGATTACCTATATGATCTCCGATAAAACCCGAAAGTTCATAAGTGTTTGATAGAAAATCATAATTACGCAAAACACCAAAGAAACTGGCTATAATTATTGAACTGAGTAAGAGAAAATTTGAAATGTGCAACCTGAATTTATAATCAATTTTTTTGAAGAATGAAATTCCCCATAGAAAAAGTACAATTGGAATTGTAATTGAGAAGTATCCGAAAGTTTGTTTTACAAGAAATTTTGCGAAGTGAGCGCCTACTACACCAAGCCAATTATGCGTCTCGATTTTATGATCGAATGAGGTAAAAAAATCAGAGAATAATGTGGTGAGATTTGCTTCATCATTTCTATCAAATGTGATAACGCTTAAAAAGAGAATAACAGAAACAATTAGAAGAAAAATGCCAAGAATATGTTTTTTGTTATCAGGGGTTAAAATAAAGTAGTTTTTACCAGATTTACTTTTTCCGTTATTATTCTTAACACTTTTTTTCTTTTTTGATGACATCGAAATTTATTTTTTTATCACTTAAGAACTTTTTAACTTTTTTAATACACCATTTGAGTAATATGGAATTGTATCAAACATATCAATTTTACTGCAATATTCAAGATCCTTTTCAAATCCATTTTTAATTAATATTTCACCGTGATCTGATGCTTGCAAAACGGCTGGAATATCGTCGCTATATTTTTCATAAAGAACCAAGGAGACTTTAGCAGAATCATTTATATCAATATTATCATAGTGCTTCTGAAGTTTAGAAATCAACATCCCTGCACAAACGGTATCTTCAAGCGAGAGATAATTATTCCTACCTGAACAAATTAAATCTACATCTGTATTTAAAGATATTAAATGATTAGCAATTGCTGTAATATTTAAGAATGAACAAGCAAACAGGTTTTCAGAATACTTTGCTTTAGCAATAGCCTTTGTTCCATTGGTTGTATAAAAAACAATTGATTTACCATCTACAACTTCTTTAGAATATTCAAATGGTGAATTGCCGAGTGCAAAGCCTTCTATTTTCTTTGTGTTTCTTTCACCACCTAGTAACGTTTGCCCCCCAAACATTCCACCGGAGACTTTAACTGCAAATTCGACAGAGGCTACAGGGACAATTTCTTTAGCCCCATTATCTATTGCAGTAATAATAGTTGATGTAGCACGAAGTACATCGATTACCACAGTGGTTTTACTGGTAAAGTAAAGTTCATCAATAATTATCGGTGAAAGAAAGACATTTAGTTTCATAAAGTGTTCTATCTTTTTACAAAAGGTAATTTAACAACTTTTGCAGGAATTTCTTTTCCTCGAATTAAAAAATTAACTTCAGAACCAATCTCAGCATACTTAATATCAACATAACCCATAGCAATTGGCTTATCAAGCATAGGACTTACTGTGCCACTTGTAATAAATCCGACTTTATCATTATTCACCGTTATATCATAACCATGTCTTGGAAAAGTTTTTTCATCTGATGTTAGCGCAACTAATTTTCTAACAAGTCCGCTTTCTTTTACTTTAACTAAAACCTCTTTACCGATAAACCCGGGTTTTGAAAGTTTTGTAATCCAGCCCAAACCTGCTTCTAATGGATTTGTTGTTTGATCAATATCATTTCCATAAAGGCAAAAGCCCATTTCCAATCTTAGAGAGTCTCTTGCAGCTAAACCAACAGGTTGAATATCAAATTCTTTTCCTGCTTCGAATATTTTATTCCAAACTTCTTCGGCAACTTTTTCATTTCCGGTAAAATACAATTCATATCCAAGTTCACCGGTATAACCTGTTCTTGAAAAAATCATATCTACACCAGCGAGATTTAATTTTGTAAAATGATAATATTCAAGATTGATCTGTGTACTTGTAAGTTTTTGTAAAGTATTAAGTGAGTTAGGTCCCTGAACAGCAAGTAATGAATAATTATCACTTAAGTTTTTTAATTCAACATCAAATTTGTTGTTTTTTTGCATCCAGGCAAAATCTTTATCTATATTGGACGCATTAATCACAAGCAGGAATTCATCGTCAGCAATTCTATAAACCAGTAAATCGTCAACAATGCCGCCATCTTCATAGCACATTGCAGAGTACTGGACACGTCCTGGAAAAAGTTTTGAAGCATCATTAACAGTTATGTATTGAACAAAATCGATTGCTTTTTCACCCTTAACGAAAACTTCACCCATGTGTGATACATCAAAAACTCCAATGGAATTTCTAACTGCTTTATGTTCTGCGATAATTGAAGAATATTGAATTGGCATTTCGTATCCTGCAAATTCAACAATTTTAGCTCCCAAATTTTTATGAATATTATATAGTGTTGTGCGTTTCATGATTTTGTCCGTAAAATTTTAAAGTTTTTTATTTAATAATCATACTAATTTTTAAAGTCAATTTTTATTAAGCCTAAACTGACTGCACATTTGTAACAAATTATTTTTCTCTCTCAAAGATGTGATCGAGAAATATTTCTGTTTTATTTAAACTTATCTGTTAAATCAATACCTTTTTTCTTTGAATAGAATCTAAACTTACCCATCGGGATAGTACTGTCTTCTTCGATTCGTAACTTAACTAAATATCTAAACTGAATTTTAGTGAATTTGCTATCCTGCAATCTATTTGCATCTGATGGATGGCATTTAATAATAAGGCTAAATTCTTTTGAAAATCTTCTAAACTTTTTCAACCAATCTTCAATTTCATAAACAAGATGCGATTCTTTGGTAATAAAACCGGAGCCACCACAAACAGGACAAACATCTTTCATTGCCTGCATAATATTCTGGCGGATTCTTTGCCTTGTAATCTGAACAAGACCAAAATCACTCATTGGCAACAATGAAACCTTGGAACGATCTCTGCGAAATTCTTTTTTTAATTCATCATAAATTTTTTTACGATTCTTTTCCTCTTCAAGATCAATAAAATCCACAACGATAATACCGCCGATATCTCTTAGACGTAATTGTCTTGCAATTTCACGTGAAGCTTCAAGATCAGTTTTAAGTGAGTTCAGTTCTTGTTCTTTACTTTTGGCGTATCTTCCGCTGTTAACATCAATAACAACCATAGCTTCTGTATGTTCGATGATCAGATAACCACCGCTCGGCAGCGATACTTTTCTTCCCATTAAAGTTTTTATCTGCTCTTCAATTTTAAATTCATCAAAAATAGATGATGAAGATTTAAAAAGTTCTATCTTCTCCATTAAAGCAGGTTGCACAAACTCAACATAATTTTTTATCTGCTTGTAAAGCTTTTTTGAATCAACAAAAACTTTTGAAATATCCGGAGTGAGTAGATCGCGGATAACGCTGTCTGTTGTACTTAAATCCTGATGCACAATTGATGGCGGTTCTTCGCTCTTAGCTGTTGATTCAATTGTCTTCCAGGTTTTAACAAGGTTATTAAGATCATCCTTAACTGCATCTTCAGATTGATCTTTTGCAACAGTGCGAATTATCAGCCCATAATTTTGCGGTAGAATACCGCGTGCAATATTTCTTAACCTTCTTCGTTCTTTGTAATCTGAGATTTTTTTAGATATGCCAATTTTGTTATCGAAAGGAAGCAGAACACAAAATCTACCGGGCAGTGAAACAGAAGATGTAACGCGCACACCTTTGTTGCTAACAGGTTCTTTAGTTATCTGAACAAGAATTTCTTCGCCCTTGCGAAGTTTTGTTATAACTGGTTCTGGTGGCGGAGCTGATGCTCCATTTCCATTGGCTCGATTTGGTTTAGATTCATCATCATCTGAAAGATCAACATCAGAATCTTCATCACCAAGCATATCCTGAAATTGTTTGGTACGATCACCAATATCCGAAAAATGCAGGAATGCATCGTGTTTCATCCCTATATCAATAAATGCGGCTCTTATTCCCGGAAGAACACGTGCAACTCTTCCAAGGTATATGTCCCCGACCATTCTCCTGTTTTCAGGATAGTCAACAAAAAAGTCGGCTAAATTTCCATCTTCCGTAATGGCAACACGCGTCTGATTTGAAGATGAATTTATTATAATTTCTTTTATCATAATTGAAAAACTCTTTGTATGAAATAAAATATTTCATGAATAAAAACTTATTGAACTCTAATTTGAGCAGGGAAATGCTCTGAGTGTGGTAAAATTCACCGCTGCTGTTTAACAGCAATGATTGAGTTGTGAAACTCCTAAAAAAATATATTAATGCTAATAGCATTAAAATCCTGTTTAAAAAATTTATTTAAAATATCAACAAGTCATCCTTCAACTTCGCTCAGGATGACTGTGAATTCAAATTTGTCACACTGGGCAAAGTCGAAGTGTGACATTAACAAACACTTAATAATACCATCATTTCTATCACAAACTTACCTGACGGTAGTCAGGTTTATAGCGAGAGAAATCTGATTCCAATAAATGAACAGATTTCCCGTCATCGAACTCCTCGAAAAGACAGTAATAAATAAACACAAATCTAATTAGCTGGCTGCTCTGCTGAAGGATTATTTTTAGCTTCTTTTTCTGCCGCTTCAGTTAATAATTTTCTTCTGCTCAAAGAGAACTTACCGCCTTCAACTTTTAGAAGTTTAACGGTAATTTTATCACCAACTTTTAAATAATCAGAAACTTTGTTTACACGTTTATTATCTATTTCAGAAATATGGAGCAATCCTTCTTTTCCTGGAAGAATTTCTACAAACGCACCAAAGTCCGCTATCTTTGTAACAACACCATCATAAACTTCTCCAACTTCCGGAGTTGCAGTTAATTTTTTGATGTATTCTTTTGCTTGTTGTGCATTTTCTTTATTTGGCGAAGCAATGTGTATTGTTCCATCATCTTCAATGTTGATATCAACACCAAATAATCTTTGCATACCCTGTATTGTTTTTCCACCTGGACCAATTATCAAACCAATTTGGTCAGTAGCAACATTCATAGTAATTAATCTTGGGGCATATTGAGATAATGAATCTTTAGGTTTGCTTATTGCTTCATTCATCTTAGCAAGAATATGTATTCTTCCTTCTTTTGCCTGATGAAGCGCTTTCTCCATTATTTCAAAAGAGATTCCCTGAATTTTAATATCCATCTGGAATCCGGTAATACCATCGCTTGTACCGGCAACTTTAAAATCCATATCACCAAGATGATCTTCGTTTCCAAGAATATCTGTAAGGATTGCGTAATTATTTCCTTCTTTAACCAAACCCATCGCTATTCCTGAAACAGCTTTAGTAACCGGAACTCCGGCATCCATCATAGCAAGTGAGCCCGCACAAACAGTTGCCATTGAAGAAGAACCGTTTGATTCCAGAATATCCGAAATAATTCTAACTGTGTATGGAAATACATCATCGGCGGGTAATACCTGTTTTAAAGATCTTTCTGCAAGATTGCCATGTCCGATTTCTCTTCTTCCAACTCCGCTCATTCTTCCAACTTCGCCAACGCTGAAAGGTGGAAAGTTGTATTGAAGATAGAATTTTTTACTGTATTCTTCCAACAAACCATCAACCGTTTGCTCATCGTTTTTTGTGCCAAGTGTAACGTTTGTTAAACTTTGTGTTTCACCACGAGTAAACAATGCTGATCCGTGTGTTCTTGGTAAGTTTCCAAGTTCGATTGTTATAGGACGGACTTGTGTTGTATTTCTTCCATCAAGACGAATGCCTTCTTTTAAAATTCTTTCACGCATAATATCTTTTTCCATATCGTGAAGAATTTCTGCAATTACTTTTTCCTGCTCAGGATATTTTTCAGCTAATGATTGTTTTACGGATTCAGAAAGTTCTTTATTCTTTGAGGATCTTTCTTCTTTTGCAAGAATGGAATAAACGATTTCTTTAAATTTTGCTTCAGCTAAATCATAAACATCTTTTTTAAGATTTACATCAACATTTTTTTCTGCAACAATCCATTTGGTTTTTCCTGCTTCCGCTCTTAATTGGTTTTGAAGGTCAACAATTTTTTTAATTTCCTGTTGTGCAAACTTTAAAGCATCTAACAATTCCTGTTCGCTTACTTCTTTGGATTCACCTTCAACCATCATAATCGAATCTGCGGTACCGGCAACAACAAGTTCAATATCACTTAATTTAACTTGTTCGTGAGTTGGATTGACAACAAGTTCACCAGCAACTCTACCTATTCTAATTTCTGCTATTGGACCATCAAAAGGAATATCAGAAATAGCAAGTGCGGCCGATGCTCCGCAAGCAGCAAGTACATCCGGATCATTCTCTCCATCATAAGACATAACCATTGCAATAACCTGAGTTTCATTATTAAAACTTTCAGGAAACATTGGTCTTATAGGTCTGTCGCATAATCTTGCACTTAAAATTTCTTTTTCGGTTGGTCTCCCCTCGCGTTTTATATATCCTCCGGGGAATTTTCCGGCAGCAGATGTTTTTTCACGATACTCAACCTGAAGTGGAAAATAATCCAAACCTTCCTTAGCTTCGCTTGCAGCAACTGCCGTTACTAAAACCATAGTATCACCATAGCGAACCATAACAGATCCGTTTGCCTGCTTTGCATATTTTCCGGTTTCTATTGAAAATAATCTTCCGCCTAACTCGATTTCTTTCTTAACTAACATTATTAACCTTTACTTTCTTATGTTCAAATCTTTGATTATTGCTCTGTATCGTGCAATATCTATTTTCGTTAAATAATCGAGAAGTCTTCTTCTCTTACCAACCATCATCATCAAACCTCTTCTTGAATGATGATCTTTTTTGTGAACATCAAAGTGCGCTGTTAAATCATTTATTCTTTTTGTTAACAGTGCAATTTGAACTTCAGATTTACCTGAATCGTTTTCGTTTTTTCCATATTTTTTTACGATTTCAAGTTTTTCTTCTTTTGTCATTTTATCTATCCTTTATTTTTTTGTACGATATAATTCCAGAGCAAACCGGAATTAATTATTTAGTTTATTAAAAATTTTTAGTCCGTTTTCATTATCCTTATTCATTTGGTTGATTAACTCTTTTGCGGAATTAAATTTTTCTTCTCCGCGTAATCGTTCAAGCAATTCAATTGTAACTTCTTCACCGTAAACTTCACGATTGAAATTATAAATGTAAACTTCCGCAACAAGTTCACCTTCACTATAAAATGTTGGGCGGTTACCAATACTTAAAAGTCCAAAATGATTTTCATTATCTAAAACGACGTTAACCGCGTAAACACCAAATGCAGGAAGTAATTTTTCCTGTGATGATAGTTTTATATTTGCTGTTGGGTATCCAAGTTCTCTTCCGCGTTTATCACCGCTAACAACAATTCCGCTAAAGGAATAATTTCTTCCAAGTAAATTATTTGCTTTGCTAAGATCACCTTCGTTTAATGCATTTCTAATTTTGGTGCTGCTTACAACCTCACCATTTACATAAAAAGCATCAACAATTGTAACAGAAAACTTTTCTTTTTCCCCAATCGTTTTTAATAAATCAACGTTTCCGCCTCTACCTTTTCCGAAATGATGATCATGTCCGAGAACAATTTCATTTAAACCGATCCCGTTTACCAGATAATCATAAATAAATTTTTCAGCTGTTAATCCTGCAAACTCTTTTGTAAAGTTAATCTGTAAAAGATTTTCCACTCCATATTTTTCAAGAAGAAATTTCTGCTCGGAATAAGTCGTTAACAGCTTAACATCATTGCTTCCGCCTAAAACCGTTCTTGGATGCGGATAAAATGTAATCACAACATTTCTGCAGCCCTTTTCTTTTGAACAGGTAACCAACTTATCAATAATCTTCAAATGACCGGGATGAATTCCATCAAAAGTGCCAAGTGTAAGAATAGTATTTTTATTCTTCGTTAAATCTTTAATACTATTAAAAACCTGCATTTATAATTTCATCACGATAACTTGTTAATAAAATCCTGTCAACCTGCGTTTGTTGAAGGGTGACTTTCTAACTAATTCGCCACACTTCGGTTTTTTGCCAATTGGCTTGCTTGCTCTGTGTGACAGGCAAAACTATTATTTATCCTCAATTGTTTTACACTTTGATGTAAACTCATCTAAATTAAAAGCATCATCAACTTTATAATCACCTATTCCGGTCCTTCTCAAAAGACTTAAAATTCCGCCACAGCCAAGTTCGTTTCCTAAATCATTTGCAATAACCCTTATGTAAGTTCCTTTGGAACAGGCGATTTCAAAATATATATCAGGCAAATTAATTTTTGTTATTTCAAAAGAGTAAATTTCAACCTGCCTTGGTTCACGCTCAACTACTTTACCCGCTCTTGCTAATTTATAAAGAGCTTTCCCTTTATGCTTTATCGCCGAAAACATTGGCGGAACTTGTTCAATATTTCCTAAAAACATATTTCTAACTGAAAATATTTTTTCTTCAGTTATATTTTCTGGTAAAGATTTTTTTGTAATCTCTGTAGCCAAATCCATTGATGGTGAACTTTTACCAAGAGTAATTATTCCAGTATATTTTTTTCTTTGTTCTTGGTAATTAGAAATTTCTTTTGTCTTTTTACCAGTACAAACTATCAGCAATCCGGTTGCAAGCGGATCAAGTGTGCCTGCGTGCCCAACTTTTTTTACTTTAATTAATCTTCTAATTCTTGCAACAACATCAAACGAAGTCCAATTAACAGGTTTATCAATTAAGATTACCTGCCCCAATAAGTAATCAAGATTCTGAGGATCTTCCGTCTGTTTTGTTATCATCATTTTCGTGAATTTTCTTAATCAATCCTTCAATCTTTTCAACGTAATCAAGCGTGTCATCAATAAAAAATTTTAGTTCCGGTATAAACTTAATTCTTATTCGGTGCGCTAATTCAGTCCTTATATAACCTTTTTTATCTTCAATTTTATCAAGAACAAAAGATCTTTTTTCCTTTTCTAAAACTGAAAGATAAATCTTAGCAAGTTTCAGATCAGGACTAACTCTCACATTTGTAATCGTAACGAAACCGAGATTCAAATTAGAAAGCTTATGTAAAAAGATTAAACTAATCTCTTCTTTTATAAGATGTTCAACTTTATCAATTCTATGTGACATTTGTTTTCCGCACAGTTTAAAGATCTATTATGCAAGTGTTTTCTTCGTCTCAACAAGTTTAAATGCTTCGATAATATCACCAACTTTTATATCATTAAAGTTTTCGAGATTAAGTCCACACTCATAACCAGCGTCAACTTCCCTAACATCATCTTTAAATCTTCTTAAGTTTCCAATACTTCCTTCATGGATTACAATTCCATCACGGATTAATCTTATTTTATTACTTCTTGTAATCTTTCCATCAAGTACATAACAGCCGGCAACGGTACCTGATTTTGGGACTTTGAATGTATCGCGTATTTCTACTGTTGCGGTAACCTCTTCGGAAATTACCGGAGATAACAATCCTTCTAATGCCGATTTAACTTCATTAATCGCATTATAAATAACGCTGTAAAGACGAATATCCACTTTTTGATTTTCTGCAAGTTTACGTGCATTAATATTGGGTCGTACATGAAAACCAATTATAATTGCGTCGGAAGCAGCGGCAAGCAATACATCACTTTCGGAAATTCCACCTACACCTTTATGGATAACACGTACAATAACTTCTTGATTGCTTAATTTCATTAAAGAATCACTCAATGCCTCAACAGAACCGTCCACATCACCTTTTACGATAAGAGCAAGTTCTTTAACTCCGCCAATACTAATTTGTTTAGCAATTTCATCAAGAGTAATATGATGAACTTGTTTTTGATCCTGCTCTCTTTTTAGCTGTTGTCTCTTTATACTTATTTCACGGGCTTCACGCTCAGATTCAAGCACAATAAAAGTATCACCAGCTTGTGGAGCGCCTTCAAAACCAAGGACTGAAACTGGTGTGGATGGCGGTGCTTCAAAAACTTTGTTGCCTCTTTCATCAAACATTGCTCTTACTTTGCCATGATAAATACCTGCAATAAAAGGATCACCAATTTTTAATGTTCCCTTTTGCACAAGAATAGTTCCGGTGATACCTCGTCCTTTATCCAGCTCCGCTTCTACAACTGCACCACGAGCATATCTATCCGGATTTGCTTTTAAATCAAGCAAATCTGCTTCAAGAACGATTTTCTCTAATAACAGATCAACATTAAGTCCGGTCTTTGCTGAAAGCTGTACCGATTGATATTTGCCACCCCAATCTTCAACCAGCACATTTCTATCTGCCATTTGCTGTTTGATTTTATCGGGATTGGCACCCGGTTTATCAATTTTATTTATTGCGATAATAATTGGTACACCAGCGGCTTGAGCGTGATTTAATGCTTCAACAGTTTGAGGCATTACGGCATCGTCAGCAGCAACAACAAGAACAACAATATCGGTTAGTTGTGCACCGCGTGCTCTCATGGCTGTAAATGCTTCGTGACCCGGGGTATCAAGGAATGTAATTTGTTTCCCACCACCAATATCAACACGATAGGCACCTATGTGCTGTGTAATTCCACCAGATTCACCGGCGACAACATTGGTTCTTCTTATATAATCAAGCAATGATGTTTTACCGTGATCAACGTGACCCATTATTGTAACAACTGGTGGTCTTGGTTGAAGATCTTCTTCTTCATCCTTAATATCTTCCAACACTTCGGCAGTATATTCCTTTTGGAATTCCACTTCAAAACCGAATTCATCTGCAACAAGAGTAATTGTTTCAACATCGAGTCTTTGATTTATTGAAACCATCAAGCCAAGGCTGATACATTTAGAAATAACATCTCCGACAGGAACGTTCATTAGATTAGCAAGTTCACTTACAGCGATAAACTCATTGACTCTTATTTTGTTTTTGTCTAATGATTTTAATTCCTGTAATCTTTCTTCCTCTGCTTCTCGTTCTCTCCTTTTCTTCTTTCTGGATGCTGCACGATTTGAACCCGAGATATCATCCATGCTTAACATAGTTTTCTTTATAGCAGCTTTTACGTCTTTTTCATCAATTTCGAATTTTTTGACCCGTTTTCTTTTCTTTACAACAGCAGTTTCTTCAGATGGGGCTTCAGTGGATACTTTCTTTTTTGCTTTTGGTCTTTTTTTCTTTTTGGCAACTTCGGCGGTTTCTTCTTTAGTAGCTGGAGCTTCTTTTTTAGGCTGTACTTTTTCTTTCTTGCTTTCACCTAAATCAATTTTACCAACAACTTTTAATCCTTTAACTTTTTTGGCTTCAAGATCTTTGGGTGAAACAAATTTATTCCTAATAACTTCTTCAACAGCTGCTGCCTCCCGAGGAATGTCAACTTTATTTTCTTGCGGAATTTCTGTTTGAACTTCTACGACGGGACTAATTTCATCGACTGTTTCCGTAATATCTGCAGGTTCTTCAATTGCAACATCTGTAATTACGATCTCTTTTGCTTCTTCAGCTGGTTCAATAATTTCTTCAACCTTCTCAAGTGTTTCTTCTTTATCTGATTTTTCTGTTCTTTTTTTGTTAAACTCAACAATTTTTTTATAATGCTGTTCAGCCTTTTCTATATCTTTCTTAAAATGAGCATTTACTTCTGCTATCATTTCATCCGTAAGAATAGACTGGATAGACTTAACTTCGTATCCCTTAGTTTTTAGAAAACTAATTAGATTTTCAGAAGAGAGGTTGATCTCTGCCGCATATTTATATAATCTAACTTTTGTAGATTTTATTTCAGCCATTTATTTAATCACCTTTTTATTCAGCTATTCTTCATCTTCAAATTGTGATTTAATGATTTCGATTATATTTTCGATTTTTTCATCATCAAACTCTTTAATTTGCTTTAATTTTTCTGCACCAGCAGTAAGCACATCAATAGCAGTATCATAACCATTATTTATAAGTATGTCATAAATCTCGCTTCCAAGTTCTTCTTTCAAATCAAAAAGTTCAATATCTTCTTCATACTCTTCAAATGGTTTTTCTTCACGTAAAATTTCAATTTCATAACCGGTAAGCCTCATTGCAAGCCTTATGTTAACACCATTCCTTCCAACAATCAACGAAACCTGGTCACTATCTGCTGTAACAACCGCTTTTTTCTCATCTTCATCAAGCTCAATTTTCTTTAGCTTTGCAGGGGCAAGAGATTTCTGTATAAAAACAATCGGATCATCTGAGTAATTTATAACATCAATATTCTCATTGTTAAGTTCACGCACAATGGCATGAATTCTTACTCCCTTCATTCCAACGCATGCTCCAACTGCATCTATTCTTGCGTCCTGAGATTCAACAGCAATTTTAGCCCTTTCTCCGGGTTCACGTGCGATTGCTTTTATATCAATAATTCCATCATAAATTTCGGGGATTTCAATTTCAAATAGTCGTCTTAAAAACATATTATCGGATCTCGAAATTACAATCACCGGACCGCTGCTTCCTTTTCTAACTTCTTTAACAATAGCTCTTATAGTTTCCCCCTTTTTATATTTTTCAAAAGGAATTTGTTCAGAGCGAGGCAGAATAAGTTCGTTTTTATTGTGATTAACCAGAATATCATTTTTTCTTATCTGGTATATATCACCAACAACAATTTCACCTAATAATTCATTGTATTCATTATATATAATTTCTTTTTCTAATTCACGAATCTTTTGATTTAAACTTTGTTTAGCAAGAACAACAAGCCTTCTTCCCAAAGAAGCTAATTCAATCTTTTCAACGAAATCTTCTCCAACTTCAAGCTCGTCATCATTACCTTTTTTATTGACCTCACCAATACTAATCTGTTTATTGGGATCTTCAACAACATCAACAATTTCACGCTCAAGAAAAATTTCTATATCGCCTCTATCCATATTTACAACAACATCAAACTTGGCTTCCTCACCATATTTTTTTTTAACAAGTAATCCAAATATTTCCTCGAGAATTCCACCGAGTACATCTCTATCAATGCCTTTTTCCCTTACCATCTGTGCAAAGGATTCGACAATATCATAATTCATTTATTATCTCCTCTTCTAAGAAAAACTAATTAAGACTTTTGCTTTATTGATATTTTTAAATTCAATAGTTAAATTATTTTTTTCGGAAAGAAAGGTTAGCTCTTCGCCTTTTATTCCGAGTAATTTACCGGTAATGGTTTTTAAACCTTCCTCAGTATTATAAGTAATTTCAAATTTTCTGTTAACATGTTTTGGAAATTGCTTTAAGTATTTCAAGGGTTTATCAACACCCGGAGTTGAAACATCCAGGCGATAAGATTCCTTAATCAATCCTTGTTCTTCTAAAACAGAATTAATTTCTCTGCTAATTTCAGCAAGATTATCGGCAGAAACATTTTTTTCTCCATCAACAAAAACTTCAATTATTCTTTTTCTTTGATCACCTCTAAATATGATCTCTATTGTGAAAAAGCCAAGTTTTTGTGCGATTTCTTCAGAAATTTTAGCAATATTTTCTTTTAATAAGTTCATACTAATAAAAAACGCCCTCAACGGGGCGAATCACAGGTTCAAAAATAGAATTAATTTACCTTACAAACAAGGAGATTTATCTTTACTTTACTTAAAAAATATCAAAAAAGGAGGATTTTCCCACTTACTTATGATGTTCATATTTAAGTTTTTGTATAAGATCCATACTATGTCCAATTCCATTTCAATCACTTTTCAAATTAATAAAACAATAAACTCCTCGTTAGAGGAGTTTATAAAATAAATATGCTTCAAGATGATTTTAAAATTTTACAAAGTAAGGAACACCCCAGGTCTTTAGTTCTACACTAGCTGAATTGTCATATATTACCTGTTTAGGTAATGCGTTAATGATTGCGTGGAAAAATCCCGGATGAAAATCTGATCTAAAAGTTTGTTCATAAACTTTATTATATACCCCGTTATTTGGAGTTGATGAAATCATATCAAACAGTTTTTTACATCTGTTAAATCCAAATCTATCTGCTCCAAAAGTCAATGATACAAAATCTGTATCTTGATATGCGCTAGTTAACTCTAATCGGATTTTAACATCTTTATCACGCTGAATAACTGGTACATTATGCCATCTCCACCAAAACCATCCCCATTTTCTGACAAGATAATAATCATTTGGGGATGCAATTGACAATGTATCTCCATTTGGTAAGAACACGGTTAATTTATTAATATTTATGTTTGACTCCTGTGTCCCTCCTTTAGGCAAGGATATAGCTTTAATAATCCAATGCTTTTTTACTGAATCTGTCTTAGCTATGTTTACCAAAATAGCGTTACGCGTAATAATAGAAGTAAATGATTTTTTAATCACAGTATCTGGTTTTGTTGCAGTAAGATTATTTGAGGCAGAAATAAATAAAGTTCCTGCAAAAGTCTTAACGATATGAGCATAAGCTGTGTCTGCTTCAAAGTTTACCTCTACATTTTTATTTATCAACTGTATTTTTTGCCAAACTTTAAAAGGTTTTATTTCCGCATTTGTTTTTGAAAGAAAAGTTAGAGTTCCGTCTTCGTTATAATTTGGTTCGAATGAAGCAAGCAGAGAATCAGCGTTTACAACATCTATAACTGCTTGTTTATCTGTTGTTACCGTTGTTTGAGGTAATGTTTCTACTGTATTGTCTTGGCAACCAACAAAAAACATTATACTGCCAAGAAATAAAAAAGAAGGGAAATGCTTCTTAAAAAGATTTATCATTTTCATTCGGTTACCTTTCATTTGTTATTTATTTGTTTTTAATATGCTTAAAAAAATTATTAATAAAAGGGCTTAATTTTATCATCATTTTTGCATTTGACATAAAGATTACCACAATGGTTTAAAGAATAAAAAAAATATTCAAAATGGTTTCTTTTAATTATTTAATAGCTGGTATTTGTTTTGAAACAAAGCAAATAGATTTATTGAAAATGGACTTTATATTAATTTTAATTTCCTAAATTTGTGATGTAAAGAATAACCCTTTGTAAACAGGAGAAAAAATGGAAACACACATTAAACAAGTAATTAAAAGAACCGGGGCTATTGTTCCATTCAACCAAGAGCGTATAGCAAACGCAATATACCGTGCTGCTGTTGCCGTTGGCGGAAGAGATAAGGAAACTGCAAAAAAATTATCCGAACAAGTAGTTGAATTGCTAAATGAAAAATTTCCAGATGGCACAATGCCACACATTGAAGATGTTCAGGATGTTGTTGAAAAAGTTTTGATTGAAAATGGACATGCAAAAGTTGCAAAGGAATATATTCTTTATCGTGAGGAGGCTGCAAATAGAAGAGATGCTGAAGGTAGATACGCATCAAAAATAAATGAAAATGTACCCTGGCAAAAAATTTGGCGTAATCTTGATTGGGCAGTTTCGCATAATCTTCATACGGTTGATCACTTAAACGAAAGAATTGCTAAAGGAGATTTCCCTCATATTGTTCACGAATCTGAAGCACTTTATGAGGATGATGTGGATCTTGCAGCTAAGTTCATAATTGAAAGACTTGATTCCCTAAGAATGGTAATGATTAGCGGACCATCATCTTCAGGAAAAACAACAACAACTACCAAGCTTGAACAGAAATTAATTAAAAAGGGATTTAAATTTAAAGCACTAAATGTGGATCACTACTTTTTTGATTTAGAGTTTCATCCCAAAGATGAGTTTGGTGATTATGATTTTGAAACCCCGCAAGCATTGGATTTAGAATTAATAAATGAACACCTTGTAAGATTAAGCAACGGGGAGGAAGTGAGCATTCCATTTTATGACTTTAAAGCAGGAAAACGTACGCTTAATGCAACTCCAATAAAACTTGAAAAGGACGAGTTACTTTTAATCGATAGTTTACATGGACTTTATCCCGCGTTCAGTAAAGACATTTCTGCCGAAGTAAAGTTTAAACTTTATCTTGAGCCGCTGCTTCAGATGAAAGGGAAAGACGGAAGATACATCCGATGGACAGATTTAAGGCTGATAAGGAGAATGCTGCGCGACTCAGTCTTCCGCGCTTATAATCCTCAGCAAACTTTAGAGCACTGGCATTATGTACGTGGTAGTGAACTAAGGAATATCATTCCTTATTCTAATACAGCAGATTTTGTAATCAGCAGCGGCATGCCTTACGAAGTGCCAATTTATGCGAACAGAATGTTAAAACTTTTTGAGGGTTGGAAAGAAAAATATAAAGGCGATCCGCTTAAAGCCGATGCACTGGAAAGATCCGAACGAGTGTTTAATATTTTGAAAACTGTTACCCCTGTTTCCGATGAAACTTCAATCCCGGGCGATAGTGTATTAAGAGAATTTATTGGCGGAAGCACATTGCAATACCATTGATTAATTATTTAAATATTTTATGCTCTCTTTCCGGCTTTCTTCTCATAAGATTATGTCAAGCTTAACTTTGAGCGAAGCTGATTAGTAAAATTAAAATTTAAATATTTAAATGGACGATAAGTTCTTTATAAATGCAAATCAATCTTTAATATATATTTTACTGAGCAATATTTTTTCAAATGCAATAAAGCACAATTATAGCGCGAGCATTTTAAGTGTTCGGTAACAAACAACGAGCTAATTATTTCTAACTCGGGATTAGAACCCAAATATGATACAAAGAAATTCTTTGCACGGTTTTATCAAGAATTAAACTACCCTGATTTAGTTGGACTTGGATTAACAATTGTCAAATAGATTTGTGATTTATCTGGTCTCGATGTTAAAAATGATTTTTCGGATAGTTTTTATAACATAGCATTAAATTCCACAAACATCATTTCTAAGAATGATCAACAGGACGGAAGTTATTTATGAAAAGAATGAAATATTTTCATAATATGTTAGATGAATTATCATCAGACATTATTTTGTTCCATTATTATGCAAAGATGATTAAACTTTATTAAATCAAAAATAATTTTAATTACTTGACAGCCCTAATAAAATTTAAATCACATTATTAATTTCTTAAAATCCCTATTTATGCAGTAGATATTTTAGTTTTTAATCTGATAATATTTAATAATTATCCTAGCGAGTATCCATCATTAAAGAATCGGTTTTACAACTGATAATAGAATATGGTTATCCAGGTCTATTTTTTTCAATGGCATTAGGAATCATTGGGCTTCCTATCCCCGATGAAACAATTCTTACTTTTGCAGGCTATCTTGTATCTCAAAAAGAACTTCAACTAATTACAACAATTATCACAGCATTTTTAGGTATTATCTCGGGAATTTCATTAAGCTTTTTTATCGGACATACTTTTGGATTAAAAATATTATTTAAATATGGACGATTTTTTCATGTGACATCCGACAAACTAGATAAAACAAAAAAGTGGTTAGAAGGATATGGGAGCTGGCTGTTTTTGTTTGGATATTTTATTCCGGGTATAAGACATTTAATAGCAATAACTGCTGGGAGTACAAAGACTAATTATTTCAAATTCTCTTTGTTTGCATACACCGGCGGATTTCTGTGGTCTCTAACTTTTGTTTTGCTGGGATATTTTGCAGGCAAAAAATGGGCGGCAATAATTGAGCAAGTTCATAGTCATATTTTAATTTTAGTATTTATAATTTTAATACTATTACTGATTTATTTTCTTATTAAATATAAATTGTTTAAAAAAAAGTGATCGCATTCTACTTAGGTAAAACAAAATTATATTATTCAACTAAAAATCAAATTATTATGAAAACAAGAAATGCAAACCAGGTTTATAAAGAACTATTAAGTGAAACAGAAAAATTTGCAATCTGGATAACCGACAAAGTTGGGTCAATAGGATTTTTTCTGATTATATTTATATGGACATTTTCCTGGCTTAGCTGGAATATGTTTGCCCCAAAAGCCTTTAGATTTGATCCATACCCGGCATTTGTTCTCTGGTTATTTCTTTCAAATATGATTCAGATATTTTTGATGCCTCTCATAATGGTGGGTCAGAACCTGGAATCCAAGCATTCAGGAATTCGTGCTGAGACAGATTACGAGGTTAATCTTAAAGCCGAGCAGGAAATTGAGGATATTAAACAAGACATAAATGAAATAAAGGAATTGCTTCATCAACTTACAAATAAAAAGTAGTGAGCAATAATAATTCATTCTTAATTTTATTTTTTTAATTTAAATATTAAACAAAACAATAATTAATATTTAGAATAATATGCCTAATCAGAATAATCCATACGAAGTAAAAACCGTTGCTGAAGTTTTATCGGAATTTAAAGTAAACTCCGCTGACGGTTTAAGTGATGAAGATGTAAAACAACGACAATCAACCTATGGTCTTAACGAAGTTCTGGAAAAAAAAGAATCCAGGGTAATTCTCTTTCTCAAAAACTTTTGGGGATTAACAGCTGTAATGCTGGAGTTTACCATTTTAGTGTCTTTTTTACTAAATAAATATGCAAATGTATATCTAATCGGCGGATTGATGTTATTCAATGCTATAATTGGATTTATTCAGGAAAATAAAGCCACAAAAACCGTTGAATCTCTGAAAAAAAGTCTGCAAGTGATCGCGCGGGTATTACGAAATAGTAAATGGTCAAATATAATTGGCAGCCAATTAGTGCCTGGAGACATTTTACGCATACGAACTGGTGATTTTATTGCCGCCGATGCAAAGATAATAAATGGAACTGTAAGTGCCGATCAATCTGCTCTTACTGGAGAATCTATGCTTATCAACAAAAATGAAGGCAATATGCTTTTTTCCGGTTCAGTAATTAAAAATGGAGAATGTAGTGCTGTAGTAACTGCAATTGGTATCAAGACTTTCTTTGGCAAAACAGCTCAATTAGTACAAACTGCCAAACCACGATTGCACATGGAAGAAGTTGTAGCCAATGTTGTTAAGATATTATTTTTAATTGTCATAATTTTTGTTGGAATTACATCTGTATTTTCTTTATTAAGAGGAGAATCATTTCTTTCGATCTTACCGTTGCTGCTTATCTTATTGGTCTCAGCAGTTCCGGTTGCTTTGCCGGCAATGTTTACTGTAAGCATGGCAAAAGGAGCAAAACAATTAGCAGAGAAAGGTGTTTTGGTTAGTCGATTAAGCGCAACTGAAGATGCAGCTACACTTACTACATTATGTATTGATAAGACCGGAACAATTACTGAAAATAAATTATCAATACAGGATATATTAGCTTCCGATAATTTTAAAGTTGATGATGTATTGCTTTACGGTGCATTGGCATCAGTAGAAGCTAACAACGATCCTATTGACCTGTCTTTTTTTACAAAGGCAAAAGAAAATAAAATTAATTTGTCAGGTTACAAGCAAGTTTCCTTTGTCCCATTTTCTGCTGCAATTAAAAGAACTGAAGCAATAATCGAAAAAGACGGCAAACAGTTTAAAGTGCTAAAGGGTGCTTACAAAACTCTAAAAGATTTGTGCAACACAAAACCAACAAATCTTGATGAAACTGTTAATACTTGGGCAGAAAAAGGTTTTAGAACACTTGCAGTTGCAATTGAGAAAGATAATTTAATTGAACTGGTAGGTATTGCTGCATTGGTAGATCCGCCATTACCAGATTCAGCACAAATGATCTCTGAAATAAAAAAACTGGGTGTGAAGGTAAAAATGCTAACCGGGGATGCTTTGCCAATTGCCAAAGAAATTGCAAAACAGGTTGGTGTAGGAGATGATGTTGCTTCAGCAAGCTTATTACGAAATAATGATCCGGGGGTTGATAATCATTCTATAATTATTGCGCATGACGGATTTGCCGAAGTATTGCCTGAAGATAAATTTACAATTGTAAAAAATTTACAGCAGCATAACGAAATAACAGGAATGACGGGCGATGGAGTTAATGATGCGCCGGCATTAAAACAAGCAGAGGTTGGCATTGCAGTCAAATCAGCTACTGATGTTGCAAAGCAGGCGGCAAGTGTAATTTTGCTTAAAGAGGGTTTGGAAAGTATCATTAATCTAATATCTATTGGCAGAACAACTCATCATCGTATCACGAACTGGGTTATAAGTAAAATTTCAAAAACACTTTCCACTGTTGTGTTTGTTTGCGCTGCATATCTTATAACAGGAAAGTTTGTTGTTAATGCTTTTGATATGGTGATGTTGTTATTTATTATTGATTTTGTTTCATTGGCGTTATCTACCGATACTGTAAACTGGTCCAGAACTCCTGATAATTGGAATATAAAACCAATGATGAAAAAAGGTTTTCTGTTAGGAATATTAATGATCATAGAATCTTTTCTATGGTTATTTGTTGTTGAAAAGTATTTTAAACTTACGGAAATAGGTGAACTGCACTCGGTTGGATTTGCTATACTTTTCTTTGCTGGTATTTTCAACATACTTATAGTGCGAACTAGAAAACATTTTTATTCACAACCCATAGGACACCTATTATTATTAGCCATAATTATAGATGTCATTATTGTAAGTATATTTTTATCTGCTGGCTTAATAGGATTTACTGCTTTACCAATAATAATAACGATCAGTACAATGCTATATTTTGCTTTCTGCACTTTTTTAATAAACGATTTAATAAAGGTAGCTGTAAAATGATGACACATTTATTGGAGGCAATTAAATCATAACTCTTAACAATATTTATATTCTTTCTTCAGAATTTCTTTAGAATCACTTTTTATGTTTATAATGTAATTAGATAACAATAATAAAATTTAGAAAGAGGTTCTATATGAAAGCAACAACTTTTTTTATCATCCTACTGCTTGTTTCATTTACAACTTTTGCTCAGCAAACAGAAACACCACAATCAGTAAAAGATTCATTCTCAAAACTCTATCCAAAAGTAACAGATGTAAAATGGGATAAAGAAGGTAAAACAGAATTTGAAGCCGGTTTCAAAGAAAATGGGAAAGATATTTCTGTCGTCTTTGATGAAAAGGGAAATCTAAAAGAAACTGAAATAGCGATTCAAATCTCAGAACTCCCAAAGTCAGTAGTTCCATTTATAGAAATGAATTATGCTGGTTTCAAAATTTCCGAAGCAGCAAAAATTGTGGATGCAAAAGGTGAAGTGACATTCGAAGCGGAAATTAAAAAAGATAAAGTGAAAAAAGATTTGCTCTTTGAGGCTAACGGAAAACCGGAGAAAAAAGATATAAATAATGATACTGAAAATGACGAGGAAGACGAAGATTAGAATTAATTCTTGTCCCCTAATTTTATATAAGGCTGCTTTTGAAAGCAGCCTTATATATTAAAAAACAACTCTAATTATCCAGCTATTTCCAAATCTTTTTTGTGATAATACCACCGGTAAATTAAAAGTGCTATCGAAGCAATTAATCCTATTGCCGCAAAATAATACCATATCATATAAGCCTTATCATAAGCAGTAGCAAGTTGATCGGGTG
The DNA here is from genome assembly GCA_963809415.1 of uncultured Ignavibacteriaceae bacterium. Lineage (GTDB taxonomy): Bacteria > Bacteroidota > Ignavibacteria > Ignavibacteriales > Ignavibacteriaceae > IGN3. The sequence goes on along the minus strand of CAWEJJ010000003.1, from coordinate 2,411,002 downwards.
CAAGAGTGGCTGGATCAGGAGCGTAAGCTGTCAATAAATATCCGGAAATTCCAAACCCTAAAATTGATGATAAAAAAGAATGCAAATGACTAAAGCCAAGGTACAAACCCTCTTCGCCTTTCGGAGCTTGTAACGAAAAGAATTCTAAGTAACGTGGAGAAATAAAACACTCTGCTAGTCCCTGTACAATAATTCCGGCTATCATCATTACCGTTATCGGATGAGCACTAAATATCCCGAAGAAAGAAACAGATTGCCCCGTAAATGATTCCAGAATATTGCTTGATGCCATAAGTAAGGCAGAAACAGGCATAAGAAACATTCCAACAGCCATTGAAGAAACCGCTTTAACATTTTTCATCAGCGAAGTTATAAACACCACCATTAACATAACAACAGCTGGATTAACATTAGCAATCCATTCTGGCGAGGCGTGTTCACCAACTGTTCTTAAAACATATTTCGGCATAGTTGCGTACAGCTGTTGTTGAATAATCCAGAATCCGGTTACAATTAAAATCAGAACAAGCAATCTTACATTGGAAACTACCCGAATAAATCCTGACCAAACTTCTTTTATTGATTTCCCTTCACCTTCGGTACTAACATTTCTATAAAATAAAAACACAACAACCAGTGCAATAAAGCTCATCAATGCAGAAAAGTAATTGATAGAAGTTAATCCTAACTCAATTCGTATTGGATATGCAAATGTTTTTCCTAAAAAGGCACCCACGTTTACAATTCCATAAAATATAGAATAACCCCTTGCTCTGGATTCTGTTGTTGTTGTTTTTGCTACTGTACCGGTAATGATAGCTTTAATAAATGAACCACCAAACATTAAAACAACTAAAGAAGGCAGTACAATTGCTTTGTAAGGAAATGCACCAAGAACAAAATAGCCTAAAGATAAAAGTGAGAAGGCAAGAATGACTGCATTTCTAAATCCAATTTTGTCTGCTAAGGCACCGGTAAAAGGAGGAAAAAAATAAAGACCCGCCGAAAAAATTCCCCCGATCCATGCAGCATCAATATCATCAAATCCAACTATTCTTGATAGGTAAAGTGTAATCGCAATAAAAACTCCATAGTAAGCTGCCCGCTCGAAGAGTTCAACAATATTAGCGGTCCAAAATGCTTTAGGAAATTTCCAACCCGGGTTATTAAAACTTTTTTGATTTTCGGAAGTAATCACAGTACTCAAAAGAAACCTCAAATAATTATGGGAATTTGAAAGTTGCAAGATATGAATTTAATTCAATTAGGCAACTATTTTTCTTTAGGGATGAACTTCATCGAACCGGAATTTATGCAGTATCTTAAACCTGTTGGCGGCGGACCATCATTAAAAATATGACCAAGATGACCGCCGCATTTAGCACACATTACTTCGGTTCTTTTCATTCCAAAACTATTATCTTCTTTATAGATAATTCTGCTGCTGTCTATTGGTTCAAAATAACTGGGCCATCCACAACTGGATTCAAACTTAGTATCTGATTCGAATAATTCCGTTCCGCATCCGGCACATACATAAGTACCTAATTCGAAATTATTCCAATACTTACCAGTAAAAGCCCGTTCGGTACCTTTTTCTCTAAGTATTCTATATTGTTCCGGTGATAATTCTTTTTTCCATTCTTCTTCAGTTTTATCAGCTTTATTTTCCATGTTTAATTCCTTGTATTTTGTTGAGTCCGGAATGTTTTTTACAGTTAGTATTGAATTTGGTGTATCATGACTAAGATAATTCCACAACAGCAAAACTGATATTATAATAAATAGCAGCAAAGATATTTTCAACATAATTTAATCTTTATTAGTTACTCAAATATTCGTTGTAAGTATGGGTAATTATGTTTTTATTTTCAATGCACGAATTGATGGAGCAGTTAAGTAAGCACAAACAGCAATCCTTCCAAGAACAAATGAAATAGTTGCTGCAATTGCACCAGCAAGTGCAAAGACTTTTATGCAAATTATCAGCACAATTATAATCCCGATAAATTCAATAGCTGTTCCATATGTTATCTGTTTTGACTCTTTTGCTTTCACTAAAATTGCGCGCTGAAAACTTATAAGGACGGTAAATGCCGGAAAGAAAGACATGATCATTAAAGGAGTTTTGGCAAAATTTGTAAGGGATTCTGATAAACCGGAGATATCATTAAACCAAATTTCTGAAAGAGGAGTAAATGCAATTATCATTAAGGTTACTGCTAAAAAAAATCCAAGCTTTTGTGCAAATTTCTTTAATTGATTAAACTCCATCATTTCGTCCCCAATGAGAGCGATCACTACTTCCTGATAGGACAATCCAAGCCCTCTGAAAATAAAAACAAACGAAGTAACCACGGGCATTACAGCAAAAGATTCCAGGGGCATTTTGCTTTGCCCGATAAGAAAAGTTACAAATGGTTGAACACCCAATGTTAAGAGTGAAGTTATTGCAAGTGGATAGTAAAAATGAATAATCTCTTTTATAGTTAATACACGTTGATTTTCCACAATGCTGGATTCAAGTTTATCAATGATTTTCTTTGCCATAAACTTACTCGCTATTGCTTCACAAACAACTGCGGTTGATAGTGCACTTGCTCCAACAATAACTCCTGGTACCGATGTAAATTTGTAAAGAACAAAGGCTGTCAATGTCATTGAGAGCAATCTTATAATAGTACCGTAAGCAACTAATCTTGTATGGTTATTCCGGATAAGAATGCCCTGATAAAATCTTCTAAATCCGATTGCCGCTGGCCAGGGAATTAAAATTATTACAGCTAAATGAGTAAGGTGCGAAACTTCATTTGGAAGTCCGATTAAATCTTCAGTAATAAAATAAAAAATTGGCGGAGTAATAAAACCAATTATAACTGCTGTTAATATTGCCATTAACCCATAATTAAATTTTCTTAGCTTCAAAAATGATTGATAATCTTTTACCAGTGCGATTGACGCACTCATCATCATAATTACAGGGGCTTCAACTATTAAAGCTAAAGAAAAAGCGATTCCGTATGCCGCAAGGTTATATTCTGGTTCTTCTAACCTGGCAATTAATGCTGAAAGATATGGCCCTTCAACAGACATCATTAACCAGGTTGCAGCTAAAGGAATCCAGAAGTAAAAAATGTGCTTTTGACTAAGTTCAGATTTTGTGTTCAATAGCTTTTAGAATTTTTTAAAATTTAAAGACATTATGTCTTAATATTTTCAAACTATTATGTAATTTAAGTCGGGATTTGATTATTTTATAGGAAAACAGGAGAGATTATTATGAAATGCTTTGGTTTATTCTCTGCTATTATTGTTTTGACATTTCTTTTTTTAAATTGTAATAATGATCCGCAAATTGAACTTACAGAAAAACTAAAGTCAAGTCTTAGGTCTGATTCCAAAGAATTTACGGAGTCATTAAAATCCATCCTTATAAAAGAAATGCAAACAAACGGAATACTTGCCGCAGTATCTGTTTGTTCAGATACTGCACAAATCATGACAAACCAGTTTGGAACTGCAAAAGGTATTTATATCAAGCGGGTCTCTTTTAAAAATAGAAATCCAAACGACTCACCAGACGAATTTGAAACCAGAGCATTAAAGCACTTTGAAGAATTAAAATCAAAGGGAAAGCTGAATGACTCTACTGAGTTTATTGAGATTGTTGAAACAGATGGGATAAAAAATGTACGTTATCTTAAGCCAATAATAGTACAGGCACCATGTTTAACTTGTCATGGCTCAAAAGATTTTATTATGCCTGATGTAAAAGCAATAATAGAGCAAAAATATCCGAACGATAAAGCTATTGGTTACAACGTAAATGATTTACGTGGTGCAGTATCAATCCAAAAAGTATTATAAAAACAGAAAGAATAATTATGGTTAAAAATTACCCAACTTATAAAGTTCCTGTAATTACATCAATACAGGATATGATTTTGCAATCAACAAAAGCTTATGGAGATAAAATTGCACTTGAGGATCTGGCAAATACTCCAATATCAAGAGTTACATATAATCAGCTGCACGATAATATTATTCGTTTTGGTAAAGCTCTTTTTGATATCGGATTACAGGAGCAAGATCATATAGCGGTAATAAGTGAAAATCGCGTTCAATGGTCAATTACATACCTGACAGCGATGTACTTTAATATGGTTGTAATTCCTATTGACAAAGGGTTAAACCAAAATGAAATATTGAATATTATCCATGAGTCTGAAGCAAGCGCTATTGTTTTTTCGGATAGCTTTGAGGCTTTAATGAAAGAGAAAAGAGACTCTTTGTTAAATCTTAGGTACTATATAAATATGGATTCTATAGAAGACCGTGATGGAATTTATTCCATGCCTAAAATGATTGCAAGACAAAATTCCTCGGTTAGAAAGCTCCCGGTTATAAATCCGGAGGCAATGGCAGAAATTATTTTTACTTCAGGATCGCTTGGCAGAGCAAAGGGCGTGATGCTTACACAAAAAAACATTGCTTCTAACCTTATGGCTATGACAAGTATGATTAAGATTACGCCGGAAGACAGATTTCTTTCCGTACTTCCTATTCATCATAAATATGAATGTACCTGTGGATTACTTTGCCCCTTATATGCTGGTGGATCAGCACATTATGCACGCTCATTAAAAACTGTTGTAGATGATTTACAAAAAGTCGGAGCCACAATTCTTCTCGGTGTTCCGCTTTTATATGATAAGATGTTTAAGAAAATTTACAAAGGAATTGAAGAAGATAAAGTCAAATCTAAAATTGTTCCTCCTCTTGTTAAGATTACAAATATTGTTGAAAGGTTTGGATGGAAAAACTCGAAAAAATTAGTGTTTAAAGAACTTCATCATAAGTTTGGCGGACATATAAGATTATTTATTGCCGGCGGTGCAGCGCCTGATCCCAAAGTTGCCAAAGGATTGCGTGAATTTGGTTTTAATTTTGTTCAGGGTTACGGATTAACAGAAACCGCACCCATTGTAGCTCTAAATAGATTATATAGTTTTAAAGATAATGCTGCAGGATTACCCCTGCCTGGTCTTGAAGTAAAAATTAATAACCCAAATGAAAATGGAATAGGAGAAATTTATATTAAAGGTGATACTGTAATGTTGGGTTATTATAAAAATCAAAAACTTACCGATGAAGCTTTTGATAACGGCTGGTTTAAAACGGGAGATATTGGTTCTTTTGATGAAGATGGATTTTTACATATCAACGGAAGGCAGAAAAATGTTATCATTTCTAAAAATGGTGAAAATGTTTTTCCGGAAGAGATTGAAGATATACTTAACAGAAGTCCATTTGTACAGGAATGTATGGTCTATGGCGAAGAAGATGAAAAGCATACAGAAATTATTGCCGTTCAAATTGTAACTGACGCAGAAGCATTTATTGAGTATTCAGAAAAGAGTAAGATTACAATAACACCCGAATTAGTTAACTCAATTATTTCTGATGCAGTTAAAGAAACAAACAAAGAACTTCCTACTTTTAAACAAATTAGAAAATTTACCGTAAGAGACAGTGAGTTTGAGAAAACCACAACACAGAAGATTAAAAGATTTTTAGTAAAACAACATTAAACATAAACTGGAGAATAAAATGAAAAAGTTAACATTTATTATTAATGTTCTCGTTTTTTTTATAAACTTCTCATTTCTTTATCCGCAAAACAATGAGTTACCCGTAGATAATACTATTACAATTGGCAAATTACAAAACGGATTAAAATATTATATCAAAAAAAATCAAAAACCGGAACATCGTGCAGAGCTTTATCTTATTGTTAATGCCGGATCAGTTTTAGAAAGCGAAAAGCAACTTGGCTTAGCTCATTTTGTAGAACATATGGCTTTTAACGGTACCAAAAATTTCAAGAAGAATGAATTAATAAATTATCTTGAATCCATTGGGATAAAATTTGGCCCAGAACTGAATGCTTACACAAGTTTTGACCAAACTGTTTATATGCTTACAGTCCCAACTGATAGTACTGAAATTCTTACAAAAGGATTTTTGGTACTTGAAGATTGGGCGCACAATCAAGCCTTTGAGCCAACTGAAATAGATAAAGAAAGGGGAGTAATTGTTGAGGAATGGAGATTAGGGCGTGGTGCACAAATGCGTATGCTTGATAAACAGCTACCAATATTATTTAAAGATTCTAAGTATGCTGAAAGACTGCCAATAGGTAAAAAAGATATAATAGAATCTTTTGACCACCAAACTCTTATTGATTTTTATAAGGATTGGTATCGACCCGATTTAATTGCAGTTGCCGCTGTTGGTGATTTTGATGTTAAGGAAATTGAAAGTTACATTAAAAAACATTTTGAAAAGATTCCCTATCCTGAACAAATAAAACAAAAAGAGATTTTCCCTATTCCCAAACACGAAGAGACATACTTTGCAATAGCTTCTGATAAAGAAGCTGTTTATTCAACTATTGCTGTCTATTACAAACGCGACCCCGAAGTAGTAAAAAGTTTAGATGATTATAAGAATGAATTGATACACCAGTTATTTTATGCAATGTTAAATGACAGACTTACAGAATTAACTACGATGGCTGATCCACCTTTCAGTTATGCTTATACCGGAAGCTCAAAATTTGTTAGAAGTGCTGATGTAAGTTTTCTTGTTTCTGTTGTAAAAGAAGGTGGAATAGAAAAAGGTTTTGATGCTCTTCTTACAGAAGCTGAAAGAGTAAAAGATCATGGATTTACAGCTACCGAATTAGAAAGACAAAAAACAAATCAGTTAAGGATGATTGAAAAAAGACGTGATGAAAAAGATAAGACTGAATCAAGAGAACTGATGCAGAAGTTTATAAGCAATTACTTGTACGACGAGCCAATAATTGGAATTGATGACCAGTACGAGCTTTATAATCGCTTAATTCCGAAAATAACTTTGGAAGAGGTTAACAAAATATCTGCTGAATTATTGAAACCGGAAAACAGAGTTGTCTTAGTTAGTGTTCCGGAAAAAGAAGGTGTTAAAATTCCAACAGAAGTTGAGTTATCAAAAGTTATCGGAAAAGTATCAAACAATAAGATTGAAGCTTATGTAGATAAAGTTCAGTTGAAGCCGTTAATAGAAACAATACCTAATCCATCATTTGTGGTTGAAATAAAACAAATTGAAGAATTAGGAATTACTGAGTGGAAATTAGGTAATGGAGTTAGAGTATTTATAAAGCCCACCGATTTTAAAAATGATGAAATAGTTTTTTCTGCCTTTAGCACCGGTGGCTCTTCTTTAGTTAACGATGAGGATTTTCTTTCTGCAAATCATTCGGCGTCGCTAATATATGAATCAGGTGTTGGCAGTTTCAGCAGAACGGAATTAGATAAATACCTATCGGGTAAAATGGTAAACGTAAATCCATATATCGGATATTATGATGAAGGATTGAATGGCAGCACAAGTCCAAAAGATTTGGAAACGTTCTTCCAGCTTATTTACAGTTATTTTACTCAACCCAAGATAGATTCAACAGCATTTCTTTCTTATAAATCAAAAATGCTGACATGGCTTACCAATATGAGTAATGAACCATCTGTTGCTTTTAGAGATACGTTAGAAGTTACTCTTACAAATTATCATTATAGAAACCGCCCTCTTAAAGTAAAAATGCTTGATGAAATAGATTTAAATAAATCAATCTCTATTTATAAAAATCGTTTTGCAGATGCGAGCGATTTTACTTTTGTCTTTACAGGAAATATTGATTTAACAACATTTAAACCGCTTGTTGAAACTTACCTGGGTGGTCTTCCATCTCTAAACCGGAATGAAAAACCGATTGATTTGAAATACACAAATATCAAAGGCGCAATAAATAAAGAAGTGCACAAAGGAATTGAACAAAAAAGTTCTGTTGCAATTGCATTCGTTGGTAATATGGAGTGGGGCAGAAAGAATGAACACACAATGGAATCTCTTATGGATGTTCTTAATATTAAATTAAGAGAAGCAATCAGAGAAGAGAAAGGCGGCACCTACGGAATACAGGGGTATCATCAGATATATAGGATTCCGGAAAGCCATTACTCAATAAATATAAATTTTGGCTGTAATCCGGAAAGAGTTGATGAACTTGTTGCAACAGTTTATCAAGTGATGGATTCAATTAAAAATTTTGGACCTGATAATGCTGTTATGACTAAAATAAAAGAAATTCAGAAAAGACAGAGAGAATTAAACCTGAAAAAAAATAATTTCTGGAAGGGGATTATTAGTAATTACGTTCAGTACAATGACAACCCTGAAGAAATTTTAAACTATAACACATGGGTAAACGAAGTTACTCCTGATGATATTAAGAAAGCTGCAAATGAATATTTGAATAAAGATGTTGTTAAGGTTGTACTTTACCCTGAAAACAAAAACTGATTTTTAGCTTATACATATAAAGTTATTTTATAAACAAGATGTCATCCTTCATAATAGGACTTTTGAAGGATGACATTTTAACAAATTAGAAAGTTTACTGTAAGAGACAGTGAGTTTGAAAAAACTACAACGCAGAAGATTAAAAGATTTTTGGTAAAGAATGTTTCTTAATAATATAGAGTAATGAGGCTGAATTGAAAATAGAGAAACCGCAAATTGATAGTCATACACTAAGATTGTTAATCAGAATAAAATTTTTGTTAATGCATGCCTTAGAGCATTCAAATAAAAGAACAGAAATAGATACATTTATTTCTTTTATGGGACTAGACAATGTTGTTGAAAACATTTTACATGTTATTGTGACTCATTTAGAATTAGATAGTAAGATTAAAAGTAATAAGAATTATTCTGATCTGGCGGATTATGCCAGTCAAATAAATAGCATTCTTAAGTCAGATTGGAACTTAAAACTACCTTATATATCAGAAATCAAATTGCTACGTAAAACTAGAAATCTTATTCAACATAATCTGGTAAATTCTGGAGTTGATTTGGATAGATTTGTTAGAGTAACAAAAAAATTTTTTGATTTTATTCTTAATGAAATATTTCAGCTTTCCGAAAACGACATAAATGATTTTATGTTAGTTGAAAATGAAATAGTTAAAAACGGTTTAAAAGAATCGAAAACACATCTAAATAACAGAATGTTTTTGCAATCAGTAGTTGCATCCAGAGATGCATTTGAAAATACTTGGTTTGAAATAATAAAATCATCAGAGATAAACTTCTCTTCTCTTTCAGCTAATATGGAAGCCCAAAAAAACAATATGTTCTTTGCAGAGTATTTTCATAGGATAAAAGAAGAATTAATAATAATCAAGTTAGGAGTTGATTCGAAAAATTTTGAGAGGTTTACTAAATATCTTCAACATATTCCCAGTGAGTTTAATGCAAATAAAAAAAGTGGCTACACAGTTATGCAAAGAGATTGGGGATTAGAAGATGCAATTTTTTGTTATGACTTCGTATTTGATTTTGTAATAAAGTATCAGAACTCTCTTAATCAACCTCTATACCAAGTTGAACAGAGTTTCCAATATAATAGTGAGGAAAAATATGGAGACATTAACATATCTTCAGGATCAGAAGGGCATTTATCCTATTTATACTCAGATAATGTCAGAAACCACGAAATGCAACTATTCTATGGGGACGACAATTTAAAGTCAAAACTTGAAAATTTAAAGTTTGGCAACAAATATGTCTTTGAAAAACATGGATTTAAAAACAATAAACTTGATTCAATAATAAAATATGAAACTATTTTGCATAACATTTCATTTGAACTAATTACAAACAACCCTGCAAGATGGCAGATAATGATTTTGATTGAATATGTTCCCTTTACTTGGTTTCGTGCAGATTACTCAAATGGGAAGAAGGTCAAAGAGTCTATTTGCATTAATAAAGTAAACTCTAAAAAGTTTAAACAAGAATTTGGTTGGATAATTTCTGATGAAAAAGTTGCAAAAATATTTAATCTTAGAAAGGCCATTGGTAAAATAAAATCAATTTCAGATTTAAAGAAAATAAAAAATATTTCAATCGAAGAAATCGAATGGGTAGCAAGGTTTACAAGAATATAAAATCAATTTTTAGATAGAATAATAATATTTTTCAAGTTCATTTATCCTCAAAAGAATTAGCTTTTAAGTAATGTACTCAACTGTTTGTCCAATTTGCGGAGAAATAGAGATTGAAGTTTTTGTTTATAATTAAATCTGAAAAACAACAACTCAGAAAATCAAAAGATTTTTAGTAAAACAACATTAAAAATATTTTACAAATTAAAATCAAATTGGAGCATTGGAATAAAATAGAATGCATTATCAACATCTTCAATTTGAGTTATCCAAAAAAGTCTTGTTCCTAAAATAATTCGACCAGTGTTTTTTATATTAAAATATAACCCGGGTGTAATATTTATCAAGCCCGCTGTGGCTTCACCCCTTTGATCTTCCGTTATATAAACATCATTTAAGTAAAAAGGATTGTGATTAACTCGTGTTTCGGGGGTAAAATCCACTAACCCCTGAGCAGAATAACCCGCCTGTACAAAAACGTTAACAACCCATTCTGGATTTGATGAATTAACAGTAAAATTTAAAAATGGATTAAAGTGAGTCTTTTTACTGATATCAAAATAGTTAGTAATATAGCTTGAGGTTCCTGATGTTCCTGTTTGAGTTACCGAAACAACAGAATAAGCTTCGTAAGGTATTTCCTGAATATGTAAACCAACATCCATTCTAAAACTTGCATTTTCACCCACACCCATGAGTCCTAATCCAAATAATCCTCCCCAAAGCGATTTTTGTTCAATCACAGAATAATTTGTTCCCATAAATAAAGCAAATGTTTTTGAAAGTTTAAAATCAAAATCTAGCGCTGCATTTACTTCTGCAAAATTCCATATTAAGTTTTTTCCCTCAAAAGGATATCTGTTAACCCCGGGAGTTTCCTGTAAATAAAAGTCCCCATTCCCAATAAGTATAGTATCAATCTGGTAAATGTTATCTCTATTAACTAAAGTGTGTCCGTCGATTTTGCCTTGTAATGATTTTCTTGTATTAAAAGAAATACGGGGCGATATAGTAACTTTTGATTTTGCACTATCGGTAATATGAACCGGTGCTTGATTTATCGGTCCTGATATTTCGATGTCCTGTAAGTATATCTTTGTAATTGTAGTTGATGGTGAACAAGAGACAAGAATAAAAGTCGTAACCATTATTACTGCATAAGCAAAAAGGTTTATTATTTTTTTCATCTTTATCTCCATTTAATTGATTCAAAAAACTTCTCCAGCTATCTGAGGATTTTGGTTAATTAATATCGTAAAATTTGTTGCAACATTAAAAGAAATATTTTTTTTCTAAACAAAATCGTTCGTGATTTTTTTAACAAAAAACATACATCTTCTGATCATAAATATTAATGCTTGTTTACAGATTCAGTGCAGCTTCTTGCAGTTGAATTAATATCAGCCGCTAATACTGCAATATAAATTAGTGCCCCTACTGCTAGAATTGCTAATACAAGAATAATTGTATTTCCTATATTGGAAGTCTCTTGTTCAACAGTTAAAATATCAGCGAAAGCAATTTCGCCCGTAAAGTTCTCTTCTATAGTTGGAAGTATTTTCTTCCCGTTGCCACTAAGTGAATCTGTTTCAAAAGTGTAATGACCGGATGCAAAGAAGTATTGATCGTCATTAATGGTATTTACAAATATATCTTTGCTATTATCTCCGTTTGAAAGAGAGTAACTTCTAATAAAAGTATTTTTTGTCATTACTTCTTTTGATGAACATCCAATGTAATTTAGTACAGCGAGGATACATATGATTGAAATTGTCTTTTTCATTTTTATCACCTTTGGTTTTCTATCAAACCCGATTCCCAATGAGAATCGGGTTTGTATTTTGGGATATTACTTTAACAACATCATCTTTTTTGTCTGAACAAAATTGTTAGCTCTTAATGTATATATGTAAACTCCACTTGCAAATGATGAAGCATTAAGGTTGGTTGTGTAGTTTCCAGGTGACTTGGTTTCATTGACCAAAGTTGCAACCTCGTTTCCAAGAATATCATAAACCTTTAACTCAACATTTCCAGCTTCCGGTATTGAATAATTAATAGTTGTTGATGGATTAAATGGGTTTGGATAATTCTGTTCAAGGGTAAATTCTATTGGAACAATTTCTTCTATCTCTCCCATTTCTTTCGCGAAAAAAGTGTTGTTTGACATTTTAATTACACCTTGGGTGGCTTGTGGAATAAGGTTATCATAAATTATTTTGTCGCCATTATTCTTATCCCAAATAACTACTCTTAATTTATCATATCCTTTTTTTACTTTCGCACCATCTTCGGCGATAAGTACAAATCCAAAATTTCCTTTGCTGTTTATTTTCCCCGTACCTTTAATTGTAGCAACATGATTTTCAATCAATAGCCATTCACAGTTATCACTTTTAAAATTTATAAGTTGTTCAGGTACTCTGATATTTACTTTACCATTTGGTGAATAATTTAGTCCAAAATCTACAAGATGTAATTCAAAGAAGAGTTTATTATCAGCAGAAGGGTTAATTCGCTTAGCTAATTGATCACTACTCATCCACCCTGCACCTAATATCCCGGCAAAAGATTGTTGATCTCCGACATTTAATACTCTTCCCAAAGTTTTAGGCTGGATGAAATTATTTTGCCCCATAACATATTCCGATAACGCCTGAAACTCTGTAACACCGACAAGGATTGTAACATTTGAAGGAGCTATCCCAATAAAAGCCATAATACCTAACACCATTTCATTTGCAGTAACAGAATAAGTTGCTGTTGGATCGATAGGCATTCCATTAATTTTAATTGAAACTAGTCTTTCTTCTGAAGGCTTTGTTCCATCATACGTGTATTCCATTCCTGAGACTTGCAGCAAATATTCATCATTTGCTTCTATTTCAGAAAGACCGAATGTTAATCCTTTAATAATGTCCATTCCGGTTAAATCAAAAGTTGCAAGTTGAAATCCAAGTGTATTTGTCTCATTAAATCCATAACCATTTACTCGAAACAAATCACCTAATGTAAATGTGCCTTCCCATAAAGGAAGAGCTATAGATCCGCCGGCTTGCATAGCAATATCAGTTGATGTGTATGCGCGGAAAGCATCAGCAACTAAATTTCCGGCAGGAGTATCATGTACACCAAATGTTAAAAGATCCTTTGCTTCTTCTTCAAAGAAAGAGCTTGCATAACCATACGGCTGAGTAAAAAATGGAATTCCATAAAATGATTCTATGTCTGCAATCATTCCATCAACCATTCCTTGAACAGTCGGCTCTTGTGGAATGTTATTATCAATTGGGATTAGCTGGTAGTTCAATAGCTGAACATTTGTATTATCAACCACTAACTTCATCTCACCTGCATACAAATAATTTGATCTTGCTTGAACAATCCATGTTGTTCCTCCATCCGGATCGGTCATAGTTATAGGTTCTTCATACATATAATGATCATGACCGCCAACTATTACATTTATACCGGAAATATTTGATGCAATCATTTTATCGAGATCAACCCCAAGATGAGAAAGTAAAATTATAACATCGCAACCTTCAGCTTTTAATGTTGAAACCATTGTGGCTGCAATAGTTGGCAAATCTTCACTTACAACAGCAGGTGAGGGATTAGAAAGTAAATTTGTTGCGGGAGTTGTTAATCCAAATATTCCAACTTTCAAATTTCCAAAATCTTTTACTGTATAAGCATTAACATAATTTTCCAGTCCCGATATGGTTGGATCAGAAAAATCAACATTAGCAGTTAAGATTGGGAAAGCATCTGTTGCTGTTGGAAATGCATAAGATAAAGAACCTAGCAAAGCCAGAGGACCTAAATCAAACTCGTGATTACCGAGTGTCATTGCATCAAGACCCAATGCGCTTAGAATTTGAAATTCGGGAACCTGGAAATATTTATTGAAGAAAACATCGCCAATTGAAATATCACCTGCGTGAAGAAAAAGAACATTTGGTTCTGTCATTTTAGTCATTCCAACTAAAGTTGCAACTCTTGAAACTCCACCGAGAGTACCTTTAAGATTTGCGTCTCTTGGTCCAATAGCTTCTAATGTGGAATGTGAATCATTAACGTGTAGAATCGTCAGGGTATCAGGCTGTGAAAAAATTGTTATTGAAAACAATGTAAAAAGGGCAAGTGTAAAAAGTACTTTTTTCATTTCGCATCTCCTCTTATTTGTTAAAGATCAATTTATTACAGATTTAAAATCGCTTTAAATCAAGAAGGAGTTGTCATAGAATTGTCAAAAATTTGCGAAAGAAAATTTAGTTGCGTATTAAAAAATATGTCCAAAGTTGAAATAAATTCCTGTCGTTTCGCTTCCAAATCCGACATCAAATCTTACGACGAAATTATCCATATAAAAACGTAATCCAATTACAGGGTCAATAATCCAGTCCGGAGTAGCCTCGTTATTCCCAATATCAACGCCGGCAATTCCACCCAATCGACGCCAAATAGGAAAACGAAATTCAGAATTGATTAATGTTAATGACATTGATAAATATCTATCCTGCGGTAAACCTCTTATTGTAGTGTTCCCGCCGAGTGGAAGTTGAAGTTGATAGTTTACATCTGAAATTTTTTGAAGAATTATTCTGTTAGCCCAAACAAAATTTGGGTTAAACAGTGTTAAATAATGTTGTCCCAAAATTCCGATTTTATAAAAAGGATATCCTTGCTCAAAAAAGTCGGGGGAATATTCGTTATCTATTTCCATCACAAATCCATTTTGCGGATTTATAAAATTTGTTCTTGTATCCCACCTGAAATTGAAAATAAAGGAGATGTATTTGGCATCAGAAGGAGTTATATGCTGCAGTGTACCTGTTTTTTCAAAGTCATAGCAACTAATACTCTTAAATCTTGTACCAATTTCTGCCACAAAATGCTTTGTAAAACCCCGACTAAACATTGCAATTAATTCAATCGGTTCTCGAATATAATTTTCGCTGCGATCAATTGTTTCGCCGGTTTGAAAATTGTAATAAGTTGAATAAAATTTATAGTTAATCCATTTATCGTAATCAAAAGTAAGATCAAAAGCGATGGGGTACTTTGTTCCTTGTCGTCTTTGAATATCTGGAAATGAAAACACAACTCTGTACCATCGCTCTCCTTTGGTGCTGTTATAAAGAGTTAAATCAAAACTTTCTTTACCGCTTAAAAAATTGTAGATAAATCCTTTACCTCCATAACCAAATCCGGCATCGGAATCATAATTAAGTATTGGGAAAACTTCCCACTCACTTCTACGCAGAGATAAAGAATCAGTCTGTGCGATTAATTGAAATTGCCAAAGCAAAATTGAAATAAAAGCTATAGAAAATATTTTATGTTTTATCAACATATCGTCACTTATATTTTTGCCTCATTAAAACTAAAAATTATAAATGAAACCAACCCAAGGTATTCCTGGAAAACCCTCAATATTTACCCCAGTGGGAAAGATTAAACCAAAATCACCTGCAATGTGTTCGCCAAAAAATCTAATTCCTAACGATACCAATGGATGAGAATTTTTCGAAGTAAATATCCAATTTTCGGTAAGTATCTTTACACTATTCGAAAGGGTTAGCTCGCCTCCCAACATTAAAACCGGTTTTTGTGAAAATTCTCCCTCCGATAAACCAAGCCCACCACCAAATGTAAAAGCGTTTCTATCATTTCCAACGGTAGCTACTGTGTACAAAATTCCTGCAGCATCTTCATCAGGAATTCCAAGATAAAGAAATCCGGCCCCGATACTAAAATTGTTAGAAGTTTCAAAACCAATTTTAGGAGCCACATAAAATATTTGTTCCTCAGCTCCAGGAAATAATGACATACCACCACTTATTGATAGAAAATCTGTAATTCCAATTGCAAGGCTTGGAAAGAATAACTCATAGATTGAAAAATAACCTTTGCCCTGTTTAAGCATTCTTCCTGTTGGAGCAAAGAATAATCTGGTTCTGTTTGGATCTGTTTTGTGAAAGACACCATCTTGTAACTTCCCGGATAAAGTTTCTATTTCCTTAATTTGTAATGTTGGAACTTTCATTTCAATACCTGCCAAAGATAGAAAAACCAATTGGGTATCTGAGGAACTAATAATTGTTCCCATAATTTCTGAATCATCAGAAAGCGTAATGCGATAAATCGTTGTGGTGTCTGTTTGTGCTTCTGTTACCAATGTTAATAGTAATAGCATTGATAGTGCAAAAACCTTTTTCATTTTATTTCTCCTAATGTCTATTGCAAATATTGATTAGAAGAAGGTCGGAATTGTCATGAAATTGTAAAAATGATAAAGATATTTAATTGAAAGAATAATAAAATGTAAAAGAAAGCAGAAACTATAATATTTGGGCGAGACTTTATTTCCTGATTTTTATTTAACTATCTAATTTTATTTTAGAAAAGAAGTTAAAAAAAGCATTCCTGGAATTTTTTATTGTACGCTCTTTAGTTAAAATTATTTCTCTCTTTGATCCTTTAGGAAAATATCCCCAATGAACCTTTGAATATGTGTTAGCGCATTTTTGAGTATGTTTTATCATATAATCAATAGGATCGGGCTCGCTGTTATTAATTAGATAAAGCTCAATTTCATAAATAACTTCTTTAAATACTTCTTCACGTTGTCCATTATCAATCGCAGGTGAAAAAAGAAATTCTACAATAAACTTTTTGTTATTTGTAATTCCAATTCTTACAACGGGAGCTGGCTCAAATCCATATTTTAGTTCGAAGTAGCGATCGTTTGTATTTACAATTCCTAAAGTCCATTCCCACATTTCATTTTCCATTCTACTTGCTCATTTTTTTTAGTGGATGTGCTTCTGTATTAAATACATATTTATTTAAATCAAGTGTTTCTTCCGGTGCAAAAATTAAATATAGATATTTTAATGTCTCGGCAAGGAAAAAACTTTCCATCGAATCCATTTTTTCTTTACTCATAACACTTTTTAAAGAAGCAAAACCTTCATCAATTTTACAATACTTATCAATGCTGTTATAAAATGTTTTACCCATTTCCAGATATTTAGGATTTTTTGTTGCACGATAAAGATAAAACGCTGATTCAATATTTTCCGGACGTAAAATATAATATGGTGCTGTAACTTCAAAAGTTTTATAATTAATTTCTTCCGGCTCAATTCCAAAGTGCGTCCACATTTTAAAGCAGCTTTCCTGGATTTCTTCTGCGGTCTTCATGTCCCCGGCAAGGACAAGCATTGCAGGCATAAATGCATCAAGTGCACCAAACACAGTTTGTGTTTTTACTCCTGTATTCATATTTGCGTGTGCATACCATAATCCCGTGCTTGCAGAATCAAGTAGATATTTATTTACAGCAGTAATACTTTCATCGTACATCTTTTTAAAATCTTCATCATCAAAAAGTAAATATGCTTTAATAAGATATTCATAATACGAATCTATCATTCCACTGATATGAGTTTCAGTGTTTTGCCACTCCCCGGTTTCTACATTAATTGTTGTCCCTACCAAACCAATTGTTGATCGACGATTAAAAACTTCCGTTACTGCATATTTAGCTTTATCATAATAAATAGGGTTTCCAGTCAGTTTACTTAATGTTCCAAACTCTAACATTAGCGTTCCGATTTCTGCAGGATTGTTAATATTATTTTTTACCTCGCCGGTTTTAAGGTTAACATTAACATAAGGCATTCCGGTTTGGGAATTGAAAACAGGAAGTAACCGAGTTCCTAAATCCTCAACAAGTTTAAGAAACCTTTCGTCTCCGTCTAATTGATAAGCAGATAAAAGTCCACCGAGTAAACGTATTGTAATTTCAAAATTCTGGACATAAATGTTTTTATCAAAAGATAGTTCCTTAAATATCAGATTTTTTGCTTCAGCGGCTTCTTTGTTTAATCCCATTAAAATCATTGTATCAAAAGCATCAACGGGAGTCATTAACAAACTTTCATCATACCAATTTTTAAATGTTTTACTGAGTGGTTTAAGCTGATCTTTTCCCCAGGCATATTTTTTATATGCATCCCAGGCATGTAGAAATGCTTGTTTTACTTTTTCTGAATATTCTTTTTTATTTATTTCATTGATATTATTAATAGCGGTCATTGATGGTGGAAAAGATTCGCTTTCAGTCCAAAGTTTTTTGTTTGGTTTATCGCTCATTTTAAATTCAAGAATGCCGCCATTTATTATTTCATCGTAAGTGATGAAACTTCTTCTTAACTCTTTACCATTAAGTACTGCTGACTGAATGTAAATGTTTTTATCAGAAACATTGTCCGCTTTGATAATAAAATTCTTTCCGTTCTCAAGATTTATTGTAACCTCTTCAAACATTGGTGAACCAATAACATAATTTTGATCAGCCGGGTTAACAGGATAAAATCCCAGTGCACTAAAAATATACCACGCAGACATTTGTCCGCAATCTTCGTTTCCGCACAATCCATTTACTGAAGCACTATAAAGTGTATTTAAAATTCTGCTCGCATATTCTTGAGTTTTCCATGGCTGACCTGCATTGTTAAACATATAAGCAATATGCTGGCTTGGCTCGTTGCCCTGTGCATATTGTCCAATCATTCCAGTAATATCACTGCTTGGATTTTTGCCTTCCAGTTTTGATTCGGTTGTAAATAATGAATCCAATTTTTGTGCAAATTTTTCACGGCTTTCAAATAAATTTATTAATCCCTCAACGTCATGAGGAACAAACCACGAATACTGCCAGGCTGTGCCTTCTGTGTATTCATCATTTCTATGTTCGGAAAGTTTTGGATTAAATGGAGTTTTCCAATTCCCTTCACTGTTTTTTGCTCTCATAAATCCGGTAGATGGGTCAAACAGATTTCTAAAGTATTCCGCGCGACTAGAGAAATATTTATAATCTTTTTCCTTACCGAGATGTTTAGCAACCCGCGCAATGCACCAATCATCATAAGAATATTCTAAGGTTTTGGAAACAGATTCAACTTCTTTATCATCAGGAACGTAGCCAAGCTCTTTATAATATTTTAACCCAAGCTTATCTTGCATTGCTGATTTTATCATTGCATCATAGGCAAGGTTAATATCAAATCCTTTAAAGCCTTTTAATATTGCATCTGAAATAACCGGAATTGCATGATAACCAATCATTGTTCCTGTTTCGTTGCCTAATAATTCCCAAACAGGCAGCAAACCATATTCCTGATAATGGGACAACATTGATTTTATTATATCATTAACTTTAGTTTGTTGAATAATAGTAAAAAGTGAATGTTCAGCACGGAAAGTATCCCACAAAGAAAAGATGCTGAACTTTTTATAATCTTTGACTGTATGAATTCTGCCGTCTGCACCTTTGTATTCACCATTAACATCACTAAAGACAATTGGCGCAAGCATTGAATGATATAGCGCAGTGTAAAAAGTAGTCAACAAATTTTTATCGGACGACATAATCTGAATTTTATTTAGTTCTTTTTCCCAATTATTTTCAGCATTTATTTTTGCTTTCTCAAAGTTCCAATCTTTAAAATCATTTTCAAGATTTATTCTCGCATTATTAATACTTACTGATGATATTCCAGTTTTTACTAATATTTGCGAACCTGTTTTAACATCAAATTTTAAAACAGCGCGGGAAGTTTTCCCGGTTACTTCTGAAACATTTTTTAGATAAACGCTGTCTTGAATTAAAAATGTTTTTATAATTGGCTTTGAAAATTCAGTATAAAAATAAACCCGCTGATCTTTAGCCCAACCTGTTGAATATCTGTATCCACATATTGTATGATCATTTATAACTTTAATAAATGTTTCAGTTGGTGCATCCCAGTTACGTGAATAACCCAAATCAACCTGGATGAATTCATCACCATTCTTATTAAAAGTATGTCGTTGTAATCCTGAACGAAGTCCAGCTGTCAGTTCTGAGCTAATATTAAAATCTTTCAAAAATACTAAATAATACCCGGGACTTGCTTTTTCATTTTTATGATCAAATTTTGAGGCAAATATTTGTTTTACAATTTCATCTTCAGAGATAGAATTAGAAAAACTTGCCGGCATAAATTGAATGTCACACAAATCCCCAATTCCTGTTCCACTTAAGTGAGTATGGCTAAATCCAACAAAAATGCTGTCAGAATAATTATAACCGGAAGACCAATCCCATCCGCTTCTGCCATTTTCCGGACTTAATTGCACCATCCCAAATGGAACAGTTGCACCGGGATATGTATGACCGTGTTCAGCTGTTCCGATAAATGGATTAACATATTGGATATAATTTTGTGGAAAAATATTTTGAATAAATATGAGTAAAAACAAATTGAGATAGTTTAAAGATTTCATTTCAACCGAAAATTGATTTTGTAATAAATTTGTATTTTATTTCAACAATTAGTGCATGAATAAACTGAAAGGAATTGGAATCAAACAATTTTGAAAAGGATAGATTTGATAAAGCCAAACTTGTAATTATAACGCTGCTCGTTTTGATAAAAGTTTTCCTGGACAGTCTGAATATTTTCGTTGTTTTGTTTTTCAAAATTAGTTGAGAATCATTTAATGATTGAAATATTTTTTATATTCATTTTGAAGGAGTCTTTGGTTGAGAAATCTTCTTTCAGGTTGCCTTTTGCTTTTTCTCCTGATTAAGCGAGAATAATAGGATACGTAATTATCCTTTTTTATTATCTGAAACAACATAATTGAATGATAATATTAAAGTAAAACAAATTAATAATTAATCAGAAGGCAATTTTATTTTACAAATTTATATCCAACTTTATGGATCGTTATTAGATGTTTTGGGTTTGCAGGATCATCTTCAATTCTTTTTCTAAGTGAAAGGATATAATTATCAACTGTTCGTGTTGTCGGATAAGAATCATATCCCCATACTTCATCTAAAAATTTATCGCGGGATATAACTTCACCAACATGATTAACAAAGTAATGAAGGATTCTGTATTCAGTTGCAGAAAGCTTAACAGGATTTATTCCTTTAAGCGTTTCCTGATTCTTAAAATTGA
The DNA here is from genome assembly GCA_963809415.1 of uncultured Ignavibacteriaceae bacterium. Taxonomy (GTDB): domain Bacteria; phylum Bacteroidota; class Ignavibacteria; order Ignavibacteriales; family Ignavibacteriaceae; genus IGN3. Next base: position 2,389,923 of record CAWEJJ010000003.1, on the reverse strand, counting down.
TTTTCAAATCGGCAAATGCAACTTCCTCAATCTCCCCTGGTTCATAAGTGCTTCTTCTTATAAGTGCCTTAACTCTTGCGAGAAGTTCCCTAATGCTAAAAGGCTTTGTTACATAATCATCAGCGCCTATTTCCAGCCCTAATATTTTATCAATTTCGTCTTTTCGACTTGTTACCATAATTATTGGAGTTTTTACTCCTTCAGAACGAAGGTCCTTGCAGATTTCTATTCCATCTTTACCGGGGAGAATAAGGTCAAGAATTATTATATCAAAATCATTTTTCCTGGCCATATTAAAACCTTTGTCCCCGCTATCAACTTCTGAAACAATAAAGTTCTCATTTGTAAAAGCTTCAACAAGTCCTTTTCTTATTGCTGGATCGTCTTCAATGATTATGATTTTCTTCATCATATCCTCCGTTATTATTTGATAAAACCGGAAAACAAATTGTAAAAAGGCTTCCTAAACCCGGTGTGCTGTCTATTTTAATTTTTCCTTTGTGTTCTTCTACAATATGCTTAACTATCGGGAGTCCCAATCCGGAACCTTCTATTCTTTTTTCTTTTGCATTTTCAGATCTGAAGAAAGGATCAAATATTTTATTAATATCAGATTGGTTTATCCCTATTCCATTGTCTTTAACACTAACACAGGCAAAACCTTCATTGGAAAATGTTGAAACAAATATTTCCCTTCTCTCCATTGAAAATCTTATAGCATTGGAAATAATATTTTCAACCGCTTCGGTAATTGCATCTGCATCACCCCAAATTAAATCATTAAAATTTTCAAGTTTTGTTTCGAGTGTAAACCCTTTCATTTTTAATGTGTATTGCATAAAATTAATTACTTCTTCAATAACTTTGTTTAAGTGAATCTGACGAAACGAATAATATTTCACACCGTTTTCAATCTTTGAAAAATCAAGTACATTATTTATTAATCTTGTTAACCTGTCGGTTTCACCTCCAATAATTTCAAGATGATTCTTTGATTTTTCCGATATATTTTTTTCATTCTCTAAAAGGAATTCCGAAAAAATTTTAATTGCGGTTAATGGAGTTTTCAGATCGTGTGAAACAATTGATACGAACATTGATTTCTGTTTGTTCAGTTCTTCTAATCTTTCAGCTTCAAGTTTTTCGCGAATGATCAATTCTTGCAGTTTAATCCTTTCAATAGTTGCACCGGCATTTATTCCTATATCTTTAAGAAGATCAATATCTTCAACGGAAAAGCGCGTTCCCGATTTTTTATTTCCAAGAAGAATAAAACCGTAAAGTTCATCTTTAACGGATTTTATAGGTACAACAAGAGTTATTTTCCAGCGCAATAAAGTATTTTGGAGGAGTGTTGAAATATTTGCTTCGCCATCCACTTTATTTTTAATAGCCGCAATCTGAAACCATTTTCTTTCTAGTGTCTCAGGTTTTATACTTAAACTTTTATTTGCTATTTGATCAAAATTCTTTTGCGATCTTATGTAAAGTTTGCCTGTCAGGTTTTCAAGTTCACTGAATGCAATTTTTTCTACAGGAATAAGAGTATCAATTTCTCTTATCAAGTATGCGCCAAGAGAATTAATATCAATATAGTTTTTAATCTGGGATATAAATTTGTTCACTTCTTTTCTGAAATTATACTGAACCCTAAAGAATTTTTTGTCAACGAAATCTTGGACTCTTTTTTTATCGGTGTGAACAATAAAGCGATAACGATTGCAGCCATTGCAGAAATCGGAGCTTCGTTAGATATTTTAAAGTGGGATACTGAAATTCCGATTATTCCAATATATAATAAAATTAATAGCGCAAGCATAATCCCGTAAACAATGCTTCTATTTAGGACCGCATCAATATCCAGCATATGATATTTTATAATTGCAATAGCGAATGTTGCTGGTATCGCGCAAAGAAGTATCATAACAATTTCTTCCGGTACTACTGCTTTACCAGTAAAGAGGAGCGGTAAAACCCATAACATTACAAAGCTTATCGGTCCGATAATAAATCCGAGCAAGAGCCACTTTAATTGTATCCGTTCAACTTTTCCCTTTTCACTAAGAAACGTTGTGATGAAAATTGAAATAGAAATAATTACTTCAATAATCAAATAGATTCTAATTACATTAAAAGCAATCAGATAATTATCAATCGAGTTATCCGTAAAGACAGATAAACTATAAATGAACAAGTAATTAACCCATATAGCTAAAATTAATGCGATAAGATAATTTAGCTTGATTAGATTTTGCCATTTGCGTGTAATATCTCGTGGGAATAATAAAGAAAAGTGAACAAAAAGCGGGGGCACAAACACATAAGCGATATGAAAGAGAATTCGAAAGATATACTCTGGTATTATAGAAACTGTGTTTTGATTAGCCCAGGTAAGACACATCATTACTGCAATACCGATACTACTCCAATGAAAAATATGTGCAGATTTCACCTCGGATTTTTTGATTAGTACAAATACACCAATCACAAAAAAAAGTAAAGCAACTATTATGGTACTTATTAAATAAAATTCGCTGTAATAAGATGTGAGTTTAACATAAAGATTTATTTCTCCTGAGGGTGTAAGAACGTTTAATAAAACCTTATCACCGATGTTTTTTCTATCAGTAATAAATTCAGCTTTTTCACCAAAATTTATTTTATATCCATCAACAGCAAGAAGTACATCTCCATTAGATAAATTATAAGGATTTTGCTTTGGGATAATAATGGAAAAAGAAGAATCTTGTCCGGTTAGTTCAAAAGGAAGCTTTGCTTTTTGATCAACACTGATGATTCCGTTAATACAAAAAAGAAAAATTAAAGCGTCAATCAAAAGAATATATTTTAATTTCGCACTCGCCTCAACCATCAATCCCTCTATAAATCAAGGATCAGATACAAGATTTTTGTTAAGCACTATTTAAAAGTAATTCTTTTTTCATTGGAAAGAAACGAACATTGTGTCTTATCGAATTGAATTCAGATTAGAAATAGGACCCATTGAAGGGTCCCGGATTTTATAATTTGATAAATTTATTAAACTGTTTTCTTTGCACTTACAAATTTATTGTAAAGCAAAAGTCCAATAATTGTAACAACACCAATCATACTAAAAATAATCCAGAGCGTTGCAGGTTCATTTAGTTTATCAACAAAGTGCACGTATAGATTAGCGCCAAGTATTCCACCGATAAAACTTCCTAACACGCCGTATAAAAATGAGTAACCTAGATAAAGTGCTTTCTTATCTTCCGGTGCAATCAATCCTACATAACTAATAAACTTTGGATGCGCAGTCATTTCACCAATTGAAAAGATTGTAATACCGAGCATAAAAACCCAGATGTTTGTGTTAATTGCCAGTATTGCCATTCCAATTGTTCCCATTGCTATTCCGGCTATCATTGTTGGTAAAGCTTTTGTATGCTTTACAATATTTGATACAAATATTTGAAGCAGGATTATTGTTCCTGCATTGATTACTGTTACATGTTCAACATCAAACTTCCAGTTAATATTTATTCCGATTCCACCAAGTACGCCATTAACAAAATTATTTAACGAAGTCGCATCGACATATTTTTGAACATACCATAAAACAGAATCAAACATCTGGAAATAGAGAATCCAGAAACCCGAGTATATTACTATTAATCCAATAAATTTAAAATCGGATAGTACCATTACGGCACCTTTTAAAACCTCGGCAAGAGATTTTGTACTTTCAGGTTTCTTCGGTTCTTTATAAATAAGAAATGTTGGAATAAGCATTGATGCGGTTGCAATAGCTGATGCCATCATTACATATTGCCAGCCAAAAGTATTTTTAATGTAGGGAACAAGAATTAACGGGAATAAAAATGCGCCTAAGTTTATCGACCAATAAAATATTCCAAACCCAAGCGTACTGTTACTCTCATTTGTTGATCTGGCAATGGTGCCGGATATCATTGGCTTAAAGGCACCTGCACCAACAGCCATTATAACTAAACTTCCAAACACCATCATATATTCTGTTGTTTGACTTGTGAGAAAATATCCAAATCCCAAAAAGATAAAAGCAAACGTTAAAACTCTTTTATAACCAAAACGATCACCAATTGCCCCGGAAAGGATTGGAAGGATATAAAGCATTGGTTGAATAACGCTTTTAATTAGACCGACACTTTCTTTAGTATAACTTAGTTGATCAGTCATATAAACAGAAAGGATACTCATCATTCCATAGTAGGAGCCTCGTTCAAAAAACTCCATCATTATCACAACCCAGTAATTTAACGGAAAGGATTTGAATCCCGATTTTGTCGTTTGTTCTTCACTCATTTAACGTCCTCTTTAATTTCCAGATTTTGAGTTTATTGAATGTAAAAGTAATGAAAATGCAAGATAAGAGATAATAGAAAGGATGGGATTCCCTGTAAAATAATCCGATCAAATTATTGTTTAGATGATTTACCCTCATTTATTATTGAATTAACCCAAACTATTATTTTAATATTATGATAATAATAGGATGACATTAGATTAATATTTTTTAATAATACCTTAATCTGCTATTAATTAGACTACCTTAAATTGCAAAAAGAAATTAAGCCTTTAATAATCTATCTGTAAACAAGGAGAAAAAAATGGAATACTTCAATAAAGCCGTCGGTAAAACCCTTCAATTTCCAGAATTAAAACTAATTTTTGCCCGTTATTACAATATAAAAGGTGCAAATAAAGCGGATGAAGGAGAGCTTGATGAAGCGCTCGAAAATTTTAACAAGGCTATTGAATTAAATCCACTTTATGCAATTGCCTTATTTAATAGGGCAACTATAAAAGCTGATTTAGGTGACTTTGAAGGAGCAAAGGAAGATTTTCTTCGTGCAAAATGCACTGAGTATGAAACCAGCCAGGAGCCGGTTCCAACCTTAAGAGATTATTATCAGGATGAAATATCAAGCGAAAATATTAATTTTTATTAATCTACGATTAATGTTAACGTAATCTTAGCTAGATATGTTTAGTTAGAAAGTTTTTTAGAACTATAATAAAAAAGAATTATTAACAATTAAGTTGAAAGGATCAACAAATGAAAAACAGACTTTTTGCATTCGCAATTTCAATAGTAATGGTAGCTTTTGCTATTAATACATCAATCTTAGCGCAAAATAAGGAGGTTAAAAACCCCGGAAAGACGATTAAGCAAACCGAGCAGAAGGTTGATTCCAAAATAAATAAAGCTAGAACTCCAACTGAAGCAAAAATAACAATGAATACAGTAAAATCTAAAGAAACCATGAAGACTGAAATGAAAAAGGATATGGGCAAGATGGATATGAAAAAGAAAGAAATGAATGAAAAGATAAAGAAAAACGAGAGAGAGATTAAACATCATACAATGCCAATGAAAAAAAGTGAGGTAAAAAAGACAACAACTGAAAAGAAGTATTAAAGCTCTGCCTGATTTTTATTATTAAGGAGAGATAATATCTCTCCTTTTTTTTATTAATTTTAATTATGCGAATCCTGGTTGTTGAAGATGAAAAAAAGGTTGCTTCCTTTATAAAAAAAGGATTGGAAGAAGATTATTATTCTGTTGATATTGCTATGGATGGCAAAGAGGGCGCCAGGTTATCTCTTTCAAACGAGTATGATTTAATTATTCTTGATATTATGCTTCCCTTTAAAGATGGAATTTCAATTCTAAAAGACATACGAGCCGAAAAAATTTCTACACCCGTTTTAATGCTAACAGCAAAAGATAATGTTGAAGATAAAGTGCTCGGCTTAGATTCTGGCGCTGATGATTATCTTGCAAAACCCTTTGCCTTTGATGAACTTTTAGCGCGAGTACGAGCATTGTTAAGAAGAAATTCCACAGACAAAAAAGTTGTTTTAACTGCGGGTGCTCTTCAATTGGATACGCAAACACATATAGCTTTTCGCGATGGTAATGAAATTCAATTAACAGTTAAAGAATACTCCATCCTGGAATTTCTCTTAAGAAATAAAAACCGTGTTATATCAAGAACTATACTTTCCGAACATGTTTACGATTATCACTTCGATTCAGATACAAATGTAATAGATGTTTATATCAATAAGCTTAGAAATAAAATTGATCGGGGATTTGACAATCCAATCCTACAAACCGTAAGAGGTGTTGGATATATAATAAAAGATAATTGATTGATATTTTTAAAAATTTTTTACTGACCAATAAATTATCATTCAGACATAAATGTTTTCTAAACTTTTAGAATATTTTAAGACAACAAGATTCAAGACCACTCTTTGGTATTCGCTGCTCTTTCTTTTACTTGAAGTTGTTATTGGATTAGTGATTTATACATATCTTAACCAATCTTTAAAGAAGGAACTTGATCTCTCTTTAAGTAAACAAGCAAGTATGATTTATCATTTAGTCAAAGAAAGCGATGTTGATTTAAATGATTTTAAACCAGATTCAATTTATGCTTCGCCGTCAGAACTTTTTTACGACTTAATTTTTGAAGCTGTTGCGTATAATCCCTCCAACACTTTAGTTCAGGTTAAATTCAATAATAATGTAATATTTCGCACTGCTAACCTTTATGATTATGAAATCAATACGAATATAAATAATCAGGATAGTTCAGGATTATTTACTTTTTCAGATTCCCTTTTATCAAAGCATCCTATTAGAGCAGCGTATCTTAAAAAAAACGGATATGATATACTTGTTGCTTTCCCAAGTTATGTAATCACACAAACACTTAATATCCTGATAAATCTTTATATAATAATTGCCCCGGTTTTCTTTTTACTTTCTTTAGCCGGCGGCTCTTTGATTTCTTTTAAAGCTTTTTCAAGGATTGACAAAATTATTCAAAGAACCGAACAAATAACTGCAGAAAACTTAAACGATATTGTTGAGGGGGAAAATTATCAAGACGAATATGGACGTCTTGTAAGTACAATGAACAATATGATAAAGCGAATAAAAACTTCAATTGAATTTATGAATCAATTTTCGATTTCAGTTTCTCACGAATTAAAAACACCGCTAACAATTTTACGAGGCGAGATTGAACTTGCCTTGAGGTCAAAAAAAACTCCCGACGAATACAGGGAAATATTAGAAAGTAACTATGAAGAAACTTTAAGGTTGATAAATATCATTGAGCGGCTATTTTATTTATCGAAACTTGAAAATGCACAAATCACCATTGAGAAAATACCAACTAAGATTAAATCCTTTTTACAACCAATAGTTAAATCTTTTTCAAAATTAGCTGATACAAAGGGAATGAATTTGGTTCTAAACTGTGAAAAGTTAGATGACAAGGAAATTCAAATAGACCCCGAATTATTTAGACGGGCTGTTAGCAATTTGATTGATAATGCAATTAAATATGGTAAAGAAAAAACGGATGTACTTATACAATGCTATAAAAACACAGAAAATAAAATTACAATTACCTTTATAAATTACTGTGAAGAAATTCCAAAAGAAAATTTACCAAAGTTATTTGATAAGTTTTATAGGGCGGAATCTTCACGCAACAGAAATTTAGGGGGAATGGGGCTGGGATTATCAATAGTAAAATCTATCCTGGATCTCCATCAGGGTAAAATTGATGTTGAAACTACTTCCGATGCTAAAATAATATTTACCATAACAATTTAATTTTTATTTATTGCACCCCTCAGCAATTCAACTAATTCTTTCTCAACTTCCTTGCCTCTATTTCTGCCATACCATAAATGAAGTTCTTTGCTTATCTCAGTTTTTTCTAACCCTTCATTTTTTAATTTTGTAAAAAGATTTTGTCCTTCAACAGGGCGCGGACCCCATTGAAATACTTCATTGCCATTTTCATCAAACACAATAAGTTTTGGGATTGACCTACCACCTTTTGTTAAATATAACTCCATAAAATCAAGATTTGAATCACGAAAGAGAATCTTTAAATCTATATTATTATTTAATTGTACAAGTTTCTGCATAACCGGAATACTTTGTGCCGAGTCACCGCACCATAATTCAGTAATAACAATCCATTGTTGCTTTTTAGTTATTAAAGATAAAACCTGTTTTGATTCTTCTGAAACTTCAAAAGTTTTTTCAAGTCTGGATGATCTTTGAAAATTTAGTTTGGTAAACCCAAGTTTTGTTTTTTCAAGTTCATTGGATAATTCACCATTATCTTTATCTATTTGCTTTTTAAAGTAATCCAAATAGTCTTGATAAGCTAAGAGCCAATTTATTGTGCAAAAATTAAGTTCGGGCATTATATTCCTTTATTATATTAATATTAGAATATTTCTATTTGAAAACGATTCAGGATTTCAAACAATAATTAATTAAAAAGAAGTGAACTTTTTTTAAGTGATTTAAATTGTATTTTTACATCGAACTATTTTTATAAAAAAAATGACAACTGAATTAAAATATTTTACACCTGCAGAAGCAAAAAAAACTTTACCGTTAGTAAAAAATATAGTAAGGGATATTTTGCAAACCACGCGTGAAATTCGTTTGATTGCAGATGAAATTGGTGGAAATTCCGAAGGCGATCCAAGAATTAAAAAGCTTGCTTCAAATGTAACGGGTTTTTTAAGAGAACTCGAAGAGATTGGCTGCTATTATAAAGATTCAAATTTTCAGATTGGTTTGGTTGACTTCCCCGCAATAATCGATGGTGAAGAAGTTTATTTGTGCTGGCGCAGTGATGAAAGTGATATTATATATTATCACGGCGTTGATGAAGGATATTCGGGCAGAAAACTAATTCCGCCCCAATTCTATGAAGAAAATCAATTTTAGTTATTTAGATATATCAAAATTAGCTTCAGATGTTGTTTTGTTTTTGGAAACATCATCCATTATGTTAAAAATCAGTTTATAATTGCCATTAGTAAAAGTCGAATCTAAATTAAACTGCGCTTCTAACCCTAAATCATTTATTGGTTCTGAAGAAGATTCTTTCTTGACATCAACAAAGATTGATTTGATAATTGATTTATCCGGTTTTTCTAAATCTACATTAAAAGAAACTGAAGCATCATATTTCCCGTTTTTTTCGGTTTGAGTAAATCCTTTAACTCTTACACTTGCATTTACTTCCGAAATCCCATCTCCAATATCATAAGCAAAAGCTTCAGAACTGAATGCTTCAAACTTAACAACTTTTTTACTGCAGGAAATAATAATTAATACTGTAACTAAGACTAAAAGTAATTTTTTCATTCCACTCCTTTTTATTTCTTAGTGGACCTTTGTGTTCTTAGTGTCTTAGTGGTGAAAAAAGAGTTCTACCACTAAGGCATATAGAACACTTAGATATATTATACATTTCGCTTCTGAAAATCTTTCATAAAATCTACAAGTGCCTCAGCCCCTTTAACAGGGAAAGCATTATAGACTGATGCGCGTAATCCGCCAACAGAGCGATGACCTTTTAATCCGATGAACCCTGCTTTTGTTGCTTCATCAATAAGTTTCTTTTCTAATTCCGGAGTCGCAAGATTAAATGTAATGTTCATCAACGAACGGCTATCCTTTTCAGCATGACCCTTATAAAAACCACCGCTGTTATCAATTGCGTTGTATAAAATCTCAGCTTTCTTTTTATTGATTTCATACATTTTATCGAGCCCACCATTATTAAGTAAATATTTTGTAACAAGTTTTATAATATAAATTCCGAAAGTGTTTGGTGTATTATACATCGAATCATTTTCAGCCTGGATTTTATAATTAAGCATTGTGTGTAAAGAATCCTGGCTTCTTTCCAGCATATCTTTTCTGATTATAACAAGCACAACTCCTGATGGTCCAATATTTTTCTGAGCGCCGGCGTAGATCATTGCATATTTACTTACATCAATTGGTTTGTGTAAAATATCGGATGAAGCATCGCAAACAAGCGGAACATTGCCAACTTCGGGCTCACTTTTCCACTGTGTTCCGTATATTGTATTGTTCGATGTAAAATGAACGTAAGAAGCATCCGGATCAAGTTTCAATTCGTTTTGTTTTGGAATTCGTTTGAAATATTTGTTTTCTCCTTCGCCTTCTTCGGTTGTTGCTGCAACGTTTACAGTTCCAACTCGCTTTGCTTCTTTGATTGCTTTCTTGGACCAGCTTCCTGTTGAAATATAATCTGCTTTGTTTTTAGGCGGCATTAAGTTTAGTGGCACCATTGAAAATTGAAGACTGGCGCCGCCTTGTAAAAATAAAATTTCATAATTATCTGGAACGTTTAATAATTTTTTTATTCCTGATTTTGCATCAGCAAGAATAGCATCAAAAGTTTTTGAGCGGTGAGAAATTTCCAGAATAGACATTCCAACTCCAGGAAGGGCAAATAATTCCTTTTGCGCTTCTAATAAAACTTCTTCCGGTAAAACTGCCGGGCCAGCGTTTAGGTTATAAATTCTTTTTTCCATGATATTTTTTCCTTTAAGTTTATTTTCTTTGTGACTTCCTCTGTGGCTCCGTGTCTCTGTGGTAAAATTTCTTTCTCACCACAAAGGCACAGAGAAACAGAGATTTAAATTAAATGTGTCAGCAATCCGTCTCTAAGTTTTGGTTCAAACCATGTTGATTTTGGCGGCATAACCTCACCAGCATCCGAAATGTTCATCAGGTCATTAAGTCCAACCGGATAAAATGAGAATGCCACAGCTACTTTTCCTGAATCAACAAGTTTTTCAAGTTCTTTTGTTCCGCGAATTCCTCCAATAAAATCTATTCTTGTATTTGTGCGCGGATCATCAATACCAAGAACAGGATTTAATAAAAAGTTCTGCAGAATGCTTACATCAAGTTTTTCTCCAACAGATTTTTCTAAAGACAAACTTGCAAAAACTGAATCTCTTGGCTTTAACAAAAACCACTCTTTATCCAAATACATACAAAATGTGTTTTTTATTTTTGGTTCTTTGTCCGTCGTTGGAGTTATAGTAAACTTATCTGCAACAGAATTCATAAAATCTGCTTTACTTAACCCATTTAGATCAAACACAACACGGTTGTAAGGAAGTATTTTTAACTGATCCGCAGGAAAGATTACAGCAATAAAATAATTGTACTCTTCGCTTCCACTGTGGTGTGGATTGGCTTTCATCTTTTCTTCTTTGGCACGACTTGCACTTTTTGCACGATGATGCCCATCTGCAATATAAAGTTTATGAATTTTTGCAAATTCATTTTCAATCATTTCATTATAATCATCAGGCATAACCCAAACTGTATGCTGTATTCCATCCGGCGCAGTAAAATCATATTCGGGGTTTACTTCTTCCATTGTTTGGTCAACAAGATCATTAACGTTTTTAACTCCGCGATAAGTTAAAAACACAACACCTGTTTGTGCATCTGTTGTGATGATGTGATTTGTTCTATCATCTTCTTTTACTTTGCGGGTTTTTTCGTGTTTAAGGATTACATCATTATCATAATCATCAACAGAAAATGTTGCACAAATGCCTGTTTGCGCTCTTCCATCCATTATTAATCTGTAAAGATAAAAATGTGGTTTTTCATCAACTTTTAATGGTGCTTTTTCAATTATTAGGTTAAGATTTTCCTTAGCTTTAAGATAAACTTCTTTTGAATAAACATCTTTTACTTCCGGCAAGTCAATTTCTGATCTTGTAATGTGTAAATAACTGAGCGGATTTCCTTCTGCAAATTGTTTTGCTTCTTCGCGGTTAACAACATCATAAGGAACGCTTGCAACAAGTTGAGCTTTTTCTTTTGCAGGTCTAAGAGCTTTAAAAGGTCTGATAACAGCCATAAAATCAATCTCCGTTTTTTAGAAAAGATTCATAAAATTCTACTTCTCAAAAATCCATAAATTTAACATAATAAGCCAACTGCATCTGCAGATTCTTGTAAAAGTTATTGAAGTCTCTTGTTTTAATATTAAAACAAGAGCCAACATTTTTTTATCTTTACTTTAGTTTTATAAATACATCTAAAAATGGCAGAAGAAAACAAAAAACCACGCAGAAAACCCGAGCAAGGGAAAGACGAAATTGTTGGTAAAGTACAATATCACAAAGAATTTGCCTCTTCAATACTCAATAATATAAGGGATATTGTTGTTTGGCTTCCTAATGGATATAACCCACGAAAATATCCGGACAAGAAATATCCTGTACTTTACATGCACGATGGACAAAATATTCTTGACCCTAAAACAGCCTATGCCGGTAAAGACTGGCGTGTTGATGAAACAGCAATGAAACTCATCAAACAAAAGAAAATTAAAGAAATTATTGTTGTGGGAATTTATAACACTCCGGATAGACTTGATGAATATAGCTGGAGTGAAAAAGGACAAAACTATTTAAAGTTTATTGTAACGGAGCTTAAACCATTTATAGATTCTGTGTATAAAACTTTTTCAGATAAACATAACACCGCAATTATGGGTTCATCAATGGGCGGATTGATTTCTTTTTACGCTGCATGGCATTACCCGAATATTTTTTCAATGGCTGGGTGTTTATCAAGTTCTTTTTATTACAACAACGATAGAAGTATAAAACAAGTTCAGGAATACAAAGGAAGGAAAAAGTTAATTAAATTTTATATTGATCACGGTGAAGATGGCTCTTTTCGTGGGCAAAAAATGTTTGTTGAACTTTCTAAAAAGGGTTATGTGATTGGAAAGGATATTGATTACTTTTATGCACCCGGAGCAGAACATAACGAAACGGCATGGGCAGAAAGATTAGAAAGACCGCTGCTTTTTTTCTTTGGAAACAAATAGAAAAATATTGAGCAATGGAACTATTTTGTTAAACAGAATCATCGCTCACGAAATCTGTCGAAAAAGTTATTCTGCAAATTCCTGTGTTTGCTTATTTGGAGAAACCTCAACCATTTTTAATATTTCATTAGTCCTTTCTATCGGCAGCCAATTTATTTTGCCTGTTGAAATATCATAAATTGCACCAACAACTTTTACTTTTCCAAACTCGATTAATTTTCTTGTAGCAGCACTATGCATAAATAAATCTTCGATGCTTTGCCATACATTTTCTTCAATTGCATAAGGCACAATATCGTTACCGTGTAATTCTTTGTACTGTTCCATCGATTTTTGTACAGCCGGTATAATGTTATCAACAAGTGGTGGGATGTTATACTCTAACTTGTGATGTTCTCCATGAAGTGCCTGAGTTACTGCAGTTACAGCTCCGCATTTAGTATGACCTAACACAACAAGCACAGGTGTATCAACGTGAATTAATCCGTATTCTATCGTTCCAATTTCGTCGGTATCTGCTACATTTCCTGCAACTCTAACTACAAAAAGATCCATAACGCCGGCATCAAATAACATTTCTACAGGAACCCTGGAATCAGAGCATGATAGAATAGTTGCATAAGCATAATTAGCCTGATTTTCTTGTCCCGCTAATTGAAGTCTGGCAGAATCAATATTTGGGAAAATAGATTTTCCACTGGAGAATCTTTCATTCCCTTCTTTAAGCATTTGTATGATTTTATCTGCAGAGGGTTTTTCTTTTTTATCATCCCCTGCAAAAGAAGGTTGAAGATTAACCCACGCTTGTAAGCTGATTAAGATTAGAATATTTAATGCATTTTTCATTTTAACCTCATTCTTTTTTATTAAAATTGCACTTAAGGAAAAAAGGGGGTTTGAATAAATGTTTAGTTTAAAAAGTTTCACAATTCTCTGACAAAAATTATTAAAGACAATTCTTTTGTCTGTTGTGAATGTAGTTTAAGTTGTTTTGATTTACAAACAAAGAAAAGATAATTGTAGATTTACATATGAAAAAATATATTTTATTAGCTCTGCTCGTAATCCTTTCATCTTGTACTCCTGAAATCGTAAACCTAAGAACTTCAAAAGATGTTGTAAAAAATTATTATGAGTCCGGCAAGTATGATGAAGAGATGAATGAAATTATAAAGGATGCAAAAGAAAAGTTTAGCAAAGTTGAGGTTAAAAATAATTCTGCAGTAATTTTTGATGTTGATGATACAGCATTATCAAATTATGAAATCAGCAAGAGGCTGGATTATGGTTATGATTTTAATATCATCCAGGATTGGGTCTTAAGTGCAAAACTTCCCGCAATCAAACAGACGAAGGGACTTTATGATTTTCTTAAATCAAAAAATGTCAGGCTTATTTTTCTTACTGGAAGATTAGCTGAAGAATATGATGCAACTTATAAAAATCTAATCGAGCAAGGCTATACTGGATTTGATACTTTAATTGTAAGAAACGATGAGCAAAAGAAAATCAAATCACAAATCTTTAAATCAGGAGTCAGAGAAGAACTCACCAAATCTGGTTATGATATTATTGGAACTGTTGGTGATCAGTGGACTGACCTTAATGGACCGGATTCGGGAATACAAATTAAAATCCCAAATTATCTTTATGAAGTAAAGTAAGCCAAAGACAATAGAACGCTGATGACACGGATTAAGCGGATTTGCGCAGATAAAAATCGCGTTGATACTTTAAATCTGTGTTTTATTCTTCTGATTCTATACTCTTTTATTTTCTTTATATTTACACATCAATTTTCACCAACAGAAATATAAATATCAGCAATAAGTTGATGTAAAAATATTATATAAAATATTTATGAATGAAATTAAAGAATGTCCATTTTGTAATTCAACAAATTTTAAAGATTATGCAAGAGCCCGGTATTGGCAGACGGTTAGATTGAATTTTGTTGAATGTTTAAACTGTGGATTGATATTCGCTAATCCTATGCCGGGAATGGATGTAGTTTATGATGGCAACAGGGCATTAAATATAATTCATACTTCAAGGGGAACATTATCACAATACAGAGGAGGCAAAGAGTACGCTTTGACCCTGAAGAAAATTAATAAAAGAGGAATTCTTTTAGATATCGGTTGTGCAGAAGGCATTTTTCTTAAAGGAATAGAAGATAACTCGGATTGGAAAGCTGAGGGAGTGGAAATTATTAAAAGTGCAGTTGATTTCGCAAATGACGTATTAAAGGTTAAAGTAAGTTATGGTACTTTAGATTCGTTAGAAAATAGAAACGAGTATTATGATCACTTAAGAATGAATAATGTAATTGAACACGTACAGGATCCCGTCTTATTTTAAAAAAGGCTCATTCTATTTTAAATACTAACGGAACAATTTATTGCACAACACCAAATGGTATCCAGGATGGTTCTATTCTTAAAGTCGCCAATAAAAAGGGATTTGAAATAAATTTGCTTGAGAACCATTTTTTTTATTACCCGCCTAAAACTTTGCGGAATATATTCGAATTTTGCGGTTTTAAGATTATTAAATCTTATAGTGAAGATATAAGTCATTCTCTTAAAGATTTTGGAATTATTCCTGGTATTAAAAAGCCATCGTTAAATAATAAATATATTCTTGAAAATTATAAAAATAAATTAAACACCGAGTTTTCAATTGATATGGATGAGATTAACTCATATAAAAAAAATTCTTCTGTAAAAACCTGGAAGATTTTATTTAATAAGTATAAAAAAGAGATATTCAGATTCAGGTTCCCTTATTATTTACCAATGGGGCATCAACAACACATTTATGCACAAAAAGTTTAATGTTTCCTGATTTTAAATTAAGTTGATTTTTGATGATTGTTATTGATTCGGAAATACAAATAAAATAAAATCGGCTCTACAAATTTCTTTATATTTACAACTCAATTTTAACTAACAGAGATATAAATGTCCGCAAAAAGTTTTTCAGATATTCCTAAAGCATATAATCCTACAGATGTAGAAGATAAATGGTACAAGTACTGGGTTAATAATAATATTTTCAATTCCGATATAGACAAAACAAAAAAACCTTACACAATTGCCATCCCGCCGCCAAACATAACGGGTATGCTAACGATGGGACACGTTCTTAATAATACCCTTCAGGATATTTTTATACGTACAAAACGAATGCAAGGTTATAACGCTTGCTGGGTTCCAGGAACTGATCACGCATCTATTGCAACGGAAACAAAAGTAACAAAGTTTTTGGCTGATAAGCAGATTGACAAGTATCAAATTGGTCGCGAAGCATTTTTAGAACATTGCCAGAAATGGAAAAAAGAATACGGCGGTATAATTATTCAGCAGTTAAAAAAACTTGGTGTTAGCTGTGATTGGCGACGCGAACGTTTTACAATGGATGATGACTATTATCATGAAGTTATAAAAGCATTTGTTGAACTTTACAAAGAAGGAAAGATTTATCGCGGTTACAGGATGGTTAATTGGGATCCCGCAAACAAATCTGCAATCTCTGATGAAGAAGTAATATTTAAAACTGTTAACGGAAAACTTTGGTACTTCAAGTATCCTGTAATGGATTCAGAAGAATTTGTAATCGTTGCAACAACACGACCCGAAACAATGCTTGGCGATACAGGCGTTGCTGTTAATCCAAATGACGAGAGATATAAGCATCTAATTGGTAAAAAGATTTTGTTACCAATTGCTGATAGAGATATTCCAATCTTTGCCGATGATTATGTTGATATGGAATTTGGAACCGGCGCAGTTAAAGTTACTCCTGCACACGATGTTAATGATTATGATATGGGAAAGCGCCACAAACTTGAGATGATAAACATCTTTAATGATGATGCAACTACGAACGGAAATGTACCGGAAGAATTTCGTGAACTTGGTAGATATGAAGTAAGAAAAAAAATTGTTGCACGATTAGACGAACTAGGATTGATGTTTAAGATTGAAGATTATCAACACAAAGTTGGATATTCTGAACGCGGTAACGTTCCTATCGAACCATATCTTTCTGAACAATGGTTTATGAAGATGGATGAGCTTGCAAAACCTGCGGTTGAAGTTGTACAAGAAGGGAAAGTGAGATTCTATCCAAAACACTGGGAAAAAACCTATTTTCATTGGATGGAAGGGATTCGTGATTGGTGCATCTCTCGCCAGCTTTGGTGGGGACATAGAATTCCAGTTTGGTACCATAAGGAAACAAATGAAAAATATTGTGATGTTAATCCGCCAAAAGATTTGCAGAACTGGAGACAGGATGAAGATGTACTTGATACCTGGGCATCAAGCTGGTTATGGGCACACGCAATATTTAAAACTGATGATGAAAGAAAATATTATTATCCTACCAATACACTTGTAACCGGTCCGGATATAATTTTCTTTTGGGTTGCGCGAATGATTATGGCGGGAATGCATTTTCAAAAAGATATTCCTTTCAGTGACGTTTATTTTACAAGTATCATTCGTGATTCGCAGGGAAGAAAGATGAGTAAGTCTCTTGGCAATTCACCAGATCCGCTAAATGTAATTAAAGATTACGGTGCAGATGCTCTGCGATTTACAGTAATTTATCTTGCGCCGCTTGGACAGGACGTAATGTTTAGTACAGAGAAATGCGAGCTTGGAAGAAACTTTGCAAACAAGATTTGGAATGCCGGAAGATTCTTATTGATGAATGCTGAGAATATCCCGCTTAAAAAAGAATTAATTAATTCTCATATAGATTTTGCAGATGAATGGATAATTTCCCGATCAAATAAAACCATACAGCAGCTTAACAAAGCAATGGATGAGTTTGAAGTTAATAATGCAATCAAACTTATTTACAGTTTTATCTGGAATGACTTTTGTGACTGGTATGTTGAAATGATTAAGAGCAGGCTGTATGCTGATGATGAAGCGATTAAATCTGCAGTTCTAACTCGCGCAATTTCGATGTTTGAAGATGCACTTAAAATGCTTCATCCATTTATGCCGTTTATTACAGAAGAACTCTGGCAATTAATAGATGAAAGAAAAGACGGTGAAAGTATTTCAACTTCAGCATATCCGATAGCTGATGAGAATCTTATCAAAGACTCCGCTGATGAAGAAATGGATTTTGTAAAAGATATTATTACTGCAATAAGAAATATTCGTGGTGAAATGAACATTGCTCCTTCTAAAAAAGTAAATGCAATGATAAAGTCTTCATCGGTTAAAGATTATCAGATTGATTACATTAAAAAACTTGCAAAAGTTGAAGAACTTAGTGTAGATGCGAATATTCAAAAACCCAAAGCAAGTGCGTCTGCAGTTTTACGAGATGTTGAAATATTTATTCCTCTTGAAGGATTGATTGATCTTGAAGTTGAAAGACAAAGAATCCAAAAAGAAATGACAAGACTTGAAGGATCACTTATAGGGATTGACAAGAAACTTTTTAATGAAAAATTTGTTGCAAATGCAGCTCCGGAAGTGGTTGAAAAAGAGAGAGCAAAACAAAAAGATTGGTTGGAAAATTTAAGCAAGCTTCGTGAGATTTTAAATAATTTAACTTAAAATTCAACCCGGACCTAAAAGTTTTGGGATGTGCCCAACCAAACATATGGGATCAATTTACCACCCGGTTTTTCTCTAATTTAATCTAACTTTTCATTAAAACATTAAGAATTGATTTTATAAAACTTTCAGCAGATAAGTTTAGGGGGATTGTTATTACAATATTCATTTCTTTATTTGCTATTCAAACTCAAAAGCAAAAAAAAATCCGTACCGATTAATCGGTACGGATAAATACAGTAACAGTTATTTCATTAGAACCCTAATGAAATAGCCAGCACATGATTCCCATCAAAATATTTCACAGGTACATATGCATAATCTATAGCAAGATTTAAACCGCTGAATTTTTCCAGATTTATACCGAGTCCTAGTGTATAATCCGAGAAAATGTTCGGTTCAGTTTCAGTTGCCTGAGGTGTAAATAAATATCCTGCTCTTGCAAAGAAAATATCTTCAAAAGAGTATTCTGCACCAATCTTATAATCATCATAAGTATAATTATTACTTTGATATGCGCCAGAAAGTGAAATTGAATTATCTTCATCAAATTTCATCATGTATGATAATCCAATAGATATTTCTGATGGTAACTCTGCAGCAGCCGCATCTATTGTATAATAAGTGGGGCCAACAGATGAAGTTTGATCAATGGCTAAAACATATAAACCATTACCGTCATATTTCATTGTACCACCTAAGTTCTTTACAACAACGCCAAGGTCTAAACCATTAACTTCAAAAAGATCTCTGTACTGAACACCTACATCAAAACTGAATCCAGAGGAACTAACTCTATCAATTGTTTCGTTGATTAGATTAAAGTTAGCACCTACTGAAACTCTATCAGTAAGCTTTTTGGAATAAGTAAATCCAAGTACAAAATATCCTGGACTCATAATTTGTCCGGTGCCATCTGGCTGATCCATTGTTGTAACATTTATATCGCCAATGTTAAATGATCTGAACGACAAACCAAATGAACCTAAATCACCCAATTTACCGCTTACGGCTGCAAAATTCACACTCATATCCGCAATGTATGAACGATAAGAAAAAAGAGCGTTTGCAGATGTTGGGCTAAAATCAACCCCAGCCGGGTTCCAATAAATTGCCTCTAAGCCAGTAACTGAAGCTATCGGTGATCCAACCATTGCCAAATATCTTGCACCAATTGGGATACGCAGCTCAGGAGCAGCTGCCGTACCTGCACGATTTTGACCACCACCGAATGTTTCAACAACTGAGAAGCTTAATATTATAAGTAAAAATATTACTCTTTTCAAATGAAACATAATTTCCTCCGAATAATTTTAAAATTTTAAGTAAGGTACAAGTTGTAACACTTGTACCTTTTTGAAATATCAATATACTTTTAACATTTGTTGTGCCTGGATAATTGCCAGTTTTAGAATTTTTGTAGTTCCTAAATCCGGCATATCTATATACACGATATAAACACCACTTGCTACTGGATAATTGTTTTCGTTTTGCAAATTCCATTTATCTAATTGACCGTTAATTGCAGTATGATAAACAGTTTTTACTAAAACACCGCTTAGATCAAATATTCTTATCGTTGCATTATCTGGCAAGTGATTAAATGTAACATAATGATCTGTTGGTGATGTTTCACGATATTGATATCCATAATAAGGATTCGGGAAAACATTAATTACCTGTTCTGACTGACTCTTAGCAAGCTGATCTGAGAAAGTTGAACCCTTTGTAGAAAATGTAAAGGTATCTACATTTGATAAAAGTGGGTTATCAAAGTTTATTCTGACGACATCACCTAATGTAAATGTTGATTTATATGTAACGAGGTTCCAGGTACCAAAATCCTTAACTGTTTGTGAAAGTGGATCCAATGCAGCATTACTTTGTGGAGTGTTTACAACCCACAAATATTCTCTGTCCGCCTGATTCCAAACTGAGCCACCATTAACCGTAGGATTACCGGAACGATCCCACATTAAAGCGGTAATCTCTTGATTTGCATCAACGTTCCAAATTTCAAACGGAACTCTAATTGCAAATGGTGTTGTGCTACCCGGATTTGGATTTAATGGATGATTTGCAATTGAATACCCACTAGCACCAAATAGAGTAATATATGAACCACCTGATTTTGTGACTTTAATAGTTACACCATTGATTGTTGTATCTCCAACAACGCCGGTCCATCTTAATTCAAGATCCTGTTGCAACTGAGAAACATCAGTAGTACCGGCACCACCATCTACATATGCACCCAATGAAGCATCTACTGTACCATCAGCATAACCAAAATAAATAAAGTTGGTTAATATATAATTGGTACTTGTCCATCTTACACCTGAGGCAGTCATCTTTTTCCCGTTTACTGCCGGAGGATTATTGGATGAGAAAGTCGTTGGGGCAACATAGCTGCCTTCAACACCTACCTGAACGCCATCAACTATTGGATTAGCTGCGGTGCCAAGTATAAGTGATTGTGTGTCATCACGTTTTGGATACAGATCAAGACCACTAATCATACCTTGATTTGATAATACCACTTGATCATTTGATAAATCTCTTACATTCCAATATTTAGCTGTTCTTGAAAGCGAACCTATTGTTGTGATTTCAAATGTACCGGAAGCATCAAGAGTCACACCCGTAGGAGTACTTGCATCGATGTATCCGTCATCATAGACGTGCCAATCAACCGCTACAGGAAGCGCTGGGGGAGCTATAAATATTGACCATGTTTCACCACCATGGAATATACCATTTTGTGTTAACTCACCATTTATTAATCCCATATTTACAACATTACCAACGACTTCGGGAACAATTGTTCCGCCGCCAGCTTCAAAGGTTGGTGCATTTAGAATTGTTACACCCTCTGGGAATGTAATTGTAATTCCATCTGCCCAGGAATATGTTGATGATACAAGATCCAATGAGAAACTTAACTCTACCCCGCTCTGAGGATTAGGACCATAGAGTCCTGCAATTGAAACCGAAGTGCCTGTTAAATCACTTGGTTTGCGTAATTTTTCAACGCCGGAAGGAACCCAATCACCGTTTGCATCTCTAACTTCTTCTACCTGGGTAAAGAATATTTCATAATCATGCCCTGTTACAGACGTAGGATCGATAACAGTTGCATTTGCAAGTGCATCAGCTACACCAGTAGCGTGAGCCACTGCTAAATTGTTACCTTCTGCTTCACCCAAAGTTACACCAAGTGCTGAGGACTGTGGAATCACAGTGCGCACAATAACTGGTGATCTTAATATATGGAATGGAAGCAGCGGAGATGGATTAAATGCATACGCTACAACTGCTAAATAATATTCCTGATCATTATATAATGATTGTTTTTTGATATTATCGTAGTCAAATACAAAGTATCTCTGAACTCCTTTATCTGTACCATTAGCAACCAATACTGGAATGTTAGCACCATTCGGGTCAACTAATGTATCATAAACTGCTTTAGTTTCATTAATTACATCAAAGGTACCAAGCAATACACCATCACTCAGAGAAGCTGATTGAGTTGGCAATTGATAAACCTCATAACCTTCAAATGTATAGCCCTTATCAGTATAATTTTCAATAGCAGCCGTGTTTGCAACATCATTACCCCAATTTAATACAACTTTATTGTCCAGGTTTGCAATCTCAACTTTTGGGGGTTCCATAGAAGGTAATTGAAATAGTTGATCAAAAACTATTTGAGCAGTATTATCATAAGTTTTTAATGCCGCTACACTGCTAAGATTATCGGTACCTAAACCGTAAATCAAGGCTAAAACTACCTGAGCAGTATCACCAAGATTCATCGATATAGGTCCATTGGTAACCATAATTCTTCTATCACCCTCACCATCAACATTACCATCAAGCTTACCGGTACCTGTTACAGGATCACCAGCAAGTAAGTATGTACCACCATCTGCTGTATAATCTGCTACTTCTGACGGGAAAGCAGTATATGTTGGATATTCGGGTCTTGGCAAAGAACCTCTCATCAAATTATAAAACTGTAGTGTGCCGCTATAAGTAAAGTCAGGATCTTCCCATGTTCCACCCGCAGCAAAATATACGTAGGAACTCATTGGTTTGCTGTTTATATACTTATAGCCTTTTCTCCATTGTAAATCATACATTGCACTATCGTTAGGATCGCCTGTATATTTTGAAACTCCCTGTAAAAAGTCGTAGCCAACTGCCGGCGGAGCTAAACCAACACCTGCATATGTTCCATCTGTAGGACCAGCATTGTATGCATATCCTAAATTTAATGTTGTATCGCATCCGGCATAATCATCTGAGGATGTTCCAACGTCAGGGTCAGCCCATTGCACAATATACATATCATCTATATGCGAAGTAGCTGGAGCATTTGGAATACCTTTATAAATCAAATCTACTTTTTTATAAATAACGTTACCTAAAGCACCGGAATAAGCATATGCCCAATAAGTTTCCGATACTTCTAAGCCAATTGGGTTTGACCCATAATTAGCTGCAGATACATTATCATTATACTTTATAAACATAGTTTGAGATGATCCGGGAATACCTGGAATATCTATAGCCGGGTCATATTTGCCATTTTTATCTACGTCTTTGTAAGGAGCTCCCTGATTACCATAAGGAGATCCGTCATAAGCAGGCCATTCATTCCAATCCTTTTGGTATTGGTCTCTAACCTCCTGTACATCAGCCGCGCTAACCTGTCCGATAGGTATATTTTTAAAGGTAGCCACGTCTGCATTAATATTTCCTGTTAAAAAATCAGGTCTTACTCTAAATAAACGAATCACTGGAGAACATCCTGTTCCATAAGTGTTACCATCCACACGGACAACAGGATCAGTACCATCAAATACTTTACCACCCCAGAGAACACCTTCTGCAAAAATAGCACCTACTTGTGTTCCGTTTGGGAAGGCTCCATTCCAGCCGCTAGCAACGACCCAATCATGGAATCCTTCACCGGTAACCCACATAGTAGTATTATTAATGTTAAGAATACTCTGAAATGGATCAAGTGTGGTTTTATAAACTATAGGTTTTTTTCCTTTATCTTTTCCACTTTCTTTATAATTAGCATAAGAACTGCTGCTAACGAATGTAAAAAAGAGTATGGGAAGTATTATTAAACTTAAGAAATTAATTTTTTTCATATTAAATAACCTCCGCGAAATTATATTTTTCATAGGGCTGCATTAAATACTCCTATAAATTAAAAGTTAACCAAAATACCAGCATTAAGCTGTCTTGGTGCTCCGAACAAATCAAAGCCATAAACACTAAAAGCAGCTTGCCTATTTTCCATATTTAATGTATTGTATAGATCAGCAAACCTTTCTGTATATCTAGCACCTGCTATAATTTGTTGTCCGGCTGGGCTTTCAAGAAATCCATCATTATAAGCATTACCTGTTTGATTATAAACATTTATTACACTTTTAGTATTAAACAAGTTTTTAACAGCCACATAAATATTAACATCAAAGTTCATAATACTAATTGTTTTATCAACACGAAGATCAACATTATAAACCCACGGTGTTGTTGCTGAGTTGATAGGACCAATTGGTTTTCTTGTCCTGGTATCTCCGGTCGCGATTGGGGTTAGACCACCAGACCATGCAGATGATTGTCCAAGACCAACATATTGTGCATAGGTAAATGGATGACCGCTATTGAAAGTAAATAATGCATTTATACCTAATTGTTCAAGTATTGGTCCGCCATCGCCTTTATCAAACCTATAATCTAAGAATATTGTACCTCTGTGGGCTTGATTATAGTCTAATGGAATTAATACTGTAGGCGCATTACCATTTACTTCTATAGATCCAACAGCGCTTCCTGAGAAGGAGTTGGTTCCTTTAGCAGTTGAATAAGTGTAATTTATTGTTGCACTAATTCTTTCGATACGTCTTATATTCAAACTAAATTCTAAACCCTGAGTAGTAGCAAAATCCTGGTTAGCATATACATTATACTTACTTCTTAATGCACCAGGAGCTGTAGTTATAACAGCATACTGTAACTGCCCTTTAATATCCTTGTAAAAGAGGGTAACATCAAAAGCAGAAAAGTCTGTAAACTGCTGCGAAAATCCAACTTCATATTGTGTTGTTCTTATCGGATTAGGATTATATGCTACCGGATTTGTAAACAAATTTGAGCCCTGTATTTGTTGTGTAGCCTCATAAACCCCTCTAAAAGCTACATCAAGGCTTGGTGATTGAACGAATTTTCCAAACTGCATGTGAAATACCGTTCTATCGGTTACAGGAAAAGCAAATCCCAATCTTGGAGATAGATAACTAAAAATATCTCCAGAGGTAATTGCTGAATCAGGGATTAAATGTGTTACCTGATCAATAGTTGGCATTAGAGGATCAGTCCATCTCCAGCTATCCATATTAATATAATCATAACGTAAGCCTGCGTTAATAATTAAATCGCTGACTTCAATTCTATCTGTTACATAAGCTGATGCAAAAACAGGATGCTTAGGAGCAAAAAGTCCATCGCTATCTGTGGTTTCATTACCAAAAACATCAAAACCATAATTTCTAAAACCACTAAACATTGTTTTACCCACAAGTGCCGCCATTGAGTCTCTGGCTGCATCAGGGTTAGCTCTTATTGTAGTAAGCATAGCTTGAGGATCAACCTGTGCAAAACGTCTTATCGTCCATCGTTGGTATGACCCACCGATTTTAAATGCGTTTTTACCAAATTGATTTGTATATGCAAGAGTTCCATTGATATAATTATTATGGTCCTTAGAATAGCCAGCACTTAATGTACCGGGTCTGTCAAATGGAAAACCATAAAAATCGTAACTTGCGGGACTTGTTGTGTAATTCATATAATTCCAGCCAAGCTGGGAGCCAGCTAAGCTATCGCTATATAATAATAAATTATCTCCGAAGTTTGGATCAGTAGATTTATTTCGATAATCATAAAAGGCAACACTTCCCTCTAAAAACGAGTTAGAACCTAAAAGATAAGTTCCCTTTAAGTTTAATAAAAGATTGGAGTTTTCACCTTTAGGTAATCTCTCTGTGTTAAAAATATTCCATATATAGTCATTTCCTACACTTTCAGAAGAACTAAACGCCCCGGCTAATCTTAAAATAAGCGGATTATTATCAAATAAAACTGTACCATTAATTGTATATCTGTTATTTGAGTTTCCTGGAAGATTAGCGTTGTCCCAGGTCAAATACTGGTATTCAGATGTTGACCCACCATAAGCGCCTGTATCATAAACTTTTGTACTATTATAAAGTGCTCCATCAGAAAATGCTGTTGGGTTTGCAGACAAAAACTTACGGCTATCTCTATCAAAGTAATTTTCACCCGATAGGAATACTTTTAGTTTATCTGTAAACACGGGACCACTAAGTGTTAAAACATAGTTAGAATAACCATAGGAATAAGCGCCCAAGAATTCTTTTCCCGGGTAATTACCAAAGTTATCTGTTTCAGCTCTAAATGATGCGTGGTATTGATTAGTACCTGTTTTAAATTCTGAAGAGACTATACCAGCATTTGCATTTCCATATTCAGCAGTATAACCACCGGCTTGAACCAAAACTTCCTGTAAAGCATCTGCAGTAACAGTAACAAGTGATCCACCGTTTCTGCTTAATATGTTCTTTACGTCGGTTCCTTCTACGGTATAACCGGTTTCATCCGGTCGGCTACCACGAATAATTGTTAACCCATTTTGTCTTACAACGCCAGGTTGAAGTGCAACGATTGCGTTAAGACTTCTAAGACCCATATTTTCTACTTCTTCAGAACTAACTACTCTAACAGCGTTTGTTGAAGTTTTTTCAATTAATGGTCTTTGAGAAACGATAACAACCTCACCAGTAGAAAAACCGGTAGGCTGAAGTTCGAAATTTTGCCTTGTTGTTAAACCAGAAGTTACGTTAAGATTTGCAATTGTAACTTCCTGGTAACCAATGTATGACGCTTTAACGTTATATCGGCCAGGAGAAATATTTGTGATTAGAAATTCTCCGTTAACATCCGAGGCAGCGCCCAAGCTTGTGCCCAAAACTATAATATTAGCACCAATCAAGGACTCACCAGTTTGCGCATCAGTAACCTTTCCGGAAATTCTTCCGGTTTGCGAAAAGGCAAGTGAACTTGCAAACAGTATTAAGAGTAAAATTTTGTAAATTTTCGGAAACATTTTTTTCCTCCGTTAATTATTAACTATTTTATTAATCATCAATGAAAACTGCACTTTGTAGGGTAGCTGCAGAATCATATAAAACCGTTGTGTATCTACCCTGGGATGCTACAGTGTAATCAAAAGGAGTAGTGTTCATTGTGCTATCCATAGAAGTAGTATCAGTAAGTGCTACCTTAAATGTTACATTAAAAGTAAAATTATAAGGACCTGCTGCAAGTTTCATATATGAAACACCCTTACCCATTACAAGTGGGGCAGCAAAAGTTGTGTCGTGCCCATTAATTGCTATACTATTAATTTGTGCATCGGGTGATCCATTAAAGAAAGCAACCCAGCCGGAACCTGCAGGAAACAAAGCTGCACCATTGGGAGAATCTTTTGTTTGCCAGATATATCTCTGGGAAACTCTAACCACTTCACTCTTAGCAGCGGTTCCAACCAAATATATTCTTTGTTTATATTCAGTTGATGCTGCAAATCTATATTCCTGGCTAGCAGCTGTTGTAAAGCTAGCATCAAGAACTTTGTTGCCTGAAGGGACAGTTAAGAAAGGCAGCTGACCCGGATATTCGCTTCCGAAAGCTACCGATCCAAGTGACTGACCATCTAAGGTGAGGGTTGCTGCGCCTGCACCCGACACTAAATTTACAATTGAAATTTGACTTGAATAGTCAACACTGCTGGGAAGTGGGTTAACACTAGTATCCACACAACCAGCAATAAAAACTACAGTCAAAACACTAATTGCAATTAGTAGTCTTGTTTTGTAAGGTATTCTCATTTTACCTCCTAGTAAAATAATTGATTTGATTAATTTGAGAAGCATTTTAAAACGATATGAATTAAAATTATTGAGATAAAAAATCCTTTATTAGTTTCTAATAACAACGGGGAAAAACCCTTTAAATTAAATTTTTAAAAGAAACAACGAACAAAATCAAAAATCGACTGCATTGTTTCTAATTTATTATTTATTAGACGATGATTTCAATAAGTAAAACAATAAACCAAAATAAATTGGATTATCAAAAGAACATTACTCAATTATTATTAAAAAAGGATTTGTGGCTTTGTTTGATAAACTAAACAGAATGATTTTCGTTCTGCAAGCATAGAGATTTGCTTTATTATCCAAAGAAGCTATAGAAAGATCTATCGCATTGGACACAAGAGATATGTAAAATTTTGTATCAAACAACCAGATAAAATGTCCTTTTTTAAAGAATTTTAAATTACACCTGTGAAAGTCCTAAAATATATTGTTAAAGTCAACAAAATTTTAAAGAATGTTCAAAAATTTAAATTGTTATCAACTATATGAATTTTACGACAATCCAAAAAGTTTATGTTCAATTTAATCTTAACTTTTAAAAAGTCAAGGTGAATAATTTTAGTTTATTGTTGAATGCCAATAATCATTTACTCTGATTTTGCAAGCCAGCAGCCGCTTATACTAAATATCTTTGAATCTGCCCAGGTGTTAACTTTCATTGTAAAGCCATCTCTGGAAATCGAAATTGCTTCTATTTTATATCTTAAGTTGGCTTCTTTATTTGCATCTACCTGAGTGGCAGTTAAAAATATTTGAGGCTTTGAAATAAATGGTTTTTCAAATCTAATTTCGATTGTTACTGATCTCTCACCATTGTTTTTATCAAGTGAGTATCCGGGAACGCTTTGATTAACAGACCAGCTTCCACTTTGTATTTTTGTCTGTGCTTTTACCGGGATAAACAAAACTAATAATAGGAATAAAATATTAAGCGTTTTGAAACTCATCATGTTTTTGTGATCTTTTATTTGCAATTGGAAAATTAATTCTCTTACAGCACAAACGCAAAAATACATTTTTATATAAATCCCCGAATATTTAATTACTTGTTAGCTTGTCTCTATCGGATTTTTTTAATCCCTTCACAACCTCATCATACGAGTGATCAATCCATTCTTTCAATTCACTCCATCGGATGCTGTCATTAAGTGTAATTGTGTTCCAATGTTTCTTACTCATATGCCAGCCTGGGGTAATTCCGTCGTATGCTTCTCTTAGTTCAATAGCTTTTTCGGGGTCGCACTTTAAATTGATCTGCAACGGAATTTTTTCTAGCGGGATAAGCACAAACATTTTTCCACCCACTTTGTACACAAGCGTTTCTTCATCAAAAGGAAAATCTTCTATCACTCCCTTTTTGCTTAAACAATATTCACTGATTGTTTCTATGTTCATTCTATTTGGATTTTAATTGTCTGTGATTTTTATGTAATCGTTAATAAATATTTTTTGATTATTTTATTCCATTAAAAAATTACATAAAAATGCTTGTCTATTTCAATGATAAATATATTTCGCACGAAGATGTAAAAGTATCACCTTTCGATCGTGCTTTTCTTTTTTCAGACGGCGTTTATGAATCTTTAAGAACCTATAATGGTAAACTATTCCGCTTAGATGATCATCTAAAAAGATTAGCATATAGTTTGGGTGAGCTTGGTATAGCTTTTAAAGATTTTGATCGGATTGAGAACATTTGCAACAAACTCGCTGATATTAATGGTATCAAGACGGATTATTCTGTTTATTTACAAATAAGCAGAGGAGTCAGTTTTTCCCGAACACATCATTATGAAAACAATTTAACTCCAAATATTTTTCTTTTTATTAAGCCGATTGAGAGTAATGGTAAAGGAATAGAAAAAGGAGTAAAAGTAATTCTAGAAAAAGATTTACGCTGGTTAAGATGTGATATAAAATCAACTTCTCTTTTACCCGCTGTTATGGCTAATCAAAAAGCTGTTAGGTGTGGTGCATTTGAGGCAATATTACATAGAGAAAATTTTATTACTGAAGGATCACATACAAATATTTTTGCAGTTAAAAATAATAAACTATTTACCGCTCCTTTATCACATTATATTCTCGATGGTGTTACACGAAAAGTTGTGTTTGAACTTTGCAGAGAAAATAAACTTGATTTATATGAAGAGTATATTATGTTGCCCGACTTAAAAAACTTTGATGAGTTTTTTATAACCGGGACATTGACGGAGATTACTCCAATTATTCAAATTGATAATTATATTATCAGAGATGGAAAACCGGGAATTACAACACGTAAAATTCAGGAATTATTTTTTAAAGTATTAGATAAATTTTGACAAAAGTTAACAATCAAATATCCGCAAGTATTTTCCTTCTTACAGGTGAGTGGAGCGATTACAGCGGGAAAAATGTGCTTAAGTTCATCGGGACAAGCAATGAATTTGGTGCTGTTGAAATTATAATTACAAATAACAAACCTGTTTTTTTTGTTGAGCGGACAACAGAATTAAATTCGCTAATCAAAACATATCTAAGAAAGGAAACCGGACTTAAAAATTTTAGTCATCAACCTGTTGATGCCATTTACGTTAACACACAAAAAGAGTTAATTAGTTTGGCAGATAAACTTCACCAATCTAATATAACAACTTATGAATCTGATGTTGATCCGTTAAGAAGATTTTTAATGGAAAAATCTATTAACGCACAGATGAAGATTACAGGAGTTACCGGACAAAAAAATCTAATCACAAGTTTTATCAATCCGACTATTGAGCCATGTGAGGTAACTCCAAACTTTGTTGTTGCTTCAATCGATATCGAAACGGGCGCTAAGACAAATCGACTTTATTCAATTGCCATTCATGTAACAGGTAAAAAAGGCGAGTATAAAAAAGTTTTTATGCTTGATGAATCGCTGGATAAAAAAAATAATACGGGTGAAGGAATTACAGCAAAGAACTTCATTAAAAAAGAGTGGGGTACTATCTTGTTTTTTGGCAGTGAAGGAGATTTGCTGATAAATTTTTTTTCTTGGTTTAAAGAAATTGATCCCGATATAATTATTGGCTGGCATGTTATAGGGTTTGATTTGCTTTTTCTAGATAACAAATGCCGCGAACTAAATCTTAATTTTGATATTGCCCGCAACAACGGAAGAGTAACTATTCGCCAAAGGAAACCAAGCGGATATTACATTTCCATCACCGGCAGAATTGTTATTGATGGTCCATCTACTCTTCGTGCTTCATTTTTTAGTTTTGAAGATTTTAAACTTGAAACTGTTGCACAGACACTTTTAGGTACTGGAAAAACAATAACTCCGGGTGAAAATAAAATTGAGGAAATTGATCGTCTGTTTAAGGAAGATAATTGTGCACTTGCCGAGTACAATCTTCAGGATGCAATTCTTGTAACTGATATTTTTAAGAAAACAGGATTGATAGAACTTTCTGTTCGGCGCGCACAAATTTCCGGTTTGTTAATGGATCAGCTTGGAATGATGACTGCAGCATTTGATCATTTTTATTTGCCACGCTTACATCGTGCTGGATTTGTTGCCCCAAATTTAAATGATATTCAAACGACAGAACATGCCGCAGGTGGTTATGTAATTGAGCCGAATCCGGGAATTTATGAAAATGTTGTTGTGCTTGATTTTAAGAGTCTGTATCCATCAATTATCCAGACATTTAAAATTGATCCCTATTCGCGGCTGATGAAAAATGTTGATACAATAGAAACATTAAACGGTTACAAGTTTTCATCTTCTCTTCATATCTTACCTGATTTTATAGATGAGTTGATGAAATTGCGTGACACCGCTAAAAAGAAAAAAGACAAACAACTTTCGCAGGCAATTAAAATTTTAATGAACAGTTTTTACGGCGTAATGGGTTCTTACGGCTGCAGATTTTATCACCCCGATTTACCAAGAGCAATTACAGGAAGCGGACACAAGCTTTTGCTGGGCAGCAAAGAATATCTTGAGAAAAAGGGATTGAAAGTAATTTACGGTGATACTGATTCTCTGTTTGTTATGTTAACTAATATTTCTATTGACGACGGAGCAACACAGGGTAATAAAATTGTTAAAGAGCTTAATCACTTCTGGAAAAATAAACTTAAAAAAGAATTTAATGTCGATTCATATTTGGAAATTGAATATGAGAAGTATTACAAAAAATTTATTATAACTCCCGCCCGCGGAACTGAGGCTGGTGCTAAAAAACGTTATGCTGGGTTACTCGTTAAACCCGCTGAAAGCGGAGAAAATGAAAGCATCGAGTTTGTTGGAATGGAATTCGTGCGCTCAGATTGGACAAAACTTGCTAAGGAATTTCAGATTGAATTATATGAAAAAGTTTTTAAAGGTGAGGATGTTGATGAATGGATTCGTGATGTTATCCAAAAATTAAAATCCGGTAAGCTTGATGATAAATTGATTTACCGAAAACGTTTACGAAAAGAAGTTGAAGATTATACTAAAAATGTTCCACCGCATGCACGTGCAGCAAAATTATTAAACGAACCTCGCGATGTAATTTATTATGCAATAACACAACGCGGACCAATTCCGATAGAACTGAAGCATAATGATTTTGATTATGATCATTACATTGAAAAACAACTTAAACCCATTGCTGATTCCGTGCTTTCTTTACTCGGCAAAAACTTTGATTCAATTGCAGGAAGTGATCAATTAAGTTTTTTTTAAAAGCGTAGTACTTTTAAGGTGGTCTACAGTTGGCTCTAAAAATATTTAGTTATACATATTACAAGGAAATAACTTTGCCCAAGTACATCGCATTTCTAAAAGCCATAAATGTTGGCGGTCATACAGTTAAAATGGATCAACTAAAAAAACTTTTTGAAAAAATGGACTTTACAAATGTTGAAACATTTATTGCAAGCGGGAATGTTATCTTTGAAACAAAATCAAAAAATGTTGATTCAACCAAAAACAAAATTGAACCTAAGCTTGAAAAATTTCTTGGCTATAAAGTTGCAGCTTTTATCAGAACAACAAAAGAGTTAACAGAAATTGCCGGGTACAAACCATTTAATGAATCTGATTTAAACAGCGAGCAAAATTCTTTGTACATAGGATTTTTAGATAAACACCCCGATAAAGATTCGCAGAAGAAAGTGTTAGCTTTATCGGACAGTGTAAATGAATTTCATTTTAACAACAATGAATTTTACTGGCTTTGCAGAAAAAACTTTAGTGATTCGGGAATAACAGGAAAATCTTTAGAAAAAGCATTGGCAATGGAAACAACAATCCGTAATGCAACAACAATTAGAAAAATGGCAGCTAAGTTTTCTTAATAAAATCTTTACCTATAAATTAATATATGACAAAAAATCGTTTAGAAGCTTTTAGCGATGGCGTGCTTGCAATAATAATTACCATTATGGTTCTGGAATTAAAAGTTCCGCAGGGTTCCGACTTGAATAACTTGCAGCCACTTATACCTGTTTTTTTAAGTTATATTTTAAGTTTTTTGTATATCGGAATTTATTGGAACAATCATCATCACTTGCTGCATACGGTTAAGAATGTAAACGGTAAAATACTTTGGGCTAATTTACATTTACTTTTTTGGCTTTCGCTTTTTCCATTTGTAACGGGCTGGATGGGTGAAAATCATTTTTCGGCAATTCCAACAGCGATTTACGGGACAATACTATTGTTTGCTGCAATTGCATATTACATTCTTCAAATTTTAATTATAAAAATCCAGGGGAAAGATTCTTCTGTGCTGGCAAAAGCGATTGGCAGAGATTTAAAAGGAAAACTTTCACCTTTACTTTATCTAACGGCAATTTTATCTGTGTTTTTCGATCCCTGGATAGCTCAAACAATTTATGTTATAGTTGCTCTTTTATGGATTGTACCGGATAAAAGAATAGAAAAAGTTTTATTTGAAGAATAATTATCTAATTTTTAACTGCGCATTCTTAAATAAATTTTACAGGAGAAATATTGTGCAAATAGAATTTTTGGGGGCAGATCAAACAGTTACAGGCTCACGGCATTTACTTCACATCAACGGTAAAAAAATTCTTTTGGAGTGTGGTCTCTTTCAGGGCAAGAGAAGCGATGCTTATGATATAAACAAAAACTTCCAATTCAATCCAGCAGAGATTGATGTTATGGTGCTTTCACACGCACACATCGATCATAGCGGAAATATTCCAAATCTTGTAAAAAATGGTTTTAACGGTTTGATTTATGCAACCTCTGCAACAGTGGATTTATGCCAAATAATGCTGCGCGATTCTGCACATCTGCAAGAAAAAGATATTGAATGGGTGAACAAGAAAAGAAAGAAAAAAAATGAAAGTGAATTTAAGCCGCTTTATATTTTAGAAGATGTTGAAAAAGCAATGCAGCATTTTGTTGGTATCCAATACAATAAAACTATTGATCTTTTTCCCGGAATACGGCTAACATTTAGAGACGCAGGGCATATTCTTGGCTCTGCCGGAATAAATTTAGAATTAGATGAGGGTGATGGGAAAAAAATTAACCTGGGTTTTTCAGGTGATATTGGAAGACCAAATTCCCCCGTAATAAATTCACCGGATGTGCTGCGTAATCTTGATGTCTTATTAATGGAAACAACATATGGAAATAGATTACACTCACCAGTTGAAGAAGTTGAAGAAGACCTTGCCTCAACTATTAATCCTGTTATTGAAAAAGGGGGAAAAGTTATTATACCTGCCTTTGCAGTTGGAAGAACTCAAACTATAGTTTATATGCTTCACAAACTTTTTAATCAAAACAGAATACCTGAAATTCCTATTTACGTTGATTCCCCATTAGCTGTTGATGCAACAAATATTTTTCGCTCTCATCCGGAATGTATGGATAGAGAAACATACCGTATTTTTTTACAGGAAGGTGAAGATCCTTTTGGCTTTAGCAGATTGACTTACATCAAGAAGACTGAAGAATCAAAAGCACTTAATGAAATTCCTGGTCCGATGATAATTATTTCTGCATCGGGAATGGCAGAAGGCGGTAGAATTTTACATCATCTTGCTAATAATATCGAAAATTCAAAAAACTTAATTTTATTTGTTGGATATGCCGCAGAACACACGCTCGCACGTCAAATTATGGACGGAAATGAAAAAGTAAAAATTTTTGGTGAAGAATATGAAGTAAAAGCAAAAGTGAAGCAAATGGATTATTTCAGCGGTCATGCAGATCAGAAGGAATTATTAGACTACGTTCGTCTAAATCCACCAGATAAGCTAAAAAACATAATTTTAGTACACGGCGAGGCTGATCAGGCACTGCCTTTTAGAGAAAAATTGATTCAAATGGGTTATGAAAATGTATTTTTTCCGGTTTTGGGTGATAAAATAAATCTTTAAATGAGAATCTTTTTTCTCTTACTTTTATCTAATGCTATGTTATATTTGTTTTTTAAAATTTCAGCATTCCGGGTTTTCATCAATAAAAACCCCTTTAGACCGAAATTTAGTTATCATTCAAAATATTTACTCACATTTAAGGAGATGTTAAATATTGAAGATCACCAAGCAATTTACTAACCGTGAAAGCAAATCTTTAGATCAGTATTTGCAGGAAATCGGGAAAGTTGATCTTCTCACTCCCGACCAGGAGATCGACCTTGCTATCAAGATCAAAAAGGGAGATAAGTTAGCCCAGGAACAATTAATAAAAGCAAACCTCCGATTTGTAGTGAGCGTTGCAAAACAATTCCAAAATCAGGGCTTATCTCTCGGCGATCTCATTAATGAAGGAAACATTGGTTTAATTAAAGCCGCCGAAAGATTTGACGAAACAAGGGGCTTTAAGTTTATCTCTTATGCTGTTTGGTGGGTAAGACAATCAATTATGCAAGCAATCGCAGATCAATCAAGAGTTGTTCGTCTTCCGTTAAACAGAGTTGGAAATCTTACTAAAATTAGTAAGGCTTACAGAGATCTTGAGCAAGAATATGAAAGAAAGCCTACAACCGATGAATTGGCTCTTATTCTTGATATGACGTCCGATGAAGTTGCTTATGCACTTCAAATCGCCGGAAGACAGGTTTCAATGGATGCGCCTTTAAAAGAAGGTGATGATGGAAAAAATTCTTTAGTTGATATTCTTCCTAATGAAGAACAGCCCTTGCCCGATTTCACTTTAATGACTGAGTCGCTAAAAAAAGAAGTGGCGAACGTCCTTTCAACCCTCTCCGAAAGAGAAGCAGAAGTAATAAAATTATACTTTGGTATTGAAGGCGATCACTCTGCAACTTTAGAAGAAATTGGAGAAAGATTTAATCTTACGCGCGAGCGAGTTAGACAGATTAAAGAAAAAGCTTTGAGAAACTTAAGACAATCAAAAAGAAGCGGCAGACTGAAGGCTTATTTAGGTTAAATAAATATTTTTCAGGTTTTAAGCCCCGATCAATCGGGGCTTTTGTTTTTAAACATCTCGATTCAAAACTATGCTTAGCGACTTTGCGTCTCTGTGTGAACCTGTTCTAATTTTCTCGCAAAGACGCCAAGCCGCAAAGTGAAATTGAAATCCTTTCTTAATCGCTTATAAAATCATTTAACCGCTTATCTAAAACTTCATTCGATTCAATATCAATAATGTAACTTTCGGTTGTTCAAAATGATCTAATAATAAAAAAACATGATTATGAAAAAATATTTATTGTTGTTTTTAGTTTTAATATTGTCTGATTTAATTCTCGCCACGGAAAACAAGAACAGCCGCAAAACTGTTTTTTTATTAAAAACCGATCATAAAATTGTAATTGATGGGTTTATTGATGACGCGTGGAAAAATGCCGACTCCGTTACCGGGTTTTTTCAGTTAGACCCATTTTACAATCAACCGCCTACAGTTAAAACTGTTGCAAAAATTCTAACGGATGATGAATCACTTTATTGCTTAATGATTTGCTACGATGACAAAAAATTTATTCAGGCAAATGCAGGGCTACACGATGGTTATACCGGAGATATTGTTTCAATTATGCTTGATACTTTTAATGATAAACAAACTGCTTATAAGTTTGCAGTTAATGCTTCGGGAGTAACGTCAGATTCGCGAATGCTTGATGATGCGCGTAACAGGGATTATAGCTGGGATGGAATTTGGGACGGGACTTCCAAAATTTATGATTGGGGTTTTGTTGTTGAAATGAAAATCCCTTATAAATCTATAAAGTATGACAAAAATTTAACTGAATGGGGATTGGATTTTGATAGGTGGAGATCTTTCAACAAAGAAGATATTTATTGGTGTCAATATGAACAAAGCGAAGGAATGCGTATTTCAAAATTTGGTAAGCTTGAATTTGGGAATTTTAAACCATCTGTCGCCGGGTTGAATTTAGAAATTTATCCGGTAGGGATTGCCAAAGCAACATACATTGAAAACAATAAATATAAATTTGATCCAAGCGCGGGACTGGATATTTTTTATAATCCATCAGAGCAATTAACATTTCAACTTACTGCTAACCCAGATTTTGCACAAATAGAAGCAGATCCATTTTCATTTAACATTAGCAGATATGAAACATACTTTTCCGAAAGACGCCCTTTTTTTACTCAGGGAAACGAAGTGTTTAATCCTGCAGGAAGACAAAGTAATTCGGGCTTTTACCAACCGCTCGAACTTTTTTATTCAAGACGAATTGGCAAATTGCTGCCCGGCGGAAAAGAAGTGCCCTTAACATTTGGAACAAAAGCTTTTGGCAGATTAAACGATTGGGAGTACGGTGGATTTGTAGCTATGACAGGCAAAACCGAATATATAGATGATGGTGAAAATCTAACAGAATCACAGGCTTACTTTGGCTCAGCCAGATTAAAAAAACAACTTTTCGGCAACTCATCAATTGGTGTCTTGATGGTTGGTAAGCAAACCAAAGAAAACACTTATGGAGTTATCGATATCGATGGCGCTTTTAGAGAAGCAGAATGGCAATTAGCTTATCAGTTTGCAAGATCTTTTAATAACTCTGACGGTGATTATGCTGCCTCAATTGGCTTTACAAACTTTAATGAAAACTGGGTTAATTTTTTTCGATTTAGAGCAATAGGGAAAAACTTTGACGTACAACAAGTGGGATATGTACCCTGGATGGGAACTCTTGAATCGGTAGGGCTAACTGGACCAATGTGGTACTTTAAAGAAGGCGCTATCAGAAATATGTTTTTATATTTTGGACCAGCGATTAACTATGAAGATGTTGATTTGTTTACCGATTACTCATTCGCTCTCGGATTTAATATGCAGTTTAGGTCTGGATGGGGTTATGAGATAAGTGGGGTTTATGGAAAAAGTAAAGACGAAAACATTATATACAATTCTTACAATGTAAGTTTAAGTTCCTGGTTTGACATATCTCAGAAGTGGACTGGTAACCTTTGGGGAGGTTATGAACATACTTATAATTTTGACAGAGAATATTTGGCTTTTTTTTCCTGGTTTGGAACTGAAGTAGAATGGAAGCCTTTTGATATTCTTGAAGTCGGCACTTCTTATGATATGTTCATCGAAGGAAATCCTGAAGGGAATATTGAAGATATAACTTACAATGCGCGCCCGTTTTTTTCATTAACACCAATAAACAATTTAAACTTTAGAGTTTATGTTGATAATGTTTTTGTAAGATCAACAGACAGGATGGAAAGAATTATTGCGGGATTTTTATTTAGCTGGAATTTCTTGCCAAAGAGCTGGATTTATCTTGCAATAAACGAAATTAATGACAGAAGCGATCAATACGATTTTAACAATAACTTATTACCAAACAGAATGCACACAACTGATCGTGCAGGGGTTTTTAAGATAAAATATTTGTATTACTTCTAAAGTATAAGGCGATCCACAGTGATCGCCTTAAAAATGGTAAGTATAAAATGTTCAATGGTCAATTAAAGTAATAAAATAAAATTCACTGAGCATTGACGATTGAAAATTACTTCAACAAAATCATTTTCTTTGTCTCAACATAGTTTCCAGCTAGCAACTTGTAGAAATAAATTCCACTGCTTAACCTGGAAGCATCAAATGATACTTCATATATTCCTG
Organism: uncultured Ignavibacteriaceae bacterium; assembly: GCA_963809415.1. Classification (GTDB taxonomy): domain Bacteria; phylum Bacteroidota; class Ignavibacteria; order Ignavibacteriales; family Ignavibacteriaceae; genus IGN3. The sequence continues at coordinate 2,351,462 of CAWEJJ010000003.1, read as the reverse complement.
CAGATTTATATTCGTCAACAAGGGTCGCAATTTCATTTCCCAAAACGTCATAAACCTTTAATATTTGATGACCAGCTACTGGCGATTGCCAACTAATCTTTGTGCTTGGATTAAATGGATTGGGATAGTTTTGACTAAGCACAAATTCAGTTGGAGAAACATTTTTTCCCTTTTCCTCAACAGAAGTAGCAGCATTAAATTGCGTCATATTTGCTGAATACAGAGTTACGTTACCTGAAGTCAAGGTGGTCGTATCTAAATCGGCTTCAAACATTCCACCGTTTTTAGTGATCCAGGTGAATGATGTGCTGCCATATTGATTAATTAATGAGCCATTAAAATATACTTCGGTTTGATCAACATATTTGATTCGGAGTGCATCAAATGTTCCGAACGGAAAAGTAATTGTTCCGAAAGCATCTACTGTTTGTGTAACTGTTGTTATGTTATAAAAGCCGGGGTAAATTTCAGTTGAATCTCTGGAACCCGGGATTACCGTTCCATAAGTTAGTGGTAATGGAAAAACAATTTCTTCATACATTTGATAAATAGTTGTGTCCACTCCTGAGTCCTGAACATGAATTACGCTTCCCAAATTATATAAAGCATTGCCTTCTAATCTATAATATTCATAGAATGAAGCCTGGTATCCTTCGATTTCGCCGGCTGAATATTGAGCCAAATTTGCGGATGCGAATGTGGACGCATACGGAGTATTTGCTGGTAAAACATTTGATGTATTTAATGTTTGAGTCCAGGTAATGGTCGGGACTGTCCAGCTTTGTGAGGAACCGCCTGCAACTCCTACATCCATTGTTGTTTGTAAGCTGTCGCTGCTGAAAGTTGCCCACGAAGTTCCCGGAGCAAAAGCATTTTGCACATCAGATTGTGTAATCTGTATTTGCGCGTTTAGCGTCAAGTTGCCAATAAAAAATATGAGAAACCATAAAAATATTTTCATATAATTATGCCCTTTCTATTTGTTGTGTAACGGTGTGTTTTTATTTATAATCGGATTAGAAAAATTATTTACGGCAATAATATTTTAGTTCTTTTTTACTGTCAATAGCTCGTAAAAATATTTGTCGCTTGCTTTAGTTAAGCAACTAATGGTTGTCTTTTAGTTATTAATATTAAAATATAATTTGCTTCATTAAAATTAACTTCTCTGTTCCAACGAAATCACTCTTTTGTAAATTGTGAAGCTACTTTATTGAAGCTTTCTATTTAATTCCTCGACCACATTTGCGTGTCTTGCAATTTCTTTCCACTCTCCATCTATAAGTTTATAAACATCGGTATATCGACGTGTAAGTTTTTCCCCTTTCTTTGGGTTGTCTCCAATTGGTATTGCGGTTTCTTTTCCCATAACAATAACTACATCATCAAAAACACCATAATATTCAGGTTCTTGCTTATATTGTGAGTACTCAATGAGTGTGCTTTTAATATTTTGAATAACTTGTTCTTTGTTAATTACAATGTTGAACGGATTATTAACATGAAAATCTTCAGACCAAATACTTTTTAAAACATCTATGTCTGATTTTAGAATTGCTTGAACTTGTTTTTCTTCAAGTTGTTTAACTTGCTGTATGATTTTTTCTTTATCCACTTTTTCTCCATTTGAAATTTAAAATTTTATAACGTTATTTAATTTCACTTAAAAACTCACTGATAATCTTATTATTATTTTCCGGATTATCCTGCATAGATAAGTGCCCGGCATCAGGGATTATTTCAACCTTTGACTGGGGAACCAGACTTGCATAGTATTTTACAGAAGACGGTCTGGCTTCATCAAACTCACCGCCAATTAACAAATTTGGAATATTGATTTTGCCGAGTTTACCGGTAGCATCATAGTCTCTCAGATTTTCTGTAAGAGTAAACTCGCTTGGTCCATCCATATGCAAGTACACGTTCTCGCCAATCTTTGAAAAAGCACTATCTATATCAGCAGACCAGGGTTGCTTGCGGGCAAGATATAATTTGCAATAATAATCTACAGCTTGCGTGTATTTGGGGGAATCGAATGTTGAGTTTATCTCATTTTCACGTATGGCAGTTTGGATTGAATCCGGTAAAGCTGCAATTAATGTACCCGCATCTTTTGACCAACGATGAATATCAAGTGCCGGACCGCCTAATATAAATGCTTTTAATCCTTCGGGATGGGCAAAGCAGTACTCTACACCTAAAATTGTTCCCCCAAAGTGACCGAACAGATAATAATCCTTTAGTCCAACTGTATCGTGTATTTCTTTAAATTGTTTTACATAGCTGTTTATGGTCATCAAGGTAGTGTCTGTTATTCTATCAGAACGTCCGCAACCAAGTTGATCGACAAATATAACTGGTCTTTCATCAGAAAGAGAAGCCATAGGATTTAAATAATAACTTGGTACTCTGGGTCTGCCGTGAAGCAAAAACAAAGGAGTTTTATCCCCGCTTCCGATAATTTTATACCAGACTTTTCCACCAGTTACATTTATATATCCTTCTTTTGGAGAAAGACTTTGCGATTGACAGCCTGAGAAATAAACTAGTAACAGAATAATCAACATAAAGATAGATTTTTAATTGATTTCATAGCTTTGCTCCTTTTTAATAAATAATAAACAGTTATAAACGAGATAGATTCAGATAAAATTAAAGTATCTATCGCTCAAAATATTTTAATTAAATTATCTGCAATTTACAATAGGGTTTTAGGTTCAGTTGATATTAATCAATGATGAAGGAATTGTTGTCTGGGTGAATTTATTTTAAGATATAGACAATAACCAAGACGGCCACAGAAGCTTTTACAAAAATAGAAGCATATTTGGGATAATTCTTTTTTGCCCAGCCCCAAAGTTTTGCAACTAAAATCATCAGCATTATCAACACAATGGTTACCAAAGAAGCTTCTGCCGCATTTAAATTTGTCCCGATAATCACTGCCAGGCTTTTCCCGTTCCAGAAAGTGCCAAATATAATTACCAGGTGAAGCCAATAAACAACAAGTGATTCACGGCTTGCATCAAGTATAAATGTTTTTTTAGATCTTGATTTTTTATCCCAATACCAGCATAGTACAAACAAAACTAATATATATCCCAATCTTTCTAAATAGAAAACCGGATTGGGGTGCATTGTTGTATATGATTTGGGGAATAATCCCGAATAGAAAAGATGACCAAGAAGCAAAACTATTATTCCGGCAAACCCTGAAAGTTTAATAAACTTTTCTTCTTCGCTGCGCTCACGGGCATCTGAAAAATATTTGGCAAAGATTGCCCCGGCTAAAAGAAAATTTACCCAGGGGAATATTGGAAATAAAGATCCGTGTAATTTGTTGAAATAATTTCCGATTATAGGATATACATACTGATTAAAATCAATCTTCCATAGAAAGGGTGATATCGCAGCTACAACGACAATTGAAATGATAAGAAAGTAATGATAAACTTTATCAGATTTGAATAATAATCTTGTTATAAATAAAAACATTAGCCCAAAACCAATACATTGCAGAACATCAACAGCATAAAAACTTGCTAAATGCTGCGGAGTTGATTCATTTATCATTTTTGATAGGGAATAAAAAGGAAGATGTAATGCATAACCAATTAATATTATCTGTAAAATTCTTTGCATTTTTTTCCAGAAAGCCCCGCCAAATTTTCTCATCTCATCAAGCTTGCTGCCGGAAGAAACCTGAAATGCAAATCCAGATACAAATAAAAATGATGGTGCAACCAATCCATTTATAAAATTAAGTACACCAAACCAGCCTGTTTGTCTTAAGCCTGGAAGTAAGAAGGTATTAAATACGTGCACTTCAATCATGATGATGATAACAAGTCCACGTAATAAATCTGCCGATACGAATCTAACTTTTTCTTTCATAAAATTCTAAAAAATTGTTACAGCAAAAAAAAGGATTTCTTCTATCTTCTAAAAGCGTTGGAAAGTTAATAATTATTAAGACAGATCAGTAAAAAAATGACTAATCAATAACTTATTTACCCGAAAACCTTTTTTTCTGGTTCAAATAGATATATAATACATAATTATTTATGGAACAGTATTTGTAAGTTCTGTAAAAGGATTTTTATCCGTTCTAAATAACTAATTAATATACATTTACAGGAGGCCCAATATGAAGAAACATTTACTGTTTCAAAGCGTATATCAATTTCTCTTTCTCTTTTTACTAATCACACCTTTAATATTTGCCCAGGGTGCTTTAGATAAAAATGCACTGTCAATCGGTTCGGGAAAACATTTTGTTCATATTGCAACAGCGGCTAATTCAATCAATAATTGGACGACAATAGACAATCCCAAGACCAATGGAATCCCAACTGCAAAATTATTTATAACTCACAATTATGGAGTTTATAATAACCATGTTACTGGCTTATGGTATGATGGATCCAAATGGACAATATTTAATGAAGATCCGGGGAACGTTCCAATTGTTGAAAATTCCACTTATAATGTCTTAGTTGCAGACGAAACTCAATCTACTGTTTTCCAACATACTGCAAGACCCAGCAATACTACGCTTAGCTCTACTGTTTTATCAAACCCTGAGCTTGATGGGAATCCTAATGCACGTATTCTTGTTACACAAATAATTATTGATACTGCAGGATATACATATAATAACAGAGAAGTTGGTGTTTGGTATAATGGTTCTAAATGGGCAATATTTAATGAAAACTTAGAAAGTATGCCTGATGGTGCTTCATTTAATGTTCTTGTTTTAAAAGAGGACAATTCCATTTTACAAACAGCAGTTTCCGGAAACATACAGGGATCAACAACAAAAATTGATAACCCGGCACTTAACAACAACCCAAATGCTATAATATATGTTACACAAAATTGGACACCTTACAGTGTTTACAATTCTATAAATGTTAGTACTTTTTATAATGGAACTCAATGGACAATATATAACGAAGATAATTCCAATATTGCCGTAAACTCAAGTTACAATGTTTACATTGGTGCTTCTAGTTTTGTTCACCAGACATTAGTAAGCAATCTTAGTTTAGATCTGACAACATTTGATAATCCGCTTATAAATAGAGATCCAGACGCTTTGGTTTTTGCATTGCACAACTGGAATCCTTTTGGGTCCGGAACAAGTGTTTACGATAAAAAACTTGGCGTTTATTATAGTAGCAGTATTTGGGGTATATTTAGCCAGGATGCCTCAGCAATGCCTGAGGGTATATACTTTAATGTCGCTGTTGCACCAAAAACTGATTCGGCTTTTTTACATACTACCACGGCATCAAATATCTCTGGTAGCAACTACACAATTATTGATAATCCATTGATTAATGGAAATCCTAATGCAAAAATTCTTGTACAACAGCGTTACATTAGTTCTTATAGCAATGTTAATGTTGGTGTATGGTATAATGGAAGTAAGTGGACCATTTTTACTGAGGATAAGTCTGCTATGCCAGAAGGAAAAGGTTTTAACGTTTGGTTATCAAATGATAATAAATCTTTTGCACATACTGTTGATAGTTCAAATCTATCGGGCTCTTATAGTTATCTTGATAATCCATTAACAAATAACAATCCAGATGCAAATATTTTGGTGACATCTTTGTTAAATGGCGGTGATTATTTCGATCATGTTTTGGGTGTTTGGTATAATGCAGCTGTCCAGAAATGGATTTTATATACAGAAGACGCTGCTTCATTTGTCGCTGGGCTTAAGTATAACATTTATGTTGCAAACTCCTCGGGTCTTCCAACTCCTGTTGAAGAAGAAAACAATCCAATTACGGTTACTAATTTTGAATTGCAGCAAAACTTTCCAAACCCATTTAATCCTATAACGCAAATCAGATTTTCTCTCGCCGAACAATCTCAAGTTACTTTAAAGGTTTACAATATTCTTGGAAAAGAAATTACAACCCTGGTAAATGAGGTTAAAGGTGCAGGAGTTCACGAGATTAGTTTTGATGGCTCCGGATTATCAAGTGGAGTTTATTTCTATACACTTCAAGCAGGTAAATCTACTCAAACCCGTAAAATGATTTTAATGAAGTAATTCCGTTTTTCTATCTACCTATACTGAAAAGGCAAGCTAAAAGCTTGCCTTTTCTTTTATAATCATTTCAGCTTTTGTTCAATCTCAAAAACAGGTTTAATATCAACGGGAAAGTTTTCAAGTTTTTTTCTTATTGTTTCAATTGATGGAGAATTAACTGCGTACTTTGCAATTAATTCTTTTGCTCCCTGATAATTTCCCTCAGCCTGAATCGTCAAAACTAAATTGGCTAACTCTTTAAGTGCGGGATAAATTTTTTCAAAGTTTACGCTTACTTTTTGATTCTTTTCATCGTAAACATATCCGCCTTTTCCTAAAAGATAATTATAGATGATTGCATTGCCTCCGCCATGTGCTTCACCAATTCCAAAGCGCATACTGCGGAAAGCTCCTGCAAGAAAAGTAACCCAAATTTGTTTTTCCATTTTCTTTGGATAAACACCCTTTTCAATCATAAAGATGCTATTGTACATTCCAAGAATATCTGCTTTACATTCCTCAATTGTGGAATATGTTTCTTTTAACTCCTTCTTAACTTCTGTTTGTTTTCCGTTTACAGTAATAAAACCGGGACCAACACCGTGAGACATTTCGTGCATTAGCGTATGATTAAAGAAAGCATCAAACGTAACATATTTTAATTGATCGGATTCTAAAACAATCTTGGCAATCGGTATCAGAAGTTTTTCAAATTTTGCTTCGTGAACATTTTTAAGCATTACTTTTTTTGAACCCTTTGCCTGTCTAACTCTTTCATCATTTGGAAGATTAAATGCAAGCGTTTGAACTCCGGCTTTTGTATCGCCAGCGGTAAAGACTTCGTTAGCTACTATAATCGGAGATTCTGAACCGCGTGAATAATTTTTATGTTTGTTATCAAGCGGAAGATTTTTTTCTATATCATTTAAATATTTACCAAAAACTTCAAGTTTCTTAGTTTCAACCGGATCTTTAATTGTTACAAAACTTTCAAATGAAGCTTTATAATTAAACAAACCGTCTTCATAAACTTCATAAGGACCAATAACAATTTCTATATTGTGTTTATTCAAATCCATCCAGTCCATATCACTCTGGTAGTAATCGTTGCTAAGAAAAGCATTCGCACGGGAAAGTAAATATTTTTTTAATGATGCATTATCTGTATATCCGGCTGCTTCTTTAAGCAGGTTAGACATTTTAGTTAGTGGTTCTTTATAATATTCACTGTACGGAATTGCAACAAGCTTTCCGTTTTGTCTTCTGATTACAGTAAACTCTGAAGTAAAAGCTTTTTCATCTTGGGGATGATTTTTTATCCAGTTTTCAAATTCCTCTTTTGTCATGTCTTCGGGATAAAAATTTGCCCCGAGTGGTTTTTTTGCCGTTCCAATAAAAGGTTTATTGTCCTCAAGTCTGTTAAAGGGTCCGAACATAATGCTAAAAAGTTGAAGCTCAAGCTCAGGTTTAAGTTTAGCTTCCAGGTTTTTGGTTTCGCTGATCTTTGATATTAATTCATCTTTTATCTGGTAATTTTTTGAATAAACCTGACCAAGATAAATTGTATCGACTAACTTTGAAGCCTGGTAAAGTTTTTCAAGCACAAGCTGTTCTCTATCGCTTAAAAGTTTTTTATCATAGTTAATTTCAACCGGAACAAATTTGGCGATTTCTTGTTTAAGCATTGTTATTTCCTTTGAGTCAACTGGCTGGTTTTGATTTTGTTTTTCCGTACATCCAATTAAGATTATTACGAAAAAAAATAAAGCAGTTAATTGTTTCATATATATATCTTCGCTTAATTAAAAAGTAAAATGATTTTTATAAAGAAATATAAAAATATAACTGTCAAATGTTTAAACGATTTTTTATTCATTTTTCGTGAAAAGGTATTACCATTTATCACAAAGTTTTTTTCTAAAGAATAATTCTCTTTAAATTTATAACATAAAAAACAAATAATACTAATGGTGAAAAAATGCCTAAACTTAAAATATTTTTTTTCTGCTCTCTTATCGTTCTTACCTTTGTTTCATCCTCATTCCCTCAATTACTGCAGCGCAAAGACGTACCGGTTAAATACGAATGGAATCTTGCGGATATGTATCCAACTTTAGCGGATTGGCAAGCCGATATTAAAAAGCTGGAAAGTGATATAAATAATTTTGCTTCTAATAAAGGCAAGCTTGGAGAAAGTTCTGAAACTTTATTCAATGCTTTAAATTCCTACTTCGATATGTTAAAGATCTTTTCTAAAGCCGCTACATATGCTGGAAATTTAAGCAATGAAGATGTCCGGATTTCTCAAAATCAATCTTTATTGCAGCAGCTTTCTGCCGTAGGGACAAAATTTGGCGAAACAGCTTCTTTCTTTGAACCGGAAATTCTTTCAATACCAAAAGCAAAAATTGAAACTTTCTTCAAAGAAAATCCCAATCTTAAAACTTATTCAATGTACATTGACAACATCCAGCGATTACGTTCACACACTTTGCCCGAAGCAGAAGAAAAGATTTTGGCAAGCTTTGGTTTGATCGCGGGAAATCAAAATACAGTTTATTCAATTTTTGCCGATGGTGAAAAACCTAATCCTAAAATCACTCTTTCTGATGGCGAACAGGTTGAATTAAGCCCGGCAGCATTTACAAAATATAGAGCAATCGGAAATCGTAAAGATAGAAGTAAAGTATTTGAAAGTTTCTTTAACGGTTACGGTGATTTTAAAAATACCTTAGGAGCAAATCTTGCCGGTAAAGTAAAGAAGGATTGGGTTTTTGCTAAGAACAAAAAGTATGCTTCATCGCTGGAAGCCGCTCTTAATGCCGATAATTTGCCAACCAATGTTTACACAGCTTTAATTGAAAATATAAATAAAAGCTTACCAACCCTTCATAGATTTTTATCTCTTAAAAAAAGAATGCTTGGTGTTGATACACTTCATTATTATGATTTATATACTCCGCTTGTAAAAAAAGTTGATCTAAAATTCACAGTTGAGCAAGGTGAACAAATAATTTTGGATGCTCTTAAACCTTTAAAGTCCGATTATCTTTCAACTGTTAAAAAAGCTTTTGATAATAGATGGATTGATTTTATGCCAACCGATGGAAAAAGAAGCGGGGCATATTCAAATGGAGGCGCTTATGATGTACACCCATATATTTTGATGAACTGGAACAATGACTACGAATCGCTTTCTACACTTGCGCATGAGCTTGGACATACAATGCACAGTTTTTATTCTAATGCTAATCAGCCGTTTGCAAAATCAGATTATGCAACATTTGTTGCTGAAATTGCTTCAACAATAAATGAAACTTTGCTTAACAATTATATGGTTGCTAATGCAAAGACCGATGAAGAAAAGCTTTATTTGCTAAGCAGCTATCTTGATCTTTTACGCACGACAATTTTTAGACAAACATCTTTTGCTGAATTTGAACTTGAGATTCACAAACGAGTTGAACAAGGCATTCCATTAACCGGGGATGATCTTGATAAAATTTATTATGATATAGTTAAAAAATATTATGGCCACGATGCTGGAATTCTTACAGTCGATCCTTACATTCAATATGAGTGGGCATATATTCCTCATTTTATTGGTTATACATACTATGTGTTTCAATATTCCACTTCACTTATATATGCAACCGCTTTTGCGGAAAAAATAGTGAACGATGGTACTCCTGCTGTAGAAAATTTTTATAAAATTTTAAAAGGCGGCGGTTCTAATTATGCGGTCGATTTAATAAAAAGTGCTGGAATTGATCCTCTTTCGTACGAACCATTTGAGTTAACAATGAAGAAAATGAATAGTGTAATGGATCAAATAGAAGAGATATTGAATAAAAAATAATAATCTGCTTTTAACCTTCGGGGTTTTTCCGTTAGCTAACGGATTGTAACCTCGAAGGTTGCTTTTAATCTTTCGGCAATTTAAATCTTACCCTTAAAACTCCATCTTCATAATTTGTTGAAATGATCTGAAACTTTCCTATTTCTTTTGTGGATTTAACATGCACTCCGCTGCAGGGGCACACATCATAATCACCGATTTTAATTATGCGAATTGTATCGCCGGCATCATCCGGAAGCTGGGTAAGTTTGAAATTATTGATTGCTTCATTACGGTGAAGAAATTCTTCGGTTACCGGTAAATCCTGTTGAATTACTTCATTAACTTTTTGATTAATTGTTTCAATTTCATCGTCTGTAAGATTACGATCAAAATGATAATCACATTTTGATTTTTTCTTTTCAATATGATTGCTGAATGATCTGCCTTTATTAAACATCCTTACCATTGTTTGATTAAGAATGTGCTCGGCAGAATGCATTTCGGGATTATAATCTTTATTTGATTTTACTTCATCCATTTTTTACCATTTATTGTAATGAATTTTTTCCTTCTTAAATCTTTCCTCTGCTTTTACTTCTTCATCAGGATAACCAAGCGAGACCAATGAAACGGGCACAATATTGTCGGGTAACCCAAATTGAAGTTTAATGTTTCTAACTATGTCATCCATTCCTTGAATTCCGATCCAGCAGCTGCCAATTCCTAATCCATAAGCTGAAAGTAAAATATTTTGTGTCACTGCCGAACAATTCTGTAATAGCCAGCTTTCATTTTTTTCAACATTAACATCTCCGCAAACAAGAATTGCAGCAGCAGATTGTTTTAACATTTCTGCATAAGGAATTGATTTTATTGTTTCGATTAAAACTTCTTTATCATCAATAACAACAAATTGCCAGGGCTGCAGATTCATCGCACTTGGAGCATATACGGCGGCTTTAAGAATCTTATCTAACTCTTCTTTGCTGATTTTTTGATTTTTATATTTTCTTATACTTCTTCTATTAAGTAATGCTTCCTGAGTCTCCATTTGTCCTCTGTATTATGAATTGCTACGACTTTTAAGTCGTGGATAAAATCTTACCCATTAATTAGAGACTTTAGCCCAATGTATTTTGGCTAAAGCCGGATCTAAAGAACCTCTCTTTACACCACGAGCTGAAGCTCGTGGCAATTAAACGATAATACTAAAACAACTAGTAAAATATCTTTCCGCAAATATAACAACACTTTTTTTGGTCTTCGTAATTCCATTGCATTTTTTTATTATACAAAGCAAATAAAAAGGATTAATGATGAGTGTTTTATTTCTATTAAAAGAGAGTATAAATAAGAAATCAAAAATATATTACTTTACCGCAGGAGTTTTATCTGTAATTGGATTATTATTTATTTTATCAAACCTGTTTTTTACCAATAATAAAATTAACGTAGCTGGTGAAAATTCCGGTTTAAAATTTCCGCAGGATTATAAAATTATATCTCCCAAAATTCCCGATAGCATTTCAATATTCAGCGAACAGGTTCCTTTAGAAAATTTTGAGGTTTATGAAAGAGTTGAGCGTGAAATATTAGTAAATACATACTGGCATTCTTCAACGATACTTGCACTTAAAAGAGCTGCAAGATGGTTTCCGGTTATCGAGCCGATATTAAAACAAAATAATATTCCAGATGACTTTAAATATCTTGCGGTGGTTGAAAGTAATTTAGATAATGTTGTTTCATCAGCTGGTGCCGCAGGTTTTTGGCAATTTATAAAATCAGCTTCCGCAAAATATGGTTTAGAAGTTAATGATGAAGTTGACGAAAGATATAATATTGAAAAGGCAACACAAGCTGCCTGTGATTATCTGAATGAAGCGTATAAAAAATTCGGGAGCTGGACGATGGCAGCAGCTTCTTACAACGCAGGAGTAACAGGTATTGATAAGTGGAGCGGTTTACAAAAAGCAAAAAACTATTGGAATCTTGTTCTTGGTTCTGAAACTTCCCGGTATGTTTCCCGAATTATTTCTATGAAATTGATTATGGAAAATCCAGCCGCATATGGTTATGATTTGAAAGGAGAAGACTTATATAAACCGCTTAAGTATAAAGAAGTTGAATTAAATACTTCTGTCCCGGATTTTGCTGATTATGCTGCTTCGCTTGGAATAAATTATAAAACTCTAAAACTTTACAATCCCTGGCTGCGTGATACTGTCTTAAAAAACAAAAGCGGAGTTGTTTATAAAATTAAAGTTCCTGAAGAAGGAAGTATTAATCTTATTAAGGAATGAACTATTTTCAATGTATAATGAAAAATGTATAATGCATAATTAAAGGTGATTTTGGGGAATCACCTTTTAATTTCCTGAAAGCTTGGTAACAACCCCACTATTACTGTTTATCCAAAGCACAAGTGATTTTGAGCTTGAGTAAAAGTTTACAATCCAATCCGCAGAATTATTGAGCACCAGAGTTGTATCGATAGATTTACTTGGTAAAAGAAACATATCAATTTTTGCGTCACTGTTTTGTGTAAGAAAAACACTTCCACCGTGTTCGAGAGCTGTGTCTATCGCAGCAGGACTATCGTTGTAGTTTGCACTTGGATCTATTGCAAGTGTTGAAAGTTTATCAAAAACTTTACCAAGAATATTGCCTGCCGTGCTGTCTTTAACAAAAGATAGCATAGTGTTAAAATTAATTGGTGATCTTATCGGAAGACCTGCAAATTGATAAATCCAAAAATCGTTACTGCTTAGAGAATTTGATTGTACAACATATACAAAAGCATTATCAGTTTTAATTAGATCAATCTTACCATTAAGATCAACATTCCATCCATAGATAGCAGCAAGTTTTGCATCTGCGGCAAAATTAAATCGGGCTCTCGATAGAACATCATCAATTTTTTCTTTTGCTGTTATTTTTCTGCCAACTTCATCGGGGGGATTTGTAGCTTTATCACAGCTGGCAAAGTAAAATATTGAGATTAGCATTACGACTAAAATTGTTTTTTTCATTTTGTTTCTCCAAAGGTTAAAGAAACGCAGGACTGGATTCGCCAAGGCGAACTGCGCTACGTAAAAATTAATTGATAATATCTCTCAATCTGTTCATGTAATTCATTTAAATGAATATTCCTTGAAACTCTTATCGTTTCTTTGCCTTCAAAATAAACAAAAATTGTTGGTACAGCAAAGACAGAAAGCTGCCCGGAAATTTCTTTTGCTTCATTTAAATCCACATAACAAAAATTTATTTTGGGAAAATCATTTTCTATCATTTCAATTACTTTTGGTTTTAACACTTTGCAAACATTGCATTCCGGTGTGCTTAAGTAAAAGCAAACAGCCTGATGTTTTGTTAAATAATCTTTAAAGTCAGCTATGGTTTTAATTAACATTTGATTCCGGGATTTTTAATTCTATAATCAGAAATAAAAAAGGATCGGCACAATACCAATCCTTTAATTTTTAATTGTACATTATACATTTTTAATTAGTGATGATGATGCCCATCGGGTCCGTGAATATGACCGTGGGCTAATTCCTCGGCTGTTGCGTCCCTTACATCAACAAGTTCAACATCAAAGTTTAAGTTCTTTCCGGCAAGAGGATGATTAAAATCTATGGTTACCTCTTCACCATTAATGCTGGTTATTATAAACGGCATCTGCACTCCATCCGGATTGCTTGCCATATATTCCATTCCGGCTTCTAATACAAAATCTTCGGGAAAATTTTCTTTTCCAACAACCTGAACAGCATCCTCATTATAGATTCCATAACCATCTTTAGCTTCAAATTTTAGCTGCTTTTTTGTTCCGATAATCATACTATTTACAGCTTCTTCAAGCTTTGGCAAGATCATATTATTTCCGGTGATATAGGAAAAAGCGCCGCCATTATCAGTAGAATCGAGCAGATTACCATCATCATCGGTTAATGTAAAATTTAGTGTAACAACTTTATTTCGTTCAATAGGCATAAATGTTCCTTCATATAAATTAAAATTGATTGGAAAAAAAATACTTATTTTAATATGCAAATAAAACTTAAAAATTTAAGTAATAATGCGCGTGTGACATAGAAAATCCTTCAATATTTTAACTGATTTTAAAAAATTATTTAGAACTTATCTTCATTCTTGTTTCGGGTGATTTTTAAAGAAATCCCAAATTAAATCTGTTGCAGAAATATTTTTTAATGGAGTCCCGGCTAAAAGATGTATCTTTTCTCCACCCGGCCACGTGTGTCCACCTTTTAATAATGTGTACAAAACTACTTCTGTTCCTTCCTTGTTTCCATAATCAATTTTTTGGTAATCAGACCCGCCTGTTTTATTCAAAAATGTACAATTAAATTTATGAACCCAAAAATCAACTACTTTTTCTACTGGCATTTTTTCAATCTTAACAAGGGATTCTTCTCCGATCCCGCCTTCATATGGAATTTGTTTATCATCTATGCTGTTAAATATTATTAACGAAAGTTCATTGGCAGGACTGCAAACATCTACTTTAAACATCGTTGCCGCAACTGGTGCAACGGCAGCAAACTGATCAGACATTTCGCAAGCAAGCGAGTAACACATCATTCCGCCGTTTGATAATCCGGTTGCATAAATCATTTTATTATTAATCATATATTCTGATTTTATTTTTTGCAATATTAATTTTATAAAGGCAACATCATTGATATTTTTTTTGTGTGCATATCCACAGCAATCCCATGTATTCCAGGTTAAAAGTTTTTTTTCAAACGAGCCGGTTCCATAAGGATAAACAACAATGAACTCTTCTTTATCTGCTTTAAGGGAAAAGTTCGTTACTTTTTCAATATTGTCCGGATTACCGAGTCCGCCATGAAATACAAACACAAGGGTATATTCTTTTTGAGAATTATAACCCAACGGAAGATGAACTCTGAAAAATCTTTCCCTGCCAAAAATCATTAATGTATCTTCTACATCTTGAGACCATAAATAGGTCTGGAATAAAAAGATTACGACATAAAACAACAAAAATTTTTTCATCACTAATTATCCTAAAAAATGAATATTAAATTATGGAAAAAGATTAATCAAAACCCGTGTATCAGAAAAATGATTTAAAAACAGAAAGCTCTCTGAAATGGAGGCAATTTTGTAAATTCAAACAGTAAAATTTTTTTTAGTGCACCCTTCTGGATTCGAACCCGCGACCTGCTGATTAAAAGGCTAAATTTTATTGCATTTGGGTGATTTATCTAATCGTGCAATCTCATCCTCAAAGAATTCTAACCAACCAGAAATAGTTATTCACCCCCTTTCCGTTTGAATAAAAAAATAGCCGCTATCAAGTTTGCTGCTTAGTAACGGCTGATATTAGTTGCTTATTTTAGACCCCCGTGGCCTCGGCAAAGAATTGAAACTCTTAATTATTAATGTTGATCCTGATTTTGAAAAGATATAATAATAAAATCTGTGGAGAGATTTTTTAGGATAGCACAGTGAGCAAATAAAAAACCCCAACCTGTATTATTAAGCTGGGATTATTGAATCGGAAATGTTTTTGTTTTATTTACTCAGATCTTAATGTGTCCTTTTCCCGGTTTTAATATCTGCGCAAGTTTTACAAAGTTTTTTATTACCCTTTCCTGCTACTTTATTCCCTTTTGCAATAAGACTTCCGGAGGCGCATACTCCATATATATGATATACATCCCCTTCTTTGGAACGATATGGTAAAATCTGTTTAGGCATAACCACTTCTCCTTAATTTGTTATTGTTTATAAATAAGATATTTCTATTTAAGAAATATCATCTTTTTAATTTCAACCAAAAATATCATCAGCAAAATTAATTCACATTTTATTTTGCAAAGCTAACATACGCAACTAGTTTATCTTCATCATACTCGATTTTAATTTGTGGAAAACCATCCAGAAACTGTGAAAGTTTTTCGTATCCAAACTCTTTGTGATTGAATGTTGGATGTTCTTTCTTAATCATTATCCCAATTGTGGCAACATTTATTCTGCGGTTTTCTTTCTTAAGTAAAGCAAGAACCCTGTCCCTTATTTGATCGCTCACCTTCTTTTGTTGAGTTTGTAGTTGTTTCGATTCCTGATGTTTAATTTTTTCCGGACGGTATTCTATTATTCCATCTGCCACATTCACCAGATCCCTGGATATTGAGCCCGTAACACCCATCAAGTAAGTATTTTTCCCGAGTGATCTTAGCTCATTCAACAGTGGGATGAAATCACGATCGCCTGAAACAAGTATTAAAGTGTTTATGTTTTGATTTTGCATAAACAGCTTCATTGCGTGAACACAAATAAATGTATCGGCACTGCTTTTTTCTGTGCGTGACAAAGGTGTAAAGACCGGCTGTATGCCGCTGATCTGAAGATTATTAATCTGTTCATTAAACCGAACCCAATCACCAAAAGCCTGAATTGAAGCGATCCCGCCTTTTTTCTCACATAATTTTCTGATTATCATTAAATCAGGTTCTTCACCATAATTATTAACTGAAGAGTAATATAGATTTTCAAAGTCTATAAAAACTGCAATCGTATTTTGCAATTGTGTTTCATCTTGTGTTTTCACTAATAAATCCTTTTTATACTTTTCCATTAATATTTAGTAAATATTTTATATTAAAATATACTGACAATTCTGGTTTGATAAAATGAGCTTCTGTTCAAGAAATCCAGGTTGTCCCAGCAAATATGCTTTATATCGGCTTCTTGTTTTCTTACGAATTGATATGAGATAATTATTATTTCTGGTTGTTCAAATGGATTAAACTTGCCTTCTTTATTAAAACTATTAAATGATTTAGTTTCGAGAATAATAGAAGGGAGGGAGAACTTATCCGATAATTCCTAATACCATTGCTTGCGTAACTTAGATGGAGAATATTTAAAATTTTACGTTTTTGTTCAGCCCGCTTTTGTGAAATAACTAAGCCAGCTTCAATTGTTTTGCCAAATCCTACTTCATCAGCAGGAATAGCTCAGTTTGAGAGGGGAGAACGAAAAGCAAATAAGGCAGCTTCAACTTGATGTGGATTAAGATCAACCTGAGCATCTGGTAAAGTAACTGCAAATTTTTCTACACTATCAGAAGGAATTCTTCTAGTAAGCTGGTAAGCAAAATATTTTGCGTGGTATGAGGTAATTTGATTACCCATAGTCTGTTTTTTACTTGTTTGCCTTACCCACCGACTTAGCACACCCGATAGAAATGAAATATGAAGGGAGTGTAATTTCTTACAATTAACAATCCGCCACAGGCGGACAGGTATATAATTAACAATGCAGAATGTGTTCAAAAATTACATTACAGGTTAAGAAAATCATTACATTAAGTCTAATAAAATTTAGTTCACATATTCTGAAAAGTTCCCTGCCGTAAATTTCTTATTTGATTTCGAATTTATTTTTTCCCAAAACTTTTTCCACTCATCAACAAGATCCTTTTTTATCAAAACCTTTTTACTCTTCGTTAATTTCAGAGAGGTATTTTCTCTATAACTAACAAATGCTTCAAAGCTTTCATCGGCAGGTCTTGTCATTATCAGCGCAAATCTTCTTGTCATATCTCTCATTCAATTTTACCATTAGAGGATTATTAATTTAAGATTAAATTACCGGCGAGATTCTCGAGAAAAATTCTTCTTGAAAGATCATACGTCTTTGCCCGGTCAGTAACTGTATTAAATATGTCATAAAGTGTGGATTGATTATTAATGGTTTCAAAAAAGTATTTGCTTTCATTCTTCCCTAAAAAAGATTCAATTCTTCTATTCACTCTTTCTATAAATTCAGCTGCCGGTTTGTTTGAAAGATCTTTTATCGAATCTGCGACTTCCTTTTGACTTAGAAGCGCTAACCCGACTTTTTCATCCAGAAATTCCTGCAGCTCATTTTCTTTGTATCCGTAATGTACCCGTTCGTTTATATTATTGTCTATTCTTACTATCGCTCCGTTTGAGCAAACATATCTTAAAACAAAGTGTGCAATACTTAATGATCTGAATCCTGTTTCGGAGTTAATTATGTTGATTCCAATCCCGCAATTGTCGCCCTTTACCGTTTCAAACTTGAACTTTTCTTCGGTGGTAATCCGCATCATAAAGTCATTCCTGGAAATGGTGCGGACCCCCAGATCCGCACATCTTTTAATTACCTCAAGGTCGGTAATCTCACTGTAGTCTGGACTTGTAATCGTCAGTGCCTCTCCATTTTCAAGTGTTACATTTACAAATTCTCTATTGATATTCATAAGATAATCATTGCAAACTGAAATCAGCGTTTCATTAGATAATCTGTTAAACTGATTCATCGGGAACGAATACCACTTAAGCAGTTTATGCAGAAATGATTTTCTTATCGGGTAGTCCTGTATTCCCTTATCCATAATCTGCAGCATCAACATCTTGCCATCTGATTTTATTTTTAGATTTGCAGGACTCAGAGAAAATTTAACTCTGTCCAAATCCTGCAGATAATCAATTACCTCACCGGGTCTGGCATTAATAAATTCTATTCCTTCTGTTACCATCGGAACTTTTGTCCTTTCGCTTTTCAATATTCAATGCGGTAAGATGAATGAGCTGATTCTTGAAGTTTAATTCAAATCCTGTAAGCTCATCTGTATCAAATCTTTTTTCTTTACCTGCTCCTACTCCCGGATGTTCTGTGTACTCAATCTTTTCCAGTGTATCAAACACTGAAGCAGTTTTGAATGCTGCCTCTGCTTCTGTTATATCATTAGGTTTGTCCTCAAGTTGTGATATTTCCATAGCGGTGCTTCTAAGTATCTTCGGAAAATATTCCTGATAGATTTCTATTCTGTTAAATACATCAACGTTAAGAAGTTTCTTATCGCTGAAGATCGCCAGCCCGTTAGCATAATCATTTAGCTGAAACGCTTTAATGAAGGACTCAAAACTTTTCTCGTTTTTCTCATATACTTCATTAAGGTTCATTGTTGGAGAACTGATCTTGAACGATACCTGATAATTCTCAACTTCATTCCACACTTCTCCCTGATCTGCCATATGTTCACCTCTGTTCTGCAGATTCTCTTTCACAGCACGGGATTTCATCGCCCTGATCTTCTGCGGGGTAATGTTATCGGTATTGTTAAATTTATCCGAGATATTACTCCACCTGCCTTGCTCAATACAGCTTACAGGCAAGGTAACTTTTGAATTTGGGGCAAGAAGCACTGATGTATTCAGCACTCTGTTTTGTTTTGCACCCATAAGTATATCCCCATCCATAAAGAAAACATATTTATCAGAAAGATTGAAGACGAAAAGATTATTTACGCTTCCTGATTCACTTACCTCCTTTACCTGGATAAGATCATCCTTGATTGCTTTTGGTCCGGAGATATAATCAAATGTATTCTGCTGTGCTGTAAGCAGCTGAACAACAGATAATCTTTTATGTTTCTGAAAAGATACTACCCGAACTTGCATTGTGAACCTCCTGTGATTTTCTAATTCAAACTTAAATTCTGGTTCAGCCAGAAGCGTATCATTGGATGATACTAATAAGTACAAATTGACTAAAGGACTACCAATGTTTAAGTTGCATTCACATTTTGTCGAAGGGAGTGCTTGTGTTTGATTTCCAATCCAAGTTCAAAAGACAGATAGAAATTCTGGGGTTATGCCTTTCAGAAGAAACTAAAAAACCAATTATAACATTTGATCTGGCCGAATATTTTCAAGTCGAAGAACTTACAATTAAACGTGATCTTCAGGATCTGCGTTCTTATGGGATAGATATACATTCGCACAAGAACAAAGGTTTATGTCTTGAGAGTGAAATTCAAAAAGAAAAACTTGTAGATATTATTCTTCATTATGTGGGATTGAATCACAATGATTATGCTCTGGATAGATCCACGTCATTACTTGTAGAGAAAAAAGGAATATCCGCTTTAAGCAATCTTGTTTTACTGCAGCTTTGTATTGATAACTCAGAAATCGCAAAAATTGATTATAACAAGATGGGATCTAAAATAGAAAAGGATAAAGTAATTGAGCCGTTACTGATTTTTCAGAATGAAGGAAGCTGGAGATTACTTGCCGGATCAGATGGGATAATGAAACAATATCTCATTGATAAAATTGTAAAAGTTAAATCAACAGGACAAAGATTTGAGAAAAGTGAGTATAGATTTTCTGATCTGTTTAAGTATTCATGGAAGAGCTGGCTTGGGGAAGAAAAACATAAAATAAAATTATGGCTTTCCCCTTTCTGGGCAGACAGAGTTAATCCACGTATGCTGGTTGCCGATCAGAAGATAACCAAGAATGAGGATGGATCGATAACATTTGAATGTACTGTAAACTCATTAAGTGAAATTGCAGGATGGATAGTGAGTCGTGGTGAAGGCGTGAAAGTTTTAGAACCAGAAAAGTTACGGGACACGGTTATCGGTTTAGCAAATGGAATTTTAGCAAATTATTAGTTTATTTATTTATTCCAATTTGAAAAGGAACGAAGCAAATGTCTTTTGAAATACCGTTTAATGATTCACCTAAAAATTTGATTGATAAAATCAGGAAAGTAGCAACTGAGAATAATGGGAAATTTACGGGTGATGAGAATAAGGGTGAGATTGAAATCTCCACTCCGGTAGGTAAAATTCGTGCTGCTTATAAAGTTGAAAATCAGTTAGCTGATATTGAGATATTAGAAAAACCATTTTTCCTGAGTGAAGAAATGATAAAGGGTCAGATAGTAAAATTACTTTCATAAGTTATTTATAAATTTATCTGATTGGATATAACATATTATCCTATTAACGATAATCAAAACTGAAGTACAAACTGAAGTAATATTGAAGTAACTTTGGAGAAATAACAGGTCAAAAAAGAGCTTTTGGTAAAACAATCTTTTAATTGTTTTTCAAAAAATCTTCAAATTTAAGCTTATTTGTGCACCCTGCGGGATTCGAACCCGCGACCTGCTGATTAAGAGTCAGATGCTCTACCAACTGAGCTAAGGGTGCGGGGCAAAAATAAATAAAACCCTTTGCTTCTCAAAGTATGCGGACGGACATAGTGAGTTTTTCTGTAGGTTTAAATAAAAAAAAGACCATCTTTTTGATGGTCCTTATATTTCGCCCTCACAGAATTTTCTGATAAAATGATTTATCTGATTTTCATCATAAAATTTTAGGCTTAAGATTAAATTCTATTTTATCTACGCTTTAGTTTAAGAATTCAAAAAACTCTCAACAGCGTCGGATCTGTTTTTATATAGATTAAGAACACCATAAAGCCCGGTAATCTTAAATAGATATAAAGCTGAGGGCTGTGGAATAACATATTTAATTTCGCCGCCACGCTCAGTCATCTTTTTAAGTACGACAACCAGCGCCCCAAGGAATGTAGAATCAATATATCCACAACTACTTAAATCAATAACTACCTTAAAATTGTCTGTTAGAATATCATAAACTAACCGGTCTTTAAATAGTCCGGCTTCTTTAAATGTAGCTCTTGAAAAATTCACACTTTCAATTAATACATCCCCCATAATCTCTCTTGAAAAATCCTCGAATTCCACGATCTGTCCATATTTTGTTAGAGGCATGTTAATTTTTGTTTCTTGGTTTACCATAAAATTTCAGTAATTAAAATGTTTTCACAACAATTAACAAATTAAAAGCCAGAAAAAATTTATGTTTCAGAAGTGCGTTTTTCGATTATATTGGAAGATTTAGTTTTATTTTGGCAATAATCTAAGTGTAGCAAAATAAAATCCCTGCCACATTTTGGGCAGGGATTAATAATTCATTTAGAGGTAAGCAATTCATTTAATGGTTTGGGCTCAGGTACTTTATTCTTTATCGGTGGTAATGATTTTAAGTATGCAAATATTGCCCTTAGATCTTCATCAGAAAGAGTTCCAATAGTTTGCCATGGCATCGGAGGTAGAAGTGGTCTGCCAGCACCGAGATGTTTTCCATTTCTTAATGCATTAATAAACATTTCCGGCTGCCAGCCACCGATACCTGTTTCGATATCAGGCGTTAGATTTGCCGCAAATGATGATCCCCATGGCCCAATAGCCGCTGTAAGGTCTTGTGTAAATAAAACATAATTACCAGGCTGTAAAATTGTTAGATCAAATTTAGCTAGATGTTCATCGGCAGGCGAACCGGACAGAATTTTTGTTGTATCAAATGTCGGTCCTTGTGGTCCAAAAACTTTGGGAGTGTGGCAATCACCACAGCCGCCAAATGTTACAAGATATTTTCCATGTTCTATTACTTCTTTTTCCGAAAGTACTTTATTTTCCTGCTGTTTCTGATCACAAGCAGTTAAAAGGACAATCAATACCAAAGCAAAAAGCCCGGCATAAACAGAATAGACTGATTTAGTTAACATAAAGCCTCCTTTTGTTAAATGAAAATGATGGTGTATTATTTGTTATAAAACAGACAGTCGGAAAATATTAACAATTGTTTATGTATGGAAATAGTTTTACACTGTCGGTTATTTTTATATGCTAGTAATTAAACTATCTAAACTAATTTAATTTTCAAAATCCAGAAGGAATATTTATGAAAAAACTCTTTGTCTTCTTAATGGTGGTGGTTGTAGTGTATTTAGTGTATGATAATTTTATCAAAGAAAAAGAAGCAGTTAAAATAAACGCCTCTTTTGTTAAAGCACGTGAAGCCGTGGATATTGATGCTCCGGCAATTAATCCACGTGATTTTGCACATTATGAGGGAACTGTTAAAAATATAAGCGGTGAAGTATTAAATAACTTAGTGATTACTTATTTAATTGATACTCAGGAATCGGATTTTAAGGTAAGCAAATTAGAGCTTGGTGAAGAAATAAATTTTAAGACAGTTCCTGTGATGTTACGCCACATGGATCCTGCACATTATTTAAAAAGTATTGTATATGATAAAAAATAAAAAATGGAATCTTAAAACTTCGGTTTGAGATTTTTTTGTGCAAAACAGAAATTGTTTTATAAAAATGTAAAAAGTTATTACACAATAAATAAAAAAAAATATTAATCTTTTTTATTTCTTCCATTTAAAAAATAATCTCTTTAGATTAGCGACAAGAGATTAAGAAATGTTTATCGAAAAAATTTGTTTCTAAAACAGAAGATGAAAAAGAAAAAATCCAGGAAGCCCAGCCAAGAAAATCCCAATCAATTAAGTTTTGAATTTTTATTAAGAGAATCTCCAATCGATGTGCATATTCCCAGAACAACTATTAAAAATTTTGATGCTCATTTTACAACAACCGGAAGACTTGCAATAAAGTTAGTTCAAAATTAGTAAAGTGTTTTCGGCACAATAATAAATTTAGTTTTTATCTTTTACTTAAAATATTTCTAACTGCTTTATCAATCCATTTTTCTAAGGACGATGCAAGATTATTTTCGGCAAGTACTAAGGCTTGATTTTTAGCGTTTAAGAATATTGTTTCTCCAGTGGAATTACCTGCATCAATCTTTGTCTTAACCCAATCGGATAATCTTTTTAACCATAGATCTCTATCTTTTTCTCTAACGTCTCCTTCAAAAACAATTAGTTCTTCCTCTTTAAACACACAACGAACTTCATTGAATTTAAATTTTTGTCCATCTGAACCAAGCTGATTAAACAATGAGTTTGACAAATAATTAATTTTATAGTCGTTTACTGCCTGATCAATATCCCGCCATACTTTTGCAATCGGATCTTTATCCAATTTTACAGGAGGATTTGTTTGACATAAATTATACTGATTAAATAAAGATTCTATGAACTGAGATATTTCAAATAATTTCTGATATGAATCTAAAGTATCCCATCTTTTGCGAGCGTTGGTCAATCTTTTATTTTCGTTTGAAGTTATGTTTGAATATCCCTCTTTAACATTTTGCAGGTTTGCCCATTTTTCAAGCGGATTGTCCTGGTATATCCAACAGTTAGATCCAATCCAATTTTGAGTTTCGTTATCAAGCGCATCTGTAAAGAAAGAAAAGAAATTTGATTCAATTGAATTGTTTAACCGGTATTGTGCAAAAACTGATTTTATAAGTTTTATTGCTTTATTCTGGTCATCAACAACACCAATAGAATTTATTGCTTTACTAATTGATTCTTCACGAATACTTCTTGTTGTTACCGAGTTTGATGTGTCTAACCATGAAAGAAATGTTAATGGGGTTTCAGTACGACTAACTTCACCGAGCATATTAACCCCGGTTAAGAGCAAATATGTTTTTAATGCCGATAGTTCAAAATTCTCATTTGTTGCAGTTATCCATTTTGAAATTTCTTCAGTGAGTAAGGATTTAGATACATTTACCCTTTGTAAAACTGCTTGAAGTTTGTTTTGTAAAGTAGTGTCTGCCTTATTCCAATTAGGTATGTCTGTTGTTATAATTGATTTATTAATTATTTTTTCAATCGATAAATCAAAATCATCGGATAATTTTCCGGAAATTCTTTCTGTAGTTAATTGATTTTCCACTCAAACACCTTGGTTTTGTTAATAAAAAAATCGTCTCTTTTCCCTATAATTTCTGTTCAAGCTTATTTGTTTTCATAAAATTTTAAATCCGGAACTGCTTTACAAATAAGCACATAGAATTCAAAAAATGCTTGCCGAATAGTTTTACTGTTCGAATTTTCCAGATCAGCAATTTCAATGAGATTTTGAAAAAAATTCAAAATGTTATCTTAACACAAATTTATTTCTTCGTAATTCTTACAATAATTATTCCACAGATGGTTTGTGATTCCTTTGAATTTTAATATCCTGGAGACGGAAAATATATCAATCAAAGGCACTATAGGGTAATTTTTACCTGAAATCATACCTTAACTCAATTATGCTTTCCCTGATGTTGGGTGCAAATAATTACAGGATTTTTACTAATTATCTATATTTTTACGCCTCAATAATTCAAAATATTATGGAAACAACTATTGGTTATTTTGCTGCGATGTGTACAACTATCGCTTTTATTCCCCAGGTAATAAAAATTTATAAAACGAAGCATACCAAGGATATATCAACGGGAATGTTTTTACTGATGAATGTAGGCTTAATCTTTTGGCTGATTTATGGAATTATGATATTTTCCCTTCCCATAATTATTGCAAATTCAGCAACGTTTGTTTTTGCGGTTTACATATTTCTTATGAAAATAAAGCTTGATGTTTTGCCGCTTCAAGCCGAAAAGAAAGGGAGTTAAATTGGCAAATCATAAAACACAAATTTCTCACTCAAAATATTTTGCACCGTTACTTGTTATAATTGCCGCCAGCCTTTGGGCTGTTGATGGCATTGTTCTTCGTCCGGCACTTTATGGCTTACCTGTTTCATTGGTAGTCTTTGTTGAAAGTTCAATTGTTGCAATTTTAACCTTACCAATACTTTTTAAAAACTTTTCTTCTTTAAAGAATCTGAACAAAAAAGATTGGCTTGCGTTTTTTGGCGTTTCATTACTCGGCGGTGCAATTGGCACTATGGCAATTACAAAAGCACTGTTCTATGTAAACTTTGTGAACCTTTCGATTGTAATCCTTTTACAAAAACTTCAACCGGTTTTTGCAATTTCACTTGCAACAATTTTACTAAAAGAAAAGCTTCCTAAAGAGTTTTTTCTTTGGGCAGGATTAGCAATTACAGGTGCATATTTTATGACTTTTGGTTTGTCAGAACCAAATTTTTCAACGGGAGATAAAACAACAATTGCAGCTTTGTTCTCATTGCTTGCTGCATTTAGCTTCAGCTCATCAACCGTGCTAAGTAAGCGTGCACTTAGAAATGTTGATTTTGAACTTGCAACACATTTACGCTTTTTGTTTTCTTCTATTATAATGTTGGTAATATCCTCAGCTCTTGGCGATATTTTTCTTATTAATGAAATAACAACAAATCAGATTATTGTTTTCTTAATCATCGCTTTTACAACCGGCGGAGCTGCTATTTTTCTTTATTATTATGGATTAAAAAAAATAACTGCTTCTGTTGCTTCAATCTGTGAGCTTGCATTCCCTCTTACCGCAATAATTCTTGAGTATTTTGTTCATGGAAAGATTCTTTCTATCGTTCAGTGGATTGGTGCAATCGTTTTGTTGATCAGCATTTTAAAGGTAAGTGGAATAAAGGTATTTAATTTCGATTAGGTAAATAAGCCTAAATACAAATTCAATTATTTAAAAACTTTTTAATTTTATGCATTCTCAGATTTATCAAAACAGATTCTTAAGCAAGAAATATTTGATACGATAATATTTTTAATTATAATTTTCAAAAAAAATAGCTTTTATAAAAAACTTTTAGAAAAATAATCATATAAACTGATGAAAAATAAATTTTATGAAAGCGGTAGATTGAATTTAATGTTCCGTTCATTAAAGTATAAAAACTTCAGACTTTTTGTTGAAGGGCAAAGTCTCTCGTTAATCGGAACCTGGCTGCAAATGGTTGCATTAACATGGCTGGTCTATAAACTAACCAACTCTGCATTAATGCTTGGAATTGTTGGTTTTGCAGGGCAATTACCTGTTTTTATTATAGGTCCATTTGCCGGTGTTTTAGCCGACAGGTGGAACAGACACAAGATGCTTTTAATTACCCAATCGCTTGCATTGGTTCAGGCATTAGCTTTAACAATTTTGGTATTTTTAAATGTTATCCAGGTCTGGCAAATTATAACCCTTAGTGTAATACTGGGAATTATAAATGCGATAGATATGCCTATAAGACAGGCGTTTGTTTTTGATATGATTGAAGATCACAAAGAAGATGTCGGTAATGCCATTGCCCTCAATTCTTCCATGGTTAATGTTGCAAGATTAGGCGGTCCGGCAATAGCAGGAATATTAATTGCAACCGCTGGTGAAGGCTGGTGTTTTTTGCTTAACAGTATAAGTTTTATTGCTGTAATTATTTCGCTCCTAAAAATGGATATAAAATCAAAGCCAAAGTCTGTAAAAGAATTTAAAATTTTTGAGGAGTTAAAAGAAGGATTTAATTACTCATTTAATTTTGAACCAATTAAAATTTTGATTTTCCTACTCGCCGTAGTCAGCCTTGTCAGCTCTTCGGTAACCCTGCTTGCGCCTGTTTTTGCGAAAAAATATTTACATGGCGGCGCTGATACTTATGGATTTTTAATCGGGGCTTATGGATTTGGAGCCTTGCTCGGTGCAGTTTATTTATTAAACAAAAAAAATATTCTTGGTCTCGGAAATTTAATTGCCGTGGCTGTTGCCACATTTGGAGTAGGAATAATTCTTTTTAGTATTTCCCGCACATTTGTTTTTTCCATAATTATGATGCTGCTTGCCGGAACGGGAATGATGCTGCATATTGCTTCCACAAACACTTTGCTTCAAACCATCTCGGAAGAAAATAAACGCGGAAGGGTAATGAGTTTTTATGGAATGGCTTTCAGGGGAATGAGTCCATTTGGAAGTTTAATCGCCGGCTCGCTTGGCAGTTCTATCGGTGCACCAACTACCTTAGCTATAAGTGGAGTTGTTTGCATAACAAGTGCTGTAATATTTAAATTCAAACTCCCGGGCATTCGACAAAAAATTAAACCTATTTATGAAAACCTGGGAATATTACCTCAAATTGCAACCGGAGTTCAATCGGCGACCGAATCTGAACAACGGAAAATTTTAGAATAGAAAGTTGATCTCCATTTTAATCTAAAATTAAATTTTCAAACAATTGACTTCCCTAATTTCGTTTTTCATTTCATTTAACATTCACAGTAATTGACAAATTATTAATCAGATCAGAATTTATCAGTGCTGCTGTTTTTAAGTCATCAATTTGAAATTTAGCCATCATAATTTTTGTTGGTAAAAAACAACCAACACTCCAGGTACATTCTATATTGGGATCATTAGTATAATATGACATATAAATTTCTCCATCTTTTTCGGCGATTCCAGGATATGAAGTATCGCCTCCGCTAGGTAAAACCTTTAACAAAACCAATGAGTCTTCTACTAGTAGATAAATAGCTGTTCTTTTTACGTTAAAAATGCTGCCCATTCCAAAACTCGAAATTTGAATATCGGGTTCATATCTTCCCGCTGCAAAAATTAATGAATCATGCCTCCATAATACAGGACCATCCAATCTTGTTGTATGCGTCTTTTTATATTTCCATTCGGTAAAAGAATAAGATGCTTTTGCTATAAGTGTAGAAGCGGTAAATGATCCTCCATCCCAATTTAAATCCCCTTCAAGACGAGATGTAATATACATATCTCCTTGAGATGTAAATTCCAGTGCGGTTTCATCGCAATGTTCACCCTCGTATATCATAGAAACGAATTCCCATTTTATCCCATCTACAGTTTTGAAAAGAGCACATTTACCATGTTCATTCCAATATGCGCTTACATACCAAACTTTATCATTAAAAGTTCTCGGCCTCCAAAAAAGCCATCCATGTTCATCTGTCTCTTCAAATTCTTTCCATTCAATTCCATCCGAGCTGAATGTAAAAACAGTAGTGAATGGTGTCGGGGATATTTCTAGATTCGGGAGGGCATAAATGAATAGTTTATTATTAATTTTTGCAAACTTAGGATCTCTAAGCTCGTAATCTTTAGATAAGAACTCTTTTACTAGCGTCCAATTTTTACAATTCCTGGATTTTAACAGAACCAACTTTGATTTTGGAGAGAATAGATGATATTCAGAGTTCTGGTAAATAAGATAAAACTCATTTTTCCAAAAGCAGAGATCAGTATTAAAATTATGTGTAGAAGTCGAAACTGCTTCCCAGATATCTGCTTTTAATAAACTATCTTGAATTAAATTAATACCCTGCTTATCTGCTACTCCTTTATAGCAAACAAAACAGCCCGCATTAAACATCAAGACAAAAAGAACAAAATATGATACAAATAATTCTTTGGTTTTCATGGCATCACCTCTTTAAAGTTTTTATTTGAAAATTACTTTAATTATATGGGGTAGTTGCCACAAAGAAGTAAATTATTTGTCCAAATATTGTCAGAAAGAATTTCAATAAAATTTTCTAAGTTTTTTTGATTTCATTCTTTACCGATTCTTAATAGCGAGTTATTTTTATAGAACCTTATCGACTGATAATTAAAAGTTTTCTTAATTGGCAAATACAATTAATTTTATATTATTTCAATTAAAACAATTTTTGAACTTCCTTTTGTAAGTATCAATTAATCTTCAGTATATTAAAATGAGGGATTAAATAATATTTATTTAATTTGATTGAGAGGAGATGATATGGTATCAATTATTTCTCTCTGGCTTCCAATTCTTCTTTCCGCTGTTGTTGTTTTCTTCATAAGTTCGATTCTACATATGTTGTTCAAGTATCATAACTCGGATTTCAAAAAAGTTCCCTCCGAGGACCAGGTAATGAATGATTTGAGAAAACACAACATTCCACCCGGTGATTATATGATGCCTTATACAACTGATAATAAAGAAAGAACTTCTGAGGAGTTTAAGGATAAACTTAACAAAGGCCCAATTGCTGCTTTTACAATTTTACCATCCAATGCAATGAATATGGGATCCAGTTTGGCGATGTGGTTTGTTTATTGTTTAATTGTTGGAATATTTGCAGCCTATGTTGCAGGTCGTGCACTTGAGCCTGGTGCTCATTACCTTTCTGTTTTTAGATTTGCCGGAGTAACAGCATTCGTCGGATATAGTCTTGCTTTAATGCAAGGAAGTATCTGGTTTAAGAAAAGCTGGGGAACAACCATCAAATCAATGATTGATGGACTTATTTATGCTTTGTTTACCGGTGGTGTTTTTGGCTGGTTGTGGCCAACAATATAATTTACACTTTAAACAATTATCACTCTGATCCTTAATCCGGTTGCCGCTTTTATTGTACGTCAGCCAGATTAGTCCTTACGAATTAGACCCAATTAGCTGCATATTCTCTCAACCCGATTAGATTATAACAATTTAAAGCACAAACACTTTTACTCCTTATTACCTCTGTAAATTCTTTGACTATTCTTTGACAACTTAATGACAAGAGCACGCTAATAAAATAATATTCTTCAGTCAGAGGAAAGGAAATATTATGAAAACTTTAAGAATAATCTTGTTATTTGTATTTGTGCTAAATGTTGCCGGAGTATATTCGCAAAATACAATTTCAACAAGCAAAGTATTTTACTCCGGTGAAACTCTTATATATAAGGTAAAATGGACTTTCATCAGAATCGGGACTATCACGATCAAAACAACAGCCTGCGAAAATAATCCTGATTATATAAAAGTAAGCATGCTTGTTGAGTCTAATCCATCAATACCTTTCTTAAATATTAAAGAATACAACGAAACTATAATAGACTGCCGAACATTTATGTCTAATTCCTATTATGCTTATTTTGAGAATGGAGGCGATGGAACAAAATATTACACAAAATATAATGATGACTCTAAATCGGCAGTTTGTAAATCTTTCGATGTATCAACACGCAGGATTACAGATTCCACAACGATTTATAATTGTGCGCGATATGTTGACGGACCATCGTTGTTCTTTTTTACCAGAGTCAACTCACATCTTCCCCAAACCATTAATGTACCCACAATGATCGACGAAAAAATTGAAAGCACAAAACTCGTTTTTACAGATACAAAGGAAGAAATTGAAATTGATGCCCTGGATTACCCTATAACTGCAAAGCAATATTTTGGATATGCCAATTGGGAGGGTGGATCTTCTCAAAGTTTATCAGGTGATTTTATGGGATGGATAAGTGACGATGATGCGGCAATTCCTGTTTACGCTGAAGTAAAAGTATTGCTTGGAAAATTAAAAATAGAGCTGGAAAGCTGGGAACGGGGAAACTGGAACAAATTGTTGGATACGGCAGGAGCAAGATAATTTTTACTGATTATTAAATGTGAGAATTGTTATGGAAAACATATTACAAAATAAAGACAACACTTACTCAAATATTAATTTATTAATCATATTTATCGTAATACTTTACCTGGGACTTGGGGTTTTATTTAAAACATCAATAAATAATTTCCCGGAAACCTTTTGGGAGTTGATAATCCTTTTAATTGTTTCCCTAATAATCATCAGGACTATTAGCTTTATAAGAAGGGAGAGTTTAAAATCAATTGCACAATCTTCATTTGTTCTTCTCTTTTTTGCTTACTTCTTCGGGTTGTCGTCTAAGTTTCAGTTACTTTTGCATAACGATTGGCTTGATGCCAAATTGATTAGCCTTGATAATTCGATATTCGGGATGGAATTATCATTAAAGCTGCAAGATTACGTTACGCCTTATTTAACGGAAGCGATGATGTTTGCTTATGTTTTTTACTTGCCTCTTTTAGTAATCACCGCAATAGTTGTTTATAAAAGTGGTGACCAAAAAGCTCTTGCAGAATATTTATTCGTGCTTTCACTCAGTTACATCTTTTGTTACATCGGTTTTATTTTATTCCCTGTTGCAAGTCAGATGTACTTTATGCCCGATAAATATTCCGTTCCTCTTGAAGGTGGTTTGTTTACTTACCTTTCAGATTTGATGCGAAGCAATCTGCATTTCCGTGGAGGAAGTCTTCCAAGCCCGCATTGTGCCGCAGCTACTGTTATTTTATGGGCTTGTTATAAGTATAATAAAAACATCTTTTTTGTAATACTTCCTTCCATAATACTTTTATACATCTCAACTATTTATGGGCGATTTCATTATTTGATGGATTCGGTAATTGGAATTTTAACCGGTTGTTTGGCGGTCATTGTCCACCCGATAATGATCAGAATCATTGATCTTATAAAAACTTTTTTCGATTGTATCCTTCATCCGGTATCTATAATTAATTCATTGGATGAGTAACAAACAATTAATATAACCGGAGATTAAAATGAAAATAATGGTAACAGGTGCTACGGGTTTTATCGGGAACAAATTAGTTCAAATATTGTGTGATGATAATAATATAATTCATACATTATGCAGAAGTTCCTCCGATACAAGCAGATTAACACATCCAAACATCAAAATATTTAAAGGCGATATACTTAATAAAGCAAGGATAGAGGAAGCAATGCAAGGATGTGAAACAGTTTATCATCTAGCTGCTTATGCACGTAATTGGGCTAAAAACCCAGAGGTCTATTTTGAAAACAATACAAACAGTTTGAAAAACATTTTTGATTCTGCATTAAAATTAAATGTTAAGCGTGTGCTGTTTACATCATCAAGTGTTGTTATGGGTAATTCTAATGGTTCACCTGCGGATGAAACAAACTTAAGATCCCGGCCTCCGTTAACAACTTATGAGGCATCAAAGCTTTACGCTGAAAAAATTATACGGGAATATTTAAACCAGGGATTAGAGATTGTTAGCGTATATCCAACCAGGTTATTTGGTCCCGGAATATTAGCGGAAAGTAATTCAGTTACTATGATGATTGATCTTTATCTGAAAGGCAAATGGCGATTAATTTTAGGTAATGGTGAAGCGGGCGGCAATTATGCTCTTGTTGATGATGTCGCAAACGGGATGATAAATGCAATAAAGCTTGGTAAAAACGGAGAAAGGTACATTCTTGGCGGTGATAATCTATCTTTTAATAAATTCTTTTCATTAGTTGCCAAAAACTCCGGGAAAAAATATCAAATGCTTCACGTTCCCAAAAACTTTGCATTGCTGTTTAGCAAATTAGAAGAAAACCGGGCAAAGATTTCTAACCACTATCCTCTAATATCCCCTGGATGGGTAAAAACTTTTTGCCTGGACTGGAATTTTTCATGCAATAAAGCAATCAATGAAATTAATTATAAAATTACTCCGTTTGAAAAAGCACTTGAAATAACTTTATCCTGGTTAAATTCAAATGAAAGGAGGAACTAAATCATGCAAGCATTAACCGTATTAAACATAAAACAAATAATTCCAAAAGATGAATTAAAACCTATATCCATTCTTTTCTTATCAGTATTAATCCTGGCAGTAAATAAAAGTTTTGGCTCAATTCAGTTTGCCAGACAAATTTTCCCCGGCATCTCCGAAAATGATTCCGTTATTTATTTATTCATTTCAACTTTTATATTACTTGGGATTATTCCATTATTTTTAATTAACGCAGTCTTCAAAGAATCAGTAAAGGAATATGGACTCAATATCGGTAATTGGAAAAAGGGCATTAAGTACATAGCAATTTTTTTCCCGGTTATTGCAGTTTTTGTTCTGTACCCTTCCATCTATAATCAAGAAATGGTGAGTTTCTATCCTCAATCAAAAGAAGTGGCTGTTTCAACAAACCTATTCTTAAAATTTGAGGCTATACGAATATTACTTTTTTATACGGGCTGGGAAATTTTTTTCAGAGGATTTATGCTGTTCGGATTGCGTAAGCATGTTGGTGATGCAATGGCAATCTGTATTCAAATAATTCCATCTTGTTTATGGCATATTGGTATGCCTACAGGTGAAATTTTCGCTTCAATTTTTGGTGGAATATTATTCGGAATGATGGCATTAAAAACCGGATCAATCTTATATCCATATATACTTCACTGTTTAATTGGTCTCACACTTGATTTGTTTATCGTTCTTAATATGTAAAAACAGAAAGGACTTATAAAGTGAAAGCGTTAATAACAGGCGGAACAGGATTTATCGGAAGTCATTTGGTTGAAAAATTATGTTCCAATAATAATTCGGTTAGATGTGTTTCAAAAGATTATCTTTATTCAGATCAACTTGAAAATTTAAATGTTGAATTGATTAATGGTGATCTTCTAAACGGTTCATTACCGGATAATCTGCTGGAAGATATTGATGTAGTCTTTCATGTCGCCGGAGTAACCCATGCACAATCAAAAAAAGAATATTACGATGGAAACTACCTAGCAACAAAGAAGCTGATTGAGTTTTGTGTTGACAGCACACATAAAATAAAGCGCTTTGTTTATGTAAGCAGCTTAACAGCCGTGGGACCATCGTTAACAGGATTTGAAGTTAATGAAACCACGCCCTATCATCCGGTTTCGGATTATGGAATTAGTAAAATGATGGCTGAGTATGAGATTTTAAAATACCGCAGTAAAATTCCAATATCGATTGTCCGTCCATCTGCTGTCTATGGTCCAAGAGAAAGAGATATGTATATGTATATGAAATCAATAAAACATGGTATTCAGCTGTTGATTGGTTTTAACAAAAAATATTTAAACCTTATTTATGTTGATGATCTTATTGATGGAATTATTACAGCGGCAGAAAAAATAAAGGCAGAGGATGAAATATATTTTTTAGGATCACAAACTTCTTACCCTAATGAAGACATTGGCAATACTATTGCGGAAATACTAAATAAAAATCCTATGAACATTCATCTTCCCCATTGCATGGTATTTGGTATATGCGGTCTTGAAGAATTGTTTGGCAAAATTTGTAATAAACAAATGTACCTTAACGTACAAAAGGCAAGGGAACTTATTCAGAATAACTGGGCTTGCTCGATAGAAAAAGCAAAAACCCAATTGGGCTTTAATCCACATATTTCTTTGAGCGAAGGATTTCTAAATACATTTGCCTGGTACAAAAAAATGGGCTGGCTATAAAACCAACCCATATAATTTAATAATTTCAACTTTTTACTTTAGTTACTACGCAATTTCAGATATATCAGAACCTGGTACGCATTTTTTAATTGTTAAGGAATTTATTCATTTAAATCTCTAGCCAATAAAATCATTCAATGCCATTTTATCAGAAATAGAAAGAGAACCATCCCTTGATTTAAAAGCAAACTCCAGGTTCTCGGTTTTTTCCCCGAGATGTTTTTTCATACTTCTGAACATACCGCCTGAAAAGAATTTATAAGTAGTGAACAGCGCTGTTTTTATACCATTTAGCGTTGGAAGTCTTTTTACAAATGTTTCCCATTCACTATCCGGCTGCTTTGATGAAAACAATGAACCGTCTCTCCATCCGCTTACAAGCAGGTAATCTGCACCTTCAAGCTTTTTAGGTTCAAAGCTGCTTATAGGAATAAGCTCTGCTGCAAGACCCCTGTTAAGCAGGAATTCGGCAATCTCTTCGCCATATTTTCTTGTTGTGCTATTTTTATTCTGGATAACTATCAATGCCTTTTTCATTGTATCACCTTTGTTTTAATTTCTATATGCAACGTAAGAATGCAATCTGCTAAACTCAATTAATATATTATGAGTGGATATTTTTAGTGATATAAGACAGTTTTATGTTTTGCAGAGATAACATTAAGGTGGTGATTCTATGCGCGATATTTCTATTTCAAATTTATTTCGACGGGACAAACTAAAAAAAATGAGTATATCTGTATTATATCAACATTTATACTTTCTACCGGGTGGTGAGGAAAGTTTTTCTATGTTAAAATATTAGTTTGAAAACTAATCCCGTCTAAGTGTTAAACACCTAATATTACTTTCATCTTCAACCATCCTTCTTTAACTAATACAGATTTGGTCGAATCCAAGATATATTGATATACAGTTGAAGGTGCACTTACTTTCATACTGCTAAGTAATCCAATTAACTCTGTGTTGTTTAAAGATCCAAGCATCCGGTTCACCCAGACTTTATATCTATCTGGCGGTACATTACTTTGTATTCATGTTCTTATTGTAATCAGTTCTTCCTCTGTTAAGTATTTAAACTTTGCTTCAAGCACAGTTGCTTCCTCGTGATTCATATGTGGCAGATAATCTGCAATAAAATCATTGAATAAACTATTAAGCGAATTGCCAAGGAGCATTATAAATCATACTTCTTATTGATTTATGAATAAATGTAAACAAATCTGTTTTTCTTAATTGCATTATTAGACTCCTTACTTTATCAAAGTCATTTTCTTTGTAATTATATTTCCACCCGATTGAAGTCTGTACAAATAAACACCGCTGGAAAGTTTAGACGCATCAAAATCTACTTCATAACTCCCCGCAGGTTTGTACTCATCTACAAGTGTTGCAACTTCATTACCAATTATATCATACACTTTTAGTGTTACAAATTGCATACTGCTTATTGCATACTTAATGCTTGTGCCCGGGTTAAACGGATTGGGATAATTTTGATTCAATTCAAATTCACTTACTACTTGCTGCGGATCTTCTTTTACATCAGTTGCGTTTTGAATGTTGTATTCAACTACCTTGTGATTTGTAACGCTGCCGTTTACATTTATTTCAATATATGAAATTCCAAAGACCGGATATTTCCTTTCGTTAGTGTACCACTCATATGTTGTAGATTTTACTTCTGTAACTGATAATGGAATTCCTGCAACAAACATTGTATCCACAGTTTGCCTGAAGATTTTTACACGCAAAGCTGCATAACTGCTTCCGTCAGGCAGAATTATTGTTCCATATGCATCTCCCGTAAACTGAATAATACCGATATTCCTGTTTACTAATCCTTCTCCCATTTCATATTCTGCTTGAAAGTTATCAAGTAAATTGGAATTGAAAGTAAAAGGATACTCGGAAACTTTTTCTGTATTCGAATAGACTATTGAAAAATCTTCATATGAGCTTCCAAGAGAATGTACGGTACTGCCATCAGTATCATAAAAAGTATAAGATAATCCATCATAGCTAACCGCAACGTCTGAGCCGGGGAATAGGGAATCATTTGGCGCAGCAGACGGACTAATATAATTTGCAGTAATTTGTTCACCGGTTGATGTTAGATTTGAAAAATTCCAGGTAACGTTTATGCCGGCGCTGCCTT
Source organism: uncultured Ignavibacteriaceae bacterium (assembly GCA_963809415.1). Lineage (GTDB taxonomy): Bacteria > Bacteroidota > Ignavibacteria > Ignavibacteriales > Ignavibacteriaceae > IGN3. The sequence goes on along the minus strand of CAWEJJ010000003.1, from coordinate 2,314,789 downwards.
CAGTAACCCCAAGCGTGTCCATATCCATTGTAGTGAACGAATCACCTATTACCGGTTTTCTGTCGGAGTTTAAAATTATCTGGGCATTAACTGCCGAGGCAAACAGCAGTACTATTAAAAGTAATTTTAATGGTAATAAATATGTTTTCATTGTTAGTCCTTTCATTTAATGTTTTTTATTTATTGTTATTCTTATTCAACAGTATCAACCGGATTACATTTTTGTTTTTGCCGGTGTAAACTTTACAACTAAATTCTTAACTGGTTTTAAGCTGTGCAGATATTCATAAATTGCACCCAGATCTTCTTCTGTCATCCCGCCATATTGTGTCCATGGCATTATTGTATTAAAGCTGCCCGGCTGTATTTCCATATTTTTTATCTCATCCGTTGCCATCGATTTAAATCTCTGAATAAATTGTTCTTTCGTCCATGCACCAATACCTGTTTCAACATCCGGAGTAATATTAGCTGAACGGATAGTTCCGAATGGAAGATCTAATGAAGAACCGCCCGCATATTCCATTCCTGCAATTGGTTTACCGTCTTCTACCGGTGTATGGCAGTGATTACAAGAAGCAATTGTAACAAGGTATTTGCCGTATGCTTTCATATCTGATTTATCAGGAGTTTTAGTTGGTTTATAAGCATCCAGCGGTAAAGTTTTTTCTAAATAGTTTAAAGGAAAATCAAGATCCTTTTCACCAACTTCATTTTTGATTGGCTTGAGAGTGCGTATATATGCAACTATCGCATATAAATCATCTTCAGACATCCCATAAAAATTTTGATAAGGCATTACTGGAAATAACGCTTCGCCATGTTTGTTTATACCTGATGTTATTGCACGGATAATTTCCCCGTCTGTCCAGTTACCTAAAGCAGCGGGAGTAATATTTTTAACAGGTATTGTTCCCGGTAGTCCCATCTCTCTTCCCATAACTTCGCCGCCCATACCTTCTGTTCCGGGTTTAATTGGTCCGGCGTACTTTGAGAAATCACGTGTTGAGTGACAATCCAGACACAAGGCAACATTGTTTGCAAGATATTTACCTCGTCTCAATCCTTTCCGCAGTCATCTCTACTTTTACTTTGGATACAGGAATACACCTTTGGATATGTTGCATTAAAGTAAACAGAACCTGACACAACAAGCACAGCAATTACCCCTAACACTATCGCACTGATTTTTATTAACTTTTTCATTTTTGCCTCGTTTTTTGAAAAGTTATTGTTAACACCATTAATTAAATAATATACTGATCTCAATTCCTTAATGTTATTTTTTTTTGATTGCCTCTGTATTCGATCTGGAGCAACTGCTTAAACGAAGATTAATAGAAGTCTCATACTTTGGTTAGCAGAGATTTATAAGCGCCGTATTTTTATTTACTTGTATGCTCAACAAGTTTTTATCAGAAGGCATAGCGAAAATAATTTGAGATGTATCCTTGCGCTATATTTTATGGATGAGCGGTTATATGAAAATAAAAATGGTTTGAGGTTTAATCTTTACAATAAATTTTTTGCTGTAGTGTATAAACTATTTTTACTGGCAATAAGTAATGCTGCAACTTTTTATTGAACCTGGTTTTCAGACAAAGACTGGAGTGTGTCAGTTTTCGAATAATAAGGGGAGGCTGTTTGATTCTTTATGAGTGTTGTGAAGTTTTCTTTGTGCACTTAGTGTTTAAATGTTTTTACCACTACACATACTAAGTATTCTCACCAAGAGCACAAAGACGAAAGAAAAGATTAAGAGATGCAGAAATTTGCACACGAACTTAATCAGTTTGAATGTATGCGGTGAAGGATTAAAATTTTATATTAGTTTAGAATATTATAAACTCATATTTAAATTGGAGTTAAAAATGTTTTATAAAAGAGATATTAATAATTACGTAAAAGCTCTGGATGGGGTTACTTACAAAACATTGAGTTATGGAAGTAAAACATCACTTAGTGAATTCATGCTTGAAAAAGGAAGTAAAGTTCCAACTCACAATCATCCGCACGAGCAAATAGGTTATATGATTTCAGGACGAATGACTTTTACAATTAACGGTGAAATTTATAACGCTGAGCCGGGAGACAGCTGGTGTATTCCGGGGAACGTTGACCACAGTGTTGAAGTAGTTGAAGATTCATTAGTGATTGAAGTTTTTTCTCCGGTAAGAGAAGATTATTTGCCTTAAAAAATAATTCTTTAATAGCTCACCACTTTTAAAGAAGAAGAATAATTCCACGCGCCTCCGCTTTCAGTTTTCATCTCTCCACTCCGGAGAGACTGTGTGAAAATTGAGTTTGTCACTTCGACCCCGATTTATCGGGAGAGAAGTCTTATTATTTGTACAGATTTCTCAGTCAAATCCGCCGCGGCGGACTTCGAAATGACTTTTAAAGAGTTTTCATCTCTCCCCTCTCGAGAGGGCAACTATATACATCTTTGACCAAGAGGAGAGAAATGAAAAAACAAAATGAATATAAAAACAAAAAAAATATTTATATTAGTGGAAGATTATTTTGTCCTCTTTCTATGAAAGAGCAAAAACTTGAGAAATGTTTTAAGTGTGAATATTATAAAGGCGTGAGTGTGAATATAGAAAAATCTCACGCCCTTGTTAGCTGCAACTATTAGTTCTTTTTATTAGTGTCCACGACTTGTTTCCACTTTTCTCCCTTAGTAGGAGTGGGTGGAGCATGTTCACCTTTAACCATAGTTGCTTTCTGGTTTGATTTAGAGCTCTTGTAAATACCTGAATCTTTAACAGTTCCACCAGGTTTTACAGTTTTGCCTGTAGCCATTGTTTTTTCCTTTCAATTGGCTATTGTTGTATAACCCCGTTAGTCGGGAATTTGGAACAAAACAATAGAGGGAAGCACATCCCTCTATTGTTTACTTTTTAGTTTTGTTTTGTTTTGTGCTGTTTTTAATAGCAACCTTAAGCACCTCATTAAACTTCGCATCAATTTTTAACGGTACTTCTTCTTTTTTCTTCTTACCAATCTTCTTGTTTTTCATAGTAGCCCTTTCTATGGTCGCTAAAATAATAAATAGGGCACGAAAACACAAACGACAATTCCTGCCCATTCTCATGCCCATTAGAATGAACATAAGAATTAATTTGACTTGTTTGCCTAAAATGCCTAAATTTAGGCAAGCAGATTTCGCTTACTTTAGAAAAGAGGACAAAATGGAAAACAACAAAGAAATATACGAAGCGTTAATAGAAGAAAAAGACAGAATATTAGCAAGAGTTGCCCACTATAATCAGGAGCTTGCCGTAGAATTGAAAATTCTTTTAAGAATGATTGAAAGGCATACAGTTAATACGGTAGTCAAGCCAAAGGAGAAAATAGCAAAATCGACATCGCCTCCTAAAAAGCACGATAAAGGGAATAGACCAGTCCCAATTGTAAGGCAATTATTCAAAGATAATCCAGATAAAGAATTTTCGCCACCCGAAGTTAGAGATGTATTACAAGCCTTAAAGGATAAAGGTGAATTAGTGTCTACAAGCCCAGAAACATTACGGACGGCTCATTCTGCTTTAAGATCATTGAACCGCCAAAAATTTATAGAGCGAATTGAGAGGGAGGATAAAGACGCAGTTTATAAACTTATTAAAAAATAAAAAGGGATTGTGTTAACCAATCCCTAATAAGGACTATTCATTTATAGTCCGTTTCCAACGCAAGGTAATTATACAGGGTCGATAAACTAACTGTATAATGTAGGAGTGTTTGTTGAAAGGTATCATTAACCAAGTAGCAAACACCCGCCTTGTGGCTTTTATTTCCCCAAACTTATTAATTTAATTTGAATTTATCAAATCTGAGTATTTTAATCTTCTATTACAGTTCAAAAACGAATAATCAAATCTATTAACTTCTTTACTGGTTCTGGTATTGTATCGAAATTCAAACTCATTACAATATCTATGCAGGTGCTTTGGGCTTACTGAATGATAGATGCCGTAGATACCACGCTTTAGTTGACTAAAGAAGCCTTCTACCGTGTTAGTATGAATATCACCTCTTACATATTCATTAGCTTCGTGATTGACTATTTCGTGTGAGTAATCCTTCTCAAGTCCAGCATAAGCGCCAAAACCATCAGTTATGATCTTTGTGCTTTTATCCACCCTCTCTTGGATTATAGGCTTTAATTCTTTACCGCTAACACCATCTACCATAGTAGTCCAAACATTGCCTTGACGTTCTAAGATCGCAAATACCATAGTTTTATTAACACAACCAGTATGACGCTTCCTAATGCTTATATGTTTGTTTCTTTCTTTACCACCGACATAAGTTTCATCAATTTCAACGGTACTGTTTAGCATATAAGGTGCTTTGGCTTTTAGCATTTCTCTAATTCTATGTAAGATAAACCAAGCCGTTTTTTGAGTTACTCCAATATCTTTACCTAACTGTAATGATGAAATTCCTTTTTTGTGTGATGTTGCTAAATAAATAGATACAAACCATTTACTTAATGGAATCTTTGTATTTTCAAATATACTTCCTGTCTTAGCGTTAAATTTCTTTTTACAGTCTTTGCATTTATATGTTCTGCTATTCTTAAACTTATAATACTTTACGCTTCCACAGAATGGACAAGCAACTTCGCCATTCCATCTTAAGCCTTCTAAATAGTCCCAGCAAACATCTTCATTGCTGAAATACTTTTGTAACTCTATTAAGTTTTCGAACTCTCGCTCCATTGTCTATTTCTGTTTTTCTTTCCAATTGATCACTTCTTTTTTATCGAGAAGTGTTAAATTTTTGAATTTATATGTTGTAAACTTTCCAAGATATAAATAGTTCCTGATTGCTGTTGGCTTTACGCCCAATGTTTCAGACGCTTCTTCAACGCTTAAAAAATCTTTGTCATTCACTGTTTTCAAAATTTTCTCTTTCATCTACTACAAATATAAGTGATAGGTTATCACTTGTCAAGTGTTTCTGAAAATATTTATTTGGTCTAACTCGTATATAGTTGCCCTCGAGAGGGGAAAACAAGGGGTGTGTTGCTTTTAGTTTAACTGTTTTATTTTAAACAATGAAATTCAAATCCCATAGAAATATTCTTCCTTACAACCCAGCTTTAAAAGAAAAAGCTCGTGAACTCAGAAATAACAGTACACGAACAGAAATATTACTCTGGACTTTTCTTAAAGGCAGACAGTTACGCGGTTATGATTTTCACAGACAAAAACCTGTTGATGAATATATTGTTGATTTCTTTTGCAGTGAACTTATGCTCGCTATTGAAATTGATGGGATATCACACATTGGTAAAGAATTATATGATGCAAAAAGACAAATTAGACTTGAAGAACTTGGCGTGCGGTTTTTAAGATTCAAAGATGATGATGTTTTTTATAATTGCGATTATGTTGTTAAACAAATTGAAAAGTGGATTGATACTAATACAGCTAAGTAATTACACATCCCTTTTAAATTCCCCTCTCGAGAGGGGAAAAGAAGGGGTGTGTTGCTTTTTCGAATACATAAAGTCCTCTCCTTAGGAGAGGATTTAGGTGAGGCTTAAAAACACCGGCGGTATTGTTAATTTCTTATTAGACTTCTTAAAGTTTTGATTGGAAGTCACTGACGTTCCGTGATTTTACTACCACGGGGTATGCTGTTACAGCTATTAAAACTCACGAGTGCAGCTGTCTTTAAGGATTTTGTTTATACCAATAAAATTTTAAGTTTGGTTGTAAAAGTTTTTAGTCTTTTACAATGAAAAAAATTTATCCACCAACACATTTCTACACTTATCTTATTATCTCTGTCGCTTTTCATTTTCTGCTGCCTGTTAAACAAATTATTTTTACGCCTTATGTTTTTCTCGGCTTTGTTCCCGCAATTGCAGGAGCAATACTTAATATCTGGACCGACAACTTATTCAAAAAACTTAATACTACAGTTAAACCGGATCAGAAGCCATCTGCACTTATAGATTACGGACCGTTCAAAATTTCACGTAACCCGATGTACCTGGGTATGGTTTTAATTTTAATTGGCGCAGGAATTTCGATGGGCTCCGTTACTGCATTTATTGGTGCAATATTTTTTGTAGCCTCAATGGAGATCAGTTTTATTCCGGATGAAGAAAAAATAATGCAGGAAGCATTCGGTGAAAAGTTTGAATATTATAAAAAGAATGTAAGGCGATGTATTTAATTCTCTAAGATCGAAAAGTAAAAGATACGCTTTGCTCTTGCCGTCATTCCCGCTTTTCTGTCATTGCGATCCTGACGCGTCGGGAGAAGCAATCTATCAAACACTTGTTTTTAACTTTATAGCTTTTAACGTCTTCAGATCATTCCCGTGAAAGTGGGAATCTAACTAAAAAACATCGGTGGTATCGTTAAAATTTCACCCATCCGTCCGAATCCCGATTTATCGAGGCGGATTAAATTTCTTAAAATTATACTTAGTTGAATCTATTAATAATCTCCAACAGCAACTATATGTTTATCACTTTTGTTTTCAATTATTTTTTTTATGTTGCCCTAAAATAAAATTAAACTCAATTACACAGAGCAGGAGTTTGACACAATGAGTAACACAATGAAAATCACCGGAGTTGCGCCGCTTATTGCTATCCCAACATTTGTATATTTAATAATAACTGCCGTAATCAGTTATTTTACAAAACCACTTTTCACTATTGTTAAAAATGGTTCTGATGCGTTTGTGTATCTGAGTATTGTTTTAATTGTAACCGGAGTTTTTATGGTGGCTTACTGCGGAAGAAGATTATTAAATTCTTTTGATAAGAATAAACTGATGACCGACGGATTATACAAAATTTTCAGAGACCCGATGTATGTTGCTTATCTTTTATTTGTTATCCCCGGTATTTGCTTGCTGTTTAACTCCTGGCTTGTGCTTACAACTGTATTGTTAAATTATGTGCTTTACTCTAAGCTCATAAAAAGAGAACATAAATATCTTGAAGAAAAATTTGGTGCCGAGTATAAATCTTACCTGGATAAAGTGATAATTAAATTTTTATAGTTATTGATCAAAAAACACCGCCAGGACAATTGATTCCCCTCTCGAGAGGGGAAAAGAAGGGGTGTGTTGCTTTTTCGAATACAAAAAGTCCTCTCCTTAGGAGAGGATTTAGGTGAGGCTTAAAAACACAGGCGGTATTGTTAAAATTTTGTTAGACTTATTTAGGTTATGCTTCATACAAAGTATCCGCACATTAGCAGCAGTTAAACTTGTTCCACCCTTCGAATACGGCAACTCGTGATCGTAATGTAAATTCTCTTTCGATCCACAAATTACACACTGCCCTTTGTCTCGCGACCACACTTCAACTTTTACACTTGTTGGTATTAAACGGGTATGTTGTAAAACTATTTCTTTATTAAATGCTTTAATCTCCACGGGCTGAAGATAGAACTTGAAAACATTTCTCACTCCATCAAAAATTATTTTTGCATCAATCAAACTGAAGAAACCCTTGTAACACCAAATACCATCTTTAATCTTTTCATAAACTTTTACTTTGTGCGGATGCTCAGCTAATTTCATTTTGTAAGCTTGCGCCGCAGTAAAAAATTTCCCGTTTTCTGTTAACGTTCCTTTAGGAGTTGTAAATGGCTGGTCTGCCTCTTTTGGTTCTTTGGTTACATTGATTGGTGCATCGTGTCCTTCGTAAATAAGTGTGTTTGTTCTTGCATCCCACTCATCTGCATAAGGAGCATTCTTACGAACAGACATAAGAAATACCGAATACTCCGGCTTTATCTGGAAATTCATTCCCTTTTGTATGTTAGCATTCTCCGCAGCTACTAACTCAGCATAACTAATTATATCATCTACTTTTAAACTTGGTTTTAGGAAGAAGGATTTCATTACTTAGGTATCTTTATTTCTATGTCTTTCTTATTAAGGAATTCTAAATACACATTTATATCCTGGGCAAAAGTATCAATTCTGTGTCTATCAGTTTTTGTTGGAAAGTTCATATGAGCGACAATATTTCTGGGGATAATAATGTTTTCAATTTCTACTAAAATTTTATTATAACTTTTTTCTCCCAAGACATCGATGAACAGATTAGAATTTTCTCTAATGATAGAACTGAAATCCTTAATATCCACAAAGTATATTGGATGATTTCCAGGAACACTGAAAAATTTTGCTTCAGTAGTCAAATATCGTTTTATATTTCTTTCGGCATTTTTTTTTGCTTCACCTCCTGCTAAATCAGACCACCATTCGCCTCCTTTTTCATGATATTGGACTGTAAGAACAGAATTAATTATAATACGTAATGTATTTTCAATGATATATAATTTCCAATATGTTTGTCTGCTTAGAAATTTACCACACATCTCTACATTTTGTTGTGAGAAACTTACTTCTCTAAAGTCTCTGATTTGCGGCATATTACTTATTCTTTTTTGATCTAAATAAATAGTTTGCAACAACCTGTGGTTTAATATTTAATAAATCTGCGACTTCAATATTACTAAGACCTGCAGTATTTAAAATTTTAACCTTATCTTCTGTTTTTCTATCCCGAAGATTTTCGATTAAAATTAATGTCAACAAACGTTCTATTCTTTCAAATTCATTTTTCATCTATCTCTCCCTTCTATTCAAATTTGAGGTTAGTGTCCTTACACTAGCAGGTGAGATATTTAAAACCTCAGCAATTTGTAAATTAGATAAACCAGCTCTTTTTAATATTCTAGCTCTTTCCGTCAAGCTTGAGTCTTGAGCAACCTGTAGACTTAATATTTTCAATATTAAATCCAACCTTTCTAATATTTCGGTTTCAAAGTTTTTTGCCATTTTATTTCCTCTAATTTAGTTGTCTTTTTGAATTTGATTAATAAGCTCAATTATAGTTTCAAGATGTAATTCATCAATTTCTTTCTTTGTTTCTATTAAATAAAACCACGAATGAGTTACATCATTTGCGCGATCTTTAAACTTTTTTGCTGTATCATACAGTCTTTCGATTGGTTTTACTGAGTTTACATTAAATTGTCGTCTGTTATCATATAGATTTTTGAGTATTATTTCAAAATCTTTATATCTATTATGCGAAGTATCAAAATACATTTCTTTGTCTTGCAAGGAATTGGAGTTAAATTTTTTCCTCAAAATATCAAGAATTAAATTTTCAATAACTTTCCTTGATAACATATATGCAGAAGTAAAACAGCTATATGTATAAGCACGGTTTAATTCTTGAATATGACCTTTTTGAAAATGATCCGCTGTTTCGTATTTAATTAAGTCTTGTATCTTTTCTTTAGGCTTTACTTTCTTTTCTTTTATTTTGACAACTACTTTTTCAACATCATTATTCGGCAATGTTTCCTTGTCCTTAGGACTAAGTTTGCTCATTACTGAGAATCCACGACTTCGTGCATAAAGTTGAGCAATGGCATTCGGTGTACAATTTGGAAATTTATTTCTCAGGCGTGAGATGTCAACGCCAATGCTTTCCTTTTTTAAACCAGTTTTACTAACTAGCTTTTTCATTATTTCTGGATCTAGTCTCGCATTACTCATTTAATTTTCTTCTTTTTTGCTTTTTGAATTGTTGAATTTACTGTGTTGGCTGTCGTTCCAATAAACGCCGCAATTTCTGATTGACCAAAGCCAACTCTATTCAATAACAAAATACATTCTGTTTGAGTTTTCCCTTGCATGATAGAAAGAACAAGTAATTTGTTCATCTTTTGCATTTCATTTACTAATTCTTTCATATTTATTTTCCTTTTTTTAAAGATTTTAATGTGGAAATTATTTTATCTACTTTATCTGTCCCGACGCCAACAACACTCTTAATTTGAGCACGGCTTGCACCCGCTAAATAAAGATTTACTATTAAATTCTTTTCTAGTAATTCCGAAACCTTAGATAATTCATTAGTCGTTTGTTTAGCCATTTTAATGTCCTACTATTTCTTTGAATATAAATGTGCTGAAATTTCAGTAGCTTTTTTCTTTCCAAGCATTGTAGCTATTTGGCCAGCTGGTAATCCCATTGAATGTAAAAATCTTGCCGCCTCTCCAACATTTATTTTCTTATTCTCATCTGCAAAGCTGTTCCGCAACAACATCGCTACAACCGCGTTTAATGAAACCTTTATTTCCTCTAAAAGTTTTTCACTTTTATTTTCATCTGTTTTCATTTTTACACTCCTATTTTTTTCGTTTTTTTGCTTTATAAAGTTGCTTTGTAATTTGTCTAGTGTTTTTATCCAACAATAATGCAATGTCTGTATTCTCCAAGCCTAGTTTTTTTAACATATGAATCGTTTCAACTTCCGGCTTTTTGTTTTCTATCTGGTTTTCTAACAATAGAGCGATGATAACATTTAATTTGGCTTCGATACTTTTTAGATCAATTTGCATATAATAACTCCTGTTTTAATATTTATAAACATTCTCATTATGCCACCTAATAAAATCAAGACTTTGCCTGTCTGTAATTATTTTAGGTAAGGTATAAATTCTTTATTCTACATTTATTTTTTTAACTAGATTTCTAAATGAGGGTATATCATTTTTTCCGTCAATAGTTAAAACAGTATCAACAATAGAAGTCTCAGAATAATCGCCAATTATTTCACCATTACATTTATAATAAAGCACAAGAGTAAATGAGTGTTCATTTGTTTCAAAATATTTTTCATCTGCTTTCTTTATTAGACAAACTAAACCTTCAGCAGAAGGAGTACTGTTATTTTCTAAATAATTTATATAATAGTCATAGCTAAGTGTATCTAGCCCACTTTCAAAAACTGTTTCTTGCAAGTCTGCTGCTATTCTATTATTCTCGGAGCCCAAATCATAAAGAAAATGATCATCAATTTCTTTAATTGTTGTAATGCTTGGCTTACAACTAATAATGAGTAATAAAATTGAACTAATAACTATAATTTTTTTCATTACTAGCTCCAGTATAAAGGAATTTCATTCAAATCATTATTAACTGCTAAATCTCTTCCAGTATCTAAATCGATTCCTTTTACATCTTCTGCTGTAAGCTCCGCTCCGTCTTCATAAACAAATTTATAAGCCTTATTTAGTACAGGAATAAACTTTTCATAAAACATTGGTACGCAATCATCAAAAAAATCTATCTTGTCTTTTTTTAAGAAATTTTCATCTCTATCAATTGGTTTGGTCAGTATTAATATGTCTTTATTATTTTCCTTCAATTCATGTAAATCAGGAAAAAGAAAAGGTTTAACAAATGGAATATTTCTATAGATGCCATGATCACCTTCGGCAACGCTAAACATTCTATAAATTCCCTTAACCCATCCAAATAAATCATTCACAGAACAATTGAAATTATAAACTTCATTTATCAAACCATTGAATGTTTTTAACACTAGTTCAGTTTGAGGATAAGTTTCTTTCTCAAAATTAGCAAGTTCATCATGCAGATTTGTATAATTTAAATTTAATGGTTTACCAGAATGTTTTGTTATGTATTCAAAGTATAATACATCCAATTGCATTTCTAATACTCTGTGCTCTTCTTTATGCTCATTATAATCTCCAACCATATCGCGCACATAGGGATGAATTATTCCATCAGCTATTAAATGAGATACATATCCAATAAAAAAAGAAAACAAAAAATTTATCTCCCTTTTTGTCTTATCATTTTTAATTGAACGAATATAATGGAAAGCTTTTAGCGGAAGCTCATTGGTTTTTTCATAATGAAATTTATCTGCAAGTTCGCTTTCAGTCGTTAAGAAAAAATCATTGTCTGCAATACTTGCATAAGGTAAGTCAGGAGCAATAGCACCAACATTTAATATATCTCTAGCTTGTGCTAATTTTCTTTTAATCTTTGAACCAACAGGTAAGACTTGTTGAAGGTTTTTCATAAGAAGAATATGTGTGATTCCACTTGCCATAAATTAACAACCTCTTTAGTTAACTTAAGAAATAAGGAAAGCACTTAATTAATTTGAAAAGCCCAAATCACCAATTCCCCATCCTCAGAAATAAATGAAGAAATATAAGAGAGGATGTAACACAACCCATAGACTCAATGCAAACTTATTAAGGTAAAACGAGAAACGAAAGACGAGAGATGAAATACTTTAATATGGATGATGGAAAATGCTTTACGAAATAAGTCTGCAGTTGGCAGTCCTCAGTAGACAAATAGAAAAAAGAGAAGCGAAAGACGAAAGAAGTATACAATAGGCAGTAAGCAAGTTTAATTAAGACAAAAGATAAATTCAAAAAAGGGAGTTGTGAAACGGAAAACGAGAGGAGAAAAAAAGTCACGGAACAAATGCACCGTGACTTTTAATAATTTTATTTATAACAATTAAGTGTTAATCAATAGGTATCTTCGCTTTGTTTTCACTTAGCCACTTATCAAAACTTTGAAGTGAGGGATTTATTGATTTTGAAAAGTCTAAACTTCTGGCGCCGCAATAGTAATCTTCAAAATCGTGTTTAAACTGAAACATATTACCCAGATCATCCGCACCGGGAAAACCAAAGCTTCTATAAACATCAAACGGTACAGCGTTGTAAACAACTTGCTGTCCCAATGCTTTAGTGAAAGAATCAGCCATCTGTTTACCTGTAAGATGTCCGCCGCTTATTCCAACTGTTTTACCGATAAACTCATTTCCTTTTTTAAATATACCGTAAGCAGATTTACCAATATCAGCAGCGGCAATACCCGGTAATTTTTTATCGCCCATAGGAATTGTAAATGCAAGTTTGCCATCGGGTCCTTTTTTGGGTCCCATTCCAAAGTATATAAAATTTTCCCAATAGAATGAGGTTAGTAAAAATGTAACAGGCAGATTTAGTTCTGTAAAATATTTGTTTGATTCTCCTTTGCCGTCATAATGCGGTACTTTGTATTTGCCATTGCCAAGTGATGGCATTCTGTTATCTGTAAGTGGAATAAACTTACGTGTATCTTCCAGCGTGGACCAGATGATGTGTTTTACTCCCGCGGCTTTTGCAGCTTTAGCAATAGATTCTGCCTGAGCATTTTCTTTAGCCGGAGACAAATGGTCCCAGAAAAATGTAACCGCATAAACGCCATAAGCACCATCAAAAGCTTTTACTAAGCTTTCATAATTATCAATATCAACAGCAACAACTTCGGCACCCAGATCAGCCAGAGCTTTTGCTTTGTCTGAGTTTACATCCCTTGTTAATGCACGCGCAGTAAAATCACCTGATTTATCAGCAAGTATTGAGCGCACCAAACCACCGCCCTGTGCACCTGTTGCACCAAGCACAGCAATTATTTTTTTTTCTGACATAAAGAGCCTCCTTTATGAATTGTTTATATAAATGATTTATTAAAAGTAACCGGATATCGTGCGTAAATTTTTTTGTGAGCACTTTTATTCTGCTCTTTTAAGTTAACGCAATAATTCTTAAAATAGAATGTTAAAGCATGCCAGGTGATAAAGAGCATAGAAGGGTTAAAAAAACGTTAAATGATAAATGATAAATCCGCCGCCGCGGATAAATGTTTGGCGCTCAATGATAGGAAGTAAGACGAAAGAAGCAATAAACCAGGAGAATAAAATCAAAAACGGAAAATAATTAGAAGGTATTAAAATAATTTTAATGATCATTTGACTTTTATTCTGAAAAATCTTTTATTAACAATAGTTATTTGCATCCGTTCTTATTCCGTTATCAACACGTTATGCTTTCGGTATACTCCCGTAACAGACTAATATCCAGCCCGTATCTGACAGGTTGTATTCAGTATATGCAGAGATATCTGCGGCTGGTAAGACCGGGAAAAATGATTGGCGGAAAATGTTTTGTTTAAAATATTAAAGGCGTCATAAAGACGCCTTTGTAGAAATAATAACAGAATGTCTATTTAGCTGCGTGATTTTGCTTCATTAACAACAATACTTCTTCCATCAATTTCTGATTCATTTAAAGCTCTAATCGCTTTACTTGCATCTGTAGAATTCTCCATTTCAACAAATCCAAAACCTCTTGATCTCTGGGTTTCGCGATCCAGAACTACCTTTGCAGATAAAACAGAACCGTGTTGTTCAAATGTCTCTTTTAATTTTGTGTCGGTTACCGACCATGGGAGTGAACCCACAAATAATTTAGTACTCACAAAGAACCTCTAAAAAATAATAAATAAATTTCCGGCCTATTACCGGAGGTGGTAAACATAGGTAGATTAACTGCAATTAGCTAATTATGATTTTATTATTGCCATTGGGGTCGATATTAGCAGTATTTATTCGAGGAAGCAAAAAGGTTAGAGAGAAGATGTTAAGGCGAGAAGTTTTATAAAATGTAAAATTATAAATTTTCGATGCTCAATGATTTAGATAAGTGTAATAAAACAAGGGCAAAAGATCAAAGTAAGCGATAGAGAAGACAGAGGGAAAATAGAAAAGTGCGGAATTAACCCGTAAACAAAGAGCTACATATATCGTGCATTTAGAAAAAACATACACTTTTACTGTGCTTTATTCATAAACGTGCACAATATTATTAGCTTATTGTGCAATGAAATGAAAAGGTGCACCGGGCTTGTGCATTAAACGGTATACGTGCACAATAATTTGGATTATTTGTGCACATAGATCAGTTGCCGGAAAGAATTGCCAGAAGATCGAGGTTTTTATAGAGTGTTTCCCGTCCTACCTGTTCTGATGAAAGAACACCAACTTCTTCCAGCTTTCTCAGGTATTTGCTTGCGGTATTTCTGGATGCAATTTTCTTTTCTTCCAATATGGCAATTTTACAATACGGCTGATTATAAATTACTTCGATTAGTTCGTGGGAATATATTTCCGGTGCTTTGCTTTTTACTTTTTCGATTGCTGCAAGGTAGCTGTTATAAACAGAGTTAACTTTATCAAGAGTGAATGATGCAGTTTGTGTAACGGCATCCAGCATAAAAACAATCCAGTTTTTCCATTGCGCAGTTTCTGTAACTTCTCGCAGCAGCCGGTAATAATCATTTTTGTTTTGCAGGATATATCTTGAAAGATAGATTACAGGAAGATCAATAAGTTTTTGATTGCAAAGAAAAAGTACATTTAGAATTCTGCCTGTTCTTCCGTTGCCGTCTGTAAATGGATGTATTGCTTCAAACTGATAGTGAAGCAGCGCCATTTTAATCAGCGGATCTATTGTGTGATTATTAAGAGCGGAATCAAACCAGTTATTTAATTTTTCTTTAAGAATGTTTCCGGGCTCGGGCGGAGTATAAACAACGTTTGTTGAACTGCCGATAAAAACCTGTACGGTTCTTATCTCTTCATTTTTCCCGGTAATGGTTTTAAAAATATCCACAGCAAGTTCCTGTGAATAATCATTATCGCTTTTCATTTTTGAAAAAGCATTCCACAAAGCTTCCCTATAACGAAGGACTTCTTTGGTCGATAAATTTAAGCTCGTGTTTGATGAAGAAAATGCTTTATAAAGCTCGTCATTTGTAGTAAAAATATTTTCTATTGTTGAACTGTCTTTTGCTTCCTGTAAAACAAGAGTATTCATCAGCATCATAGGATTGGGAATAACCGGCAATCTGCCTTTTAATTCCGCTAATGAAGCGCGCGCATCCGCAAGTTTTTTATACACCTCAAGAGTTTCCCACAAATTATTTTCAGGAAAAAGATTCGGCAGCTCGTTGTATGGTTGCTCTTTGTCGTAGCTCATATATTATAATTACTTTATCAATGAATGCACAAAACTATGAATGAAAAACGTTAAACGAAAGAAGATATAGAGGCAAGAGCTTAATGAAGATAAAAGAATAATGTAAAAAAATTAAAGGCGGTGTGCACAGAAAAAGGGGGGAAGCAGGAACGTGATAATTTACATCCCTGCGTTTACTTTTTATTTTAATAGTATCATTTTTTTGGTTGCAACAAAACCACCTGTCTGTAATTTGTAGAAGTACACTCCATTTGAAAGAGACGATGCATCAAAATAAATTTCATAACTTCCGGCATTTTGTTCTTTGTTTACAAGTGCTTTTATTTCTCTTCCAAGAACATCATATACTTTCAATTGAACAAATTGCATACTGCCTATTGCATACTTGATTTTTGTACCCGGGTTAAATGGGTTTGGGTAATTTTGTTGGAGTTTAAACTCGTTAAAAGAAATAATATCATCATCAGTGTATGTTTGATTACAAATAACATCATTTAATTTCTGCCAGATTTCATTATTAAAATAAGTTGAAACTTCAAGCGAGCTATCCGGTGCATCACCCATTCTTACAATCACAAGCCCAAGCGATGGAACAACATTTAATATTTGTCCGTTTTTTCCAAGAGCAGCTATCATATCTGGCGGTGCATCAGGTGCCCAGGTATTGGCAAACACATACTGCAACCTGGGAATCATATAAGAATCTTTTCCGCCCAGCCACCATAAATATCCGTAAGATTTATTAAGGCTTTGAGATGTATTTATCATTGCATTAAAATATGATGTATCATGAAGTAAAGTATCTGCAGCCCATATTCCGTAATTTTGAATTAGAATTCCGTACCTTGCCATACTTCTGGCGTTACTGAAAAATACATTGTTATAACCTGAGGGGAGCCACAGTCCGTTCATCCCGATTCTGGATCTTATTTTGTTATTGAAATAGATATTGTAATTCTGTCCGGTTGAGTTTTCAATAACTTTATCAAGAAGTGTATATGGTGCATTATGATATGCCCACCTTGTTCCCGCATCTGCCAGATAAGCAAGACAAGATGGATCAGTGCAATATGGATCAACTACATCATCATTTAACCCGGTAGTCATCGTAAGCTGGCTGCGGATAGTAATTAATTTTTCCTTGTCTGGCGGACAGGATGTCCATCCCTTTCCAAGATATTTGGAAGTTGAATCTTCAATTGATAAATATCCTTCCTCCTGCGCTATTCCTGCCAGAAAAGCTGTAAGAGTTTTTCCTGCCGATGCCCAGTACCAAAGACTATCCTGCATAAAGGAACCAAAGTAATGCTCAATTACAATCTTTCCGTCTTTAAGAACAATAAAGGCTTTGGAGTTTTTCTGTTCGAGAAAACTAAACATTGTATCGATTTTATCCGTGCACCAGCCAAGTGATTCGGGAGAAATAGTTTCCCAGGCAGCGCCTGTGTTAGGCGGAAAGTAAATACTTTGAGCAGGAAGATTTCTGCTAACTACAAGTATGATAATTAAAAGATATATGGATTTTTTTTGTTTCATAATTAACGTTATTCTTTTTGCAAAGTAATAATTAATATAGCCTGTAAATGGAACGTATCGGTCTAATGCAAAAGTAAACAGGCTAAAAGTGAGAGACAAGATATTGAATTAATGTGATTAATATTTTAAATCTGGCAAAGAATAAAGAATTTCAAGTCAGCCTAGGCTGCCATTAAAAGATTTAATTTAAAATCTCACCTTATGCAAAATATCCAAACCTTAAATGATTTTTTAACATGCAAAATGTGAGTTAAAATAATGCTTATCGTAAAATGATGTGCATTAAAAGTTATAACAAAACACAACTGTTATCACAAATAATTTGTCCGGCTGTTTGTAGTTTTATAACAAAACTATTTAAGGATTAGCGATGAATAAAACGGCTCTCATTACCGGTGCATCAAGTGGAATAGGTTTGGAGCTTGCCCGCATATTTGCAAAGAGCAAAACTGATCTTGTGCTTGCTGCCAGAAACGAAGATAAATTAACCGCTCTTGGTGAAGAGATAAAAAAATCAACAGGTGTAAAAGTTAAAGTTATTTCCAAAGATCTTTCTGTACTTAACAACTGCATAGATCTTGCCAATGAATTAAGAAATGAAAACATCACTGTTGATTATCTCGTTAATAATGCGGGCTTCGGAACATCCGGATTTTTTACAGATACCGATCTGCAAAAAGAAATTGAGATGATAAATCTTAACATTACCGCTCTAACTTATTTTACAAAGATTTATGCAATAGAAATGAAACAGCGGGGCGCAGGAAAAATTTTAAACGTTTCATCAACAGCAGCATTTCAACCGGGACCACTTATGGCTGTTTATTATGCAACTAAAGCGTATGTGCAAAGTTTTTCTGAAGCGCTTGCTAATGAGTTTAAAGGAACCGGCGTAACTATAACAACATTGTGCCCTGGTCCAACTGAGTCCGGATTTTTATCTGCTGCAAATATGACCGGCACAAGGTTAGTTAAAGGTAGAAAATTACCAACAAGTATGGAGGTCGCTTTGTTTGGCTACAATGCAATGATGCAAGGAAAAACAATTGCTGTTCACGGCTTAATGAATAAAATTGGTGCACAGGGTTATCGTATTTTACCGAGAAAATTTATTACTTCGTTTTTAAGAAAAATACAGGAAACGCGATAAAAAATTTTCGAGATCACTGCTTTAGAATTTGAAGGCTCCTAAAATCTTGAAATGAAACCTTCAAGGTTTTTTTTAGTTAAGTTCGATAAAATTTTAACATAACCAAATTTTGTAAAGATAAACCTTGAAGGTTTTTATAGCCATACACTATTTCTTTCCAATAATTAAAAAGATAGAAAAGTCCCGCTTACCTTTTTCTTCTATTTCTTTTACCACAGTTGTTGCAGTAACATCCCGAACTTCTTTAAAGCCGGCTTGCTTAAAAAGTCCTTTTAAGTAATCTCTATCAAACCCAAAATGATGCACGCTTGTGTTATTACTGTGGTATGTGCCATCTTCTTTATCGAGATCGGCAATTCCCAGAAATCCCCCGGGAAGCAGGAGATTATAAAATTGTTTTAATAGCTGTGCCGGGTCATTTATATGATGCAGTGTCATACTGCTGAATATCATATTAAAATTTCCTTCAACTTTTCCGCCTTGTTCAAAATCAACAAACTGGGTTTTGATATTTTTGATTCCTGATTTTTCTACTTTAGCCTTTAGAACATCAAGCATTCCTTTTGAACTATCAACACCGGTAATACTTTTTATGAATGGCTGAATACGCATAGTTACAAGACCGGAGCCGCATCCATATTCAAGAGCATTCATATCTCTGCCAGGATTTATCTCACGAATGATTGCATCTGCCACATCATTAGCTAACTTTACACGCCTTGGTTCTTCATCCCAGTCTGCCGCTCTATCGTCAAAAACTGATTTATTTTGGTTCTTCATTATTTACCTTATCGTTTTTATAATTGAACAATTGGTCATTACACCATTGTTATAATTCGATTTACTAAAAATTTTGTTTTGATATTATTAGTAACATAGTTAAAAGTTTTAAAGATACGAAGCGAGAGACTTGCTGCAGATCAAAAAAAGAGTGCGGACAATTGTTCAATTTCAATTTAATTCCGCACTTGATATAATTCACAAATTATTTTTTTTCATTAATTTGTTTTAGATATTCCATCACTTCATTTTTCCCCCAATTCGGCATAAGATCATTTTGGGGAACAAACTTTTCAAATTTAGCTAAAGATTTTTCAAGAATTGGTTTTGCGGCGGTTGGTCCTCCGCCAAATTGTTCCGGTGTATAGAATAACCCAACACCCATCAAATACTCGGGACGCGGATTCAAAGAATCTGCCTCCATTGCTTTATTAAAATTGCGGGTTGCTTCTGTACCATATTTCTGCCACCTGTTCATAGGATCAACCTGCATACGTGCCTGTGCAATCATGCCTTTTAAAGTATAAATCTCAGAGTTATCCGGGGCAAGAGAATCTGCTGCATTAATAAACTTATCCGCTTTATTTAAATAAATATCCATTCTGGTTTTTGATGAATCAGTATAGGAGGCAAGCACACAGTTAAAAGCGGCATAATAGTAGGGCAGCCACTTGTTTTTTTCTGCCGAGGCAATGCGTTCAAAACCATTTGAAACTTTCAGATAATCATTTGCGGTTTTACAATCATCCATTTGGGTAAGATTATTTTTCATCCCGGATTCATATCTATCCTGGGAAAACAGGCTGCTTGTAAAAAGCAAAACAAATAATAAAGAAACTACTAATTTCATTTTTATCTCCTTAATAATTAATATGGATTAGTTTCACCTAATGAAATAAACATCCCGATAAAATAAGTGCGAACGGCTGGCGGAAGAACGGGTGCTTTAACCGATCCGTCTGATGAGTAATTATAACCGTATATATTTTCATAACCTAAAACGTTATCGATTGAAAAGAAAATTACTGTAAAGTTGCCAAATACACTTAATAAATGACTGGCATTTAAACTAAGATCCTGATAATTCTTAGCATGGTCACCTAAAAATTCTGGGTTGTTAGGATTAAAGTAAGGGCGACCGGCAGCAAATGTATAAGTTAATCCTACCAGTGTTGTTATGGATTGAAACCAGTGCTTAGCCACAATAGAAAAAGTATGCGGTGCAGAAAACGGTGGTGATGCAAGTGTTGGATAATTTTTGTAATCACGTTTGGTGTTAAGATAAGAATATGAAATCCAGTAATCTGTATTTTCAAACGTTGCCTGATCACGCCAGAATATATCTATACCTTTAGCATAACCTTTACCATCACTGCCAAAGGGAACAACTGGAAGATTGAAATATGGATAAGTATAAACTGTGCCTTTTGCAAGATTGTTATAATTTTTATAGTACGCTTCTATCCTGAAAGTTCTGTCGGTACCAATGTATTGATAATTAAGAATATAATGATCAGCATTTTCAAACTCAAAATTTTTAGAATATAAAAGAAAATCCGGGTCGGGAGTCTGATAAAATTTGCCGTACGCAAAATTCAGCTGATCATAAGTACCTAATCTGTAAGCAAAAGATAAGCGCGGGGCTATATTGGTTTTATCCAGCAGCTTAGAGTTTTCCGCTCTCACACCGATTCTTCCAGCAAAATCATTTGTAAAGAAAATATCAGCCTCAAGATATCCTGCAAGATATGTTTCATTAAAGCGTCCCTTCAAATCATTAAATGAGCTGGTATGATCCAGGTTTTGAGCTTCTCCGCCGAAGGTTAAAAACGTATTTGATAATATATTTTTTGTTACTGTAAGTTTTCCTGTATGGAATATATCGTCTTTGTTCGCAACATCAGTATTTATTTTATCATCTTCATTATCAATACCAACAGAATAACCGGCGAATAAAGTCCAGTCATCCCAGAGTATATCATGATAGTTTGTGTTTACAAAAAAATTATCGCTCTTCTGGTGAAAGAAATCTTTACGAGGCATGTTATCAAGATTTGGCATATACAGTGAAAGCGAACCGGTACTAAACGATGTAAAAACTTTAAGCATTCCTGTTTTAGAAGTTTTCTGTCTGAAATTTAATGATCCTTCAAAACTTTCAGGAGCTTTATCCCAATCGGTTCTTTGCTTTTGAACCTGGAAGTAAGGGCCAAGATTGTAGTATCCGCCTTCAAATGAAAAAGAGGAATTATCCCAAAGTTGTGTGTGAGATCCTCCAAGCCCAAGCGGCATTATATTGATTGCACTTTGTGTTTTAGGGGGTAAATCCTGTGTCTTTAAAACAAGAACAGATGAAAGCGCCTGTCCATATTGCGCAGAGTAACCGCCGGTACTGAACACAGTACCTTTAAATAGCATCGGAGAAAATCTTCCGCGCGAAGGAATATCTGGAACGCTGCTGTAGAATGGATTCTGCACAGCCATTTCATCGATAATAGTTTTTGTTTCAGATGCAGAACCGCCACGCACAAATAATCCTTCAGTTTCTCCGATTTGTTGTGTGCCGGGTAATGTCTCCAACGCCGAATAAATATCTGCATCCGCACCCGTTGTTAGAATATCAAGCGGACGAAGAATTACTGCCTTGTTTTCATCGCTTGCTTCAAATGATCCGGCCGAAATTACAACAGCACCCAGTTCTGTTGATTCTTCTTTTAATTTTATTTCAAGATATTTTTCTTTTTTATCTAAGAATTATTTTTTCGGAGTATGATTGATATCCAACAAAACTAATCACTAAAACAAATTCACCTTCTCCATTTGAAGTAAACGAAAAAGTTCCATCTGCTTCGGATGAAGTACCGTCATAAGTATCTTTTAAATAAATATTAGCTCCAGGTAATGGTTGGTTGGCTTCATCAGTAATTTTACCGGAAATTTTTGTTTGACCAAAAATGAATGAAGACAATAGGGAAATTAAAGACAATATAAAAAATAGTTTCATATGCAGATTAGGGGTTTAATTTTTATGATCAAATTTAATCTTAAAAATTAAGTAGTTAAAGCACAATTCGGTAAGCGATAGATATTCATAGGTAAGTGGCGATATAAAACCTCTAAAATGTTTTGTTAAAAGCACAGTATCAAATTTCTGATTTTTGTCACTTTGATTTTAAAGTAACAATACTATCTTTAAATAAGCTTTTCCCGATTACGAGCTTAAACTATTTTTCATTAATATTTCATAAAAAAGGAGCAGCAAATGAAATCTATTAATCCATATTTAAACTTCCCTGGCAACACAGAAGAAGCATTTAACTTTTACAAAAAAGTTTTTGGCGGAGATTTTCTTGGCGGTGTGTTTCGTTTTAAAGATACACCCGAAGCAGAAAAGATGAACGACGCAGATAAAGATAAAATTATGCACGTTGCTTTACCTATGGGACCCACTAATATGATTATGGCAACTGACGCTTTAGAATCAATGGGGTTTAAAGTTACATACGGGAATAACATTCATCTGCAAATTTATTGTGATAGCAGAGAAGAAGCTGATAAATTTTTTAAATCTCTTTCTGAAGGCGGAAAAGTTGAAATGCCGATGGCAGATCAATTTTGGGGTGACTACTTTGGATCGCTTGAAGATAAGTTTGGTATTCAATGGATGATTACTTACTCAAATCCTAAACAATAGAAGTTGTATGTCCTTCCCGCGGAACCTACCCGATCGTAGGCCGTGATCAACAGTTGTACTGAAACTAATTTTATCGTCACACTGAGCGAAGTCGAAGTGTGAATTTATTATAAAACGTCCGTCTTCGACTCCGCTCAGACTGACAAATTTTAATTTTCATACAATCAAGATATTGGGTCATTTTTTTAAGTTTAAAAACATAAGAGGTAGCTATGCAAAAGATAACTCCATTTCTTTGGTTTGATAATAATGCAGAAGAAGCTGTAAACTTTTACACTTCAATTTTTGATGACTCAAAGATATTAAATGTAACTCGTTATGATGAAGCTGGCGCAAAAGCTTCCGGTCAAAAAGCAGGATCGGCAATGACTGTTGCATTTCAACTTGAAGGACAAAATTTTACTGCGTTAAATGGCGGACCACATTTTAAATTAAATCAATCAACATCTTTTTTTGTTTACTGTGAATCTGACGATAAGATTGAAAAGATTTATAACAAACTTATCTGAAGATGGACAAATAATTTTCCCTTTGGATAAATATGATTGGAGTCCTCGCTATGCCTGGGTAGTTGATAAGTTTGGTTTATCGTGGCAGCTTGATGTTGATAAAATTAATAATCAGCAAAAAATTCTTCCTGCCTTTTTATTTGTAAATGATAAAGTACTAAAAGTAAAAGAAGCTGTAAATTATTACTCTACTGTTTTCCCCGATTCAAAAATTATAATGGAATGGCCTTATGATAAATCTGCTGGTTTGCCGGATGGAACTTTACTTTTTGCTCAGTTCAAATTAGCAGATCATCTTTTTAATGCAATGAGCGGTCAAGGAGAACATAAGTTTGATTTTAATGAAGCATTTTCTTTTGTTGTAAACTGTAAGGATCAAAATGAAGTTGATTATTACTGGAACAAACTTACTTCTGATGGAGGAATGGAAAGCCAATGTGCATGGCTTAAAGATAAATTTGGAGTAAGCTGGCAAATTGTTCCAACGAGATTGATTGAGTTACTTGGTGATCCTGATCCAGTAAAAGCACAAAAAGTTATGACGGCAATGTTACAAATGAAAAAGATCATTATTGAAGATCTTGAAAAGGCTTACGAAAACGTGTAGCACACCTTTAAGGCTTACTACACTTGAATGGTAGCAATGTTGAAGATGAAAAAAATTATCATCTCAGATTTAGAAAATGCATACAAAAATTAATAAGGAGAAAAACTATGTCAACTATAAAACTTCATCGGGTTTTTAAAGCAGCACCGGAAAAAATCTACAAAGCTTTTATGGATGCTGATGCACAGGCAAAATGGCTACCGCCTAATGGGTTTACCTGTAAAGTGCATCATATGGATTCTAAAGTGGGAGGAACATACAAAATGTCATTCACAAATTTCACAACCGGAAAAAGTCATTCTTTCGGAGGCAAATTTCTTGAAATAATTCCAAACGAATTTATTCGATATTCAGATCAATTTGATGATCCGAATCTGCCGGGTGAAATGATTACAACTGTAACAATCAAGCAAGTTTCTTGCGGATCGGATGTGACATTTGTTCAGGAAAATGTACCTGAGGTTATTCCACCTGAGATGTGTTATCTTGGATGGCAGGATTCACTTGATCAATTAGCTAATCTTGTTAACCCGGATATTCCCGATTGATTTAAACATTTATTAAGATGCAAAGAACCTGCTGGCAGGCAATTCTAAATATTTTAAAAGTTAGGTGTTAATTCAATTTTTTGAAAGGGTTTATAAATGCAAAAATTACGTGTTGAAAGTTTTGCTATATCAGTTGATGGATTTGGTGCCGGACCAAATCAAAGCCTGGAAAATCCATTGGGAGTCGGAGGTGAAAATCTTCACCAATGGTTTTTCCCCACAAAAATTTTTCAACAAAAAGTATTAGGAAAGAGTGACGGCACAACAGGTGTTGATAATGAAATTGCCGAAAATGGTTTTAAAAATATTGGCGCCTGGATTTTAGGACGTAATATGTTTAGTCCATATCGCGGTAAACATGATCTTAACTGGAAAGGATGGTGGGGAGATAACCCGCCGTATCATGTTCCTGTTTTTATCTTAACTAATCATAAACGCGAATCAATTGAGATGGAAGGCGGCACCACTTTTCACTTTGTAACTGATGGAATTAATGCCGCTCTTGAAAAAGCTTTTGATTCTGCAAATGGCAAAGATGTAAGACTTGGTGGCGGTGTAAATACAATTCGGCAATATCTTATGGCTCAATTAATAGATGAATTACATTTAGTTGTTTCCCCGGTAATTTTAGGAAGCGGTGAAAATCTTTTTATGAATTTGGATCTCACATCATTGGGATATAAATGTGTTAAACATATTTCAAGCGATAAGGCAATGCATTTGGTTATAAAAAAATCAAATAATGCCTGATATGCTTCTCAGCCAGATATATGGAATAAAATTGAATCTATAAATATTTTAAGAAAGGATTTGTATATGAGTAAACTTAATTTTTCAATCGTAATTGATGCACCAAAAGAAAAAGTTTGGGATACTATGCTTGAAGATAAAACTTACAGAATATGGACTGAAGCATTTACTGCCAGGCTCTTATTATAAAGGTGACTGGAGTAAAGGACAGAAAATACTATTTCTTAGGCCCGGCAATCCCGATGGAAAAACAGGAGGAATGGTTAGCAGAATTAAAGATAACAAGCTTACACGAATTTATTTCAATCGAACATCTTGGAGAAGTTTATGATGGAGTTGAAGATACAACAAGCGATCGTGTTAAAGATCTGGGCTGGTGCTTTAGAAAATTATACATTTATAGATAAGAATGGTAAAACAGAACTTGTGGTTGATCTGGATATCAATGAAGAGTTTAAAGAAATGTTTGAAGGAATGTGGCCAAAGGCATTGCAAAAACTAAAATCACTTTGCGAAAAATAATTTTTTAGACTGATACAGATTTGTTGAACTCTAATCAATTTGACTAAAGGAAACTTTATAATGAGAAAAATAATATTTGCGATTAATAGCACAATAAACGGAATTGTTGATCATACTGTGGGAATAGCCGATGATGAATTACACAACTTCTACACGGATTTGTTAAACAGTGTTGATGTAGTATTAATGGGAAGAAAAACATACCAATTAATGGAAAGCTTCTGGCCTGTTGCGCATAAAGATCCTGGAAGTACGCAAAGTATGCTACGATTCGCAGATAAATTTAATTCCATTAAGAAAATAGTTTTTTCAGAGACTCTTAAAGAAGTTAAGTGGCAGAATTCGCAACTAGCAGACCGAAATCTTCAAGAAATTATTTCAGAATTAAAAAATCAGGATGGTAAAAACATTTCAGCAGGGAGTTTAAGTATTGCGCTGCAATTATTAAAACTTGATTTAATTGATGAATTCTGGTTTGCAGTGCATCCAATAGTTGCAGAAAAAGGTCCACGTTTATTTGATGGTATAGATGTAATTAAAAAACTAAAGCTTGTTGATTCAAAAACACTAAGTTCAGGTGTTGTCTTTCATCATTATCAAAATATTTAAAAGGCAGCAATGAAATCATCAAACAATACATTTACCAGCATCGAAGAATATATTTCAAAATTTCCCAAGGATACTCAAAAAAACTTACAGCAAATCCGTTCAACCATAAAAAAAGCTGCACCAAAATCTGTTGAAGTTATTAGTTATGGAATGCCTGCATTTAAACAAAATAAAGTTCTTGTTTACTTTGCTGTTAGTAAAAATCATATAGGATTCTATCCTACTTCAAATCCAATTAAAGTTTTTAGCAAAGAATTGGAAAATTATAAAACTTCAAAAGGAGCAGTTCAATTCTCGACAGATAAAAAGATTCCCTTAGCTCTGATTGCTAGAATCACAAAGTTTAGAGTTAAGGAAGATTTGGCTGTAAAGAAGTAAAATAAGTTCTGCTCGTAAAAATTTTCTCTGTGTGCTTTGTGTAAAGCTTTGAGTCCTCTGTGGTTAAAATGCTTTAACCACGAAGAACACAAAGTTAGAACAGTACGAAGATCTCAAAGAATAAAACCAAATACGAAGGAGGCAATTTGAGAAAACTAAAACTACAGATGCAAATAACCGTAAACGGCTTTGTTGCAAAGCCCGGCGGTGAACTAGATTGGATGACCTGGAATTGGAGTGATGATATTAAAACTTATGTAACTGATTTAACCAATTCAGTGGATACTATTCTTCTTGGAAGAAAAATGACAGATGGTTTTATCAGTCATTGGACAGATTGTGTAAAAAATAAACCCGATTCTGAAGAATATCCTTTTGCAAAAAAAATGGTGGAGTATTCCAAAGTGGTCTTTACAAAAACACTTAATCAAATCGGATGGGAAAACACGGCTCTTGCTAAAAGCAATATAGTTGAAGAAGTAAACAAATTAAAAAATCAGAATGGCAAAGGTATAATTGTTTACGGCGGAGCTGGGTTTGTTTCTTCTTTGATAAAAGAAGATTTGATAGATGAATATTATCTCTTTGTAAATCCCGTTGCAATAAAAGAAGGATTAACAATTTTTGATAAGATGCCTGATATGAAAAAATTTAATTTAATAGAATCTAAATCTTTCGATTGCGGTATAAATTTACTTTGTTATAAAGTTAGTGCGGATTGATAACACTAAGATTGAAAAATTGTTAGTCCCAATTTATATCCGCAATCAAATGAACTTGTAACTAAATGGAGTTAAGCAAGAGGGAAAGAGACTGTTATCCTGGATTGAACTACTGCTGTTATCATAATTAATTATATTAAATAGAATGACCCGTAATCTGTTTAAAGAGAAGTTTATTATTGGCAAATTTAAGTGCTGTATCATAAGATATCTTTTTCATTTGATATAAAATCTTTAAATCCTGTTCCATTGTTATCATTCCTAAATCAGCCGCTTGATTTATCATCATATAAATTTCATCTGAGTTATTATTTTTTATTGCTGCTCTAACACTTGGGGTAACAATTAGGACCTCCTTCGCCATAGTTAATTGACCTTTTAAATCCGGAACAAGTTTTTGTGAGATAACTGCGGTCAATACATCGGCAAGTCTATATCTAACTCGTGTTTGTTCGGATTCAGGGACTTCTGCAATGATTCTATCAATCGACTCAACTGTTGATGATGTATGCAGAGTAGAAAAAACTTTATGTCCGGTATCGGTTACTTCCAGTGCGGCAATAATTGTATCCGCATCCCGCATTTCACCAATAATCATTATATCCAGATCCTGTCGCAGAGCTTGAATAACACCATCGCGGAAAGACAAAACATCTTTCCCTACTTCTCTTTGTCTTATCATACACTTTTTAGATTTATGAACATACTCCAATGGGGATGCGATTGTAACAATGTGAGCGTTAACATTATCATTATGCCAATCAATAATTGCATCAAGTGTAGTGGATTTCCCAGTGCCCGTCACACCGGTTACAAGAATCAAACCTTGTTTAATGTAATTAAAAGATAGCATTCGAATTAAATTCGGGTGAAAACCTAAGTCATCAAGCTTTCTTAATTGTGGTAAAATCGATCGGACATTTAGTGCTAAAGTATCAACATCAAAATATGCATCTGCCCTGAATCTCATTCTTTCTTCACTGAAGGAAACAGCTTGAGAAACACCTTTGTTATAATCAAAAGAGTATGAGAAATCTAAATTTCTGTTCTTAAGTAAAAGCGTCCTTTGTTTTTCTGTGATTATGTTTAATATAAGAATTGCAGATTCATCAAATGAGATGCGGGGTAATTCCTCAACCATTTTTTTCGTGCCATAACTTCTTAACCAAACATAACCATCAGACCCAAATCCACCCAACTCAAGATCAGAGGCTTCCCTGATAATCATAATTTTTAAAAGGTAATTAACATAACTATGAAGTTTTTGTATTTCTGCAATTGACATATCCTTTAATATCGAGTCTAAAAATATTACTCTATCAATTCCAAAATAATGTTCCGGTACAATTGATGTAAATTTTTTAAGAATCTCCTTAGTTTCTTGTATAAGATTCTCGTCAACTTTAATTTCTTTTAAAGACATTGGATTGTTTCTTATAAATATTTTTAAAATAAATTAATCATCCATAGTATTTGCATATACTTCTTCAAGAGAAGTTACACCAGCTTTTACTCTTTCTAATCCAGCTTCACGTAGAGTTAACGATCCATCTTTTCTGGCGGCTTTCCTAACACTGATTTCATCTATCTTGTCACCAGCATCCAGAATAATCTGAGCTATTTCTTTAGTTATATAAACTGCTTCGTGAACAGCCATTCTCCCTTTAAAACCTGATCCTAAACATTTTTCACAACCAACAGGTTCATATAAATTATATTTTTTCCATTCGACAGGGTTTAACCCTATTCTTTTAAAATATTTTTCATCGTGCTTTTCACTTTTCTTTTTACAATCACATAGTTTTCTTATTAATCTTTGCGCTACAATTATATTAATTGCATTCGCAAGCAGAAATGGCTCTATGCCCATCTTATATAATCGGGATATGGCGCTGGGTGCATCATTAGTGTGAAGTGTTGAAAAAGTCAAATGCCCGGTGTTTGCCAATTTTATAGCGATGTCTGCAGTTTCTCTATCACGCATTTCTCCCACAAGTACAATATCCGGATCGTGCCTTAAGATATATCTTAAGGCATGTTCAAAATCTAATTTATGACCGAGCTTTACTTGGCGCGCACCCTTAATAATATATTCAATAGGATCTTCAACTGTAATAACATTAACAGAGGGATTAATCACCTGATGCAAAGCTGCTTGTAGAGTTGTGCTTTTACCGCAACCCGTTGGACCTGTTAGAATAATTAAACCCTGTGGGTTACTTATTGCTTTTTGAAAACTGCTTAATGCATAACCCGAAAAACCTAATTCGCCAAGATTTTTAATTACTTTTCTATCATCTAAAATTCTAATTACAATACTTTCAAATTTATTTCGAACCTCACTGCCAGCAATTGGAATAATAGAAACTCTAAACCTGATTATATGCCCATCCACTTCTCTCTGGATAAATCCATCTTGTCCGCTTTCTCTTTCAAATCTATCAAGCCCTCTCGAACGATCTTTTACAACAGCAATAATAGCTTCGGGCATCGTGTTTTGCTGCTTATGCCAAAGAAGGAGTTTGCCATCAACTCTAAAATTAATTGAAGTTTCAGTAGCGCTTTCAGGAAGAAAATGAATATCACTTGCACCTTTTCTAACCCCTTCTATCAACGCACCTTCAAATAAATTAATTAAAGCACTTTTATTTATTTCGATTTCTAACAATCCTTCGTCAACAGAGCCTTCTGTGGCTGAGATTGGACTCTGATATTGATCCTCAAGCTTTTCTAAATTTTTTAGATACTCGTTTTCTGGCGGGATTAAAATCTCAATTAAATTATTATAACTTGCGGGCGAGAGATAAGTAATTTCATATTTATCTGTATTTAACCTTCGGATGATACGAAGTATTTCCCTGTTTGTTGGATCTGTTGTGCCAAGAATTAATTTATTTTTGTTGTTGATATCAAACATCAACGGGAGGATTTCGTAATGCAGAAGCAACTTTTTTACATCGTTATCGTATGTATCTAAAAGATTGCGAATATCGTTAATAATACTTTCGGGTAAATTCTTTAAGTCAAGATCAACTATACGAAATGCATAAAATGTAGCAACTTCACGAAAGATAAGATCGTGATCAAAATTTAGATCTTGTACTAATATTTGAGCAAGATTTTTTCTGCCTTTCCCTTCCTGCAAATATTTCTGCTTAAGGAAAATAGCTTTAGTAATTGTTTTGGAATCAACAACACCTTTCTTAAGAAGCAAATAGGCTAATTTATTTCCAACAAGTTCTTGGGAATACTCTTCGTCATTAATTTTGACGTCTATTTTCCCCTCGGTAAATGTAATATTACTCATAAAACCATAACTTTATTTGTTATCCTCCTAATGGTCGCCTCGGTGATATCACCGCAGTTTCGGCAGATATTAAAGTTAAAAGGATCATTAGTATCAATATTATAAATGCAATTACAATTTGAATCCATTCAATTGCATTTCTTAATTTATAAACAGTTTCCCTTTCAAAATACTTTGCTAATTGCATAGCAGTTTTTTTAACATTCCCGGTTTCTTCTCCCTGCCTGAATTTGGATAAAGCAGTTTCATTGAAAACACCAGATGCTTGAAGTGCATCGGTAATGCCAATTCCTCTTTTCATCATCATTGGAAGTGAAATATTTTTTATTTGTTCTTCAAAATATTTGTTCCCTGTTGCTTCGGCTGCAATTTTAATTGGTAAGATACTTACAGCAGATCCACTATACAAAGTATAAAAGACTCGACAAAATATTTCAATATATGTTTTATGGAACAAATCACCCAGAATTGGTATACGCATCAAATACTTATCAAAGAAAACTCTGCCACGGGGGTGTTTATAAAAAATAAATAAGGCAACGAAAGGTGCAATTGAAATCAGAAATATAATAATTGCATTTTCTCCAATAAAATCACTAAGCTTTAAGGTAAAAGCTGTCATTGGTGGAAGTTTTGCGCCCATCCTTAAAAATAATTTTGCTGTCTCGGGAAAGATATAGGTTACATACCAAATACATGCAGCTATAAGCAAAAGCACCGTAACGGATGGAGTAATAAGCGCGCTGCGCAAACTTTTTTTAAACTGTAATGATCTTTCCAGAAACTTTGCCGTCGATGAATAAATTTCTACCATGTTACCACTTTTAGAACCAAGTCCGAGCATATAAGCAGTAAACCGGCCAAACACTGACTGATGTTTCATAAAAGCTTTTTCACCATCAACTCCTTGTTTTAAATCTTTGCTTATATCTTTTAGCGTTTCTTTTAAAACTTTGTTTGTTGTATCATTTATTAAAAAAGTTAAAATTTCACTGAATGGTAAACTTTCTTCAAGCATATCAGAGGTAATTTGAACGAAGTTTAAAATTTCAGCGTGGCTCGGTTTTGCAGTAACTTCAATTAGTTTTTTTCTAATACTTATGATTTCATAACCAAGTAAACGAAATGCTTCCGCTACTTCTTCGCGATTAAAAGCTCTTTGAAAACCAATTATTGGCTTTTCGTTTTGGTTTCTGCTTCTAACTTTATATCTGAAAGTAGATTTTTTTTCTATCTTTTTTATTCGGTAATTATTTTTTAGTGCTATTTCTTTTATCTTTTTTCTTATTTCCCAATAAGAATCGTTGGTAATAACACCACTAATAATTTGACCATTTGATTTTTGAGCAGAAAATTTTGCTTCTATCATTTGAACTTCATTAAAAAATCAATTATATGCGAAGGAATATAATACATTTATCTTATAGATTATCTGAAATTTTTCCCGAATTCCAAATAACAAGCCAAGTTAATTAAATTCATTATATAAGAATTAGGTGAAGAAATCACTTTGAAACTTAGGCTATTTTAATCATATCGTCTCAATTTGAAATAACTCATTTACTATCAAAGTTCTTTCCTAAAAAATAACGATATTTTTTTAGATTATACTTTAATATTATTATGAATATAATTATAAAAGAAAATCATTTAAGAGCTAATTCTTCTTAAATAAAAATTATACGGGTTTGCTTTATGAACTTAGTTATAAAGAAAGATAATTGCTCTTTTAAAAAACATTATTTTATCTCATTATTATACGTTTTTAAACAATTAGTATCTTTTCGCTTCATTAGTATATTTAAAAAAGTTGTGTTATGAGAAGTATTTCTTACATTTGCAGGGTATAATTGTTGATAAGAGGACAATTATGTTAAGCTATTTCAATTAATCTAATTTTTATAAAATGTCTGGAATCCAATCTATATTAGCTTTAGGGGCTGTCTGGTTATTTGCACTTGTGACTATCAATTTTAATACTACCGTAGTCCACAACATATCTATTGAAACAGAAAATAAAGTATATCTCACTGCCTTTTCATTAGCTGACGATAAGATAGAAAAGATTAAACAAAAGGCATTTGATGAATGTACAGTTAATAATATAAATGTTATAGCACCATCTTCTCTAACAAATCCACTTGCGTTAGGACCCGAAACCGGTGAAGATTCGACAAGTTTCGATGATATAGACGATTACGATGGGGATAGCACTAGAGTTGGTTTGCCTTATGTTGAAAGTTTTGATGTTTTGACTAAAGTGATATATGCCGACTCAACTAATTTTGATAATATAAACTATCAGCAAAAATCATTTTATAAAAGAGTTACGGTAAAAGTAAAAAGCATTTATTTAGCAACTCCAGTTGAATTAAATTTTGTCTTCTCTTTACATTCAAAATTGAGATAAAATAATGAGTACACTTTTAGATATTTTTGGTTCGGTAGTAATTGCTGGGATGCTATTTATGCTTATAATGAAACTTAATTTGTTCTCATCTCAGTCAGGTTATTCTTCTGATAGTGAATTAAAGCTTATTCAAAATACCAAAACATTAGCTGAAATTATAGACTATGATTTTAGAAAGATTGGATACAAATATGATGGTGCAGCTATAGAAATAGCAGATTCAGACCACATAAAATTTTATGCTGATATGCACGCCCTTGGTACAGCAGGATCTGGAACAATAGATATTGTTGAATATACAGTAGGAAACAAAGTAGAATCGACAGGGACGGAAAATCCAAAAGACATAATAATTAAACGCACTATCACTACACAAGGTGGTAGCTTGCTTGAAACGATGGATGGACCATCTCTTGGTCTTGTAAGAATCAAGTTTTCTTATCTTGATTCAGCAAATGTAGTGACTACTTTACCATCTAAAATCAGGTATATCAAAACAGAAATGTGGGTTGAAGGTAGTGACCCAATTCCAGATGCTTATACAAATAACTCACCTTATTCTAAAACCTATTGGGAATTCACAATCAATCCGAGGAATTTATAATGGGAAAAAGCATACTGATTATAACCTTAGGGATGTCCATTATAATTGGTTTTATTATACTAAAGCTTAATACAAACGCAACGTCTGGGGCAGAATCAACAATGAATAAATTTGATCAAACTCATGCCCGATTAATTGCAAATTCCGGTGCAGAAATTTTTTTAGAGCAATTATATCAACGTAAGAACCTTTTTGATGTTAAAGACCATGGGCCTTTCAATCTAATGAATGGGACATATGATATAAATATTTCTGGTACGTACAACAATTTAATACTTAAGTCAACTTCACATTTCTTAGGTGTGAATCATACTTCAATTATTGAGACAGAAATTGTACCACCTCCTCTCCCAACCGTAACTTCTACTTTATATTTTACTACCTCGGCTCTATCTGGCGTAAAAAATTTAGGTGATGCAGCCTTAGAAATAGATGGCAAAAATTATAAAATGAATGCAAATCCAAAACCAAATGGATCAAATCTAGTAGCAAACACTTCCTCGCCAGGTGTCCCGGGAATTACTGTTGATAATCAAGCTGATAAGGATTATTTAGTTTCAGCATTTGGCGGTTTTCTTACTTCGAATGTAAAAGGGGTTGTTGATGGGGTAAATGTAAGTGGCGCTGCGGCAGTAGATGTTACTGGAGTAACTTATAACTGGCAGCCATTAGCAGATTATTTGATTTCTGCAGCCCAAGGACCACCGCTCAATGCTGATAATGTTCATTCGAACACAACACTTGGATCTTTAGAATCTCCCAAAATTACTTTTATTAATGAGCCAACTGATGCTACTGTCCAATTTACAGGCAATACAACCGGTGCTGGAATTTTAATTGTTAACGGAAATGTTAAATTTAATAGTTTAGTCTTTAATGGTTTAATTTTTTGTTACAGAGAGTCTAATATTGAGTTTACATTATTAGGTAATTCGACCATTTTAGGTGCAATAATAGTTGCCGGTAATTCAATTGAATTCAAAGGTAAAGGCACTGCAGGAGTTTACTATAGTAGCGAGGCATTACAAAATATATCAACCAATCTTGCAGCTCTCGGTTTTAGAATAAAGAGTTGGTGGGAGTAAATCCTGTTATTATGATTCTCTTCCGATGATTATCGAGATATTTGTCTGAACTTTAGAGGTGTTTAATCATAAATACTAAACATCTTTTCTTCCGAAGGGAAAAAGACTATTTAACAATTTAATTTTTAAAAGGATTTGATCTATCCTCATTAAAATTCGGTCGGTAAGTCTCTGCGCTTTCCATTTCCTGGATCCACCCATTGTGCAAACCATATTTTTCCAATAACTGAATTGCCTTTTCATATTCGGAATTTCGTATTGCCCGGTCAATTAAAATATTTTTGTAAGCTTTGTCTGCGGGATAGTATTGCGGCATTAAAGAGGATTATATCCAGCGGCTAATCCAATAATCTTTTTCAGCAAAGAACTTGCAGCTTATAAACCCTCAAAAGGCGTTATTCAATTTTCGTTCGATAAAAAAATTCCGCTTGAATTTATTTCTAAAATCACAAAGTACACAGTTAAAGAAAATTTGGAATTCACTTTAAAATATAAAGTTATTGCGGATTGATAATGTCTTTACGTTATTTTTTACCAATCCGTAACAACGGATTAAACAATATTTCTATATCCTCTCGACTTTCTACTTACCTGTCCGGCTTTGACGGATTAAAGAGGTTATACCACTTTAAGAAAATATTGTTTTACTCTCCGACATAAATAAAACCATATCTAGATGGATAACTTTCAATTGAATAATGATGATAAAAAAAAGGTGATTCTAAATTTTGAAGAACCAATTGATTATTATTAAATGAAACCAGAATTTTTTCTATTAAATCCTGGGGATTGAATTTTATATATAGAGTATCAGATAATGTTCTAAATTCTCCCCATAGTTCAGTCGCTAAGAAATCTTTATAATATTTTTTATACTCTACGAAACCATTTTTATAAAAATGTAATGATTGACTCCCTAAACCCATATCTATAATTTTGAATGTTTTTTCCCAGAGACCGATAAGTCTTTCATCAATATTAGAATTAACTGGAAAACTGTTTTGGCTAGATTCATTTGTTTCAAGGTATTCACTTATTTTTACATTGTTCACCACCGTAAAACAACTAGTGAATGAACTTAGGAATAATAAAATGAATAATTTATTAAATATGTTCATAGGTTACTGGTATAACGGCGTGTTATCCCGATAGTATCGGGGCAAGTTGTTAAAAACAACGCCGTAATTATTATTATTTAAAGATTCCTTGTGTATTTATTTTTTATTAAACACTTTTGTTAATTAAAATTTAAAGAACTTTTTTGGGCAATCCGTAACAACGGATTGAATAAAATTTCTATATCCTCTTGACTTTGTACTTATTAAAGAGGTTATACAAACGATATATTAAAGCATATTTATTTTTGTTCTTCAAATTTTATAGCAATTCCTTCAGCAGTTGCTCCCCATAGTTGGAATGAAATAATTGCATCAGCACCCATTTTAGAAGCTTCTTTTTTCAGAAGTTCTTTTAACCAATCACCAGAAGGATTTCTGTGATATGGGCTGATACATAACCTATTTCAACATAATTATTATCTGGTACTTTATCAGAATACAATTTTATATTATCCATTAAACTGGGTGGGTATTTAATACCATCGTTCACATACCCAACTGAAGTAGCACAACTGCTAAATAAAAGTATTAACAAAAAGCCTGTTAGTATATTAATTTTATTCATTTTGAATTTCCTATTTAGAATTAAACATATTTGATTATTGTGCCCCTGCAAACGTAATTATTCACAGGGATTGGTATGAATAAAATTATAATATATGTTCTAATAACAGTAACCTTAAAATTCAATATTGAATTCCCACCCATTTTCGCAGCTCTTTTCTTCAGTTCATCTTTAGCAAGAAGTAAATTAGTTTTTGTGGTAGTTACAAAACCAATTTCAGTATAATCTCGGTCGCACCAATTGTTAGTAGTAACTGAAATATTTGAAACATCAGTTTCGTCAAAGGTAAGTTCTTTATTTGTAGAAGTATATAAAGTTGTTGAACAACCCGAAGCTAAAAGAGCAAAAAATAAGAAATACAAAAGAAGCAGACGATTTTTCATTTATCCCTCACAAAGATTATTATTATATGTTTGTATAACGGCTGTTGTTAAAACGCAACGCCGTAATTATTATTATTTAAAAATCTCCTGTGTGTTTATTTTTTATAAAACACTTTTGTTTATTAAAATTCAAAAAACTTTTTTGGCAATCCGTAGGAACGGATTGAACAATATTTCTATATCCTCTTTGCTTTGTACTTATTAAAGAGGTTATATGGTTTAAATATTTTTGTATTCTAATGCATATTTTTCAAAATGCATCATGGACTCTGCTATATTAATCTTTTTAGTTTTTGCAATTTGTATAATTTCATTTTTAGACTGATCTGGCATTTTGCAACCGAGTATAATGCCAACTATAATTCCATCTGGTAACACAACATTCTCATCAGCACCTTCATAAACAATCAGGCGAGATTCATTTTCATATTCCCATATTTTTGATTTGTATGTAAGTGGTCGCACCATAAATTCAACTGTGTTTTCAATTGTCGGTATTAAAATTGGATACTCATCTTGATAAACCATTTTTCTAACTTCCAATAACTTTTCTTTTTCCAAAAAATATTCTGCACAAAAATCAACTAACTTTTCATAATTTAACTCAACACAAAATCCTTTATGATGTGCAGCATAATGTGACCACATTAATAAATGATGATATTCCGTCGCAACTGAAAATATTCCAAACATTTTAGTATTGAACTCTGCGGTGATTTTAGTTGCACCTTTTAAATAAGCTTCTCCTCTGACAAATCCCTTCTTAACTTCATCTCGTGCCTTTTTTCTCATTACTTGTCTTGAAATATGAGGTTCATCGTGTTTGATTACTCTACAATATGCATTCATTAATTCTTTATCATTTATTAAATCATATCTAAAGGGGATGGTTGAGT
Source organism: uncultured Ignavibacteriaceae bacterium (assembly GCA_963809415.1). Classification (GTDB taxonomy): domain Bacteria; phylum Bacteroidota; class Ignavibacteria; order Ignavibacteriales; family Ignavibacteriaceae; genus IGN3. The sequence continues at coordinate 2,276,915 of CAWEJJ010000003.1, read as the reverse complement.
CAAAAGGATCATTAAAACTGGCTATAGATGCAAAATGAATAGTGTTTTCCCGAATCATCTTTTTATGATTGTCGTCCTCCCAATCTCTAAATTTATAAATGCTACTCATCTAAAACCACCTAACGACGTTGCGCCTAACCCGCCGCCCATCCGTTAGCTAACGGACAAGGAAGCCGAGTAAAGCACAAATGCCAATGATTAAACAAACTGCACTTAACTTGCATCAGCAAGTGCAGTTTGTAAGTTAATTAATTAGAACGAACACTTGAAACAACAAACTATAACAAAAACACAATTTCAAAAATCTTAAATTCACCGAACCAAAATGGCGGTCGGGTTGATTGGCTGGTTATAAGCCATCATTCAATCGCATTATAAAATTCTTCAAGCCATTCTTGTAAATCAAAAATTACTTCTTCTAAATAATCTTTACTTAATTTTATGTTCAAATCTCCAGAATAATTCAATTTGATTTTTTTATTATCAATTAATTCTTTTACAGAATTTGCACGTTGGGAACCATCAAGAATGCCGTTATTGTGTACGATTAGATTTCGTACCTTTTGATGGTCCTTTATTTTTGACCATTTATTTGATTCACAAAAATCATAATTGAGTTCTATAACTTTTAAAGAATAGGTTTTAAACTTCTCATAATTATTATGTCCAGAAATTTCACTAAGTGATAATTTAATTTTCTTTTTGTCTTGAAAGAAGTTGCTAATTAATATAAAGCTGTATTCAAAATGCGACATTGATATTAGGAATAAAGAAGACCAGGTAATATGTGGGAAAAGATTTATGTGTAAATTCATATTCACTTCACTCATCAACTTCGAAAATTTGAGAGAATTCTGCTCAAAAATATTTTTAAATCTTTGTGGGTCAGTCTTTTCTAATTTTTTATAATCTCTGCCAGAAACAATACCTTCTTTTTTTGCTTGCTCCATTAAATCTGGAGAACTCAGCAACTCATTATTATCCAAGCTTTTTAGATTATTATTTAAATCTACTAATTCATCATCTAAATATTGACGTAATTTGTTAGACAGGATATAGATTTGAGTAAGTCTAGCAATAGAAAAGTGCTTTATGTCTTCAAAACTTAAATTGTTTTCCATATTGATAAATACTTGGCTTATAACTATTACTTATACTGCACGTTATTATTAGTTAAGGAACATAGATATGCGTGCAGTTGCATACCTGTCCGCCTTTGGTGAATCTATGTCCCAATTATTTTGTTTCTATTACAAATCCAAAACATTTTAAAATAGGTTGTGCATACTATAATCTTTAATCTTAGATCTTAGATTTTTAATCTTTATTCTTTAACAATCCGTTCTACCTTCTCCCAATAAGGTCCCCCCTCCGGCGTCAGATAAGGCGTTGTGGAGGGTATGTACATTTGTGCTCGTGTAACTTAAAACAATTTATCGTTAAACTCAATCAACAGTTAGCAAATAATTTTTTTTAAAAAACCTGGTGCTTGAGAAATAACAGCAGAAACATTGCACAGCATAATATTTAATCTCAGGTCAGCTATTAACCAAAGATCCAGAAGAATATTATTAAAAATAATCCAGGGCAAAAAAAGCGAGAAAAGATTTTCGTTTCCCCTTGCGCAGTTTTAGTTAATCTTTTAGTTATTAAGTCATCTTACGCAAGTGTGTTAAAAACCTACGGGGTTTTGTCAATTGAACAGCCTTAAAGTTGTTTTTGGTTTAAAAATCAAGAATACTCTTTCAAAATAATTCATTGAAACCCCGGATGTTTGGTAATCTGCGTAACGTGAGTTATTTAATTCTTAAAAGGATTAGTTCTATCCTCATTAAAATTCGGCAGGTAATTTTCCGAGCTGTCCATTTCCTGAATCCACCCATTATGCAAACCATATTTTTCCAATAATTGAATTGCTTTTTCATATTCGGAATTTCGTATTGCCCGGTCAATTAAAATATCTTTATATGCTTTGTTTGTGGGATAATATTGAGACATTAAAGAGATGTGGATTTTTGGACTTAACTCTTCTGCTATAAACTTAAATACGTTTTCTGTGTCGGATAAATCATTTGGTAATATTAAATGCCTGATAATTAATCCGCGCACAACAACATCACCATCATAAATAAGTTCATCACCAACCTGGCGAAACATTTCTTTTATTGCTTCTTTGGTTTTTTCAAAGTAGTTATCCACTAAAGAATATTTTTTTGCATACTCGCTGTTTCCATATTTGAAGTCTGGCAGATAAATATCAACAACACCGTCATAAAGTTTTAACATATCAACAGAATCATATCCATTCGTGTTATAGATGATTGGAAGATTAAGTCCTTTTTGTGCAGCTAAATAAATTGATTTTAAAATCGTTGCGGAAAAGTGAGTTGGGGAAACAAGCCCTATGTTATGACAACCTTTGTTTTGCAATTCAATCATTATTTCTGCCAGGCGTTCGTGTGTTACTTCTTTACGCTTTTCTAAGATTGGATTTTGGCTGATTTCAAAATTTTGGCAATAGATACATTTTAAATTACAGTTACCAAAAAAAATATTGCCCGCTCCTTTTGTTCCGGATAAAACGGGTTCTTCTCCAAAGTGCGGAGTGTATGAAGATACAATCGGTAAATGCCCGCTTGTGCAAATTCCGTAATCACCATTAATGCGATCCACATTGCAATCACGCGGACAGCTTGTGCACGAAATAAGACTATTATAAGCTTCTTCGGCACGTTTAAAAAACTGCTGTTTGTGTAAGTGTTTTAAGTATGAAGGAATAAAATTCATATTGATAAATACTTATTGCTGAAAGCTTATTGTTTAATTGCAAAATCAACAACGGCTGTGGCGTGAATTTCCAAAGTATTAAAAACAGGTAAATGTGTATCTGCTTGTTTTATTAATAATGGAATTTCCGTGCAGCCAAGAACTACTCCTTCTGCGCCTTTTTGTTCAAGATCATTTATTATCTCCAAAAATCTTTTTTTGGATTCGGGTTTAAATATTTCTTTTAGCAATTCTTCCATTATTGTATTGTGAATAAAAAGTCGTTCTGGCTTTTCGGGCACTAAAGAATTTATTCCTGCGGCACTTAACCGCTTGGTATAAAAATCCATTTCCATTGTAAACTTTGTCCCCAGCAAACCAATTGATGACAACCGGTGCTTTTTAATTTCTGCTGCTGTCGCATCTGCAATATGAATTATTGGAAGTTTAATTTCTTCATCAAGCCTTTCAGCATATTGATGCATTGTGTTTGCACAAAGGACAAGGCAATCAGCCCCTGCATTTTTAAGTTTTAAGGCTGCATCCAGGACAAACTTATAAACACCTTCGTGATCGTCCCGGATATTGCATTCGTTTATATCAGCATAGTTAAAAGAATAAAGAATACAGCGCGCTGCATTAAGTCCGCCAAGTCGTTTATTTGTTTCTTCATTAATAATACGATAGTATTCCAGAGTTGAAATCCAGCCCGTACCGCCAATAAGCCCGATTGTTTTCATTTTCTCTTTCTTTCATAAATTTATTCTTAATTAACTCTAAAGCATCATCAAGAAACAAAACTAAATTTGTATAATTAAAAAGTTTAATGTCAAATGAAAAATATGTAGATCATTTTGTTTTGTAAAGATAAAAAAGGCAGTCCGGTAATTACAATAAGAACATATATGAAGCCGCACCATAAAACAGAATTTCAAAAATTGAACATTTATTGCTTTTCTTATTGTAATTATTCGTTTTTAGATGAAAATTTTATGGAAAACTTTGGGGGAATTGATTTAATGTTTATTGTTAAGTTTTTGTCAATTCTTTAGTTCTCGAATTAAAATATCTATTTAAGCAAAGGAATAATTATTTTAGATAACGGGATTATTTTTAGTTAAATCTTGTTACAAAATTTTAGCGTGGTTTATAATGAAATTTCAAAAGTTTTTATTAATCGTTTCTTTTCTTTCCATCTTTTTAACAGCCAGCTATTCACAAACTTTAGAACGTCCTAAACTTGTTGTTGGAATCGTCATTGATCAGATGCGATTTGATTATCTATACCGTTACAAACAATTTTTCAGCAAAGATGGTTTTAATAGATTAATGAACGAAGGATCAAACTTTACATTTGCACATTACAACTATGAACTAACAAGCACAGGACCAGGGCACGCATCAATATACACAGGAACAACACCTTTTTATCACGGCATTATTGGAAATAATTTTTATGATAGATTTTTAAGAAAAACTATTTATTGTGTTAATGATCCTCAAGTAAAAAGCACAGGCAGTAATGATGATCTGGGGCAAATGTCACCTAAAAGGCTTCTTTCTACAACAATAACCGATCAATTAAAACTTGCGACAAATGGAAGATCCAAAGTTATCGCGGTTTCGTTAAAAGATCGCTCGGCTGTTTTACCGGGCGGGCACTTTCCGGATGGAGCTTTTTGGTATGATGAAAAAACCGGCGATTTTATTTCTTCAACTTATTATATGCCTAAGCTGCCTGGATGGGCACAGGATTTCAATAACAGGAAACTCGCTGATTTATATTTATCACAAACCTGGAATTTATCTTTACCTGAAAGTGATTACCTAATCAATCAACCGGATGAATCAAAATATGAAAAGGATTTGTTCAATGAAGGCAAAACATCATTTCCGCATACATTCAATAAACTAAATGAAGCAGATCGTTATGAAAAGATACGGGCAACTCCCTTTGGTAATCAATTGGTTGCTGAATTTGCAAAAGCAGCTTTGCTAAATGAAGAATTAGGCAAAGGAACTGAAACTGATTTTCTGGCTATTAGTTTTTCTTCAACAGATATTATTGGACATGAATATGGCACCTTTGCCTACGAAATTATGGATACTTATATAAAACTTGACGAACAACTTGCTGACCTATTTAAAACACTTGATAAGCAGGTTGGAAAAGGTAATTATATTTTATTTTTAACTGCTGATCACGCCGCAATGGAAACACAGGCATACCTTCGTGATCATAATCTGCCTACAGGGGCATTAAGAGGTAAAAAAATAGCCGATTCTCTAAATACTTTTTCTAAACGTTTCTTTGGAAGTGAAGAGCTGATTGAAAATATATCAAACAAGCAGATATTTCTAAATCGGGATGTACTAAAGAAAAATAATTTAGATATTCATGCAGTTGAACAAAAACTTGTTGATTATATGAGAGATACTTTTCCTGAAATGACTTCAATCTTTACGCGCGATTATCTTGAAACTCAAGTGGCAGCACGTGATCAAATAAACTTTTTATTAAATGGTTTTAATCCATCCCTGTCCGGAGATATTGCATTCGATTTACGTTCTGGTTACTTAACAGGCTTTATGGAAAAAGGAACAACACATGGCTCCACTTATAATTATGATACTCACGTTCCATTAATTTTTTACGGTTGGCATATTCCGGCACAAACAATTAATACCCCGGTTTATACAACGGATATTGCTGCCACATTAGCAAATCTGCTTAAGATAAATGAGCCAAGTGCTTCGATTGGAGTGCCGCTTTTAAATAATTTTAAATGAAAAATAATTTTTATAATATTATTTGCTTAAAGAAAGGATACACACATGAAAAAACATTTTATGATTTTTTTAATACTTGTTGTTTCGTTTAGCATTAATGCTCAGAAAAAAGCGTTTACAATTGAGGAGCTTTATAAAGTAAAAAATGTAAGCGCACCTGTTCTATCAAATGCAGATGATAGAATTGTTTTTAGTGTTTCAGAATCTTTTCTTGCCGAAGGTAAAACCCAAAGCACTGTTTATGTGATGAACCCAAATGGCAGCGATCTTAAAAATATTTCTGAAAAAGTTAAGAACCCGTCCTCTCCATTTTGGTCAAAAGATGACCAGCTTTATTTTATGTCAGCCGGGCAGGTTTATCAATATTCTTTTGAATCAAATGAAGCAGCACAGATAACAGATTTTTACGCAGGAGTTTCTGATCCGGTGCTTTCAAACGATGGCAAGTACATCGCATTTACTGCTGATTTATATCCAGAATGCGGAGCGGATAATGATTGTAACAAAAAACTCGATGAGTCAACATTAAAAGGTCCTCTTCAAGCATACATAGCTGACGAGCTTTTATTTCGGCACTGGACAGAATACAAAGGCGGCAAAGAAACTTACTTAGTTTTATATGATCTGAGAGAAAAAGTTTATTCAATTGTTGCAAAGAGCGATGTTCTTTCGGGTACTTATATGCTTGGCGGCGGTGTAAAATATGCTTTTTCTCCCGATAGCCGTGAGATTTGTTTTATGTCAACCCCTGAAAAAAATATTGCACGATCAACAAACACAGATTTATATATCTACCCTATTGGCGGAAAAGAGGCGGTTGATGTAACTTCTTATAATCTTGCCTTTGATGGAAGTCCTGTCTATTCTCCAAATGGTAAATACATTGCGTACAAATCTCAAGTGATTCCGGGTTATGAGGCAGATCGTTATCGTGTTACAATATTAAACCGCGAAACAATGTTAAGCGAAACACTTACCGAAACTTTTGATTACACAGTTGATGATCTTTCCTGGTCATCTGATTCAAAAAATATTTATTTCACAGCTGATAGCCGGGGGTACAATCCTGTATTCAGCGTAAACATCGAAACAAAAATTGTTACGCAAATTACTGATGATAAATCTGTTGCGGGTTATCAGGTAAGCAATGATGATAAAACTCTTTATTTAAAATTCAGCACAGTTGATAAAATAGGAGAGATCTATTCATATCAAACAAATGGAAGCGCGTATTCTCAAATAACTTACTTTAATAAAAAACTTGCAGATGAAGTTGATATCCGTCCTGCAGAACAAATGTGGATTACCGGAGCACAGGATATTCCTGTTCATGTATTTATTGTGAAGCCGCATAATTTTGATCCGAATAAAAAATATCCGCTTGTAATAAATGTACACGGGGGACCTCAAATGCAATGGATGGACTCTTTCCGCGGCGATTGGCAGGTTTATCCGGGATCGGGTTATGTTATAGCATTTTTTAATCCGCATGGTTCAACAGGTTATGGAAGTAAATATACAGAAGCTATCTCTGGTGATTGGGGAGGATTGGTATTTGAAGATGTTATGAAAGTAACGGATGGATTATCAAAACTTCCATACGTTGATAGCACAAGAGTCGGTGCAATGGGCTGGTCTTATGGTGGATATATGATGAACTGGCTTCAGGCAAAAACAAAACGGTTTAAATGTCTTGCTTCTATGATGGGCATTTTTGATCTTGAATCTATGTGGGGTGCAACTGAAGAATTATGGTTTGCTGATTGGGATTTAAAGGGTCAACCATGGAACTCAGATGTTTATAGTAAGTTTTCACCTTCTAATTATGTACAAAATTTTGCTACCCCGGCTTTAATTATTACGGGTGAAAAAGATTATCGGGTTCCTTATACCCAAAGCATTCAATATTTTAACACACTGCAAACACTTGGCATAGACAGCAGATTAATTATTTTTAAAAATGATGGACACTGGCCAAATAATGTAAAATCAATGCCGCTTTATTACAATGCGCATCTGGAGTGGTTTCATAAATATCTTGGCGGTGATCCGGCACCTTATGATTCTAAAAAAATGTTGAAGAATACTGCGTTTAATTAATTAATTTGAAGTAAAGACACATTTTAAAATCATTTTGTGCTACATAAATGTGTCTTTACTTTTATAAATTCTATTCAAATCTCCCCCTGGTGTAATAAAAATTTTTATTTCTAAAATAATTTAAGTTTTATAGTTGATTCGATTTAATTATTGCTAATTATAAAATAAAAATTTAGTTTCCTGTCAAATCTGATTTCTTTAATAAAAATCAAACAGCTAATACTATAAAGGAGGCAATTTATGGTTCGCAATATACTTGGGGTTGTTGTGGGATATATTGCAATATTTGCATTTATATTCTTAACCTTTACTCTTCTCTATTTAATCCTGGGAGAGAATAATTCATTTGAATCCGAAACATTTGATGTCTCTTTACTCTGGATAATATTTAGTTTTATCCTCGGTTTAATTGCTGCAAGTTTAGGTGGTTATGTTTGTGTTTTAATAGCAAAGAATCAAAAACCAGCAATGGTACTTGCGGGATTTGTTTTAGTCCTTGGCATTGCTATGTCTATTCCTGCTTTAAGTGTTTCTAGCGAGGAAGCCCAAGAGATTCGTAAGCCAAACGTTCCAAATATGGAGGCTATGCAAAAGGCTAAACAACCTATCTTTTTATTATTATTAAATCCAATAATTGGGGCATTGGGTGTTTTTGCTGGTGCACGTTTTAGAAAAGAAAATATTTGATTTGTTTTATTGACTACAATTATTTTGTTTAATCTTAAAACTATTTTAACATTCTCTATTTAAAATACGAAAGGCGTCAAAAGACGCCTTTCAGAAATCAACTCAGAAATTTTTCTTAGTTTCTCGATCTTGCTTCATTAACTACGATATTTCTTCCGTTTAATTGCGAATCATTTAATGCTTTAATTGCATTAGATGCTTCGGAGGAACTCTCCATTTCAACGAACCCAAATCCTCTTGATCTGCCAGTATCGCGATCTTTAACAATTTTTGCAGAAACCACGCTTCCGTGTTCTTCAAATGTTTCTCTTAAGGCGTCGTCATCGACAGACCAGGGGAGAGAACCCACAAATAACTTAGTACTCACTAGAACCTCTAAAAATAATATTAAAAAAATTCCGGACTATTACCGGAGGCTCAAAATTACCACTAATAACCCGTATTACCTAATTAATTTGATTACTCACCACCACCTATCACGGTCCCGGTCAGATATATCACAAAAATATCAACAAATTAAACACGTTGGTCAATAGTTGTCTCGGACAATTTTTCACTTAAACATTGGAGGATGCTTTTTGTGATAATTAGTAGCATCTTGATATTCTTTTGCAAATGCAATCAATCTTCCTTCATCAAACAATCTTCCAATGAATGTAATGCTCATTGGTGTTCCTTCCTTCGAAAAACCATTTGGAAGAACAACACATGGATGACCGGATAAATTAGTTACCAATTCATTGTCTCCCTCTTGAGAGGGTGCAATATAAATATCAACTTTTTCCATAAGCTTTTGCATTTCCTGGATTAACAAAAATCTAACTCTATTCGCATTGATATATTCTACTGCTGGAATAAAACGGGATGATCGAAATGAATTAGGCCAGGCATTTTTTATCTGACGTACAAGAAGATCATCTTTATTGCTTCTGGTTAATTCGTCAAAAGCTGCTGCAGCTTCTGCTGAGAGAATTATTGAGAGATCGTTGACCGGAATTTTAGGAAGATCAATTGGAATTAGTTCTGCTCCAAGTTCTTTTAGTTTAACAAGTGTTAATGAATCATTTAAATGAAAATCATATTGTTTATCAAAGTCTGTTTTTAGATATCCAATTTTCAATCCTTTAAAATTAATCTTTGGTTTATAATTAAATGGTACATCATAAAGAGTTTGATCAATACCATCCGACCCATTAATAGCATTAAAAACTATTGCCAAATCTTCCGCTGTTCTGCAAATGGGTCCAATTTTATCCATACTCCAGCTCAACGCCATTGCACCAGTTCTGCTAACTCTTCCATAAGTTGGACGCAAACCTGTTGTTCCGCAAATTGTTGAAGGAGAAATAATCGAGCCCCAGGTTTCTGTACCGATTGCAAATGGAAGAAGCCCTGCAGAAACAGAGGAGGCTGATCCGGCAGAAGAACCGCTTGAACCTTGTGTTGTATCCCATGGATTTCTTGTTTTACCGCCAAACCAAACATCACCCCAGGCAAGCGCACCCATAGAAAGTTTTGCACAAAGCACGGCTCCGGCTTTTTCTAATTTTGTAATTACTGTGGCGTCCTCGTTAATTTTTTGATCCTTAAATGGCATTGCACCCCAGGTTGTTTTATAATCTTTTGTTGCTAAAAGATCTTTAACACCAAATGGAATTCCGTGTAATATTCCCCTGTATTTACCTGCGCTAATTTCTTCATCCATTTTTTTTGCTTGATTAAGTGCTCGCTCCTCGGTGAGAGTTATTACACAATGAAGTTCGGGGTTATACTTTTTTAGTCTATCAAGAAAAAACTTTGTTAATTCTGTTGATGTTATTTGTTTTGTGCGTATTAGTTCTGCTAATTCTCCAATTGAGTAATAGGCAAGATCATTAATATTGGCGGGCAATTTTGCATAACTATAATCACTAAATACAATTTCCTTTTGATTTTCGGGAAATTTAAATCCAACTGGAATTGGGTTAAATATTATAGCAGGTGGAATGCTATTAGTTAATTCCGTTTTTCTTATATTTTTATAATTTGAAAGTTGCTCCTCCAGATTGTTAAGCATAGAATCGCGTTCGGCATCATTGAATTCCAATCCTATAATTTTTTCAGCACTTTCTATGTTTTCTTTCGTTATCGATTGTGCAAAGTCTAATCCTTGTAACAATAAAAATAAAGCCAAGATATTTTTAATCATTGTTCTCAAAGTTGATTTCATAATTTCCTCTAATAAATTATTTTATTAAAAATATTTATGACACAATAATAAAAAATTATTGGATTATTATTCATTTTAACCGACGTATAAACGAAAATTTTATCCTTATGAGAAGAGGATTAATAATGTCTTTAAAAGCATTCGGTGGGATTTAATTAAAAGATTAGCTTATGATTTTTTATTCATCAAAAGCTAATTGTATAATTTTATTTTCGTCTTTGTCTTAAAGATTAAACCAATATGAAAACTTTACCAGAAAAACATTATCAGATTCAGAATTAATCAAATTACTAAAATCGTTTTTGAAGTTTAACACTCCAGGGTTTTCAAAATTCATTCTACTGTTAGTCCATGCAAAATAAAATACGGAACCTGGTAATGCCTCCCATCTTAAAACTAAATTTCCTCTAAGTGATTTAAAATTAAAATCGGGATTTGAAAAACTAAATTGTGCCGCGGGGCCATTACCATCCGGATCGACTATGTATGTTGATGATCCTTCCTCATAGGTAATTTCAGAATTTTCTGTGCCGTATTTTCTAAAATCTAAACTTGGCGGATTAGCAATTTCTTTAAAGTTTTTATAATCACCTACTGAAATTAGCGGTTGTATATATACTTGAAGACTCAACGTAGGAGTGAAAATCCAATTTAACCTAATATTTGCTGATATCGTTTTTTGATTAAGATCGCCAAAAACATACCGCGTTTTATATGTATTGATAGCATAACTATCTGAAAAATTACCCACCCACTGATAAGAAGTAAAATTATAATCGAATTCTGGTGCAAAGGTTAGGCTAATTTGAGAATTTGGTTTCCATTCAACTTCAAAACCATAATACTGTTCGTTACTCCCTATTTTATTCCACCATAAATTAACATAAGGTGAAAAGATAATTTTATCTCTGCTATCGGTATATGCATTTAAGCTAAAAGAATAATTTTGTGGAATATTTATTTTAGGACCGCCCCTAGTTAATGAAGTAGAAACCGAATTAAAATTATATGAAAAATTTGAACTCATTCCCCAATAATTTGTAAACTCTGTGTTAGTGCTCGTATAAAATCCATTTCTATTTACATTTCCTTCGTAATCAACAGATTTATTATAAGCCAGGTAAATTCCTTTGTTTCTTAAAATTCCATCTGGTTCATACCATCTGTAACCGACAACAAAATGCCCGTTTAATCTATCCGCAAGCCACTGAGAACCAAGGTCATTATACTCAAACCCGGGAGATATTGAACCAAGCGCTGCATTTAGATAAAAATTACCCTTCTGCTTATTAATCATTATGCGTGAAAACATTCCCGAGAGAGAAGTCCGATTACTATCAAGCGGCATATAAGTTTTATCTGGTCTTTGAAAATATCTATACGGCTGTTGCTGCAATTTTATAAGATAATCTTTTGTTCCAGATGTATAAGAACCAATAACGGATCCCATTATAACATAAGTTTCATCTTCATCTAAAAATGTCCAGCCGTCAGCACCGAATGTGTATGCCTGATTACTTAATATTTTCTTTAAGATTTTCATCTGAAAGATCTCTGTTTACAGATAGTAAGAATAAATCCAATAGCTTGTTTACCAGAATTAAATTCTTTCTGAGTTCTAAAAACTCCATAGTGAGTTAATGGTTCAACCTCTTCTTCAATTTTACCTGATTCATCAGTTTGAATCGAAGCAAATGTTCTCTCAGTAACAGAACTAAGTACGCCAATAGACCATGATTCATCAATTTTACCCGATAATTTTGCAGCACCTAATATTCTTGTTTCCGAAGGAAAATCAACATAACCTGAATTAGTAATGTTTCCCTGTGGGGTTCTACCAATCCTCCTCGAATAAAAAAGATCAGGAATACTAAAATTAAATCCCCAATTATTGTTAGCCCCACCATAACCAAACTGAAATATATTTGCACCTTCAATAAAAAACGGTCTCTTTTCGTCGTAAAAAGTTTCAAAAGCAGAAAGATTTACAATAGCAGGATCAACTTCTACTTGTCCAAAATCAGGATTAAAAGTTGCATCGATATTTAAGTTACTTCCCAAACTGAATTTTAAATCTGCACCAAGTGAAGTATTGTACTGATTTGATTTGTAAAACGGATCATTTTAATCGTGAACAAGATATTGAGCTTTCTGAACAACATAAGGAAGAATTTCAAATCGTTGTTTTGGTTTTATTCCGTCTAATCCAACCAAGTCTGCAAAATGAGAGACAAAACCGCTTTGAGTTTTTGGAACCATAACATAAAAAGACATTTCATGTTTACGTTTTATATCCCTATCTAAATTTACACCCCAAGTCATATGATCCGATTCCTTAAAGCGTAGTTGAGTAAACGGAATTTTTACTTCAACAGTCCAGCCATTTTTATCAATTCTGGTTTTATTTTCCCAAATACCATCCCACGAATTATCATCCCAGCTATCATTATATAAAGTACCATCACAAACTGAACCTGCCGCATTAACCGCAAAGTAATAACCTGTTCTGTCATCATTATACGGATCTAAATAAATCCAAAACCAATCTGATTCGACAAGATTATCTCGCCGCATTAATGTTGCATCGATTGAGTCTGGACTGGAATCATAAAATCTTCCGCTGAAATAAATATTATAATCATCATAAGAAATCCAGACTTCTGATTTTTCTGTTACTGGTTTTCCTTCAAATGGGTCTCTCTGAGTAAATTCAGTCACCGGTGGTTTTGAATATACAGGCTCATCCAATATTCCATCTAATACTACTGGTTTTTCAAGCCTATAGGCGGTTATAGTTTTTATCGAATCACTTTTAACAGAAGCAAAAGTAGAATTAAATATGAAAAGAATAATAAGAAGTATATAATTTTTCATTTTACAACAATTTTATAGAGAGATATTTATTTAAATGATGAATTGTTAAAAAGTTGTGTTAATTATTATTTAAAGAATAATCAATTTTCTTTGTCGTATTTAACTATTGTTTTAATTTTTTTTCATAACATTTTAAATAGTGGTATTTATTAATGATGAATGGTTTTAGAATGAAATAAATTTTATAAAGACAATTAAAGTAGTAGTGAAAACTAAAAGGTCAACAATAATCTGGCTTGTTTTTTAACCTCCATGCTTATATTTTTGTTATGAGCATATGCTCATAATTAAAATTAAGGATAGAATTGGCTCGACCGGAAAAGAGAAGAAAGACACGATGTAACCCTGCCGCTTATTATTTTAAGCCACAGGGAATTCCATTGGGATTGCTTGAAGAAATACGCCTGGAGGTTGATGAACTTGAAGCAATCAGGCTTGCCGATATGAATGAACTTTTTCAGGAACAGGCGGCAGAGAAGATGAAAGTTTCACGAGCTACATTTGGCAGAATTATAATGCGGGCTCATAAAAAAATTGCCGAGGCAATAATACACGGGAAAGCTATTCGAATATCTGACAACTTATCTATGTCAATTAAAGAAAAATCTAAACAATTCTGTGAAAACTGTGGGAAAAAATTCACAAATAATTTACAGAATAATATGTGTCTAAAATGTTTACAAAACACAAAGGAGTAAAAATGAAAGTAGCAGTTGCAACTAACGATAACCAAACTATCGCCGGGCATGTTGGAAGATGCAGAGCGTTTATAGTTTTTGAGACGGATAGCTCAAAAATTATAAACAGAGAAATAAGAGAAAATAATTTCACCCATCATCACCAGCATGGAGAAAACGAGCAGGAACATCATCATCATAACGAAGAACACGCTCATAGTCATCATGGCTTAATTGATGGGTTACGTGACTGTGAGGCAGTAATTTTCACTTCAGGTGGCTGGAGATTGATTGAAGATCTTAAAGCTCATAATCTTACACCCATCCTTACAAATGAAAAAATTGCAGAGGATGCTGTGCTAAAATATCTAAAAGGCGAATTAATTATTAATGAAGAAAATGCTTGTCGCGGGCATCAACACTAAAATATAACAGAGAAGACGCCGGTTTATAAAATCAGCCCGGCGTCTTCAATATTTTTAATATCTGCGTCTGTTATTATTATTAGAATTATTAAATCTTCCGCCGCCACCGCCGCTGCCGCTTCCGCCGCCACCTGGTCTGCGTCTGCTATCTGTTTTAGGGCGTGCTTCATTCACTACAAGTTTTTTCCCTTTAACTTCTTTAGTGTTTAATGCGTTGATCGCTTTTTGAGCATCGGCAAGACCCGGCATTTCAACAAAGCCAAATCCTTTTGATTGCTGTGAAAACATATCACGAATAATTTTTACTTCTTTTACCTGACCGAACTCTGAAAAAAGATTTGTTAAATCCTCTTCCTGAACATCGTTTGACAAATTGCCAACAAAGATATTCATGTAAACTCCTGAAAAATTTAAAAATGTTATTAATAGTACGGGCACATATTGGTTATAAGGCTCGCTTCCTGTGGATTAAAAACTAGAACGAGTAATCGGGTAAGATTATCTTAATTTTTAAGCAGGCACCATAAAGATAAGTTAATTATGTTATCCAAACAAATCGTTTTTATGCGTAAAGTTCTAAATCAATTCAAATTGTCTTTGTAAAACGGAACTTGGTTTTTGTTCGCATTTCACTCAATAATCATAATCTTAGATTCCGGAACGAGTTCAGGAAGACGCGTTGGAATCGTTAATAATTCAAAAATGGACTTAGCCATCTTTTGCTGAAATGTAATTTTTATCCCTCTTCTGGTAAAATTGTACCCGTTAGTTTACCGACAATTGTTATCATCTTTTATTTTCTGTTTGTTTATTCACTTTTATTTTTATAACTATAAAGGAACGAAAATTGATCTTGTAAATTATCAAAGGATCTGTGGGATGAAAAATTTGTACTTTTTTACTTTTAAGAAATTTATAAAAAGTATTTGGTTTAACAGCAGTAATTATAAGTTAAACTTAAATTTATCTGCGCCTGTATTGCATAAAGTGAGCGGGGTCACGCTCCTACACATAATCTCACTTGCATTCTTAATCTCACTCTCAACTTCCTGCAACACAACAGAACCAATAGAGGATATTCCGCCCGGAAAACGTAATTATGTCTGGAGTATAGATAGTGTTAACTACGGCAATCTTCCCAGCACGATTCAGCTTGAATCTATTTGGGGAAGTTCACCAAGTGATGTGTGGGGTGCAAATGGTGATGCTCCAGATGTTAGAGATTGTCTTTGGCACTACAACGGTGTGAAATGGACAAGAGCAACTGAAGGTACCCCTATTACAGAGTTTACTGGTAATAAAGTGGTCTATTCTGTTTGGGGAACAGCACAAAATAATGTTTGGGCATTTGGCAGAAAAATAAATCAAGGGACATTGAGTACATTTATTATGCATTATAACGGTAGCCTATGGACTGATGTAACACCGGCAAATGTAGCAGTGTTAAGTGCTAATTTATATTGTGTTTATGGTACGGCGGCAAATAATATATGGGTTGGTGGATATGAATATGCACTTCATTACAATGGGGTTAACTGGGATACTTACAAAGTAGCAGACAGTTTGACAATTGTGGTCGATAGCTGGAAATAGTACAGTTTGCTTTATGCTAACTTGAAGTCCCTGGGGAATAGATGTATCAGTTATTTATAGAAAAATCAAAAACAATTTAAATCGTTGGACTGGACAAACAACTGATCATGAACAGAAGTTCGGAGTCTTCTGTGGGCAATTGAGATGAGCTAATATCATTTGCTAACGGTGTGGTTTCAACAAATACTTAACCAATCTACGGAAATTTAATACTCAGGGACTGGCATAGAGTATTTTCAACAAGTACTTTTTTTTCTGAAAGATATATTAGTCGAGCAAAAATGTATTTGCAGTTGGTCAATGGAATTTGGTATATCACTTTAACGGTACTGACTGGGCAAAATAACATTAACGTACCTAATCATACAGTCGATCCACTAGCACTTTTTTGGGGCGTATGGACAGACGGAAAGGAAGTTTTTATTTCTGATACTGAAAATGGAATTATATATCACGGCAGATAGTTAATAATTCAAAATCGGGCTTAACCATCTTTCTACATCCTCAAGACTCATCCCTTTGCGACGGTGATAATCTAGCACCTGGTCTTTAGAAATCTTACCCACATTAAAGTATTTTGCTTCGGAATTAGCAAAGTATAATCCGCTTACACTTGCGGCTGGATACATAGCAAGCGATTCCGTAAGCTTTATCCCGATATTTTTTTCTGCTTGCAGCAATTCAAAAATGATCTCTTTCTCTGTGTGATCTGGTTGTGCGGGATAACCTGGCGCTGGTCTTATTCCAGCATATTTTTCTTTTATAAGATCATCATTAGTCAGATTTTCTGTTTCACCATAGCCCCAATATTTTTTTCTTACAAGTTCGTGAAGGTGTTCGGTAAATGCTTCTGCAAATCTGTCCGCAATGGCTTTAACCATTATGCTATTATAATCATCATGGTCTTTTTCAAATTTTTCTACAAGCTTTTCAATTCCAATTCCGGCTGTTACGGCAAACATCCCGATATAATCTGCAACCCCGCTCTCTTTCGTCGCAATAAAATCAGCTAATGCGATATTTGGCTGTCCTTCAGTTTTTTGCATTTGTTGTCTGAGTGTATGAAGTACTGTCAATACTCCGCGTCTTTCTTCATCAGTATAAACTTCAATATCGTCTCCGATTGAATTTGCCGGGAATAAACCAAAAACAGCACTGGCTGTTAAAAGTTTATCACCTATTATTTCTTCAAGAAGTTTATTTGCATCATCGAAAAGTTTTCTTGCTTCTTTGCCAACATTAGGATCATCAAATATTATCGGGTATTTGCCCTTTAATTCCCAGGTTTGAAAAAATGGATTCCAATCAATGTAATTACGTAATGTATTTAAAGGAAAATTTTTAAGCACAGTTACACCAAGTTGAACAGGTTTGATAATTTTAGATTTCATCCAGTCAATGTTAGTCTTATTTACGCGTGCTTTTTCTATTGAAATTAAAATCTTCTCAGCACTTCTTTTTGCGTAATCTTCACGCAGTTGCTTGTATTCTGCTTTTACAGATTGAATAAATTTTTCTTTTTCAGTTTCATTACCATTAAGCAAATTAGATACTACCGGTACACTTCGTGAAGCATCATGAACATGGATAACAGAGCCGCTATAGTTAGGTGCAATTTTAACAGCAGTATGAATGCGGGATGTAGTTGCCCCGCCAATAAGTAATGGAATATTCATTTTCCGACGTTCCATTTCTTTTGCAACGTGTACCATTTCATCGAGAGATGGGGTTATAAGTCCGCTTAAACCAATTACATCAACTTTTTCATCAATCGCTGCTTGTAAAATTTTTTCAGTATGTACCATTACTCCAAGATCAATTATGTTATAGTTGTTACATCCAAGAACAACTCCAACAATGTTCTTCCCAATATCGTGAACATCACCTTTTACGGTTGCCATAAGAACTTTGCCTTGTTCGCGGGTATTTTTGTTTTTTTCTTTCTCTGCCTCTATAAAAGGAATTAAAATCGCAACGGCTTTTTTCATTACTCGTGCACTTTTAACCACCTGGGGCAAAAACATTTTCCCGGCACCAAACAAATCACCAACCACATTCATACCTGCCATTAGAGGACCTTCAATTATTTCGAGTGGTTGAGGATATTTTTTTCTTGCCTCTTCGACATCTTCATCAATAAAATCTACAATGCCTTTAATAAGCGAATGTTTTAATCTTTCTTCAACAGAAAGCTTTCGCCATTCATCTTTCTTTTCATTAACCCGAGTTTTATCCTGTTTTTTAATTGTCTCGGCAAATTCAATAAGTCTTTCAGTTGCATCTGGTTTTCTATTTAGAATTACATCTTCAACCTTTTCAAGCAGATCTTTGGGAATTTCTTCATACACAGCAAGTTGCCCTGCATTAACAATCCCCATATCCATTCCAGCTTTAATTGCATGATATAGAAATGCCGAGTGCATTGCTTCACGGACAACATCATTGCCACGAAAAGAAAATGAAAGATTACTTACACCGCCGCTTATTTTCGCAAGCGGAAGGTTTTGTTTTATCCACCTTACTGTTTCAAGATAGTCAACCGCATAATTATTGTGTTCCTCAATTCCAGTTGCAATTGCAAGAATGTTTGGATCGAATATTATGTCTTGAGGAGGAAATCCAATTTCTTTAGTAAGGATTTTATATGCACGTTTACAAATCTCAATTCTTCTTTCAACCGTATCCGCCTGTCCATTTTCATCAAAAGCCATAACAATAACAGCGGCGCCGTAATTTAGAACTTTTTTTGCATGTTCTTTAAATACTTCTTCCCCCTCTTTTAATGAAATTGAATTTACAATTCCTTTTCCCTGCAAACATTTTAATCCCGATTCGATAACAGACCACTTAGATGAATCAATCATTATAGGAAGTTTTGCTATATCTGGTTCTGCTTCAAGAAGATTAAGAAATTTAGTCATCACTTTTTCTGAATCTAACATTCCTTCATCCATATTAACATCAAGCACCTGTGCGCCTCCCTCAACCTGATCACGGGCAACTGACAGAGCTTCGTCATATTGGTTTTCCTTAACAAGGCGTGCAAATTTTTTAGATCCGGTTACATTAGTTCTTTCACCAATATTCATAAAGTTAGAATCGGGACGAAGAATAACCGGCTCAAGTCCGCTTAATCGCAAGTAAGGTTCTTGTGGTTTTGGAATTCGCGGTTTATGGTGCTTTACTTTTTCTACAATAGCTTTAATATGCTCTGGAGTAGTGCCGCAGCATCCGCCAACAATATTAACAAAACCGCTTGCAAGAAAATCATCTAGCGTACTTGCCATTGTGTTTGGTGTTTCATCATAATCGCCCATTTCATTTGGTAATCCGGCGTTTGGATAAACAGACAAAAATTTATCTGACGCATTTGAAAGATCTTCAACAAAGGGACGCATTTGTTTCGCACCCATTGCACAGTTAAGTCCAACACTAACAAGATTTTTTGCCTGCGAAATAGAGATATAAAAAGCTTCTAATGTTTGACCGGATAGAGTTCTTCCACTTAAATCAACAATGGTTCCGGATATCATCAGAGGTATTTCCAGATTTTTTTCTTCAAGGCATTTTTGAATTGCAATAATAGCAGCTTTAGCATTTAATGTATCAAAGATCGTTTCAATTAATAAAACATCCGCTCCACCATCTGCCAATCCTTTTGTCTGTTGATAATATGCTTCAACCATTTCATCAAATGTAACGGCGCGATAACCCGGATCATTTACTCTTGGGGAAAGCGAAAGTGTTTTATTTGTTGGTCCCAAAGCACCTGCAACAAACTTTGGCTTGGCAGGATTCTGTTTAATAAATTCATCAGCAACCTCTTTGGCAATTTTAGCAGCTTCAAAATTAATTTCATAAACAAGATGCTGTGTTTGATAGTCTGCCTGAGAAATTGGAGTTCCGTTAAATGTATTTGTTTCAACAATATCAGCACCAGCTTCAAAGTATGCGCGATGAATTTCTTTTATTATTTCCGGCTGGGTTATGCAAAGTATATCGTTATTTCCTTTAAGATCATGCGTATGATCTTTAAATCTATTTCCACGGAATTGTTCTTCTGTTAACCTGTGCTGCTGAATCATTGTTCCCATTGCACCATCAAGCACCAAAATTTTTTCACTTAAAATTTTCTTAAAATTATCAACCGTTATTGACATAAAATTATTATTATCTTTCTTTTATTACCGGATTAGTTATTTGTTAATTCTTTAAAAGCTGAACAAATATAACTAAATTGATGTGTCTAAAAAACAAAGGATATAATTAGTATGATAGTAGTTACAGGCGGCGCAGGCTTTATCGGTAGCGCAATTGTTTGGAAATTAAATGAACAGGGACATGATAAAATTATAATCGTTGATGAACTGGGAACTACTGAGAAATGGAAAAATTTAGTCGGCTTAAAATTTCAGGAGTTTATTCATAAAAACGATTTTATTTCAATGATTGTCGATGATTCTATCGATTTTCCGCTTGAAGCAATTATTCACATGGGAGCTAATTCCTCAACAACAGAAAAAGACGCAGATCATCTTTTTTCCAACAATTATTTGTACACCCAAGAGCTTGCCAAATACTGCTTACAAAAAAACATTAGATTTATTTATGCGTCATCAGCAGCAACTTACGGCGATGGTACGCTGGGATTTGATGATGATGAATCAAAACTTGAGATGTTACGTCCGCTTAATATGTATGGTTACTCAAAGCAGCTTTTTGATCTTTGGGCAAAGCGAAATAATGTCTTAGATAAAATTGTTGGAATAAAATATTTTAATGTCTACGGACCCAATGAATATCATAAAGCTGATATGCGTTCCGTTGTGCATAAAGCATTTGAGCAGGTTCGTGATACAGGAAAAGTTAGATTGTTTAAATCGCTTAATCCAAATTATAAAGATGGCGAACAGATGCGTGATTTTGTTTATGTAAAAGATGCTGTTGATTTGACATTATATTTTCTTGAACACCCTGATAAAAACGGAATATATAACGTAGGTGCAGGCAAAGCAAGAACATGGAATGATCTTGTTAAGGCTTTGTTTAATGCTGTTGGTAAACCGATTAAATATCGAATATATCGATTTGCCCGAAGATCTCCGCGAAAAATATCAATACTTTACAGAAGCTAACTTAAGTAAAATAAAATCAGCCGGTTACAATAAACCAACAACCTCATTGGAAGATGGGGTTACTGATTATGTAAAAAATTATTTGCTTAAGAGTTTATATTTGGGATATTAAAAGAAAAGAATTTGATTAAGAGTGGGAGTAAATAAATCTCACTCTTAATCCAACTATGTTTTATTAATCTTCATCCTCAAATAGTTCGTCTTCGTCATCCTCCTCATCAATTTCAAAATCATCTTTAAATAAATCGTCTTCATCATCCGGTTCATCATCAAAGAGATCGTCATCTTCATCCTCTTCATCATCTTCATCTTCATCGTAAAAGTCATCCTCATCAGAATCATCATCTTCATCATCTTTGTCTTTTTTCTTTTTCTTAGCAAGAAAAAGAACTTCCGAATTCCAATAATTTTGCTCTTCCAGGAAAAGTATTTTTTCTCTTTCCTCAGTCGGCTGATTAATTATTTTTTCAAGTTCCATTATAAATATTCTCCGATAAAACTTATTTATTTTCAATTGTTAATTTATATGTGTACAATAAATCTACAAATAGAAAAATAAAAATCTTAAAAAAATTTTTATGATTTATTATTTTAATTAAAACTTATATTGCTTTAGTTTATTTTTCAATAGCATAAATTTTTACAGGTAACCAAAATCACATGGAATTAAAATTATTATGAAACTTGCAACACTTTGTTATGTAATTGATAAAAAAACAAATTCAACTTTAATGCTGCACCGTGTAAAGAAAGAAAACGATTATCATGAAGGAAAGTGGAATGGACTTGGCGGAAAATTTGAACTGGGTGAATCACCTGAAGAATGTGCTATAAGAGAGATTGAAGAAGAATGCGGATTGAAGGTGAAATCTGTAACGATGAAAGGTTTTATTACATTTCCTTTATTTGATGGTAAAGATGATTGGTATGTTTTTCTTTTCACTTCTGATGAGTATGAAGGTAAATTAATTGATTCGCCCGAAGGAAATCTTGCCTGGATTAAAAACGATAAACTTTATGAGCTTAACCTTTGGGACGGAGACAAAATTTTTATTCCATGGCTGTTTGAAAATAAGTTTTTTAGTGCAAAATTTAATTATGCAGATGGCAAGTATGTAAATCACGAAGTGTCTTTTTACTAAGAAATTTTGTTTTAACATGCTTTATACAATTACTCAATTTATTAAAATAATTGACATATCAAGGTTTTCTATTCTCAAATAGATCATTATGTTTGTTATAACAAATATCTGAGTCTAGTTTCAGAAGAAGGTCCAGCAATTATTTCAGGGAGAGATAACGTGCCAACCACAAAAGAAAACCTCAATGAAGCTTTCGCAGGCGAAAGCCAGGCAAATCAAAAGTATCGTGCTTTTGCAAAAAAAGCTGAGCGCGATGGATTTCCAAATATTGCAAAACTTTTTAATACGACAGCTGAAGCGGAGAGAATTCATGCAGAAGGACATCTCAACGCTTTAGACGGCGTAATATCAACTGTAGAAAATTTAAAAACTGCAATTATCGGCGAGACTTACGAGTACGCACAAATTTATCCGCCAATGCTTGAACAAGCAGAGAAAGACAATCATAAAGCAAAGCGAATGTTTAAATACGCTGTAGGAGCAGAAGATGTTCATGCACAACTTTACAAACTTGCACTTGCTGCTGCAGAACAAGGTAAAGATTTAGATGTAACTGATTTTTATCTCTGTCCTGTTTGCGGACATATTGAGTTTGGCATGCCTGAAAAAGATTGTCCGATTTGCGGAACTCTTGTTTCTAAATACATAAAGGTCGTCTAAATATTTCTAAGAGAGTTTTGTAAATAGTCTAATTACCATATTAAAACAACCAAAGGATGTACAAAATGAAAAAGCTATTCTTTGTTTTCTTTTTGATGCTCGCAATCGGTTTTACCCAAACCACCCAGGCTCAATTTTTTGATAAACTGAAAAAAAAGACTGAGGAAAAAATTAAAAAAGAAGGAGAAAAAAGGGTTGAAGATAAAATAAATAAAGGTGTCGAAAAAGGTTATGATGAAGTTGAAAATCAGGTTGAGGGAACTGGCGACGATCAAAAACAAAACGACGACGCAAATAAAAATGACCAGAAAAATAAAGATGGACTGAAAACTAATAACGAAAAAACTTCTGATAACAACAATCCTCAGGAAGATCCAAAGTTTGTTTCAAGCTCTAAATATGATTTTGTACCAGGCGAAAGAATAATACTATTTGAGGACTTCAGTCAGGATGCTGTTGGAGATTTTCCTGCTTTGTGGACGACTAATTCAGCAGGTGAAATAAATACAATAAACATAGCGCCTGGAAATTGGTTTAACTTAAACAGTACAGATGGAAATTATTTTTTTTTAAATGACATAGACTTTCCGAAAAATTTTATAATTGAGTTTGATATTGTTCCCAAAACAAAGGGCGGCCGTATTGCCGCAGGACTTTTGCTTTATGGTGAAACAAAAAGAAAAGAAATGGATAATAATCCGGCACCTGGTAACGGTGGAATTATGATATCAATTGAAAAGCAAAGTTGGAATACCTGGGGATATAAGGCTGGCGAAAACGAAAAAATAATTGGGAAATCTTCTGTTAATCCCGTTGTTGCTGAAAAAGCTAATCACGTAATTATCTGGGTTCAAGGCAGAAGACTTAGAATTTATCACGAGCAAGCAAAGGTTCTTGATATACCAACAAATATTTACGATGGTGTTAAACTAAGCAGGCTTTGTTTTAGATTAAGTCGTGGTGCTTCCTCTGGTTCATACATATCTAATTTAAGAATTACTGATGCTGCACCCGATATGCGTAGCAAACTACTTACTGAAGGCAAGTTAGTTAGCTACGGTATTTACTTTGATGTAAATAAAGATGTAGTAAAACCCGAATCATACGGCACTATTAAAGAGATTGCAACAGTACTAAATGAAAATCCAACCGTAAATATTAAAATTGTTGGGCATACTGATTCTGATGGTGATAATAAATCAAATTTAGATTTATCTAAACGCCGTGCCGCCTCTGTTAAAGATGCTTTGGTTAAAAACTTTAGTATTGATGCAGCAAGAATTGAAACGGATGGCAAAGGGGAAACTGAACCTGTAGCACAAAATAACAGCGCAGTTAACAAAGCACTTAATCGTAGAGTTGAGTTTATAAAATTATAATCTAAAAACTTTTAGAGTATGCATAGATGTTTGATTCTTTGAGACTTGTAAAAAAATTAATAAAATTGTCTTTCGAACTTGATCTGGAATCTAATGTTTAAGATGCTGATTTAATTTATGCTTGGCTTTTGGTGACTTTAGGTCAGCATCTTAAAAATAAAACATTCTAATTTGCTGGAGATTTTAATATGAAAATATTTTTGTTTTGTGCAGTTTCTCTTTTCTTTCCATCGCTACTTTTTTCTCAGGTAACACCAGAGGCATTTCTCGCAAAAATTCCATCTTTGCCAAATGAGTGTTTGTAATGATGGTCAGGATGAAAAAGATGCTTTTATTAAAAAGTTATATGATCTTGAAGCAGAGATTGAAGCAGTAATTAATCCTAAAAAGCAAATTGTAGAGAACGCTTACCGGAACTCTAAGGGTGATGTTGAAAAGAACATTGCCAAAGAATATAATTTATCGGGGGCAGATATGCAGAAACTTAAACAGATACAAAATATAAAAGACAAAAACCAGAAGAAGGAAGAACAGAAAAAGATAGCAGATAAAATCCTGCAGGATAAAGCAAATATCTCTATGGAAGAAATAGAAAAGCTTAAGAAGATGAGCAAAGAAGGAAAGAAAGCCTGGGTTGAAGCCTATTCCACAGAACAAATGGCAACAATGGAAGGGAAGACAGATAGCATTAAAGCAGTTAATCAGAAAAACATGGATCAATATAATCTTGCACAAGAGCAAAGTAAACTTATGAATCAGGTTGATGCTGTTAATAAGATGTTTGCTAATAAAATTAAAGAACTAAATGAAGCAGACAGTGTTGCAACCCGTGCTTTTTTGGTAGAGCGCGATACTATAATGGCTCATATGGGTGATCACTACGCAGAGGAGCACGAAAGAGACATTGAAAAAATTCGGGAACTTGAAAAACAATACTGCGAAACAATGACTCCAAAATATTTTGACATTCTCAATGGTCAAACAAATAAAATAAAAACTCTTCTGCCAACCTTTTACAAACTGGAAAAAGTAAACGCCGAACTTAGCCAGGCAATGCTTAATATACAGAACAAGGATTTTTATTCAGAAGGACTTATGGGGCTTGAAGCTGTTAAAGGTCAAATAACTTTGTTAACGACGGCGTTTAAGTATGCTCATTATTCATTCCCTAAAATTATGCCCGAGTAAACATTATTATAGCAATTTTATTGTTAAGGATTATTTATGAGATACTTTTTGTTTAGCTTGATTTTTCTGTTTGCTGCCTCTGTCTTTGCACAGCAAATGGATGCAAATCAAATAAAAAAGAAAATGAGCCAGATAAGAAAAACTACCAATTGGGATGATCCTGTAGCCGCTAAAAAAGCTAATGATGAAATAAAAGAGCTTTCTAAAAAACTTATGCTTGCAGGAAAAAATCAAAATCCAACCAATCAAACCGATTCCTTAAAACTTGAACAAGAAAAAGAAAACATTGATTATAAACTAAAATTAATGGGACAAATTCACGAGTCCGTAAAGCAAGGCGAGGGTGGCGATATTTTATTGGGTAAACCAATAAGAGAAGAAATTATAGAAGAGTTTAAAGAAGATGAATCACCTAAAAATATCAATCCGGACTTTTTAAAAGAGATGACTCTACTGGTAATTGATATGTCGGTACCAACCGTCCAACGCACAATAGATGTAATGCAAAACTTTAAAGGCATAGAAACATTAATAATTACTGCCGGAGATAAAAGTGCCGCGGTTAATTTGTCTGATATATTAAAGCGGGCATCGCATTATCCATTAAAGGAATTATACATTATTAATTTTGGTCAATTTGTAACAAGTGTCCCAAAAGAAATTAATCAATTTAAAAATCTTTCTACGTTGGCTGTGTTTAATAATAAAATAAATAAAGTGCCCGAAATGAAAGGTTTTGCATCTAAACTTGATTCTCTTTTCATTGATATCAATCCCGTTAATTCTTTATTTCCGGCAATTAGTTCAATGAAAAATTTAAAAAAGTTGGGTATAGCAAAAACTTCTATCTCAGATTCGGAGATAAAAGAAATTCAAAAATTGCTGCCCGCTTGTGAGGTAATAATAAAATGAAAACCCGATATTTAATTTTGTTTCTTTTAATAACTACAATCGCATGCAATTCCTTTGCACAAAAAACCAAATTTTATATAAAGTCTACTGTGGGCGGACTTTATCCAAAAGAAATCGAGGGACTTCCCACTTATTTTGCAACATTGTTTGAGGATTATTTAAAGGAAAAATATTCGTGTACTATTGTTATAACAACTTCAGATACGGGAGATTTACTTGGATTGGAAAGACAAAAACAATTATTGGGATCAGGTTCTGAAGAAACACTCAAAAGTATAGCCGATGCATTGGGGGTAGATTATTTAGTGAGCTTAGAAGTATCTGTGGCTGTTGGTGAAAAGTTTATTGTAAATGGAACGATTATTCCTATGCGGGTCAAGCCGGCCTTCCCATTAGTTAAGGCATACGCATATAGCGATTATTCAAAAAAATCGTTTGATCAAATTGATGCAAATTTAAAGGAAGTTGCAAAGAAACTTGTTGATGGATTAAAGAAGAATTGAAATCTGTCCATTTAAAGGAGATATAAAGGTTAAAGTTGTAAGTACAAAAAAAGATAATCAGATCGAACAATATTCGGTTTACTGCAACAAAATAGATGGTTATTTTAAGAAGACCGTAACGATTGATAATTATTCGGAAATTGACTGGACGCTTCGAAAGGTCGCCCGTAATGGTTCGACTGGTAATGTAAAAATTAATCTTTCTGAAGAGCTTATAATTGAAGAAGATAATCCTTGTTATGAATGTTCTCCAAAGAAACAGGGTAATAGAAGCTACAATGAAAAAACAACAAGTTATTCTAATATCCAGGGTTTATCAAACGAAAGTGAAAGCAATGGAATTAAGGTTGATGATGCACGTTGTTATCTCACTTTTCTTGACGATGGAACTTACACAATTCAGGTAACGGCTGCTTCAAAACAGGGAGACAAAAAGACAACAAAAGAGGTATCTGCCCAGGGTGTTTGTGATAACATAAATGAGCCGCCACAAAAAACAACTAATAAAATTGATGCCGGATTAAATGAAGTCTGGGGTCCATTTAAAGGAAACGCCCAGGACAAAGTATTATCATTTAAGGATACAATTAAACGAGTAGATCCGATATCAAAAGAAGAAATAACAATTGAATATGAGTTTAATTTGAAGAGAGATTAGTTTTTTCTAAGGGGATTAATATAAATTATTTTATAAAGCAACCAACTGGATTACCTTTCACTTTTTTTGATTCAATTGCTTTTGCACAAGAATTGGAACTGATGAACGAAAAGGTGAGGTTGAGTTATTTGTTTTAAATAACAGCTTATTTTATAAAGAACTTAATCGCAGAGTCGAGCTTATAAAATTGCATTTTTTAAAATATAGTTTTTTGATTTAGTGTTTGAGAAGTTTAGCTATTTTCTTAATTCTAAAAATGGTTTATAGTCAAAATATTTTATAACAATTGGACTTTTTTCAAATGAAAAATTTATTGTTTCTCATCGTTTCAATTCTGGCTGCTTCGTTATCATTTGCCCAGGTTACACCTGAAGTATTTATCGGTATGCTACCATCCATTCCCAACAACGTTTGTTCAAAAGGAATCGCTGAACGAAATGTGTTTTCTAGTCAAGTCGATTCAGTATCAGAATTAATTGATAACGAACGCTCCAGGCGCGATGAAAACATAGATGCCAATTCTGGTGAGGATGAAAAACTGGCGACGAATAAATTGTCTAAACAATATGGTCTTTCGCAAGAAGAATTAGAAAAATTGCAAAATGAAGATGAAATGACTGATGAAGAAACAGATGAATTAATTAATAAAGCGCTGCAGAATAGTGAAAATATTTCTCTTGATGAGATAAAGAATTTAGAGAAAATGAGTGAAGAAGGTAAGGAAGCCTGGAGTGAAGCTTACAGCACCGAGAAAATGTCTGAGACACAAGCCGATCCACAAAAAAATCAAGATCAACAGCTTCAAATTAAAAACAGGTATGAACTTGCTACACTGCAAAAACATATTATAGATAGTCTTACTGCTATTGAATCTAAATTTGCACAGCAGATTGCAGAACTTGACCGGGATCCTAATGCTAAAATTATGCTCGAGAATATTAATAAATGGGACCTAGAAGCCACGGAAATGATGGGGGAGTTAAGTGAAAGTGAAGCGGCAAAGCTTGAAGCATTAGTGCAAAAAATACAATCTGAAAAAGATAAGTATTGCAATAAATATACACCTGCCTATCTTGATATTTTACACAGATACGAATCATACACAAAATCTTGCTTATCGGTTTGTTACCGTCTTGAAAAAATATCTGCCCAGTTAACAAAACTTCAGACAGGTGTTGATATGAAGCAGGAATCAGGGTTAATAGGAATCAAAAAAGTTTCTGATTACCTTGGACTATTGCGCGGGGCTTTCAAATATAACCTGAATAAAGATTGACAGAAATAATTAAGACGTTGATGTTTAATAACTTAAGATTAGATAATACCATATACGGGTTAATCTTTTTACTTTGTCTATCCTTTGTCAGTAATGTGACAGCGCAAAACCAGAACCCTAACGAAATAAGACAAAAGATGGCAAAAATCCGGCAAAGTACTAACTGGGATGATCCGGTTGCATCTAAAAAAGCTAATGATGAAATTAAAAAACTGGCTAAGCAATTAATGCTGGGAGGACAGAATAATACTTCACCAAAAGATGATCAAACCAAAGAACAGCAAGATGAGGGTGTCGAGTATAAAATGAAACTCTGGGGTCAAATTTGGGAATCTGTAAGGCAAGGAGAGGGTGGAGATATTTTATTGGGTAAACCAATTAGAGAAGAAATAGTTGAGGAGTTTAAAGAAGACGAAAAAATTAAATTCGGTTCTTTGGTAAGAGATGAACTAGAGATCTTGGTAATCGATATGTCCAATTATGGGGTGCAAATATTGATTGATAATATGGATTTATTCAAATCTATTAAAACGTTGCTCATTACAGGAGGAGAAAACTGCATTCCTGCTGATCTTACTTTAATTCTAAAAAAAGCTAAACATTATCCCTTAACAGCTTTATACATTGTAAATTTTAAAAATCACGTTAACTCTTTGCCTTCAGAAATTTCAACTTTTCAAGACCTGGATACATTAGGCATTTTTGGTAATAAATTGTCCTCTTTACCATCTTCCATTGAAATGTTAAAAAAGTTAAAAGTGTTATACCTCGATAACAATCCTATAAAAACATTGTTCCCGGGAATATTACAATTAAAGGATCTTGAAAAATTGGGTTTGCTTAATACTTCAATACCGGAATCGGAGTTTTTGAAAATAAAAAACTTGCTGCCTAATTGTAAGGTGCTTAAACAATGAAATTTATAAAAATCATTACTTGCTTATTTTTTATTATGCTCATAACTGAAAGGATTAATGGACAGGAAGTTCGTTTTTTATTTATAGGAAAACCGGGGGAGATATTGACAAACAATACCTTTCCAGGGGTCTTAATGATATATTTCTGACAGATGCCGTAACTGCATTTCAAGAGAAATTTCCTTGCGTTGGCATAAGCGACCCAGTCTCAACAATGTATTGCATTGAAGAATTACGCCTTCAAAGTACGGCTGCATTTGGGGGACGAAATGTTGTGCCTATTATCAAAAATGTATCAACAGCAATTTCAAATGGTTATAAAGTTCGTTACAGCATATTTGCTATTTCTGATGAAACAGCACACGCAGATGTAAAGTGTGAAGATAAAAAGGGAAATGTTCTCGTAGATTTTTCACATGAATTTAATATTATGAGTTTTATTAATCAGGACAAGAATGAACTTTGCCAGTTACTTATAAAAAAACTCAGCAAATATGAAATATGTCCATATAAAGGCGAAATCAGTGTGAAAATAGTGAGCACAAAAAAGGATAATAAAACTGAAGAATATCCGGTTTACTGTAATGGCAGCGATGGTATCTATCGAAAGACAACAACGATAGATAATTATTCAGAGAACGACTGGACCATACAAAAGAATGAGAAAAACGCTTCAACAGGAAATGTGAAATTGACTATTTCGGAAGAGTTTAAAGTTGAAGAACAAAATCCTTGTTTTGAATGCTCACCCCAAAAGCAAGGGTTAAGAACCTATTTTGAAAAAATAACGACGAAAGCAGACATTCAAGGTCTATCAAAAGAAAGTGAAAGCCACGGGATCAAAGTAACCGATGCCCGCACTTATATTACTTTTCTTGATGATGGAACTTATACTTTAAGAGTTACGGCTTCATCTAAACAGGGTGTTAAGAAAACTACAAAAGAAGTTTCTGCAAACGGGATTTGCAAGAACATAAATCAAAAACCAAAAACTATTACTAACAAAATTGATGAAGGATTAAACGAAACTTTTGGACCATTTACGGGTACAGGTCTCGATAAAACTCTTTCACATAAGGACACTATAAAAAGAAAAAATCCGACGACTGGAGAAGAAGAGACTATTGTTTACGAGTTTAATCTAACAAGAGAATAGATATTACAAAACGATTTTCTCAAAAGAGAAATCAAATGAATAACAGCATATACTGTTTCTATCTTTAATTATAGACCTAAAGATTTCCCGGATTATACAAACCCGGGTTATAGTAAAGAAAAGTTAAACGGGGTGGCAGAAAAAATCCGCAAATTGTTTTGGATGCCTGAGAAGAAAGAAACTATCGAGATTCCGGTTATTGATATATGATTTAATATTTATTTGTTCATATATCAAAGAGTGAAATTTTTTTAAATAATTAACAGTAACTGTTTTTTAATTATAGAAAGGGAAAAATCATGAAAAAAAATCAGGTCGTTTTATTTCTATGTGCGTTAATTTTTGTGTCAACCGGTGGCTTAACTCAAACCTCGACCAACCAGAAAGTTAAAGAACAATTTCACGGTAAAAGATAAGGCTGTCTCTATTATAAAACAGGATAATCTTGACAATACCTTGAAATCAAAAATAATAGTTAAGACTGTTGCTGTAAAAGAGATAACGTCAACAAATGCTACCTGCGGTTACTCCATAACTACCGAAAATGAAAAGGTTACACGACAGGGAGTCTGCATCGGGAAAGGACCGAATCCGACTATCGCAAATAATATCTTTAGTTCAAAGGGTTTGGGTCCGATTAATTTTTCTGCCGAGATAACCGGATTATCACCAAACACAAAATACTATGTAAGAGCTTTCGCCACTACCAGCTCTGGGACTACATATGGCAATGCATTATCATTTACGACACTGCCTGGAAAGAAATAATTATTAATATTGAAAATTTCTTCTTCAGATTAAAAGATTATAACAAATTTTAAGGTTTGATAAGATGAAAATTTATACTAATAGTTTATACGGAATGGTTTTATTCCTTTTCGTCTCCGTGGTCTCTGCACAAGAACCCCGATTGGTACTTGATAAAAACGGTGATTTCAAAATCACCGTTTGGTCAATTTATTCCTGCTCTGATTGCGGTTATACAAAGACAGAAGAAAAAGCAAATTATTCTAAGCTGGCTGCACTTTCCGATATACTTCGTAAAAATCCTGTGCTAGAGGATATTAAAGGATTTGACTGTAATGTTATGCTGTATTCAGAATTCTATGGAGATAAAAAATATGGCTATGGAATTCCGGGGAAAATGAGCGTTCAGTTCTGTTACTTCTTTAATGATAAAGGTAAAGTTGCCTCCGCTACAATTGAGCCCCCTAGTTTCGGTATTCATATAAATCAACTTTCGATTACAAGCTGCAATAGTCTTGGGTTCCGCACTTCTGGTAAAATAAATGATGCAGACAATCCAAATTTCAATCAGAAGAAATGGGATCTGGCGGCGGAAAAATCCAGCCCGATTTTTTTCATACCCGGAAAAAAGGAAACTCTTGTACCTGGCGTTGATGTTTATGCTGACGAGACAGTAATCGTTTACAATCCTGAAAGACCCGATTATTGGTTGCCCGTTACAATTAAAGAAATATTTGAGGCCTGGATTGATTTTTATAAATATGGGCCATATAAATATGAAAGCGAAATAACCTTGAAAATGCTTGAGGAAGAATATGCGCTTTTTTCTGATGATGAGAAAAATTCAAACGCGTACTCTGGTGGACGTGGACCAGCACCGCTTTTAAATGTTGATACAAATGTTAACGATGTTCAGGTTATGCGCCTAAATCCGAAATACTGGAACACAAATCTTCCCAAATCAGATATACAAATCCTTTCTTTCAATGTTTTGCAAGACAAAAATCGTTATACGACAGAAGCCAAAGAGCAGTTAAAATATAATGGTGGGTCCTATCACCTTACCCGTTTTTTAGAAGCGCTGGATATAAAATCCCTTTTGTCCGTTATAGATAGATAAATAGTTAGTTTGTATATCATGGAGACTTATAACACGCTTTGAAAAGAGTTTGATTTAAATCTTATTGTATGATTAATATTTACATACACATTTTGAAATAGTAAAAAAATAAAGTCATTTTTAGCGGGACAAGATTAAAATTTCTATTTACCGGATTTTTAATCTTGTCCAAAATATTTTATGAAAACAATTTACGTACATATTTTTTGGTGGTTTGCTTTTCCATTCGTCGGAATACTGAACGGAGTGTTACGTGAAGCAACATATAAAAAACTTGTTGGCGATCTGCCCGCACATCAAATATCAACAGCAACCGGAATAATTTTCTTTGGAATAATTTTCTACTTCATTTTCAAAAAATGGAAAATTGAATCCGTAAAACACGCAATTCTTGTTGGTATAATCTGGCTTGGATTCCTAACAATACTTTTTGAGTTTGGATTTGGATACTACATTATGGGAATTCCTGGCAAAAACTTTTCCACGACTATAATCTTGCAGAAGGAAGAGTCTGGAGTTTATTTCTGATGTGGGTTTTAATTGCACCCTACGTTTTCTATAAAAGAGTTAAATCTCAATAAAATATTTAAGATGAAATTAGTTTTCTTTCCAACACAAAAAGACTTGCGAAAGTGGTTTGATAAAAATCACAAAAAAGAAAAAGAACTTTTCGCTGGATTTTATAAAATCTCCTCCGGTAAGCCATCTATAACCTGGTCACAATCGGTTGATGAAGCAATATGTTTTGGATGGATAGATGGAATTCGAAAAAGTGTTGATGAAGAAAGCTATAGCATTAGGTTTACACCAAGAAATCCAAAAAGTAACTGGAGCGCTGTAAATATTAAGAAGGCTGAAGAATTAATAAAATCCGAGAAGATGAAACCCGAAGGTCTTTCATTATTTAATCTTCGCAAAGAAGAAAAATCAAGAATTTATAGTTATGAAAATGCTGCAGTTGAGTTTGAAAAATTTTTTGAGAAAATATTTAAAGCAAATAAAAATGCCTGGGAATATTTTCAATCAGCACTGCCATCATACAGAAAAATAACAACCAGATGGGTTATGAGTGCTAAGCAAGAAACAACACAATTAAAAAGATTAAATGAACTGATTACCGATTGTGCTGCCGGTAAAAAAATTAAGGCAATGAATTACGGAAAGAATTAAAATGAACATAAAATTTCAAATAATAGACTGGAATAATATTCCGAAAACCGAACACAAAGGAGAAACCGGAACCTCGTTTTGGCAAACATTACAATTTGATGGTTTGCGAGTTCGAATTGTAGAATACAAATCTGGATATCTTGCTGATCACTGGTGTAAAAAAGGACACATCGTTCATTGTCTTGAAGGGGAGGTTTTAACCGAACAGGAAAATGGTGAAAAACATATCTTAAAAGAAGGAATGACCTATATTGTTTCTGATGATTTGAGTTCTCACCGTTCAGTTGCTAAAAATAATGTGAAGCTTTTAATTATTGATGGCGATTTTCTTAAATAAGCAAAATCGTTTGGCCTAATTAATCTGGACTTTTTTAATTAAGAAATAATTAACCTTCTATGAGCAAAGTGACGAACAAACGATTAATTTTTTCTCAACTAACTTTCAAAACTATCTTTCCAATGTTTCTATTCTCTTCCATTCTTATATGCGCTTCGGCAACATCTGTCCAATCATATATTTTATCAATCACCGGTTTTATTATTCCTTTACTGATTTTTTTATATGCAAATTCTTTAAACTCTTTTGTTAGTCTAATTTGATAATCAAGCGGGCGTGAACGTAGAGCTGAGCCTATTATTTTTAATCGTTTAGCTAAAATCTGGCGCACATCAAATTCCTCAACCTTGCCGCCGCTTAGTGTTGAAAGAATTACTAATCTTCCATCACGAGTTAATGATTCAATGTTTTGTTTAAAGTATGATCCGCCGATAAAATCAATAATCACATCAGCGCCATAATTATTTGTGAATTTTAAAACTTCATCTTTAAAATTTTTAGTTTTATAATCGATTGTAAGATCTGCACCAAGATCTTTGCAGATTTTATGTTTTTCTGCAGAAGCTGTAATTATAATCCTTGCACCAAGTTCTCTTGCAATTTGGATTGCCGCTGTTCCAACACCGCTTGCCCCTGCGTGAATGAGAACAAAATCAGATGCTTTTAATTCAGTTAGCCAAACAAGTGATTGAAATGCTGTTAAAAAAACTTCTGGAATTGATGCTGATTCTTCAAATGAAAGATTAGCTGGAATTTCGATTGCCATATTTTCATTAATGACTGCATATTCGGCGTAACCACCACCGGGAATCAGTCCAAAAACCTTATCCCCGGTTTTCCATTTAAAAACTTTTGATCCAACCTTATCAACAATTCCGGATATTTCTAAACCTAAAATTGGGCTTGCCCCTGGTGGCTGAGGATACTTTCCTTCCCTTTGCATTAAATCTGCTCTGTTCAGTGCTGTTGCTTTAACTTTAACAAGAATTTCATTTTCACCACATTCCGGTTTGGGGTATTCTCCTAATTTTAATTGATTTGCTCCGCCGGGTTTTTCAACGATAATTGCCTTCATCATTTTTACTTTCAATTAAATTTATTTACTACTTTAAATAAGGATTTTAATTTATTTTCATCCAGTTTTCCATCGGTTCTTACTCCACTGCAAACATCCAACCCAAATGGACCCACACTATTAATTGCATCAAGAGCATTGCCTGAGTTTAGTCCTCCGGCAAGAAACATTGGAATATTAATTTGCTCTCTAATCTTTTTGCTTATTTCCCAATTGTGGGATTTTCCGGTTCCTCCCAAAATTTTTACATCAAGGTTTGGATTTCCTGAATCAAGCAAAATCGCATCTACAAATTGTTCAACACTTTTTGCTTCATTAATAGAGTTTTCATTAATTACATGAATAACTTGAATAATTTTTACACCGGCTAATTCTCTCTTCAAAATCTTTAGCTCTTCATAACCTACAAAATCAACCAGCTGAATTGTGTTTGCTTTTGTTGTTCTTTGCTGTTGAATAATTTGATTTGCATGTGTTTTGCTCGTCAAAAGAACCGTCGCTACAGGCGGCGGAATTTCCTTTACAATTTCGGCAATTAGTTCTTCATCAATCACACCGGGTCCGCTTGGCATTTCACTTACCAATCCAAGTGCTGAGGCTCCATATTTTATGGCAAGCTGCGCTTCTTCAATAGAGGAGATGCAACAGATTTTTACCCTTACAAACAATGACGGATTCATTATTATTTAATTTTATTCAAAAATATTTTAATTGCTTTATTTACCTCCGTGGGATTTTCAATCGGCGTTATATGCCCCGCATTAGTTATTTCGATAAACTCAGCATTCTTGATTTTATGAAACATTTCTTTCATCGTTGGGGGTGGAGTAAGTGTATCTTGTTCACCGCATATCAGCAAAGTGGGAATAATAATCTTTCCTAAGCTTGGTGTTGTATCTGTTCTGCTTAACATCGCAAGTAAACAGCCTTTAACTCCAACTGGATCAAAATCAGATGATTTTGCAATTATCTTTTCAAGAATATCTTTTTTATTTCTTTTAAAATCATCACCAAAACAAGTTGTAATAAAATCCCGGACAAATGGACTAAGTCCTTCCGTATTAATTCGCTTGATACCGGCGGAACGTTTTAATTTGCCGTCATTGTTATCTGCTTCAGATCTTGTATCGCAGAGAATAGCCGCAGAAAATTTTTGCGGCATTCTTTCAAGGGCACGGAAAGAAATATATCCGCCCATTGATAAACCGCAAATTATTGGTTTATCGAGCTTTAATTCATCAACTATCATTTCGATATCATCAACAAAAGATTCTATTGTAAATTGTCCATTGCCTGCTGGGGATTCTCCAAGTCCACGAATATCAAAAGCAATACAAAAATAGTTTTCACTTAATTCGCTAATCAGTGGTTGCCACATTGTGTGATCAAAAGGAAAACCATGAACAAAAATAATTGATTTGTTATTGCTATCGCCTTCGAGAAAAACAGATAAACCATTTATAATTTTTTTCATTTACATATCCTTTTTTAAAAAATTTTTTTTATGGAAAAATAAATATCTAACAGGAAATTGTGATTTGGGAAGTTAAGTAAATAATCCGGCATCATTTGATATCCTTTAATTAAACCAAATTAAAAATCACACTATTCTTAGGTGAAATTTAATTCATTAAAGCTTATTATTCACATTAGAAAATAAAGTTCTTCTATATTTAGTATTCTTTGTCACATTAAGCCCGTCAAAATGTGATGTTGCAAATTATAAATCCGTCATCCTTCAACAAGTTTGGTATGACACATAACAGAGTTACTTAAATGAAAATTGCATTTGTTACAACAGAGTGCGTTCCATACGCAAAAACAGGTGGGCTTGCAGATGTTGCTGGTTCATTACCCAAGGCATTAGAAAAACTTGGCTGTGAAGTAAAAATTTTTCTTCCAAAATATTTGTTCATTGATGAACCTAAACATGGTCTGCGATACAACTGGTCGATTGGCGAAATGCCAATACGAGTAAATGGAATTATACGTTTAGTCCATCTTCAGCAAACAAAACTTCCTAACTCCAACATCGAAGTAAATTTTATAGACTGTCCCCATTACTATAATCGTGATGGAATTTATACAAATGATATGGATGAAGACGAAAGATTTATTCTTTTTTCTAAAGGAGTAATAGAAACATTACAAAGAATGCAATGGGCTCCTGATATTATTCAATGTAATGATTGGCAAACAGGCTTAATTCCGCTTTATATAAAAGATAATTACAGTTGGGATAGAATGTTTGATAAAACAGCAACTGTTTTTACAATTCACAACATTGGTTATCAGGGAAGATTTTCCAAATCGACTTTGTTTGCTGCAGAAATTCGCGGTGATTTATACTATCCAAACGGACCGGTTGAATTTGAAAACTCTGTTTCGTTTATGAAAACAGGAATCGTTTTTTCTGACCTGGTAAATACGGTTAGCAATAAATACTCGCATGAAATTTTATTAGAGGAATATGGTGCCGGATTGCATGGCATTCTTCATTCTCGCAAGCAGGATGTTTACGGAATTTTAAATGGCGTTGATTACGAAGAATGGAATCCTGAAACAGATAAGTTTCTTCCATATAAATTTTCTGCAAAAGATTTATCCGGTAAAACAAAAAATAAAAAATTTTTAATGGATCACTTTAATCTTCCATTTGATGAAAACAAACCATTGATTGGTATCATTACCAGGTTAGTTCTGCAGAAAGGAATTGATATCTTTGCCGAAGCAATCAATGATTTAATGAATCTCGATGCTCAGTGGATTTTGCTTGGAAGCGGTGAAGACAAATACGAATCAATGCTCCATTCACTTGCATATAACTATCCGGATCGTGTTGGAACATATATTGGATATAACAATGAACTTTCGCATTTGATAGAAGCTGGAGCTGATATTTTCTTGATGCCTTCACGATATGAGCCATGCGGTTTGAATCAAATTTACAGCTTAAAATACGGTACTGTTCCTGTTGTTAGAAAAACAGGCGGACTTGCGGATACTGTTAAGGATTGGGATGAAGAAAAGCACAACGGATTTGAACATGGAAATGGTTTTTCTTTTTATGATTATACAGGTTATGCACTTTCATCATCTGTTGAGCGGGCAGTAAATGTTTTTAAACATAAAGAAATCTGGAAAAAGATTCAGCACAACGGAATGAAATTGGATTTTAGCTGGAAGAAATCTGCCGAAAAATATTTAGAACTTTATAAGTTGGCTAAGGAAAAGAGAGGATAGTTCATAACTATCCGATGTAAAAAATCAATAGTTAACGACAGAGGAAATGGCAAAAACAATTTTTCCTACCGATAGAAAAGAAAATTTTAAATCTAAAATCATAAAATTTGGTTTTAATTGTTTTCCGGCATACAGACGAACCGGAGGACGAATTTGTTTTATATCAGAGGACTGGTATGAAGTTCACGTAAAAATCGGGTTAAACTGGACAACAAAAAATTATGTGGGCTCGGTATTTGGCGGAAG
Source organism: uncultured Ignavibacteriaceae bacterium (assembly GCA_963809415.1). Lineage (GTDB taxonomy): Bacteria > Bacteroidota > Ignavibacteria > Ignavibacteriales > Ignavibacteriaceae > IGN3. Next base: position 2,237,930 of record CAWEJJ010000003.1, on the reverse strand, counting down.
TATTTATGGCGCATTAGATCCCATTTATATGATTCAATTAATAAAACTTTTAGGTAAAGACTATGTTGTTTGGGATAAATCAGCCAATATTAAATTTATTAGACCAATCAAGAAAATTGTTTTTGCTAAATTTTTAATTACCGATGAACTTCTAAATGAAATAAGAATCAAAATAAAAAATGAAAAAAAATATATTGTTAATCTAACAACCTCTTTTCTTGATAGTAATCAAATAGTTTATGCCGAAGTAATCAAAACCATTTACATAGCAGACAAATCTTATTTCAATAGTGACAAAAAAGATATAGCATTACTAAATAACGCGCGCTAAACAAACCGAAAAAATCAAGAGGCTGTAAATAAAAAGTAAGTGTTTATAATTTAACTTTTCTTTATTTAATATTTTTAACGAGATATAATGTTCGGATTTAAACAAAAACGGCGTGAACGGCTTCGTAATTTACCTTTCCCTGAAAAATGGCAGGAAATTTTAGAAAAAAACATTGCATATTATCATCATCTTAGTAAAGATGATCAAACAGAATTAAAGGGACATATTCAAATATTTTTGGATGAAAAAGAGTTTGAAGGTTTTGAGGGATTAGAAATCACCGATGAAATAAAAGTTACTATAGCAGCACAAGCTTGTGTGCTGCTGCTGCATAGAGAGACAGATTATTATCCAACATTGCATACAATTTTAATTTATCCGCATCCTTTTTATTCACATGTTAAGCAACATCTGCCGGGCGGATTGATTGCGGAAGGAGAACAAGGACGATTAGGGGAATCATGGTATCGTGGTCCTGTTGTTCTTTCCTGGGACGATGTCCTTCGATCAGCACATGATCATAATGACGCACATAATGTTGTCTTTCATGAATTTGCTCATCAGCTTGACAGCGAATCAGGTGCAAATGAAGGAACACCTCTTCTTCCGGATCGATCAAGGTACATAGCGTGGGCAAGAGTTTTAGGCGGAGAGTATCAGCAACTGCTAAATGAAATCCAGCATCATCAGAAACCGGATATTGATATTTATGGAGCAACAAATGCTGCAGAGTTTTTTGCAGTGGTTACTGAAGCTTTTTTTGAAAAACCGGTTCAACTAAAACAACATCATCCGGAACTTTACGAACAGTTAGCTCTTTTTTATAAGCAAGATCCTATAGAGCGTTTATCAAATCATACTTAAATAATAATCTTAAAAATTTTTTAATGTTGGATTTTTAATGAAAACAAAAACCCGCTGTCCCTGGCCCGCAAACGATGCACTTTATATTAAGTATCACGATAAAGAATGGGGAGTTCCTGTTCACAATGACAAAAAGCTTTTTGAATTTCTTTTACTTGAAGGATTTCAGGCTGGATTAAGCTGGCGTACAATTCTTTACAAAAGACAAAACTTCCGTAAAGCATTTGATAACTTTGATTTTAACAAAGTAGCCCGGTATGATAAAAGAAAATTTAATTCCTTAATGAAAGATGCAGGAATAATCCGCAACAAACTTAAAATAGAAAGTGCAGTTACAAATGCTAAAGCGTTTATAAAAGTAAGAAAAGAGTTTGGAACGTTTGATAAATATATCTGGGGATTTGTTGACGGCAAACCGATTAAAAATAAATTCAAATCATTAAAAGAACTTCCTGCCAAAACGGACATTTCGGATTTGATAAGTAAAGATTTAAAGAAACGCGGATTTAACTTTGTTGGTTCAACAATTATTTATGCACATATGCAGGCAACGGGAATGGTAAACGATCATCTTGTCGATTGCTTTTGTTACAATAAGTAGCGGCGCGATACTATTTCTGTAAATGTCAACAGACACATATTTTCCTCAAGCATGTCATTATAACGCGCAAGGTTCATCGTTAAACTAAATTACTATTATAATTCCCCTGTGTGAAACTCGCTCGCAACTTCTATTTATTCTTTAGCAACACCGACTTTTGTCTTCTTCGATGGTTGTAATTCTGATTCACCGCTAAGAGTGTTCTTGTAGTCATTAAAATAAATTTCGGATTTGTTCCTCTGTTAAGAAGTTAATAATGTTTTATTCTTTCTTAAAGTTTACATTAAGTAAACAAGTTGCAGGTTTGTAATCGTGGAATAAAAAAGCCACGATATATCGTGGCTTTTAATTTTAAGTGCTATAAATATTTAATATGATGCAATAGAAAAATGATATCTCATTTCTCCATCATCATTTGGTTTTTTGGAGATTGTCATCAGATAATCAGCTGCTTTAAAATCAAAACCTTCATCTCCATCTCCATTATTCCACTCTTTAACAGGCTCCAGACCGGCTGCAGCAAGCACGTCCGCAAAATAATACGATCTATCTTCGTTACTTGAGAATTCCATTATAATATAAATATCTTCATCTCTGTCAGCGAGTACACGGATATAATACTCATCACCAGACAGCATTTTATAATAATCTACTCTATAATATGATGTATCATCCTCATCATCGTCTTCTTCTAATATGTATTCAAGATCAGAAAAAACAAATCCATTCATCTTTAAGAATTTTTCTGCTTCAATTCTATCTTCGGCAACATCAAGCAAACTTTTAAAATCATCTATCCCCAGGTATTGTGAATATGAATTGTTAAAACCCAATAGGAATACAACAAGAACGAAACAGCTTTTTAACATTGTGATTTCTCCCTTGAAATTATTGATGTGAATGATTTATTTGAATGAAGTTGTTTTCCATACAGCAAGTGAAAGCAATACAAAAAATTATTTTTACTAATGAAAAATTAGTTCAACTTTTATCATAAACAAATAGCAATAAAAAAAAGAGCATTTATCTTATTGTTAATTGAAAACTGCTGACTGTAAATAAAAACTTCAATTATACATTATACATTGTACATTCTAAATTGTAAATTGTAAATTATTAATTGTTAATTGTTAATTGTTAATTGTGCATTGAACATTATTAACTTAGTTTTGTTAGGCGAATAGTTGCCCTCTGTTTACTTTTACCGGAAGAGGGTGCTTTTTGGTGGTTTAAGAATTGGCTAGTGTAATCTGGTTTGGGTTTTATTTATTACCATTTTATGCAAGTGATTTTGTTGTTGAGTTGATGCGATTTGGTTTGCTTTTTTTAATACTACAAGTTGAAGGCTAATTGAGTTTCATAAAACTTAAACCTAATTTGCAAACGTCTTTATACACAAGCTTTGCTTTCCCTATAAATACGCACTCCACTTTTTCTCTTTATCTCGATAGGGGTACGAAACAATGATCGGTAATCTTAGATATTAAAATCACAGTCATTTTAAAAAGTATTATCTTGAGAATTAGATGAATATTGAAACATTGTTAGATAACATAGGTCTCTTTAATAATTTGTTGTATGATTCTGGATTTAAAAGAGATATACAAGATTATTTGGCCAGTATGCCAAATAATCAAAGCAATATTGTAACCCTGAGAGAAGTTGCCGAAAAAATAAAAGAAACGTTAAATAAAATTTATTCTAGTGATTTACCAGAATCACTTAAACTTGTTTTACCTTTGAAATCATTGCGACCATTTACTGATACGAATCATCTTGAAGCTGTAAGCATTTTGTTGGATGATAAATCAATCGCGCTAAATGAGTTTTACAATAAGTTAAATAACTTATTAGCTAATCTTAATACTCAAATTGATTCAAATAAAGTTAAAATTGATGAATTAAATAAACAGTTCCAACCTTATATCACTCAACAAAAAGATATTGTTTCAGAAAATAACCAAGCTATATTGTCACTACTTTTTTAGAGATAAAAAAACCATAACAAGTTTAAAAGAATTCTCTAAAATTATTGGGCTTTGGAATAGAACAATCCCGATTTACCATCAACTACTAAGCAGCTCTTCACCTGAAGATATAGAGTTAGTAGAAATTCAGAATGGTTCAATCGATCTTGTAATAAACTTGAACTTTGATATTGCAATTAATTTGATTCAAGTAATCCGTATAGGAGTTGAATGTTATTTAGCTTATTTGTCTTATAAAAAATTGATAAAACCGATACAATCAAAATATTTTGGGAATAAAAAACTATTAGATGGTGAGGCTGAACGAGAGAAGGAATTATTAAATAATATATTAGTTGCTATAACTGATACTATTAAGGATCAACACGAACTTGCTAGAAAAAACGATAAAAAAATTGATGATAAAAGCGATAAAAAGATACAGCAAGTTGCAAATTTATTAACAACCCATATTATACGAGGCAATGATGTCAAATTATTATCCGTTCCACAAAAAACTGATGATAATGGTGAAGTAATAGATAGAGCACTCGAAAGCAAGAAAAAGATAACCGAATTTGGTCAGGAAATGCGCAATACGCTAAAATCTTTACCAGAAGAAGATTTTAAAAAATTACTAGAAAAATATGGCTCTTATAAAGAAGAGGACGATCAAAGTTCTAAGAAATAGTCAAAGGTGGAAGATAATCTCTTGACAATATAATACTTTTATAAAAGATGATTTTAAATAATAGCCAGAATCTCAAAATAATTTTTGAATATTTAAATAATGTCTCAGAAGATGATTTTATTGATGAGATCATAATTCCATTATTTACTTCGAGAGGTTATGAAACCTATAGAAGAAACTCTCATGGTCCAGGCGAAAAGGGAAGGATTTAATTTTTTGCCGCTATATCGATCTTCATTATGATATGGAATATATTGTCATACAAGCAAAAGCTGAACCTGTTACGGCAAGCAATGTTTCTAAGATAGCTATCAACTATGCGGCTTATAAAACCTCTATTCCTCTTAAATCTGGTTATGGCACCACTAAACCTAATTATGCAGTACTAATAAATGCGCGAAAACATACAAATGATGTCTCAGCAGAACTCCCTGACTTGGTAGATAATCATCAGAACATAAAGGTAATTCAACAAGAAAATATCTGTGATTTATCATTAAATCAGGTATAGCCCCTAATAAATTATTAAAAGAATTATCAACAGAATCAAAACAAGTATCGGGTAATAGTATGATTATAAAGTATTTAATATAATTTAAAAGATGAACCCAGAGAAATTGAAGATTTGTTTGAACACAAGCTTCGTTACTTAAAAGACAAAATCTCAGATGACACAAAGAATTTGGTAGTCGATTATTTATTTAATCTTTGGTCTCAAGATCCAACTTGGGAGGGTATAGTAAAACCACTTAGATGGATAAGTATGTATTTTGATTTAATTTTGAAAAGAAAAATATGGACTGTTGACAAAAGTATTAAGTGAATTTTCCAACGATACACCATCCTTCTCGGCAAAACCATATACAAGATCAATAGTAAATCAAATGAATATTGAACATTATGCTGCGGTGTCAGGTGATTTAATATTCAGAATATCGACTTTAATTAATCATACCGATAACACAGAACTGAATACTCTCTGTCACAAACTTGATGACCTCGTGAAGAATAATAAGATCGATGATGTTAAAGAAATAAAAAAAGCAACGACTCTACTAAACGCATATAATGCAAAGCTTAAGCGTGATGATGTTACTTTTAAAACTAATGAAGGGATATAGTGAAAAACTGATTGGTAACTTCACGGACCATTCCTTGACAAAATAAACTTTTTCCGGAGCTAAAAGATGAGACAAAAATTTATAAAAATTAAAAAAGAAGATGGAACTAGTACCTTTCACCGGTCAAGATATTTAACACTTTTTAGCACAGGTTCAAATGAATATGGCTTTAAAAACCAAAAAGGAAATCTTGTGGAACCAACAGAACTTGAATTAGAGCTATTCAATGAATCTCAAACTGGCGGAACCCATATTACAAATGGTTGGATAACCTTTATTGGTGTGATGACATTAATTAATCTGATAATTCAATTAATCTTAATATCAAAGTTATAAATCAAACTTTTTGTTAATTAAATATTTTTGCAGGGATTTCAATGGGTTTATCAGATATCTTCAATGCTTCTACTATAAAAAAAGAAAACGAAAAGCTTCACAATCTATTTGATGAATTAGGTGCTGGCGATGCTATAAAGCTAAAAGAAAAAATGCTTGAATATGAAAAAGCGATTGTAGTTGCAAAGACTATGTTAGAAAGCTTAAAAAGCGAAAATTCGTTTTGAACAATTAAAACAAAAACAAAGTGCGATAATTGTACTTGATGAAGAACTATTACTGAAAGCTTTGCTCTCTACAAAGCGAAATTTAATTTTACAACTAGTGATGAATATAAAACCCGTCTTGAAAACATACGCAATGAACAAAAGTTTTTAATCAAAACAGGCGATGCGGTCTCTGCTAATGAAAACTGGACTGTTAACGGCAGCAAATCAGAAGGTAAAAAAATGGTCAATGACATGAACAAAACTTATGGTTCGTTCATTTAATAATGAATGCGATTATTGCGTTGACAATGTTAAGTTTAATAATGGAAGTAAATGAGAAAAGAATTGAAAAGTCATTCGAAACATTAAATAAACTTGGCAGAATTATGTCTGCTAGAATATCAGAACAGTATAAAAAATTAAAATATGATGAACTTTATATCGCATTTGAATATCAACAAAAAGCAGGATGAAAAAAGAAACAGAAAAGGGTAAGAGAAAATTAAACAACAAAAACTTGAACAAGAAATTAAACAAGCACGCGAAAAAATAGCAAAAGAGCGCAGACATTTTTCTGCAGCAATAAAAGACCTTGAAAAGAAATTATTAGATGCAGCAAATGATGGAATGCGAAATGAAATTACTATTAAGCTTGAAGAAGTAAAAAATAATTTATTAGAACTTGAAAATGAAGAAAAGATAATTGACTATCGTGAAAAGAATGCCAAAGCTGGTTATGTTTATATAATATCAAATATTGGTGCGTTTGGTGAAAATGTTTATAAAATTAGCATGACACGAAGATTAGAACCTATGGATAAGTTGATGAACTTGGTGATGCTTCTGTCCATTTACATTTGATGTTCACGCACTAATATTTTCAGACAATGCTCCGCTACTTGAAAACAAATTACACGAACATTTTTATAAGCATAGAATAAACAAGTTAACAATCGCAAAGAATTTTTTAGAGCAGATATAAATGAAATAGAAAAAGTAGTTAAAGAAAACTATGACAAAGTTGTAGACATAATGAAAGAAGCACCCGCAGAACAATATCGTGAAAGTCTTTTAATTAATTAGCAGATAGATTTTATTTATGTCAATATTTACATTTTATAAGCAGATGTCTAATTATAAAAAAGGGTATAAGGCAGCTCTTTCTGGAGATTTTGCATCGGCTATATCCTTTTTTAATAAAGCGTACTTATTCTCATTTGATTTTAAAACCAATGCGAAAATTCCTCATGGTTCCATTTATGTTCCGCATTAAAATCCACTGAAGCAAATAATCTTAATCAAGCACGGGTGTCTTTTACGAATTTACCTCTGTTCATAAAACTTATGTTGATCTTTGTAAAACCACACCCGGTATAGGTACAGAGGTGAGGTAATACCGTTAAAAAGTATAAACGATTTTATAAATTTACATCAGAAACAGATTAATCAATTAAAAAATTAATACCAAGATCATTACTAATATCAGCACTTTTACTTTTGGCAATAACAAATTGCCATAAAGAAATAACTACAAACAACTACAACTTACCCAAAGACACACCGGAATGGTTACAAACCAAAATAGAGAGCATAACAACAATTAAATATTATGCGCTTACAAAAGTTTACTTGTACAAATGGAAAGAAAATACCTCACCCTTTATCCCTCTCCTTGCCAAGGAGAGGGAAATTAAAGTCATTCTTCCGAATCAAGTTCGGGACAGGCTCTTTACAAAAAGGGAAGGACTTTTAAATAAAAAAAGTTGTTATAATTGTAAGTAACAAATTGTAAAGGATTTTAATAAATGAATCCAATTCTAAGACTGTTAGAAATCTTCTTTCTGCTGATACTTCCTTTAATGATTATTTATTTAAGGAGTAACTGGTCCAAAAAGGAAATTTCAATCTATCTAACTATTCTGCCGTTAATTTGGTATATCTTCTATGCACCGCTTCACGAACTTGGGCATATCCTGGGTTGTTTTGTTGTGGGTTTAGAAATTAAAGATTATCAATTGTTTACTCGTTTTTGGGAAGGGAATTTTGGATTTGCTTATGTGGATATAAAAGAAGGTTACGGTGAAAATATGAAATCATTTGTAGTCCTGATTTTTCCTTATGTACTTGACCTGGTTTCGGTTATACTTGGCTATTACATACTTGTTAGATATAAAATAAAAAATTCATTTCTGTTCGGTTTGATCTTTATAATGTTATGCCTGCGTCCTTTATATGATTTAGTGGATAATTATATCGGCTATTTTTTAAATCACTCGGATTTTGTTCTGGCAAGCAGAATTGTTGGCGTTCCATTCATATTTACTTTTGTTATTCTGTCTATAATAATTAGTGTATTATTAATTTTGGTTTTAATGCATAAGTATAACCTGCACCCAAAAGTTGTGAAAGGAAGTACCTCATCCCCGAAATAAATTCGGTGCAAGCCTTAAATTCTTCACTCCCGAAATCAGGATCTTCGACTTTAAAGGGGAAAGACTTTTAAATTCCCTCTCTTTGAGAAGGAGAGGGAATACAAGGGTGAGGTCGTATTAAGACGATCTCCAAACACTTATTTGGGAATATAAAAACTAATCTGCATTAACCAGTTTGTTGCTGCTTCCAAAGATGACATCTTAAGGAAAAGATGTCATCTTTAAATATAATTAATGATTCATTTCATCTGCGCTTGGTCCGTAACTTCCGGGAATCGGAATATCGAGCAATCTAAGAAAAACTCCCAACTGTGCTCTGTGGTGTATAAGCTGACTTAATGAGTGTCTTATAGCTTCTGCTTTAGAAAGATCCATCAAAACAACATCACCATTTTTCATAACCCATCTGTTTTCAAGCTTACTTTCATTCTTTTCGACCAGCTGTTCCTTTGCTTTTGCAACACTCTCCTCAAAAAAAGCCTGCAATTCTTTTGTGTTATTTATAACTTTTGGATTGTACGGCGTCTTGGCAAAATCTACTCCATCATTTAAAATAACCGAAGCAATCCAGCCGGGAATTTCTGCGATATGAGTTGTCAATGCCCTGATCGTCATACTTTTAGGATGAGGTCTCCAATCATACTTATCATCCGGTACAATCTTCAGCATTTTTCTGGTTGTTACTGCTTCCTGCTCTAATTCGTTCAAGAAAATTTTGATTAATAACATATTTGCTCCTTTTTATTTTGTGAAAAGTTTTACTTAACAAAGTTAGCACCTATTATTGACAACTGTATGTCAGCAGGTTTTCGTAAAGTTAAAAATTTTTCTTTTTGTCATTCCTGTGCATGAGGTTGTGTGAAAATTAGCGTTGTCACTTCGACCGCAGGGAGAAGTCTGTAAAAACAAACAGATTTCTCAGTCGTGAACTTCTTCAAAATGACTTTCACTGAATTATCACACAAGCTTACATACGGGGATCTAAAATTTGTTCAAAAGAATCCCGCTTTCGCGAATAGGCATCAACTTAATTTATATTGAATTATGCTAATGCCAACTACTTCAACTAAGTACGTAAAAACCGTTGAAACGGTTGTAAACGTGCTGTTTGTACATTCCCCCACGGTTGAAACCGTGGATTATTAAAAAATATTTGAACTTAATTCTTAAAGTAACCCACGATTTTAATCGTGGGATTTGGAAATATAAAGAAAGTATTCTTTTAACCGTTTCAACGGTTTATTCTGGTCTATTTCAAATAATAAAAACTTTAAGAAGGCTTTATATACACCTGTTAAGTTAACGCTTATCCGCCTTAACGGGAATGGCAGGGTATTAAAAATTTCTTTTCTTTATTTCTGTAAGTTTTTTGTTAAGCATTGTTTTTAGTGAGTTTGGTGAAACGATATCAGCTTTATCTGCAAACATTAAATACCAGCGAACAAAATAATTTGGAGATGAATTTAAAAAAGTCATTTGGACAGAATCTCCAATTTCCTGTTCATCAACAAATCCATTATAGTATTTTTGTTCATTTAAAAATTGAGAAATCGTTTTATCAACCCGAATTACAATAGTTTCCAGGTTTTGCTCTGTAGATATTTTACCAAGATAATCTTTAATCGAAGGATGTTCTTTTTTAAATATTCTATCAGTCTTAGTTATATTCAAAATTCTATCCAATCTAAAATCACGGTAATCCTGTCTTAATTCACAAAAAGCAATCGTATGCCAGTAATTGCCCGAAAAAAATATTCCGATGGGTTCAATATTTCTATCCTTAATTTCATTAGAGTAAAAACTATGATAGCGAATATTAAGGGACCTTTTTTCCGATATACTCTCAATCAGTATTTGAATTCCATTTGTATTGCCAGGATTTTCTAACCGTGGTTTTTGTCTAAGAACTTCTATATTTTCTTCAATGCTTTCAAGCATTTCTTTTTCAGTATTTCTTAAAATTGCCTGTATTTTCATCATCCCTGATTTGAAATTTAAATCGATTGAATTATCAGTAAACTTTTCGATCAATTTTTCGGCTGTTAAAAAAGCAATTACTTCTTCTTTGGTAAACATAACGGGAGGCAAACGGTAACCATCGATAAGATAATAACCAACACCAGCTTCCGAACCGATTGGAACTCCCGCTTCTGTTAAAGTTTGTATATCGCGGTAAACTGTTCTTATGCTGATATTGAAACGATCTGCAATATCCTTTGCTCTTACAATTTTCTTAGATTGTAGTTGAATGAAGATGGCAGTAACCCTGTTAAAACGATTCATTTTTCCAAATTATCTTAATTATAATTTATTGGAGAGACAAAATAAATATATTTTTATTACCGGGCTTTACCATAAAAGCAATGTTTATTATTTGTCACACTTTACATTTCTTTTCTTAAATTTCTACTATCAAATAATTTAAAGATTCTCTATGCAAAAAGATCCACGCTACCCGATTGGTAAGTTTAATAAAAATATTAACGTAACAAAAGAAATGAGGAGAGAATTCATCAATACGATTGAGGCTCTTCCATCTTTGTTAAGAAAAGAAGTGGAAAATCTTTCGCAGGAGCAATTAGATACTCCATACCGCGATGGCGGTTGGACGATCAGGCAGGTTGTTCATCATCTTCCCGATAGTCATATAAATTCTTATGTAAGATTTAAACTTGCCTTAACGGAAGATAATCCTAAAATAAAAACTTACGATGAACATCTTTGGGCGGAACTGCAGGATTCATTTAAAACTCCGGTTGAAGTTTCGTTAAATCTTTTAGAATCACTCCACAAAAGATGGGCAATACTACTTAATTCACTAACGGATGAACAATTTGAAAAAACTTTTCAGCATCCCGAGTGGGGAAATATCACTTTAACTAAAACGCTTGCACTTTATACCTGGCACTGCAGGCATCATCTTGCGCATATTACAGAATTAAAAAAGAAAATGGGCTGGTAAGATTTATGAATCCCTGGAAAGGATTAAAAGGTCTTCCGCACGATATGTGGGCGTTGTTTTTTACATCGCTCATCAATCGATCGGGTACAATGGTTATTCCTTTTCTTGCTCTTTATCTTACAAAAAAAATTGGTGTTAGTCCCACAGAAGCCGGAACAGCTTTGCTCGTTTATGGCGCCGCTGCTTTTATTGCAGCACCGTTAACAGGAAAACTTTCTGACAAACTTGGTTCATTAAAAATAATGAAGTTCGCTTTGTTTGGATCGGGAGTATTGTTCTTTGCATTTTCATTTATAGAAAACTACAACTGGATACTGGTTGCAATTTTTTTTCTAGCCGCAGTAAATGAATCATTCCGCCCTGCAAATCTTTCTTTAATTACAGAAATTGTAACATCATCTCAACGAAGAATGGCTTTTGCATTAAACCGTCTTGCAATAAATGCAGGGATGAGCATTGGGCCAGTTATTGGCGGATTTTTAATGTTGATAGATTATCGTTATTTATTTTATGCAAATGCTGTCGCTTCAATATTGGCGGGTATTTATTTAAGCTCTATAAAATGGTCATCGTTATCATCAAATGACAAAGAGAAAACAACAGCAGAATTTTCGCGGCAAAGATTTGTAATCCTTTCCGATAAAAGATTTCTATTTTTTCTGATTGCCGTAATTCCTGCAAACCTTGTTTTTTTTCAGCATCTTGGTGCGCTTCCATTATACATTGTTAATGATCTCGGCTATACAACGGCTGCCTTTGGATTGTTCGGGGCAATCAATACTGTTTTAATAATTTTTTTAGAAGTCCCGCTTAATAGCTGGATGAACGAAACACCTTATAAAAAATCTTTAATAATTGGAGCGTTACTTGCGGGCATTGGCTTTGGCGGCTTTGCAATTTCAACAACCGCAATTACTATTGCAATTGCTATTACAGTTTTTACTTTTGGCGAAATGATTTTTTTCCCAACAACTGCTGCATTTACCTCGGAGATTTCACCACCAGACAGGCGCGGTGAATATATGGGATATTATCAGATGACATTTAGTTTTGCTTTTTCCGCAGGTCCCTGGCTGGGAACTGTTATTTATGAAAATTATGGCACATCAATATTATGGGGCGGAGCTTTTGCTTTTGGTTTGATTACTGCAGCGTTAATGCTTTTTGTCAAAACTAATTCACCGATAAAAGGAATCTCTCAATAATGTATGATTAAATCAATGGTTATAAAACTCTTCTAAACCTTTCGTAATTTTAAAAAGTATATAATTATAGGTTTGTAAAATGGAATTAAAGGAATTATTAAAAATTCAGAGCAAAGAAATTTTAGACAGCGCATTGCAATCATTAAATTGTGCACATCTTAAATCATACGGCAAATCAACTGAAGCTGAAAACCACAAAAGATTATTTACCCTTTTAACTCTTACCCAACAATGTATCACAGAAAAAAAACTTCTGCCTATGATAGAATATGCTGCTCAGATTGCAAAGGAAAGATTTGATGCCGGTTTCGATTTGCACGAAGTGCACACAGCATTTAATGCTCTAGAGGAAGAACTCTGGAACCGTGTTACAAAAAACATTAAACCGGAAAGTCTTGGCGAAGCTTTAGGATTAATCAGCACCGTTCTTGGTGCAGGAAAAGAAGAACTTGCACTATCTTATGTTGCTCTTGCCAGCAAGACAAGAACCCCAACGTTAAATCTTACAGAACTTTTTGGTAGAAATTGATTTATAGTCATTCCGAACTTGTTTCGGAATATTTAAAATAAAGAAGACCCTGAAACAACTTATTTTTGTAATAAATTCATAAACTTAATTTTGAAGTATAATGGCAAAAACATGTGTGCTTTTAATTAATCTAGGAACCCCAGACAGTCCATCAGTCAAAGATGTAAGAAAATATTTATTTGAATTTCTTAACGATCCGCGTGTAATTGATATAAATCCGGTTGCCAGGTTTTTTCTTGTAAACTTTATTATTGTTCCTTTCCGCGCACCAAAGTCTGCAAAGATATATAAAGAGCTTTGGACAAAAGATGGCTCGCCAATTATGATTTACGGTGAATCTGTTCGGGAAAAATTACAAAAAGAACTTGGGAATGATTTTGAAGTTGAGCTTGCAATGCGATATCAAAATCCAGGTCTTGATAAAGTTTGCGCAAGAATGGAGAAGAAAGGATATAATAAAATTATTATCCTTCCCCTGTTTCCGCAGTATGCTTCTGCAAGCACAGGATCTGCAATAGATAAAGCAATGAAATTGATCAGTAAGTGGTGGGTAATTCCGGAAATAAAAATAATCTCGCAGTTTTATGATGATGAAAATTATTTGAATTGTGTAATTGAGCAGTCAAAAAAATATAATTTAGACGAATACGATCATATTCTTTTTAGCTATCATGGATTGCCCGTTAGACAGGTTGATAAAGTCTATTCCGATGGAAAACCTTGCACAGATCATAAATGTGAAGAGGAAATTAACGAAGACAACAAATACTGTTATAAAGCGGCTTGCTATGCAACAACAAGATTGCTTGCAAAAAAACTAAATCTACCAAAGGAAAAATATACGGTTTGTTTTCAATCCCGTTTAGATAAAGACTGGCTTGAACCATTTTCAGATAAAGTTATAGTAGAATGGGCAAAGAAAGGGGCAAAAAAATTATTGGTGTTCAGTCCTGCTTTTGTAGCTGATTGTCTTGAAACAATTGTGGAAATCGGGATTGAGTATCAAAAGTTATTTAAAGAACACGGTGGAGAAAAAGTTCAGTTTGTAGAAAGTTTAAATGATCATCCAATGTGGGTTGATACTTTAAAGAAAATGGTATTGAAAAATATTTGAGGAAGATATGCTTGATAGCACAGGAAAGAAAATAAAACACCAAACAAAAAAGCAAATAAAAAAAGTCAAGCGGTTTATTGGTTCAAGGCCAAAACAAATTGGTTTGGATCCAGGCACCTTAATATATACCGGTGAACGTGAAAAAGAACCAATTACATTTAAGGTTTTTGAATTTGATCAAAATGATTTTTCTGAAAAAGATTTTCAGAAAGTGGATGATATTTTCTTCTGTAAGCAGAGCAAGAAAAAATGCTGGATTAACATTGATGGTGTTCACAACATTGAAATAATGGAAAAGATACAGAATGAATTTAATATTCATCCTCTTACGATGGAAGATATAATCCATACATCTCAAAGACCAAAACTTGAAGAGTACGATGAATATTTGTTTATAGTACTAAGAATGTTTTTTTACGATAACACATCCCGTGAACTTAAAAATGAACAGGTTAGTATTATTCTTTCTGAAAATTATATAATTACATTTTTAGAAGATCCGGGTGATGTTTTTAATCCCGTAAGAGAAAGAATCAGAAAAACCGGGACAAAGATTAGAAAAAACGGCGTTGATTTTTTAGCTTACTCGATGATTGATACGGTTGTTGATAGCTATTTTCATATACTCGAACAAATTGGTGAAGAAATAGAGGAACTTGAAGATCGTCTTGTCATAAACACTAAAAAAGAGGACATACAACTTGTTCATAGAATGCGAAGAAATATGATTTTATTGCGAAAATCTGTTTGGCCATTAAGAGAAGTAATTAGTTCTCTGCAGAGAGATGAACATCGCGTAATAAAATCATCGACACAAATTTATTTACGCGATGTCTATGACCATATTATCCAGATTAATTGACACAATTGAATCTTATCGAGATATGATTGTGGGAATGCTGGATGTTTATCTTTCAAGCACTAGTAATAAGCTTAATGAAGTGATGAAAGTTCTGACTATAATTTCCACACTTTTTATTCCGCTTACTTTTCTTGCCGGCGTTTATGGAATGAATTTTAAATTCTTTCCCGAGCTAGAAATGAATTGGATGTATCCGTGGGGCTTTTGGATAATAACACTTTCAATAATTATACTTATGCTAATTTTTTTCAAACGAAAAAAATGGTTCTAAAACATAAGCCGCCATTTTTATGTTAATAATTTATTTAAGTAAAATTTACTTGCCAATAATCACATTTTTATAAAGTACCCTTTAAAATTCCTTGCTAATTAGTCTAAAAAGTTTAATTTACAACTGTAAGATTTTGATACGATATTAATCATACTGATTTATTGTTTTGTATAAGTTTAGTTGATGCCGGTGGTTGTGAGTAGATATTATTTTATAAGAGATCGCATAAATTCTTTTCTCAAAATTTTCTGGACACGATTAACTGCACCAATCCCCGGCTTCAACAGTTAAACAAGATTATAAGGTACAAAGTATTTCACTGCATAGTTAAGGAGCTAAAAATGGAAGCCTATGAAATTTTAATCGTGGGTAACGGTGAGCCTGCACTCGTCTGTACTCTCTCTGCCAAAAATACTTATACCGAAAAAAACATTGCAATAGTTAAAACTGATAAAAGAAATTCGATAATTGAAGAAATTTTATCCTCTATTTCAGGAGGGCTCAATAAAAAGCTAAATATTTTTTATGATGAGATAGCCGGAAAATTTCATAATGTTCTACATCTTGCAAGCGGAAAAAAAATTCAATATGAAAAATTAGTGCTTGCTACTGGCTCAAGAGCAATTGAGCCGCCAATTGATGGTATAAAAAAAGAAGGAGTGGTTTTAATCAATAGTGATCCCAACTATATGCATAAAATTATTCATGAAGCGCTGGATGCTGAAAATATTGTCATTTTCGGTGGCGGCTATATTGGAGTTGAGTTAAGCGATGAACTGTTGAGGTTTGGAAAAAAGGTTACGATTATTGAAAAATCTAAAAGACTTATGCCGTCTTCATTTGACGGGGAAACAAGCTCTAAGGCAAAAGAGATTATTGAAAATCTTGGGGGAAAGGTATTGCTTAATTCAAAAATCAAAAACATTCTTGGAATTGATGCTATCTCGGGAATAAAATTAAGCAATGATGAAATTATAGATTGTGATTATTTAATTATCTGCGGCGGAACCAGACCCAATACGGAAGTAGCTGAAAAACTTGGGCTTATTTATGATCGGGATAGGGGAATTTTGGTTGATGATTATTTTCGTACTTCAGATAAGGATATTTTTGCCGTGGGAGAGTGTGCTGCAAAATATGATTTTTTTACCAGTGATCTTGCTAACGCTTTGTTAAATAACACCAAGATGGAAGAGGCAAAATTATTGGGGGCAAATCTTTACTCTATAATTTTCAATCGTGGACGAATGATTGATTATCTGGCTGAGAAAAGAAACATTAAAGAAAATATCAGAACAGAACTTAAAAGCCTGGAGGTGTTCAATGGCTCACAAGTACATTTACCTTTGCAGCGATTGTAAATCAGAGTGGTTGGTGGATTCGTCTAAACAACAACCAAAAGAATGTTCTGTTTGTGGAAGTACAAAAATTTATAGAAGCACGCATCATCAGCGGTATGCGAAAAAAAGCCGCAGTAAGGTGCGCTGGTCTTACAAAGTTTAATTTTTTAGGAGAATACCATGAAAATTGCAATTGAGTCGAGCGACGGCGGAAAAACTATTTCCGATCCTTTTGTTCGCTCAAAAGGTTTTTTGATTTATGAAGTGGATGAAAAAAATGTTTTTATAAAAGAATTCAGAACTACAAAAAGGTTAAAATCAGCTATTTTGGAAAATGAACTTGATGACTGCAGTGCAGTTATTTCAAGAGGAATGCCAACTTCATTTAGAGAAGAACTTGAGAAGAAGGGCAAAAAAGTACTCATTACTTTTTCTTCATCACCAAGAAAAGCTTTAAACATTTTTCTAACAGATCAATACACTTCGCAGATCACTCATCTCCATAGTTGATGTTAGATATCCCGGGTAAAATTTAATTCATTTTAACCTGTGGATATCTCTGTAATTAATCAACAATACATTAAATTCCATCTTAAACTTTCAATAATATTTTTGGATAATATTAAATGGCAAAAAATAAAAGACCATTGTGGGACGAATATTTTTTAAAGCTTGCAATGCTTGCGTCCGAACGAGCAACTTGTCCACGTATGCATTGTGGTTGTGTTTTGGTAAAAGACAGATTTGTACTTTCAACAGGATATAACGGCTCACTCCCCGGTCAACCGCATTGTGAAGATGCTGGATGCTTAATTGTTGATAATCATTGTGTGCGCACAAACCATGCTGAAATAAATGCACTTGTTCAGGCAACAAGACACGGAGTTAGTGTTGTTGGCGCAACAGCATACATAACTAATATGTCTTGTACTACCTGTGCAAAGGCCTTGATTGCGGCAGGAATTAAACGGGTTGTTGTTTTTTCTGATTTTCATGATACGCTTGCAACTCAATTTTATAATCAATCTGGAGTTGAAATAGTAAAAATGGATATACCAGAAACTCAAATCCATTATGACCTTAAAAATTATTCCTCCGCCAAGAAAACAGAAAAATCGAATTAAGGAATTTTTAAACATCGCATAGTAATGTGTTATTACGGTATGACATAAATACACAATGTCACCTTAAGCAAAATCGATGGATGAATGTAAATATTTTTAATCATCATCATTTTTAAACTCTGCTGAGTATGACTCAGGCTGAATAAATTTTAATATCATTAAAACAAAATCATATAAATACTGGCTGCCAATTTTTGCCGTTTTGTTTTGGGGTGCATCGTTTATTGCAACAAAGTACTTGTTGGATGAGCTTACACCCGAAACAATCATCTCTATGAGATTGATTCTGGCAATAACTCTTTTACTTGTGATTGCATTAATTCAAAAAAGAGATTTTTCAATCAATCTAAAAAGCCATGCCTACATCCTGGTTCTTGCAGTAATTGCAGTTTTTCATTTGTGGATACAGGTTACCGGATTAAAATATACAACTGCATCAAATACAGGCTGGATTATTGGGACAGCACCAATTTTTATGGCTTTATTCGGTTTGATTTTTTTTAAAGAAAAATTAAATCTAATAAAAATTGTTGGAATAATTATTTCAACTCTTGGATTGCTTCTACTGGTGGGAAAGGGTAATCTGACAAATATTGATTTGATAAAAAATCAAGGCGATTTACTTGTTCTTTTCAGTGCATTTACGTGGGGAGTCTATTCGATGGTAAATAAAAAAATATCACTTAATTATTCACCATTGATGACAATACTTTATCTTTTTATAATGATGGCGATAGTAATAATTCCTTTTTCAATAAATGAAACCGCTATTAAAACTATACTTCATTTGTCAGGAATCGGGTGGATTTCCATTTTATTTTTGGGTTTGTTGTGCAGCGGTGTTGCTTACGTGATATGGGCTTATGCTTTGCGTGAAATGGAATCAGCCAAAGTTGGGGCTTATCTTTACTTTGAACCATTTGTTACGGTTTTTACTGCGTGGATTTTTCTTAAAGAAGATATTACTTTATTAATGATTTTTAGCGGATTGATAATTACCGCCGGCGTTTTTTTAGTGAATAAAGACGGATGATAAATAGATTAGATTTCCAACGTGAGTTGGATAAGAGGTGTTAATGTCATTTCGACCAAAGGGAGAAATCTTAAACGCAGTAGTGTCTCGGATTTCTCAGTCGAGGACTCCTTCGAAATGACCTTCCCAATTTTTCATAAGATATTAAATTTATATACGATAAATATTTAATTAAAAATGATTTTAGATTCCAACAGCAAAAAACCCCAAATAGATTATCCCTGCGATTGGCATTACAAAGTAATCGGGACAGATGCAGCAGAAATTATAAAAGCTATAGAAGAAGCCACTGCCGGAATGGATTTTAAAATATCATCTTCAAACGTTAGTTCTAAAGGAAATTATTTTAGTTTAAATTTAACAGTTTTCGTAACATCAGAAGTTATTCGTGATACTATCTTTGCAAAACTTGAAGCCAACGAGTTTGTAAAAATGGTACTATAAAAGACACTCTTATTTTTTATCTCTACAGTTTTAATAATTACTAAATATTTAGTCAAGAAATAAATTAATCCACCTTCTTAAAAATCATTTTTATAGAATCATTTTCAAGTGTAAGATTCATGTTTTCTATTTTATAAATAAATGTTTTTTTATTAATCGCATCAATTACAGCATGCTCTACATGCATGTCAGGACAAGCCATCATAGTGGAGGCAATATTACCAAATTTAATCTTGCTTCCTTCTACTTCAATCTTTCCCATTAAACGATTACATCCGGCGTGTCCGCTAAATCTCATCTCTCTCAGATTAAACTCAAATGTTGGAAGTCCTTTCATTAAATTTTCTTTTTTTAATTTCACACTTGTCATTTCTTCCATAACCCAGATATCATTTAAGCGATAATCATATAAGAATTTTCCACAACCATGAAATGTTTTGTAGTTGAGATCTTCCGGGGTTTTTGCTTCGACCTTAACTTTATAGTTAAACGGTTCGCCGGACATATTATCCTGGCAATCTTCTTTTATAATTGTTACTATTAATTCACCGCTTTCGTTTTGTGCATGATAACTGGTTGTATCCGCATCCGAAACTTTAACCTTATCAATAGCTGGAGCAATAATATTTATATCATACATCGTTAAAAATTTCACCATGTTTTCAAAATCAATTTCAAGTGTCCAGTTTGGTTCATTACCTCTTGCAAAAAAATCTGTTCCATTCAAGAATTTATTTTGATAAAAAGATGGATTGGCAACTTGCTCTTCGCTTTTATTAATATTTAATTCATCATCTTTATTGGTTTTGATAGACGAAGTACAGGCAATCATTGTTATCAATCCAATTAACAGAAAGAAAAAGTGTTTCATAAATAATTTTCCTTTAGATGATAATTAAAATAATAAACAAGGAAACAGATAGCCAAGTGAGGTTGATAAAAAGAAAAAACGCATTCCGTTACCAGAATGCGTTTAATAATTGATACCTTATAAAAAATTGATTAAGAAGCAGGAACTAATAATTCTTTTTCAATTGCCTGTTTTATAGATTCTTTTGGAAGTGCGCCAACTGCCATTTTAGGTTGTCCAACAACCGGAATGAAAAGAATAGACGGAATACTTCTAATTCCAAATACAGCTCCAAGCTCTTGTTCATCATCAGTATTTACTTTATAAATATTAACTTTACCTTTGTATTCCTCGGACAACTCTTCTAAAACTGGTCCTACCATTCTGCATGGTCCGCACCAGGGAGCCCAGAAATCAATAATTGCAGGAATTTCACCATTATATTTCCATTCCTGATTTTTTTCATAATCGAAAACTTTTTCCAAAAAAGTTTCTTTCGTTAAGTGCTCTGTCATTTAATTTACCTTTCTTGTGATTCTTTATTTCTAGTATACTTTTTTCTAATCTTTCTGTAAGTCACATCTTAATTATGTTCGATGTGATGAGTTAAATAGCATTTAAAACCTTTTCTAATTTTAATTTAACTTCTTCTGCAACCATTTTAATCTCTGCTTTTTCGACAAAGGTTGTTAAAAGCATTGGATCAAAAATTGAAACAACAGTATTTTCTTCCTTTTCATAAATTGCAACATTACATGGAAGAAATAATCCTAATTCTTCCTCAACTTGTAAAGCCCTATAAGCTAGTTTTGGAAAACAAACTCCAAGTACTGTGTATTTTTTAAAATCAACTTCTATTTTTTTCTTAAAAGTATCTTTAAAATCTATAGTAGTAAGAATGCCAAACCCTTCCTTTTTTAGTTCCTCCGTTACTTTTTCAACGGTTTGCTCAAAGTTGTCTTTTGTGATTTTAGAAAAACTATATTTCATTAAGATTTATCCTTTTCTTGTTTTGAATTTTTCTTAAATAATGATTTCCAGTCAACAAATAAAAATCCCGCAAAGGCCCCGTAAGCTGTGCTAATAACTGGATTCCCTGATATCGGACAGCTTCCGTTACATCCAACATAATAGTAATAAGAATATCCACCTACAGCTCCAAGTACAACAGGAAGAATTCGCTTACTCCACTTTATAAATATTTTAGCTTTTCCGTTTTCTAACAAACCATCGCTCCACTTATTTTTGTAGCATTGTAATAAATTATCTTAGTTTTAGATGCAATATTTATATTTCGGTTTCCAGGTAATAGTAAAAGATAGTTTCTTCATCTTTACGCTTGTTTCAACAGAATAGATTACAAAAGCAATAAGTAATTGTTAAGTTGAAAAACTAACCGATTTTATAATGGATATGATAAATTATTTTTGAAAAGGATTCGGTGTTCTTTGTGATAAACGTTTGTCTTCTTTCGTGTTTTAGAGATTAAATCACCCAAAAGCTCTATAACAATCCAAAAACCAATGGACAAAAATCTTTAGAGATCAGAAAGAATTATGGTTCTTTTATAGCTAAAAATTTATTGTAGAGCCACATTAAAATTGTCGCAAGTACGCCGATACCAATTAATGCAAACCAGACTAGTTCCGGTTTCCCTGCTTCTTTTGATGATTGATATAACCAACCACCAAGTGGATCGCCGACAAATCGTGCAATTGCAATTGGTAAAAAGGCATATCCCTGAAACAATCCTTGTTGTCCTGCAGGTGCGATATCAGAAATATATTCATAATATCTTGGTGCTTGCACCATTTCGCCGATTGCAAAAGCAACTATTCCAGCTGCAATTGTTGGGATGCTTGGATAAATTCCAATTATAACCCAGATCAGGCTTGAAAATGCAAATCCATATAAGATTGCTTTAGAAGTTGGAATGTTTTTAGTTAATCTGTTTAGGGGTATTTGTAAAAGAATAATTGCACCGGCACCAGACCATGATTGGATAATCTCATAAGGTGCAGAAGCACTTATATAATCTGTTATGTAATAAGGAACTATTATAAACTCCTGCCAGAAAATGATCCAATACAAAGAGTAAATTAAAAGAAAGATCATAAATCTAAAGTTTGTAAGTACAACAAATAAGTTTTCAATTTTCTTCGCAAAAGATTCAATAACTTCTGTTTCTGGTGATTTAACTTCTTTATATAAAAGTATGTTTACTATCAACATAGCAAAACAACTTATTGATGAAACAATGTAAACAAACGGGTTACCAAAACTATCCCTGACAAAATATGCAATCGTAGGACCAATCATTGCCCCGGCATTTACAAGCCAATAGTAAATTGCAAACCCAAGTGACTTTGTTTCGGGTTTTGATGTAATCGCAACCGTTCCAAGTACTGAAGGTTTTATAAATGATCCGCCAAAAGCGGTAAAAATTAAGAATGCCATCAACAACCAATATTGAGAGAAGCCTCCATAGACCCCTGAAAAGGCAGACATTCCAACAGAGCCAATTAAAAAATATCCAAGACCAAGAATTGTAAAGGCAACATTAAAAGCTTTTCTAAAACCCCATTTGTCTGCAAGAGTTCCACCAAGAATTGGAAGCAAAAAAATCAAGCCACCAAACATTCCGGATAATTGTCCGGCTTCTGCTTCAGAGAAACCGAGATTGTTTCGCATATAAATCATAAATACAATTTGCTGCCCATAATAAGCAAGTCTTTCGAATAGCTCCATTATATTTGCAACCCAAAATGTTTTATGAAATCCGGCTTTTAGTTCTTGTAGTTTGTTTCTAATATTCAAAACACTGCCTTTATAAAATATTGGGTGCAATTTAGCTATGCACTATTTTACTAACAATTTTTTATTTGATAGAAATTTTAACTTTCATAAACCAGGGACAAGAGAAAGAACGAAACCTATAATTTCTAATTGCATAGAATAAAGATATCTGGAGATTGATCTTAAAGATTTTATTTGAAAATGATTTAAATTTTGTGATCTTAATTTTGGCTTTTAATAATTCGTATATTTTTTTGCTCGTAATGATTGTGTTAAAAAGGTCACTCTAATTGATTTAATTAAGAAAATAGGGGATATTAAGGTTTCAAAAGCTGGAACAATAGTTGAACTGTTTTTAATTAAAACAAGTTCCCGGTTTTATTTATATTAAATATGATATAACATTTAAAGATGGGATTAAAAGAAAAGACAATGGGTGAGAGGCCAAACTGATATTTTTATTTAGTTTAAGAGATAGAAGTAAAATATCAACGCAAAAGTAATTCCAATTGACTAAATTAATTTTATATAAAATTATTTTTAAACATAAACAACCAATATTTAGAATTAACATGAAAACACACTTTATAACATTTTTACTCGTCGCTATTTCAGCCATAATTACGTTATCACAAAATCAGCACGCGGTAATTTCTGAAGTAAAAAACAATGAGGTTATAATTAAGCTTCATAAGCTAATTGAGTTTAAGGATTCAAAAAGTAATAACAAATATTTAGTCGCAGATATTACAATAGAAAATATATCTGGTAAAAGTATTGAGATGGGTGCTGAGTACACAATGGGCATTACAATAAAAGATGCATCCGGAAAAGAATATCGCTCCGGTCTTAAGGGAGCAGGAATTGTTGCATCATATCTTGCAAAAAATGGGAATGACGCACAAGATCAAAAAGCCTATAACCTTTGCTTTAGCGATAACTTTCCACCCAAAACAAAGGCAAGATCTTTGCTTTGTGGATTTGAAGTTCCAAAAGATGCAAAAATTATTGCGTTTGGCGTGAAAAAGAAAAATTTGTGGAATGCAATTAAATAGTTGCCCATTAAATACAACGATACTGTCGCTCTGTGTTTATTATTAAGCGGGGTGACTTAAAAAAAGAAGAGGTGTTTTTTGTTACTTTTTGATCATCAAGCTATGCTGGTTCTAATTTCAGGTTATTAAGTGTTTCTCCATCATTAAAAAAATCCAACCATAAAAATATTATGATTTTTCATAATCCAGTTGATTCTATTTATATCTCGGTTTAACTTTCTTTATAGAAAAAACTATTTCTGACTGTGTGCATATTACTTAGTAATTATATACTATTTCGATAAAACTAATCAACTAAATTTATTCATAATATTTAGAGGCACAGATGGAACTGCTTAAAAAATTCTCTCCGGCATTTTATGGAATTATCATACTTCTTTTCTTTTTACCATTTGTTAATCTTTCTTGCAGCGGTCAAACAATAATGAGTTTAACCGGGTTTCAATTAATTACAGGAGCGCAGTATTCCGAGCAAAATATGCTTGGGCAGAGAAACCTTACTGAAGTAAAAGAGAAAAATGAAATTGCCGCTCAGCCATTTGCTTTATTTGCATTTCTTGCTGCAATTGCAGGATTAGCTATAAGCTTTATTAGAAAAAAATCAATTGCATTAATAAATATCGTAATTTCCTTGTTGGGGGCAGTGTTTCTGATTGTTCTAAAAGTCAATATCGATGGTGATTCTCAAATCAGCGGTCAAGAAATAATTAAGCTTGAGTATCAAGCGGGTTATTGGTTGTCGTTCTTGTTTTTTCTAATTACAGCAGTTGTTTATTGGCTTATATTTAAAGAAAAAGAACCTGTTGCGGCTACATTAACCGAAACACCGCCGCCGCAACAACCTCAACAGTAAATAGTGGTTAGTTTTTTTATTTGTCTATGATATAGGACAGTAAAAATAATTTAAATTATTCTGTCATAATTGAATTTGAATATAATATTTATAATTAAACATAAAACTTATGAATATTACTAAATGAACAGGAGAAAGTATCATGTATCCCAAAAGCATAGAGCTTCTTAACAAAGCAATTGGTGATGAATTAAGCGCTATTCATCAATATATGTTTTTTCACTTTCATTGTGATGATATCGGTTATGATTTGCTTGCAGGTTTATTTAAAAAAACAGCAATTCAGGAAATGGGACATGTTGAAAAACTTGCCGAAAGAATTCTCTTTTTAAAAGGAGAAATTGAAATGAAAGTTTTACACGAAGTTCAAAAAATTACTGATGTAAAAGAAATGCTAAGAGTTGCTTCCAAAATGGAAGAAGATAGCGCTAAGGAATATAACCTTTGGGCAAATGAGTGCGCTAAAAATGCAGACTCTGCATCTAAACAACTTTTTGAAGGTCTGGTTGCCGAGGAAGAACGTCATTACGATCAGTTTGACACCGAAATGGATAATCTAGAAAATTTTGGTGATAGATATTTAGCTCTGCAATCGATTGAAAGAAGCAAAAATATTTCTGCTGGGCATCCTAAAGAATAGAGATTAGAATTTTATAATCAAGTTAATAGGCTGATTAAAAGATCAGCCTTTTTTTATAACCTTACAATAACATTCTTGTTTTTATCGTTTCGGGAATAGCTCTAAGTTCTCTCATAATTTCGGTAGAAGCTTCACCATCGTCAATATCCATTATCACATAACCAATTTGTGCATCCGTTTGTAAGTATTGAGCTGCAATGTTCAGATTTCGTGATGTAAAAACTTTCGTTATTTTGTTTAGTACGCCGGGTTGGTTTTTATGAATATGAAGATATCGCTGCCTGTTAATATTTGGCGTTAAGGATATTTCAACAAAGTTTGTTGCCCCAATTGTAGTTCCAATATCACAATACTTAACCAATTTTTCAGAAACTTCAATAGCAATGTTTGCTTGCGCTTCTGATGTACTTCCCCCAATGTGTGGAGTTAAAATTACATTCTGATATTTTTGCAGTACGTTTATAAAACGATCCTTGTTTGATCCGGGTTCGTCAGGAAAAACATCAATGGCGGCACCTTTTATATAATTATCCTCTAATGCTTTTGCTAAATCATCAAGGTTCACAACAGATCCCCGCGAAGCATTAATTATACAAGCCCCTTTTTTCATCAAATTAAATTCTTTAGAGGCAATCATATTTTTTGTTAGATCAGTTTCTGGAACATGGAGCGTAATAATATCCGACAATGATAGAAGTTCCTGCAGGCTGGAACAAGACTTTGCATTACCAAGATTTAGTTTTTTCTCAATATCAAAGTAATAAACATTCATTCCAAGTGACTCTGCAAGCACAGAAACCTGTGAGCCAATGTGTCCATATCCTATTATGCCTAAATTTTTCCCTCTTACCTCAAATGAATTGGAGGCATCTTTAAGCCAGATTCCGTTATGTGTAGCAAAATTTTTTTCTGAAATTTTGCGAATAAGAAAAATACATTCACTTATTACAAGCTCTGCGACAGAACGCGTGTTTGAAAACGGAGCGTTAAAAACCGGAATTCCTAGTAGTTTCGTTAATGTTAAGTCAACCTGATTGGTCCCAATGCTATAACATCCGATAGCAATTAATTTCTTAGCGTGTTTTAGAATATCTACAGTAATATTTGACTTAGATCTAATTCCAAGTAGATGGACATCTTTAATTTTTTCAATCAGCTCCCCTGGTTCTAAAGAAGATTTAGAGTATTCAATGCTTGTGTACTCATTATCATTAAAAAGCTTTATCGCATTTTTATGTACCCCTTCGAGCAAAAGTATTTTTATTTTTTCTTTTGCAAGTGATAAAGATTTTTTAGCATTTATCATTTTTATACTATTTCTTTTTTCTTTCAATGGCAACAACTTTATTGCGGCTATAGTCCATCACACCAACCATCAAACCGGCAGTAACCACAACAGCACCTGCAATTTGAAAACCTGTTACTTCTTTTCCAAACAAAAGCATAATAAATGGAAGCAATGCGAGATAAACATTCGTATATGGAACCCAAAAATGTGCTGCAAATTTTGAGAGTTTAAAAAATCCGAAGCTATAAATATAACCGGTCAATCCAGCCAAAATTACAAATAGAATCGGAAGCCAATTATCGGGCATTATGTTTCCCTCAAACAAAGAAAAGAATCTATTGTATTCAACCGATTTGAAAATATTTTTAATATTATTTTCATCTTCAGAATTGATATTACTTCTAAGAACATATTCTTTGTCTGCCTTTGTATAAAAGTTCAACAGATATTCTTTCTTATCTCCATCAAGTTTATTAATTACTCTTGATTGAAACTCTCCTTGTTCAACTCTGTCTGGCATATTTGCTTGAAGTGCATTTCCGATTATTGGAACTACAAATAATGCTGAAGAAATAAAAATCATTTTCCAAACTTCTCTCCAGGCAACAAGCGCATTTGGTCCAACGCCTTCAAATGCAGTTTGAACAGTTTTATTATTTAAGACCTGTTGTGAAAGCAAACATATATTAATTATCAGAATCCAAATAATTCCTGTAATATCAAGCGTGGTTTGGGCACTTGTTTCCATGCCAATAATTTTGGGAATGTGTGGAATTGCAAGTCCAAGCACCACTAATGAAATACCAATCCAGTGCTCTTTACGAATAGGGGCCTTGAAAAGTAATTTGCCAAAGAATGGTAAAAAGGCAAGATACACATTTACATAAGGAGCAAAAATGTGGGGTGAATAATATCTCGGAAGATAAAAAAATCCTATATTCTCTATTACACCAGTAAATGCTGCAATTATAATTGTTGTTAAGGAAAGAAATCCGGGCCACATATATTTAATCTCTTTGCCTCTAATAAGTTCGACAGTAACTGCCACCAAAGCCCATGCAAGTTTAGAAATTTCTCGCCACCACGTCATCACTCCAGGAGAAATATCAATCTTTTTTCCACCTGTATATTCTGGCTGATTGGCCATCCAGTTTAAAATATATTGACCGCCTAAACCGCCATTAATAATGGCTAACCAAATGATAAGTAAAATCCATTCCACGTGTTGGTCTTTCTCTTTATGTAAAAAACAGTGTCAAAAAATAAAGATTTTATTAATGCTTAGATAGGGCTGGTAAAAAATTTGTTGACATATTTCTTAATTTAACAATATTCTTAATTTTAATTATTTACGGAAAAATATGAAAATCATCATTGCATTAATTTTAATTAGTTACTCGCAAATATTTTCACAAAATTTTGTTATGCCTTCCTATTTAAGTTACGATAAAAAACTTTCAGAGGAGTTGTATAAAATTGTAAATGAATTAAAACTTAATAAAGACTTTACTGTTGGCGAAGATGGATTTGAACAAATTTCACTTGCTGTTATTGATATGAATGGACCTGTGCCGCTTTTAGGAGGAGTAAATCCGGATAATTTTATTTATCCTGCTTCTGTTTATAAAATGTATGTTGCTGCAGAAGTGCTGCATCAGATATCTCAAGGCA
Organism: uncultured Ignavibacteriaceae bacterium; assembly: GCA_963809415.1. Lineage (GTDB taxonomy): Bacteria > Bacteroidota > Ignavibacteria > Ignavibacteriales > Ignavibacteriaceae > IGN3. The sequence continues at coordinate 2,209,341 of CAWEJJ010000003.1, read as the reverse complement.
AATATAAGCTCTCAACAAATTATGTGGCTGACTTTCCAAATATTGTTGACAGATCAAAAGAGATTTTGAATGACCCCCGTCCTCTGCTAAAAAAAAAAGATACAATAACTGTTAACTACTTGCTTGATTTGATGATAACGAGAAGTGATAATTCTGCCGCAAACTGTTTGATTGATATCGCCGGAAGAAAAAACATAGATAGTCTTATGCATTTGAATAATTGGTATGGCAGTGAGATTACAAGAAAATTTCTTAAACGAAAAAATGAAGACGCTGGTTATGAAAACATAAGAGGAACCGAAACAAATGCATTGCATGCTGCTGATTTTCTTTATAAAATTTATAAAAATGAACTAATCAATCTATGGGTAAGTACGCAGTTAAAAACATTCCTTGGAAGACAACTCGATAACACAAAACTTTCTACTGGATTATCTAACAACACAATGTTTTATCATAAAACAGGATGGTTTTCATACTGGACAAATGATGTTGGAATTGTAGAAGACGAACATGTAAAGTATATAATTGCCTGCTTTATTCCACTTGAACAAGAAAAAGCCTTGCCTAAATTTAAAGTGCTTTCAGAAAAAATTTATCAACTTATTAAGAACAGATAACAACATGAAAAAAGTTGCCTTTCTTTCAATAGATAACGTGCATGATTTTGAATATTTTGATCACTTATTGTTCGAACCGTTAAACGATTTAGGTTGGATTGTCGATGAAGTATCGTGGAGAAATAAATATGTTAACTGGAATATTTATGATGCTGTTATAGTTCGTTCTACCTGGGATTATCAATCAGACCCTGATAATTTTTTAAATGTTCTGTCTGAAATTGATAATTCCTCAGCTCATCTAGAAAATGATTTATCTTTATTAAAGTGGAATATGAGTAAAAGATATCTTCACGATCTTGAAAAGATGGGCGTTCGCATAGTTAAGACTATATGGCACAAAGATTTTCCATCTAACAATATAATTGGCTTATTTGAGTATCATAATACAGACGAAATTATTATCAAGCCAACTATTAGTGCTTGTGCCGAGGACACTTTTCACTTAACACAAAATAATTTATCTACAAAGATTAGTACACTCCAATCTATTTTTAATAAGCGTGAGTTTATGGTTCAGCCATTTATGAAAAGTATTGTTGAAGAGGGTGAGTTTTCACTTCTGTTTTTTAATGGACACTATAGTCACACAAATTTGAAAAAACCAAAGACAAATGATTTTCGCGTACAGGCAGAGCATGGTGGCATTTTTAAAAAAGTTGAGCCTGATAATGAGCTGCTAAAATGTGCTGAGAATATTATCAGTAAAATTAATCCAACGCCGCTTTATGGTAGAGTAGATTTAGTAAGAACAGAGGATGATGATTTTGCTCTTATGGAGCTTGAGCTTATTGAACCATCCCTTTATCTTCAAATTGATGAGGGCGCACCTGAAAGGTTTGCAAAAGCTTTTGATACCAGGATGAAAAACTATTTCTCAAAAAAATAATCTAGACCTAAATCCATTTACTACTTTTGTGTAAATTTTTAATACGTACAGCAAAAAGAAATAATCGAAAAATATATTCTTTGTTACGATATTTTTCTATTTCCAAAGTACCCATGCGAACTTAAAAAAGTGATTAGGCTTTCTCTGCTAAGAATACCCAACACCTCATTATTGTTTTCCATAACAGGCAATTGGTTAACTCCGTTTTTATCCATTTTCCGCAAAGCATCCCAAAGCGGTGTGCCTGGATCTACTTTTTGAGTTTCCAAATGTGGAATCATAACATCTGTAACGTGGGTATATGCCCATTTATCATTTGCAATTTCTTTAATTCTATGTAAGGTTAATAGGCCAACAAATTGATTATCTTTTTTTACAAAAAGACTTCTTCTTCCGATGCCAAGGAAATGGTTATCCATCACCTCTTGAATGGTTGTATCATCCGGAATAATGGCGTAATCATTAGTCATGGCTTCACTTACAAAATGCCCGGTTAATTGTTCTTCCAATAATTGTTGTTGAAGTTGTGCCATTGCTGCACTTTCTAAAAACCATCCTATAAAAGCAATCCATAATCCGTTACCAATATCACCGTTAAAAATTTGTAAAACTCCGAGGAATATGAAAAAAAAGCCGAAGAATCTTCCCACTACAGAAGCAATATATGTTGCTCTATGTAGGTTGTGTGTAAATCCCCAAACTATAGCCCGAAAGACTCTGCCGCCATCTAACGGAAAACCAGGAATTAAATTAAAAATTGCCAGTACAAGATTTATATATGCCAAGTATTCAAAGACTGCAAAAACAAAGGGTATGTTTACTGTAAGTATCTGGAGCGCATAAAAAATTCCAGCAAGCAAAAAGCTAACGATTGGTCCAGCAATTGCAATCCAAAATTCCGCAGATGCTTTTGGGGGCTCACCGACAATTTCAGCTATCCCTCCAAAAAGAAAAAGATTTATCTGTTTAACTTTAATTTTATATTTCAAGGCGATAATTGAATGCCCAAGCTCGTGCAGCACTACACTGACAAATAGCATTATGGTTGTTATGATTCCGGCTCCCCAATATTCTTCAACTACCCAGTTTTTAAATTCAGCGGGAAAATAACTTACTGCAAGCATCCATGAAAGAAGGAAAAAAATTAAAAACCAGGAATAGTCCAATCCGATTGGGATACCTAAAATTTTACCTAATGGGATATTCTTCTTTCTCATTTAGCGACCTTTCAATACAACTTTAAATTGTACTTCTAAAATTCGGCGTTCTTTATTATTAAATTAAAATCTAAAGTATGACTTGTAAATATTTTATTTACTGTAAACTAAATAAATAAAATCATTAATGATGTGTCTTAAGTCTGATAAATAAAATTTACTAGTAATAATATCCTATAGAAAAGTAAAGAAGCACATCTCCCCAGCTAATCGGATTTTCCGGTAAGTCTTTTCTGAACAAGAAACTTCTTCCCACAGCAAAATCAGCTGGACCAATTGGTGTGTCAAAGGAAATTGCCGCACCAATTCCATGCTTTAAATCTTTAAATCGAATTTGTTCCTGGAAGTCCCAAATTGAACCAAGATCATATCGCAATTTAATATATGTATCAAAAAATATTTCAAAGGGTAATTTATATCTATATAAAAGCGAGGTTAGAAAAATTTGTCTTCCTCTATATTCATAATCGTGCATTCCAAAAAATGATTCCTGCCCACCAATTGAATATTGTTCGCTTAATGGAAGAGTTTTATCTGCAAAACCAAATTTAATTTTTGGTGAGAATATATGTCTATCGAACAATTTTAAATAGCTTTTATATTCAAATTGAATATTACTATAACCAACCTGGCCACCAAAAACTTTTTGTGCTGTTTCATATGAACCCGAAAAATACATACCTGATTCGGGATAAGGATATTTATCTTGCGTATCAATTGTTGTTGAAGCTTTAAGCGAAACTATTTTAAGACTATATGGCTCAATAGTTTGTGGTTCAATGTTTTTTATTTTATCAAATTGATATTTGCCCTCAAAAATGATATTCCCAAAACGTCCAATTTGTGTTCCTACACCCAAAGAAATCCCATAAAATATTTGTCGGTATTCTCCGGATTTTGTTCTTGAAAATTCTTTATAACTTTCTGTTGGCACATCTGTATATTTACTAACATCATTAAACTTATAGAAAGCATTTATTTTATAAGTAAGATATGTGCTAAATATTCTGTTTGCTTTTTGTTCAAGTATATATGCCCTGTTTTTAAGACCACCAAATAGGATTAGTCCTAGCTCTGTTCCTGTACCAAAAAGATTTTCTTCCCGAACATCTAAACCAAACTGTAAATGGTACTCATTATCCGCTCTGAATCCAATACGAAGCAGGCTTGTTGGTCTTTCTGTAACGTTTATAATTAGAATATTTTGTCCGTTGTTTTCTTGTACAACAACATCTACGTTATCAAATAATTTTGTGCTTCTTAGATTAGTTAACCCTTTTGTTATTGATTGAATTTTAAAGAACTCTCCCACGCTAAACGGAAATTCACGACTTATGATATTTTTGTCTGTCTTGGTATTACCAACGATATCTATTTGTGAGATCAATCCTTCATCAACAAAAATGTTAAGTTTATTTTCTTCCGGATTAAATTCTAAACTTTGAATTTCTGCAAGAGAATAGCCCTCGTTACGATATAATTCAATAAGTTTTATAAGACTTGCAAGCACAATTTTGCCGGAAAATGGTTTGCCCTTAAGAGATGAAAATATTTTGCTTATTGTTTCGGAATGAATTAATGAAACACCTATAAGATTTATATCCTGTATAATCGGATTTTCTTCTTTTATTAAATTTAGTTCACACGTATCATCATAACAATCAATCTCAACACCAAGGTTTTTATAATTTCCGGTATCAAACAACTTATATAGATCATAATTAATTCTTTTATTTGAAACGGAATCTAAAAATTCATAATCATTAAAAATCATTTTTTCTTTTTCAGAAAGACTTGGGTTTAGTTTTATATTGTGAAAATATTTTTCTTGCTCTGGTAAAGAATTATAAATGGTAGAATCGATTTTTGACTTAAGCCCTTCAATAAGCGGTTTTGCAGATTGATACCCTGCGGCAATTAAACTATCAATATCGTTAAAATCTGATGCCGCCCTATTATTTAGATCGGGAGTAATTACAAAATCAGCTTTGGCAAGTTGTTCTGCATTATTTAATTTCATCGGAATACTAACTAACTGGTCAGCAACAATCCAGGGTAGGGTAAGATCTTTTTCTTGCCATAATGGGCTTGTTGTGTTTACGGCTATTACAAAATCTCCACCAGCTTTTCTTGTAATATCTACAGGAATATTTGCAACCAAGCCACCATCAACCAATAATAATGAGTCCATCTTTACAGGTGCAAGAAAAAAAGTTACGCTTGAGCTAGCGCGTAATGCTTTACTTAATGAGCCATGATTAAGAACAACTGCTTTTCCTGTAATCAAATCTGTACAAACAGCTCTGAATTTAATTTTTAGTAAATCAAAGGAACTATCGGAATGAATTGGAGCATTAATTACTAAAAGATTTAAGTAGTTTGAAAGTTTTTGTCCATCATTAAATGATGTTGGAAGTATCGGTTTTAATCCATCTAATCGAAGCGAAAAGATAGCCTTATCTTCAGTAACTTTTTGATCTACAAAGAGATTGCTTCTATTTGATTGACTGTTTAGTGTTAATAAGTCATTCCAATCTGTGTACAGAGCAATAGAATCCATTTGATCGGTGTTGTAACCTGCAGCATACATTCCACCAACAATACTGCCCATGCTTGTTCCAACAATAAGTTCCGTTTTTATATTTGCTTCGCTAAGTGCAGCCAACACTCCAATTTGAGAAAGCCCCCTTGACCCACCGCCACTAAGAGCAAGCGCTATTACGGGTTTATTTACAGGAACATAATCAACCAAACCAAAGGGAAGTTTTTCTTCATGTAACTTTAATGGAAGGAAATATTTTGATTGAGGAAATACATTTGAGAGAAATAAAAGACAGAATATCAATAATATTTTATTTATTTCTCTCATATGTCATTGTTCTCAAATAATGAGAACAAAAGTTAATAATTATTTTCTTTTTTTCTGCTGTTTTTTTGCCTGATCTTCTGCCGCTTCCATTAATTTAGACATAAATCCTTTTTTCTTATTTGGATTAGCAACGGGAACAAGCTCAACGTTTCCACTTTTATGATTAATGTAATATTGCTGAGCAATAGATAACACATTAAACATAAAATAGTAAAGATTTAATCCTGATGGAAAACTCATAAAAAGCAGGGTTAACATAATTGGCATTACATAAACAAGAGACTGTTGCTTTGGATCTTTTACAGTCATCTTTTGCTGAACAAATGTTGTTATTCCCATTAGTAAAGCTAAACCACTTATTTCCTGTATCCCAAATAAAGGAAGTTTAAATCCAAGATTATAAATAACGTCTGGCTGCGAAAGATCAGTTATCCAGCCAAAAAATGGTTGTTGTCGTAATTCTATGGCTGATTGAAACATTCCCCACAAAGCAACAAAAATAGGCATCTGCAACAGAAGCGGTAAACAACCTCCTGCTGGATTTATTCCATAGGTAGAGTACAACTTCATTGTCTCTTTGTTCATTTTTTGTGGATCATCTTTAAATTTTTCTTTCAGTTCTGCAATCTTTGGTTGTAAAGCTTGCATTTTTTTCATCGACTGGTAGCTGCTTTTGGTAAGAGGATAAACAACTATTTTAATAATAATTGAAAAAATTATTAAAACTATTCCATAGTTCGGAATGAATGAATGAAGAAATTTAAATAACGGAAGAAGTATATATTCGGCAATTGGCCTAATAAAAAACTGCATTCCAAGAAAGCTGCCAAAATCTACAAGATGAATAAGATTGTCACCCAATGCTTTTAATTGATAGTAATCCACCGGACCTATATAAAGTGAAAAAGACTGTGTTTCTATATTTTGATTTTGAAATGGTAATGTTAATCGCGCATTATAATTTTCCCTAATACCATCTTTCCCTACAGCTTTTCTTGTTCCTTCAATGTATGCCTCTTCAACCTTTTGTGGATTAGCTGGAATAATAATGGCAGCAAAGTATTTGTTTCTGATAGCTAGCCAATCAACACGACCCCTAAGTTCCTTAATTGCCTTTTCCCCAATTGTTGAAGCATCAACCTTTACCTGTTCATCACCATAGAAAGCGCTTGCGTTAGAATAATTTGATTCATCAACGGAGTTTCTTCCAACCTGGCGAATCCCGTTACTCCAAATTAAATCATATGAATCATTACTTATCAGATTTTCAAAACCAACAAACGTAATTTTGCTTTTAATTTCATAGCTGTCGCCATAAAAAATATAAGTCTTTTCTATATACTTGCCTGATTCCGGTTCAAACTTATAATTAATTACTAGCGAATCCCCTTTTGTTATTTTATACATTCCTTTATTCATATCACAATTAAAAACCAAATCTTTGGTGTTAATTGCTTTCCCATCAACTGAAACAAAAGACAGGTCATATGATCCGCCATCTGAATAATCAATTAACTGGACGTGTTTATCTGTATAACTTTCATTACTATCAGAATTAGTGGAATACCAATTATTATATTTTGATAAATATACTCTTCTAAAATTTGCCCCTTTGTTTGAAAACTCTACCCTAAAAAGATCTGTTTGTATATTAAGAAAAACCTCTTTTTCAGATAATGTTTTTGCCGATTTAAAAAAGGTGGATGTATCTTTAGGAGTCTGTACATTGGTTAAGGCAGAATCTTTTGATTTTGTTTTTAAACTATCTTTATTAAGCGTTGTATGTTGCTTTTCATTAATCGGTTGTTTTGGTGCCGGGGCTGATATATACAACCACACTACCAATATTGCTCCAATTAGTATAAACGCTATTGTTGTTTGTTTATCCATTTATAAAACTCTGATATAAATTGCTGTTAAAGAATAATTGCTTAATTTGGAAGTGATTAGAGAAGCTTTATTTGTTGAAGCATATCTATTCAAAAATAGCCTGTCAAATCTGTTGCTCAATTTTATTAATTAGCTCAATAATATTATCTGAAATATCTTTAAAAAAAACTTTTTTGTTTTTTGATTCTGATAATCTGTTTGGACTAAAAATAATTAATAAACCTATTTTCTTTTCTGTTGCTTTCTTAAGCAATGATTGTTTATTTAATCTATAAGATTCTTTAATTAGTCTTTTAACTCTATTGCGCCACACAGCTTTGCCGGCTTTTTTTGAAACAGCAGCAACTATTTTAACTCCCACAAATTGTTTTTCTGGGTCGATTGTATGAAGTGATTTAATTAAAAACTTAGAGCTAAATAAAACTTTTGCAGAAGTATAAACCTTTTCGAAATCATTTTTCTTTTTAACCCTTTCATTGCGGTTTAAAGAAAAACTCTTCAAGGTTTTTAATTCTCATCGCTAACAGTAAGTTTTCTTCTTCCTTTTGCTCTTCTGCTAGCTAAAACTTTGCGCCCATTTTTGGTTTTCATTCTCTCTCTAAAGCCATGCTTATTTTTTCTTTTTCTATTACTTGGCTGAAATGTTCTTTTCACTTATGTACTCCTTTTTCATATAGTGCGCAAAAATATACATATATGTAAAACTTTCCAAGATTTTAATTAATCTACAAGACAACTAAGTAAAAAATATACTTATTTTTTTATACCAAATTATTTGCAGATATAATCTTTTGTTTCTATCTTAAGGAGAAACAGATGGCTATCTTGTTTGTTGATAAAATGTTGATAACCTGCCCGTGTGGAAACGTTTCACAAATAAAAATGATCGGACTAACACGTAAATTTTACATGAGCTTACTTGATAACATTAGAATGTTTTCCATAACCGCCTTATTCATAACGAGTTCGGGGTTTCAAATAATGTTTATATCTTGTTGACAAATTAAATTGTTATTTTAGATAATTAGCTGTTTATTTTTTTTATTTACTTTATATTGACTTAATCCTGTGGATAACTTAAAATTTATTAACCTGGAACCTGCCGAAAGCATAACAAAAACAGATGTTAATTCTATATGGAAAAACTGCTTAACTAGGATTAAAGAAAACGTAACTTTAATGACCTATAACACGTGGTTTCTTCCTATAAGACCTGTAGAAATATCGGATAACAACTTAAAAGTACAATTACCAAGTCAGTTTTTTTGGGAATGGATTGATGAACACTATAGCACAATTATTAACAAAACAGTTAAAGACGTTTTAGGGATATCTGGAACACTCTCGTATATAATTGCAGATGAGAAAGAAAATAAAGAAGAAAATTTACGCAGGGAAAATATTTCTTTAATTGATAAGGTTAAGGTGATCGCAAAACCCAAACCAGGACATGAAACAAATCTTAATCCTCGTTATAGATTTGATAATTTTATTAGAGGCGAAGGCAATCAATTAGCACGAGCTGCAGCCGGCGCAATAAGTGACAATCCTGGGGAGACGTCTTTTAATCCATTTTTTATTTATGGTGGTGTTGGATTAGGAAAAACACATCTTATTCAATCTATTGGAAATCAAATTGTCGAAAAATTTCCAGACAAAAAAGTAATTTATCTTTCTTCTGATTCATTTACAGTTGAATTTGTTGAGTCAATTCAATCTAATAGAATTAATGAATTTTCCAGCTTTTACAGAAGTATGGATGTTCTTATTATTGATGATATTCAGTTCTTAATTGGAAAAGAAAAAACACAAGATTTGTTCTTTCACATATTTAATACTCTTCACCAGTCCAGGAAACAAATAATTCTATCTAGCGATAAACCTCCAAAAGATTTGAAAGGATTAGACGAGAGACTTGTTTCCAGATTTCAGTGGGGTCTTTCTGCAGATATTCAACCGCCTGAATTAGAAATGCGAATTGCAATATTAAAAAATAAAGCCGAAGAATATGGAATGAGAATTTCAACAGAGATATTAGAATATATAGCTAACAATATTACCTCTAACATAAGAGAACTTGAAGGATGCCTAATAAAACTTTTAGCAAATGCTTCGTTGAATTCTAAAGAAATAACCATTGAACTTGCTAGAAAGACAGTTAAAGAAATTGCTACAGATAGGAAAGTTAATATTACAATTGACGATATATCCAAAACTGTTTGTGCTTATCTAAATATTGCCGAAAATAAAATCAGAGAGAAAACCCGTAAAAAAGAAATTGTTCTTGCCCGTCAACTTGCTATGTATTTTTCAAAGGAATTAACAAAATCATCTCTTAAAACAATTGGTCTTCATTTTGGCGGCAGAGATCATTCAACCGTTATTCATGCCTGTAATAGTATTGAAGAAATGAAAAATAAAGATAATTCGATGAAGGACCTTATTGAAGGACTTAGAAATAAGTTGATACTTAATTATTCATAAAATATTTTTTTACTTATTAAAAGGGCTCTTAGATGAGCCTTTTTTTTATTATTTATCTGTTAATATGTTGTTTATATAGTGTACATATCTTGTTAATTATTTGGGTCATTTTACATTTTCTGTTTTAGTCTCTATTTTATTAAAACTAATTAACATGGTACGTTATTTATATTGTGTTATTTTTTTAATTAAACATAACTTTTTATAGTTATCAACTTATTAACACCATTATAATATCTATAAAATATAATTTAAACTTCTTTTTTATTAATAAGAGTGTTGAATAACTTAATTTGACATCTAAACCAAATTGGTTTTATAAAGATTTTATCACATCATTCTACTCATTTCACTACATTTTATTTTATACTTTTAATGTTAAAAAATATTGAGATTGCTCTCTACTTTTAGTATTTTTAGGCACTTCAAAAGGAGATATTTTTAAATGGAATTTAAAATCAACAGTAAAGTTTTAGAAAAACTGTTATCTAAAATTATTCCTGCAGTACCTTCACGTACACCAATGCCGATATTAGAGAACTTTCTTTTTGATATAAAAGATGGTTCATTAACTGTTAGCGCAACCGACCTTGAGATAGCACTTAAATCTTCTTTAAATGTAGCTGCTAATCAAAATATAAAAATGGTAATTCCGGCAAGATTACTTTATGATATTGTAAGATCTCTTGAAGATGCTCAAGTTAACTTTTCTGTAGATGGTAATGGAAAATTAAAAATAACAACAGATAAAGGGGTTTATAATCTTAGTTACTTACCCTCAGAAGATTTTCCTGAAATACCAGCAGTATCAAGGGAAAAAGAAATTAATATTAATGGCACTGAATTAAAAAAAGCTTTTGATCAAACTGCATTTGCAATGAGTAGAGAAGATATGCGTCCGGCTATGACAGGAACTCTTTTAGAATTTGATAAAGATGGATTGAAATTTGTTGCCACAGATGGACATAGACTTGTAAAATATATTAATAAATCATTTACATCAGAAGCCCATGAACAGTACATCATTCCCGAAAGAGCAATTTCTGTTTTGGTAAAACAATTGGGAGAATCGGATGTTAGAATTTATTTAAGTAAAACTTATGCTTCATTTTTGATAAATGATTTTGAATTTATTAGTCGATTGATAGGAGAAAAATATCCTGCTTATAACAGCGTTATTCCGTTAGAAAATGAAAATTTTCTTACGATAAGTAGAACCGAACTATTATCCGCAATAAAACGAATGATGCTTTTCTCAACTTCAAACTCAAAACAGGTAAAATTTTCGATAGCTGAAAACTCTTTAGAGGTTTCAGCAGAAGATATAGACCATGGATCAAATGCAAAAGAAAATATTCAGTGTGAATACAAAGGCGACCCAATGGATATAGGATTTAACACTGCTTATGTAAATGATATTTTATCACACATGGAAGGTGATAAGTTAGTATTTAAGCTTCATTCTCCTACTAAAGCCAGCATAATTGAACCAACAAAAACTGAAGAGAATGAAGATATAATGATGTTATTAATGCCCGTGCGAATAAATAATTAAAATGATCTTGTCCGGATTATCTTTAACAAACTTTAGAACGCATAAGAACGCTAACCTTAATTTTTCAGAAGCATTAAATTATATTGTAGGTGGTAACGGGCAGGGAAAAACTTCTTTATTGGAAGCAGCTTACTATTTGTGCACAACTAAAAGTTTCAACTCAAAAGATATTGAAGCAGTTAGTTTTGATGAAAATGAATTTGAGATTAACGGAAAATTTAAAGATATAACTGAAGATAAAATTAGACTTATATTTTCTTTACCAGAAAACCGCAAGTACTACTTTCAAAACGACAAATTAATTTCAAGAAGTTCACAAATAATAGGTCGGTTTCCTGTTGTTATATTAACACCGTCAGATCACTCGATAACACAGGGCGCCCCCTCTGAGAGAAGAAAATTTATTGATTCTGTTATTTCACAGGCAAGCAGTACTTATTTAGAAATTCTTTTAGATTATAATAAAACCATAAAGCACAGAACTGTTATTCTAAATCTTTTAAGAGAAAAAAGAACAAAACAATTTGAAACAGAGCTTGATGCATGGACAGAGCGACTGATTAATTCCGGGGTAGAATTGATTACATACAGAAAAAATTTTTTAGAAGATTTTAATAAATATGTTATTGCCTCATACCATAAAATTGTAGAGGATAAAGAAGTACCTCTAATAGAGTATTTTTTCTTAGACGGATCTAATAAACAGGATATTAAAAATATTTTTCAGGAAATCTTGATTGATAAAAAAGAAGAGGAAATAAGACGGGCAATTAATCTGGTCGGACCGCATAAAGACGATTTTATTTTTAATATAAACAAAATAAATCTTAGAACTTTCGGATCTCAAGGTCAGCATAAAACATTTCAAACTGCATTAAGATTTGCAGAGTTTTTTTATCTAAAGGATGCAACAGGTAAAACTCCCATTTTTTTACTTGATGATGTTTTCGGTGAACTTGATGCTTATCGTGCCGGAAAGATAAGTAAATATTTAAAAGAAGTGGGACAAGCTTTTATTACTCTTACAGATTTTGCTGATTTTTCTTTTCTCGGAAAAGAAACCAATGATTTGATAATAAAATTGGACAAAGGAAATATTAGTTATGCCTGATGGATTTAAAAGCATAAAAGATATTCTTAATACTGATCCGGGATTAAAAAACGTTAAAGCATTAATTAATGAAAATGATGTAGTTAATGATTTTGAAAAAATATTTTCTGATTTTAATAAAATTGCAAAAGCAAAAAAGGTTTATAATAAAACCCTTACACTTAAAGTTGAAAATGCTGCCTGGCGCAGTGAATTAAAATTTAAGGAAACAGAAATAATAGAAAAGATAAATTCATTTTACGGCGAAGTAAGAATTAATAAAATTATATTTTCTGCCAGATAAAGAATTAAAAGGAAAAAAGTAGTTATGGCAAAAGATCAAAACAACAATAATGATTACAGTGCAAAAAATATTAATGTTTTAAAAGGACTCGAGGCTGTTCGAAAACGCCCGGCAATGTATATCGGGGATGTTAGTTCGCGCGGACTTCATCACTTAATAAACGAAGTAGTTGACAATAGTATTGATGAAGCGCTCGGCGGATTTAATGATCGGGTTATTGTTACAATTAAGAAAGATGGAAGCGTATCAGTTGAAGACCACGGCAGAGGTATTCCTGTGGATATGCATCCGGTGGAAAAACGCTCAGCGCTTGAAGTTGTAATGACGGTTTTGCATGCCGGCGGTAAGTTTGATAAAAATTCATATAAGGTCTCAGGCGGACTGCACGGAGTTGGAGTTTCTGTCGTTAATGCGCTGTCAGAGTGGTTGACAGCAGAAGTTAGAAGAGATAATAAAATTTATTTTCAGGAGTATCACCGCGGCGCTCCTGTTGAAAAAGTTAAACAAATTGGCACATATAAAGGTGATCAAACAGGGACAACAATTACATTCAAACCTGATGGAGAAATATTTAAAACAACAAAATTTAATTTTGAAACTGTTGCAGAAAGAATGCGCGAGCTCGCTTATCTAAACAAAGAAGTTACCATGTTTCTTAAAGATGAAAATGACGGACAGGAAGAAACTTACAAATTCAAAGGCGGGCTTATAGATTTTGTTAAATATCTTGATGAACAAAGAACCTCTTTACATAAACCTGTTTATATCGAAGGGGAAAAAGAAAACACTCCGGTTGAAATTTCTTTCGAATATAGTGACTCATATTCTGAAAATATCCACACCTATGTTAACAACATCAACACAATTGAAGGCGGAACACACTTAGTTGGATTTAGGACCGCACTTACAAGAACATTTAATAATTATGCCTATAAAAATGGACTTATAAAAGAAAACAATAAAATAACTTTAAGCGGCGATGATTTTCGCGAAGGATTAACCGCGGTAATTTCTGTAAAGGTTATGGAGCCGCAATTTGAAGGACAAACAAAAACTAAGCTTGGCAATAGTGAAGTTAAATCAATAGTCGAAACAATAGTTGGGGAAAAACTGTCCGAGTTTCTCGAAGAAAATCCAGCGGTTGGTAAAAAGATTATAGAAAAATGTATGCGAGCTGCTGAAGCAAGAGAAGCAGCCCGGAAAGCAAAAGAACTGGTAAGAAGAAAAAATGCGCTTGATTCTATGCACTTGCCGGGAAAACTTGCTGATTGTTCTATTAATGATCCTGAACATTGTGAAATTTATATTGTTGAGGGTGACTCTGCTGGTGGTTCTGCAAAACAAGGAAGAGACAGAAGATTCCAGGCGATACTTCCTATAAAAGGGAAAATTCTAAATGTAGAAAAAGCAAAGCTTAATAAAATTTTAGAAAATCAGGAAATTCAAGCAATGATTGCTGCACTCGGAGCCGGGATTGGCGAAGAGTTCGATTCATCAAAATCAAGATATGGAAAAATAATTTTAATGACTGATGCGGATGTTGATGGAAGCCATATTCGCACTCTGCTTCTTACCTTTTTTTATAGGCACATGACTGAGCTTATAACATCAGGAAGGGTTTATATTGCACAACCACCGCTTTATAAAGTGAAAAAAGGAAAAGAAGAACATTATGCTTTTGATGATGAAGAAAGAGATAAAGTTTTAAAGCAATTTAGAAAAGATATAAAAACCAAAGCCGGTGTTGTTGATGAAGACGACGAAGTTGATGAAGAAGGACAGCCAAAAGGAGTTACTATCTCCCGGTATAAAGGATTGGGAGAAATGAATCCGGAACAGCTTTGGTCAACAACAATGAATCCGGAAACAAGAACAGTATTACAGGTAAATGTTGAAAGCGCCGCTGCCGCCGATAAAATTTTTGAAACTCTTATGGGCGATGCTGTTGAACCGAGAAGAGAATTTATAGAAAAGCATGCTAAATATGCCAATCTAGATATATAACTAAAAAAGATTTTTTATTAAGTAATTATTAAAAATTATGACCACAATATTTGAAAAAATAGTTCCTAGAACATTAGAAGATGAAATGAAATCATCTTACATCGATTATGCAATGAGCGTTATTGTTGCCCGTGCCTTACCTGATGTAAGAGATGGTTTAAAACCAGTTCACCGCAGAGTTTTATTTGGCATGCATGAGCTTGGTTTGCCGCACAACAGACCGTATAAAAAATCAGCAAGAATTGTGGGAGAGGTACTTGGTAAGTACCATCCGCACGGAGATACTGCTGTTTACGATTCAATGGTTCGTATGGCACAGGAATGGTCTCTTCGCTATCCACTTGTTGATGGACAGGGAAACTTTGGATCTGTCGATGGCGACTCACCAGCAGCAATGCGTTATACAGAAGCAAGACTTGCAAGAATTGCGGATGAAATGCTTCGTGATCTTGATAAAAACACAGTTGATTTTATAAACAACTTTGATGAGTCTTTACAAGAACCAACCGTAATGCCGTCTTATCTCCCGAATCTTTTAATAAACGGCGCAAGTGGAATTGCGGTTGGTATGGCTACAAATATTCCTCCGCATAACATTAGCGAAGTTATTGATGGCTGTGTTGCTTTGATTGAAAATCCAAAAGCAACATCTGCAGATTTGATGAAGCATGTTAAAGCTCCAGATTTTCCAACGGGCGGAATTATTTATGGATACGAGGGCGTTAAAGAGGCGTTACTTACAGGAAGAGGACGTGTTGTTATTCGTGCAAAAGCAAATGTTGAAACTCTGAAGAATGACAGAGAAAATATTATCATCACCGAAATTCCTTATCAGGTAAATAAAGCCGTACTGATTGAAAAAATTGCAGATCTTGTTCGTGAAGGGAAGATTACAGAAATATCAAACATAAGAGATGAATCTGACCGGGATGGGATGCGCGTTGTTATTGAGTTAAAGCGTGATGCTCAACCGGCAGTTGTTCTCAATCAATTATTTAAGCATACGCAAATGCAGGTAACCTTTGGCGTTATAATGCTTGCACTTGTGCACGGCGCACCAAAAGTTTTAAATCTGCAGGAAATGATTCAGCACTTTTTGGATCACAGAATGGAAGTGCTTATCCGCAGAACAAAATATGAATTAGATGCCGCAGAAAAACGCGCTCATATTTTGGAAGGCTATATTATTGCTCTTGATAACATTGATGAAGTAATTGAGACAATTAAAAAATCAAAGGATGTTGAGACTGCTAAAAATAACTTGATGAAAAAATTCAAGTTAAGCGAAATACAATCCAAAGCAATTCTGGATATGAGATTGCAGCGCTTAACAGGATTAGAACGTAAAAAAATAGAAGACGAATACAAAGAAACAATTAAGTTGATTGAAAGACTTAGAGGAATTTTGGATAATGAAAGAACAAGAAAGAAAATAATTAAAGATGAACTGTTAGCTCTTAAAGAAAAATACGGCGATGAACGCAGAACAGAAATCATAAAAGATTATAAAGAATTTGCATTAGAAGATATTATTGCCGAAGAAGATGTTGTTGTAACAATATCGCACGGCGGATTTATAAAACGCTTTCCTGTTAGCGGATATAGAAGACAAGGCCGAGGCGGTAAAGGCGTAACAGGTGTTGGAACAAAAGAAGATGATTTTATTGAACATATGTTTGTTGCATCAACTCACCAGCACATTTTATTCTTTACAGACAAAGGTAGATGTTACTGGCTAAAAGTCCACGAAGTTCCGGAAGGTGGAAGAACGGCAAAAGGAAGATCAATTGTTAATCTTCTGGAAAAAGATAAAGATGATAACATTACAGCATTTGTTGCTGTTAAAGAATTCCGTGAAGATCAATATCTAATAATGGCAACAGAAAAAGGAACGATTAAAAAAACAGTTCTTGCTGCTTACGGTAATGTTCGTAAAGGCGGAATAAATGCTATCAATCTTGCTCCCGGAGATAAACTTATCACAGTTAAGATGACTGATGGAAAAAATGATATTGTTATTGGAACAAGCCATGGTTTTGCAATTCGCTTTAATGAAAAAGATGTACGTGATATGGGCAGAACCGCAACCGGCGTGCGGGGAGTAAGACTTGGCAAAGGTGATCGCGTTGTTGGATTGCTTGTAATTAGAAATGATAAAACCACAGTTCTTGTTGTTACAGAAAAAGGTTACGGCAAACGCTCGGATATAAATGATTACAGGATTACAAAGCGCGGCGGCAAAGGCGTTATAACTGTTAAGACAACAGATAAAGTCGGCAAGTTAATTGCCTTGATGGAAGTTGTTGACCGTGACGAGCTTGTAATTATATCTACGCAAGGAATGGTAATAAGACAAAGTGTTAAAGATTTGCGCGTGATGGGAAGAAACACACAGGGCGTAAGAGTAATTAGATTAAATGAACACGATTCGATTGCAGATATTGCCCGCGTTGTTCCGGAAGAAGATGAGGAAATAAATGGTAACGGCAACGGGAAAGAAATTGAGCCGCTGTTGAGTTAGACTATAATAAAATTATAGATGACATCTTTTTTTTAACTCAATTTTAAAATCACTCCATATTTTGGGGTGATTTTTTTTATAATCTTTTATCAACTCTTTTTGTATTATTGAATGTAAAATTTTGTTGAAAAATCAAACGGGTTACAATTATGAAATCACTTTTGTTAGCATCTCAAATATTTATACTTGCCATTTCTCTTTCTGCACAAAACTTAACAGGACTTTCTGAAATTAACAAAGAAGATTTAATTAAAAACGTCGGGATACTTTCTTCTCCTGGTTTTGACGGAAGATTACCCGGTGGCGAAGGTTATAATAAAGCTGCAAATTTTGTTGCAAATAAATTTTCAGAGCTTGGATTAAAGCCAGCGGGCGATGAAAAATATTTTCAATACTTTAATATCGAATATAACAAAATAGATTCGCCTGCTGTATTTAAAACAATTGTAGTATCTGATACAACCACGTATCAGTTAGGCAAAGATTTTGTTTTGCGCGGTTTTACAGGATCAAACAGTTTTTCTTTGCCTGTTGTCTTTTGTGGATATGGAATTTCTCGTCCTGATTTAAATTATGATGACTACACAGGAATAAATGTTAAAAATAAAATTGTAATGGTGTTTAAACAAAATCCCAAATGGAAAATTAACGATAAGGATTGGGGAACAAATTATCCGCGTGAAAAATCTATTGTTGCAAAAAAACATGGTGCAAAAGGAATTCTGTTTGTTTCACTTCCTAATGATAAGGAACCACAACCATTAATTGGAAGCGTTCTGCACGGAGATGGAGAACAGCCCATCGATTTTCCTCAACTACAAATATCAATTAAAGCTGCCGATAATCTTTTAAGCAGAACAGGATTAACATTAAGTGATTTCCAAACAAAAATTGATGAAAAAGAAAAACCGTTATCAACAGTTTTAATGACTAAAGCAGTGATTGAAGTTAAGGCTGATTATACTAAAGATGCAAAAACAATGAATGTTGTTGGAATAATTGAGGGCAGCGACCCAAAGCTAAAAAATGAATATGTTGTAATCGGGGCTCACTTAGATCACGTTGGTTCACAGGCGGGATTATTATTTCCCGGTGCTAATGATAATGCCTCTGGTTCTGCGGCTGTTTTAGAAATTGCCAAAGCTTTCGTTAAAGGTGGTTTAAAACCAAAACGTTCTGTAATATTTGTTTTATTTGCCGGCGAAGAACAAGGACTTTTTGGAGCAAAGCATTTTGTTGATAGCTGGAAAAAAGGATACGATAAAATAACAGCAATGTTAAATCTTGATTGTGTTGGTTATGGAGACAGCATTCAAGTTGGAAATGGAAAAAGTGCCCCAAAACTTTGGGATATTGCAAATCAAATTGATGAAACAAGTTTTAGATCAATGGTAGAAAGAACCTGGAGCAGCGGCGGAGCAGATGCAGCTCCATTTCACGAAAAAGGGATTCCTTGTTTGTACTTTGCAACAACAAACAGCTATGAGTATCTTCATCTTCCAACAGATAAAGTTGAAACACTTAATCCAGCATTGTATGAAAAACTTGTTAAACTTGCGCATTTAACGGCGCTTGAAGTCGCAAACGGAAACTATAAGAGGGAGAATGTTCTTAAATAAATAATTTTTCCGAATCTAAATCACAAAATATTAAGTTAGGGTTTTTTAGTTTTCTGTCATTAAATACAAAGTCATGGTCAGAGCCATATAAACGTAGGTAGAAAAACCTTTTGATGACACAAAACATTGAGGAAAATTATGTTAGAACATTTAACACATTTATTTAAATACAACAATTGGGCAACGGAAAGAACTGCAAATTCAATTATTAATCTGGATGAAATTTTGCCAGGTGCGGTTAGATTACTCTCCCATATAATTTCAGCACAGCAAATTTGGTTAAATAGAATTACAGGCATTCAAAGCAATATAAGTCTTTGGGATAATTTTATTATTGATGAATCAATTTCAAAATCAGCGGAATTGACAAATCAATGGATAAATCTTTTTGAAGGAAAAGAAACGAGTTTTTTGGAAAAAAGGATTCATTATAAAAATAGTGATGGTGAAAAACTTGAAAGTTCAATTAAAGATATTACAACACAGGTACTCAATCATTCCACATATCATCGTGCACAAATTGCGCTATTGGTAAGACAGGCAAACGGAACACCCGCAATTACTGATTATATAGTTTATCAAAGAGAGCTGCAGAAATAAGATAAATTAAGGATCACGAATTCTGGAGACCATTGCCTGGTGTGGATTGCAGCTTTCATATTTATAATAAAATATTGGTAAATGGGTAAGAATAAAAACAATTAAAATTTTGCTTAACGGTTTCGGGCTTTGCGTCAGGCGGGCTGACGCAAAACCCGTGTTATGCGGCGTTTTTATTTAAATCTGTCTCTTATTAGTCGTTTAGTCCATTCTTTGTTAAGGTTTGCAAGTCTTACTTTTTTTATTCCCCTCCAATTCGTCCAAGAACAATACTCAGCCTTTCGTAAAAATCTCGACAATTTTAATGCGTGAAAAATATTTATTATCCCATTCAATCTTATCGTTTCTTCAAAAACTCTTTTTCTATTGAGACCGCCTGTATGCTTTTTGGCATCCGCTGCACTTTGCATATCGTCTGGTGGCAAGTCTTCAAGTCTTGCTGCTTCTGCCCACAACAAGTCAATTAGGATTAAACAACGTCTTCTTAGTCCATCGTGATAAACAAGCCAGTCCTGTATTTCTGTCCTGATGAGTTTGTGTTGTTCGGTTGTTTCGTAAGTCTGATAAGAATTTTGATACTCAGGTTCTAAGAGTTGTCTTAGCGGTCTGCTTTGTCGTAAAAACTGTGTTCCAAAAATTGGGTATATGTCTGCAACATTCAAATGTCCTTGCAAAACCCTTGTTGAGATTTCACCTAAAGTGCCACATACTTTTTGAATACTTTCCAATGCCCAAATTGTTGGTGTGTCCAGTCTCTGTTTTGTGGTTTCGGCTTTTAGTGCATTGATTGATGCTTCGTCTAAAACCTGATAATACTCGCCATTTTCTCTGCCGATAAAAACCACATTACCCCAATATTTTTTTAAGCTATTCCATAGTTGGCGGTATTGTTCTGTTAAAGCAATTCTCGTTTGTTTCCTTTGAGAAAAAAGAACCAATATTTGAACTAGGCCGACAAGCACTAGCAGGACAGTCGCAATTGCTGTCAAAAAGTTTGAATTATTTGAATTAAATATTTCGTTCATTGTCAATTGTTGCTAGGTCGTCCTAAAATGCCACATAACGTTTCGTATAAGAATAGTAGCCGATTGCGGGCTTCATGCCTGTCAAGTTCCATAAAAATTGAAGCGGGCTACAACCCTTGATTACACTACTGAACCGGCTATTATTTTTATACATTGTTATATGCTGGCGTTTTTATCATCGTTAATTATTATTGTTGGTCTTTCATTGTCAAGTAATTCATCAATGTCAAAGTCAAATTCTTGAAGTTTTAATGAACTATCTAATACAAAGTCTATACAATATTGACAATTTTCTTTTGACCATTTTTTCTTTCCCCAAACTTCAGTAACGCGTTTGCCATTCATCATTCGAGTAACAGTCGGTGTAAGTAGCTTAAATTTCACAAATTTTTTATAGTCAATACCAAAACTCATAATTTTTACAGCCTTTTGAATTCCGTCCAAAGAATCTTTAACCTTGTCAACAAACTCGCCCAGCTTTCGCCCAACTTGGTCGTCCCAATCCCTTCCAATTCCCAGATGGAAAGAGCTTAGAAATGTTAAGTCTTTACCAAAAAAGAAAGGTGAGTTTCCATAATAACTAGATTTGGAATCTTCATAAGTGGAGATTAATTCGTCAAATGCTATAGCAACAGCCTCAATGCAAATCTCAATTTTATTTTCATCAAGAGCTTTTTGAGCATTTTCTAAATGAACTCTAACATTTTCATATTTAATAAGAGAAAAGAGAGAAATTTCATTAAAGTCTAATCCAAACTGAGGTAAAGTATTTTGTTCGAAAAAATCAGTAGCATTTACTCTACTTATTTCAATGTCTGCTTTTGATGGTAATAATCCTTTATGTTTGATATTAACTCTTCTTGCATTAAAATTACGCATCGATTCCTTAAGTGTCAAAGAAGGAATACTTGTCCAGTAATCAAGAAAGTTAAAGTTATCTGATTTTATATTAAGATGCTCTGCTAATAATTTCAAATACATTTCTATACTATCGTGTAAAGATAATATTGAAAAAGATGCAATTGTCTCTGATTGTCTTGACTGCTCAACACCTAATTTGTAAAGGTATTTTATTAAAGCTAGCCGGTTAATAATAATGTCTCTATCTATCATATATTTTTGTTTTGCGGTTGTTTTTACTATGCCACCAAACTCGTTTATAGGTCCAACCAAACTATACATATACCGACAATGTTAGCCGTATATGTCTCATAAGAGTGAGTCATTATTTTTCCAAAGTTAAATAAATTTTCTTTATAAATCATCAAACGGCAACTTAATATTTTGTGAAAACAAAGTTTAGTACACCTTAAAGGTGTGCTACACTTTCCTTGTGCGCATTAATTGTCTTATCCAAGTCTTCTTTGTTGTGTGCTGTTGAAACAAACAAAGCTTCAAACTGTGCTGGTGCAAGATAGATGCCGCGATTCAGCATTTCGTGAAAATATTTTCCGTACAATGTAGTATCAGAAGTTAATGCTGATTTAAAATCATTAACGGGTTTTTCTGTAAAGAACATACACATCATAGAACCAACACGATTCATTGCATAATTTTTTCCAACAGCCTTTAAGTTTTCCTTAAATCCATTTTCAAGGTACATAGAAGATTTTTCTAATTGTACATAAATCTCGGGATGTTCTTTTATATATGAAATCGCCGCAAATCCTGCTGCCATTGCAAGTGGATTTCCGCTTAATGTTCCAGCCTGATAAACCGGTCCGGCAGGTGAAAGTATTTCCATAATTTCTTTCTTACCGCCAAAAGCACCAACAGGCAGTCCACCGCCGATAATTTTCCCGAATGTAGATAGATCGGGTTTTATTCCTAAAATTTCCTGTGCACCACCAGCAGCAACACGAAAGCCTGTCATAACTTCATCAAAAATTAAGACAATATTTTCTTTATTACATATTTGTCTAAGCTCAGATAAAAATTCTTTTTCCGCAGGAACGACGCCCATATTTCCGGCAATTGGTTCTATGATAATTGCAGCAATTTGTCCACGATATTGTGTAACCAATTCTTTAACAGAATTAATATTATTGTAATCAGCAAGCAAAGTATCTGATGCAATTGCTTTTGTAACTCCGGGAGATGTTGGAACGCCGAATGTTAAAGCACCGCTTCCCGCTTTGATAAGAAAATAATCTGCATGACCATGATAGCATCCTTCAAACTTTATAAACTTATCTCGCCCTGTATATCCACGCGCAACACGAACAGCACTCATTGTTGCTTCGGTTCCGCTGTTAACCATACGTACCATTTCTACGGAAGGAACTAGTTCAGTAATAAGCTGAGCCATCTTAACTTCCATTTCAGTTGGTGCGCCAAAGCTTGTTCCGTGTTCAAATGCCTCCGCTAATGCTTTTTTTATAAAGGGCGGATTATGTCCGAATAAATGTGGTCCCCAGCTTCCGATGTAATCTACATACTCATTACCATCAACATCATAAATCTTTGAGCCATTGCCGCGTTGAATAAAAATTGGATCGCCGCCAACTGATTTAAATGCCCGTACGGGAGAATTTACTCCGCCAGGAATGTATTGTTTTGCTTCGGTAAATAACTGTTTGCTTTTTGTTGTGTTCATGATTTTTATGTTTTAATTTTTAAGAACATAGAACACGGATTGCACGGATTTAACTGATTCCCACGGATTAAATCAGCGAGAATCAGCAATATCAGCGTTATCTGTGTGCCATTATGTTATTTAAATAATAAATGATAATCTTTTTCTTTTCCTGCAAGCCAATAATTTTCAGGAATAACTTTCCAGTTACCAAGTAACTTTGGAGTAATGACTTTTTCTTTCTCAATCCATTTCATAAGATAATATCTTAAATCTTTTTCTGTCGAAGTGATTACTCGTTTTGCTAAATCTTCCTTAGGAATTTTAGCTCCGCGGGTTAGATGTCCGCCGCCTCCGTTACCACGATATGAATTTACGGCAACCGTATAATTTGAATTAAGATCAAATGGTTTGCCATTAGTAAAACCAGTGATAGTTACTTTTTCACCGTCAGGTTTAGTAACATCAACAGTATAATTTATGCCGGCAGCAGACTCATAATTATAATATCTTTCAGCAAGTTCTGGTGACTTTGTTCTTTCAGAATATTTTATTTTGCCATCGTTATCCAATTTAAACTTAAGCAAATGATCATCAGGGCTTTTCATCTGATTAAACCAATTATTGTAAGAATATTCTAAGTAGTCTTTAATTTCTTTTCCTGTTAGGCTCATTGCATAAAGAAGATTTTCGTACTTGTAGAGATTAAACATATCTTTTACATACACGGTTCCTTTGTCAATTTGAGTATCAAAAGCGAGTGGCGAAGAAAAAGAAACATCGGCACCTGTTAAATTAAGCTGGATTGTTTGAATTAAATCTACAAACTTTGATGGACCAAATAATGCATCACGCGATGAAATGGTTTCTTCAAATGTGCCAATTGGGCGGGACACATATTTTTTTACTTCTTCAAGATATTTTCCGTAAAGTTGCATAAACTCCGGATCGGGCTGAAAATTTTTCGTAGCGACAAGTTCACCACTAATTTTATTCTTTTCAAAATGCCCGCTGGTTTTATTAAAGCCTAAGCTTACGCTTGCAACAGCAACATCACGCGCACCGGAAGTTGTTCCGAGAATTACAACTTCTTTTCCATCTGAATTTTTTGTTGTAAAGTTCCAGCCTGCGTGATCATGCCCAACAAACACAATATCAAAACCTGGAACTTTTTCTGCAACAAGTCTTGATGCGTTTTCATTTTTGTAAGTGTTTTCATTCTCATCATTGTATGTAAAATCAACACCGGAATGGAATAATCCTATCATTAAATCGGGATGTTCTTTTTCTTTTATTATCTTAACCCACTTTTGCGCAGTCTCAATCATATCATCAAAACGCATTCCCTCCCAAATTTTTTCCGGAAGCCATTGCGGAATTGCGGGAGTTATTAAACCAAGCACAGCAATTTTTACTCCGCCGCGCCGGATTATTATATAAGGTTCAAAATAAGGTTCATTTGTTTTTGTGTTGATTGCGTTAGCGGCAAGCCAGGGAAAATTCAATTCTTTTCTAAACTTATCATACACAGGGTGTCCTGCTTCAATATCATGATTACCTACTGTACCAACATCATATCGCATATAATTCATAACGTTAGCATAAAGATGAATTGTGTCTATTTTTTCAAAGTTGTAATAATAAACAACAGGATCGCCCTGTAATATGTCACCATTATCAAACAGTAAAACAATTTGATTTGTATCTGCGCGCTGCTCTTTTACATAAGTTGTAGCGCGTGCAAGGGAAGAATTTATTGCTCTGTTTTCCTTTAAATCATAAGGGAAAATAGCACCATGAACATCGCTTGTTTCAATAATTTTAATATTGACCTTTTGCCCAAAAACTGAACCAAAAGAGAAAAGTATAACACTTATAAAAACTAATAGTTTATTAATCATTTTAAATATCCTGCTGAATTTTATTTGCAAGATAATAAATTGATTATTAATACATTATGATAAAGGCGATCACATCGGATCGCCTTGATCTGAATCATTTATCTCTTTTCGTATGGCGGCTGTTTCGGATTTACAGGTGGATTTTCTTTATATGACTTCATTACCTCTTCAATAGCTTTTTCAAGCTGAACATCAACGCCTTTTGAAAGTTTCGTATAATCTTCAGGTACATTAATGTCAGGATCAACACCATGACCTTCCTTAAACCACTTACCATCAGGATCATACATTCTGAATGTTGGGACGGTAATCATTCCGCCATCAATTAATGCCGGTGCACCGGTAATCCCGATTAATCCGCCCCATGTTCTTGTGCCTACAAGTGGACCAAGTTTTGATTTACGGAAGAAGTCCGGGAAAGCATCCCCACCGGAACCGCTCCATCCATTAATTAACATCGCTTTAGGACCAAAGTTTGCAACTGGAGGCCATTGCCAATTTTTCCCGTCCCTAACAGCGAAGAATGCTAACGGTTTTCTGTCAAGCAGTTCAACAAACCGATCGGGTATTTGCCCACCGTCATTAAATCGTTCATCTATTATCAGTCCCTCTTTTGTTGATTGTGCATAAAATTGTCGTACAAGTTCATTCTGACCATCAATACCTGTGCTTGGCACATAGACATATCCAATTTTACCATTGGTTGCATCATCAACTCTTTTCCGGTAGGCTTCAATCCATTCAAGGTTTCTTAATCGTGTTTCTGTACTTAATGTTTTTACTAAAACTGTCCATGCGCCATCGGTCGTTGGTTTATTATTAACAGTAAGTTCAACAGTTTTTTCTGATAGACCTTCAAATGCGGCTGAAGGATCTTTATTAATATCTATCGGAACTCCATTAACTGCAAGAATATAATCACCTTCTTTAACTTTTATACCGGGTTCAGAAAGCGGGGAGCGGACATCGGCATTCCATGGTGCTCCGCGTACAATTCTTTTAATTTTATATGCTCCGTTATCCAAAGCCCAATCAATACCAAGATATCCAACGGATCTTTGTGGTGCAATTTCTTCATCTCCACCGCCGCGGTAAGTGTGAGAAGCATTTAATTCACTAATTAATTCTCCTATAATAAAATTCAAATCGCTTCTTGTAACGGCATTATCAATTAACGCCCCGTATTGTTTTTTCATAGCAGCCCAATCAACACCGTGCATATTTTTATCATAAAACATATCTCTTTCCAATCGCCACACATCATTAAAAATCTGTTTCCATTCTTCACGAGGGATAACAGTCATTTCAAGTTGATTTGTGGGAAGTTTTTTATCTAATTTCTGATCCGGGGCAACATCAACAATTGAGTAAGAGTTTTGTTTTGATAAAAGTATTTTTTTCCCATCAGCAGAAAGTTGAAATGCATCTGCATCATCTACAATTGTTTTTTCTTCAAGCTTTTCCAGGTCAAAGAGGGCAATTGGTTTTTTCTTATCGGCTGAGCCGCGATTTGGGAAATGGTGATAAATTATCTTTCCTGCTACAGCCTGAAGGTTTGAATAGTTGCCTGCTGCAGGAGGAAGGATGACAACTCTTTCTTCAAGACCATCAAAATCTATTTTAACATCTTTAGTTTTTTGTTCAACTTTTTTCTCATCTTTCTTTTCATCGCTTTTCTTTTCAACGTCCTTCTTCTCATCTTCTTTTTTAATACTGGTAGAATCATTTTTTGGTGATAACGGAGACAGGATGTCTTTTGTTAATGTTACTGCTGCAATTTGTGTGGCGTTTGGATAAATCCATGTATCGTCAAAATCACTATAAACCGGCGTATAGCTTCTGTTAGTTAAAAAGTATAAATATTTTCCATCCGGATCAAAAACCGGCGATGAATCAGAATAATAGCCGGATGTTACCTGATAAATTTTATCTTCTTTGGTATCATAAATTGCTATTGCTGTTGTCCTGCTGTCAAGTTCCTTGCCATATGTAACATACCTGCTATCTGGTGACCAGTTAACAGAAAAGTTTTCAAGATCGCCCTCATACATCCATTTTTGTTTATCAACTTTTTTTAACTGATCTTTATCCAAATCATAATCATAGATAGTCATAGTTTGGTCTATAAAAACCATTTGTTTGCTATCAGGCGACCAGTAAATGTTATATTTAAATCCGCTGTCAAACGAAGTAAGAGTTTTTTCATTTGCGGGATTTTCTAAATAGCGTAAAGTTAGTTGATACTCTCCACTTCGATCGCTGAAGTAAGCAACAGACTTACCATCCGGGGACCATGAAGGAAATCTTTCGGCAACACCAGATGATTGTGTAAGGTTTATAACAGGTCCGTTTTCTGCGGGAACTGAAAAGACTTCTCCCCGTGCTTCAAAGATTGCTCTTTTGCCATTATTTGATATAGAAAAATCCTGGATAAGTTTTTCAACGTTTTCATTGCGCGCCATTAAAGTTGATTCATCCGTTACAACATTTATTTTAACCTCAGAATATTTATCTGTTGCAAAATCAAGAAGGTAAAGAAGTCCGCCAGCTTGAAAAACTATTTCATTATCTCCAATTGATGGAAACTCAACATCAAAATCTTTAAAGTCGGTTATTTGTTTGCTTAGTTTTGTTGAAAGATCATAAACCCAAATATTATATTGCTGATTAACACCGCGATCTGAAAGAAAATATATTTTATTTCCGCTCCACATAGGAAGTTCATCGTTGGCTATATTGTTGGTAATGTTTTCGGCAGTGTTATTTTCTAAATCGAAGATGTAAATATCAGCAGCCATGCCGCCTTGATATCGTTTCCATGTTCTAAACACGCGGGTAATTGGTGTGTAAGCAATTTTTTTCCCATTAGGAGAAAATGAACCAAACTCAGCATAAGGAATTGGAAGTTTTTCCGCTAATCCGCCATTATCCGAAACCTTATAAAATTGATTGAATCGTTGTTTACCGCTTTCGCGGGTAGAAGCAAAAAGCAAAGATTTTCCGTCGGGATACCAATCAACTAACCGATCAGGCATTCCATGGTAGGTTATCCGTTTTGTTAATCCGCCAAGTGAAGGCACTACGTAAACATCTGTGTTGCCCGCATAATTCCCACTGAATGCTAATTGAGATCCATCGGGTGAAAATTTAACAAAACCTTCTATTCCTTTAGCAGAAGTTAATTTGTTAGCGGTTCCACCAGTTTTAGGAACAATCCAGATATCACCACCATAAGTGAATGCAATTTGAGTTTTTGATACATCCGGATACTGAAACATCTTTGCATTTACCTGTGCTACTGTTAACTGAGTAGTAACGCAGAAAAATAGAAGCGAAGAAAGCAAAAGAGTTTTCATAATACTTCTTTCATTTAATGATAAATATTGTAATGATTTATGTTTGATAAAATTAAAAATAGTTAAAAGTATAATATTATTATTAACTTGACTGTTGAACGGTTAAATAAAATTATTAAAGAAAGGTTGTGCCGATAAACGCAAATAATGTTGTGAAGCACTAATTAATTGTACATCATACGGCATATGCTTTTTAATTTATTACCAGTTTTAAGAATTCAATGTATTTCTGGTCAGTATTTATTTGTAAAAAATGTAAATTAGATAAAAAGTCAAACTAAATTTATATTTTCCACACACCATTTATGAAAAGGATAGGTTTCTTTATAAATCGTAAAAGAAAAATTAACCGGATCCTTTTTTGTCAGCTCATCAAAGTTCTTACTTTCGTAATAAATATAAATGCCGCTGTGTAATATCAACTCATTGTATTTATAATCAGGATCAAATCCGCGGGGAGTTTTTTTATAAGTTTTACCGCCAAGCTGATATTTATTATTCTTCAACAACTTACTTATAATATCTTTTAGTTCTTTCCCTTTTGCCGGATCAGAAACAAGCTCACGATACTTTTTTAACTGATCTTTTGTTAATTGGTACATTCCTGCTCCAAGAAAGAAAAGTTTTGGTTCGATATGAAAATAAAATCCGGGACACTCCATTTTCTTACCGCTTCCTTCCCAGAAGTATAAACCAAGATTCGTTTTAAATGGTGCTTTATTTTTACTGAATCGTACATCACGGTAAAGACGAAAAATTGATTTATCAATTTTGGGAATAGCATTAATGTTTGGAGATAATTCGGTTAGTTTTTCACCAAGATCAATTACAAACTGGACTGCCGGTTGTAAAAATTCAAAGTCGAACCTGATGCGATTTTTTTCAAACCACTCTTTATTATTGTTTCTGGAAAGAGCCGAAAGAAAACTTCTTGTAATCTCCGGAAAGCCGGATTCATTTTTCATAAATATCCTTATAGTAAATTAATTTTTGCTAAAAATTAACTCATCTCCAACAAAAACATTTCCCGTTGAGTTGGAAATTACATTTATGCCAAATAAAACTTTATTTCCAAAATTTCTATAAGTCGCCAATGTTTTTAACGGTTCTTCGTTTCTTTCGGCAGTATCCTGATTTGTGGTCGTTATTACGCATCTGGCACAAGGTTTAACGGCTCTGAATTTTAGTTGCCCGATATTAAAATCTTTCCAGTTGTCTTCTTCAAAAGGATCGCCGCCTGTAAAAACCAAGTTAGGACGAAAACGATTCATAGGTAAGGGCTCAAGTAATTTTTTGTTTAAATCATTAAGCGAAGACTGACCAATAACAAGGAAAGGATAAGCATCTGCAAAACTAACAACGCGATCTTCCTTAATATATTTTTTCTCCCGGTCAATAACTCTCTTTTCATCCTCAGGCATTAATACAAGATGACATTTTAATCTCAGAGTATCTGAAAAAAATTCATCAGCTTCAGCAGAAACTTTAAGTGCAGAACAATTATCCTCCCAAATAATCACGTTCATTTTTTCATTTGTAGTTTGATGAGAAAATATTTTTATCTCTAAGCCGGTTTTTCTATCAATAATTTTTATTAAATCTTCCTCCATGCTTGTTTTTAACA
Organism: uncultured Ignavibacteriaceae bacterium; assembly: GCA_963809415.1. Lineage (GTDB taxonomy): Bacteria > Bacteroidota > Ignavibacteria > Ignavibacteriales > Ignavibacteriaceae > IGN3. The sequence goes on along the minus strand of CAWEJJ010000003.1, from coordinate 2,179,198 downwards.
AAGCCATTTTGGGATAATCTCTTTGGGTAAGAAACTTTCCGGTTTTATCAACAAGCATCATTCTTCTATCATATTTTAATCCCTTTTCTTCAACTGTTGATTGTTGAAGCGAAATACCACCTAAAGACGTTATTGGATAAATAAATATTTCCGAAAGTTTAAGCATAAAGCTAATTATTCCTCAGTGTAATACTAATTATTTCAGGAGTTGAATTATATCTAACAGGAGCCAGCGACATTCCTAAACCCCGGGTTACTATGGCAAGCATTTTTCCAAAATGTTTTTCGCCACGAATAAATGTTGTTTCAACAAGTGTTGGGGTAAGTTGAATAAAAGGAAACAGCAGAGTTATTTGTCCGCCGTGTGTGTGACCGGCAAGGAATAGATCGTAATGTTGAGTTGAGGCAGCCTCGATTAAACTTTGTTTAGGCTGATGGACTAGTAATATTTTTAAATCAGCCTGATTTGAGCTTAATAATTTATCTAAAATATCAGGGGCGACTTGTTTTATATAAGTATTGGTAATAAATGAAATTCCAATAGTTGCATTACCTACAGTGATAATTCTGTTTTCGTCATCAATCATTTCTACATTGTATTTTTTAAGTGCTTCTGTTATTTCTTTCACGCTTCTTTTATTGTCCTGCCTGTAAGCCCAATTATCATGATCCCCGACGCATGAGTAAACACCGTACTTTGATTTTATTTTGCCAATATATTCTGCTGCTTTATTAATATATTTTGGTGTGGATGTTATTACATCTCCGGCAATTAAAACCAAATCCGGATTAGCAGAGTTTACTTTATTAATAAAATTATTAAGTCGTTTATCATCTGTGTAGCGATCAGCTTGGACATCCGCAATAAAAACTAATTTAAAATTATTAAGATCAGCAGGAAGGCCTTTCTTTATGAAATTTATTTCTTTTGTGTCAACAGCATTATAATCATATATAATTCTTGCCGGAATGTATATTAAAAAGAATATGAGCAGGATTAAGATTAAGAAAGACTCATACTTTAAATATTTTTCTTTGTGTTTTTTGTATAGAGGATAAATTAAAATTTTGATTATATCAAACAGCAAATAGTAAACAACAAGCTGAAATATCAATATAAATAATATCCAAAAAGGATAGATAAGAAAATAATCAAGCATGGTACTATCCGGGAATGATGGAGCCTGGGATGTTATTGCTGAATAGGCGAACCCGGATATCAGTATTAGCGGGTAAAGGTTTATTCCTATTAAAAAAATCCAGATAAATATTTTGATAATTTTAGGAGAGATATCTGGAACAATCTTCCCCATCGTTTTTTTTGATTTTTTTATAAAATAATACTCAAGTGCAACAAGAAAAAATATCGCAATTATTATTCTGATTATCATCCACATAAAAATTGTATTTGTTTATTTAAGAAAATTATTTTAATAACGAGCCGATTAAAATTTTCATGTTATCATAATGACTTCCTGCCCAATAAATTTTTTTGCAATTGGTACAAAGAAGAAACTTATTCTGTTGTTGCCGCACATTCTCAGGGAGAGTTTTAATAATTTTCTTTTTGGGAATTGAAACTAATTTTGTTCCACACTCAAGACATAGCGAAAAAGGCTTAACCAGTTTATTTAAATTAAAGCGATTTAATACTTCTGCCGCTTGTTTTTTCGGATCATTATTTCTTACAAAATAACCATGCATAACTTCGTTTCTTTTGAGAACGCCAATGTCTCTAGTAAAAATAGTGCGTTTTTCATTTAAAGAAATTTTAACAAGTTGGTCGTCAGTAAAATTATTTGAGTAATAAACATCAAGTCCAAACATCCTTAAATTGCGTGAAAGTTTACCAAGATGAACATCACAAATAAACTTTGGATTTCGTAACGGTTTTTTCCTTAAGTGCTGCACATCTGTTATGTCAAGACTTTCAAAAACAGGATAAACAGAAATGTCATCACTATCCTTTATCAAATACTTAAATGAAACAGAGTTACCGTTTACTAAAATCATATCAACTTCGGTATGGGGAACTCCAAGGGACTCAATTAAGTCTTTTACAGAAGTTCTGTCAATAAATTCGTAAGTAAATCTATTTTTGCGTCTTTCTTTAGTTATAAAGTCGTTCAGTTCTTCATAAAATCTAATAATTATTTTTTTCTTTTTGATATTCATTATCAATGAACAAAATTTAAGTCAGGCCATAAATCAGAAACAACAAATCCCCGTGAAGTTTCAACAAAGTAATTATCCTGTTTCTCCATTGAGGCAATCAGCAATGGATAATGATTAAATTCAAAATAACTTTTAAGAAAAATCAATAAAGAATTAATATCAAAAACCTCATTAATATTTTCTGTGATAGATATTGAAATCCAATTTTGTCTTTTTAAAACAAGCCACTTCTCAGCTTTTATATTTTGCAGATTTTCTGCTTCGCCAAATCTGATCCACCAGCCTTTGTTGTGGGTTGGCACAGCGGACAGGGGAATGTGAAAATTATTTGTCCCAAAATTATCTATGTGATAGAAAAAATATCCCTTTATCATAATTGCGGTTTCAAATTCATTGATACCCAATTCATTAAGCCTGGCTTTGCCATTTTCTGTTTTGCCAAGATTTATTTGATTATTTAAAAGCTTAAGCATTTTCTTTTTAAGATTATCGTTTGGATTTGGTCCAATAAATGTTTCCCAGCTATCAGAATTTTTTAAATTCAGATAAAATTTACCAGCTGCCTCAAGGTGAATGAACCTATTTAAAAATCTATCACGCAAAATAAAATCAAACTCACCAATAGTTTCACCATTTACATCAACCTGCATTCCTTTGCTTAACAGCTCATAGCGTTTTAAATGAAGCAGCCAGAACTCAACAAGGCTTTCAAAATATTTTCCGAGTAATTTATTATTTCCCATGACGATATGATCGGTAAGAAGTTCGGGATTTTTATCAAGTAAATATAGTTGTTGATTATTCTCGTCAAACTCAGAATTAAAAAAGTCATTTGTGAAAAAATTTACCAAGGGATATTCGGAAAGATTATCAAAGAGGGGAGGAGAAGATATCACCCAAGTTAAATCTCTAACAAATTGATTTTTAATTTCAACACTCATTCAAAATATATTTCGGGAAGGTGAAGTCTTAATCAATAAATTTGTTTAAACATAAAACCGATATTAACAAGCAATAAAACAAACCTTCAAGGTTACTGCTTTAAACCTTGAAGGTTTTCAAATAAAAGACAAAGATTTAAAGTATTACTTTTTAGTCTTATCAATCCACTTTGCAATATCTTTTGCAAAGTAAGATAAAAACATATCTGCGCCGGCACGTTTAATTGCGAAGGCGGCTTCAATCATTACGCGCTCTTCCTCAATCCAGCCGTTAGCGGCTGCGGCTTTAATCATTGCATACTCGCCACTTACTTGATAGGCTGCAGTTGGCATTCCGAATGTATCTTTAACCTTTCGAATTACGTCAAGATATGGCCCAGCAGGTTTGACCATTACAATATCTGCACCTTCCTCAATATCCTCAGCAACCTCACGCAGTGCTTCATTTATGTTTCCAATATCCATTTGGTGTGATTTTCTATCTCCAAAAGCGGGAGCGGATTCTGCTGCATCGCGGAATGGTCCGTAAAATCCGGATGAATATTTTGCGGCATAGCTCATAATTGGAATTTTATTAAATCCATTATTGTCCAGTACTTTTCTAATTGCGGCAACTCTTCCGTCCATCATATCAGATGGCGCTATGATATCTGCGCCGGCTTGTGCGTGAGTTAGTGCTTCTTTCGCAAGCAGATCAATAGTTTCATCATTAAGTATTTCTTCGCCGTGTAAAAGTCCGCAGTGCCCGTGTGAAGTATATTCACACATGCAAACATCTGTTATTATTAAAAGGTCTTTTACTTCTTTTTTAACTGCGCGAATTGCTCTTTGGATTATGCCTTCGGGATCATAAGCTTCTGATCCCACCTCATCTTTATGTTCCGGGATTCCAAATAATATTACCGCAGGAATTCCAAGATCACGAACCTCTTTACATTCTTTTACAAGTTCATCAATTGATAATTGAAAAACACCAGGCATAGATTTAATAGGTTTTTTTACTTTTGTCCCGGGAACAACGAACAGCGGATAAATCAAATCATTTTTAGTAAGCACCGTTTCTCTAACCATATCCCGCACAAGCGGATTATAACGTAAACGACGATGACGAATTGTTGGATAGTTTGCCATAATACCTCTAATTAACAATTAATAATTAAAAATTAACAATTTTATGTTTTTGATTTTAAACTTTTTAAGATAGATGTTAAAAGTTTAATAAGTTCTTTGCAATCTTTCTCTAAACTTTCAAATTGCTCAGACTTTAGAACATCAGTTTTAAAAAGTAGGTTGATCCAATATTCTGATTCATTCGCTTCTTTGAGAGAAATTTGTAATTTATTTATAAAATCCTTTTTTGTAATTGCTCCTTGTGCTTCGTGAACATTGGCACCAATCGAAGTACCTGATTTTAATAGTTGTTTTAAAATAGGATCAAGTGATGCTTCTGTTTTTCTAAAGTACTTATAAAGCTTAATAATCCGAACTGCAAAATCAAAGCTCTTATCTTTTATGGCATTACCATAAGAAGCTGATTTTTCTGCAATTTTAAAATTCATTTTTAATTGTTCATTTTTAATTGTTCATTGATCTTGTCTGCGACAAGATCTGCAGTCTTTATACAATCCCCAACGGAAATTCCACCTCTGAAATTACCGCTTATATACAAACCTGGATTTCTCTTCTCAAAATCATCAAAAAATCTTTCGTGTTCAACATATCCTAAATTATACTGCGGAATTGCCTTTTCCCAAAATCTTTCTGAAGTGAAAGCTGGATTGGCGGTTATACCCATTAAAGATTCAAACTCTTTTCTGACTTTTGCCAACAAAGTTGTTCGTTCTTCCTTTACAAAATCAGGATTTCTTGAACCTCCTACAAATAAAGTGAATGCGGCTTTATCATCATCAGTTCTGTCAGAAAAAATAACCGAACTCCAGAGGGCGCCCAGAAAAGACTTATTTTCTTTTGCAGGAATTAAAAATCCGAATCCGTCTAAACTCTGCCTAATATCTTTTTTGTTATAAACTAAATAATAAACCAAAACAGGCGGATAATAAATTGCATCAGCATGAGTTTTAAATTCTTTATCGTACTTTGTAAAAATTGAACTCGCTGCATAAGAAGGAATAGTTGATATTACTGCGTCACATTCAATTGAACTGCTCATTCCATTTTGTAGATATGAAACCGTGAATCCAGAGTTTGTTTTATCAACGGAAATCACCTCGCTTGAAAGTAAAATGTTATTAGCAAAATATTTTTCTATGGCTTTAGGAAGAGCAATCATTCCACTTTTAAATGATAGCATTTTTGCTGATTGTTTTGCAATCTCTGCACGTTTTTTTCTTTCGCGTATGCTTCTAATAGTTCCAATTATTAATCCACCATATTTTTCTTCAAGCGCGTACAGTTTTGGAAAAGCCGATTTAACACTTAATTCTTCGGGTCTTCCCGCATACACTCCCGCAACAAAAGGATTAATTGCATAATCGAGAAACTCTTGTCCCAATCTTCGTTTAACAAACTCCGCCAGGCTTTGATAATAGCCGTCATTAGATCTCCCAATAAATGGTTCTGCCATCAAACGCAGTTTTGCTCTACCGGAAAAAAGTTTTGTTTTAATTAATCCCTTTGGAGACATTGGCAGGGCATGAAGCTGATTGTTACGTAAAATATATCTTTTATTTGATTGCCTGCTTGCATATAATAATTCATTTTCAAGTTCAAGTTCATGAACAAGCTGTCCTATTACAGGAGTGGTTTCAAGTGCACTATTTGGTCCCCGATCGAAAAGAAAACCATTTTCAATTATACTTTCAATCGATCCGCCAACAACATTTCTTTTCTCTATGATTTTTACATCAAATCCTTTTTTAGATAAAAGATAGGCTGTTGTCAGACCTGATATTCCTGCGCCAATTACTACAATTTTTTTATTCATTAAAAGTTTCTCTTTTTGAACATAATCCTGAACGTAAAGTTTAATGTGTGTAAATTTAGTAAAAGTGAATGGAATATAGAATGAAGAAAAATAAGATGCGTTATCAACAAAAACAAAAAGAGAGATTTGAAAATCAAACCTCTCTTTTCAATAATTACAATTATTTGTGTGCAATTGGATCCGGATTTCCATCAGGATCTCCATTAACATAACCATCAAAACTTACATTTCCATTGGTTAGCAGCAATAGACCACAAACGTGCGGCGATGCCATCGAAGTTCCGCTCATAGTAGCATAAGAATCTCCTTTATAGGTTGAATATATGTTAACACCCGGGGCGCAAAATTCAATTGGCGGATTACCATAGTTTGAAAAGGAAGCCCAGTTATCATTTATATCACAAGCAGATACAGTATAAAGATTTAAGCCCTCTGCTCTTGCAGGTGAATGATTATTTGCGTCATCACTTTCGTTTCCTGCTGCCATCGCAACAAAAACTCCTCCATACTTGCCAAGATTAATTACAGCCTGATCAATTGGATCGTAAATACCACCGCCTAAACTTAAGTTTGCGGCATCACCTGCTGTTGCATATGCTGCAACATAATCTATTCCCGCAATAATTGTTGAATAAGCTCCCGATCCTCTTTTATCAAGAACCTTAACCGGTACAACGAATGCATTTGCTGCAACGCCAATTACACCGATGGTATTATCTTTTGCAGCAACGATTCCTGCACAATGAGTTCCGTGTCCGTTATCATCTTCAGCCGTGGTTGTTCTCGGAACAAAAGTTTTTGCTAAGGCAGTTTTAACATTTAAATCAGGATGGTTAAGATCAATTCCGGTATCGATGATCCATGCTAAGTGTGTGCCTGTATAATCTGCATATCCCACGCGCTCTATTCCGTATGGTATAGATTCTGGTGGTTGAACAGGAGTTGGAGCTGGTTTTGCAAGCATAACAAATTTATCAGGATAAATTTCTATGCCCGGTTGTTTTCTAAGTTCAGCGACTTCTGATTCACTTAAGTTTAAAGCAAATCCCTCAATAGCAGAGGCATAAGTTTGAAGAAATTTTCGTGATTTAATTTTAGATTTTGCTAATATGTCAGCCCCTTTTTTTGATACTTTTTCTAGATTGGCATGATAATTAGCTCCCCTGGATTTGATGCCTTTAAATTCTTCATTAAAGATAACAATGTATTGACCCGGAATAACATCGCCGGATTTATACAGTGTTGTTTCATCAGTCTGCGGAGTAACAATATTATTGTCTTCTCTTTCGCATCCAACGATTGCAAAAAGAATAGCGGCGAACACTAGTAGATTAACTTTTCTCATGTAATGTTCCTTTGTGAGATTGTTTTTGGATATTGTTAATTAGTATTATTAAAATTTAATGTTATACATAATCTACAACAACTACTTTTGCTAACCCTCTGTATAATATTAAAAAAATTTTTTGCTAAAGGAAAGAAATATTTTTGATTTTATGAATTATTAATAGTTAAAATTTTATTTATGACACAGGACAATATTCATTCGATAATAGCGCCAGCTTGTTTTATTTACAGTTCTTGTTAAATAGTAAAATGTTTTATTTTAGATAAGCTTAAGAAGATATGCCATTTAATACGTTAATACTTCGTAAAAAATGGTGGTAAAAATTTTTTATTGAGAAAGGTTTCTAGTAAAAATTAAATCTTTCGAGGTTACTAAACAGTAACCCCGAAGACTTATAAAATATTACAAATAACTTTTTAACTGGTTAATATAATTCACTGGTCCGCCTGGTTGATAACCTGTTTGTAACACCATTTCACCGCGTGAATTGAATAACAAAACGGTTGGGTATCCCTGCACATTATATCTTTGTGCAAGCTGATTGTTATACATTTTTGTTTCTACGCTCTGCTTAATTTTTTCCGGGAAATCAATTTTTACAAGGATTAAGTTATCATCAGCAAACTTTTCAAATTCACTTTTTGAAAACACTTCATTGCTTAAACGTTTACACCAAATACACCAATCAGAACCGGTGAAGTTAACTAGCACTGCTTTATTTTCTTGTTTCGCTTTTTGTAAAGCGGTTTCAAGGTTGTCTTGCCAGTTTAAATTGTCTTTTGCTCCACTTTTACTGCACCCGATCAGAATTGCAGATAATAAAATTAATGATAATGCTAATTTTTTCAATTCAAACTCCTTTTAAATTTACCTTTGTTTGATTCAGATATTAAAAATCAGATTCAAAATTCTTATTAAAATAACATTTTTTTAGTACCAAAATCTTTCACTACTCTAAGCAAGATCAGGATCGATGGGTTCCACCTTTTTTGGTTTTGGAGGTCTCTCATAAAGCTGTGCTAATCCCAAATATTTCAAATGGAGATCATCAGAAATCTGATTCCATGTAAACCTCCACATCCAATTACCGCCGAGTTTACCTGGAAAATTCATTCTTGCTTCCCCACCAAGATTTAAAATATCCTGCATAGGTACGATAACAATATTTGCCGCTGAAGCATAAGCTGCGCGAATTAATTCATAAACAATATCATCACCAAAATAGTTTAAATATTTCTGTATGTGATCATAAATGTGATGATTTTCATATTTCGCTTTTTCAAAATAAGCACGTGTTGTATCGTTATCGTGTGCGCCCGTTAGTACCACACAGTTTTGAACATAATTGTGTGGAAGAAATTTTGTTTCCATATCAGTTCCAAAAGCAAACTGCAAGATTTTCATTCCAGGAAATTCAAAATCATCTCTTAGCTTTTCTACTGCGGGAGTTATTACGCCCAGATCTTCTGCAAGAATAGGAACATCGCCGAGATGATTTTTAATAGACTTAAACAATTTATGCCCTGGTGCTTTAACCCATTTCCCTTTTTCTGCAGTTGATGCACCGCCAGGAATTTCCCAAAAAGCTTCAAATCCACGGAAGTGATCTATCCTAACAATATCAACCATTGTAAACAAATGTGCAAAGCGATTTCTCATCCAGCGGAAATCATCTTGTTCCATTTCTTTCCATCTATAAAGTGGATTTCCCCAGAGCTGGCCCGTTGGTGAAAAATAATCCGGCGGAACACCAGCAACAGTTTCAAGATTGCCTTTTTCATCTACGGTAAATAATTCTTTGTTTGCCCAAAGATCAGCACTATCATAAGCAATAAAAATGGGCATATCACCTATAATCTTTATTCCTTTGGAATTCGCATAATGTCTAACAGCATTCCATTGTTTGAAAAATACAAATTGCACAAATTTCTGATAAAGTATATCGTCCTCTAATTTTTTCTTCCATTCGTCCAAAGATTTTTTCTTGCGAAGAACCAAACCCTCATCCCAATCTTTCCAGACAATTCCACCATGAGCTTCTTTTGCTGCCATAAAAAACGCAAAGTCATCTAACCAAGATTTGTTCTCTTTGTAAAATCCGGTAAAATCCTTTTCAAATTTTTCTTGATGATGTTTGAAGTTTGAAAATGCTTTTTTTAATAATAGTTTTTTATACTCAATCACTTCACCATAATCTATTGAAACAGGATTGTGCTTAGGAATATTATGCAAATCATGATCGCGAAGTAAACCATCATCTTTCAATTTATCCGGACTAACAAGATTTGGATTACCAGCAAAGGCAGAAAAACATTGATATGGAGAATCACCATAACCGGTTGGACCAAGCGGAAAAACCTGCCAGAGTTTTTGTCCGGCTTTTTCTAAAAAATCTACAAACTTAAAAGCCTCATCACCAAAATCACCAATTCCGTATTTCCCGGGAAGTGAAGTTGGATGAAGCAGAATTCCTGCGTTACGTTCAAATTTCATTTAAACCTCTGAAAAATTATAGTGGGAAAAATAAGTAGAGCATGAGCAAAAAAAAATCCTGTTCAAATCTGAGCGGGATTAAAAATAAGGTTTGAAAAAGTTATTTGCTTAAGAAAATTGTAAAACCCTTATTAACATCCCAAATTGAGTATGAGTATATAATAACATAACAAGATCAAATATTTTTTAAAATTTTATTACAGTTAAATATTATAAATATTAAGAAATCACGGACTAATTAATTAAGGAAAACAATAGTAACTATATTAAAAACGTAAGATTTAAAATAACAACACCCAATTCCTGGTAGGGTCTGTTGCAGCAATCAAATCAGGGTCATTTCGACCGAAGGGAGAAATCTTTTTTGTAATATAATTGAAAGATTTCTCAGTCGAAGACTCCATCGAAATGACACCCTTGGGAGTTAAGCAACAGACCCTGGTAGAGATTGGGTGTGTGATTCAATCAAATAAACTTTTAAAACTAATCCATCTTTAATTCAATTTCTTGCCGCCACTTCATAAGCATATCTTTATTTAACGCCTGAATACCTTCTTTAGTAACCCCGTTTGGAACCGGAATAATTTCATTTAATTTATCAAATACTATAAAACGATTTTCGTTGCTGACAAGTTGAAGAAGATGCCACAATGAAATAGCATCTTTACGCGTTACAAGCGATAAAATCGTTCCAATAGATGGATCATTAACTCCACTAAAATCTTTTATCAGACTTATTAATTCAGGATTTCCATCTGTATAATAGGGCAAAACATATCGTCCTTTTGAAATTACACAGCTATAGTTTTTGGGAATGTAAGATTGAAACTCTTTAACTTCAACGGTTACCCAGCCGCTTTCAACGCTAAGTTTTGTTAAACCAACATTCACAACCTTTAATTTAAATGCAGATCCTTTGTAAAATTCTTTAACTTTTGCCAATGGTGTCTGTACTGTTAAAAAGTCAGTCGCATTTCCTTCATATTTTTTTATCTGACCTTGTTCAAGATTAAGTTCATATCCGGCATCCATCCGCTGAACCGTTGAAAAAGTATCAATCATTACCCGACCAACATCAGGGATAGATATCATTACGGTCGAGTTATTATCAGTGGTAATCGTTGCCAGGGTTGGAAATGTTTCACCTTCTGAAATTTTTTGATCATCCATAAGCGGCTGACCCGAAAATTGCATTACTTCCCATCCCCCACTTGAAAAAATAAATTTATAGCCGGCATAAAGAATTACAATGATTACAAGAGCAATTGCAGAATTCTTAATAAGCTGAGTATTTATTTTTATTTTTTTCTTGGTAGAAATCAGTTCTTCTTTTAAAATTTCTTCTTTACTTGTATCATCAAACTTTTCCCCTCCGGTTGCTTTCTCTTCCTGTTCAACTTGGGCGGCAATTTTTTCAATTTCTCTTTGCTCTTTTAATTTTTCTTCCATTATGTAAGAAAATATCCCATCTCTTACTGCTGTTGATGGTTCGATTTCAGGAATCAGTTTACTCACTCTTTCCTTCAAAATATTTGCTGATTTTAAATTTGGATCATTCTCAATTATCTTACTATTAGCAATATTAAGATGGATATTAACCTGATCTTTTTTGATGCCCATCAAGTCAGAGATTTCATCAATAGAATAACCTTCCAGCATATTGAGTACAAAAATCATTCTTTCCTGCTCGGGAAGACTGAGGATATAATTATCTAACTCATCTTTTGCTTCTATTTCTCTAATGTCTGATTTAATTTTTTTGGGATCCTGTTTCTGTTTGCGAAGACTATCGATTGTTTTATAAACTGTAATTGCATTTAACCATTTAAGAAATGATGCGTCGGGTCTTACAAGACTAATCTTTTTCCAAGCTTCAATAAAAGTTTCTTTTGTAATTGATTCGGCAAGTGGTTTGTTGGCAGTAAGACGCAAAGCGAATGCGTAAATTTTCCCAAGATTCATTTGGAACAATTGTTCTATCGCAGCATTATTGCCTTGCTTTGCGCTTTGTATTAAAGATCTAACGAATTTATTATCAATACTCACAATATTTCCTTCCGCTATATTTTATGCTACAGATCAAAATTAATCTAACATTCAACAAATATCTACTAAGCTAAACAAATATTATTAAAAATCTATTAGCTTTTTGAACTCATCTAATGAACTAACCGGCTGATTACAAATAAAATTTCTACAGACGTAAAATGCAGTTTTGCCTTTTATAAGCGTCATGTCTTTTACAAAAGGTATTGTCTTATTTGTTTCCCTGCTCTCGTTTAACAGGCTTAAAACAACAACTTTATTTGGTTTAAAGATGTTTCTTAAATATTCTAAGGCCTTATTAACTGCGTCCTCCTTTGTTTGGCAAGTAATTACAATTTCTTCCGAAGGACCAAAATAAAAGTCCAGACTGTTTAAAAATTGAGTGAAAACTGATGGGGTTTTTACAATATTGCCTGAAAAATAATCAATCAATTCTGAAGCTTTTTGTTCATAATCTGCATTCCCTGTAAAACGGGATAATCTTAAAAGATTTAATAACGCCACAGAATTTCCTGATGGAATTGCCCCATCATAAATTTCTTTTTGCCGTACTAAAAGATTTTCACTTTTCGTTGATGTGAAATAAAAGCCGCCATTCTTATTATCCCAGAATTCCTTTAGCAAAAGATCATTCAATTCTATTGCTTTTTTTAGATATCTAATTTCAAATGTGGTTTCGTACAGATCAATCGAGGCATTAATCATAAAAGCATAATCATCAATATGCGCAGGCAAACCCGCTTCACCATCCCGGAACCTATGAATCAATTTCCCGTCATTGTCAGTCAAATATTTCTCGATAAACGCATAGGCTTTTTCCGCGGCACTATAATAACGATCATTATTAAAAGCTTGTGCGGCTTTTGCAAAAGCAGAGATCATTAATCCATTCCAATCAGTTAAAACTTTATCATCTTTATTTGGATGAATTCTTTTCTTTCTATAATCAAACAGTTTTTTACGGATCGATTTAAGTTTTATTAAAAAATCTGATTCGTCAAGATTAAATTCATCGGCACATTCTTTATTGGATTTTTTTATGTGGATAATATTTGATCCCGGCATCAATCCACGGGATTCATCAATCCAGTTACCCGCTTCTCCAGCATTAAAAATTTTTATTGCAATATCAGATTCATCCTTATCCAATATATTTCTAAATTCCTCGGCATCCCATAAATAAAATCTGCCTTCTTCGCCTTCGCTGTCAGCATCTTCGGCTGAATAGAAACCTCCTTCAGGATGAGTCATATCTCTGAGTACATATTCTAATATTTCCTCAGCGGTTTCTTTATAGAAAATATTTTTTGTTGCAAGATAAGTTTCTGTATAAGCCATCACCGGCAATGCCTGATCGTACAACATTTTTTCAAAATGGGGAATAAGCCAATACTGATCCGTAGAATAACGTGCAAAACCAAATCCAATATGATCATAAATTCCACCACGCCGCATTTCGGTTAATGTTTTTTCAACCATCTCCAGTGCTTTTGGTTCATTCTGTCTTTTCCAATATCTTAAAAGAAACATAAGATTATGCGGTGATGGGAATTTAGGAGCATTACCGAACCCGCCAAACTTAGCATCATACCTTGCATTAAACTCATTAAAAGCTTTTTCAAAAATTGACTCATCAATTTTTACAATGCTGCCCGATTTGTTTATTTGTGTAACAGAAGAGGTTATTTCATCTGCCGATTTATTTATTTCATCTCGCTTTGTTTTCCACACATCACTAATACGCGGCACAAGCTCTAACATCCCGATTCTATTAAAGCGATTATGCTTTGGAAAATATGTCCCTGCAAAAAAAGGTTTCTTATCAGGAGTCATTACAATTGTTAGGGGCCAGCCGCCGCTTCCTGTCATCATCTGGCAAACAGACATGTAAATGCCATCTATGTCAGGTCGTTCTTCACGATCAACTTTTATGGATACAAAAGCATTATTCATTAACTCAGCCACTTCATTATCCTCAAAAGATTCTCTTTCCATTACGTGGCACCAATGGCAGGTTGAGTATCCGATCGAAAGAAAAATTGGTTTGTCTTCTAGCTTTGCTTTTTCAAAAGCCTCATTACCCCAGGGAAACCAATCCACAGGGTTATGTGCATGTTGAAGCAGGTAAGGACTTTTTTCGTGAATTAGTTTGTTTGGTCTTCCCATTAAAATATTTTTTTAAGTTTTGCGGCTTAATTGTTAAAGTGGCAATAAAAACTAAATGTTTTTTTTGATAATAAGATAGCTATTAAAATTCAGTTGTTAAAATAAGTCTTTTTCAATATGTTGCTTCACGTTTTTGACACATTTAATAATTAAAAGATTTATAAAAATGGAAAAAAGAAATGATCTTTTTTTGCCTGCAGTAATAATTGCAATAAGCTTTATTATCGGTGTCGTTGTCTTTACAAACGCCTGGAAATCTAACCAGAGAGCAAATCAAACCATTACCGTTACCGGATCAGCAAAAAAAGATATTGTATCAGATCTGGGATTTCTTCGCGGCACTATCTCCGTAAGATCTTCAACTCCTGAAATGGCATTTGATGAACTGAACACACAAAAACCTAAACTTATATCTTATCTTGAAAGTAAGGGCTTTGCAAAAGATAAAATAAATTTCTTTACAATAAATAGTTTCCCGGTTTATCAAACCAGCGAACAGGGTTATCAAACAGGAGTGGCGCTTGGTTATGTTTACAGTCAGAGAATAGAAATTGAATCTAAAGATGTTTATAAGATTAAAGAGATATCACTTGATATTACTTCGCTTATTCAAAAAGGAGTAAGTTTTAATGTTGAGCCCCCGGAATATCATTATTCAAAACTGGCTGATTTAAAAATCGAGATTCAGGCAGAAGCAGCAAAAGATGCAATGGTGAGAGCACAAAAAATTGCCGCAGCAACTGATAGAGAACTCGGACCAATGCGCAATGCAAGAATGGGTGTCATTCAAATTACCCCAAGATTTTCTAACGCGGTTTCTGATTATGGAATAAATGATCTCAGTTCTATTGAAAAAGAAATTATTGGAGTTGTAAACGCTTCATTTGAGATTGAATAAAAATTTTTCTTTAACAAATTATATATTGAAATATGACAAAACCACAAATATGGGTAGCAGCTTTTTTACTTTTATTTATTGTGCTTTTTTTTCTCGGGCGCATAACTCAAAAAGATGAGCCGGTAAAAGATTTTTCCGGTATGAACAACACACAAATGAGTGAACAGAACACCGCAGAACTTACCGGTGAAAAACTTGTTCAAACCTACGGATGTATAAATTGCCACGGTGCCGATCTTGCCGGAACAAATATGGCGCCTTCCCTAAAAGGTTTAAAAGAATTCTGGAGCAGCAGAGAGAATCTTATTAACTATTTACGCAATCCAAATTCATTTATGGATTCAGATAGATTTAAAGCTTACAGAGCAAAATATCCAAACGGAATTATGCCTGCTTATGATAATAAAGATGTTAAAGATTTAGGTAAGATTGCAGATTATCTATTAGGACAATAGAAAGTTACATTTTAAAATCAAAAACCCGATTCTTTGGCTGAATCGGGTTTTTTTGTTTTTAAAAATATTTGCTTATGCCACGGTTATTTCTTTTTCAAGATAAACATCCTGAATAAGATTTAATAACTTAACACCTTCAGTCATCGGGCGCTGGAATGCTTTACGACCGGAAATTAATCCCATTCCGCCTGCACGTTTATTGATCACTGCCGTTTTGGCTGCTTCAGCAAAATCATTTTCACCAGAAGCACCTCCGCTGTTTATCAATCCTGCACGACCCATATAATTATTAATTACCTGGTAACGTGTTAGATCAATTGGATGATCTGTTGTTAAATCGGTATAAACTTTTTTACTTGTCTTACCATAATTCTTTAATGAATTATATCCGCCATTATTTTCAGGAAGTTTTTGCTTGATGATGTCAGCTTCAATAGTAACCCCAAGATGATTTGCCTGTCCTGTCAAATCAGCAGAAACGTGATAATCCTTATCAGATTTAAACGCAGGGTTTCTTAAGTAACACCAAAGTACAGTTGCCATTCCAAGTTCATGTGCATATTGGAAAGCTTCACTCACTTCAATTATTTGTCTTGCACTTTCTTCCGAACCAAAATAAATTGTAGCACCAACTGCGGCTGCACCCATATCATAAGCCTGTTCAACACTTGCAAACATTATCTGATCAAATTTGTTTGGATATGTCAGCAATTCATTGTGATTTATTTTTACTATGAAAGGAATTTTAGGGGCATATTTTCTTGCTGTCATTCCAAGTACGCCAAGTGTAGATGCAACAGCATTGCATCCGCCTTCAATCGCAAGCTTAACAATATTTTCAGGATCAAAGTACTGTGGATTTGGTGCAAACGATGCACCTGCACTGTGTTCAATCCCTTGATCAACCGGCAAAATGGATACGTAACCCGAGCCAGCTAATCTTCCGGTTTGATAAATCCATTGCAGATTTTTTAAAACATTAATGTTTCTATCAGTCTGTGCAAAAATTCTATCTACAAAATCAGGACCCGGCAGATGTAATTGTTCTTTCGGAAACTTTGCTTTATACGACAACAATGAATCCGCTTCGCTGCCTAACAATTCTTTTATTTTACTTAACATTATTTCTCCGTTTTTTAAATGATTATTATAAGTTATTCATATTAGCCATGTTAAAATAAGCGAAGCCTAATAGTATTTCAATTTAAATTATAGGTTTGACTTAAAATCTTGCCTTTTTACTTAAGCATCACATAAAAATTTCAATTTATTACAGATTGCTATTTTAGAATGATTCCAGCGCTTTATAAACCATCCCAGCATTTAATTCTTTTATACACTTAAATTTAACATCTGTACGTGAGCAGGAAAGTGGTTTTGGTGAATAAAAGAAACAGGGCGCACAATCTAAATTTAACGATACAATTTTATATTCTGTTTTCCAGGGATGAATATAGTTCTGGTTTGTTGGTCCAATTATGGCGATTACCTTTAATCCTAATGCAGAAGCAATGTGCATTAAAGCCGAGTCATTTGTTACAAACAGATTACACCTTTTCATCACAGCGATGCTTTGTAGAAATTTTTCTGTTTTGATTATGAAAGAATTATCAGAATTAATCATAGAGTTAATTGATGATTTTAATTCTTCTTCTTCGGGTCCGCCAAATAAAAATATTTTTGCGTTTTTTTCTTTGATAAGTTTTGCCCCTAGTTCGGCAAATTTTTCCGGTTCCCACCTTCGCTTAATCTGGTTTTTTAAGGTTGCGCAGCCGGGATGAAATCCAACAACAAATTCATTTTCTTTAATATTATTTCTTTCTAAAAAATTATCAGCATATTTTTTATCATCCTCAGAAAGATAAATATCCATTGCTGGTTCTTCATCAAACTTTATATTGAGAAGTTTTTCAATCAGCTTAATGTTTGTTTGGACATTGTGTGTTTTCTCATTTTCTAAAACAGTAACATTATTTAGCCAGTCAAAATTTTGTTTATTCATTCTTAAATATTCAACAGCCACTCTTTGTTTAGCGCCAATCAAAAAGCTTATAATGTTATATTCCTTTCGGTTGGATGGATAAACATTTATAGTAATGTCATATTTTTTTCTTAGTCCCAAAACAAATTTTAACGAATTAAATGTTCCTTCCTTTAAGAAATCAAAATGGATTACAGAGTTAAGATTGGGATTGTTTTGAAAAATCTCTTTTGTTCCTCTAAACATTACAAGTGCATCAATCTGTGCGGAGGGAAGAGATTGGCGAAGCAATTTTAATGCTGGCGTAAACATTAGCGCATCACCAATTCCGGAAAGTGCCAATATTAAGATTTTCATAAGTTAATTTGGAAAGATGAACAATAGAAATTCGTAAATGAAAGGAACTTAAAACTCACCCTAAATCCCTCTCTTAAAAAGAGAGGGACTTTTAAAAACATTTTTTCTCCCCTTCTCTTGGAAAGAGAAGGGGCTGGGGGATGAGTTCCAACCCGTAAACTGATTTAATACTCTTTAACTTTACTTGTATCGATTCCCTCTACAAGATTTCTATATTTATTAACGTTTGCTTTTACATTTGGATCATCCGGGAAAATGGTTGCAAGTCTCTGCCATATTTCAAGTAGTTTATCATTTCTTCCCTGTCCTTCATAAATATCTATTAATATTCTGTAGGGATTGTAATAAGATTGAACATCACTCGGATTTTGTTCTAACTTAATCAGTGCCTGACGTTCAACTTCCTTTGCCAGTTTTAAATATTGTTCTTTAGCTCCGGCTCTTTGATAAAGCGTGCTGATTTCATAAAGTAATCCATAATCCATTGGTATCAGAGCATTGGGTAATTTAACTTCCATTTGATCAAGTGTTTTTATAGCGAGATCTTTTTGTCCCTGGCCCAGGTAATAAATAGTTAATCTTAAAAATGCATTACGATAATTTTGTACCATTCTTTGTTGGTTGTCATCAAGAAAAACATTCGGGTCATTCAATCCACGGAATTTAAACCCAGGTTGATAATTCTTGCTATAACCAACTGCTTCGGTAAGATTTTTTTTGAGAATTTCAGGCTCAATAAATTCTTCATTAGATTGACGTTTTTCAGGAACAAGACGGAATGCCATTCCTTCCATTCTTAGATAATCACTCAAACCAATTTTGCTGTCGTCAGAACAGGTAACTGCAAAATAAATTGGTCTTTCCCAATTATTAGATTCAATAATTTCTTTAACCATTAAATCCTGTACTCTAACAGCCTGAATATTTCCATAATTTAATGTTGGGTTCATCGTCCAAGTAATCTCTCCTTGTTTAAACAGGGAAGTATCTTGTAGATTAAATTGCTGAACTATATCCGAGAATGAAACATTTTTATTTGGCTGTGGTAACGGGACAGAAATTTTCCTCGGCGTCCACTGAATTGGTTGTATCTTGTCAATCTGCCCATCGGTCAAACGCATTTTAACTTTACCAACATTATAAGGATCGTTATTTTTTAATTGTTTTATATACCAATCAGTATTTAATAAACTTAAGTTTGCAACTTTAACATCCCGTCTTACGCCTTCAACATCCTGCAAGTACCAGAGGGGGAAAGTATCATTATCACCATTTGTAAACAGCACCGAATTTGGGGCACAACTTTGCAAAAGATTGTATGAATAATCCCACGGAACCCAATTGTGTGATCTATCGTGAGTAAAATAATTTGCCTGAAGCATTTTTACAGGGATGAAAATAATGCCGAGTGCCAAAACTCCATAAGCGGCTGCATTACGTACAGATGATTTTTTAATCTTTGCATAAATCAGATCAATCAATCCTCTTACACCGATTGCAATCCAGATGGCGTAAACAAAAAAAGCTCCCACATAAAAATAATCTCTTTCTCTTGGCTGCGGCTGTTGTTGATTTTGATAAAACGCAGTAAGATGCCCCATCAAAATAAACATTATCATAAAAGCTGAAGCCATTTTCCAGTCCTTACGAAAATGGAAATAGATTCCAAGTAGTCCCATTAAGAAAGGAATTCCAAATAATGAATCATGTAAATTTCCGGCAAAATTAATCCCTAAAATTTTACCAAAAATATTTGCAACATCATTAAAGGGATATACATCTACACCCTGATCCTGCTCCCATCCTTGCCGTCCGGCAAAATTCCAAAGCAGGTATCTTGTCATCATGTGTTCCATCTGATAAGTATAGAAAAAGTCAAGATCAGAGGAATAATTTGTATAAACAACCTGCTGATGTGGCTCGGTAGTAAATCTTCTTTTGAAAGTAGGGAAATCGCCATACTGTTCGCGGTTAAGATATTTTACAAGTTTCGTAAATGTGCTGGGATCATTTTCATTCATTGGTGGATTTTGGTTTGAACGGATAATAACCATTGCAAATGTAATAAATCCAATCAAAACAAAAATGGAAGACATAAAGATTAGATGAAGAGTGGGTTTAGCATTTTTCTTAGCGTAATAAACTCCAAAACCAAGCCCAAAGAATAAAGCCATTAACAGAAAAGTATCTATAGCTACGTTATTACCACCAATTTTAGTTATTATTTCCGTTAGAAACTTAACAACACCGGGATATATGGCAAACAGAACAATTCCACCAATTATCATTGGCATATAAAAAGAATTTCTTGTAAAAATCTTTTTCCAGTAAATACCCATAATTATCGCACTAATACCAACAAGAAACAATTTAAATTTTGAATCAAATGCGGAATATTCTTCCGGAGTGGGAGGTGTTTGTGATTTTTCACCGGACCACCAAATTATTGCAAGAACAAGAATTATCAGGAGCATGGGCCAAAAAGATGTATGCAGTTTTTTTTAATGTAACTTCATCATCAACATATTTTCTAAACATAATAATCATAACAACTGGAACAACTGCAAGAACCGCCATTAAGTGCACTCCGGTTGCTAACCCAAGTAAATATGCAATCATCAAAATATATTTTTCGCTGTCTTTGTTATCCGCCTGCTCATTCCACCGCATAATTAAATAAGTAACCGCAGCAAAAAGAAAAGTACTGAATGCGTAAACCTCTGCTTCTACACCATTAAACCAAAAAGTATCACTAAAAGAAAATGCCAGCGCACCAATTGCCGCAGAGATATATGTTGAAATTGCATCAAACATATTATCTGCTTTTTTACCCTTGTAATTTTCTATTAGTTTAACTGCTATTAGATATAAAAACAGAACAGAAAGTGCTGAAGAAATAACAGAGATTAAGTTTACCCTTAAACCTATATTTTCAACAATCGGAATCTTTGAGAAAATATTGCCCAGCAGAAGAAAAAAAGGTGTTCCCGGAGGATGCGGTACCTGAAGATAATAAGAAGCAGATATAAACTCACCGCAATCCCAAAAAGAAACTGATGGTTGAACGGTCATAAAAAGAACAATGAAAGAAATTATAAAAACAATTCCTGCAGTAATTTTATTAAGCAGTTTGAAATTCATTATTACCTCTGATTTAGAATAACACTATAATTTAAAACTAAAAATTTTTATGAACTGAATGATTTTAGACGTTTAATCTATTGATTCGTTGCTTTTCTTAAAAAAGTGATCATACTTGGATTTATCAACAGGTTTATAATATTTATCATAAAGATCTTTTAACCTGCTCATTGAAACAGTATCAAAATCCTCATCATCTTTTTGACGCTTGATAAATATTTTATAATCCTCAAGTTCTTTTCTATCCATTTTGTTTTCAAATTTCCTAAGGAAATCTAAATACTTTTGCTGATCTCTGTATGCCATAGAGGATGCCTTTCTTGTTGGATAAGCAAAATTTGCCGCTCAAAAAATAAATAAACTTTAAGTGCTAAAAAAATGCTAATATTCTAACGTTTTAATTGAAATTTAAAGACGGTTCCTTTTATGGAGAAGTAATACTTTTACAATTTTATGTCATCAAAATATTAGAGGATGAAGTGGGCATAAGAATAAGAGCCGAGCAAAACGGTGATGAGGCATTAATTCGAAAAGTTAATATTGAAGCATTTAACCAAAATATCGAAACTGATATTGTTGATTTACCGGAATTTTCAGCAGCAATATGAATCTTATTAAAGAACCGGAAGCATTTTTAGAACCTATATTTAATGTCCATCCATAACCAAGCTACTGCAAGGAAATAACTTGTAGAATAAGTAGTGTAAGGTTAAGTTATAGTTATAAATTTTTATTATCAGGGAAGAATTATGAAAATACTTACAACACTATTAATTGTCTTATCAATTTTCATATCAACAAAAGCACAGGAAACAACATCAAAAAAAATTGTTATACTTCCAATCATCTCAAACGGAATTGATTTGGCTTCAGTGAGAACTGCAGAATCAATCCTTAGAATGGAACTGGGAAAACAAAGTAACCTTAGTGTTATTTCTGAAAAAAGAACTCTTGATGTTTTGGGAAGTGAAAGCTGCGCTGATGAGGAGTGTGCAAAGGCAATTGGGGAAAAGCTTGATGCAAAACAAGTGCTGATTTGCAAGCTTAATCCGCTTGGTGAAAAAATTATTGTGCAATATATATTAGTTGAAACATCAACGGGAAAGAATTTGCTTTCAGAGCAAACAACAGCATTAAACGTAGAAGATCTTGAACCCGTAATGAAACGCATTGCCATCAGTGTGGCAAACTTAGCTCCATTTAATGAAAATCAGGAAGTCGGAAATATTGTTGGGCAGGAAACAATTGAATCATTGCGTCAAAAAGCTCGGTATAATTTTGGTGTTGGATTTGGATATCTGTTTCCTTCTGACGGATATGATAACGATAATAAAAAATCATTTACAATTAATGCTTACTTTGATTATGAAATTAAAGATTACGCTGCTGGATTAATGATGGGCGCAAGAAAAGGCTTTGCAATAAATCTTTATGGAAATTATTTATTCAGCAAAACAGATGTTTGCCCTTATCTTGGAACTTCACTTGGGTTTCATTGGGTTGCTCATGAAGATTGGTTGTTTGGAAATGAAGAAAAAGATGGAGATGGAATTGAACTTGGCTTGCAAGGCGGAGTTAGACTTTTCCACACTTACAATTTTCAATTTTTTATTCAAGGCGAATACATTATGACATTTAATGATTACAACGATAAAGCTTTTGTGTTTACGATTGGTATATTGTAGAAATAATTGGAATAATTTTAAAAATATTTGGGAAAAAGTAAATTGATTAAACACATTGTATTCTGGCGCTTAAATGAAAACGCGCACGGAAATGATAAACAAACCAATGCACGAATTTTAAAAGAAAAACTTCTTGCAATGCAGGGCAAAGTTGATGGTTTGCTAAAAGTGGAAGTCGGTTTTGATTTTGCAAATGAAAAAGATTCCTGTGATGTTGCTCTTTACTCAGAGTTTAGTTCCAAAGAAGCCTTACACCAATATCAAATTCATCCTGATCATGAAGACTTAAAAAAATGGCTTAGCGAAGTACGATACGAGCGCAGAGTTGCAGATTACGAAATTTAATTATAAAAAACAATTTGTTAAAAAGCTTTTTAAAAGAATTACTTAGAATTTTTAGGAAATAAATCGTCTCTTTCGAGAATTCCTTGCCCCCATCTTTTGTATGCTTTTGACAACTCATCCAAAGAACTATATTGAAAAAGGAGTGCGTCGGAAGGCATAAATGGTGCGCCCGATATATCAAAAAAATAATTCTTGTTAAACTTTTCTCCATCAATATCTCGATAATAAATTATTTCAATTATTAAAAATCTAAAAGGGAAATTCTTACCTTTAGTTAAATTCATTTTTCTCCAATGCCCCTCGCCATCGAGTGATTTTTTAAAATAAAAATAGCCCTCTGTACTTGCCAAGGAAGAATAATTTGGACCCAAATTAAATATTAGTTTTGCAATAGATTTACTATTAAGTTCATTTATTACTGAATCGGGTTCAAAAGATGGTGAAGGTCTATATTCGATATATCCCTCGTTTTGAAGAGAATCAAGATAATACATATAAAATTGTAATCTCAAAGAAACATTTGTCAATTTAGTTTGACTCATATTCTTAATTGAAAAAGAAAAGACACTGTCTTTTATTGATAAAACACTTGGTCTATAATTGTAATAGATTATAATATTAGGAGACGAGGATAATATTATTTGTTCTTCGGCTGATTTTGAAAGGTTGAAGGAAATAAAAACATAAACAAATGTCACAATCGCAAGCACCAGGTTCGATGCAGCAATAATTTCTGTGGAATGATTCTTAAACCACTCTTTATCAAACTCTTCCATAGACATAAATTTATCGAGATATTTATATGTAAAATATTACTCTTTAAAATACTAAATAGATCTTAATATAATATTGATATGTAGATAAAATTTATTTGAACTATGTCATTATTATTTCAACTTAAGCGGCTTCTTCAACATCAGATTTTAACTTAACTTCATTACCAAAAAGTTTTGAAACTCTACCGCAAAAAGTGATTAAGTAAGAGAGAATGTCTTCAGCTTTTTCAAATCGGTTTTCAATTACAAGTTTCATTACTTCTTTTTGCTGATTGAATTTTATTTTGTCCTTATAATGATCCATTATAAATCTCATTAACTCAACAAAACGAACTTTATAGTAATCTTCTTTTTCTCCGCGCGGAAGAATTATGAAAATATTTTTTCTCTGGATTGCGACTCTTTCAAATAATGCAAAAGACGAATAAAACTTTAATGTTGCAGTTAGAACCAGTCTTTTTACAACTTCAGGCAGAACTCCAAATCTATCTAACATTTCTTCTTTAAGCTCTTCAATTTCAGATAAGCTTTTTACAGAATACAATGCGGTGTAAAAGTTTAAGCGATCCATTTGTTCCGGCATGTAAGTAACCGGAATACCAATTTCAAAAAATGTATCAATTGTTGGATCAGTTCGTTCTTCAATCTTTGGCAAAGATTTAAATACTTCTTTAAAGTCCTGATACTTCAATTCATCAACGGCTTCATTTATAAGCTTAACATAAAGATCAAAACCAACATCATTAATAAATCCTGTTTGTTCGGTTCCAAGTAAATTACCTGCGCCACGAATTTCCAAATCACGCATTGCAACATTAAATCCTGAACCGATCTCTGTGTATTCTTCAATTGCCTGTAAACGGCGTAAAGCTTTTTTTGTAATTCCGCTTAAAGATGGAACGATAAAATGCGCATAAGCTTGTCTATCGCTTCGTCCAACTCTTCCGCGCAATTGATGAAGTTCTGCAAGTCCAAATCTATCTGCACGATTTATAATTATAGTATTAACATTCGGTATATCAATTCCAGATTCAATAATTTTTGTTGACAAAAGAACATCAAATTTACGATTTAGAAAACCATGAATAACTTCTTCAAGTTGAGATGGTTTCATTTGTCCGTGAGCAACTCCGATTTTTGCTTCAGGGATATATCGCTTAACGTAATCTGCGAGTTTATCGATTGATTGAACTCGATCGTGAACAAAATAAACCTGTCCGTTTCTCTTAAGTTCATTCATAATCCATTCACGAATTTTCAATGCATCAAAAGTGGAAACATTTGTAAAAATTGGCTGCCTGTTTGGCGGTGGTGTTGCAATTATCGAAAGATCACGCGCACCAAGTAAAGATAAATTTAATGTTCTTGGAATTGGAGTTGCAGTTAATGTAAGCGTATCAACATTTACTTTTACCTGGCGCAATTTTTCTTTTGCAGCAACACCAAAACGATGTTCTTCATCAATGATAAGCAAACCAAGATCTTTAAACTTAACATCTTTAGAAATTAATCTATGCGTTCCAATCAAAACATCAAGCTGACCTTCTTCTAAAAGTTTTACAATTTCTTTTTGTTCTTTCTTAGTTTGAAATCTTGAAAGAGCAGCCACACGAACCGGAAACTGAGTTAAACGATCTTTAAAAGTATTATAATGCTGTTCAGCTAAAATTGTAGTTGGAACAAGAACGCCAACTTGTTTTCCATCCTGCACTGCTTTAAATGCGGCACGAACAGCAACTTCGGTTTTTCCAAATCCAACATCTCCGCAGACCAAGCGATCCATCGGATTTTTTGCTTCCATATCAAGTTTAACATCTTCGCTAGCTTTTGCCTGGTCTGGTGTATCCTCATAAAAGAAAGAAGCTTCAAGTTCTTTTTGCCAAACTGTGTCGCGAGAAAATTTATAACCTTCTGCTGATTTTCTTTTTGCATAAAGTTCAATCAACTCACGCGCAGCTTCTTTAATCTTTTTCTTGGTTTTAGTTTTAGTGTTTTCCCACTCGCCGCTGCCAAGTGTTGCAAGGGTCGGTTTTAGAGTTTCATTTGATGAATATCGTTTAACCAAAGCAAGATAATTCAGATTTACATAAACAACTCCGCCTTGAGCATAAAGAATCTTCATCGATTCCTGATCGGCATCACCAATCTTAATTGTTTGCAAACCGGCATACTGCCCGATTCCATAATTTTCATGAACAACATAATCACCGCGCTTGATTGATGCGAAACTTTTTGCTTTAGATTTTTTGTACTTTTTTGCAGAAGAAATTTTTGTGCGGTAAGGCTTGTTAAAGATTTGATAATCTGTAAGAAGTAAAATCTTTTCGTTTCGATTTACAAAGCCATCTTTAATTGCAAGGGTTTCAACCTTGATTTTACCGGAATCAATTAACTCGCCAAGTTCTGGATTAATTTCTGCAAGTAAATCTTTTAATCGATTTGTCTGAAGTTCGTTTTCTGATGTGATAACTACATTAAAACTTTTATCAGTAAAGTCTTTTAATGTATTAAAAAGAATTTGATAGTTTGAATTAATGGTTGGTGCTGGAGAAAATCCAAGCTCGATTCTGTTTTCAGAAGTCAATTCTTCTTCAATTATCCAGTTTGCGTTTTTACTTTTGTAATCAAATGAAGTTGTTTGTTCTTCAACCCGTTCGCCATCGGCGAATTGTTTCAGGTTCTCAGATTCCGAAACAAGTTCAGAATGACGAGGCTCAGGAAATTCATCTTCATCAAGAACTTTTTCTTTTTTCTTTAATTTTTTTTCTTCTTCAACAATGGGAACAATATCTTCTTTTTGTAATTTTATATTATTCAGCTCATAGGCAGATGCGATAAAGACTGGATTGTTTAAATATCCAAAAATATCTGAATTAAAATCCGTTGTCTGATTTTCAAATGCACCAGCAAGTGTTACTTCTTCAACTTTCTCAAATGAACGCTGGCTTTCAGAATCGAAGTAACGAATTGATTCTATAAAATCGCCATCAAACTCTAATCTAACCGGACTTTTTTCTGAGTAGGACCAAAAATCAACTATGGCTCCACGTTGTGAATAATACCCGGGGGCTTCAACAAATTTATCTTTTGTGTAAATAAGAAGATTTAAGTATTCAATTAAATCATCATACTTTAAATCTCCGCCAACAGAAACTTTAGTTGTAAGATGATTTATTTTTTCTTTATCGGGAAGTTTAAGGTTTAGTATTTCATAGGTTGTGACAAGAACAAATCTTTTTCTGCTGGATATTTCTGTGATCTTTTCCTGAATTGATTCAAGATTAAAATCATCGATAACAATTAAATCATCGGCCAAACCAAGAACATTTAGTTCAACTTTGGTTTCATGAACAATTTTGTTATCCTGAAAAAGCAGAACAATTTGAGCTATTTTTGCAAACAAATCTTTAACAACAAAACTTTTTGATGACCCATAAAGCGGGTTAATAAATTTTATGCTGTTCTCTTTATCAGGAATTAATTGATTTAGTTCTTTTAAAATAGATTTGCTGTTTAAAAAATTTGTGGGATCTGTGCTCATTATATTTAAAAACTCAAAATTTTAATTGAAGAGCTAATCTGCCCGGGGTTGGAAATAAACTTAGTTCTGTTTTTTCGTTTTCATTCATATTGTGATTATTTACAAATTCTCCTGAAAAATATCCGATTACCCCCGACATCAGCACATCAGAAAACCAATGCTGATTATGATAGATGCGGGAGTATCCAACCAATCCAGCTAATGTGAACCATCCTATTTTCCAAAAGACGTTATCAATCTCATTTGCCATAACGGTGGAATATGCAAAAACAAGTGTTGCGTGCCCTGACGGAAATGAATTGTAATCGTTATTAAAAGTAAAAGGATCGGTGTAATATTGATTCTTTTCCATATATGGTCGTGCGCGTCCAACTATTGTTTTGGTAACCAATGTGATTGAGGCTGCAAGAACCGTTGCTTCGGCAAGTTTAACTGCCAACTTTCGTATTTTATTATTGTTATCGATTAATCCGTAACCATAAAATACAAGGATGCTTGCACCCACGAATTCTACATAATAATATTTGTCTGCTGAAAAAATGCTATTTGAAAAATTTGATTGATTCCTTTGAGAAAAATTTTTAATTTCTTTATCGGCAATTGTTGATAACGCGGTAATTCCAATTAGGGACGAAAATTTTATCCAATCCTCAGAATCAAATCTAAGTGGTGAAGTATAAAAATCAGAACCAACAGTTAAGAATTCGTTGAAATCAGAGAGAAATATGCTATCTGTTTGTGCCTTGGTATAAGAAAATGAAAAAAGAATAAGGAAAATAAAATATTTCATTAATAAATAATAAGTCTGTAAGAAATAAAACTATTTTTGTAATTCTATTACGACTAACTTCTTCCCTTTCTTGTTTCTTAAATTTGTTGGCTTATAAGCCAGCTCATAAACAGTGGATTTTTTTATAAAAGACTTGTACTTCAATTCCGCTTTCTGAAATTCTTCCTCCAAATTACCACCCTTCATTGCAACAACAAATGCTTTTTCTTTTACTAACGGGAATGCATATCTGATAAGAATAATAATCGGAACAACAGCCCGACTTACGACTAAATCAAACGAACCTTTATACTTTTCTATAAATTCAGCACTTTCAACTCTTGCATTTTCAGTAATAGCGTTACTTAATTTCAGTTTATCAATAAACTCTTTTACAGCATCAATTTTTTTCCCTGTTGAATCTATGAGCACTCCACGTAAATCAGGTCGCATAATAGCTATGGGAATTCCAGGAAATCCACCACCTGTTCCTAAATCTAAAAACCTTGTAACTTTTTCTGGAAGAAATTTTGTGATATATGCCGAGATAAAAATATGACTTTCAATAATGCTATCAACATCTTTTCTTGAAATAAGGTTAATTGTTTTGTTTTTTTCAGATACAAGTTGAGCAAAAAAAGCTAGTCTTTCATTGCGCATTGGTTCCGGATTGAATCCGTTGTCCCAGCAAAAATTTTGTAATTCTTTTAGATAAAGTTCCTGTTTGGTAGGCGGCATTAAAAACCCTAGAAATTAGTTTTTCAAATATACCAACAAAATTGAAATATCTGAAGGTGTTACCCCCGAGATTCTTGAAGCCTGGCCAATAGAACGCGGTTTAACTTTGTTTAGTTTTTCTCTACCCTCGGTTGACAATTGCTTAAGTTTAATAAAATCAAAATTTAAAGGAATTTTTGTTTCTTCATACTTCTCTAGTTTTGCTACAGTTTCTTGTTGTCTTAAAATATATCCCTCATATTTTAGTTCAATTTCAGCTTGTTCCAAAGCCTGATCATCATTAAGCAAATCTTTTGCTTCATCGTCATTTAGTGCCCCGTTAAATTCTATCAGTTGCTTTAAATTAATCTCTGGTCTTTTACAAAGTTTGGATATCGTTTCAGTTGAATCAATTTCTGTCGAACCAACGGCAATTAGAAATGTATTTATATCTCTTGCATGATATTTTTTTGTCCGACAATAATTGATTCCACTAATTATTGTTTTGTCTCGATTATTAACTAGATTGTAAGTGTTAGGATCAATTAGACCGAACTTATATCCGTATTTCATTAATCTTCTATCTGCATTATCCTGCCGTAGCAATAATCTATGCTCAGCCCTGGATGTAAAAATTCTATATGGTTCATCAGTTGATTTTGTAACAAGATCATCAATTAAAACTCCGATATATGCCTCACTTCTTTTCAGAACGAATTCAGGTTTTCCTTGAATTTTTAATGCAGCATTGATTCCTGCAATCAATCCTTGGGCAGCCGCTTCTTCGTAACCGGAAGTTCCATTTATTTGACCGGCAAAGTATAGTCCTTCAATCAATTTAGTTTCTAAAGTCAAATCAACTTGCTGTGGCGGAAAAAAATCATACTCAACAGCATAAGCGGGACGAACCATTTTTGCATCTTCTAATCCGACAATTTTATGAAGCGCCTCAAGTTGAATTTCTTCAGCAAGTGAAGATGAAAATCCATTTAAATAAATTTGATCCGAATCCAGTCCTTCTGGTTCAAGAAAAAGTTGATGATGATCTTTATCTGCAAAGCGAACAATCTTATCTTCAATAGATGGACAGTAGCGCGGACCAACACCCTTTATTAAACCGGTAAAAAGTGGTGATTCTGCAAATCCCTTTTCTAATATTTTATGTACCGCTCGATCAGTATAAGTTATAAAGCAACTTACTTGCGGAAGAAATGGGAATTGCAATTTATCAGTTTGATGAGAAAACGGTCGTGGATTTTCATCACCCCGCTGTTCTTCTAAAATACCCCAGTTAATGGAATCCTTTTTAAGACGAGGCGGTGTTCCTGTTTTTAATTTTCCATGCTCAAACCCAAACTTTTCTAAAGATTCAGTAATACCTGTTGCTGATTGTTCACCAAACCTTCCACCTATTGTTTTATTTAAACCCGTGTGCATTAAACCATTTAAAAAAGTTCCAGCGGAAAGAACTAATGCTCTACAAAGTATATCTTCACCGCTTGCTGTTTTTACACCAAAGACTTTACCATTCTCTGCTAAAACTTCAATTGCAGAATCTTCAACTATTTCAATATTCTTTGTTGATGAAATGACTCTATAGGCTTCTTCAGAATAGAGCTTTCTGTCTGATTGACAACGTGGGGACCAAACGGCGGGACCTTTTGAAAGATTAAGCATTCTAAATTGAATCCCGGTTCTATCCGCAATTTGTCCCATTATCCCGCCAAGTGCATCAATCTCTCGTACCAAATGTCCCTTTGCCGTTCCTCCAATGGCAGGATTGCAAGACATTCTTCCAAGGGCAAACCTATCCATTGTAACCAATCCGACAGAGCAACCCATTCTGGCTCCGGCAGATGCAGCCTCAATTCCCGCATGTCCACCGCCAACAACAACTATATCAAATTTTATCATTTTTGAATCTTTTCCGTTTTCACGTGAAACTTAATTGCTTGCCAATAGTAAACTTTTTTCGTTTCACGTGAAACCAGATGCTACTTTCCAATACAAAATTTCATAAAAATATTATTTAAAATGTCCTCTGATGTGACTTCACCAATAATCTCAGCCAGGTTCAATTCCGCATTTCTTAAATCGACTGAAATAAATTCTCCACTCATTTTTTTAAGGATGGATTCTCTGGCGTTTATAAGGTTTTCCCGGGATGTTTTTAGACAATTATGATGTCTTAAATTTGTTACAATTGCTGTTTTTTCAGTGTAACTTTCGTTTCCAATGGTTTTTTCTTTTAACTTTTTGAACAGTGAATCAATCCCTTCTCCAGTTTTTGCAGAGATTTTTACATCGGCATCTTTTGCAAAATTTTTATTTAGATCAATTTTATTTAGTACTTTAATAATTTTATCAGCAGATGTAAAGTTTAATAAATCTACTAAAAGATCTTTAGATTCTTCTTGCTGAAAGTCTTCTAAATAAATTACAACATCAGCGTTTCTAACTGTTTCCCGGCTTCTAAGAATTCCCTCTTTCTCGATAGAATCGTCAGAAATACGAATTCCAGCCGTATCAAACAATCTAAACAATATGCCTTCAATAGAGACTTCTTCACGAATTACATCCCGAGTAGTACCTGGAATTTCACTAACAATAGCCCTGGATTCTTTGAGGATATAATTAAGCAACGATGACTTCCCTACATTAGGTCTTCCAACGATTGCTACGTTTACGCCATCTCTAATCACTCTTCCAAACTCATAACTTTCTAACAAGGTATCAATTTCAATAATTATTGAGTCAATTCTTTTTAATAATTCATCCGGATTTACAAATTCAATATCCTCTTCAG
This sequence comes from uncultured Ignavibacteriaceae bacterium, assembly GCA_963809415.1. Lineage (GTDB taxonomy): Bacteria > Bacteroidota > Ignavibacteria > Ignavibacteriales > Ignavibacteriaceae > IGN3. The sequence continues at coordinate 2,147,614 of CAWEJJ010000003.1, read as the reverse complement.
CAAAATCCAATTCCAATTCAATAAATGAAGAAGAATTCAATAATAATGATCTAAGTTCATTTACTTTTTTAGACAATAATCCATCGAGTTGGTTTCTTGCACCACGGAAAGATGCCTCGGTTCTTGACCCAATTATGTCTGCGACAGCTTCTGCTTTTGTCAGGTCCATTCTATTATTTAGAAAAGCACGCTTAGTAAACTCACCTGGTTCTGCTAATCTGACATCAGAATTTGAAATTAAAAGCTCAATGACTTTCTGTGTGATTAGTGGATTTCCATGTGTGCTAATTTCAACGCTGTCTTCTCCAGTATAAGAGTTTGGAGCCCTGAAAACAGATACCAAAACATCATCGATGTGTTCACCATCCGGATTAATAATATCACCATAATGTAAAGTATGTGATGATGCGCTTTCTATCTTATTCTTGCCGTTAAAAATATTATCAACAGCTAGAAATGATTGAGAACCGCTTACTCGAATAACCGAAATTGCGCCAACTCCGGCTGGAGTAGCTAATGCAACAATTGTATCTTCTTTCACTTAATTATATGCTCAAAATTTTTGATTGCAAAAATAATCAATAATGAAAGTCATATCAATTATAGAGCAATATATACTAACGATTAGAGTTTTGTAATATTGGCATATTGTTATGCCTATATTAAACACCCATTAAAATATTTGACAACAAATCTGCCATTATGTCACCAACCTTCGCAAAATATATTTTCCTCATAAATCCTTATTTTACAACAAATTATGGGGATATTCGCTTTCGGCACGGAGCTTGTGATAATAGCAATGAATTTAAAAATAAAACAAATAAAAGTTAAAAAGGAGATAATAAAATGACACTCGTAAAATTTAACCCGGTTAGAGATCTTATTGATTTCGAAAGAGAATTCAACAAAATGTTCAACTCACTTGAAAACCGATATGGTATTTCAAAGAGTAAAGATGTTGATACAGAATATGAAAATGCTGTTTGGATGCCGCTTACGGATATCTATGAAAATAAAGACAACTTTTCTTTGAAAATCGATTTACCGGGAATAAAAAAGGAAGATGTTAAAATATCTTTTACAAATGGTAAGCTTAATGTTAGTGGTGAAAGAACGCAGGAAGAAGAAACTAAAGATGCAAAATGTCATCGAATAGAAAAATCTTATGGCAAATATTTCAGATCATTTAATCTTCCTGAGTTAATCCAGGCAGATAAAATAAATGCGGAATTCAATAACGGACAGTTAACAATAACTATTCCGAAAGCTGAAGAAGCAAAACCAAAAGAAATTGAAATAAAAGTGAAGTAAGCTAAGATTAGATGCTAATAAAATGAAGGGTAACTTTTTTGGTTACCCTTTTCTTTTATCTAAATTTTGTATGTCATTCCGGAATTATTCCGGAATCTCTAAAATTACAAGAGAACCTGAAACTAATTCAGGTTGATACAACTATTTTATCTAAATTTAGGATAAGATTTTCTCTTATTCAGGTTTAAAAATGGAATACAAAGATTATTATAAAATTCTTGGTGTAGATAAATCTGCAACGCAGGATGAAATTAAAAAAGCTTATCGTAAACTTGCGATGAAACACCATCCGGACCGTAATGCTGGGAATAAATCTTCTGAAGAAAAATTTAAAGAGATAACAGAAGCAAATGAAGTTTTAAGCGATCCAGAGAAGAGAAAGAAATATGATACCCTCGGTTCAAACTGGAACCAATATCAAAACACAGGTGGACAAGGCTTTGATAATTTTTACACCAATTTTGGTGGAGGAACAAGAAGGCCAGGTTCCGGTTCATCCTATGAATATAGTGGAAATATTAATGACATCTTTGGAGGAATGGGCGGAGGCTTTTCTGATTTCTTTGAATCATTTTTTGGTGGAAGTGGCGGCGGCTTTGGCGGAAGAACTCAACAGCAAAAAACTGCTATTGATGTTGAAGCAAACATGAATGTAACGCTTGAAGATGTTTTTAATGGCAGTGAAAAGCAAATAAATGTTGAAGGAAAAAAACTAAAAATAAAAATAACTCCCGGAACTAAGGATGGTCAGAAACTCCGATTAAAGGGATTGGGCAGATCCAAGACCTCATCTGGTGAAAAAGGAGATTTATTTTTAAACATTCACATTTTGCAGCATCCATTTTATGAGATAAAAGAAAATGATTTGTATTATAACCTCGATGTTGATTTATACACAGCTATTCTTGGTGGAAAAGAAGCAATTAGAACTTTAGATGGAAAGACAATCAGCATTTCAATTCCAGAAGGAACTGAATCTGAAAAGATACTAAGGCTAAAAGGGTTGGGTTTAATTAACGAAAGTATTCGCGGAGATTTGTTTGTGAATATTCATGTTACAATTCCCAAAAATTTGAATAAGGAAGAAAAGGAATTAGTTAAAAAATTAAAAACATTAAGAAAAGAATGACGTCATTGCGAGGAGTCTTCGACGAAGCAATCTATAATATAACAGATTGCTTCATCCTGATAAATCGGGATTCGCAATAACAGAAAAATTAAAGGAGAAACAATGACCGAAACACACAAAACAAAATTTGAATTTAAAGCTGAAACTAAAAAACTACTTGATATCCTTGTTCACTCGCTTTATACAAGCAAAGATATTTTTCTGCGTGAGTTAATTTCAAACTCATCTGATGCTCTGGATAAAATTCGGTTTGAATCAACCAAAGGAACTGATATTGCAGACAAGGATTTGCCATTGGAAATTAAAATCGGGTTTGACGATAAGAAAAACACAATCACAATTTCTGATACTGGAATTGGAATGACGCGCGATGAAATGATCGCAAATATCGGAACAATTGCTAAATCCGGGTCGGAAGATTTTTTAAAACAGCTTGCAGATAACAAAGAGGCAGTTAATAATATTATCGGAAGATTTGGAATCGGCTTTTATTCTGTTTTTATGGTTGCAAAAGAAGTCATCATCAAAACAAAATCTTATAAAAAAGATGAAGTTGCTGTTGAGTGGAAATCTGATGGGCTTGGTGATTATGAAATTTCTGATATTGATGAGCAGATAAATCGCGGAACTACTATTGAAATATTCCTTAAAGATGAAACAAAAGAATTCTCAGAGAAGTTCCGTTTAGAATCCATAATTAAAAAACATTCTAATTTTATCTCATACCCAATCTATTTAGAGAACGAAAAGATAAATACAATCGCAGCCATTTGGCGTGAACCAAAATCTTCGCTTAAGAAAGAACAGTATGATGAGTTTTATAAGTTTTTAACCTACGATAATGAAGAACCGTTTGAAACAATTCACACTTCCGTTGATGCGCCGATACAATTTAATTCTTTGTTGTTCATTCCTAAAAAGAGTTATGAGTATTGGAGATTTAATCGTGATGATTACGGTTTGGATTTATATGTTAGAAGAGTTTTAATTCAACATCAAAACAAAGAATTGCTGCCCGAGTATTTAAGCTTTGTTAAAGGTGTGGTTGATTCCGAAGATTTGCCATTGAACATTTCCCGCGAAACACTGCAAGAAAATATTGTCTTTACAAAGATCGCACAAAGTGTTGCCAGCAATATTCTTTCTGATTTAATTAAAGTTACTAAAGATTCTCCAGAACGCTATGCTGATTTCTGGAAAGAACATGGAAGAATTTTTAAACTTGGCTATATGGATTTTAGCAACGCAGATAAGTATCAGCAGCTTTTAAGATTTAATTCCTCAGTAAGTAAAGACGAAAAAGAACTTGTTTCGCTTGAAGATTATGTTGGCAGAATGAAAAAGGATCAAAAGGAAATTTATTACTCACTTGGAACAAGCAAAGGAGCAATTGATTTAAATCCTCATCTTGAAATATTTAAATCAAAAGGATTGGAAGTTCTATACTTATATGATCCAGTTGATGAATTTGTTGTCACATCAATCCGCAAGCATAAAGATTTTGATTTCAAATCTGTTGATGGTGTTGATTTGAAAGAACTTGATAAACTTGAAGACGTTGAAAAAGATGAAGAACCAAAAGATAAATTCAGCAAAGAAGATGATAAAGCTTTTGGCAAACTGATGTTAAAGATGAAAGAAATACTTGGTGAAAGAGTTACAGAAGTTCACGAATCAAAAAGATTAAAGGGAAGTCCTTCTTGCTTGATCAACCCCGACGATACGATGTCATCAACAATGCAAAAGATATTGAAAATGTCTAATCAGGGAATGGCAATGCCACCGCAGAAAAGATTGATGGAAATAAATAAAGATCATAAGCTTATAAAAAATCTGATGAACGTGTTTAAGAAAAATGAAAATGATCAATTTATTGCGGACACAACTGAACAGCTTTATGAATCAGCATTGTTGCTTGAAGGAAATCTTGAAGATCCGTATAAACTTGTGAACAGGCTAAATAAAATGTTAACAGATGCGAGTGAACTTTATAACAAAAGCAAAGAATAGTTTAAATCTAAGTGTTTCTAAGTGTCCTTAGTGTCTAAGTGGTGAAAAAAGATTTTACCACTTAGACACGTAGAGCACAGAGTTTCACTAAGAAGAGGAAATACGAATGTCATTCAATTTTAACAAGCTTACAGTTAAAGCACAGGAAGTTGTGCAAAGTGCTATTGAGATCGCACAAAATTATAATAACCAGATCGTTGAAGCAGAGCATGTTCTTGCTGCTATTGTTCAGGAAAGCGGGAATGTTGCGGAGAATGTTATTAGGAAAACAGGCGGGAATTTTAACGCCGTTAAATTAAAAGTTGTACAGCTTCTTGAAACACTTCCAAAAGTAAGTGGTACAGGTCTGGGCAATCAGCAAATGTCTCAAGCACTTGCAAGTTTATTTGATGCTGCTGCTGAAGAAGCACGTAATTTAAAAGATGAATACGTATCGACTGAACACATTTTGCTTGCGTTATCTAATGACAAAGGAAAAACCGGACAGCTTTTGCGTGATAATGGAATTTCTTACAAAGATATTTTAGCGGCTTTAAAAGATATTCGCGGAACACAGCGAGTTACCTCTCAAAATCCAGAAGACACATATCAATCATTACAAAAGTATGGAAGAGATTTAAATGAACTTGCAAAGCAGGGAAAACTTGACCCAGTAATTGGAAGAGATGAAGAGATAAGAAGAGTGTTGCAGGTACTTTCACGAAGGACAAAAAATAATCCAGTTTTAATTGGTGAGCCCGGCGTTGGTAAAACGGCAATTGCAGAAGGAATCGCACACAGAATTATTTCCGGTGATGTTCCCGAAAATCTTAAGACAAAAAGAATAGTTGCTCTTGATATGGGAACTCTTATTGCGGGTACGCAATTCCGTGGACAGTTTGAAGAAAGATTAAAGGCTGTTATTAAAGAAGTTCAGGAAGCGAATGGTGAGATTATACTTTTTATCGATGAACTTCATACACTTGTTGGCGCGGGTGCAACACAAGGCGCAATGGATGCGGCAAATATTTTAAAACCTGCTTTGGCTCGTGGCGAACTTCATGCAATCGGCGCCACAACTCTAGATGAGTACAAAAAACATATTGAAAAAGATGCGGCACTTGAGAGACGTTTTCAGCCTGTGCTTGTTGGTGAGCCATCTGAAGAAGATACAATATCAATTTTGCGCGGACTTAAAGAGCGATATGAAGTTCATCATGGTGTGCGAATAACCGATGGTGCAATTGTAGCAGCTACTCAGCTTTCTGAAAGATATATTACAGACAGATTTCTTCCTGATAAAGCAATTGATTTGATTGACGAAGCAGCATCAAAACTTAGAATTGAAATTGATTCTATGCCCGAAGAACTTGACGCACTTGAACGAAAAGTTAAACAGCTTGAAATCGAGCGCGAAGCTTTGCGTCGAGAAAAAGATGACGCTTCTGCAAAACGTCTTGAAGAATTGCAAGATGAATTGAGTGAGCTTAACGCTGAACGTTCAACACTTCACACTCATTGGGATATAGAAAAAGAAAAGATTCAAAAAATCCGTACAATGAAAAGTGAGATTGAAAATCTTAAACAGGAAGCAGAAAAGTTTGAACGCGATGGTGATTTGGGTAAAGTTGCAGAAATCCGCTACGGCAGAATTGTAAATCTTGAAAAACAACTGAAGGAAGAAACTCAAAAACTTGCAGAGGCTCAGCAAAACAAAAAAATGTTAAAGGAAGAAGTTGATGCTGAGGATATTGCAGAAGTTGTTGCAAAGTGGACCGGAATTCCTGTAAGTAAAATGCTGGAAAGCGAACGAAGCAAACTTTTAAAACTTGAAGATGAACTTCATCAAAGAGTTATTGGGCAGGATGAAGCTGTTTCCGCTGTTTCAAATGCTATTCGTCGTTCACGTTCAGGATTGCAGGATGCAAATCGCCCAATTGGTTCTTTTATTTTTCTTGGGACAACCGGTGTTGGTAAAACAGAGCTTGCCCGCGCACTTGCAGAAATTCTTTTTGATGATGAACACGCAATGATACGGATTGATATGAGCGAGTATATGGAAAAGTTTTCTGTATCGCGATTAATTGGAGCGCCTCCCGGTTATGTTGGATATGAAGAAGGCGGACAGCTAACCGAAGCTGTGCGACGAAGACCTTACTCGGTTGTGCTGCTTGATGAAATTGAAAAAGCGCATTCGGATGTTTTTAATGTTCTTCTGCAAGTTTTGGATGATGGAAGATTAACCGATAACCAGGGACGAACTGTAAATTTTAAAAACACAATTATTATAATGACATCAAACCTTGGTTCGCATTTGATACAGGATAGACTTGAAGCTTTTGATGAAGATAATGTTGAAACTTTTATGGGTGAGCTTAGACAGCAAATGCACGACTTACTGAGAAAAACTATTCGTCCTGAGTTTTTAAACAGGATTGATGAAATTGTCCTGTTTAAACCGTTATCAAGATCAGAGATTAGAAAGATTGTTGATATACAATTAACACGTGTACAAAAAATGTTAAAGGAAAAAGAAATTACTCTTGATGTTTCCGATGAAGCAAAAGACTGGCTTGCACATCTTGGTTATGATGTAAATTACGGTGCACGTCCGTTAAAACGAGTAATACAAAAATATCTTATCAATCCACTTTCACAGGAATTGCTTGCAAGTAACTTTGTTGATGGCGATACAATTAAAGTAAATGTTGGCGAGAAGGCTGGGCTGGTGTTTGGTAAGTAAATCTGGATACTTGATACTTGATTCTGGGGGAATATGAGTTTGTAAAGTTATTCCCAATAAGATATATTTGTTAAAATTTAATTTGAAGGTAATGATATGAGTGAAAATATAGAGTATATAGTTGATGATAAGGGAAATAAAGTAAAAGCTATTATTTCATTGGGTTTGTTATCTAAAATGACAAGGAAGAAAAATCTAAAGTCTAAGGGACTTACGAAGGATAAAATTAAAAAATATTCTGGTTCAATAAAACTTATTGCTGATCCTGTTAAATACCAGAGGAGTTTGAGAAATGAGTGGGAATAAATTCCTGCTGGATACAAACACAATACTTTACCTGCTTGGTGGAAAATTAAACCCTCAAAACTTGCCCGATGGAAAACTATTCATTTCTTTTATAAACGAATTAGAGCTTCTATCTTATCCCACCCTTAGTAAAATTGAAGAAGTAAAGATTAAAAAATTTATTGATGATATAGACGTTTTTAATATGACTGACGACATAAAATCCGATACAATTCGTTTGAGAAAAAAGTACAACATCAAACTACCAGATGCAATTATTTGTGCAACAGCACTTTCACAAAATGCTGCTTTAATAACTTTTGATGAGAATCTTTACAAGATAAAAGAGCTAAAAGTTTTAAAACTTGAATACAGATAACTTGCAAGTAACTTTGTTGATGGCGATACAATTAAAGTAAATGTTGCAGAAAGAATTTGATTGGTGTTTTCTAAGTAGCTGCCATCCTGAACTTGATTCAGGATCTGTATTAGCAAGGAAGAGAAAAGCCACTAAAGTATTTAACCGCAGAAGAAAACCTCTGCGGTTTTGTTTTTAAATAATTGTATTTGTTGTTGTCTTGGGAATGAGAGAGTGAAAAAGTATCCACAATCTTGCTCTTCGTTACATCCTGCAAATGTTTGATTTCATATTTTAAACTAAAAGTTTAAATAATACTTTTATTATTACAGATTGAAAGGATATAAAATGCAAAAACGTAAATTAGGGAAAAGTGGATTAGAAGTATCTGCAATCGGACTTGGCTGTATGGGAATGAGCTTTGCTTTCCCACCGTTCCCTGAAAAGAAGGAGATGATTTCCTTAATTCGTACTGCTGTTGAACGTGGTGTTACATTTTTTGATACTGCTGAAGCGTATGGTCCGTACATAAACGAAGAACTAGTTGGAGAAGCAATTGCTCCTTTGCGTGATCAGGTGGTAATTGCAACCAAATTTGGTTTCAAGTTTGGTCCGGATGGAAAACAGATGGGACAGGATAGCCGACCTGAACACATAAGAGAGGTTGCTGAAGCCTCGTTGAAAAGATTAAAGATTGACACAATAGATCTTTTTTATCAGCATCGTGTTGATCCGAATGTTCCGATTGAAGATGTTGCCGGTACAGTTAAAGATTTGATTAAAGAAGGCAAAGTAAAACACTTTGGACTTTCCGAAGCAGGAGTGCAAACTATAAGAAAAGCACACGCAGTGCAGTCTGTAACTGCATTGCAAAGCGAATACTCGCTTTGGTGGAGAGAGCCTGAAAAGGAAATTTTACCAGCACTTGAAGAGCTTGGTATTGGCTTTGTTCCTTTCAGTCCGTTAGGCAGAGGATTTCTTACGGGAAAAATTAATGAGAACACTAAGTTTGATAGCACAGATTTCCGCAGCACCCTTCCACGTTTTACAGCTGAAGCAAGAAAAGCTAACCAGGCGGTAGTTGATTTATTAAATAAAGTTGCAAAACAGAAAAATGCAACACCGGCACAAATAGCTCTTGCATGGATTCTTGCTACAAAAACCGTGGATCGTCCCAATTCCCGGAACAACAAAACTTAACAGGCTTGAAGAAAATATTGGTGCCGCATCAATAGAACTAACATCTGATGATCTGCGTGAGATTGAAAATGCTACATCCAAAATAAAAATTGAAGGCGAGCGCTATCCGCAAAATCTTCAGCGGGCAATAAATAGGTAATGTTCAGTTTTATGTAAAACGTATAATTAGTAATGCTTTCTGTATAAGTCGTCTTAGCATAAATGGTTTTTTTAATAAGAAAGTTTGATGGAAAAAAATAATTAATAAAAAGGTAAAAGATGAAAGATTTCACATATTATAATCCTACCAGAATTGAATTTGGAAGCGGTAAAGAAAAAAATATAGGTAAATACATTTCCGGTTACGGAGTATCAAAAGTACTAATAGTTTATGGATCCGAAAGAATAAAGAAAAGTGGTTTGTTCGATATAGTAACAAAATCTTTAACTGATAACCGAATATCATTTGAGGAGTTGGGCGGAGTAAAAAGCAACCCGGTCCTAAGTAAAGTTTATGAAGGCATTGAAATAGCAAAAACCAAAGAAATCGATACAGTATTAGCAATTGGAGGCGGCTCAGTATTGGATTCTGTAAAAGCTATTGCAGCAGGAGCATTGTATAATGGTGATGTTTGGGATTTCTTTACATACAAAGCGGCACCAAACAACGCATTAAAAATCTTTGCGATTATGACGCTTGCCGCAACCGGAAGCGAAATGAATAATTTTGCTGTGGTAACAAATGAGGTAACAAATGAGGAAACAAAAGAAAAGTTTAGTCTTGCCGGTTCGGCAACTTATCCAACTCTATCAATTATAAATCCGGAACTTCAAACTACAGTTACAAAGGAATATTTAGCATATTCTGCTGCAGATATTTTTGCACACAGCCTGGATATGTACTTATCGGCAACCTATTTACCAGAATATATAGCAGGGTATGTAGAAAACATTTTGAAAACAGTAATGCGAACAACGGAAACGCTAATTACAAATCCGGATAACTACGAAGCAAGAGGTGAATTTGCGTGGGCAGCTACTCAAGCGTTAAACTTTACTACTTTTTGTGGCGTTGAAAATAACAGGTACGATACGCACTTTATTGAACATACTTTATCAGCAGAATATAATATTGCTCACGGTGCCGGTCTATCAATTGTTGTTCCCGCCTGGATGAAATGGCAAAAAAATAATTTGCCCGAACGTTTCGAACGTTTTGCTAAAAAATTATTTAATGCTGGTAATGCAGATGCCGGAATTGAATCGCTAATTAAATGGTACAAAAAAATAGGGACACCTGTAACTCTTTCTGAAGGTAATATCCCGATTAAAGACATACCAGTATTAGTAGAAAAATTATTTTCTATATCAAAGATGTGGGGAAGAGAAAAACTATATTCTAAAGAAATGATAAGAACCATTCTGGAAAATGCGCGATAGTATTTAAGTTAATAATCAAAGAGGTATTACCTATCAGAAAGATAACTTAAACTTTGTAAAATAATTAAATGTAAATCAGGATTATTGGAGATGAAAAAAATCAATGGCAAGAATATTTATTACAGGATCATCGGATGGGCTCGGGTTTCTATCAGCAAAATTATTAATTGAAAAAGGACATAAGGTTGTATTGCATGCACGTAATAAAAAACGTGCAACCGAAACACTTAATAAATTACCAGCGGCAGAAAATGTATTGGTTGGAGATTTATCAGACTTAGCAGAAACAATTAAACTTGCTGAGCAGGTAAATGCATCAGGAATTTTTGATGTGGTGATTCATAACGCAGGAGTTTACAAAACTTCTGCAAATGAAATATTGAATGTAAATACACTTGCGCCCTATATTCTTACTTGCCTGATACAAAAACCAAAGCGTTTTATCTATCTTACTTCGGGAATGCATTTACAGGGTCAATCAAAACTGGATAGTTTAAAAGGCAACATTAACAATATAACTTATTCAGATTCTAAGCTGCACGTTTTGATGCTTAGTAAAGCAGTTGCTCGTAAATGGCCTGATGTATATTCAAATGCTGTTAATCCTGGCTGGGTTCCAACAAGAATGGGTGGATCAGGTGCGCCGGATAATTTGCAAAAAGGATACGAAACGCAAGTATGGCTTGCTGAAAGTAATGACGAAAGAGCAAAAGTTAGTGGTCAGTATTTTCATTATCAAAAAGCAACACAATGTAACCCTGAAGCTGATAATGTTTTTCTGCAGGATAAACTAATAGCAATATGTAAAGAAATAACAAGTATTTCATTTCCTTAAAAACTTTTGGAAATTAGAAATACAATACGGATCAGAAATTAATTCTTTTTATTGTTTTGAAGAAAGTTTTTAAACGATATTACCTTAACCGCAGAAAAACTTCTGCGGTTTTTTGTTTTAAACCGTTGTTTTCTTTGGAAAGAATTGGGAAGTTTGATGGAGAAAATTAATTTCAGTACGCAAGTGATTTCAGGATAAATAACTATAAAAATTTGAGGCTAATATGAAACCACCAAGAGTCTTTATTTCTTATTCGCATGATTCTGCTGGACACAAAAAGTGGGTTTTAGATTTTGCCACTACTTTAAGGAATAGAGGAATAGATGCAATTTTAGATCAATGGGATTTAAAGCCAGGAGATGATCTTCCTCATTTTATGGAGACACAACTTGAATCAGCAGACTTTGCTTTAATGATTTGTACAGAAAAATATGTTGAAAAAGCAAACGCAGGTGAAGGTGGTGTAGGATATGAAAAAATGATCATGACCTCCTCATTACTTACTAAAATTGATAGTAATAAAGTAATACCCATAATCAGGCAATCTGGTACAACAAAGAGTCCAACATTTTTAATATCAAAACGGTATCTTAACTTTTCAAAAGATGATGATGTTGAATATAGTTTAGATGAATTATTACGTACATTATTAAATGCACCACTTTATGAAAAACCACCAATAGGCTCTAACCCTTTTAAACCATTAGAGGGGTCCCGACCTAATAGGGTTTCTGATGGAGTTAGAGAAGTAATGAAGATTATTTCAGAACTTTATAAAAATAATCCTCTCGAGTATGTAATGTTCGGAGATGTTGTAAACAACTCTTTTCTACATCGTCTTTCTCTTGACAAGTATATTGACATTGCTATGAATCAAGGCTTACTAAAATGGTATAATCATCCTTCCTCGCTGCAAATAACCAAAGAAGGTATTGATTATCTTATTGCAAATGGAATAATTGTGGAGTAAAGCATAGCTCTTTGGATATTTATGGATAAACTTTGAATTAAGAATAATTTATGAACAACATTGAAAAACTCGGCTTTGATAATTGGTTTAAAGATAAAATTGATTTATCCAAAACCCCTGACTTTAAAATTGTAAGAGTAATAAGTGTAAACAAAAACAGTTTTGTTGTTTCAAACGGCGAGAAAGATATTTATGCAGAGCTAACAGGTAAGTTTTTGTTTAATACTGATTCTGCATTAGACCTGCCAACTGTTGGTGATTTTGTTTATGCACAATTGTTTGATGATGATACTCTTGCAATTATACAGGATATTCTTCCAAGAAAATCTTTGCTTAAAAGAAAAGCTGCGGGTAAGAAAATTGATTATCAATTAATTGCCGCCAACATTGATATCGCAATTATTATGCAGTCACTTGATTCTAATTTTAATATCAGAAGACTTGAGCGTTATCTTGTAATTATTAATGATAACAATATAACTCCGCTAATACTTTTAAGTAAAAGCGATCTTATTAGTCCCGAAGAAGCTGAAGAAAAGAAAAAGCAAATACTTGAGATATTGCCGGATGCAAAAATATTTGCTTTCAGTAATAACAGTTTAAATGATATTGAAAATATTAAATCTCTTGTTTACTCCGCACAAAACATATTGTTTGCTTGGTTCATCGGGAGTTGGCAAAACAACGTTGCTTAATAATTTAATTCACCAGGATCTTATACAAAACTCAGCCAATAAGAGAAAAAGACGACAGAGGAAAACACACAACAACAAGACGCGAGCTTATAATTTTAGAAAACGGAGCGATCATCATAGATAATCCGGGAATGCGCGAGCTTGGAATAATTTCTAATGAATCTGGCATCAGCAGTACGTTTAGTGAAATTGATGATTTATCAGATCAATGCCGATACAAAGATTGCACACACACTGTTGAGGCTGGATGTGCAGTGCTTGAAGCATTGGAACGCGGAGAAATTTCTGAAGAGAGATATGAAAATTTCTTAAAGCTGTATAAAGAATCTAAATACAACGAAATGTCTTACGTTGAAAAAAGGCAAAAAGATAAAAAGTGGGGCAAGTTTTTTAACTCTGCAATGAAAGAAATAAAAAACAGGAAAGACAGCTATAAGTAAACAAAAATTTTATTCCATTACTTCTTTAACCCGCCCAACTTCACCGGTTTCAAGTCGTACTTTTATTCCGTGCGGATGCTTGGGAGATTTTGTTAGAATATCTTTAACAATACCCTCGGTAAGTTTGCCGGTTCGTTGATCTTCTTTCATTACTACTTTTACTTGCATTCCTGTTTTTATATCAGTCGCGTTTAATCTCATTCATTAAAACATCCTGTTCAAATTTAAAATTCCCGAGTATGTTAACTAAAAAATAAACAAAACATTACACTCTTTTTATTTTAAAACCACAATTAAAAATAAAATTAGCGCAGTAAGAAACCTCTCAATTGTTGCCAAAGAGCAACTTAAAAAATTAATTCAATCATAGCTTTCTAAGTTTTATTTTATTAAGGTTGTGATATGTAATACAGTGTAATAAGGAATCTTTATTATTTTCACTTCATCACATAATCAACAAAATTATTTATAAAAATAGAGGAGCACTTCATGGAACAATCAATTCAAAATAATCCAGTATCAATGCCGCGTATTGGCGATAAAGCACCGGCTTTCAAAGCAGTAACAACTCAGGGCAACATCAATTTTCCAGAAGATTATTCTGGTAAATGGGTTATTCTTTTTAGTCATCCTGCAGATTTTACTCCTGTGTGTACATCAGAGTTTATGACTTTCGCATCAATGGAAAAACAGTTTGAAGAAGCTAACTGTAAACTTGTTGGTCTTTCTGTGGATGGACTTTACAGCCACATTGCATGGCTAAGAACAATACAAGAGAAGATTGAATTTAATGGAATGAAAAACGTAGCAGTTAATTTTCCATTGATTGAAGATATAACAATGGAAGTTGCAAAAGCTTACGGAATGATACAGCCAGGCGAAAGTACAACAAAAGCTGTTCGTGCTGTTTTCTTTATTGATCCTAAAGGTATTATTCGTGCAATAATTTATTATCCATTAAGCCTGGGCAGAAACTTTGATGAACTTTACAGGGTTATAATTGCACTTCAGGCAGCAGATGAGTTTTCGATTGCAACTCCTGCTGATTGGAATCCCGGCGACGATGTTATTATTCCAACTGCAGGTTCTTGCGGAACAGCAAAAGATCGTATGGAAGGAAAAGAAAAAGATGTTAAGTGTTATGATTGGTTCTTCTGTACAAAACCAATTAGCAAAGACACAGTAATGAAAAAAGTATTGAATAAAAAATAAGAAATTATTTTTCAATTAAAACTTAAAGCCGCAGAAAATTATCTGCGGCTTTTTTGTTGATGATGTAGCTTAGGCTGAAGCTCTTAGTTATAAAAAATTTAGAATGTCATTCCCGTGAAAACGGGAATCTGAATAACAAAAAACAAGAGAGTGCGGCTTTTTTGTTGATGATGTACATTATGATTCAGCTCTTAATTATAAAAGCTGATTGTGTTTACAAACAATTTATTTTAGTTTTGAATTGACAATATGTTAACCCCTTTCTGATTTAGGGGGTGAAATGGTTTTATTGATAATTTCTATTGCTCTTTATTTAATACACTGAAAACAATTTACACGAAGACAATATAATTTATTTCACCCCCTTAACTACAATGCTGGCAGGGGAAATGCCAAGATACAGTGTGTTAAAGCCTAGCCGCCGAAATGCAATAGAGGCGGAGCAATGCCGGAGATGAATACCAAATTTAATAGTGTTAGATATTTTATAATTATAGAAATAATTTACTGCAGTAATACCGTGCAGTATTAGTAATTTTTATGTGCTTTGTTTGGAACGAAGATTTTAATTTAAATATGATATGTTCTTAAGTTATTAAGTCAATTATAAATAATGAGGTAAAAATGAATTATCCATATTCAACGGCAACTGGAAGCATAAAAAAAATATTGGAAAAAATACGAAACGTAGGTCAACCCTCTAAAGTTGACCCTAAATGGTTTTCTTCAATAGGTTTTAACAAAGCCTCTGAACAGAGAATGATTGCAATTCTAAAATTTATTGGTTTTGCAGAAGACAATGGAACTCCAACAGAATTATGGAATCAATTTCGCTCAAATAAGAATGGCAAAACAGTACTAGGGCAAGCATTGCAAAAATCTTATAATGAATTATATGCCATTTATCCTAAGGCACACGAATTAAATAGAGATGAGTTGACAGATTTTTTTAAAACAAGATCTACTGCTGGCAATCTTGCTTTATCGCATACAGTTAATACTTTCAAGAATATGGCATCTTATGCTGAATTTAGTGATAATTTTGTCGGTCACGTTAATATCACTACTTCATCAAATACAAATAATGAGATTGATTCAGTTAATCAGCACGAGTTTGTTTCTCCTACAATTACCAAAAAAATAAATTCATCTGGGAATGGTGTGGTAATTAACTTGAATATTCAACTCACAGTGCCTGAAACAACAGATGAAAAAGTTTATGATAAATTTTTTGAAGCAATGAAAAAACACTTACTTTCATAGGTCTTAGATGAATATACTCAGTGAGTATTCAAAAAAATTATCAGAATTTAAATCAGAAGTTGATAAAATCTTTGGATATAAATCCACCCGAAAGTTCAATTATAAAAAGAATTATGTTTTTGACGTTGGAATTATAACATCCACTATGGGTGAATTTGAATCTGTAAAAAATCTTTTGGACGATGTAATAGAATTCGACTTAGAATATGATGACCCAACAATTTATTATAAGGCAAATATTACATCAAATGGAAAAATTTTGAGTGTTGTACTCCCTTTACCAAGTTCTATGGGTCTCGAAGCAGCAGTAATAACAACAACTAAGCTTATTTCTAATTTTACTCCCAAATATGTTTTTATGGTTGGCATTGCAGCCGGGAATAAAAATATTTCCAAAATCGGAGATATTTTAATTGCTGATAAGGCGCTTAACTATAATCAAGTAGTAGAAATTGAAAGAATAGGAAAAGAGCCAGTTAAGAAATTTATGCATAGCACAGATTCAATAAACAAAAATTTAAAATCTCGCCTAACCCTTTTCGCAAATTCTAGCAGTATTGGTTTGATAAGGGATCAATATCTTAACAAAAAAAACATTAAAACAGAATTAAATTGTCATATTGGTTTGATGGTTACGGGAAGTTCTTTGGTCCGAAGTGATTCAAAAATTGAGGAGATTAACCAATCCTATCTCGGAGTCGTAGGATTGGATATGGAAACATATGGATTTTATTATACTGCATTTAATGTTTTAAAAGGCAAGGCTCCTAATTTTGTATCGATTAAATCAGTTTCTGATTATGGTGATAACAGTATTCATAAATTAACAGCCGAAGAAAGAAAAACGTATGCCCTTTATACAAGCTCTTCTGCTCTGGTAAGTTTTATTAAAAATCATATTAAATGAGGATGCTTTAGCCTATCTCACATAACTAGAACCTTAGCGCCGACCTTGTTTTTAGTACAGTATTTTAGTTCGAAGCCATTCTTTAAATAACATTCGGACTTTCGAGAGCAATTACATCCACTTATATTTACACTCACAGTTTTTATCAACCCATTAACAAAAAACAATGACAGAAATTTTAGTTAAACATATAAGCAGCACACTTTCTATAAGTAAATCACAGGTTTCAAACACGGTTAAGCTGTTAGAGGAGGGAGCGACAATTCCTTTTATTTCCCGCTACAGGAAAGAAGCTACCGGAAGTCTTGATGAAACAGAGGTAACAGCAATTGAAAAGGAATGGAAGCGATTGCTGGAATTGGTTAAAGACGTGAATCAATTCTTAAAAGCATTAGCGACCAGGAATTGTTAACTCCAGAGCTGGAAGTGAAAATTAATAACTGCTGGAATATGGCAGAGCTTGAAGATATTTATCTTCCATACAAACCAAAGCGAAAAACAAGGGCAAGTGCAGCGCGTGAAAAAGGATTGGAACCTCTTGCAGAAATAATAATGGCGCAGAAGGAAGATAAGTTAGATAAGATTGCAGAAAAATATTTAAATGATGAAGTGCCGGATATTGAATCCGCTTTAGCAGGCGCAAGAGATATTATTGCAGAATGGATAAATGAAAATACAGATGCGCGAAATAAAATAAGACAGCTATTTGAGCGCGATGCAATAATCAGTTCAAAAGTAATTGAGAAAAAGAAAGACGAAGGAATAAAATACCAGGACTACTTTGATTTTAGCGAACCGTTAGAACGCTGTGCTGGTCACCGTTTGCTTGCAATACGCAGAGCAGAGCAGGAAGGAATTTTGCGTGTATCAATTTCAATAGATAATGAAAACGCAATTGAGAGTCTGGAAAAAATCTTTATAAAAAATAAAAACGAATCTGCCGTTCAGGTCGGGTTATCAATAAAAGATGCTCACAAAAGATTATTAGCGCCTTCAATTGAAACTGAATTTAAAAACAGTTCTAAAGCAAAAGCTGATGAAGAAGCAATCCGTGTATTTTCTGAAAACCTGCGCCAGTTGCTTTTGTCTCCTCCGCTCGGTCCAAAAGTTACAATGGCAATTGATCCCGGTTTTAGAACAGGCTGTAAACTTGTTTGCCTTGATCAGCAAGGAAATTTGTTGCATCACGATACTATCTTTCCGCATCCGCCGCAGCCAAAAGTAGATGAAGCAACCGGGAAAATAAAAGGACTGTTAAAAAAATATAAAGTAGAAGTAATTGCAATTGGAAATGGAACAGCAGGCAGAGAGACGGAACGATTTATTAAATCTCTGATTGGTGAAACAAGCATAACAGAAATATTTATGGTAAACGAAGCAGGCGCATCAATTTATTCCGCTTCGGAAACTGCGCGCGAGGAATTTCCCGATCTCGATTTAACTTTCCGCGGTGCAATTTCTATCGGAAGGCGATTGATGGATCCGCTTGCAGAGCTTGTTAAGATTGATGCTAAGTCAATCGGCGTGGGACAATATCAGCACGATGTTGACCAGGTTAGTTTGAAAGATGGTCTGGATAAAGTGGTAACCTCTGCTGTAAACCAGGTTGGAGTAAATTTAAATACAGCCAGTCAGCATTTACTTAGTTATGTATCGGGCATCGGACCGAAGCTTGCAAAATCAATTATAAAATACAGACGTGAGAACAAAACTTTTCGTTCGCGCAAGGAACTGATAAAGGTAAGCGGGCTGGGGGCAAAAGCATTTGAGCAGTCTGCAGGATTTTTAAGAATTCCCGGTGCGGAAAATCCGCTTGATAACAGCGCAGTTCATCCGGAAAGTTATTCCATCGTTGCAAAGATGGCAAAGGATTTATCTCAGCCTGTTAAATCATTAATTGAAGCCGCAAATTTACGTCAGCAGATTGATATCAATAATTATGTAACAGATACAGTCGGGTTGCCGACGTTAAAAGATATTATGCAGGAACTTGAAAAGCCGGGGCTGGATCCAAGAGGCAAGGCAGAAGTATTTTCATTTTCAGAAACGATAAACGAAATTACAGATTTAAAACCGGGAATGCGTCTGCCGGGTATAATAACAAATCTTACAAAGTTCGGTGCTTTTGTAAATATAGGAATAAAAGAAAACGGCTTGCTGCACATTTCTCAAATAACAGATCGATATATCAAAGATCCTTCCGAAGTATTAAAGCTGGATCAGAAAATTATGGTTAGAGTTGTTGAGATTGATATTGAAAGAAAACGAATTCAGTTGAGTATGAAAGAGGGGTAGAAACCGTAGATTCCCACTTTCGTGGGAATGACAGTTTTTTTATCATTCCCGACTTGATCGGGAATCTGAATAACTTTGTGCTCTTGTCATTCCCGTGTAAACGGGAATCTGAATGACTGAATGTTTTGTCCTTCCCGGCTTGATCGGGGATCTGAATAATTTTGTGCCCTTGTCATTCCCGTGCAAACGGGAATCTGGTATTTAAATAGAAAGTAGATTCCCACTTTCGTGGGAATGACAACCTTTTATTTGTCATTCCCAGCTTGACTGGGAATCTCATTAATAACTTTAATTGAATGAAAAACTACTACGTTTATATTATGACCAATAAACCCAATGGAACATTGTACATTGGTGTTACCAACGATCTGGTAAGAAGAAGTTATGAACATAGAAATAGTTTGATAGATGGCTTTACTAAAAAATATAACTTAAAAATGCTGGTTTACTTTGAAGTGTTTGATAGAGTTGAAGATGCGATACTTAGAGAAAAGAGATTGAAGAAATGGAACAGGCAGTGGAAAATTGATCTGATAGAAAAATTTAATCCGGGCTGGGATGATTTATATAATCAAATAACAGATAGTAATTAGAGATTCCCACCTTCGTGGGAATGACCTTGCATTTTTGTCATTCTCGTGAAAACGGGAATCCCATAAACAAAAGAGTAATAGCTATATTAGCAATGGAATTGGATGGGTTTAAAACAAATAATTATTTTCAAGAGCTATAAAAAGGTTTTAAATGATAGATAAAAAACAATTAACAAAAGATTACAAACAACAAAAGCAACCGGCAGGTGTTTACGCTGTGCATAACAAAATTGATAATAAAATGTTTATCGGAACAAGTAAAAACTTACCCGCAGTTTTAAGAAGATTTGAATTTACATTACAGATGGAAAGTTTTCCTTACCAGGATTTGATAGACGATTACAAAAAGCTCGGCAAAGATAATTTTGAAATAAAAATTCTTGATGAGCTTGAAATGAAAAATGAAACTGAAAAAGAAATTACTTCAGAACTAAACGAGCTTGAAGAGTTATGGATTGAAAAATTGAAAGGAGATGGAGTTAAATTTTATAATAAAAAATAATCAGTTACACAGCCAAATGTTGATATGCCAAAGCATAATAATTTTATAATTTAGTTGCCACTTATATTCTCATTCCTTAATTTCTCATCAGCACAAATTCCTATTCCGATTAGTTGTCATATTAAATAATCACCAACCATTATAAGGAGGCACCTTATGCGTAATCTTAATATCCTTTTCGCATTATTGTTTTGTTCACTTGTTTTAATTACTTCTACATCATTTTCCCAAGAGAAGAAAGATCAACTCTATTTAGTTCGTGAAGAAGTAGCCAAAGTAGATATGTGGGATCAATATGAAAAAACATCTAAAGAGTGGGTTGAAATGATGGAAAAAGGCGGACTCGATTTTCCATATGTTGAGGCTTCACAAAGGGATGATGGACATTACTACTATTTGATACCTATTAATAATTATGCAGAAATCGATAATTTCCCTTCAATCTTCGGTTCTGTGATTGAAAAGGTTGGAAAAGATAAGTGGTCCAGTTTTATGATTGCAAACGAAAGCAGTATTGAAACTCATAAAGATTTTATTATAAAATGGTCCGCAGAATATTCCTATATTCCAAAGGAGTCGCGAATAAAAATGGATGAAGCAAAATTTATCCATTGGTTATTTTTTCATTTTAAATTAGAAAAAAGAACAGAATTGCTTGAAGTTCTTAAAGAATGGAAGAAACTTTATGAAGATAAAAAAATAAACAGCGGTTATAGTATCTGGCTTGTGGAACTTGGGCTTGATAATAATATGATGGTATTAACCGAATACGCTAAGGACGGTGCCGACTTTTATACAACAATGAAAGAAAACTCTGCGTTAGTTAAAACAGAAGAAGATGCTCTTTGGGCAAAGATGGCTTCGCTTCTTACTTCTGTTGAACAAAATTTTGGTAATTTAAGACCTGATCTGAGCTATACTAAGAAATAATTTTCATTATTAATCCACCTACGCAGGTGGGAGAAAACCTTGAAGGTTTCTCTAAACAAGTATTTTTAAACTTTAAATCTCACATTTTTTCAAACCAAACCTTCAAGGTTTTGGATAAGGTGAGTTATTAATTTAACGCCGACATGAATTATTATTTGTGTCGGTGTAGCTTTTTGAAAGAATTGAAAAAACCTTTCGGAACAATTAAAACATTAAATTTTCATCGACTTTACTGTTTCAATTATTCCTGCTTTATAATTAGTTGGAGTAAACTTAAATGTTTTTTCAAATTTAGAGCTGTCAAATAAATAATCTTGTTCGTACTGATATAACATTTCAATACTTTCTCTTATAACCGGGACAAACAACCCCGCTATTTTAAGCATCCACTTTTTTAAAACAATATAATCATGTCCAGCACCAAATTCATTTGCAGCAAGTTCAATAAACTCTTTGCCTGTTAAAACATTTTTATCCGTCGGTAAATGCCAAACTTGATTGTAGGCAGATTTTGTATTTCCCAAAATTGCTGTTGCTCTGCCGGCATCTGGGGTATAAGTCATAGAGTGTTTTTTATTTGCATTGATAAACCATTGTGCTTTTCTCCCTTTTTTCAGATTGTCAAACACGGTAGCGTTAACAAAACTTAATGGAGTATTTGGTCCATAAAAATCAGCAGCTCTTGCAATAATCGCATCAATATTTGTTTTATCAACTTCCCTCATTATCATTTGTGAAATTTGTGCCCGTACTTCTCCTTTTTTACTTGAAGGATGAATGAGTGTCTCTTCTTTCATCCAGCCCTTAACAAAGCCGTAAGCATAAACATTATCAAAGAAAACCAGTTTTGCTTTATGTGTTTTACAGGCATCAATAACATTTTTTATTATTATTGGCCATTGCTTTTGCCAGACGCTTGTTTTGTATTGGATTCCTGCCGTTAAATAAACTATCTCAGAATTTTCTACTGCTTGAAGTACCTGCTGTGCATTGGTAAGATTTGCGGTAAATAATTCATCTGAATTATTTACCTTTTTTGGGTTTCGGCTTACAAGCCTAATTTTATCTGTATGGTATGTCAACGATTTGGCAAGTTCAGTTCCAATTATGCCCGTTGAGCCTAAAATTGTTTGCACTTTCTTCACTTAAAATTTTTGAATCAAATATGATAATTAATCATCAATTAATGTTTAACCGATATCACATAATTGTTTGTTTGTGAGTAAAACCTCAACAAATATATTTTTTAGCTATTGAATAGTCTCTATCTTTTAGTGATTTTTAAAGTAATAATTTTAATTGTTGAAAATGATAACTATTGTTGATTATGGTGATGCTTGCGTTTTAGATGTAGCCAAATCATTAAAAGAAATAACTAATGATTTTATAATATCAAAAAGCGAAGCAGATATTTACAAATCAGAGAAGATAATTTTTTCAGGATGCGGTAGTGCTTCCTCAGTGATGAAGAAAATTCAGCTGCTTAATTTATACTCTGTACTCCGTCTTGTTAAAAAACCTATGCTTGGTATTGGATTAGGAATGCAGTTGATGGCTGATTATTCAACCGAAGGAAATTTCCCCTGCCTGGGACTCTTTCCTGGCACTGCAGTAAGATTTGATGAGAAAATAGTTGAGTCGTCATATAAGGGATTTCATCAGATAAATTTTTGCAAATCAAGTATTCTTTTTAATGGAATTGGAGATAAGTCTGAATTCTTTTTTAATAATTCCTACTATTTGCCCAAAAGTGAATTTTCTACATCCACTTGTCAAATGGAAGTTGCCTTTTGCTCTTCAATTGAAAATAAAAATGCTTATGGCGTACAGTTTCATCCTGAAGCGTCCGGTGCTGTTGGATTAAAGTTACTTAAAAACTTTGTGGAGATGTGATTGATGAGTACAGAAATAAATACCAATTCAATTTTTGAAACAGAAATAATTGTTCGCCCGGATGATATTGATATGAATAATCATGTTCATAATTCGAAATATCTGGATTATATTCAAACAGCCAGATTTATTCAGATGCGTGATAACTATAAAGTTCCGATGGAGGAGTATCACTCGATGGGATTAAACTGGTTTGCCAGTGAAGTTCACATCGAATATAAACGCTCACTAAAATTTGGTGATGTTGCGCTTGTTAAAACTCAAGTTGGTGATTGGAGTGGTGCGCAAGTAACAATTAATGTTTGGGTTTATAATAAATCCACAAATAAAATAGCTGTAGAGGGAAAAATAATTTATACGCTGGTATCACTTGCTTCAGGGCGTCCAACAAGAATTCCCGAAAACATTATTGAGCGACATAAGATTTGACTATTAAAAT
The DNA here is from genome assembly GCA_963809415.1 of uncultured Ignavibacteriaceae bacterium. Classification (GTDB taxonomy): domain Bacteria; phylum Bacteroidota; class Ignavibacteria; order Ignavibacteriales; family Ignavibacteriaceae; genus IGN3. The sequence continues at coordinate 2,124,203 of CAWEJJ010000003.1, read as the reverse complement.
AACCCCATTTGTTCTCTAAAGCTTTCGTAAATCCTATCGTTCTTCGGCAGAGCGCCCTCAAATTCACAAATAGCAGAGGCAAAATCATTTGCAAGTTTATTTATGTATGGAATTTCTAATCCCGATAAATAGCCAAGACAAAGAATTGCTGCAAAGGCATCCCCGGCGCCGGTTGTATCAACAACTTTAACATCAACATACGAATGATCAAATCTTTTTCCATTTTCAAAAATTGATGCGCCATCTTTTCCACGAGTAACTGCAAGCATATTTATTCCAAACTTTTCCATAAGTTCATGCGCAACTTTTTCAGTGCTGTATTCACTTTGTAAGATTATATCGTTTATAATGTGCATCTCATTATAATTAACTTTAACAAAATCAGCGGCTTTAAGTGTCGAGTTAAGAATCTCTTCGTTATAAAAATTTTGTCTAAGATTTATATCGGCAAAATATTTTAATCCGCGGTTAAAGAATGATTGAATTGTTTCCATAGAAATTTTTGATCTTTGTGCAAGCGTGCCAAAGTAAAGACAATCTGTTTCAGTATCTATCAGGTTTTGATTTTCATCAGTAACTTCAATAAAATCATAAGCACATTCTGACTCCAATTTAAAATCAGGGTTTCCGTTACTATCTAAATTTACCGTTGCCATACCTGTTGGATGCAGGTTATCATGTTGAATAAATTCAAACGAAAGTCCGGAATGCTTAAATTCATTAATTACTTTATTGCCCAAAACATCCTTGCCAACACGACTAATAATATTTCCAGTGCCGGTTAATTTTTTAATATGATAGATAAAGTTTAGCGGTGCACCACCAAGTCGTTTGTGGTTCGGATAAATATCAAATAGAATTTCTCCGATCGAAGTTATATTCATAAGACGGGAATTATTATTTTCTATAATTTGTTAAAAGACTAATAACAATATGAAAAGGTTATGAAAATTTATCAACTGAAATACATCACAAAAATTACATATTTCTTAGGATATTGCCTGGAAATTTTTCTCAAATCCTACAAATCTTTCAAAAATCACATCTCCGGTTACTTCTTAAAGTTGTTGTCCGGATTCTTAATCAACGTTCCCGACAAAGTTAGTTTCCAGTTTATGATATCGAAAAGTATAATTAAAAAATTAATTATAGAAAAGATTTGTTCATAAAATTACCTGAAATTTTAAAAGCAATAACCTTGAAGGTTTAAATTCAAACCTTCAAGGTTTAATAACATTATTATTATTTTTTCATTTCTTCCTGTTTAGTTTGTTCCATTTGTGCCCAGGGATTTGTATCTGTATTCCAGGTTTCAACTTTAATTTTTAATGAGCCATCTTTTTGCTCTTCCCAAATTGTCATATACTTTCCATTGTCTTTCCATTCAGGTACATCGGGTCCAGTCATTTTCATAGTCATAATTTCCAATTTCAATTGCAAGATTGCCCGCAATAATTATATCAGTAATATTCAAATCAAACTTGGTTGTTTTCCAGCCCGATTTAGTTTGCATTTCGCTAAGTTCTTTAACTTTTGCGATTCCCTTAACCATTGGTTGATAGCTGGGCATTGAAATAATATCATCGCTATACATTGATAACATTTTCTCCGATTCGTTATCAAGCATTGCCTGAGTATAAATTTTATTCAGCTTTTCAATTTTTGCTTTTACTTTATCCAACATCCTGAGCAAATAAATATTGAGGAAATTAAAATAAATACTAGAAAAAGAATCCTTAGTTTTTCATAGTGCCTCCTAAAAAATGAAAATAATTATATTTGATTATTCTCCTTGGGTTTAATCTAAAAAACCACTGATAATTGTTTACAATAATGTTTCTAATATTTGTTGAGCTATGCCCTGCTCTTATTTATAATTTAATAAAGAAATTTTTTATGAATTATAAACCAGAATGAATATAACAGATTACAATAAAATTGCACTCAACTTATAATAAACGATATACCGATAAGTACCTGTTAATATTGAAAACGAAATAAAAAATCTTATCACATCAAACAATTACAAAAACATTTTAGAGGCTGGCTGCGGAACAGGGAAGATGGATCAAGCTCACTTGAAAATAATAATCAAAATAGTTTTTGGTTTAGATTATTCATTTGAAATGTTAAAAATTTCCAAGATCAAGTAAATCAAATTTAAATCTGGTAAATGCTGATGCTATTAAGATTCCTTTTAAAGATGATTTTTTTGATTTGATATTTTGTGTAAATGCAATTCATCATTTCCAGGATAAAGAAAAATTTATTAGTGAATGCAAAAGAACTTTGAATCAAACAATGGAATGCTTGCTGTTTTTGGTGTTGATCCTCATATTGATAAAGAATGGTATGTCTATGATTACTTTGATTCTGTTTATGAAAATGATCTGAATAGATTTCCATCTTTAGATCACTTAAAAGTAATTCTAAACAAAGCAGGGTTTGAAGAAATAGAAATTAAAGTAGTTGAAAAAATTTATAGTGAAAGAATTGGGAAAGATGTTTTGAATGATCCGTTTCTTGGCAAACAACATTGCTCACAGCTTGCAAATCTTTCTGATGAAGAATATGAAAAGGGAATTAATAAGATTAAAAATCAAATCAAACAAAATCCAAAAACAGTTTTTAAAACATCAGTTATATTTTATCTTGTAAGTGCAAAAAAAACAAAGGAAAAATAATATGCCAATCATAATAAAAGCACCAACAATTATTGAATCCGCAGGAAACAAACCTAAAATTATTGAAGAATTTTTTGGAAGAGTTAACTCGAAAACAGAAGAAGTTAGCATTGCGAAAATGACAAGTCCGCAAGGCTGGGTTGAACCGGGTCAACGTCCTGAATTTGATGAATATACTGTTGTACTAAAAGGAACCTTACAGGTTAAAACAGAAAAAGAAATAATTGATGTTAAAGCAGGCTCAGCAATCTTAACTAAAAAAGGTGAGTGGATACAATACAGCACGCCTTACGAAGGAAGTGTAGAATATATTGCAGTTTGTTTACCCGCTTTCTCACCGGATACCGTAAATAGAGATGAATAATTAATTTGCTTTCTGGTATATTTTGTGAGTGGTGTACCATAATCAATTAATATAAAAAGAAAGCTGATTATGAAAACAAGCATTATGAAGTTTGTAATCTTTCTATTTATAGTCATTTCAAATAATTCTTTTCCTCAACTCGAAGAAGATTGGTTTGGTTACAAAGTCAGCATTCCATTTATAAAAATATTAGAAGTAAAACCAATTCTTGAACCAAGCAGGTATATAACTTATGTTTATCCGGGGAAGACAATCTATCAAATTGTTGGGTTTACATACACTTTAGAGTTAACAATTTCAATAAGTGGAGACAAAGAAGATTTTGATGCGGAGATACCAATAGTATTCAAAACACCAACCAATGAAGAATACATATTTATATTTAATTCGGATAGGAATCCTTTTAAGTCAAATAGACTTTATGATTTTGTTTGTGAACTTAAAACAAAGAAAAAAGGCTATACACAAATTGGATTGATGAGAAAGTTTAGTGATTCTCCGAACCCAAGAGTGATATATGAAAATGGGTTGAGACTAGAATAGACTATTTTCACTTCTCACAATTAAGAACTAAGTTTTATTTCTCTTCTTTGATATGAAAAGCATTCCTATAATATCTTTCATTTTTCCCAATATTTCAACAATTATATAACAAAATCTTTGTGGAATATTATTTGAAGGTAACAACCGAACAAGTTAATAAAAAGAAGGCATCATATCGATGTTCGAATTTAAATTTACCGAAGAACAAATCATGCTCCGGGAAATGGTTCGTGATTTTACCAACAATGAAATCAAACCTATAGCTGCAAAAATTGATGAAGATGCAAAAATTCCCAGAACTTAATTGAAAAAATGGCTGAGCTTGGTTTTCTTGGAATTTCTTTTCCGGAAGAATACGGCGGCGGTGGATTTGGCGAAGTTGGTTATTGTATTATGCAGGAAGAGATTTCCCGCGGATGTATGTCTACCGCAACATTTATTGGCGCACATCAGTCAATCGGAACAAATGCAATATTTAACTGGGTGCATCTGAAGAACAAAAAAAGAAATTTATTCCTCCTCTTGCTCCAGGTGAAAAAATAGCTGCCTTCGGTTTAACAGAAGCACAAGCAGGTTCTGATTCTTTCCATCTTAAAACTAAAGCAGATTTAGTTGGTGATGAATGGGTTATTAATGGTGAAAAACTTTGGATAACCAACGGTGGTATTGCAGATTTTGTTTCTTTATTTGCACGCACAGAAAAAGGAATAAGTCTTTTTGCTGTTGATACAAATGTCCCTGGATTTCACTGCCGGTCCGCCTGAAAAGAAAATGGGAATTAAAGGAAGCGTTACAAATCCTTTAAGTTTTGTAAATGTTCATATACCAAAAGAAAATTTAATCGGCACAGATGGAAGAGGTTTTATTTATGCAATGAAAACTCTTGATGCCGGAAGACTTGGATTAGGTGCCGCATGTCTTGGGTGTTTCAAAAGAACTGCTTGAACTTTCTACAAAATATGCAAAAGAACGAATACAGTTTGATCAGTCCGATTGCACATTTTCAGGCAATACAATTTATGATTGCAGAGATGGCAGTTATGATTTATAATATGGAATCAATCGTTTACCGTACTGCAGTTGATTATGATTTGCACAAAGATATTTCAAGACAATCTGCAATTGTAAAATATTATTGTTCAGAATCTTTAGATAAAATTGTTGATTTTGCTGTTCAGATACATGGCGGAATGGGTTATTCAAAAGAACTTATCAATTGAACGCATTTATCGTGATTCCACGTATCAACAGAATTTTTGAAGGAACAAATGAAATTCAAAAAGGAATTATTGCTCACGAGATGTAATTAAGAAGACGCGGAAAAGTTTAATCCAATAAAAAGATTTGGAGAGAGAAAAAATGCCAGTAAAAAAATCAGTTAAAAAAACGTTGCAGCAAAAGCAAAATCTAAACCTGCTAAGCTTTTTTATTATCGTATCTTCTTTGATGATAATGAAAAGAAAAATTATATGAAAAGCGGGTTAACACATAAACAAGTTGAAAAATATTTGAAGGCTTATGAAAAAACACATCAGAAATTTTTGAACTCAGAGTTTGTAGCATTCCTTAAAAAGTATGATAAAAAAACAGAGATGATTGAAATAAGCGATATCTCGTATTAGTAATACTGTCTATCGTCGCTTTATATTCCCGGCTGATTGTTTGTTGCCTCCTTCAATCTGTCCGGGAATTATTTTATTAATTAGTTGCTTCACACTCTTTTCTTTTATACCTAATTTTGAATTACAATTTTTATAATGTTTCTAACAACTTAAGCAAGGAACATATTATGAAATCTTTTATATCACTTCTAATAATCTTTGTTTTCATTTCATCCTCATTCATAAACGCACAAGAAAAAAATAAAGGTGTTTTTGTTGAACCTAAACCAGGTTTCTATCAGGAAATACAAAAGGGAATCGATGAGTTTAAAAAACCGCCAAAGATCCGTTAAAAAAAGTTTTTAAATTAGATTTTACAGGAATAGATCTTCCCAAATCTAAAGAAGAGTTTAAATATTTTTGGCACAACGATCCTATTTCACAGGGTCAGACAGGAACTTGCTGGACTTTTTCCACAACTTCGTTTTTTGAATCTGAAGTTTATCGCTTAACCGGAAAACAAGTTACGCTCTCTCCAATTCATACTGCTTACTGGGAGTATGTTGAAAAAGTAAAAGAGTATGTTAGTACTCGCGGCAAATCAATTGTTGAAGAAGGTTCTGAAGCAAATGCGGTTACAAGAATTTATAAAATGTATGGTGATTGTTCCTACATCATATTTATTCGGGTTTATTACCCGGTCAACAATATCATGATCACAGTGATATGATTAAAGAAATTCACACTTATCTGGATAATGTAAAATCCACAAATGCATGGGATGAAGACGAGGTTGTGAAAGTAGTAAAATCAATTCTAAACCATTATCTGGGTGTTCCTCCAACGGAAGTTGTTGTTGATGGAAAGAAATACACACCTAAAGAATATCTAACAAATTATCTAAAACTAAATGTTGATGATTATGTTGATGTGCTTTCATATATGCAGCAGCCATATTGGCAGCAAGTTGAGTATGAAGTTCCCGATAATTGGTGGCACAACAAAGATTATTACAACATTCCGCTTGATGATTTTATGAAAGTATTGAAGAATGCAATTAAAAATGGTTACACACTTGCAATCGGTGGTGATGTTAGTGAAGCCGGTTATGATAGCTGGTCAAAGTGTGCTATTGTTCCAACATTTGATATTCCTTCTGAGTACATCGATGAAAGTGCGAGACAATTTCGTTTTAGTAATGAAACAACAACAGATGACCATGGAATTCATTTGGTTGGATATGAAGAAAAAAACGGAGTAACATGGTTTTTAATTAAAGATTCCGGCGCTGGCTCACGCAATACAGGAGATAAAGGATATTACTTTTATCACGAAGATTATGTTAAACTAAAGATTATGGATTTTATGGTTCATAAAGATATGTTTAAAGATTACTTGAGTAAGTTTAACAAATAATAATTTTTTTAAGAGACGTCTGAACAGTGCGTCTCTTATATTTATAACTGGAGTTAAAATGAAAAACATATGGGTGATATTCGTTGTAATATTTAATTTATTTATTAGTATTCCTAGCTTTGCACAAGAAGTTGAAAAAGATACTCTGTCTTTTATTCGAAATAGATCCTTTGATCTTTATTTTATTAATGGATATGCAGTTGGTTACAAATTCAGCATTGATGAAAATTCTTCTTTGAAATTTATTTTAGATTTTGATGGCTCCTATTTAAAATAAAAGCACTTCTATTACAGACTTAAATCTAAACATTGAGGAAAAGAGGGATAATATTAATTTTAATTTATACGCATTCTATTTATACAGTATATATAAAAACAACTATTTAGATATTTCTTTCGGTATCGGACCCTACTACAATGTAAATTATTATTCAAACAAAGAGGTTGATATACGGAACAATACTTCAAGATATTATAATTCAAACAATTATCATGCGGTAGGTGGATCGATGATGTTGGGGATCGAAGGATTTATTACTTCTCGTGTTTCTTTAATAGCAGAGACCTATTTAACAGGGTCTTATCGTTGGGAAAATCAGTTCGGAGAGAATACACAGAATGCTCAGGGAATAGAGATTTACAGAAGCAGTAATACGGGGATCTCAAATAGCTGGTTTTGGGAAATTAACTTTGCCCGTTTAGGAATAGGAGTTTATTTTTAAAAATAAATATTAAAATAGTGGTTTGAAGTGTTTAGTAAATCAAACTAAGCGATGGTGTATGCATATATTTTTTTCTTCTACTAGCGTAAAACTTTCCTTATTTTTCACATCAACAATTATAAAATTTTTGCGGCTCTCTTATGTACGATTTCATCTTCAAGCCCTTCAACGAAATGACCGAAGAAGATTACAAAACGGTCGGATTCAAATCTGGATTAGAAATTCATCAACAACTTTTAACCGAGAAAAAACTTTTCTGTCGCTGTCCTGCTGGAAAATACACAAGGGAATTTGATGCCGAAATTTTGCGTCATATGCGTCCCACACTTTCTGAAATGGGAGTTTATGACGGCACAGCCTTGATGGAATTTAAAACAAAGAAGAATATCATCTATCACATCAAACGAGAAACTGTTTGTACTTACGAGATGGATGATACTCCGCCATTCTTAATAAATGAAGATGCGCTTGATATTGCAATAGGAATTGGAATGTTGTACAACTGCAATATTGTTGATGAAATTCACATTGCACGTAAACAATATTTGGATGGAAGCATTCCAACAGGATTCCAGCGTACAGCAATTTATGCTCTTGATGGCTGGATTCCTTACAAAGATAGAAAAGTAAAAATTGTTCAGATGTCGATTGAAGAAGATTCGTGCAGAGAAGTTTCTGATATTGGTCACGATAGAGTTTATTTAACAGACAGACTTGGAATGCCGCTTATCGAAACAGTAACAGAACCTGCAATGAAAACTCCACAGGAAGTTGCAGAAGTTGCCTGGCAATGCAGTAAGCTTGTAAGAAGCACACAAAAAGTTCGTCGTGGAATGGGTGCTGCACGTGAAGATGTAAATGTTAGTGTTGAAGGCGGAACTCGTGTTGAAATAAAAGGTGTTCCTCAAATTACATTGATTCCGCTTCTTACTTATAACGAAGCAATGAGACAATGGAATCTTTTACGATTAAGAGAAGAATTAAAGAAACGTGGGATTACACCAGAAACATTTAAAGCAGAATCTTATGACATTACAAAAATATTAAAGAAAGTTCACTACGCTCCATTAAAAAATGCTGCTGATTCTGGAATGAAAGTTAAGTGCTGTTGTCCTTAAAGGGTTTAAAGATTTGCTTCACTGGCACACACAAACCGATACTTATTTCTCTAAAGAAATTTCAGATCGTGTAAGAGTTATTGCTTGCTTAACTAAGTATTCCAAATCTTATTAATTCAGACAGCACGAGCGATACAATTACTTCTGCAGATTGGTTAAAAGTTAAAAAGTTTACTAACGCCGCTGATAATGACACAATGGTAATTGTTTGGGGAAGTGAAGATGATGTTCAAACAGCAGTGAAGTGAAATTATCATTCGCGCTAAAGAAGCAACGATTGGAATTCCATCTGAAACACGACAAGCAATGAGCGATGGAACAAATGGATTTGAACGTATTCTTCCCGGTGCCGATAGAATGTATCCTGATACTGATCTTCCACCGAAAAAAATCACTAAAGAAAAGATTAGATAAAATAAAATCCTGGTTACCGGAACAATTTTGGAAAAGAATTGAATGGTATATACAAACTTGGAATTCCAAAAGACACGATTGAAGAACTTTCTGTTTCTAATTATGCAGAGCTTTTTAAGAAAGCTGTAAATGATTGGAAAGTAAATCCAACTACTGCGGCAGTATTTCTGATTCAATATCCCAAAAGATTGAAGAAGTACGGATGCATGATTGAATGGATGCATGAAGAAATGTTTGAAGGAATATTAAAATCTTATGCTGATGGAAAAATTCCTAAGGACGCTTTGTTGACAACTTTAAAAACTGTAGCAGAACTTGGAGTTTTTACAGAAGAAGTGATTCAAAATCCTGCAAGCGAAAAGGAAGTTGATGAAATTATTAAGACTGCAAAATCAGAATGTGATAAGATGAAAATTTTTAATCCTGAAAGTAAAAGTATTTTGTTGATGGGAATGATAATGAAAAAACTTCGCGGCAGAATTCCCGCAAAAGTTATTGCGGATAAAATTGGTTTTGTGAAAGGAGTTAAATAATGACAACTATAAATCCAGAAGATTACAAAGGCTATCGTGGAGTTGCATTAAACACTCTGCAAAAATTTAAAACACCAATCTGGAGTGATGTAGAAATTCTTACAGATGAAGGAAGTTTTAAAGGATTAATTTTACCTCGTTCAGAAACTGCCGATGAATTTCACATCGTTCTTAAAATGCCAATTGGTTATAACATCGGAATTGCTGCAGAAAAAATTAAAGATGTAAAAATCTTTGGAAGGAAAGAAGCGCATTATAAAATTCCCGAAAAAGATTTTCCTTACGATCCTAAAAAGCCAAATGTAAAACTACTCGGTACCGGTGGAACAATCGCTTCGCGTTTAGATTATAGAACAGGTGCTGTTATTCCTGCATTTTCACCGGGCGAACTTTATGGTTCAGTTCCTGAACTTGCAGATATTTGTAATCTTGAAACAGAAAAATTGTATGGTGTGTTCAGCGAAAATATGGGTCCGGAACAATGGATCGGACTTGCTGAAGCAATCGGAAGAGAAATTGAAAAAGGTGTGCAGGGAATTGTAATCGGACATGGAACAGATACAATGCACCACACAGCAGCAATACTTTCTTTTATGGTTCAGGATTCTCCGGTTCCGATTGTAATGGTTGGTTCACAGCGTTCGAGCGATAGACCATCATCCGATGCAGCATTAAATCTTATTCATTCTGTAACAACAGCAGCAATAAGTGATATTGCAGAAGTAATGGTTTGTATGTTTGGTCCAACGAGTGATATGTACGGATTGCTTCATCGCGGAACACGAGTAAGAAAAATGCATTCAAGTTATCGTTCAACTTTCAGAACTATTGGTGATATTCCAATCGCAACAGTTAGTCGAGATAAAGTAACTCCAATTCGTGATGATTATAAACGCAGAAGATTTGATAACGATGTAAAAGTAAATGCTGTTTTTGATGACAGAGTTGCAATCGTTTATTACTACCCGAATATGAAACCTGATATGATTGATTCATTGATTGATAATGGTTACAAAGGAATTGTAATTGCAGGTACAGGACTTGGACATGTAAATAAACCTCTTTATCCTGCACTTAAACGTGCAAAAGAAAAAGGTGTTGCAGTTTATATGACAGTTCAAACACTTTGGGGTTATGTTCAAATGTACGTTTACGATACCGGAAGAGATATGATGGAGCTTGGTGTTATTCCTGCTGCCAATATGTTACCTGAAGTTGCTTATATGAAACTCGGTTGGGCATTTGGACAAACAGATGATTTAGAAAAAGTAAAAGAAATTATGTTAACTCCAATTGCAGGAGAAATAACAGAACGTGAACCAAGCAATGGTTATTTAATTTATCAAGGTGGCTTGCCTGAAGTTGAAGAGTTTATAAAACAGTATAGAAAATAATAACAACCTTCGACATCCTAATTTGCAATGTCAAAGGTTAATTGGAATGTGAACCGGGCAATAGATATTGAATTTATCAAAGGGCCTTACCTGGAGTTGAATAGTTTATTAGGAAGTGTAGGAAATAACTATAGTTAATAATTACTTAATAAGAATGGCAATGGCAAAAATTGTTTGGCAAACAGAATACAAAGAACTAATAAATGCATTTTATAAAAAAAATCTTCCCAGTGAAAGTCGAGGAGGCTTCATTTATGAATATAGCGTAGCAAATATTCTCACTGATAAGCATAATTTAATTATGGATAAAAATTGTTTTCGGGAAAAGGATGAAAACTCAATTAAATATCTGCTTAGATTATTTTTGAATAAGACTGATGGTGATATATTTATTAAGAGTCCTTCCGTCATTAATCATGGAATTGCCAAGAAATCAAAAATCAATGTTGGTATTTTGCATCATATCTATTTGAAGCAAAAAAATAAATCTGTAAGAGGAAAACTGTCGTTATTAGTTTTACACAAGAAGTTAAAATCATTGAATTATATTATTTGTGTTTCAAAATTTTGGGAAAATTATCTTAAAAACATTGGATGTAAAAATGTAAAAACAATATATAATTCATTTGATTTAAATGAGTTTGTTTTTAATGATGATGAAGTTCAGAACTTTCTAAAGAAATATGAAATTCCAACAAATAAACCAATTATTTATTTAGGACTTGCTAATCCTCAAAAGGGAATTTTAGAAGTTTATAATACCCTTAAGAATGAAGACTATACACTAATAATGACCGGACCATTTAATCCCAAAGCAGATTTACCGATTAAAAGACTTTTTCTTGATAGAAAAGAGTATTTGTGTCTATTAAAAGCCAGTGATGCGGTTGTATCAATGCCATTAATAGAAGAAGGATGGTCTCGTGTTGTACACGAAGCTATGTTGTGCAGAACGCCCGTAATTGGATCAGGAACGGGTGGGATGAAAGAGCTTCTTGATGGCGGTAAACAAATTATTTGCGATGATTTCCCCAAAATCCCATCTGCCATAAAAGAAATTTTAAGGCAAAAAGAAAAATATGGAACGGACGGATACAATTTTGTAAAACAGTTTGATAGTTCTTATTTTACAAAAGAATGGAATAGCTTTATTCAGGAAATACTAACAAGCAAACAGAATTGAATTGAAGAGAGTTAAAACTTTAAATTATCTATTAGTCACATCGGGTATCATCAACATTTTTATTTTAATTATCAGAGAAGCATTAAGACGAATATTATCATTTGAAACAGTTTCTATTTTTCAATACGATTTATCTAAACCGTTTGAAATACCAACTGCATTAATTCCCACTACGATTAGAGAGTTGCAGAATAAAGATATTAATCTAATTCTACCATTAAATGAATCTGGTATAAATTTATATGAGTTGAGAACTCGAATTGAAAGATTTTTACTCATTAAAGCACAAATACCAAAGTGTTATGTTGCCGCAACCATAGATGATCAACCCCGTGCTATTTGTTGGTTAATAGATCAAACCTCAAATGAAATACTTAAAAGACATTATAATGGTGGAATTTTTGAACTGAAAGAAAATGAAGTTTTGTGTGAGGGACTCTATGTCCACAGTGCTTATAGGAAAATGAAATTAATGCAGCACCTAACTTTTAAATTATTTCAGGTAGCAGTCAATAAAGGAGCCAAGAACGCATTTGCCTTTATTGATGATAGAAATATTGTATCAATACAAGGCAGCAAAGTAATTGGGTGGAAAAGGGTTGGTACTAAACAAATTAAATGGATATTGTTCAAAAGATCAATAACCTTTGAAATGTTTAATTCTCAAAATTCTTAATTTAATATTTGCGACTTAGCGCCTCTGCGTGAAAACAATTGTTTCTCGCTAAGACGCCAAGATGCAAAATAGATTTTTAAAATTACATCTCTTTAAATGTTACACTAGCTGGTAATTCAAATATTTTAGGATCTACAGAACCATCCTGAATTTTTGTTGCTTCGATTACAAATTCACCTTGCCCCATTTTTGTTACTGATTTTATAAGAATATTATTCCATGTCCAGCTAACTATTGGTGAACCGCCAAATTCTGCACTGAATTTTTTACAATCTTTTCCGGCAACAGTTTCGGTTCCCAAATCTTTTACTTTATAGCGTTCAAGTGTTTTAGGATCAGCTTTTGAATAATCGGTACTGGCAGGAACATACCAGGCTTTTTTTGTGCCTTCGTTTTTACCTTCTTCATATGTATAACTGAATCCGTCTTTTCGAATTTCTATGGATTTAGATTTTGCAACTCCTAAATCAATTGAAGTAATGGAAACTTCTTTTGCGCCGTAATCATCAAAATATAATTCCTGCTTTGTACCCATAGGCGCATCGTAAAAGATTACGCCGGACTTAACTCCATACCTTTGACTAACAACAGGTTTCGGTGCTTCTTGTGTTGTGACCGTTTGTTGATCGTTGTTTTCAACCTTTTTTTCTTCTGTTTTTGAACAAGCAATGATAAAAGTTAATGCTAGAAAAACGAAAAATAATTTTTTCATAATGTAACCCGAGCCTCTCCTGATTGTTTGTAAATAGTTGTTTATGTGAACTCTAATAAAAACTATATTTATAATAGAACACGGATAACGCAGATTACGCGGGTCTTCGCGGATTAATCTGTGATAATCCGTTCAATCCGTGTCATCCGCGTTCTATTGCATTTACAGTTCTAGCTCCTCGTTAAATGCCTGTACTTAATTCTGTGCGGCTGATCTGCTGCTATGCCTAATCTTTCTTTTCGTTTTTCTTCGTACTCACTGAATAATTACCGTCAAACCAAACAACTTTACTTTCATCTTCAAATGCTAAAATGTGTGTTGATATTCTATCCAAAAACCATCTATCGTGACTTATTACCAAAACACATCCGGCAAATTTTTCAATTCCTTCTTCAAGTGCACGTAATGTATTTACATCAAGATCATTTGTTGGTTCATCAAGCAGAATAACATTTGCGCCTTGCTTTAACATCATTGCAAGATGCACACGATTTCTTTCTCCGCCTGAAAGCATGCTAACTTTTTTCTGCTGATCTGCACCGGAAAAATTAAACTGTGCAACATAAGCACGCGAGTTTACCTGCCTGTTGCCAAGCATAATTGTATCTTCTCCGTTAGATATTAATTCCCAAATACTTTTATCCGGATTTAATGCATCTCTTGATTGATCAACATAAGACAGCTTAACTGTAGAACCAATTTTAATATTTCCGCTATCAGGTTTTTCCTGTCCTGTAATCATTCTGAACAAAGTTGTTTTACCTGCACCGTTAGCTCCGATAATTCCAACAACTGCTCCGGGAGGAATTGAGAATGTTAAATCATCAATTAAAATATTATCGCCGTAAGCTTTGCTAAGATTTTCTGTTTCGATTACAATATCACCAAGTCGTTCTGCAACAGGAATGTAAAGCTCAAGATCTTTTTGTCCTTTTTCTTTTTCTTCTTTAAGAAGATTTTCATAAGAAGTAATTCTTGATTGTGATTTTGCGTGACGTGCTTTCGGACTCATTCTTATCCATTCAAGTTCGCGCTGTAAAGTTTTTTGCCTGTCGCTTTCACGTTTTTCTTCAACACGCAATCTTTCCTGTTTCTGTTCAAGCCACGATGAATAATTTCCTTTCCACGGAATTCCTTCACCGCGATCAAGTTCAAGTATCCATCCGGCAACGTTATCAAGAAAATATCTATCGTGTGTTACAGCAATAACAGTTCCTTCATACTTTTGCAAGATGATGTTCTAACCACGCAACTGTTTCAGCATCAAGATGGTTTGTTGGTTCATCGAGTAAAAGAATATCCGGTTTTTGAAGAAGCAATCTGCAAAGTGCAACACGTCTTCGTTCTCCGCCCGAAAGAATTTTGCACAAAGTATCCGAAGGCGGACAGCGCAAAGCATCCATTGCCATTTCAAGTCGTGCATCAAGATCCCATCCGCCCATTGCTTCAAGTTTTTCCTGAACTTCACCCTGTCGTTCAAGAAGCTTTGTCATTTCATCATCATCCATCGGTTCAGCAAACTTTGCATTTATTTCATCATACTCTTTTAGAAGATCAACAATTGATTGAACACCTTCCTGCACAATTTCTCTTACAGTTTTTGCATCATCAAGCTGCGGTTCCTGCTCAAGGTAGCCGATTGTAAAACCGGGAGACACAACTGTTTCTCCGTTTATGTTTTTATCAACTCCGGCAAGAATTTTTAGCAGTGAAGATTTACCCGATCCGTTTAAACCGATAACACCAATCTTTGCACCGTAGAAGTACGAAAGGTAAATATCTTTTAGTATAGGTTTGTTATTATAGAATTTGCTTACCCCAACCATCGAGTAAATAATTTTGTTTACTTCTGCGCTCATTTATTCTCCTTAATGTGTTGTACACCTTAAAGGTGTGCTACACTTATCTTTCTTTTGTTTATGTAATGTGTAAAAATAAGGAAAGGGACTGTAATGTCATTCCCGCGAAGGCGGGAATCTCTTATTGTTTAATTGATAGATTTTTGCTGCCACGGTTCGACCGCGACAGCCTAGTGAAAAATTTCTAATCTCTTACTAATCAAATTATATTTTTATTCAAAAATCGAACTGGATTTAATGCGTTGCACTATTTCATAAAAACTCTTGTGTCCCAAAGAATTATTGATCCATCTTTAGTTCCAGAAACTATATATTTCCCATCCGGTGACCAGTCTACCACTTGTTGACTATATAAATATTCATCATAAGTATAAATGCATTCCCCCTTATGGATGTCCCATATATTTATTACACCACTATCGTGTGCTGTGGCAATGTATTTGTTATCCGGGGAAAAGCATACAGCACAAATATCGAATATCTTGGGGCCAAAAAATAATGTGTCTTTTTTTGCAATATTCATAATCAACATATTAGTGCTCCCACAAAATGCAGCTAAGTTAGCATCCTTTGAAAAACCGAATACGTAGAAACCATTGTTATTAAAGGAAAGGACTTCTTTCCAAGTGTTAAAATCTGATACGACTACTTTTCTTGACCAGTTTTCAGTAATAACATATTTCCAATTTTCGGATAACAAATAATATCCAGCCCAATCTTGAAAAGTCATAACGTCTTTAAGAGCATTATCATTCAGATCCCATATTGTAAACGTACTATTAAACCAAAAATTTCTCGATTTGCCAAATCCTGCTGTTATTTGTTTTCCATCTGGCGAAATGGAAACAATATTTATATAATTTTCAATTTGCTTAAACCTTTTAATAGGCTTAGTATTTTGGAGATCCCATAAAATTATTGTTGAATCGGTATTTGATGTTCCTAAAAATTTATCATCTGGAGAAAACGATACAGAATAATTGCTAACTACTTTATTTTCAGATTCCGAATCGATTAGTTTCTTTATCTCTTCGCCAGTATTAGAATCCCACAATTTTACAAAGCCTCCCCAAGGGCTGGATGCTATTGATTTCCCATTATGAGAGAATTTAATTTCTGAAAAGTTAGAATTATGCGATGTAACTGATTTAGATAATTTCTTCGAAAGGATCTCATAAACAAAACAACTTTCATAACTACTTATGAATAGACTTTTTCCCATCTTGTGAATAACTTAAGTTAGAAATATTAGACATATCATTAGTAATGTCTGCAAAAATTAAAATTGAATCAGTAAGCACTCCTGATGCTAAATCGACAAAAAATACTTTGGGGCCATATAAATTAACACATAACGACCGTCCATCAGGTGAGATGGCATAAGTATTTAGGATCAGTTGAGCCATAACTCCCAACTACTTCATTTTTTGCTAGATCCCAAACCGTAATTGATTGATAGAAAATTCTGTCTCCTTCTTCATTATATCCGCTTGTTTCATCTTGTAAGATCAAAAATTTCCCATTATCAGAAAAACAGCTGTTATAATTCTGAAGATAATAATCTAAGTCAACCACTTTTTTAAGTTCTTCGGGCTTAAAAAGATTTAGTAAATAAATACCAAAATCTGTATCAATTGCAATCCATTTACTATCGGGCGAGAAAACTAACGAACCTGTAATTAAACTATCGATTTTTCTTTACCGAGCTAACTACACGATTTGTTGCATTTTCGATTACATCAAACATTATGTCATTTTCTCGGCTTTTTGAAATTGAATACTTACCATCGGGTGATACAACATTAAAGGGATATTCTCTGTCCTTACTTATTATAAATTTTATTTGTTCGTTTATTATTTGGCCAGAATAAAAATCCATCTTAAAAACTAAATGAACAGAATCATCCAATACAGCATGTCCATTAATAATTAAACCATCATCAGAAAGAGACAAATACTGAATCTTAGAACCTGATGAAACTTTGTAAAACTTTAATAGATACCCACTTTTACGATCCCAACATCGAATAGTATTGCCACCAAAAGAATATGTTAACAAATATTTATTGTCTGGTGTTAAAATGATTTTGTCAATATTTGTATTGCTTCCTCTTATCCAAAGAATATTTTTATATTCGAATGTATTATCAGCTTCTAAAAAATCTTTTTTTATTTGAGTGGTGATATAATCTGAATTAAAAATACTGTGCGGTGCATTTATTGAAGGGAAACACATAAAAATAATTATCGCAAAAAGTGAGGATATGTTTTTCAGCCTTAGTTTTATTAGATGATTAACAACTTGATTCATATATCTCTTTCTAAGATTATAAAACCCAGATAGTAATGGAGAAACTTTTTTAATTGAATTGCAAAACTTTCCAAAATGATTGCTTATAATTATTGAATAAAAGTCTCTATGAAAACTTACCAGGAAAACACACTTGCCATATTTAATCCACCAACAAGCTGCTCTCTTTTCTGTAAATGTATGTAGAGAGAAGCGTTTCAATTGCAAAACTAAGTGAAGGATTATTTTAAAACAATTAACAATGAACAAATAAAAATTAACAATTTAAGTCTACAGTAAGCAGTCCTCAATTTGGAGCCAGTGAAAATATAGGGATGGTCACACTTCGACTTCGCTCAGTGTGACAATTAGGAGTAGGAAAAATGCAAATTCCTTTGTGTACTTTGAGAAAAAACTTTGAGTGCTTTGTGGTAAAAAAGATAATCACTCCCAAAGGGATGGCTTTGCCAAAAGTGCACGAAGAAAATACGAAGTACACAAAGAGTAATAGTCTTAAACTTTTAACGCACCGCGGAAACCTCTTGCGGCATAATAGGAATCGGCTCCATTATGGTAAGTAAAAACATTATTATAACGGCGATCGCAAAAGATAGCTCCACCAAGTTTTCTAATTTCATCCGGAGTTTTTACCCAGCTTGAAGTTTTAAGATCAAACTTGCCAAGTTTTTGAAGTTCACGGTATTGTTCTTCTGTTAAGAGTTCAATTCCCATCGAAGCGGCAACATCAAGAACGTTATCTTTTGGTTTATTCTCTTTTCTTGATGCAAGAGCTTCGCGATCATAACAAAGACTTCTACGTCCACTTGGACTTTCCGCTGAACAATCATAAAAAATATATTCGTCGGTTTTCTTATCATATCCAACAACATCCGGTTCGCCGCCTGTTCTTTCCATTTCATTAAGCGACCAAAGTTTTTCTGGATTTGCTTCCAGCTTCAACTGCACTTTATCCCATTTGATTTCTTTATGGCGATTCATATTTTTTTCAAAGCGTGTTTTTAAGGAATTGAGTATTGCATCAATTTGTTTTGTTAATAGATTCTTTTTTGTGTTTTTGTTCATATTTTTTGTCTCCTATGAATTTGTAATGGAAAACTTACAATGAACAATTAAAAAATAAAAGTTGAATTTACAGGTCATTGTCAGCAGGCATCAAGTATGAACAGGAGATATACGACAAGAAAAAGGATTTAAAAAATAAACAGCACAAAGCCAGCGCAGGAAAGAATTCCTGCGCTACGAAAGAATTATGAATTTGAAATTAAGAGTAACCTTCGAGGTTGCAAAACAAAACCCCGAAGGTTTGATTAAAAAATTGAAACAATTATTAATCCGGTTCGTAAGCCATTTCGCCGTGTAGCGAACTATCTAATCCGGCCTCTTCTTCTTCTTTTGTAACTTTAACCGGAGTAACAAAATTAATAAGCCATAGCATTACATATGAAAAAACAAAAGCATAAACACAAACACCAACCACCGTAATAAGCTGCTTCCAGAAAAAATCTAAACCTCCGCCCATTAATAATCCATTTGTAGTTACCATAGGATTAACAGCATTGGTCGCAAATAATCCGAGTAAAATAACACCGAGTGAGCCGCCAACACCGTGAACACCCCAGACATCAAGAGCATCATCCCACTGCATTTTATTTTTGAGTGATACTGCAAAGTAACAAACTAAACCAGCAATGATTCCAATTAATGCTGCATATTGAACGGTGATAAATCCTGCTGCAGGTGTAATGGTTGCTAATCCAGCAACAGCACCAGTCAGTAATCCAACAAACTTGGGTTTTTTCTCCAGCGTCCAGGCAAGAAGAAGCCATGTAATAGCGGCAAATGAAGCAGCAACATCAGTATTTAAAAAAGCAAGTCCGGTTATTGCATCAACCTGAAGTTCACTGCCTGCATTAAATCCATACCATCCGAACCAAAGTAATCCCGTACCAAGAGCAACAAGCGGAATGCTATGTGGTCCTCGTTCTGCAATACTTCTTTTACCAACATAAAAAACAGAAGCGAGTGCTGCCATACCTGCACTTGCATGAACAACAATACCACCAGCAAAATCAAGAACACCCCATTGTGCCAATAATCCACCGCCCCAAACCATATGTACCAGTGGGAAGTAAACAAAGATTAACCAGACAGTTAAGAACAGCATATAGGCAGGAAATCTAACTCTGTTTGCAAATGCACCTGTAATTAATGCGGGAGTAATAATTGCAAACATCATTTGGTATAAACAAAAAACATAAAGTGGTATTTGATTGTTACCCGTAAAAACTGAATTGAGAGTCTGTTCCGGCAAGAAAAGCCATATTCAGATTTCCAATTATTCCTCCTTCGCCACCGCTAAAACAAAGCGAGTAACCGAAGGCAAACCAAATAACAGTTGTCCAGCCAAGTGAAACAAAACTTTGAATCATTATAGCTAAAACATTTTTTCGACCAACAAGTCCGCCATAAAAAAAAGCAAGACCCGGAGTCATAAGCATAACAAGACTGGTTGCAATAAGCATAAATCCAGTACTACCAGTATCGAACATAAAATGCTCCTTATATTAAATATGAAATTATCAATTGTGTTAAAACGTTAAACCAAAAACGAGATAAGAAATTTCTGTTCTTGGATTTACTAAAAATGTAACAGCAACAGGCAAAGAATAATCTTCAGTAATCTTAACAGATTTTGTTGCTTTAACTCCAACGTTTATAACATTAAATGTTTCTGTGCCGTAATAGCCAGGATTTTCTTTGCTGCCAGCCGGAAGCACCAACAAAAAAGTTAAGAGGAACTTCTGCAACAGTTGCTGGATAATCTATTTGAAAGTATGTGTTGCTGCCTGCATCGTTGTAAACGTTAATAAAACCGGATAGAGAAAGTGGAAAAGATTCGGGTCCTTTTAGGAGAAGTCCTGTTTCGATAGTATGAGCACCTGCACCATCTGGATTATCGTAGTTATTAAAGTTGCCCCATTTGATGCCTGCATTTGGGTAGTAGTAGTCTGTTACGAGAGCACCAATGCTCATTCCATTTTCAAAAGCATAAGTGTAACCAATCCAGGTATCAACTTCCTGTCCAAATGTATTATCACCTGAATTATTAGCTAAGCTATAGGAACCCCAGAATCCGACACTAAATCCTGAAACTGATAATGTTAATGCGGGCTGAATGTTTACTGCATCATTAACATTAATACCACGCCAGATGTATCTGCTAACAACATCAGCACCTGCACTTAAACTAAGATCCTGTGCAAATGAGATTCCTGCGAAACAGATAAAAAGCGCTATCAATAATTTTTTATAATTAAATATCATAAATATTTTCCTTTAAATAGTGAGTAATGACATGCGTAGAAATGAAACGATCGAGATTTTTGATTTTGGTATTCCATAAAAATTAAAATTACCCGTACAATTTTAGGTAATATGTTTTTTGTACTAAATTAAAAAATCAACGAGTGCAACAAGGGTGCTGTAAACGAGTGTATTACACCCGCCATTGATATTAATTTGTTGTTTCCCGGAATCCATAAAACTAATTTTGGTTCAATTATTTATACTTTTATTGTGTTTTACTTAAGTATTGTTTGAAAAAAATATTATTAATACACGGCAAGCCTGAGCAGAATTTTGAATTCCAAAATGATTTAGAATCTGCAGGATTTAATACTTACATAACAGTTGGAGAGACTGACGGTTTAAAAATAGCCGACCGTTATCTGCCCGATATTATGATATGTGATCTTGATAATTGTGAAAAAGAACTTGGTGTTATAAAAAAATTAAATGAAAACCCATCCACAGAATGCATTCCGCTTTTAGTAATTACATCTACACAGAATAATGTTCATATAAGAGCAGCAATGGAATTGGGCGCTGATGATGTTCTTGTAAAACCAATTAATTACGAATCACTTGCTAAGATCAATAAAAAAAAGACTACGGAAAATTGAAGTTATAAGTGCACACTTAACTGATAAGATTATTTCCACAGAAAATGCTTTTTCAAATCAATCAAAAAAGATTGATCATATTCTGATTAAGATCGGTACAAATTTAAAGCTTATAGAATTTTCGAGAATAGTATGTATATCTGCATTAAAAGAATATTCAAAAGTAACAACAGATGACGGCTGTAAAATTGTTGTTAGAAAATCTATTAGAAACTGGGTTGAAACTTTACCGGCAAAAGATTTTTTGAGAATTCATCGTGCTACAATTGTTAACATGCTTTTTTTAGATAAGATTGAGAAAGCCGGATTTAGAAGCTACAATGTATATCTTAAAAATATATCCACCCCATTTCCGATTAGCCAGAGATACGGAAACATTATGAAGAAAACATTTTCTGTTTAAAAGTTTGATGAACAAGCTTATGTTAATTTTTTACTCTTCATTATTTAATACAGAACTTATACTAATAAAGAATTACAGTTAAAGAAATTTTGTTGAACTGATTTGCTTCTCTTTAAAAAAGAGAACTATTATGCTTAGGATAATAATTGAATTGTGGAGAAGAATTATTCCATTGCATGTTTAAACAGTAATAAAAATTTTCTATAAAGCATTAAATCAAATAACTGCATTCAAAATTTTTTAAGGGAGAAGTGATATGAAAAACAAGATTTTATTTCTGGGTGTTTTAAGTTTTGTACTGATCTCTTGTAATGAAAAAAATCCCACAGAGGGGCTTCCTGATCAAGCAACAAAGGAAATACGCACTATCAACCTTCAGGATAATTCGAGTAAACTAATAGCTAAAGAAGTCGGTCACATAAACACTTTGGGTTTCGTTGATAATTCTACTGTATATTATACTACAGTATATACTTATGGCAAACCATCAAGTGGTTATACAAGTGCCGAGAATATAGTTAGTGTAAATATTGATTCACCCATAAAATCAATGCTTTTTAATGCCCCATCTTATATTCATTATTTAAGAAACCGAAATGTTACTTCCCTTATATTTGAGTCGGGAGGAGATATTTACAAAGTTGCTTCGGATGGATCCTCAACCGTTAATTTAACTAATTCAGATACGGTAATAAATAATTCCGGTGTACTAAACGAGAAATCTAACGAGCTGTTTGTAGGAGCAAAGTTTTATAAATATAATCAGATAAATAAAATAAATCTAACAACTAATCTAAAATCAAATTTGATTGAAAACAGTCTAAACTATTATTATCCTTTATTTCTCACACAAGACAGGACCAGATTAATTTACCTGGAAAGCAATAATGTGGTTTCACCAATCAGGGGCTACATAAAAATTTTAGAAATTAATAATCCACAAAATCAAAAAAGTTTATTAGAAGTATCAACACAATCTATGGTTGATATTTCAAAATCCAACAATGATATAATTACTTTCCATTCCGATGGTAAGATATATATGATTAATATACCCGATGATGAAATAAGAGTTATTGCTATGGGAAATAGTGTAGATATTTCTGCGGATGGTTCAAAAATTATTTATTCAGATGGAAAGAATAATTTGTGGCTATACTCTGTTATCGAAGGCAATATTCAACAAGTATATTTTGAAGAATTAAAAAATCTATACTTCCCTCGATTTTCTCCCAACGGACAGAAGATTGTTTTTGTAGATTCTGAAGCCCCTCTTTACTAATAAAAAAAAGTATAACATCGGATTCAAATAAGAATCCGATGTTATGGATTATTTTATGAACTATCTCAAAAGAATCCTCTTCTTTGTTTCAACAAAACTTCCTGAATGCAATTTGTAAAAATAAGTTCCGCTTGAAAGATTTTTTGCATCAAAACTAACTTCATATTTCCGGGCTGGATTATTTTCATTAACAAGTGCGACCACCTAGTTTCCAGGAACATCATATGCTTTTATTGTAACAATTAGATTTCTCCCTTCGGTCGAAATGGGCTTAATAGTCAAAAAGTGCTGCTGGAATTTATTTTCATAATTTTTTGCCTCATTTGATTATGTGTTAAGCGTTTAATCGAATACGATTATTTTTTCTTTAAAATAACCATTGATAGATCATCACTGATTTTTGCCTGACCTCTGAATTGATCAACTGAATAAATTATTTTACGACCAAGCTCTACTGCGCCCGATTTGCTGCTTCCCTTAAGAATACCAAATAATTTTTCTTTACCGAAAAATTCTCCTGTCTCACTAATGGCTTCAGTAATACCATCAGAGTATGCGATAAATATTTCATTTTCATTTAATTGCAAATCAAAGTTTCTGTATACAGCATTAGCTATTAATCCCAAAGCTGCATCTCCTTTGTTAAGTTCGGTTAATCCGGCTTCACCTAAAATTACCGGTGGAAGATGACCGGCATTTGAATATTTAAGCTGGTTTGAATTTGTTGATATCTCAAGATAAATCATCGAAGCAAAAATATTTGGAAGACTGTCGCGGTTAAATATTTTATTTGTTTTGTTTGTTAGTTCAGATGGACTTGATGCAGTGTCGGTAAAAGCACGAACGGTGGCTTGAAGTTTTGCTGTTAGTAATGCGGCACCTAATCCTTTGCCCGCAACATCTGCAATTGTAATTGCAATTTTATCATCGTTAATCTTTAAATAATCAACAAGATCTCCGCTTACTTCATTAGCAGAAGTTGTAAAAAGAAAAACATCCCAGCCATCAAGTTTTGGGTTTTCTTCGGGCATTAGTGCTTTTTGAATTTTTTTACCTGCAATTAATTCTTCAACAGCAAGCAGTTTATCTTTAAGCTCAAGTACTAAAACGAAAAATATTATCAGCCCACCCCAGAAAGCATTATTATTTGATTGATTATTATTATCAAACTGAATTGTACTGCCAAAGAAAAGTAATATTAAACCAATAACTACGAGCAGTTTTCTAAGTGGTGCAAGTTTCTGAAAAATGCTTGAAAAAAGATATCCTGTTTGAAAAATAAATCGCTTAAACTTGTCCATGTCTTTAAGCTTATCTTTTTTTTCATCATCAAGATAAAAATCTTTTAAGTCATGATATTCTTTTTTAAAGTCCTTTTTGAACTGCAAATTTTTAAGCTCATCAATTATTGTGGAAGAGTTTGTTGTATGTAGATTTCCCTTTTGCATTCTAATTTTCTTCGTCTTAAATCAAAAATATTTCCTGTTAAAGTTAAACATCTATTTTAAGGCGCACAATATTACTTTGATGAGTGGTAAAGTTTATCTAAAAAAATATTATGGTTCTGCTTGACATTCACAGCCAAAATGGTTTCTTTTAATCAAAGAATATTCCAATTCTTGACTTCTTAAGATTTTTGGGATAATACGCTTTAATCTTTTTATTCTATTGACTTTTTTTTGACCGTTATAGCGCAGTGATAAATTTACCTTGTACTGATTTTTATATTTAAAAAGCTATAAAATCATAGGAGGTGTTATGAAAAAGTTATTTTTACTATCCGTTACATTTATTTTTCTTGTTTTCTTTACAGTGTCAAATGCTCAGATTCAAACAGTGGTGCAGGCAGGAATCAATCTTACAAATGTTAATTTCACAGTTGAAAAAAGTGGATCGTCAGTCGGCCTTGAATCATCTGTCTCCGCAAACTATTTTGATCTTCCTCTTTTACTTAAAGTTTCACTGCCCTACAGATCTATAAAACCTTATTTTTTGGCTGGCGGAGTTATTACTCTTGTTCATGAAGAGAAGACTGCGGGTGAATATGAAGTTGAATTCAAACCAGAATCAAGCGTCCAGAATCCGACATCAGGAATTTATTTGTGCCGTTTAAAAACAAGAGCGTTATTCACAGATAATTAAAATGTTATATCTAAAATAAATTTTTGGAGATAATATGAAAACATTTACAATTATTATTGCCGTCCTTATAATATTGCTGTTCACATCTTACTGCCCGGCGCAAGATGTAGAAGACAGTAAAGACCATCCAATGTTCAATAGACTTTCCGGATTTTATATTGCTGATTATTCCGTTCAGAATTTTAGTTCACATCTTTTTTGTGATGAAAATGACAATGAAATTATCGTTAAGGTAAAGCAAAAAACAGAAGAGTTGAGTTAATAAAGCAGTGATTTTTTTGGCTAATTATTCTTTTATTAGATAAAGCAGATTGTCTTCAAGTTTATAATACATTGGGGCAATCTGCACTTTGGGATAACGTAAGCGAAGTCGCGCTGTTTCACTAAGGATAAAATCAATTTCATTATTAATTTCAAACATTGGTGCATAATTATTAAAATGTTCTTCTGCTTGTTCAATAGTCCAGCCGCCGTTTTCAGAAAGTTTTTCTATAAATTGATTTTTCTTTGACATCAGGTTTACCATTCCGCAATTGCTGTGTGCAATTAGAGCAATATGTTTTACTCCGCCAACAGCAATTGCAAATGAAACTTTAAACTCGCTGTAACGAAGATTAGCACCCCCAGTACGAATTATATATGCAAAGTTATCAGGAATGTGGAGATGCTTGCGATTATCCATGCACATTCCAATAAGTAGTTGTGCGTTGGAATAACTATCCAATTCACGGTTAAGATTATGATACTCAAGCAACAATCCAATTGGTGTATTTTCATAATCAACTGGAATCTCTTTCTGATTTATAATTGGAATAAGTCGATTCATATTTACTAAATAATTTGCTATTGAATTTATCTTTTATGTGTATACATCATAAAGATGGACTACAAATTTTCATTGAACATATATCCCGCACTTCTAATGCTTACAATAAATTTTGGATTCGACGGATCATCTTCAAAATGCTTTCTTAATCTTACAATAAAATTATCGACTGTACGGGTTTCAATATCTGGATTCATATTCCAAACGTTTTCAAGTAATTCTTTACGAGTTACAACCTTATCTTTATTTTCAATCAAATATTTCATTATCATTGCTTCATAAGATGTAAGTTGAAATTCTTTTTTGCCTTTAGAGCATTTAAAGTTTTCAAAATTTATTCGATTGTCGCCAAAATTATATACCGGATTTTCAATAACAACTTTTTGATACCAATTTTTTCGCTTCAGCATTCCTTTAATCCGAACCAATAATTCTTTGAGATGAAAAGGTTTTGTTAGATAATCATCGGCACCGAGCTCAAGCCCTTTTACACGGTCTTCAACCTGTGTACGTGCAGTCAGCATAAGTATTGGCATTTGCGGATGCTTTTCCCGAACGTGTTTTGCAATTTCAAATCCATTATAGTAAGGAAGCATTATATCTAGGACAATCAAATCAAATTCGTTTTCATCAAAAAAATTGATTGCTTCACGCCCATCTTTAGCCAGGGTAACTTTGTATCCTTCTTCGGTAAGATTGTACTCCAATCCGTGAGCAAGGTTTTCTTCGTCTTCCACCAAAAGAATTTTTGTTTGCTTTAATTGCTCTTCATTCATTTTTCACCACCCTTTTTTCTTTACGGGTCTTTTCTATATAAACAGGCAATTCAATTATAAATTTTGCCCCTTTGCCTTTGCCTTCGCTGAATGCAAATATTTTGCCTTTATGATTTTTAATTATTTCTCTGACAACGTAAAGACCGAGTCCAGTTCCTTTTACATTCGGAATATCTTTATCATAAATCCGGTGAAACTTCTGAAATATTTTTTTTATTTCATCATGTGGAATTCCAATTCCATTATCCACAAATTCAATCTCAACTTTTTTTGTGTTACATTTAAAGTTAACTGTTATTTCCAGCGGGGATATGCTGTACTTTAAAGAATTATCCACAAGGTTATCAAAAACTGTTTTGATAGAACTTCTATCCAGCAGGATTTCACAATTCGCATTGCCAATAAATTTAATTTTTTCTGAATTTAAATTAAACTGTTCGGCGGATTCTAATATTATTTTTTTTATTGTTTCACCTGTTTTATAAACTTCATAATCTCTATTAAATTTTTTCTTATCCATCATAGCAATTTCAAGTATTGAATTGACAAGATTTTTTAATCTTTCAGCATCGCGCATCATCAAACTATAAAATTCTTTTTTCTTTTCTTCGGGAACCTCGCGGGAGTTAAGTGTTTCTAAATAAAGTTGTATTGATGATAATGGCGATTTAAGTTCGTGTGTAACATTAGCAATAAAGTTATCGTATAGTGCAGTTATTTTCATTTGTATGTTTAAGTGACGGAAAATCAATACAAGACTAAAAGACAATCCGACAAGCAAAACTATTCCACCAACAAAAGGGAAAACGCTCGGGGCATCATAAACAAGCTGGGGCGAAATTTTTTCGCCAACCTGTTTAAAAATTATGTTGTTTTTTACATACCAGTAAATCCATAACAAAAGAACAGCCAGCCACACAAGCTGTGCAAGGACAAAGATTACCAGGTTATAAACAAATGAATGTCTTCTGCGCATCATAAAATTTTACTTATCACGTTTTAGAATTACTCCAACTTAATTCGGTTGTCACTCTGCGCTTATGGAAGAGTGATAAAATATTATTAAAAGTCATCCTTCGATAACCCTTAGATGACATAGATGTGGAATTTCTTAAGTCAAATATCATTTTAAATCAGATTAACATCAAATTTTAAAAAATCAATTTTACATTTCTTTTACAAAAGTATATCATAATTCTTTGCAGTTTTAACATGTAACTTTATAAAGGAAATTACGTTGAAAATATTACTTGTTTATCCCGAAACGCCATCAACGTTCTGGAGTTTTAAAGAAGCACTAAAATTCGTTTCAAAAAAATCCGTAGAACCTCCTCTTGGTTTAATCACTGTTGCCGCAATGCTTCCAAAAGATTGGAGCAAAAAACTAATCGACCTTAATGTAGCCAAACTGAATGATAAAGATATTATGTGGGCAGATTATGTTTTTGTTAGTGCGATGAATGTACATTTAAAATCTTTTAGAGATATTGTTAAAAGATGCAACAAGCTTGGAGTAAAAGTTATTGCCGGCGGTCCACTTTGTACCACACAATATAAAGATTTACTTGGTGTTGATCATTTTATTTTGAATGAAGCCGAAATTACTCTCCCGCCCTTTCTCGAAGACTTGGAAAATGGAAATCCAAAATACGTTTACCAGACTGATGAATTTCCCAACATTGCTTTAACACCTATTCCGTTGTGGGAATTGTTAGACATGAAAAAGTATGCATCAATGAGTGTGCAGTATTCTCGTGGTTGTCCGTACGATTGTGAGTTTTGTAGTATCACAATGCTTAATGGAAGAAAGCCCCGTGCAAAATGTACTGAACAATTTTTAACTGAGTTGAATCGTTTGTATGAACTTGGCTGGCGTGGTGGAATTTCGGTTGTTGACGATAACTTTATTGGCAACAAAAGAAAACTTAAAGAAGATACTTTGCCCGCTTTAATTGAGTGGTCTAAAGAAAAAAAATATCCCTTCTTTTTTATTACTGAAGTTTCGATCAATCTTGCAGATGATGAAGAATTGATGAAACTTATGGTTGAAGCCGGGTTTAACAGCATCTTTGTGGGAATTGAAACTCCAAATAGCGACAGCTTAGTTGAGTGTGGCAAAATGCAAAACTTAAAAAGGGATATGGTTGAATCAGTCAATCGATTACAAAGAAGCGGTTTGCTTGTTTCGGGTGGATTTATTATTGGATTTGATAATGACACGGAAAACGTTTTTGACGAGCAAATTGATTTTATTCAACGTAGCGGAATACCGAATGCAATGGTTGGGCTGCTAAATGCACCAACGGGAACAAAGTTGTACAAAAGGATGAAAGACGAAGGAAGGCTGCTGGAAATGTGGACGGGTAATAATATGGATGCAAGCATAAATTTTGTTCCCAAGATGGATTATAAAAATCTGATTCGGGGCTACAGTAGATTGCTAAATAAAATTTACTCGCAGGAAGAATATTATAAACGTCTAAAAGTTTTTTTGAAAGAATACAGTGTGCCTGAGTGGACACCAAAATCAATAAACCTTGAACAGCTTAAAGCATTTTTTAGATTAGTGTGGCTTCTTGGAATTATCGAACGAGGCAAAAAATATTTCTGGAAACTTTTCTTTATTAGTTTGTGGAATTATCCGCGAAAATTCCCGGCAGCAATGACATTTGCAGTTTATGGATTTCATTTTAGAAAAGTAATTAGAGCAGTATAATCGCAATAGAACACGGATAACACGGGTTTTCACGGATCTAATCCGAGCTAACCCGTAAAATCTGCGTCATCCGTGTTCTATTCTGTCTTTATTCCATTACAAAATTTTTACCAAGCAGATATCTAAACCAAAATTTAACATACTCTCTTTGTGCGTGCAGCCATTTGGGAAATTTAACTCCGTGTCTTTCGTTTGGATATAGCATTAATTCAAAATCTTTATCAAGAGTTGTAAACTTATCTACAAGCTGAATTGTGTTTTGCATATGAACATTGTCATCCAATGTGCCGTGTGTTAAGCGCAGCATTCCTTTGTAATTATTAGCATGTGTCATCGCTGACCCATATTTATATCCTTCCAGATTTTCTTGCGGTGTGTCCATATATCTTTCTGTGTACACATCATCATAAAGGCGCCAATCAGTAACAGAATATTCTGCAAGACCATAATTAAAATAATCTGCACCAAGAGTAAGCGCCATACAGGTAACATATCCACCATAACTGCCGCCGGTTATTCCAATTTTTGTAGAATCAACAAATGATTTTGTCTTTAACCATTTTACGGCTGTAGAATAATCTGCTGTTTCCCATTTACCGAGATTTCGATATATATAAGACTTTCCTTCCTTCCCAAAGTAAGCCGAGCCGCGGTGATCAACAACGAAATAGATGATGTCATTTTGTGTAATAAAATATCTATCCAGGTATCCGGAAAAAGAATTTTTAACATCCACAAATCCGGGTCCGCCGTAAACAGAAAATAAAACAGGATATTTTTTACTTGCATCAAAATTCGGTGGAAGAACCCACAGTGCAGGTAATTCAAATCCATCGTCTGTTTTTATATAAAAAAGCTCTGCTTTGCCAAGCTTATATTCATCATACTGTTTTGATTTTCTATCACCCAGCGTTCGGATTAGATTTCCATCACCATCGCACAAATCCATTTTACCCGGCGAATTGATATCAGAATAAGTATCATAAAAATATTTTCCGTTTGGAGAAACAGTTGCATTGTGTGTGCCCGTTTCTTTGGTAAGCCGCGTTAAATTATCACCATTAAAGTTCACAACATATAATTGTGTCTCCAGCATATTATCTTTGTTGGCTTCAAAGTAAATTTTTTCATTTGCTTCATCTACCAGAATAATTTCTGAAACATTCCAATTACCTTTAGTTAATTGCTTTATCAGTTTGCCGTTTATATTATAAAAATATAATTGTCTCCAGCCATCAAGCTCAGAACGAAGAATAAATCCCTTATTATTTTTTAAAATATGGATGTCTTCAAAAAATTCAACCCATGTTGGACTTTTTTCTTCATAGATTAATTTATTCTTTCCCGTTTCCGGATTTGCAGAAAGCAATTGTAAATCATCCTGACCACGATTTAGAACTTGATAAAACATTTGTTTACTATCCGGTGTCCAGAAAATCCACGCTGTATATTGATCGGCGGTTTCATCTTCATCAACCCAAACAACTTTGTTAGTGTTAATATTTGCAATACCCATTTTAACTATTGGATTAGGATCGCCAGGTTTCGGATAACGCTGCCATTCAAGCGCACCATGAATTCCATCAGCAATACATAAAGAAAACTTTGGAACGGGCGAATCATCAAATCTTAGGAAAGTAATCATTTCACTGTTTGGTGCCCACCAGAAGGCTCTGTAATTAAGTGCACGTCCGATTATTTCTTCCATATAAACCCACGAAGCATAACCATTGTAAACAACATCACTCGCATCATTTGTTATACGAATCTCTTTTTCTGTTTCAATATCTACAACGTACAGATCTTTGTTTCGTGTAAAAGCAACTTTTTTTCCATCTGGCGAAAGCAATGGATTAACTTCTTCATCTTTGTTTTCGGTTAATCGCGTTACTTTATTTTTGGGAATCGAATAAAAAAACAAATCGTTGTCTTTATAAAAAAGCAAGCCGGTATAATCTTTGGTGATACCAATGTTTTCTTCTGCGGTTAATTCTGCTTCATCAAGATTTGGATTGATTGCATTGAAATCAAGTACAATAGATTCTTCCCCGGTCTTTGCATTAACTTTTATAATCGCACTTGTAGTTGCGTCACGCTTTTGTATAAGATAATGTTCATCATCAAACCAGCCCAGTATATGTGGAACCTGTTTTAAAATCCTTGGTTCGCCAAACATATAAACCTGGTTAAATGAAAGTTGTTTGTCCTGTGCAAGAAGTGATGTGTTTTGTAATAACAAAGACATCGATAAAAAGAGGAAAGGTGTTGAATACTTTAAAAGTGCAATGCACTTTAATTTTATTGAGGCAAGCATGTTTTATCTCTTAAAGATTGTGGACAAAATTATTACAAACTTTACCTCCTAAAATGTTTTGATAAAAAGAATATTCCTAATGAAAAAAAACAGCAACTTATGAGGGTAATCTTTGCATTGTGAAATTTTTTTTATCTTTACTTATCCAATTATAAAATTTAACCGGAAATTATATGCCTGAGAGTATGCTTAATATCGAACAACTTTCTATAAACACAATTCGTGCACTTGCAATTGATGCTGTACAAAAAGCAAACTCGGGTCATCCCGGTCTGCCGCTCGGAATGGCACCAATAGCTTATAATCTTTATTACAAATCAATGAAACATAATCCCTTAAATCCTAAATGGCTTAATAGAGATCGCTTTATTTTATCAGCGGGACATGGGAGTGCACTTCTTTATTCAATCCTTCATTTATGCGGGTATAACATTTCTATTAATGATTTGAAAAGTTTTAGACAATGGGCAAGCAAGACTCCCGGTCATCCTGAGTTTGGACATACTGATGGCGTTGAAACT
Organism: uncultured Ignavibacteriaceae bacterium; assembly: GCA_963809415.1. Taxonomy (GTDB): domain Bacteria; phylum Bacteroidota; class Ignavibacteria; order Ignavibacteriales; family Ignavibacteriaceae; genus IGN3. The sequence continues at coordinate 2,091,731 of CAWEJJ010000003.1, read as the reverse complement.
ACGACCGGTCCTTTGGGTCAGGGGTTTGCTAATGCTGTTGGGATGGCAATAGCGCGAGATTATCTTGGTGCACTTTTTAACAAAGATGATATTAAAATTTTTGATCATGGCATTTGGGGCATTTGCAGTGATGGTGATTTAATGGAGGGAATTTCACACGAAGCAGCTTCGCTTGCCGGGCATTTAAAACTTGAAAAGCTTGTTTTCTTTTATGATGACAATAAAATAACAATTGATGGTAAAACCGATATTACATATTCTGATGATGTACAAAAAAGATTTGAATCTTACGGCTGGCAGGTTTTAACTATTTTAGATGTTAATGATTCTGAACAAGTAGATAGAGCTGTTAAGCTTGCTCGTTCGCATTATGATAAGCCCACATTAATTATAACTAAAACCCATATTGGCTTCGGAAGCCCAAACAAACAGGATAAATCATCTGCACACGGTTCACCGCTTGGTGAGGAAGAAGTTAAATTAACTAAAAGAAATCTTGGTGTGCCCGAAGATAAAACTTTTTATGTGCCTGATGAAGTTTACTCACACTTTAAAGGTATTGCTGAGTGCGGGCAGGAGGCTGAGGATATCTGGAATAAAAATCTTGAGTCGTATAAAAGTAAATATCCAAAAGACTTTGCTTCTTTTGAATCTGTTATGAATCTTGAGTTTGAACAAAATTGGATAGATCACTTGCCAAAGTTTGATAATTATAATGAAAAAATTGCAACGCGTATCGCATCAGAAAAAGCATTAAACGCTGCTGCAATTGATATTCCAACCCTCATAGGTGGCGCTGCAGATCTTAATGCTTCTACTATGACGGATATAAAATCTTCAACATCTTTTTCTGAGATAAATAGAAAAGGGAAAAACATACATTTCGGAATTCGTGAACATACAATGGGATCTATATTAAATGGGATGGCGGTTTATGGAGGCATTATTCCTTTCGGTGCAACTTTTTTAATATTTTCAGATTATATGCGTCCGGCAATAAGACTTGCTGCATTAATGAAACAAAAAGTAATTTATGTTTTTACACACGATAGTATTGGAGTTGGAGAAGATGGACCAACTCACCAACCAGTTGAACAAATTGCATCACTACGTGCAATTCCAAACTTAACTGTTATCCGTCCTGCAGATGCAAATGAAACAGTTGAAGCATGGAAGTATGCAATAAATCATAAAGGTGGGCCTGTAGCGTTAATCTTAACAAGACAAAAACTTGATGTTATTGATCAGAAAAAATATGCGCCTGCTGTTGGATTACAACGCGGAGCTTATGTTGTTAAAAATTCAAAGGGCAATCCGGATTTACTTTTAATAGCAACAGGTTCCGAAGTTTCATTATCAATAAAAGCGGCAGAAAAGCTGGAAGAAGAAGGTAAAAGTGTCCGCGTAATTAGTTTTCCAAGCTGGGAAATTTTTGAACAACAGGATGATGATTATAAGATCTCAGTTTTTCCAAAAGATGTTAAAGCAAGGATTTCTGTTGAGATGGGTGTAGAAATGGGCTGGCAGAAATATGTTGGTGAATTTGGCAAATCTATAAGTATTGAAACTTTTGGAGCATCGGCGCCGGATACTATTTTATTTGAAAAGTATGGATTTACTGTTGATAAGGTTATTGAAGCTGCAAAGAAAGTTTTAGGTCTTTCTAAAAAGTAATAATGTATAAATGTGCTAATAGAGTTTTCCATCTATAAGCGCATGAATAATATACATTTATCAATTTATCTGAAGGACACTTCTGAAAGGATGTATCACAATCATTCTGAATTTATTGAAGGATGATATCTAGCTATTTTTATTTAATTTTTTTTATCATCTATAGTATTACTACCCACAAAAAGTGATTTATCAGGGATTACATTTTTAGAAGATAAAAGTAAATTACAAAGTTTAAGGCATTAGCCTATAACCAAATTAAAAATACTTGTCCGGGTATAAAGTGGATTATTTAAAGTTTAAAGAGCTTCACCCCACTACCAAACGCCTGATTCTGGCTCGTGCATTTAGAAGCATTGGGCAGGGTGCTTTAGTTGTGGATTTAACACTGTATCTACATGCCATGGGTTGGAGCGGTCTTCATATCGGATTGATATTAAGTGCTGCGGGATTGTTTGGTGCGCTTTTAAGCTTAGGTGTAGGGATAACCAGCGACCGATTACGTAGAAAACCCTTTTTATTAGTTTATGAAACGATTGCTTTTTTTGCCAGCATTACAGCTTTTCTATTTTCACAACCAATAGTTTTAACAACAGTAATAATTGTTGCAGGTTTTGGGCGCGGTGCAAATGGAGCAGCGGGTCCATTTTCACCGGTTGAACAAGCATGGCTTGCAGAGGAAGTTAAAGCTGTAAAACGCGGTTCGGTTTATAGCTTGAACACAGCTCTCGGTTTTTTCGGAATGGGTTTTGGTGCTTTGCTTGCAATGTTCCCTTCTTTACTAAGTTCACTATTTGAAAACGGAAACGGCGGTTATATTGTTCATGCTTCTGCTTTCCGACCGTTGTTCTTAATTGTTACAATAGCAACGGTTATAAATTTAATTTTAATTTATAAAGCAGATGAACGCTACAATGGCGCGGTAAAAGTTAAAACTTTTAAACAAGTAGAAAAAGAAGCCATCATTAAACGTCAAGAAAATAAAATGCTTACCGGGTTAGTGATTCTTAATTCATTTAATGGACTTGCAATTGGTTTTACTGGACCTCTAATTTCATATTGGTTTGCCCTTAGATTTGGAGTTGGGCCTGCATCTATTGCACCTATTATGGCTGTAACTTTTTTCTTTACGGGTTTCTCGTCTATCTTGACTGGAAAGGTCAGTGAAAAAATCGGGATTGTTCAATCGGTTGTGTGGGCAAGATTTTTTGGATTAATATTACTAATTATACTTCCAATTATTCCGATTTTTTGGATAGCTTCTTTAATTTATATATTAAGATCAGCATTTAACCGGGGATCTGTAGGTGCACGCCAAGCCTTAACTGTTGGACTCGTTAGAGACGAACGCAGGGGCTTTGCCACAAGTCTTAATGCTGTTTCTATGCAAATACCGCAATCTGTTGGACCAAGTATTGCCGGTTATTTATTCAGTGCCGGTCAGTTGCAACTTCCTTTTTATGCAGGTGCATTTTTACAGGGGATTTATTTAATTATGTATAGATGGTTTTTCCGTCATCAAAACAAACCACTGGATCTTGAAGAAGGATAAAAACATCAAGCACTATCTGTCTGTTAGTCGATTTAGCAATCTTTTACTTAAAGGATTATTAACAGTTATATTGTATCTTTTATTAATCAAATTAAATCATGAGTAAGCTAAAAAAAAATTTTACTGCTAAAGAATGGAATAAATGCTGTGGAAGTTTCTGTAAAGATTGTAATATTGCAGACAGTTATAGAAAAAAGTTTGGCGAAAAGGAAGGCGAGAAAAAATTCAATAAAGATTATAAAAACAAACAACATAATTCTTAATAAAGGAGATTCTAATGAAAAAAATCATAGTCGCTATTGTGGTAATATTAGTTGGAATTCAGTTTATCCCTGTTGAAAGAACAAATCCACCCATTCAATCTGATTTTGATGCCCCGGCAGATGTTAAAGCTATTATAAAAAAAGCTTGTTACAATTGTCATTCAAATGAAACTAAATGGGTTTGGTATACAAAAATAGCCCCGGTATCCTTTCTTACCTCAAGTGATGTGAGTGATGGTAGAAGGCATCTAAATTTTTCAGATTGGAATAGATATGCAGATAAATTTGCAAAAGTTAAAGAAAAAATTTGGGATGAAGTTCGTGAAGAAAATATGCCTCCGTGGCAATATCGAATAATGCATAGTAATGCACGACTTACGCAGGAAGAAAAAGACATTTTAAGAAACTGGGCAACAAGTAAATAACCTTGCTTAAAAAGAAAACACAAATAAATTTAATACAACTTTGGAAACAGGTTGACTTCACAAGACTTTCAACGCTTTCTTTAGTCTTTTCAAACCTACTTGTCATAATTTTTGCAGTGGTCGATAAACTTTCTGCATTAGATATCTTATGGATTTATTGGTCCCAAAGCGTAATCATTGGTATTTTTAATTTTATAAAAATTATTTCGCTTAAAGAATTTTCAGTCGTAGGATTCAGGCAGGGGAACAAACAACTATTGCCAACCAAAGCCACAAAAATTTCTACAGCAATATTTTTCATTTTTCACTACGGGTTTTTTCACCTTATTTATGCCGTATTCCTTAGCAGCTTTTCGGTATTTGGTTATTCTAGCAACAGTGAGTTTGAAATGAGCTATTTTTTATTTTCGACCGCAATGTTTTTCGTAAGTTCACTTATTGAGTTTATTAATTCTAAAAAAGAAATACCCGAAGAACTACCGAACATTGGTAAGATAATGTTTGCCCCTTATTCAAGAATTATCCCGATGCACTTCACTATCATTCTAGGTGGATTTATTGCAGCTGCAGGGTCTTCATTTTCGGTCGATACTAACCTTGCAATAATTGTTTTATTTATTGGAATAAAAACAATTGTTGATCTTATCACTTATTCTATAAGTTTTAATTTATCAAAAAAACAAACAGCAATTGTTTCTGATTGATGGCCGGAGATTTAGTTTTCTGATTTTTATTTTAAAGCGATGAAAACAATATTAAAAATATTTTTATTTGTACTTATAATATTCTCATCAGCATATTCGCAATCTGAGAAAACTAATAAAATCCATGATAATGATACTATAAAAACCAGGCACTACTTAGATCCATTGGCGAATGTTCAAATTATATTCGACGAATTTGAGTTACATCGGGAATTCAAGAATATGAAAATGAACCTTCCCATCGATGGTGATCCCCAAACAGTTTGGTTAAGAACAGCACTATTAATTTCGAATTCGGAAAATTCCAATCAAAATTTTTCACCGCATTTTTTATCTCCTTTAGAAAAAAAATATTTCGAAGATTCGAAATTCAATCCCATAAAATACGTTCTTGGGGCAGCACAGGTTGGTGCTGTCGGATATCTTGCATATAAACACCTAAAGAAATACGGCTTTTTCAAATAATCTTTAATAAACTAAAATTTGTCCCCTCATCATTGATTTATACCTTTCTTTAATAAACGATATATAAAACGAAACATTTTTAATTATATAGTGTCTTAATCAATAGAAAGAATAAACTCAAAGAGGTTAATTATGAAAACAAATTCTACAAACAGAAGATTTTCTGCTACAGTATTTGGCGCTTTTTCTGCGCTGGTTGTATTTACAGTTTTGTTAAGTCTTACAGGCTGCTCTTCAGGAATTGAACAGAGCAGCATTTCCAACCAAACAAGCTTTTCCGGGGATAAATCTTTTTCATTTAAGGATCAAGGCTCGGATTGGCGAGTTGATTTTGAGGATAACGAAATTTCGGCTCTATATAAGGACGGAAATCGCATTCCGGATAGTGATATTGAAAAGTACCGGGAAATGATTTACGAAAAAATTGATGTGCTTAAATCTGATCAAAATAAACTTACAAACAATCTCCACAACTTTCATTTTGATGTAGATAAATTCAACGAGAATATGAAAAATTTTAAGGATGATTTTGATAATGATAAGTTTATGCACTTTAAGCTTGAATTTGACGAAGATGAGTTTGAAAAAAACATGCAGAAGCTTGAAGAAAGATTAAAAGATTTAAAGGATAAAAAGATTGAACTTTACTTTGATTCGGAAGAATTTAAAGGCAATATGAAAGAACTGGAAGAAAACTTAAAGAATATTCCCGTTCCTCCAAACCCGCCAGATATCGAAATTGACGTTCATCTTGATATGGACAAGTTTAAAGAAAGTATGAAAAATTTTGGAGAATCATTTAAGCACTTCGATTTTAAGTTTGACAGTTCTGAGTTTGATATGAGCGATTTGCGAGAAAGTATGAAAGAACTAAAGAAAAATATGAAGGGACTTAAGATTGAAATGCATGATCTAAAGGGTGAAATGAAAAAATTGAATTCCTTTCTTGATGAACTTAAATCTGAACTTGTAAAGGATGGATATTTAAACTCTAAGGATGAAGAATTTAATTTAGAAATGAATAAAGATAAAACCGAAGTAAATGGAATCGTAGTTAAACCTGAAGATCAACTTAAATACAAGGAAATTTATAAGAAGCATTTCAACAAAGAAATTGATGGTTCTTTTAAAATTAAAAAAGACTGATTCATGATGATGATCTCTTTCCACTAAGGCCTGCAGATTTTTCTGCGGGCTTTTTATTTATCAATTAAAATTTATTTGTCAACTTTTAAAAACAAAAACTATTTTGTCTTTTTTGGTTTGCCAAACCATTTTTTCTTAGCATCTTTACCAAAACGTTTTGGTCTTGTGTGATCCGAACTTCCTTTTCTATATTGTTGTGGTGTTTTAACCGGGTTATGATCAATCAAAGGGAAAGGATGGTTTTCAACAACAGAAATCTTTTTTGCAATTAATTTTTCTATATCGCGCAAGTAAGCTTTTTCTTCTGCATCACAAAACGAAATTGCGGTTCCTTTTGCACCAGCCCGCCCGGTTCTTCCAATCCTATGGACATAAGTTTCTGCAATGTTCGGTATTTCATAATTAATTACATATTCTAAATCATCAACATCAATTCCGCGCGAAGCAATATCTGTTGCTACCAATACACGTGTGGTTTGTGCTTTAAAATTTGATAAAGCACGCTGTCTTGCATTTTGTGATTTATTGCTGTGTATTACTTCTGCAGTAATATTGTGTTTCAATAAAAAAGTAACAACTTTATTTGCACCATGTTTTGTACGTGTAAAGACTAAAACTGTTTTAATACTTTTATCTTTTAAAATATCCAGCAACAGAGCATTTTTATTTCCTTTATCAACAAAATAAACGTATTGTTTAATTATATCTACCGTTAATGATTCCGGAGTTACCGAAACCTTTAAAGGATTGTGTAAGATTGTGCCTGCTAGTTTAACAATTGGGGGTAGCATTGTTGCGGAAAAGAAAAGTGATTGTCTTTTTTTCGGTAAGTGCAGCAATTATTTTTTTTACATCATGAATAAAACCCATATCGAGCATTCTATCAGCTTCATCAAGAACAAAAATTTCTACATCATGTAAAGTTAAATAGCCCTGATTCATCAGATCTAACAAACGACCGGGCGTTGCAATGACAATATCTACACCATTTTGTAATGCTGATGTTTGGGGAGCTTGACTAACACCACCAAAAATTACTGTGTTTGTTAATCCAGTGTGCCTTCCATACGCACTGAAACTTTCTCCAATTTGAATTGCCAGCTCTCGTGTTGGCGTTACAATCAAACTCCGCACTTTTCTTTTTTTGTGATAAGTTTTATTAGCACTTAATATTTGCAAGATAGGAATTGCAAATGCAGCAGTTTTTCCAGTTCCAGTTTGTGCACAACCAAGTAAATCTATGCCTTGTAAAATAATAGGAATGGATTGTTCTTGTATTGGTGTTGGTATTTTATAGCCCTCTTCTTTTACCGCTTTTAAAATTGGTTCAATAATATTTAATGATTGGAATTGAATCTCAGGTTTATGAGTTGAGCTGTGATGTTCTGTTTTATGCAAGTTTATTATCCTCTGTTTTTTTGTATATGTTATCAAGAAAATTGCTTATGTAATATTGCGTATAATCTTTTCATTAGTCAATAATAATTATAGAATAATAAAAAAGTTGTGATATTCAATCACAGTTTTAAAAAATAATATCTTTATTTCTTACCGAAGAATTCTTTCAAGAGTATACATCTTTTTGCTAATAATATTACCTTCAGAAATATTTTCATTCAAAGTTAATTTATTTACAACTTATTAAGTCGATTGACTTAGAGATTAGAGTATTAATATCCATTTCAAGTTTTGAGGCGATAATTTTAACAGTATAATCACAAAAGGCTTCATTAAATTAATCTGAAGAAAGGGGAGTTTTTTTCCTTCACTTACATAAAAGCATACATCATCTCTAAGTCCTTTTGAGCAAACTGATCATAATAAAAGCATTAAATCAACCACTTTATAATAACTTGCTATATTTTTAGACTGAAAAATCTTGACTTTTTGCTATCAATATGATATCATTACGATAGCAATTTTTATAAGGAATGTAAAATGGACAAAATAACTGAAAGAAAAGCCAATAAGACAAACGGTTTTATTGCTTTATTTATCCTAATCGCACTTTTTGCTCTTAGATATTTTTCTCTTAGCAACTGGAATCAAAACTGATGATCCATCTATTTCTTTGGTTTTTTATTCCTCTAGTGTTTATTTCGTTCGTAAGCTTTGGTGGATTTATGATTGTTCAACCAAATGAATCAAAAGTACTTATGCTGTTTGGTAAATACACAGGTACAGTTAAAGATTCTGGTTTTTGGTGGGTTAATCCATTTACAGTTAAAAAACATGTTACACTAAGAATACGAAATTTTAACAGTGATAAACTAAAAGTAAATGATCTTCACGGTAATCCAATTGAGATTGCAACTGTAATTGTTTGGAGAGTCGTAGATTCTGCTCGTGCAATTTTTGATGTTCAGAACTACGAACAGTTTGTTGGAATACAAAGTGAAACAGCAATTCGTTCAATGGCATCAGAATATCCTTACGATGTGGATGATGAAAAACCATCTTTACGTGGTACCCCGCAAGAGATTGCAGAAAACTTAAAGAACACTTTACAATCAAGACTTGGAAGTTGCCGGAGTAGAAATTATTGAATCAAGAATAAGCCACCTGGCTTATGCACAGGAAATTGCTCAGGCAATGTTAAGAAGACAACAAGCACAAGCTGTTATTGCAGCAAGAGCAAAAATTGTTGAGGGCGCTGTGGGTATGGTTCAAATGGCACTCAAAGCCCTAAGCGAACAAAACATTGTTAATCTTGATGAAGACAAAAAGGCAACAATGGTAAATAATTTAATGGTAGCACTTGTTTCTGAAACATCAACGCAGCCGGTTATAAATACTGGTACGCTCTATCAATAAACGAAAATACTAAGTGCAACAGGTCATAAAGTCAGAGATTTAATGTGTGATAATTTATAGGAAATTCGTTTCAAATATCTTTATACAATAATTTAAATGACTAAACTATAATTTCTATTATCGGATAAGTAAATGAAAAAAATTTCAGATTATCTTGGTGAAGAACTGATTTTGGTTCAACCTTCTTTTTTCAAACGAGAATTTGAATTTCGTTCATCAAGAGAACTAATTGCTAAAATGTATTTCCCCAAATTTTTTAGTTCAGAGGCAATTATAGACGGGTTTGCAGAAAAATATGAAATTAAAGTTCCAAGTATATGGCGATCTGATGTTGAAATTTATAAATCGGGTTATCAAATGCCTTTTGCAAAATATAAGTCAGCAAATTTTTGGAGAACAAAAGGAATAATAGAATTGCCGCGTGGCGAGCAGCTTAATTTGAAGTTTGGAGCATTTAGAAAATCCTGTGAAATTTATTCTTCTAACGAATTATTGATTTTATTTCAGAACAAGTTTTCATTTAAAGATAAAAATGTTGTTTCGATTGAGCAAAGCTCAAGGTTAATAGACGAAAACCCGTGGGTGATTATGCTTGCCTGGTATAAAATTTTGCAGCAAAATCGTAAAAACTCTGCCGTGGCAGGTTAGTAAAAAGATTATATGAGTTTTAAATGAGTGAAAAGAAAAAATTTCTTTTAAGAATTGATAATAACGTTTATGCCGCCCTGGAAAAATGGGCGGCAGATGATTTAAGAAGCATTAATTCACAAATTGAATTTTTGCTAACAGATTTGTTAAAAAAGTCTGGCAGATTAAATCAAAGCATAGCCGAACCATCCTCAAATGAAGTGACGACCAATACAACGAAACCGGAAATTTAAAGTTTTAACATATCTAAAATTTATAAAATACAGTTTTTTAAATTTTTAACACTTTTTTCTTATATATTAGTCTTTCGAGATGCAGTTGTATTTCTTAAGTTTACTTTAACGATTTTATAAAGGAGTAAATATGAACCAAATAAAAGCTTTAATGCTGATAGTAATTACAACTTTTTTTCTTGCTTCTTGCTCTACACTGATGTTATCACCTGCAGAATTTGGCTGGCCAATTGAATCTGTATTAAAGGTTGATGACAAAGGATTTGTTAAAGAAGACAGATACTCACTGTCATTCAACACAAAGCCATTATTTTTTGAAGAGACGCAAGACTCAATGTCTTTTGCTGGAAAATCTATCCATTTGATTCGGAATTCAGAGGGATTTTATTTTATGACGGCAGCAAATTTCAAAAATGTTTATGTGTTTTCTGTAGATAAAAATGCTTTTGCATTAGAGGATAAATTACTTATCAATGAAAATGGACTTAAAAATCCAGCGTTTAATCAGAGAGTCCCTTTTATTGAATTAATTGATGATGGAACTACTTATAAATTAACATCTGAGGGAATTGACGGAGGAAAGAAATGAAACGATTATCAGTTTTAAGTTTATACATCGCTATTTTTTTATTTGCAACAATACCATCTTTCTCACAATCAGATTATGAGATGGTACAAAGCTTCAAGGAAAGATATCAGCAAATTACACAGGGAATTAAAGCTGCATCGAGTCTTGATGAATTAAATAATCTTTCAGCGGAAATTGATAATCTAAAAAGAGATTTTTCTGCCAAAAAAGAAATTTTAGACAAAAGTTTATATCCGGATAATTTTACTTCATCAATTGAAAAACTTAGTGCGGCAATCGAAACACGCAGCACTGATTTTACCCAAATAGTTGGATTGCAAACCGAAGTGACTTCATTAAAATCTGAACTTGATCTTTTAAATAGGCGAAATAACGAGTTAATAAATCAAATAAGCGACCTGGAGTCACAAAGGAAGAAAGATGCAGCAACAATTTCTAAACTTGAAAATCTTGTTTCCAATTTAAGAGCAATTGTAGCAAAACGTGATGAACTTATTTACGGTATTATAGACAGCTTAATGCCAAAATTATCGGGTGATGTTTCTACAATGACCCAGCAGGACAAAGAACAGGTCTATTCACAGATAGAAAAAAACAATGTGCTTGCTGTTGTTAAAAAATCATTACGTGATAACACTCGTTTTCTTGATGTTACAAGTTTAAATGCTAAAGATCTTGAGGAAATAAAGAAACAACAACAAAATTTTGCCTCGATGTGGAATAAAATTGGACCAAAGCTTGTAGAGGTTTATGCAAACAAAAAAGAAAAAGTAAATGAATTGAAAGATATTGATAACCTATACGTAGCATGGGCAAATAAAATCAGGCAGGAAGCATGGGAATCAATTCGTGAAGAGTTTTCAATCAACAATATCAATCTGCAAAGTTTTTCCAACGGAAATGAGTTTACTAATGTAATAACTCAATTTATTACTGATGAAATAAACAGTTATGGAGTTAAAAATAAAGATGAATCAGAAAAGATTTATACTTTGTTTGCCGATAGTATTTGGTATAAATCTATAAATCCAGATTGGATGCCGTATCTCCTGGAAAACAATCTTTTGACTAAAGAACAAAAGGATGTTATTGAGAAAAAGATATCCGAATGGAAATCGGTAGTTTATCCTACAAACTTAACCTGGCTTTACGGCTTGATTGCTTTAATTGTAATTGTAGGTGCGGTAATTTTCTTTATGAAAAAAAAGAAGGTTAACAATATTCCTCCACCGGCAACACCGGTTAATAATTAAAATTTATAATCCCGCTTTACGGCGGGATTTTTTTTGACCTGCCGCACACTCTAATAAAATTGTATTTATTGTTTTACTTCTACGATGTATGTTAATCTCACATAAAAAGTAATGAATAAAAAAGATACAGGAGATAAAATGAAAATTGGAATTTTGGGCTCAGGTATTGTGGGGCAAACACTCGGTTCCGGATTTATTAAATACGGTCATCAAGTAAAGATCGGAACAAGCAATGCAAACAAATTAAAAGATTGGGTAAAAACTGCCGGATTAAATGCTTCTGTTGGATCATTTCAGGAAGCTGCAGGTTTTGGCCAATTAATTGTTCTTGCTGTAAAAGGTAATGCCGCTGAAAAAGTTTTGCAGATGGGTGGTGAAAAGAATTTAACAGAAAAAACAATTATAGATACAACAAATCCAATTGCAGATGCCGCACCTGTAAATGGTGTTCTGCAATTCTTTACTGATATAAATTCATCTTTAATGGAACAACTGCAAAGTAAGTTTCCTTCTACAAACTTTGTTAAAGCATTTAGTTGTGTTGGCAATGCACGTATGGTAAATCCTGATTTTAACGGAACGAAACCGACTATGTTTATTGCGGGAAATAATGAAGATGCAAAAAGTCAGGTTAAAGGAATCCTAAATATTTTTGGGTGGGAAATTGAAGACATGGGAACTGCAGAAGCAGCAAGAGCGATTGAACCGCTTTGCATTCTTTGGTGTATCCCCGGTTTTAGAGAAAACAGATGGACACACGCTTTTAAGTTGTTGAAATAGTAAAAATGATTTACTCTGTGGTTCTCCGTGTTAGGGATTATAAAATCATTTCACAGAGGATCACAGAAAATCCGCGGCGGCGGAACGGAGAACCACGGTAAATAATAATTAGAGATTAGAAATGAAGAGCATGTTAAAAATTACTTATATCATATTATTTATAACAATTACTTTTATAGGTTGTAACGAAAGTAATTCAAAAGAAAAACCGGGAATGAAAAATATTATGAATGACAAAAATCCAAATTTAGAAGTTGCGACCTTTGGTTCGGGATGTTTCTGGTGCACTGAAGCAATCTTTGAAAGAGTAAATGGAGTTGTTTCTGTTGTTTCAGGATATTCAGGCGGAACTGTGAAAAATCCAACTTACGATGAAGTCTGTACTGGAAAAACAGAGCATGCTGAAGTAACACAAATAACTTTTGATCCCAAAGTTGTAAGCTATGATGAGCTGCTCGAAATATTCTGGAAGACACATGATCCCACAACGCTGAACAGGCAAGGTAATGATGTCGGCACGCAGTATCGTTCTGTTATTTTTTATCATAACGATGTTCAAAAACAAAAAGCAGAATATTACAAGAACAAATTAACTGAAGAAAAAATCTGGGATAAACCAATTGTTACCGAGATAACCAGGTTTGAAAAATTTTACCCGGCAGAAGATTATCATCAGGAGTATTATGATAATAATCCAAACCAGGGTTACTGCGCTTATGTAATAACTCCAAAGTTAGAGAAGTTTGAAAAGATTTTTAAAGATAAGTTGAAGAAATAAATCTGATGAATTGATCTTTTTGTTCTCTGCGAAAAAACTCTGCGAGTTTTGCGTGAAATGCGCTTAAAGACTTTCACGCAAAGGATACAAAAGAAAACACGCAAAGTCCGCCAAGAATATTTTTCCTTCGGCTTCAATTGTAAATGTTTTGTTGATATTTTTATATTAATGAAAATAAAATTCTCCACTCGCATTGCTGCTGTGTTGCTTGCTTTGTTTGTAACCTTTCTCTGGTCAACATCTTTTGTGATAATAAAGTTTGGGCTTAAAGAAATTCCTCCGCTTGTGTTTGCTGGATTAAGATACTCAATTGCATTTGTTTTTCTGCTGCCGTTTCTGTTTACAAATAAAAACAAAGAGATAGTAAAAAACCTTAATCGCAAAGACTGGTTAAGCTTAACGTTATTGGGAATTCTTTTCTACGCATTTACACAAGGCACACAGTTTATAGGCTTATCGCTGCTGCCTGCTGTTACAGTTAGCTTGTGGTTAAATTTTACTCCGCTTATAGTTGCAGTGCTTGCAATCTTTTTGATAAAAGAAATTCCCACAGTGCTGCAAAGGTTTGGTGTTGTTTTATTTATTGCAGGAATACTTACATACTTTTACCCTGTAAGCTTAAGCGATAATCAAACAACAGGTTTGATAGTAATGACAATTGGTGTTTTTGCAAATGCTGCTTCTGCAGTACTTGGCAGAAGTGTAAATAAAAAATCTCATTTAACTCCTGTTGTTGTAACCGTAATAAGTATGGGCATTGGCTCGTTTATTTTGTTAAGCGCAGGAATAGCACTGCAAGGATTGCCTAATATTACAACTGAAAATATTTTTTATCTTCTCTGGCTTGCAGTTGTAAACACTGCTTTAGCATTTACAATCTGGAACTATACGCTACGAACATTAACAGCAATGGAATCCAGCATAATAAACGGAACAATGCTTATACAAATTGCTGTGCTTGCCTGGATTTTTCTTGGTGAAGATATTTCATTTAAAGAAATTATTGGAATGCTGATTGCCTCTTCAGGGGCAGTACTTGTCCAGCTTAAGTTTAAAAGATAGATTTATTTTCCTTTCTGATTTTTACGAATACGACCCTGAAGCTTCAAAGTCCTATCCTGGATTTTGGAAATGCCACCCTGAAACTTCAGAGCCCTATTCTGGATTTTGGGAATGCCACCCTGAAACTTCAGAGCCCTATTCTGGATTTTGGGAATGCCATCCTGAAGCTTCAAAGTCCTATTCTGGATTTTAGGAATGCCATCCTGAACTTTCAGTGCCCTATTCTGAATTTTGCGAATGCGATTTTTCCCGAATTTGGGGCTTTTATTAAAATCAGATGTCTTGTTAATTAAAAACAACACACCCCTTTTAAATTCCCCTCTCGAGAGGGGAAAAGAAGGGGTGTGTTGGATTGAGATTATTACAACAATACTTTAAGTTGCTGATGAGATAATAATTAAGCTTTGATTTATTTATAATTACATTTCCCTTTTCCTGTTGACTGTCTAGGGCGAACGATGAGGTTGTTACAAATTCTAAACTTGTTAATCTTATTAAGTAATGGTTAGGTAACTATATTTATGGATGATGAATATCTGACTCTTCAAAAAATTTTATTGGGTGCTATTCAAGCAAATAAAGGGGTGCCAGTTAAAGAAGATGATAGAATTCTTTTTGCCGAAGGTTTGGCAGTTAAGTTACTTGATCATACTTTCTCTATTAATTATTTGTATAATGATACATCAGTTCCTGAATTGAAGTTAAAATTTTTTAACTTAGCATCTTTAAATATTATTGCACGTGCTATTATTGAAAATTTTTTAGTGTTTCATTATATATTTATTGAACCAACTAAAGGTGATGAAGAAGATTTTCGTTTTTTAGTTTATTGGCTTTCTGGTTTTGTTGAGAGACGTAATTATCCAATTGAAAGTCCACAAGGTAAAAAAATATTAGAGAATGAAAAGAAGATTATAGATAATATAACTTCTAAATTGGATAATAATAGTTTTTTTAATAGACTAAGTGAAAAAGATAAACGTAAAATTTTGGAAAAAGGCGAGTGGCGATTTAAAAATTGGTCCGAGATAGCACTATCCACTGGATTAAATGAATCTAATTCAAAGGCCTTCTACAAATTTCTTTGTGGTTATGCACATTCGGGTAGTCTGAGTCTTCAACAAATTCATCAAACAGTTAGCAAACCTGAAAAAATGGAATTATTCAATGCCACTTTATGTTTATTAAAAATTGCGATTTCGAATATGATAGTTGCATATTGTAAATATTTTTCAAAAGCACAAGAATATTACGACCAAGTAGGAATAGATAAGTTTTTGGTTGAACTTTGGATTGATGTGGGTAAAATGGAGATGAAAGATATAGAAGTTGATTGGAGCGGGTTGAATTAATAAAAATAACCCAACCAATGTTTCAACCCAGTCGCCATTTTTATTTGGCGGATTTAATATTTAACAAAGTGTCAATGCCCTTCCCCATAAACCTTTTCACCAGCCTCAATTTTTAGCTTAAGATAATTTTGTAATGGTGGCAATGGACAGGTTGCATATTTTGTAAAAACACAAGGTGGGTTGTAAGCCTTATTAAAATCTAAAAGTATTGTCCCAGTTGAGTCTGGTTTGTTTACATACAAAAATCTTCCGCCGCCGTAAGTTTCACTTCCGCTTGTTTCATCCGCAACAATTAAGAACAATTCATTACCGCCTTCATCAACAGCATCTAATTTGTATGTTTTGCCATCACGTTTAAATACAACAGCTCCGGGACATTTTTCTTTGCTTATTTGTCCAAGCACATTGGGTACATCAATTTCTTGTGCCGGATTATATGCTTCAAACCTTGCGTTTATTTTCCAGCTTTCATCAATGGGGAATCTTTCTATTCCTTTAAAGTTTTTTACAAGTTCAGAATTCAAATCACGAAAACGAATTCCGTATAGTGTATCTCTAACAATAAGATTAAACTTAACAGAACCAACTTGTAAAACAGTCATATCTTTTTTCTGATCATCAATCATTACAATTTCTTTAACTGGATTTCCATTGTGCAAAACATTAACACCATCGTTAGCTTTAAATGTTACAACAGTATCAACAAAGAAAAATGAGCCAATATGTTCCGGCAGCTTTGATGACTCAACAACAATATCGTTATTCTTTGAAGAACCAAAAGTACTTTCACCTTGCTTTAACCAGAATCTTCCAACAAGATTAAGCCAGCCGTCATCAGCTTTTAACCTGTTAACTCGTTTTGCATCCCACTCATTAATCTCTTTAACATAGTTGGGATCAGCGGCAGGTTTTTGTGTGCAGGAATAAATCAATAACATCAAAACAAAAAACAAAAGCGATGGTGAAAGTTTTTGTATCATTTAAACTCCGGAAAATTTTTGTTTAATAATCATTCTTTAATTGGAATAGTAATTTTAAAAGTTGTTCCATTATTATTTTCAACTTCAAGTGTGCCTAATAGTTGTTCAGTAAGCATTTTTACAAGACTCAAACCCATACTGGTTGAATCTTCCATTTTAAAACCCTCGGGCAAACCTTGGCCATTGTCAGAAACCAAAAGTGTAGCGAAATTATTTTTTTTCTTTGCGGTAATTGTTAACTCTCCGCCAGTTTCCTTATCAAAAGCATACTTAAGCGAGTTGGTGAGAAGTTCGTTTATTATCAAAGCAATTGATGAAGCATCTTTCGGTGAGACAATAATTTTATCAAAATCAGTTTTAATTTTTACTTTTTGATTGTCCTCAATAAAAGAATCAGTAATTGATCTGCTTATTTGTTTTAAATAATGATCAAGCTCTACACTTTCTGATACTCCTGTTTCATTTAACAAAGAGTACATCTGGGCTAATGTCCCTACCCTCAACTCTAAACCTTCTAATATTTTGTCAACTTCGGGTTTGTCTAATTTTGCTCGTTCAAGATAAATAAGTGATTTTATTAAATTAAAACTATTTTTTACACGATGAAGTAATTCGCGATGCAGCAATTCTTTTTCTGTGGCAGCATTTTTAAGAACCTGTTCTGCCTTTTTTCGATCGGTAATATCATATATATATCCCCAAAATTCTTTAAGATTACCATCGTTATCAAATAAACCGATAATGTTTTCTAATGTATAAATTTTGTTACCCTTTTTTGTAATCAATTCACCCTCATAGTTGATAAGTTTTCTCTCTTTACGTAATAAATTAAGAAAGTCAATTCGTATTTGAGGATTAGTATAATGATTAATCGGATTAGTATTAAGCATTTCATCAATTGAGTCATATTCCATCATCCGAACATAAGCCTGATTACATTCTATTATTTTCCCTTGCGGAGTAGATAGAAAAACGCCGCTAAGATCTTCTTCAAAAAATCTTCGGTAATTTTCTTCACTAAGTTTTAATTTTTCTTCAGCAAGTTTTCTTTGATCAATATCTATATGTGACCCGGAAATGCGAACGGCTCTGCCATGCTCATCTTTTTCGGCTACCTTTCCTCTTCCTAGTATCCATATATAATTCCCATCTTTTTTCTTCATCCTAAATTCTATAGCAAAGGGATGAAGTTTTTCGATAGCCTCAAGATTTGCTCTCTCCGCTTTTTCAACATCATCAGGATGAATAAGATTTCTCCAATTTTCGAAACTTGGAAGAAATTCATCCGGTTGGTATCCAAGCATTGTATAATAACGGGGGCTGAAATAAACAGCATTCGTTCTTAGGTTCCAATCCCAGATACCATCCGACGTTCCTTCAAGAGCATATCTGAGTCTTTGCTCACTATGTTTTAGGTTTTCTTCAACCTTAATTCTGTCATCAATATCAAGGTGGATTCCTAATGCTCTTAAAGGATTTCCCTTTTTATCTCTTTCTGAAATTTTTCCCCAATTTAATATCCATTTATAATTACCATCTTTACACTTTAATCTGTGTTGTACCTTAAAATATTCTGTTAATCCATGCTCATGTTTTTTTGCTTCATTAATAACCAAGTCAAGGTCATCAGGATGAATATGTGATTTCCAAAAGTCCAAATTATTTTCCAATTCTGATTGATCATAGCCGAGCATTTTAGCCCATTGGTCATTTCTGTTAACTATACCAGTTATAAAATCCTGATCCCATAAACCTATCTGTGCTCCTTGAATGGCAAGATTAAAAGTTTTTTCGTTTTCTCTTAACTTTTGTTCACTCAACAGCAAGCGATTTTGTTCGGCAAATAATTTAAGTGCTATCTTAATAGAAGAAATTAAAGCTGCCTGTTCACCGTTTTTTAAAACGTAACCATAGGAAGTTATTTTAACGATTTTTTCTGTGATTTCTTTTTCGATATGATCAGAAATGAAAAGTATCGGTATTTTGTGTTGGTTAAGTATAATCTGAGCAGTTTCTATTCCATCATTTTTCTTGCCCAGATCGATATTTAAAAGTATTAAATCAATCCGGGGATTTTCATTTGTGATTTTAACAGCCTCATCTCCATCGTAAGCTATTATTACATCATAACCAGATTGTTTGAGAATTTTTGCTTCAGCAGTCTCGGTACTTGCTTGTTTCTCAACAAGAAGAATGGATTTCTTGTCTTCCGTGTTCATTTCATCTCTCATTAAATTAATAATGGTTGGTATATCCTTGCCACCATAAATTCACACAGTTTATTATTAAATTTCAATACTGACACAATATTTTACTGAAGTATTTTATTATTATCGAAATAAATCTGTAAATATTTAATCTAAAAGTCCATTTTTATCATTTTAATTGAAATACTTGCTTAATTAAGACATGAACAATAAAATTTTTGACATCTTAAAAAACTATTTTGGCTTTGATTCCTTTAAAGGAGAACAAGAAGCAATAATAAGTAGAACCGTTAATGAGCGACAACACTCACTTGTTCTTATGCCAACCGGAAGCGGCAAATCTTTGTGTTATCAAATTCCCGCGCTTTATTTTGAAAACAGCTCAATAGTTATCAGCCCGCTTATTGCCTTAATGCAGGATCAGATTGACGCTTTAAGGAAGAAAAATATTCCGGCAGCATTTATCAATTCAACTTTATCTAAACAAGAACGAGAAAAAAGATTAAACGATTTTGTGGCTGGTAAAATGAAACTGCTTTATGTAACTCCAGAAAGATTTCGCAAACAGGACTTTGTTGAACAAATAAAAAAAGTTAAGATAGATTTGCTTGCTGTTGATGAAGCACACTGTATTTCAGAATGGGGGCATGATTTTCGTCCCGATTATTCCCGGATAGGTGAATTTAGAGAATTACTTGGCAATCCTTTAACAATTGCTTTAACCGCAACAGCAACTCATGATGTTCAGGAAGACATAATTAAAAAACTTCACATCAATAAAGAAGATATAAAACTTTTCCACCAGGGAATTGAACGCCCAAACTTAAGATTAGAATCCGTTGATGTTTTTGATGATAAAGAAAAGTTAAGAGAGATATTTGCCACATTAGAAAAATATGAGGGCAGCGGAATAATATATTTTTCATTAATCAAGACCCTGGAAAGATTTTCTGAAATTCTTGGTGACAAAGGATTTAAGCACGGTGTTTATCATGGTAAACTTGAAGACAGACAAAGAAAAAATATGCAGAGAGATTTTATTAATGGAAAACAAAATCTAATGCTTGCAACAAATGCTTTTGGAATGGGAATTGATAAAGCTGATATAAGATTTGTGATTCACGCTGAGGTTCCATCCTCAATAGAATCTTATTACCAGGAAATAGGACGAGCAGGCCGGGATGGTAAAGATTCGCTTTGTCTTTTGTTTTACAACCAGGATGATCTTTACACACAAATGGAGTTTATTAAATGGTCAAATCCCGATGTTCACTTTTATTTTGCTTTGTATAACCTGTTGAAAAGAGATTTGGGTCTGATAAATTCCAGCGGAATTGAATATCTCCGTGAGCAAATGAATTTTAAGAACAAGAATGATTTTAGAATTGAAACTGCGCTTGCAATGTTAGATCGTTATGGTGTTACTGAAGGTGAGCTTGAAAGAAAAAATCTTTTACTTACAAATGAATTACCTGAAATTTTGCAAAATGAAGAACATCTTAAAGAAAAACTTTTAAATGATAATAAGAAACTTCTTTCTGTTGTCAATTATTTTAGAAGTGAATATTGTAGAAGAGTTTTTATCTCCGATTACTTTGGTTTTCCTGGCGAAAAACCGTGTGGCAATTGTGACAATTGTACAATTAACGGGATTTCAAAAAGTAACGACTGACTCTGCAGTTTATTGTTTTCAAATTGATTAATAAGTATTCACCCTTTTATTTTAGTCTCTCACCGTGATAATTATCACAGCCATTTTATATTGTTTCCTCAAATCACATCCTTCCTTGCATTTAACGTGTTATGACACATACATTTTATTAAGAAATTTATTTTATTATTAAGGAGAATAAACAATGGCTACTTGGAAGATAGATCAGGCACACACCGAAATTAAATTCAAAGTAAAACACCTGGTGGTTGCAAACGTAACAGGACAATTCAATGTTTTTGATGGAACAGTTGAATCGGAGAAATCAGATTTTTCTGATGCAAAAATTTCATTTGAAGCTGAGGTTAATAGTATTGATACAAAGAACGAACAAAGGAATAATCACCTTAAATCAGCAGATTTTTTTGATGCTGCTAATTATCCAAAGTTAACCTTTGTATCTAAAACAATTAATAAAAAATCTGATAGTGAGTACCTGGTAATTGGAGATATAACTATCCGTGGAACAAAAAAAGAAATCAAGCTTGACGTAACCTATAATGGAACTGTCAGCGGGTTGGGTGGCGGTGAGGTTGCCGGATTTGAAATTAACGGGAAGTTAAACCGATTTGATTTTGGTTTGCATTGGAATGCTTTAACAGAAGTTGGCGGTGTTGTGGTCGCTGAGGAAGTGAAATTAGAGATTTCTGCTGAACTTAAAAAAGTTTAGTTTATAAAAAATAAATTAGAACTACCTTTTTCTTTAGCTTTCTACAGGCTTGTTACAAAATTAAATATGTTTGTTTTAAGAATGTAGAAAGAAATTTTTTTTGAATGGTGAACAGAATATTATTATTCATAAAACCATTGTAAACATAAAGCTTACTGGTAATTATAAACTAGATTTAATTAATGGTGTTCTGAAACTTTTATTCTTTTTAAGAATATGGATAAATCAAAGTCATCAAAATCACCATAAACTCCATATGCTTCAACAAAAATCCCTTTCGTTCCTGAATTTGAGTCCATTAAATATAATATTTCCATATCGTCCGGGTCAGATTCACCTTCAAACCTGTAAGTTTTTGATATTAAAAGATCCTCAGGTTCAAACTTTTCATTTGTCTCTTTGCAAAGAAAACCTGACTTATCTGCTGTGAAATCCCGTGTGTATCCTTTTTTTCTAGCAACTTCAATTGCCTCTGTTAAAGTTGTCATATCATTTGATGATGACATAAAGTAAAGTTTCCTTTCTAACATTTTGCGTTTCTGTATTTAATATAAGAATAATTTAACATCAAAAAAGAGATGTGCATCAAATCCAAATAAGCAAAAACAGCTTGAGGTCAAAATTAAAACCGCTCATCAAATTGTGCTTTATATACACAGTACAATTAGTATTTTAGCACAACTAATTTTATCAATATTTTGGGATTACTTATGAAATTCTTCTCTTTTCTACAAACATTTAAGTTTGCTAAGTTGAAACCCCGAAGGTTGTTTTTTACAACCTTGATTATTCTTATCTCTGCTCTTCCCCTATTTGCACAAGTAACTGCCGAAGATGTTAAATCTTTTACGCTAAAGAACGGAATGAAAATTTTTGTTCTTGAAGATAACTCAATTCCAAATGCAAATATGTATTTCTTTTATCGTGTCGGCTCACGTAATGAATATACAGGAATAACGGGAATCTCCCATTTTTTTGAGCACATGATGTTTAACGGCGCAAAAAAATACGGACCAAAACAATTTGACCGTGTTATGGAGGCAAACGGCGGATCAAATAACGCATATACTTCTGAAAATATAACGGCTTACACTGATTGGTTTCCTTCCAGTTCAATCGAGCTAATGTTTGATCTTGAAGCTGATAGAATTGCTAACCTGAACTTTGATCCCAAAATGATTGAAAGTGAGCGTGGAGTAATTCTTTCTGAAAGAAGTACAGGATTAGAAAATAATCCGTTAGAACAACTCTGGCAAGAAGTTCAAGCGACCGCATTTATTGCTCACCAATATCAATGGCCTGTTATTGGATGGGAATCTGATATTAAAAATTGGACCAAAGAAGATTTGGAAAATTATTTTCACACTTACTATGCACCAAACAATTGTGTTGTTGTAATAAGCGGAGATGTTAAGCTGGATGAAGTTAAAAAGCTTGCTGAAAAATATTTTGAACCGATTGCTGCCGGACCAAAACCAAGAGCATTGCATACAATTGAACCCGAACAAAAAGGCGAGAAAAGGGTTTTCGTAAAACGCGAAGTACCTTCTCCATACATAATGATAACCTATCACGTTCCCCAATCAGGCACTGAAGATTATTATGCACTTGATCTTCTAAACTCAATTCTATCAGAAGGAGAATCATCACGACTTTATAACTCTATCATTGATAATCAACAGCTTGCTTTAGAGGTTGGGAGTTTTTATCCAGATGCTTTTGATCCAACCTTATTTTATCTTTTATGGAATTTGTAATGATAGCGTATCTGCACCAAAACTTAGAAACGAGCAATTCTTGACGAGATAGATAAAATTATTAAAGATGGAATAAGCGAAAGCGAATTACAAAAAGTTAAAAATCAAAAACTAATGGGTTTTTATAGAACGACTGAAACAATAAATGGAATGTCAAACACAATTGGAACTTACGAATTGTTTTTTGGCGATTACAAAAAAATGTTTTCCGCTCCCGATGAATATAAAAAAGTAACTGCTGATGATATAAAGCGAGTTGCTGCAAAATATTTTACAAAACAAAACAGAACCGTAGGAATCCTACAATACAGAGGAGACGGAATAATGAAGCAAACGACAACAAATATTAGAAATCAAAAAGTTAGTAAAAAGATGAATTCATGGATGCATGGATGCATGCAATCATGCAAATATGTCAATCCTACTTATCTCTGTTATTGGGTTCTATCGGACTTCGCACAATTTAAACTTACCCAATTATAAAATTGTAAGCTTGATAACGGATTACCTGTTTATTTAATGGAAAAGAAGAATGTCCCTATAATTTCTTTTTCCGCTGTGTTTGATGCTGGGGCTGTAAGAGATGGAGTTCAAAATGGATTGGCTTCCTTTACTGCTGAAGCGTTAAAGTTTGGGACAAAGAATTACACAAAATCCCAAATCGATTCTATTTTTAATTTTTATGGAAGCAGTTTAAACACCTATGCACGACTTGGATTACTCAGGCTTATACACACAGTTTATGAAAGATGATTTAGATAAACTTCTTCCTGTAATAAGTGAAGTGATGACAAATCCGACTTTTCCGGATGAAGAAATTACAAAAAGAAAACAAAGATGGATCGCAGAACTAGATCAGGCAAAAGAAAGTCCAAGACAAGTAGTGGGAATTTATTTTAATAAGTTTCTGTTTGGGGATTTGCCTTATGGTAATCCTGTGAACGGGACAAAAAAAACTGTTGAGTCGATCGATCGAAATCAAATCACATTCTTTTTATTTAAATAATTATCAGACCTGAATATTGTGCCATTGCAGTTGTTGGTGACTTTGACTCTGAATAAAATGTAAATCAGAGTTGACAAAATATTTTAATTCCTGGAAGTGACAACGATAAAAAAGTTATACTCTGATTTAAAATTTGAAAATAAAGATTTAAAAGAACCGGGAGTTTATCTTATCAACAAAGATAATGCAACTGAAACTACCTTTATGATTGGAGGTTTTGGTATCACCGATGAACAACCCTGACCAAATTCAAATTGATGTTATTAACACAATTCTTGGCGGAAGATTTACTTCGTGGCTAAATGATGAACTTAGAGTAAATGCCGGGTATACTTATGGTGCAAGAAGCAGATTTTCTCAATACAAAAATGCGGGAACTTTTTATATTAGCACTTTTACTGCAACAAAAAACACAGAGGCTGCAATTGACCTTGCATTAAAAACTTATAACAGACTTTTTGAAAAAGGAATTGATGAAGCGACATTAAAATCAGCAAAGAATTATGTTAAAGGACAATTTCCTCCGGAATATGAAACCGCGGGTTCGCTCGCTGGATTTTTAACTCAAAAATATATCTATGGATTAGACGATTCATACATCAACAATTTTGAAAAAGCTGTTGATGGAATGACTGTTGAAGAATGCAAATGAAATTATAAAAAAATATTTTCCAAAGAATAATCTTCAATTTGTGTTGATAGGAAAAGCAAGGACATTCGTGAGATTGCAAAGAAGTATGGAAAGGTAATTGAGAAAGAATATAAGTGAAGATGGATTTTAGTTTAATGCATCAAGTTAACAATTTAAAAGCACGATTGATTTTATTCTCTTTCGTGCTTTTTTATTTGAAATAAAAAGTTATTTCATCAACATAAACTTTAACTTTTTTTAAGACGGGATTGTTTGTTGATACATTATTTGATCTCCAACAATCTGATTCCACTCATTTTCAAACAAATCTTTATAATCATAATAAAGCTGAATTGAATAACAATCATTTTCAAGCTTCCCTTTTTCAAAGATTGCATATCCTCCATAATCCCAATCAAAACCGGTAAATGTAAATGGTTTCCCATTTAATTTTACAAGTTCTGAAAGTGTTGTTCCTATTTTAACTCCATTATCCAGTGTCCCAGACAGAATTATCGCCATGAATCTCCAGCCATTCCGGATATTTAAAATTAACCGTGTCTTTCCATTTAATAAAAAAGTATGATGGTGTATCTTTAAAAAATACAGAACCAACAACTCTTTCTGTTCCCTCGTCATACCAGCGTTCAACTCTTTCAACATTTTTTTTGCCAACAATTTTTATAAGATCAGCTTCTGAGGTTTGCGAGTTTAAAATATCATTCCCATAACAGGGTGTTAATATGAAATCGCTTTTAGGTTGAGAGTAAATGGATGGAATCAAAAGTAAAACCAATAACAAAACAGCCGGTTTCATAAATGTTTTTCCCTTGAAACTCAGGCTTTGTTTATTGTTCGTTTTTGTATTTTCCTTTTTCATATGATCATTTATAAAATTCACATACAAAAATATCATTAAATATAATAAGATTTCATAAAAATATGCGACTATATTGTAATGCAATCAACAGTTAGACAAACAGATAAAAATAAATATTAGTAACCAGGTCAAATGAGTGTATGGAATTTATGCTTTAATAAATTTAGCTTTTTGTTGGTTTCCACTTATTAAGAAAATCGATGAATTTATCTTTATCGTAATCTCTATCTTTTTCCAGCTCCCCGGTATTCTGCGAGTGCAACAATTTCCCATCTTTATCCAAAACAAAAAAATGCGGATAGCCTTCTATTTCAGGATATTGCGATAAAAACTTTTCATTCTTGTTTTCTTTGCTATAATTGATTTTAACAATAAGGTAGTTTTTTTCAAGTAAAGAATTAATTTCTTTTGTGTTGTGCATAAAAGCGTCTATTCGATGACACCATATACACCACTCTCCGCCAACATCAAGTATAATTCTTTTGTTATTGTCTTTTGCCAATTCAATGGCAGATTTTAAGTCATCAAATGGATTGCGAGATGGATCAAATTTTATAGTTGATTCAATATTTTGTGCAAACATTGGGGTAACCGCTATGATCATCATAAAAATAAAAGTTATTAATTTCATATTTCTCCTAAATCATTGATTTAATAATTAAATATCGGCATTGTCTTTTGCAAATTTGTGGCGAGCAAATTCAATTAATCCTGGAAGCACAGAAATAAAGATTATAGCTATAATCACCATTGAAAAATTATTTTTCACAAAAGAAAGATTTCCAAAAAAGTATCCGCCATAAACAAATAATGCACACCATAAAACAGCACCAGCAATATTAAATAAAATAAACTTTGAGTAAGTCATTGCACCAACCCCGGCAACAAATGGGGCAAACGTTCGGATTATAGGAATGAAACGTGCAATAATTATTGTTTTACCGCCATGTTTTTCATAGAACTTGTGGGTTTTTTCCAAATATTCTTTTTTTAAAAACCGAATATTTTTCTCAAACACCTTGGGACCAAAAAAGTTTCCAATCCAATAATTTGCTGTGTCTCCCAGAATTGCGGCTATGCTTAATAAAATAAAAAGCAGATGAACATTAAAAGAGCCCGCTGCGGCAAATGTTCCGGCAGCAAAAAGAAGCGAATCTCCTGGAAGAAATGGAGTGAAAACGAATCCTGTTTCAGCAAAAATAACTCCAAATAAAATCACATACGTTAACGTTCCATACTGTAAAATTATTTCATTTAAATGCTTATCAAGATGTAAAAAAAGATCTACCAAATAGTGTATAAATTCCAAAAAATCCTCTTAAATAATTAATAACTTAGAAGTGTTTTTTCGTACTGTTAATGTTTAATAATTCAAAATATGTTTTGAACCAAAGTAATCACATAATTGCAAAATATTTTAGTATTGTAATTTTTTACCTGTAAATAAGATACAAACTTAAGAAAAATCCACTGAAATTTAGAGGGATTTTGGCTTAATCTGCTGGTATAATACTTGGGATAATATCTATGCGGATTTAAAAAATTCAATAAAAACGAATTACTCATAAACAAAGGAGCACAAAATGAAAAAAATGATCGCAGTACTTTCACTATTTCTGATTGGGGCAACACTAACAATGGCTCAAGTAAATGCAAATTATGATGGCCCAAAACCGGAAGTAAGGGAAGGCTCGAAATCATTTGTTTTTAGATATACACCATTTCAAAGCAATTTCGATCCGGCGTATGTTAGTACAGCCTCTATATACCCTGATAATATAATAGATTTATACGGAGCAGGATTTAGATATTTCGTAACCAATCAAATTGCTGTTGCACTTGGTTTGAATTTTGGAACCGGTTCCACAACACAAGAGTTTACAAATGGCGATAAGGATGAATTATCCGTTACAACCTTTGGCGTTTCTGTTGATGGAAATTATCACCTGAAAGCACTCTACAGCGTATCTCCATACTTTGGTGTTAATCTTAATTTTGGAACATATTCATCAACATCTGAACAAACAGTAAATACAGTTACTGATAAAATTGAATATTCCGGAACTGGTTTTGGTGCCGGTATAAATTTTGGCTTTGATTGGTACTTTACGGAAGGCTTATCCCTTGGTGGTAAATACACTCTCGGATTTAAGAGTCTTGGAAAACCAGATCAAAAAACTGGTAATGTTACTTATGAGGGACAAAGCGGCTCTTCGTTCGGAATTGGTTCTGCAAGTGTAATCCTTAACGTTCATTTCTAAAAATTCAGCTTATTTCAGACAATTCCTTTGGGAAAAAATTCCCAAAGGATAATTTTTGTGCCAAAGATATTCTATAACTTGCTTTATAAAAAACAATTAAAATTACATTATCTTCTTGATAAATAACTTTTTTTATATAATTTAGTAAAACCGAAAAATTTCGGGACATAACTAATAACAATCATAATAATTTAAGAGGCTTTTTATGAAAAGATTTGTTTCTGTTCTTGCTGTATTTACAATTATTGTTCTTTTTGCTGGTTTTACAAATGCCCAGAGCAAAATGGCGGTAGGCGTTCAAGGCGGTATTGCTATACCAATGGGTGATTTTGGTGATGCCGTAGATTTGGGTTTTGGCGGACAAGGCAATTTCGCTTATATGGTTTCTCCTTCTCTACAAGTCACCGGTTCGCTTGGTTATAATACATGGTCATATAAAACCGAATCTGACATTGCGAGTGGAACATTTAGCTCTGTCCCTCTTTTAGCAGGCATAAGATATACTTTCCCTTCAAAAGGATTTAAACCTTACGTAATGGCACAACTTGGTGTGCACTTTATTTCATCCAAATTTGAAATAAATTATGATCCATTTTTATTCAAAACTAACGCTGTAAGCAGTACAAATGCTGCCTTAGCGACTTATGAAATTTCAGAATCAAGCACGAAATTTGGTTTTGGTGCTGGCGTTGGATTTTTACTTCCACTTGGGCCAAAGTTAGATCTTGATGTTAATGCAACCTTTAATAGCATATCTACCGAGGGTAGTGCAACTAACTATATTGGTATTATGGCTGGTGTACTTGTCGCTCTTTAATTTTATCATTTTTCAATAAGAGCAGTATCTTCGGGTACTGCTTTTTTATTTTAAATTTTGTAAGTGTTCTGATCTCACTTCTTCGGTTTATAAAAATGCGAGCTTTGTCCAAAGAAAACCTCTGCTGCATCCATAATTGTTTCTGATAATGTTGGATGTGGATGAATTGTAAGTTTCAGATCCGTAACATTGGCTCCCATTTCAATAGCAAGAACACCCTCTGCTATTAACTCTCCGGCGTTTGGTCCGCAGATCCCTATTCCAAGTATTCTTTGTGTATCGGGATCAACGATTAATTTTGTTACACCATCGGTTCTATCAAGCGTAACTGCTCTTCCGCTTGCTGCCCATGGAAATTTAGCGACTTCGTATTTTATCCCATCTTTCTTAGCCTGTTCTTCTGTAATTCCTGCCCAGGCAATTTCAGGATCAGTAAATACAACAGCAGGAATAGCAAGCGGTTCAAAAGTAACTTTATGTCCGGCAATAACTTCAACTGCTGTTCTTCCTTCATGTGAAGCTTTGTGCGCAAGCATTGGTTCGCCGGCAATGTCACCAATCGCAAAAATATTTGGGTCAGTTGTTCTAAGCTGCTTATCAACTTTAACCCAGCCCCGATCAGTAACAGTAACTTTTGTATTTTCTAATCCAAGTCCGCGTGTTTCAGGTTTTCTTCCGATAGACATTAAAACATAATCATAAACTTTATCTGCAACATTTCCTTTATCATCTTGAATCTTAACGCTAATTCCGTCTTTAACTTCTTTCATTTCTAAAACTTTGCTGTTTGTCATAACTTCAGTAAAAGATTTTTTAATTCTCATTGAAAGATAATTTACGAGATCACGATCCGCTCCGGGTAAAAGTCCAGGCATCATTTCAACTACAGAAACTTTTGTACCAAGGGCTTCATAAACAGAACCAAGCTCGAGCCCAATGTACCCTCCTCCAATAACTAAAAGT
The DNA here is from genome assembly GCA_963809415.1 of uncultured Ignavibacteriaceae bacterium. Lineage (GTDB taxonomy): Bacteria > Bacteroidota > Ignavibacteria > Ignavibacteriales > Ignavibacteriaceae > IGN3. The sequence continues at coordinate 2,062,110 of CAWEJJ010000003.1, read as the reverse complement.
GATTTTGGAATTTCGGGAAGATCAAGTGCTGATGTTGAGTTAAGTAATTTTTTAGATTGAATATTTAATGATGGAATGGTTGCAATAACAGAACCTGTTGCAATGATAGCTTTTTCAAAAGTATGTTCAATTGTTTGTCCATCAACCTTTTCAATCTTTAAAGTTGATGAATTAATAAAACTTGCTCTGCCTTGAATAAAATTTATTTTCCTTTGTTTTGATATTTGTCCAAGTCCACCTGTAAGTTTTGTTACAACATTGTTTTTAAATTCACGGAGTTTGTTAATATCAATTTTTGGTGCACCGAATTCTATTCCCCAATTCTTAGCGTCTTCTGCTTCATGGATAAGTTTTGCAACATGAAGCAATGCTTTTGATGGAATACAACCGCGGTAAAGGCAGACACCGCCGGGATTTTTATCCAGATCAATTAGTGTAACATCCATCCCAAGATCAGCGGCAAGAAATGCAGCAGCATATCCACCGGGACCGCTGCCAATAACTGTTAATTTTATTTTATCAGACATAAATTAATTCTCGTTTAGCAATTTATTGTTTGATTGCTTCATTGCTCAATTGCTGTAATAACAATAAAACAATACAACAATCGAACAATGTATATTTATAAAAGTAGTTTAATAGGGTTTTCTAAAGCTTCCACAACAAACCTTAAAAACCTTATTGCATCAGCACCATCTATAATTCTGTGATCGTAAGACAAAGATAATGGCAGCATTAGTCTTGGTTCAAAAACTCCGTAACCATTCCAAACTGGTTCCAAGTTTCCCCGAGAAACACCAAGTATGGCAACTTCCGGGGAGTTTACGATTGGAGTAAAATATGTTCCACCGATTCCGCCAAGATTAGATATTGTAAAACATCCGCCTTGTAAATCATCTAATCCGATTTTTTTGTTGCGAGCTTTTTCTGCAAGTGCGTTCATATCAACAGAAATTTCTGTTAATGATTTTTTATCCGAGTTTTTAATAACTGGAACAATCAAACCAAACTCAGTATCAACAGCAACGCCGATGTTAAAGTAATTCTTGTAAATAATTTCTTTTTTCTCCATATCTATGCTGGAATTAAACTGTGGAAACTTTTTTAAGGCATCAACAATTATTCTTACAAGAATTGCTGTTACAGTTAATTTTGTTTCTGAATTTTTATTTAATTCTTTTCTCGATTTTTCTAAAAGAGTGATGTCGGCTTTATCAAACTGTGTTACATGTGGAATTGTTGCCCATGCATAGCCAAGATGATCCGCAGTTTTTTTGCGGATATTCGTCATCTCAACTTTGCTGATCGCACCAAACTTTGTGAAATCAGGAAGTGATTCCGATTTAATGCTTAATCCTGTTCCGCCACCTTGTGAATAAGACTCATGTAATTTTTTAGAAAATGCTTTAACATCATCCATAGAAATTCTGCCATTGAGTCCTGATCCGGAAACTTTATTTATATCAACACCTATTTCTCTGGCAATTCTTCTTACAGATGGAGCAGCAGGTGCGGCACCTTTTAATATTGGCGGTTGATTATCAAGATCCATTCGTTGTAAAGATTCACGCTCACCAGTTGGAGGTGAAACAGATCCTTTAATTGTTTCAACTTCAGGCGATTTTTCCGGTTCCGTTTTTTCAACTTCAGCGATGGTTGATTTTGCAACTACAATATTACTTGATTCAACCTTAATCATTACATCGCCTACGGCTGCCTTGCTTCCGGCTTTAATTAAAACCTCAACAACTTTTCCCGCAACTGTAGTTGGAACTTCAATTGTAGCTTTGTCGGTTTCTATTTCAAGAATAGCCTGATCAACTTCAATAACGTCGCCAACCTTTACTAAAACATTAAGTACATCTGCGGTTTCTATGTTCTCTCCAAGTTCAGGCAATCTGAATTCAACAATTTCTTTTTTGCCAGTTGTTTTTGGTGATGGTGTGGCTTTGTATTCAACTTCCGGTTCTGTTTTTACTTCCGAAACTTTTTCTGCTGGCTTTAGTTCGGTTTTGCTCTCACTCTTAATCTCTTTCTTACTCTCTGTTGCTATTTGACTTCCGCCTTCATCCACAATCATTACGACAGAACCGACTTTAACTTTGTCGCCGGCTTTAATCAATACCTTTGAAATTTTTCCTTCAATAGATGAGGGAACTTCTATTGTTGCTTTATCTGTTTCAATTTCCAAAACAGCCTGATCTTTTGTAATTACGTCACCTTCTTTTACAAGAACATTAACAACATCAGCAGCTTCAATGTTCTCGCCTAGTTCCGGTAATTTAAATTCTGTTGCCATTATAAAACCTTAAAATTTCAATTTTCAATAGTCACTAATACTACGTTTAATAAACTTTTTTATGTCATTTCGACCAAAGAGAGAAATCTTAAAATAATATTTAATCAGATTTCTCACTCGAAGACTCCTTCGAAATGACATTCCGAGATTTCACATAAATAATTGCAAGTTGCTTCTCCCGATTAAAATCGGGATCGCAATGATGTTCTCGAACTAAGTATTCATCGGGTTGCGTTTGTTTGGATTTATGCCGAGTTCTTTTGCAGCCTTATCTAAAACTTTATCCTGAACCTTTCCTTCTTTAAATAATGCTGTAAGTGTTGCAAACACAATATGTTTAGCATCAACCTCAAAGAAATCGCGCAGCATAGCCCTTGATTCACTTCTTCCAAATCCATCTGTACCAAGAGAATAAAGATAACCCGGGAACCACTTTGCAACTGAATCAGGAAGCGCCTTAACATAATCTGAAGCGGCAACAAACACACCTTCTTCTTTTTCAAGAGTCTTCTGGATATAATTTTGTTTTTGCTTCTTAGCCGGATTCAACATATTCCATCTTTCAATATCAAGTGCATCTCGACGCAATTCTTTATAACTTGTTACACTCCAAACATCCGTAGCAACGCGATAATCATCTTCAAGAATTTGTGCTGCTTTAATTACTTCATTTAAAATTGTTCCACTGCCAAATAATTGTGCGCGTAGTTTTGAAGTCTTTTTATCCGAACTGAAAAACTTATACATTCCTTTAAGTATTCCTTCTTCGGCTCCTTTTGGCATTTCGGGCATGGCATAATTTTCATTCATCAATGTTATGTAGTAAAAAATATGCTCCTGATCCTCATACATTCTTTTTATTCCATCACGAATAATTATTGCTAATTCGTAAGCAAAAGCGGGATCATAAGTAACAAGGTTTGGAACCGGATATGCAAGCAAGTGACTGTTTCCGTCCTGATGCTGCAATCCTTCGCCGGCTAGAGTAGTTCTACCAGCTGTGCCACCGAGTAAAAATCCTTTCGCACCAATATCACCAGCAGCCCAAACTAAATCACCAACTCTTTGCAATCCAAACATTGAGTAATAAATAAAGAAAGGAATCATATTAATTCCATGTGAAAGATAAGCCGTTCCTGCTGCAATAAAAGAAGACATTGATCCCGCCTCTGTAATTCCTTCTTCAAGAATTTGTCCGTTCTTTGCTTCTTTATAATAAAGAAGTGAATCAGCATCAACCGGTTCGTAAAGTTGCCCGGCGTGTGAATAAATTCCCACCTGCCTAAAAAGAGCTTCCATACCAAAAGTACGCGCTTCATCCGGTACAATGGGAACAACTAACTTACCAAGTTCCTTATCCTTTAAAAGTTTTGCAAGAATTCTTACAAACACCATTGTGGTTGAAACTTCTCTTCCTTCTGTGCCTTTATAAAACTCTTCAAACAAAGACTCTGGTGGAGCCTTGATTGGGCGGATATCTGTTTTGCGAGATGGAACAAATCCACCAAGTTCTGCTCTGCGCTTTTTTAGATATTGAATTTCTTCACTGTCTTCGTCTGGTTTATAAAAAGGATCATTTGCAATCTGTTCATCAGAAATAGGAATACCAAACCGGCTCCTAAATTCTTTCATTTCATCTTCATTTAATTTTTTCTGTTGATGAGTAATATTTTTTCCCTCACCTGCTTCACCAAGTCCATATCCTTTAATTGTTTTAGCTATAATTACAGTTGGCTTACCTGCGTAATTTACAGCTTCTTTAAATGCGGCATAAACCTTTTCGGGATCATGACCGCCGCGTTTCATTTTAAACAATTGTTCATCACTCATCTGTTCAACCATCTTCAGCAGTTCTGCGTCTTTACCAAAGAAATTTTTTCTTATATAATCTCCGCCTTCTACTGAATATTTTTGATATTCACCATCAACAACTTCACCCATTCTTTTAACAAGTTTTCCATCGGAATCTTTTTCTAATAAAGGATCCCAATCACTGCCCCAGATAACTTTGATAACATGCCAGCCTGCACCACGGAAAGCCGCTTCAAGTTCCTGAATAATTTTACCGTTACCGCGTACAGGTCCATCTAATCTTTGCAGATTGGCATTGATAACAAAAATTAAATTATCAAGCTTCTCGCGGGATGCAAGCGTTATTGCACCCAGTGCTTCGGGTTCATCTGTTTCACCATCACCAAGAAATGCCCAAACGTGTCCACCTGGTTTTTTTAATCCACGATCTTCTAAATATCTGTTAAATCTTGCCTGATAAATTGCCTGTATCGGACCAAGCCCCATTGATACAGTAGGAAATTCCCAGAAGTTAGGCATTAAAAAAGGATGCGGGTAAGATGTTATTCCACCATCAGGACTTAAATCTCTTCTGAAATTTTTAAGTTGTTCTTTAGTTAATCTTCCTTCAAGATACGCTCTTCCATAAATTCCCGGAGATGCGTGTCCCTGAAAATAAATCTGATCGCCTTCGTAACCATCACCTTTACCGCGGAAGAAATGATTAAACCCTATTTCGTACAACGTTGCAGCAGAAGCATAAGTTGAAATATGCCCGCCAATTCCGTTTTCAAGTTTATTTGCTTTAACAACCATTGCCATTGCATTCCAGCGGATAAGACTTTTTATTCGTCTTTCAATTTCTCTATCACCAGGAAAAGGTGATTGTCTTTCTCTTGGTATAGTGTTTATGTAAGGAGTATTTGCACTAAACGGAACGTGAACTCCGGATTTGTGTGCGCGGATTTGAAGTTGATGAAGCAATTCAACAACTCTTTCAGGTCCGCTATTCTGAAGAACATAATCCAAAGAATAAAGCCACTCGCTGGTTTCTATTTCTTCAACTTTTTTGTCTTTGTTAATATCATCACTCATAAAAATTTTCCTTTGTTCTAAATCGTCATTCCGAACGAAGAGAGGAATCTGTTTTTTTAGTTACAAATTCGCCTCAATCATTTACGACAGAAAGTTTATTTTTTTCTACAAAAACAACAATTTTGCAAATAACATTCCCTGGGAATAAATAAAAAAAATCGGAATGCTATACTTAAAATCGGTGTGAAAAAATAAAGTAAATGGGGTTTAATAACAAGAATGTGTGATAACGATTAAGAGCTAAATGCTCAATGTTAAATGTTTAATTTTCAATGAGATACTCTCTCTTCTCGATCCTGTCCGCGGCGGCTGGTTAAACTCAGCTTTCGCTTGACATTAATAATTACTTTGTACTTTTTTAAAGTAGCAGTTTTCTAACTTTTAATTAAGGGGACTTTTATGAAAAAGATCTGGATAGTTTTAAGTTTGGTCCTTTTCTTCTCAGTTTCATTTCAAGTTAACGCGCAGTGGTTTTGGCAAAATCCCAAACCTTCAAATACAACATTTAACTGTGTGAAATTTATAGATGCAAATAATGGTTGGATAGTAGGAAGATTTGGAATAATTCATAGAACTACTAATGCAGGGAATTCTTGGGATTCAAAATCATTAGGGAATGAATACACTTTTTTAGATGCGTCTTTTATAAATGAGAATTATGGCTGGATAGTGGGATATCATTCTTATACCGAGGCGGGAGTAATATTCAAAACAACAGATGGTGGAAACACTTGGGCTAACTTATCTACGCCCCTTATATCTAATTTATCTGCTGTATTTTTTATTGATAGTGTTAATGGCTGGGCTTTGGGTGAATTTGGAACAATATTGAGGACAACCAGTGGAGGTACAAATTGGGATAAAGTATTTACAGCAGTTGAAGGGCAGGGCCCTTTAGTTGATATATTTTTTACTGATAAAGATAGCGGTTATGTTGTTGGTGATTTTGGTTCAATACTCAAGACAACAAATGGCGGGGCTGATTGGATTCCTTTAAATAGCGGGACAAGTTCTAGGTTATACAGCGTTTATTTTATAGAAAATAATTTTGGATGGGCTGTAGGTGATAGCGAAACCCTGATAAAAACTACTGACGGAGGAATAACTTGGAATTTAAAGTCATTGGGAACATTACAAACTTTTACGAGTGTATTCTTTACCGATGCTAATAATGGATTTATAGTCGGAGCTAGCTATGATATGAATGATGTAGCAACAAGAATACATAAGACAACCGATGGAGGTGAAAGTTGGACCACTTATACAACAACTGAACCTATTGCATATTTAAATTCAGTTTACTTCGCAAATATTTCTATGGGTTGGTGTGTGGGCAGAGATGGAGAAATATTTAATTCAACAGATGAGGGAATTACTTGGATATCGCAAAAAAAAGGGAACAATAAAACTCTAACCGATGCTTTTTTTATAAATTCTAATATAGGTTGGGCTGTTGGTTCTTCAGGAACAATATTAAAAACTATTGATGATGGAATAAATTGGATTAATTTGGAAAGTGGAACTAATGTTGGGCTAACATCGGTTTGTTTTGTAGATCAAAATACCGGTTGGACTGTTGGTTCGAATGGAACAGTATTAAAAACTATAAACGGCGGAAATAATTGGATACCTCAAACGAGTGGAACAAGTTATTACTTGAATTCAGTTTATTTTGTGGATGGTAACTATGGCTGGGCAGTAGTAGGTTATAATGGGACAGTAATAATGACAACTAATGGGGGGGATAGTTGGGAACCAAAAATCCTAAATCCAGTAGGATATTTAAGAGATGTTTTTTTTATAGATAAATATCATGGCTGGATTGTTGGAGAAAAAACAACAATTCCAAAGGAAGATCTAATCTTTGCTACTACAGATGGAGGAACTACTTGGATACCCCAAACTAGTCCTTCAAACCATGGTCTAAGTAGCGTATATTTTTGTAATCAAAATATTGGATATTCTGTTGGTTCTAATACAGATGGATCCGGTGTATATGATTTGGCAACAATAATAAAAACTACGGATGGTGGAATAAATTGGAGTTTGCTCAATAGTCCGACGGGACATAATTTATTTTGTGTTACATTTTCTGATTCGGTTACTGGATGGATTGTAGGTTTAGGTGGGACATTAATGAAGACAACAAATGGTGGGACTAATTGGGTTACACTATCAAATGGGACAGATAAGATTTTATCCTCTGTATTTTTTATTGACGAGAGTAACGGCTGGATAGTGGGTGAAGATGGCACGATCCTTCACACAACAAACGGTGGAGTAACATTTATTGGAGATGCAGATAATGACTTAACTCAACTTAAAGAATTTTTATTACAGCAAAACTACCCAAACCCATTCAACCCAAGCACCAGTATTCAGTATGCAATAAGCAGTACGCAGTTTGTTACACTTAAAGTTTATGATTTGTTAGGAAGAGAAGTTGCAACGCTTGTTAATGAAGAAAAGCCGGCGGGTGTATACAATACACAATTTACAATTAACAACGTACAATTAAGTTCTGGAATTTACTTTTACAAACTTCAAGCTGGGGACTTTGTTGAAGCGAAGAAGATGATACTTTTAAAATAAACTCCGCGTCTTTGCGCCTCTGCGGTAAAATATTTTCTTCACCGCAGAGACGCTGAGTCGCAGAGGATTCTTAAACTTGAACTTCCCATAGTCTTTCTACGTTCACTATATTTCTTTATGTTTACATAAAATAACTTATCAAAATATCTATATTGAAAAAGAAATTACCGCTTCATACCAAGATCTTACTCGGACTTTTAATCGGTCTTATATCCGGATTAGTTGTAAATACTTTATACCCTGCAAGCCAAAACGTACAATGGTTTGTAAGCAACATTGCTTATCCCGCCGGACAAATTTTTCTGCGAATGATTTTTATGATAGTTATTCCTCTCATCTTTACTGCAATTGTACTTGGTGTTGCAGATTTTAAAGATATACATAAAATCGGCAGAGTGGGAATTAAATCTTTGTTGTTTACTCTTGTTATAACTGCTGTTTCTGTTTTGATAGGAATTGTTTTAGTGAATCTTGTTCAGCCTGGTTCAAGAATTCTTGCAGAAGACCGCGAAGTTTTAATACAAACTTTAAGCAACAATCAAAATGTTTCCAACATAGTTAGTGCAGCAAAAGAAACTAAAGGTTTGATGCAGATTATAATTGATATTATTCCGCGCAACCCTTTTGTAGATATTGTTAATGCGTTTGATCCAAATTACAGAGGCGGCGGATTGCTTGCGGTAATGTTCTTCGCTTTGATATTCGGAATAGCATTAGCTCTCAGCAAATCAGAAAGAACCGAAGCTTTAACTAAAACTTTAGAAGGACTTTATGATGTAGTAATGAAGATAATTGATTTTGCAATGAAGCTTGCACCATTCGGTGTTGCTGCATTAATCTTTTCTGTTGCATCTCAACTTGGATTTCAAATTATCTCAACCTTATTTCTTTATGTTTTCGTGGTATTAACCGCATTGCTCATTCATCTATTAGTTACTTATGGTGCCATATTAAAATTTATTATAAAGAGAAATCCCCTTGATTTTTTCAAAGCCATAAGTGAAGTAATTATAACAGCATTTTCCACAAGCTCATCAAATGCAACACTTCCAACATCATTGCGGGTTACATCTGAGAAATTAAATGTTAACAAAGATATTTCTAATTTTGTGTTAACGGTCGGTTCAACTGCAAACCAAAACGGCACAGCATTGTTTGAAGGAATTACGGTTTTATTTCTCGCACAGTTTTACGGAATTGATTTAAGTATCGGCCAGCAGATTATAGTTGTTGTGCTTTCTATTATCGCGGGAGTTGGCACTGCTGGAGTTCCCGGCGGTTCGCTGCCAATGATTGTAATGGTATTACAAACAGTTGGAATTCCTGCCGAAGGAATTGGAATTATTTTTGGAGTTGATAGGCTGCTCGATATGTCCCGCACCGTTGTAAATGTAACTGGTGATATTGTTCTTGCACTCTGGGTTGATAAATCTGAAAGTGTGATAGAAAAAGTAACTTAATTTTAGATTTGCGACATTATGTGAAATTGAGAAGAGAAACTCACTTTAAATATTTCTCAAACCAATTTTTTCGCATCTCATCAACTTCTTTTCGGTGAGATTTTAAGAAATGATCTCCACCTTCCAGCATTACTAATCTAAAAGGAATTTTCAATTCTAAAAGTTTGTAAGAAAGATCAAGTGAATCGTGAGGCAAAACTCTTTCATCTGCATTGCCATGGATTATTAACATTGCAGTTGATCTGGATAGTTTTTCCGAAAAGTTTACAATTGATCTTGTTTCGCATCTATTCTTAAATTCTTCTTCACCGTAACTACCCATTGTTTGTTCATAAAGTCTTCTCATAAATTTGCTTTCATCAGAGTTGCAGTGAAGATTTGCGATTCCACCAAGAACAATTGCTGCTTTAAATATGTTGGTTTTGGTTAGGGCAAGATAAGTCATCATTCCACCACGACTCCAGCCTTCAATTCCCCAAACATCTTTATTTGCTTGCGGAATTTCATCAGCGAAGGGAATAAGATTTATAACATCATTAATATCATCACCGCCAAAATCATCATGCCCTTCGCCGCCATCGTTGCCGCGATATTGAGAAGCGAAAACACAATAGCCCCAACTTGCGAGCTGTCCGTAAATTCCACGAGCTGTAAATTTATCAATCGCACCAGCATTCCCAATTCCTCCACGGCACCATATAACACATGGATATTTATGTGTTTCATCTTTTGGATAAGCAATGTAACCTGTTACTTTAAATCCATCAGAAAGATATGTTATCTTTTCAACAACAGATTTATCAAGCGTATCTCTTCCCCATCCGCTAACAATCATTTTTTGCTGCTGTTCGGTTAAAATAATTTTCTGTCTATCGATAATCGAATTATCCATTATTGGTTCCTTTAATGGAATTGGTAATACTCCCGGGTGTTTCCCTGTGATAAATATATGTTGGATAATCTACTTTTGCCACTTTGTAATTCTTTATAACCCGTTCAAGAAATTCTGAATCCTCACTATATGGAATATCACTAAATCCGCCAAGATTAATAAACACATCTTGTTTGGCAAAAAAAGTAGCTCCGATTGTACACTTCGAAAGATGGATTAATTCTTTGGGATTATCTTTATCCGGAACAAATTCATTCCCAATTATTTTTACCCCACCATGAATAAAATCAATATCGGGATTATTATTTATATAATTAATCCTAAGCTTAAGGTGATCTTTTGCAAATTCATCATCACTATCTAAAAAAGTTATAAAGTTTCCCGTAGAATTTTTTATCCCGTTATTTCTTGCTGCCGGCAGGCGTTGATGCGTTTGATAAATTGTCTTTATACGATGTGAATATTTTTTGTAAAGTTCAATTAAATTGGGTGTATTATCATTACTTCCGTCATCAACAATAATTAATTCCCATTCTTCATAACTTTGATTTAGTACCGAATTTATAGCCCTTTGAATGTACTCCTGCCTGTTATAAACCGGGATTATGATTGAAACAAGCGGGTTGTTGTGGTTATCGATTAACAAAATATTGATTTAATTATTGTATTGTTTAAAATGTTTATACGTGTTTTTGCGTCTATATAAATAAGACCTCATCGTGTATAAAGTTTAACAAATGATTAATAACCTCGTTTTATTATATTTGCCCTGCACAAATATCGGGAAAAGCAAAATGGCAAAAAAGCAAATTAAGAATTCAGAACAAAAAGCCTCAAAAGCAAAGAAAAAATTTACTGTTCAATTAGCTGTGATACTTTTAATAGCAATTGGAGTTATAGCATTTTTTATTTACAATAATTTTATTAAAAACAATGAGCCGGAATTGGAATATTATTCTTTTACAAAAGAAGGTGAGCTTACATTCACCGATTCTCTCGGTACATTAAAAGCAAAGATTGATATTGAAATTGCCGATAATGATTATGAACGCCAGCTTGGTCTGATGAATCGCAATAAGATGGGAGAAAACCAGGGAATGCTATTTATTTTTCCCAATCAGGATTACCAATCTTTTTGGATGCGCAATACATTAATTCCACTTGATATGATTTTTGTTAATGATCAGAAAAAAATTGTAACAATTCACAAAGACACAAAAACTCTTTCGGATCAAAGTTATCCTTCATCAGAACCGGCAAAGTATGTTGTGGAAGTTTCAGCGGGATTTACAGACAAGCATAATATTAAGGTTGGGGATAAAATTAATTGGATGGGTACGAAAATAGGTATGTAATTAAGAATTTATTGTTTCTTTAATTCTTTTACAGTTAATGAACTTTTCAAATTATTAAACTTTGTATGTTTTTTTTAGTTGGACTTCCATTGATTTATCGTTCTTAAGGTAGATCAATTTTGCGCATGAAGGAAACACCTTTAGCAAAAATTAATCCTGCAGGTTGTAAAAAACACATAACGTTCTAAACACTACCTAATCTTAATATGTAATTCTTTCAATTGATTTTCATCAACTGTGGATGGAGAATCATCCATTAAAGATATTGCACTTGCAGTTTTAGGAAAAGCAATTACATCGCGTATTGAATTTTCACCGGCAAATATCATTGCCATTCTATCAAATCCAAAAGCTATTCCACCGTGAGGTGGAGCGCCGTATTTAAATGCATTCATTAGAAATCCAAATTTATATTGGGCTTCTTCATCAGAAATTCCTAACGCTGCAAACATTTTTGCCTGAAGTTCTGAATTATGAATTCTAATACTTCCGCCGGCAATTTCATTTCCATTTAAAACTAAATCATAAGCGCGGGCTTTAACTTTTCCCGGATCAGAAGACATGAATGGAATATCTTCTATTCTCGGCGAGGTAAAAGGGTGATGCATTGCGTAAAATCTACCAGTTTCTTCATCCCACTCAAACAAAGGGAAGTCTGTAACCCATAATAATTTTGGTTCAGAATCTGCTTTAACGAGATTTAATCTTTTTGCCATTTCTAATCTCAATGCACCCATCATACTAAGAGTTTTTGTTTTTGATCCTGAAAGTATGAAGATTAAATCTCCAGCTTTTGCGTTAAGCTCTTTAATTAATTTTTGTTTTTCTTCGTCTGTAAAGAACTTCATTGTAGGTGATTCAAGTTCGTTTTCCTTAACCCGAATCCAGATCAATCCTTTAGCGCCGTGCCCTTTAACAAAATCCGTAAGAACATCTAACTGATTACGTGTGTAATCACCACAGCCGGAAGCTAATAATCCAGTTATAACTCCACCAGCATCAATTGCATCTTTAAATACTTTAAATCCTGTATTTGTAAAAACATCATTAAGAGTTTTCATTTCAAGATCAAAACGTACATCTGGTTTATCACTTCCATATTTTTCCATCGCTTCATCAAATGATAATCTGGGTAATGGAGTATGAAGTTCGCGGTTCCAAACATGTTTGAAGAATCTTTTCATTAATCCTTCAACTATCACAAAAATATCTTCCTGGTCAACAAAAGACATTTCAACATCTATCTGGGTAAACTCGAGTTGTCTGTCTGCACGTAAGTCTTCATCTCTAAAACATTTTACAATTTGGAAATAGCGATCCATACCAGCAACCATAAGTATTTGCTTATATGTTTGTGGTGATTGCGGAAGAGCATAAAATTTTCCTTTGTGCATTCTGCTTGGAACCAGAAAATCCCTCGCACCTTCCGGAGTGCTTTTCATTAAAACCGGAGTTTCAACTTCAACAAATCCATTTTCATCAAAATATTGTCTGGTAATCTGTGCCATCTTGTGTCGTAAAACCAGGCTCTTTTGAAGTTTTGGTCTTCTTAAGTCTAAATATCTATACTTTAATCTTAAATCTTCATGCGTATCGATATCATCTTTAATTGCGAATGGCGGAGTTTCGGCTTCATTTAAAACTATTAGATTATTTACCATTACATCAATATGTCCTGTTGGAAGATCAGGATTATCAGTATCTGCAGGTCGTTTTCTAACAACACCTTCTATTGCAATTACAAATTCACTTCTTAAATCCTTTGCGGCATTATGTGCTTGTTCATTAAATGTTGGCTCAAAAACAATTTGAGTAATTCCGTGTCTGTCACGAACATCAATAAAAATTACACCGCCAAGATCTCTTCTTCTATCAACCCAGCCGTTAAGTACAACATTTTTGCCAATGTCTGATTCGCGTAGTTCTCCGCAAGTGTGTGTTCTTCTTTTAAATTGCATAATACTTTAAGAAACTCCTAAATGAATTTGAGGGCTAAAAATAAATAAATGATTAAGGGCAATCAAATGCAGATTGGTTTTTATTATGTTAATTTTGTTAAGACCTTTATAAAGATTATTAATTCTAACAATTATTTTGGATAGATATTTTATATGAATACAGTTGAGCTTATCCGCAAAAAAAGGGACAAGAAAAATCTGACAAAAGAAGAAATCTTGTTTCTTATTACTAATTACACAAAAAATAAAATTCCGGATTACCAGTTTTCTGCATTTTTAATGGCAGTATACATTAATGGAATGAGTAAGGATGAAACCAGTGCACTAACGGAAGCAATGCTTTATAGTGGAAAGGTTCTAAATCTAAATTCTATTCCTGGAATTAAAATAGATAAACACTCAACTGGTGGAGTTGGAGATAAAACGTCTCTAATTCTTGCCCCGATAGTAGCTGCAGCAGGAGTAAAAGTACCAATGATTTCCGGCCGGGGATTAGGACATTCCGGTGGAACGCTTGATAAACTTGAAGCAATTCCTGGCTTTAGAACTAATCTTTCTTTATCAGAATATAAAAATGTTCTTAAAAAAGTTGGTGCTGTTTTAATTGGTCAGACAAATGAAATTGCTCCCGCAGACAAACTTATTTATGCTTTGCGTGATGTAACAGGAACAGTTGAATCAATTCCATTAATCACCGGAAGTATAATGAGTAAAAAACTTGCCGAAGGAATTGATGGACTTGTGCTTGATGTAAAAACCGGTAACGGTGCGTTTATGCAAAAGACCGAAGACGCAATTGCGCTTGCAGATTCACTTATCCAGACAGCAAAAGCATTTGATAAAAAAGTAATTGGTTTTGTAACTGATATGAATCAACCTCTGGGAAATTATATCGGTAACTGGCTCGAAGTTTATGAATCAATTGAGATTCTTCGTGATGGTAAGAAAAATGATTTAACCGAGTTATCAATTATACTTGCCGGTGCTATGATTTATCTTGGCAAGAAAGCAAAATCTCTTGATGAAGGAATTGAAGAAGCAATAAGAATATTAAAATCCGAAAGAGCATTTGATAAATTTGTCGAGATTGTAAAAGCACAAAATGGTAAAACTGATTTTATTTTGCATCCTGAAAAATATCCTAAATCAAAATTTAAAGAGGTTATAAAAGCAAACTCTGCTGGATATTTATCCGAAGTAAACACATACGAACTTAGGAATGGCTGCAATCGATCTTGGTGCTGGAAGAAAAACTAAAGGATGATAAAATTGATCCCAAAGCAGGAATAATTTTTAATTACAAAATTGGCAACACTATTAATAAAGGTGTTGTGCTTGCGGAATTATATTCTGATTCCAAAGCTGGAATTGATGCTGCAAAGAAGCGAATAGAATTATCGATTAAAATTTCAAAAACTAATCCGCCAAAGTTAAAACTGATTAAGACTATTATTAACTAGATTATTTCAAAGTGGAAACCATCTTTAAGGTGGATTCCACTTTAACTGCCACTTTCAATTCATAACTCTCAATCGTATATTTTATTGACTGAATATCTAATCTTTAGGAGAATATGCAATGCTTTTTATTATATCATTAGCTGCTGCGGTAGTTGCCTTTTTTGTTTATAAAAATTCGAAGAAATACAATATCAAATCACAAGCAACTTTTTCATTAATAGGAATGATTGTTGCACTTCTAATTGCTTTCTCCCAAATGTTTACTGTCATTCCCGCCGGATACGCCGGTGTTATTGATATGTTTGGAAATGTAAGCGATAACACACTTAAACCCGGAGTAAACCTGGTAAATCCGATTGCAAGTGTTATAAAATTTGATACGCGTAAACAAGAATTAAAAGAAGTTATGAATGTTCCTTCCAAAGAAGGATTAAGTATCGAACTTGAGCTGAGTTTGATTTTTCGTTTAAGCATGGACAAGGTAAATGAGATTTATAAAACTGCCGGGGATTATGAAGAGTATCTTCAAAAAATTGTAACTCCTAATTTCAGATCGGTTGTTCGCGGTGTAACTACAAAGTATGAAGCAAAGGCACTTTACACAGCAGAACGCGAAAAACTTGAGAGTGAAATTAAATCTAAACTTGCTGCCGTTCCAGAAATGAAAGAAGCAATTGTTCTTTCTGCTCCGCTAAGACAAATTACATTACCTACTGGACTTAAAAATGCTATCGAAGATAAACTGAAAGCTGAGCAGGAAAGTCAGAGAATGGAATTTATACTTACACGGGAAAAGCAAGAAGCTGAAAGAAAACGAATTGAAGCAAAGGGAATTGCTGATTTTCAGGAGATTGTTTCAAAGGGAATCAGTGAGCAATTGCTGAAATGGAAGGGAATTGAGGCAACAGAAAAGCTTGCAAATTCACCAAATTCAAAGGTTATTGTAATTGGATCTGGAAAAGAAGGTCTTCCGATTATTTTAGGCGGTGACAAGTAGACTGATTAGTCACTTGTATTTTTAATTCCTTTTTATATTTTTGAACTCACGAGTCAAATAATTATGTAAGCTTTAGATTATGATTCCATCAATACATACGATAAATATATTATTACCGTTTTTCTATCTTTCAACTTTTGCGATTTACTTTTATGATTTTCAGCAAGGCGGAAAGAAATTTGAAAACTCAAAAAGAGTTTTTCTCTTTTTAACATTAATCCTTCATTTTCTTTATTTAGTTTTAAGAACAATTGAGTTTGATCATCCACCGATTACAAATGTTTTCGAGATTTTTACCGTCCTTGCTTTCTCAATCAGTTTTTCATATTTCATTTTAGAATTAGTTACTGATATTCGTGGAACCGGTCCATTTATTATTATCATATCAATTATTTTTCAAATCATATCCTCTTTATATATTCAGGATCTTACAGAAGTAAAAGAAGTGCTTAGAAGTAATTTGCTTGGTATTCATGTTATCAGTGCTTTGGTTGGATATTCAGGGATTACAATTTCAGCAGTATATGGAGTTTTATATCTCATCTTATATAACGAGATAAAACTTAATAAGTTTGGTTTGATATTTAACCGCTTACCAAGTTTAGAAATTTTGGAAAGGTTAAGTTTTATTGCAGCTATTATAGGATTTGTTTTTTTAACGATCACAATTATAATTGGAATAATCTGGCTGCCACAAGCATTTCCAAACATCACTTTTTTAGATCCGAAACTTATTGGAACTTTTGCTGTCTGGATTCTTTATGGGATAGGTTTAATAAATAAATTTATGGGCAAATGGAGAGGAAAAAAATTAATCATTCTTTCTATAATTGGATTTGCATTGGCAATTCTTTCTACAACACTCACAAATTTTTTAGCAAAAAGTTTTCACTCTTTCTATTAAGATTATGAATCTGCTTGGAATATCAATAAATCATCACACCGCTCCAGTTGAGCTAAGAGAGGCACTTCATTTAAGTGAAGAGGAAATCCGTGCATTCATACAACAGACTAAAAACAGTGCTTTTACTGAGGGAATTATTATTTCTACCTGCAATAGAACGGAGATTTATGCGATTCCAAGAAATGATAAAATAAGCTTAAAAGACTTAGAAGATTCAATTAAGAATTTTAAATCAAGTTTTCAAGTAAAGGATGAAAACTTTCAACATTTTGTTTCTCGAGAATCAATCGAGCATCTTTTCCGCGTTGCATGCGGGATTGATTCTTTATTGATTGGAGATAATCAAATTTTTAAACAAGTTAAAGATTCCTTCCAGGTTTCTGAGGAAGAGAACTTTGCCGGAGTTTTGATTCGCCGTGTAATGGATGCAGCGACGCGTGTTGGAAAGCGTGCAATAAATGAAACAGCCATTAGCGAAGGTGCTGTTACAGTTAGTTACGCCGCAGTTCAGCTTATAGAAAAAATATTTTCTAATCTTCAAAAAAAGTCTGCCTTAATAATTGGAACTGGAGAAACTGGTGAAATAGCTGCAAAACATTTACGGGATAGAGGTATTGGAAGACTTGCTTTGACAAATCGCTCTTTTGATAAAGCAGAAAAACTTGCTGCTGAATTAAATACAGCCGTATTTCCTTTCTCAAACTTCAAAGAACATCTATATAAATTTGATATTATAGTTAGTGCAACAAGTGCAGAAGGCTTAATACTAACTAAAAAAGAAATTGAAGATGTGATGAAGAAACGCAACTACGCTTCAATGGTATTAATGGATATTGCTATTCCGCGCGATATCGACCCTGAATCTAAAAAGATTGATTATGTTTTTTATCATGATATTGATTCGCTGAACATAATCGTTGATCAGAATTTAACTAAAAGAAAAAATGAAATACCAAAAGTAGAAAAAATTATTCAGGAAGAACTTGATAATTTCTTTGAATGGTACAATTCCCTCGAAGCCGCACCAACAATAAAAACTCTGCGGGATTATTTTGAAAGTGTGCGCACAGAAGAAGTTGAAAAGAACATTAATAAATTTTCTGAAGAGGATAAAGAAAAATTAGAAATTGTAACTAAGCGTATAATAAATAAAATTCTTCATCACCCGACAATTGAATTAAGAAAAATCTCCGACTCAGATTTACGTGCTGAAGATACAGCAGCAAAAATATCAGTAATTAGAGATTTGTTCGGATTAAATCAGAAAAAAGAAGACCAAAACTAAAGGCCATATCTTGAAACAAAAAATTGTAATCGGATCACGCGGGAGTGAGCTAGCATTGTGGCAGGCAAATTTTATCAAACGTGAAATTGAAAAGAAAAACAAAAGTGTAAAAGTTGAAATCAACATCATCAAAACAAAAGGCGATAAAATTCTTGATGTTGCTCTTTCAAAAATCGGTGACAAATCTCTTTTTACAAAAGAGCTTGAAGTTGAACTACTTGCTAAACGTGTTGATTTAGCAGTTCACAGCTTAAAGGATTTGCAGACACAAGTTCCTGCTGGATTAAAACTTGCCGCAGTAACCAAACGCCACGATGTTGAAGATGTTTTAATTGCAAGGAAAAAAGGGATTACTATTCAGTCATTACCTGAATTTGCAGTTGTAGCTACTGGTTCTTTGCGAAGAAGATCACAGTTACTTCATCTTCGTCCCGATATTGTTGTGATCGATTTGCGTGGAAATGTTCCATCACGGATAGAGAAATATTTAGAACTCGGAATGGGATGCAATCATTCTTGCTCGCGCTGGAGTTGAAAGATTAAATCTAAAAAAACACATTTCATCTTTCATTCCGACAAATGATATTTTACCTGCAGTTGGACAGGGTGCATTGGGAATCGAAATTCATGAAGACAATAAAATTGTGGAGGAAATTCTACAATCACTTCATCATGAAGAAACTTACAAAGCCGTTATTGCAGAACGAGCTCTGCTTCGTGCATTAGAAGGCGGATGCCAGGTTCCGATTGGTGCATTGGCAGAAGTTAAATCAACCGGGCTTTATCTTGATGCTGTTGTTGGCTCGTTAGATGGGTCTGTTACGTACAGAAAGAAAATTCGGGGAAGTAAAAACGATCCGGAAAAACTCGGAATAACTCTGGCTAAAGATTTATTAAAAGCCGGGGCAAAAAATATATTGATGGAAGTCTATCAATCAGTTAGAACAAAATAATTTTAAATGCTGATTTGCACAATGATTGTTAAAGAAGAAAAATATAATCGTAAGGAAAAAAAACGCGAGCGAATGCTTGAAGTTGCTGCCGAACTTTTTTCTAAAAAGAATTATCATGAAGTGATGATAGATGATGTTGCACGCCTGACTGATGTTGCTAAAGGAACAGTATATAATTATTTCAGTTCGAAGGAAGAATTGTATTTTACTATAATGAGTTCTAAGCTTGAGCATCTTAATACATCACTTAAGAATAAAATTACCTCAGAGATCAGCGTTATTGATTCACTACACACTTATGTTATTCATCTTTACATGTTTATGATGAAGTATCAGAATTTCTTTTTGATGTATCAGAAAGAATATATGAATGCACAAAATGAGTTTTGTGATGAACTCCGTGTTATGGATGATGAGCTAAAATCGATTTTAAGTGATGTTATTTATAAGGGGAAAAGGGAAAATCAATTTCGTGATATAGACGAAAGTTTTGCAGTTAAGCTCGTTTTAGGCAGTATATTTGGGGCGGTTCAACGTGGTGTTGAAAATAAATATACAGGTGATAAATTAATTGAAGAGCGTGAAAGACTTTTTGATTTTATTCTTCATGGTTTGTATTCAGGGTTTAGCAACAACAAAGTGAGACCTTTAAAAAATAAAACAATAGTTTTAACAAGAACAATTGAACAATCAAAAGAATCAGCAGCAATATTTAGCGAACTTGGTGCAAATGTAATTGTATTTCCAACCCTTGAAATAGTCCCTCCAAACAACTGGGATAAGTTTGATGAGGTAATTTTATCCTCACCCAAAATTGATTTTATTGTTTTTACTTCCGCACATGCGGTAACTATGTTCCTTAAACGCTGTAATGAATTGGATAAAAAAATTGATTTTGAAAAAACAAAAGTTGTTGCAGTTGGAAATAAGACAAAAACTGTTTGTGAAGAACATGGAATTAAAGTGGATATTGTACCGAAGAAATTCTCGGGAGAAGGTGTTGTTGAGGAATTATCTAAATATGAACTAAAGGACAAGTTTATATTTATCCCGCGATCGGCAATCGGGAGGGAGGATTTACCAACCGGACTTGAAGAACTTGGAGCAAAAATAATAGCGGTTCCTGTTTACAACGTTTCACTGCCATCAAGAGAGTCATTGGAACAAAATATAAATCAATTAAATTCAAGCAAGCTCGATGTTTTTGTTTTTACAAGCCCATCTACTTTCGAAAATTTTTTATTAATAATGAATATTAATAATCCGGTTTCATTTTTTAAAAATTATGATGTTGCTGCGATTGGGCCAACCACAAAATCTGCTATTGAAAAAAGTAAAGTTAATGTAAGCATTATGCCAGATGAGTTTACAATTAAAGGTTTAGCAAATAAAATGATTGAGTTTTATAATAAGGTAGAAAAATAATGGAGAGAGCTTTTGAGTCAATTTAAAAATGATCTGTTTCTTAGAGCCTGTAAAAGACAAAATGTAGAACGCACTCCGATATGGATAATGCGTCAAGCAGGAAGATATTTGCCTGAATACAGAGCAGTTCGTGCTAAAGCTGATTTTTTAACGATGTGTAAAACCCCGGAATTAGCTGCTGAAGTTACAGTGCAACCTGTAGATTTAGTTGGAGTTGATGCCGCAATTTTATTTTCGGATATTCTTGTGATTCCTGAAGCAATGGGAATGCATTTGGAAATGAATGAAGGAAAGGGACCTGTTTTTCCAAATCCAATACGTACTATTGATAATGCAAAACAGTTAAAAAACATCGACCCAACAAAAGATTTAAAATATGTTCTTGATGCGGTTGTACTGACAAAAAAAAATTTGAACGATCGTGTTCCCTTAATTGGATTTAGCGGTTCACCCTGGACATTGCTTACTTACATGGTTGAAGGGAAAGGCTCAAAGAATTTTTCTGAAGTTAAAAAACTTATTTATAACAATCCGGATTTAGCACACACTTTACTTGATAAGTTATCAAATACAGTTGCAGATTATCTTTCTGCAAAGATTGAAGCAGGTTGTAATGCTGTCCAGATTTTTGATACATGGGGCGGAATACTTTCACAAAAAGATTTTGAAGAATTTTCTTTGCGATATGTTGAGAAGATAATCTCTCAGATAAAAAGAAAAGATGAACCAGTAATTTTCTTTGCAAAAGGTGTTCATTATAATCTTGGTAAATTAGCAAACATTGGCGCAGACGTTCTTGGTCTTGATTGGACAATGGATCTTGGAGAAGCAAGAAAAGAAGTTGGAAATCTTGTTGCGCTGCAGGGAAATCTTGATCCGGCAGTATTGTATGCTGAAAAAAAACATATCAAGAAAGAAGTTAAAAGTGTTTTGGAATCTTTTGGAGTAGGAAACGGACATATATTTAATCTTGGTCATGGTGTGCTGCCAGACGTTGATCCTGAAAATGTAAAAGCACTTGTACAATATGTAAAAGAAGAGAGTGTTTTTTTTCACCGCGGAGACGCAGAGGCGCAGAGAAATTGAATAGTGAACAATTAAATAAACTTGGAGCTATTATTCTTGATGCTTCAATTGAAGTACACAAACAACTTGGACCAGGTTTACTTGAAAGTGTTTACGAATTATCATTATTTAAAGAGTTATCATCAAGAACTCTGAATGTTAAAAAGCAAGTTCCAATTCCAGTACTTTATAAAGGTGAAGATTTAAATGCTGAATTTAAAATAGACATTTTTGTAGAAAATGAAATTGTCATCGAATTAAAAGCCGTTGAAATTCTATTGCCTGTACATAAGGCTCAACTTTTAACATATTTAAGATTATCTGAGAAAAAACTCGGATATCTAATTAACTTTAATGTTCCCAAAGTAATAGATGGATTTAATAGAATCGTAAATAATTTTTAACTCTGCGTCTCAGCGACTCTGCGTTGAAAAAAGGATTTAAAATGTTTGAAATAGATTTAACAAAATTTAAAAAGTATGATAAACCGGGACCACGCTACACAAGCTATCCAACGGCTCCTCAGTTTAACGAAGGTTTTACACACGAAGATTATTTGAATGAAATTGTAAAAACAAATTATGGCAAAGATCTTCCGGATCTTTCGCTTTACTTCCATCTTCCGTACTGTGATACACTTTGTTATTTCTGCGGATGTAACATGATAATCACACGCAACAGAGATAGAATAAAAGAGTATATAAAGTATTTAAAAAAAGAAATTGATCTTACAAGAACTTATTTATTACAAGATAGAAAAGTTGCGCAGCATCATTGGGGTGGAGGAACGCCCACACACCTAAATCCTGATGAAATAAACGATCTTGCCAGTTATATAAACCAATCATTTAACTTTAAAGATAATGCAGAAGTAAGTTGTGAGATTGATCCACGTGAACTTACTCGTGCACACCTTGAGGCTTTGAGAAATAATGGATTTAACAGAATAAGTATGGGCGTGCAGGATTTTGACGAGAAAGTTCAGAAAGCCGTTAACAGGATTCAACCTGAAGACGTAACAAGACAAGCAATTCAATGGATCAGAGAACTTGGTTATCAAAGTATTAATCTTGATTTAATTTATGGTTTGCCCTTTCAAACAGTTGAAGAATTTGCAAAAACTGTTGATAAGATTATTGATGTTAATCCAGATAGAATTGCTGTGTTTAATTATGCACACGTTCCATGGATGAAAAAACACATGGCTCTCATTCATCCTGAAGATATTCCTGCTCCAGAAATAAAATTAGAAATATTAAAGATGACGATTGAAAAACTTGTTAACGCTGGATATGATTTTATTGGGATGGATCACTTTGCAAAACCTGATGATGAACTTGCTGTTGCAATGCGCGAGAAAAAACTTTATCGGAATTTTCAAGGGTACAGCACTAATGCGGGAGCCGACCTTTACGCAATGGGAATAACATCAATCTCGCAGCTTAAAAATGTTTACGCACAGAATTACAAAACCGAAAAAGAATATTACTCAGCTTTAGATAACGAAAAACTTCCTACCGCAAAGGGGTACCGATTAACTGAAGATGATCAATTGCGCAGAGAAGTAATTATGAAACTGATGTGCAACTTTGAATTGGACTTTAAATCATTTGAAGATCAATTTAAAATTGATTTTAAAACATACTTTGCCTGGGGATTAAACAACTTAAAAGAGATGGAAGCTGATGATCTGGTAGAAATTTCTGATAGCGGAATAAAAGTAAAAAATATGGGCAGAATGCTTATCCGCAACATTGCAATTAACTTTGATGGATACATAGAACGCAAAGAAGATACAGCAAAGTATTCTAGAACGGTTTAATAATTATTTTTAAGGGGCACACACATGGCAGCACCAAAAGATGTAATCTGGGAAATCGAAGAACATACAATAGCTAAGCATCAAATACTTGCTAACTATTTAAAGGCTTGGTTTCCAATAATTGGTAGATTTAACAATACTTTAAATTACATAGATGGATTTGCAGGACCAGGTATTTATTCTCAAGGAGAGCCGGGATCACCAATTATTGCACTCAAAGTTGCTCTTGAGCATACCGCAGATTTAAAAGGAGATCTTAATTTTCTATTTATAGAAGAGGACTCTGAAAGAGCTGAGAATTTAAATAATGAGATTTCAAAACTTGATTTGAAAAATAATTTTAAAGTTAGTATAGTCAATAGTAAGTTTTATGAAACTATTGATTCTATATTAAAAGGTTTTGAAAATGAAGGAAAGATTTTAGCCCCAACGTTTCTATTTATTGATCCATTTGGATTTTCAGGAATTCCAGCCTCAGTTATTTCTACTTTGTTGAAAAATCGAAAGGTAGAAGTATTTATTAATTTCTCTGTGGATTCCATTAATAGATTTATTGGGACAGATGATGCAGACAAACATATTTCGGAATTATTTGGCACGGATGCTGTAATTGAATTAATCAAGTCTTCAAATAATAATAGAGTTAGAGATTTAAAAGATTTATATCAGATTATGCTTCAAGAACATTCGAAATTTGTTAGATACTTTGAGATGAGAAATCGGGAAAACAGAATCATTTACTATTTATTCTTTGCAAGCAACAGTAATCGCGGTCACTTAAAAATGAAAGAAGCTATGTGGAGAGTTAATCAAGAGGGTGATTTTATTTTTTCAGATTCAACAAACAAAAATCAAGAAGTTTTATTTGTCAAAAATGACTTTGGGGAAGAAGTTTTTGATATTCTAAAAACAAATTTTAAAAATAAAACTGTTGATGTTATTGAATTAAAAAGTTATGTTGAGGATAATACCGCATATTTAGATAAACATTTGACTCAATCACTGCGATTCGCGGAGCATGAAAATCTAATTGCTGTGAATGAATTTAAAAAAGATGGTACTAAAAGACGTAAAGGCTCGTTTCCTGATGGAACTATAATCAAGGTATTTTAGCATGGCACTTAAATCATCAATAGAATGGACTGAGTCAACCTGGAACCCTGTAACGGGTTGTAATAAAATTTCTCCTGGCTGTAAAAATTGTTATGCAGAAAGAATGGCAAAACGATTAAAAGCAATGGGTTCGGATAACTATGAGAATGGTTTTAAACTTACCACTCATGAACATGTGGTTGCTTTACCACTTCAATGGAGAAAACCTCAAGTGATTTTTGTCAATTCAATGAGTGACCTTTTCCATAAGAACGTTTCATTGGATTTTATTCTTAAAGTATTCGAAACCATGAATAAAGCTCATTGGCATGTATTCCAAGTTCTCACCAAGAGATCAGATAGATTACTTGAACTAAATAAATATATAACCTGGACAAAAAATATTTGGATGGGTGTAAGTGTTGAGAACCAAGATTATACTTTCAGAATTGATGATTTAAGAAAGATAAATGCAGAAACAAAATTTTTATCAATTGAACCATTACTAGGCCCAATTAAAAAATTAAATCTTAAAAAAATTGATTGGGTAATTGTTGGCGGTGAATCTGGTCCAAAAGCGAGACCTATGGATAAAGAATGGGTAATTGATATAAAAGGAAAATGTTCGCAGCAATCTGTACCCTTCTTCTTTAAACAATGGGGTGGAGTGCAAAAAAAGAAAAATGGGCGAGAACTTGAAGGCAGAACCTGGGACGAAATGCCTAAATCATTTAGAAATTTCTAGTCTATTCAAACACCAAAATCCTATTGTAAATAAAATCAAACGAAAAAGTTTTTGATTCGGTTCGCTTCTCAATATACTCAGCAACTTTTTCTAATCGTTTAGGAATGGAAAGAATTTTTTCCTGAGCTTTTTGTGCAATGTCATTCAATCCTGTAATCAATTCAATTTCCCAAAACTTAATTGCTTCTTCAACAATCTTTTTATAATCATACGGACCGTAAATCCCAATTCTTCTAACTACATCTGCCATATCACGAAAATTAGGCATTGAAATTCCGGGCATATCAATTGCAGGCATAATATCGGCGACAGAAAGCATTGCCCTGTTTGGATCAAGCTTAAGGACTTCTTTAAAAACATTTCTGTAAAAAGTATAATGCTTTGCTTCATCAGCAGCAATGCTGCTAAGTATGCCGTTTAATAAGGGTTCCTCTTGCCCGGCAAGTTTGCCGGTGTTTTTGTGAGAGATTTGTGTTGCTCTTTCCTGTAAGGTAGTGTAAACAAAAACTTTGTAAGGATCTTTATCCCAATCAGGATTGAAACCGCTTTCTATATAGTGAAACTGCATAAGTTCAACTTCTCTAAATCTAAATAACCTTGCATCGCGCACGTAATCTCTAAGAACAGCGCTATGTCTATCTTCTTCAGCAGTCCACATATTATTCCATTTAGCCCAAAAACTTCTATCACCAAGATATTTCGCGATCAGTCTGTGAAAATGCGGTAAGCCTTCTTCAGTTAAAAGATTTAATGCAACAGCAACACGAACTTCATCTTTCATCCCACGTGAACGATCTCGTAAATTTTTAATATTACTTTCCTGGTCATCATTCATCTTTTCATTTGCAGGAAGAAAATCAGATGAGAACCACAACTTTCTTTTATCAATATGATCTTCCATCCATTCTTTAACTTTTTCTTCAAGATGATTTAGCACCTCTGTTTTGCTCGCAGTCTCTGAATACAATGCGTCATTTTCTTTAATTAAGATTTCCATAGCTCTATAAATTTTTTTTATAATTAATCAATTAGTTTTACTATTAAATAATAGAAATGATTTTTATTAACAGAAAGGCATCGGGAGTGCTGAATGAGGGTTTTACATTTAATTTACAATTGATTTTTTAATATCATTTCGAACGAAGAGGGAAATTTGTTGATTATATATAAAGATTTCTCAGTCGAAGACTCCTTCGAAATGACCTATCCTATTTATAAAATTTCTAATCACCTGGTCTTTCACCCATTTTTGCAGTTGCAAAAAAGTCATTATAAAAACGTTTTGTATATTCATCGAGCAATTGATTTATTCGCTCTTTGTTTGATGACTTTACAATCAAACCTGCGTGATATTCCTTCTTCAATCTCCATACAACTTCGGGATCGCTGTAAGCTTCAAGATTCGGCCATTCTTGTTTGGATAATGAAGTTATTATTGCTGCGAAATCATTCTTGACTTCAGGTAGTATGTATTCTTTTTCGCCATTAAGAATTTCAATCTTTGCCCATTCTCTCCAAAGATTTATTCCAGTTGCAGCTTCTACAAGGGACGAAAGGTTCGCCCCGCCAACCCGGGCAGATGTTTCTAGAAAATAAAGTTTTCCGTCATCAGCACGAATAAATTCTGAATGAGAAACTCCGCGAAGTAAACCTAAAGCATTTAATACTTTTTTATTAAGTTCTAAAACTTCATTTGCTTCTTCAGAATTACTATCAAGTGTCTTACTTGTAAAAACTCTTCCTTGATGAGCAACCTCAAATGGCGGAGTGCCGTATTTGCTTGCTAATCCAAATACAACCTCTCTTTCACTAATTATTGTATCAACATGGTAGATGCTTCCCGGGACAAATCTTTCCATCAAAAAAAAAGATTGTTCATCAGCGAGATGATTTATTCTTTCCCACATTTCCTGTTTATTGTGAACTTTTTTTAATCCATAAGAACCGGCAAGCAATCGCGGTTTAATCATATACGGGAAAGGAACGGAATCTGCGAACTCATCAATCAGTTTATGGTTAAGAACGTGTAAAAATTCTGGGACAGGGATCCCATTTTCTTTAGCTACCATTCTCATTGCAAGTTTATCTCGGAAGTGTCTTGCAGTTGTGTCTCCCATTCCAGGAATTCGTAAATGCTCCCTTAAAGATGCAGCACGCTCAACATCAAAATCATCAAGTGCCACTATTCTGTCAATCTGCTCAGTGCGTGCAAGATAGCTTACACCATAAATAACATCCTGCATATTCCAATCTTTATTTTTATCCGGGATGTAAAAAATCTCATCCAAACTTTCCCGTGGCCAATCAGCATTTTCCAAACTTTTGGATGTAAGAAGAATAACACGACAGCCCTGAGCTTTTGCTTCGCGCATAAAATCAAACCCTTTTTCGTAACTGGAAATACAAAGAATGGTTAGCATAACTTACCTCAATTAAATAAAATTCAAATGAGTATTAGATTGCAAATAATTTTGTTAATAAGAAATTACAAATAACAAAAAACAAATCCCAACAGTTGAACGAATCAGCACTATTTTGATTTTTCAATAATCGCTGAAAAAATCTTTTTCAATTCTGTTGCTTCTTCTATGAGTTCCTTACATTTATTTCTATAAATCTCTTCGTTTGTTTCCAAAATTAATCTCAACCAGAATATACTTTCTTTTGCTTCTTTTCTTGAAATACGAAGATGCATTACAAAATCCTTTTTACCCAATGATTCATTTGCTTCTATATAAGTTGCACCAACGGAAGAAGATGATCTAATTACTTGCCTGCTATACTCAACATTTGCAATTGTTTTTGGAAGTCTTTTAATAAACAAGCTAACAGACTTTGCGAATTGGAAAGTCCTTTCCTCTAAATCATAATCTGCCAATTTTTATACCCTTTTAATTTTTTTAGACACTTCTTCTTTGAAATTTGATTTTTGTTATTTGAAATTTACTATTCGAAGAATGGGATAAACATTTTCCCCTTTATCGTAAAAGGGGGAGTGTTTGTAAAAAAAATCTAATCTTTCCCCACCATTATTTCTAAATAATTCATCTTCATTTAATTTTTTATAAAACTCAGAGCGAAGAGTTTGATTTTCTTCTAACATTTTTTTTGCGTACGGCTCCATCACATAAGCTTCTGCGTATTCTTTTCGCTCGAAGAAAGCATTAAAAAATCCCCAATTAACAAATGAATCCGGAGCTTCTGGTTCTAACAGATTTACAATTACTCTTAATTGTCTTTGATTTGTGTGAACAATTAAAGTTCCGGCTTCAACATCAACTATTTCGATAAATGAATCACACTTAAAAGATGGAAGCTGTCTCCCTTCATAAGGTCTTGGAGCAAATTGTACATCTTCAAACTTGTACTTTTCAACCTCAACAGTCTTTGTGGATTTCAAAACATTAAACTTTATTTGATGAGTTTTAATTACATCAATAATTTCTGAAAACTGCTGCGGGATTAAATAAGCCACAGGGACACTAATTTTCTTTTCAGAGTTTGCCTTATTGAAAATAGGAATCTCAAGTTCCATTGGTTTATTTGTGTATTTCCTAACTGTTGTGCCGGTTAAATCGCTGTATTCATCATACCATTCGAATCCTTTAAATAAATATTTATCAAACTTTCCGTTTCCTTTAAGGACTAAAGGGAATTTCTTTTTTGCAGATAAATAATATTTAACAGTTTCTTTGTCCGCTTGCTTGTTTAAGGATATTAATTCTTTATGATTATCATTTACAAAACTTATAGAATTTTCCATCATTGATTTTGTCGAAAACACACGATTGGCAAAAGGTTTTAAACTGTGAGTTTCTACAAGTAAACAAATTCTGTTTTGAGTTGCACAATAGCCGTGTGATAATCTTGGAGGTGCGGGCAAATTAACAATTCCACTTTCAACTGTACCAGCTTGAAATTCCATATAAGGACCAACAATAAATCCATCATCTTCAACTTTACTTAACAGATGAGGCAAATACTTTTTATCAATCCAGCTAATTAAACCGCGATCGATATTTTGATGTGTTTCAATTCCGTATGTAACGTGATACTGATAATCTGCTCCGTTTGTTGTGTGATTATCAATCATAAAATCAGGAAGCCAATCGTTAAACAGTTTTAGAAAGGATCTGATTTCTGGTGAATCAGCTTTTAAGTAGTCACGGTTCAAGTTCAAGTTCAAAGCATTAGTCCGCCAGCCCATTTTCTTTGGGCCATTTTGGTTAGGTCTGTTAAACGGACTTGTTCTTTCGTGTCCATCAACATTAAGCACAGGAATGACTAATAAAATTGTATTATCTAAAAGACATTGTTTTTCTTTTGTGATAAGAATTTCTCGCAGCAAAAGCATGCAAGCATCCTTACCTTCAACTTCACCCGGATGGATTCCATTTTGAATTAATACGATTGCTTTTCCAGTTTTCTTTGCTTGCTCTGGAGTGAAAGTTTTATCCTTTGATACGATGATTACTTTTAATTCTCTTCCTTGGGGAGTTAAACCTATTGTTTTAATTTTCACATAAGGCGTGCTATCGGCAAACTTTTGAAAATACTTTAACGTATTCTCATAATCCGGTGACTCAAGTTGATTTGATTTTTCAAAATGTGTGAGCCAGGCTTTGGAAATATTTTTCTTCTGCATTTTAATAATTATGATTAGTTATAATAGTGCAAATATAAATTAAGGAATGATAAAAGTAATAAGATCAGCCGGATCCAATAAAAAGAACTGCAATATTTTAATATCTGAAAACAAGTCCTTCGTATTCAGAATGTTTTTCCAAAAACTTACCAACATATGAGCAGCTTGGAATAACTTTTAGATTTTTTTCTTTTGCATATTCAAAAGCAGCAAGTACAACTTTTTCCGCTAAGCCTTGTCCGCGTAATTGTGGCGGTGTATATGTTGAGTATAAATCAAGCGTTTCTTTGTCTTCAGTATAAAGAACATAAACTTCATTTCCGTCGATTTCTATAACAAAGCGACTGCTTAGTTTATCATTAATAACGTTATTCATTTCATCCTCATTTTATTATGGAAGAATCAATTTTAACAGAAAAAATATTTTCTCTATCATTTTGCCTTGTCAGGATTGTCAAGATATGTTTTTGTATTTCAGATTCAAGTTCAATTTTGTTAATCATTGCTTTTTCCGGTTCCTTTGGAAGAAAACGCCAGGGTTTTTTCCCTTTAAAATCATATTTGCCGTAAATGATAACCGGGGTGCCGTAGGCAATTATATTTTCGCCATCTGCAGTTACAATCCATTGATCTGCCCAATAATAAATCCATTTTGCATCCTCAGCAAATAACCTTGCACAAGCATGGCTGGCAGGAAAACCTGGTAAATCAAATTCATGTAATGAAACACCATTAAAATTATCCAAATTAAAATACCACTTCAATATCCAGTCACTATTATCCGTGCTTATCGTTTGTTTTGATTTCCAATTAGTTGCAAATAATCCATTTGGTGTTGGAGTTGATTTTTTCCCGGTGCTTGTTGGCCCCCATTTAACCAGAGTTCCAAGCTCATAAGCAGCAAATGCCTGATCTTTTTGAGATATGATTATAATTTTTTTTACTTTTTCAAGAAGATCAATATGTTGAGGGAAAGGTGAGTATAAGTTTAAATCATTAAGAATGGTATCAGGAACAACGATAGAGTCTAAATTTCTGATTCTATTTTTATCAACTCTATTTAAAGCCAATATTATTTTTGCCCCGGTGGTATCAAACTCACTTATTAATGATTTGTAGCTTTTAGATTTTATAAGTTTATAATTTACTTGAGGTAATTGTGGTATTGAGTCACGCACTATCCTGGTTGAATCTGATACTGATAAAGAATCGACTTTGGTAGGCTGCTTTGATTTCTGTTGATCAGAGCACGAATAAAAAATTACTGATAATAAAAACATCCAGGTAATTAGTCGGATAAACATAATTACTCTAATATCCCCTTAGATTTTAAATTCATTATCAAATCATTATATCCCACAAACTGAATTCCATCCCAGCCAATGCTTTTAGCCGCATCAACGTATTCTTTTATATCATCAATAAACATATGCTCTTCGGATGGAAGTCCGGAAAATTTTTCTACTTCACGATATATTTCTAACTCAGGTTTTACAAATCCAACTTCATGTGATAAAAAAAGTTTATCAAATAATTTAAGAAACTCATAATGCTGATATCCGTATTTCTGATGAATTGAATTTGTATTGGAAAGCAGATATAATCTATATTTTTTTTTAAGAATAGGGAGAAGGGAAATCACGTTATCGTTTAAAGAAAATATCTCTGACCAATATTTAATAAATTCTTCCGAGGAAACTTCATGCTTAAGCCATTCGAGCATTTTATCTATAAAAGTTTTGTCAGAAATTTTACCTCGCTCAAAATCTCTATGTACTTGATAATTCTCGTTATATTTTCTAACGAACTCTTCTCCCAGTCCAATTTTGTGCTTATTTACCGCAGTGATAAAAATATTATAGTTAAAAGGGACTAAAACTTGTCCCAAATCAAAAACTACAGCAGAATATTTTCTGTTTATCATTCAGCAATAATAAATAGATCGTCTGAAAGCCCTTTGTTAACTTTAATACTGCTAACTGTAACTTCAACGGATTGTCCACCAACAGATTGATTGATTTTAAATGGATACTTTACACCGTCAATATCTTTATAATCATCATAAATTATAGATTGTTGAACTGTCCCTTTCTGAGTTGGAATATCTCTCAACTCTTCAACCTTTAGCCCGGATTCAGTATCAAAAAGTACATACCAATTTAATCCTGATGGTAAAGTCATTTTTATTTTATAAGCATCTTTCCCATTTACTTTGTCAATTCCTTCGTATGTAAGTTTTATACCTAAACTATCCAGGTTTAAAATAAAATCCATGTTGGCTTCGACATTTAAAGCTTCAAGTTCTTTATCTTTTACATCAATTTTCTGATTCATTACATTCATAACACCTTTTGCGCCGTCAAAAATTATTATCTGGTCCATTCCACCAGCTTTAACTTCCTGTCTCATTTTATTCGGAGCTTTTTGTTTTGAAATTAAAGTAATTGTTTGCCCCATTGCAGTTCCGCGCATTATTGTGGTTCTATCTTTCACTTTAGAAAGTGCTTCTCTTCCTCCAATTGCATTAATATATTTTTCGATAATAACATTTGGATTGATATTGGTAGTTGCCGTTGAATCCTGTGAATATAGTTGATTTGTACTAATAAGAATAAAGACAATCATAAAAAGAGATAATAGATTTTTCATTTGATTCCTCGTTTATAAAAATATTGTGTGTAAAAATACTAATAAGATTTAATTTTATATAAAATGAAAGACCATTAATCACTATTTAAAACCTTATATTTAAATAATAATAAATAACCTGCCCAAATCTAATATTTTGAACACGGTAATTTGAATAATTCAGTTAAGGATTTAAACTATGTACGGCAAATCACTTTTTATCTTTTTCGCTATCATTTTAATAAATCCAATATACTCACAACAAGTCTCCATTTCAGGTAAAGTAATAGATGAACAAACGCTGTCACCGTTAAGTTTCGCAAACATTCGGGTAGAAGAAACTTTAACAGGCACATCTGCAAATGTTAATGGTGAGTATGAACTAAAAGTTAAACAAGGCACATATAGATTAATTGCATCATTTATAGGATATTATTCGGATACTTTAACAGTAGTTGCGGATCAAAATCTTAAAAATGTTGACTTTAGGCTTCTTCAAACCAAAGTAGATTTGCAAGAAATTGTTATCACCCCGGGGAATAATCCCGCTTTAGAAATCATTCGAAAAGCAATTGAAAAAAGAAAACTTCATAACCAGAAAATTAAAAACTATGAAGTCGAAGCTTATACTAAAGGACTTATACGAACAACAGAGGATCTTTCTGCAAGCGGAAACAATATTGAAGTTGGGTTTGGTGGAAATGATACTACAAAATTGATAATTTCAGGAATATTTGAAAATCATAGCCTTAACTACTTTGAACAACCCGATAAGTTTAAATCAATTATACTTGCAAGAAAGCAAAGTGCTAACTTTCCCCCAACAATAAACACACTTACCGGCGGCAGACTAATTCAAAATTTTTATGATAACGATGTAAATTTTTTAGGGAGAGATCTGCCGGGACCAATTTCTGATGAGGCGCTTAAATATTATTATTATAGAATTGAAAGTGTTGTGGCTCAAAACAATGTAAAAATTTATATGATTCATATTGAACCTGATAATCCGGATGACCCTGGTTTTGCAGGGAAAATATTTATTACAGATAGCACCTTTGATTTAATAAAAGTGGATTTGTTTCTCAATCGTGCTGCAAACACTGGCGGATTGTTTGATACTGTAAATGTCTATCAGCAGTTCGATGAATTCGCAGGAATTTATCTGCCCATAGATTATCGTTTGTTTGTTAAGGCAAATGTCTTGGGATTAATAAGAGTTGGATTTGAATTAAACACAATTATGTTCAATTACAAAATAAATGAAAAACTACCGGCGGATATTTTTAATAATGCTATCGTTACCGTTGTTCCGGATGCTGATGCCAAAGACTCAAACTACTGGCACTCAACACCAACAATACCGAATACTATTGAAGAACAAACAGCATATAAAAGGATCGATAGTTTGGAAAATATCCCGAGGAAATTTCTCGATGATTTTTCTTTTTTAAATACACGGATAAGTTTAAGCGATAATATTACTATAAGTGCACCAATTGCGATGTATCATTTTTCAAGTGTTGAAGGAAATGCTCTTGATTTTGGAATATTTGTCCATGACGAATTTAACAGAAGATTAAACTCCTCGTTAAAAATGTCATACGGATTTTCTGACAAAAAGTTCAAACAAGATTTTAGCGCTGGTTATTTGCTTGGAGAGTATAGAACATGGGAAATTAATTTTAAAGCTTTTAATAGATTAAAAATATTGTTTGAAGAATCGGATAATTACGGTGAATTATTTTCAACACTCGTTACATTAATTTCAAAAGATGAGTTCAGAGATTATTATTATTCAAACGGATTTGAAATAGGCTTTGAGGGGGAAGTTTTACCGGTCTTAAATATGAGGATTGGATTTAAAAACAAAACCGATAACTCAGCTTACGTAAACACAAATTTTTCATTTTTTAATAAAGACAAATCATATCGAATGAATCCGCCGATTTATGAATCAAGAATAAATACTGTTAACATTGGCTTTGATATTGATTTCAGGCATTATATCGAGGACGGATATTTCCGCAGAAGAACCTCGCTTGGGAAGTCTTATATATTATTTTCCGGAGATATTACATATTCAAATAAAGGTTTGTTTAACAGCAAATTAAATTTTACCACATATCAGTTTTCTGCCTCAGTTTTTTTACGAACTTTTAAATCAGCTTCATTAAATCTAAATCTATTTGGAAGATTAAATGATGAGACAACACCATATCAAGATCTTTATTCATTACCCGGGAATATTAATTTACTATTTAATTCTCAAACCTTTAGAACTCTTAACATTAATGAAATTATTGGCGATAAAATATTTACGCTAAATCTTACACATAATTTTGGCGATGAAATCTTTAGAATGATGAATATTTCCGGTTTAAAAAACTGGGAGATAATGCTTTCGTTAATCTTTAACGCAGCAATTGCAGATATTAATAATAAAACGGCGAGCATTTTAACCAATCCTGTAAAAACTTTTAAATATCCGTTTTATGAACTTGGATTCGGAGTTGGGCAAGGATTACTGCCGTTTAAGTTAGAGTTTATGTGGAAACTTAATTATCGTGATGGAAACAATTTCAGGGTCGGTTTAAATATGCCGCTTCTTTGATTAAAAATTTTACTTCAGTTATTTTATTAAATGTTTCTAATTTCGAAAGCGGATATTTTCTTTTGAGATTATTAATTCTGAGTAATCAGAATGCAATAAAATTTATTGATTACTATTTTCAAATACGTTGAAGTACAAAAAAAAGCGCTCAAAAAAGAGCGCTCAAAAAGGAAATAAACAGAACTTATTTCTTGGGTTTTGCTTCACTTACGATGATATTACGACCCTTGAGTTCAGAACCATTTAGTGCCTGAATTGCAGCATTAGCTTCAGCTTCGGTTTCGAATTCAACAAAACCAAAACCTCGTGATCTGCGTGTCTCTTTATCAGTAACTACTTTTGCTGAAAGTACGTTGCCATGTGCGGCAAATGCTTTCTGCAAGTCTTCGTCATTAGCTGACCAGGGGAGACTCCCTACAAACAATTTAGTACTCACGAAACGAACCTTTAATTAATTGAACAAAAATGCGCCATTTGACGCGTGAATAAAATAATATTTTTAATTAAAGAAACAAAGAAAAAAGTTAATTAATCATCACTTTTAAGCCATAAAAGCGGAAATGTTGTCTCATCTTGAATCTTTTAGCTAAGATTTTGGCGCGAAATTTACATCGGAGCGTGATTTTGTGAGATGTGAAAAGTCTAACATATATATGGTGCCATTCGAATAAGAACGATAATATGATAGAAATTTTACCGGAATAATTGCTTCATGATAAGATAGAATTACAACAGTAATTCAATCGGAAGTTAATTCAATCATTAAGACAGCCGGATCCAAATAATTGAGAAAAGTGTTTGTGTTTTGATGAGTTGGCTTTTTTAATAAAGCGAAATGATTAATTAAAGAAGTTTTTCAATAGCATCTTTAACATTTTCGACAGAAATAATCTTAAGTGATTTAGATTGTTTAATACTCTTTATATTTCCATCAGGAATAACCGCTGTTTTAAATCCAAGCTTTTCAGCTTCAGCAATTCTTTTTTCTATATGACCAACACTTCTGATTTCTCCACCCAAACCAACCTCACCAATAATAATTGTTAGATTATCTACAACCTTATCTATTAAACTGGAAGCAATACTAACACAAACAGCAAGATCGGCTGCAGGTTCAATAACTCTAATGCCTCCGGCAACATTAACAAAAACATTATTTACAGATACACGTATGTTTGCCCGTTTTTCTAAAACTGCTAATAATATTGATAATCTTTTTTGATCAAATCCGTTTGAAACTCTTTGCGGATAACCAAAGTTTGAAGGAGTAACCAAAGCTTGTACTTCTAATAATATTGGTCTGCTTCCCTCAATACTTGATGTTACAACAGAGCCGGGAGTTTGCTTTTCGCGTTCACTTAAAAATAACTCACTTGGATTTGTTACTTCATTTAATCCATCTTCGCGCATTTCAAAAACGCCAATCTCATTAGTACTTCCGAATCTGTTTTTTTGAGCACGCAATATTCTAAATGAATGATTAGTTTCCCCTTCAAATTGTAGAACCGTATCAACCATATGTTCAAGAATTTTCGGTCCTGCAATCATTCCTTCTTTTGTAACATGCCCGATTATGATTACCGAGTAATGATTTTTCTTCGCTTCTTCCATCAGCATTGCGGTGCATTCACGTATTTGAGTAATCGTTCCGGGTGAGTTTTCCAATTCGCTTCTGTAAGTTGTTTGAATGGAATCGATAATTACTACGGCTGGAGAAATTTCTTTTATCGCTCCAAGTATGTTCGATAATTCAGTTTCAGCCTGAACAAAAAACGAATCTGACTTTACTTTAATTCTACTTGAGCGGAGTTTAATCTGTTTTTCGGATTCTTCACCGGTTACATAAAGAACTTTTTCTTTGATACTTGCAGCCGCTTGCATAGCAATTGTTGATTTACCGATTCCAGGATCACCGGCTAGCAGGATTACTGAACCAGGCATTATTCCACCGCCAAGAACCCGATCGAATTCTACAATTCCGGTTTTAACCCGATCTTCTTCGTTGGCAGAAATATCAAGAATTTTATTGTAGCTGAATTTCGATTTAGATATGTTTGCTTTACGCGGCGAAGTTTCAATAATTTCTTCAGTAAAAGAATTCCAGCTTTCACATTCGGGGCATTTTCCAATCCATCGTAAGGATTCATATCCGCAGTTAGAGCAGATGTATTTAATTTTTGTTTTAGACATAATATTTCAAACGTCAAATGGAAAAAGTGAATTTCAAAAGACAACTATTCGATTCTGTTCTATATAACTAAAATGTCATTTCGATGGAGTCTTCGGCTGAGAAATCTTTTCTCAGATAATAATCAGATTTCTCTCTTCGGTCGAAATGACCTTTACTTAAAATTGAACTACAAAAAGCTTCCAACAATTCTTTCAACTTTAGAAAGAGCGGTTACAATTTGTCCAACATCTTTTCCGCCTGCAGTTGCAAGATGAGGACGACCGCCGCCGCCGCCGCCAACTAATTTTGCAAGCTCACCAACAATTTTTCCTGCGCTAAGCTTTTTATCTTTAATCAAGTCATCACTAACAACGGCAACAATTCCAACCTTCTCATCTATTTGCGAAATTAAAACTCCAACCCCACTTTTCATTTTATTACGCATTTCATCACCGAAAGATTTTAACTCATCCATATTATCAGCAAGCACTTTACCCTTAAAAACATTAACTCCTTTTTCTTTTGATGATAATGAAAGAATATGATCAAGCTGATCAAGTTTATCTTTCATTCTGAGTTCGGCAATTTCTTTCTCCAGTTTTTTCTTAATATCAAAAAGTTCTTCAATCTTTTGTTCAGATGATTTTATTTGTTCTGATTGTGATTGGATATACTTTTCAACCCCAGCGCCGGTTACTGCTTCAATTCTTCTTACACCGCTTGCAATTGAAGTTTCGCTCAGGATTTTGAACAGTCCAATTTCAGATGAATTATGAACATGGGTACCACCACAAAATTCCATTGTAAAATCACCAAACTGAACAACATTTACCTTATCACCGTATTTATCACCAAAGAACATCAGTGCGCCCATTTTTTTTGCTTCTTCAAATGGAATATCGCGATGATGAAATAAAGGAAGATTCCTTCTCAGTTGTTCATTTACTATCATTTCAATTTGACTAATTTCATCAGCAGATAATTTTGCAAAATGAGTAAAATCAAATCTTAACCTATCCGGACCTACATAAGAGCCCGCTTGATGAACATGCGTTCCCAAAACAGTTCTTAATGCTTTATGCAGAAAATGAGTTACAGAATGATTACGCATTATATCCCAACGGCGCGTTTCATCAACCTGGGCAATTACTTCAGATCCGGTTTTCAACAAATCATTATTTGGGGAACTAACAACATGAACAATTTGACTATCAATTTTAGCAACATCAATAACATTAAAAGAATTTCCACCAATAACAAGTTTTCCAAGATCGTCCACTTGTCCACCTGATTCAACATAAAACGGAGATTGATCAAGAATCAGCAAAGTGTTTTCACTATCGTGTTTGATACCGATTATCTTTGCTTTAGTTTTTAATTCATCATAACCAGTAAATGCAGTTGGTTTAGAATCAAGTAATTCAAAGCCGGATAAATCGTTTAATGTTACATTAACAGAAGCAAATTTATCTTTGGATGCTTCACGTCCGCGTTCTTTTTGTGCATTCATCAGCAAATTAAAACCATCTTCATCAATTGCGAAATCAATTTCGCGTGCCATTACATTTGTTAAATCAACAGGAAAACCAAAAGTGTCGTAAAGTTTAAATACATCTTCACCCGGAATAACTTTTAATTTTTGCTTATTGAGTTTATTTATTATCTCATTAAATAATTCTATTCCTCGATCAAGAGTTGCATTAAAACTATCTTCTTCGGCTTTGATAATTTTTTTTACATAATCTTTTTTCTCAACAAGTTCGGGAAAAACATCTCCCATCGTTTTTGAAAGAACATCAACAAGCTTGTGAAGAAATGGCGCATTAAGATTTATCTTTCTCCCATATCGAGAAGCTCTTCTTAAAATTCTGCGAAGAACATACCCGCGTCCATCATTACCCGGAACAGCGCCATCAGCAATTGCAAAAGTTAAAGCACGAATATGATCTGCAATTACTCGCATTGGAATTTTATCTTCTTCATTATCATATTTAACTTTTGATAGTTTTACCACTTCTTCAATAATTGGAGTAAAAACATCAGTATCATAATTTGATTTTTTATTCTGTAAAACTGCACAAACGCGTTCAAATCCCATTCCCGTATCAACATGTTTAGCCGGAAGTTCATTTAATTTTCCGGTTTCGTCTCTGTTGTATTGGATGAAAACCAGGTTCCATATTTCTATACATTCCGGTGATCCGGCATTAACCAAATCAGGATTATCAAGATCATCACCAACATTTATATGTATTTCGGAACAGGGACCGCAAGGACCTGTTTCACCCATTTCCCAAAAGTTATCTTTTTCAGCAAACTTTAAAATATGTTTTTGATTAATATCAGTTTCCGTTTTCCAAAGATTAAATGATTCTTCATCATCTTTGTAAACTGTTGCCCACAATCTTTCTTTTGGTAGTTTCCAGATTTCGGTTAATAATTCCCATGCCCAGCTAATAGCTTCCTTTTTATAATAATCCCCAAATGACCAGTTACCGAGCATCTCAAACAGAGTATGATGATAAGTATCGTGTCCAACTTCTTCCAAATCGTTATGCTTACCGGAAACACGAATACATTTTTGTGTATCTGCGGCGCGTTTATAATTACGGGTTCCGGTTCCTAAAAAAACATCTTTAAATTGGTTCATTCCCGCATTTGTAAAAAGCAATGTCGGGTCATCAAACGGAACAACCGGTGATGATTGTATGATTCGATGCCCCTTACTTTGAAAAAAGTCTAAAAATTGCTGTCTTATTTGTCGTGAAGTCATATTTACCTTTTTGAAAACTTGAAGGTAAAAATAACAAAATGAAGCTTAAGCATAAACTTTATTCTGGTGATATTATAAAGGAAATCACGACAAAAAATCTGGCAATAAAATTGTTGATTTTGGTTATTTATAAAACAATTAAGTGATACTATTATGGCAAACTCCCAAAATCAAACAAGCGATGTTGAATTAGTTTTACATATCACCGGTTATAATATTAACGCATACGAGCAGTTATATGAGCGTTATTCTCCAATTGTTTATACACTAATTAAAAAAATTATTCCTGATGTTAAATTAGCTCAAAGTGTACTGCTTAATGTTTTTGCAGTATTTCTTAAAAGGATAGAATTTTACGACACCGGAAATGATAATGTTTTTACATGGATTATGCTGTTAACTCGCAATATTTCACTTGATGTATTAAGAAGAATAAAACCCGATAAAGATATTCCAGAATACGATGATAATTATGAAATTGAGATAATTCTGCCAAAACTATCTTCGGTCATTAGTCCAATTGTTTATGATGCATCCACAGAAAAAATAAAATTATATAAAAATCATCTTACAGAAGTACAAAACTTAGTTTTATCTCTTGCATACTTTGAAGGATTAAATGAAGAAGGAATTTCAAAAAGACTCAACCTCCCTGTCATAACAATTAAGGAAAAGATTCTAGACACGATGGGATCATTAATGCAGATTTATCGTGAACTTGAAAAGCGTAGTGGTTTAAGTAAAGAAATAATTGATTTAATAAAACTTGATGTATTAGGGTGCCTTTCAGAAGAAGAAAAAAGACATTTCAATGATTTAAAAAATAGCAACAAAGATTTTTTGTGGAAAGAATTTGGCGATTATCAGAATTTGACAGCATTACTTGCAACATCATTGCCACCAGAAAATCCTCCTGTTGAACTTACAGACAAAATCAATCGAATCTTTGGCAGCGTTTTACAAGGGCAAGAAGATGGTTATGCAATAAATATTAAACCCGAGCCTGTAAAAGCTCCGATTATTGAACAGAAAGTTTTACATGAAGTTCCCAGACAAACCAAGCAGGAATTTGCTATTAAATTTAGAGAACCTGATCCTAATCCACTGTTTATACTTAAAAAACAAGAAACCAGTAATAAATCCCAGGAGGTTTATTCTCCTTTATCAAAAAATGGGGAAAATATAACGATTATAGACAGAAACTCAACATCTGATGCAGGCACTTTCTTTATCGATACGAAAGAATCTCATTCAGTATTTGTAAAAGATGAAAAAGTTTTACAAGCAAAGTCAATTCAGCCAACCTCTGAAAGATTTAATCTTAATGCAAAGACAAATGAGCCAGCGATTGTAAAAAAGGAAGTTCAACCAGCACCGGTAAAAGATGAAAAAGTTTTACAAGCAAAGACTATTCAGCCAACCTCTGAAAGATTTAATCTTAATGCAAAGACAAATGAGCCAGTGATTGTAAAAAAGGAAGTTCAACCATTACCGAATAAAGATGAAAAAGTTTTACAAGCAAAGACTATTCAGCCAACCTCTGAAAGATTTAATCTTAATGCAAAGACAAACGAGCCAGCTACTGTAAAAAAAGATACTCAACCAGCACCGGTAAAAGATGAAAAAGTTTTACAAGCAAAGTCAATTCAGCCAACCTCTGAAAGATTTAATCCTAATGCGAAGACAAACGAGCCAGCAACAGTAAAAAAAGAGACTCATCAAGTACCGGTAAAAGATGAAAAAGTTTTACAAGCAAAGACTATTCAGCCAACCTCTGAAAGATTTAATCTTAATGCAAAAACCAATGAACCAACAGTTATAAAAAAAGAAGTCCAGCAAGTAACTGCAAAAAAAGATATCATTTCACAATCTCTCAATGTTCAGCATACAGCAGCTAATTCAGATGTGAAATCTAAGATTACTGAACAAGCACCTGTAAAGAAAGACGACGCCACCTTAACAGCGAAAAGCAATACGACAGACATTACTAAACAAAATGAAACAAAATCTTCAGAGGGGAAAATCACTTCCGGATTAAAGACAAAAGAGTCAATTAATGTGGATGAAATAATTTCCATGATAGAAGATGAAGAAATAGAAAATATTTTAGTAGACAAATCTGCGGCAAGTCTTGATGAAGTGGGAATGCTTAAGAAAAAGTTAAGAAGAAATTATTATATCTCTGCTGGTGTAATCATTTTTTTAATTACAACCGGAGTATTTCTTTATCTCAAATTTAACAATACAGCAGCTAATGTTTTAAATAAAAATGCTGATTTAGTGAAGTCAGAAATTAGTTTGCCTGGTAATTCTACTGTCTTGCCAGAATCGAAAGCGGCAGTTGAACAAAACAATATTAAAAAAGCAGAACAAAAAACAGATCCAGTGCAAACACAATCTGGACAAACCGAAGCTTCTTTACCATTGGTCGAACCCTCGCTTTCTGATAAAAAAATAATGCCCGAAACTGACAACAATAATTTAACAAGCGAAAACATAAGCCAGATAAAAGAAAACCCCGTGATTGTTGAAGAAAAAACAATTGTGGCTCCGTTATCAGAAGTAAAAAAAGTTAAAGAAGAACCAACCTATTTTGTTGCCGTGGAAGAACAACCGCAACTTGTTGGTGGATTAAAAGGAATCCAAAGTAAAATATTTTATCCTGAAGTAGCAAGGAAAAATGGTATTGAGGGAAAAGTTATAGTGCAGGCAATTGTTGATGAGAACGGTAGAGTTATTTCTGCAAAAACTATTAAAGGTATTGGCGGAGGATGTGACGAAGTTGCAATGGATGCTGTAAAAGAAAGTAAATTTATAGCCGGTAAACAAGGCGGAAAACCGGTTAAAGTGCAGGTTACTATACCGATTGTATTTAAACGTTAAATTTTAAATTATTTATTAATCCGGCATACTTTTTTGTATGTTATTGCTTTTTTAATACTGTAGATATAGTTTTATAATGAAAATCAGAATCAAAATTTAAAAAGCTGGATTAAATTGGAAATAGAACTGACCGACAGAGGAGTGATCGAAAGAGTTATAGAAAAAGACTCAAAAGCTTTAGAGGTTTTGTACGATAAGTACTCGCCTGTTTTATTCACCTTGATAAAAAAAATTGTTGGCGATACAGAGAAAGCTGAAATTGTTTTGACTGACATTTTTGTTATTATCTGGCAAAAGGGTTATCAATACGATTTAACAACAAATAATCTTTACGCCTGGCTAATTTTATTAACAAGAAACAAATCAATTGATTTTATAAAACGTGTGCAGGGTGAAATACAGGAAGATTATACTGACGAATATGAGGATCAGTTTATCATTCCAAAAATTTCTTCTGAAATACCTAAGCTTGAAATCGATCAGGCTTTTGATAAAAGAGGGGCAATTTTTTCTGCAGTAAATAGCTTAACAGAAGCACAGCAATATGTGCTCTCACTCGCTTATTACAAGGGTTTAAATGAATCAGAAATTGCTGGTAAATTAAACATTCCGTTGCCTACGGTTAAAACAAAACTACGAGTTGTGTTAAATAGTATAAAAGATTATCTAATAAAAGAGGGGTAACCAATGACTGATGAACAGAAAATTACTGGTTTGATTCCTGCAAAAGCATTGGGGTGTCTAAATTCTGAAGATAGTCTTACTATTCAGTCATTTATTGATCAGGGACTTACTTTCCCGTGGGATGAGCTTGGTAAATATCAGTACATTGCATCGCTTTTACCTCTTGCATTACAATTAGAGATTCCCGAACCGCAATTAAAAGATAATGTCGCTCTAAAGTTGATTAAGCTAAGCGAGGAATTGCGCACAAAAAAAATCCATGAAGAAGAAGAATTACTTGCATTAAATAAAACTGAAGAGGAAATTGATTCTTTTTCAGATAACAATGTTTTGCCAGAGGATTTAACTGAGAACCAAACACCAGTTGAAGATAATGAAATAATAACTTCCTTTAACCTTGATGAAATTGACTTGCCGGAAGCAGATGCACCTGAACCATTTATTTTACCAGCAACGGAAGAACTAGATCAAGGACCAACTGATTTTTCATCTGAAGAAATTCCGGAAAAAACCTTTTCGCTTGAAGAAACAGACCAATCGCAAGAAACGACAATTCTTGAAGAACCAATGCCTTCTGAATTTTCGGAAGAATCGCCAATTACTAACAGCGAAGTGGATGAGTTATCGGTCTATAACTTAGCGGAAGAAAAGTTAAATGAGGATAAAGCGGACGGAGAAAAAGAATTTATAAACGATTTAGCTCCGCAGGCAGAAGAAAAAAAGGCGGTTGAAAATATTTCTGATTCAGCAAAATTTGTAGAAACTCAAAAGAAAACGCTGAATGAAAAAATTTATAAAGCTCTGGAACAGGATTTTGAATCATTAAAATTCAGTTTTGATGAAAGCGAAAGAAAGCTAACAAGAAATTTATTAATGGCTTACGTTGCAATTGCAATACTACTTGCGCTGCTTATTTTCTCATATTTTAAATTTACTTCAGATATAAAAGCGATAGAAAATGAAGTGAAAGATATGAAGCAAAAAATCACTTCAGAGTTGATAGATCAAAAAATATTTAATTCCGATTTCGATTTTCATTCCTGAACTCATTTGCCACAAGCAAGATTATTATAAAAAGAATTATAATAATTAACCAGAACTCTTTAAGCAGCTGGTAAACAGAGTTAAAAAATAATCCAAATGTATAATGCCCGCGAAATATCATCAGCAGA
Source organism: uncultured Ignavibacteriaceae bacterium (assembly GCA_963809415.1). Lineage (GTDB taxonomy): Bacteria > Bacteroidota > Ignavibacteria > Ignavibacteriales > Ignavibacteriaceae > IGN3. Next base: position 2,017,351 of record CAWEJJ010000003.1, on the reverse strand, counting down.
ATGCCCACCAGGATAAAAATTATTGAAAGTACCAGTGCAAGTTTGTTAGATGTGACAAGCAAATTTGATAACAATAAGCTCGAACCAACAATTACAAGTACAGTCGGAATAAAAATTACTGCCGGCTCATAAACCTCAAACAAATTTAACGAAAGAAGCACAATCCCGATCTGAAATAAAACTGCTCCAGAAAATATTCCGAACTTATAATTTTTAAGATAGGAATAATAAAACATGCTGATTCCCCAAAACATAGCGATATATGAAAAAAGTTCTGTCCACGAAAAATCTATTAAACCTAAAAAGTTTAAGACAATAGAAATAACCGCTAACATAATTAAATAAAAATCGATGGAATGTTTCTTTTTCACAAAATCCTCTGTCCCATGCTTGATGCGATTAATTCAGCGGCAAATATTGCACTGCTATTATGTAAGTCTAAAATCGGGTTAACTTCGGCAACTTCAAGTGATGACATACATCCGCATTCTGCTATTGACTCCATTAAAAGATGTGCTTCCCTGTAATTTAATCCGCCCGGAACCGGAGTTCCAACACCGGGAGCGAAATTTGGATCAATACTATCAACATCAAAACTAATATGAATGTGATCAACTTTTTCTTTAAACTGTTTTAAAACACGACTTATGATTCTATGAATTCCAAGCTTATCAACATCGCTCATTGTGTAAACGGATGGATTAAGTTTTTTAATGTTTAATCTTTCCTGCGGATCAATACTTCTTGCGGCAATTATCGCGCAATTTTCCGGTTTAAGTTTTGGGGCAAATCCATATAAGTTAACAAGATCAGAATTACCTAAACCTAATGAAGCAGCCAGCGGCATTCCGTGTATGTTTCCCGATGGAGTTGTGTCCTCAGTATTCATATCGGCATGTGCATCAATCCAGATTACGCCCAATGTTAAATTATTTTTTTTGCAATATGATGAAATCCCGGCAATTGTTCCCAGAGACATTGAATGATCACCGCCAAGACAAAGCGGGAATTTATTTTGCTCTAAAACTTTTTCAACTCGTGCTGCAAGTACATTAGTAGTTTTAAGAATTTCATCCAGGTATCTAAGTTTTGGATTATGCAGTTTTTGTCGTTCCATAATTTCTATATCAATATCGCCGGTATCTTCTACATTATAACCAAGTTGTTCAAGCTTGTTTTCCAATCCGGCAATACGTAATGCAGAAGGTCCCATATCAACACCGCGTCTACCTGAACCAAGATCCATCGGGAAACCAATTACAGTTACCGTTTGCTGTTTTTTACTGTTCATAATGCCATTTTAAATAATGAAAAATTATTTTTGTTAAGTTAAAGAGAATGAGTTAAATAAACCATTGGTAGATATAAGTAAACAAAAAATTGTATGAGTTAATTCTTATATTTTAGCCATAAAACTTTTAGATTATTTTAAAACAGCAGGTTAAAATTATGTTAGGATATGAAAACGAACCATTAATCAGTGTTGGAATTGTAACTAATAAAAAAATCACTTTTGAACTTTACGGCGATTTTAGTTCTTATGGATTTAAACATTTCTTTAGCGGAAGGTTTGAAGCGGAACTTGTTAATGACAGAATTATTTGTAAAAGTGATAAAGAAAAAATTGAAATAACAGATGAAATTATTTTTGAACCTCAGGATCCTGAAAGTGAATCATTCCTGCTGCGAGATGTAGTTATTGGAGTAAAGTTTCACTGGGAAAGGAAGGAAAAACAACGCTTCACTCATTCGTTAAAGCTTCTAAAGGATAATGGGAAAATTGTTGCAATAAATATTATTCCGATTGAAAAATATTTAACCAGTGTTATCTCTTCTGAAATGAGTGCAAAGTGTTCAATGCAAATGTTAAAAGCAACTGCTATTGTATCAAGAAGCTGGCTGCTTGCACAAATAGAAAAATCTAAAACCATAAAAGCTGAGCATTTAAAGTATAATTCAGATTTTGAAAATACAGATGAAATAATAAAATGGTACGATAGAGAAGATCACAAACTTTTTGATGTTTGCGCTGATGATCATTGTCAGCGTTACCAGGGAGTAACCAAAGTGACTTCCGAGGCAGCAAAAAAAGCTGTTGAGGAAACAGCCGGAATTGTTTTGCTTGAAGATGATCATATTCTTGATGCACGGTTTTCTAAATCGTGCGGAGGAATTTCTGAATCATTTGAAAATGTTTGGGAACCTGTCAAACATCCGTCACTTTCTGCAGTTTATGATTATAAATTTATATGCTGAGGATTTTGATGATGATTTTTCTAAAGAAGATAATGCCATTAAATGGATTAAAGAAAATCCCCCGGCATTTTGTAATACTTCGGACCCCAAGATTTTAAATCAAATACTTTTAGATTACGACCAGGAAACAAAAGACTTTTATAGATGGAAGATTGAATATACCCAAGCACAATTATCCGATCTTATAAAAAGAAAGAGCGGAATTGATTTTGGACTGATAAAAGATTTAGTCCCGATTGAAAGGGGTTTTTCATCCCGATTAGTTAAACTTAAAATAGCTGGTACAAATAAAACACTTACAATCGGAAAAGAACTTAGAGATAAGACGTACGTTTTCAGAAACTCATCTTTACAGTTCGGGATTTTTTGTGGAAAAAATCGGCGAACTGGATGGAGTTCCGGAAAAATTTATTCTGCATGGTGCGGGATGGGGACACGGAGTTGGGCTTTGCCAAATAGGGGCCGCTGTTATGGCAGAACAAGGTTATCAGTTTGATGAAATCGCAATTCATTACTTTAAAGATGCAAAACTTAAAAAGATTTATTAACTCACGTTACGCAAAATAGCTAAACCTTGAAGGTTTTTCGTGAAAAAATGTTAAAAATTAGAATAAACTATCCGTTGGCTAGCGGACAATTTAGAGAGACCTTCAAGGTTTTCTTCATACATACGTAAAGTGACTTACTAAAAGATTGTTTTGTTTTTTACAAACAGTCTCAAGTTTTTGTTTGCAGCTATCTAAAATTTATTTTGGAAAATTATTAAATGAAAATCCTTTATTCCTGTTTATCCAAAAGTTGGGGTGGAATGGAAATGGTTACGCTTACAGGGATAAAGCAGCTTTTAAAACATAACATTAAAGTAGAACTGCTCTGTGCCGATGAATCAAGGCTGCAATTAGAAGCCAATAACCTTGGGATAATTGTTCATCCGATTAAAATTGGCAAATTGCCTAAACCTTTTTCTATCTTAAAAATATCAGCAATACTAAAATCTGGTGGCTATGATTTAATTCATAGCCATGCGTCAAAAGATTTGTGGCTGATTGTTCCGGCGTTAAAGATCTTTAAAAACAAAACTCCGCTGGTCTTTACTAAACACGTTGGATCATATATTATAAAAAAAGATTATCTGCATAATAAAATTTATAACCGGGTTAATCTTGCAATAGCAATAAGCACAGTTATTAAAAAAAATCTCATTGAAACAACCACATTAACAGAAAACAAAGTGAAAATAATTTTTAATGGTGTTGATTTAAATAAATTTAATCCCGGACTGGCTGATAGAAATAAACTTAGAGAAGAATTTAAACTTTCTGCCGAAGATATTCTGATAGGAATGATTGGAAGATTTAGTCCCGGCAAAGGACATGAAGAATTTTTATTTGCAGCAAATAAGTTAAGTAAAAAATATTTGAAACTTAAATTTGTTGTTGCCGGTGAAGCGAGCCGTGGTGAAGAAGAATATGCAAAAAACATTCAACGGATTGCCGGCAAATATGAATTAAATAATATTTACTTCCTTGGATTTAGATCCGATATTCCTGATGTTCTTGCCGCAATGGATATTTTTGTCTTTCCGTCTCACGCAGAGGCATTTGGAGTGGGATTGATTGAAGCAATGGCGATGGGGAAATCATCTGTGTGTTCTAATTCTGATGGCATACTTGATATTGCTGTTGATAATGAAACATCTTATCTTTTTAAAGTAAAAGATGAAAATAATTTGACAGATAAACTTGAGCAACTAATTCTGAATTCTGAAAAGCGCAAAATCTTTGGAGATAATGCAATAAAAAGAGTTGCTGAAATATTTAATCTTGAAAAAGTAACCATACAAACAATACAACTTTACTCAAAACTAATCGAAGAAATAAAATGAGAGTTTTAACAGATGATTTCTTAATAAAAGAATTTGTTGAACAAAATAATTATTCAGAAGCGGCAAAACGATTATTTGAAATCCAGAAAGAGCAATGGCAAATGCTTGCATCTGGGTATGAAACCTTAAAAACAGTTAAATCAAAATCATTTCAGTTTGATGGATTTAAGATTAAAGCTCAGTTTAATGTTGGAAGAATCACCTCAACATCAGCAAAGGTTGATCCTAAATCTATAAGCGAACGAAAATGTTTTTTATGCACGGAAAATTTGCCGGAAGAACAAAAAGGTATTTTGTATAACAACAAGTATATTATTCTTTGCAATCCTTTTCCAATATTTCCTGCTCACTTCACTTTAACACATAAAGAACACCAGCCGCAAAGAATTATTGATACATTTCCCGATATGCTGGATTTAAGCAAAGACTTAGCTAAATATTATACCGTAATCTACAATGGACCCCGATGTGGAGCTTCTGCACCGGACCATCAACATTTTCAAGCCGGAAATAAATTTTTTATACCTGTTGATGATGAGTTCCATCAAATAAAAAATGAATATGGTAAAGAAATATTTGGAAGATGATAATCTTTCCATTTATTCAATTGATGATAGACATACGAAAATTTATATCGATTGAGAGTCTTGATAAAAAATTAGTTGTAAATGCTTTTAACAAGTTTTATAAAACTTATTCTGAATTGATGAATGAAGAACAAGAACCGATGATAAATATTATTTCATTTTATGAAGAAGAATATGGTTGGCGAGTAATTATATTCCTTCGTGCAAAACATCGTCCGGCTGTTTTTTTTGCCGAAGGTGATGAGAAGATGCTGGTTAGCCCTGCCGCAATTGATCTCGGTGGTGTATGTGTTTTCCCGCGTGAAGAAGATTTTAATCGAATAAGCAAAGAACAGATTACGGAGATATTTAAGGAAGTTTTTGTGAGTGAAGAAGTTTTGAAAAAGTTGACAGAGAAGCTCAAAAATTAGCTTGAAGTCGAATGTTTATGTTAGAAAATTATTTCGACCGCAGGGAGAAATCTTTATCTTAAAAAGATTTAGATTTCTCACCGACTGAAGTCGGATCCGAAATGACTTTATAGAATTCCACCAAACATCATTCCTTTTCCTGGCTCATCAAATGTTCAAAGAATTCCATATTTGGCGAAGTAGAATTTGAAATGATAATTTTTATTATAGCTGTAAGCGGAACAGATAAAAGCATTCCAACAATTCCCCAAATGTATCCCCACACCAAAACAGAAAGCAGAATTAATAAAGGATTTAAGTTTAATCGTTTTCCAATTATCATCGGCTCGGCAACATTAAATGCAAGAGTTTGAATGCCAGCCATTATTGCAATTACAAGAAGTACGGTGCCAAATGAATCAAACTGAACCAGAGTAAATAAAACCGGAAACACAAGTGCTGCGGCAGATCCGATTGTTGGAATAAAGTTGAAAATAAAAACAAATAATCCCCAAACAATTGGATAATCAATCCCGACTAATGATAATAACAATTGCAGTTATAATTCCTGCAGCAATATTAACTCCAACTTTTGCAAGGATGTATCGTTGAATTTGTTCTGTTATTTTTTTAAATGTGGTTTCAAGTTGTTGCTCTCGTAAAGTTCTTTCGTAGTGAAATTCATCTAAAAGTTTTTGTTCATCAACAGTCCCTTCTGTATGATGAAGATTCTTTTTTATATTCTTCAGTTCAGGGCTTACCTTTTTAAACACATATCTGTGTTCAATTGCTTTATAAATAGTTTCATTTCCAGAAAGAACGAAGACAAAGAAAAAGAGCACAAACAATACTGTTCCAAGTAACGAAAAAGTAGAGGAAAAAATTCCACCTGCAATATTTTCTATATCTAATCTTGCAAGTAATTGATCAAATGAAAAGTTGGTAAAAAAAGGATCGGTCAATCCCAAGGAAACCGAAATGCCTCTAATCATATTGCTAAGTTTATTGCCATAAGCTGGCAATCCTTCAGCAAATTGTGTAAAGGAATCAACAACAATTTTTCCAACCACATATAAAACACTCAAGGTAATTATAATGTCTATCAAAGTAATAATAAACATTGGTATTTTTTTATTACTTAGCCATGTGTTAAATGGAGAAAAAACAAAGAAAAGAAAAATGGCTATAACTAACGGGATAAAAATATTGCTAAGTTCTTTTAACACTAAAGCGATTACAACCAAACCGATTGTTGCAATGAAAAATTTTGTCGCTCCGTCAATTTTGTTTTTTTGTGCCATGGTTTCGTTTTAATTAACTCATACTTTATTCTGAACTTTTTTCAGAATCTGAAAAATTAATTAGAGAACCCGAAACAAGCCCGGGTTAATAAAATTATTTAGCTAATCCACTTGGTGTTTGTGGTGTGGATAATAAATACTCAAATAATTCCCATCGTTTTGAAGGATTATTTTCTGTTCCGCCGTTTCGTTCGATATAGTTTTTAACAATATCCATTCCCAAATTGTAGTTAATGACATAGCTTCTGTACTTTTCAATAAACGAAACATACTTATCCGCGCTTTCTTTTGTACGGAGGGAATACTTTTGAAGCCATGCAATAGTTTGTTCACGAGTCCAATTACCATTAAGATAATTTCTTGCGGCTTCATTTCCAGCATAGTTAAACTTTGTTTGCAATTCTAAAACTTTGTAGTAAAGATCAGCTTCATTGGGATTTAAACCTGCTAGCGGAAACAAGACCTCTTTTTCAAATTTTATCCTTTCATCACCGGGAAAAGCCATTTCGATACCATAATTAGCTGTTCCTTCTGCAATCAGTGATTGCGGTGTGAATAAAGCATAAACAGTAAACTCCTTCCAACCGCGTTTATCAACAAGATTAGATTCTAACAATACATTATAAACATGATGCCCTGGATAACCCTCGTGAGCAGCAAGATCAATTGCACGATCAATAAATATTGGCAAATCAGTATTTACCTGGATAACGCTGTAGAAATTTCCTTTGTACCAATTATATGCACCCCAAGGTTTATTTTTAACATACTCAACAGTAAAAGTCTCACCTTCAGGAAGATTTATATGATTCAGGGTTTTTGTTCTGCATTCTGTAATTGCAGCATTAAAAACATCTTTAAGTTTATCAGTTGGAATAACAAATTTCATTTTAAAATCATTTAATCTTTTAGCAACATCGCCTTTGCCGGGAAGTATTTTATCAAGCTCATTAATTGCTGATTGAAAAAACTCATCATTATGAGCCGGTGCAGTAGCGTCATAAAGAGCTTTTGTTTCTTCATCAAACGGAAGTAATATCCCATTTAGCATAAAGATTTTTGTCTTGCAGGCAAGAAGCTGTTTATAGAGATACCTGAATCTGAGTGTTTCGAGTTCAGTTGCTTTATATTTTCCGAGGGCTTCAAGCTCATTTAGAAGTTCATCAGTTGTAGTTAGTAAATTTTTATATGCAGCCGAATCCAAATGCAAATTGGATTTTAAGTTTGCTCTCCATTCCTTAGGTCCATAATAAGCATCAACAAAATCGGCATCATATTGCCCAATGTTTAAAACTAATTTTACATAATCGTCTGCAATTGTATTCATTTTCAACTCTAGATCGTCTGGAATAAATTTATCTTTTTTTTCACTGCAAGCCGCAAGGAATAAAATTATAATAATTAAAAAGTATTTTTTCATAATTGTTCTTTTGGTTTTTGTAAAATTACAAAGGAATTTTGGAATATTGGATTAATGGAATAATTACTTTTAATATTTCTAACATCCAGTATTCCTAAAACCCATCACCCCACTTTTTTGCGTCTGACATCAATAAATGATTTTACTGCTAAAATTAAAAATACTAAACAAAGGACTGCCATAATTGCCTGAGCTGTAACCGCGGCAGGTCTGGTGGTTTCTGCTCCACCAAGCATTTTAAAGAATTTAATTAAACCGCTTATTGTTCCGGCAAATCCGAGTAGCATTAAAACAGCGGCGCCGTGCATTGCGTGTTTCAGATACTTTTCATTTAATCCCAACCATCCCAAAATTAACATCGGGATACCCAAAAAGGTCGGGATAAGAGCGGTAATACTTTCACTACTAATTCCGAAGTAACTATACAAACCCATTATGATAAAAAATACTCCATAAGTGATTGCTAATTTAGCCATTGTGTCTCCTTTATTTTTCTAATTTCATTATCAAATATTTGGTACCGTTTGTATTAACAAGAATTTTATTGTCCTTAACCTCGAACTTTTCACCGCTTACAAGATCTGTTGCTTTATTTATTTTATACATGCCCGGTAACGAAAATTCTAATTTTTGCTCATTCGGACTTTTATTTATTACAGTTAAAATTCTTTCATTCATATCAGATCTTAAATAAGCATAAATATTTTCATCGGATTGAAGTGTTAAAAAATCACCATAACGTAAAGCCGGGTGATCTTTTCTTATATGGATGAGTTTACTTACATCTTTTAAGGTTTGTTTCTCATATTCATTTATTTCATTTCCGAATCGCATCATTCTTCTGTTATCGGGATCAGCCGCACCATCCATTCCAATTTCATCACCATAATAAATAATTGGTATGCCGGGTATTGTTAATAGATAAGCAAGATATAACTTTACTTTATCATAACTTTGCGGATGCTGAACCTGCGGCGGATCAGTCCATGCAATTTCAGCAGCTTTTCCATCATTTATTGCCAGGGCTCCATCAGCATAAGCCATATAACGTATTTTATCGTGGCTATCCATTATGTTGCCCATGAGGTTGTTATTTCCAAATACTTGAAAACTTTTTTGCATTTGATAATCTAACAATTTAAACGAAGCCTTTTCGTCAATAAATGTTGGGATTGCAACATCATAAAGATTAAAATTAAACTGTGCGCTTAACTGACCGTTATTAACATAAGAGGCAATTAAATCAATTCCACCAAATGTTTCACCGATCTGATAAATATTTTTATGCTTAGGGATTGCAATTTCTTCATTTAATTTTTTTGTCAACAATCTCCAAAATTTATTTGGGACATGTTTAACAGCATCATGGCGAAAACCATCTGCCCCGGTAACCTTTAGCCACCAGAGCGCGTTGTCAGTCATAAATTCAAGAGCTTCGTAAGAATCAACATAATCGAATGAAGGAAGATAAGGCTCAAACCATGTTGTTAGTCTGTACTCATCCCATAATCGCAAATTCAATTTTCCATTTGGTAAATTATATGTACCAAACCAATCGCGATGATCTTTCCAAATCCAATTTTCTATGTTAACATGATGCGCGACATAATCCAGTAAAACATTAATACCTTTATTGTGAGATTTATTTACAAGATCACGTGTAAGATTCATATCGCCAAAATGTTCTTCAACTTTTGTTGATGAAATAGGCCAGTAGCCATGGTAGCCTGTAAACCAGCGATGCGGGGCGGGATATTCTCTGTAAGCGTTATTGGTGTTATTGACGATCGGAGAAATCCAAAATGTATTTATACCAAGTGTATCAAAATATCCTTCGTCTAACTTATTTATTATTCCCTGCAAATCTCCACCCTGATAATTCGCTGCAGCAAATAGCGAATCATGAATTATGGGCTTATCATTTGTCGTATCACCATTACTAAACCGATCAACCATAATACTATAGATTATATAATCATTAAGTGTTTGAACTCCCTTTTTCCCAACAATAATTCCATTGTGTATTTGTACTGTTTGAATATTTGTGTTTTTGCCCATCCTGTTAACAGCAATTCTAACAGTATGATTTGCCAATAACATTTTGCCTTTTAATGTTAAGACAATTTCTCTTCCGTTTATTTTAATTTGATTGGATGGAAATATTTCGTTATCCCAAAGAGTAATTATGCTTTTTTTATCCAACTGCATACTGCGATCAATATTCTCGAAGTAAAATTTTAATTTCAACTCCGCATTAGTTTTTTCTGAACCAAGAACATGAAGAAACATTTTGTCTTTTATTGATTCTTCAATAACCCTGACAGAATTAAAATCGCCCATACCATTGGGAACTTTATAAGGATTTACCGGATCAACAACTTCTTTGCCATCAACAAAAAATTTATATTCATATCTTCCCGGATCAAGTGAAATTTCAACCTCATAAATACCATTACCGTTCAAATCTTTCATTAGCAGGTTTTGCCTGTCCCAGCTATTAAATTGTCCAAATAAATTTACTTGTTTCTCTCCGGGATTTGATTTATAAGTGAAAATATATTTTGGGCTTTTGGTTAGTTTAACGGGTACCTGATAAGTTTCAGTGCCCTGCCTAAATGGGATTAATTCTATTCCGGAAAAATTCTTTTTTGGAGTAAAAAAAACTTCCTTTGTTGATTGATCATAGTTTACATCTAAATTGGGGCTTGATAAAAACTCAACATTATATTTATCAGAATAAAAAATATCACTAATCAGAACCTTTGTCGTTTGATCTTGCAAAAGGTTTATCGGCTGAATTAGGTCGTGTATGGGTTGTGCAAAGCTTAATGATGAAAATAAAGCTATCGTTATTAAAAATTTTTTTAGCAGTTTGCTTGTGTAGTAAGTTTTATTTAATTGTTTCATTGCTTGGTTGTCGAATAGTTGGAAAATGTTTGAAAGAAAATATTCGCATTGATTATCTTCTTATGCTTTTTGTAAATCAAATTTAATAAAAGTGAGTGAAAGATTTATAACTATTTATTTCACAAAGAATTTAAAATATATTTTTGTTGTGAATCCCAAAGGAGCTAAATCTTGGTAGAATTATTCAATTAATTTGAATGCACTAAAAAAATAATTATTTGCGGCAGCGATTAGCTGAAACTTTAGGTAATAACTTTCAGTAAAATTTTTGAAAGCTAAAAATTCATGCTGTGGAACAGTAAATTCATCAAATAAAATAATATCATCTTTATTAAGATAAGGAGCTAAAGAAGTTAGACAATAGAGTGTTGATGAATAAAGATCAGCATCCATGTGGATTACTTTTCTATTATTTGCTTTATGCTCCTTAAGAAATTGAGGAAGTGATTTTTGAAATAATCCTTTAATAAACTCTGCGCGATTATCATTCAATACCGGAAACTGTGAATTGGTACTCATATCACCAGCTTTAAAGTCACCCCAATCTTCAGGCAATCCTTCAAAGGTATCGAAACCATAAAACCTTGAATCATTATTTTTATTATTTTCTACCCACCATTTAAATGATAATCCTCCGGCTACGCCAAACTCGAGATAAGTAATTGCTTCGTGTAAATTTTCAGATTTAAATATAAAATTATAAAGCTTGTATCGTTTGGAATAATCCCAGTTTTTAGAATAGAAATCATTGAATTGCATATCTTTATTTTGCTCTGCCCACCGTGATATTTTAGATAAATATACAAGGTTAAGCAATGTTCCTTCAAATGATGAAAATATTTTATGCAGTTTAAACTTAACGAATAGCGCTTTTATTTTTCGCAATAAATAAAGTTTGTTTATCATTTTAATTCTCTAATATCATCCAGCGTGTAACAATAATTGTGTTTAGTCATACCAATTTTAGGATAAAAATCAATTGCTGCCGGTGCCGATAATAAAATAAGTTTTGCTTGCGGTGTTATTTTTTTTGTTTCTTCAATTAGTCTTTTGCCAACACCCATTTTCTGATATTCAACATCCACGGCAAGATCAGACAGGTAAGTACAATAAACAAAATCGGTAACAGCACGTGCAACGCCAATTAACTTTCCATTTAACCGGGCAGTAACAATTAGGTTGGCGTTGTTGCACATTGAAGTAATTCTTTGTTCATCTTCAACTGGTCTGCGTTCGGCAAGGGTGCTATTAACAAGTACTTCAATAAATTCTGCCGGATCAATATTTTTTTCTAGAGCATAAATTATATCATTCATAAAATATCCTTAAAATAAAAAAGCGAAGAACAATTATTATTTGCTCTTCGCTTTAATTATACTATTTCAAGCCAGATTATAAAGCCGAATCCTTAGCTGCTTTAGCTATTCTAAACTTTAATACTCTCTTTGCAGGAATAACCATTGTAGCGCCTGTGGCAGGGTTTCTTCCCATTCTTTTCTTTCTGTTAACAACAAGTAATTTGCCTAAACCAGGAATTGTGAATGACTTCTTAGCTTCTTTATATGATAAAGCTACGAGTTCATCAAGAAACTGACCGGATAATTTTTTTGTTGTTCCGGTTTTTTTTGATAGATGATCAAGGATCTGTCCTTTGGTCATTGGTTTTGTTGCCATAGAGAATCCTCTCCTATATGATTAAGTTAATATTAATTACACAGGTGAAAATAATTAATATTTTTTCTAAATGAAATGATTTTTTGAAATAAAATATTTTTTAACATCTATACCGTCCCCATAAATTAAGGACAAAATGATCCCATAAAATCTTAAAGGCATATTTCATCTTTTGATGCTAAGCTGTTTATTCATTATTTTTAATTAAGATTAAAATTAACTTGCTTAAGTAAGGCTTAATGATACGAATTATAATATTTGTTTTTTCCTTTGCAATCCCCATTTCATTTGCTCAAATAATTGATTCTGCTGATACCAGAATAACACTTTATCCGGATTCGGTTACGGTAAATGAAGAATCTAAGCTGCTTATCGACAGTACTTTAACCCCTGTAAAAGTTGACTCTGTCTTACCGATTTATACTTTTCCTCTTACAGAAAAAAGTTTTTTACTCAGCCGGGCAGGATTACTAAAAACAGAATACAGATATGCGGGAGATTATCTTAGATTATTCCCATTTAATTTCATTAAAGATTTAGGTTTTCCCGGGCAGCCAAATGAAACTTTTTTATATGGCGTCGGGAATAATTCTATAAGTTATTTAATGGATGGGGTTTTATTAAATGACCCATATTATAATTCATTTAACCTTAATCTTGTACAAAGCGAAGATATTGATTCAATTGAAATTGTTCCACTGCCGCGTGGATTTCTATATGGTGCCTATAATAATCCTGTCAGTGTAAATTTTATCACCAGAGATATTATTAATAGCCAACCGTATTCTAGAATTAAATATTACCAGGGACCCGATAGGGAAACAATGCTTGATGGTTATTTTAATTTGCACATCACAAAAAAACTTATTGCTTCATTTGATATTACAAACAGGATTGCAGACAGCACGTATAAAAATACTGAGTTTTCAATTTGGCAGGGCAAAGTTAAGCTAAAGTATTTATTGTCTAATGATATTAACCTAATTGCATCGTACAGCTATAATGATTACAAAGTGGGATACAGCGGCGGAGTTGATGTTGATAGTATTGTTAGATCGGGAGAAAGCGTGAATAATGTTTTATATGATTACCAGGCTGCACCGATTATTTATCCAAACGGAGAAGTTAAAATATTAACTCACTTACCAAGATTAAGGTTATTGATTAAGCCGACTGATTGGTTAAGGACAGATGCAAGTTTGTTTTTTATGTATTCACAAAACGAAAAAAGTTCGTTTGCAAAAGAATATGTAGAAAGTAAAATTTATGGATTAAATATTCGCAATGATGTTGATTATAGTGTCTTTAAATTTCAGTTTAATGTTGATTATGAAAAAAGGAATATCTATTTAAGCAGATCATTTTACAGTTCTACAGATTTTGTGCTGTTAAATGTTTTTCAAAATGAGTTTGATGCAAATATTTTTTCTGTGTCAGGTATTCTTTCTGCGAATTTAGATGATAGCACATTTATCCCATCAGTTTATTATAAAACTTCCTCCTATAGTCAAAACTATTTGCAGCCAGCGCCATATAGCTATGATAACTACAGTCAGGGAATCGGGGTTGATTTATTATTTAAAATTAAATCAAGCCTTGATATCTATTTGGGAACATCTGTTTTCAAACCGTATAATTCGGGTGGCCAAGATTATTCCTTAATTGAACTTGGGGCAAAATATCAAAATAAATTTATGTCCGCCGATCTAAAATATTTTTATAATGAATACAACTATGGTTTTTATACCGGCGGGGACTTTTTTGATTATATAAAAATTGGTTACGTGAACGGACTAGGACTGAATCTTAACTTCAATTTGGGGAAATTACTTTTTGAATCCAGCTCATCATATTATCATACTTTAGGAAATAAATTAATTGGCGTCCCTGAATTTCAAACGCAAACAGGTCTTTATTATAAAGACATATTATTTGAAAACAATCTTGATTTAAAAACAGGTTTTGTTTTTTATTATACCGGAAAAAATAATGTGTTTACAAATGAGCACGGACTTTTAGCCGTCCCGTCATCAAACAAAATTGATTTTACGCTGGCTGGAGAAATTCAAAACGTTGCAATTTTATACTTTGTTTGGCAAAATCTTTTCAATAATAATTATTATATCACTCCATATTATCCTATGCCGTTTCGCAGTATCAGGTTTGGTGTAGCGTGGGAATTGTTTAACTAGTTTTCACTTTGCGTTCTCTGCGAAAATTCTTTGCGAACTTTGCGTGAAGATTTTTCGCTGCATTTCACGCAAAGAGCGCAAAGTTAATCCGCAAAAGAAAGACAAAGAAGAATCACAAACTCAACATTTCTTTAAATTTAACGGCTTGTCTTCTTGATACTTCAATTTTGTGCCCGCCTTTTAGCTTAGCAAGTAACCCGCCGTTAAGCCATGGTTCAATATTTTCAACCCACTTTAAGTTGATGATATGTTTCCTGTTTGCACGGAAGAACGATTTGCTGTCTAATCTTTCATCAAGATAATTAAGAGTTCTTAAGATTAGCGGCTTATTATCATCAAAGTATAATCTTACATAATTTCCTTCAGATTCAAATAACCGGACTTTTTCTAACTTAACAAACCAACATTTTTCACCATCTTTAACAAAAACCTGATCTTCTGCAGTAAGCGTTTCGAAAGTGCCGGCGGGCGCCTTATCTTTCCTTCTTCCTTCAATAAGCTTTTTCACGGATTCTTCAAGTCTGGTTGGCTCGATTGGTTTTAGAAGGTAATCAAGGGCATTGTATTCAAAAGCTTTAAGCGCATATTCATCATATGCTGTGGTAAATACAACTTTAGGGACTTTATCTAATTCTTCAAGCAAATCAAACCCTGATTTACCCGGCATCTGAATATCGAGAAAAATCACATCGGGATTTAATTCTGAAATTTTGTTATGCGCATCTTCGGCATTGACAGCTTCACCAATAATTTCTATTTCCTTAAAAGGCTCTAAAAGTCTGATAAGTTCGGTGCGGGCGAGTCTTTCGTCATCAATAATTAATGCTTTCATTGCTATGATCCTCCTAATGGTATTTTAAGCTTTGCAAGTACAGTGTTATTGTTTTCGTTTGTTAAGATTAAAGAAGCATTTTCACCATATAGCAATACTAGTCTATGTTTTGTATTGCTAACTCCAAAACCTTGCGAGTTTTTTAATGCTTCATCATCAAATTTACCATTGTTCCTAATCTCAATCAGCAGGTTTGAATCAACTACTTTAGCCTCAATCTCTACTTTGCCCCCTTTAGTAATTTTTGATATTCCATGTTTTATTCCATTCTCAACTAAAGTTTGCACCATCATAGGCGGAATCTCAACTCTTTCTGCCTCTGGTGTAGATTGAATTTTATAATCCAGTCTTTCTTCAAATCGAATTTTTTCAAGATCAAGATAATCTTGTATTGTTCTCAATTCCTCTAAAAGCGGAACGGTTTCTGTTCTTTCAATCTTTAGCGTGTAACGCATAAGATTTGAGAGTTTTGTAATTGCATCTTTTGCGTTTTGCGGATCTTCTTCAATCAAAGCCCGAATGCTATTCATGGCATTAAACATAAAGTGCGGATTAAGTTGCGCCTTAAGAGTTTTTAGCTCAAAATCTTTTACAGCAGCTTCAAAAATCAAAGATTCAATTTCGGCCCTTTTCGAATTTTCAAAAAAATGAATTGCGAAATAAATTAGCGACCAAACAAGAATAACGCTGGTTATATTTAAAACACTTGCAATTATTGAAGCTGTTAGGTGTTGTGATTCTCTTTCAACTCCAAGTAACTTTCCTGAAATAAACACAGGAATATAAATGATAATCGCAACTACAAAACTTGCAACCAGAACCCTGGGAATAATTTTTTTTAGTGGAAGGTTAGTCCAGCTATGTTTTTTTATGTAAATGCGGTAAAGATGAGAAAATCCAATGCCATAAAATCCTAAAAGTATCCAAAGAGCAATTTTATTCAGCGGGATAGTTTCGAAAGATAAAATGATGAGTAAGTTTACAATTACAAATAAACTCCAACCTGAAGCCTGAGAAATCCAGTATAAGTTTTTTCTTTTCAAAGTATCGATAATATCATTAATTGTTTCAGGTTTATCTTTACCAAATTTTAATTTTGCATTAAGTGTTGCAGTAATCATATCAAATATAATCTTAAGCTTTGTAAAAGGGAATCGATTTTAATTTTATGTAAGAAAGTTATGAGATGACCGGTAGATTATAGGAATATTTTTTATAAAGGGTAAAGTAATATGATATGTGGAAATTTGTTGTATAAAAGATGACATCTTTTGAACAGATGTCATCTTTCACAACAAAATTATTAGAGGGAAATCAGATCATTATAAATTATAAATGCCATTAATAAAAGCAGCAGTACAAGTCCTGTATTCTGAATTGCCATTTTAATCTTAATCGGAATTTCTCTTTTGATTATACCTTCTATTAAAATCATAACAAGATGTCCGCCATCAAGCACAGGGAAAGGCATAATATTTAATATGGCTAAACTTAAACTGAGTAAGGCTAAAAAGTACAGAAAGTTTGATATTCCACTATCTGCAGATTTAGCTGCCATCTGCGCAATCTTAATTGGTCCGCCAAAAGCTTTTTTAAATTCAATGTTACCTGTAAAAACTTTTCCAATCATTGAAAAAGTAAGACTGGTAATTTTTTCAATATCTTTCCAGCCCTGATAAATGGATTGGAAGAAGCCATATGTCCGCATTGTTGTTGTGCCCATAAAAACAGGGGCTATTGCAACTCCAATTTTGGCATCCTTAGCTGGTGTTACGGTAAGATTTAAAGTGTCCTTTCCTCTTAGTACTTCTATTGGCAAAGGAACGTCTGGGTGTGATGAAATTATTTCCGTTGTTTGTTTTGGTGTGTAAAGTGTTGTGTTATTTAATGATAACAAGATATCGCCAGTTTTCAATCCAGCTGTTTCTGCAGGTGAATTTTTTAATACTTCACCAACTGCCGGCTTTACACCCTCTGGAATTAGGAACAATCCTTTTGATTCATCATCCGGTACAGATTTTCTTGCAACAAAAAGATTTTCTTCCTTGCCATTTCTCAATACTTTAATATTTAGATTTTCACCGAGGGTATTTATAAAAATGTCAGCTCTAAGATCTTCCCAATTAGAAACAGATTTTCCATTAACACTAATTATCTTGTCATCAGTTTTAAATCCTGCTAAATCTGCTTTGCTTCCAGGTTCAACAAATCCAATTGTTGTGGTAGGAGTAATCGGCGTTCCCTGGAAAAAATTTGCTCCCCAAAAGATTACCCAGGCAAGCATAAGATTCATAAATACACCTGCGGTAATTACAAATACTTTAGCCCATACTGGTTTTGCCCTAAACTCATACGGTTGGGGTTCTTTTTCAGCAAAGCTGGTATCCATACTTTCATCAATCATACCTGCAATTTTAACATAACCGCCAAGTGGTAATAAACTTAGTCTGTAATCCGTGTTTCCTTCATTATCAAAATCTTTTGGAAGTTCACCAAATGAAAATCCTGATTTTTTATTCCATCCAAATAATCTTTTTCCAAACCCGATGGCAAAAACATCCACCCGCATACCGCTTAATTTAGCTGCAGCAAAATGTCCAAACTCGTGAATGAAAACTAAAATTCCTATTGTTATAGCAAAATAAATTACGTATTCCATGTAAACTAAAACTCCTTGTTCTAACTAAGCTTAATATTTTTATTTTTTTATTTATACTTTTTAATTAAATGATCCTGGATTCTCGATCCTGGATACTAGTTAATTATTTATCACTCAAATGTTCATTTTGAACAGATTGTAAAAAACGGTTAATCTTTTTCCCTAATAATTCTGTCTTATTATGCAGGTCATTATAAAAATTTTCATCCGTTAATGATCCTGTTTCGAACAAAGTTTCAAGATGATCTAAAGTCTCATCATTTGAGGCTAAAGCGAATGTGATAAACCTGATATACTCGTTTTTATAATTTCTTCTTCCGTATCCTTCAACAATATTTGATTTTACAGATTTACTTGATCTTCTAATCTGGTTGCCTTCTTCATACATTTCAAATTTTGGTAATTCTAAACTCATCTTGTGTAACGCAGTTACCACTTCTCTTGAGAGTTGCCAAATTTCCAAGTCCTTATAATTCATTTATTCCTATTTATAAGTTTAAAGTATAATTTTATGTTCAGCATCAAGTATCCGGCATCCAGTATCAAGCATCTAGTATCTAGTATCCAGAAGAAACTCTCTCGTCTTTTTATCGCACTCAAAAATTGTTTCTATATCCGGATCTATATGATTTTCAATTTTATTCAAAGCTTTTTCAATTAACTCAGAAATCTGAGAAAATTTTATTTTCTTATTTATAAATTTATAAACAGCTATCTCATTTGCCGCATTCATAATACACGGGGCGGTGCCCCCAACTTTTATTACATCAAAAGCCAATTTCAAACATTCAAACTTATTAAAATCCGGCTCAAAAAAAGTTAAGTTGTTAATTACAGATAAATCAATTCGCGTAAAATCATTCTCAAATCTTTCTGGAAAAGTAAAAGCGTACTGGATAGGCAATTTCATATCCGGTAAACCAAGCTGCGCTTTTATCGAACCATCAACAAACTGAACCATTGAATGAATTACTGATTGCGGATGAATAATTACATTAATTTTTTCAATAGGCAACCCAAATAACCAGTGTGCTTCAATAACTTCAAGTCCTTTATTCATCATCGTTGCAGAATCAATTGTAATTTTGCTGCCCATTTTCCAATTAGGGTGATTTAGGGCTTCATCTACAGTAGCATTTTCCCATAGGGATTTCTCTTTATTCAGAAACGGTCCGCCGGAGGCAGTAATTATTAATTTTTCAACCTCATTAAAATTTTCACCAACCAAACATTGATAAATTGCTGAATGTTCGGAATCAACTGGAATAATCTCTGCATTATTTTCAAGAACAAGTTTTGTAACAATCTCACCCGCAACTACAAGAGTTTCTTTGTTTGCAAGGGCTATTCGTTTACCGCGTTTAATTGCTTCAAGAGTTGGTGATAATCCGGCAAAACCAACTATTGCACCAAGCAGTATATCGTAATCTCTTTGAGCCGTAACTTTTAATAAATTGTTATAACCCGCAAAAACTTCGCATAAATTTCCAATGTTAGATTTTAATTCCTTTGCTTTGGATTCATCGGTTACAACAACAAATTCTGGTCTAAATTCTTTTATTTGCTGTTCTAATAAGTCGATACGGGAATTTACCGTTAATCCGGCAACCGTAAATTTATCCGGAAATTGTCTAATTACATTAAGTGTATTAACACCTATCGAACCGGAGGAACCTAAAATTAAAATTTTCTTCATTTTCTTAGAATTTAAAAGCTAAAAGTACCAAAGAATGGGAAGTTTAGCAATGTAATTTAGATTTGTTGTGATATGTAAATCCGTAGTTTTTTTAGCATAATAAGATTCTTGATAAAATATTTTGTAAGTATGGAAACATTTTATCCATTTTTAGCATCTTTTAGATAAGAAACAAAAATCAATTTTGCAGGAAAAAGAAAACCAAATAATTGAGTTTACAATTCTTTTCAATAAGTACAAGAAAAGAATTTATAATTATGCATTAAAAATGCTAAACGATAAAATGCGTTCTGATGATATTGTGCAAGATGTTTTTATTAAGCTTTTTGAAAATCTTAATAATATTCATAATAAACAGAGCATACAATTTTGGCTTTTTAAAACAGCACATAATGAAATAATGACTTCCTTTAGAAGCACAAAAAATAAAAAACTGTTCTCAAATGCTGTCGATTTGGAAGATATTGAAATTGAATCTCCAGACTCGATATCTGATGAACTTGAAAACAAAGAATTAAATAAATTGATATTGAACGAACTTGATAATATGAATGAAGATTTCAAAGAAGTTTTTGTATTAAAAGAATACTCGGGATTAAGCTATAAAGAAATTGCTTCTTTGCTTGAGATTGATGAAGATCTTGTAAAAAGCAGGTTGTACAAAGCGCGGCAAAAGTTAATTAACAGAATTTCAAAACTTGTATGATCGTCATTGCGAGCGAGTCTTCGAGCGAAGCAATCTACCAATTTGACAGATTGTTTCGTCCTTAATCAGGACTCGCAATGACGATCACAGAAAGATAAAATATATGACTGAAAACAAATTATTAGAAATGATTAACCTCTACTTTGATGGTGAACTTGAAAAAAGCAAAGAAGTAAATCTCTTTACTCTTCTTGCAAGCGACCAAAGTGCAAGGGATTATTTTAAACAGCTAAGTGTTATAAGAAATGCTGTTGATAACTCCACAGAAGATTTTCCTGCTGAACTTGAAGAAAGAATTTTAAGATCAGTTGGATCTAAAGCATCAAGAAAATCAGGATACTTTTCAAACATTAAAATCTTCTCGACAACTTCTTATGCGGCGGCATTAATTCTTCTGTTCTTAAGCGGATATTTATTCTTTAAAGTCTCTAACTACCAGGAACGGGTCGATAATCTTTCACGACAAATGATGTTTCAAACCAAAACAATACAATTGTTATATAACAGCTTGCCCGGAATTGAAGTGCGAGCATCGTATGATAATGAAATAATTATAAAACCAAATAGCTGAGGACAATATGAAAACAAAATTATTTTTTCTAATTCTTCTTTTTTTAATTCCATTTGGGTGCAAGGAGGAGAAGAAAGAAATTGAAATTATTCCTGATTACGACAAAATATATCTTCCACAAAACCAATTGACAGAAATACCTCAATTAATACAAGGTGATTCTCAAAAATTATTGGATAGTATTTTGCATATCTACACAAAATTATATCCAATTACAGATACCCTCAAAAATAAGCCCACAATGGAATATAAGTTCATGATTAATGAAACTGGAAAAATCGAGAAGATTTTTTTAGGAAAGGATAATGATAAAACCATTAATGAATTGGTATTGAATACTGTGAAAAATTGGAGATACAAACCCGGTGTAAAAGATGGGAAAAATGTTAAGTCACAGTCCCCAATGATATTGTGGTTCGAAACCAATAAACCAATTGATGAAAATAATTTTGCTACGGTTGTTGAAAATATGCCAGGTCCAATTGGTGGTATGTTTGCGATTCAAGAAAAAATTCGATATCCCGAAAATGCAAAACGTGTTGGAATACAAGGAAAGGTAATCATACAGGCATTTATTGACGAAAATGGAAATGTTGTGCACGCAAAAGTTTTAAAAGGTATAGGTGGTGGCTGTGATGAGGCTGCTTTGGATGCAGTTAAACAAGTGAAATTTACTCCCGGCAAACAAGAAGGTAAGCCTGTAAAAGTACAAGTAACTATCCCAATAGTTTTCAAACTTCAATAAACAAAAATCAAAAAAGGAGGCGCTATGAAAAACTCAATCTATTCACTTTTATTTTTCTTTCTCTTCTTGGGAGTATGCGGATTTGCTCAGGAAGAAAAACTAGATAAATATCCCGAACCAATTGGTGGAATCGAAGCAATGATTAAAAATGTTGTTTATCCTGTCTCAGCTAAAAAAGCAGGCATAGAAGGCAAAGTTTTGGTTAAAACCATAATTGATGAAAAGGGAAATGTAGTAGAAACAGAAGTTGTAAAAAGTGTTAATGCAGATTGTGATAAAGCCGCAATGGATGCAATTAAGAAAACTAAATTTACTCCCGGTATTAAAGACAACAAACCAGTAAAAGCAGAAGTAACAATTCCGGTTATGTTTAAGTTATCTTAAAAATTTACACACCCCTTTAATTCCCTTCTTGAGAGGGGAAAAGAAGGGGTGTGTTATAAAATTCTCCCCTTGATACCCCGTATTTAATTACTATTTTTAAACAATGATAAAGGAAATTCTTACAATACTTCTCTTCACCTTTGCGCTTTTTGCACAGCAAAACCCATTGGACCAGAATCAGTTCATGCTTGCAGAAAGTTATGAGCAAAAAGGTGACTTAAATAAGGCTGTTGAAATTATTGAATCGCTTAACAAAAGTGATCCGGAAAACATTTCATACTTCAATAAGTTAAATGCACTTTATCTTCAATTAAAAAAATATGATGAATCCGTTGCATTAATTAACTCGAGGATTAAAATCAACCCGCAGGATATAAGTTTGTACGGAATGCTTGGTTCAAATTATTATACTGCAGGAGATCAAACAAAAGCCTACCAGGTTTGGGATGATGCGATAGAAAAGTTTAAAACCAATAATATGACATATCGTATCATCTCTAATTATGCAATTGAAAAAAGAGATTTTGAAAAAGCTATTGAGTATTTAAATAGTGGGAAAGAAATTTCCAAAGATCCCTTTTTATATTCTTATGATCTTGGACAACTTTACAACATCACTATGAGATATAAAGAAGCAGCAGAAGAATATTGTGATCTCATCAGGGAAAATCCTTCACAGTATCCCCAAATAGAGAGTAAAATCTTATCGTATTTAAACAAACCAGGTGCTTTAGATGAAACAATTAGTGTTGTTGAAAAATATAAATCAGATAATATCAGCTTTATTTACCTGCTGGCAAGATTGTACATCGAAAAGAAAAATTATGATGAGGCTTTTAATCTATATAAAGAGATTGATAAGAAACAAAATAATGATGGCTCTGATCTTTTTTCGTTTGGTGACTATGTTTATCGTGATGGTGAATTTACAATTGCATCAAAAGTATTTGAATATCTTATTAAAACTTATCCAAAGCAAAAAAACATACAACTTGCCCGGTTAGGTTATGCCAAAACTTTAGAGGCAATTTTGATGGAAAAATATAAAAAGCAAAATCCTGAATGGAAACCGTTTTACTTTCCTGCAGAAGTGGAGCAAATAGAAAATGATCCGGTAATTGAAGCTTATGACGAACTGATTAAAACTTATGAGCATTCTGAAGTTGCTGTTGAAGCATACTTAAGGATTGGTGTTTTACTATTTAGACTACGGGATGATATTCCAGGTGCACAAAATTATTTGAAGGTTGTAACCAAAGATTATTCAACATCAAGATTTGCTTCACTTGCTTTTATCGAACTTGGCAATATTTCAATTTTGCAGGCAAAATTAAACGATGCGGAAAATTACTTTCATTCTGTTGAAAGTCTTACAAGGGCAAATGATGAAGATAAAAGTTATGCTACCTATCAATTAGCCAGAATTTATTCTTTTAATGGGGATTTTGAAGCCGCAAGAAAAGCATTATTAAGCGTGTCAAATAATCTTCGGAACGATATAGCCAATGATGCAATTGAATTTTCAATCTTATTGAACACAGCAAAAAATGATTCGTCTAACTTATCACTTTATTGTAAAGGTGAGTTCTTCGCCGAGCAAAGACGATTTAATGAAGCAAAAGAAATATTTGCCCTGCTTTCACAAAATCCTCAAGCATTTGTTTTTCATTCTATTGCCAAATTGAGGGCTGCAGAAATGCTGATTGCCTTAGATGATTATACAAATGCAATACCTAATCTTCAGCTAATTGTTGATGAGGCAGAGAAAAATATTTATGCCGATAAAGCCTTATATTTGCAAGGTCAAATTTATCAGTATGGATTAAAGGACCCAATCAAAGCTGTTGAATCTTACGAAAGTTTGCTCGCAAAGTTCCCTAAATCATTATACTTAGATGAAGCAAGACAAAATATAATTGAGTTAAAGAAAAAATTAAGTTAGGAAAGTTCGATGGGTAAAAAACCGGGACAAAAAATTGTTAAATGTTCTTTTTGCGGAAGAGACGGCAATGAAGTCGGAAGTATGATTGCTGGTCCTGATGTTTATATTTGTGATATTTGCATTGGCAGCAGTGTTGATATTTTAAAAAATAATCTTGCTGCATATAGCAATCAAAAATCCGGCAAATGGAATCAGCATACACCGGAAACAATTAAAAAAGCACTTGATGAATATGTGATTGGACAAGATAGGGCAAAAAAAGTTTTGGCTGTTGCCGTTTATAATCATTATAAGAGAATTGGTTCAAAAACAACATTCTTTGAGCTTGATGATGTAGAAATAGAAAAAAGCAATATACTTTTAATTGGTCCAACCGGGGTTGGAAAAACTTTGCTTGCACAAACACTGGCAAAAACTTTAGATGTTCCTTTCGCGATAGCTGATGCAACAACATTAACAGAAGCCGGATACGTTGGAGATGATGTTGAATCTGTTTTGGTTCATCTCTTACAAGCCGCTGATTACAACCTTGAACGTGCACAAAAAGGTATTGTTTACATTGATGAGATTGATAAGATTGCACGCAAGAGTGAAAGCACTTCAATTACGCGTGATGTTTCTGGTGAGGGTGTTCAACAAGCGCTTCTAAAAATTTTAGAAGGCACTATTGCCGGTATCCCACCCAAAGGTGGGAGAAAACATCCCGAGCAAAGTTTAATAAATCTTAACACAAAAAATATTTTATTTGTTGTTGGCGGTGCATTTGATGGCATCGATAAAATTATTGCAAAGAGAATTAATGAAAACAGAATGGGATTTTCTTCCGATTTGAAAGCCAAGACAAGCGAGAATGATTTACTTTCGTTCATCCAACCAGAAGATTTGCTAAGGTTTGGATTAATTCCAGAACTAATTGGAAGATTACCCGTAGCAGCTCCACTTCATCAGCTGACAGAAGAAGCGATGAGGAACATTTTAACCGAACCAAAGAACGCAATTATCAAACAATATAAAAAACTTTTTTTGATGGAAGGCGTTGAGCTTGAGTTTGATCCTTTTGCACTTGATATAATTGTAAAAAAAGCATTAGACCGAAAAACCGGCGCACGCGCTCTGCGCTCAATTGTTGAAGATTTTATGCTTGATATAATGTATGATCTTCCGAATAAAAAAGATGTTGATAAATGTGTTATCACGAAAGATGTTGTTGAAAAAAATGCCGAACCTATTTTTATTAAAAGCGATGTGAAATCTGCATAGCATAAAAGGACTTTAATATTTTTTAATCAATATTTTGTCAGTCTGAGATTGTCGAAGACTGACGTTTTTTTACAGTCACATTTAAACAGCTTAGTGTGACAGAGTCCTGAATGGTAAATATTAAACACTAAAACATGAAAAATTTCCTGAATAAGTTATTAATTTTATTTCTATTTGTATCAATTCAGATTCATTCGCAAAATAAAATTCTCATTCCGATGGATCTTTCTCAAACTGATCATCTTAAAGCATACGGAATTACATTCCACGCATTAGAGGATGGATTAAAAGCAGACTGGCTTTTAAACTACCGCGGTGGTTCGTTTATGATTGATCAATCAGATAAAATTATTTCTGAGTGTTTGTTAGATGAGGTTTCTTTTGAGAAAATTAGTCTTGCGCAAGCTTCGCAAATTTATGCTGAAGTTCAAAGTGATGATAATAATATGGATGTGGTTAGATTAGAGAAAGCGCCCAAAATTGCAGTTTACGTTCCGCCTGGATTTCAACCTTGGGACGATGCCGTTACAATTGCACTTGAATATGCAAAAATACCGTACGAAAAAATTTGGAACGATGAAATTCTTCGCGGCGATCTTTCAAAATATGATTGGCTGCATTTGCATCACGAAGATTTTACGGGACAGTATGGAAAATTTTATGGTAGTTTCAGTAATGCACAATGGTATATGGATCAACAGTTAAACTATGAAAATGATGCGAAGAAAAATGGATTTGGAAAAGTTTCTGATATGATGAAAGCGGTCGCGCTGACAATTAAAAATTTTGTAGGACAGGGTGGATTTTTATTTGCCATGTGCAGTGCAACTGATTCTTATGACATTTCTCTTGCTGCTGAAAATGTTGATATCTGTGCACCTGTTTTTGATGGTGATGCTGCTGATCCGGAAGCACAAAGTAAATTGGATTTTTCAAAGACTTTTGCGTTTAAGGATTTTAAAATTGATATGAATCCTTACGTTTATGAATACAGCGATATTGATATTCAACCAGCTGAAATTGGCTTAGAGCAAAACGATTACTTTACGCTATTTGATTTTTCAGCAAAGTATGATCCAGTTCCAACAATGTTAACACAAGATCATGCAAATGTTATTAAAGGTTTTATGGGGCAAACAACTATGTTCCGAAAAAATCTTATAAAAAATTCCGTTATTATTTTAGCTGAAAGACAAGGAACAGATCAGGTTAAATATATACACGGAAATTTTGGAAGGGGAACGTTTACATTTTATGGTGGGCATGATCCGGAAGATTATCAACATGCAGTTGGTGATCCGCCGACGGACTTAAGTTTGCATAAAAATTCTCCCGGCTACAGGTTAATTTTAAATAATGTTTTATTTCCCGCCGCAACAAAGAAAAAGCAGAAAACTTAGTTTTGTGTGTGATTTGTTGTCGGTAATTTTTAATAACCAGAAATTTTAATTTTAATATTATGAAAACAATAAAAATAAAAAACAGCAGTAAAGAAATTCCAATTGGTAAAATTGTATGTGTTGGAAGAAATTACGTTGAACATATTCACGAACTGGGCAATGAGATTTCTGAAAAACCGGTTATTTTTTTAAAAACAGTTTCATCGGTTATTTATTCGGGTGATACGATTATTTATCCATCTTACTCAAATGACATGCACCACGAAACTGAACTTGTTTTGCTTATTGGAGAAAATATTAAAAATGCTGACCTTGAAACCGCAGAACGAGCAATTGCTGCATATGGAATAGGTCTTGATATGACGTTAAGAGATGTTCAATCCGAATTAAAAAAGAAGGGACATCCATGGACAATTGCAAAATGTTTTGATACTTCAGCGGTGTTGTCAGAATTTGTAAATAAGTTTGATCACCCGCTTACACTCGACGAAATTATTTCTTTAAAAGTTAATGGCTTAATCAGACAACAAGATCAGTTAAACAAAATGATTCACAAGCCGGCTGAAGTAGTTCAATATATTTCTTCCTTAATGGCATTAGAAAAAGGCGATTTAATTTTTACAGGTACACCCAAAGGTGTTGGTAAGGTTGAAAGCGGCGACAAACTGGAAGCAGAGCTGGAAGGAATTGTAAATCTTGAGTGCACTGTTAAGTAGTAAGATAGTCATTACGAGGAATTTTTAACAAAGCAATCACACTTCTAAAAACAGATTTCTTAATAAATTTGTAATAAGCAATAATGATGTTATTACTTATTCAATCCCGCCAAAGCTTTTCGTATAAGTTCTTCTAAAGAATAGTTTGCATTTTCAGAAAGTAAATCTCTTACAACTTTTTCTGCAAGTTGCCGCTGGTAACCAAGAGTTGCCAATGCAGAAATAGCCTCATCTTTTGCAGATGTTATTTTAATTGATCCATCAGCTTTAATCGCATCAACTTTATTTCTTAACTCGAGTACAACGCGTTCTGCTGTTTTTCTGCCAATGCCTGGAATAGCAATTAATCTTGAAACATTACCATTTGCAATTGCATCTTTTAAATCATCAACAGAAATTCCGGATAAAATTCCGAGGCTAACTTTTGGTCCTATTCCACTTATAGAAATTAATAGCTCAAACATTTCTTTTTCGGACTGAGTAAAAAATCCAAACAAGGTTATAGAATCTTCTTTAACACTTGTATGAATGAAAAGTGAAACAATCTCTTTCTCAGATATTTTTTCAAAAGTGCTGATAGAAATGTTTACCAGGTAACCAACTCCATTTACATCAAGTATAATTTGCGTTGGTTTTGATGATATTATTTTTCCTGTAAGATATCCGATCATAGAAATTTAAAGATTAAAAGATTGAAACATTTAAAAATTTGAATTGCAAAAAGCAACTTATCGTATATGACCTACTTCAAAACGATAGAATTCTTTTTCAAGTATTTAATAAAATTAGAAATTTGAGTAATAATATTTATTGCCATTTGGTAATGCGTATTAAAACTCGCTTGTGAAATATAATCCAAATCAGTTGCAACATAAAGCATCGATCTTACTTCTCCGGCTGAACCTTTTGAATAACCCAAAAACTTTATATACTCTTTGTTGTTGTTTCTTTCAAAACCTTCAGAAATATTATTCATAATTGAAACAGAAGCTCTTTGAATTTGTTCTTTAAGTCAGAAATCCTTGTTGAACTTCCCTTCGGAAGTTAATTTATAAATTGAACTGACCAAAACTCTGCTATCTTTCCAAACCTGTAAATCTTCAAATGAATTAAATTTCAT
Source organism: uncultured Ignavibacteriaceae bacterium (assembly GCA_963809415.1). Classification (GTDB taxonomy): domain Bacteria; phylum Bacteroidota; class Ignavibacteria; order Ignavibacteriales; family Ignavibacteriaceae; genus IGN3. The sequence continues at coordinate 1,988,709 of CAWEJJ010000003.1, read as the reverse complement.
TTTATCCTCCATTATTGTTTGAGATTATTCTTTAAATCTTTTGATCTTTCAATTATTAATTACTCTTTCCGGATACGCTTCAATAAATGATTTCCAATCTTTTGTTTTCTTTGCCGGAGTCTTCATTCTGAAGGCATGACAAAGTGCGATTGCAAGAGCATCACTTTCGTCAACTTTAATTTTTTCTGATTTAATATTAAGTAAAGTTTTAATCATAAATAAGACTTGTTCTTTGCTTGCAGCGCCCTTACCAACAACAGATTTTTTTACTTCGCGTGGAGAATATTCGCTTGCAGGAACATTATTATGTATTGCACAAAGTATAGAAACGCCGCGTGCGTAACCAATCTTCATAGCAGATTGTACATTCTTTCCATAAAAAGCAGTTTCAATGGCAAATTCATCCGGTTTATATCTTTTAATAATCTTACTTATTTCGCTATAGATAATCTCAAGTCGTTGAGGGATCGGTTTGTCTGAAGGCAAGTTTATTGTTCCGCCTGCAATTTTTACGAAGCTGTTATTTAAATACTTAATAACTCCATAGCCAGTAATTCTTGTTCCGGGATCTATACCTAAAATGATCATATAATTTTTATAACTTAATGACTATTCGGTGTCATTTCGACCGTCGGGAGAAATCTATTGGATATACATTTTAAGATTTCTTAGTCGAGGACTCCTTCGAAATGACAATTTAGAATTAATGCAACGAGTTGATGAATCAGTTATACTATCTATATCAAATAAATAAAAATATTATTCAATAATATCGGCATTTGAATAAACGTTTTGAACATCATCAATATCTTCAAGTGCTTCAATCATTTTCATAACTTTTTCTGCATCTTCACCTTTAACTTCAATTAAATTTTTTGCAATCCATTGAAGTGAGGCGTTTTCAATTGTAAACTTTTTATCAGCAAGTGTTCTTCTTACTGTTTCAAAAGATTCAACAGATGTTTGAACTTCAAAATATTCTTCTTCAACAGTAAGATCATCTGCACCGGCATCTAACACAATTTCCATCACATCATCTTCCTTTTTACCTTCAGCGGGCAGAGTGATAACACCTTTTCTATCAAACATCCAGGCAACCGAACCATTCTCACCCATATTGCCACCATTTTTACTAAATAAATGTCTTACTTCGGCAACTGTTCTGTTTTTGTTATCAGTAGCTACTTCAACTAAAACGGCAATACCGGCGGGGCCGTATCCTTCGTATGTTAATTCATGAAAAGTTACACCTTCAAGTTCGCCAGTAGCTTTTTTTATAGCACGTTCAATATTTTCCTGCGGCATATTTTGTGATTTTGCGTTATCAACAGCTAATCGTAATCTCGGATTACCTGCAGGATCACCACCACCTTCTCTGGCAGCAATAGTAATTTCTTTAATAAGTTTTGTAAATATTTTTCCTCTTTTAGAATCTAATACAGCTTTTTTTCTTTTAATTGTTGCCCATTTTGAGTGTCCGGACATTACTAAATCTCCTAATTTACTTTTTCGTTTATCTTTAAATCTTTTAATCTAAGTTGGGGATAGGTTCGTCCATCCCGGATTGTTTTATCTATAGTATAAACAATATCAACTTTTATTTTTTTATCTGATAGCAAATCTAAATATTCACGCATATTAAAGCCAATACTATCAAATATCTTATCATTTTCATTTTGCTTAAAACAAGCGACTAAATGATTATTTCCAACAAGTCGAGGTGTGTTGTAAATATCAACTCCTTCAGATAAGAAAACAGGGCGCATATTTTCTGGGCCAAAAGGAGAAAATTGTTCAAGTATTCTTAAAAACTTAGGTGTGATTTCTGAAAGTTTAATTTTAGCATCTATAGTTATTTCCGGAAACAAATCCTCTTCTCTAATTGTAGCTTTAACAATCTGGTTGAACTTATCTTTAAATTCCTTTAGTTTATCAATCTCCACAGCTAATCCTGCTGCAGCCTGATGACCCCCAAAATGAATGAGCATATCCTCGCATTTTTGAAGCGCTTCATAAATGTTAAAGTTTGAAATACTACGCGCAGATCCCTTGGCAATTCCATCGATAGTAGTCAGCATAATTGTCGGTCGATAATACTTTTCCACTAATCGAGACGCAACAATTCCAATAACACCCGGATGCCACTCCCCTTGATGAAGGACGATAGCAAGCTCATTATCAAGATCGATTGAATTTTCAACAAGCTGTAATGCATCATCAAAAGTATTAACATCAATTTTTCTTCTGGCGTAATTTTCTTTTTCTAAAACTGCAGCAAGTTTAAATGCCTCTTCTTTACTGTCAGTTATTAATAGTTCAACAGCTCTTTCGGCATCTCCAAGTCTGCCAACGGCATTAATTCTTGGCGCAATTGTAAATACCACTTGTCCTGAATTAACATTGCCTGGATGAAGACTGCTACTTTCGATAAGAGCCAGGATTCCGGGTCTTGGATTGGTGTTAATGCTATCAAGCCCTTCTTTAACCAAAATTCTATTTTCATCAATAAGCGGAACAATATCTGCAGCACCAGCAAGTGCTACAAGATCAAGATATTTAAATGGCATTTCCCGCTTACCAATTTTTTCTGAGATGCCTTGTGCAAGTTTAAATGCAACCCCGGCGCCAGATAAATAATTAAAAGGATAATTACATTGTGGTTTAAGTGGATCTAAAACAGCAAATGCGTTTGGTAATTCATCCTTCGGCTGATGATGATCGCAAATAATTACATCTATTCCTAACTGATTTGCGTATGCAGTTTCTTCAATTGCGGTTATTCCACAATCAACCGTAATTAGCAATGCAGTATCTTTTGTGGATTTAATTGCATTTATTCCTTCTTTAGATAATCCATAGCCCTCTGTTAATCTTTTGGGAATATAAAAATCTACATTTGCACCTAACTCTTTTAGAAACATATATAAAAGAGCGGTTGAACATGTACCATCAACATCATAATCACCATAAATACAAATAGGTTGGTTTTCAGTAATTGCATGGATTACTCTTTTGGTAGCAGCTTCCATTCCGTTCATAAGAAATGGATCATGTAATGAATCAAGAGAGGGGCGGAAAAATTGTTTTGCTTGAGGAAAAGTTTTAATTCCCCTTAGGAAAAGTAATTTGGCTAAAACATCGGAGATGTTTAATGATTCGGCAAGAGATTTTATTGTGTCTTCGTCTACAACTTCTCTGATTTTCCAACGTTTTTTTAACATAAGAGAATTAATTAATTTTTCCAGGAACAAATCTAAGACTCAAACCTATAAGCCGAATTCTGTACTCCCGATTTACATCGGGGCGGCAATTATTTATCTTGTTTCATTGTTACTAATGAAATCCAGCGGTCCACCCAAAAATCTAATCTGTCAATCGACAGAAAAACAGAGCGAACAACCCTGCTCCAAAATAACAATACCTTACGGTAGTTAAATGGAAAGATTTTCTTACTTGACCTTGCTTCAGGTGTGGTTTACCTTGCTTTCGATATTACTATCAAAACGGTGAGCTTTTACCTCGCCTTTTCACCCTTATCCCGATTAAAATCGGGACGGTATATTTTCTGTGGCACTTTCAGTCGATAATAGATTACTCCATTAACGCCCGGGCGTTACCCGGCACCTTGTTCTGTGAAGTTCGGACTTTCCTCCCCCCGATAAGTCGGGGAGCAATTGCCCGGTTTGAGTTATTAGATTATTCTTTAATATTGAATTGACCCGACAGCCAATTCTGCCAATTACATTTTAATAATAAATTTATCAGATATAAACACCGAGTAAATCAGTGTATAGGAATATAATAAAATTAGCCCGATAAACCATTAGTGGTTTTAATTTAATTACTCAGCTTCTACTTCTTCAGCAATTTCCTGCGATACTAAAATTCTACCGCAATATTCGCAAGTATATAATCTGGTATTTCTTCTTATTTCTAATTGTCTTTGCGATGGAACGATATTATGACAACCTGAACAAGCAGATCTTTTTATAGTTGCCACTGCTTTACCTTTTTTAGCTTTTCTTATTCGGGCATAGATTGACAAATCCGGTTTTTTCACCTGATCCTCAATTTTTTTTCTTTCTTCAAGCAGCTTCAATTCTTCTTTTTCATTCACTTTAATAATTTCTTTAAGGTCTGAAACTTTTTCTTTTAATTCAGCATTCAGCACTTCTATCTGAGGTTTTACTTCTTCAATTTGAGAAGACAGACTTTTACTAAGATCAGCAAGTGTATCGTTTTCTAATTCAAGTTTAGAAATTTGCTCTTCGGAGTGATCAATCTCTTTGGTTAGTGCATCATATTCTTTATTGTTTCGTACCTGGTAAAGCTGTGCTTTAAATTTTTTCTGGCTTTCCTTTAATTTCTCAACTTCTTCTTCATTTTGTGTTCTTTTTTCAACCGATTCTTTTTGTTCGGTCTCTTTTTGTTTTATATCCGTTTTAAGCCCATTTATACGATCCTCAAGTGATTTGACCATATTTGGAAGATCGCCCCTCAGTTCTTCAAGCTCATCAAGTTGATCATCAACAAGTTGTAATTGATAAAGAACTTTTATTCTGTTATACAATTTATTCTAGCTCCTTAATTATTATAAAAAACTATCGGGTTAGTTGTACCCGAATATTTGAAAATTTTTATTTTATCAGTCAGAGATTTTTCAATCCTGACTTTAATTTCATTCAGCGAATGAATTTCTGTTTCGTAATGTCCTGCATCTATAAAAAGAATCTGGTTCTCGGCATCCTGAAATGTATGATATTTAATATCAGCAGTAACAAAAGCATCAGCGCCACTTTTAATTACAGTATCCAGCAAATCACTACAAGAGCCGCCGCAAACAGCAACTTTTCTAATCAGTGACTTTGAACCCCTGCTAAATCTAAAATTTTTAAGCTTCAATGATTTTGAAATGAGATGTAAAAATTCAGTTTCCGGCAAATCTTTTTCTAACTCACCAATTACACCTATTCCATAATTTGTGTTTTCATTTTGTAAGGGATAAATATCATAAGCAATTTCTTCGTAGGGATGAGCCTCCTTCATTGCAGTAATAACTTTTGAAATGTTGAATGAATTAACCAAAACTTCAATTTTTACTTCATCAACCTTTTCTAGTTTGCCCTTTGTCCCAACCTTTGGATTTGATTTTCCCGAGCCCTTAAATGTTCCCGTGCCTGCTGTTCTAAAACTGCAATATGTATATTCCCCAATTACTCCTGCTCCTGCGTCATGCATAGCTTCGGCAACTTTATCAACACTATCAATTGGAACAAAGACAATTAATTTATTAAGGTTTGATGAATGATTTAGAAGAAATTTTTGATTTGTCAATCCGAGTTTTTTTGCAAGCTGAAAACTTACACCATCTTTGGTAAAGTCTAAGTTGGTGTGGGCGGAATAGAGAGTAATATCTTTTTTTATCAATTTTTCTATTATTTTGGATCGTTTGTCTCTATCGACATCAATATTTATTAAAGGTCGGAAGAGTAATGGATGATGGCTGATAATAAGATTACAATTTTTTTGGATGGCTTCATCAACAACTTTTTCATCAACATCTAAACAAAGTAAAATGTTTTTAACTTCCCGACGTAATGATCCTACTTGTAATCCAACATTATCTTTTTCCCAGGCAATTGATTTTGGCGCCCAGTCTTCAATTATTTTAATAATTTTATCACATCTCATAATAGCAAAAAAAATGCACCCTTTTTTAGTAGGGTGCATTCTTATAAACTTTTAGCTCTTTGCATTTTGACCAGATTGGCCGCTTTCTGCAAGAAATTTTAATTTTTTCGGATTTAATCTTCTCATATTTACTTTATAAATATAATTGTATCTAATAAAATAAACAATTTTTAAGTGCTTTAAATCAAGGCTCTACCCAATTTTTATCCTCCCTGATTAAATTAATTAACTCATCAACGGCATTTTGTGCGGTTATGTTTCTTCTTACAACATCTTTTTTGCGATAAAGAGTGATTTTATCAATCCCAGAGCCAACATAACCATAATCAGCATCTGCCATTTCTCCAGGGCCGTTTACAATACATCCCATAATCGCAATTTTTACACCTTTTAGATGCTCAGTCCGTTTACGGATCATTTCGGTGGTTTCCTGTAAATCAAACAAAGTTCTTCCGCAGGATGGGCATGCAATATATTCTGTCTTAGTAATTCTTTGTCGTGCTGCTTGTAAAATATTAAATAAAAGTCGGTTTACAGCTTTTTCTATTGTCTCAGATTTTTTTATAAAACTTTTTATGTAACTGCCTGATTTTTCAACATTGCTTTTCAATTCATTAACTGACAACCAAACTCCATCACCAAATCCATCTATTAACAAAGAGCCCAAATCTGTTGATGAATAAAGTTGTAAATCTTCAAAAGTTATGTCGAAATAATTCCGTTTTAAAATTATGGAATTACTTATTCCTCTTTCAAGAAACTCAAAAAATACTCTGCGTTCTTCAGCCATTCCGTGCAAGTTTTCAGTTTCTAACACTAACACAACAGAATGATTTTTTTTTATCTTATCAATTAGTTCATTTGATAAATCGTCAATACTAATCTTGATAAAATTTAGTTTATTCGATTTTTTATCTGATTCAATAAATTCTTTTGCTGTATAGAATGGATAACTATTGTAATTGTTCTCCAAGTCTTTCCAGATTTCATAATCACAAATCGCAGTTAATCCATTTGGGCAATTAAATGGTAAAGTGTTTTTCCCAAGATAAATTAAATCAGCAGCAATATCAGAAAGATTCCATTTGTCGGTTTGCTCGTTATAAGTGTAACCAATATCTATTAAATCCTTTTGTGATGTGACTTTTCTATTGCTGTAATCCGCTACTACTCTTGGAACATTACTTCCCCCGATTGATAAAACCTCAAAAGATTTTCTTTTATTAAAGTTAAATGGATCAATTGGTGATTCATCAATCTGTTTTATCAGTTTATGGTTTTCTCTTCCTTTGTATCGATTAGCTAAAGCAATTGCAACGGGAGCTTCAAATTCGGGATCTTCTGTAAGTGAAACACGTATTGTATCGCCAAGTCCATCTTCAAGCAATGCCCCAATCCCAAGTGCGGATTTTATTCTTCCATCTTCACCGCCGCCTGCTTCTGTTACCCCAAGATGAAGCGGATAATTCATTCCCTCCGCTTCCATTTTGTTAATCAATAATCTATAAGCCTGAACCATAACTTGTGGATTACTTGCTTTCATCGATAAAACAATGCTACGATAATTTTCATCTTCACAAATTCTTAAAAACTCTAAAGCCGATTCCACCATTCCAAGTGGAGTATCACCATATCGGCTCATAATTCTATCTGAAAGCGAACCATGATTTGTTCCGATTCGCATTGCTGTGCCGTATTCTTTACAGATTTTTACAAGCGGAGTAAATCTTTCTCTAATTCTATCGATCTCTTCCTGATATTCAGCATCAGTGTATTCAATCAAATCAAATTTTTTCTTATCAACATAATTCCCTGGATTAACACGAACTTTTTCAACAATTCGAGCTGCCATCTCCGCAGCATTTGGAGTGAAATGAATATCCGCAATTAGAGGAACATTATATCCGCGTACTCTTAATTCCTTTTTTATTACCTCAAGATTTTTAGCTTCATTAATGCTTGGAGCTGTTATTCTAACATACTCACAACCAGCATTAACCATTCTAATTGTTTGTTCAACAGTTGCAATTGTGTTCATTGTATCGGTTGTTGTCATCGATTGAATACGAATTGGATTATTTCCGCCAAGAGGAATATCACCAATAAAAACTTCTCTCGTTTTGTATCGTGAGTATTGTGTTAAGCTGCTGCAGTATTTTTTTAGATTATTCATTGTTCGTTGAAAATTATTATAATTCTTTACCTTCAAGTGTTCCAATTAAATTAACAATTGAAATACAAGCAATTGAGCAAAGTGATGCTTCTTTTTTTGTTGCAGTTCTTCGATGAGTTAACTCATTTGATAAATCTAAAGTAGCTTTTGCATAACGTCTTAAAGTTTCATTAGAAGAACCAGAAAGTTCTATAGTAATATATGCTTCAAGCATTCTTTTAGCATCTGTTTTGCTTATTTCTTTACTATCTAAAATAGGATGTTTATCAGGATCGTACACAGTCTGTGATAAAGTAATAATAGTTTCACGACATAATAGCCCAATTACTTGGAATTGCTCTTCTGTTTTTGCTTCATCTAGCCTTAGTTTAATTTCATTTATTGATCGTTCAATTCTTTCCCAGTCCGTTAGATCAATAACCAGATCCAGAGAATTGGGTTGCTTCGCCTCTTCAATTACTTGTAATAGATCGTTATATAGTTGATTAACAAAAACTCTTCTTTCTCTATAATGAGGAAAATCCGAACTCCATTTTGTATACCAGTCCCATAAATCTCTAAAAGGATTTGGATTAGTTAAATTTAGTTTATCAATAATTTTGTGAATCAGAATATATTTTTCTTTGTAAATATCATTTACTTCTTGAATTTGTTTTTTACCAGTCGAGACTAATATCATTGTGTTTTTGAGAAAGTTAATGTCTTCTAAAAACTTCTGCTTAGTTATAATGCCGGATAATTTTGACCAATCTAGTCTTTGTTCACCATTTGGAACTATTAAAATGTTGGAAATTGTTTCGTTTTCAACGTGTCTAGTTGCAAAATTAAACTTTTCTAAAAGGGTCGCTTCTATCGTTTGTACACGGTCCTTTATGTGAACAAATTTATCTACATTAATATTTAAATAAACAGTATAAAAATGAATTCCTCCATTCCAATTATCATATCCAGTTTGTTCTATAGAAATTTTAGCCGACTCAATCAATTCTCTTATTTCATCTAATTTTTCAGCTTTAAGAATTTCTGTGACTGTATAAATTATACTTCTTAGAGTTGCTTCTTTATCAAACATTTAATTTTCTAATAAGTTTCTTAATGAAATATAAAAATAATTCATTCCACACCGAAAGTCTTAAATCCTGAATCTTAATCTTATTATATTTCGGATATGCGAATCCCTGAATCGAAAATAGAAGAAATACGCAATTCAATCAGTATTGTTGATGTAATTTCTGAATATGTGCAACTAAGAAAGCGTGGAAAAAATTATATCGGTTTGTGTCCTTTCCATACCGAAAAAACTCCTTCATTTACTGTAACTGAAGAAAAACAAATTTTTCATTGTTTTGGATGCCACGCCGGCGGGAATGTTTTTAAGTTTTTGATGGATTATAAAAAAATATCTTTTGTAGAAGCAGTACAGGAAATTGCCGAGCAGCAGGGAATTGAAATCAGTTATGATGACGAAGGTTTTAATGAAAAGCAATCCGAACAGGAAATTCTTTATGATATAAACACTGAGGTTGCAAGATATTTTTCTAATAATCTATTAAACGATGAAGAAGGTGATATTGCAAGGAACTACTTTCAGAAAAGAAATCTAAAAATCCAAACAATGCGCTCGTTTGGGCTGGGTTATGCACACAATGGATATGAAAATCTTGTAAACTTTCTCAAAGAAAAGAATATTGATCTTGAAAAAGCTTTGCAACTTGGTTTGATTGGACGAAATAACGATGGAAGGGTTTATGATAGGCTTGCCGGGAGAATTATCTTTCCAATATTTTCCCCTAACGGAAGAGTTGTTGCTTTTGCAGGAAGAAAACTTCGCGACGATGATTCGGGTGGAAAATATATCAATTCACCTGAATCGATTATATACATTAAAGGAAGAATTCTTTACGGACTTTCTCACGCCAAAGATGATATAAGAAAAATTGATAAGGCAATAATTGTTGAAGGTTACATGGATTTGATTTCGCTTTATCAGTCAGGAGTAAAAAATGTTGTAGCAGTTTCGGGCACAGCTTTAACTGATGATCAAGTGCAGTTGCTTTCACGTTATACAAAAAATGTTGTTCTGTTATTTGATGCAGATGCTGCTGGAATTAAAGCATCTATGCGAAGTATTGAAATTTTATTGCGCAGAGATTTTGATGTTAAAATTTCAACTTTGCCCAAAGGTGAAGATCCAGATTCTTACGTTACAAAGTTTGGTAAAGAAGCTTTTGATGAAATTATAAAGCGAGCAGAAAATTTTCTCGAGTATCAAACAGCCTACTATGAAGCACAAGGAATGTTTGATGATCCAACAAAAATGGCAGAAGCAATTCGCGATCTGGTAAAGCCAATTGCACTTGTTGATGATGAATTGAAAAGAAATATTTTAATGCGCACAATCGCCAGAAAATTTAATCTTAGAGAAAAACTTTTAGAAGCAGAATTAGACAAGGCACTTGAGTTTCAGAAAAAACAAAACAGAATTCAGGCTCAAAGGATATTTAAGAAAGAAGAAACCGGGCAGCAAACACTTATCCCGCAGGAAAAGAAGACTATTCCACCTTATTTTTACAATACTGAAAGAGAACTAATACGATTACTTTTCGAAAATAATGAAGAAATCATTGGGCTTGTTACATATAACATCCATGAAGAAGATATTCTTGTTGATATCCATAGAAAAGTTTTTGAGAAAGTTTATTTTGAATATGAAAATCGCGGAAGCCTTAATCCTGCAGATTTAATTTCTTTATTCGATGATAATATTCAATCTTACCTTCGTGAACTTACTATCGAAAAATATTCATTAAGCAATAACTGGGAAGATTTAAATCCATCAATAACCCAGGAGATGACAAATAAAAAATATGCTGTTGATTTGCTTGTTAAGTACAAACAAATGCAAATTGATTTACATATAACTGCAAATGTAAATGCTCAGGAAAATGCAGATAGCGAAGAAAGACTACTTGAGCTGATGAAAGAAAAGCATGAGTTTGAACGACAAAAGAAATTAGTTCGTGAAGAACTTGAAAAACAGTTATAGTGCTTAATAAAAGTTCTGTGCTAAGATTGTGGCTGTTACTTCGACCAAAGGGAGAAGTCTGATAATCATACAGATTCCTCAGTCGATGACTTCATAGGAATGACGCCAGCGTAGTTTTGCATAAAGTTGAAAGGTGAAAACCTAATCATAAAAGTAACTATTTTCTTACACTAAAAATCCAAATGCAAAAAGCAAAACAAATTTTAAAAGAAATATTTGGTTACGATTCTTTCCGTCCTCTTCAACAGGAAATAATAGAAAGCATTGTAAACAAAAAAGATTGCCTTGTTGTAATGCCCACGGGCGGCGGAAAATCTTTGTGCTATCAAATTCCAGCGTTAATGTTTAATGGATTAACAATCGTTATCTCACCATTGATTTCATTGATGAAAGATCAAGTTGAGCAGCTTAGACAGCTTGGTGTTGAAACAGCTTTGCTAAACAGTTCATTATCACAAAAAGATTACAATTTAAATTTTGTAAATGTAAAATCTGGCAAAGCAAAACTGCTTTATCTTGCACCTGAATCTTTACAGAAAGACGACATTGGCTCTTTGCTTAAAAGTATTAAGGTTGATTGCATTACTGTTGATGAAGCACATTGTATATCGGAATGGGGACATGATTTTAGAAAAGACTACAGGCAGCTCGGCAACTTTAAAAAAAGTTTTTCATCAGCGGTTTGCATCGGCTTAACAGCAACCGCAACTCCACGAGTGCAGGATGATATTATGAAAAACTTAATTCTAAATCATCCTAAAAAATTTATCGCAAGCTTTGATCGACCAAATTTATTTCTACAGGTGATTCCTAAACGAGAACCATTCCAACAGGCAATTGATTTTCTTAACGAACATAAAAATCAATCGGGAATAATTTACTGTTTCTCGCGCAAGCAAGTTGATAGTCTTCACGATAACTTATCAGAGCTTGGATTTTCAACAAAACCATATCACGCTGGTTTATCTGATGAAGAAAGAAATACAAACCAGGATTTATTCATTAAGGATGAAGTGCAAATTATTATTGCCACAATTGCATTTGGAATGGGAATAAATAAATCCAATGTACGGTTTGTACTTCATTATGATCTACCGAAAAATCTCGAATCATATTGCCAGGAAATTGGCAGATCTGGACGAGACGGAGTTCGCTCTGATTGTCTTTTGCTTTTTAGTTATGCAGATATTTCCAAGATAAATTATTTTATTGATCAGAAAGAAGATGAACGTGAAAGACTATCTGCAAAGCTTCACCTTGAAGCAATGATTAAATATGCCGAGACAGAAATTTGCAGACGAAATCCGCTGATAAATTATTTTGGCGAAGTTTATAAGGCTGATGATTGTGCTATGTGTGATAATTGCTTGTCTGAAGAAGATGATAACGATAAAACCGATGTTACCATTTATGCGCAAAAACTTTTATCAACATTAAAACGAACGGGAGAAGTTTTTGGTTTAAATTATATTATAGATGTTCTGCTGGGGAATGATACAGATAGAATTCTAAGCAACAATCATCATAAGTTAACAGTGTTCGGTATTGGTAAAGAGCTAAGCAAAAAACAATGGCAGATTCTTTCTCATCAGTTAATCAGAAAAGAAATTGTTATTCGTGATAACGACTATGGAAGTTTAAAGTTATCACAGACAGCATCAGATGTTTTGTTTAACAACAAAAAAGTATTTGGTTTAATTAAGGAGCCTGAGTTAAAAAAGAGAAAACTAAAATCAATTGCTCTTGAATACGACCCAAAATTATTCGAACTGCTGAGAGTAAAAAGGAAACAAATTGCGGATCAAAAAAATATTCCTCCGTTTGTTATTTTTGCCGATAGTTCGCTTATCCAAATGGCAACAGATTTTCCTCAAACTGAAAATGAGTTTTTGAGAATTGGTGGTGTTGGTGTTAAGAAGTTAGAAAGTTATGGATCGGCATTATTAACAATCATTAAAAACTATGTTAAGAATAATGATGTAAAACAAAACAGTATAAAGCAAACTACAAGAATTAGAAAATCTTTGCTTGATGAACCACGACACAGAGTTGTTGCAAAAGCTTATATTGATGGAAGTTCAATTACTGAGTTAGCTCAAGAGTTTAATGTTCAGGAACAAACGATAATAAATCATCTTGCGCGATTTACAAACGAAGGGAACAAAGTTAGAATAGATGGATTACTGGAAAGAATTACGATTGATAAATCCAAACAGAAAAAAGTTTTTAACGAGTTTGATGAAAACGGAACGCTACCTTTAAAGCCAATTTTTGAAAAATTTAACAGTGAAATTTCTTATAATGAACTTAGTCTTTTGAGAGTTATTTATCTTAACAAACATAAAAAATAGTATTAATTCTAAAACAAAAAATTGACACTAAATAGTGTTATGGTAATAAAGCCAAAATTAAATGTCATTTCAACCAAAGGGAGAACTCTGAAAGAATTAATGTAACAGATTTCTCAGTCGAAGACTCCTTCGAAATGGCTTTGTGTTTAAAGATGCTAAGTAAAGCTTTGCGATACTCCTTAATTGTAAATTGTACATTATAAATTGTAAATTAAAATGAATTACCGACAAGCAAAAAACGGAAAGTTAATGATAGAAATCTTACCGGATAAGTGTGATTTCTGCGGCTGCTGTGTTGGCGTTTGTCCTGAAGATGCAATCGAACTAAAAGAAGCCGAGATATTTATTATCGATGAACGATGTACAAATTGTTCCAAGTGTGTGTGGTCTTGCCCGATTGAAGTGATTAAATTTAATAAAAATGGAGTTCTTGAAAAATAGACAATAGACAATATGCAGTAGGCAATAAGAAAATGAATTTAACATTTAAAGATTTAACTGTTTATAAGAAAGCTTTTGAGTTAGCAATGATGATATTTGAATTAACAAAGAGCTTTCCAAAAGAAGAGAAGTATTCTTTAACTGATCAGATAAGAAGATCATCCAGATCTGTTTGTTCTTCAATTGCTGAAGCTTATAGAAAGCGAAGATATGAGGCTCACTTTATCTCAAAGACCTCAGATGCAGATATGGAAAATTCTGAAACTCAGGTTTGGCTAAGTTTTGCTTTGGAATGCAAATACATTGATGAAAATATGTTCGAAGACTTATTAAATCGGTCTCAAGAAGTTGGCAGAATGTTAAACCATATGATAGAAAATCCTGAAAACTATTTAAGAAATGCAGATAAAAAACAATTATGATTATTTTGCCTACTGCATATTGTCTATTGCATACTTGATAGTTTAACTGTGTGCGTATAATAAAAGAATAGAATTAATGAAAAACGAATATGACATAATTGTTGTCGGTGCTGGGCCAGCGGGAAGTATGGCTGCACGATTTGCTGCAAAGCAAGGCGTTTCTGTTTTGATGTTGGAGAAAGATCGCGATGTTGGTTATCCGGTTCGATGTGGTGAAGCAATCAGCAAAGCTGGAGTTGAAGAATTTATTCCTAGTGATGATAAATGGATTGCTGCAAAGATTAGTAAGTTTTCTTTTAACGCTCCCAATGGAAGTGAAGTAATTGTTGAGTTTGGTGATGCCGGCTATGTTCTTGAACGAAGAATTTTTGATTATGAATTAGCAAGAACTGCTGCAGAAAAAGGAGCAGAAATTTTAACTCGCGCTTATGTTAATGGATTATTGTTTAATGATTCCAAAGTAAGTGGAGTAAAATACGAACACAACGGCGAGCAGAAAGTAGTTAAAGCAAAAGTTGTAATTGCCGCTGACGGAGTTGAGTCTCGTGTTGGGCGCTGGGCAGGACTTGAAACTCACATTGATTTTCGTGATATGGAAAGTGCTGTACAGATTACCACTGCTAACATTCCTGTTGATCAGAATACTCTTTACTTTTATTTTGGTAAAGATGTTGCACCAAATGGATACTTCTGGGTTTTTCCTAAAGGGCACAACAAAGCAAACATAGGACTTGGTGTTAGCGGATTGATTGGCAAGAAAAAATCTGCTCAATCTTTTCTTGATGATTTTATGAATAAGCATTATCCAAACACGCCTGTGCTTACAAAAATTGCCGGTGGAGTTCCATGTTCAATTACATTAAATAAAATTTCTGGTCCCGGAATAATGTTAGTTGGTGATGCTGCAAGGCAGGTTAATCCACTAAGCGGCGGTGGAATTGCAAGCGGAATGATCGGCGGAAAAATTGCAGGCACAATTGCAGGCGAAGCAGTTAAACAAAATAAACTTGATCATATCTTAACTTATGATAAAGCGTGGCAGGATAGACTTGGAAAACGCCACGAAACTTTCAACAGAATTAAAGAAGGCATCTACAATTTTTCTGATGATAAGTTTAACAGCATCGCACACTCTATTCTTAAAATTCCTATCGAAAAAAGAACACTTGGCAAAGTGTTTACAACTGCATTAATGAACAATCCATCTTTACTTGTTGACACTGCAAAAGTGTTTGTGGTGTAGCAAATAAGATTTAATTGACATTCCCGATTTGGCTTCTTACATTAAAGATACATTTTCAAGGGGTATTATGAAAATTTTAATATTAATCTCATTTTGTATTTTAATTTTATATTCCGCGGTATATTCTCAAACGCAACTTTTAAGAATTGGCAATGCAATACAATATTCTTATGAAAGCAATACAGATTGGATTGTACTTACAACAAAAAGTATCGAGATAAACGGGAAAGAGTATTTTGAACGCAAAGCCTATACACCATGGATAATACCATCTGCCGATCAAACAACTTATGAAAGAATCGAGGGTGATTCTGCTTATTATATTTTAGATTCAACGAACCAGGATTCTCTGCTGTTTAATTTCAACTGGCAAACTGGCAAAAAGTTTTTAAGAACGAAGCTTGGGCTTATGTATAGCGGACAGAGAATAGACAGCATAACGGTTAGAGATACATTTCTTCCTGATGATACTATTTATGTTCTCAGGAATTTCAGTTATAATATCTCAACAGGAGATACGAACTATAACGTTATTCCCGAGTATAATTATCTATCAAAAAAATGCGGAAGACTTAATGACGGATTATGGATTTATTCAACCGGTGTAAAGATTGATGGAATACGTTACGGAAGTTTATATCCGTACCCGGAAGAAATAGTTTTTTCTGTAGATAGTCTTTATTCGGAGTTTATCGGTGATACAGTTAATTGTTTTATCAGTAATATGTCTGACTATGATGTGGTTTTAGATAGCATTTGTACAACTACCTCGGATATCTCGGGTTACTTTTCTTATGGTTACTTAATGTATTTGATCAGAAATAATGAATACTTTTTTATTAATCTTTTCGATCATTATCCTAATCATCCACTTGATACTCTTAATTATATAATTCCTGCACATGATTCAATCCAACTTCAGATCTATGATATTGACCTTTGCGCTATCTGCAAAAAACAGCCTAACGATTATTTTGAAGACACGCTTAGATTCGTGTTTTCGTTTAAAGATGGGGGAAAATATCTATTTGATAAAATCATTTCTATTTCTGGAGAAGGACATCCTTCAGGTGTTGAAGATATAGAAATTTTACCTAAAGAGTTTGCATTAAATCAAAACTACCCAAACCCGTTTAATCCAAGAACAAAAATTAGTTGGCAGTCGCCAGTAAGCGGTTGGCAAACATTAAAAGTATTTGATATACTTGGTATCGAGGTCGCTAATCTTGTTAACCAAGAAAAACCAGCAGGAAATTTTGAAGTTGAGTTTGATGCAAGCAAACTTGCAAGCGGGGTTTATTTCTATCAACTAAAAGCTGGAAGCTATGTTGGAACTAAAAAAATGATACTACTTCGTTAAACAAATTTAGATTTCGTTCTAAATAATTTTCAACTTTGCCATTAATATAACTGTCAAATAATTATGTGCCGTCATAATTATTCGACACCCCTTTCCCCGTATGTTACAAAAGTTTTTGTAATTTAAACCTGCAAAATTTTCATTCATTATTCTTGATTAAATTTTAACAAAGGGATTCAAATAACTTCGTGGAACCGGTAATTACTGTTATAATAATTGGATTTATCGCGGGATTTATTTTATCTATTCCCGTTGCCGGACCAATTAACATCTTAATTACAACTAATGCTCTTATGGGAAAACTCCGTTATTGCATTAGAGTGGCAATTGGTGCGTCCATAATTGAATTTTTTTATGTCCTGATTATTGTCTTCGGAATAGTTTCGCTTTACGAAGTTTACAAACCTTTTGTTCCATATCTCATCAGTGTTGGTTCGGTTATTCTAATGGGTGTTGGCATTAAGGTGATGAGAACAAAGTTTGATCTTGCTAATATAAATCTTAGAGAAATTGTAAAAGACAGGATAGCTAATAAAGGGGGACTAACAACCGGTATTTTAATAAACATCACAAATCCTTCCCTTTTTCTTGGATGGCTGTCATCAACATTTGTAATTTTTTCTCTTGCAAGTTCGTTAAACTTAAACACCGGTGGCCTGGATTTAATCGTAAAAGAAAATCTTGATACCATTAAAAAAATTAACTCTCAAAATAAATCTAGCCAAAGCATTGAAAATAATTTTGTTGAAGAGTTAGACAACCATAATAATAACGAACTCAATCCATTGGTTTTAAGTTTAATTTATGCTTCCAGTCTATCGTTCGGAAGTTTTGTGTGGCTGAATTTTTATAGTCGCATTATTGTAAAATATCGGAACAAACTTAATATAGGTTTAATCAGTTGGGTGGTTCGGTTGTTGGGATTGGGATTAATTTTTATTGCAATATTTCTTGCCTATAACTCAATCAAAATGTTTATTGGTAATTAATAGCGATTGACATGACAATTAATATTAATATTTAATTTAATAAATTTAGAATGTCGAATTGAAAATTGGAGTAAAATGGAACAAAAAGTTTACTTAGATAGAAACGAAAACAATTATGGGCCTGCTCCACTTTGTTTTGAAGTATTAAAGAAAGCAGATTATTCAAAATTAAGCTGCTACACAAAATCTTTTTCATCAGGTATAAAGAGTATTTTATCGGAAAGATTAGCTAAAGAAGTAAATCTTCCTGAAAGCAGAGTGCTGCTTGGTTACGGCGCGGAAGATTTGCTTAAGCAATCTATACATTGTTACTTGTCTAAAGATGAAAAATTATTAATTCCTGCATACTCCTGGTGGTATTACAAAAAACTCACAAGCGAAGTCGGCGGAATAAATATAGAATATCCACTTGATGAAGGTGAAGATAGCTTTCACTATAATTTTGAAAAACTAATTGATCTTTACAAAAAAGAAAAACCAAAAGTAGTTTTAATCAGTTCACCTAATAATCCAACCGGAAACTCAATTTCATTATCAGAATTAAAAAAACTTTTGGGTGAGTTGCGTGAATCAATCGTAATACTTGATCAGGCTTATGTTTTTGATGGATTTAACGAGCACGTTAAAGATCTGGTTGATGATAATCCTAATCTTATTATAACCAGAACATTTTCTAAATACTATGCTTTAGCCGGATTAAGAATAGGGTTTGCACTAATTGGAGAGAATATCCAAAAACTTCCACAACTAACAAACAGATATCTGGGATTTAACCGTCTGTCAGAAGAAATTGCAATTGCCGCTTTAAGCTCTGATGAGTATTACAATAATATTTCAGATAAAATGAAAAAAGATAAAGAACTTTATTATTCTGAATTAGGAAAACTAAAAGGATTTAAAGTCTTTAAATCAGATGCAAATTTTATTTTAGTAAAAATCCCCAAAGAAATTTATAATGAGTTAAAGGATTTCTTAAATAATAAAGGATTGATCATCAAGTTTATGAATGAAGAATTGTTAAACTCTCACCTGCGTATCACTCTCGGTACACAAGAACAAAACCGGGCGGTCATCAACGCAATTAATGAATTTGTTAAAACCCGGCACAATTGATGAGTCTTTTTCAAGAGTACAAAAATTCCTTAAAAAAAATCGAGGTTGAAGAATTCTTCGATCTCTATTTTTATCGCCCGCTTGCTTTTCTATTGGTTAAAGGGATTTACAATACCAGCATAACTCCTAACCAGCTCACAGTCATTTCCATGATCCTTGGTATTCTTGGCGGAATTTCCTATTCATTTGGAAGCCACAAAGCTTTTATGGCTGGTGCAGTTTTGTATCTTCTTTATGACATTTTTGATTGCAGCGATGGTCAACTTGCCCGATTGAAAAAAAATGGAACTGCCGTTGGAAGAATATTAGATGGCATAGCCGATTATGTGGTTAGCATAGCTCTTTATATTGGTATCGGCTTTGGGTTTGCAAATAATTCCTCTAACCCGTTTATGGTTTGGATGCTTGTAATTATCGCAGCCATTAGTAATGCTACTCACTCCGGTCTGCTGGATTACTATCGTACCAGATATTTAGATCATGTTATTAATAGAGCAAGTATTCTGGATGAAGAATTAAAAATATTTGAGAATGAATTTGAACGTTTAAAAAAGATTAAAGGTAAATATTCCGATAAAGCAGTGATCTGGATATATCTAAAATATTCTGCGATTCAGCAGTTGGTAACAAACTCAGGATCAAATAAAGAAAAACTTAAACCACAAATAAGTGTTGAAGAATATGTGAGACATAATAAATTGTTAATTAAATTCTGGACATTTCTTGGACCGACAACTCAATGGACATTTTTAATTATCACATCTTTTCTGAATCGTATCGATATTTATTTATTGGGTATTGTTGTGGTTGGGAATATTCTTGCAATCATATTATACTTCTTTCAAAATAAAGCAGATGTTGCACTAAAATTAAAATCTTAAAAATGAAATCTGTAATTTTAGCCGCAGGCATATCTTCGAGGCTTCGTCCTTTAACAGATAGCACCCCAAAGTGTTTGCTTAAAATTGGAGGCAAAACAATTTTAGAACGCACACTGGATAATCTGCTGGCATATAATCTTGATGATATAATAATTGTAACCGGATATCTCGAGGAACAAATAAAAAACTTTGTTGCTAAAAATTACCCGCAGTTAAATGTAACTTTTATTTTTAATGATAAATTTGCTTCCACAAACAATATCTATTCTTTGTGGATGACTAAAAATATTGTGATGAATAACGAAATGCTTTTAATGGATAGCGATATTTTGTTTGATAAAAAAATTCTTGCACTTCTGTCGAAATCAAAATATAAAAATTGTCTGGCTCTAAAATCAGATCATCAACTTAGTGATGAAGAAATTAAAGTAAGACTTAAAGATGATAAATCTATTGCCGAGATAAGTAAAACTGTAGATTTAAAGTTAGCGGCTGGTGAATCAATCGGGATTGAAAAGTTTAGTGCCAAATTCACAAATAAACTTTTTGATATCCTCGATAGGAAAATCCTGGATGAAAATAAAGTTAATATCTTTTACGAAGCTGCATTTCAGGATGTACTTGATGCCGGCAATAAAATTTATGCGGTTGATATCGGTAATCTAAAATGTATTGAGCTTGATTTTGCTGAAGATATCGAAAAAGCAAATTCTGAAGTTATTAACTACTTAGATTAATAATCCAACTTAATCTAAAATTTCGATTAAAACTCCGCACTAATTCCTATTGATGGAAGAATGCCGATTGAAGATGTTTCGTCTGTTCGCATCTTTCTTCGATCCCATCTTATGCCACTTGTGTTTTTTTGATTGTATATGTTTTGGATATCAACATAAGTAATCAAAGTCCAACCTGAAAAATACCAGCGTTTGTCAACTCTTACATCAAGACTGTGAGAAGATTTCATTCTGCGATTATTGTAATCAAGAACAAGCTGTGAGCCATCAAATAGAAATGGAGTGTATGGTTTGCCGCTCGCGAATCTAAACTTAGAACTAACTTCCCAGAATTCATTAAACTTATAACCACCGGATAAATTAATAATCCAATTTTGATCATAAGTGCCAGATCTTTCAACTCCATCTAAAGAGGTATAATCAGACTTACTATAAGTGAAACTAAAAATTCCATAGTAAGGAATTTCTGATAATTTTTTTTGTATAGATAATTCGATTCCGCGTGCCTTACCAAAGCCGGCATCCACAAGCGGCTCTAACCCGAAAGAGGAAAAATTATCATCGCTTCCGGCAAATCCTGCTCCGGTATTTGCAAGAACAAGATATGGTCTGATAGTGCTTGTTGGATAATTATCATAATCTTTGTAAAAAGCTTCAACCTTTAATAAAGCATCAGCAGAAATTCTTTGATCAAATCCCAGAACAAATTGATTTACTTGAATCATTTTTAAGTCCCTGTTATTTCCATAAGCTTCTAACCAGATGTAGGATGGTGATTGACGATAAATTCCGGAACTAAAATTAATACTAGTTAAATCCGTTAAAGCATAAGAGAGAGAAAATCTTGGACTGAAATAAACTTTATTATTTAGAGCAGTGAAAATATCTGAACGCACACCAAGATTTGCAGTTAATCTGTCAAATAAAAAAACATTATAGTTAGTATAAATTCCGTATTTAGTATAGTTGTTCTGAGTATTTAAAGATGTTAAAGGAAGAGTATCTCC
Source organism: uncultured Ignavibacteriaceae bacterium (assembly GCA_963809415.1). Taxonomy (GTDB): domain Bacteria; phylum Bacteroidota; class Ignavibacteria; order Ignavibacteriales; family Ignavibacteriaceae; genus IGN3. The sequence continues at coordinate 1,967,255 of CAWEJJ010000003.1, read as the reverse complement.
AAAAGTTGTAACAAAGTTTGGGAATAAAATATCATAATCTGCATTGATAAGTTTTACAGTTCCGCCAAAATTTATCTCTGAAGTTTTAGAGAGCTTAAAAACTAAATCAGCACGCAAAGAATTTTCTTCTTCTTTTGATTTGTTTGTAAAGATGGGATTTAAAAGCGAATCACTTTGTCCGCTGTCATAATCAACATAGTTTCTGCTTAAAGCAATATTTAAAAATCCATTTGTAAGTAAATGTCTATAAGTAAACCCCGCAACATATTGCACCTGATCAGTTCCAAGAATTCTTGAATTATCAAATCGCTGCTCAGCATCATTATTAAAAAACTTTACATTATCAAAAGCACTAATGAATAGAAAACTAAAAGCATCTTGTTTTTGGGTGTTAAAATCGGCCTTCAATAAAACATCATAATACTCTGGAACAAAAGCAAAATCGGCTGCTTTAAATATGAAATCGAGATAACTTCTTCTTGCGGAAAAGATAAAGTTAGATTTTTCTGTTATTGGCCCTTCTAAGTTTACTCCAAACTGTGAAGCAGAAATTGTTGCCTTTCCGCCAAATCTATCTTCTCTTCCATCTCTAAGTTTAATGTCCAGAACAGATGAAAGTTTATCGCCATACAATGCAGAAAATCCACCGGTAGAGAAAGAAGTTTCGCGAACAAAATCCAAGTTAACATAGCTTAATGGTCCACCTGTTGCGCCTTGTGTACCAAAGTGGTTAATGTTTGGAACCTCAATTCCATCTATAAGATAAAGATTTTCTGAAGGTGCACCGCCGCGAACTATTAAATCATTTCTACCGGCATCGGCTTGGGCAACACCGGGTAAGATTGATAACGCACGAATTACATCTTCAAATCCACCAGGACTTCTTCTTATTTCTTCATAACTAAAATTTCTGATACTGTTTACTTCTAGCGGATCTTTTCTAAAATAATCGCTTGTAACTGTAATGCCATCAAGCTGAATTGCCTGGGGAACTAATTCAAAATTTGCTTCTGCCGGCTTGCCTGTTTGTATCACAACATCAGTTTTAATTTGCTGAGTGTATCCAACTACGGAAGCCCGAACTTGATAAGTGTTAACAGGAAGATTAACTATCCTAAAATATCCATTTTCATCTGTTGCTGCACCAAAATTTGTCCCCAGCACAAGTACATTTGCAAACAGTATCGGTTGCTTTGTCGTGAAATCAAAAACTCTGCCGTAAAGACTGCCCATATTACTTTGTGCTATTGATGAATTTGTAAAGAAAATAAGAATTATAATAAAAAGTTTATTTTGTATCATTAATTTCAATTTGATTGTTTGTCCAATTAAAAACAAATTTCTAAAAATAAAGTTGATTTTGTTTAACATAAGGTAGTTTCATTCCAAAAACTAAATTGTTATATTTTTAATATATAGATTTTTTTTAAATTCAATGAACAAAAAAAAGAATAAAATATCAGTTAGTTCAAAAGATAATAAGTCGATTGACCTAATTTCTGCAGAAATACATGAGAGACAATTGATTTCGTCTCCCCAGAGTTCTGTTTTATGCGATATCGCTGCATTTTTTGATGATCAATTTCATTATTTATTAAAGATTCTGACGAACAAACTTGAGGTATTCTATTCCCCGAGCATTGAAAAAGTAACCGGTTATAAACCCGAAGAATTGATTAAATTAAATTTGTTGGGCAGAGAACTGATTGTTGAGGAAGATCTTCCTCAGGTAAAAAAACAAATTAATCTTATTGAAAGCAGTAAGACTAAAAATATCGAATTAATCTATAGAATTAGACGCAAGGATAACGAGGTTGTTTGGCTAAAAGAACAGATGAGATTAGATATCCAAGATGATGGCACTAAAATTTTTATAGGTTTAGTTCTTGATGTGACAAAGTTTCAGCAGAAAGAAGAAATCCACAATAAAAATCTTGAAAATTTACAAAATAAAATTAAAGCAAGAGATAATTTTCTATCAATTTTATCTCACGATTTGCGTGCCCCTTTTTCCAGCATACTTGGTTTTACTGAAATACTTTTGAGTGATGCAGTTTTAACAGACACGGAAAAGACGGAGTATTTAAATTATATAAATGATTCATCCAGTAACCAGCTAAGACTTGTTAATTATTTACTTGATTGGTCCAATCTTCAAACGGGCAGATTGCATATTGATCAGCACAGAGTGCAAGCCCAGAGTTTAGTTTTTAATTGCATTTCGGCTTTAACTGGTAACGCTATGAGAAAAAATATTGATATAAAAGTTAATGTCCCGGAATCGATTTTTCTTGAAGTTGACGAGAGATTAATGACACAGGTTATAACAAACCTTGTCAGTAACGCAATTAAGTTTTCTGAAGAAGGTAAATCCATTAGCATTATTGCAGATAGATTTAACAACAAACTTGTTGAATTTATAATAAAAGATGAGGGCGTTGGGATACCAGAAAATTATCATGCCAGAATTTTTAAATTTGATAAAATGTTTTCTACCAGAGGTACGCGTGGTGAAAGAGGAACCGGTTTGGGGCTGTCATTAGTTAAAGAAATTGTTGAAAGGCATAATGGGGAAATTTGGTTTTATTCTAAAGAAAAAATTGGTAGCGAATTCCATTTCACTGTCCCAAGTTCTGACAACACAATATTGCTTGTTGAAAATAATCAAGAAGATTTCTTAAGATTTGAAAAATTTATAGTTGAAAATTATCCTGAATTTAAATTCATCGGAGCAAATAACGGTTTTGAGGCTATAAATGTTGTGCTAAAACAGCACCCGGCATTAATTATTTCTTCACACGATCTTCCATTAATGAACGGAGTACAATTTGTAAAATCAATTCTTCGCGGGGATAAAAAGTTCTACGCTCCTATCATTGCGATTGTGGAATCACCCGACGAATCTTTAATTAAATCTTACAACGAAATAGGTATCAAATCAATACTCTATAAACCGGTTGACCCAAAATTGTTTTATAAAGAAATTACACTGGCTCTTAATTAACCGTTGACAATGTTTTACCAATTCTATTTGAAGCTCTGTTTAACTATTTTTTAATCGTATAATAAAATTTATCGGAGGTAAAGTGAATCTTGCTGTAGTTGGAACAGGATATGTAGGTCTTGTATCCGGAACCTGTCTTGCCGAAACGGGGAATAATGTAATATGCGTTGATATTGATGAAAATAAAGTCGAACAAATGAAAACAGGGCAAATACCTATTTATGAGCCCGGTTTAGAAGTTCTATTTTTAAGAAATATTGTTAAAAAAAGATTATCGTTTACTACAGATTTGCATGAAGCTGTAAGACAAGCCAACGTGATATTTTTATGTCTTCCCACTCCGCAAGGCGGGGACGGCGCCGCAGATCTTAAATATGTTCTTAAAGTAGCTGATGATCTTGGTCGGTTTTTTAAAGATGAACCGGAACTAGAATTTAAAGTTATTGTAGATAAAAGCACTGTGCCTGTCGGAACGAGTGATAGAGTCCGTGATGCAATTAAAAAACATGCACCTAATTTTGATTTTGATGTTTGCTCAAATCCTGAATTTCTTAGAGAAGGTATTGCTGTGGAAGATTTTATGAAGCCCGAAAGAGTAATTGTTGGGACCAGCAGCGGAAAAGCACGAAAAATTATGGAAGACTTGTACGAACCATTTATTCGCACAGGTAATCCAATTTATTTTATGGATGAAAAATCTGCGGAGATGACCAAGTATGCTGCCAACTCCTTTATCGCCATGAAAATTTCTTATATGAATGAAATTGCCAGACTATGTGAGCTTACAGGGGCACAAGTAGATGCTGTAAGATTAGGGATTGGATCAGATTCCAGAATTGGCAAAAGATATTTATTTCCCGGAATCGGTTATGGCGGTTCCTGTTTTCCTAAAGATGTGCATGCGCTGGTTAATACAGCAAATGAAAACAAATATGAATTTAAGATTTTAAAATCCGTAATTGATATAAATAAAAATCAGGTAAATCTTTTCTTTGATAAAATCTACAATCATTACGATGGAAATCTTAAAGGAAAACATTTTGCTTTATGGGGATTGGCATTTAAACCAAACACAGATGATGTTCGTGAAGCCCCATCTCATTATCTTATAAAACTTTTACTGGCTGCCGGTGCAACAATAAAAGCTTATGATCCCGAAGCAAATCAAACAACAAAAGCGGTACTTGGTGATATTATACATTATGCAGAAACTTCCGATGAAACATTAAAAGATGCCGATGCGTTAATTGTTGTTACAGAATGGAAAGAATTTAGAAATCCGGATTTTGATAAAATCAAAAAGGGTCTTAAAGTTCCCGTGCTTTTTGATGGAAGAAATCTTTATGATCTGGAAAAGATGAAAGAGTTAAAGTTTACTTACTATTCTATTGGAAGAAGCGTGGTAAAAAGTTAAAATTTAAATAAAAGTGTTCATATCAAAATTTAGATTTTTAACGGAACTTACATCAAACCATAGTTTTGTAGACTAAGAAGGAAAAGCAAATTTTTGATAGAAATTACTAGAGACGCTTTTAAAATTTATTGTTACTTTTCATTAATTATTTGCATAAGTTAAATCAGGTAGAGAAATAATATTTAATTATGTTAAACCAATCAGAATTATCTTCCCTTGTTAAGGGTGATCCAATTGATCACTTTCTTCTTGTAAAAAAAAGTGAATTAAGATTAACTAAAGCAGGCAAAGAATTTCTTTCATTAGAATTAGGTGATAAGTCAACTTCATCGGCAGCTAATCTGTGGGATGATGTTGCAGGATTCAAATCAATAAAAAATTCCCTGGCAGCCGGGGATATTGTTAAGATTACAGGCTCATTAGACGAGTACCAAGGGAATCCCCAAATCAAGATTGAATCAATGCGTTTATCAAAGCAAAGTGATGAAGTTGCCCCTAAGGATTTTCTTCCCAAATCTTTCCGTGATCTTAATGTGATGAAAAAAGAATTTGCTGGCAGGATGGAAAAGATTGCTGATACTGATTTGAAATCCCTTTTAAAAAAGATCTTTTCTGAAGAGAGATTTGAAAAATATACTTCCGTACCGGCTGGTAAAATGTGGCACCATAGCTATATAAGTGGACTGCTGGAACACACTTTGGAAATTATAAAAATTTGTGATTTGATGTCTGATATTCATCCGGAAATAAATCGCGATCTTCTGGTATCCGGGGCAATGCTTCATGATCTTGGTAAGATTGAAGAACTAAGTTACGAACCAGTTTTTGAATATACGGATAAAGGAAAACTACTTGGTCATATCGTTATTGCCGCAATGATTGTTAATGATGAGATTGACAAAGTCCCTGATTTTCCTGAAAACTTAAAAAACAATTTACTTCACTTAATTCTTAGTCATCAGGGCAAGCTTGAGTATGCTTCTCCTGTTGTTCCCAAAACCTTAGAGGCGATTACACTTTATCAAGCAGATGAATTGAGTGCAAAAGTAAATGCATATAAAAATGTTATTGCAAATGAAGTTAAACCTGGTTCAAGCTGGACAAAATTCATTTCGCTTGCGGGTACGGATATGTATTCACATGGATTATTAAATAAACAGGATAATAAAAACAATAAAACTTTGTTCGATTAATCTAAATTAAAAAAGGGAACTAAAATGAAAAAGATTCTACAGCTAACAGCAATTTTATTGCTGACAATTTTTGGGTATTCAATTTCATTTGCTCAGTCGTTAGATGATCTTGTGAAACAGGGGGATCAGTATGTTGAAGAATTTCAGAATCAAAAAGCACTGGATACTTACTTACAGGCAGATAAATTATCTCCTAACAACTGGAATGTTTTATGGCGTATTAGTCGTGCCTATATCGATATAGCTGAACATTTACCTGACAAAACTGATGCTCAAAAAGATGAACAGGAAAAAATGTACAAAACTGCATTTGATTATGCTGATAGATCTGTTAAGCTAGCGCCCAATCAAGCGATAACTTATGTGCGTCGTGCAATTGCAAATGGTAGAATTGCGTTGTCTCAAGGCGTTTTCTCCGCAATTGGTACTGTAAATGATGTTAAAGATGATTGTGATAAAGCAATACAGCTTGGTAATGGTGGTAACTATGTGCAGGCATTGGCTTATTATATTTTAGGCAGAACTAATTTAAAGGTTTGTGAAAAACCTTATCTCGTTCGTTTACCTTTAGGATTGGGTTGGGGCGATACAGAGGATGCAGTTAAAGATTTAGAAACAGCAGTTAAATTAAAACCTAATTTTAGAATGTTTCTTTATGAACTTGCAAAGGCATACATCGAGGAAGATGAATATGATAAGGCTAAAGAAACTTTGAAGAAAGTTGAAAAAGCACCTGTAGCAGATGAAGATGATAATAAGGTCTTAGCAGATGCAAAAGCACTCTATGAAAAAATAAAGGACGAATAAAGTCTCTCACACTTAATCCCTCTCCTTGCCAAGGAGAGGGAAATAAAGAGCGAGATTTTTTATAAAATTAAAATGAACTTTGAACAAACATTTCTTAAAAAACTATCTCAAGCAAAAAAAATTGTGTTCTTTACCGGAGCCGGAATTTCTGCAGAATCGGGCATACCTACTTTCCGTGGCGCAAATGGATTCTGGAATAAGCTTAAACCAGAAGAACTTGCAAATTTTAATGCATTTATTCGTAATCCAAAATTAGTTTGGGAATGGTACAATTACCGCAAAAAAATTATTCACGAAGCCATGCCAAATGCCGGTCATTTGGCAATTGCACAAATGCAGGATTTGTTTGATGATGTAACAGTCGTTACACAAAACATTGATAATCTGCATCGCAGAGCAGCAAGCAATAACATATTTGAATTGCACGGGAACATTGAAAGAAATTATTGCATTAACTGCCGTACATTTTATGGTGAGGAATTAGATTTTTCAAACGGTATTCCAAAATGCAAATGCGGTGGTTTGATTCGACCTGATGTTGTTTGGTTCGGGGAATATCTTCCGCAAGATCAATTTGAAGGCGGAGAAACTGCTGCTGTTCTGAGTGATATGTTTTTTGTCGTTGGTACTTCTGCTATTGTTTATCCTGCGGCAGGTTTAGTGCATGCTGCTAAACAGGCTGGTTCATTTATTGTTGAAATTAATATTGAACCAACTGAAATTTCTTCTGTTTGCGACCAATCATTCTTTGGTGAAGCGGGAAAAATATTGCCCCAGATTGTTATTGAAGCGAAAAAAATAAAAAGTAGTTAATTCGCTGAATTAAAAATGCCATCTTCTGAAAGGATGTTATTTATCGTAAAATATTTGAATTACTAATTTTTCTTTGGCACTATTAAACTTAATACAGCAGTAAACACTGCTGCCCCCACAATTGACCAAACAATAGGGTATTTTATTCCGCGAATTTCAAATGAGAAAAAATCAGGAAAATTAAATTGGCGCGCAAGTATTGTTCCTATGTATGCGCCGATAAATCCCACAACTATAGAAATGATACATCCGCCTCTTTTAAATCCTACAAGAGAGCGACCAATGCCACCCGTAATTCCTGCAATTATGAGTAAAAGTATTATTTCAAACATGGATGCCTCAATCAATTTTTATGTGCTAGTAAAATAGGTTTTATTCTGATTAAATTCTTGTAATATTTAAATAGAATTATTAGCGAAAAATAACTGTTGTTGAGTTTTTAAATAAAATCAGGAAATTGTGTTGAATAGAAGAAGATTTATAAGAAATATTTCCATGGTATCCGCAGGATTTTTATTCCTGAACGAAAAAATACATCCCAAACAACCACCAAATTCCCCAAGCTTTAAACCTAACCCAGCTATATGGAAAAGTGATGAGATAAATATTGCATGGATTGGACACTCAACAGTATTAATTAATTTTTTTGGGACAACAATTCTAACTGATCCTGTTTTATTTGAAAGAATAGGTGTTAGCATATTCGGAATGACTTTTGGTCCAGGTAGATTTACTCATCCGGCTTTAACCGTTGATGAAATTCCCAAACCGGATGTTATCCTTCTTTCACACGCACACATGGATCATATGGACTATGAAACTCTTTCATCTATTGTAGATTTATATCCCAAGCAAATAGATTGCCTTACTGCATATAACACGGCAGATGTAATAGCCGAACTTGAGTGGAAATCTTTACAGGAAATTGATTGGAATGAAGAAACGGAATTGGCTGGAATAAAATTTAAAGCGCTCGAAGTAAAACATTTTGGATGGCGTTATCCGTGGGAATGGGATCGTTCGAAAGGTTATATGAAAGATGGACGGAGCTATAATGCAGTTATTATTGAGAAAAATGAAAAGAAAATTCTTTTCGGAGGTGATACAGCATATCACGAATTATTTAAACCGATAAAAAATGAAAATATAGAAATTGCAATCATGCCCATTGGTGCATATCAGCCTTGGAGAAGAAATCATTGTAATCCCGAAGAGGCATTACTTATGGCTGATAACCACATTGGAGCAAAATATTTTATTCCAATTCATACAAAAACTTTTAAACAAGGAACTGAACCGATTGATGAACCTTTAAATTGGTTAACTAATTCTGTGTCAAACTATAAAATAAAACTTGGCTTGGACGAAATCGGAAAAACCTTTACTCTTAAAAAATAATTTATCAATTTTAAAAACAAATATTTTACAGGGTCTAATGCCAAATTTAGAAAAAGGCTTTATACAAATTTATACAGGCAACGGGAAAGGGAAATCGACTGCTGCAATTGGGCAGGCAGTGCGTGCTGCCGGTTATGGACTTAAAACATACATTGCACAGTTTATGAAAGAGTATCCTTATAACGAGCTAAAAAGTTTAGAGCTTTTAAATCAGTGGATTACAATTGAACAATTTGCCGGAGATGATTTTGTCTATCGCAAAGAACTTCCAAATAAAGTGGAGATGGATAAAGCAAGACGCGGTCTTGAAAAAGCAAAGGCAAAAATGTTAAGTGGCAAATATGATTTGATTATACTTGATGAAATTTGTGTATCAATCCATTTTGGGTTATTCAATGATGAAGAAATTTTAACCTTCATTAAAATGAAACCAGAAAAAGTTGAGTTAATATTAACCGGTCGTTATTGCCCCGATAAACTTTTGGAAGTTGCTGATCTTGTTACGGAAATGAAAGTTATAAAGCATTACTATCTTAATGGTGTTTTAGCAAGAAAAGGAATTGAGTCTTGATAAAAATATCTTTGAGTCCATAAAAAAGAAACCTCAAAGGTTGCCCTTTGGACTAAATTACGAGGTTTCTTTAATTGTACCCCTTTTATCATATCACCATTAATTCAAAATATTAAAGACTTAAATGAAATATTTTTGAACCATTCCCTTATTTCCAGAGATATTAAATGGGGTCATACTAATTATGGCATTTTTTAATAGCACGGTGTGATCTAATTAATATCCCAATATTTAAACTTTGCCTTTTGTTCCCTCAACATATAAATTTAAGCACACTTAAAAATATTATTAGTGAACCTTAAATGATTAATATATCCCAGGAAGATTATTTAACGACTATTTACAGAAACCTTAACGAAGAAGGTGAGATTAAATCAAATATTTTGGCATCTAAACTTGAGATTTCAAATGCTGCAGTTACAGATATGCTGCGCAAACTCTCTCGAGATGGCTTGGTAAATTATAAAAAATATAAAAGTATAAAACTTACTAAAGAAGGTGAGCTTTATGCCAAAAATATGCTTCGGCGTCATCGAATCTGGGAAGTTTTTCTTAACCAAAAATTAGGAATGTCGTGGGATAAAGTTCACGATGAAGCGGAAAAACTCGAGCATTCTTCTTCGGATGAGTTGATAAATCTTTTAGAGGGATTTTTAGGATTTCCGGAATTTGATCCGCACGGGTTTCCAATACCAGATAAAAATGGTAAGATAAAAAAAACAAAATCAGTCAAATCAATAGCGGAATTGAATATAAATGATTTAGCTATTGTTTCTCGTGTTAATGATGATGTGAAAAATCTTCTATCATACATAACAAAAATTGGTGTTACTCTTGGGAAAGAAATTATGATTAAAGATAAGCTTGAATATGATGGTTCTGTTTTGATTATGATTGATAACAAAGAAGTAAGTATTAGCAATATAATTGCTTCTAATATTTTTGTGGAAAAGTTAACTAAATAATAATGCTGCGGGCAACAAATGAATAATCCATTAATGCTTTTAATAACGGGTATTTTGATATTAACCTTCTTTGTATTGCTATTTTATCCAAACAAAGGAATAATTGCTGTTTGGCGAAAATCCCGCTACGCAAATAAGAAAGTATTAATTGAAGATGCTCTTAAATTCCTATATAACTGCGAGTATAACAATACGCGGTGTTCATTAAATAGCATTGCGGGAAATCTTTCTATTTCTGCAGATGCAGCGACAGATATACTTACAAAACTTGAGACAATGGGCTTGGTTTCTGTAGGTAAGGATGCTTTAAATTTAACACCTGCAGGCAGATCACATGCTTTAAAGGTAATAAGGGTACATAGATTATGGGAAAAATATCTTGCTGATGAAACAAGTTTACAGGAAAACGAATGGCATCAAAAAGCAGAAGAAATAGAACATATCCTAACTCCTGAACAAGCCGATCAGTTAGCTGCTCAAATAGGTAACCCGGTTTTTGATCCACATGGTGATCCCATTCCTTCCGCTTCCGGTGTTCTTCCGCCTAAAAAAGGGAAAAATCTTACCGAAATGAAGGTTGGAGAGTTTGCAAACATAATTCATATAGAGGATGAACCGAATGCAATATACAGCCAAATTATAGCTGAAGGATTATATCCGGGAATGCAAATACGCATGACAGAATTTTCTAATAAGCGAATAAAATTTATCGCTGATGGTGAAGAATGTATTCTTTCCCCAATAATTGCTGAAAATATTACAGTTGGGATTATTCAATCTGAAAAACAGCACCTGGGAAAATTTAAAACTCTTTCCTCGCTTAAAATTGGTGAAAAAGGAACTATACTGGGTATAGCCAAAGTACTACGTGGTCAGCAAAGAAGAAGATTGATGGATTTAGGAATTGTGCCGGGAACAAAGATTGAAGCTGAACTTGAAAGTTTGACCGGTGATCCGGTTGCATATAAAGTCAGAGGAACATCGGTTGCGTTACGTAAACAGCAGACTGATAAAATATTTTTAATGAATGAAGAGAAAAAATAAATTTATTTATGAATGATGCTTTATCATTAATTCCTTGTTTCAAAAACCATTTTGATATGAATCTTTAGATTTTGTAACAAGTTCATTATAATTATTGATTTATACTTATGTCAAATGAAAGAAATTAATATGACAAATAATAATTTAAATAACTGTGCTAATTGCCCCATTCATAATATGGTAATCTTAAAAAACTTGGCATTGATATGAGCAGTTTTGATTACGTTGTTGCTCTTGCTGGTAATCCAAACACTGGTAAAAGTACTGTATTTAATTTTCTTACGGGATTAAGGCAACATACAGGAAACTGGCCCGGAAAAACTGTAACCCGTGCAGAAGGTGGATTTGGCTATAGCGATAAAAAATTTAAACTTGTTGACTTACCCGGTACATATTCACTTTTATCAACCAGTACCGATGAGGAAGTTGCGCGTGATTTTATTTTATTCGGTCAACCTGATGTAACAGTAATTGTTGTTGATGCAACTCGTGTTGAACGAAACTTAAATCTTGTGCTGCAGATTCTGGAAATTACAGACCGAGCGGTTTTGTGTTTAAATCTAATGGATGAAGCAAGAAGAAATGGAATTAAGGTTGATGATAGAACCTTAGCCAAAGAATTAGGTGTGCCCGTAATACCTGTTTCTGCCAGGCAAGGTGAAGGAATGAATGAACTGTTAAATATGATTCATGAAGTAGCTACGGGTAAATATATTTGTAAACCATATAGATTAAAAAGCAATTCAGCAGAATTAAACACTGCTATAGAAAGATTAAGCAAAGAAATAGAAATCGAATTTCCGGGATTACCAAATTTGCGCTGGGTTGCATTAAGATTACTTGAAGGTGACCAGAGTATTATAGATGCAGTTCGTTCTGGTGATTTAGGGGACTTGAAAAAACAAGAAGCAATAAGTTTAATAGAGTCTTAAATTTTTAGAGGCACTGTCTTTTAGTGGCAAAAATTGTCGCAAAATTACATGATACGAAAGAATTATATGAGTGGTAATAACATAAAACGGGAATCAATTTTAGCCGAGGCCAATAATTTGCGCTGGGAAATTGGTGAAAACCTGCACGATACATTAATGGAATCAATCTATGAAAATGCAACCGCCATTTCCAGTAAGGCTGTTATATATCCCGATAAAAAACCGGCTTTTAGTCTAGATAGAACTTTAGATAAAATTCTGACAAGCAAGTATCTGGGTTTTCCAATAATGTTTTTATTGCTCGGTGTTGTTTTTTGGTTAACAATCCAGGGAGCAAATGTGCCTTCAGGTTTTATTTCAAATATACTTGTAGATACATTTCATCCGGCTTTAAAGAATTTAGCCAACTCAATCGGATTTCCCTGGTGGTTAAGTGGTGTTTTAATTGATGGAGCATACCTTTCTATGGCCTGGGTTGTAAGTGTTATGCTTCCACCGATGGCTATATTTTTTCCACTCTATACTTTATTAGAAGATTTTGGTTATTTACCGCGTGTTGCATTTAATATGGATCCGCTTTATAAAAAAGTTGGGGCGCATGGAAAACAAGCTCTAACCATGGCAATGGGCTTTGGATGTAATGCAGCAGGCGTTATAGCAACCAGAGTGATTGATTCACCGCGCGAAAGATTAATTGCGATTATTACAAATAACTTTTCATTATGTAATGGAAGATGGCCTACACAAATTCTTATTGCAGCAATTTTTATTGGCGGAGTGGCCCCGGCATACCTTGCCGGCATTGCATCTGCTGCTGCTGTTGTTCTTATTGCTGTCTTAGGTATTGCATTTAGCTTGGTAGTTTCTTATGGATTATCAAAAAGCTTATTAAAAGGCGAAGCTTCTGCTTTCAGCTTAGAACTTCCGCCATACCGTCCGCCAAGAATTTTACAAACTCTTTTTACATCATTGGTTGATAGAACAATTTTTGTGCTCTGGCGTGCAATTGTATTTGCTGTCCCCGCCGGGATGGTTATCTGGCTTGTTGCAAATATTTCAGTTAATGGAGTTTCTATTGCAAATCATTTTATTCATTGGGTTGATCCGTTTGCATTTATAATTGGATTAAATGGAGTAATTCTTCTTGCATATATAATCGCAATTCCAGCAAATGAAATTGTCATTCCGACGGTTCTAATGTTAACCGTTGCAAACTTAGGTTTAATGAATGTAGGTTCAGGCAGCGGAGTTATGTTTCAACTTAATTCTGTTTCGGATACAGCCTCAATTTTACACGCAGGAGGGTGGACTTTACTTACAGGTATAAATCTTATGCTGTTCAGTCTGTTACATAATCCATGCTCAACAACTATCTATACAATTTATAAAGAAACAAAAAGTTTAAAATGGACTACCATCGCAACATTACTACCCATTGTTATGGGATTTGTCGTTACCTTCTTTGTAACACAACTTTGGAGATTATTTTCTAGCTGAGTATTGACAAAATCAATTTAGTTGATAGCATAAAAATTATGTGGACAAGCATTTTTAGAATGAAATTAATGCAGCTTTTTCTTTGTAGTACTTTTCTGAATTAAATATTAGTTTAATTTAAATATTTTTTTGTGTCTCTTCGTATTTTTTGAATAATCCCAGTCAGACCCATATTTTTTCCCATCGAAAGGCTCTCCCCAAAAATTTTATTAACAAGATCCTCTGGAACCTTGAGAATATTCTCTGGAGTTTCACCTGATAATGTTAAATCCAGGATCGACGCTAATGCCATTGCAGAAATTCCCTGCGGATTTTCAACAGCAAAAAATAATTTTATTGTGCCATCTTGCTGTAGTTTTGTCCATACATAAGCTCCTGATTCACAAAAAAGAATTTTATTTTCTTCAGGGAAAGGACGTTTAGCTATTTCCGCAGGAACCTCTTTAAATCTATCCGCATAATCAATAAGCAAATTTATTCTTTCTTGGTGATCTTTAATTAGTGAAAGATTATTAAGAAAGTCATTTAATTTTTGTGGATAATCACTCATATAAAATTCCAATTTTATTTTTCAATTGGCACACCCACTAAATTTCCCCATTCTGTCCAGCTTCCATCATAATTACGAATGTTTTTATAACCAAGCAAATATTTCAGCACAAACCAGGTATGACTGCTTCTTTCACCAATTCGGCAATAAACTATAATATTATCAGTTGGTTTAAGTTTATTATTTCTCTCGTAAATTGTTTTTAATTCATCTGCAGTTTTAAAAGTGCCATCTTCAGTATTAATTGCCAGTGCCCAGGGAATACTTTTTGCCCCTGGGATATGTCCTCCTCTGAGAGCGCCTTCATTTGGATATTCCGGCATGTGTAGTCTTTTTCCAGTAAACTCATCAAGGCTTCTAACATCAATTAATTTAAGTTTTTTATCAACGTGCTTAAAGACCTGATTACGAAATGCTCTTATCTTCTTATCATTTCTTTTTGGTGCTGAATATTTAGTCTGAGAATAGTTCGGGATTTCGCGCGTTAATTCTCTGGCTTCATTAACCCACTTCATTCTTCCCCCGTCCATAATTTTAGCATTAACATGTCCAAAGAGTTGAAAAACCCAATAAGCATAACACGCCCACCAGTTATTTTTATCTCCATAAAAAACAACTGTCATTCCTCGTGTTACACCTATCCTTGACATAAGAGATTGAAAACCTTTTTTATCTAGATAGTCTCTCTTAATCTGATCATTCAAATCAGTAGTCCAATCAACATGAACTGCTCCACGGATATGACCTGATGAGTACAGAAGATGATCCTCATTGGATTCAATTACTCGAATGTTTTTATCATTAAGATGTTCTGAAACCCATTCTGTAGACACAAGAACATCAGGGTTTGCATATCCTCTCTCTTTTATCTCTGTCATATAATGCCTTACATAAATAATTTGATATTGTAATAAAAACTAACTAAATAATAAAATATTGTTTCTTCATTTTATCTTGAAAACTTGCTATAAAGGTCATTGATTTTAATATCGATAAAAAATTAATTTAATTATCTTTATAATACAGCATAGTAATTATAAAAAATCTAATCGCATATAAATATTAAAGAAAAAATGAATTAACCTGTTAACTATTTAACAATTAAAATTTAAAAATTTTATGATTGATAACACAACAAAATCTATCTGGATAAAGCATTTGCAGGATGAAATTGATGCGGCTTTTCTTTACCGCGCATTAGCGGAACTAAAAATTTCGGAAAAGAGACAGAATATCTATTTGCAATTAGCAGTTGTAGAGGATAAGCATACAAAAGCATGGAAAGATTTATTAACTCAAAATGCTATTCTTATTTCAGATATTGCTCCATCCTTTAAAGCAAGAATATTGGCTAAATTATCTAAAAAAATTGGTCCAGCACTTCTATCCAGAATGATGCTAAAGGAAGAATCTACGGAGGTTAAATCTTATATCAACTTATATGAATCAAGCAACTCAGATCAAACAAAAAATATTGCATTAAAATTAGCTCGAGACTCTGCAGGTCATGCGAATCAACTTATGACCACGGACGGAGTAACGGAAGAGCCATGGCACAACTCAGAATCAGGAGGAATGTTAAGGAATGTTGTTTATGGTTTTAATGATGGTCTTACAGCTAACTTCGGATTGATAGCGGGAATAATAGGTGCAAGTGCAGCGCCGCATGTTATTCTTATTTCCGGTATTGCCGGTATGATTGCGGATTCACTTTCAATGGGCTCTTCCGGATATCTCGCCGCTGTTAGCGAAAAAGAAGTTTATGAACATGAACGCAAAATGGAAGCAGAGGAAATTAAGTTAATGCCGGAATTAGAAACTGAGGAATTAGCATTAATTTATGAAGCCAAAGGAATGCATAAAGATGAAGCTCGAAAGTTAGCTGAAGATGCTATGCAAAATCCAAAACAGGTTTTGGAAGATAAAGTTAGAGAAGAACTTGGAATGACACCAAGATTACAAAGTCCATTTACAGAAGGTTGGGTAACAGGTTTATCAACAGCTATTGGAGCAATTATTCCCATTCTTCCGTTTTTCTTTTTCAGTGGATCTTTATCAATTTGGCTTTCGTTCATTATTTCTATGCTTACCCATTTTGCCGTTGGCGCTGCAAGAAGTTTCTTTACCGGCAGAGGAATTTTCAGAAGCGGTTTTGATATGTTTGTTGTTGGGTTTGGTGTTGCTGCTGTTGGTTATTTTATTGGAGATCTGGTCTTAAAGTTTTTATTATAAAAGGAGAAAAATTGTGGATAAACATTCTTTACGAATTCTGTCCTGGAATGTGAATGGAATTCGTGCTGTTCAAAAAAAAGGATTTATTGATTGGGTTTTAAAAGAAAATCCAGATGTCCTGTGTTTACAGGAAACAAAAGCATCCCCGGAACAATTATCTGAAGAGCTTTTAAATATCAATGGATATAAATCTTATTTCTCATCTTCAGTAGTTAAAAAAGGTTATAGCGGTGTTGCAATCTATACAAAGCAAGAACCTTTAAAAGTTGAGCATGGATTCGGAATTCCAAAGTATGATGATGAAGGAAGGATTCTTATTGCTGATTATAAAAATTTCATTTTGATAAACATCTACTATCCTAATGGGAAAATGTCTCCGGAACGTCTTAAATACAAAATGGATTTTTATGATACTTTTCTCAACTATGCAGAAGGTTTAAAATCCAGCGGAAAAAAACTTATAATTTGCGGAGATGTAAACACTGCTCATAAGGAAATTGATTTAGCACGACCAAAAGAAAATGAAAAGATTTCGGGTTTTCTTCCGATTGAAAGAGAATGGATAGATAAGTTTCTTTCTCACGGATATCTTGACACCTTTAGAATGTTTAATATGGAACCTGAACAGTATTCATGGTGGGATATGCAAAGCCGTGCCCGGGATAGAAATGTGGGCTGGAGGATTGATTATTTTTTTGTGGCAGATAATTTTAAAAAGAATATAAAAGATGCTTTCATTCTTTATGATGTAATGGGATCTGATCATTGCCCAGTTGGAATTGAGGTAGAAGTGTGATAAATGAAAAAAGAGTACGGTTACTTCAAAAAGGGAATGAAACGAATGGGCCAATTGTCTATTGGATGAGCCGCGATCAGAGAGTCCATGATAATTGGGCTTTGTTATTTGCACAGGAGTTAGCTTTAGAAATGAAAAGATCATTAGCTGTTGTGTTTAATCTTGTTCCTGATTTTCTAGAAGCGACGATACGCCAGTATGGATTTATGCTTAAAGGCTTACAAGAAGTTGAAGCTGAATTATCCAAGTATAACATTCCTTTCTTTTTAATATCAGGCAAACCAGTTGAAGAAATCCCTAAGTTTATAAAAAATCTAAATGCTTCAATTCTTGTTGCTGATTTTGATCCACTAAAGATTAAAAGAATCTGGAAACGTGATGTTGCGAAAAAAATATCAATTCCATTTTACGAAGTCGATGCACATAATATTATTCCTTGTTTATATGTTTCTGATAAATTAGAATTTGCTGCTCATACAATTCGTCCTAAAATCCATAAAGCATTAATTGGATTTATGGATAAGTTTCCAGCACTGAAAAAAATGGGCAAGAGTAAAATCTTATCTGAAAAAACAGATTGGGTGAAAACTTCAAATTCATTAAAGATAAATTTTAATATCAAAGAAGTTGATTGGATTAAACCCGGAGAATCAGCAGCGATAAAATCACTAAAAGATTTTCTTAAAAATAAATTTGATACTTACTGTGATTTAAGAAACGATCCAACAAAAGACGGACAATCAAATCTATCTCCTTATTTACACTTTGGACAAATATCAGCTCAACGTATTGCATTGGAAACACAAAGAATAAATGGAAACAAAGAATCTGAAAAGTCTTTTCTGGAAGAACTTATTGTTCGGCGCGAACTTGCTGATAATTTTTGTTACTTTAATAAAAATTATAATTCGTTTGATGGATTCCACGATTGGGCAAAAACATCTTTAAATAAACATCGAAATGATGAACGAGAATTTGTTTATACACTTTCACAATTTGAACAGGCGAAAACTCACGAAGATTTGTGGAATGCTGCCCAAATGCAAATGGTTAAAACTGGTAAAATGCATGGTTACATGCGAATGTATTGGGCAAAGAAAATTTTGGAATGGAGTAAATCTCCCGAAGAAGCGTTAAAAATAGCAATCTATTTAAACGATAAGTATGAACTTGATGGACGCGATCCGAATGGTTATGCAGGAATAGCTTGGGCAATCGGAGGAATTCATGATAGAGCGTGGTTTGAAAGACGTGTCTATGGAAAAATTAGGTATATGAACCGTAAAGGATCTGAAAAAAAGTTTGATATTAAAAATTATATTCAAAAGTATTCTTGAGCTCACTTTCAATACTATCTTTTGTTTTGTGGATTTAAATTAATATTAAGAACAACTTTTCGAGAATAAGCTTATTCTTAATAATGCCATGATACCTGAATTACCGTAAATTTGTTAGAAATAGCAATATTTTCTCATTCTGTAACAGCGTAATCCTCATTTTTGTACTAAAAACTAATCTTTGACTACTGGAAACCACGGCACTTAAGTTGAGCTGAATAAACAACTAAGAGAACATTTTTAAAAAAAATCATTTCAGCAAAAAAATACTCTAAAAATGAAAAGTAGATCACAAAAACTTCAATTAAAATTAACATTAGAGTTTTCTCTATTCTTCATACTGGTTGCGGGGATTATCTATTTTTATACAACTATAAAATTTGAGGACCAGTTAATTGATAAGTACAGATATAAAGCATCTGTTTTTGTTAATTACCTGGAACAAAATTCACAGATTTTTTTAAATAAAGAATTTGATGACAAAGAAAGTGCAGAAAAGCTATTAAAATTAAATGACGCCATTTATCTTGTTGTTGAAAATAAATCCGGCGAAGTTGTTGATGCCATAAATCTTGAAGCGGCCGAAAAAAACTTCTATGTGCTTGCTAAAAAGGATTACGAAGGAATATCAAAAGATGAAAGTGTTTTTAGTATTGTACTTCCAGTGGATTTTAACAACCATATTATAGGTAGGATATATGTGGGCTTCAATTCCAATGAAGATGCTCAGAAGTTATTTAAGAATAAACTGCTTACCGCACTCTTTAGCCTTTTAATTCTGTTGGCGGGAATAGTATTCACTTACTTTTTAAGCTCCATTTCATTCAGACCATTAACAAAAATAATTAGAAAGCTTGATACAATTGCTATTGCAAAATCGGAAAAAACATTTGGCAATAATAATAAAGATCAATTAGGTGTTCTTGCTGACCGAGTAGATATTGTCTTAGCTGAACTTGAGAAATCATCCTCAGAAGTTGAGTCATTAAACAAAAAGCTACACGATGTTTTTAAGGATAAAATATCAGAGCTTAATTTTGAAATTAATCAACGGAAAAAAGCAGAAATATCTTTACAAAAAAGCGAGGAACAATTTAGGCTTGTTTTTCAAAATGCTCCTATCGGTATTGTAATTATTTCAAGTGAAGGAAGGATAATTAGTGTTAACAAGTCGTTTTGTGATACTATTGGATTTGAACGAGAAGAGATAGTAGGTATTCCTATCAAATATTTATTTGAAAAAAATGATCTTGACGGATTTAGTAATGAAACCTTTGATTTTAATGGAATACCTGTTGCTAACATCAACACCGAAAAAATACTTCTTAAAAAAGAAGGGAAAGAAATTAGTGTAATTATTAAATCAGTTTCCATACTTGATGAACAAGGAAAAGTGAAACACTATGTAATGCAATTACTCGATATTTCCCAGATTAAGCAAGTACAACACGAATTAGTTGAAGCATTGAATAAAGCCGAAGAGTCGGACAAACTTAAATCTGCATTTCTTGCTCAAATGTCACACGAAATCAGGACTCCATTAAATGTAATTTTAACTTCAATACCTTTACTTGCAGATGAAGTATCAGGTGATGATGAAGAAGTAAAAATCATTTTCGATTCTGTTAAAAGTGCTGGCAGAAGGTTACAAAGAACTATTGATATGATTTTGAATATGTCCTCTGTACAAAGCGGAAATTACAAACCAACATTTGAAAAGTTTGATATTATTTCAGATCTTAAAAAAATGTTAAATGAATTTAAGTCATTAAGTGATGACAAGGGTTTAAGTCTTAAGTTCACTCATTCTGAAGAAACAGCTTTAATTACTGCAGACAGATATACTGTTAATCAGGTATTCCAAAATTTGATTAATAATTCAATTAAGTACACACTAAAAGGTTATATCGAGGTGTACATTAAAAATCTAAAAAACGATATTGTAAAAGTTGAAATAAGAGATAGTGGTATTGGAATGAGCCAGGAATATTTGCAAAAAATATTTATGCCATTTTCACAAGAAGATGCAGGGCATAAAAGACAATACGAAGGAAATGGTTTAGGATTGGCTCTAGTTAAAAAATATTTAGAACTTAACCGTGCCGAAATAACTGTTGATAGTGAAAAAAATATTGGCTCTGTGTTTTCAGTAACATTTGATAATAATATTAATTTCCCAGAAACAGAATCCACCGGAAAAGCATTTAAAGAGTATCATTAAAATATATCAAATATCTCTATCTTCATTAAAATCCATTTTATTAATTTTAGTACAGTCTTTTGCAATCTTTTAAAAAAATTATATTTCCCAAGCATATTATGGACGAAGAATTAAAAAAAGAATTTGAACAAAGTATAAAAAAAGCCAAACCTCTAACAAAATGGGATGAGGTTAAAAAGTGGATTCCTTCAATTGTAATCTTTCCTGTTGCACTCTACTGGGTTTTAAATCGTGGCGAATATGGTTTAATTGATAATGCTGATTTAGTAATTCATGAAGCAGGACATCTTTTCTTTAAATTCTTTGGTAATTATATCTATACGCTCGGTGGCACTCTGATGCAGATAATTCTTCCCTCAATAATTTTATTTTATTTTTTCAGAAATTATTATAGAACCGGAATGCAATTCTCACTTTTATGGTTGGGGCAGAATTTTATAAACATTTCTGTTTATGCTGCCGATGCACAAGCCCAAAAGATTACCATTACTTGGTGGAAACAGTGTATATCATGACTGGAATTATTTATTGAGTAAAATTGGTCTGCTGCAATATGATGCAGAAGTTGGATATTTCTTTTTTGCAATTGCAATATCTACTTTTTCTCATCACCTAATTATGCCTCTAATTACTCAGGATTAAATATTATCTTTTGCCACAAAAATTTTAAAAAGGTTTTTTTACTGATGAAGTTTTTTTGTTTAGCAATTATTTCTTTTTACTGCAACTAATTTTTACGCACAAAAAGATACCGTTAAAACTTACTATCCCAACGGAAATCTTGAATCACGAATCGTTTATGATAATAATATTCGCCAGGGCGAGGCTATGTTTTATTGGGAAAATGGAAATGTTAAAGAAAAAAGATTTTACACTAATGATAAAGTTGAAGGTGCTATAACAAACTTTTATGAAAACGGAAAAACAAAAGAAAGTTATTTTATTGAAAATGGAAAAAGATTAGGTCCTTATGTTCTTTATGATACTCTGGAGACAATAATTGATAATGCTTATTTTGAAGATGGTATTCGTGAAGGGCAAGAATATGTTTTAGTAGGAAAATTTAGAAAAGAAGATTATGATAAATTAGTTGCAAAGTTGAAAGAAGCAACATGAAAAGAAAAAAAATAAAAGAAAGAAGAAGATTTCCTTTTGCCGCCGGTAGAGCAGCCGTCAATTAAAATTAATGCTGACAGCATTTATTTTGCTGATGTTGAAGTTATACCGGAACCAATTGGTGGAATGAATACAATTTATAAAAAACTTGTTTATCCACAAGAGGCTAAAGAAAAAAAGATTGAAGGTACTGTAAAAATTCTTGCTTACATCGAAAAGGATGGAGAAGTTTCATCGGCAGAAATTGTTGAAGGAATTGGTTATGGTTGTGATGAGAATGCAAGACTTTCTGTTTATTACACAAGATTTAAACCTGGTTTACAAAAAGGAAATAGAGTTAAAGTCCAAATGATAATCCCTATTGAGTTTAAGCTTGACCCGGTTTCTAATTAGTATAGTTTAAAGCGAAGTTGTTCTAAAATCATTTTTGTTTCATAGGATAGATTCTCTGAGTGAACAGAATAGTTGTCAAACTCTCTTCTTTTAGGATAATTTTTTCTTTGCCAATCGAAATATTTTATTCTTTCTTCTTTATCCATCTTTAACATTTTTCGCATTCTGCAAATCATCATTTTGTATCGAGTAAATATTTTCAATCAATTTTTCAAGGTTCACTTTCGATTTTATCCGATTCATCAAAAACCATTAATGAATTTTGCAGGGACTCTTTTATTAAAGAGAAATTTTCGTTCCACACCCAAGAAATTACAAAGAGAATTATAAATCATTTGTGTTCCGGTTACTTTGCCTTCCCATGAATATCCTGCAATGTGCGGTGTTCCAATAATTACCTATTTAAGCAAACTCAACATTTATCTCTGGTTCATTTTCCCAAACATCTAAAACAACTTTTAAATTTTTCTATCTAAAATAACATCAAATAAATCCGAGTTGTTAATAACTGCACCGCGTGAAGAATTTATAATTATTGTTCCGTTATTCATTTTACTTAGTCTATCTTTATCAAAGAGATGATAAGTCTTATCAATCACCTTCTGAGTTTAACGGTACATGAAGTGTAATAATATCTGCTTCCAAAATCGTCATCTAAATCAACAAAATTTCTTTTGTTCACAATTCTTTGTAATGGCGGATCATTTAACAATACATTCATTCCCAATGCTTTGCAAACTTTGCAACTTTACTTCCAACATTTCCGACGCCGACAATTCCAATGGATTTTTCCTTTAAAACAAAATCCAACTTACTGCAAGATAAAGCAGCGAAGCAATTACATACTCAGCAACAGAAAATGCATTACATCCTTTTGCATCTGCAAAGGCAATGTTATTTTTATTTAAATATTCAATATCAATATGATCTGTTCCGATAGTTGCAGTTCCAACAAATTTTACAGAAGTGTTTTTAAGTAGCGCTTCATTAACATTCGTAATCGAATCTTACGATTAAAATATCAGCATATTTTAGATCCTGATTAGTAATCATTTTACCGGGTAAAAGAATAACCTGTCCAAGGTTGTTAAACGCTTCCCGGGCAAAAGCTATATTTTCATCGATAATAATTTTTAACATAATTTTAATTCTAAAATGTAATTCCTAAATTTCCAATTGGAATTTGTAATGAAAAAAAATATAAATTTCCGAATAATCTCAATTCAAATCATGTAAAAATCAAAACAAATCACTTTAAAATAAGGATTTTTTGATGCTAAGCAGATTATTACAACCAGAAATCCAATCTCTTATTGCAAAAAAGCAGCTTGGTATCTTAAAAGATATCCTTACCGAATGGACGCCTGCCGATATTGCTGAATTACTCGTAGACTTGTCAGAAAAGGAACGAGTTATAATTTTCAGACTTTTATCGAATGAATTAGCTGCCGATACATTTGAATATATGGATTTTGATACTCAAATGGATCTTCTAAAATCAATGGGAAAAGATGAAGTCGCTGAAATTCTTAACGAAATGGATCCTGATGATAGAACAGCACTCTTTGAAGAACTTCCATCTGCAGCTGCAAAACAGCTAATACAACTACTTTCACCGGGAGAAAGAAAAGTTGCTGTAACACTACTTGGTTATCCTGAAAATAGTGTTGGCAGATTAATGACTCCTGATTATATAGCTGTTAAACCATCATTTACAATTCAGGAAACTCTTGATTATATCCGCAAGCATGGTGAGAATAAAGAAACTTTAAACGTTATTTATGTTGTTGATGATAAAGGCAAATTGATTGATGACGTCAAAATAAAAGAATTTTTGCTTGCACCTCTTAATAATACTGTCACTGATTTGATGGATGAAAACTTTGTGGGGCTGCATGTTTTTGATGATCAGGAAACTGCGGTTGAAGCCTTCAAGAAATATGACAGGGTTGCCTTGCCAGTTGTAGATCGTGCTGGTATGCTTATCGGGATTGTAACTGTTGATGATGTTTTTGATATTGCTGAAGAAGAAGCAACTGAAGATATTCATAAACAAGCCGCTATCGAAGTATTAGAAGAACCATATCCTGATATTCCAATTAATAAAATGGTAAAAAAAAGAGCGCCCTGGTTATCATTACTACTTCTCGGAGAATTTTTAACGGCTATCGCGATGGGTTTTTTTGAAGGTGAAATTGCAAAAGTAGCCGCACTTGCTATTTTTATTCCCCTTATAATTTCAAGTGGAGGCAATTCCGGTTCACAAGCTGCTACGCTTGTGGTGCGTGCCATGGCGCTTGGTGAAATTAAACTTGTGGATTGGTGGCATATAATGAAACGAGAAATTTTTTCGGGCTTAATGTTAGGATGTATTCTTGGTGCAATTGGATTTATACAAGTTGCGGTACTCTCCAACTTTACACCCATAATTGCTCCGCATTGGTTTTTAATCGGATTAACGGTTGGCTTCTCACTAATTGGGATTGTTCTCTGGGGGACACTTACCGGATCAATGCTGCCATTTATTTTAAAAAGGTTAGGAGCCGATCCTGCAACTTCTTCTGCCCCATTGGTTGCTACAATGGTTGATGTTACCGGACTTGTAATTTATTTCAGTGTAGCTCTTTTGGTACTGGGCGGAACTTTGCTTTAGCTGGCAATCCATACAAATTTTGCTTCTTTTACAATCATTTAATCAAGATTGATTGAAGTATTATTTTTATATTTACAACACTATTAATAATCACAAAGTTTAAGAAGTGAGTACAAATAAAAAAACAAAAGGAATTATCCTTGCCGGTGGTTCGGGTTCTAGACTTTATCCTATAACTAAAGTTTATAGCAAACAATTAGTCCTAATTTATGATAAGCCATTAATTTATTACCCCTTATCTATTTTAATGCTCGGTGGAATTAGAGATGTTCTGATTATATCAAACGCAGAAACAATTCCGCTTTATAAACAATTATTTAATAGCGGAAACTCAATCGGAATGAATATAAATTATGCAGTTCAACCTGCGCCAAATGGAATTGCAGAAGCTTTTATTATTGGTGAAGATTTTATTGGAAATGATAATGTTTGTCTTGTTTTAGGTGATAATATTTTTTACGGTAATTTATCCTTTTTTTATAATGGATTAGAAAAAAATGAAGGTGCAACAATTTTTGGTTACAAAGTTAATGACCCTGAACGTTATGGAATAGTTGAGTTTGATGATAGTGGTTATGCAATTTCCATTGAAGAAAAACCGCTAAATCCCAAATCACAATATGCTGTGCCGGGTCTTTATATTTTTAATAATGAAGTTATTAATATTTCCAAAAACCTTAAACCATCGGCACGGGGGGAACTGGAAATAACTGATGTTAACAAAGAATACTTAAAACGTAAGAATTTAAAAGTTGAAAAAATCGGAAGAGGAATTGCCTGGCTTGATACAGGAACCCCCGAGGCTTTACTTCAGGCATCTAATTTTTTTGGAGTAATTGAGGACAGACAAGGATTGAAAGTCGCTTGTATTGAAGAAATCGCATACCATAAAGGTTTTATCTCTAAAGATCAGTTTATTGATTTAGTTAACTCTATTCCCAAATCATTGTATAGAAATTATCTTGAGAAAATCTTAAAGGAAGGATAAATCTGTTGGAGGTAATCAAAACTGAAATAAATGGATTGTTGGTTGTTAAGCCAAAAATTTTTAGTGATGAACGCGGTTATTTTTCTGAAAGTTTTAATGAGGATACTTTTAAAAAAGCCGGCATAGATTTCCACTTTGTTCAAGATAATATTTCAAAATCTAAAAAAGGCACAATACGCGGATTACATTACCAGATTGGTAAACAAGCCCAGGGTAAATTATGCAAAGTAGTTTTAGGTAAAGTACTGGATGTTGCTGTTGATATTAGGTGTGGGTCACCAACTTTTGGTAAATATTTTTCTTGTGAATTATCAGAAGAAAATCACAAGCAACTCTGGATACCACCAGGATTTGCACACGGCTTTTCAGTTTTATCCGGGGAAGCAATATTCTCATACAAATGTACGGCTTTTTATAGCAAGCAAGACGAACGTTCAATTATTTTTAATGATCCTGATTTGAATATTGATTGGAAGGTTGAAAATCCAATAGTATCTGAAAAGGACCTTAATGCAGTATTTTTTAAGGACATAAAAAAAGATTTTACTTATTAATTTTTATAAAAGGAAACAACATGCGCGTACCACTTTTAGACCTTAAACCACAATATCAATCTTTAAAAAAAGAACTGGATGAAGCGATTATTAAAGTCGCAGAATCTCAATATTTTATTCTTGGACCTGAAGTATCTTCAATGGAAAAAGAATTTTGCGATTATCTTGGCTGTAAACATGCGCTTGGTGTTTCATCCGGAACCGATGCATTACTGCTTGCTTTAATGGCAATTGATATAAAACCCGGAGATGAAGTAATTGTTCCTACTTATTCTTTTTTTGCAACTGCGGGGGTGGTCTCAAGATTAAATGCTACTCCTGTTCTGGTTGAAAATGATCCTGTCACTTTTAATATGGATCCAAAAGACTTTGAAAGAAAGATTACAGCAAAAACAAAAGCTGTTATTCCCGTTCATCTTTACGGACAGAGCGCAGAGATTGATGAAATAGTAAGAATCGCAAAAGCTCATAATATTATGGTTATTGAAGATGCTGCTCAAGCTATTGGAACACAGTATAAGGATGGAAGATTTGTTGGAACGATTGGCGATATTGGTTGCTTTTCATTTTTTCCCAGCAAAAATTTAGGCTGCTATGGTGATGGTGGATTAGTAACAACAAACAATGATGAGCTTGCAAAAATTCTTACTATAAAAAGAGTGCATGGCGGTGAACCCAAATATTATCATAAAGTTATTGGTGGAAATTTTAGAATTGATGCATTACAAGCAGCAGTATTAAGAGTTAAACTTCCTCACTTAGATAAATGGTCTGAGAAGAGAAGGCAAAATGCCAATAGATATACACAACTTTTTATTGAGGCTGGACTGGCAGAAGAACCAGGGAAAATAAATTTTGACAAAAATAATAAGGTTTTATTACCATCCGCCGTTTATGAAAGATTTCGGGTAAAGAATTATCATATTTACAATCAGTACATTGTGCGTGTTGAACAAAGAGACGCAATGAGAGAATTCTTGACGAAAAATGAAATTGCAACTGAAATTTATTATCCTGTACCTTTTCATTTACAAGAATGTTTTAAAGATCTCGGTCATAAAAAAGGAGATTTTCCAATCTCGGAATTTTCAGCAGATACTTCTATAGCTTTACCGATTTATCCGGAACTTAGCGATGAACAACTTGTTTATGTTGTAGAAAATTTTAAAAAATTCTTAAGCAAATAATTCTTGTTATTAAGACGCTTTTAAATGAATTTCATTTTTTAATTTATTATGGATCCAGTTTTAATGAGTGATTATAAAAACAAAAAAATATATCTTTCCGGGCACAATGGTATGGTTGGTTCGGCAATATTAAATGAATTACAAAAACAAGGTTATAAAAATCTTTTATACAAAGGTCTTTCCGAACTCGATCTTCGTAAACAAAATGATGTAGAACGATTTTTTGAGCTAAGCAAACCCGAGATTGTGATAATAGCAGCCGCAAAAGTGGGTGGAATTCTTGCAAATGATACTTACCGTGCTGAGTTTTTGTATGATAACTTGATGATTGAAGCTAATCTTATTCATTCATCTTATTTAACCAATGTTGAAAAGGTTGTGTTTCTAGGAAGCTCTTGCATTTATCCAAAGCTTGCACCCCAGCCTTTAAAAGAAGAATTTCTTCTTACTGATAAACTTGAATTTACAAATGAACCTTATGCAATTGCTAAGATTGCGGGTATAAAATTGTGTGAAAATTATTACCGCCAATATGGATGTAA
Organism: uncultured Ignavibacteriaceae bacterium; assembly: GCA_963809415.1. Taxonomy (GTDB): domain Bacteria; phylum Bacteroidota; class Ignavibacteria; order Ignavibacteriales; family Ignavibacteriaceae; genus IGN3. Next base: position 1,939,048 of record CAWEJJ010000003.1, on the reverse strand, counting down.
TTTTATCTCAGCAATGCCAACTAATCTTTATGGACCCAATGATAATTTTAATTTAGAAACATCACACGTTTTACCGGCACTATTAAGAAAATTTCATGAAGCAGAAATCGAAGGAAAAGAATTCGTTTCGATTTGGGGAACAGGCAATCCATTACGAGAATTTTTATTTGTTGAAGATCTTGCGGAAGCAATTGTCTTTATGATGACAACTGTTGATGCAAAGGACCTTTATGAAAACGGAATATCACATTTAAATGTTGGTTCAGGTAAAGACCTTTCTATTGCTGATTTAGCAAAATTGATTGCGGAGATTACAGGTTTTAACGGTAAAATTATTTATGATTCGTCCAAACCCGATGGAACTCCAAGAAAACTTATGGATGTAAGCAGAATAAATTCTCTTGGATGGAAGTATAAAACAGAACTTCAAGATGGTATTACAACCACCTATAAATGGTTCTTGAAAAATAAATTATAAATAAAATTAAAGCATGATTGCATGATTGAATGGATGCATGAAAGAATGATTTGTTGGAAGCAATTTTTGAAATTGTTTAGGAAACCTTAAAAAGGTTTTTAATATGTTGAATATTGAAATTCTAAATAGAAACAGAAATATTAATAGAGGGTTCCGAAAACTTGAGGTTTGGCAAGAAGCCATTGAACTTTATGTGGTAGTTAGAAAAAAAATAAAAGCAGAGAATTCAATTCCTTTTAAAGTAAAAGCTCAAATAGAAGATTCAGTTTTATCATGTTCTTCCAATATTGCGGAAGGTTACAGTAGCCGTTCAATTAAAGAAAATATCAATTTTGTAAATATCGCTTTAGCATCGCTTTCTGAAAACTATTCCCAACTGTTTGCATTACTTGCATCGGGGGATATTCAAAAGGATTGGTTCGATGAATATGATAAAAAACATTATTCATTAGAAAACAAACTTATTCAATTTAATAAAACAATGATATCTAAAATTGATCAGAACGAATGGAAAAATGATTATGTAATAAGAGAGGTGATTGAAAAATATGGTGATTAGTAAATTATATGTCCATGCAATCATACAACCATGCATTCCTGCATTCTATATAAGGCTAAATGAAATAAATTTACAGATAGTTTTTCAATAAAATAAAATCAAAATATATTATTATGAAACGAGCTTTAATAACAGGTATAACCGGGCAAGATGGCAGTTACCTAACGGAAATCCTTCTTGAAAAAGGATATGAAGTACATGGAATAATCAGAAGAAGCAGTTCTTTTAACACAGGAAGAATTGATCATCTATATGAAAATCCAGAGCTATTAAATAAAAAATTATATCTTCATTACGGAGATCTTGTTGATACAAGCAACTTAAATCGATTGCTTGAAAAAATTCAGCCGGATGAAATATATAACCTTGCAGCACAAAGTCACGTAAAGGTTTCGTTTGAAATCCCCGATTACACAGCACAAGTAGATGCACTTGGTACCTTAAGATTTCTTGATGCAATTAGAGAAGTAGGATTACGAAAAGTAAAATTCTATCAGGCATCCACAAGTGAACTTTATGGGAAAGTGCAGGAAGTTCCGCAGAATGAAAAAACCCCATTCTATCCCCGCTCACCTTATGGAGTTGCAAAACTATACGGTTACTGGATAATTGTAAATTATCGCGAAGCATATAATCTTTTTGCCTGTAACGGAATATTGTTTAACCACGAATCTCCTAAAAGAGGAGAAACCTTTGTAACCAGAAAAATTACTCGTGCTGCATCCAGAATAGTTGCCGGTTTACAATCAAATCTATCGCTTGGAAACCTTAATGCAAAGAGAGATTGGGGATTTGCACCCGAATACTGCGAAGGAATGTGGCGGATACTTCAGTATAAAAATGCAGAGGATTTTGTACTTGCAACCGGAGAAACACACACAGTAAGAGAATTTGTAGAGTTAACGTTTAAGAATCTTGGAGTTGAACTGGAGTGGAAAGGAAAAGGGATTAATGAAAAGGGGGTTGTCTCAGGTATTGATTTTGAAAAAGCAAAATCACTTATAAACTTTAGTAAAAACTCTAAGTTTTATAAATATGATTTTTCAGCAATGTTAAAAGATGGGAATATTGTTGTAACGATAGACCCAAACTATTATCGCCCGACAGAAGTTGATTTATTAATTGGTGATCCTTCAAAAGCAAAACAACTTTTGGGATGGAAAGCCAAAACAAAATTTGAAGATCTCGTTCAGATAATAATCAAATCAGATATGGATAAAGTTCTTAAAAGAGGTTATTGAAAATCTACTCAGCTTTTTAGTAAATCAAATTCATATCCTTTTGATTTTAGTATATCAATCAACTCATTAAGCTTGTTATAAAACTTATCGGTTCTTTCCGGACTTGTTCCGATATGGACCAAAATAATTGCGCCGTTTAATCCATTTTTATTTTCAAAATTAATAATACTATTAAATATTTCTTCACTTGAACGATATTGCTTACCCATTGATGGAATAGTATAATCAGCATTGGAAATAATTCCCGGTGTGAAGTTAATCAGTTTAATTCCTTTTTCACTTGCCCACACCGAAATAGAATCATTATACCATTCATAAGGTGGTAAAAAAATAGAAGATTTATTTTTATTAATCCCAAGTGTTTCCAAAGCATCATAATTATTCTTCAAATCAAAAATAAAATCTTCCTTTGAGATTAAAAGAGAATCTCGCTTTGTCCAATCAGCATAAAGCAAATGTTTATCTGAATGCGGACCAATATAATGTTCATAAGTTTTTAATTGCTTTACTAATTCAGCATGTGTTCTTATAAAATCTCCTGTAAAGAAAAAACTGCCCTTTATGTTTTGATTTTTTAAAGTTTCAATTATGGTCTGCGCCCCGTCATCAAACTCATGCCCACTAAAAACTAAATGGACAACCTTTTTTGTAGTATCTGTTCTAATAATGCCTTTGTGTGAGTATATAAAATGCTTATCTGATTTGTTCCCTGATTTTTGCAAACTAGAAAGGTAATAAGTTAAGCTAGCAGTTCCATCCATTGTTGGCTCATTGGTTGAGTAATCGCCATAATCATCGTGATAAACCAGGTAATCATTTTGAAATTGTGCATATTCATCGGGGCTGTGTAGAGCTATTCCAAGTAATTTATTATATATATTTGCATACACTGGTCCATCAACAAGTCCACCATAAACGGGATAATTGTAAAGATGTGTAAACGCTGAATGGGGATCGGAAGGATAATCTCCATTTGCAGGTAAACCAACTATCATACTTGTTCCCCAAGGATTACAGCCAAACAACCAATCACGTAATGAGGCTTCCATCTCGAGATATTTATTATCCCCCGAAATTTCATTGTAAAATCTGCACTGTGTTAATATGGCGGCAATAAGATTATTAGAGCACCATATAAACGGAATTCCAATCTGAAAAGGATTCTCTTTCCCGCGTTGATAAACAGAATCAATTCCTTTTTCCAGATAAGATAAAAATAAGTTTTTCTCTGGACTTGAATTATCTTCAGCCAGCAAAAAATGTCCAAGATTAACAAACGGATACCATTGGTAATGTCTTGCTGTATCAGCTCCCATCCAGGGAGTAATGGCTTCTTGCATACCAAAGTTTATAGCATCAGCTAGATAATTTTGCTTTTTTGTAACCCTGAATAATTGAACTGCAGCAAGTTCCATATCATCTGTATAATTTTCTTCTTCATAAAAATAAGGAGCACGGCAAGGTGCAGTTTGACAAACACCTGGATTATCTTTTCCCAGTTTATAAGCTTCGATTGATTTTTGTAAAAGTTTTTTAGATAGTTCCGGATAATATTTGCTCAACACATTACCAGCAAGAGCAAACACAGAAGCAAATTTCCCTGCTGTAGATGCAAGTCCGGTTGATCTGTTTTTATATTTCATTACTCCTTGTGGTTTTCCGGTTGCAAAGTATACGGGGCGTTCTAATCCTTTTCCATATGAAATTGTATCTTCCGTGGGTAAACGAAAACCGAGGTGATCTCTGTCGTCTGCAATTTGATTAAACATGACGTCTTTTTTCGGATTCATTTTTAACAACCAATCAACACCCCATTTAGCTTCGTCAAGAATATCCGGAATTCCATTTGAACCCTCTTTCCCATCTTTATTAAATTGATCATCAAAAACATCAGGATTCATTAAATAGGCAAACATCATCTGATATGTTGCGTTTGCAGAAGTCGTAACATATTGAAGATAGTCGGAAGCATCATGCCAGCCGCCAATAACATCAATAAAAGTTGAATCATTTGTTGGATGATAAATTATATAACCATCATGTGTATGACAGGAATCTTTTAGAAATGGATTGTAACCACATCTCTGTTGGCGCATATAATTAAGTAAAAAATCTGCGGTTCCATTATAAACATCATCATCAATTCGGAAAGATAAAGATTTAACTCCTTCACATTCGATAAAGTAACTGCCTGGGGTATTAAATTCAGAAAAATCTAATCTTGCTCCGGATTTAAATGACCACTGATTTGCAAACAATTTAATTTTGTTCGACGAGTAAACCTCTCTTTCTGTAAGCACATCCTTTAAAACAAAATCTGTAGGTTTGATTTCGTTCTTGCTAAGAAAAACCGCAATTTTTATTGACTTTGTCAAATAGCCAAGCTGATTGATTCTGATCCAGTTGCTTTTCTCTTGAGAGTATGTCAGAACAGTTATAAATAGGATCAAGGAGTAAATAATATTTTTCATAATAGAAGTTGTTTTTTACATATATAAATTACAGACAAATTATATATAATTATTAATCAAATACTCTTAATAAATTTTTGCCATCATAAAGATTAAGGTTAAATTTGTAATAATAACATTATCATTGTTGATAAATAGAAGAAAAAGCTTTTTCGTTTTAATTAAAAACCGGAGGTTATTATGTTCGATTCCCAATATAAATTTACTTGCGTCGATAGATTTTTAAAGTATGTTAAGTACGATACTCAATCTGATGAAGAATCTACTTCTTTTCCCAGCACTGAAAAACAAAAAATTCTTTCTAAAGAGCTTGCGGAAGAATTGAAGAAATTAGGGTTGGCAGATGCTCAGACGGATGAATGGGGATACGTTATGGCAACGCTGAAATCCAATACAAATAAGAAAGTCGATCCTATTGCCTTCATTGCTCATGTGGATACTTCTCCTGCAGTTTCTGGTCTTAATGTTAATCCGGTTATCAGAAAAAATTATCAAGGTGGAGACATAAAACTTGAAAACGGTGGCTGGGTAATTAAAGAGGATGAAAATCCAGATTTAAAGAATATGATTGGTCTTGATATAATTACTACTGATGGCGCTACTTTGCTTGGAGCAGATAACAAAGCAGGAGTTGCAGAGATTGTTGATGCAGTTAATTATTTTCTAACTCATCCGAAAGTAAAGCATGGTGATATAAAAATTTGCTTCACTCCCGATGAAGAAGTTGGCAGAGGAACAGAAAAAATTGACTTAAAAAAGCTTGGTGCAAAATACGCATATACAATTGACGGCTCGAGCAAAGGAGAATTAGAAACGGAAACATTTTCTGCAGATGCAGTTGTGATAAAATTTTATGGAAAAAATATTCATCCCGGTTATGCCAAAAATATAATGATAAACTCTGTTAAGATAGCCTCACATTTTATAGACAGCTTGCCAAAAGACAGATTATCACCAGAAACTACTGATGAGCGTGAAGGTTACGTTCATTGTGGTTCGTTTAATGGAAATGAAGAGCTTACAACTTTAAAATTTATTATTCGTGATTTTGATGCACCCAAGCTTAAAGATTATGAAGACTTTTTAAAAAAACTTGCCGATGAAACAGTTACAAAATTCTCTGGTTCAAAAATGGAATTTCAGGTAATTGAGCAATACAGAAATATGAAAGAAATTTTGGATCAACATACGCACGTAACACAATATGCTGTTGAAGCAATGGAACGTTTGGGAATAAAACCAATTATGCATCCAATTCGCGGCGGTACAGATGGTTCGCGTTTATCTTTTATGGGATTGCCTACCCCAAATATTTTTGCTGGTGAACACAGCTTCCATTCACAACTCGAATGGGTTGCTATTCAGGATATGGAAATTGCAGTAAAAACAATTGTAGAGGTTGCAAAGGTCTGGGAGGAAAAAGCTTAACACAATAGCATACGGATGACGCGGATTTTGCAGATCTGCACTGATTAGTTTAATCAGCGTCATCTGTGTGCCTTTCTTTATTATGATAACAACAAACAACAAACCAGAACTTATGGCTCCCGCTGGGGATTGGACAATGCTGCGCGCTGCAGTTAATGCGGGTGCTGACGCAATATATTTTGGTGTCGATAAACTTAATATGAGAGCTAAGGCAAAAAACTTTTCTCTTGATGATTTACCGCAAATAACTGCTTATTGTAAAGAACATAATGTAAAAACTTATCTTACACTTAACACAATTGTTTTTGAGGAAGAATTATCTGAGCTTGAAGGAATTATTGTTGCAGCAAAGAAAAATAATGTTGATCAAATTATCTGCTGGGATTTAGCGGTTGCCGAGCTTTGTCATCAACACAACTTCCCATTTGCTATCTCAACCCAAGGCTCAATCTCAAACTCATTATCTGCATCAATTTATAAACGACTTGGAGCAGTAAGAATTGTTCTTGCCCGGGAATGTTCTTTGGAAGAAATTAAAAGGATTCGTGCTAACACCGATTTAGAAATTGAAGCATTTGTTCATGGTGCAATGTGTATTGCTGTAAGCGGCAGATGTTTTCTTAGCCATCATCTGTTTGATAAAAGTGCAAACAGGGGTGAATGTGTGCAGCCTTGCAGACGCGAATATGAGGTTATTGATCCTGCAACAGATAAATCGCTTATAATTGGAGAGGATTATGTTATGTCTCCACAAGATTTATGCACAATTGAATTTATTGACCAATTGATTGAGGCAGGAATTGATTCGTTTAAAATTGAAGGAAGAAAACGTGCCCCGGAGTATGTTGCAAAGGCAGTTTCGGTTTATCGCCAGGCAATTGATTTATACTATGAGAATAATCTTACTAAAGAAAAGAAAAAAGAATTATTAACTGAGCTTGAAAAAGTATATAACCGTGGATTTTCATCAGGATTTTATTTTGATGTTCCAAGTTCAAATGCTTATGCAGGAGTAGAAGGAAGCAAAGCAACTACACGTAAAGTATATATCGGCAAAGTTCTTAATTACTTTAAAGAACCCGAAGTCGTCCATATTTTAATGGAATCGGGTGAAATAAAAAATGATGATGTAATACTAATTATGGGTGAAACAACAGGTGTTCTGGAAATAAAATTAGAAAAAATAAACGTAAATGATAAAATAAATTCATCCGCAAAAAGAGGGGATGAAGTAACTTTTAAAATCCCTTCTCTTGTTAGAAGAAACGATAAAGTTTATTTGATTGAAAATATTAAGTAAAAAAAGATAGTGTCTTGATTTTATAAAAGGGAGAAACAGAGCTTCTTGCTTTACCGCTACTTAATTAAACCATCTTTCATCTTGTCATAAAATTCAACAGCGTCATTAACTATTTTGTAAGCGTCTTCCCGTCCAAGAAATTGTTCAACAATCACTTGTTTGTGTTCAAGTTTTTTATAGTCTTCAAAAAATCTTCTTAGTTCTACAACTGTGTGAGGTGGAAGTTCAGAAATATCATTAATATAATTTACCGCCATATCATTATTTGCAACAGCAATAATTTTATCATCCTGTTCATCATCATCAATCATATGCATAACCCCAATAACTTTTGATTCGATAAGACTCAACGGGGCGACATCAATTGAGCAAATTACAAGAATATCAAGTGGATCTTTATCATCACAATAAGTTTGGGGAATAAATCCGTAATTAGCTGGATAGTGAACCGATGAATAAAGCACACGGTCTAATCTCAGCAATCCGCTTGCTTTATCAAGTTCGTATTTACCTTTTGAACCTTTAGGAATCTCTATAACTCCATTTACAGTTTGGGGAATATCGCTGCCGGGGCTCACATTATGCCACGGATGGTATGGTTTTAAATACATTTTTCTAACCTGATTTTTATATAAAAAGTAATTGAATTAAAATAAATATTGGTAAAAGAATAATTATAGAAAACTTAAACATATAACTAAAAAAATCCGGCATCTTGATATTATTTTCCTCGGCAACTGCTTTAACCATAAAGTTTGGACCATTGCCTATGTACGTCATTGCACCAAAAAAAACAGCCCCGGTTGAAATTGCTTTTAGTAATAATTCCGGAATCCCGGCTACAAGATTTCCTGTTGTAATTCCTAATCCCAAAGCTAAAGAATGAAATGTTACAGCAGTTGGCGTGTTATCAAGAAAACTACTTAACAATCCGGTATAATAATAAAATTGGCTTACCGATTGAACTCCAAGCTGTTTTGCATTAACCTCAAGATAAAGTAATGCAGGAACCATCGTAATGAATATACCTAAAAACAAATAAGCAACTTCCTGAATTGGTGCCCATGTAAAGTTATTTGAGGTTCTTAAAAGTTTGGGAGTTAATAACAATGAGAGATAAGCCATAAAAACTATTACAACTTCTCTGATAAATTTAAAATAAGGATTGATATTAATAAATGATAAATATTGTTCATTTATAAATGCCACAGCTAATACAACACCAATTAGAAAAATAAAATTTCTTTTTCCTTGAATTTTTATAGGACGAATGTTTGTTTCATCTCTTAAAATCGCGGCGGCGGGTTCTTTTTTGTAGTAATAATTATCAACAAAATAATATATTACTAATAAAAGAAAATTTGTAACAAACCATTCTGGTGCTAATTGAAAAAACCAGGTAAACGGTGCACCGCGTAAATACATCATAAACAACGGCGGATCACCGAGTGGAGTTAACAGCCCGCCGCAGTTTGCTACTATTCCAATAAAAAATAAAATGGTGTGAACCTTAAGTGTTCTTTCCTTATTTGTTTGGATGATTGGACGAATTAATAACATAGCAGCACCTGTTGTTCCCATTATCGAAGCAAGTACAGCGCCAATTCCAAGAAATAAAGTATTAATTGAAGGCTTCGCTTCAATATCTCCGGTTAAAAATATCCCACCCGTAATTGTGAATAATGCGCCAAGTAAAATTAAAAATGGAACATAATCAAACATCATTGTATTAATAAGTTGATGAGTAAATCCATTAACTAGAAGATAAATTATGACAGGAATACTCAAAATTATTGCAACGTAAAGTTTATTCCTGTTTTTTTCCCAGAAGTGATTCCAGAACAAGGGAAATACAGCAATAGATAAAAGCATTAAAACAAAAGGTAATAAACTTAAAAGCGATATTTCAACTTGTGAGCTCTGTTCCATCGTGTTCTTTATAATATTGACAAATTAATAGAAATTAAGTGTGAACTTAAAGAAAATTATATTAATTGTTTTATAATATTAATCATTCTTTTTCTTGAATTAAATCAAATTTGCTCAACTTTGATAAGCCTCATCAAATCAGTATTTTTCTAATCAAAAATTTACATTACCCAAATTATTTAAGATTAAAATTATGAGATTAAGCAAGTATTTTGTTCCAACATTAAAAGAAGTTCCCAACGATGCTGTTGTAGTTAGCCACATTTTAATGCTTCGTTCCGGATTAGTTAGAATGCTTTCTGCCGGAATTTATTCTTTTCTTCCTCTTGGTTATAGAGTTGTTAAAAAGATCAGTGAAATTATTCGTGAAGAAATGGATGCAATTGGTGGACAGGAATTTCACCTTCCAGCACTTAATCCAATTGAAATTTGGGAAGAAACAAATCGCGTAGAAGCTTTTGGTGATACAATGTTTCACTTAAAAAATCGTGATTATGTTCTTGCGCCAACTCATGAAGAGATAATGACATTTCATGCACGCAATGTTGTTAAATCATATAAAGATATGCCGCAAATCTGGTATCAGATACAAACAAAGTTTAGAAACGAATCAAGACCACGCAGCGGTGTTATAAGAGGCCGGCAATTTTTGATGAAAGATGCCTATAGTTTTGATACAAGCTGGGAAAATTTAGATAAATCTTATGAACTTCATGACAAAGCTTATAGAAAAATTTTCGATAGATGTGGTTTAAAATATTTCGTTGTTGGCGCATCCAGCGGTGCAATGGGCGGAACTGGATCTGAAGAATTTATGGTTAAATCGGCTGCTGGTGAAGATACTGTTGCTTATTGCGAATCATGCGGATATGCAGCGAATGTTGAAGTTGCAACATCACGAATTGATGCTGTTGAAAGAGATGCAGAAAGTAAATCTATTTATGAAATATCAACTCCAAATGTTCATTCAATTGATGATCTTTGTTTATTCTTAAAAATTGATGAAACTCAATGTGCAAAATCAAGAATTTATATCTATGATGAAAAACCAGTTTTAATTTTGATGCTTGGCAATGATGAAGTTAATGAAACCAAACTAGAAAAAGTACTTGGCGCCAATATTCGTCCTGCTCATCCTGAAGAATTAAAATATATTTCCGGTGCAGATGCGGGCTCAATAGGTCCTGTTGGATTTAAAGGAAGAATTATTGCGGATAATCGTTTAAAAGATGCAAACAATATGTTCAGCGGCGCAAATAAAAATGATTATCATATTGGCGGAATAGATTTTAATCGTGATGTTCCAACTGTTGAGTATGCTGATTTCAGAATAGTAAAATCAGGCGAAGGATGTCCACGATGTGAAATGTATCTTGAAGTATTTCCAGCAATAGAGCTTGGGCATATTTTTAAACTTGGTACAAAATATTCTGATTCAATGGGTGCATTGTTTACGGATGAAAAAGGCGACGAGCATCCTATTATTATGGGAAGTTATGGAATAGGGGTCGAACGCGTAATGGCTTGCTACATTGAACAAAATCACGATGCCAATGGAATTCTTTGGAATAAAGTGCTGGCACCTTTTCAAGTTCACTTGCTTGGTTTGAACTTGAAGAAACAAGAAATTGTTGATGCCTGCGAAAAAATCTATACTGATTTTAATAAAGCAGGAATAGAAGTTTTATTTGATGACCGCGATGTTAGTGCCGGATTTAAATTCAATGATGCAGATTTAATTGGAATGCCAATTCAGGTTGTAATAGGCGAGAAGAAACTAAAAGAAAATAAATGTGAAGTTAAGGTTAGAAAGATCGGTGAACGATTTGATGTTGAGTTGAGTGAATTGATGAGTAAGGTTAAGGAGTTGTTAGGGTAGATATTCATTTAATAGATTATCAAACACAAGAATTATGTCTGAAGGCGTTATTTTTTTGCTTTTAGGTTTTTTGATGTTAATCATTGAATTATTCTTTTGGGAATATGAAAATCAAAACTTAAAGAGTTCAGTTTTGAAAAACTATAAACCATCGTTTAACGAAAGACTAAAAAATTGGGAGTATAATCTTTTCATGATTTTCTTTTTTATCATTGGCATAATCATCCTTATTTTATAACGAATATATCTTAGATCAAATTATTGTTGGGATAAAAAAACTATATTAGTCGAAACCATTTTTTTTGTTCCCTGAGAATCTACCTTAGTATTTTTCCGGTTTTCCTCTTATAGAATCTCAAGTCATATTGATATGAATTAAATAAATATTCTGGTTTTTCTGTTCTGAAGCAATTCCAAATACTTTTCTTTCATCTCATTAGAAAGAAAACTAATGGTTATCAACTTTTCATTTTTAATCCACCACTGCCAACTTTATTTTAGTTGCACAAAAAACATATTTAAAATTTTTATTTAGTAAGATTTATGTCAAAAAAGGTAAAAGATGAAATTTCAAAAGGCGAAATAATCATCTATAAATCCAAAGAGGGTCCTAAGCTAGAAGTTAGGTTGCAAGAAGATACTGTCTGGTTAGATGCACATTTAATGGCAAAATTATTTGATGTAAATCGACCTGCAGTAGTAAAACACATTAATAATATTTATAGAATTAGAGAATTAGACAAAAAACCAACCTGTTCCGTTTTGGAACAGGTTGCCGCAGACGGCAAAATCAGAAAGATGAATCTATATAACCTCGATATGATTATTTCCGTCGGTTATCGTGTGAATTCAAAACGTGCTACTCAATTTCGTGTCTGGGCTACCAAAACATTAAAAGATCATCTTGTTAAAGGATATACAATAAATGAAAAACGCATTTGGGAAACGCAAGAAAAGTTTAACCAGCTTACTGAAACAATTGAATTTCTTAAAGAAAAGTCTTCACACGAATTGTTATCGAATCAGCAGCATGAATTATTGAACCTGCTTTCAAATTATTCAAAAACATTGTCTATCCTTGAGCATTATGATAAAGGAAAATTAAAACTTCTAAAAGAAGCAAGAGAAAAGTATAAAATTATTTATGATGATGCAGAAACAGTTATTCTTAAAATGAAAGAAGATCTAATTGTTAAAAAAGAAGCAACTGATTTATTCGGACAGGAAAACAGTGAAAAGTTCAAAGCAATTATCGGAAACATCTATCAAACATTCGGTGGTGCTGATTTATATCCTTCTTTGGAAGAAAAAGCAGCACACTTGCTTTATTTTATTATAAAAGATCATCCTTTTATTGATGGTAATAAACGTGTAGGCTCCATTATGTTTATCTATTATCTGAATAGAAACAATTTTTTATACAAAAATTCCGGTGAAAAGAAAATAAATGATAATGCACTAACAACACTCGCGTTGCTAATTGCCATCAGCGACCCGAAAGAAAAAGATAAAATGATTAAGATAATCACCAACTTGCTTTCACAATAAATTTCATTCTTAAAAATATAATTGGATAAATTTACATCTTACGGCAGTTGTAACCACATTATATTATAAATTACAATCCTACAATCTGTTTTCTGCTCTTCATCAACTCCAAATACTTTTCTTTCATCTCCTTAAATAGAAAACTATCGATAATTAGCTTTTCCCAATTGCCCCGCTCAAAATTTATTTTATTTAACACTTGAGAAATTTATAGTATCGTTTAGTTTCAATCTTTCTTTTGCAAAGTAGTCAATCAGAATTTTTTTATCTAAATTTCTTTTCTTTACGGCAATTGGCAACGCAATTTCTTCTTGTGTCCTTGGAACAACAATAGTAGTATTTAGCAAATCATAGGCGGGAGAGAGTTCTACTTTATTATCACGTGTAATTAAAGAGAAATTTTTTAAGTGCATATCTTCATTACCAATAAGAAAATTAAAATTTATTGCTATAGCAGTAAATCTGGTCAATAAAAAAACCTTCGAGATTTTAGATTAATCTCGAAGGTTAAATTACCGATTCCCTTCCTCCAGGAAGGGTAAAGGATGGGCTTTTTATTCTTCCACTTTTCCTCTTAACGAATCCCAGATCATATAAAAACAAAGAGCAGCAAACATTGCCAATGCAAGTATTTCTGCCGAGTGTGATTCTGCCCATTCAGGATTAACCCAGTTAAATCCCTGCCATCTTAATATTGCACTTATAACTCCCATTAAAGCACCGCCTGCAATAAAGCCAGACGCAATTAATGTTCCGCGTTCTCTTCTTGCAGTATTTACTTTTTCATCTTTGCTGCGCGTTGAAACGTAATGAGCAATCAATCCGCCAATCAACAACGGAGTATTTAATTCAAGCGGAATATACATACCAAGTGCAAATGCTAATGCAGGAACTTTTATCATTGTTAATACCAATGCGAGAATTGCACCAACAATGTATAATAACCACGGTGCAGGTTGTTGATCCATTAATGGTTGAATAACTGCTGCCATTGCATTTGCTTGTGGAGCAACTAATGAACCATCTCCGACAAATCCATAAGTTTCATTTAATATCATAATTACAAATCCAACTGTAAGTGCTGAAACAAGAACGCCAAGAAATTTCCATTGCTCTTGTTTTTTCGGTGTTGTTCCGAGCCAGTAACCAATTTTTAAATCTGTAATAAATCCGCCAGCCATAGAAAGCGCTGTACAAACAACTCCACCAATTATTAAAGCCGCAACCATTCCGGATTCACCTTTTAATCCAACAGAAGTAAGAACAATTGATGAAAGAATTAATGTCATCAAAGTCATTCCGCTTACAGGATTTGTCCCGACAATAGCTGTGGCATTTGCTGCGACGGTTGTAAACAAAAAAGCTACAATTAAAACAATTAGTAATCCTGCAACAGCCCATCCAACATTAAAAACAACTCCCATCTGAAAGAAAACAAAAAGTAAAATTGTAGTAATAACCAACCCGCTAATAATTATTTTCATTGATAAATCAAGTTGTGTTCTTACTGTTTGTTTATCACTGTCCTTTTTTTCAAAGATTTCTTTAAAACCGAGTGAAATGGCATCGCGAATAATTTTAGATGAACGAATTATTCCGATAATTCCAGCCATTGCAATTCCACCAATACCGATGTGGCGTACATACTGGCTAAAAATTTGTTCAGCCGACATCGCTGAAATCAATTTTGTTGCACCTGTTCCAAAAGTTTCAGTTAAACCTGAGCCAATATATGAGATAACGGGAACAAGTAAATACCATGAAACAAAAGATCCGGCAGCAATAATTGCGGAATACTTTAATCCAACAATGTAGCCTAATCCCATAACCGCAGCGCCAACATTTAATCTGAAAACGAGTTTAAATTTATCAGCGAGCATTTCACCAAATCCAAAAACTCTGGTAGTAAAAATTTCACTCCACCATCCAAACGTTGCGATAATAAAGTCATAGGCCCCTCCAATCAATCCGCTAACAACAAGCACCAAAGCTTGCTTGCCGCCTTTTTCACCAGCGACCAATATTTCTGTTGTAGCTGTCGCTTCAGGAAAGGGTAACTTACCATGCATTTCAGCTACAAAATATTTTCTGAATGGAATCAAAAAAAGTATTCCTAAAACTCCACCAAATGTTGAAGCAAGAAATATCTGAAAAAAATGTGCTTGAAGATTTAAAATGTAAAGTGCAGGAATAGTAAAGATAGCTCCTGCAACAATTAATCCTGAGTTTTGTCCAATGGATTGAATAATTACATTTTGCCCAAGCGATCCTTTTATCTTGAATAAAGTTGATACACCAACTGCAATTATTGCAATTGGAATTGCAGCTTCAAACACCTGCCCGATTTTTAAGCCAAGATATGCAGCGGCAGCAGAAAAAAGTACAGCCATCAGCAAACCCATTATAACCGAGTAAGGTGTGATTTCCTGCGGGTTTGAATTTGCAGGCATCAGTGGTTTATATTCTTCGCCCGGTTTAAGTTCTTCATAAGCATTTTCGGGAAGTCCCTTTATTTGTCCGCCTTGATGTTCGCTCATATTACTTTCCTTTTTCAATATTTAAAATTAATTGGAAGTTCATACTCAGTTTTACCATTTGTTGGAGATTTAAAATAAATAGTGCCCAAACCTTTTTCATCTGCTGATATTCCCATTTCCAGTTTTACAAATTTAACATCAATTGTCTTGATAATGTTTGGATATAGTGTCAAAAAGTTTTTCCCGTCATTTTTAACATCCAGCGGGATCGGGTTTGGTAAATAAGTTATCTCATCCACAAAAACATTTGCACTCAAATCTTTGCTGGTAAATGCGGGAATGAGTTCAAGTACAAACTTAGCACTATCTTTATCAGCAGGCATATCAATTGAAACTGATCCATCATTCCTGTATGACAACCCGCCCTTACTGATTGCTTTTCCATTTTCATCTAATATCTGTAAAGCAAAATCAGTTACTTTATTAAAGTCTTCTTTTGTTAATGTAATTGCAAACGTCTTTGACTTTTCATCTTTTCTTAAAACAAACGGCATCTTATATGTTTCATTTCCATTAACAGTAACGGTATAACTTTTTATAAGACCCGACAGATTACCGCTTAAATTATAAGTTGCTGCTTCATCGAAATAATTTACTACATCAATCCGAGAATTATCTTTGGTAAGATCATCATTATTGATTCTGCTTATCGAATAAAATTCAACTTCAAGATTATACGTTGATGGTTGTGTTGCTAAGAAAAGTCCATCTATGTCAATCTCATAAACCCCTGGTTCAAGATTATAATAGTATTTTTCTGTTTTTTCATCTTTGTTTACCGAGTATAATACAGCTGATTGATCAATACGCTGACCGTTATCATTAGATAAAAAATACCTGCATCTGGAATATTTGTTTGAAAGTGCATCTCTGCTTAGTGATATTTTCATTGAACTTTGACCGGCAGGTACCGCAATAAAATAACGCTGTACCATTCCCGGTGCTACAGTTTCATTTTTCCAGATCATTCCATAATTATTTGAAGCATTAAATTCATAAGGAATAACAACTGTTGCAAGCATATCAAATTCAGGAAATGCCGAAGCATCATCTCTTGTTGCGGAGATTTTTGCTGTGTAAAGTCCCGGGTTTGTAATTTTAGATTTATCAGCCTTAACATTAACCATCGCCAGTTGATTATTCCGTATATATGTTTTTTTCTGGATGATTGTTAACCAATCAGCATCTGTCTTAAGATTATAAGTTCTATAAAATTTATCTGATTTAATAGAATTATCTCTTTTGATGATAAATGGAAATGTTTCATCACCTGTTAAAAAAGATCCGTCTCGTATATAAAGATCTCTTGCTCTGCTATCCGGTTGATTTGGTGCAAACGAAGAAACTGTGTAAGTCTCAAATTTTGAGATTTCATTATTCTTCATATATTTTTTTATCAACTCATAAGCATTGGGAACATTTACATAACCACCGCCCTGGTCAAGCACTGTGTATTGTTTCCAGTAAGTAGCTGATTCGCGGATTGCTTTAAAAAGAAGTTGTGAAGGAATTTTTATATCAGGGAATTCTTTTGTAGCGGCACTTAATAACAGGGACATTACGCCTGATGTATAGGGGCAAGCCATACTTGTTCCCCAAAATTTATCGCCGGTACTAAAATTTGGCACGGTAGAAGTCGCGGCTCCGGGAGAAACTATATCTGGTTTACTTACTTCACCGCCTCTTGAACTAAAATATAAAATAATATCATTGGTCAAATCATTCCCATAATTATCACGGGCAATCTCTTTGGTTAACACTGCACCAGAGGAAAATACGTAACTGCTTGCTGCAGGTAATCCGGTTGTTGAAATTCCAGGACCTTCATTGCCGTTGCTAACGCTTACATATAAATATGGATTGCTTTTAAGAAGATTTGCAAGAAAGTTTTCCATCTCAGATCTGCCCTCAATTTCAGAACCGATTCCAAAACTCATACTTACAATGCAAGGCTCTTTTCGTTCTTTGGAAATTTTATCTGCATATAGATAAGCTTTTTTCATACTTTCTGTAACTGTTGCGCCGCCGGGATAATTATTGTTGCCAATTTTTAGTGCAATTACATTTGCACCAGGAGCCACGCCATTTAATCCAACATTGCCAATATTAAAACCGGTTGCAATTCCCGCACAATGCGTTCCGTGTGAACCATCATCAAAAAAGAAAACGACATTTTTTTCATCGGGAAAAATATTCAGTGCCATTGTAAATGGAGGCAGTCCCTTTTCTCTTTTGATTGTAAAAGTATCAAAATTTTCTTTGTAGGTTCGTATTGGATTATCGTCCGAGAGGTTTCCATTACCATTTTCATCAAAATAAACCACCCAATAACCTTGTGATGTTTTATAAACAATAAAATAATAAACATCATCAGTTGAACCGTTTCCATTTAAATCTGCCGCACCGCTACCTGAATTCATCAGGTGTTTTTCGGGAAAAGCCCCGATATAATATTTATCATCTTCAGACTTAAGAAGTTTTGAAACATCTGCTTTTACAGAATAATTTTTTTCTTCGTTAGTTAAATAAGTAGTGTCATCTTTTGATTCAACTTCGGCAGGATAAAAAGGGATATTACCTTCACCTGTAAAATCCTGCACATCAATTACCTTTACACTTCTTGTTGATGTTTTGATTAGCCCATCAACTCCAAGATCGACTCCGGTATCAAGGATAAAAACAATTGTCCCTCTTCCGTCATATTCAGGATGAAGTTTAATAAACTCTTCAACACCCGTGCTGTTTAGGGATAGGAAAGTCTGCTCTTTTTCCTGTGCAAGAATTGATATTGTGAGCAGGAAAAAAATGAGTGAAAGAAATCTGATTTTCATATTGATGTAACCTGTTTAGTTTTGGATTGGTTGAATTAATTTTTTCGTGGTGAGAAAATTTAAAATGAAGTAATTTGTAAGCCGTTTCATAAGCCTAAATTTAATTATAAAATTTATGCTTAAATTTAAGCACAAATAACCGGAGTTTTCAAACAAATTATTAAGTGTTTTTTGCATGTTATTTCGATCCCGATTCGTCGGGAGAGAAATCTGATTTTTATTAGGAATAAGATTTCTCAGTCGAGGACTCCTTCGAAATGACAACAGTATTAAATTAAATTGAAATAAAATGAAACCAAAACTTTACATCGTATCTACTCCAATCGGCAATTATGAAGATATAACTTTGCGCGCTTTACGAATATTAAAAGAATGTGATTTTATTATTTGTGAAGAATTAAAGGAAGCACGAAGATTTTTATCCCATTACAAAATTGATAAAGAACTTTTTCCGCTTAACGAGCACAATGAAAATGAAGGTGCAAATGAGTTAATCCTGAAATTGCTTGAGGGAAAAACCGCCGCACTAATATCTGATTGTGGTACACCGCTTTTTTCCGATCCCGGGCATTTGCTTGTTGATCTCGCTTTGCAAAACAGAATTGAAGTTATTCCTGTTCCCGGCGCAAGTTCTTTGCTTACTGCTTTGGTTGGCAGCGGACTGGATTTTGAGAAGTTCTATTTCTACGGCTGGCTATCGCCAAAGAAAGATATTAGAAGAAAACAGTTGTTGGATTTAAGAAAGAGAAAAGAAACGATTGTTTTAATGGATACTCCGTATAGATTAAAAACCTTGCTGGAAGACATTGTAAAACTTCTTGGTCCAAACATTCCTTGTGTGCTTGCATTCGAGTTAACAAAAGAAAAAGAAAAATTTTATCGCGGTAATGCACAAAATATTCTGAGCGCTGTTGAAAGAGATAATCTAAAGGGTGAGTTTGTACTGATGATCAAAAACCAATAGAACGCGGATGACGCGGATTTAACGGATCAGCGCGGATTAAATCAGCAGGAAACGACGTGATTTATGATTTTATTTTATTTATTTTGAGATATAAAAGGAATACTTATCATGAATGAAAACTATATAGTTTCTAATCCAGAAATAATGATGGGTAAACCAGTCATAGCTGGTACACGAATTACAGTCGAGCTAATATTGGGAAAATTAAAAGCCGGAGAGAGTATTTCTCAAATAAAAAAATTATATCCTTTATTAACTGAAGATAAAATAAGAGCAACATTGCTTTGGGAATTGAAAACCATTCTAAGTGAAGTGAAAAATGAAATAATAAAATTATATAAAGAAAATTTGGTTGATATAATATTGTACGGTTCCTATGCACGTGGAGATTATAATGAAAATTCAGATATTGATTTGCTCGTGGTTTTAAAAAGTATAGAAACGGCCGGGAAAGAAACTGATAAAATTGTAGATGCTATTTACGATATTAATTTAAAATATAATACTTTGATTTCTGTTGTTCCTGTTTCTTACGATGATTATAAAAGCATTAATAGTCCTTTACTACTTAATGTTAGACAAGAAGGAGTTTTAGTTGAGTGAAATAGAATCTTTGTTAAAGAGAGCCGACAGATACTTAGTAACTGCAGAAGTTTTAGTAAGAGAAGGAGATTTTGAATCCTCTGTTTCCAGATCTTACTATGCAATGTTTTTTTCTGCTCAGGCTCTGCTGCTTTCTAAAGGATTACATTTTTCTTCGCATAAGATGACAATCTCTGCTTTTGGAGAACAATTTGTTAAGACTGAAATATTCTCTAAGGAAATGGGGAAAGATTTTAACAAAGCATTTGATAGAAGACAGATAAGTGATTACAATCATGATTTTATCATTGATAAATCAGAAGCTGAAGAGTTTGTTGTAAGCGGAAAAAGTTTTGTTCAGACGATAAAGGACTATCTCAAATTAATAAATAAATAAGGAATATTATTATGAAACAAAAATTTTTCAAAGTAAAAGAAGAGAATGGTAAAGTTCACTTTGAAAAGACAAGATATTTAACACCAGTTAGTTTTGAACCAAACAAATATGTCTTTAAAGATACTAGTGGAAAGGTCGTTGAGCCAAGTGAACTTGAACTAGACCTTTATAATGAGGTTCAAACTAGTGGGATAAAAATCAACAATGGATGGATTACTTTTTTAGGGATAGTAACAATATTAAACTTAATAGGTCTAATAATTTTAATAAGTAAAATTGCTTCTTTAAGTAAGAGTTTTTCTTCTTATTAATTCTATTAAGTAATTAATTTTTTGATTATAATTAAAAACCAATAGCACGCTGATGACACGGATTTAGCGGATTAGCACGGATTAAATCAGCGAAAACTCGCGTAAATCTGTGTTATCCGTGTTCTATTTCGTTAGCAATGCCACATTTTCAATATGAAATGTAACCGTAGAAATCAACAGCAAACAAGAGTAATTAAAGATTAGATTTTAACTCAGTTTCAAACAATTATACTTTCCTTCCTTAGCAAACCTTAACCCTTTTTTGTTATTATTACAGTTACGATTTGGTTACTTTTAAAAATATTGCTACATTTCATAAGTAACTAAGAGAAATTAGTAACAAATAAAGGATAAACGAAAATGAAAATCACTTTGAAAAAAAGGAAACTTTTAGATGGAAGAGATTCACTTTATTTGGACTTTTACAAAGATGGAAAAAGACATTATGAGTTTCTGAAGTTGTATATCAAACGAGGTGACAGTAACAATAAAGAGATTTTAGTATTAGCGGAAAAAATAAAATCACAAAGAATGATTGCATTAGCTAATGATGAATACGACCAGATTAGCAGTAATAAAAAAAGAGCCTCATTCAAAAAGTATTTTGAAAATTTTGTTAAGACTAAACCTAAGTGGTCAAATTATGAAGGTGCATTAAAACATTTAAATCTATATGAATCGAAGGATATAATTTTTAAGCAAATCAATAAAGAATGGTTAATTGATTTTGCAGAATACCTAAGTAAAAAATCAGGATTAAAAAAGAATACATCCTTTTTATATTATAGAAAAATAAAGGAAGTACTTTACAAAGCCTCACAGCAAGGCTTTATTAAAGCTGATATTATTAGACAAGCCAAAACTCCAAATAAAGAAATAGTTGAAAGAGGTTATTTGGAATTATTTGAAATTGAAAAACTTATTAAGACTGAAGCTGATAGACCGGAAATAAAAAAAGCATTTCTGTTTAGTTGCTTTACCGGATTAAGGCAAGTTGATGTTAGAAATCTTAAATGGAAAAATATAATTGATAACACTATCCAGATTGAACAGCAAAAAACAAAAGACAAAATTAAAATTCCAATAGGGCAAACAGCATTAAACATTTTAAAGAACGGAAATATTTTTCACTTACCTGAAAATTATATTTTTGATTTTCCAACCGATAGAACAACTATAAACAGGGCACTAACAAGATGGTTTAAAAAAGCTGAGGTTAATAAAAAAGCATATTATCATTTAAGCAGACATACTTTTGCAACTCTTAATCTAACAAGTGGTAATGAGATTTACACAGTTTCAAAATTGTTAGGGCATAAAAGCCTTAAGACAACAGAAATTTATGCAAAGGTTATTGATTCAAAGAAAAAACAAGCTGTGGATAACTTGCCAGCATTAGAGGTGAACTTATGAGTGGCTCAAGTAATGTTACTAAAAACATCATTAAAAAACATTACACACAACTTGATCATTTAAATAAGATCGTAGGGATTGAAAAAAAACTATTATCAATAGCGTTATATGAAAATTTTCCATTCGGTAAAGAGTTAAAAAGTGAATTGGAAAAAATACTCTCATTAGATAATGCTAAGAATTATTTTAAAGATCAAATCTTAATCATTAACTACAAAGAATATTTTTATAATGAGTTTTATAGTTTTCTTTTTGACACAATAACGGATTTTGATGAACTAAATATTGGGACAAAAAAAGATGAAATTCAAAAAGCAAAATATTTTAGCTATACACTAACCGGAAATGATTTTGAAACAAAATTAAAAGCTACTATCAATTATTCAAAGTATGTTACAAAAAGATTCTTTCAAATTTTTCCATACATAAGAACTCAATTCAAAAAAACACCTTCTAAAGTTATAAATACAAAAACAAATAAAATTATTGCACAAAATTCTGATAATAGACTTATTGATTGGTATTCAAGAGAAAAGTTCCAAAGGTTAATGATGTTAATTGATATTCGAGAAAAAGAAATTACTTTAAAAAGAAAAACTTCAAAAGACATTCAGTTGTATATAAAAATTATTAGAAGAATGATTGAAAGAGAATATTTGGGTATAAAGGAAAGCAATTCCAGAATAATTACTGAGATTACTTATGATTTACCATTTACTAAGGAACAAGAAATCAAATTCAGTAATAAGTTTTATTCTTGGTTAAAAAGTGAAGACGGAAAAAAAATAATTGAAAAAGAAAAATTCAAGTTCTTTAATTCTCATTTCTACCCTCGTTTACTGATTATTTAATAATCAGTACCTCTTATTTTCTGAAGCTTAGTTTTGTTTCAAGAATTTACAAACTAAAGGTAAAACAATGAAACAAGACTCAATTCAAAAACTCAATACAAACATTGAGCAACTTTTACAGCAAGATGAAAAGCCACTATCATTCACAGAGGCTTCAGAATATCTAAACGTTTCTAAAAGCCACCTCTACAAGTGCACGGCAAAAAATCTTATAGCACATTTCAAACCAGCCGGTAAGAAAATTTATTTCAAGAGAAGTGATTTGAACGCTTACCTATTCAGAAATAGAAAAGCTTCAGATAGTGAAATAGAACAGCTTGCTGTGGATAAAGTTTATCAGTATGCACAATAAAAAAGCGATCTCACTTAGATGAAATCGCTTAAGAAAAATAAAAACCAAACCGCACCCAAATATGTGAGTTTTTTTTGGTTATCACAATATAGGGAAACACTAAATCAGTATCCGAAGGGAAATCGGCACCAAACGATTGAAGACAAAAAATTTGAGAACCTTGTTTTCTACTGGAAAGACGGACACTTTCAAGTTCTTCAGTAGTTATCGCTTGAATTAGTGTTTAGTGAATAGTTGATTGTACTTAACAAGTATCATTGAGAACCCTGTGAGTAGTTCTCAAGTTTAGTATTGGTGTGTCTAAATGAAAATATTATTCATAAAAAATATTGAAAGTTAATTAAGATGAAACCACTTGAAGAAGAAATCAAAACTAATGGCTTTATTTATAACCAAGAATTTAGAAACAACAAATTTGCAATTTACAGCCAATGGTTAAACAATGAGATTATTGCTTATGAATTAATCAGAATTAGAAAAAATAAAGATCGGGTATTCTTTGGTAAACATTTCGAAGCCTGTGAATCTTATCCAACTAATAAAGAGTGGGGAAAGTTAGGTTGGACTTTCAAAAATTATAGTGATGCTGTAAAAAGGCTAACCGTGTATTCAAAAGATTTGCGAAATATTGAGCAACGTGTGAACATAGAAGGCAATAACTTACAAGACTTGGATAGAAACCTTAGCATTAGAAAATTAACGGCTTAAAGATCGGTAACTACAAAGATACTTTTTGGCACTTACAGGATATAATAAAAGAGATTAAAACATTTATTAATAAGCAGATATTGAGACTGAGTAAAAAATGAAAGTTTATATTGAAAAGACTAACCAAGTTAAAAGAGAACTTGCAAAAACTTATCAGGAATTCAAAGAAGGTAAATTGAAAAGTGAACATGCAAAAACGAGAGTTTATATTCTTAGATCGATTCTTGAGGCTGACTATAAAGAAAAAGAAGAGTTGAGAAAAATTGAAGCTGAGAAAAGAGAAAATATTTTTATGCCATTTACTTAGATTTTTACAGTCCTAAAAAAAGAACTTTTTCGGAGTGCTATAAAAAGAGTTTTTTGGAGTCCTTAAAAAAGAACTTTTGAGGGGTGCTTTAAAAAAATATAAATTGATAAAAATGATTGACAACAAAATAAAGTTTAATTAAGTTTTCTTAGCTATAACATTTATTTAAAATCATTTCATAAGTCAAATGAGATATTTTATTCCCTTCCAAATTTTCATCACTCTAATTTTATTTTATCCAGCCAATTATCTAATGGCAATCAATGACAAATGAAGAGTTTGGACAAATGATGTCTGACAAAAATAAAAAAAGTAAAAGAGCTAAGTTATTTTTAGGAATTACGATTTTAGTCATTATTACTGCCTTTATAACTATTTCTAAATACATGGATAAAGAAAGACAAAGAGCTGAAGATGAAAAATATCATAATGAGTTTGTAGAGAATCAGATAAAAGCTATTAACACTGAAACTAATGCAGTTGAAATAGAGAGAATTATTGGTTCAATGAGAACAGATGATTTTGATAAAGTAAAACCAAGATTAGATTCGTTAACAACCAAGACAGTTTATTGGGAAACTGGTAAAATATATTATGATGATTTTACAAATAATTTCATTAAAGAAAATATTATAAAACAAAACGGTACGTATAGCGAATATCTTAATTTAAAGAAATCGGGAAAAGAATTAATTGAGAAAATATATTTGCCTTCTAAAAATATAAGAGCCAAAAGACTAAAGGATAAGTATGGCTGGGATGTATCAACCTGCCTAACAATATCTAAGGGTAGTATAAGTATTGGTATGACTTCAGACATGGTAAGAGAGGCATGGGGAAGACCGAATGATGTAAATAGAACAACGTATTCTTTTGGTGTACACGAACAATGGGTATATGGTAGTGGCAATTACGTTTATTTTGAAGATGGGAAAGTAACTACTATTCAAAATTAATTTTCTATAATAAAGTCATTTGATTCAAAATAATGTTAATTTTATTGAAGTAAATGTAAAACTACTTACACTGATTGCTAATCTTAAAGGGAAAAGATGAGGCTTCTAATAATTTTGCTTTTCTTAATCATCTCCAAATCAATTATTCCACAAAACGAAATAATAAATATTGATTCTAAGATTGATAGCATTCAAAATGAAATAATATTAAACGAAAAAAAAAATAAACAGCTTTACAAGGAATTGGAAGGGTTAAGGGAAATAAAAAAAGATCGTAAAAATAATGAAGTCACACAAAATCAAAGTCTAAAAATTAAAATTGAACTACCCGCAAGTTTATATCCAAAGCCAGAATTCACAAAATCAATATTAATAATTCCTGAGCATTCAGAAATAGAAGTGATCGGTTTTGAATACGGGTATTGGAAAGTAATCTATAAAACAAATATTGGCTATATAAGTGAATATTATTTAGAAAATAATGAAAAAGTTAATGAACTATTTAGGGATGAAATAAAATCTAAACCAAAGTCATTTCTTTCTAATGCTGAAGAAGTAAAGTTTTTAGAGGAAATAAACAAAGCAAAAAAGAAGGGGATTCCAATATTATTTAGAGAAGCAAAGATAACTTTCAATGCAATAGATAATCCTGAGGCTTATATCAAACTTCAAAACATAAGTGATAAAATTATTGATGCTTATACTTTAGATATTCATTGCTTTGATAGATTTGAAAATAAAGTTTTAGAACGGGGATATGGTAACAATGTATTTGAAGGAATTTCTCAAAACACAATAAAGCCGGATAGAACAGACAGTGGTTATTGGACTTTGTATGGGCATGAGACAACATCGATAATAAAAGTATATATTGATAAAGTACACTTCACAGATGGAACAACTTGGAGACCTTCTAAGGGGAAAAATCCAATGATTGAGGGGAAGTCTAATAAATAGATTTAGGAATTGAATTAAAAAAGTAATCAGATAAGACTATTTATATGTAATAAATAGTTACTTTATAGTTACTTTGAGCAAAATATCAAAATTCATCATTTCCATAACATATTTATTTATTTCAAGTTATAGGTTTTTTTATTAAAAGTGCTACATTTTCAATATGAAAAGTATGTGGAAACATATCAACCGGTTTTATCTTAATTAATTTATAACCGGCTTCAACCATCAACTTTATATCACGCACTTGTGTTGCGGGATTACAGCTAACGTAGACAATTTTATCTGGAGAAAGTGTAATCACATCATCAACTGTAGTTGGGTGCATTCCGCTTCTTGGCGGATCAATTATCATTACATCAGGTTTTGGGATGTTGTATTTGTCAACAATTGGAAGAAAAGATTTGTAAAGATCAGCAGCAAAAAATTTAACATTCAGAATATTGTTTAAATCAGCATTTACTTTTGCATCCGCAATTGCCGATTCCACAGCTTCAAAAGCATAAACCTTTTTTGCTTTATCTGCAATAAAAATTGCAATTGTTCCAGCACCGGAGTAAAGATCGTAAACAATTTCATTACCTTTTAACTCAGCAAAATCCAGAGCAGTTTGATAAAGCTTTTCTGCCTGCAAAGTATTCGTCTGGAAAAACGAGTTGGCACTTATACGGAATTTATGTTTTCCAATTTCATCATAAATAAAACCTGAACCGTATATAACTTTTTCATAATCACCAACCGCAACAGCAGCAAACTTTTTATTGATATTATTTATAACCGTTGTTACTTGCGGAATTTCTTTTCTTAACTCATCACAATATTCATTAACCAATTCATCATTCTCCTCTGAAGTAACAAGATTAACCATCAAATCATTTGTTAAAGAAGCTTGTTTGATTACAAGGTTACGTAAAAATCCCGTATGGGTTTTAGTTGAATAGATTGAAGTATTTCTCTTCTTAAAAAAATCACGAGTAAAATTCAAAATCTTATTGCTAACTTCTGATTGAAGAAAGCATTCATCAACATCAAGAACTTTATCATAAATTTTGGGAATATGAAGTCCTAAAGAAAAATCTTTATCAAGTATTCCTTCTTTAGAAATCTCGTCTTTCGTTAGCCATCTTTTTTCACTAAAAGAAAATTCCATTTTATTTCTGTAGTAAAAAACATTTTGCGATTGGATAATTGGTTCAATTCCAAAATCAGAAAAACCGCCAAGCTTGTTGAAAATTTCTTCAACTTGCTGCTGCTTATATTTTGCCTGAGCATCATAATCTAAATCCTGCTGTTTGCATCCGCCGCAAGTACCAAAGAATTTACATTTTGCTTTTACTCTTTCACTTGAAGGAATAATGATATTTATTGCCAATGCTTCGGCGTAAGAGTTTTTAATCTTTAATAATCTGGCTGTTACTTTATCGCCGGGATATGAGCCAACGATAAACACAACGTAATTCTTTTCATTACCATTTTCTTCGTTCAAACCAAGCAATTCATTCTTAGAAACTTTTGCAATTCCTTTTCCTTCAAATGCATACTTCTCGATTTGAAATTCTACTATGTCGCCTTTTTTTATATTCATTTTTCTTTCTTGATTTTCTGTTGTCATTCCCGCGAAGGCGGGAATCTAAATGTTTGTACTAAATGGATTCCCACTTTCGTGGGAATGACAGAACTAAGCGGTTTTCTTTAATATCAGCATCTTAAATCCAATATACCTATCAGCACCAAGTTTTAAGTACGCATTGGATTCGTGACTAATCTTATTTAATAATTTTTTGTAATAACTTTTTTCTTTTTCCGTTTAGCTTATAGATGTTATCATCTAATTCAATTCAGCAGTGTGTTCATAAAAACTTTGCAATGATGATGACAAATCTTCTTCGTACAAAACAGAAAAATTTCTTTCTGTGTAGTAAGTACCGCACTGATCATTTATTAAAGGTAAAATATCCGATGTATCAAAAATATTTTTTACAAATGGAGGATAATCATTTGTTAGTGCCGTAATTTCTCCAACACATAAAGTTGCTTCAGGTTTAAGAATTCGTTTTATTTCTTTTACAATTTTATTTCTGTTCAATAATGAAATTGAAGCCTGTGCATAAACAAGATCAAACTCTTCAGCTTCAAAATCTGTGTTGTCAAAATCCATCATCTTAACTAAAACTTTGCTGTCTTTAATAAGATTTAACCGGGAGTTAATCAATGAATCATAATCATTTACAATCATTGTGACAGAACTTGCACCGGATTCAATCATTTTCTCTGCAATCTTTTCACTTCCGGAACCAATAACTAAAACGTTCTTATCGTTTAGAACGTACTTTGTTTTGAGAATCCTGAATTGCTTAAATCCGCCGGGTAAAAATATGTTTTGAGTTTTCTTTCATCTTAATCTGTAAAATGTTGTGAGCAAAGTTAATTATAATGATTTTAAGATTGAATTTATTGTTCTAGGGTGCAAGCTTTACTTTGCCTTTAACTACTAACTGCTTTATTTTTGATTTAACAATTTGAACACATCGGAGCAATAATGTTAAGAAAAATTAAATCATATCTCTTACTTGCATTCATAATCTTGATCTCAATCTCAGTCTTTTCCACAAACGAAAAGAGCAATCACCGTTGATGATCTTTGGGCAATGAAACGAATTGGCAGCTTACTGATGTTTCGCCAGATGGAAAAACAATTGCTTATACATTAACCAGTTATTACTTTTGAAGCTAACAAAGGCAACACAGATATTTATTTAATTGATGCTGATGGAAAAAATTTACGAGCATTAAAAAATTCAGAGAAGAATGAGAGCGAACCAAAGTTTTCTCCTGATGGTAAAACAATTGCATTTACTCGCGATGGACAAATCTGGCAATGCAGTCTTGATGGTTCAAACGAAAAACAATTAACCAATATTTATACTGGAGCATCTGGATTTGAATGGTCGTCGGATGGTAAAGAAATTTTATTTGTTTCATCAGTTTATCCGGAATGTAAAACACAGGAATGCAATGAGCAAAAAGATAAAGCCAAAGGATGAAAGTAAAGTTAAAGCAGAGATTTTCACTGAGTTGATGTATCGCCATTGGAATGATTGGCGCGGACATAAACGCAGCCATTTATTTTTATTGATGTTGCAACTGGAGAGTTTCAGTGATCTAACTGAAGGCAATAAAGAAGATGTTCCGCCACTTGCTCTTGGTTCATCAAATGATTACAATTTATCTCCCGATGGAAGTGAAGTTGCATATTCACTAAATCCTGAATTTACAAAAGCAACAAGTACCAACATTGAGATTTATCTTCTTGGATCTAAATTCTCCCAAAACTCCAAAACTTATTTCAACAAGTAAAGGTGTTGATTGCCAGCCCGTTTATTCACCTGATGGAAATTGGCTTGCGTGGACATCAATGAAACGTGCAGGATTTGAAGCTGATAAAAAAGATTTAATTTTGTTTAATCGTAAAACAGGAGAGATGAAAAATCTTACAGAAGATTTTGATAAATCTGTTGATGAATTTGTCTGGACTCCTGATTCTAAAACAATTTACTTTACTTGCTGCAAATCGAAATTTATAATTCAATTTATAAACTTGATGTATAATTCCGGTGATATTGAATTATTTCATAAAGAAAATTTCAATACAAATATTCAGCTTTCTAAAGATGGTAAAACACTTTTCTTCTTAAAGCAAAGAACAGATTTACCGACTGAAATATTTTCACTGAGTACAGATGGTAAAAACACTTTAAAGAGAATTACATTTACTAATGAAGAAATTCTATCACAACTTGAAATGAATCCTGTTGAAACTATTCTGGTGTGAAGGTGCAAATGGAGATAAAGTTCAATCAATTTTAGTTAAGCCGCCATTCTTTGATCCAAATAAAAAATACCCGATGATGTTTTTAATTCATGGCGGACCGCAGGGAGCCTGGGAAGATAATTTTCATTATAGATGGAATCTTCAAATGTTTGCCGGCGCCGGTTATGTTGTTGTTGCACCCAATCCACGAGGCTCAACAGGATATGGACAAAAATTTACTGATGAAATTTCCGGCGATTGGGGCGGTAAAGTTTATACTGATTTAATGAATTCATATGATTATGCTTTAAAGAACTTTTCCATACATCGATCCCAAAAATACTTTTGCTTCCGGTGCATCTTACGGCGGATATATGATTAACTGGATTGAAGGACACACTGATAGATTTAATGCTTTGTTCTGCCATGATGGAACTTTTAATCTTGAAAGTATGTGGGGAACAACTGAAGAGCTTTGGTTTCCTGAATGGGATATTAGTGGAACTCCGTGGGAAAATCGTGAGACTTATGAAAAATGGTCACCACATCAATATGCAAAGAATTTTAAAACACCAATGCTAATCGTACATAGTGCATTTGATTTTAGATTATCAGAAGAACAAGCTTTTCAATTATTTACAACTCTGCAAAGATTGGGTGTTGAAAGTAAGTTCTTGTATTTTCCTGATGAAACTCATTTTGTTTCTAAACCGCAAAATGCAAGGTTGTGGTGGAATACAGTATTTGATTGGTTTAAATCGCATCAAAAATAGGAGAAGTGATGAAAGAAAGAGATTATGAAATTATTACTCCCGATGACGAGATTTTTGAAAACCTAGGTGATCTTGGCGCATTTAGAACTGGTGGTAAAACTGAACGGGAAATTGAAGAAGATTATAATGAAAGAAGCTGGCTACGTTGAAGAAAACTTATGGAGTAAAGTTCAACGCGTTGGTAAGAAAATTTCTTTTGCAAAAGATATTATGGCTCTTTATAATTATATGAAAGATCCGTTTGTAAGTTGGCATCGTAAAGCGATAGTTGTGATGGGATTGGTTTATTTTATCTCACCGATTGATACGATTCCTGATATTGCACCATTTATTGGATATCTTGATGATCTTGGTGTTATAACTGCAGTAATAAAATTTCTTGGCAGTGAGTTTATTCCATATTATGATGCAAAATATAGAAAGTAAAAATTAATCGTCATTGCGAGTCCCGCTTTAGGGACGAAGCAATCTCAACTTAAAATTTATAGATTGCTTCACTCGAAGACTCGTTCGCAATGACAATCCTTAAAGTTATGAACTACAAACTCCTAAAATCAGAAATCCGTTATAAAGGGAAAGTATTTGATCATCAGGTTGATGAGATTGAATACGAAAGCGGCAATAAAGGAATTAGAGAAATTGCAATTCATCCGGGTGGTGCTGTTGTTGTTCCTATTAAAGATGATGGAAAAATAATTTTAGTTAAACAATTCAGATATCCATCTTCAAAAAACATTGATTGAACTTCCTGCAGGAAAACTTGATAAAGGTGAAGACCCGCTAGTTTGTGCAACTCGAGAACTTGAAGAAGAAACAGGATACAAAGCAAAAGAAATAAAAAAACTTAGGTCAGATTTATACTGCACCGGGTTATTGCACTGAAATTCTTCATATCTATTCTGCAAAAGGATTAACTCCTGGAAATCACAATCGCGAAGAAGGTGAACACGGAATGGAAATTCTCGAGTTATCATTAACTGAAATTGAAAAGATGATTGCAAATGGGAAAATAACTGATGCTAAAACAATTGTTGGAATATATTATCTAAAAAACAAATAATGTTTTTTGCGTAGAGTAAAATGAACAAAAAATTCTTTTTTATTGCAACATTTGTTTTTCTAACTTCACGGATTATTTTATCACAAATAAATGTTGAAGTTGGCGGGGGATATTTAGTGCCGCTTACTAATGGACCCGTTTTTGAGCATATAAATAATGGATGGGAAATTTCAGTATCAGGACTTTACAGCCTAAAAGAAAACTTTGATTTAGCCGGAACCGTTTCATATCAATCTAGAATATTTAATCCTAATAGCTTTAGTTTTGTCATCCCTGCTGTTTTAGGTTATCCTATTTCAACCGTTGAGAGTGGTGAAAATTTAAAATCATTTGGGATTTCAATCGGTTGCAGGCTTAAATCAAATAATACAAAATTTTTAACTGCATACTTTTCTGCCGATTTAGGATTGATTTATTTTCAGGAAAGTTTTTACAACTTACGCTCTCTGGCAGAATTAGGAATAAGAACGATAATTATTTCCCCTCAAAAATACTCAGATGCAAAAACCTTATTTGAAACCTCGGCAGGATTTGGATTTGTGTTCACATTATCTCAATTATTCGATGTTATTCTTGAGGGAAAAGCTGCCTACATTCCAGACGGAAATGAAGTCTATTTTCCTGTTTCTACAAGACTAAAAATTAATTTTTAAAAATTTCAAAGAATTTTTGAGATATCAAATTCTTTTTTCTCTTAACCTAAATTCCTATATTGATTTAGCCTTAAATCAATAATTATGAAAATTTACAATCAGTTATTAAATACAATCAGGGAAAAAGGAGCGGCATATTTAATTCTGCTTGATCCCGATAAACTATCTGAAAATAAACTTACTGGATTTTTAAAACATTGTGAAAAATCTGGTGTTGATGGTTTTTTAATTGGCGGTAGTTTAATGGTTAATGGTGAGCTTGAATCGTTCATCAAAAAAGTTAAAACAAATACAACTCTGCCTTCAATTATTTTCCCGGGAAGTATTACCCAGGTTTCTGCTTTTGCCGATGCAATATTATTTCTTTCTGTAGTTAGTGGGCGAAATCCTGAACATTTAATCGGCAAGCATGTTCTTGCTGCGTCATCAATTAAAAAAAGTGGAATCGAGCCGATATCCACCGCATATATTTTAGTTGAATCGGGTTCAACAACAACAGCAGTTTATATGAGCGGAAGTTTACCTGTCCCAAGAAATAAACCGGAAATAGCGGCTGCAACTGCACTTGCGTCAGAATATCTCGGAATGAAACTGATTTATCTGGAAGCCGGCAGCGGTGCTGATAATACAGTCCCGAATGAAATGATAAAAGCAGTAAGTGAACAATGTTCCGTTCCAATTATAGTTGGCGGTGGAATCAGAAATGCAAAAATAGCGAGAGAAAAAGTTAAAAACGGTGCATCAATTATTGTAACCGGAAATTTTTTTGAAGATGAAAATAACTGGGATTTGATTAAAGATTTTGCTTCTGCAGTACACATTAAACAATCAATTTTAGTATAACATATTATGTCATTCCGAGTCCCAAAGGGACAAAGTGATTTACAAATTGCTTCGTCTGGCAAAACCATCCTCGCAATGGCAATCATAAGATAGGATTTATAAATGGATGCGCAAAAATTTATAATTGATTCACTGAACGAAAGTTCTGAAACAAAACTTAAAATTAAAGATCAGCTTTCTAATGAGATTATTCGTGCGGTTGATTTTCTAGTTGATGCATATAAAGATGGCAACAAGCTTTTACTTTGCGGTAATGGCGGCAGTGCTGCCGATTGCCAGCATATTGCAACCGAGCTGATGATAAGATTAAGTCATAAAATTCAGCGACCTGCTTTACCCGCAGTTGCACTTACAACGGACACCTCCAATCTTACTGCTGGCGGAAATGATATTGGATTTGAAAATATATTTGCCAGAAATGTAGAGGGACTTGGGGTTCTTGGCGATGTATTACTTGCTATCTCAACAAGCGGCAACTCTGCTAATATTATTAAAGCTGTTGAAAAAGCGCATTCAAAGGGAATGAAAGTTATTGGTTTGCTTGGTGGCAGCGGCGGCAAATTAAAATCGATTGTTGATCTTCCGATTGTTGTTCCTTCATCAAACACACAAAGAATTCAAGAAGGGCACATAACAATAGCGCATATAATCTGTGAGTTAGTGGAAGATAAATTATACGGATAATTTAAAACACACGTACGAAAAGATTCGTGCGCTACAAAACAAAATATTTGGTTTTGTAGGGCAGGAATCCATTCCTGCCCTTTCGGTAGATTTTACACAATGCGCCACCCTTTTAGCTCACTAAGAATTGAAGATATTCCTTTAATGGAGTCAGATCCAGGTAAGGTAAAAGCATGAGCATATGACTTAGTATTAAACGGAAATGAGATTGCCGGAGGCAGTATCAGAATTCATAATTCTGATTTACAGGCAAAAATGTTTAAATCATTAGGAATTTCTGATGAAAAAGCTCAGCATAAATTTGGATTTTTAATGAATGCCTTTAAATTTGGTGCCCCACCACATGGAGGAATTAACTTTGGTTTTGACAGATTGGCTATGATTTTTATGGAGAACATTCGATTCGTGATGTAATTGCTTTCCCTAAAACAGCCAGCGCCGTTTATTTGATGGATGATTCACCGGCTACTGTTGATGATAACCAATTGAAGGAATTGCATATAAAGGTGAGATAAATAATTTGGCTTTGATTTTGCTTATTTATATTCAAAGTGAATATTATTCAATCAACAGCAGGATAATTTTAAATGATCTCTGTAATATTTTTTTCGAGCAATTCTATAAACCTGATGCTTGCTTATGTAGACCCCGGGACGGGCAGCTATCTTTTACAATTGTTAATTGCAACTGTATTGGGCGGTTTATTTGCTATAAAGGTGTATTTGAAAAAATTAATGGGTTTCCTTTCCAATAAATTTTCAAAATCAAAAGAATCTTGAGTAATTCTGAATTTATCAAATCACCGGCATCATTTCGTGATCCGAGTGGATTCATTTTTATACAAAATGATAAAGTCTATAGAGCAATCAATGTTTCTTACATGGAAAATTACAATTTTCTTATCTCTTCCGGTTTATATGAT
The DNA here is from genome assembly GCA_963809415.1 of uncultured Ignavibacteriaceae bacterium. Taxonomy (GTDB): domain Bacteria; phylum Bacteroidota; class Ignavibacteria; order Ignavibacteriales; family Ignavibacteriaceae; genus IGN3. The sequence continues at coordinate 1,904,303 of CAWEJJ010000003.1, read as the reverse complement.
AGATTGATTAATGAGAATTTACTAATCTCACATTCTGAAATTGGCAAGTTTCATGAAATCCATACTGACATATATAAAATAATTAAGCCTGAAGAAATTCGATTTATTTCCTATCCTTATGAATGGTCATTTAGCCAGTTAAAGGATGCCGCACTCCTTACGCTTCAGATTCAAAAAACAGCGTTAGAATATGGAATGATTTTAAAGGACAGTTCTGCTTTTAATATTCAATTCAAAAATGGAAAACCTATTTTAATCGACACTTTATCAATTGAAAAGTATGTTGAGGGTGAGCCTTGGGTTGCTTACCGCCAGTTTTGTACTCATTTCCTTTCCCCATTATTACTTATGAAATATAGAGATCTAAGAATGAACAAATTATCATCTCTATTTATCGATGGTATTCCAATTGATTTGGCAAAAAGTCTCTTGCCTATAAAACCCTTTTTTAGACCCTCTTATTTAAGTCACATTTATCTGCACTCTGTTAGTGAAAAATATGCTTTATCTAATAACAAAAAAAATAATATAAAAATCTCAAAGAATGGGATGCATGGTTTAATTGATAATTTAGAAAAATCAGTTAAAAAAATAAATCTGAAGATAAAAAAAACTTTGTGGCGTGATTACTACCAAGACAATTCATATCTAAATGTTGAATTCGAAAAAAAACAAAAAATTGTAAATGAGTATTTAAATATTATTGACCCCAAAATTATTATTGATTTGGGTGCCAATACCGGATTGTTTAGTAGAGTTGCAAGTAATAGAAACTGCTATACAATTTCCAGCGATTTTGATCCCTTTTGTGTTGAGCTTAATTATCTAGAAGTAAAAAAGAAAAAAGAAACTAATATGCTGCCGCTTCTTTTAGACATAACAAATCCAAGTCCCGCTCTGGGGTGGTATAATCAAGAAAGATCTTCTTTTATAAAAAGAAATAAGGTTGATGCTGTTATGGCTCTTGCATTAATTCATCATTTGTCTATTTCTAACAACATTCCGTTTGAAAAACTAAAGTTACTTTTTTCAAAACTCACTAATACTTTAATAATTGAGTTTGTGCCAAAGGAAGATATCCAGGTAAGGAGCATGCTGGTCAATCGAAAAGACATTTATCCTGATTATAATCAAGAAAGTTTTGAAAGAGTCTTTCTACAGGATTATGACATAATCAAAAAAGAAACAATAACTAAGTCTAATCGGACATTATATTTAATGAAATTAAAACATAACATGGGGTAGTAATGTTTCGAAAAATTCCATTCCATCCGATTTTATTGTCTATTTATCCCATATTGTTTCTTTATTCTAACAATATAAATCTGGTAAACATTCAACAACTTTATTTTCCCGTTTTGTGGTCTGTAATAGGCGCGACTATACTCTGGCTGCTTCTGAACCTCCTACTAAAAAACCCATATAAGAGTTCAATTATAACAAGCGTAATATCTGTTCTTTTTTTCTCATATGGGCACATTATTAGGGTCCTAAACAGTTTCCCCGAAAACACTCTTGGAATTGGTAGTGATTTATATTTATTTATCAATTATATAATTATCATTTTCATTGTCGTTTATTTTATTGTCAAATTCTTAAAAATAATTTCACTAGTAACCGGTTTCTTAAACTTTTTCAGCCTAGTATTAATTATTTATCCACTTGCTGTTGTTTTTCTTTCTTTGGATAAAACTAATACAACTTATAGTAAGCTCGATTCAGAATTCAGTGGAGTCGATACGATCATACAGAAAACTAAAGGGATAAAAAAACCGGATATATATTATATAATATTGGATGGTTACGGTCGTAATGATGTGTTAAAGAACGTTTATAATTATGATAATAATGATTTTATTAATGAACTAGAAAAACGACATTTTTTTATTGCCCGTAAAAGTTGCTCTAACTATTCCCAAACGCTACTTTCTTTGGCTTCATCTTTAAACATGGAGTATCTAGATTCAAAGAGTATGCTTCCTAATATTGGGGTAACTTATAGGCAGTATTTAAGCTCTAAAATAATTGATAATAAGGTGGTGAACATATTACATCGGATTGGATATAAGTTTGTAACCTTCTCGTCAGGATATTCAGGCACGGAAATAAAAAATTCCGATAATTATTTTTCGCCAAAATTTTCTCCTGACGAATTTGAAAATATGTTGATTGCCACTACCCCTATTTATAGCCTTCTACAATTACTTACAAGCTATTCCGGTTTCTACATACACAGACAGAGAATTATATATACCCTTAATGAAATACCCAAAGTAAAAATTAATGATAGCCCGTTCTTTTTATTTGCACATGTTGTCTCTCCCCACCCACCATTCGTTTTTGCTAATGACAACGAGACCCCAAAGACATCAAATAGTAATCAATTAAGCTTTTTGGATGGGTATCATTATCATTCATTTAATGATTCTTTGCAAGAGCAATACAAAATAAAATATATTTTACAACTAAAGAAAATAAATAATTTGGTTTTAAAGATGATAGACGATCTTTTAGCAAACAAAGGCAAAAATTCGATTATTATTCTTCAATCTGACCACGGCCCAGGAGCCTTGTTGAATTGGGAATTTCCTGATCCCAGCACATACTCTGAAAGAATGCCGATTTTAAATGCCTATTACTTTCCCGAAATAAGCAATCCCATTATTTATAATTCCATCACACCAGTTAACTCATTTCGATTAATTTTTAATAAATACTTTAACTTTAATCTTAAATTACTTGATAATAAAAGCTATTTTTCAAGATGGTCAAAACCATATGAATTTATAGATGTAAATAATTCATTAATAAACTGAGAGCATATCAAAATTTGAATCTGAAATAAAAACAATAATTAAAAATTATATAATGAAATATTTCATTTTAAAATATTTTCCAGAACTAGCCGGTCTACTGGTTTTCTTAGTATATCTCAATACAATGTGCCCCACAATTGGAGAAATGGATTCCGGAGAGTTGGCAACTGTTCAAGCAACCCTGAGTATAGCTCATCCTACTGGTTATCCATTGTTTGCATTGGTGGGTTATCTTTTTTTGAAATTGCCACTTCCTTTTGAAACAATCATTAAGTTAAATATTCTCTCTGCTATATGGTCCGCATTGACAGTTGTTATGCTAATAAGAACATCAAAGTTAATCATTAATAATCTACCGATATTAGTTACTAAAAAGTGGAGTACTTTTGTTTTAATTGTTGAACCTAATAAATATATTAAAATACTCGCTTCAATATTTCCAGGTATAATGCTTGGTTTTAGTTTAACATTTTGGCTACAAAGCACACACGTAGAGGTTCATTCTTTACAAATATTTTTAATTTCATTAATTATCTTTTTTTCAATAAGAGCCTACCTATTTGATAAACCATTTAATTTTTCTTTTGGAAGGTCATGGTATAAAAATAATTGGCTTTGGACCTTTATATTTATTGGATTAGCATTTGCAAATCATTTGTCAACAATTTTTATTGTTCTTCCAACCATTCTATTGTTTTTTCTAAGTTACAAATTGAATTTCAAAAATATTCGAAGTTTAGCTTATTTATTTCTTATCTCATTTATTGTTGCAATAGCTTTTTATCTTTGGATGATGTTTCGGGCAGCATCAAATCCTCCATTCAAATATGGCGACCCATCAAACCTTATTAGACTTTTTGATCATGTGACAGCTAAACTTTATCGCGATAATATGTTAAATGGAACAAGCTCAATGAAAATTCAGGCAGAAAAATTTATTAATTTACTACAAATTAACTTTTCAAAACAAAAATGGGGCGAGTTTTCATTATCGGTATTTTTAGGGGTGTCAGGAATTCTATTTTCAATTATTTTATTCAAAAGATTTTTTTACTACTTAATTTTCATTGTCATTATTACATTAATAATATCATTTAATTATAAAATATATGACATAAACGAATATTTTTTGACAGCTTTTTATGTAATAAGTTTATCTTCCTGTTTTAGTATTTTATTAATTGCATCAATTTTACCACAAACGAAATATGCTGCTGTAACTTTATCTTTTTCTCTTCTATTATTAATTGGTTTTCAAATTTATAGCAATTATAAATTTGCTGATAACTCGGATTATTATTTTTCTGAGAATTTTGCAAAGGGATATCTTGAATCTTTACCACATAACGCAGTTCTTTACACCGATAACTGGAGTCAAATGATTTCCCCAATGTTATATTTACAAAATGTCAAAAATATTCGCAGAGATATTTTAATTTTTAGCCCGAAGAGAATGGTTTGTTTTACTCCGTATCAAAGTTTGAACATTAAAAGATTTATTAAAAATAAAAAGTTAGTGCTAAATGATAGAACTTTTATTTTTGATCTAGATAAAGAAAATGAATTAACTTTACCTGGGAAATAGTTGTTCCAGACTAATGGAAAGAAAACCAACTATTATTTATGATTTTTTAATTTTAAAACACTGACTGGTAAAAATTTCCGCCCAAACTTTCTCTCTTGGTAAATATTACTGACTCGATTTTGATCTAAAATCAACCTTAATTTATTAATGAAAGCATTGGCATAGTTTTTCTTAAGTTCTATATGCTTTTAATTTGAAAGCTTAAGTTCTTATAAAAATTGCCAAGAGTTTAATATTTATTAGCTGTGCAAAAATTACGGCTTCGGTAAAAATCACAGGTAATATTTGCAGATATTTAAGATATTGTTTTAGATAAGCCCTATAATTATCTTAAAAACAAAGAGTTAGCCTCCGGCATATTTATAGTTAATTTTTATAAATTGTTAAAGGAATATTACATTGGGACAACAACAATTACTTTTAATCGTTTTAGGGGTCATTATAGTTGGAATAGCTGTCGTATTAGGTATTCTACTCTTTCAGCAAAATGCTGTAGATCAGAAAAGGGATCTTGTAATCAATGAAATTTTGCATATTTCAGAGATAGCCCAACAATATTACCTAAAACCTTCATCACTTGGAGGAGGTAATAACAGTTTTACCGGCTGGGATATTCCGGAACAATTTAAATCTGGTGCAAATGGTACTTATTCTGCAATCGTTACTTCCTCTACTCAGGTTGAAATAACTGGCACGGGAAATGAAATTGTATCTGGAAGTGACCTAATACAAGTAAAAGCAATTGTCACAAGGAGCTCAGTTACAACAGAAATTATTCATTAATTGATAGTAGATATACTTAATTAACTCATACTCAATAAATTATAGGAGATCCAAATGGGTCAACAACAACTTCTCTTAATCGTTCTTGGCGTTATCATAGTTGGTATCGCTGTAGTCGTTGGTATTAACTTATTCAACGCAAATGCTGAAGAATCTGCAAAAGATACACTTGTTTCTGAGGGAACAAATTTAGGAGCAATGGCTCAGCAGTATTTCAAAAAACCAACAGCTCTTGGTGGTGGTGGAAATAGCTTCGCGGGTTTTGTAATACCTGCAAAGTTAGTAACAACACCCTCTGCAACTTGGGAGGCAACACCAAGTGGAGCAACTAATTGTGTATTTGTAGGTACACCATCAGCCGGATCAGGTTATAATTTTACTGTTACGGTTACTGCTACACCATTAACTATTAATTCTGTGGTATCCGTTGGAACATAATCTTTGTTGAAGATTAAAATATAGTTATTTTAACCTGAAAACTGTTAGGCTGGTAATAAAAAATATTACCAGCCTTGTTTTATTTTAAAGGAAATATAGAGTAGAGTATAAATTCACTGGACAAAATTAAACGAAAACCAATAGCCAATAGCCAATAGCCAATAGCCGTTAGCTAACGGATCCGAATTGAGACATAAATAACCCGCAGAGAATATTGTCTTATAACCGAATTATTTCCAATTCTTTTAATCGGTTAGGTATTATAACCGGATATTTATTTTTATCCTTTTTCGTTATTGTGAGGCTGTGTGAAAATTGAGTTTGTCACTTCGATCCCGATTTATCGGGAGAGAAGTCTGATTATTAGTAAAGATTTCTCAGTCGAAGACTCCATCGAAATGACATTTAAAGAGTTTTCACACAGTCTCATTGTAGGGGAAGGGCTTGCCCTTCCCGATGATTTATCCAAATATATTTTATAAAATCACGTTTCGTAGATTACCAAACCTCCGAGGTTTCAATTAATCTTTTTGAAAGAGTATTCTTGATTTTTAACTCAATAACAATTTTAAGTTTATTCAATTGACAAAACCTCAGAGGTTTTTAACACACTTGCGTAATGTGACTTATTAAATCAAATTCACAATTACTCAATTAATTGGACAAGGCAATCCGCCTCGGCGGACTGTCCCTACTATTAAAACCATTTTAAAACCCCGAAGGTTTTTAAACAATACATACCAAGTCCCTTTGAGTAACTGGATTTGTGTTTATATCTCCAGGCTATCAAACCAAATAGCTTAAAAATCCTGTAAGTATTTTTTACACTTACTTATGCCGCTTGCTGTTATTTACCCAAAACTTCAAATTAAAACCGCATAATTAAGCCAAAATAAAAGAAAAATTCTGGAACTATATTTGAATAGTCCTGGATTATTTAAGATTAACAATTACGAGTCTGAAATGGTAGAGTATAAATTCACTGCACAAAAGTTAAATGGGCAATCAATTACAGGCACACTTGCTGCAATTACAACACGGGAAGGTAAAGATAAAATTCACAAACTTGCTGAAAAAAATCAGGTTAAGATTTTATCAGTAGAAAAAAAATCTACCTTTCTTTACAAAGCGCAAAAAGGTAACGATAAACCAATACGAGGAGAGCAGAAAGCTTTTAACAAAAAAGAAGTTGAAGATGCTATTACACGTCTTGGTTTTAAAGTCCTGTCTGTAAATAAAAAACTTTTAGACTTCCAATCAAAACCTCCTACTGCTGATATTGTAACATTCGTAAAAATTAGTGCAGAACTTTTACAACAAAAATTAGCTTATAGTGAAATATTAACACTGCTTATTAATGATACCCAAAATGCAACCCTTAGAAACACATTAAAAGAAATTAATAATGAACTTAAAAAAGGTGCTGACAGCCAGGCAACTTTTTTAAAGTACCAGGATGTGTTTGGCAAGTTTACGGCATATATGCTTGGTCTGGCTTCTAAGAGCGGTAACATGACTGAGATATATTTAGCAACTGCAAAGTTTCTTGAACGAAATCAAGAGTTCAAAAAAAATATGCGCAGTGCACTTATTACTCCATTGGTTACAGTGTTTGTACTATTTCTTGCAGTACTTTTTTATGTCGGATATATTTTCCCTGAAACGGCAAAACTATTTGTTCGCTTTGGAATAGAGCTGCCGCCAATGACAGCATTTACACTTAAGATCAGTAATTTTCTTATTAATAATCCTTACCTTGTCGCTGCTATTAGTATAATCCCGCCAATTGCTCTGTGGCAGTTTTCTAAAACAGACAAAGGAAAATTTTTAATTGATCAGTATGTACTTAAATTACCTGTTATGGGCTCCCTTATTCATAAAACTTTAATAGAAGTTTTCTGCAGAGTGTTCTATACGCTTTACAGCGGTAGTGCTGAAAGTATAGAACCTATAAAAATTGCAGCCGAGGCATCCGGTAACAGATATTTTGAGGATAAAGTTAAAAATGTCGCAATTCCGCTTATGATTAAAAAAGGTACGGGAATTACGGAAGCCTTTGAAGCAAGCGGAGTTTTTACTGAAACCGCATTATCAAGATTTCATTCCGGTGAAGAAACAGGAACAATAAAAAATACTGCACTTCAATTAGCAAATTATTATGAAGCAGAAACAGTTTATAAGCTTAAAAACCTTATTGAAATTGTTCAGGTTACCATTGCAATGATTATTATGGTTGTAATGATTTTATTAACATTGGTTTCAGCCGAAACAGCTGTCGTTAGACCGAAGACACCGGGCACAGCGGTTAATACCACTATTGTAGTAGAAGAAAATATTGCATAACATTAATAAAGTATTTTGAACTCATCCTCCAACCCCTTCTCTTGGTAAGAGAAGGGGAGTAGAGTTTTGGAAGTCCTTCTCTTTGTGAGGCTGTGTGAAAATTGAGATTGTCACTTCGATCCCGATTCATCGGGGGAGAAGTCTGATAATTTGTACAGATTTCTCAGTCGAAGACTCCTTCGAAATGACTTTTACAGAGTTTTCACACAGCGTCTTTCTAAGGGAAATTCGCGACGGAGAAAATTAGGATAGTTTAACTTTTAATTTTAACAGAATATTTTTTTTATTAAGTTCCAATAAAAAAAAAGAATAATATTGAATGATTGATACTAATCTCGAGATGACGGATAAAATTGGTTACCTCCTTTTTAAAAAGGGAGTAATCGATGCACAAATGCTCGAGAAAGCTCTAAATGCAAAGTCAAATGATAAAAGTAAGATCAAAAGAAATCTTGCTCAAATACTTGTGCAGGATTTTAAATTTGATCACGATATTATATTCCGCGAAGTAGCCATTTTATATGCCTTCCGAGAATTAGAAACCCGCCCGGAAGAAATACCAGAGAGCAGATTAGAATCAATAAAAAATATGATTAATGGTGCGGGTGAAGGCTTGAAACAGGAAATGCTGCAGCATTGCATTATCCCGTTTATGTTTGATGAGCGTAATAAAGAGAAGCTGATTATCGCTGCCATTGATCCAACCGATAGAAACATTCCTAAAATTGCCTTCGGATTAAATGCTAAAAAGTATGAAGTAATTTTTATCAACAAAAAAGATTACGAAAAACTTATAGACATTATTGTTCCCCCAGAGAATGTTTTCCTTAAAGCGATGCAGGAGGAAAATAATTTAAATATTGATGAGAATGATGAAGCCTCACTTGATGAACAGGAACTTGATGCAGAGATAAATAAAAGTGCGCTAATTAATCTTGTTGAAGGTGCTCTGATAGAAGGAGTAAGAAAAGGCGCGAGCGATATTCACTTTATCCCGCGATCAGGGAATAAAACCCATATTATGATGCGCCTGGATGGTAACTTGCAAACATGGTACATTCAGGAAGGAACATTGCCCGAAGCTGTAGTTGCGGTTGTAAAAGATCGTGCAAAAGGTATGGATAGATTTGAAAGGGAAATGGCGCAGGACGGTTTTATACAAAGAGAGATAGACAATATTATTATCCGTTTCAGAGTTTCAATTCTTCCCATGGTTGGAACCGAGCTAAAGAACAAGTTTGAAAGCGTTGTAATAAGAATTCTTGATGATAGAAAAGTAATTAGAGACCTGGATAAATTGGGATTGGCAGGAACGGCAAGAAAATCTTTTGAGAAAGCTATTAATGAACCGCAAGGAATGGTAATATTAACCGGTCCTACAGGAAGTGGTAAAAGTACAACGTTAGTGGCTGCACTTTACCAGGTTATCACCCCCGAAGTAAATGTTCTTACAGTTGAAGATCCTGTTGAATATGTTATTGAAGGTGCAAGACAACTGAAGATCGGATTTAAAATGGGATTTGAACAGGCAATCCGTTCGATACTAAGGCATGATCCGGATATCGTGCTTGTTGGTGAAATGAGAGATAAAGAAACTGCTGAGATAGCCATTAAACTTGCTAATACGGGTCACTTAACTTTTTCAACACTCCATACAAATGATGCCCCAAGTGCAGTTTCAAGATTATATAAAATGGGCATTGAACCTTTTCTTATAGCTTATGCAATTAATTTAATTGTTGCTCAAAGATTGGTTAGACGTCTTTGCTCTAAATGTAAAAAGAAAGTTACAAATTTTGATGAAGCATTAATGAGTGCTGCCGGATTGAATATTGCTGAATGGAGAAACTTTACAATTTATCAAGCAGGCGGTTGTGATGAATGTAATGGCACCGGATACAAAGGGAGATTAGCAATTCACGAAGCACTTTATTTTACAAAGGAAATTAGGCAGTTAATTGTTAAGTCTGGATCTGAAGTTGATGAAGAAAGTTTAAGATTACAAGCACGCAAAGATGGGACACTTAATTTAAGAGAAGCTGGTTTGGAAAAAGTTAAAATGGGTTTAACTTCTATTGAAGAAGTACTTTCTCAAACAAGCGAACTGTAATTTTTTTTACTAAAGTGTAATTTTTACACATTAATTTATAACAAATTAACATAAATTTTGCGTTTTTTACTGTAATCTCTTTCTTATTTAATGGTATAGTTTTATCTAAGTAATTAAAAATTCTAAAGCATTAAGGTATCATTGTGAATATTGCAGAAGAGAAAAAAATATTAGAAAATTTTTGCAAGACTATTCCTGAGTCTCTGTTCGGGCCGGATAGGGTTCATTACATTCTTGAGAATGCGGATAAGCTTAAAGAGAATGAAAAGATATCACTAAGGAATTTTTATAATAAGCTGCTTGTTAACATGCTCGAAAAAGATGCTTCCGATATTGAACTTGGCGGGCATGGAAATGTTGGTTATGTATGGATGCGTATTTATGGGAGAAAAGAAAGAGTAAAAGAAATTTCTCAGTTTACTCCCGATGAGTCTGCTTTAATTATCGTGAATCTTCTGAACATGAATCAACGAGAACATCTTGCCAAAAAAAGAAATTTAGATTTTAGTTACACGTTTTTTTATGAACGAAGAAATGTTAATGTAAGATTTAGATCAGATACCTACTTTGATCTTGATACATTAACTATGAATATGAGATCAATTAATCAGACGATACGACCATTATCTTCTTTAGATTTTCATCCCAATATAGTTAGAGCGCTTAGTCACGGTTACATAAAATTTGGATTATCTCTTATTACCGGGATTACAGGTTCGGGTAAATCTACCACACTTGATTCCATTGTAGATCATCATAATAAAGTTGATCCCTGCCACATAATAGTTATTGCTGCACCAATTGAATATGTTCACACTTCAAATGTGGCGTTAATAAAGCATCGTGAGGTTGGAAGAGATGTAATGTCTTTTAAAGAAGGAATTGTGCAGGCACTTCGTCAGGATCCTGATATTGTTGTCGTTGGTGAAATGAGAGATCCAGATACAATAATGGCTGCATTAGAAATTACAGACACCGGGCATAAAGTATTTTCTACGCTGCACACATCATCGGCGGTTGAATCCATAGATAGAATTATTGCAGAGTGTGATCCTGTAGAACAGGAAAGAGTAAGAAACAGATTAGCAGATGTGTTGATCTCTGTTGTATCACAAAAATTAATTCCAAGTCTTGATGGTAAAGCGTGTGCTTGCTAAAGAAGTATTATTGGTTACTCCAAGTGTTAGGGCAGCAATTAAAAATAATAATACAAGCGAAATCTATATGATGATTAATCAAGGTGGTGCCCAGGGAATGATAACTATGGAACAAGACTTAAAACGTTTGTATCTTGCAAAGAAAATTTCACTAGAAACGGCAATAACATATGCAAACAACAAAACAAGAATTCAGCAAATATTGGCGGCTTAATATATGAAAACAATAGCCTGTATATATTGTGAAGGCAATGACACAAAACTAGCTGTAATTGCCCAGGAAAAGGGCGAAAGCAGATTAAGGGTTTTAAGCACCGCATCTGTTGATGTTGTGAGTAATAAATCCGAACTGCGTCCTACAGCAGGTTTCAGCCTGGAAGGTGAGGGAGTTCAACTTGAAGGAGTTGATTCTACCGAATCCAATTTTTCCAGCGATGTTGATGCCCCGAGTATTGGTGCTCTGGGTGCTGCACTTAGCGGAATAAATCTTAATAGTTTAGAATTTGTTCCAGCATTAACAGAACCGGCAATTTATTATCATCCCTTTGATGGAAAGAAAGACCTTAAAGGTACTAAGCTCATCGAGGCGATTATATCAGACATCCGGCAGTCAAAAAGTGTTAGTGTTGATAAAGAAAATGTAGATTATATCGAATTATCTGACGGTTCTTTATTATCAACCTTTATTGATGGTCCTGTTGCCTGCGTAAATCTTGTTAATAATATAGCAGGATTCTACGGTAAAAAGTTTTTTAAAGTCCCAAGTATAAAGAGTTCCGATATAGCGTTAGCTTACTATGTTGCTAAGCGCAAAAAGTTCTTCCCGGATGATCAAAGTCTTGTTGTTTACATCGGAAAAGAGTACAGCAAGCTTATTTTTTTACAGGGCAGAAAACTTAAACATATCGGAAGCACGCTTGATATTGGGACAACAAATCTTCACACCTATGATGTTTATTTTTCCAAGATTTTACTTGAGATGGAAAACGGAGGAATCACTTCACTTGATAATATTATTGTTTGCGGTGAAGATGATTCCGAAAACTTAATCCTTTCATTTTACGGAACTTTTCCGGAAGCCAATGTAAGCAGATTAGAATTTGACGATCTTGATTTATCTCAATTAAATGAAGATGCAAAAGCTAAATTTTCTTCTTACAGCGTTCCCATTGCTACTGCAACAGAGTTTTTTGATGAGCTTGCAAAAGAACATAAAGGAATAAACATTCTTCCAAAATATATTTCTGAAGAACAGAAGTTTTTCCAATTCTCCTGGCATAGTTTTGCAGTTCTTCCTCTTTTATTCATTGTTGCATTTTTATTAACATTAAAAACGCTGCAGAACAATAAAGAGTTAAATAGTTTAGATCAGGATATCAAAGCGAAGAACCTAATTATCAGACAAAACCAGGAAACTTTAAGTAAGATATCTGATTTAGAAGGAAAGATTAGTAGCTTTGGTCAGACACAGGCGATTTTAGATTCTGCGGCAGCAGGTACCGGTGTTTGGAAAAATGTATTAAAAGATGTTGCAGGATTTTGCGGTAGTAAACAAAACATCTGGATATCAAAACTTGCAAGAGAAAATAGCAACTCTGTTGTTATTGAAGGTTATTCATTATCTAAGTATTCACCTACAGAGCTGGCATACTCGCTAGAAACTGCCAGATTAAATAGTATGATGAATGAGGCACTCCGTGAAAAGAATGCTTATAAATATAATTTAACATTTGATATTACTTCATACCAGAATAAAAAATGAATAAAAAATTACGAAGCACTTTAGTTCTGCTGGCTTTACTTTTTATCATCCTCATAGCAGGAGGAGCTTACTTGTATTTTGTTCAAGGTAAAAAACTTGATGAAAAAAGGACAAAGCTGAAAGAGCTTCAAGCAAAAGCTCTGGATCCGCAGGAACTATTAGCTCAATACCAGGAGTTGCTTACAAAATCGAATCACTTAGATTCAATTCTTGCTCATCGGGAATTTAACATTCCTCAAAATTTATCATCCATTAAGTTTTATAATTTTGTAAATAATGTTACTAATGGATATTCGGATAAAACGCAGGTTAATGTTGAATTTCTAGAACAAAAACCGGAAAAAGAATTCTTTTATCATGAATATAAACTTACCGGATTCGGATACTTTAACGAAGTGTACAATCTTATTTACGCTATCGAACAAAGTAAAGAATTAAAAAAGGTTAAGAATGTTACACTTGGTAACTTAGTACAAACAAGTAAAGATGATGTACCAGTTTATCTTGTAAATTTTACTATGACAGTACAGGTTTATTTTTCTAATGATAGTAGATTTGCCCCGGCCACTTTTGTTGAAAACAGTTTAATTTCTCCAACTATTTATGATGCATTTTATCCTCTTATTAGAAATGAAATTCCACCTAACGTTGATGATTTGTTAGATGTACAGGGAGCTAATCTTCTAGCTCTAATTCCGGAAGGAGCTTTTATTGCTGACAGCAAAGGGAATACTTACCTGGTATGGGAAGGTGAGCAGGTTTACCTGGGATATTTAACAAAAATTGATTATCAGAACAGCCGCGTAAGTTTTATTCTTAATAAAGGCGGTATAATAGAAAAGTTAGATCTTGAATTAGATCGAACAGAAACTAAAAAAGAAACAAAATGAGAAGTAATATGAAATCAGTTATATACTCGCTGCTTTTAATTTTCCTGTTTATCGCAAATATTTTTCCTCAAAAATATTGGGAAAGACGTTTTAAGGATTATAATAATCCGGATGAACTTGTAACACTTTCACAAGCACTGCCTTTTAATGAAGCAATTGCGCTTCTTAGCAAAGTAAGTGAAAGCACAACCGGAAAAAAAATAGTTTCAACCTACAATTCTGTAAATCCAATTGGTATTGAGATAGAAAGTATGCCTTATGATAAAGCATTATTTATGATAGTTCAATACAATGGTTTGATCCTGGAGGAGAAGGAAGACGTTATCGTTATCAAGCGTCCGGGAGTTGATGAAAAGAAACCCGAAGATATTTATGCTTCTGTTGATTCCAGAGAAGTTAAAATTTCAGCCGTCTTTTTTGAAGTAGATGTTGCAGCGTCTAAAAAAGTAGGTATTGATTGGAAAGTTTTACTTTCCGGGAAAGATATAAATCTTGGTGCCGAATTACTTACGGAGTCACAAACTAGTAGCACAACAACAACCTCTACTACACCTGCTGGTGCTAATGTAAATGGTGATGGTAGTTTTAACTCCGGAAGTTTTTATGGGCAGGCAACGGCAGTTTTTAGATTCTTTGAAGATAATTCACTTGGTGAAATAATTTCATCCCCAAACATTGTTGTAAGAGATAACAAGCTGGGAAGAATCCAGGTTGGTTCAGACTTTTCTGTAAGAACAAGAGATTTTGCAGGCAATACCGTTGAAAAATTCTTCCCGACAGGTACAATTATCGAAGTAACTCCACACGTTTATAATGAAAATGGAATTGACTACGTTTTATTAAATGTACTTGTTGAAAGGAGCTCGTTTATCCTTAATGACCAGACAACTGAAATAAAGAAAACAAACGCATCTACACAATTATTAATGCTTAATGGCGAGGAAACTATTCTTGGTGGATTGTTTGTAAATGAAGATACAAAAACAAGAAATGGCATCCCATTCCTAAAAGACTTACCTTGGTGGGTGTTTGGTATTCGATACTTAACCGGATCAGACGCAACAACTACAACCAAGAAAGAGCTTGTGATTCTCCTTAAAACAGAATTAGTTCCAACTCTTAAAGAGAGATTAGAAAATCCAATAGCTAATCCTTTAAGCAGTGAACTTCAAAAGCAAAGGGGAGCCGTTAAATATTATCAATTGGAATCAAAAACATCAAATGAGATAATAAAATAAATAATGGAATCAATACTAATAGTTGATGATGATCTAAATTTATGTACGGTTCTTAAAGAAGAGCTGGAAGAAGTTGGCTATAACTCTAATTATGTTAATAGCGGTTCCGAAGCCATGGATTTTTTAAAGAATAATCAAGTAGATCTGATTTTGCTCGATCTTAAAATGCCCTTGATGGATGGGTTTGATGTACTTAAAGCAATCGAGCAAAATCAGATCAAATCCAAAATAATTGTTCTAACTGCGTATGCAGATGTTAAAAGTGCAATTGATTCTGCAAAAATGGGCGCAACAGATTTTATAAGTAAGCCATATGATTTTGACGAACTTCTGATAACAATTAGGAAAGTTTTGCAAAGAGAATGATGAATAATGAAGATAAGCCACCGAATAATTCTGGTTAATTTAATTATTGTAGCAATTGTGCTTGGCAGCGCAGCAATTGCCTTTTACTCAATAATGTATAACTCGCTTTCTGCCCAACAATCCAAAAATATCACAAATGCAACCAGAAATTTTCTATTTTCTTACCGCTCTTTTCTTAGTGATGTAGATGAAGAATTTTTACTTCAAAAAAATGACAATCCGAACCTGCTCTTTGAAAAGCCAAATCTTACTGGATCGCTTAATGATTTCTTTCTCGAAACTTCACCAACAAATACCGATCAGATAATTCGTTATTCCGTGAAAGATTTTGTTGTTATCCCAAAACAAAATTTTAATATTGATGAATTTGTAAAGTATAATCCATATTCAGTTATAAATTCATTTAAATCAAAATCAGGCAGTATTTATTACTTTGGGAAAATTATCAACAGCGAATTTTTAAATGACTTTGCACAACGAATTGGTGCTGATGTTGCTTTAATCATGGATAATTTTACTGCTGAAGTCTCTAATGCCACAAACAATTCACAGAATATTTTCCTGCTAAGTAAAGCCTATAATTATTTAAAAGGGAAAGGCGATTTTGGAGTTTTCCAGGGAGAAACTGATGGTTCTGATATTATTGCAACAGCATATAATTTGGAAAAGCCATCAGGTGTTGGTAATAATTTATCTTTTTTAATTTTTAAATCACACAGTGATGCAACTGATTTACGGGAATCGTTAAAAAATATATTACTGCTAATTGCTTTTGTTGGTATTCTCCTCGCATTGATTTTAGCTTATCTTCTCACACACAAGCTTAGACAAAGAATCTCAGAGCTTAATTATGCAACTTCACAAACAAGTGCGGGGAATTTTAATACCCGAATAACCGTAAAGGGGAATGATGAAATAGGAAAGCTTGGGCAAGCATTTAATCTTATGCTTGATGAATTAGAAAAAAATCAAAGAGCCAAGACTGAATATTCTGATTTTATCACATTAATAAATCAGAACGCTTCTCTATCAGAAATATCAAATGCAGCTCTTAAAAAAATTATTGATACTTGTGGTTTCATCATTGGTGCACTATACTCAGTTGATGAAGGGGAAGTAAGTTTAATATGTTCATACGGTTTAAATAATAATAAATCTGATCCTGAGCAAAATGCACTTTACAAAAAAATTATTTTAACAAAAGAACCAATAGAAATTTCCTCCGAATCTTCACTGCCAACAATCCAGACAGGAACTTTGGAATTAAAGATAAGCCAGTTGCTGCTTATTCCTGTTATTTACAATAATAAAGTTATTGCTATTTTAGAATTAGCCTCTTTTGATAAGCCAACTGTAGAGGCAAGAGAATACCTTTCAAAAATTCAAGAGCAATTAGCTATTGGTTTAACAAATGCAAAAGCAGTTGTGCAATTAGAAAATTTTGTGGGTGAGCTTAAAAAACTGAATGAAGAATATCAAAGACAAAATTTACAGGTTAAAAAACAGAATGAAACTCTTTTAGAGCTTTCCAATCAGCTAAAAACAAAAGCCGAAGAACTGGCTTTGCAAAAGGAAAAAGCAGAAGAATCTACAAAATTAAAATCTCAGTTTCTTGCAAGTATGTCGCACGAACTTCGCACACCGATGAATTCTATCCTTGGCTTAACAGAGTTAATACTTGAAAAAGCTCAGATTAGCGGGAAGAACAAAGAAAGACTGGAAGTGGTTTTGAAGAGCGGCAAAAGATTGATGAGTCTTATCAATGATATTCTTGATCTTTCAAAAATAGAAGCAGGTAAGATGGAGATTCGGGATGAAGATGTGCTTCTCGAAGAAATGATTGAAGAAGTTTCTAATACTATTACTCCGCTTGCATTAGAAAAAGGGTTAAGATTTAATATTCAAAGGAAATGCAATACCAGAATTATAGTTAACACGGATAGGGGGCGGGTTACACAGATATTAATTAATTTGCTTGGTAATGCTATAAAGTTTACCGAAAAAGGTAAAGTTGAATTAATTGTATCAATAACACCGGATAAAATGTTAAGATTTTCTGTAACTGATACAGGCATTGGGATCTCTGCTGAAAATCAAAAAGTTATATTTGAAGAATTCCGTCAGCTTGATGGTACTTCTACAAGAAAATATGGTGGAACAGGATTAGGATTAGCAATTAGTAAAAAAATTATTGATCTTCTTGGTGGTAAAATCTGGTTAGATAGCATTGAAGGAAGTGGTTCAACTTTTTCATTTACATTACCAATTAATTATTTACAGGACAGAAAAAAGGAAGATTCCTTTCCTGTAAATATAGATGTGCTTAGAAAAAACTTAAAAAATCCTATTCTAGTAATTGATGATGATGCTGAGATACGCTATACTATTGGTCAATATCTTATTTCCAAAGGTTATGAAGTAATTTTTGCAGAGAATGGCAATACAGGAATTAAAATGGCAATTGAGTTTCAGCCTTTTGCTATAACTCTTGACATAATGTTACCTGATAGAGATGGATGGAGTGTTTTAAAAGAGTTAAAGGAAAATCCAATCACAAAAGATATTCCGGTGATTCTTGTTTCTATCATTGGGGATAAAAATGTTGGATACGGATTGGGGGCATTTGAATACTTCGTTAAACCCATTTCATCTGAAAGACTTCTTTCTGCATTTAATAAATTGGAATCGTTAGCTAAAAAACGTATCCAAAAAATAGTTATTATTGATGATGATGAACTTGAGTTTGAAAAATTCAAAAAAGAATTTAAGGATGATAATATTTCGATAGAGTATATTCAGGATAGTGAATTCGCATTTAATAAAATTGCTGAAGTGCAGCCGGATTTAATTATACTTGATTTGATGATGCCTAAAATTGATGGAATAACTTTATCCCATAAATTAAAAGCAAATGCTAAAACTAAAAACATCCCAATAATTATTAGTACAGCTAAGGATCTAAGCGCAGAAGAAAAAAAATCTCTTACAAATATTGTTGAAGAAATCACAGTTAAATCGCAAGGTCATCCTTTTGACGTTCTAAAAATTGTAAGAGATCGAATTAAAATGCAAGAAATCAATGACAATGCATTACAAAGTTCCCCAAATGATAATGATCATTCTCCCAGCAGTATCCAACTTGATGAATCAGCTAATAATTATTTGGGTCAAGTTTTAATTGTTGATGACGATCCTGATACGCTTTTTACGATTAATGAAATAGTGCAATCAACCGGTTGTAAAACCTATACAGCAAAAAGCGGAGTAGAATGCCTCCGATTACTTGAACAGATTCATCCTGATCTTATTTTGCTTGATATAATGATGCCTGAAATGGACGGCTTTCAAACATTAAATAACATTAGAGCAAATAATCAACTTGCAAATATTCCGATTTATGCCATTACTGCAAAAGCGATGGCAGGTGATAAAGAAATAATTCTGAAACATGGATTTAATGATTACATTGCTAAACCTGTTAGTTCAAATATTATTTCGAGCAAAATCGGACAATTGTTTTCTAAAATAAAAACCATATAGCTAATGAAAAAAATTTTAATAATAGATGATCTTCCGGAAAATGTTTTTATGCTTCAAGATAGGCTGGAACACGAAGGATATGAAATATTAACTGCTTACGATGGATTTACTGGAATTGATAAAGCAAAAACTGATTTACCAGATCTAATTCTGCTTGACGTAATGATGCCGGATATAACCGGGTTGGAAGTTTGTCATATCCTTGTTAATGACCCCCTTACAAAGGGTATTCCGATAATACTTGTTACTGCTAAATCGGGAGCTGAAGATACCAGAGAAGGTTTAGAAGCTGGTGCCTTTGATTATATTAAAAAACCTTTTAATCGAATTGAACTTTTAGCCAGGGTCAATTCCGCATT
This sequence comes from uncultured Ignavibacteriaceae bacterium, assembly GCA_963809415.1. Classification (GTDB taxonomy): domain Bacteria; phylum Bacteroidota; class Ignavibacteria; order Ignavibacteriales; family Ignavibacteriaceae; genus IGN3. Next base: position 1,884,916 of record CAWEJJ010000003.1, on the reverse strand, counting down.
AAAATTATCCGAAGCTCATAAACTTATACTCGAATCCGAAAAGCGGGATACCTTTGTTGCTACTGTTGTAACTGCAAATCATAAAATAAAACAACCGTTAACATTATTAAGTCTTTCTTCCGCAGCAATAAAAAGGGAATTGAGTAAAGAGGTGATTTCAGCAGAGGCTATACTTAAAAGAGTACGATATATTGATATAGCAGTTAAAGAAATAAATGATGTTTTAAATCAGTTAAATTCTATAAAAGATCCGGTTCTTTCCAATTATACGTCTAATATAAAAATGATTAAAGTACAGGATGATCCACAGGAGCTTAATGAAAATTTAGATTAGTTTTTTGATAGTTTCGAGCATAGTTTCAAATTCGTATGGCTTGAGCAGTTTACTGTTAACTTTAAACTTCTTTAATTCACTATCATCAAATTGTAAACTGCCTGATGATAATATAACCGGGACATTAAAATTTAGTTTTCTTAACTCCGCAATACATTCCAATCCATTCATTCCAGGCATATTATAATCTATAATTAACAAATCAATTTTTAATTCTTCAGTTAGTACTTTAAGAACTTCTTCGCCTGTTCTTACTTTTATTACATAATAACCAGTCGATTCAAGCATTTCGGATAATAATTCACTTAGCATTTCTTCATCATCTGCAAGCATGATAATTTTATTCTTGACTTCTTTCTTCGCAATTTTTTGAGGTTCAAAAACAGGTAAAAAAACATCGAAAGTTGTTCCAATATCTTTTTTACTTGTAACATCCACATATCCTTTGTGAGCTTTTATAATACCATAAGTAACATATAAACCTAAACCAGATCCAGTCTCTTTTTGTTTTGTAGAAAAATATGGATCAAAAATTCTTGAGAGATGTTCCTCATTTATACCTGATCCGTTATCGCTTACAGAAAACTGAACATATTTTCCCCTATCAAGCAGAGGGAAACTTGTGACATTAGAATCATCTACCAAAATATTTTTAGCACTTAAAATTATTTTGCCTTTTTTATTAATGGCTTCTTTTGCGTTAACACAAAGATTTAATAATATCTGATAAATTTCTGTTCCATTGCCTAAAATACTATGCAAGCTATCCTGAACATTCTCTTCTATTTGAATTCCTGCGGGAAATGTTTGAGAAACAACTTTTACTACTTCATTAAGCAAAAGATTTGGCATTACAATTTCTTTACGCTTAGCGGTAGGCTTTCCAAAAGAAAGTAAACCTTTTGTTAAATCCTTAGCCCGTACAGAACAATTCTCGATATTGTCAATAAGTTTTAAAACTGATTCTGATGCAGGAACCCGATTTTTTAAAAGATGAAGACTGCCAAAAATGCTGGATAGAAGATTATTAAAATCATGTGCCATTCCGCTACTTAGTTTTCCGATAGTTTCAAGCTTTTGGGCTTGAAGCAATCTAGATTCTAAGGCAGCATTAAGTTCCCTTGTCTGAATATTACTAATTGCAAATGATAATAAGATCGAAAATTGCTCGATGTCTGCAATATCAAGAGAGGAGTAAGTCCCATTTTTCTTCCCAACCAAAATCTTGGCGGTAAGGTCATTAACAAAATAACTCGGAGAAATACATAATGATTCACAGTTTAATACCTGGGCTAAACCATATCCAATATTGTTGTGATGATTTAATGCAAGAAGCGGTCTCCTATTTATCTCAAGCCATTTATTAATAAAAGATGAGTTTGATCTAATGCTTTTTTCTACTTCATTTTTATTAATAATAAAATTTGAAGGATCCATATACATAAAATTTTTGATAGCTTCTCCATCATGAAAAGCGATCAATCCTATATCACTATTGGTTATATTCACACAGCGTGATAATATTTCCTCTGATATAGAATCAATTGATTTTTCTTTAACCAGCAGAACCAAGAGGGTTTGCAGTTCATTTTGAAAAAGTAAGTTCCTTCTAAGTTTTTCTTTATCTGCGGTGAATTGAGATTCTAAATCTACAATAGGAAGTAATTCAATTAAAAAAGCCTGAACTTCATTTTTTAATTTTGAAAAAACTGGTGTGATTACAATATTTTTATTTTTATCTGAAAGTGGGACAACAAAAGATTTAGATGAACCACGAATTGATTGTTCATCGGGAGTGTTGATGTTAAAAAGTGATTTGAGGGATGTTCCCTTAATTTTTCCTGAACCAATATCTTTTTTAAAGCTTTTATTAAACCAAAAAACTTTAAATGATTTATCAACAAGAGCAACAGATGTGTTCTGTAATTCAAGAAGATCTTTAAGTTTGTATTTTCTGATTAATTCATCAGACATTCAATATCTAATCTTGCTTAAGTTCGTACTTCTTAATTTTTGTGTAAAGCGTTTTGGGGCTTATACCAAGTTGATTTGCTGTTTGTGTTCTATCCCACCTGTTAGCAGTTAACACTTTAGCGATATGCCACCTTTCAAGTTCTTCCATGCTTAATATTTCAGAAGGAATATCAACCATACTCTGATTTGAAATATTTTTGTATGAAACTAAGGTTGAAATGTTAAGGTCCTCAGGTACTATATTATCACCTTCAGAAAAAATAATTGCTCTTTCAATAATATGTTCAAGTTCTCGTACGTTGCCTGCATAATCATACTCTTCAAGAATTTGCGCAGCTTCTACGGAAAGTCTTTTGGGTGATCTTACAGGTGATTTAGCACTTAGAAAATGATTTGCTAAAATAATAATGTCATCTCTACGTTCTCGAAGTGGAGGAATTGTCAGGGTTATAACATTAAGTCTGAAAAGGAGATCTTTTCTGAAATTCTTTATATCCGCTTCTTCAAGAAGATTTCTGTTTGTTGCTCCAATAACCCGAACGTTGGAAGTTAAATTGGCAATTCCGCCAATTCTTCTGTACTCACCGTTTTCAAGAAATCTTAAAAGTTTAGGTTGAAGTGTTAAACTAAGTTCACCAATTTCATCTAAAAATAAAGTACCGCCATGTGCAATTTCTACAAGCCCTTGCTTTGTAGATTTTGCATCAGTAAAAGCACCTTTCTCGTGCCCAAACAATTCACTTTCAATTAACTGATCTGGAAGTGAAGCACAATTAATCACAACAAATGGTTTGTCTTTTCGATTAGATTGTTTGTGAATATATTCTGCAAATAATTCTTTCCCCGTTCCTGTTTCACCTTCAACTAAAACATTGGAATCAGATTGAGCTGCTTTGTTTGCAAGATTAAGAACCCGCTGGATGGGTTTACTATCACCAATAATTTTTTCCGAATGCTTTTTGCTAATTTCTTTAGAAAGTAATTCGGTGGTTACAATTAAATTTCTATGTTCTATTGCACGATTAACAGTTATTACCAATTCATCAAAATCGTAAGGTTTATTAATATAATCATAAGCTCCATTTTTTATAGATTGGATAGCTTTTTTCATATCGGATTGGGCTGATAATATAATAACCTGAATATTATATCCACTATCCTTTATAAATTTAAGAACTTCCTCTCCCTGAATCTCTCTCATATTTAAATCAAGAAGTAGAACCTCATAATTTTTAGTTTTAATTGCTTCGATGGCATATTTCCCATCATAAACCGCATCTACCGCAAAACCTTCTTCTAAAAGCTGTTCTTTTAGAAGATAACATAGGGTTTCATCATCATCACAGACAAGAATTTTGGAGTTTTTAACGTTTTCAGCCATTTCCCACCATTAAAAAATCTGTTTATTTGGAATAAAAAATCGCATTATTTATATTTGTTTTCTTGATTTTAGGGCGCGTAGCTCAGGGGTAGAGCATCTGCCTTTTAAGCAGAGGGTCGGTGGTTCGAGCCCACCCGCGCTCACGTATAATAGAAGCCACAATTTGTGGCTTTTTTATTTTATTTCCACAAAATTTTCAGAACACAAGGTTAATAATAACACATATTAGTAAAAACAGCAAATTTTACATGTTTATGCTTAATTACACTCGTTTTTTACCCCTTCTTGCATAACTTAAATACCATAAAATTATAGGATTTTTGTGGGCGAGATTATTTATAAAACGTTAATCAGACTTGGTCTATCTCTTTTAGTATTGTGGTTTATCAAAAACCAGTTTGATGAAAAATTTATTTGGATCATCAGTCTTCTTGTAATATACTTTTTTGTTTTTCATCCTGCATATTTGGCTTACAAAAGATTTGAAGATGAAAATGAAAAAATTTTAACAGGAACACTTTGTGCTTCCTGTAAACACTTTGATGAATCTGCAATACTATGTATGAAATATGATAAGCATCCTACTGAAATCTTTATACCTTGTGAAGGAAGTGATTGGGAACCGAAATAATCCCGTGTTTAATTCTGCTTTTGATTGCTGAAATCTAAAGTTTATTTATTTGGTATCTAATTGAGTAATTTTATTCGTGTAATTTTTTTTACAATCTAAAAATTTTTATTTAAAATTATGAAATATTGGTTTAAATATATTTTGTTGAATGTAGTGATTATTTCAGCATTTTCAGGAAACCTGTTAGCACAAGGTTTTTTACATAGACTTGATAAAAAAATTGTTAACGGAGCTGGACAAGAAATTCTATTAAAAGGAATTGGGTTGGGTGGTTGGTTGGTGCAGGAAGGTTATATGTTGCAAACATCAAGCTTTGCAAATGCACAATGGCAAATCCGCGAAAAAATAAAAAATCTTGTCGGGGAGGCTAACACAGAAATATTTTATGAAAAATATCGTAATAATTTTATTAGAAAGATTGATATCGATTATATAAAAAACTGGGGATTTAATTCAATCCGTCTCCCATTCCACTATAATCTCTTTTCAAATCCTCCGGCATTTACTGATAAAGGTTTTCAGATTATTGATTCACTGCTAAGTTGGTGCGAAGCTAATCAAATATACTTAATACTCGATATGCACGCTGCTCCAGGAGGACAGAGCGATCAGAACATAAGTGATTATAATCCCGCTTTCCCTTCCTTATGGGAAAGTGAACAAAATAAAAACTTAACAATTCAGATTTGGAGAAAAATTGCCGAAAGATATAAAGATCGGGAATGGATAGGTGGATATGATTTGATTAATGAAACCAGGTGGAATTTTTCTTTACCGAACAATCAACCTTTACGAGATCTTTTCATAAGAATAACCGACACCATTAGAGTTGTTGATCAAAACCATATCATCTTTATTGAAGGAAATAATTACGCTAACGACTTTAATGGATTAACACCACCATGGGATGAAAATATGGCATATAGTTTTCATAAATACTGGAATGAAAATAGCCAATCTTCAATTCAAACTTTTCTGAACTTAAGAAATAGTACAAACAGACCTTTATGGTTAGGCGAAACAGGAGAAAATTCCAACAAATGGTTTGTGGATTGTGTCGAACTTATGAAAAACAATAATATTGGTTGGGCTTGGTGGACTCATAAAAAGATTGAAACTATTACCGGAGCGCTTTCTGTATATAAGCTGCCTGTTTATCAAACATTATTAAACTATTGGAGTAGTGGAGGGGTACAACCGTCTGAATCTTATGCGATGAATGCCTTAATGGCGCAGGCAGATCAGTTATTGTTGGAAAATTGTGTTTATCGTAAAGATTATATTGATGCATTAATGAGGCAACCTTTTAATACTTCAACAATTCCATTTGCCAATAATCAAATTCCCGGAATAATTTACGCCACAGATTATGATCTGGGTAAGCTGGGTTATGCCTACAACGATGTTGATTATCAAAATATTGGTAACAGTAATTGGAATAATGGATGGAGTTATAGAAATGATGGGGTTGATATTGAACCTTGTAATGATTTTTCATCAAACGGTTATAATATTGGTTGGATTGAAACAAATGATTGGTTGAAATATACTGTAAATGTCATTCAAGCTGGCACATACAATATCCATCTTAATATTGCAACTCAAAACACCGGTGGAAAAATTATTTTCTCTTTGGATGGACTGACTCTATCAAATACAGTTACTGATATTCCCGCAACTGGTGGCTGGCAATCCTGGCAATATGTTACAATTTCAGGAATATATTTACCACTCGGGATTCATTCACTTCAATTCAAACCCATCTTTGGGGGTTTTAATTTTAGTTATATGGATTTTGAATTAGTTGCTACTGGTATTGAAGAAAAAGCACAAATACCTTATTTATTTAAGTTAGATCAAAATTATCCGAATCCATTTAATCCATCAACCAAAATAAAATATTCTATTCCTTCCAATCCACAAAATGAAATGTCAAATGTGATTCTAAAAGTTTATGATGTTTTAGGAAATGAAATATTAACTTTGGTGAACAAACAATTACCTGCAGGCAATTACGAAGTGGATTTTAACGGTTCAAATTTATCGAGTGGTATTTATTTTTATAAGCTTCATGCAGGAAATGATATCAGTTTGAAAAAAATGATTTTGATGAGATAATTATAAAATGAAATTCCTTTTTAGTTTTAATCCATAAAATTAATAAGAACAATTCGTGCAAAAAGCCATTGTAAATAAAGGCAATCAGAATCTTTCAAAGTTTGCAAATCAGAGCATTAAAACAACCCTAATTGGAATCGTAACAAGTATTCTTCTAGCATCAATTAAAGGTATTGCCGGTGTTTGGGGAAATTCTTACGCTTTGATTGCTGATGCAATTGAATCAACCTCTGATGTATTTACTTCTGTGGTCGTTCTTGCCGGGATAAGAATCGCAAAAAAACCTCCGGATGAAAATCATCCTTATGGACATGGTAAAGCAGAGCCAATGGCGGGAATATTTGTTGCATCGGCATTATTTATTGCTGCTATTGTTATTATTGTCCAGAGCACACATGAAATTATTACTCCGCACCATGCACCTGCCCCATTTACTTTAATCGTACTTGTTCTTGTTGTTTTTACAAAAGGAATGCTCTTCCGGTTTGTTATTAAGGTTGGAAGTTCTGTAGAAAGTGTTGCGGTTAAAAATGATGCATGGCATCATAGAAGTGATGCAATTACATCAGGAGCCGCATTTATTGGAATTTCAATTGCTCTAATTGGTGGAGCAGGTTATGAACAAGCCGATGATTACGCGGCCTTGTTTGCATCACTGATAATTATTTTTAATGCTTTCAGATTATTTAAACCTGCAATTTATGAAATGATGGATGCTGCCCCTTCCCCTGAAGTTATAAATAAAGTTATTTCTGCAGCAAATAAAGTTGATGGGGTAATTGCAATTGATAAATGCTTTGCCAGAAAAATGGGATTTGAATACTATGTTGATATGCATGTAGTTGTTGATGGGAATATTTCTGTTTATAGAGGGCATGAAATCTCTCATAATGTTAAAAGTAAATTAATTAACTCATTTCCACATATTACAGATGTCCTTATTCATATTGAGCCCGCAACAGAGGAAAGGCTAAAAAGGAAACATATTTTGGAGCAAACTAAATCACATTAAAACTAAATCTGTATTCTTAAATTTAATCCGTTCTTTTACATAAATATTAAAAAAATATTTTGGTAACTGGCAGCAAAATTTGCGTTTTGTAAGTGTAATTGTAAAAAAGAATATTTGTTCATTAAAAAAAGGAGATCGTTATGAAACCAAATGTTGGAAATCTTGATAAATGGATCAGGATTATATTAGGAGTAGCGGTTATCGTGCTTGGGTTTATATTTCAAAGCTGGTGGGGACTGGTTGGTTTAGTTCTGCTATTAACAGGTTTTTTAAATTATTGTCCAATTTGGGGTTTGCTTGGAGTATCCACCAGACCAAAAGTGGAAACAGAAAAACTGAAAGTAAAATAATTAAATTTTAAAAGGGCTTCGAGCCCTTTTAAATTATATAATAATTTCTTTGTTGTATTAAAAACCGACTCTTATTAATTCAATTAATTATTAAAGCTAAAAGGGAATTAGTCACTATTACTATTAGCGATTATAATTACTAACTCTTTTTTATTTGAGCGTCCTTGACTTCTTTTTTAGGTTTGGCCAATAAACCAGGGATAAACATTCCAACAAATAACCCAAAAATTAAAGTTAAAATTAATAAAAGAAGTTTAGAAATATTAAATGCCCAGAAAAGAAAATGCATTTGAATATTTTCAACGTTTTGTATACATACAATTATGAATAATCCCAATAGAAAAAGAACTATAATTGATTTTATATTCATAAGATAACCTCTCGATGCTTAACCTTAATTATTTTTAATTATCAAAACACTTTTCGTTGTTTGTGTTTAATAATTTATCCTGCATGAAAAATAATGATTTATATTTAAGAATTCTTCAATTTAAAATAAAAATGCCATATCATTTACTGATATGGCATTAATTAAAAATTATAAAGAAATGCTACTCGGTATATGATAACCAGTAACCACTGATGCTATAGATTTTTGAATCAGCCCAGGTTCGAATTTTAATTGTAAACCCATCTCGTGAAACTGAGAGGACTTCAACATTATATCTGCTATTAAAACCTTTATCTGTATCTACTTGTGTTACAGAAATAATTACTTTGGGCTTTACATCATAAGGTTTTGGAAACTCTACTTCTACAGTCATTGATCTTTCACCTGTATTAGTGTCTAAGTTATAACCCACATCACCCATTTTGGTTGTCCATTGACCACTTTGTGTTTGAGCGGTTGCTATTGTCGTAAAGGCAATAAACAAAATAAGAGCGACAAGTACAGATAATTGTTTCATTTTTCCTCCTGAATAAAATAAGATGATTAATGAGATTTTAAATATGAACCTGATATTATCTACTAAAAGTTGTTAAAAACTAATGCTTTAATAATTTATTTCCAAATAAAATATATTGATAAACAGTTCATTTTACTATTAAGGTAATTATGGAAAGCATGAATTATTTATGAAAGAGAGTTGTTAATATTACCTAACGCCGCAAATTAATCCTTTCAAATATAAACTCTCTGAAAAGTTTGTCGAAATTATGTGATCTGTAGATTGAGTTAAATATTTTAAAATGTAAATTTCTTTGCCTGAATCACTTGCTGCCTCTGCTATTATCTTAGTGAATAAATCTTGTGTAATGTGGCCAGAACAGGAAAACGTAAATAACACACCGTTTTTCTTTAATAATTTAAATGCTAAGAGATTAATATCTTTATACCCTCTGCTTGCTTTATTAATTTGGCTGGCGGATTCTGCAAACTTAGGTGGATCGAGGATGATAACATCAAGTTGTTTATTTGCATCACGGAGTTTTCTTAAATACTTAAATACATCATCACGAATATTTTCATACCTTGTGGAATCAATTCCATTCAGCGACAAATTTTTTTCTGATAAAGCCAACGCCTCAGCAGAAGAATCCACATTAATAACTTTACTTGCCCCTCCTTTTAAAGCATAAACAGAAAATCCACCGGTATATGAAAAACAATTTAATACTTCCATACCATTAGAAAACTGTGACAATAAATTTCTATTATCTCTTTGGTCCAGATAAAAGCCTGTTTTGTGACCCTGTTTAATATCAACAAAAAATTTGTTGCCGTTCTCAATTCCTTCAATTAAATCCGGAGGTTCTTTTCCCCAAAGAACTCCCTTTGCCGGGTTTAATCCTTCTTTTATTCTTATTTCAACATCAGATCGTTCAAATATTCCAGTGGGATTAAAAACTGTTGAAAGTATTTCCACAATTTCTTTTTTCCAAAATTCTGACCCGGCAGAAAGAAATTGACAAACCAAATAATCAGAATACCTATCAACAATAAGTCCGGGCAAAAAATCGCTTTCGGCATTAATAATTCGGTAAGCATTAGTGGAGTTGGTATCGATTAAGTTTTTTCTTAACTCTATTGCATTTTCAATTCTATTTCTAAAAAATTCCAAATCAATTTTATCCTCAGTGTTAAGGGATAAAACTCGAATGGTAATTTGTGAATGTTCAGAGTATGAACCGAATCCAAGTAATTTTCCGTCAGCGGAAACAATCTGTATTGTTTCACCATTTTGCTGTATATTTTTTATTGAATCAATTGCACCGGAAAAAATCCATGGATGTTTTCTTAATATAGATTTATCCCGATCCTTTTTTAATTTAGCTATTGCCACTAGCATTCCCTAAAGTGAATTACTCATTAAAATTTAATGCTGCCCTTACACCAACGTGAAGTGAAAGCAAATCCGTTTTGGAAACACTAGGATAATATCTTACCTGTTCTCCACTTATTTCTACGGATCCTTCTTTAAGATATACAGCTTCTGAACCAAATAAATATCGCCCTTTGAAATCAAGATAAATGGCTCCTGTTTGAGTTTCAGGATCACCTGAAAGCAGAATTGAAATTCCGCCGCCGATACCGTAACTCCATGCCCAATCATCATAATTGGTTGTGCTTGCAATCTCCACATCATTATACTGCCCGCTAACGGATGTTTGAGTATAAAGATATGATCCACCAAATGATCCTTCAATGTAAGGACGAATTTTTCCTTGAGGTAAGCCGACCTGAAACAGTACATGAAAATTCAGCAGATTATTCGTTCTACTAACATCTAAATAGACATCAGGGATGGTATAGCTCCAGGGTTCTTGTCTGCTTTCTAAACCATAAATGTAATATCCAATATCAAAACCAAAACCAATTGGTGATTTTGGTTTTGGGGATAGGAGCAATAATTCACCACTTAAACCGTAACCTAAATTATCAACTTGCTCTGCAAATTCACCTTGAGGAATAGCAATCGAAAGATTTAAAGCTGCTTGTTGCGCAAAGGATAAATTTGAAATAATGAACAATAAGAAAATAAATAAAACTGATTTGTATTTTATTTTTTTCATAAAGTTATCTTATTAATAGTTTTTTATAATCAAATTTAAATAAAAGTTTATCCTTTATATTTTTATTTTGATAAACGGCAAAACAACAGATCATTTATATGATTTTGTTGAAAATATTTTATATGACCATGGTTTTAATGACACATTAAATTTATTACCAAGGTGTACTGTTTCATCATTTTTGAAATCGAAATAATTTCCCTCAATAAGCCTTGAATCAAGAGTTACTGATTTTTCTTTTTCTGACATATTAAATATTGTTAAAACTTTATCATCCCTGTTAATTCGAATAAATGCTAATATGTTTTTGTTATCATTACTTTTAATAAAATCAATTTTTCCGCCTTTAATACCATTCCATAAAGCCTGATTATCTTTTTTAAGATGGAATAGTTTTTTGTAAAGTTCAAAATAAGAACTTTTTTTCCAATCAATAGAATCTTTTTCAAAGAATGAAAGTCTTCTATTAAACCCTGCTTCCTGTCCACTATAAACCAATGGCATCCCCGGAACTACATTAGTAAAAGCAGCAAACATTTCAGTGGCTTTCCCAAGCCTTTCAAACTCAGTTCCGTTCCAGGTATTTTCATCGTGGTTAGATGTAAATTGCATACGGAAGGCATAATCGGGATAGGACTTAAGATCACTAATAATTTGTTTCTTTAAGTCTTCAGCATTTTTATCTCCTTTATAAACTGCATTCATCAATTTATAAATCTCCCAGGCATAAGTCATTTCAAAAGCTTTTTTATGCATGTCCGGGGTTTCCCATTCAGCAAGCATAAAAACAGGTTTTATTTTGTCCAGTTCAGTACGGGCTTCATTCCAGAATTCAATAGGAATCATACCTGCAACATCACAACGATAGCCATCAATATTAAAATCTTTAACCCAATATTCTAAAGCACTAATCATTTCTTTCCACAAATCTTTGTTATCATAATTCAAATCAACAACATCAGCCCAATCAGCAATCGGTGCAACAAAATTCTTCAATGAATCTTTAGTATAAAAATCTGGATGATCTGCGACCCAGGGATTATCCCATGCTGTATGGTTAGCAACCCAATCAACAATAACATGCATTCCTAATTTATGTATGGCATCAACAAGATTTTTAAAATCCGCTTTAGTTCCAAACTCAGGATTAATTTCTTTGTAGTTTTTTACAGAATAATAACTACCAAGAGTTCCTTTTCTGTTTTTTCCCCCAATTGGATTTATCGGCATTAACCAGATTATTCCTACACCCATCTCTTTTAATTGCGGAAGATGTTTTTGAAATGCCTGGAAAGTTCCCTCAGTAGTATATTGGCGGATATTTACTTCATAAATTACAGCATCAAAAGCCCATGCTGGTGTTTTTAATTGTGCCGTGATTTGTGTTTGAACAAAAATTGAAATCAAAAATAACTTAATAGATCTTTTCATAATACATTATGGTTTTAATTGATCAGGTAAAAATAAAAAAGGGATCATTTAAATGATCCCTTAAAGTTTTTTGTAAAAAATTAAATTTTAAAAATTCTTGAATTATCAGCAGTGTTTTCCTCATCCTCCGTCAGATCCGTGCTGTCAACGGTAATTTTTCTCGTTAGTGAATCCTGCCGGTTTTTAAGAATAGACTGCTCAATTTTAAGTTTCTCTCTAATTTTCTGATAACGCTGAAGCACCTTCTGACTTTTACTAATTTCTTCTTGCAGCTTCTTCTTCATAGAGGCAAGCTTAACAACATTCCCTCTGTGTTCTTCGTGTTCAACTTTAATCATACTTATTGCAGTTTGAAGTTCAACAAGTTCATCCATAGACTCTGAAATTTTTTGATTAAGGCCCGCAATTTTTTCTTCATAATCTCTAATGTCTCTCTCAATTCTGCCGCGCTTGTCTTTAGTTTCCACAAATTTCTGATTCATTGTATTTAATATTTCTTGCAAACTCTGTTCTATTGAAATCTTCTTTTTCAGTAAAAGTTCAGTCTCAAGTTTTATGTCCTCATTGGAGTTCCTTTTCTCAACAGCTTGTTCTTCTAATTTTAGCAAGTCATTTCTAAGCTGCTCTTTCTTTTCGTTAAATGTTTTTAATAGTTGTTCAAACGAATCGATTTCTGCTTGCCTCATACTTAATACACGATCAGTCTCTTCGAGTGCATTTATTTTTTCAAATAAAAATTGGTCTTTTTCTTCAATTTCCTTTTCTTTCTTTTGAATAATTTGATCAAGCACAGCTCGTTTTTTAGTGATCTCATTCATTTCAGAATTAAATCTCTGGAACATTTTAGCAAATCGGTTTTCAAGATCAATATTACCTTTCTCTATTTCTTCCCGTCTTTGTTCCAACAGCGGAAGAAGCTCTTTAATTTTTTCTTTGTCATTATTTAACTTATCAAAAGTTTCCTGTTCAGCTAATGTACGGTTGTGTAATTCTGTTTTAAGATTTTCAAGTCTGTTCGTTTCATTAAATATCTGACTGTGCTTGGTTTCAAAATCAGCTACTTCAAGACTTAGTTTTGATAATCTTTTGCCTTTAATGGCTAACGATTCTTCAACCGCAATTAATTCTCTTTGCTTTGCTTCAATTGATTCAAAAATTTTCTGATGTCTTGCATTAGTTTCGTTTAACTCTCTTAATTTTTCTGCCATTTCAAGCTCTAATTTAGCCGCTTCATTTTCACGAACACTTATATTATTATCTAAGGCATTAATTTTATCCATCTTCTCTTTAACTTGCTCAGCAAGCCGATCTACTTTAACTCTGGTAGTTTGTTCCACAAGATGTAATTCATCTAGAAGAGTGCGGGTAGATGCAGCATCAATGCGATGCTTTTCAATTTGAACTACAAGTTCATCAACAATTTTTCTTTTTTCAAATTCAGAATTCTCCAAATCGACAATTTTTAAAGAAAGATTAGAATAACTCTCATTTATTTCATTATCAATTTTATCGAGTGCTGCTTTTTTTAGTTCCTCTTCTTTAGAAAGATTTACAACCTGGACTTTCAGGTTTTCAAATTTTAATTCCTCATCTTTTAGCTTGGTTGAAAGATCCCGAATTTTATTGTTTAAATCCTGCTCTTGCTGTTCCATTTCTGAAAACTGACGGGATCTTTCTTCGCTAAGATTTTCCTTTTCTTTAAACCTTTCTAATAATTCGACTAACCGGATTCTTCGCAAATCCTCTTCTTCACTTAAAACAGAAATTTCATTTTTAAGAAACAGGGCCTGATTTTCTTTCCCTAAAATTTCTTTCGATAATTCTTCAAGTCTTAAAACCCTATTTTGTTCTTCAGCCTCAAGCTTAGTATAGTTTAATCTTTTTTCTTCTAATTGTAATTCTTGTTTCTTGAGGGTTGAGTTTATTTCGGAAATTTTTGATTCTGCTAGCTGTTGTGACTCGAGTAGTTCATCAAGATTTTTCTTGAGCGTAAAGATACTCAATTCAATTTTTTCTGTTTCTGCCGAAAGTTCTTCTATATTAAATTTCTTTTTGATTTCTTCTTCATCAAGGTTCTTGATGTCAGAATATTTTTGCTCAAGAATTATTTCTTGATCTTTAATTTGGCTCTTTAATTCTTCAATATGTTCATTTAAGCGGGCATCTTCTTTTTCTATTTCAGACTTTTCTTGTTTGAGATATTGGGATTTCAGTTCTTGATCATCTATTTCTTTTGACAACAGCTCCAGCCTCGTAAGCTTCTCCTGCTCCAATAATTCAAGTTCTCTAAAGCTTACCCTTTGCTTGTCCAAAAGTCCGGTATCTATCAATAATTGTGCTTTAAGTTCATCAACACGCTTATTTATTTCTTCTTCTTCAACTGTAAGTCTGCTAATTTCTTCTTTAAAATAATTTGCCTTTAATTCATATTGTTTGGTTTCAAATGAAAGTTCTTCTATTTGTTGAATCCGTTCTTTTTCTAAAGTTTCAAGTTCCGCAAGATGTGTTCTCTTTTCTTCAGTAAGTTCTTCTTTTGATTTAAATTGACCTAAAAGTTTAGACAATTTAGAATGCTTTTTCTTCTGCTCAGCCTCTAATTCCAATAACTCTTTTTTAATAACGTCAATTTTTAATTCATGTTCAGATACTTGTTCTGTTAAAAGGGAAATTGAACTCTTTTTATCCTCTTCTTCTTTATGTAGATCGGATATAATTGCATCTAATGACTCTGCTTGATTTTGTTTATGCTTAACTTCTTCTTCAAGGTTGTTTAGAATATCAGTTGATTTATTCTCTTCTTCTTTTAGATCACTTAGTTTTTGTTTTAAGTCCGTTATTTCTTTTTCTTTATCCTGAATTTCATCAATTATCCTTTGTTGCTTTTCAATCAGCTTAGCAATTCTATCTTCTATCTTTCTTACTTCCTCATATGAGTTATTAAGTTTTTCCGCGGTTAAAGTTTCAAATTCCTCTCTTTTATCTTTAATGTTTTCATTAAATTGTTCTTCGGTTTCATTTAACTCTTCAATAATTTGCTCAGCAGAAAGAATTTTATCCTTAAGCTCATCATACTGTTTTTGAAGTAACTTTATCTTCTCCTTCTTGTCGTTGATGTCTGAAACATCAGAAACTGAATCGATCTCATCAAAAAACTCATTGTCACTATTTTCTATCCGGTTTTTAATTTCATCAATTTTTTCCGTATATGTAAGAATAGAATTCTGTTCTTCAAGTTTAATTTGTCTTAAGTTTAATATTTCCCTGCTTAATCCCTCAATCTCAGTATTGGCTATGTTTTTCTGCTCATTTAAAAGTTCAATATCGTCCGATAAAAAAAGTTTTTTTTCGTTCAATTCAGAAACCTCAATACGCATCTTTTTTAGTACCTCGTTAAGATGACGAACATTATCTTCTTTTTCGGTAATACTGTTAAGGCGTAGAAGAACTTCTTCTTTTTCCTGTTCAAGTTCTTTAACTCTTTTTGATGCAAATAATCCCATGCTGGCTCCTTCTAAGCTAAATTTCTATTCAACCTAGAAAATTGTATAAATGTATTATTTATTATAGAGAAGTTAGTCAATGAAAATATAATTTTCAATTTAACAAAATTTTACAATGTGTAATTCTTACTTGCTATTTCGGGGTTAGTGAAACTTTTATAGTGTTCCTTCGCGGTAGCGTTTGCGAAAGTTAATCTTTTCAATCTGTCTTTCAATTATAAGTTCAGTAAGTTTTTCAGGAATTGACTCCTTATTTTTTGACGAAAAAAGCTGACTAAGTTTTTTTTCGCTTATGTCGATTCTGTACAGTGTATTAATAAGAAGGTCGTAATTATTATCCAGCATTTCCTTCATCCTGGCTGTAAGATATTTGCGAAACTCTTCAAGTCTCTCAAAATCATTGTTTGGAATCAGCGAGGTGTAATCATTCTTAATAAAATCTTTAGAAACAGATTTTTGGATGAGAAAGATTTCATCTTGTTTCAGTTCTTCAGCCATAATAGTAACTGGACTTAAAATTTAGAAATATTTTATAACACGTATAAGTAAAAAAGAATGCTGCAAAAACGTCAATTGTATAGTGAACATGTTGAAGTAAAACAGAAATTGCTACAACAATAGTACTGATTAGAAATAATGTTTTTAATATTTTCTTTTTCGAAACTAAAAATAGAATAAATAAGGTTGCAGTGTGTCCTGAAAAGAAAAGATCTTTAGTTAATGGTTGCCCGGTACTAAAAAACTCTACAAATGGATCCTTAAGTATAATCATCTTTTCGGGAGGATTTAAAGGAAGCAGATACATGGCTATCATTCTAACTATAATAATTAAAGTATAAACCTGTAGTGCAAACATTAATTGCTTTGGATCTTTTATAAGTGTAACAATAGCAATAATCAACGAAATATAAATAAAAGCAAAAATAAGCCAGGTTAAATCAACCGGGTTAAATAAGCTTAAAATTGGATCAGGCAGTACAACTCCGTTGCGAGATTCTGCAAAATTTAAAAAATTTGTAAGTAAAGTTAATACAACAGCAAGCAGGATTAGAGTAGCTGCGAGCTCAATTCTGTTCCTTTTCCCTTTTATAAATTCTTTCCAGTTCATATTTCCTAAAAATAATTTATTGAAGTGTTAAATTCTCAAAGTTATTAGTGTAAAAACCGAAATCTATTTGTAATCCGGATTCCTGCTATGGCAGTAAATACAAAGTCCTAATAATTAAAATTTAATATGACCTAAAAAATAAGGAAGCATACTTCGCCAGGTTGGCCAATCGTGTGGTTGATCGTAACCCCACAAATCAAACCAATGCCTAACACTGCGGGCGTTAAGAATATCTGATAATTGTCTTGATGCATCCGGGTCCTCATAATCTCCTTGCCCCGAGGCAATAACAATCCTTCCTTTTCTCATTTGATCGAACATAAAGTCATCAGTCCATCGTGGTAAATAATCTATAGGGGAATTAAAATAAACATTGTCATCAAAATATCCTTTTGTATAGCTCTTCAAGTCATAACTACCGCTCATCGCAATGGTACCGGAAAAAATATCCGGACGTTTGAAAAAGTTATTTGCGGCATGGAGAGCTCCGAGCGAAGCACCTGTTGTTACAATCGGAACTAATCCTCGGCTGTGATTATGAATAAACGGTACAACTTCTTCAACCACATAACGATTATATTGCTGATGACGAATGGCTTTATCAGCAGGATGCATTTGGTTGTTTAACCAGCTTTCATTGTTGATGCTATTGATTGAAAATGCTTTTAATCTTCCATCACGTAAATAGTTTCCAATGGAATCAATAAGCTTAAATCTTTCATACTCAAGATAATCTGCTCCGGCGGTAGGAAACATTAACAACGCGTAACCGTAATGACCGTAAACAACAACTTCCATTTCCTTGTTTAAATTCAGGCTGTACCAGCGATGAATTTCCCGGCTCATTAAAACTCCTTATTGATAGAAATGTCTAATGTGAAAGTAAAGAATTGGAGGTAATTTTAGAAATAAAAATGGTACAAATCACATTAATCCTTTTTGTAAATGATTCTGTGAGATAATACGTTTTGTTCCCAATAAACTTTTTGTAAGTTAATTAAAGATAATTTATAAGAGTAATATTTTTCTTATTAACCAAAACTTGTGTAACAGTCTAAGTTTAGCTAATGGTTCTCCAGAACAGGAATCTTTAATAAGATTAATTTTATAATAAAAAATTTTATCACAATTTTTTGATAAGGAGAATATAATGAAGTTAGGATTTGTTGGTTTAGGGAAAATGGGATTAAATATGGTTCACAGGTTAATAAATGATAAACACGAAATTGTTGTGCTTGATAGAGATAAAGAACCAATGTTAGAAGCTAAAAATCTTGGAGCCACGCAGTCTAATTCGCTTGAAGATCTGGTCAATAAACTGGATGGTAGAAAAATTATTTGGTTGATGGTTCCATCAGGTAAACCAGTTGATGAAAATATAAATTCACTTCTCCCGCTTCTAAATGAAGGAGACATTATCATTGATGGCGGAAATTCAAATTATAAAGACTCGCAGTCCAGAGAAAAAATTTGCAAACAAAAAAATATTTACTTTATAGATTGTGGTACAAGTGGTGGTGTTTGGGGCTTACAAGAAGGTTATTGTCTTATGTATGGTGGTAATAAATCTGCGGCTGATTACTGTGAACCAATATTCAAAACTTTAGCACCACAAAATGGTTATTTGTATTGCGGAGAATCTGGAGCAGGGCATTTTGTTAAAATGGTTCATAATGGAATTGAATATGGAATGATGGAAGCTTATGCTGAAGGATTTGAGATATTGCAAAAATCTTCATTTGATATCGATCTTACAGCAGTTTCTAATGTTTGGCTTTATGGAAGTGTTATCCGTTCCTGGCTGCTAGAGTTGACTCATAATGCTTTAACCAATGATCCGAAACTTGAAAAAATAAAAGGCTATGCTTATGACAGTGGTGAAGGTCGGTGGACAGCAGAAGCTGCTATCGAATTGGGTGTCCCAGCGCAAGTAATTACTGCTTCACTTTTCAATCGCTTTAGATCACGTCAGGAAGATTCCTTTGCAATGAAAATAGTTGCTGCTTTGCGTAATGAATTTGGCGGACATGCTGTTAAAGAAGCCAATAAATAATCGGCAACATGAAATTCAAGGAAAACATTTTATTAAACCGTTATAATAAACCAGGAATAGAGTTCAAGATGTTGATAACTGATAAATTATTTAAAATAAAAATTCTTTATTATAAGAGAAAAAAACAAATATTATGGAAAAACCATCAAATCATATTTTAGTTATCTTCGGTGCTTCGGGAGATTTAGCATACAGAAAACTCCTTCCATCGGTTTATAATCTTTATAAACAAAAACTTTTACCTGAAAAATTCCAGGTAATTGGAGCAGGGCGAACAACTTTGACAATAGAACAATTCAGAGAAAAAATTAAGGATGGTATAAAGAAGTTTTCAAATTATAAAAATGATGATGACAAGATAATTGATAATTTTATGAAACAGCTTTCCTACATATATTTTGATACTGATAAAAAAGAAGATATTGTAAAGTTAAAAAATCATCTGACAGATCTCTATCAAAAGATTCAAACTGAAAATACAATTTATTATTTATCAACTCCACCGAGCTTATATAGTATTATTCCTGAATTGCTTGCCAGTGCTGGACTAAACAAATCTTCTAAAGATGGCTGGAGGAAGCTTATAGTTGAAAAACCTTTTGGATACGATTTTAACTCGGCGTATGAACTAAATAAAAAACTATTAAAGTTCTTTAAAGAAGATCAGATATACAGGATTGATCATTATTTAGGAAAAGAAACCGTTCAAAATATATTTGTTACTCGTTTTTCAAATGGAATTTTTGAACCGCTCTGGAATAGAAATTATATTCACAGGGTTGAAATTACTGCTGCAGAAAGTATCGGAGTTGAACATCGTGGTGCTTATTATGAATCTTCAGGAGCATTAAGAGATATGGTTCAGAATCATTTACTTCAGCTTACCGGGGTTATTGCTATGGAACCACCGTCTTCTTTTGATCCTGATTCTATTAGAGACGAGATTATAAAAGTGTTCCGTGCTTTGAGACCGTTTAATAGCGAAGAGGATGTAGCTAAAAATGTGATAAGAGGACAATACGCTAATGCAACAATTAACGGAGAAAAAATTTCCGGTTATCGTGAGGAACAATCGGTTAATCCAAATTCACGAACTGAAACTTTTGTTGCATTAAAATTTTATATAGATAATTTTCGCTGGGGTGGTATTACCATTTTATCTCCGCACCGGGAAAAGATTACCCGCAAGGGTTTCGGAAGTTAGTAATCCATTTTAAACCTATACCACATTTTTTGTTTAGACATAAAACTCTTAAAAACGCATGTAACCAACTTGTTATAAGAATTCAACCCGACGAAGGTATGAAGTTAAAATTTGATATGAAAGTACCCGGGCAAGGATTTGTTGTCGAGCAAACAGAAATGGATTTCCATTATTCTACACTTCCTGACCAATATATTCCTGAAGCTTATGAAAGACTTTTACATGATTGTATGTTAGGTGACTCTACCTTATATCAGAGAGGTGATCGAGTTGAAGCTGCATGGAAATTTGTGGATCCGATATTAAACGCATGGAAAAACAATAATAAAATCCCCTTATACTCCTATCCTGCAGGTACCTGGGGACCACAAAATGCAGATAATCTCATAGAACCGGGTTTTACATGGGGACACCCTTGTGACAATACTTCTAACGATGGAAAATATTGCGAATTATAAATTAATTTTATTTTGTTATGATAAAAATATTTAATAATAGCAGTGAGCTTGCAGTTGCCTTTTGCGATGAACTGTTAAACCTTAGCAATATAAAGCAGAAGTTTTTTATATCACTCTCAGGTGGAGATACCCCCAAGATGATCTTTAAATCACTTGCAGAGGATTATAAAAACAAGATTGATTGGAAAAAGTGTAACTTTTTTTGGGGTGATGAAAGATGTGTCCCGCCTGATGATAAGGAAAGCAATTTTGGAATGACTAAAGATTTGTTATTTAATCGGATAGATATTCCTCAAGAAAACATTCATCGAATAAAGGGGGAACAAGAACCCGAACAAGAAGCCGCACGTTATTCCGAGGAATTATTGGATTTAGTCCCTTTGAAAAATAATCTGCCAAATTTTGATTTGATGATTTTGGGAATAGGTGAAGATGGACATACCGCATCTATATTTTCCGACCAGATGCACCTACTGCATTCAGAAAAAATTTGTGACGTTACCATTAAGCCAGATACAAAACAAAAAAGAATTTCATTAACCGGGAAGGTTATTGATAACGCCGATAGAATTATTTTTTTAGCTGTTGGAGATAGAAAATCAAAAATTATTCAAGCAATTCTGGAAGGGGACAAAAAATCAAAAATTAAATATCCTGCAGCCAATATACACCCGGTTTCCGGCAGCTTATACTTTTATATAGATAATGCAGCCGCAAAATATTTAACTAAATCGAAAATAATTTTATAAAGATGTTTATCTTTATAATAAAAAAAAATAAAAATAGGTTGAGTAACAAATGAGTAAATTAAATGAATTAGCAAATGTTGGACAATCCGTTTGGCTGGATTTTATTAGTAGAAATCTTATTAAAAGCGGCGAACTTAAAAATCTGATAAATGATGGGCTAAGAGGGATGACTTCAAATCCTACTATCTTTGATAAAGCCATAGCAAAGAGCTCTGATTATGATGAAGATATTAATGCCATTGCAAAGGAAGGTTTACCAATTGAAGACGTTTATGAAAAACTTGCTTTAACTGATATCGGTTTAGCTGCTGATGAAATGATCAAAGTATATAATCAGACGCAAGGACTTGACGGCTATGTTAGTATTGAAGTTAATCCACATCTTGCAAATAATACAAATGAAACCATTAAGCAAGCAAAAAGAATTTTTAATAAGTTGGGCAAACCCAATGTAATGATAAAAATTCCCGGTACCGAGGAAGGTTTACCTGCTATATCACAAGTTTTAGGTGCCGGAGTTAATGTAAACGTAACTTTGATTTTTAGTAATGATATGTATAAAAAAGTTATTGATGCGTTTTTAACCGGGTTAGAAAATTTTGATAAAGCCGGCGGTGATATTAGTAAAATTTCTTCAGTTGCCTCATTTTTTGTTAGCCGGGTAGATACTGCGGTAGATAAGGAACTCATCGCAAAAGGAAATAAAGACCTTCTTGGAAAAATTGCTGTTGCAAACTCAAAAATTGCCTATGAGATATGGGAAGAAATGTTTAGCACTGAAAGATGGAAAAAACTATCTTCAAAAGGCGCAAAAAAACAAAGGCTGTTATGGGCAAGTACGAGCACTAAAAATCCAAATTATTCTGAAGTACTTTATATTGATGAACTGATAGGAGCCGATACTGTAAATACAATGCCGCCTGAAACAATTAAAGCCTTTATTGATAAAGGGAAAGTTGCAATTACCATTAACAAAGGAATTGATGAAGCGAAAAATCAGACTTAAGAGCTTAAAGGAACTGGACATAGATTTAAGTTTAATTACAGATAAGCTTTTGGTTGATGGTTTAAAATCTTTTTCAGATTCATTTGACTCTTTGATGAGAAGCTTAAAAGTTAAAGTAGATAAGTCTAATGGGTAGTATTATAAATAATTTGTTTTCTGAATAGACGATTTGATAAGAGTTCTTAATCCAAACAGATTAAGGAATGGAATTGTTTAATTTCCATTCCTTAAAAAATAATTTCAATAAAGTTTGTCTCACATCTTTCTTGAAAGTTGATTTATAACATCGTTAGCTGCTTCTGAAATAACTTCGCTTAATGTTGGATGCGTATGGACTGAAGACAAAATATCTTTTACCGTCCCGTTTTTGCTAATAATTTGTGTTGGTTCAGTAATCAATTCGGAAGCATTTTTCCCAACAATTTGAGCTCCTAATAATCTTAGGTCTTCAGGATTTACAATCATTTGAACAAATCCTTTCGAATCTCCTTCAATCAATGCTTTAGCATCTTGCGAATAAGGAAATTTAAAGGTCTGAAAACCTTGTTCAGTTGCTTCTGTAGAATTTAATCCAACACTTGCAGATTCAGGATAACCAAAAATTGCATGTGGAATAGCTGAAAAATTTATTTTTATTTCATGTCCTAATATTTTATTAGCAGCAATTAGAGATTCTGCAGTTGCAGCATGAGCAAGCATAATTTTTCCGTTTACATCTCCACAAGCATAAACATTTTTATTGCTGGTTTGCATAAAGTCGTTTACAGGAATTTCTCCTCGTTTACCCTTTGTAATACCAAGCAGATCCAAGTTCAAATTATCGGTATTAGGACGTCTGCCAACTGCCATAAGAACATAATCAGTTTTGATCTGCTTGTTTTCATTCTTCAATAAAAATTGGACGATCTTTTCTCCGTTTGATTTTTTTACAGCAACCACTTTAGAGTTTAAGTAAACATCAATTCCAAGTTCTTTTAATCCATCCAAAACTGCCGAGCTTATGTTAACATCTTCTGTGGATAAAATTCTTGGTAAAAACTCTATAATTGTAACCGGAATTCCCATACGTGCAAACATTGAAGCCATTTCAATACCAATATAACCTCCACCAATCATAACAACATTGCCAGGCAGATTTTCCAATTCAAAAATATCCTCAACAGATTTACATAATCCTGAACCTTCAATGGGCAGTATAACACCTTCAGAACCAAGTGCGATGATAAGTGATTTAAAGATTAGGTGGTAACTCGTCTGGACTGTCTGAACTGTCTGAACATCGATGCTGTTAATTCCTGAAATTTGTCCAATTCCTTTAAATATTTTTGTTCCAACCTTTTCGGAATGTTTAGCTGCTCCATTTACTCGCAAGCTAAGAATTCCTTTTTTCCGTTCCTTTATTTTCTGAATATCGATTTTTAATTGTTTAGTGTCACCAAAAATTCCAAAAGCTTCATCTTGTTTAAATTCATAAAAACGTGTAGCAGTTTCGATATATATTTTAGATGGGATACAACCTTTAAAAAGACAGACCCCGCCAAGCCCTTCTCCCTTCTCAACGATAGCTACTTTTAATCCGTGAGCTGATAAATAATTTGCCGCAGGTGTTCCGCCGGGCCCACCTCCAAGTACAACAACATCAAATGATAATGATTCCATAATTCACCACCAATAAAAAGTTTAAGAATGAAGTATTAATATTTCCCTAAAAATTAAATCACAAATAAACCAAACTAAGATATACTCAATCCAGACCACTGTGCTAAATTAAAAATAATAAAAATATTTAAAGCTCTAAATATACTATAGCTGTATAATCCGTATGAGAAACTATCTACAACCGTACATTTAGGTTTATAACTCTTTAACCAAACCAGAATATTTCCTTTCGATCTTAAATCCAAATCGATAAAAATACTCTGGACGGAAAAATCCCGTTGTAACAAATTTTATATTTTCTGACTTAACTCTGTTAAAAAGTTCATTCATTAAACCCTCGCTAATTCCTTTACGGCGATAGCGATTGGATACAACAATCTTTTCCATGTGGACTGTTTGCTCATCGCTTCGTAATAAAAAGTACCACCAATAATAAACCCGCGATCTGAAACAGCAACAAGATAATGATGTTCCGGTCTGAAATTAACGGCAAGATTTGCCTCAAGATACAGTTGATGCAGTTTAGAAATTTCTTTTGGATTAATAGGATTTCGAATTGTAAACAAATTTCCATCATCATCTTGCAATTGCACAACAAGATTTGGCTGTGCTTCTAATTCTGATTTAATTTTCAATAAAGCTGCTGAATCGGAAGGCTTTAGATGCGGATATCCGAGACGTGTAATAAAGTAAGTTTCCTTTTCATCAAGCTCAAACTCAAAGTGCAGGGCAGAAATAAGACGTAGTGATTCTTCCTTAGAGATTTTACGATATCTCTGCTTTCTTACAAGCTCACGCAATACATCTTTAAATCTTTGCGGTGAATTATAAAAAACAGTTTCAAGGAAAAATCTTGTTCGCGCTGCCGGATATTGTTCCTCAAGATCAAATAAGCGATAAGTTTCATACAGTTCATAAAGCATTTCTGCCTGTGCCGAGAGTGAAGCACTTCTGTTAAGACTGTACCAGCGATGAAATCTTTTGACAGAAAAATATAATTGTTTTGGCAGATACCCATGATTTTTTATGTTACGCAAAAAGGAATCTATTCGTATAACAATATCTTCTTTCATCTGATCATCAGAACTATCAAGTTCGCGGCGGAATTTGTTTATTAAATGAACTCCGTCATCAATTCCTTCTGCTTCAATTATCCCTGAAAAGATTGCATTCCAAACAGATGCTTTTTTTATCAAGGGATATTTTTCTTCTGTTTGTTTAACAAAACTTTCGTAAAAGTTCATTATAAATCCAAGAGCAGATTGAGTATTTCTTCTTTTGGAAAATGATGTTATAATACACCCGGTTTGATAGTCGTGTGGTGAAACTATAATTTCATCTGGCGTAGTATCGGTAAGTTCCATTTTCATTTCAGACAACTTCCAGAATTTTACATAAGCTGCAGCCGCATTCCATACAAAAAATTTCCAGAGGTTACGAAGTTTTTCAATTGCAATATCGTCCTTCTTTTTATATTCACGTCTGATAAATCTTTCAACTGTATCCTCATTAATAAATTCTTCAGTCCATAAATTATACTCACTCCATAAACCGCCAAACTTAGCTGCGAGTTTTTCTCCATTAATCTCAGTGCCTGCAATTATTTTCCACTGAATCTCTTCTTCAATTGTTTCCGGTGGTACATTATGAGTGAGGTGAATAGCAAGGTCAAAACCACCCTGAAATCTTGTTTGTACTGTAACACGAAATACAGATCTATCTCCAGACTCCGAAAATTTACTTATCCACACACCGGAAGGCAGAATATTATTAAGCGAAATAAATGTACCTCCTGAAAACAAAAAAATCGCTTCTCTTATAATTTGTTTTTCGGTTATTGCTTTTTTAAGAGTTTCCTGGTCACTTTCTGATATTGCCTGATCAAAAATTAAAACATCTTCCCATCGATACTCTTCTCCGGTTTCAGGGTCGATTGAAACTTTTTGTGCAACACCTAACCAAAGTGTAAACTGCTTCCTTATTTCTAATCTGGATGTTAATGCAATATTGCGGACATCATTACTGCTCCCATATAATTCGTAGTGTAAAAAGAATCTTCTAATTCGATAATAACTTAAGGGATGATTGACACCATAATTTACAAGCAGTTCAAAGAGGGAAGGAACAGCAGTTTTATTTAGTTGTGTTTTAGCTGTAACAGAAGAAATGCGCTTTTCAAGAACCGATTCTATTTCGTAAAGATTTTCATCGCCACGACTTAAATTATCAATTCTGCTGATCATATCTTTATTTAAAAAATCATAATTAGCATCGGTGTACAAATCTAACAACCGCCCGAAGCTGCTTTTTCTTAAGGTTTGAGAGGCAGCTAAAAACATTTTACGCCTTATGCTAATGTTGTTAATAACAATAGGACGAAAAGCTATTTCTACTGCCAGCTTATAATGAGTTGCTTTTGGGTCTTTTAGAATATCATAAAAGTAAACCAGCGAAACTTCATTATCATCTTGTTTTTCGGATTGCAGCATTACAGTTGCATAATGTAATCCAAGAATTGAAATTTCCTTCGCTGAAATAATTTCAAGCAAATTATTCTTTAATTCATTATGAAGTATAACTGGGGTTATTCTATTTATAAAAGTAATATCTTTTTCAGCTTCAGTTCTTCTGTACCAACGGAAAATTCCCTGACCGGCAAAATCCGATAGTTCTAAATTGCCAAGCCAATAGAATGGATTGGTTAACAGGTTTTGTAAATCAATTTGTTTGGTTGATATTTGATAGGAATAATTTCCTAACAGGAATATTCCCTGTTCCTCATCAATACATTTAATTGTAAGCGAGGACTTTACTTTTGGGATTGAGAGCAGGTTGTGTTTTAGAAAAACATCACGGCTTAATGCACCTTTTTCGCGCAAGAACCAATTTGGAATTTTAACTTCATATTTGCCAAGTGGAAGTGAAAGATGATCTTTCTGATACATCGATTTAATAAGTTCTTCAAAATTCTTTTCAATAACTCTGCGTTTGTACGTCCCTTTGGCTGTTAGTTCGTGGTGTGCTTCGTTAAATGGGCGACTGATTAATTTAAAATCAACAATTCTTTCAAATGGCGCAAGAAAATTATTTACTGTAACTATTACTGTTGAAAAATATTCCTGTCTCTGCTGTTCATCCATATTTTTTAATGGAGAGGTTTCCGTCTCAAAATCAGGAAAAATTAATACTGTATTAAAAGGGCGATGATCACCGACAAGAAAAACTTGCTTAACAAATTCAAAGTCACGGAATAGATTTTCAATTTTTTGCGGTGCAATCGTTTCACCCTTAATGTTTTTGTAAATCTCTTTCTTGCGATCTATAATTTCGATAAAACCATCCTTGTCCATTTTCATCACATCGCCAGTTGCAAGCCATCCATCAGCATCAAAAGTATTTTCGATCTTCTGATTATAATAATTCAGCATTACGTAAGGACCACGAATTAATATTTCGCCGTCTTCACCGAGTTTAATTTCAATACCAGGCAAAGCTTTACCAAGTGAGTTCTCCCGATACTGAAATGGCGGAGTCATGGTTATTCCACCTGTTGCTTCAGTCATACCGAATCCACTCATTAACTCAATACCATATCTCTGGAGAAATCTAAAGACATCTGATGGAAGAAAACCTGCCGCCGAAAGTCCCCATTTAAGATTACCTCCTGTTGCATTAATGACCGCTGTTTTTATTTTTTCATCATCATCAACCTCAACATCAATTCGCGCAGTTATGTATTCATAAAGCTGAATCCATTTTTTAGGGATTGAAATAAAAATACTTGGTTTAACAAGACGCATATTATCAATCATTGTTTCGACGGAAGGGTTTTCCATAAAGCAATATTCTGCGCCCCAGAAAATGGCGCCTGTCATCTCAAACCATCTTCCAAAAGTATGATAAAGAGGCAGGAATGCCAGATACCGGTCGGTGTCGCTTATTCCGGGAATTGCCATTGCACGGCAAAATCTTTTATAAACAATATTCGTGTGTGAAAACATTATTCCTTTAGGTTCACCCGTTGTACCGGAAGTGTACATTAAAGTTGCAAGTGAATCCGGTTTTATCTGTACATCTCTTTTTTTATTTATGTCAGAAGCTAAAGCTTTGAATTCCTCAAAACTTATTACCCAGTCTTCTGCTGCATTACCTTTAAGCATAACAACGGTTTTGAGATTCGGGACTTCTTTTTTTATTGTTCTAATTTTTGCTAACTGTTTTTCGTCATCAGCAAAAAGTATTGGCGCTTTTGTTTGGTTAAGTATAAAATATATATGCTCGGTTACTGAATTAGCAGGAATCATCAGGTTAACAATCCCGGATGTTAAACAAGCAATATCCAGCATAACCATGTCTAAACTATTTTCAAGAAGGAAAGCCACAAATCTATTTTCACCCGATATTTCAAAAAGCAGATTGTTGATTGATGAACGATAAGATGAAACTATTTCGGATGTTTTTTGCCACGTGTAATCAATTGTTCTGTCATCTTTTATAACTCTAAAAAGGTTTTTCTTTTTGTACTGATTAACACGCTGATTAAATAAAACATCAAAGGTGTAAGAACTTTTAATAATAAGCTTGTGAATTAATTCGTCCCACCTTCTTTCATCATAAATTTTTTGCAGAAATGTTGAGTAACGAAAAAGATTAAGATAATTACGAATAATTAAAACGGCATTTTTATCCAGCGGATTTGATAAAGAAACAAGATAATTGCCAAACGAAAAGAACAAATCCTTATCCATACTTTCCATGAACTGATTTGCAAGCTCGCTGCTAAATAAACCATTAAAAATATTGCTCCAGATTTCAAATTCCACTACGGAATTAAAATAACCATTACTTATCGAACGGCTTAATTCATCATTAAGATTGATAAGCAGCTCTTCAATTTCGCTTTGTTCTAAAGCAGCTTTGCCTGATAGAAGTTTATCGTTTAAGTCTGTTAAAGATGAAATTGGCTGTTTGTTCATTGTCTTCTCTTTTTAATAAGCATACAAAGTATAGCACACCTTAAAGGTGTACTACACTTTGATAATTGTTTTAAGAAATATAATAAATTTATTGAGGAGAATGTTGAAGACTTAAACAACAATAAAAAACGTCACGGAATAACCCGTGACGTCTGATGCAAATTACAAACCTGAAAAGATATCAGGTTGACCTATATACAATTAGGATTTTATTCCCGCAGCATCTTCAAGCATTGCGGTTGTAACAGATTTTGGTCTCTCGATTGGATAACCCAAACCGCGATCCCAGATAATATTTGCTACAACACCAAGTGCTCTTCCAACAGCAAACAGAACTGTGTAAAAATCATATTCCTTTAATCCGTAATACCATTGAATAACACCGGATTGTGCATCAACATTTGGCCATGGATTTTTTGCTTTGCCTTGTTCAAGAAGAACCGGAGGAACAACCTTGAATAAAAGATCAACATATTGGAACAGTGGATCTTTTGGTAAATGCTTTAAGCAAAATTCTCTTTGTGCCATATAACGAGGATCTGTTTTTCTTAATACTGCGTGACCAAATCCTGGAATTACCTGTCCGCCTTTTAATGTATCCCAAACAAATTGTCTCATTTCTGCTTCGGTTGGAATTTTACCGTCCATTTGTTTATAAACTCCTTGAATCCAGGCAAGTACTTCCTGGTTTGCAAGTCCGTGTAATGGACCGGCAAGTCCGTTTGTCATTGCTGAGATTGAGTAATAAAGATCAGACAAAGCACTTGCAACAAGATGACCGGTATGAGCGCTAACATTTCCACTTTCGTGATCACTATGAAGAATGAAATACATTCTTGCAACATCATCATAAGGTTTTGCAATACCCATCATGTGAGCAAAGTTGCCGCCAAGATCAAGCTTAGGATCTGATTCGATAATGTTACCGTTTTTATATTTTAATCTATAAATAAAAGCAGCAATACCCGGAAGCTTTGCAAGTAGATTTAAACCATCTTCATAAGTTGGTGCCCAATAATCATTCTTCTTTAATTTACCTGTATTATATTCTTTTACAAATTCAGATTCGCGCTGCATAGCAAGAATTGCAGTTGAGAACATTACCATTGGATGAGAATCTGCCGGCATTGTTTTCAGGATATCAAAAACATACTTTGGAATTGCTGATCTTTTCTTGAACTCCTCAGCAACTTCCTGAACATCTTCCATCGAAGGTATATCACCGGTTAATAGGAAAAAGAAAAAGCCTTCAACATAAGGCATTTCTCCACCAGGGACTTTTGGAAGCTTCTCAAGAACTTCTGGAATTGTAAATCCGCGGAACCGGATTCCTTCAAACGGATCGAGATATGAAATATCTGTAATAAGACTTTTGATATCTCTGGCACCACCAATAATTTGACCGATGTCAACTTCATCAACCTTTACATTACCGAATTCTTTAAGAAGACGTGTTGTGCGCGGGCGCCAGGCTTCAATTTTTTCCTGGACTTGGTTTTTCAAGCGAGACATTTTCTCCTCCTGAGATAAATTTTATTAGAAGTAATTTTTAATTTTCCCTATCGCAAGGAAAAGGAATTTTAATTTATCTTAATATACGAAGAAAAAATAACTGTTGCCTTTAGCAACTAAAAATTATTTATTTCTTTTCCTGCAACGGCTATGTTTACCTTAACATTTTTATGCTTTTTAAGGATTGAGCTTCCCATCCAATCTAAAGCATCTTCATTACCGTGAGTGAGAATTATATTATCAGGTTTTAGCTTATCAACTATCTTTAATAAATCCTCTCTTCTTGCGTGAGCCGAAAATTTAAAGTTCTTGATTGTACAATTAACTTCTGTTAATTCATCAAAATCTGTCAGTTGGATTTTATCTCCGCGTTCAGAATTTGCAATTATATAACCGGGAGTATTAGTATCCATATATCCAACAGTAAAGATTGCGGAGTCTTTTTGTTTAAGCCAGCTCTTTGCAAATGTAAAAGATGATGTCCCGCTAATCATCATTCCACTTGATGCCAGCACAATGCACGGATGTTTAAATAATTCTTCGGGGTTTGAAATATCATAATAATCTTTTTGCGGAATATTGACCAGTTCAAATTCTTCATCAACTCTGTTAATAACAAAGCGATTATAATCGTAGGCACGAATTATTTTTGTTCCAAGTCCACCGGTGTAAATATCTACAGTTGTAAGCTTTCTTTTTTGCATCAACTGCCAGATAGTCCCGAGCATTTCCTGCATCTTGCCAAGAGAAAAAACAGGAATCAGAATTGATCCGCCATTGTTTAAAATCTTATTAGCTTCTTTTGCAAAACGGAACGATTCTGAATTCCAATCTAAAAGTAAATCCGAATCTGTTGCACCGTAAGTAGTTTCAAGTATTAGAGCATCAACCTTTGTTTCCGGTAAAACTGCCGCTGGCAAAAGAGTTTGATTTGTAAGATTAATATCTCCCGTATAAAAAATTTTATAACCATTATTTTCTAAAAGAATAGATGCGGATCCAAGTATATGCCCCGCATCATAAAATGTGCACTTAACTTTTGCCTCTTCTAATTGGCGATACGAATCTAATTCAAACTGGTTTTTGTATTCTTTGTATTCAATCATTTTTATTAAAAGATCAACTTCATCGTGAGAATAAAATTCAAAACCTGGCTCTTCAATTTCTTTTTTAATGATTGAAACAGAATTATGAAGCGTAAGTTCTGCTAAAGCTCTTGTTTGAGGTGTGGTAATTATCCTTACATAAGGAAATTTCTTTACAAGAAAGGGAAGCGCACCAATATGATCCTGATGTGCATGAGAGATTAAACAGTAATCAACAGACTTGTCTTTAAGTAAATCAAAATTTGGAAGGGAATCTAATCCCGTTTTTTGAGGATGAATTCCACAATCCAGAATAATTCCGTTACCATTAAAATTTATAAAGTAGCTATTTGCACCAATTTCATTTCCACCTCCGATTGGAAGAAATGAAATCATTTGTTTTCTTTTCTCATTTCGTTTTCGATGTTGTCGAGGTCAACTTCATTCAAAACAACTTTTTCCGGAACATTAAATTTTGAAGAAGGAATAGAAACATCAATATCAATTTTTTTTGCAACTGTAGTTATGTCAATTCCGTGTGATTTAGTCTCTGATTTTAGTGTTATCCAGTTCCAAACCCATAGTTTAGTCCCCGTTTTTTTCATTTCATAAATGTTACAATCTTTTCCAAGAAAATTATCAGAACCAATTTTTTCAGCGCCCATTTTTAGCAACATCTGTTCACCAAATTCATTAAATCCTTTTTCGTACTTAAGTGATTCAATTTCTTTTAAGATCGGATTTCTGGTTTTGGTTCCGCTTTTCTGGTCGATGTTAATCATATATTGATATTCGCCATCAATAATGTTTACAAGATTTAATGATTTTGTAAATCCGCCAACGCTCAGTACAGAGCGCGTATATTCAGCTTGTCTCATTCCCCAATCATCAAAATAGAGAGTTTTAGTGCCTTCCTGTGACCCGGAGATCTCATATTCAATTATGCCTGATTTTACACCATATCGTTTTTGGAATTTTGATGAGTTATCTTTTTCAGTGTTTTGAGAGTTATCCCTGGAATTTTCTCCGCAACTGATTAAAACAAAAGTAAATATTAATGCAAATGAGAATAAAAATATTTTTTTCATAGTGTAATAAATCTTATTAAAATTTCGTAATTGAAAATAAATAAAGTGAGTCCGTAGTTCAATGATAAATTAGCCAAACGTAAAATATTTTACGTCAAATTTGTCGGGTAAAATCTTGTCTTGTTAAATAGGGTTGAAATATTACTTCTTTAATGCTGCTAATATCAGCTTTCGATAAGCGCATAATAACATTATTTGTGATCATTATTTGTTACGTATCGCCCAAATTATATCTGATAATGTTTCTTTGTCTTTTTCAAACGCAAATTTTAAAAGAAAATGAGGGTTAAAGCCGATCATATATTTTTCAATTCTTTCTTTTAGCCACATAATTTCGGATTTTAATTTCCAGTGTTCGCCATCTTTTGCATAAAGCACAATGAATAATCTATTCTTTAAATGTTTTCTTTGCTGCTGTGATTGATTTTTGTATAACCATTTAATCAATTCATCTGTTTTCTTTATTGACTCATCAATTTTATATGGAAACTTTTTAGGGAAGTTAGATGTTTTGTGATCAAATGAAACACCTTGAATTATAAAATCAACAAGCCTGTCTTTGCTGTCTAATGCTGGTTTAACATTTGGTAATGAACAAAATATATTTTCGACAGCTTGTGCCGACCAAAAGTTGTACCAGCGATTTATTGTGTAGTTAAAGTAAAGATCAAAATCTTTTTCGGATTTAAAATTTTTATCAATTTCTTTTAGTAAATCTTCAAATTGGAAAGTGTGATATATAAAGTTTGTTTGCTTGTCGAAACTGTCATTTTGTTTTTGTCCCCATTTGTATGGATGCGCAAGTCGTTTTTTTAATTCAGATTCTATTTCAGTTAACGTGTGTTTCATTTCTTCTGAAAAACAAAAATGTATTCGTGTTTAAAAACATAAAATCCACCGGCTAATGCGCGGTAACGCCACAATTCTTTTTGATTGCGTTTTGCAGTTGTCTCTTCAAAGTTTTTTACAATTGTTGATTTTAAAATCATTCCGCGTTTTAAAACTTCCCGCATAATATAAAATCCTAACGGAATCCATTCACCGGCAGAATATTTATCACTAATTACTACAGCAGCGTATCTTCCTTTATCAAGATAAAGCAGACAATTATCTATAACTTTTCCAAAGCTGATTAAAAAATCTTCAACCGATTTTGCATTGGATAGATCTTCCTTATTATCGCTAAACTTAATTATATCCCAGTACGGTGGATGAAGAATAATGAATTGAAATGATTTAGTGGATACATTTTGAAAAATACTTTTAAAATCAAAAGACGCACTATCACCATTTACAAATTCTAACCTTACATTATGCGAATTGGCTTCTTTCGCAATATTCTTTTTTGTTTGATCCAAAACTTTTTTAGATAGCTCAATTCCAACGGCATTTCTTCCGAGTCTTTGTGCTTCAATCAATGTTGTTCCGCTGCCAAGGAACGGATCTAAAACCCAATCACCTTTTTTTGTATAGCGTCTTAATAGCTGATTAGGAATTTGCGGGATAAAATTTCCCCAGTATCCCGCGTGATGAACTCCTGAGTTATCCCGTTTATTCAATATCCACAAACTGTCCGTAATTATATCTTCATATTCTTTCCATCGGTTGAGATTCAAATCATTAATTTTACTATTCTTGGTTTCAGTAAGACTTTTCTTCAATCGTTTTATATAATATTTTGTTCGCTCGATTGTGTGGGTCTCCAAAATTTGATTTATTTCTCCGATTAAAAATTCCTTTGGTACAGATGGAAAACCGTTTCCTGAAATAATGTTCTTGTTTTTATTCTTTTTGATAGCAGATAATAAGCCGGAAAAGTCTTTCCGGATTTCAATCAGGTTTGATTTTTCTAATGAACCCGAAACTATATTAATTAAATTTTGTTTCATTAAAATTATTTTACTTCTTCATTAAATCGTTTGATTACCATTTCGCAAATTATTTTGCCAATGCTTAAGGAAGCAGTTGCTGCGGGAGATGGAGCATTTAAAATGTGCACCATCCTTTCTGCCTCAACAATTCTAAAATCATCAACAAGCTTTCCATCGTGCTCTAAAGCTTGTGCTCTTACACCGGCTCCACCAACTTCAATATCATTCATTTGAATTTCCGGAATTAATTTTTGTAAAGATCGTACAAATAGTTCCTTGCTAAAAGATCTTCTGAATTCCTGAAATCCCATTTTGTAATATTTTGCAGCCATCTTCCAAAAACCGGGGTATAATTTCATTTCTAAAATATCACGAATTGAAAAATCGGTTTTCTTGTACCCCTCTCGTTTCAAAGCAAGAACTGCGTTTGGTCCCGCTTCAACACCTCCTTTTATCATTCGGGTAAAGTGAACTCCAAGAAATGGAAATTCAGGATCGGGAACAGGATAAATTAAATTTTTTACAAGATGCTCTTTTTCTTTTTTAAGTTTATAATACTCGCCACGGAACGGAATGATTTGAAGTTTTGGATCAACGCCAAAAAGTTTTGCAATTCTATCCGATTGTAATCCACTGCAATTTACAACAAACTTAGTTTTAAATTCATCATGCCTGGTAAAAATGACAAATTCTTTTCCATCTTTTTTTGCAGAAGTAACTTTAGAATTAGTTTTTATCACTCCATCATTATCACGAATCAATTCTGAATATTTATTAGTAACAGCTACATAATCCACTATTCCTGTTTGAGGGACAAATAATCCATCGATACCTGAAGCATGTGGCTCATGTTCTTTAATCTCTGAAGATGAAATCCTTTTTATACCTGCTAATCCATTTGCTCTTCCTCGTTCTTCAAGCATATCAAGAGCGGCAATTTCTTTTTTACTCGTGGCAACAACAATTTTCCCACATTTATCAAACGGGAGATTATGTTCTTCGCAAAAAGCATATAACATTTCTCTTCCTGTTGTGCAGTTTGTTGCTTTAAGAGAACCAGGCTTATAATAAAGTCCGGAATGAATCACTCCGCTGTTATTTCCCGTTTGATGTGCTGCCAGTGAAGTTTCAGCTTCTAGTAAAAGCAGTTTTAAGGGTTTTTCTTTTAAAATTGAAAGCGCTGTTGCAGTACCAACAATACCGCCGCCAATTATCGTAATATCAAAAGTCTGGCTCAAATGTGATTTATCCAACAAAGTTTATTATTAACAGAAATATAACTTGATAATTAACCTTATGTGTTATAACATACAGTTCCGATTTGGGAAAATAAGGTTCTTAATTATTCACATTAAACATAAAATATTAAAAGAATAATAATTGTCATTATAAACATATTTCAGAATCTGTTTTTCTTAAAATTCTTAAGTGCAGTTTCTAAAATTTGAGATTATAATACAACTACTCAAGTCTGTCTGATTATTTAAGTTCCTTTTCAAAGTCAAATTTAACTAATAAGTGCCGTTCTTAAAATACTTACAGCAAGATCAACTTGAATTTATTTCCGGATCTAACTTAAAGATTCAGAAATAAATTTAGGATAACGGTTAACTCGAACAATTAAATATGCAGTATGAAAAAAATAAAATACTAAAATGAATAAAAATCAAAAATATGTGCTTGTAATTGGAATTATTTTAATCGTTTCTACGTTAATCTATTGGTTAATGCAAGGTGCGGAGATTTTTACAAAAACAAAGGTCCTTGTTGATAAAACCACCGATCTTGATCGAATGCTGGGTGTAGAAAACAGACAATATGTAAATCATTTTATGTTTGGATTTCTTCCATCAGGGTTTTCCTTTTCGGTTGAATTCCTGTCAGTTTCGGTCATTTCAGGAATTTTAATAGTTATATCCGGAATTTTAATTTATTTATTTAAAACAAAACAAAAGGAATCAATATGAAAAAAGCCCTATCATTTTTTACTGTAATGCTCTTATTTGCTGCGTCAATATATGCACAAGGTTTTAAAGTTAAAGCCAGCGGTGAACAAACTTTTAATTTTGCCGATGAACGTGGAAGAAATCAGGCATCATTTTTCAGCGGAGCTCCGCTTGAGGATATAACCGGATTAAGTAATGATGTAAAAGGAAGTGTTGTTTTTAAAGTGAATGATATTAAAACATTGCGTGGTAAAATATTTGTTCCGGTAACTTCGGTCAAAACAGGAATAGATATGCGTGATGAACATATGCGAAGCGCCAGTTGGCTAAATGCTGAAGCCTTTCCCGAAATTTCTTTTG
Source organism: uncultured Ignavibacteriaceae bacterium (assembly GCA_963809415.1). Taxonomy (GTDB): domain Bacteria; phylum Bacteroidota; class Ignavibacteria; order Ignavibacteriales; family Ignavibacteriaceae; genus IGN3. The sequence goes on along the minus strand of CAWEJJ010000003.1, from coordinate 1,848,095 downwards.
AAATAAAAAAAGTTAATGATGTTAAAGCGCTTGCAGATAATAAATTAAGTGCAAAAGTAACAGGGGATTTTACATTACACGGTGTTACAAAAGAAGTGGTTACAGACGCTGCTTTAACTTATCTTGATGAAAGCGAACAAACTAAAATGCGTGCACCCGGTGATTTACTTGGTGTGCAGGCAAATTTTAATATTAAACTTTCGGATTATGGAGTAAACAATAAATTGGTTGGGCAAAAAGTTGCTGAAAATATTAAAGTTAGTGTGAATGTTGTTGGCTCGAATGCTAAGTAAGTGAAATTGATTAAATCGTAGAATCGGGCTTATAGAAATAAGCCGTTTTCTTTTTTGTTTTTTTAACAACCCCAATTTCTTTTTGAAATTGGGGTTGTCGTTTAATTAATTGTTGTGGATTAATTATTTTTATCCACACAATTTTTAGAACTATGAACAAAACAGTTACAATTTTCGGAAGTGCAGTTCCGGCAGAAGATGATGAGCAATATAAGTTTGCATATCAACTTGGAGCTTTGCTTGCACAAAATGGATTTAACATTTGCACCGGCGGGTACAAAGGAATTATGGAAGCTGTATCAAAAGGGGCGTATGATAATGGCGGCTTTGTTTATGGTGTTACTGTTGATCTCTGGAATTCCGAGCCAAATCCTTATATAACAATTGAAGTGAGAGAAAAAAGACTGTTTGAAAGAATCACAAAACTTCTGGAACTTGGGGATGCTTATATAATTTTGCAGGGCGGCACTGGTACTTTACTTGAGTTTGCCGCTGTTTGGGAATATGCCAATAAAAATCTTCAGCAGCCAAAACCTGTAATCTGTCATTCTAAGATGTGGAAAGAGATTATAAATGTTATGAACAATCAATTAAGGCTCGAAAATAAAAAGACCGATTTAGTGATAACGCTCGATACGAAAGAAGAGATATTAGAATATTTAAAGAATTATTTTGTTCAGTGATATTTAAAATGAAAAACCCCCATTAAAGGGGGCGGCTAAATTTAGGAAATAATCAATTTAGATCAGGACTATCTAATCCGGCAATTTTAATTTCCTCGACCTTGATTTTTGCAACTCCTCTTCTTACCATTCCTAAAGAAAGTGCTGCAGCTTTGGAAAGATCAAGATCCCTTCCGGCAATGTAAGGACCTCTGTCATTAATCCGTACCACCACAGATTTATTGTTTTTAAGATTGGTAACCTTTAATAAAGTGCCAAATTTTAACGATTTATGTGCTGCGGTAAAAGACATCTGGTCATAATGTTCACCATTAGCAGTTTTTTGCCCATGAAATCCAGGTCCATACCACGATGCTTTCATTGTTCCCTTATCTACAAATTCTACTAATGAGCGGTCGGCGGTTATTGTGTTTGCATCCACCGAAACCACTTCATCTGTTGCTACTGGTTCAGTTATTTTGTCCTCATTAACTATCAGTGTAAAACCAACCATTGCAACGAGAATAATTAAATACATTATCTTTGCGAATGATTTCAATAAAACCTCATTTTGTTATTTTAACATCTCGGATTACAAGTTCTAATTTAACCCGGAGCCATAGTCAGCACAATACTTAATTTAGTTTTAGAACCCACAATGGCAGGAGTCCAAATATTCGACTATAAAGGTATTATAGTTGAAAATAACACAATTTTGAAAAATATTTTTAAACTTTAAAGAACTTTCATTTATATAAACAAGAATAAGTGGCACTTTTATTTTTTAAGTTTGTATAAGGCACTAAAATCGGAGAAAAATATGAACTCGATTCAGAAAAAAGGAATTATTTTCCTATTTACAGTTTTTACTACAACTTTCTTTATAGGTGTCTCTGCACAAAAACCATTAACCGATGACAATAATAATTTCTATCTTTCAAACTACACAACATTTGCACCGGGAGATGTAGCTAAACTTAATTTGTACTCTTATTCCCAAAGCACTGGAAAATTTGATTTTAAATTATTAAAAATTGAAGATCCTGTAAGATTTTTCTCCCTTTTGGATCAAAATAACAGCAGATATGCTTTTGATATCTGGGGAAAAGATAAAGCACTACTATTAAAGTACACCAGTTTGGTTAAAGAATGGGATTATAAACCAGCGGGAAAAAATAATTATTACTCGGGTGAGATTAGCATTGGCAAAATTGATGAGCCGGGAATTTATATAGTTCAGGCTATCAGAAAAGATATGGTCGGTTATTGTGCAATTGTTGTTACAGATTATGCAATGGTCTATAAAAATAATCAGAAAGAGATTTTATCTTTTATTGCTGATGCAAAGACAGGAGAGTTTTCCGCCAAAGCAAGATTTGATTTTTATCAGGATGGAAAGCAAATAGGAAGCAAGCATACTGACAAAGACGGACTAATGTTTGCCAAACTGTCTGAATTTGAAGGAATTAAGAACTCTAACATCCAGCTATTTGGATATTCAGGAAATGAGATCATTTTAAGTGACCCGTATTTTTATTTTAACCAGGGTCAAAGTGAATATCTTACAGCTTACGTTTATACCCAGCAGCCAGTTTACAGACCGGGACAAGCAGTAAATTTTAAAGCCATCTTTAGAAATAAAAAGGGAAATGAAATCCTAAATGCACCGGATTTAAAGTTTTCGGTTTCTGTAAAATCACCAAAAAATAAAGAAGTTTATTCCGGTGAAGCTACAACAAATGAGTTTGGTTCTCTCTCGGGAAACTTTTTGCTGGATGGCGAGGCAGATTTGGGATACTACTCAATACTATTCACAAAAGATGGAATGAGTTATTATGGTTCATTTACAGTTGAAGAATATAAGAAACCAGAATACAAAGTAAATGTTGCTACAGATAGAAACCAGTATGCAAATGGAGATAAGATTGCTGCCACAGTTTCTGCGGATTACTATTTTGGTTCTCCGGTTAAAGAAGCTTCAGTTCAAATAAGTATTTACAAACAAAACTACTGGCGCCCGTGGTGGTATTGGAGTGAATGGTCCTGGTTCTATAAAGGATTTAGAAATGATCGTTACTTTGGCGGACAGCAGGAATTGATTCACCAGGAATCTGGAGTTCTAAATGAAAATGGAAAGTTAGAGTTTAGTTACAAAGTTGAATCTGATAAAAATTACGATTATCAATATATAATTTCTGCGCAGGTAACTGATGCTTCACGCAGAGCAATTACTGGCTCAACTCAGGTTTTTGTAACTCGCGGATCATTTACAATCTCAACTTCGCCGGATAAATGGTTTTTTCAGCAGGGTAAAGATGTAAAGATAAAAGTTAATGCTTCTGATTTTTCTGATAAACCGGTACAAACGGATTTTAGAGTTATCATCAATTATCCTGATGATCCCAAAAGTATGAGAATGAAATCTGAAAGCGATACACTTTTTGCTAAAACAAATGAAGCTGGCTCGGCGGTTGTAACTTTTAATCCAAAGAATGATAGAGTTGGATATTATAATTATCGGATAATAGCTTTTGATGAAAAGGAAAGAGAAATAGAAGCAGCCAGTTCTTTTTATGTAGGCGATGTAAACGATTATTATTATCAAAGAACTAATGCCGGACTTGAAATCATTACTGATAAAGACTCTTATGAAAAAGGGGGTTCTCTAATTGCTTATGTATTTCTTCCAAACCCAAATCAGGAATTACTGCTTACTTATGAAACTGATAAAATTTTATCATACAAAAAACTAAAACCTGAAAACAATAGTTTTGAAATCCGCGAAAAGTTAACTGATAAATTTTCGCCAAGCTTTAATATTTCTATCAGTTTTATAAAAGATAGAATGCTTTATCAGACGACAAAACTTATCGGAGTTTTGGCTAAAGATAAATTCTTAAACATCACACTAAATCCATCTAAAGAAATTTACAAACCTGGCGAGCAAGCCGAGTATGAAATTGTTGTGAAGGATTATCTTGGTAATCCGGTTAAGAACACAGAAGTTTCTTTTGGAATTGTTGACGAAAGCATCTACGCAATTAAAGAAGATGAAACTCAGCCGATAGAAACATTTTTCTATTCGCCGCAGTATTCTTATATGCCGACTTATAATTCATTGCAGTCAGGTTATTTCAGTTCTTACAGCAGACCGGCAACTTATATCGATAAAAATTATTTTTCTTATAAAGAGGATAATGTAAAACATAAAGGCAAACTTTATGGAAAGATTACAATTGAAAATGAAGAATCAATTCCACAAGGATTGTTTGTAATCTTAACTGGTGAAAGATATTACTACACAACAAAAGTTGATTCACTTGGAAACTACAAGATTGAAAATATAGCAAAAGGAAATTATCAACTGTTTATTTCTGCAGGAATTGGTGGTATGATTTTAATTGACGACATAAATGTTTTTGGCGAGAAGAAATACGACTTCACAATTAAAGATGAACAGAAACAGCAAATTGAAGATATGATTGCACAAGGTGTTGGCGGAATGAGTGAAGGAAATCAGATTGGGAACACACTTGCAAGAAGAGATGCTTTGCCGGTAGTCAGCGAAATGTCACTGGCAGATGGCAAATTGATGAAAAGCGAGTCCAAAGATAAATCCGCTTATGTGCAGGCTGATGTGCGCACTAACTTTGTTGATGCTTTAATCTGGAAAGCGCACATTGTAACTGATGAAAATGGTATGGCAAAAGTTGAATTTAAGATTCCCGATAACTTAACAACATGGCGAACAACTGTAAGGGGAATTACAAAGAATACAGATGTTGGACAAAAAGTAAACAAGTTTATCAGCAGAAAAGATTTGCTTGTTAGAATGGAAACTCCGCGTTTCTTTAGACAGGATGACGAAGTTGTGATCTCAACAATCGTACACAATTATCTTTCAAAAAAGAAAACAACAAAAATCCATTTTGAAGCTAAAAATCTAAAACTTATTTCATCTTTCGTTAATTCAAAAGAAGTAATTAATAAAACAGGTGAAGAGACAAAAGACACTTATGAAATTAATATTCCATCTCAGGCAGAATTGAGGATTGATTGGAAAGTAAGAGTTACAAATCCAACTGGTGAAGCAACTTTAAATGTGTCTTCTCTAACTGATGAAGAATCAGATGCAATGGAAGTTAAGGTTCCAATAATTCCGAATGGTGTTAAAGTTACTAATCCTGTCGTATTACATTATCCACAAGAAAAGGTTAATGAAACGATTGAGATTTCAATTCCGGATAATATTGATATCAGAACAGCTGTATTTTCATTTTCTGCGGATCCTTCATTGGCAGGTACAATGTTAAAAGCACTTGATGATCTTGCGGGTTATCCATATGGGTGTGTTGAACAGACAATGAGCAGATTTCTTCCCACGATAATAGTCGCAAAAACTTTTCAAGAAATCAATATTCCATTAAAATCTGATACCATAGAAGAACTTCCTAAATATGTTGATGCCGGATTAAAACGTCTTTACGATTTTCAGCATTCTGATGGCGGCTGGGGCTGGTGGACTAATGATCAAACTAATCCTTATATGACAGCGTATGTTATTTACGGTTTGAGTTTGGCTCGTGAAGCAGGTTATAAAATAAATGAAAATGTTTATAACAATGGATTAAACAATCTCAAAAACCAGATTACAAATGCTAAACCAGATATTGATGAAACGACCTTGTCGTATATGATTTATTCTTTAAGCACTGCAATGAAAAATCAGAGTTATGATAAAGACAATTATGTTGAAATTATTAATATTCTTCTTCGTAAAGATTTAAAATCTTATCCGCTTTCGCTGCTTGCAATTTCGTTAAATAATATGAATGAAAATCAAAAAGCAAAAGATGTTGTTGCAAGATTAAAGAAACAGGTAAACGAAGAAAAATCATTCGCTTTCTGGGGCGGGGAAGAATGGCATTACAGATGGCAGAATGATAATGTGCAGGGAACTGCATTTGCAGTTAAAGCAATCTTAAATGTTGAAGGTAATTCGGATCTTATAGCTAAAGCAATAAGATGGCTGCTTCTTAAAAGACAGGGTTATTCGTGGAGATCGACCCAGGAAACTTCTGTTGTGTTATTTGCTTTAACTGATTACCTGAAAATCACAAAAGAACTGGACCCTGATTTTTCAGTTAAGATTTTCTTAAATGAAAAGGAAGTATTCAATAAAAGTTTCGATAAATCTGATGTGTTTAAACAATCTGAAACTTTAAAGTTTAGCGGAAGTGAAATAAATACTTTGAAGAAAGGAAATAATAAACTAAGAATTGAAAAATCCGGTAAAGGAATTTTGTATCTCTCGGGCGTAAGCGAGTTTTTTACTGAGGACATAAAATCAATTGAAAATAATAATGGGTTTAAAATTAGAAGAGAATATTATGTTCTGGAAACCGGCGAAAAAGATGGTCACATTATTTACTTAAAGAAAAAGTTTGATGGCACTGTAACAAGCGGACAGGATGTTTTCGTAAAAACATTTGTTGAATCAAAGTCTGATAATCTTGATTATTTTATTCTTGAAGATATGCTTCCATCCGGATTTGAAGTAGTAAAAGATATGGATAAATATTTTATCGATGGTGAAAACAATTACCAGAATAATAACTATTACGATTATATGCCGTGGCGCTGGCAGTATGCAGATCGTGAGTACAGAGATGAAAAAGTTGCCTTCTTTGTTACAAGCTGCCAGAATAAAATGGAATTTTCATATATCATTAAAGCGCAAATTCCTGGTGAATATAAAATTATGCCTGCACAGGGTTACTTAATGTACTATCCGGAGCTTAATGGATTTAGTGATATGGTGAATATTAAAGTTGAAGATGTGAAATAAATTGTCTGGTGAAATAAAGAGCAAGAGTGAGAAAGAAAATTAAATTTCTTAATCTCACTCTTTCTCTAACTCTTTATTACTTGAGCAGGATCATCTTTTTTGCTTCAACAAAATTTCCGGCTTTTATTTGATAAAAATAAATTCCGCTTGCAATCGCAGGAAGAGATTCCTGCGCTACATTAAACTCAACTTCATAGCTCCCGGCAGATCTATACTCATCCACCAAAGTTGCAACTTCATTTCCCAACACGTCATAAACTTTTAAAGTTTGCCAACCGCCCACTGGAGACTGCCAACTGATTTTTGTGCTTGGATTAAACGGATTAGGATAATTCTGTGATAATGAAAAAGTGAGAACTGTATTTTTATTCTCATTTACATCAACAGTCTCGGAATTAAAATAATTAATAGCCTTTGCAATTACTTGGTCGAAAGACTGATCATCAGCAGTTGTTTCAAGTGGAAATGCAAGATAAATTAAACTGCTCTGAACAGATGAGCTCCCGAAGTATCCTTTAAATTGTATGCCGGCACCTTTACTATTTGAATATCTCATCGAAAGACTACTGCCATTTTGTGGTGCAATCTCATCCGGGTAATCTTCTTCGTACGTTTGGCCAATCTTAAAACTGCAACCATCTAAAGAACTATTTGCAGCACCGATTACAGAGCTTACACCGGCATCATCAGAAATATATGATGCTTTAAGATAATTACTATAAAAATTTTGATCTTCAGTTGTGCCTTTATAACTAAGATCCCAACCTATCTCACTTCCGGAAACAAATAAACTCCCACCTGCATTTAAATAATTTGCAATAAGTAATTGCTCAGCAGAATTAAATGTTTCATCAATGGTACTTTCGTCTCCAATTATCCAGAAGATATAATCATAATCTTCAAGATGAAAGGTGTTGTTAAGTAATTCTGAATTTTTAATTGAATTAAACTCGATATTTAATTGTTGTAAAGCATTCCCATACTTTAAAACAAAAGTATGTCCGGCCCCCTGCCAGCTTCCTGATTCTGTGTCTCTACTAAATCCATCAACAATTAAAGTTTTTTTTTGAAGTGAAGAATTATTAATCCCCAAAACATTTGACCAGTAACTTTCAGTAAAATCATCTTTAACACTTGAAACCCGGAAAAAGGTACAGCCACTTCCGATATTTATTTCTGCTGAAGTGGTTTTAATGCTATCTTCATTTAAAGACATGTTCCAAATATTTCCGTCGGCAGAAGAGTAAATTCTATAACCGATAATATTTGTTGAGTTACTACTCCATTTCAACTCGGCTTTATTTTCAGATTTAATACCAGCACTCAGTAAAACAGGCTGTTGTGAATTGTAATTTGTATCCATCCCATTATAGTAGCGAGGAGTATAAGTAACTAAATCTGATAAAGAATATGACCAATAAGATACATCCCAATTTCGCGCACTTGCTTCTATAACTTTAAAACTGCCGTTAAGATTTCTTTCAACAAATAATCTTACATGCCCAACCTTGTGAATTGCATCTCCGGGCTTTAAATCATCCCAGCTTGCATATTGTGTTGTAATGTTAGGCATAGCGCTTGTTGAAGAATGGTAACTCAATTGCCAGCAACGACTAACAAAACCGGAACAATCAACACCCTCTGCATAAGAAGAAACGCCGGCAGTGTTTATATCACCAGCATATTTCCCATTTGCTAAGCCAGCATCAAATTGTGCAAGCGTGCTGAATCCGCCCCACTTATAAGGAACGCGGGCATTCCATCCCACCACTAACCAGTCCGGTGTACGAACAATATCTCCATCCGGTGCTGTTACATCATTTGGAGCTAAGTTAGCCCCTGTACATTCATATTGATGCAAGGCATAAGTATCAGCAATTTTTAATGATGCCGTTCTGCTTACCCCAGAAACAACATTGTTTTCACTTAGGGTTTTTACAACTTTTTCATTAGTGGGGAGAAAGTAATTAAAATTTATTTCTTGATTAAATTCAGCCGGATATTTTAATGGTTCTATATGCGCTATAGCTAAATTTTCCCATTTAACGATTATTACTTTTTCTGGAAAGGATATTAAGTGATATAAATTTCCGTTAGCATCTATTTGTAAATCTTTGATAGTGTATAAATACTTAATTGAGGGGAGTTGTAAACGAGATAATATTTTACCATCTTCAGAAAGCACCATTACTTCCCGTTCAACCTTAAGCGGAATTTCGGAAATATATTTTTCTGTAACAAGAAAAGTGTTTCCATTTTTATCAATTCCAATTAAATCTGCGCAGGCTAAGTTAGAGGGATAATTAATTGTAATTTCATTTTCTGATTCAGCAAAATTTGATTTTAAAATCAACTGATTTCTGTTTGGAACAATAACCTGAATTTCTTCTCCTCCAGAACCACTGATATTACCGCCGGCATCTTTAAGTATGGATTTACCATTTCGAAAACTTTTCTTAAATGTGTAAATATCTTTTAATGATGAGACAACTTTTTCTTTTCCTAAAGTTGATGCCTGGTGTTCATAACCGGCAATAAAATCTTTGTTGTTTTCCAGAGTTGCGGAAACTTTAGAATATTGTCCACCTTTAAATTCATATTCTGAATTACTATTAAAAGATGAAAAATATATGATATCCTTTTCGATATCGAAGGAAGCAATTGAGTAAATTCCCGAATTATCAATTCTTAATATAAACGGGAGTTTGTTGTAACTTTCTTCAAAAATTATTTTTTGAGGGTAGCTGGCGATAGTTAATGATAGTAAAATCAGTATTAGTAAAAATCTCTTCATATTTAATTCCGAATTATTATGGTATATATATTTCAGTTAAACCAACAACCTTATTGTCCGCAATTTCTATTTTGAACGGCGAATATAAGAAGATGTTATGTTTATTTTTTTGTAACGCATTAATAATATCACTTAGCTTTACTGATTGATTAAAATTAAAGTTGCCGCTGGTATCATAACTAAAGGTTTGTAAAAATATTTTTGCACTATCTGCAATTTCAAGTTTTTCGTTTTTCATTTCTTTGTTAACATAACTATAACCGTCAGGCATTTCAATCTTTTGATTATCTGGAATAGCTGAATCAACATCTGAATTTTTCATATAATCAATAAAATCAATAACAACAAAAGATTTACCAGAATCGCTGATAATATTTTTTACAAAACCATACTTCGCAACAATTTCTTTTGCCTGTTGAATTTGGGATGATTTTTTTTGAGGAATATCTTTGTCGCATCCTGATAGCAGAATAATAAAAATTAAAATAAGGTCGTATAAAATCTTCATAAAATATCCGGCGCTGTCTTACTTTGCTTATCCAAATATAGTAATTTGAAAATTGTAAAGATTAAAAATTAATATAAAAAAAGGCTGCCATTACTGGCAGCCTAAATTTGTTATCTGATTTTTTTCCCTTGATTAACGTTACTTAAGCAGAATCATCTTTTTAGTTTCAACAAAATTACCAGCTTGCAAACGATAGAAATATGTTCCGGAACTTAAATTTAAATTGCTCATTGTAACCGGTACGTTGTAAGAGCCTGCAGATTGTTCTTTATTCACTAATGTAGCAACTTCATTTCCTAACAAATTATATACCTTCAATGAAACAAATTGCCTTTTGCTTATCGAATATTGAATGTTAGTGCTTGGATTAAACGGGTTTGGATAATTTTGTCCCAACGAAAAATTTGAAGGAGTTAGCTCAACAACCTTTTCTTCACCCGTAGAAGTTATAACGCTTACATAGGCTCTGATAAGATAAACCCAAACCGAATCCGTATCTTTTGTATAATAATACCAATTAGGTGTTGAGGCCCCATCAGCAGTCTGTAAATAAGTAAAGTTGTGATAAGGACCAGAGTTTGGCTCGCCAGTTACCATTATTCCGGGTACACTTGGATTCTTTCCAATTACAAACCCAGCAACAAAATCCTTATCTGTAGAAATAGAATAAGATCTTAAATCAACAGTTGCCCAATTTTGATATGGCACAGGATAAGGAAGAGCTGAAGTTGTTGTGATAGAAGCAGTAAATGGTCCCACTAATTTTTTACCAAGTGGAGTTGGCTGGACTTTCCCTGTAGATTCCCAAACACCTCCTACTATTGAACCGGCATTTCTTAATGCCACTCTTATTGAATCCAAACGGGCGCCTGGATAAGCAGGGAATTGTACAGCAACCGTATCCATAGTAGTTAAAGTAAATGCCCCAAGTGGTTCTGCAGTATCCCATTTAAGTTCCTGCGCTGTAGAGGTAGCAACTCCGGTAGATGTAAATGTATAGTTTTGGTTAACACTTAGATTTGTGTTAATTACAACAAAAGTTACATTTGAATAAGTAGTTCCAAAATCCGGGACACTAAATTGTGAGTTTAATGGTACATCAACTACATCTGTTACACCGGGACCGGTTTTAATTGCTTTTACCACAAAAGATGAGCTAACGGTTGAAAATGTTATTTTTAAATTACTTCCTAAGGCAAAAGAAAAATATTCTGCACCTAAGTTATACACACTATTTCCACCGGAAGCATTGGGATTATAATAAGTAGTTGTTTCTGATTTTGTAATATTAGGATAAGTATAACCGTAGCTTTTGTTTACTGTTGTATCGTTCAAATTATTTGCGATCAGCCAATTAGTAAATACATCAGTAAAAGTTAATGATTGACCGACTTGCTCTAAGGAATAATTATAAAGTGGTATTCCGTTATAAGCAGATGATTGTACAATGTACTTAAAAATTCCTATCCCAAACTGATCCCATAAATATAAGGCAAATTTTTGAGCCCTTGAATAATCATTAAGAACCAGAGTATTGTCGTCTCTTCTCCACCCTAATAAATAATAATTAGTTTCATTCGCATACCCGGCCTGGTTATCTGTAGGATAGCCGCACCACAATTCAGCAAGTTTTGAGCAAGATTCGTTGATGAATGTTGTTTGCTGCGGACCTGATTGATGATAATTCCAATTTATCATGTGCTGGAATTCGTGTGCTGTTGTTGACATTCCAGTTTCTAATCCACCAGGCGTTGTAAGATTAAGTGGATTGCCGTCAATATAATAACACTCACCTTTATTACTATTAGGATAACTTGCCGAGGTCAATTCGTTATAACTATCAAAATAACCGGCTATATAACCACCACTGCCAGAAAATCCATCTTTAATATCTAAGATCAAAATAACAATACGTGGATCACCATCCACATTTGGAGGTTGACCGAAAGCAGTAGTATCCATTGCATAAATACCTTTTGATGGGTTTGCCGGTGTGCTTGAGTCAAAAGCTTTTTTAACAGAATCTACACCTGCCTGATTAGCATAAGTATTCCAGATAGCATCTTCAACAAAAATATAGCAATCCGAGCCAACAGCACGGCATGTAAAGTTAGTTGAATAATAGGTCATTGTTGTAAAATCAACAGCGTAAAATGCTTTTTGTATTCCGACAGTGTAGCCCAAATCTACAGTTTTTCTTAATTGTTGTGCATTTACTGGAAGTGGATTATTCCTGAAATAATCATAAACAACCTGATTTTGGGATTCTAAAATATGTGTCCCATCAATCGGATAAATTTTCTTTAAATTTTCGTCTGCGCTGGGAAGTGTAATAGGAACTTGTGCAACCCCAGTTGACAAATAAAAAAGAAACAGTGCAAGTATGTAACCTAAATATTTCATTAAACTACCTTTATATTATTTATTATTGTTTGTTAATTTCTGTTGGAATTATGATATGTATATTAGCGCTATCTTTTGTATCGATATATTTAACCTTAAAATAGCTTCCCTGGTTATTGTATAAAATATTTTTAAGATTTTCGGGATTTTTAATTAGATATACATTGTTTTGATCTGTAACAATAGCAACCTCTGTAAATGGCTCGTTACCAACCACGCTGGAAATGCCTGTTATTTCCTTTTCTTGTTTCCCGCAATCCTGACTTGAGGAGCAGCCAATCAGAAAAAAAGGAAGAACTAATAAAAGATTTAAAAAACGTTTCATTTTATTATAATCCCATTTTATTAATAATGAACGGAAATAGTAATATCTATTTACAATTTCCTAATACAAATCAAATAAGTTTTTAACTTAAATTATTTTATTAAAATATCTTAAAACAAATCTAATTAAAATATTATTAAAAATAATGATTACAGATCAAGATCCTAAGCCATTAAAATCATGTCGGAATAATATAAAAATTACTTTTGCACAATAAGAATTGTTAATTAACAGTTCTATCTTCCAATATCTTTATAAATAAATCACTTTAGATCAAGTTCAAGCCCGCCACAAAATTTGTGATATCTCTAAAGGAACATTAACACCTTGATAATATGGAATAATTCGAGGTGTATATTCATTGGCAGAACGATTTGCGGGAACTGAAACATAATAAATATAAATCTCCTTTTTTTCTGATGAAGATTCTCTTTGAGTCATTGCCCAGATAGCTTTATCTCCTTCAGCTTTTGGGATGGCAAAAAGCTGCACTTCCACATCAGTTGGTCTAAGCTCACTTAAAAACACAGCAATTTCAAATTCAAACTGATCATTCTTTTTAGAAATCTTGATTTCACCAAAATGTAAATTTTGCCAATTACTAAAAACATTTGATTCCCAATTAAAAATCTTTTTTCCTAATTGAGCATTATTAATGCTGCGTGCTTGATAGGATTCCGCTGCCGGGATGTAAAATTTCTCGGTGTATTCTCGCACAGAGCGGTTGCTTGAAAATTTATCAGTTAAGGTAACCATGCTTTCTCTAACTTTGTCTAGCCATTTGATTGGAATGTTTTTTTTGTCCCGTTCATAAAACTGAGGTACAATTTCTTGTTCCAGAATTTCATATAATTTTTTTGCTTCCATCTCATCCCAGACCGGGTCGTCACCATGTTCTTGTCCATCACCAATTGCCCAGCCAATATTTGGATTGTATGCCTCTGCCCACCAACCATCAAGTTCGGATAGATTTAAACCGCCATTAGCCAACACTTTCATTCCGCTCGTACCGCAAGCCTCCCATGGTCTGCGCGGATTATTTATCCAAACGTCAACTCCGTTTACAAGCCGTTCTGTCAGCAGCATATCATAATCACTTAAGAAAATAACATGGTCATTAACTTCCGGGCGATTTATGAATTCAATCCATTGTTTTATCATATTTTGACCTTCAATATCTGCTGGATGAGCCTTCCCGGCTACAATCAACTGAACTGGACGATTAGGATTGCATAACAGTCTAATTAAGCGTTCAGCATCTTTAAGTAAAAGTGTCGGTCTTTTATAAGTTGCAAAACGTCTGGCAAATCCAAGTGTTAATGTATCAGGATTAAAAATTTGCTTTGCGTTTTCTGTACTTTCAGGCGACATACCCCACATAGAAATTTGTTTAGTGTAACGAGTACGAACATAATCTATTAAATCTCTCCGCGAGTTTTGTCTCATATTCCACAATTCTTCATTGGGCACGCCCCTTAAAATTTTTTCCAGATGATTTGTTTCTCCCATCCATCTGGTTTTCCCACAGTATTTTGTCCAAAGGTTGTCAGAAAATTTTGAATCCCATGTATCAACATGAATTCCGTTAGTAACATATTCAATTGGAACTTCATCATTTGACCAGCGTGGGAACAATTTTTGAAATATTTCCCGACTTACTTTCCCGTGTAATTTACTAACACCATTAATTGCCCCACTGCCGTGTAAAGCTAAATAAGCCATATTAAAAGGTTCACTATAATCCGAGGGATTTTGTTTTCCTAAAGCCATCAATTCTTGAAAAGAAATTCCGAGATTATCTTTAGCAAAAACTTCAAAATAACGTCGCATCAGATCCTGCGTAAATGTGTCGAACCCGGCGGCTACCGGTGTATGAGTAGTGAAAAGGTTACCTGCCCGGGTTATTAAAAGGGATTCCTGAAAAGAACATTTTGCAGTTTTCATAAAATTGGCAGCTCTTTCCAAAACAACAAATGCAGCATGTCCTTCATTAAGATGGCATACTTCAGGATTAATACCTAACTTAAGTAAGAGGCGCCAGCCACCAATACCTAATATAAATTCTTGTGCTATTCTTGTTTCAGACCCACCACCATAAAGTTGTGCGGTGATACCGCTTACTAACGGAGGATTTGCAGGATCATTTGCGTCGAGCAGATACAAAGTTAATCGACCAACTTGTGCTTGCCATGCTCTTATCCAAATCAGGTTTCCTGATAATGGTATCTGAAACCTTATCCACTCACCAGCTTTATTTCTAGCCGGGGTAACTGGTAATTGTCCCGGATCATTAATGGGATAAAAAGCTTCTTGTGTCCCGTCCTTTGAAATCATTTGTCTAAAGTAACCTTGCTGGTATAATAAACTGATCCCTACTACTGGAACTCCCAAATCAGAAGCTGCTTTAAGCTGATCTCCGGCAACATTTCCTAATCCACCTGAATAAATTGGCAATGCTTCACCAAGCATAAATTCCATACTAAAGTAAGCAACCGTATGCAATGGTTTATCCCCAAATTTTTTGATAAACCAATTAGAACTCTCTTTTTCATTTTGCGATTTTTTTAACAGTTCATTTATTCGCGAACGATTTTTTTTATCTTCTAAAAATTTTCTAATTTCACCCCTGGAAATAGATTGTAATATTAATTTTGGATTCCGGGTTTCTTCCCATAACTCTTCATCCAATAATCGCCAAATATCATCATCGTCGTGTTCCCAGGACCAGCGCAAATCTAAAGCTAACTCAAGCAGTTCGTCATAACCATCAACGTTGTCAGTTTTTATTTTATTATTTAATTCGCTCATAGTTTATTACTCCTTTAATTTACATTTATCATCTTAATCATATATGAGATATTAGCTGCTCAATTTTAAAAGTTGAACAATATGCGATGAAAATATTTTTAATGTGTTGATGTCTAATCAAAAATTGATATCATGAAATCCACCAAAAAAATCAGGGGGAAATCATTACTATCTTAAACCAAATTTTCAGATATCACTTATTCTTATTTTTTATCCACCTAATTAGATAAACCAGATTGATAGTACTTTATCAAATTATTTGTTGAGCTATCATGATCAAGTTTTGTTTTCGGATCAGTTAGCTGAGGGATTATACGTTTTGCAAGTACTTTCCCTAACTCAACGCCCCACTGATCGAAAGAATCAATATCCCAAATAACTCCTTGAACAAATACACTGTGTTCGTACAATGCCACTAACTTCCCTAAAACTTCAGGTGTTAATTTATCAGCAAAAATTGTTGTTGAAGGTCGATTGCCTTCAAAAGTTCTATGTGGAACAAGCCAATCAGGTTTTCCCTCTGCTTTTACTTCTTCAGGTGTTTTGCCGAATGCAAGTGCTTCTCCCTGAGCAATAACGTTTGCAATTAAAAGATCATGATGATTGCCAAGCGGGTTTAATGATTGACGAAAAGTTATAAAATCACAGGGAATAATTTTTGTACCCTGATGAATCAATTGATAAAAAGAATGCTGTCCGTTAGTTCCCGGTTCGCCCCAAAAGATAGGACCTGTTTGATAATCTGTTATTTTACCATTAAGTGTAATGTGTTTTCCATTACTTTCCATTGTAAGCTGCTGTAAGTAAGCAGGGAAACGATGGAGATATTGATCATAAGGCAGCACAGCAATAGTTTGTGCGCCGAAGAAATTGTTATACCACACGGCTAACAAACCCATTAATACCGGCATGTTTTGTTCAAGCGGAGCAGTTCTAAAGTGCTCGTCCATTTTATGAAAACCAGATAACATTTCATTAAAGTTATCCGGACCAATGGCAATCATTGTTGAAAGACCGATTGCAGAATCCATTGAATAGCGTCCGCCTACCCAGTCCCAAAATTCAAACATATTAACAGTATCAATTCCAAATTTTGAAACTTCTTCTTTGTTTGTTGAAACAGCAACAAAATGCTTTGCAATTGCCTTTTCTTCTTTAAGGTTTTTAAGAACCCAGGCACGTGCAGTATGGGCATTTGTCATCGTTTCTAAAGTTGTAAAAGTTTTTGATGAAATGATAAAAAGAGTTTCTTCGGGATTTAGTCCCACTGTAGTTTCGGCAAAATCAGTTCCATCAACATTAGACACAAAATGAAAAGTCATATTGCGGGGAGTGTAAAATCTTAGTGCTTCATAAGCCATAACAGGTCCCAAATCAGAACCACCAATACCAATATTAATTATGTTTTTAATTCGTTTACCGGTATAACCTTTCCACTCTCCATTGCGAATACGATTTGAAAAATCTGCCATTTTGTTTAGAACGACATGAACTTCGGGTACAACATCTTTCCCATCAACAAATATTTTAGCATCTTTTGGTGCGCGAAGTGCAGTATGAAGAACAGCACGATTTTCAGTTATGTTGATTTTATCACCTCTAAACATAGCATCACGTTTTTCAATAAGCCCGCATTCATCTGCAAGATGAGATAAAAGATTTATTGTTTCTTCTGTTATGCGATGTTTGGAATAATCCATAAACAATCCAAGTGAATTTACAGTAAACTTTAGTCCCCGCTCTGGTTGTTCATTAAATAAATCGCGAAGGTGTTTATCTTTAATTTGCTGATAATGTGTTTCAAGATTTCGCCAGGCTGTACAATTATTAAGATTGGATTTTTCCATTATATTTAACAGGGTCTCCTTTCAATAAGAAATTTATTAATTTCAAATTAAATTTTTATAAAAATATTTTTGTAAAATGTATACTCCCAGAGATTTTTAACTTATTCAGATTTCCATTTCCAATCAGTTACTTCCGGCTTATCAAATCCTTCACTGGAAGCAAAAGCAAGATTTTCAATAATCTGATCTTTCATTTTTTCTTTAACATGAGCGCCTATTACATTAAGTTTTGGAACACGATCAATTACATCCATCACCAAATTGTACCTGTCAATTTGATTCAGGATAGCAAGCTGCATTGGCGTGTTGATATTCCCTTGTTCTTTATAACCGCGAACGTGAAAGTTTGCAGCATTTACATGGCGATATATAAGTTTATGAATTAGATAAGGATAACCATGAAAATTGAAGATAACTGGTTTATCAATTGTAAACATACTATTGAAGTCAGCATCGGAAAGCCCATGCGGATGCTCAGATGATGGAAGTAACCGGAACAAATCAACAACATTAACAAAACGAACCTTTAGATCCGGAAAATATTCGTGTAACAAAACTGTTGCAGCTAAAGCCTCCGTAGTTACCACATCGCCGGCACTTGCAATAACAACATCTGGTTCATTACCTTGATCATTACTTGCCCATTCCCAAATACCGATACCCTTAGTACAGTGTTGTATAGCTTCTTCCATAGACAAATATTGTAAATGGTATTCTTTATCTGATACAATTAGATTGACATAATTTGTACTGCGAAAGCAATGATCTGCTACAGACATCAAACAATTAGCATCAGGTGGTAAATAGATTCGTGTAATATCAGGACTTTTATTTGTTACTAAATCAATAAACCCGGGATCTTGATGGCTAAATCCGTTATGATCCTGCCTCCAGACAGTTGATGTAACAAGAAGATTTAATGAAGAAATAGTGGCTCTCCATATAACTTCTCTTGATTTCTCTAACCATTTTGCATGCTGGTTAAACATAGAATCAATTACATGGATAAAGGCTTCGTAGGAAGCGAACAATCCATGTCGACCGCTTAAAAGATATCCTTCCAACCATCCTTCCAGTGTATGTTCACTAAGTATTTCCATTACTCTGCCATCAGATGAAAGATTGCTACCATCAGAATCTTCTGGTTTGATTTCAGCCATCCAGGCTTTTTTTGATGCTTCATAAACTGCATCAAGCCTGTTGGAAGCTGTTTCATCAGGACAGAAGAAACGGAATGAAGTTGGATTATTCTTTAAAATATCACGCATAAATAAACCGAGTACTCTTGTATTTTCAAATAAAACCTGTCCTGGCTTTGTAACTTCAACAGCATAATTATGGAAGTCAGGCAATTTTAATTCCTTCCTAATATTACCAGCATTGGTTACCGGGTTGGCACTCATTCTTCTTGTACCTTTAGGAGCTAATTCTCTCAGTTCGGAAATAAGTCGTCCATTATCAGCAAACAATCGATCTGGTTCATAACTTTCCAACCACTTTTGAAGTATTGCTAAGTTTGAAGGTTTGCTATGAACGTCAAAAGGTATCTGATGTGCACGCCAAAAATCTTCCACTTTATGACCATCAATTTCTTTAGGACCTGTCCATCCTTTAGGAGAACGTAAGATGATCATTGGTAATTGAGGTAAAGTTTTAGTCCCATTTGTACGCGCTTCTTTTTGTATCTCTTTGATATCTTCAATTACTAATTCAAGTGTTTGTGCCATTTGTTGATGCATCGTCTCTGGATCAGAGCCCTCAACAAAATATGGTTTGTAACCATAACCAATAAAAAGACTTTCTAACTGTTCATGACTAATGCGACCAAGTATTGTAGGGTTAGCAATTTTATAGCCGTTTAAATGCAGAATTGGCAAAACAATTCCATCACGAGCCGGGTTAAGGAACTTATTTGAATGCCAGGATGTAGCTAATGGACCTGTCTCAGCTTCACCATCGCCAACCATAACTGCAACAATTAAATCAGGATTATCAAAAGCAGCACCAAATGCGTGTGAAATACTGTATCCTAATTCGCCTCCTTCGTGAATTGAACCGGGTGTTTCAGGAGTACAATGACTGCCGATACCACCGGGGAATGAAAATTGTTTAAAAAACTTTTTCATTCCTTCTTCATCGGTACTTTTATCAGGATATACTTCTGAATAAGTTCCTTCTAAATAAGCATGCGCAAGTACTGAGGGAGCACCGTGTCCGGGTCCCGAAACAAAAATCATATTCAAATCATATTTTTTAATTAACCTATTAAGATGTACCCATGTAAACGTTTGTCCTGCATCCGATCCCCAATGTCCGAGTAAACGTTTTTTTACGTGTTCGAGTTTCAATGATTCTTTAAGCAACGGATTATCTTTTAAATAAAGCATACCAACGCACAGATATAAACTTGCATGCCAGTAATCATTCAAAAGTCGCAGTTCATCTGGGTTCAAAGGTTTAGTAATAATTTTTTTTGTTTTCATTTCTTGACTTCATTTATATTTTGATGTAGTTCTCTGTATAAAATCCGTCGACTTATAATCAAGTAACTCACCAATATTTTCAATTGATATATCTGCAGAAGGATATTCAGCAAGTATGTTTGGATCAGCAGCGTAATGCCCTTGTCGCACAAAAATTGTTGTAACACGATTTCCCCAATGTTTTTTTATAGCCGACAAAATGCGAAGTTTATCATCAACCATTATATAATGCTTCGCAGGATATTTTCTTTCAATCTGGGCCAGTTCATTTTCTTTGTGGATATAAATCAGTACTTTACCATCAACTGCATTCCACAACCCGGAACGTAAAACTTTTCGTGGTTGAAAAACCACATCACCATCTGTTAAAATTACAACCTGTGCAAAGTTTTGTAAATGTTTAATAACTTCAAGTGATTTAGGATATAATCTTTGTTTGAAATCATAATCTAAAAAATAAGACGAGATAGAAAATAAACTTGGATCATGCATATCTTCTAACCTGTAACGTTGAAGAGCACCTAAATAATCAGCATAACCAAGTTCTTTAGTAGCCTGCTGAAAAATTTCCCAGTAGCGTTGTGCTGAACTAGCGTTTGCTTTGTTTCTTATCTCTGCTAAGTAATCAGCTTGTGCTGAATCATTATCAAGCAATGTGTTATCTACATCTAACAGGAAAACGATCGGGTCAATCATTAAATCTTTCCATTAATTATTTTTGTTTAAACTGATTCCTATACAATTCTACCACGGAGCAACAGATTCATGTTCTGTGCTCAATTTGATAATTCCCATTTTGATTTACTGCAAACATTTTGTCGCAAGAGTTATTTATACTTATTTATAATATTTAACAAAGGTGTTTTTTCTTTTTCAAGAATTGAATTATTTACCGCTCCCATAACCAATCGAACAACCGGCTCTGTGTTTGATTCTCTGAGATTAAACCACCAATCACTATACTCAACTGAAAGTCCGTCTATATGCTCTTTCTTTGCATCGCTATAAAATTTTTCTAATTCTGTAAATAATTGTTTTGTGTTTTTTACATGAAAGTTTGTTTCATCCAATCTGGCGTATTTATTTAAATCTTTAACAAGTTTACTAAGAGGAGAAGGATTGACTGTTAGTAAATTTAACATTGTAATCATTGATAATATTCCGCTGTCAATAAATCCCATTTCTGAATAGTAATAATGTCCGGAGAGTTCACCGGCAAAAATTGCATTTACTTCGCGCATCTTTTCTTTTATAAAAGAATGTCCCACGCGGGTTATGACAGGATTACCTCCCAATTCTTTAATCCGCTCAGGGACAATTTTGCTTGAGCGCAAATCATAAAGAATCGTTGCGCCGGGATTGCTTTTTAGAAAATATTCAGAAAGAATTGGAATGATTAAATCAGCAGGCACACGTTCACCATTTTCATCCACAAATCCGCAGCGATCTGCATCTCCATCAAATGCAAATCCCAAGTCTGCATTTTCTTCAATTACTTTTTTTTGCAGTTCTGTTGTATTTTCTGGTATCGAAGGATTTGGTGTGTGATGTGGAAAATTCCCATCTAAGTTCATATACATTGGAATAAATTGGCAGTTAGCAAATTTCTCAAATAATTTTGGAGTATCTAATCCACCCATACCGTTTCCGGCATCAACAACAATTTTTAATGGTTTAACCGGTTTGATAAATTCAGAAACATTTTCAAGATAGCGATTAAGAAAATCTACTTGTTTGATATTCCCTTTTTTGTTGTTCGGAATCTTTTGGGTATTGGTATATATAGTTTTTATTTCAGGTAATCCATCAACACCACTTAGCGGTATAGCCTTTTGTCTGCATAACTTAACGCCGTTAAATTTTCCTTCAAGATGTGAAGCTGTAATCATTGCGCCGCCATCATAGTTGCCATCAATAATAGCCGAGTATAGCATAGGAGTTGTTGCAAGTCCTATATCAAAAACATCTGAACCGAAAGCACGAACTCCATCAATGAATGCTTTGCTTAAAGCAGGTGATGAATTGCGCATATCGTGTCCAACAACAATGCTTTTTTTATTCAGATAGTTTGCATAAGCAAATCCAATCTTTTCCATTATTGTTTCATTAATTTCTTCAGGATATACTCCGCGGATGTCATAGGCTTTAAATATTTCTTCCATTACATTTTCCTTTTTTTACATTCACATCAATAAATATCATTATCACTATTAAAAATTATGTTATCAGATTGTTTTGATTTTAAATAAAATAAAAAATCAGCAGCTCAAGAAAGTGATCGTAGATATTTTCTATTTTTTAGAATTAAAACGAATCAGTTATCGATGTTCGTTTTATTATGATTAAAGTATAAATAACTTTTGCAAGACTAAATTAAAAGCGATCTATAACCATTACAAATTTCAAAACTTTCAAGTGTTTTAGATCAATAGTCTATCATTATTACATTCCTCCAGTCTTTGT
The DNA here is from genome assembly GCA_963809415.1 of uncultured Ignavibacteriaceae bacterium. Lineage (GTDB taxonomy): Bacteria > Bacteroidota > Ignavibacteria > Ignavibacteriales > Ignavibacteriaceae > IGN3. The sequence continues at coordinate 1,825,661 of CAWEJJ010000003.1, read as the reverse complement.
AAACCTGTGCTTATTCATTCCCTCAATAACCTATAAATCGCATTCTAATAATTCTTAAATAAGAGAAATGCATTACTATACCTGGAATTACTAAACAATTGTGAAATAATTTTTAACCAGAAATTCAATGTTATCAAGCTTGTAAGCAATTTAAAAGAATGGAACATTTTTTGAACTTTGGTTACAGCACTTTAGATAGTAATACATAACTTCTTTAACATAAAGGGACTGTTACGCTAAACCATAGCCTAAAAACAAATGCAGATTCAAATCGCCCGCATATAGCGGTTGTTGGAAGAAGAAATGTTGGTAAATCTTTGCTTGTTAATTCTTTGTTAGGGCAGGATATTTCAAATGTTTCCGATGCAGCGGGAACTACAACCAATTCTATAAAAATGTCCTTAGAACTTTTCCCTTATGGTCCGGTTGTACTTGTTGATACTGCCGGTATTGATGATGAAGGTGAACTTGGAAAACAAAAAATCAGCGAAACTATAAAAATCTTATCATCCTCAGATTTTGCTTTAGTAATTGTTGATGCACGCGAAACACTGAACGGCAAAGAACTTGAATTATTAGCTTATCTCGATAAACTGCAAATTAATTATGTCGTGGTAGTTAATAAAATCGAGTTTGGTGTTAATCCCAATTTGCTTGATGAACTAAAGGAACTCCGCATAACTCACTTTGAGGTTTCTTGTAAAGAAAAAGCAGGGCTTGAGGAACTTAAACGAAAAATGGTTCGTTTACTATCTTATGATAATCAATCACGAATTTTAGAAGGAGTTATTTCAACAGGTAATACTATTGTTTTGGTTGTTCCGGCGGATTTAACGCTTCCCAAAAGGAAATTAATTCTTTCTCATGTTCAAATAATTCGTGAAGCACTTGATGAAAATATTACTGTAATAATTTGTAAAGAAAAAGAACTTCGTACAACGATTGATAATTTAAAATCATATCCTGATTTGATTATCGTTGACAGCTATTCTTTTCTGTACGCAGTTGCCAATATACCCGAAAAAATTAAGCTTACAACTTTTTCAATTATTATGGGGCGTTACAAGGGAAACCTGCTTGATTTTGTAAATGGTTTGCGTAGGATTGAAGAACTTAAAAATGGTGATCGGATTTTGATAACTGAAGCTTGTTCATATCATTCTGAAGAAGAAGAAATGAGTAATGTTAAGATTCCGAGATGGCTGCGTTATCATACAAAAAAAAATTTACAAATTGATATAAATAAAGGACAGGATTTCCCCGGGAATATTTCTGATTATAAACTGATTATTCATTGTAACGGAACTATGATAACACACAGAGCATTGCAAACAAGAATTAATGAAGCTAAAATTATGGATGTTCCAATTGTTAATTACGGAACTTTAATCTCATATATGCATGGTGCAGTGCCCCGTGCATTAGAACCATTTAAAGAAGCAATGGCAGAGTGGGAGAAGATAACAGTATAGTAAATGCTTGTTGTTTCAATAAGAAGATTAAAGTCAGTATCTTTCCAATTGTATCCAAATCTTAATTCTTCATCCTAAATTTACAATTCAATTCCTATTTACCATCAATTTACATTTAGCAAAAGCTGATAAACAGCATATCTTTTTTGAGAAGAGAATGTTCTTAGGAATAAGAAAATTCAAATCATATAAAAATTAATTCCCACACTAAATGAATTAAAATAATTATTTGATATTATGTAATATGGCACTTAACATGAAGTTTAATGAATGAAAAATTATAAAACATGATATTCATTAAATTATCTTTAGGGGATAAACAATGGCAAAAATAGCTATAATTGATGACGATCCTGATATTGTTGATTCCAGCAGTCTAGTTCTGCAGTCAAAAGGATACGACGTTATAACAGCGTATAACCCAAATGACGGATATAAAATAGTAACCGAACAAAATCCGGATTTAATAATTCTTGATGTAATGATGATTGAACCGGACGACGGATTTTTCCTTGCTCAAAAATTCCGCAAAATGAATATTGTCACTCCAATACTTATGTACACCTCAGTTTCTAAAACTTTGGGAATGGAATTTGGAACAAGTGAAATTGTTCCCGTTGATGATTTTGTTGAAAAACCAATATCACCGGAAACATTGTTAGACAAGGTCGAAAAACTTTTAGCAATTCATTTAAAGGAGTGATCAAATGCTTGTTGTAGAAAAAAATGCTCTTTCCGAAGAGATTGAGGGCTACGTATTAAAATACGGTAAAGACAGATCATCCCTTCTGCCAGTGCTTCAGGCAATACAAAGGAAGCATAGTTACATAAGTGATTTTGCCCAGCAGGAAGTTGCCCGCTTACTTGATATACATCCTGTTGAAGTTTATAGTGTTATATCTTTTTATTCATTCCTTCATTCAAAACCTACAGGAAGAAACATTGTAAGATTATGTCAAACAATTTCCTGCGAGATGGCAAATAAACATAAAGTTGTTCAGGCAATTGAAAGAGAAGTTGGAATAAAGTTTGGCGAAACAACAAAAGATAACCGAATCACCCTTGAATTTACAAATTGTTTAGGTATGTGTGATCAAGGACCCGCAATGATAGTTAATGATCGCGTTTATACAAAACTCGATCCTGAAAAAGCAGTTAACATACTTAACGATATAAAGTAGGGAAAAGAAATGAAAACACCGACAAAAATTAATGTAATAAAAACAGAAAGAATAGGTCCCGTTTTATTTTCTGATTATAAAAGAGGCGAAGGAATTAAAAATGCTTTAAAGCAAAAAAGAGAAAATATCCTTTTTGAAATTAAAGACTCTAACTTAAAAGGACGAGGCGGTGCAGGATTTCCGACATCTACTAAATGGATGCTAACCGCTGCTGCCAAAGCCGATAAAAAATTTGTTATTTGTAATGCAGATGAAGGAGAACCCGGCACATTTAAAGACAGAGTTCTTTTAATGGAATATCCTGAACTTGTTTTTGAAGGAATGGTAATTGGCGGATATACAATTGGTGCAAAAGTTGGCATCGTTTATTTACGAGCCGAATATGAATATATGCTTGAACAGCTGGAAAATTATTTATCAAACATGAGAGCGGATAATTTACTTGGTGAAGAGATACTTGGAACGGATTTCTCTTTTGATATTTCAATTCGTCTTGGTTCCGGTGCATATGTGTGTGGTGAAGAAACCGCACTTATCGAATCGCTTGAAGGGAACAGAGGGGAACCACGTAACCGTCCACCTTACCCCGTAAACAGGGGATATATGGGTTATCCTACTTTAGTGAATAATGTCGAAACATTTTCTGCCATTTCCCACATAATATCAAAAGGCGGAAACTGGTTTAAAAAATTTGGGACAGACAAATCAACAGGTTCCAAATTATTTTCTGTTTCCGGTGATTGTGAAAAGCCAGGCGTTTATGAGTTACCCTGGGGAACAACTGTAAATGAGTTGCTTGAAATTGTCGCCGCAAGTAATACAAAAGCTGTACAGATTGGAGGCGCATCAGGAATCTGTATTGCAAAATCGCAATTTGATCGCAAACTCGGTTATGAAGATATACCAACCGGCGGCTCCGTTATAATATTTAACGAATCACGCAGTATGTTAAATGTTTTGAAAAATTTTATGGAATTCTTTGTTGAAGAATCATGCGGGCAATGTACACCCTGCAGAATTGGAAACGTAAAACTTCTTGAAGGAATTAAAATGATTGAACGCAATGAATTTACTTTTAAATATATTAATACTCTTAAAGAACTCGGAAAAACAATGCAAGTAGCATCAAAATGTGGATTAGGACAATCGAGCCCGAATACATTTCTATCAATATTAGAAAATTTTAAAGATGAAATCTTTCACACAACAGGAAACAACGGATTTGATGGAAAGGCTGGTATGTAATGAAAGAAAAATTAAGAACTCCGGTTGCTCAACAGGCTTTAACAATTGAAAAACCTACTTTAGAAGATGGAATCGGCAGCAAAGTAACCGTTGAGATAAATGAAAAGAAAGTTCAGGTATTTTTCGGACAAACAATTCTTGAAGCCTGTAAAGAAAACCAGATTCATGTCCCAACGCTTTGTCATCATCCTGATCTTTGTATTGCCGGTACCTGTCGTATCTGTGTCGTTGAAGTTGAAGGGATGAAAACACTTCAGGCATCCTGCTCATTTCCAATAACTTCACCAATTAAAATTAAAACATCCAGTCCGATGGTGCGCAAAGCAAGAAGACATATTATTGATTTGCTTCTTAGCGAGCATTATGGCGAGTGTTATTCGTGTGTCAGAAATAATAATTGTGAACTTCAAGCACTTGCAAAAGAATATGGAGTTGACTCATATACTTTTGGGCACATAACAGAACCGGTATTTGAAGTCGATCTTTCATCATATGCTGTAGTGCGTGATATGAATAAATGTATTAATTGCAGAAGATGTGTAAGAACCTGTATTGATCTACAGGAAGTTGGCGTGCTTGAAGCAATTGGTCGTGGAGATAAAACGCATATCGGAACATTTTTGGAAAAACCATTAGCTGATGTAATCTGTATAAACTGCGGGCAATGCATCAATCGCTGTCCTACCGGCGCATTAAAAGCAAATGATCCATCAGATGTAATTTGGAATGCAATTGATGATCCCACAAAACATGTGGTAATTCAAACAGCGCCATCACCACGTGCCGCAATTGGCGAAGTGTTTGGATTAGAACCCGGAAAATCTTTTACAGGTGAAATGAATACTGCATTGCGCAGAATAGGGTTCGATGTTGTGTTCGATACAAACTTTACTGCGGATCTTACAATTATAGAAGAAGGCACAGAATTAATTTTAAGACTTTATAAAGCTTTGGTGAAAAAAGAACAAGTTGCAGTTCCTCAATTTACATCTTGCTCGCCAGGCTGGGTAAAATATCTTGAACATTTCTATCCAGAATACATTGAAAATCTAAGCTCTGCAAAATCTCCGCAGCAAATGTTTGGCGCGCTTATCAAGACTTTTTATGCAGAAAAGAAAGGTATCGATCCTAAAGACATAGTATCTGTTGCGGTAATGCCTTGTGCTGCAAAGAAGTTTGAATGCAATCGTCCTGAAATGAATGACTCGGGTTATAAGGATGTTGACTTTGGGTTAACCACGCGGGAACTTGGGCAGATGATAAAGGAAGCTGGAATATATTTACCGGAAATGCCCAAGTCACATTTTGATGATCCTTTTGGCGATGCATCAGGCGCCGGATTAATTTTTGGTGCAACGGGTGGTGTTATGGAAGCGGCGCTTCGTACAGTTATTGAGTTGGTTACAGGGAAGAAAGTAGAAAATGTATTTGTAAATGCAGAGATAACTCCATTAAGAGGCTTTGAAGGAATAAAATATGCTGAACTTCCAATAACGGAAGTTGGTCCTGTTCCAAAACTGTTGCAGCATTTAGTACCTGATTGGAATTGGTTAAAAGGTGTAACTCTTAAAGTTGCTGTTGCACATGGTACAGCGAATGCTAAGAAAATTATGGAAGATATTAAAGCCGGAGGCAAATTCAGCGAATGTCATTTCATTGAGTTTATGGCTTGTCCTGGCGGATGTCTTGGCGGCGGTGGTCAGCCAATTCCAACTACTGAAGAAATTAGAAAGATGCGTGCAAAAGCTATTTACGATGAAGATAATTCCTTGCCGATAAGAAAATCGCATGATAATAAACATGTAACAGAAATTTATGATGTATTCTTAAAAGATGGACCTTGTGGACATATTTCGCATAAGCTCCTTCATACGCATTATATTAAAAGAGGAAAATACATAGCTTAAGTTATAAATTGTTTTATGGCGGATGCTCGTAATTGGCATCTGCCTTTTTTATTTTTGCTGAGGTTAAAAGAGAATTGAATGTTTAATCTTGTACCCGAATGGGCAAGCCACTATGAAGAATTTTGGCTTACAATTCGTAAAAGAAATCTCTGGTTTATAAAACTACGCTATACCGCTGTTGTAATGCTTCTCTTCTTTATAATTTTTCCTAAATACTTCTTAAAAATTTACTTTGCTGATGGACAGCAATTTGCGCTTTTAATAATAACATTTTCAATTCTAGTATATAATATTACTTTTCATTACATCCGGCGGTTTGTTAAAAACGATGCAGATAAATTTAATCCGCTGCATTTGTCAATTCTTCAGATGATATTTGATTCGACTGCACTTATGCTGCTTGTTTACTTTACCGGAAGTGTTGAATCACCTTTACTTTTATTCTTTGTGATTCATTTGATTGTCGGTAGTTTAATCTTACCGGGATTTGTTATCTATGCTTTTGCCGTAGTAATTGTGCTTACATTTTGGGGCATAACAGTCGGGGAATATTATTCATTATTACCACATCATCATGTATACGGTTTTCTTTCATTTTCACTTCACCAGCAATTTAATTATGTGCTTGCAATCAATGTCAGTTTTGCATTTCTGGTTGATATGATTGTGCTGATAGCAAACCGAATGGCAAATCAACTTTATATTCGCGAACAGCAATTGCTTGAATCGATCGATAAAATAAATACTGCAGAAAAAGAAAAGCAAAAATATATTTCCGGGATAGTGCATGAAATTAAAACTCCGCTGGCTGCGGTGCATTCATATCTTGATTTGGTGCTGCAAAAATTTCTCGGTCCCCTGGATAAAGTCGTAGAAGAAAAACTTATCCGTGCAAGAAGAAGATCTGATGAAGCCATTGGATTAATAAACAACGTGTTAAAAATTTCCAAATTAAGAATCGAAGATTCATTTATCAAAGAAGAAGTTGATATCGCATCAATTCTGGCAAGAGCTATAAAAAGTGCTAAAGTAAATGCTGAGGCTAAGGGAGTTAAATTAACTATAATCAATAATAGAAAAGAGAAAAGAAAAGTTGAAGGTGACCCGCTTTTAATTCAGATTGCTGTATCAAACATTTTAAGTAATGCAATTAAGTATAATTATATGGATGGTATTGTAGAGATAACTGTGGAAGAAGATAAAAACGACTTGGTAATAAAAGTATGTGATAATGGAATTGGAATTCCTAAAGAAGAGCTTAGCAAAATATTTATAGACTTTTATAGGGCAAGTAATATTAAACGCAGTGGAGTTGAAGGTTCGGGATTGGGATTGTCAGTTGTTAAGCAGATTGTTGAAAGACACAGCGGTACAATCGATGTTGAAAGTCCATCACATCTTGCCAAAAATAATTATCCGGGAACCTGTGTTAAAATCACTTTTCCTTTTATAAAAAAATAGTGTTCTGATTCCTTGGTGTAATCAAAAAAGTGTAAAGGCAACATCCCTACTTTTCTTCTAATATTCTCTGGCTTAATATTACGGAAGATGTCATATTTTAAACTTTATTTTTGTTTGATATTAGCCGGTAATTTCACTTTCTTTTCTTTAATAACTTTCAAATCTACAAGCTTTGAAGAAACACCTTTGATTAAAGAAATTTTTCTTGATAGTTCGTTCATTTTTTCTCTTTCACCTGCAAGTTCAAGAATCAATAATCCCTGGTCACTGCAATTTTCCATAACACCATCGTGAATGCCTAACCTTGTTTTAATCATACAGCCCCAACCGGTTAATACTTTTTGTACTTGCACGGCGGCTTGTTTTCTTTGACCGATAAGAACCAATAAAACAGTTTTCATAGTGGCTCCTGAATAGATGTGAGTAAATATTATTCTAAATTTAATCATTAAATTTCATTTGCAATAATATTTGTATAATGATCTCGACCTTTTAGTCGCAGTTAAACTTCATTGGTCGAGTATTTATAATATATTGTTTAATTTTTATTGTTCAGTCCTTATAATTTGATGGCATCTATATTGTATTAAAATAGCGGAGGTTATTATGAAAACTATATTTGTATTATTGATTTTTTCAGCCGGGTTGATGTTCGCTCAGACTGATTCGTCTCAAATAAAAAAAGAGAATCAAGAAAAAAATCAAATTAAAAACCAGGAACAGGAAAAGAACCAATTGGAAAAACAAGTTGGTCCCAAAGAAAATCCACAATCTGAAGTAAAACAAAATCGCAAGAAAAAAGATGTTTTTATTGATAAAGACGGCGATGGTATTTGTGATACAAGACAGAGTGGTATGAGTTTTAATAAAATGAGAAAAAGAATGGGTGCCGGTAAAACTGGGCCAGGTTCCGGAGGCAGCGGGGCAGGCAGTGGAAGCGGTTATAATGGTGGACATTAATAAATTAATATTGTAGAAATATCAGAATATGAAAATACAGATCGCTTCACTTTTTACTATTGTAGTTTTATTTACTATACCTTCACAAGCTCAATTTAATTTATATACATATTATCAGGGGATATATGATGATAATATATTTAATAATGCTGATCAGATCTCTGATTTTATAAATAGTTTTTCCTTCGGCTCCGCTTATAACTTCGAATCTGAAGTTAATAATGTTCAATTGTATTATGAAGGAAGTCTAAATTATTTTCAAACCACAACATCAAAATCATTTAATTCACATCGTTTCGGATTAGTAGAAACACATTTGTTTTCAATTGATGATAATCCTCTCAATGCCGGAATAAATTATTCTTTTCGTAATAACAAAGATGAATTTGAACTTTATAACTTCGAACAGTTATCTGCATATATTAATTATCGTCATGCTTTTAGTGAAAGTGATTTTGTTTTGCCGGGTTATGTTTTTAACAGGAACATTTACAAAAATTTTAGTTTGTTTTCGCACAATGAGCATAAATTTTTTATCACCTGGATATCGAATTTTGAAACAAGGACATCTCTTTCTTTAAATGCTGAACTTAATCTTAAGCAATATTCTGAAATTTATAATTATGAGGGATATCTAAACAAAGCAACACAATTAAAATTAATGATGAATTTAGGACAATCGTTAGGGGATAAAACGGGAATGAATGGTTATGTTGTTTACAGAAAAAATCTTTCAGAAGGAAGCCGGTATTTAATTGGAAGTGATTCTCTTGTTTATTATGAAGAAGAAATATTTAATGACATTTATTCTTATGATGGAATCGAAGCAGGAGTTGGGTTTAAACAATATTTTGGTTCAAGCGTTGAACTAAATCTTGAAGCCAAATATATGATCCGAAATTATTCTTCTTTGCCTGCTGCTGATATAAGCGGAAACGAGTTAAATTATCTGCGGGAAGATAAACAATTTGGAGTTGGTGCCGGATTTGTCTTTGATCTAAGTAAGTTTATTAAAGGGTTATCTTTAACGACAACATATAATTATTTTAAGAATAACTCTAATGATTATTACTACAAATATTCTAATCAAATAATTTCTGCTTCATTAGGATTAGATTTTTAATGACTACAATAGTTATTGCGAATGGAAGCAGCAATCTATTAGGTTAATAATAAAATTTATCGCAATGGTTATTCGGAACGAAGACAATAGATGATTTGAACATGAATGGAAATATTACATCTCAAATTTGCTCATAGTGAATGAGCAAGAATGTTAAACCCTTAATCAACTAAACTTTTTTATATTATACTTCTGCATTTTATAGCGCAAATTTCTTTCAGTTAACCCAAGTATTCTTCCCGCAAGCGATTGATTTCCATTTGATTTACTAAGTGCATCAAAAATTAGTTTCTTCTCAAGTGCTTCAACTTGTTTAATGAGTGCCCCTTCTTCTTGGATAGGAATTTCTTTCTCAGCTTTAAATCCCTTTACAACATTAGGCAGATCATTTACAGTGATAGCCTCACCGCGGCAAAGAACAATGGCTCGCTCAATTACGTTTTCCAATTCACGCACATTGCCGGGGAAATTATATTTGAGCAATAAATCAATAGCTTCTTTAGACAAAGTAAGTTTTTCTCTACCGTTTTCTTTAGAGTATTTTTCTACAAAATAATCTATCAAAGGAATTATATCTTCTTTTCTTTCACGTAAAGGGGGAATATGCAGCGAAACAATGTTTAATCTATAATATAAGTCTTCTCTAAAAGTTCCATCTTTTATTTTTAGATCAAGATTTTGGTGAGTTGCAGCAATAATTCTCACGTCAATTTTTACAGTTTCCGTTGAACCTAATTTTTCAATTTGATGTTCTTGCAGTACCCGTAAAAGTTTTACCTGAAGATTAAGCGGGATGTCCCCGATTTCATCCAGAAAAATTGTTCCCATATCTGCAAGCTCAAATCTGCCCTTCTTACTTTTATCTGCACCTGTAAATGCACCCTTTTCGTGGCCGAACAATTCACTTTCCAGCAGTGTTTCGGGAAGAGCCGGAATGTTAACAGCAATAAATGGTTTATCTTTTCTTGGGCTTATGTAATGAATTGATTTTGCAAGGACTTCTTTACCTGTGCCACTTTCGCCTGTAATTAAAACAGTCGCTTTGCTATCGGCAGCACGTGACGCAATGCTTAATACTTCCTCCATTTGGGGGGAGTGTGAAATAAAAGAATCTATCTTAAATTTTTCTTGTAATTGATTTTTAAGAAGTCGTATTTCGGACTTTAGATTTTTGTTTTCTATAATTCTCTCAAGAAGCAAATCGAGTTCATCAAGATCTACAGGTTTAGAGATATAATCAAAAGCACCAAGCTTCATTGCCTTAACTGCATTTTCAATTGTTCCGAATGCAGTTAAAATCACAAAACTTATTTCAGGGCTTATTTTTTTTACTTCCTCCAGCACTTCCAACCCTGTTTTATCCGGCATCTTAAAATCAGATAGGACAATGTCTATAAGATTGTTCTGTACAACTTTAATTCCTTCTGTACCAGATGGTGCTGAAAAAATTTTATAACCTTTTTTTTCAAGATAGCCTTTAAGAATATTCCGTTGGGCTTCTTCGTCATCGATTATTAGTATTGAATAATCTTTCATTTTTGGGGTAAAATAATTTTAAATGTTGTTCCTGAATTAACTTTGCTGGATACAGAAATTGATCCGTTGTGCTGTGAGATAATTTTTTGCGAAATACTTAATCCCAAACCGTTACCATCTTTTTTGGTGGTAAAGTATAAATCAAATATTTTCTTTTGTTGCTCTTTAGAAATTCCCATTCCGTTATCTTTTATCTCAACAACTAAATTATTTTTTAAGCTATAGTAATTTAAGCTAACCTCACCATCCTTATCAACTGCATCAAAAGCATTCTGCAGAATGTTCATTAGTGATTGTTTAAGAAGGTCAGGATCAAACTTAGCCATAATTGAAGTATTACTTTGCAGCACAAACTTGATTCCTTTTTGCTTTGCCTGGTCCTCGAACAAATGAAAAATTTCTTCAAAATACTGTTTTGTATTTATCGGGGTTACTATTAAATCTATTGGTTTTGCATAACTTAAAAACTGTGTAATGATTTTATTTATTCTGTTTACTTCTGTTCGTAACAAACCTGTTATATCAGAATACTCTGTTTGATTTGCTGTGGGCAAAAATTCTTTGTTCAGCCTTTGTGCAATCATTCCAATTGAATTAATCGGATTTCTGATTTCATGCGCAACTCCGGAAGCAAGCTCACCCATTGCGGATAATTTTTCATTCCTTTTGGCTTCATCCTCAAGACGCTTTGTTTCAGTTAAATCTTTAATTACAATCGTAAAGTTTAATTGTTGTGTGTCAGGATCAATAAGCTGCGTAATACTAAACGACAGGTATCTTTCTTCATCATTAAATGTTAATTGCTTTTCAAAATTGGTTGTTGTACCATTAAAGTTTTTTATAGTTGAGCTAATAAAATCGAACAATCCGTCTTTAACAAAACTAATTTCACTGCCAAGAACGTTATCGGAATTAACTTTGAATAGAATCTCGGCAGATTTATTAAACAAAGTGATCTTGTTTTCTTTATCTAAGACAATAACTGCCTCGCTCATATTTTCTAATACTGAGGAAGTTAAAGTTTTAAACTTTTCGTATTCTTTAGAAATCGTTTTAAGATTTTGAGTAGTAAACAAAATACTTAAAACTATTATAGATATTGCAGCCAGAATTAAAGATATAATAATCAATCTACGCAGCATTCTATCTTCTACATTCCTTATGTCGTCCAGCGAAACACCTAACCTGTAAAGTCCTATTAGTTCATTATCGAACATAAACCTTTTAACAACTTCATAAACCTCAACTCCATCCTGGTTTGTAATCCTACTAAAAACGGAATCACTCGCATATTGCTTTCGTTAAAAAATTTGATTCACTAATTGCTTCAACAGAATCAATCTTTTCACTTGCTGCAAGTACTCCAAGTGTGTCTTGCAAAACTATATATTCAATACCGCGATGTGAAGATATTCCATTTAGAATTACTCCTATACCAATCTTTTTTCTAAACTCAAGAAAATTATTTGCATCCAGATTAACTACAATTGCTCCACGATTATTTGCCCGTGCAATTGCAACTGCATATCGTTCACCATCGGAAAATTCCGAATTCTTTAAACCGATAATAAGTTCATTAGTTGTACCATCCAATATTGGGGCAAGTTCATTATATCGATTAATTTTTTCTTCACCATAAATATGACCGGGTTCCGGAATTCGATTAGACAGTAAACGATTTCCTTTATTATCAAAGATATTTATCCGAAACAGGTTGTTTTTTTTAGCAAGGTTTATAAGTTCATTTTTATTAAGTGCATGCAAACTATCAAGCTTTTTAATCATCCTTGCATTATCTAACAAACGTTCAGTAATCAAATCTTCAATTTCGAAACTTGCGTTAAGAGTGTTTTCACTGCTTTTGATAATAGATTGCAATAACGTAGAGGAATTTTCATACAATAAACCGAATATCTCTTTCTTGCTCTGTTTCACTTCAAGATATAAAGAAGCAAGCATTACAATTGCAATGATTGCAGTAATAGACAAGATAGCTTTTGGTGATAGTTTGATCCGAAATTTCATATTCAAACATAAAATTTAATCAGTTAAGAAACATTATTAATTGAATTGTTCCTCATAATAGTTCTAAACCATTTGAATAATGACAAATTAAAATATTCCTATCTGCGGCAATCGGTTAGCGCAGCAGTTAATTATTATTTTGAAATATTAATAAACTAATTATCGGGGTATAAATATTTTCTTCATTCGACAATGAGGTCGTTTGGTATCGCCAACATAGTCGAATGTGATTGGAAGTAGCGTTTTTAGTGCTTAAAAAAGCAGTATTGATTTCGGCACGACCTTTGGAACATTAACTACGAAAAAATAATAATCCATAACAAAACAAAAGGAATAGTAAAATGAAAACAAAAAATCTTTTAAGCGCAATATCAACATTAGCGCTTGCAGTAGTATTTTTTGCCTCAATCGGTTTTGCACAGACTGAACCGGTTAAAACCCAAACTCAAACTAAAGCAAAAGTTAAGAGTGAAATAAAAATCCAAACACACAACAAAGGTTTTGTAGATGCTAATGGTGATGGTTTTAACGATAACGCACCGGATGCAGATGGTGATGGAATCCCGAATGGAAGAGATGCAGATTATACGGGTGCTAAAGTAAAAAATGGAAATAACGGCACAAAAGGATTTGTGGATCTTAATGGTGATGGAATAAATGATAACGCACTCGATGCAGATGGTGATGGAATCCCGAATGGTCAGGATGCAGATTTTGTTAGACCACAAGATGGTTCTGGTCAAAAGAAAATGAATGGAAAAAACACCCAAACTAAATTTGGCGGAAACAAATACGGTCCTGGAAATGGTACTGGTACAGGCGTTGGACCACAGGATGGTACTGGATATGGATCAACAAGTGGTACAGGTACTGGAACTTGTGATGGAACAGGTCCAAAAGGTAGAGGCGGAAGAAAGTAAAAAAATGATTAAGGACGATACAAAGTTATCGTCCTCTTTTTTCATCAGTTAAATTAATTATTGAAGCGACCAATAACACGGTCGCTTTTTTTATTAATGAAACCCGGAATAAAATTTTTATGAAAATCTACTTCACATATTTCAATACGATTAAAAACATTTCGTTCTCTTTACTACGTCCAATAAGTCGTTATCATTCGGCATGATGGTCGAATCACACTTAATAAATCATAGTATTGCTCAAAAAGTATTAAATATTTTCGGCACATCCTTTGGAATATTAAGTACAAATAATTATTAACAAGAGAAATAAAAGGAGTAACAAAATGCAAAAGACAAATCTATTAAGTACAATTACACTAATAGTACTTACAATAATTTTTGTTTCTACAACTGCAATGACTCAGAATGAACCTAAGCAGATGAAAAAACAAATCAAGAGTCAGGTTAAGAGTGAAGTAAAAACTCAAACCCAGATAAAAGAACAAGAACAAATGCAGAATGAGATCAAGACTCAAACTCAAAACAAAGATCAAAATCAAATGCAGAATGAGATCAAAACTCAAACTCAAAGCAAGGATCAAAGTCAAATGAGGAATGAGATAAAGACTCAAACTGAAAACAAGGACCAAAATCAAATGCAGAATGAGATCAAGACTCAAACTCAAAGCAAAGATCAAAGTCAAATGAGGAATGAGATCAAAACTCAAACTCAAAGCAAGGATCAAAGTCAAATGAGGAATGAGATAAAAACTCAAACTCAAAAAAAAGATCAAAATCAAATGCAAAATGAGATCAAAACTCAAACTAAAATCAACGATCAGAATCAGTTGAAAAATGAGAATCAAACTGAAACAAAAGCTCAAAACCAACTTAAGACTCAAACTCAAAACCAGTCTCAATCACAATCCAAAAATTTTATTGACTTAAATGGTGATGGAGTAAATGATAATTCTGTTGATTCTGACGGAGACGGTATACCAAACGGACAAGATCCTGATTACTCAAGATCACAGGATGGTAATGGTTTTCAGAAGAAAAGTGGCTCAGGAAATACAACAGGTAGTGGAACAGGAACAACAAGTAACACTGGAACAAAATCCAGTAGGGGCGGAAGAAAATAAATAATTACATTTTGAAAAGGTGATATGAAAGTATCACCTTTTTTTATAAGCTTATGATGATGGAGCAAAAGCAGCTTGTTAATAGTTGCTTTAAATCTATTATTTTTTTTAAGTATTTGATAAAAAAGTTTTCTACATTTACAGCGTAGGGAAAATATGTTTGAAGTCTTTTTTCATATTGATTTTTTCACATCTTTAGTTTTGTTATTCAAAAGAAATAACAAAAACTTCTTAATTAATATCTTGTATTTATCTATCACTAATTTATTTCATTACGCTTTTATTAGCGGGGAGGTTGCTTATGAAGTTAGTTAAAATTGCTTCTGTAGGAATGCTATTAATTATTTTTTCGTTTGTTGAACTAATAGCGCAAACTAAAGCAGGGGCAGAAGCGCTTGGAACAAGAAAGTATGATGAATATAAAACTCCTCAGTACTGCGGTTCATCATGCCACGTAGATTTTTATCAACAGTGGAAACAAGCAATGATGTCTCAGGCGTACACTCACCATTGGGATGAGATAGAATATTTTAAGCTTGCAGTTCCTCATGCAGAAAAGGACCCTGTTGTTGCTGAAGTAAAAGCAGGCTGCAATGGATGTCATGCTCCTATTTCATTTTTAGTTGGTGATGTTCCACCTCCAAAACCTGAAATGAATTCACGTGCAAATGAATCAGTATCTTGCGATCTCTGTCATACAGCCGTGGGATTTTCAGGAGATACACCTTTTAACTTTAATTTTATTTCGGAGCCGGAGAGGAAATGTAAAATATGGTCCCCGGGAAAATGTAGTATCACCTGAACACCAGGTTAAGAAATCTGATTTTTTACAAAAAGCAGAATTCTGCGGTACTTGCCATAATGAAAAAGATCCTTTTGGTATCTGGGTAAAATCAACTCATCTTGAATGGAAGGAGGGACCGTATTCTAAAGAAGGCGTGCAATGCCAGAATTGCCATATGACAAAAGCTGAATCATATACTGCTCAATGGGAAATAAATATCCGGATGCCTGGCAGCATTTATTTCATGGTGCGCACGATATCGGAAAAGTGAAAGGAACAATTGAATTAAGAATTCATCCAGATATTAGAGAAGCCGAACCGGGTGAGACTGTAAAATTTACGGTTGCTTTGTTCAATCAAAAAACAGGACATAAATTTCCAACCGGATCTGTTGAAGATAGAATTGTCTGGATGCATGTAGAGGCTGTTGATGCAAAAGGAAATGTATATCATTTACCCGTTGATAAAAAAGGATTTGAAGGCGAAGAATATACAATTGGTGCAGATGCTTTGGCTTATCAGGATATGGGAATTGCACTTGGATGATCCGAACTTTAAAGGTGTACAAAGAGATGGAATACCTATTGGAGACAGGATTTTTAGAAAACCATATTTTGATCCGCAAGGCAGAATGACAATTCAACAATGGAATACAAAATCGCAGGGTGTTGATTACAGAATTGGTCCACGCGAAACAAAACTGGAATACTTTACTTTTAACCTTCCAGATAATATTGCACCTGGAGATTTGAAAGTAACTGCTGTTCTTAATTATCAAAAATTAGTTAAACCTGTTGCAGATTTTCTTGGTGTTCCACCTGACGAAGCAGAAATTATAAAAGTAAACGAACACTCAACTTTTGTAACAGTGTTACAATAATAATCTTGTTACCCCGGAAATTCGTTTCGGGGTTTCATTAAACACTGAAGAGACTGAAACCAGTTCAGCATTACCAATTAAAACATAGAGGACTAAAATGAAAAAAATAATGTCTACTTTCTGTATTAGCTCTTGTTATAATAACAATAATTGCAAATGATATTTTTGCAATTCCTGCATTTGCCAGAAAATATAATATGACTTGCAAAACCTGTCATTCTCCATTTCCCAAATTAAAACCTTATGGTGATGAATTTGCAGCAAACGGTTTTGCACTTAAAGATCAGGATGCGCCAAGATATTATATTGAAACCGGTGATCCTGAACTTATCACTTATCCGCGATCTTCCACTTGCTTTCAGATTAGAAGGATTATGTTACCTATAATCAAGGCAATACTAGAACAAACTGATTTCACAACTCCATTTTTATTTAAACTTTTAACAGGCGGAACAATAACAAAAGATGTTGCTTACTATGCTTTACTATATTCTTGAAAATGGTGAGCCCGGTAAAATTGAAGACGCCTGGTTAATGTTTAATAATATGTTTGGAAGCGAACTTGATTTTACAATCGGACAATTCCAGGTTTGTGATCCGATATTCAAAAGAGAACTGCGATTAACCAGAGATGATTATTATATATACAAAGTTAAGACCTGGAGATTCACAAGTTGATCTAACTTATGATAGAGGATTAATGTTTGCTTATGGATTTGAAAGCGGGACTGATATTACTTTTGAAGTAATAAATGGCAGCGGCATTGGCGAAGGATTGATGAGCAAAAACTTTGATAATGATAAATATAAAAATGTTATGGGAAGAATTTCCCAGGATGCAGGCGAGCATTTCAGAATTGGTGCAATGGGTTATTGGGGAAAAGAAAAAGCTGCACAAGTGAACCAAATTTTAATGCTAATGAATTATGGATGGTTGGCGGTGATGCAACTATTTCTTTTGATCCACTGGAACTTAATCTTCAATATGTGGAAAGAAATGACGGCAATCCATATTTTGGCCATACAACAATCGATCTAAAAACACGCGGTGCATTTGCGGAATTGATTTATAGACCCGAGGGTGATAACAGCAAATGGTATGCTGTTGGATTGTTTAACTGGATTGAATCCGATCAAACGGATTTAAATTATAAAACACTTACCGGACACTTTGGTTATTTACTTAGAAGAAATATTCGTCTGGTTGGTGAACTAACGTATGATTTTGAAATAGAGTATGCCAAAGTAGGTGTTGGTTTTGTAACAGCGTTTTAAAATAATCGTTATAATTATATAAGTCATCCTTAGACAAGTCGAAGGATGACTTATTATTTTATTAATAGAATGCCATACCTCAGGTTTGCCAAACGTAACAAAATTTCCCAAATCTGCACAGTGCTCACTTTTTTGCAAATATTATTGTAATTTTCATTAGTTGAAGTGTCAAATAATTTAAGGCAACTCAAATGACTTCCATAAAAAAAGAATTTCAGTTTTCAAATTCACCTGAACCGCACAAGGAAAGAACCCGCGCAATTTTAAAAGCGCATCCTGAAGTGCGTGAACACATTGGCAGAAATCCAATCAGTTTTTTGATAATACTTTTTGTTGTTGGATTACAAATTACAATTGCTTATTTGCTTTCATCGCAACCATGGTGGTTAGCACTTATTGTTGCTTTTCTTGTTGGTGCTTTTGCTAATCATGCTTGCTATGTTTTGATTCACGAAGCAGCGCATAATCTTATCTTTAAAAACAGACCGATGAATTATATTTCAGGAATTCTTGCAGACATTCCAAATGTTCTTCCAAGTTCTGTTTCATTCAGAAGTTATCATCTAAAACATCATTCGTTTCAAGGTGATTATTATCTTGATGCTGACCTTGCAAGTAAATGGGAAGCAAGAATAATTGGTAACTCATTTATGCGGAAAAGCAATGTGGGAAATTTTATTCCCTGTATTTCAGGCAGTTAGAACTCCACGATTAAAAGAAATTCAGTTTATGAATGTCTGGACAATTGTTAATTGGATTGTCGTTTTTGGAATTGATGCACTTGTAATAATTTTCTTTGGCTGGACTGCATTTCTCTATCTTGTCTTTTCTTTCTTCTTTTCAATCGGATTTCATCCCCTTGGTGCAAGATGGATACAGGAACATTTTCTTGTCGCTCCACCGCAGGAAACTTATAGTTACTATGGCCCTTTAAATATAGTTGCATTAAATGTTGGGTATCATAACGAACATCATGATTTTCCATCTATTCCCATGGAGTAATCTTCCTAAAGTAAAAGCAACAGCCCCGGAGTTTTATGAGAATCTTGTTTATCATAAATCATGGACAAAACTTTGGCTTAAGTTTTTATTTGATCCAAAACTTTCTCTTTACTCAAGAATGATTAGAGATAACAGAGGCGGACTTTCTGTTGAATAAAATAATTGTCTTGTAATTATTTTAACAATTAATTTTTAAAAATTCTTGATACTTGATCCTGATAAAGTCAAAATCAGATTATTTAAACAGAATCCAGCATCCAGAATCAAGTATCAAGTATTCAGCAACCTGGAGGAAAAATGCCCGAAAAACTTTTTTGTGATTTCTGCGGGACAGAAATATCTGATGATGCAGAGTTCTGTACTAAATGCGGAACTATTTTTATTGATGATGTAAGCTGCTTCAATCACCCCGATGATGATGCTAAGGGTGTTTGTGCTATTTGCCATCAGGCATATTGTAAAAGATGCGGACTGCGGTTAACAGTATATTCTTATGCAATGAACATTCTGATTATGAAATTTATGAAGGTATGGCTCGCATATTTGGTTCATCTGATGAACAGCAGGTAAATTTTTACAAATCAATTTTAGAAGAGAATAAATTACATCCATTTATTTTTGAACGGAAAACTTCACCACTTTCATTGGGTGGTATCGATTATAGTCTCTTTCGTGCAAGTGGAGATGCAAATGGACATTTAATAAACGAAATTAAATTAATGGTTCCTTGTTCAGAAGTTCTTGTGGCAGAAAAAATTATTGATGAGGTTAAGAAACAAATGAACCAACATCAACAAATGATAATATATGATATCTCTATAATTAATTGTCATTTCTCCGTGAACGATTCGATGAGAAATCTTCAATTCTTATCAATCAGATTTCTCTCCGATGAATAGGACCGAAATGACAAACACAATAACTAATAAAAATGATTTATAGAAACTTTGGAAATACAGGATTAAAAGTATCCGCACTTGGTTTTGGTGCCGGAGAAATTGGTGATTATGCAGTATCGGAAAAAGATTCCGAAAAGATTCTTAAACACGGTTTTGGATTTAGGAATAAATCTTATTGATACGGCTCGTGGATATTATGCAAGTGAAGAAAGAATTGGAAAATATATTTCTAATCGAAGAAAAGAATTTATACTTTCAACAAAAGTTGGATATGGAATTGAAGGCTATGCCGATTGGAGTTATGATATTATTCTTGCCGGTGTTGATAACGCTTTAAGATTAATGAAAACAGATTACATTGATATTGTTCATCTTCATTCCTGCGATTTAAATATTTTACAGCGTGGTGAAGTGATTGAAGCACTTCATAAAACTGTTGAACAGGGAAAAGTTAAAGTTGCCGCATACTCTGGTGAGAATGAAGAACTAAAATTTGCAGTTGATTCAAATGCATTCGGCAGCATACAAACATCTGTAAGTATTTGTGATCAGATTGATATTGATGGTTCTATCAAACAGGCAAAAGAAAAGGGAATGGGAGTAATTGCCAAACGACCTATTGCAAATGCTCCCTGGAGATTTTCTGAAAGACCTGTTGGACAATACTGTGAAGAATATTGGCATCGCTGGAAAACAATGAATTTGCCTGAACAAAAAAACTGGCTGGATACTTTTTTACGCTTTACAGTTTTTGCAAACGGAGTTGATTCTGCAATTGTTGGAACAACAAACATTGAACATATAAAATCCAATATAAAAATAATTGAACAAGGACCGCTTGATCACGAACTTAATAATCTGATTATTGAAAAATTTAAATTGAACAATCAAAACTGGCGGGGTGAAGTTTAGTTTCTTAATTATTCTTTGGTTGCTGCAGTTGCACCGTGATAACCAATTGAACACTATAAAGTCTTGAATATTTTCAGAATTGCGAATACCAACACATCTAATTATTGCGCCTATCAATATCTTCCCATAAATAAGAATAGACTTTCTTTTAAGCTTCCTAAATCTGATAATTATCCATTTATTTAACGCTTTTAAGTGCTTTTCCCTCGATTATCGTATGGCACTAAGATTGAGATTTTGCCTAATAATTAATAGCATTCTCACATCAAATAACAGAGATTAAAATGATTAAAGGAACAGTAAAAATTGATCGACAAAATCTGTAAAGGCTGCGAACTTTGCATTATTGCTTGTCCGCAGGAATGCACTGGCATTATCACAAAACTTCAATGATAAAGGATATCGTTATGTAGAATTGATGAATGATGTTTGTACAGGATGTGTAAACTGTGCACTTGTTTGTCCTGAAGCAGCAATAACAGTCTATCGCGAACCAAAGCCTGCTAAAAAAGTTCAAGCTTAAGTTTAGAATACAGAAAGATTTTAAATATGGAAAATAAAGAAATTAAAACAGAAGAAGCCCGCTTAATGAAGGGTAACGAAGCACTTGCTGAAGCAGCAATTAGAGCTGATATTGATGCATATTTTGGATATCCAATTACACCTCAATCCGAAGTTATTGAATATCTTGAAACGTGAAATTCCAAACAGAAAAGATAAAAAAACTGTTGTGCTTCAGGCAGAAAGTGAAGTTGCTTCAATCAATATGGTTTACGGTGCTGCCGGTGCAGGCGCCAGAGTTATGACTTCATCATCATCACCCGGAATAAGTTTAATGCAGGAAGGAATATCATATATTGCTGCTGCTCAGCTTCCTTGCTTAGTTGTTAATGTTGTTCGTGGTGGTCCGGGATTAGGAACCATCCAACCTTCTCAAGGTGATTATTTTCAGGCCACAAAAGGCGGTGGTCATGGTGATTATCACCTTATTGTTTTAGCTCCTGTCCTCTGTTCAGGAAATGGCGGATTTTGTGTTTGATGCATTTCGATTAGCTGAGAAATATCGTAACCCCGCTATGATTCTTTCAGATGGTGCTCTCGGTCAGATGATGGAAAAAGTTATTCTTCCTAAAGAAGGATCACTTTCCAAAAATACCAACACCATGGGCTACAACTGGTAAAACAAAAGATAGAGAGCATAACATTATTACTTCACTTTTTATTCAACCTGAAGAAATGGAACAAGTAAATCTTAGATTTACAGGAAAAGTACAAAGCAATACAAAGTGAAGTCCGATACGAAGAAATCCAGACCGAAGATGCAGAAATACTTTTAGTTGCATTTGGTCTTTCAGCACGCATCTGCCAAAAAACTGTTGATCTTGCACGTGAAAAAGGAATTAAAGTTGGATTGCTAAGACCAATTACTGTTTATCCTTATCCCTTATCGAAAGATTAAAAGAATTAGCAAATCAGGTTGAGTTTATGTTAGACTGTTGAAATGAATGCAGGACAAATGGTTGAAGATGTTCGTCTTGCTGTTGAAGGAAAAGTTCCTGTTCATTTTATAGGTAGAATGGGCGGAATGATTTTATCTCCTGAAGATATTCTTCATAAGATTGAATCAATTCATGAATCACAAAATGCAGTTAATGCTTAGGAGAAAATTGAAATGAACGAAAAATTATATTTAGAAGATGAAGAAAACTTAGGACTGCAAGTTGATGAAACTATGAGCAAGTTTACTGCAAACCTGATACATTGACTGATGTTCCATTTCACTACTGTCCCGGATGCGGACACAGTGTTGTCCATAAAGTTTTAATGGAAGTTGTTGAGGAACTTGGTATTCAGGAAGATATAATTGGTGTAGCACCTGTTGGATGTTCTGTATTTGCATATCACTATATGAATATTGATATGCAGGAAGCTGCACACGGAAGAGCAAGTGCGGTTGCAACAGGAATAAAAAGAGTATTGCCGGATAAATATGTTTTCTCATATCAGGGTGATGGTGATCTTGCTGCAATTGGTACTGCAGAAACAATACATACAGTAAACCGCGGTGAAAATATTTTAATGATTTTTATCAACAACGGAATTTACGGAATGACCGGCGGACAAATGGCTCCAACAAGTTTGATCGGACAAGTAACTTCAACTATCTCCGTATGGAAGAGATGCTGCACAAGTTGGAAATCCAATTAAGATTGCTGATTTGATTTGTCTATTACCCGGTGCATATTATGTAACAAGACAAGCTGTTCATAATTCAGAATGCTGTAAGAAAACTTAAAGAAGGCTTTAATAAAATCATTTGAATATCAGAAACAGAAAAAGGGAACTTGTTTTATTGAAGTTGTTTCCAACTGTCCATCAGGATGGAAAATGACTCCGGTTGAAACAATTAAATATCTTGAGGAACAGATGATTCCGATATATCCCCTTGGTGATTTAAAAGTTCCACAAAACTAAATCTGAATTATAAGATAAAGGAATTTTAAAATGACAAAAGAACATGAAATAATTTTTGCAGGATTCGGCGGGCAGGGCGTGCTTTCAATGGGAAGATTAATTGCTTATGCCGGAATGATTGAAGGAAAAGAAGTAAGCTGGATGCCATCATACGGACCTGAGATGAGAGGCGGTACTGCAAATTGTATTGTTATAGTTTCCGATTCAAGAATCAGTTCCCCAATCATCTCAATGTTTGATACGGCAATACTTCTTAAATCAGCCATCAATAGATAAATTTGAGAAAACAGTTAAACCCGGTGGACTTATTAATTTACGAACAATCAACTGTTGTTCATCCTCCGACAAGAACAGATATTGATATTGTTTGTATTGCAGGTAATGAAGAAGCCGATAAGCTTAATGTAAAGCAAGTTGCAAATATGTTTATGGTTGGTGCATTTTTAGAAAAACGTCCGATTTTAAAAATTGAAACAATAATTGAAGCTCTTAAAAAAGCGTTACCGCCGCGAAGACATAATTTAATTCCTGTAAATGAACAAGCATTAACGCGCGAATTAGTAAAGCAGCTGAACCGGTCAAAGAATGTGTTGTGAAAATTTAGCTCCGAATTCGAGATGATTAACAATTCAGCATAGACCAATAATGTATATATAATTAAGGTAAAACCAGGAAGCTATGTCTGAATTAGAAATAAAATGTCAGCACGCCTGTAAAAACACCTGTGCAACTTTAAATGAAGCTTTGCGCAGAGAAACAGCAATGGTAAGATTTTATGAAAGTGTTTTGGATGAATGCAACATTCCCGAAGTAAGCTCATATATGACTGGATTGGTTGAAGATAAAAGAAAAGTAATTCTTAGTCTCATACAGAAATTGAATGAAATTCACGTTAGTTCGCAAGCTTTAGATGGAATTGCATCCAGTTTTAACAACACAGATAGTTAATTTGCAATCACAAAACTGATTGACTATATTTGCTACACGAAATTTTGAAATGAAAACAGCTTTTATAGCTTAAAAAATAGAAATTATATCGCGGGGTAGAGTCCCGATTCATCGGGAGTAGCTCGTCGGGCTCATAACCCGAAGGTTACAGATTCTCTGAAAAACTAAGAAAATAATTTTACATCGCGGGGTGGAGCAATTGGTAGCTCGTCGGGCTCATAACCCGAAGGTTGTAGGTTCAAGTCCTGCCCCCGCTACTAAAAAAAATCCCAGCCAAACGGCTGGGATTTTTGTTTTTAAATAGATTTTACAATGATTTATATTGTTGCAGTGCAACTTTGACAATTATATTAAATTATGAAAACAGTTCGCCTTGACCTTCTTTTTTAAGTTTCCAGCGATCTTCGCCAACGTGTTCGGCTATATCTTCTAGCACACTAAGTATGGTTTGCTTTTCAGGCGTGCCGCCATTTTTAAGCAATGGGATAATACTTAATACTATATCATCGAAGTGTGAAAACTTGCCTTCTCTTTCCATCCTTCTAAGATAACTTAACAGGTAATATCTGATTCTTAGTCTTTCATCTACGTGTGTTTTAAACTTTGTGTCTTTTCTTAATGTAAATATTTCTGTTTCTTCTTTATAGTCAAAGTTTTCGATTAAAAGTGGTGTTAAGTCTGTATACTCTTTTTTAAGTAAATCTAAAAATCCAAGTTCAAGACCTTTGATAATTAATTCATCATTTATTTGCTCGAGGGTTGCGCCATCGTGTTTTGCAATTATGCCTTCAATTGTTTGCATAACAATTTCCGCAATGTCCATACCTAAGTGTGCTTTTAATATTGCACGTGGGTTTTTTACTTTTCTAAAATTAATAATTAGTTGACCTGATAGAACAGTGAAAGGATGCTGACGTTTTTTGAAACTTGTTTGACCGTTCTTTTGTGGGACTGCTCCTACATATTCAAATCCACAACTTTCAGCAGTATCTATAATGAGATGCCAGAACTCAGGGTCTTTGTGTGCAAATACAAATGACATCCATCTATCATACTTTAATACACGATACATTTCTTTTATACTTTTTGCAATTAAAGAATTGTATTCGTTTTTTGTTTTGTGATTCTCTCCGCCTTCAATTGCTTCTTGTTTGTAATCTGATTCTGTTACTTCAAGGTCTAACCATGCATTCCACATAGTTGAAAGATCGAGATATGGAATCTTTTTACCATAAGGCGGGTCAGTATAAATATAATCAACACTTTCTTTTGGTATAAAATTTAAATCCGTTGCTGTGCCTTTTACAATTTTAATGTTTTCGATTGTGTTTTCATTAATGAAATATTGAATATCTTTTTTTGCCTCTACAACTTTTTTGAATTTTGTAGTGAATATATTAATCAAAGAGAGTTCTCCGGGTTCAGGGGCTTTACGATATCGATAATACCTAAATGGAGCACTATCACCCCCGCCATCAGTTTTAGTATAATGAAAAGTTAAGTTGTATTTATTAACACTACTTGAAAATGCTAATAGACATGAGTTACGAATATTAGCATCTTTTTCTTTTTTGATAATAGATTTTAACAGACCAAGATCAGCGAGTTGCTTTTTACTAAAAAGTTGATCCACTGTATCTACATCAGATCCTTTAGGTAAAACAAAATCTTTAGGATATGAATATCTATTTATCGATTCAGATATTTCTTTTTTTGTTTTAGGTTCTTTTTTCTCAAACTCTTTTTTAATTCTATTAAAAGCTTCACCCAACTCAGAAATTTTAACAGGTGCTACTAAAGATTGAACAATGAATACAGCCATAGGATTTAGATCTATGTTAATTGCTTTTCGATTATTCATCATCGCTTCGACAGCAGTAATTCCGCTACCACCAAATGGGTCAAGGACAAGATCCCCGGGTTTGCTAAAATTTTTAATATACTCCGCAACTACATTCCAACTTTGTTTAGTAAAATAACCGTGAACTCCAAAATGTCTTTTTGCTTGCTGTTTCTTTACGGGAATTTCTTCAAGCAATGGACGATTATCATAACTGAATTCAGCTTTATATTTTACTGCTGGCTCATACGTAATCTGTTTTCCTACCTGAAAACTTGAAGGGGACAGATACATAGAAAGTTTTTCCCAGCTATATTCTATTTCATCAAGACTGAAATAAAGAATTGGTTCGTTTGTAGATTCACGTCTGTATAAAGAAAAATATAATCCGTTGCAAAGCGCAAAGTAAGTGCTTCTTATTTCTGGGTGTGATGAATAACTGTAAACCTGTTCTATGTTGTCGCTGTCATTTATATCTTGGTCAGGAGATTTTGCATCGAGCACCCAGGCAAAATTATTTGCAACTTTCAATGAATAGTCAGGTATTAATTTTATAGCAATTTTATTTTTACTACCGATTGTGAGATAAGGATGTTGTAACGTTTTACTTCTTACAATGTCTGTTTGTGCATAGCCAAGCTCTTTTAGTATTGGCAGAATTAAAACTTCTCTTACGCTATCTTCTTTGAAATCTGAATTAAGACTTAAATTCTTAAAATCTATTTGTCCGAAAAGGTTTTGCTTTGTTATGTGGTGCATAGAGAAATAAGATTTATGATAGAAATGTTATTCTATAATATAGATACATTGCAAACTTAATCAGTCAAATAGCGAGAGGCAAGAAATAAATCCTCTCACCAAGTGTTTGTTGACAACCTAAAGATTTAACAAATTAGTTTAGATAAATTCAGAGTCAAATAATTAGTTTTTATATGATATTTTATTCGCTTTCTAATATTTAATTAATTCGTTTAACACTATTTATTCATTTTAATTTTGATTATTGTATAGCCGGAGAAATTAAAATCTAAGTTAAAAGGAGAAAGTCATGAGCAAAGGTCAGGATAGCAAAAAGAATACAAAGAAAGAACCGGCAAAAACTATGAAAGAAAAAAAAGCCGCTAAGCGTGAGAAGAAAAACGAGAAGAATAATTCTGGAATTCTCAACAAGTAAATATGCGATTGTTATTTCGATCCCGATAAATCTGGATCCTTCTAAATAACCTGCGCAAATTGTGCACCAAGATTTTGAAGTTCCTGGCAAATTGAATTAATGACGCTTAAAAAAACTTACAGAGAAGTTTGACTTATAATTTTAAAATCATTTTAGTTCTTCAACTAATTCATACTGGAGCATATATCAGTCAACACCTCCTCAACTATATCCAATCTTTGAATTAGAAATAATATTATTTATTTTAATCTGGAAATTTTAATACAAATTCCTAAATGACGACGAAAAAAATCCATATACTGCTTATTGAAGATAATCGACTTTTACGTGAAGGCATTTCTGCGTTAATTAAAAAGCAGCCTGATATGAATGTTGTTGCTACTGTAGGCAATGGCGAAAATATTTTGGCACTTATTGATAAACTAAGTCCGCATATTGTACTTCTTGATCTTGGTTTACGAAGTCAAAACAGTTTGCAAATTGTAAAATTAATAAAGAAAAATTTTAAGGAAACAAAAATAATTGTGATGGATCTTATTCCATTACAGGCAGATGTTTTTGAATTTGTTCAAGCGGGGGTTTCTGGATTTATGTTAAAAGATATAAGCATAGCAGAGTTTTTAAAAACTATTCGATCAGTTATAGAAGGCACACAAGTTCTGCCGGCGCATTTAACAGGATCACTTTTTTCTCAGATAGTTGAGCATGCAATAAATGGATTAAATCATTCAGTGATTGAAGACTCGGTGCGTATGACAAAGCGTGAGAAACAAGTTATCGAATTGATTGCGGACGGTTCTACCAATAAAGAGATTGCACAACAGCTGCATCTTTCAACTTATACGGTAAAAAGTCATGTTCATAATATCCTTGAAAAATTAGCTCTTAATACAAGAGTACAAATTGCAAAGCACGCTCATCTCTCTGACCAATACAAAACAGCGATCGACACAACTTCTTTAATCGGCGACTAATTAAACTTCCTATCGTAAAATCAGCAGAATAGGATGTAGTTCCTTTTTCATCCCTTCGCTCGATTGATTTTACATCCCAATTAATAGCATCTTAACAATGGTAATAAGTGAATAACTCTATTAAACAGGTTTGTTGTTAAAAAAAATTGTTAATTCCATAAGATGAGACTATGAAAAAGATAAGATTATTACTGATTGAAGATAACCGTCTTCTTCGGGACGGAATATTTTCAATTCTAAAACCTCATAAAGATATTGTTATAATAGCTGCCTCAGGTGATGCTAAGAACACTCTTATAAAAATCAAACAGTTAAAACCAAATGTGGTTCTTTTGGATTTGGGCTTACGAAGCCAGAACAGTTTACACGTGGTAGAAGTAGTAAGGAAAAATTTTCCCTTGGCAAAAATAATCATAATGGATCTTGTACCTGTGCAAGCCGATATATTGCAGTATGTAAAAGCAGGTGCTAACGGATTCATCCTTAAAGATGCATCGCTAAATGATTTTTTAATTACGATACGAACAGTATCCGATGGTGCAACTGTTCTTCCGCCAACATTAGTGGATTCTCTGTTTTCTCAGATTGTTGACCACGCAGTAAGAGAAGGTAAATCCAAACTGAAAGAGGCAGTTAAAATGACAAAGAGGGAACGTGAGGTTATAATGTTACTGAGCGATGGTATGAGCAACAAAGAGATTGGTCAAAAAATTCTTGTATCAACCTATACAGTAAAAAGTCATATCCATAATATTATGGAAAAACTTGCCTTACACACACGGTTAGAAATTGCTAATTATTCTTATACCGATGAAACTCTTAATACAGTTACTAAGAGTATTTCGATGATCAACAATTAATAAATATATGCTGTTAGTTATAAACGCAGTTGAATGAAACAAGTAAATAAAAAAAGGAGAAATATCATGCGTTATCTTTTTGTATCAATTATAACACTTTTGTTGTGGTGCACGTCTGGTACTTCAAATGCACAAATAAGTGTTAGTCTAAATTTCAACTTGGATAGTCAGCCAGCCTGGGGTCCGACAGGGTATGATTATGTTGAATATTATTATTTACCGGATATAGGTGTTTATTACGATGTGCCGCATCGTCGTTATTACTATTATAACAGCGGGCGCTGGCGTTACAGCTCATCTTTACCGTCACGATATAGTAATTATGATATCTACAATTCTTATAAAGTCGTTGTAAATGAACGTGACCCCTGGCGTAATGATAAATCTTACAGAGAAAAATATTTGTCATATAAAGATCGACACGATCAGCAGCCAATCCGTGATAGCAGGGATTCAAAATATTTTCAAAACAAATATCATCCCGAACATAACAACTGGGTAAAACAGCAAAAGAATGATAATGGTAAGAATAACGGCAATAATAATCGTAATAATAATTCTACCAAACACAATAATGGAAAAAATAAAAAGTAGAAACGACCACTAATTAAAATCCGGTTTTGATTTGACTAAAGTTTCCATGTCAAAACCGGAATGGGTGGCAGGAATAATTATTTATTCACCTAAATACTGCACGTACAACCTTCTTAAATCTATCTCTATCATTAAAGCGACTCCTCCACCAATAGATGTAGTCCATTTTTCATCCCTTTGCTCGATTGTAATTGATTCCAAAATTGTTGAAACTCTTTATAAGGTTTGTAATACCTTGTAAGAAAGTATAAATGGAAATCGTGTAATCAAAATGAAGTCAGCAACGGAAACAAATGAATTTGCCGAAAACATATTCAATACTGTGCGTGAACCTCTATTGGTATTAGACAAAGATTTAAGGATAATTAATGCAAACCAATCATTTTATAATTTCTTCAAAGTTTCCCCGGATCAAACAATTGGCACCTGCATATATGATCTTGGAATTCACCACTGGGATATTCCTAAACTAAAAGAACTGCTCGAGAAAATACTTCCTGAAAAGTTATCATTCGATAATTACGAAGTTGAACACGATTTCACAGGGATCGGTAATAGAATATTGATTTTAAACGCACGGCAAATTGAAAAAGCCGCTGGAAAAGAGAAAATCATTTTACTTGCTATTGAGGATATAACTGAGCGAAGAAATTCAGAGAAAAAAAATAAAGTAGGCGAGGAAGAGTTTAGAGAAATTGTTGAACACTCAGCCGATGCTATATTTATTGTCGATAATCAAGGAAGATATATATATGTAAATACAAAAGCGGTTCAAATGCTGGGTTATTCAAAGGAAGAGATGCTGTTGCTGACAATTGCAGATATATCGCCAAAGAATAGATTGGAAGAGTATTTTGAGATATTCAAGCAAACAATACAGGCAGGTAGTTACTTTGCAGAGATTCAACTGTTAAAGAAGGACGGAAATTTATTAACCACTGATTTGAATACTGCAGTACTGCCAAATGGATTTATTTATGGCAGTTGTCGCGATATAACCCATCGCAAAAGTGCGGAGGAGTCTCTGCGTGAATCCAATCAAATTATTGAAGAAATTATCAATACGATACCGGTCAGAGTTTTTTGGAAGGACAGGAATCTCACTTACCTGGGCTGCAACAATCTGTTTGCCCAGGATGCGGGATTTACCAGTCCAAAAGAAATCATCGGGAAAGATGATTTTCAGTTGGGATGGTATGATCAGGCAGAATTGTATCGTGATGATGATCGTAAGGTTATGGAATCCGGGAATTCTAAACTTCAAATTGAAGAGCCCCAAACAACTCCTGAAGGGAACACTATTACGCTTCTCACCAGCAAAATTCCTTTACGCAATTCTGTGGAGGAGATTATTGGTGTACTCGGAATATATATTGATATTACAGAGCGCAAGCAGATAGAGTCCGCACTCAAAACCAGTGAAGAAAGATTCCGCACAGCCGCTGAGACCCTTACCGATGTTGTTTACGAATGGGATATAAATCAGAAGCTGGATTGGTATGGTGACATAGACGGTATTACGGGTTATCCACCGGGTGGGTTTCCCAGAACGATAGAAGGTTGGAAATCTGTAATCCATCCGGAAGATAAAGATCGTACTATTACAACACTTGAAAATCATATTAAAGGTTCAGCACCTTATAACACTGAATACCGAATTAAAAGAAGTGATGGCGGTTGGCGGTGGTGGGCGGCACGCGGCAGCGCATTAAGGGACGAGCAGAGTAAACCTTACAAAATGATTGGCTCCATCACTGACATTACAGAACAAAAAGATATTCAAAATAGAATAAAATTTAAATCAGACTTGTTAACTTATGTTGGCCAGGCTGTTATTGTTACTGACCTGCAAGGCAAAGTAATTTATTGGAACAATGCTGCAGAGGAAATTTATGGATGGTCTTCTGCTGAAGCTATGGGACAGAATATTGTTGTTTTAACACCGATTAAGATGCAAAAGGCACAAACTAAAGAGATTATGAATGAACTGGAAGATGGTAATTCATGGTCCGGAGAAATTTTAGTTCAAAAAAAAGACGGTAGTATTTTTCCGGCTTACATAACAGATGCACCAATTATAGATTCTGGTGGGAAATTAATAGGTATCATTGGAATATCAAGCGATATAACCGAACGCAAGCAGGCAGAAGCGGAAATTAAAAAAAGTCATGAAGAATTGGTTAAGCTCAATGCTGAAAAGGATAAATTCTTTTCTATAATAGCACACGATCTTAAAAGCCCTTTCAATGGTTTTCTAAACCTAACAGCACTAATGGCAGATACTACCGAAAATATTTCTTTGGATGAATTTGCTGAGTATAGTAATATGTTGAATAAATCTGCGCGAAATATTTATATGCTTCTGAATAATTTGTTGGAGTGGGCTCAAATACAAAAAGGAACTATTCAGTTTACTCCAACAATTTTTGATTTATCTATATTAGTTTCGTGTAGTATTGACACAATTTCGCAACAGGCTCTGCAAAAACAGATCGAAATCATAAATGAAATTACTAATCCACAAAAGGTATTTGCTGATGAAAAAAGTATCAGCACAGTGCTTCGAAATCTTTTATCTAATGCAGTTAAATTCACGAGAATGGATGGGAAAGTTATAGTAAAAACCAGTCGTTTTGATGATGGCACTTTACAGGTTTCAATTGAAGACAACGGGGTTGGAATATCTGAAGATAATGTTAAAAAACTTTTCAGGATCGACGAAAAAGTTGGATCTATGGGAACCGAGGGTGAGCCAAGTACAGGATTGGGTTTATTACTTTGCAAAGAGTTTGTTGAAATGCATGGACAAAAAATTTGGGCAGAAAGCCAAAAAGATAAGGGTTCAACTTTTTGTTTTACTATTCAGGAGGAGAATTGCTTTGAAACAAAATAATAGGAATGAAAAAATAAGTATTGGGAATGATAAACATCTCTCAGACATTAAATCAAAATCAGCAGATGAATTATCCGAACTAGCTGAAAGCATTATCAACACTGTACGGGAACCATTAGTTATTCTGGATAAAGATTTAAGAGTGGTGAAAGCAAATCAATCATTTTTTAATTATTTCAAAGTTAGCCCGGGAGAAACAATTGGGGCTCATATATATGATCTTGGAAATCGACAATGGGATATTCCTAAACTAAAAGAACTGCTTGAGAAAATACTTCCTGAAAAGTTATCGTTCGATAATTACGAAGTTGAGCACGATTTCACAGGGATCGGTAATCGTATTATGCTTTTAAATGCCCGACAAATTAAAAGAGCTTTTGGAAGAGAGAGAGTTATTTTACTTGCTATCGAGGATATAACTGAACGAAAGCATTTAGAAGAATCCTTATCTGAAACAAGTCGAATGACAAGTGAGTACCTGGATATTCTTGTAAATCATGCTCACTTTCCAATTATTATTTGGGATGCTTCATTTGTAATAACGCGCTTCAATAAGAGTTTTGAAAAATTAAGTGGTTATGATATTAGTGAAGTAATGGGCAAACAAATTGATTTTCTGTTTCCTGAGAATAAACGCGAATCAACTCTTAAATTATTACAAAACTCTCTGCATGAAGAAAAATTTGAAATTGTTGAGGTTGATATTCTTAGAAAAGATAAAGAAATAAGAACAGTATTGTGGGATTCAGCAAATGTTTTTGATAAAGACGGCAGAATTATTATTGCAACAGTTGCACAGGATATTAATGAACGAAAACGGGCAGAAAATGCATTAAAAGAGAGTGAGAAAATATTTAATCGTTTTTTGGAAAAAAGCCCTTACTATGTATTCTTTAAGGATAAAGATATTAGAGCAATAAGATTAAGCTCAAATTATGAACAAATGCTGGGCAAACCATTAAATTCTATTCTTGGTAAAACAATGGATGAACTTTTCCCATCCGAATTAGCTAAAAGAATGATTGAAGTTGATAAGGAAATTTTAAATAGACGTGAAACTGTATTTGTAGAGGAAGAATTTAACGGAAGATTTTTTACCACAATAAAATTTCCGATTATTATTAATGACATACCTCGTTATCTTGCCGGATTTACAATTGATATTACTGAGCGCAAACAGATAGAAGAGAAATTGAGGGAGAGTGAAGAAAAATATCGTGCATTTTTTGAAAACAGCATGGATGCAATACTTTTAACAAACCCTGAGGGAGGCGAAACATTATCTGCAAATCCAGCGGCTTGCAAGTTGTTTGGATATAATGAAGAAGAATTTATCAAACTAGGTAGAGCCAACATAGTGGATACAACAACGCCCCAACTATCTCTCATGTTATCGGAACGTGCAGAAAAAGGAAAGGTTGTTGGTGATTTAACATTTATTAAAAAGGATGGGACACGCTTTTCTGCAGAGATTTCATCATCAATTTTTAAAGATCATCTGGGATCTGAACGAGCAAGTATGATTATTCGCGATATTACTGAACGTAAACAGGCTGAGATGAAATTGCGGGAAAGTGAAGAGCGTTTTAGAAGGATTTTTGAAAATGCAAAAATCGGTCTTTACAGAACCACACCTTCCGGAAAAATTCTTATGGCAAATAATGAATTG
Organism: uncultured Ignavibacteriaceae bacterium; assembly: GCA_963809415.1. GTDB lineage: Bacteria > Bacteroidota > Ignavibacteria > Ignavibacteriales > Ignavibacteriaceae > IGN3. The sequence continues at coordinate 1,791,528 of CAWEJJ010000003.1, read as the reverse complement.
GTAAAAATGCTCGGTTATCCTTCGTTTGATGCCCTTGCTTCCAGGAATATAGAAAAAGACGCTTTCGGTCCATCCTATCCACGAAAAGATTTTATCGAAATGATAGAAAAAAATGGCGAAGTAATTAATTTTGAATCAGCCTGGGTTCGTCTTGATGGAACCGTTTTCTTTGTGAGTGAAAATGCTAAGGCGATTCGCGATTCTAATAATAATATCCTGTATTTCGATGGAGTTGTGGAAGACATTACTGAACGCAAACAAACAGAAGAAAAATTGCAGGAGAGCGAAGAGAAGTATAAAACCATTGCACAATCAACAATCGAAATTATTTTTATTCTTGATAAAACAGGTAAACTTCTTTTCATTAACAAAAGTGTGGAAGGAGTTTTAGGTTATAAAGTTGAGGAAGTCATAGGTAAGTCATTTATTAAAATTGTTCAAAAGGAAGATCGGATAAAAATATTCAAAGAAATTAAAAACATATTCAAATCCAAAGAATCATCCAATTTTGTCATTCAACTTTATCATAAGGACGGTCATCTTGTAGATGTAGAAACCAACAGTAAGTTGATAAAACAAAAGGGGAAGTTTGTTGCTCAAGGAAGCATAAGAGATATCACCGAACGCAAGCAATCTGAAGAAGAATTGCAGAAAAGTGAAGAAAGATATCGCTCTGTAACACAATCTGCTAACGATGCTATTATTACTACAGACAGCAAAGGAATAATAATCGATTGGAATAAAGGGGCGCAAGAAATGTTCGGTTATTTGGAAACAGAAATATCCGGGGAAAAATTAGATATAATAATTCCCAAAGACGACCTTACAGAGCATATTAAAAATAAGGAACGTTCAGTGCAAAACAGAGAACAATCAATTGTTGGTAAAGCAGTTGAGTTACAAGGACTTCATAAAAATGGGAAGGAATTTCCAATAGAACTATCATTAGCCGAATGGGAAATTCCTTCAGGAAAATTTTTCACTGGAATTATTCGAGACATTACCGAACGCAAACAGGCAGAAGAAGAAATTACAATACTCGCTCATTCTTTAAGGAGTATTAATGAATGTGTCAGCATAACAGATCTGAATGATAAAATATTATTCGTTAACAAATCCTTCCTGAAAACTTACGGTTATGAAAAAAATGAGTTGATAGGAAAACCTATAACCATTGTACGATCAAACAAAAATCCGATGGAATATGTAAAGGAGATTTTGCCAGCCACAATACGAGGGGAATGGAAAGGAGAATTGTTAAATAAAAGAAAAGATGGGAGTGAGTTCCCGATTTTTCTTTCCACTACAATAATTTATGATAAAGACGGTAAGCCATTAGGACTAATCGGAGTTGCTTTAGATATCACCGAGCACAAACAAATGGTTGATGAACTTTACAAATTATCAAGTGCGGTTGAACAAAGTCCGACTTCCATTATCATTACTGATATTAAAGGAAACATTGAATATGCAAATCCAAAAGTAACAGAAATTACAGGTTATCAACTTTCAGAACTTGTGGGAAAGAATCCAAGAATATTTGCGACAGGAGAAAAACCAGCTTATGATTACAAAATTCTTTGGGATAAAATTAGTTCCGGAAATGTATGGCATGGAGAATTCCATAACAAAAAGAAAAACGGAGAACTCTATTGGGAGTCTGCTTCAATCTCTGCAATCAAGAATGATATTGGAGAGATAATACACTATCTTGCAGTAAAAGAGGATATTACTGAAAAGAAGAAGATAAATGATGAATTGATTAGTTCTAGAGATAAAGCAGAAGAGATGAATCGGTTAAAATCTAACTTTCTTGCAAATATGAGTCACGAATTAAGAACACCTTTAGTAGGCATAGTAGGTTTTGCAGAAATTATACGTCAGGATGTTGTGTCTCCGGAAATTAAAATGATGGCAGATTCTATTTGCAAAAGCGGCAACCGATTATCGGAGACTTTAAACTTAATTTTAGATTTAACGCGATTTGAAACTGAAAAAAAAGATATAAGTTTTCAGAAGGTTGACCTAGTAAATAAAACAAATGAGATAATAACTTTGTTCAGAGAAACTGCTGATAAGAAAGGTTTATCATTAATATCGGTATTTAATCCTGAGTCAATATTGATAGACTTCGATGAGCGTGCTTATAACTCAATACTAAATAATCTTCTTAATAATGCTATCAAGTTCTCTATTGAGGGAAGCATTACTATAAGCGTTTCACAAATTGATCATTCGGTTGAAATAAAAGTGACTGATACAGGAATAGGTATTTCGCAGGAAGACTGCCTATCTATTTTCGATGAATTCCGGCAGGCTAGCGAAGGTTATAGCAGAAATTTTGAAGGTTCGGGTTTAGGACTAAGTATCACGAAAAAGCTGGTCGAAAAATACGGAGGCACAATTACGGTTGAAAGCGAAGTCGGAAAAGGTTCGACATTTAAAGTAATATTACCGGTTACAAGTGTTGCAGAGAAAGTAAAAGAACTGATCGGAATCAGAAACTCTGATATCAATAAAACCTCCGGAATCAAAATTAGCAAAACCGCTTGCCTTATTAGTTGACGATGATCCCTTTGTTTTTCAGGTTATGAAGAGATATTTGAAAGATTATGTAGATCTGGAAACAACTGTTGATGCAGAATTTGCCGCTAAGATGTTAAGAAAGAAAAAATATGATCTCATATTTATGGATATAAATTTAAGACGTGGAATGGATGGAAAGAAAGCAGCAACAATGATAAGAAAGATGAAAGATTATAAAAGTACACCCATTATTGCAACCACTGCTTATGCAATGGCAGGTGATAAAGAGGAATTTATATTAGCGGGTTGTTCGCACTATTTGTCTAAACCTTTTAATAAAACGGAAATTATTGAGGTTATTACAGAAGCCCTTAAAATGTAAAAGCCTTTAATAAAAATAATAGTATTCATTGTAAAACAGTGGATTGGTAAAATATTAACTTAAGGATTAATTATGTATGATAATGATTTTATTTATGAAGAAGTTGGGGATATCTGTATTGAGACTGTAAACTTTTCGCGTGCTACATTGAAAGAAACAGAGGTTTTTAGAAATAGAATTAAAAAATATATCGGGAATGGTAAAAAAAATATTGTTGTTGATTTAAGTTTGTGTGACTTTTGCGACTCCTCTTTTCTAGGTGCTCTGGTAGTTTGTACTAAAAAATCATTTTCGGATAGCAGAAAATTTAGCATAATTATTCGGCAGGGAACTTCCTTGTCTGATATATTTTATACAACCAGGTTAGACAGAGTATTTACTATTTATAAAACCAGAGAAGATGCATTAAAACATTTTGCTGAAAATATTTATAATAATTAGTAAAAAGAATGATTATGAACAAAAATTATGAACCCACATCTTACTTTGATTCTCCTGATCGCTCAATCGAACAGATATGCAAACTAGCGAAGAACTTATAATTACTCCACCTTTAGTTTTGTAACTTTTAAAGAGATATCCCAAAACTTGCAAAACCAAAGGATTGTGAAGATGTATTATAAATTCAACAAATAATTATTGAGAATTAATTTTTTGAACATTCACTTCATATCCAAAATATTTCGACCAAAGATGTAATCCCTTTTTCATCCTTTCGCTCGATTGTATTCCTTTATTTCACTCAATATCTTGATATAAAATTTGAATACTAAAATTTAATCGAAACGGATTAAGACAATGTTTTACACAATGGCTTTTGATCTGGTAGTTCTGTGGCTGCTTGGAGTGTTTACTTCACATACATTTGGTGGTGTTATTTACATTCTGCTTGGAGTTGCAATTATTTTGATATTTGTAAACATTGTTGATGATCACCACATGCGCATAATTAAAAATATGAACAGCATCGTATAAAAATAAAATGAACAAAAACTTTGATTAGAAAATACATTTGAAATCGGACAGGCTTCTTATGTGCCAATGCAATTTTTAAGAAATGTTAAACTGGTGTGGTTAAAAGTCTCCTGTGTTCATCATGTTCAACACCGGACCTCTGATGATTTTTTAAGTGCGGTATGTGGATACTTTATTGCTGTCTTAATTGTAAAACAAAATAAGAATAATGAATTCTTTGTAGAAATGTCTTCCATATATCCGATATCTGTTAGAATTGTATTGAATTAGTATGGGTAAATCATTTTTCTAAGGAATAAAATTTTAGGTGAAATCATTTAACAAAAAGTTTTATCGATTAATAAAACTTCATATTAATAAAATCCAAGAAAAAGGATTCTCTCAAAACACCTCCCCCAACAGATGTAGTCCCTTTTTCATCCTTTCGCTCGATTGTCGTGCTTTGTGCTTGTTAATATATTTCAACCAGAAATGATTTGGATCATTTTAGAGTATTTGTATGAATGATAAAGTGTTAAAAATAAGAAAGAACCGAACATGAAAAAGATAATTAGAAAATTCGCAATCGTAATCACTTTAATTATTGTAATCATAATATTTCCCGGAAAAATATCGGCACAACAACGATATATGAATTATCAAGGGTTTTATGATCAATTAAGTCCTTACGGACAGTGGGTAGAAAACTCCGATTATGGATATGTATGGATTCCAAATGAAGGGCCTGACTTTACTCCATATTTAACAAATGGTTATTGGGTACTGACCGATTACGGTTGGATGTGGGTATCAAACTACAACTGGGGATGGGCAACTTTCCATTATGGACGCTGGGATTACAATGACTATTATGGCTGGTTCTGGGTCCCGGATAATGAATGGGGTCCTTCATGGGTTACCTGGAGAAGATCGGAAGGTTATTATGGTTGGGCACCGATGAGACCAGGTATTTCAATAAATATATCTTTCGGAAGTTCTAATAATCAACCTGATAACCGCTGGGTATTTGTAAGAGACAGGGACTTTGAAAGGCATGATATTGATAGAAATTATGTTAACCGAAGTAATAATATAACCATCATCAATAATTCAACAGTGATTAATAAAACTTACTATGATGATAAAAGACGCACAACATATGTAACAGGACCTGGCAGACAGGATGTTGAAAAAGTAACCGGCAGAACCATTAAACCAATTATGGTTCGTGAAAAAGATAAACCCGGTGAGACTTTAAACAATGATCAAGTACAGATATACAGACCGGAAGTTCAGAAAACTAAAAGTGGGGATAGACTAACACCAACTAAAGTAACAGATATAAAAGATATCAAACGAATCTCGCAAAGAGATAACCAACAGCAACAACGAGACAATCAAATATTGAAAGACAAAACGGTAAAAGAACAACAACCTGTTGTGACTCCAACAAATAAAAACAATACTAAAGAGAATCCTATCAAAAAGCGGGATACAAATCCACCTGACAGAAATATAAATAAGGAAAAACAGCCTGTCGTAAATCCGGTTGATAGAAACAATACTAAAGAGAATCCTATCAAAAAGCCGGATACAAGTCCGCCTAATAGAAATATAAATAAGGAAAAACAGCCTGTTGTAAATCCGGTTGATAAAAACAATAAAAAAGAAATCATTCCCAAAAAGCAGGATACAAATTTACCGAACAACAAAATAAATAAAGTGAAGCAGCCAGTTGTAAATCCGGTAGATAGAAACAATAGTAAGGTGAACAACAATAAATCAATAAAGAAAAATCCGCCAAAGAAAATTGTTAGGGATCAATCTAAATCCAATCCCAAAGATGATAAAAAGGAAAAATGAGTGTCATAATAAAAATGGAGGCTGAGTTCTTTGCATGTAATTTTATTGTGGAAAAGTTGATTGAATTAAAATTGACTAATGTCGAAAAAAGTTTTGCTAATAAATAGAAAGGTTAATAATCATGTTATACACAATCGCAGTTGTTCTAATAGTTTTGTGGCTTCTTGGGCTGCTCACCTCCTACACTATGGGAGGTGTTATTCACATTCTTTTGGTCATTGCAGTTATAATGATCTTAGTTAATATCATTCAAGGACGTCGTGCGCTCTGAACTTAGTTGAGTGCTAAAATATTTTTTTGATGAGCATCAATCATAATTGAAGACAAAGTGAACATTCTCAATGAATTGTAAGGAAAAACAACAATGTTATTTAATCAACTTCGTACTCTTAGATTTCCGGACATACTTACTCTTCTTGGTTTTCTGTGTGTTTCCTTTTCAGTTTATTTTTCTTTCAAAGAATTTTTAGTAATTGCATACATACTTATCCTTACGCAATTCTTTTTAGATTATTTTGATGGAAAGTTAGCAAGAGCAATTGGCGGAGGAGCATTAGGTATTTACCTTGATAGTTTTACTGATTTTATGGCAGTTTCTGCCTCAGTGGTGTTTGGCTGGTTTATCGGGATAAATGGTATTGCTATGCTTGTTGCTGGATTTTTAAATATCGGAGCAGCCTCGATAAGATTGGCATATTTTACAGCATATAAACAAAAAGGCTTCACTGGTATTCCAACTGTATTAGCTGCTTCAGCAGTCTCTACAATTGCCTTCCTTGGATATTTATTTGCAAAAGAATATCTCGTTTGGTTTGTGATTTTTTACTTTATCTCGGCAGTAGCAATGATTTCTGATTTAAAACTAAAAAAAATATAATCAAATAATTTTATGATAGAGCAAATTAATTCTTTTCGCGGAATGCGTATCCTTATTGGCGCAGCAGCATTTGTGATTATCATCGCAGGGATTAATCTTGCGCAATCGGTTGTTGTTCTGTTCCTTATCTCATTTTTCCTTGCTCTGCTTGGAACCCCGCCGGTACTTTGGTTAAAGGAAAAACGTATTCCATCCGGATTTGCAGTGTTGATCGTTATGGCTGTTATGATAATTATTATAATTCTGATTGGCGCACAAATTGGTTCATCCTTTAGCAGCTTTTTAGATGAACTGCCTTTATTGCAATCACGTATTCGGGAACAAGTACTGGATCTTAGTGTACTTGTTGAAAAGCAAAGGTACTTGTAGTTAAAGAAAAATTTTTCCTGGAATATGTTAATCCGGAAGCAATAATGAAACTTACAGCTGGCTTACTATCGGGATTGAGTTCTGTACTTTCCGATGCTGTTCTGATCCTTCTAACAGTAACCTTTATCTTGCTTGAAGTCTCAAGTTTTCCTATAAAACTCCGCGCTATTCTCGGTGATCCTAAACAGGTATTTCCCCAGTTCACAAAGTTCGTCGTTGATATGAAACGCTATATGGTCATCAAAACTATAATCAACCTGTTTGCCGGAATCTTAATCGCAGTATGGATGTATATACTCGGTGTACAATTTCCTGTTCTATGGGGTTTCCTTGCATTTCTACTTCATTATATACCTAATATCGGTTCGGTTATCGCAGCCATTCCTGCAGCACTTCTGGCATTTGTTCAATTCGGAATAGGCAGTGCTCTGCTTGTAATTGCTGGTAATATTTTCATTGGATTCATAATAGGTAATGTGATTGAACCGCGTCTGATGGGTAGAAAATTTGGTCTCTCTACATTAGTTGTTTTTCTCTCACTGATTTTTTGGGGCAGTCTGCTCGGTTTTATCGGTGCAATTCTTTCCATACCGCTTACAATGACACTGAAGTTTGCATTTGAAAGTAATGAAAGTACAAAATGGATTGCTGTGATTACTCGGATCAGAAAAAATCTAGTGAAGTCTCGACACAAGAATCGAAGAAGAAGAAAGAGCAATGAATGAAAATAGCAGCAGATTAAAAATGATTTTTTAAATTGGAGAAAACTTTCGCTGCGAAAAGTTGCTGAAGTATATAAGTCTAGTTATTGGTTCAATTATACTCATCTGTGTATTGACTATTCATTTTCTTTCCGGATCCTTTTATCAACACATTATTAAAAGACCGAATTACAAAAGCCTTTAAAAAAGCTTATCCAGCATACTCATTACAGCTTGGCGATTTACATTACAATGTCTGGAAAAATCGTTTAGGGTGTGATTCTATATTACACTAAAAGCTAACGATTCTACGTTTACATGCAGTGCTGCTTCATTTTCCGTTAGCGGAATTGGTTGGATTAAAATTCTTTGGCAAAGAGATTTTACTCCTAATAATCTTTACAAGCACAGCAATAGATGCACAAAAAATTGTACTTAATTTTCGATAAGTCTCAGGATGAACTTCGATTTGGAATGCTTCATATATCGGTAGCCTGATTCTGAAATGACGGCTGATTCAATTAAGTATCATTCTTTAGTTAGACGATGAACAATTCTTTGCAAAAAGTCAATTCAGGCAAACCAGGTTTAGTTTTGATATTCCTCAAATAAAAATATTAGGTCTTGATTATCTCGGATTGCTTCAAGGAAATATCTATAATGCCAAGAAGCATTAATATACAGGATATATTTGCTGATATTCTGGTAAATATGGATAAGCCCTATGACAAAAACTCAACTAATCCACAGATGCCAAACGAAGCTCTATCTTCGATCTAAAGGAAATAGTTAAGGTAGATAGTTTGAAAATCATAAATGGACGGTTGAAATATTGCGAGAGGTTTGCTGTTGGAGCAACACCTGGAGTAGTTACATTTAAAAAAGTCAATGTTTCAGTAAGTGGAATTTCTAATAATACAACTCACCCTGATACTGCAGTTATACATGGTAGGGACTTTTTATGAATTCCGGCAATAATGAAACTGCATATGGCAATCCCGCTCGCATCAAAGGATTTTTCTTTACGATATTCCGGTTCGCTTAGCACGATGGATGTGACTGAACTAAATTCATTCATTGAACCAGGTGAACATCAACGTATTAAATCCGGAATCCTTCAGTCTGCATCGTTTAATATCAATGTTAATTCGGGGCATGCAAGCGGTACTTTGCGAGTCGTTTACAAAGATGTAACAATCGCTGTTCTTAATAAAAATACAGGAAGTGAAAAAGGAATTTTCAATCGGATAGTCTCTTTCTTTGGTAAAGTATTTGTTATCCGCAGAGACCAACATGCCAGATGAAAATGGTTCCATAAAGATCGGTGAAATAAAATACACACGAAATCCGGATGATTATTTTTTCCAGTATTTATGGTTTGCGCTTCGCAACGGTGTTGCTGATGTTGTTGGATTTCCTCGCGAATAATTTATTGATAATGTAATGAATATTGTTGCGCACTTTTTTTGTGAAGAATTATATTTATTATTCCAGATCTCAATAACTCACTTGGAATCATCCAACTACCAATCTTAGCCTGAAAGATGTAGTTCTTTTTTCATCCCTTTGCACGATTGATCCGCTCTTACATTTCTTTATAACATTATTCAGTGATGAAAATGTTAGCAAGAACATGAATAATGAAAATCAGGATTAGAATTCTAATTAGTTGGTTTGATTTATTGTTCTTTGCGTGTACAGCTTCTGAACAAGTTTATCTAATTTCAAACGTATTTAATTAGGAAACTAAATTAACATGAAAAACAATTTTATTTATATCATTCCATATAATTTTTTTATTTGCTTCATCTGGGCTACGCTCAATCAGATAAAGAGAAAATCGATTTAAGTTCAAATTCATATTTCCCTGTTAATAATGGTATGACATTAGTTTATGAATCATCATTTGGTGAAAGTATTACAAAATATTTTCAGGATGGTGAATTCACTGTCAGTTTGAGTGAAGCTGATAAATTCAAGTATAGACAGACTTTAATGATAAAAGATGACGGTGTTTATGTAAAAGAAACATATCAGTTCTTAAAAATATTTCTCTTTATTAAAAAAGAAGCAACTTTCACGTATGGAAAACCTTTATTACGATTTCCTCTTCCTTTATCACCGGGTATGAAATGGAAATGGGAAGGAGACGAATATTCAGATGGTGAAACAAATAAAGTGAAGGTTACAGGAAAAGCCCTTAATAAGGAATTTGTTATGACGAAAGCCGGAAGATTTGAAGCAATAAAATTAGAATCTATTGTTGAAGGTTCTTCCGATTCTAAAAATAGAGTAACCGAATGGTATGCAGAAGGTATCGGTTTAATAAAAGCAAAAATAATAATTGAAGGTGGTGGAGTTATGGGATTTCTAAGGGATATTCTAGGATATGGAACTATCGAATTTGAATTAAAAGAAATAAGAAAGCAATAAATGGAAGCAGAATTCAAATCTGCTATAAAAAAGATATAGATCTAAAATATTTAATACACGTGAACTTCTATTTAGCCTCTCATTAAAGCCAATCCCGCAAAAAGATGTAGCTCCTTTTTCATCCCTTCGCCTGATTGTTCTAAATCATAATTCTATCTAACATTATTCAGGAGCAAAATTATCATTAGCACACAAATGGAAAAAATAATTTTACATAAGTCCCAAACTGAAAATAAAGTAACTGAAATTGTGATAGAAGAATCAGCTGTAGTTGATACTGATTCAATACTTAAAAAATTCTTTTTAGAAATATTCTCACTAACAACGTTTACTTTACGATTTTTTAAAGAAGTAATTAAACCGCCGTATGAGTTTAATGAACTTATGAAACAATCTTTTCTGATTGGTTATAAATCTCTTCCCTTAGTAGCTATTACAGGATTTATAATTGGACTTGTACTAACTATTCAGTCAAGACCAACTTTGGCAAAGTTTGGATCTGAATCGTTGTTGCCTGCGATGGTAGCAGTTTCAATCATACGAGAAATAGGACCCGTTATAACTAGCGCTAATCTTTGCTGGAAAAGTTGGATCTGGTATTGGAGCAGAACTGGGTTCAATGAATGTTACCGAACAAATTGATGCGATGCAGGTATCAGATAACAACCCATTCAAATATCTTGTTGTCACAAGAATACTCTCCGCAACATTCATGCTTCCGTTGCTTGTAATCTTTGCTGATGGTGTTGGTTTGATGGGATCATTTGTTGGCGTTAATATAAAAGGTAATGTAAGTGCTTATTTGTTTTTCTCCCAGATATTTCAAAGTCTCGGGTTTAGTGATCTGTTTCCTGCTGTGGTCAAAACTTTTTTCTTCGGATTTGGTATCGGGCTTATCGCAACTTACAAAGGATATTATTCAAATAAAGGTACTGAAGGTGTCGGAAAAGCCGCAAACTCAGCCGTAGTATTAGGATCATTAATGGTTTTTATAATAGATATGATAGCAGTGCAAATTACAAGTGTACTTCAAAATTAAAATAATTAATTAAAAAAATGGCATTGAATGAAACTGACATAGAAGAAAAAACCGAAACTGATAATGGAACAAAACAGTAATGTTGTGATTAAGATGGAACATCTTAAGAAGTCATTCGGGAATAATCGCGTACTGCGGGATATTAATCTTGTGATTAATAAAGGAGAAAACCTTGCAATACTTGGTCAATCCGGAACCGGTAAATCAGTGCTAATTAAATGTATTGTTGGATTGGTTGAGATTGATGATGGCAAGCTTTTTATTTTCGGGAAGAATATTTCCGAGGTGAGAGAAAAGGAATTAATTGAGATACAAAAAAAGATCGGGTTCCTTTTTCAAAGCGGTGCTCTTTATGATTCAATGACAGTAAGAGAAAATCTTGAATTCCCTCTAAGAAAACAATTGCGTTCAATTCCAAAGGATAAATTAGAATCAATAGTAAAAGAAGCATTAAGCGATGTAGGGCTTGATAAGGCAATCGAGAAAACACCTTCAGAACTTTCCGGCGGTATGCGAAAGCGGTTAGGTTTAGCCAGAACTTTGATTTTAAAACCGGAAATAATGCTATATGATGAACCTACAACCGGGTTAGATCCGATAACATCAAAAGAAATAAGTAAACTTATTCTTGAAGTACAAAAAAAATATAACACCACTTCCAGTAATTATCACACACGATATTGAGTGCACCAAATTAACAGCTGATCGAATTATAGTATTAAAAGAGGGAGTGTGTGCAGCGGAAGGAACATTCGATGATCTTGAAAAATCCACAGATCCATGGATAAGATCATTTTTTGAATAATAAGGAAAGCAATTAAGTGAGAGTAAATAAAATGAAAAAAAATGTTAATCATAAAGTCAAACTTGGAATATTTATCACGCTTGGCATATCCGTGTTCATCCTGGCAATATATTTTATCGGTGAGAAGCAGCAATTATTCAGGAGCACTTTTCGGCTTAGCGGAGAATTTAAAGATGTTGCCGGATTACAATCTGGAAATAACGTGCGGCTATCCGGAATAAATGTTGGGACAGTAGAGAATGTAAGCATCGTCAGCGATACATCAGTAAAAGTTGTGATATTGATTGATGAGAGTATGCGTGAGTTTATCAGGAAAGATGCAATTGCAAGTATCGGCTCGGAAGGACTTATGGGTAATAAGGTTTTAATAATTAGTCCCGGAACAGGTGGAAAAACGGTTATAGAAAACAACGATATTATTGCTACAGCTCAGCCAACCGATATCGATGACATTATGAAGTCTTTAAAAACAACGATTGACAATACTTCAAGTATTACAGGAGATCTGGCAAAGATTTCAACTAATATAGAATCTGGGAAAGGAACTATTGGAAAACTGATGATGGATAAAACGTGGAGGGAAAATATCGAAGCTACGATTTTTAATCTAAAAGACGGGTCAGATCAATTTAAGGTGGTTATGGATAAAGCAGATGAGATTGACAGTATATTGATTGCAATAAAAACAACTATCGGATATTCGGCTGGTATCACTGCTGATTTAGAAGCTATTACAAACAGTTTGCAATCTGGTGAAGGAACTATAGGTAGACTGTTAATGAATACAACAGCAGCAGAAAATTTTGATTCCACTATGATTAATTTAAAAGAGGGAACGGCTGCGCTTAAACTATTATTGGAAAAGGCACAAGGCAGCTGGCTGTTAAATCTATAAACACAGAAAAAGTTTGTAAAAGGAATTATTAAAAACAATTATTTTATAGACGAAATGATATTCTATTAATTAAAATATTTTGGTTTAGCAAAACGACTTCAGAAATCTACTAATCTAAAAGATGTAGTCCCTTTTTCATCCCTTTGCCCGATTGAATCAATTCAAATCCATATATACCTTTACATAAAAGTAAAATCAGTGGAAGTATTGTAATTAAACGAAAGGAATTTATTATGTCAAATAATATCAATAGCACTAAAGGTTTTCTGATCGGATTTTTAGCCGGCGGTACAGTTGGAGCAATGATTGCATTACTAACTACTCCCCAAAGCGGTAAGGAGCTTAGAAAAGATATAAAACAAAAATCCGGAGAATATATTGACGAAGCCGATAAATATTTTACAGAAACAAAAAACAAAGCCGGTGAATTGTTTAATGAAGGCAAAAGAAAATATTCGATGATAATGAATGATATAAAATCAAAGCCTGAAGAAATTCTAAAAGATGCTGAGCAAGTTTTTAGTGATGCAAAAGCAAAAACAACAGATATATTAAGTTCCGGTAAAGAAAAAATAGAAGCGGAAACTGAAAGATTGAAATCATCAGTTAAAGCCGGGATAGATGCTTATAAAGAAGCCAAAAAAATCTAATTAATAAAATGGACTTAGCAGAAATTTTAACCGTAATATTGCTGATATCAGCATCAGCTCTTTGTATTGCACTAATTTACTTTCTATATCAGATTGTCAAATCAGTGCATTCTATCAGTTTGAATATAGAGCGATTCTCATTAAAACTTAATCCGCTTATAGAATCAACTATCGAACTTTCGGAAAAACTAATTCATTTCATTAACGAAGTTGAATCTCAACTTCATATATCCAGATCAATCGTTAGTGATATCAGAGAAAATGTGGACAAAATTTTGGATGTAGAAACTAAAATTCGTAACGGGATAGAATATACTGTAATGTCTATAGTGAAAAATATAAGCGCTATAGGTAAAGGGTTCAGTTCTTTCTGGAGAAACTATCAAAGTAAATAAACAGAATAAATATTTCTGATAAAAAAAGAAAAATTAAAATGTCAAACTTAGTAATATATTTAATTGGAACTGCCTTTGTTGCAGGTGGTTTAGCATGGGCAGCTAGTCAATTGGGTGCTTCACCAACTTGGATTATCATAGGTGTTATAATCATAATTGGTTTGGGTATTATGGCAGCCGTATCTAAAACACGTCAGAAAGAAAGTTCTGACACTAACAATTGAAAAATTAAATAGTGGGAATTGTAAAGTCTGTTAAAACGTTAATTTTATTATGATTGTTTTTTCTTTCATACTGTACCCTATCAATACAAATATTGGGAATTACGTTTGATAAATAATTGTATTCATACTTCAATTTGATCTTCTGGTAATTTTATTCCGTCTTGCCACCTAAGAGATGTCGTTCCTTTTTCATCCCTTAGCAAGACTGAATCATCCTGTATTACTTTATATAATATTATAGAAATTTATAAAAGAATACAGAAAATATTTATCTATCATAATTACAAAGGAGTAACAAATGAATAAACTTGAAGTTAAAGAAAAGTGGAATGAAACTGCGGGTAATCTAAAATAACAATGTGTAACCCTTACTGATAATGATTTTCTTTCAGTAAACGGGAAATAAGAAGAACTATTAGAAAGCTTGCAGAAAAAGCCAGGAAAAACCAAGTAAGAAGTACAAAAAATTATTTTGAAAAATAAGAGAGAGATTCACATTACATCTGATGAACTCCGAACGTAAAGGTTTCCTGCATATTATAATTAATTAAATAAATTTCTTAAGTAATTAATAAGGTGAATTATGAAAACAATAAATGCACTTATCTTAACGATTTTTGTAATCGTTTTGACAACAACCCTTTTTGGACAGCTTGCAAATGAAGTGAAGACAAAGACTATCATAAAACAAAACGACATATCAGGCGAGTTGGGTAAGCCGGTTTTTGAAAAAACAGTCGATAGTCTCAATACCAAAGTGTGGATATTAACTCAGGAAAAATATAAGGAATTGATGAAAACGAAGATTGGTAATCAGATGGATAAAATGAAGGGAAGTAACATGAAGATTGATAAAGAAACTAAGGAAGCGATGTTGAATGGTACGCATTACTTTATATTTGACGTCACAAATATTACTAATAAAAAAGAATTCGCCGACACAAGTGCAAAGGTAGAAATTGTTTCCCCGTCAAAGATTGTTTCTTCAGTGCGTCTCCAGCCTATGATGGACCATTTTGGTGGCGGTGTATCGCTTAATGAAAAGGGAGAATACCTTTTTACTATTAATCTTAATGTTGGATTGGGTTACAAAACTACGCAATTCAAGTACGAGCTAAAGTAAGCAATATATTGTATGTTAAACTGACAAATATTTATATAAAATCCCTGATATAAAGATTGAAATATGGAATTTGCTATTTTTCTTAAGGGAATTTTTATTGGTTTTGCAATGGCAGTACCTGTTGGACCAATTGGAATTATGTGTATCCGAAAGACACTTATCGAGGGACGATTACGGGGATTAATTGTCGGTCTTGGTGCTGCAACCGCTGATTTCTTTTACGGTTGTGTTGCTGCATTTGGGCTTATGGTTATAGAAGATACGCATATAGTCAAAGAATTTGGATACGATTAGCTGGTGGTGCGCTTTTTCTTTCCCCGGTTGTAAAAACATTTCGCGCTCAACCTTCTGATCCTAAACCCAGATTCAAAATTCACAACAAATTGGACGTAGTTGGATTACGATGTGTAAACAAGTTGCCGGCTTATTGATAATTATTTCCTGTCTATTTGTTATGGTGAGTTTGTTCTTAATATAATTTATTTTTTCTCGAGTAAGTCTATCAACAATTATCAATTATTAAAATCGGGTTAAATTTTATCAGATAATTAATATTCAAAATTCAAAGGAATGTTCAAGAAAGATATAACCAGTTCCTTCTTATAGGGTTTCTTCTAGTTTGTAAAGGTATTCAATTTGCAGTTATCAGCTTTAAGGAACTTGAATCTGATACAGACTTTGGTAGAAATTGTGATAATAAAATTTATAAGGATCCAAAAATTTTACTCGTATCAAATTTATCAAAACTATTTACGAAAATGAATAAATCTACATTACTTTCAGCAAGAATTAAAAAATACTGGCGCATACTTGGTCCTGGACTTATTACAGGTGCAAGCGATGATGATCCTTCGGGGATTGCAACCTATTCACAGGCAGGTGCCGGTTTTGGTTTTGCAACTCTTTGGACTGCAATTATCACTTTTCCTCTAATGGCTGCTGTGCAGGAGATGTGTGCGCGAATCGGTATGGTAACTAAAGAAGGATTGACAGAAACATTAAAAAAGAAATATCCGAAAAGTATTTTATATCTAATGGCGGTGTTTAGTTTTCCTGCCATCACACTTAACATAGGTGCAGACATACAGGGAATGGGAGCTGTTGCCAATTTACTTATACCTCAAATTCCATCTTTTGTTTTCAGCATAATTTTTACAGTGTTTACTTATTTTCTTTATTGTCAAATTTCCATATCAAAAACTTGCTGCAGTATTAAAATGGCTTTGTCTTTCATTATTATTGTATGTTTTAGTTCCATTCTTGGTCCATGCGGATTGGGTAGATGTTATGAAAAGTACTTTTATTCCAACTATTCATTTTAACAAAGCTTTTTTTGAAATACTTGTTGCTATTCTCGGCACTACTATTTCTCCTTACCTGTTTTTTTGGCAAGCCACTATGGAAGCGGAAGACATTTCACATAACCATAAAAAAATCATAATAAATAAACGAATTTTAGACCAACATGAAAATGGATATTGATTTCGGAATGTTATTTTCAAACCTTGTTATGTTTTTCATAATCCTTACAACTGGTGCTGTATTGTATAAGGCGGGTATCAGACAAATTGATACAGTAGGACAAGCCGCAAAAGCATTAGAACCATTAACAGGTAAACTTACTTATTTACTTTTTGCTGTCGGTGTAATCGGTACCGGACTTTTAGCAATTCCAGTTTTGGCTGGCTCACTTTCCTACATTTTAGCAGAGACTTTTAATTGGAAGGAAGGGTTAGATAAAAAATTTCACCAAGCCAAAGGATTTTATATCACACTTATTGTGTCGCTCATTGTCGGATTGTCTTTGGAATTTCTCGGCATAAGCCCGATACAAGCCCTTATTTACACTGCTGTTTTGTATGGCTTAACAGCGCCGGTTATGATTGCCGTAATTATGCACATTTGTAACAACAAAAAAGTAATGGGAAAATTTACCAATAAGAGATGGTCAAATGTTCTCGGATCAATAACGCTAATACTTATGAGTGTTGCTGCCATTGCATTGATCTATTTTCAGTTCAAATGAATAACTTGATTTCACATTTTAATTTACTGTTTTTAATACCTTTACTGATTCGGTAGTTAATTGTAATGAAATTAATAGATAAAGCCATATTGAAAAAAATAACGCTTGGAATATTAGGATTCATTGGGGCAATTATTATCTTACTTGTTACTAGTCGTTATGGTGCTGGCATAACGCCCGACTCCGTAGCTTATATATCTGCGGCAAGAAATTTAGCTGAAGGTCATGGTTTTCTAACTTATAATGGCTTACATTTAGTTGTTCAGCCTCCCTTATATTCAATTATTTTAGCTGTTATACAAAAAATAACATTAATTGACCCGCAAATGTTAGCAGGCTATGTTAATGCTGTTCTTTTCGGTTTCATAATATATTTATCCGGATTATTGTTATTAAGGTACTTGAATTCATTTGCCTTAATATTTTTAGGCACAGTATCGGTTCTGATTTCATATGCACTTGTTCAAGCTTCTTTGATGGCGTTGTCCGAACCTCTTTTTATTTTTCTTGTGCTTTTATTTCTTTATTATTTTGGAACTTATCAATCAAAACAGGACTTTGTTTCTTTTTCTCTTTTCTCGATTTCGGCAGCCCTTGCCTGTCTTACTCGTTACACTGGTGTAATATTTATTTTAACAGGTATCATATCCATTCTACTCTGGGAGAAGAATAATATTAAAGCAAAGATTGGGCATTCACTTATATTCATCCTTATCACTGCGTTACCGATTTGTGTTTGGATTGTCAGAAATTATTTTCTTTCAGGCACTCTTGTTGGGGAAAGGGCAGCATCTTCATA
Organism: uncultured Ignavibacteriaceae bacterium; assembly: GCA_963809415.1. Classification (GTDB taxonomy): domain Bacteria; phylum Bacteroidota; class Ignavibacteria; order Ignavibacteriales; family Ignavibacteriaceae; genus IGN3. Next base: position 1,773,467 of record CAWEJJ010000003.1, on the reverse strand, counting down.
TACTCTACTTGATAATTTTAAATTTTTCTATTACACTATACTTCCCTGGTTTTTGCCGTCAAGTTCAACAGGCATCTTTTTCATTTTTGTTTTTTTAATTGCAGCAACGTGGATTTTGTTTAGATTAGATAGAGACAAATCTTTAAACAGAGAAGAAATAAAACTAATTGGTTCAAGTCTTCTCTTTGTTTTATTCTATACGGGGATTATTATTATTTCATCAACTACCACTGCCTATGACCAAATATCAGATAGATTGCTTTCTCCGATTTATATCCCAGTAATTTTTATTTTATTTTTTATCTTAGATAAAATTCTCAATTGGCTAACAAAGTTTTTCCACCTAAAATTAATAACCTTTCTCTTTATCGTCGGTACAGCACTGTTGATAAGCTACCAGGTCAAGAACACGATGCATATGATTGAAGAGTATATTGAGCAATCCGGATGGGGATACAGTTCTTATTCATGGAGAGAAAGCGAAACTATTAAATATCTTATCCAGCATGAACAGTTGGGAAAAAGTTATACATTATATAGCAATGAACCAGAAGCTGTTTATATTCTAACAAATTTAGAAACCAAATGTAGTCCTGCCAGAACCTATTATAACTCTCCTCAACTTTATAATATTAATCCAGACAAAAAGGATTTATGGTCACATGCGGAAAATGTATGTCTCGTCTGGTTTGAGAAAACTAATCGCAACTACCTTTTTTCAATTGATGAATTGCAAAAAAATATAAATATGGTGGAAATTGCGCATCTGAAAGACGGAGAGATTTATACTTTTTCGAGAAGATAATAAAGTTCCTGAAAATTTGATTCCTGAAAGATGTAGTTCCTTTTTCATCCCATTGGACTATTTCATTACTACCGTTTATTGAATAGTTTTTTACTGGTTAATTAACTTAATGAAAGGAAAACCCATGAAAGTAATAATAACTTTTGTTTCAGTTTTAATAATGTTTGTTCTCGTTATCCCCGTAAATGCCGGTGGAAAAGGTGAACTGCAAAAACATTTCAGCAATGTGGCTAATGAAGTAAAGGCAACAGAGAACGCAGCGGAAAAACGTGCGATCCTTGAAAATTCATTTAAGGAGATGTCTGAAGCTTTAAGCAAAGTTCAAAGTTCTTTCTTGGTTTCTAAAGAAGATCAAGATGGTATTGATTATCTAAAGGCAACATTGAAAGAAAACCAGAATGAACTTGCAGGAACCAATGGTTACGAACGAGTGCCGGATTCACAGCTTAATAACTTTTCTAATTATGTAGTGCAAAATATGGCACAAGCTGATCAGATGATAACTATCAGTCTTATCGCGGCGATATTAATCGTTATTCTGCTAGTACTTGTATTATAAAATAGCACTACATTTGGTTATTTTAATGAGAAAACCGAAAAATCAATCGGTCAGGAGCACCCCGCAAAACATTCTCCTGGTGGTGATGAGTTACGTGGTGCTCTCTGTTCTTCTATTCTCATGCAGTCCTAAAATATCTGTTCTGCAGGAATCTCAACAGACAGAGTATAGATTACTCAAAACGAAGTATTCTATTATATTCCTTATACATGGCGATAGTGATTATTTATACCTTGATACAAGTGATAATGAGTACAACGCAGATGAAGAAACCGTGATGAAAGCAAAAAAAGTTGCTGAGCAGAATCCAAATGCAGAGGTATTCATATTTCACCAAAAACCCAAAACACACTTTCTTCTTTTTTTCCCTCGTCAGGATGGCGAGTTCTATTACTATCGGAACGGACGTCTTATTGCAAATGAATCATATTGGCGTGATCAGGGAAAATCAAACTTCAATCTTGAAGCCGCCCTTTATCGCAAATATCACGCTGTTAATCAAGATAAGTTGATTAATATGTTTCTTTATTTTGGTCATGAAATTCCTGAGGTCGGCGGAGTGGGTTATGATGAATCATATCCTGAACGCTCTTTTACTATCGATGATTTTGCGAGCGGAATGAAAAGTTTCACATCTGATTCTATAAAATTCGATCTTACAGTACTCTCTACTTGTTATGGAGGAACACCCTATACTATAGGTAAGCTTATACCATATACAAAAACAATTATCGCTTCTCCTGAAAATCTTTATTTATCATATTTTGATATTAGCGCGTTAGAACATTTAGATGTTAATTTAAAAGATGGAGATGTTCCGGCGTTTGCAAAAAGATTTGCCAGCCAATCATTTGATAAACTGGCGGGTAGTATTGAAACAACGGTTAGTGTTGTTGTGTATGATGAAAAAAGAGTACAAAACTTTGTAAACTCTGTTCAAATAGTTTATAATCAAACATTGGAAAGTCTGAAAAGATTAACACAAACCGACCTGGCAGGGATAGAGCATTGCGATTGTGCTGACATTCCTGCTTACAAAATCTCAACAATAAAAGATGGAGTTGAAGTTTTGTACCGATCAGCAAAGTTCGGAAGATCAAAAAATAAAAAGACTCATTCTGGGTGGGAATGCTGGAAGTATTAGTTTTAAAATTTATAGCTGAACTAATCTTTCAGTAAATTCTAAAATTGATTGGGTGTGCGGAAAGACATCTCTTCGTTAGAATTATACTCATCTAAAAGATGTAGTCCCTTTTTCATCCTTTCGACCGATTGTACCAATCTCAATTACTACATATCATATAACAGTAATCATTAAATCATTTGGGTAATTTTCTTTTGCGGCTTAATTACTCAGACACCGCAAAGATTAGAAAAAAGTAGAACCTTCATTAATGAAGCTTCTGTCAACTAACATATTATGAAAGGAAAATAGCTATGTCACTGATAACATTAGTTATCGTTTTAGTAGTCGTGGGTGTTGTGCTTTGGCTTATTAACAGCTACATTCCGATGCAGTCAACCATCAAGAAAATCTTGAATGCAGTTGTGATTATTGTTGTGGTTCTGTGGCTATTAAGTGCCTTTGGAGTGATAGGAACTCTTGACACTATTCGTATTGGACGGTAAAGTGATATTTGTATTCTTTATTCGTAACGAAAATGATTCCGTTAGAGTTTGAAAAATTTATGGATGGCTTGAACGACTTTTTACATTTAGCGAGTAATGAATAAAAATTACATTATTGATTACCGTTTACTCTACCAGATGTAGTTCTTAATTCATTCTTTCACTCCATTGTAGCGATCTGAATTTCATTCGATAATCATTTAGAAAATCTATGATGGATTAAACAAAATATCTTTTAATAAAAATTATAAGGAGTAATAAATGAATAAGCTTAAAATTAAAGGAAACTGGAATGAAGCTTCAGGTAAACTAAAGCAGCAATATGCAAACCTTACTGATGATGATTTACTTTTAGTTAAAGGAAAAGAAGAAGAACTATTAGGCAGGTTGCAAAAAAAGCTCGGGAAATCTAAAGAGGAAGTACAAAAAATAATCTCAAAGTATTAGCAGTTCGTTACAAGAGATCTAATTTATTCTGAATGTTCAGGATTACGGAAGTTTCGATTAAATAATTTTAAATATTTTCAAAAAATTTATAAGGAGAATTATGACAATTAAATATTTCATCTTGGCAGGTATCCTGCTAATTGCAGGATCAGTATTTACCGGTTGTAACAATCGAGAAAATGCCAAAGATAATGTTAAACAAGCAAACCAGGATATGATTGATGCCCAGGCTCAGTTTGATAAAGACTGGCAGCAATTTAGGAGCGATGCTGAATTAAAAATTAACGCTAACCAGCAAAAAATTGATGATTTCAAAACAGCGATGAAAACTACGAGTGCAAAATTCAAAGCTAAATATGAAAATGAAGTGCTAACGTTAGAACAAAAAAATATTGAATTAAAGAAAAAATTAAATGAATATAAATACGAAGGAAAAACTAATTGGGAAAAATTTAAACAAGGATTTAATGCTAATATGGATAGTGTTGGTAATTCGCTCAAGGATTTATTCACAAAAAAAGATTAAAACATTAAGTGATTTTTGAATGGAGATAGATTTAACAACTAAAGAAATAATGCTTGATGTACCAAGTATAGTAATCCAAAATGAAATTGTAAAAAGAGATCCCATTATCCAGATTGTTGATCCATCAAATAAAAATTCCACTCAGAATTTTTAATTTATCAAAAGTCGTATTGAGAGTACTATAATATTAGAAGAAAAAGGAAATAATTTGTTTACAATTACTCTTAATGTTGATGAAGATTATAAAGCTCAATGTTCAGGTAAATAATTGAGGAGGCAACATCTTGTACGTTAAAAACATAATTATTTGCCTGGGCATACTGATCGAAAGATTATAGTATGGATTACATCTTTTTGCTAAAAGGAATGGCGATAGGCTTTGCAATGGCGGTACCGGTTGGACCAATTGGAATACTGTGCATACGCAAAACACTTACCGATGGCAGATTACGAGGATTTGTCATAGGTCTTGGAGCTGCAACTGCTGATTTGTTTTATGCCAGTGTTGCTGCATTCGGAATTACATTTATTTCCAATACACTTATCAGTCAGAAATTCTGGATACGTTTGGTTGGAGGTGCGCTTCTTTTATTTCTTGGGATAAGGATTTTCCGTGCAATTCCTAAAGATCCCAAAATTCCTATAAACAACAATGGAATTTTCAGATCATATCTTACAACAGTTTTTTTAACGCTTACAAATCCATTAACTATTTTTGCTTTTCTTGCTGTGTTTGCTGCCCTCGGTTTGGATAGCGAGTTAAAATATTTTTCTGCTTCTATTCTTGTAGCAGGAGTTTTTATTGGTTCATGTTTGTGGTTTCTCATACTTAGTTCAGGTACTATTCTTTTTAAACACAAATTAGATGTAGTCGGACTACAATGGGTAAACAAAATTGCCGGGATCCTGATTATTATTTCCGGACTAATTGCTTTTGGAAGTTTGCTATGATGATTTTTCTAAACAATCAAATTATATAAAATGAATGATATATCTGGCTTTCTGTCATCTGTTTTAGTTACGCTTGTAACACTGCTTCCTATCATTAATCCGTTAAGCACGGCAATACTTTTACTTGGGATAAGTAAACATCTGGGAAAAAAAGATCTTAATCGCCAAATTATTATGGCATGTATTTATATGACAGTTATATTAATCGTTTTTTTACTGGCTGGACATTTTATAATGATTTTCTTTGGTATTTCTATTCCCGGTGTTAGAATAGCCGGCGGAATGGTTATCGGATTTCTTGGATTTAAAATGTTATTCCCGGTTGAACCCAGCATTACTAAAATTGAAAAACAAGAAGCGATTGAAAAAAATGATATCTCATTTAGTCCGCTCGCAATGCCAAGCTTAGCGGGTCCGGGAGCGATAGCAACAATCATTACAATATCATCATCAATTGATGGACGACACGGTTATGATAAAGCTTTTGCTTTTGGGGGAGTAATTATTGCAATTATTATTACTGCAATTATCGCCTGGTTGGTTCTTCGCAGTGCTGGTTTTGTAAGCAGAATTCTTGGTGTAAACGGAGTTGATAGTCTTTCAAGAATAATGGGATTCCTTTTGATCTGTATCGCGATTCAATTTGCAATTTTAGGTGTGCAGGATCTGATATCTGATTCGGGTTTATGGCAGAAATTGTGATAATAACTTTAGATACGCGCTAAAATTAATGCAAAATTAAAATTCTTAAATTCAGGAGGTTATAATTCGATTGGGTTTATATTTTCGTTCTTTAGATGAATAAAATTAGAGTCATTTGTATTTGATTTTATTTAATAATCAGCGACTAAATATGTTTAGGATCATGTTTGCATTAAAAATAATTAAATGTAATTTATTCATAAATAAATTCGCTTGAAATGCAGCAGAGATTAGGAAAGTAAATATTGTAAGGGCTTTTTGATGAAGAAAATTATAAAAAAGAAATTCGGCTCCTTAAAATCTTCGGGCAAGATTAGAAAAAATTCTGATGTTGTAAAACCGGTGACAGATAATTCATTTTACGTAGTTGGTATTGGTGCATCTGCTGGTGGTTTGGAAGCTCTCGAAAGATTTTTTGAAAGTATGACTGAAAATTCCGGAATGGCATTTATCATTGTCTCACATTTGGATCCAAAGCATGTAAGCATTATGCCTGAACTAATTCAAAAATCGACAAAGATGAAATTATTTCAAGCTGAAGATGGAATGATTGTTAAACCAAATCATGTTTATGTTGCTCCGCCTAATAGAGATTTAGCATTACTTCACGGAATTATTCAGCTTATTGAACCTCCTGAGGCGCATGGATTCAGGCTTCCAATTGATTTTTTCTTCAAATCCCTTTCTGCCGATTTAGGTGAAAAAGCTATTTGTATTATACTTTCCGGTATGGCGTCTGACGGTACGGCTGGTTTAAAAGCAGTAAAGAGTGAATTGGGAATGGTAATGGTTCAGGATCCAAAGTCAGCAAAGTTTGATGGTATGCCAACAAGTGCAATACAAACAGGATTAGCTGACTATATTCTTCCACCGGAAGAAATGCCGGATCAGTTAATTAAATATACTTCACAAAAAATTAAAGGTGTTTTATTAGATAAAGCAATTGCCGAAGGTAAAATTCCCGATTCATTTCAAAAAATATATATTCTGCTCAGAACTCACACCGGTCACGACTTTTCACTTTACAAACAAAATACAATTTTACGACGCGTTGAAAGAAGAATGAATATTTCTCAACTGGATAGTGTTCCAAATTATATTCGGCTGCTTCAGGAAAATCCTGCAGAAATTGAATAACTTATTTAGAGAACTTTTAATTGGCGTAACAAATTTTTTCAGAGATCCCGAATCCTTTGAGAAATTAAAGAAGATATTATCGGAGTTAGTAAAAACTAAACCGGAAAACAGTAAGATAAGAATTTGGGTGCCCGGATGTTCTACGGGTGAAGAAGCATACTCAGTTGCAATTATATTACACGAATGTATGAATGAAGCAAAGAAAAATTTTAACGTGCAAATATTTGCTACTGATATTGATAGCAATGCAATTGATATAGCCCGCATCGGGTTCATATTCCGGAATTGAATCTGATGTTAGTAAAGAACGTTTGAAACATTTCTTTACTTCAGATGGAAATATTTACCATATTCGAAAAGAAATTAGAGAAATGATGGTCTTTGCACCGCAAAGCCTTGTTAAAGATCCTCCATTTACCAAGCTTGATCTGATTTCCTGCCGAAATCTTTTAATTTATTTTAATGCAGAATTACAGAAAAAAGTAATTCCCATATTTCATTATAGTCTTTTGCCAAATGGAATACTTTTTCTCGGTTCATCGGAAACCATCGGTGGTTTTGTTGATCTGTTTTCAATGGTAGATAAAAAATGGAAATTTTACAAAAGAAGAGAGTCTATCTATTCGGCACAACCTTTTATAGAATTCCCTCTAACTCAAACAATCGGAAAGAACTATGAGACGACTATGAAAATAAGTGAAATAAAAAATATTGCCCAGCTAGCGTGAAAAAGTCATACTGCAAAGTTACTCTCCAAATTGTGTGATAATAACGGGAGTCCGGAGAAATAATTTATATTCATGGAAAAACCGGTAAATATCTTGAACTTACACATGGCGAAGCCAAAATGAATATTTTTGAAATGGCTCGTGAAGGATTAAAACAAGAACTTTCAACATTGATCCGAAAAGTTTTATCAAGTAAAAAATCATTAACCTCTGAAGGAATAAAAGTAAAACCTAACGGCAACTCTCTCTTTATTAATCTTACTGTTAAACCGATTAAAGAACCGGCTGAAATGAATGGGTTATCTTCTAATAATTTTTGAAGATGTGCAGATAGAAAGAAAAGCAGCTAATTCTAAAAAAATTCATTATGATAAAAGATCGGAAAAGATCATAAAAGACCTTGAGCGTGAACTAAAAGTTACTAAAGAAAATTTGCGGTCAACAATTGAAGAATTGGAAACATCAAATGAGGAACTTAAATCGACAAACGAAGAGATGCAGTCAACCAATGAAGAGATGCAAAGTTCGAATGAAGAAATGGAAACCTCCAAAGAAGAATTGCAGTCGCTAAATGAAGAATTAATTACGGTAAACACCGAACTGCAGAATAAGAATGATGAATTATCCACTATTAATAATGATATGAAAAATCTGCTGGAGAGTATTAATATTCCCACCATCTTTCTGGATAATAATTTGCTTATTAAAAGATTTACGCTATCACGCAACAAAGATTGTCAACCTTATTTCCTCCGATATTGGAAGACCAATAAACCATATAGCTACAAATCTTAAATATGATAAGCTTGTTGAAGATGCAAAGGAAGTTTTACGAACGCTGGTCTTTAAAGAAGTTGAACTTCAAACAAATGATGGCACCTGGTATCAAATGCGGATATTACCTTACAGAACAATAAGCAATGTTATTGATGGTGTTGTAATTACATTTTCAGATATTGACAAAATAAAAATTGCCTCAGAAGAAATAACAAGGCTGAACCAGGAAATTCAGCTTGCACGTGATTATTCCAATAATATTGTTGAAACGGTGCGGGATTCACTTCTTATTCTTGATGATAATTTGAAAGTGCTTTCCGCGAACCGAGCATTTTATAAAACTATTTGATACAGCAAGCGAAAATACAGTTGGCAAATTTATTTATGAACTTGAAGATAATAATTGGGATATACCTGAACTGCGAAAGCTTCTTGAGGAAATAATTCCCGAAGCTACTTTTTTTGAGGATTTTGAAGTTGAATTACAATTTTAAAAAAGGCGGTAGAAAAAAATTATTATTAAATGCCCGCGAAGTATTTCAGGGAGATAAAGAATCTAAACTCATTCTTCTTGCAATCCAATCTTAAAGTTAAAATAAAGAGGATAAAAAATGAAAACGTGGAAAAAAGAATCTGACAAAAAGCATTGAAAAAAGAAGAGCACAATGAAAAAAAGCGAATCAAAAATGCCAAAGCAAACCTGCTGGTGCAGAAATTTGAAGATGTTCAAAGACTTGTACATTTGCTTCAGGTTCATCAGGTTGAACTTGAACATCAAAACGAAGAACTAAGAATTGCGCATGAAGAACTGGAAGTATCGAGAAATAAATATGTAAACCTCTTTGATTTTTCACCGACTCCTTACTTTACTCTGGACTGAAGGCGGCATAATTAAGGAAGTAAATTTAAGTGCCAGTAAAATGTTTGGAATTGATCGAAAGAAATTAATAGGTAAGAGTTTTATTAATTTTATCTCTTTAGAGGAAAGAGATATTTTTAATTCTTTTATTAACTCAAATTTTTAAATCTTCTGAAAAGCATTCATGTGAATTAAATTTAATAAACAAAGATAAACGGGTGTTTCATGTATCTACTGGAAGGTATTAGAATTAGAAGATACACTGGAATCAGAAAAAAAATGTCAGGTTGCATTAATAGATTTGACAGAACATAAAAGGATAGAAAATTCTTTAAAAGAATCCAACGAAGAACTTAAAACACTTAACGCTACTAAAGATAAATTTTTCTCAATTATTGCACATGATTTAAAAAGTCCTTTCCAGTCTTTGCTAAGTTATTCAGAAATACTTGCAACTGAAATTGAAACTTTATCGACTGGATGAGATTGTAACGTTTAGCACAGAGTTAAATGATAGTTTGAATAAGTCTTTATAGTCTTCTGGAAAATTTACTTCATTGGTCAATGATGCAAAGAGACTTGATTGAATATAATCCGGTAAATCTTAATCTCTATGATAAAGTAAATAAAATAATTGGATTGTCAGAATCATAGTGCTAGAAAGAAAAATATTTCACATATCCAACCATGTTGATACTGGAATTTAGTTTATGCAGATGCTGAATATGCTTCGCTCAGTTTTTCAGAACCTTATAATAAATGCTATTAAATTCACCCGGAAGAAGGACGGATAATTGTTTCATCTGATTGATTAAAGATGATTTTATTGAAGTATCTGTTCAAGACAACGGAATAGGAATTGAAGCAGAAAACATCTTCTAAACTTTTCCACTTCAACACCATATTTACAACTAAAGGAACTGCCGGAGAGAAAGGAACCGGGCTTGGATTACCCCTTTGCAAAGAATTTGTTGAAAGAAATGATGGGAAAATCTGGGTTGAAAGTGAATTAGGAAAAGGATCGAAGTTTACATTCACTTTACATCAGGGCAATTTCATAAATATTTTTTAGTTGATGCATAATTGATTAGCAATGTTTGAAAAAAGAATTTATAAGCAAAAAGATTATTTGATAAAACTTGAGTCCTGATTAAAGTTATTTTATATTTTTCAAATAATGAAAACTTAATGAATAAAACATTAATTCTGCTTATAGAAGACAATAGACTTCTGCGTGAAGGTATCCATTCAATGCTTAAAAAGCAGAAGGATTTACATGTTGCTGCTGCAGATAGTAAAAATGAAGACGTCGTAAAGCTGACAGGCAAGTTGAAGCCAGATATGTTACTGCTCAATATTGAATTACAAAACCAGGATACTCTGCAAATAGTAAAAATAATTAGAAAACAGTTCTCTAAAACCAGAATTTTAGTAATGGGTCTTACACATGAGCAAGCTGATGTTCGTGAATTTGTACAGGCAGGCGTTTCAGGATTTATTCTTAAGGATGCCGACACAACTCAATTTTTAAAAGCAATCCGAAAAGTGAATAGGGGACTTAAAGTACTTCCTCCTCTTTTAACCGGGTCACTTTTTTCTCAGATCGTCAGTAATGCTATAAAGGTGGCTAACAGTTCAGGTACCAGCAAAGCTGTAGGCTTAACTAAAAGAGAACTAGAAATAACTGATTTAATTGCAGAAGGATCTACTAATAAAGAAATTGCTCAGATACTTGATGTCTCAACATACACGGTTAAAAGTCATGTACATAATATCCTCGAAAAACTATCCCTTAGTACACGTGTTCAAATTGCAAAACACGTTCATCTTTTAGAAAATATAAAATCTTCTTCAAAAGCTACTTCCTCATCTGAAGAGTAATTACTTTCTCATAATCCAAATGATCTAATCCACATTTCATCCCTTTGCCTGATTGAAAGAGCCTTCTAAATAAATGCATATTGTGGTTGCAAAGGAGCACCATATGAGAAATGAAAATAAAACGCAAAAAGAAATTATAATTTCAATCAGCTTTCTGCTTTTGGGAACAGCGATATTTTTTGTCATTATAGAAATTTTATCGGGAATGTCAGTTTAGGAATTAGCAGCGGGAAAAAATTGTTAATTCACTTTTAAGTAAAAAGGATATTATGAATTTATTACAATTACTAATTGGTGCAATTATCCTGTATATGGTTCACAAATTTCTTAAAAATATGATTAAATCCTTTAAGGAAAGAAAAGAATTGGATAGTTTATTCTTAAAATCATAAAACCGTTTTTTAATTAATAAAATAATTATACTGAAAGGTTCAATAAGCGTTTTAGATTACTTACTAATTACAAAAATTAAAATGAATAATAAAAATGAAAAGAAGAGATAAAGAATGATCAGTTTAGTATTTCAAGTTAAAATTCGACGATGGTTGGCAGGATATAAAGAATTGTTTGTAATGTTAATAATTGTGGCTTTAAGTTCCTCAGTTTCAGCACAGGTAGAGTCTTTCTCAAAAATTTTACTCACTTTTTCTAGCCAAATGTCCAGAGAAAATATTTTTGATCCGGCTAATTACAAAGTAACTGCAAATGAAAACATTCCAGTTGAAATAATTAAAGTAGGTTTAGTAAAAGGCGATTCATCAGTCGTTTTATTTTTCCATAAAGAAGATGGCTGGTTAAGTTTTCAGATAATTGTGCAGAATCTTAAGGATAAAACTGGCAATTCTATTACTAATGAAAAAAACTTTGCCGAAATAGAACCTGCTTTGCAAAAGAATACCCCAGTAACATTATTAGGTGATAAATGAGATCTCATATTGTTGGTCTTGGCATGTTAATGTTATGGTTCCTGGGATATTTAGTTCCATATACACTTATTGGTTTAATAGAGATCATGCTAATAATTTTGTTTTTGAATCTACTTCTAAACAAGATTCTTAAAAGAGCGCCTATTAAAACAAAGCTGGGAAAAAGTGCTTCAACAAAAATTGTTTTAGACAAACAAACTTGATTTAGTATTTAATCTTCCATAATTATTCAAAAGATGCAGTCCCATTTTCATCCTAATGGAGTATTTACTTATTAAAACCGCTTTTGTAAATTGATATAGAGTAGTAACATTAGTTTAAGTATTACTATGTCATATAAAATTTTTTATATTCAAAAAAAATGATACATTAAAATTCGCTTTTCCATCCTCGACGAAAAACTATGAAGGTAATCTACCCCAAAATAAATGAATCATTATCACGTCTTAAGTCACAACTGAATGAGAATTCCCTTAATAAAAAATTTGCTAATGGGGAACCACCGATGCGCTCTGAATTATTCAGTGCCGATCAAATGGAGCAGCACGGCAAAGTATTAGCAAGCACACATACCTTAGTTTCTAAACCCCGGCCTGATCAAAATTTACTAAAACGCCTTGCTGAAAATGAAGACTTTCTTTTTGAAGTCCATGATTTATTAACCGAAACTGTTAAGACAAAACATGCAATTACACCTGCTGGCGAATGGCTGCTAGATAATTTTTATTTAATCGAAGAGCAGATCCGCACAGGTAAAAAACATTTACCCAAAGGTTATAGCCGGGAATTACCCCGTCTTTTGAAAGGTTCATCGAAAGGTTTGCCTCGTGTTTATGATATTGCACAGGAAGTTATTTCACACGGTGATGGACGCGTAGATCCGGAAAACTTAAATCGTTTTGTAGCTGCTTATCAAACTACCACAACTTTAAAGATAGGTGAGTTATGGGCAATCCCAATTATGCTGCGTTTGGCATTGATAGAAAATCTCCGCCGCGTTGCTGTTCGGATTGCTGCAGGAAGGATTGAGCGGAATTTGGCTGACTCCTGGGCAGACAAGATGATAGAGGTAGCAGAACAGGATCCTAAGAGTTTAATTCTGGTAGTTGCTGATATGGCGCGATCCGATCCGCCAATGACAACACCATTCGTATCGGAAATTACACGAAGGCTTCAGGGGTTAAGCCATATTCTGGCCTCTCCATTAACCTGGATAGAACAGCATCTTTCTGCTTCAGGCCAAACGATAGAACAATTGATACAGATTGGTAACCAACAACAGGCAGCCGATCAAGTCTCTATCAGCAATTGTATTGGCAGTCTCAGGTTTTTGGATTCAATGGACTGGCCGAAATTCGTTGAGACGATGAGCTCTGTAGAAGGAATCTTAATGAAAGATCCCTGTGGGGTTTATGGACAAATGGATTTTACTACTCGCGATCGCTACCGGCATGTGATTGAAAAGATTTCAAAAAACAGTTCTCAATCTGAAGAAAATGTAGCACAATTGGCAATCGGACTATCACAAGAAGGTGCTGCTGATAGAACTGCACATGTCGGATACTACTTGATTGATAAGGGATTGAAAAAATTGGAGGCACTCGCTAAAGTACGGTTTTCTGCTGCCTCAACCCTAAGAAAGGTTAGTAAAAAGATACCCTTATTATTATACAGTGGTTCAATCATATTATTAACGGCTATCACTACCGCAGGCTTATTAGATAAAGTTTATGAAGGGGGATTAAATGGCTTACCGCTTACGCTGATGGGCATACTTATTTTTCTTGCTACAAGTAGCTTATCTATTGCTTTAGTGAACTGGCTATCAACATTGATGGTAATGCCCAAACGTTTACCAAGGATGGATTACTCCGAAGGTATACCACCGGAGTTACGCACACTTGTAATAATTCCTGCGATATTAATTGATTCAAAAAATATAAATAAACTTATTGAGTCTCTGGAAGTACGTTTTCTTGCAAACCGGGACAAGAACCTTCACTTTGGTCTTCTTACAGACTTTCAAGATTCTAATAAAGAAACTCTACCTGAAGATGAACCACTGTTACAACTTGTACGTGAGAGAATTGAAGAGCTTAATGAAAAATATAAAGAATTGCATAGTGATACTTTTTTTCTTTTTCATCGACCGCGACAATGGAATTCTCGAGAGCGGTTGTGGATGGGTTACGAACGGAAAAGAGGAAAGCTTGAGGAATTGAATTTTTTATTACGTGGTGGTTCGAAAAATAGATTCTCTCTTATTATCGGTAAGATTGAAGTCTTACCATTTGTGAAGTATGTTATTACTCTTGATAATGATACACAACTGCCTCGTGACTCGGCCCGACAGTTAGTCGGAACAATGTCGCATCCTCTTAATAGGGCACATTACGATGAAAAAAAACATCGTGTAACTGATGGATATTCAATACTGCAGCCGCGCGTTGCAATCAGCCTTCCGGGAACAAATCGTTCACGTTATGCAAGGCTTTATGGAAGTGAACCGGGGATCGATCCATACACGCGCACTGTATCTGATGTATACCAGGATGTGTTCGGCGAGGGCTAATTTATAGGTAAAGGTATATATGATGTTGATATGTTCGAGCGGGTGCTTAATGGGCGATTTCCCGAGAATCAAATTCTCAGTCACGATCTAATTGAAGGTTGCTATGCCAGATCAGGACTATTGAGTGATGTGCAGTTATATGAGGAATATCCATCCCAATATATTACAGACGTAAATCGCCGTCATCGTTGGATTCGTGGAGATTGGCAATTGCTGAAGTGGCTGCTGCCGGTAGTTCCAAGTCTTAACAATGGATTATTTAGGAACAAGCTATCATTATTGTCACTGTGGAAAATTTTTGACAATGTTCGGCGCAGCCTTTTACCCTTAACAATAATATTACTTTTGCTGCTTGGCTGGACACTGCTTTCACAACCTTTGTTTTGGACACTGGTGGTGATTGGGATTATTCTTATTCCTTCTTTAATTATCTCTATCGTCGATTTATTTAATAAACCGAAAGATGTGTTTATTCGACAGCACCTTGTTGCTGCAATTCGATCCACTGGTGTGCATTTTGCCCAGGCAGCCTTTACGTTTGTAACACTCCCTTACGAAGCATTTTTCAGTCAGGATGCGATTATTAGAACTTTATGGCGAATGTTAATTTCTCATAAAAAACTTCTCGAGTGGGATCCGTCCAATGCTTTAGATCGCAGCAGTAAAACTAACCTTCTAAGTTCTTTTCTAACAATGTGGATAGCACCTGGCATCGCTATTTCTACTATTATTTATTTCGTTTATTCAAAGCAAGCTGTACCTTTTATTGCTATCCCAATATTATTTATTTGGGCTGTATCTCCTGCTATCTCATGGTGGATTAGTTTGCCGCTCATCCAACGTAAAGCAAAATTAACTACTACTCAGAAATTATTTTTACGTGATATCTCCCGCAAAACTTGGTCGTTCTTTGAAACTTTTGTTGGTCCGGAAGATAATTGGCTGCCGCCTGATAACTATCAGGAAAATTCTAGTGCTGTAATTGCACATCGAACATCGCCGACTAATATGGGATTGGCACTACTTGCAAATTTGTCCGCATATGATTTTGGTTTTATCAACATAGGACAACTCATAGATCGCACATCGAATGCATTTAAAACCATGGAAACTCTCGAACGATATCGTGGACATTTCTTCAACTGGTATGATACACAATCTTTGAAACCATTGCCTCCTCTTTATATTTCATCAGTTGACAGCGGAAATATTTCTGGTCATCTGCTTACACTCAGTCAGGGCCTACTTTCTCTGCCCGATAAAAGAATAGTTGGTCAACAGCAGTTTGAAGGAATAAGCGACATTTTAAGAATTTTAATTGATGCTGCGGGAGAAATCAATAAAGAAAAGCTCGTTCAGCTTCAAAAGGATTTAGAGTTAATGATGATTTCTCCATCCATTAACTTAGTAGATGTATCAAGAAGACTTAACAAGTTAGCAGCAGCAAGTACAGAAATAGAAAATGATTTTATTGCAAAGCATGATAGTGAATTGAAAAGATGGGCTCATGCTCTTGCTCTGCAATGTAAAAGTACTCTCGATGAATTAACATATCATGCCCCGTGGGTTAATCTACCAAATTTTCCGGATCTGGAGAATTATTTTTCAGGTATTAACGAGATACCTTCATTACGCAAACTGGCCCAGCTTGATGTGCAATTGCTTTCAGATTTTGAAAATCTTTCAGACCATACGCCTGAGAAGATCGGGCAGCTGGATAAACTTCGAGGATTTATAACGGAAGCTAGTGTCCGGGCAAGTAATCGTATTACACTGATCACAGATCTTGCAAAACAATCTAGTCAGCTTGCTAATATGGATTATACCTTTCTGTATGATAAGACTCGTCATTTACAATCGGTTGGTTACAATATTAATGAAAGACGACGGGATTCAAGCTACTATGATCTGCTGGCTTCAGAAGCCAGATTGAGCAGCTTTGTCGCAGTTGCGCAAGGACAATTGCCACAGGAAAGTTGGTTTGCATTAGGGCGATTACTGACTACAGTTAGAGGTGAACCAATTCTCCTTTCTTGGGATGGTTCGATGTTTGAGTACCTGATGCCGCTTCTTGTAATGCCAACATACGAAAACACATTACTTAACCAAACCTATAAAGCCGCTGTAAAGCGACAGATTGAATATGGGAAAGAGCTGGGAGTTCCGTGGGGAATCTCTGAATCCGGTTATAACACTGTAGACGTAAATCTCAATTATCAATACCGTGCATTCGGTGTACCTGGATTAGGACTAAAACGCGGAATAGCTGCGGACCTGGTTATTGCGCCTTATGCATCAGCACTCGCTTTGATGGTTGAGCCAAAGGAAGCTTGTCTTAATCTTCAACGACTTGCTGCCGATGGGATGCTTGGAAAATATGGTTTCTATGAAGCAGTGGACTATACAAAATCCCGTGTGCCGCGTGGACAATCAAGTGTGATGATTAAATCTTTCATGGCACATCACTCAGGAATGACTCTGCTCTCACTTGCTTATCTGATTCTGGATCGTCCTATGCAGAAGCGTTTTAACTCAAATCCTTTATTCGAAGCTACCATTTTGTTACTTCAGGAAAGAATTCCTAAAGCAACGGTTTTCTATTCACATGCTTTAGGATTATCTGATACTCCGACACAACTTAATAATCCCGGAGTGCCTGTACGAATACTCAATAATCCTGGTACACCAGTTCCAGAGGTGCATCTCCTTTCGAACGGAAAATATCATGTTATGATTACAAGCGCTGGTGGCGGTTACAGCAGATGGAAAGATATTGCAGTTACGCGGTGGCGAGAAGACACCACTCGGGATAACTGGGGCACTTTCTGTTATATACACGATGAATCAAGTGGAGAATTTTGGTCAACTACACATCAACCAACACTGAAACGATCGAAGAATTATGAAGCCATTTTCTCGGAAGGGCTTGCCGAATTTCGCCGGCAAGATCAGAATTTTGATATGCATACTGAGATTGTTGTATCACCGGAAGACGACATCGAACTGCGAAGAATACATCTTACTAACCGATCACGAACACAACGAACGATTGATATTACGAGTTACGCAGAAGTTGTACTTGCTGTCTCTGCTTCTGATAATCTGCATTCGGCATTCAGCAGTCTATTTGTTCAAACTGAGATTATCCAGGAACGACATGCCATCATATGCCATCGCAGACCCCGATCTGTAGATGAGAAATCGCCATTGATGTTTCATATGATGGTAGTGCGTGGAGTGAATATAGAAAAGGTTTCTTTTGAAACCGACCGGATGCAATTCATTGGTCGTGGAAACACAACAGCCCATCCACAAGTAATGAACGATTTTACTGCTCTCTCTGGTAGTCAGGGTTCAGTATTAGACCCAATTGTTGCAATCCGTTATCATATAACTTTCGAACCGGAAGAAACAGCAACTGTCGACATGATTTGGGGAATTGGTGAAAGCCGCGAGGCAACTTTAGATCTTATAGATAAATATCATGACCGTCGACTTGCAAATCGCATTTTTAAACTTGCATGGACACACAGTCAAGTAACGTTGAGACAGATTAATGCTACTGAGATTGACGCTCAGCTTTACGGACGTATAGCGAGTTCTATACTATTCGGAAATGCCTTCCTGCGTGCTGATCAAAGTGTAATCATCAAAAACCGTAGAGGGCAATCAGGTTTATGGGGATATTCTATTTCCGGTGATTTACCTATAGTTCTGTTGCAGATTGAAAATCCGGAGAACATTAATATAGTGCGCCGGCTGGTTCAGGCACATTCGTATTGGAGATTAAAGGGATTGTCTGTGGACCTGGTAATCTGGAATGAAGACCATGCCGGTTACCGGCAATTACTTCAAGAACAAATTATGATGCTAATCTCTGCTGGTGTCGAAGCTAACTTTATTGATAAACCAGGTGGTGTTTTTGTGCGGCAGGCAGATCAAATATCCAACGAGGATCGCATTCTTATCCAAACAGTTGCACGTGTAATCATCTCCGATCAACGGGGAACTCTTGAAGAACAGATAAATCAAGTAAGAATAGTAAAAGTTCCTGTTAGACGTTTTAAACCCACACGGAATTATCATCTCCATCAACATGATGATTTAGTGATGCCTCGTAATGATCTGATTTTCTTTAACGGACTTGGCGGGTTTACACCTGATGGACGTGAATACATAATTACCACCTCGCAAAAACAAATTGCACCCGCACCCTGGGTAAATGTAATAGCTAACCCAGACTTCGGGACCATAGTCTCAGAGAACGGTCCATCATATACATGGAGCGAGAATGCGCATGAGTTTCGACTCACACCATGGAACAACGATCCTGTTACTGATTCAAGCGGTGAAGCTTTTTACATTCGTGATGAAGAAACCGGGCACTTCTGGTCACCCACGCCATTGCCTGTTTGCGGAATTGGTGCGTATGCCAGCCGACACGGATTTGGCTACAGCGTTTTTGAGCATACTGAAAACGGTATCTACTCGGAGCTCTGGATTTATGTGGCGATGGATGCAGCAATAAAGTTTTCGGTATTGAAATTACGAAACAAGTCAGGCAGATCGCGGAAGTTATCTGTTACAGGTTATGTGGAATTGGTTTTGGGTGATCTGCATTCAAAATCGAGCATGCACATCATAACTAAAGTTGATCAAAGTAGTGCTGCTATATTTGCACAAAACTTTTACAATTCAGAGTTTGTGGATCGGGTTGTATTTTTTCAAACAGATAGTACGACTCGTACTTTAACAGGTGATCGTAATGAATTTATTGGTCGAAATTGTTCATTAAGAAATCCGGATGCAATGACTCGTTCACATCTTTCCGGTAAAACAGGTGCAGCATTAGATCCTTGTGCGGCTATCCAGGTTCCCTTTGAACTGGATGATAATCAAGAGCAGGAGATTATTTTTAAATTAGGATCAGGAAATAATGAAAATGATGCTATCAACTTACTGCATCGTTTCAAGGGATCAACAGCCGCGCACACCGCATTAGAATCTGTCTGGAATTATTGGAGAAAGACATTAGGTGCGGTTCAGATCGAAACACCGGATACCTCACTAAATATATTAACAAATGGCTGGTTGTTATATCAAATTTTAGCATGCCGTGTTTGGGCACGAACGGGATACTACCAATCCGGCGGAGCTTTTGGTTTTAGAGATCAGTTGCAGGATGTAATGTCACTTATTTATACTGAGCCAAACTTAACAAGAAAACATCTGCTTCTTTGCGCAAGCCGGCAATTTCGTGAAGGAGACGTACAGCATTGGTGGCATCCACCCTCTGGACGCGGAGTTCGCACACATTGTTCGGATGATTACCTCTGGCTGCCTTTTGCTGTGTGCCGTTATGTTTTAAGTACGGGCGATACTGGTGTTCTTGATGAATCTGTATATTTTCTGGAAGGACGAACAGTTAACCCGGAAGATGATTCCTATTATGATCTGCCAAACAGATCAGAAGAATCCGCAAGCTTATATCAGCATTGTGTGCGGGCTATAATCAATGGACTTAAATTTGGTGATCATGGTTTACCGCTAATTGGCAGCGGTGATTGGAATGATGGCATGAACATGATCGGCATAAAAGGCAAAGGTGAAAGTGTTTGGTTAGGATTCTTCCTTTATGAAGTGCTTGATAAATTCATAAAGATCGCTAACCAGCGAGGGGATATACAATTTGTTGAACGTTGTAAAAGTGAAGCGCTCAAGTTGCAAAATAATATAGAACAGAACGGCTGGGATGGCGAGTGGTACCGCAGAGCTTACTTCGATGATGGATCGCCGCTCGGATCGGTGAATAACCAGGAATGCAAAATTGATTCTATTGCACAAAGCTGGTCGGTCCTTTCCGGTTCAGGAGATGCAAAACGTTCACGCATGGCTATGGAGGCATTGGATAAAAATCTTGTCCGCCGGAATCATAAGTTAATCCAACTTTTAGATCCACCGTTCGACAAATCAAATTTGAATCCCGGTTATATAAAGGGCTACGTTCCAGGCGTAAGAGAGAATGGCGGTCAATATACGCATGCAGCAATATGGGCAGCAATGGCATTTGCAGATTTAGGAGATAGTAAACGTGCATGGGAATTGCTGGCAATTATCAACCCGATCAACCATGCAAAGACTCCAGAAGAAATTGCGACATTCAAAGTAGAACCATATGTAGTAGCCGCTGATATTTATGCTCTAACACCTCATATTGGTCGCGGTGGTTGGACATGGTATACGGGTTCGGCTGGATGGATGTACCGGCTTATCGTAGAATCACTACTGGGATTGAGACTTGAAATAGATAAACTTCATTTTAATCCTTGCATTCCCGCTGATTGGGAAACGTATAAAATGCATTATCGTTACCGAGAAACCTTTTACCATATCTCTGTTTTTCAAACACATGAGAATAATGCTGATTTGAGTATAACCGTTGATGGAGTTAACGTTGTCGATAAAGTTATTCCTCTTGTTGACGATAGGCATGAACATAATGTTGAAGTGAGAATAACATTACTTAAATGATTCAATTATTCAACTTGTTACCTGTTGTTTTAGCTTTACGTTATTCATTTTTTTGATTATTGCTGAAAAGTCAAAGCTCATAGTTTCCTGTCTTATCACTTTAGTATTCAGTGTTTTTTAAAAACTTACCCAAAAGATGTAGTTCCTTTTTCATCCCTTTGATTGATTGCATTCTCAACTATACATGACTAATCTGATATAGCAAAGCTATTAATAATTTATTTAGAAATTATTTTCTTAAAAGTTAGGATTAATTTGTGAAAGCATTAGTATATCATGGACCAGGAAAACGTGCATGGGAAGAAAAACCCAAACCTGTAATTAAAAACTCAACAGATGCAATTATAAGAATAACAAAAACAACTATTTGTGGAACTGATCTTCACATTATGAAGGGAGATGTTCCTGAAGTTGTTGATGGTCTAACCCTTGGGCACGAAGGGATTGGGGTTATTGAAGAAGTTGGTGCAAGTGTTTCTAATTTTAAAGTTGGAGATAAAGTTCTAATCTCTTGCATTACATCTTGCGGTATTTGCGATGCATGTAAAAAGGGAATGTATTCTCACTGCGAAACCGGCGGATGGATTCTTGGTCACTTAATAGATGGAGTGCAAGCAGAATATGCTAGAATACCTCACGCCAACAACAGTCTTTATCATATCCCAGATGGTGTAGATGAAGAAGCCATTGTAATGTTAAGTGATATTTTACCGACAGGTTTTGAATGCGGGGTTCTTAATGGACAAATTAAACCCGGAGATACAGTCGCAATTGTTGGTGCCGGACCAATTGGACTTGCTACTTTACTCACTGCTCAATTCTATTCTCCTGCTGAAATTATTATGGTTGATTTAGATGAAAACCGGCTGAAAGTTGCCAAAACATTTGGTGCAACTAAGGTTGTTAGTAAAAATGCTGTTGAAGAAATAATGAAACTAACTAATGGTAAAGGTGTTGATGTTGCTATCGAAGCTGTTGGGATAGCTACTACGTTCGATATCTGCCAGTCAATTATTGCCGCCGGCGGGCATATTGCAAACGTTGGTGTGCACGGTAAAAGTGTTGAGTTACATCTTGAAAAATTGTGGTCAAGAAACATCACCATTACTACCAGACTTGTTGATACGGTAACTACACCAATGCTGCTAAAGACAGTTCTTTCAGGAAAATTAAATCCCGAAAAGTTAATTACTCATCGATTTGCGATGAATGATATTATGAAAGCATATGATACTTTTGGAAATGCTGCAAAAGAAAATACAATCAAGGTTATTCTATCTTAAATAGTAGATGAAAATATATTATGTAAATAGTGATGTCATCTCTGAATAAAATCAGGGTGCAAAACTTCTATCAAAATAATGAGGCAAAATAATGGAAGCACAGAAAGTAATAGTTGGCGAATTTGAAAATGAGCGTTATGCTGTGATTGCAAAAAGAGATTTAGAAGCAGCGGGAATTAACGCAAACATTGTTAAAAATGATGCTGACGTATTTATTTTTTTTTCGGATGAAACCGATGGAGTACAGCTGGTAATTCCGGGAACTCAAGTAGAAAAAGCTAAACAGATACTTGAGAAGAGATTTATTTAACAAATCAAAAAAGGACTGGTAACATGAATACAAAAACAATAGGTATAGTAATAATGGTTATAGGTCTGGCAATGACACTATACACGGGATTTAATTACGTAACTAGAGAAAAAGTTGTGGACATTGGTGGTATTGAGATTTCAGCAGATAAGAATCATACTGTGAGCTGGGATTCATTTATTGGTGTGGGAATAATAGTAATAGGTGGTGTTGTTTTTTTAGCCGGTAAAAAGAAACAATAGTTAATGAACTTATTCTGCAGGGATTCGCTCACCCCAAAGATGTAATCCCTTTTTCATCCCTTTGCCTGATTGAACAATTCTGAATTACTTCATATTTTATTACGGAATTTGAGAAACAGTATATTAAAATAAAGTTTTTAATTTTTTCGAACGACATAAAAGGGAAATATGGAAAAAAGATGGAATGTTAGAACAAAAAATATTGGACAAAAAAAGATTAACCAGCATAGATTTTTTAATTGTAAGGAATAATGAAATGAAAAATACAGGCTTCTTATTGTTTTTATTTTTGGTCTCGATGTCGCTTCAAGCACAGTTTAAACCCACCTTTTATAAAAAGACATCACTAAATCAAAATATGTGGTCTACCGGACAGATATCAATGAATCAAATTAATCGTTATTCTGATTTAGTCTCTAATTCTAATAAAACATCATTCCCGGACACTATTAATACTTCTTTAACGGATACTTTGAAGTACAATATGTATGGTGATTTACTAAATGACAATCCGGAGTATAACGAGAGATCTTCTTTGTGGATGGTTGCTCTTAGAGTTACTCTGGCTAATGTTTCCACTCTTTTAATTGACAGGTATATTTTTAACTATGATTTTTCGAGGGTAGGATTTAATTCTGGAAGCATAACATAAAAACCGGATGGGAATGGGATGAAGACAGATTTGCTATGAATTATTTTTTCCATCCTTTTTCAGGAGGAATGTTTTTTAATGGTGCCCGTGCAAACGGTTATTCTTTTTTTGAATCAGTACCTTTTGCAGTTTTGGGCAGTTTAGAGTGGGAGTATTTTGGTGAAAATACACTACCCTCCTATAACGATATCATAAATACACCAATTAACGGCATCTTTCTTGGAGAAATATTTTACCGGTTGGGCTCAAATATTCTTGATGATCAAACAACCGGGTGGGATAGATTTATCCGGGAATTTGCGGTTGCCGTTATGACACCCACAAGATTTTTCAGCAGGCTTTTGCAAGGAAAACTTACCAGGTTAACAACGGAAGAAGTATATCAGAAAGAACCGCTTAACATAACTTTAGCTGCCGGGTATCATAGGGTAAATAAGGGAACAGCAATAGACAGATAGGAACTAATAGCTTAAATATGAATCTTAATCTTGATTACGGAAACCCATTTGAAAAAAGATCACGAAAACCCTTTGATTATTTCAAACTCCGGACAGATTTAGATTTTGGAGTTGGAAGGAAAATTATTGACAATGTAATCGGGTATGGAATTTTATACGGAAAGTAATCTTCAAACCGGTAATATGGAAATGTTAGCTGGTTTATTTCAACATATGGACTTTTTTGATAATAAAACTTTCGAATTAGGTACAATTGGTTTTGGACCCGGAGTAATTTCCAAGCTGCCAATAAGCAAGAGTACCAGTCTTTATACTGATCTTCATGTTGATATTGTACCTTTCGGGGCACTCAGTGGTCGGTTTGGTACCTGATACTACACAGAATTCAGAGATTATAATTATGGCGGCGGAGCAGAAGTAAAGCTTGAAAGCACTTTCAATATTGGCGGTTGGGTAGGCATTACATTTGTGGGTTATTACTGGTGGTTTCAGTACATATGTTGGAACTCCAGGAAATAGTTACATAGCAGTAGTAAAACCCAGAATTGCATTCAAACTTTACAAAGGTGTAAGCATTGGATTTGAACAATTGATTTACTACAGCGACAGATACCCAGCGTAATTTTCAGCAAGTGTTCATGCTGTAAGAACAGAACAGAAAATTTTCCTTCAAATATTTATAGAAGAGTTTAAGTTTAAAAAATAAGAGATTCTTTCAATTTTTAATAACAGTTAAAAAATAAAATGGACAAAACCATGAAAAAAATTTATTTATCATCTTCATCTCTTTGCATCATATTTGCCAATCTTCTCTTTCCGCACACATTAAAATATGATTTCCCTCAATTCGGAAAGGAGATCTGTTGACTTCATCAAGTCTCCGGGTAAATGGGATTGGAGTGATTGGCTCAAAATAGGTTTGGTAGGAGCAGGAACATTTTTACTTATGGAAACTGCCGATCAACCTGTTCGTGATGCAGTTTTAAGTGAAATATGATGAATGGTATCATGAAGTCAAAGATATTACAAGAGTGTTCCAATTGAATTCGGCAGAGTATGGGGAGAAATATATTCGCCAGTCGTGTTCTTTGGCGGTTTTGCTTTATATTCCTTGATAGCCGATGACATCGGAACCAGGAAAATTGCATATGAGATCGGGCAGGCTTCGATCTATGCCGGAGTAATTAACTATGTATTAAAACTAGCAATTGGCAGGGCGAGACCTTATCTCAATGAAGGTCCTACCACATTTCGCCCATTCTCATCACTTTTTAACGAGCAGTACCATTCAAATCCAAGCGGACATAGTACTGTTGCATTTGTCATATCCACGGTTCTTTCAAGAAATGCTAAACCAATTTGGTTAAAAGTATTAGCTTACGTACCGGCAGCGTTAACATTAGTTTCCCGTGTTTATCAGGATCAACACTGGACATCTGATGATTTTCTGGGTGCGGCGTTCGGGTACTTTATAGCGACCTGGGTTGTAGATCAGCATGAGAATAACCAATCCACAGTAGGAATATCTCCTACATTACCGTTATCTATCAGGATTGCTCTGAATTAATATGGGTAAATCATTTTTCTAAGGAAGAAATTTTAAAGTGTAATCATTTAACATGCAGTTTTATGAATTGATAAAACTGCATATAAATAAAAATTAAGAACTTGAATTCCCTCAAATTACCTTCCTTAACAGATGTAGTTCCATTATCATCCTTTTGCTCTATTGATTTGTCATTAAAGCCGTGGTAATGTTACTTATAAATAATAAAGGAAAAATTTATATGAAAAACATAATTCTGCTCATAGTGCTATTCATCCCTTTCTCATTATTCTCTCAAGTTAATATGAATATTACCAGTGAAAAAGCTGATAATCAAACAAAGGAATGGATGACAAAAATTTCATCAGATCCAGATATGAGAATAAAGATGATGGAGATGATGCTTGATAAAACAAAAGATAATGAAGTGGAAATAACCAAGCTTGCAAATATCATGATGGCAAATCCGTCTATGCAAAAAATAATGATGGCATCTCACCCGGGTAATGATGGAATGCAGATTATTTCTGTTGAGCCGCGTGGAATGAAAAGCGGAAACATTAAAACCGGTGGAATGAATAAAACAGAGCCGATGCAAAAGAAATAATGATGCTGAATGAATTTAGAATAAAAGTATTATCCTTTAATTAAAAATTTTCAATCCAAATTTAAAAGAAAGTTAATAGCTAAAGGCACTCGGAAATTCTTAATCAATTACAATTTGATAGGACATATTTCATTTCTCATCTTTATGAGTGATTTAACTACATTTTTAATGAGGTACAATATCCATTCAGATCTATTACTCACCCAAAAGATGTAGCTCTTTTTTCATCCCTTTGATCGATTGAATTTTAAGTGCGAATAGCTGAAATGTGTTTGAAATTTAGGTAAATGTTATCAGTAGTGCTAAATATGTTTAAGGAGCAACAAATGAATTTTCTAATAGTTTATCCCATGTATCAAAATAGGTTTTGGAATTTTGAGCGCATACTGAAATTTTTATCAAACATAAAAAGTTTTCCGCCTCTCATTTTATTTACCATTGCATCAATCTTACCCAAAGAATGGAACAAAAAATTGATAGATACGAATGTAAGCGATATTAATGATGAAGATATACTTTGGGCAGATTTTGTTTTCATAAGCGCTAAGTTAAACCAGGCTAAATCCGCAAATAAAATTATTGATAGATGTAAGAAGTTAAACGCAAAAATAGTGGCTTCTGCGATCTTTATTTACAAGTAATGATGAATATTACAAAAATGTAGATCATCTTGTTTTTGATGAAGCTGAAATTACTCTGCCTCAGTTTATAAATGATCTTAGTGAAGGGAAAGCAAAGCAAAAGTATGCTTCAAAAACTTACTCAAAAATTCCTCAAGCTTGCTGAACATCTTGATTAAAAATAATTTTAAATAAAGTGCTAAGTATTTGAATTAAAAATACTGTTAAAAAAGTTTGTTACGTTTAAGGAATAATTAATGAATATTCTAATGATTTATCCAATGTATCCGGATACATTCTGGAGTTTTAAACATGCTTTAAAGTTTGTATCAAAGAAAGCAAGTTTTCCACCACTAGGACTTTTAACAGTTGCCGCAATGCTGCCCAAAGATTGGAATAAAAAACTAATCGATATGAATGCTAATCAGTTGATGGACGATGATATTCTTTGGGCAGATTTTGTTTTTATCAGTGCGATGTCAATACAAAGTGAGTCCGCCGACGATGTGATAAAAAGATGTAAAAAGTTAAATGCAAAAATTGTAGCCGGCGGACCTTTATTTACCAGCAGTCCCGAACTTTATGAAAACATTGATTATCTGATTCTTAATGAAGCTGAAATTACTCTTCCGCAGTTTTTAAAAGAT
Organism: uncultured Ignavibacteriaceae bacterium; assembly: GCA_963809415.1. Lineage (GTDB taxonomy): Bacteria > Bacteroidota > Ignavibacteria > Ignavibacteriales > Ignavibacteriaceae > IGN3. The sequence continues at coordinate 1,746,072 of CAWEJJ010000003.1, read as the reverse complement.
CTGAACGAAGGAAACACCTAAACATAAATACACTTACTGAAGATTGGGCAGATATTACTACAACACCGTTACCTCATTGGGATCTTATATCGATGAATAATTATACATCTATGAATCTTCAGTATTCACGCGGCTGCCCATTTGATTGCGACTTTTGTGATATCACAGTTCTTTATGGAAGAAAACCACGAACAAAAACAAAAGAACAGGTGATTGCTGAATTGGATGCATTATATTTTACCGGCTGGCGTGGACCTGTTTTTTTTGTTGATGATAATTTTATCGGTAACAAAGTAAAATTGAAAAAAGAAATTCTTCCTGCAATTACAGAGTGGATGGAGAAAAGAAAAAATCCTTTTTATCTTGAATACTGAAGCATCAATCAATCTTGCTGATGATGAAACATTGATGATCAAGATGGCTAAAGCAGGATTTGAAGCTGTATTTATCGGCATTGAATCTCCGAATGAAGAAAGTCTTATTGAATGTCATAAACCTCAGAATACAAACCGTGATCTGATTGCGAGTGTTAAGAAAGATTCAGAAGTCTGGTCTGGAAGTTCAGGGAGGATTTATTGTTGGATTTGATAATGATCATCCGAAAATATTTGAAGAACTTACAAATTTTATTCAACAAAGCGGAATTGTAACTGCAATGGTTGGATTACTTAATGCACCCAAAGGAACAAAGCTTGAGAAAAGACTGCTGGAAGAAGGAAGAATGTTAAATGATTTTACAGGTAATAATACTGACTTTACAATTAATTTTATTCCTAAGATGGATTCTGAAATACTTATCGGATGGTTATAAATCAATTTTAAAAACAATTTATTCGCCTAAATATTTTTATGAACGTGTAATGCGGTTTTTGAAAGATTTTGAACCGAAGAAGAAAAAAGTTTTTCATCTTAATCCCAATTACATTCTTGCACTGTTCAGATCGATAGTAAAATTAGGAGTTATTGGTGAAGAAAGAATTTATTACTGGAAATTATTTCTTTGGACTTTATTCCGGAAACCGCAGTTGTTTTCTTTAGCAATTCTGTTTGCGATTTACGGATTTCATTTTAAAAAAATATCCAACGGATTTTGTTAATTAAATATTCTTTCGATTTTATATATATGGGAATCAATTATTACTATTTAAAAAATGATTTAATTCCTTTTTCATCCCTTTGGACTATTTTCCTGGATCAATTGTTTAACTATTATTTATTGTCTATTTAAAATAGAATAATTATGTTGTTCTGATGATAATTAAACAGATTAAAAAATATAAATGCAGCAATTAAATAATGTAAAAGTTACACCTATGAAAAAACAACCAAAATTTAAAAGAAAAACCCTTCCAAAATCACCCACTAACATTCAGGGGTTCGATGAAATAACAGGCGGCGGATTGCCTAAAGGCAGACCAACACTTGTGTGTGGTGGCGCGGGATGCGGTAAGACATTATTCGCCATGGAATTTTTAATCCGTGGTGCTACAATTTATAATGAACCAGGTGTTTTTATTTCGTTTGAGGAAACAGAGAAAGAATTAACCTCTAACGTTACTTCCCTGGGGTTCGATTTAGCAGATCTTATAAAACATAAAAAATTATGGCTTCAGCATATACACATTGAGCGGGGTGAAATAGAAGCAAACGGTGAGTATGATCTCAAAGGATTATTTGTCCGCATCCATCATGCCATTGAAAGTATTGGAGCTAAGCGCGTTGTGCTTGATACAATTGAATCACTTTTTTCAGAGCTATCCAATCCTACCGCTGTTCGAACAGAACTGCGGCGGTTGTTTACATGGTTAAAAAAGAAACGGGTTACAACAATCGTTACCGGAGAAAAAGGCGATGGTACATTGACACGTCAGGGTTTGGAGGAATATGTTTCCGATTGTGTTATTGTTCTGGATCATCGTGTAACTGATCAATCATCCATCCGACGATTACGCATAGTTAAGTATCGGGGCTCAACACACGGCACTAATGAATATCCTTTCTTAATTGATGAAGATGGATTTTCTGTTTTGCCTGTAACTTCACTTGGATTAAATCACATTTCATCCAAAGAAAGAATTTCAACAGGTATTCCACGTCTTGATACAATGTTATCCGGTAAAGGTTACTTTCGCGGTAGCACAGTATTGGTTTCGGGTACCGCGGGTACCGGTAAAACAAGTCTTGCAGCGCAATTTGTTGAAGCGGCATGTAAACGAGGTGAACGGGTTCTGTATTTTGCATTTGAAGAATCCCCCAGTCAGTTCATGCGTAATATGTCGTCTATAGGAATACACTTAGATTCTTGGGTAAAAAAAGGGTTGCTTCACTTTCACGCAACTCGCCCAACTCTTCACGGATTGGAACATCATTTAACAACAACTATCAAACTAATTAATATAGTTAAACCGCAAATTGTAGTTCTTGATCCTATTGATGCCTTTGTTATGGGAAACAATCAAACTGAAGTTAAAATAATGCTGCTTCGCCTTGTTGATTTTTTAAAGATGAGAAACATTACTGCTTTTTTCGCAAGTCTTTCTACTGCGGGTGATATTCAGGAACTTACAGATATGGCAATATCTTCATTAATAGATACCTGGCTTCTTTTACGTGATATTGAAATTGGTGGTGAGCGTAACAGAGGTTTATTCATACTTAAATCCAGAGGTATGTCGCATTCTAATCAGATTCGTGAATTTTTACTAACAGATAACGGAATTGAATTGCTTGATGTGTATGTCGGTCCTGAAGGTGTATTAACCGGTTCTGCCCGATTATCACAAGAAGCAAAAAATGATGCTGAACAATTATTGCATCAACAGGAAATTGAACGAAAACAATCTGGAATAGAACTTAAACGTGCTGCTATGGAAGCTCAGATTGTAGTTTTAAAATCTGAGTTTAAAGCAGAAGAAGCAGAAACAATTAAACTTATCCAGATGGAAAAAGCAAATACTAAAAGATTTGCAGAAAATAAAACAAAAATGGCAAAGAGCAGAAAAGCAGATAAATTTTTTAATAAAGGTTTGGTAAAAGTATAAAAAAAATTTCACCAAGGTTTTGTATCATTAAATAAGTGAGATTTAAATAAAGCATAGTAATAACTGTTAAGATTAAAAATCCATAGAAAAAATTAAAAAGGGAATAGCATCATGAGCAAAGGTCAAAACACTAAAAAAGGTTCTAAAAAAGAACCTGCAAAAAGTATGAAAGAAAAAAAGACTGCAAAACGTGATAAGAAAAATGAAAAACTTAATAAAGGGATCCTGAATCAATAAATTCTGTAATAAAGGACAATATTATTTAAATAGGTATAGCATCTTTTGTATGCATTTCATTATAAAACTATGGCTTCTTGTTAATATCTACAAGAGGAGAGAGTTACAGTTTTATACCAAAAATAATTCTGCAAGTGAAATAATTTAATATCTACTCGTAACCGATCTTAACTGCTTATTATAAAGACGTAGTTCCTTTTTCATCCCTTTGCACTATTGTATCCCCTTGTAACAACAGATACCTTAACTCCTGTTGAAAGTTAGAATATATCCAATATACCGTATCAACATAATGTTAAATAATAATTACATATTAACATTTTTTATTGTTCAATAAGAAGGAGTTCTTTCGATGAAATACATAAAGAAAAATCTAGTTCGTTTGGCCGTTTCTGCAAGTTTTTTTGCAATAAGCCTTATTTACTTTAGTTGTTCAGATTCCACATCTCCGGATGCAGAACAGGGACGAATAAAGATCACAATGGTCGATGCACCAGCCGCCTACGATCAGATCAACATTGTAGTTAACAGAGTTGAAGTTCATAAAGCCATTAACGATTCCACAAGTGGTTGGTATGTAATAAACAATACCCCCGCCACCTATAATTTGCTCACACTAAGAAACGGTGCGAGCGTTATACTTGGTTTCAATTCACTTGATGCAGGGCATTACTCACAAATAAGATTAATAATTGGTTCTGGTAGTAATGTTGTTGTTAATGGTGTCACTTACTCTCTGGATGTTCCGAGTGGTGAACAAAGCGGTATTAAATTAAACCATGAATTTAATATTGAGTCCGGAGTGATGTTCGAATTGCTGCTCGATTTTGATGCTGAACATTCCATAGTATTAACCGGAAACAATCAGTATAAATTAAAACCTGTCATCAGACTCGTTCCGATGATAATCTCAGGTACAATTTTAGGTAAGATAAATCCCCCAAGTGCTGCAGGTGTTGTTTATGCTATAAGTGGTACAGATACAATGGTTACTGTAGCAGAAAATCTATTTGGCGCATTTAAGTTTATGGCTTTACTGCAAAGAACATATAATGTTGAAGTGTTCTCAGCAAATCCCGCTTATAATGATACAACAATTACCGGTGTATCAGTTATCGCACAACACGATACCGATTTAGGAACTATCAATTTAAGTGTAAAATAATTTTAAAATATTAAAAGGACTTATGGTTATGAAAAATATTCTTTTATTCGTACTCGCTTTGTTTATTATGATAATAATGACAAAACCCGTTGCAGCCCAGGATCACGGATTCGGATTAGGTATTGTTCTTGGAGAACCAACCGGTTTAAGTGCAAAACTTTGGACATCAAAGATAAACGCGTTTGATTTTGGTCTTGGTGTTGGCTTAGGCGGTGATCGTATCAAATACCAGGGCAATTATGATAACAGCGGTCGTGTTCATTTTCATATGGATTATCTGTGGCACTCATTCGATGCAATTAGTTCAACAGAAAGATTTCCTCTCTATTACGGATTTGGTGGCAGATTTAATACTGGCGGTGGTTATGATGGATCATTTGGTATAAGAGGAGTAATCGGTATAGCGTGGCTTCCTCGTTCAACACCAATTGATGTATTTGTTGAACTGGTTCCGGTGTTTCAGGTTACGCCGCTTACCGGATTGGGAGTAGATGCAGGACTTGGTATAAGATATTACTTTCAATAAGAAAGAAAATAATCCAGGCTAAATTAATTAGCCGTCTTAAAAAATTATTGGAGAAATAAAATGAAAAAATTTAAAAGTGTACTGGTAATCTTTACATTACTAGTATCAGTCTTTATATCCGGATGCGGTGCAAGTAACACCGTTAAGGGAGGAGTTATAGGCGGTGTTGGTGGCGGGGTAGTCGGTGGAGTTATTGGTAATCAATTAGGTAATACCGCGTTGGGTGCAATAATTGGTGCAGTAGTCGGCGGAACTGCGGGCTCGCTTATTGGTAATCATATGGATAAACAAGCTGAAGAAATGCAAAGAGAATTAGAAAATGCAAAAATTGAAAGAGTTGGAGAGGGTATAGCAATTACTTTTGATTCAGGTATTTTATTTGAATATGATTCTTCAACACTTCAACCCGACGCCAAAACAAATATCAAAAAGCTTGCAGATATATTAAAAAAATATCCTGATTCAAATATTCTGATAACCGGGCACACTGATTCTGATGGTACTGAGAATTACAATCAAACTCTATCGGAAAAAAGAGCCAAGTCGGTTTCGGATTATGCAATGCTTCAAGGAATCAGTTCTTCAAGACTTTCAACTGTCGGATTAGGTGAAACTGAACCTATTTCATCGAATGATACAGATTACGGAAAAACTCAAAATAGAAGAGTTGAAATTGCTATTTATGCAAATGAAGAAATGAAAGCCGCTGCTGAAAGAGGCGAACTTTAAACTGAATTTATTTAGTATCGGAAAATATTTTTGAAATTAAAAAAATTGCGTATAAAAATTAGTAAGAAATAATTTTGCAGTATGTGGGGAATTGTCCCTTAATAAACCCTAGTTCGCAAGGATTTTTATAATTGTTGTCTTATCCTTACTTAACCAGAAATACAAAATCGGAAATCGATTAAAAGTATTTTGATCAATTCTGTTTCCAAAAGTATGATATTGATTAAGTAACATTCCACAAATATTATTAAGCTGCTTTTGCATTTAATTTGGCCGGTGAAATTGATTTTGCCGGCTTATTTTTTTTGCGCTTGTCAAAAACTCTTTCCTGTGCGTGATGTCTCTGGAAGATTGAAAGCTTAAAATATATCACTGATCCTAAAACTGTTTTAAGAAAATATTCTTTTACAGATCCGTCAATTGTCTGCATCGAAACAAATTTCCACCATCTCTTTATGATATTTTCCCAGGAATAGAATATCTTAATGACTTTTTCGTAGTAAAAATAAATTTGTTCTTCCGTTAAATATTTGTGTCGGAATAATACGTGATCACCTTCGTAATGTGTAATATCATTATCGATAATTCGGTTTTCATCAACCATCTTTTTATGTAGTGGTGTTCCGTAAATTGGGATTGATATGGATGGAAGTATAACATTCACCCCTACTTCTTTTAACTTTTGTGGAAGAGTTTCGTAGTATTCCGGAGTGTCCTCATCTAACGCAAACATAAATCCCGTAAAAGTTAAAATACCTTTTTTGTTTAGTTTATGGAAAAACTCTTTATACTCTTCGACCTTGTTTTGCTTCTTCTCAACATCACGTAAACTTTCTTCATTCAAAGATTCCATTCCAAGAAAAGACATTCTGCAATTTGCTTTACCAAGTAATTCCACAAACTCATCATCACGTAAACATTCAATACTGTACTGCGCTCCTATTGCCCAAAATTTCAACTTTGCAATTTCTCTTAAAAGATTTTTTGCATTAGTTAAACTACCGCCAAGATTATTATCAAGTATCATTGCAGTTTTTCTTTTAATCCATGACAAACCTTTTGTGTTCTGTAAGTCTCTTATAACATCTTCAACAGGACGCGTTCTGTAAGGTGCACGTTTGATATTTAATTGGCAGTAAGTGCAAGGATGAGGGCAACCGCGCGATGCTTCAGTTACAATTGGTGTAAAGAATTTAGACTCAACAAGATCATATCTTGGAGCAGGAATGTTTTCTAAGTCAGGAGATAAACCAGCATCGTATCGTTTTTTAAGTTTACCGGCTAATAAATCATTAGTCATTTGAGCCCAGACTTTATGAGCTTCTCCAACGCAGATAGAATCAAAGTATGGTTCAACTTCATCAGGGAAAGTTGATGCAAACTTACCACCGCCAATTACAATTTTTCCCATTGTCCTGAACTTTGCCGCAACTTCATAAGCGTGTGGCGACAAGTAGTCCATAAAACTTATTGCTATAAAATCTGCGTCTGTGCTATAATTAATCGGACGAACCATTTCGTGAAGAACTTCAACATCAATTTCAGGTGGAGTTAAAGCTGCGAGTAAAATCCCAGGTAAAGGTGGAGCAGGATTTTTAGCATAATATGGTTTTTCGTCTAAAAGATTTTGAAACAAAACTATTATTAAAAGTTTTGGTTTGGATTTAATTTCCTTTTTCATTTTCCCATTCATCCTTTCTTCACTATTGCTCACATTGTCTTAGGATTGATAATCCAGGTCGAACAGTTTCAAATTCACTCCAAATTTCTTCAACAACTTCTACGAGTCTGTTTATATCTTCTTTAGTGTGACTTGCTGTTATACTTATGCGGAATCTTTGTTGCGAAACAGGTACTGCAGGATATTCAATAGAATTTATAAAAATTCCTCTTTCGTGGAATTTATATGCAGCATCCCGTATGTTCATTTCCATAGGAACACGCAACGGAATTATTGGTGTTTCGCTTGCAACATTAAATCCGATGTTATTTAATAGTTTGGCAGCATATTTAATATTGCTTCTTAAAGAGTTTAAAATTGATGGATCATTTTCAAGTAAATCTAATCCTGCAAGAACTGAAGCAATTGTTATGGGAGATATTGAGGCTGAAAACATATACGATCTTGCAAAGAATCTAAGGTAATCAACAATTGGTTTTGCAGCTGCAACAAATCCGCCGGTTACGGCAAACGATTTACTAAAGGTTCCCATTATAACACCAATCTCACCATCCAAGCTGAAATAATCACCCGATCCACCGCCATGTTGACCAATCGTTCCTGTTCCATGCGCATCATCAACTAAAAGAATTGCATCGTATTGTTTGCAAACTAAAACTATCTCATCAATAGGAGCGATATCACCATCCATAGAATAAACACCTTCAACTCCAACATAAATATTTCTTGGATTTATTTTCCTGGCATCCTCTAATTTTGCTTTCAAGTTCTCAACATCATTATGAAGAAAATGAATTCCGCGTGCATTACACATTTTCATTCCATCATAAAAAGATGCATGGCTGTATTGATCGTAAACAACATAATCATCTGGTCCAACTAATGCTGAAACCAATCCAACGTTTGCACCATAACCGCTTGAAAAGATTAATGCATCTTCTGCACCTTTTAATGATGCTAATCTTTCTTCTAATTCTCTGTGGATTTTTGTGTAACCGTTAAGTAATGGAGGTCCGCCAATTCCTATTCCGTATTTCTCGATAACCGATTTTACATATTCTTTTATATAAGGATGATTTGCAAATCCTAAATAATTGTTTGATCCAAACATCAACATCTTTCTTGTGATGCCTAAATATTCATCGTAAACATCTACCTCACGATCTGATGGACTTGAGATACATCTTAAGTGTAGCATTTGTTTATTACTTGATAAACTTTCAAGGAATTCTCCAAAAAAGTTTACTCTGTCTGTTAGAGGCATTCTTCTTCCTCTCAAAAGGATATCTCTAAGATCAAAATTTTCACCACCTAAATATTCCTGCTTTGCTGACATTTTATTTGCTCACTTTCTTATCTTGTTATACTTACCTGATTTCTGATAGAAAACTAATACGATTTTGAAAGGAAGGTGTCAGTAAGACTTCAGAGAATTGTCAAAAATTTGTCATGAATATTATCATGAACCGCAAGTATTCATTAAAAATGATTTTAGAAATTCTAGAAAATGTCACCCTGAGCGAAGACGAAGGGTAAAATAATTGTCCTTCACACCTCGACTCCGCTCGGTGTGACAATAAATTTTTAATGAAGGTTTCTTAAATGAGCATCTATCACCATTAACTTTTGCAAATACTTTTGTGGACTGAATTCTTTTTCAAATGCAAGGTTTCTAATTTTTTCTGAATCTATTATTTGCTCTTTTCCGTAAAGACAAATTATTATGTTTGATTTTGATGTCACATCAGCTAAATAAACCGGATTAAGATTTAATTTATCAGCCTCATTAAGAAACTCGGTTTCTTTTTCTTGTGGAATTGAAAACAATAGTTCAAACTCGCCGTGCTCACCAGCAAAAAGAAGCCATAGTGGTAAATTGTGGTTATTAAATAATCGTTTTGATGATTCATCTATTGATTCTTCCCAGTCGTTACGGAACATAAAACCAACATCATTTAATCTCATCAATTGATCAAGAGAAGAAAGAACTCCATCGCTCGTATCAATGCAACTTGTAGAAAACTTTTTTAGAATATTTCTCCATTCAAATTTTGCTGATGGATGAAACTCTAATAGTCCATCCACTTGCGCACTTGTCATTTCGACCGAAGTGAGAAATCTTTCACTTTTAGTCGCTTTCGGATTTCTCTCTCGAATACTCGTTCGAAATGACAACTCTGAATTTTCAAATAATAATTTCTGTGCAGCATAAGCATTCCCATTTCCAACTTTTGAGGTAGCATAAATTTTATTCCCAGTTTTACATCTAATTCTATTTAAGTGTTTCCCTTTTTCAACTGATCCGATTGCACAACCGGAGACGATTATTTCATCATCAAAATTTGTATCACCGCCCAGAACAAATGTTCTGCACTTTATGCATGCATCATTTATTCCGGTTTGAAGTTTCTCGAGAAAATCATTAGAAATATCTTTTGGAATAATTTGAGATATTACAATTCCAATTGGAAAAGCGCCGACAGCAGCAAGATCGCTCATATTAACCATTACAGTCATCCAGCCTATTTGATAAGGATCGGAATACAATCCTGTTTTTATTTCTTCAGAAATTGTATCGATAGTAATTGCTAAATCATAAGGTGAGTTTTCAAGTTGTATAATTTCCGCATCAGTTTCGTGAATATTATTCATCTGCAAAGGTGAACGTGGAAATGATGTAGTCAGATTATTAATAATCTTGTTTTCAAGTATGTCTTTTAGTTGACGCATATATTTAAATATTTTTTTAAGATTGAAAATTCAGCATAGTTTGTTGAAATTATTTCACCGTCAAACTCGATTAAAAAATCTTGCTCAGCTTTTACTTTTATTTTAGGTGTTTCACAATACATTGTTTGTTCACTTTTAGGAAAAACCTTTTTACTTAAGGATTTTAATAAATTTATCAAATCTGATCTGTTCATAGAATGGGCAAGATAAATATCATATAATCCATTTTGATAATCTGCCTCGCCCGGATATGAAAGATCCCCGGAGATGTTTGGATTTTTTACAATGGATAAATTTGAAACCGGGAATGAATAAGTTTCATAAGAATCAAAAACAATTTTTGAATTGAAATTGTTGTAAAGAAAAATAGTTCTTAATGCCGCATAAATAATTGCCAATTTCATAAAGTATTTTTTTAAGAATTTCAAAATCGGATCAGGATTGTTAAACAATTTATTTGCTTCTGCCGTTACCCCGACACTGGCGTTCAGTAGAAAATATTTTTGCAAAATTTGCGAACCCGATTTATATTTTAAAATACCGACATCCCTAAATTGAGTATTCTCAAAATTTATTTTGCAGGGGATGTTGTTTATAAAGATTTCCTGAGCAAACGGCTTGCAAAAATCGTTGCTTGAACCAATCCCAATAACACCGATTTTAATACCCTTAATTTCTTTTTCATCTAAAACCTCAATTAATTTATTAATGAAGTAGTTTACAGTTCCATCACCGCCAGCGATGATTAAATCAGTGTGCCCATTGTTTATTATCTCCTGCTTTACATTTTCAACAGAAGCATTATCATAAACATCGATTACGGACACATTATTAAATTTTCCCCGGATCAAATCCTTAATAGAGTTCCATTTCTTTTCAGCGTTTCCGGCAGCTGCTGATTTATTTAATATAATATTCATTTTAGATCTGATTTTTAGCTGGTCTTAAGGCAATTGTTAAATTGAACAAACCATAAAAAATTACCATCGGAATAATCCATTCAGGTTTATTTAGTATTACTATTGCTGAAAGCAAAACAATGTACGAATGCACCGAAAGATTTATTGCTTTACTGGATTCGCTGTCATTTTTAATGAAGTATAGAAAACCCTGGCACAGAATCATTATGATAATACCAGTAAACAAAACTATTACTGCGTAATTATTTCTTGTAAATAAATCTGCAAACGATGATGAGTTTACAAAAACTAAAATGGTAAATACAATTGTAAGCGATCCAAAAATATTTGAGACAACAGAGGCTATTCCTCTTCCATAAACAACCGGCAAAGTATTATAACCTGTTGGTCTGTCAGCCTCAATATCTTTGAAATATCCAACAAGAACGAAATTTGCATATCCCCAAAAAACAGCGAGCAATGAATAAATTAATTTTGGATTATTTGCTATTTCGCCAAGATCTGATCCGCACAAAAAAGCCATTAAAAATAAAACGCTGACAATCCATGCATTATAGAATGGACCTGCCCAGAATTTCTTTTTGAAGTAAGTATAAGTTGTTAATCCTAATCCAGAAAGAATTCCAAGCAATAAATTAACAGGATTGTAGAATGAAAAAATGCTAATACAAAAAATCAAACCAATCATACTGATTGATAAAACTTGTTTTTTCGAAATCAAACCTTGTGTTAAGGGACGATAGGGAGAAGAGATTGAATCGGTATCAATTTGAAAGCAGTCTGTTAGAGCTTGTCCAAATCCGTATGAAAGAAATGAAGCAAAAAAAATAAAAATTATTTTGGTAACTGATAAATCACCAATAAAAGACATCCCGCAAATCCCTGTTGCTCCTGATACGAATAGCAGGTAAGGGCGCATTGTAATCAAATAATCTTTTGCGAATTCTATTGAAAACGCTTTATGATGTTTATTCGCCGTTAAAATTTCCATTTTTTTATCCAATATTGCTTTGAGAATGAGATTCTTTCTAAACAAAATCTAATCAAGTCCTAATGTTAATTTGTCATCATTAGAACTCAGAGTTGTCAAAAAATTGTCAAAAAAAATACCGGCACTTAACAATTTGTTAACCGTATGTTAATTATTGCTTAACACTCAACTATTCAGTTAGCACTATTTTTCTACCGGTAATCATAATAAAAAAGGGAAATTATGAAATCACTTTTAGCTTTCGTATCAATTGAAATAATGGTTTATACATTTGGTATGAGTGACGCAACAACAATAAGTATAATGGTTTTGGGATCGGCGGTTACTTTATTTGCAGGTGCATATTTCTATGCTTTAATAAAGGATAAACGTCATAAAGGGAAATCAATTAAAGCTGTCTTCGAAGGTCAATAGAATTAAAATGGTTATTCTGTTGATTTCTTAAGAACCTATGCGATATTTAATTATCGGTCAAAACAAAATGGGCAGTTGCGGAACCGGAACTTAATGTTGAGTATGTTTCTGATAAAACAAAAAACGAAGTAAGATGGCACATCCTAAAACAATTAAAAAGATTCCCAACCAATAAACTCCCCATAAAAATTCTACAGGTGAAGTCATATTTAATCTGTTTTGAAAATCCCACATAAAACTGAATAAGACTAACATCACTCCAAGAACCATAAGAATATTAGCAAGAAAATTTTTCTTTATTCTAATTTCTTTTGAATGAAAATTAAGCAGAGTAATTGACAATGGGATAAAAATAATTGATATAATAATTGGTGCCAGCACAGGGCGAAATCCATGGCACAGGTATTAAAAACAGCAAATCATCGGTAAGTAATGAATCCGGCCAGTTGATAAATAGTTTAAGCCACACATAATAGAAAATATCCCACACACCGAATGCAAATAAGAAATATGAAAATCTATCAACAAATCTAGCTCCAATTAAAAAGCTGATTGATGCAAGCATAAATATAGTTGCAAGTTCTCTACCAAGTTCAATTAAAAATATTTCATTGGGAATGATTTTAATTGGAAAGATAAATCCTTCGGGATAGTAAAGCAGTCGAAGGTAAACCACGATGGCGGATTCAAGATACGCCATTGCGATACTAAAAATTAAAATCAGCAAATATTTTTTTTGATAATTTCATATTGGATTTAGTGATTCATTAAATTATTTATTATTACAGGACTATTTTAAAAGAAATCTGAATAAAATAACAGGCAATAAAATTATTGAAACTATGGGTTTAACTGCTTAAATTAGTTGTGAAATAAGATTCACTATTTCAGAAAAGCTTATGAAAGATTTATTTAGTGTTCAGGAAGTTGCAAAACTTTTGGATATGAGTCATTCGGGAGTTTTGTACCACGTAAAAAACGGGACATTAAAATCCACACAAGTTGGTAAAATCTATATTATCACTAAAGAAGATTTTGCTGATTTTCTAAAAAAGCAGAAGAAAGAAAAGAAGACAAAGAAAAAACCTGAAGAGCCGTTATTGTTCTGATTTACTTCTAGAAAAAGTTAATAATTCCTGTCGATACTTTTCAATATCCTCTTCACTTATATCCGCTAAGTTCTTTTATGCAATAAGCAATATGCTCCTAAAACCGGAATAATAAGATTTTCTTTATCTGATAAAAGTTATCATATTTGTTTAACCATTCCGTAAAATCAATTGAATTTATGCTCTTTACTAATTTATTAATATCGTCAATCACAATCAACGAGAAAGATTCTTGTCTTTGAATCTAATTGTTTGATATTCTTCTGTGATAGTTAAACATAGCAGAAAGTGATTCATCTTTAGCATAAACAGGCGTGGTGACTGATAGATGGTGCCGTCCAGGCATAACCATTTGCTAAACCGTTGTGTATAAAACTTATCCTGTGCAAGAATTGTTAAAGCAAACTAAAGATAAAGCAGATGGTTAAAATCCATTTCATTTTATCAAACCTTTTATAAAATAGCTTGATAAAGTTACTAAATTGATTTCTAAAAAGATTAAATTACGATTGTAAATTATTGCAGATTGGATTTTTAATGGGTTCACATCTTCTTAGCAAGTCCTCTTTCATTCGCGGTGTGCAGTGCGAAAAGCATCTTTATCTTTATAAATATCACTACAATGAAATGGATCAGCTTTCTGAAATGCAGAAAGCAATATTTAAACGCGGTACAGATGTTGGGAAACTTGCACAGCAGCTTTATCCGGGTGGAATTGATGCATCACCAAAAACACAATTTGAATATGATAAAGCAGTTAAGCTCACAAAAGAGCTTATTGGAGAAAAAGCAAAAAGTAATTTATGAAGCATCGTTTAATTTTAGTGATGTTCTTGCAGTTGCAGATATTGTTGTTAATGAAAAATCAGGATTAAAAGTTTATGAAGTAAAAAGCTCAACATCAATTTCAGAAACATATATTCGTGATGCGGCTTTGCAGTATTGGGTAATTTCAAACTGCGGATATAAGATTAAAGATTTTTCAATTACTTACATAAATAATCAATATGTAAGAAAAGGTAAGCTTGATTTAGAATGAACTCTTCATTACAGAATCAGTTTTAAAACTAATTCTTCCGTTACAAAAATGGGTTGAAGAAAATGTTGCACGATTTAAAAAAGTTTTAGCAAAGAGATCAATTCCCGTAATTGATATCGGTGAGCATTGTTACGATCCTTACACTTGCGGCTTTTATGAATATTGCCGGAAACACATTCCTGAAAATTCAATCTTTGATCTTTCAGGAATTCATCTTAACAAAAAATATGATTTATACAGAAATGGAATTATTAAAGTTAGAAGATGTTCCCGATGATGCAGATCTTTCTAAAAATGCAAAACTTCAGCTTGATGTTTATAAAAGCAAAAAAGATTTGATTGATAAAAAAGCAATCAAAGAATTTTTGTCTGATTTGAATTATCCACTTTACTTTATGGATTTTGAAACATTCCAGCCTGCTGTGCCGATGTTTGATAACTCAAAACCGTATATGCAAATACCATTTCAGTATTCGCTGCATTACAAGAAGAACAAAAAAAGTAAGATTGAACATTTTGAATTTTTAGCTGAGACCGGAAATGATCCGCGAATAAAGTTTATAGAAAATCTTTTACGTGATACAAAAAGTGAAGGTGATATTCTTACCTACAATAAATCTTTTGAAGTTCTTAAGGCTAAAAGAAATTGCTGAAGCGTTTCCCAAATACAAAAAAGAAATTGAAGAGCGAATAAATCGCATAAAAGATTTAATGATGCCTTTCCAGAAAAAATATTATTACACAACAAAATGCAAGGATCATATTCTATCAAATATGTTTTGCCTGCTTTAATTCCAGAACTTAAGTTATGAAGATTTGGAAATAAATGAAGGCGGACTTGCCTCTGTTGCTTTTGAAAGTCTTTATTATGAAACAGACTTAATGCGAATTGCTGATATCAGAAATAACCTTACTTGAATATTGTAAACTGGATACATTTGCAATGGTTAAATTATTAGAAAAATTGGAAAGTTTATGAAAACGCCAACTGAAATAATAGATTTACTTGAATCAATATTGGGAATTTATTTTTATGATATAAAACATAAAAATAGATCTACATTTATCTTGGTTGACAATTTAGTTGAAATAACCTTAAAGGTTAGATTAATTCAATTGAGTCCATCTTTTAATGTAAAAATTGATTTTCCTGTTTTGCTAGATAAAATAAGGATTCCAAATCGATTAAAAGAGAAACTATTGAAAAATCATACCTTGAGAAACGAATTCCAACATAAGTCTCCGATACTCACAATCGATAACGAAAAATGTGCAGATTCAATATTGTTTTTAATTGATCTAATTAAAAAAATTTGGGGTAAAAATTCTCTAATGGATATTCCAAGAAGGGTAGAATGCGGACTTAGACTGGTCAAGCTACATTCGAGTTTAGGTGATATAAAGAAAAGAAAAAATTTTAAGGATTATATCCAAAATAATGTTGATTGGAATAGAGTTGAAATTAATGAAGATACACGCATTTATTACAATAATAAGGATGGGCTTATTTATAACTTTTATGGGCCGGAAGGTCAAGCCCCAGGCAAACAGATTATTAATAAAAATGAATTAGTTATTAAAATTGGTTCAGAAGAACATTGGTCCTATATTTTAAGACATTATACTCATATAGTCGAAGAATGTTTTAATATCCTATCTATTGATGAACTATAAAATTTATAATAATTATGCTTAAATACCTTGGAATAATCTTAGTAATCTTTTCAGGTTTTATTTACTCTCAAACTGATAACATTAAAGTTATGACATACAATATCCGCTGCGGATATTGCGAGGATTCTTCAGATGTAAACAATTGGAGTAAAAGAAAATATTTACTGGCATATGTAATCAAAAATCATAATCCGGATTTAATTGGATTGCAGGAAGCAGAAATGTTTCAGGTAAAAGATTTAATTGAAATGTTAGATGAATATGACTGGTACGGTGTAAGTCGTGAAAATGGAAAAGATAAAGGAGAATCGACAGCAATTCTTTACAGAAAAAAAAGATTTGATCCTGAAACAAAACGAACTCTGTGGCTTTCTGAAACACCCGAACTTGTTTCCAAAGGCTGGGACGCAGCATTAAACAGGACTGTTACTATAATTAAATTCAAAGATTTAAAATCATCTAAAGATTTTTATTATTTAAATACTCATTTTGATCATATAGGTGAAATTGCGAGAACTGAAAGTTCTAGATTGCTTGTAAATGAAATACATAAATACGCTGATGTTTTTCCTGTGATTCTATCTGGTGATTTCAATTATACATCAAGCTCGAAGGGATACGAGATTCTCGCTCATAAATTGCACGATGCTGATTTTGTTTCAAAGAATAAAAGCACAGGCTGCAGCATAACTTTTAATGGATTTGGGAAGGATATCCAACCCGATAACAAAATCGATTTTATTTTTGTAAATGATAATATTGAAGTGCTAAATCATAACATCGACACAACAATATTTAATGGCTTGTATCCTTCAGACCATTATCCGGTTATTGCTGAAGTTAAATTAAAATAACCTCTGCGTCTTTGCGCCGCTGCAGTAAAACTTTCTTCACCGCAGAGACCGCAGAGAAATTTTATTCTTTCCAATCAGGAACTCAGCATGGTGTTAGATCCATTCTAAAATCTTGAATTATTCATTCCAATGAACTTATCATTCCTAATAACATTTAATCATTATTTTTCATCGCTTAAATAATTATAACAATTAATTGTTGTTTTAAATAACCCACTAATTTAAAATTGCAGCACTAATTTTAACTAATTCGATAAATCCATTTAATTATTAAGGTAAACTTATGAGGCAATCTATAAGTTTTTTGTATATCTGTTTGTTTTTCTCAACTCAGATATTTGCTCAATGGCAAAAAGTCGATTCTGTACCAGGAGAAATTATTTATTCATTATCTGCAAGTGGAGGAACTTTTATTGCCGGTACCAGTAATTCAGTTTATTTAAGTAATGATAATGGTTCCTTGTGGGCATCTTCCTCTATCATATCTAATGATGCAGGAAGTGTTGAAACGGCAATTGTTTTCAATAATGATTTGTTTGTGGGAACGGTGCCTGCGGGAGTATTTAAAAGTACAGATAATGGATTAACCTGGAACGAACTTAATAATGGGTTAGCTGGATTAGGCGCAAGATCAATTAGCTCTTTTGTTCAAAGAGATGGAAGGTTATATGTATCAACGTTTGGCGCAGGCGTTTTTGAATTAGATAATTTAACGGGAACACAATGGAATCCATATCAAAATAATTTTCCCGTTGGAATTTCAGGTACCGTTACTGATATGATATTAAGCAGCGGAACTTTAATTACTTCAGGAGGAGGCAACGGTTATATTTATAGAAATAAATCCGGTTCAGATCAATGGGAAGAATCTTTTGTCTTTAATGCTTTGCCTGATGCATTTATAATTTCTGATCTGTATTCTGATGGTAATTATATTTTTGCTGGATCAAATTATAGAATACACTCTTCGTCTGATGACGGGATAACATGGAATTATTTATATGACGGTCTGCCGAATGGATTCGATTATTATTTAGCAGGATTAGCCGGGAGAATATTCACGATAACAAATGGAATATCCGGTTCCGCATTATTTGTGTCAAATAATAACGGTTCAAGTTGGAACTATGTAAACAATATTAGCACTCCTTATGTTTATAGAATTATGGTTATTGGAGATAAACTATTTGCAGCCACGGAAACAGGCTTATACTTTTTACCTCTAAGTGCTGTTAATGTCGATGAACAAATTACTGAAATTCCTGAAGATTTTTTTCTTTATTCAAATTATCCAAATCCATTTAACGCATCCACAACAATAAAATATCAAGTGCCATATCAAGCAAATGTATCATTAAAGTTATATGATATTCTTGGGATAGAAGTCGCAACGTTAATAGATGAACAGATGCCAGCAGGACAATACGCAACAAGGTTCACTGATGATAATTTAACAAGTGGAATTTATTTCTACACCTTACGAGCAGGGAGTTATACTCAGACTAAAAAAATGATACTAATAAAATAATCTCCGTGTCTTTGCACCTCTGCGATGAAATTTCCTCCACAGCAGAGACACAAATAAATGCAATTTTATTCAGTCAGTTTATTATTTTTATTTAATAATTATCTTGAAGCGATGATTATTGATCTTAATTTATCTTCCACTGTTAATTGAACATTTCTCCTCAATCCGCTAATTTGAGATTGCATTAATGATTATTATTTACCGTTCTTATATTTGCTTCCCTCAATTATCTGCCTTTTAGCGGGGGAAAATGCGTTCAAAATAATTTGCTCATTTTATAGTGGGAGCGTAAATGAAAATATATGTGGTTCTATTATTACTTGGAGTTCTGTACCTTAATTCCTGTACACTGGTTACCGAGCCCGAAAGATTTTATAACGATAAAGCTTACCCGCCAGAACTATACTATTTTAATTTTGAAAATCTTCAACCCGGGCGGCATGTTGATGGAACCTCGGTTATATACTTTAATCCACCTAATATTGATTATGACTATGAAATAATTAGAGTTTCCGTTGATTCAGTCTGGGAGAATGCGTTTTATACTTTACCGTGTATTTTGTATCTAGATACAAGAAGATATTCTGAAGGTTTGCATTCATTGTCGTTTGGAGTTTATCGAAAAGATAAACCACATGGACTTTTAAATATGCTTGGTGTCGCATCAACAATTTTTGAAACTCAATTATACTTTGATAGAACCCGTCCAGATAAAGTCTCGTTAACAGTTACAAAGGAAAGTGATGATGGAATAGAATTAAACTGGAGTGAAAGTAACTGCCAAGCATTCTATGCTTATTTGGTTTATAAATCTGTTGAAAGTGAGGAATACAAAGTAATTGATACAATAACCAACAAATCTCAAACAAATTATATTGATAGAGACGGAGTTGGATTAATAGGTGCAAAATACAGTTACAAAGTTGCGGTTACTACAGATTATAAAAATACTTTTCAAACCTTAAGTGATAATGCAGATATCAAAGTGGGTAATGCTTTAACTTATCCATTTACAAAATTTAAAGGCGGACCATATCTGCATGATGATAATCAAAGAGTATTTTTTCTAGTCGATAGAAAAATGGTTGTTTTTGATACCACTAATGATTCATTAATTGCTGAGATAGGTATATCAAATATGATTACTCAAGATGAATATATTGATTTTCAGTTTAACAATGATAAATCTAAAATTTATTTA
Source organism: uncultured Ignavibacteriaceae bacterium (assembly GCA_963809415.1). Taxonomy (GTDB): domain Bacteria; phylum Bacteroidota; class Ignavibacteria; order Ignavibacteriales; family Ignavibacteriaceae; genus IGN3. The sequence continues at coordinate 1,726,233 of CAWEJJ010000003.1, read as the reverse complement.
TTAAAATATGAGCAGAAAAAACTATGGGTTCTTGATTCGGAATCATTTCAAGTATTGAAAGAAGTAACTCTAGTTGATTGCTATGCTTGGTATAATATTTTGGATGATAGCAGGATAATGTTCAATTATGGATCAGAATTAAAAATAATCAATATTAACACTAATCAAATTGAAAATGAAGTAAATCTATTTGATTCTGTTTATGTTAACTCCGCCGTAGTATCTCCTGATAACACTAAATTAATATTAAACTGGGGAAGAAAAGATCCGAACGTTCAAACCTATTTACATTTTGTTGAAATGGATATAACAAATAACAACTTTGATATTTTGAGGATGAAACCAGTAACAATTGCCAATAACTACTTAAGAATAGCGATAAGTGATAATATGATTTGTGGAGATGGAGTGGATTTTTACGATTTGTCTTCATTAGAATGGAATACTAGCGTTCCTTCTCAAAAATATGTCATGGATTATTCAACTAATGAAGATAAAGTATCTAGATTTACAGATAATAAATATATAATACCTAATTTAAATGAAATTAATTGTTACTATATAGATGTATACAATCTACAAAACCAAAAAATAAAAGATTGGTATATTTTATATTGGGGTAGAAACTTGCAACTCGGGCATAATAAAGTTTTTATTGGTTTAGGTAAAGAAAATATACTTGGCCATTCATTAAAATATGGGGAGTAAAAAATGAAATTATTAAATATTCTTTTGATTTTTATCGTTTGTTCTATACAATCTTTTTCTCAAGCGGATTACAATAATTTTTTAAAATACTATGGTGTTCAAATAAATACAGGTATAACATTTTTTAACTTACAACCCCTAAAAAATAGTTTTCGTTATACAGTTGAAAACTTTAATCGTAATTATAATCTTCCACTTCAAATTCAAAAATCATATCCGGCAAATATATCCTGGGGAGCAAATGTATTTTGGTATATCAATCAAAGAGCTAGTATAGTAATTGGAACAGAGTATACTAGTACCAGGGCTTTTTCACTGTATGAGGATTATTCAGGCACATTAGATCTAAAATCAGAAATAAAAATGTATTATCTCTATATCGGGTTTAGATTTCACATAGTTGAAACTCCGATTGTTCAACCATTTTTGGGAATGAATGTTGGACTTGCGAAAAGTGATATAGACATGAAAGTGGATTTAAATATTAATAATGGTTTGATAAAAGAAAATGATGATTCTGAAAATTCTGATACTGGTTATAATATAGAGCCTTATATAGGATGCAATTACAATCTTGACTTTGTTGTTCTTGAATTTGTGGCATCCTATAACACAGTTCATTTAGAAAAATTTTTAATCGAGCCCAATACTTTTAATCTTAAATTTGGTGTAAAAGTTGGGGTGTTTAAATAAGAATATATAAATTTAATTTAGTTTATAAAAAACTCTTCAAACCACTGGGTGTAAAAATGAAAAAATATTTTCTTTTCCTAATTCTTTCCATCGTTAGCTTTGCGCAAATTAAACCGATTGAATCAAAAGTAATTGAGGCAACAGTTTTTAAAGATCGGGCAATGGTAACCCGTTCTGCAGATGTTAATCTACAAAAAGGTGAAAATACTATTGTGTTTTCTGATCTTACAACTGACATTAAGGATGAATCAGTACGTATTTCTGCAAACGGAAATGGCGAAATAAAAATCCTTGATGTAAAGGTTGAACGCAGATTTACAGCAGAGATTCAAGAAGAAAAAATTAAAGAAATTCAAAAAAAAATTGATGCATTAAACCGCGAAATGCAAATAGCAACCGATCAACTTGCAATATATGACAGCAAGAAAGCGTTTATCGAATCTCTTAAAGCTGAATCTGTAAAATATGCGAATCAAAAAATTTTAATCAGCACAAATTCCACAAAAGAATGGAATGAATTGTTAAAGTTTCTGGATGCAAATTTAAGTGAAATTTATAAAGGCATTAGGGATGAATCCAATAAAAGAGCTGCGATCGAACCTGAAATTCTTGCTCTAAAATTGACGATTGATCAAACCAGAAAAGTAGAACAGCAAAATTATAAGGAAATAATTGTAAAAATTGATGCAGCAGAAAATACTAAGGCAAACATTGAAGCATCTTATGTTGTTAATAGTGCAAACTGGTATCCAATTTATGATGCACGTGTGTCATCAAAAACCAAGCAATTGGAGCTAACTTTCTTTGCAATGATGCAGCAATCTACAGGTGAAGATTGGAAAGATGTTAAACTAACATTCTCAACTGCTGATCCTTTATCAGTAAAATCTTTGCCCAAATTGGACACATGGTTTCTTGATGTTAATCCACTTCCACAAAAAAAAGTTGATGTGAAACCAAGCGGTGTTACCCAGGGTAATGTTAATGTTTCTTATGACCAAAATTTTGGACTGCCTAAAGGACAGGGTGCAATTACCGGTTATGTTACAGACCTTGAAACCGGTGAACCATTGATTGGTGCCAATGTTGTTTTAGAGGGAACTTCTCTCGGTTCAGCTACAGATATTACTGGTAAATTTTATATCCCTAATGTTCCGGCAGGCAATTATAATTTAAAAGCATCTTATATTGGGTATGAACCATATCCAATTAGGATGAATGTAATTGAAAAAAATATCGCCAATCTAAATCTATCTCTTACTCCATCAAAATTTTATGCGGGTGAAGTTGTTATTTCCGGTACAAGACCATTGATAGAAAAAACCAGTACGAATAGCGTAAGAATTATCACAAATGATAATGATGATTTGCAAAAGGATGTTACAGTAAAACTTCCTATTTACAGCGATGTAAAAGCAAAAGATATTTCTACAACTTTTGAGTTGAATACAAAGAACACAATTCCGAGCGATAACAGTCCGCATAAAGTAACAATTGCAATTAATACTTTACCGATAGAATTTTCATACACAGCTATCCCTAAAATACTGTCCAAGGTATATCTGAAAGGAAAAGTGGTTAATAAAAATGAGTATCCTTTGCTTGAAGGAGAAATAAATATTTTTGTTGATAACGATTTTGTGAACAGAACTTATATGAACACGATAGTTGCTACCGATACTTTTGAAATTGCACTTGGAATTGATGAAAGTATAATATGTGAAAAAATTCTTAAAGAACCGCTTTATAGAGGCTAAAGGATTATTTGGTGGAAGCCGCAGTGTTACCTATGATTATGAAATCAAATTATCAAATAACCGCAAAACAGAAGAAAAAATTTTTGTGTTTGATCAGCTTCCTGTTGCAATGAATGAAAAAATAAAAATGGAACTTATTAATCCATCGGAAACTGAAGCAAAATTTAATCAGAACAATGAATTAGTTTGGCAGCTCAAACTTAATCCCGGAGAAACAAAAATTATCCCCTTAAAATTTATTATTGAGTTCCCTAATAATGTAAATGTTTTTGGGTTAGAGTAAATTACTACGCTGCGTTAAGATGACATCTTCTTCAAAAGATGTCATCTTTAATAAGCAATTCCCGGTATATTGATACAAATCAACCGACAAATTAAAACTCCCATATCCTAAGCTTAAAAACAAAAATCTTTATGAAAGTTATTCTGAAAAAGATTAAATTAGTTTTAAGATTTAATCCGTAAAATTAATTTAACGCGTTAAAAACATATCCTTTATAAAATCTTATAAACAGGGTTAATTTTTAACAAAAATATCAGGCTATTAACATGGCAAACAATGGTCTTTCTTTTGCCGAAGCAGCTAAACTTTTAGAGCAATATGGGCGAAATGAGATAATTGAAAAAAAGCAGTCTGCAATTATAAAATTCTTAAGTTATCTCTGGGGTCCTATTCCCTGGATGATAGAAACTGCGATTATCCTTTCTGCAATTGTTAAGGATTGGACTGATTTAATTATTATCTCGATGCTTCTTCTTGTAAATGCTCTGGTCGGATTTATTGAAGAGCATCAAGCTGATAGTGCTATTGATGCAATGAAAAAAAACCTTGCGCTTAAAGCAAAAGTAAAAAGAGACAGCAATTGGAAATCAGTTGATGCCGCTGAATTAGTCCCAGGTGATTTAATCAGGTTAAAAATTGGGGATATTATTCCTGCCGATTGCGTTTTAATTACCACAGAGGGATTAAAAATAGATCAATCTGCACTTACGGGCGAATCCTTACCAGCAGACAAAATAGAAAAAGATATTGTTTATTCAGGGTCCATTGTTAAACAAGGTGAATCAGAGGCAGAAGTTCAAGCGACGGGTAAAAAAACCTATTTTGGAAAAACAGCATCCTTAATTGAAGGAACTCATACTGTTAGTCATTTTCAAAAAGCCGTAATAAGAATTGGTAACTATTTAATTATAATTGCGTTAATTATGGTTGCCTTAATTTTGATCAGAGCACTCTTTCGTGGCGATCCTTTTTTAGAAATACTAAAGTTTTCTTTGGTGTTAACGATTGCAGCAATACCGGTGGCTATGCCTACTGTTTTATCGGTAACAATGGCTGTTGGTTCAAAGTTGCTTTCAGCTAAAAATGCAGTTGTAAGAAAACTTTCTGCAATTGAAGAACTTGCTGGGATCAACATTTTAGTATCCGATAAGACCGGTACTTTAACACAAAATAAATTATCACTTGGTGAATCTTATCTAAGTAACCAAACTTCTAATGATGATTTAATTATACTTGCCGCCCTTGCATCAAAAATTGAAGATGAAGATCCAATTGATGTTACAATATACAGCGGAATTAAAAATAAAGACGTTTTGAAAAATTATCATGTTGATAAATTTATTCCGTTTGATCCTGTAATTAAAAGAGCAGAAGCTCAGGTTACTGATTCTAAAGGTATCAAGTTTAGTGTGACAAAAGGTGCCCCTCAAATAATACTTGCACTCGCTAATAATAAATCGGAAATTGAACAAACTGTAAATAATAAAATAAACGAATTTGCGCACAGAGGATTCAGATCTTTAGGCATTGCAAAAACCAATGAAAAAAATGAATGGCAATTTATCGGAATTATTTCTTTATTTGATCCACCGCGTGAAGATTCCAAATCAACAATAGAATCTGCACAAAAACTTGGCGTAAACATTAAAATGGCAACCGGGGATCAAAAAGCGATAGCGATTGAAACGGCTAAAGAGCTTGGATTAGGACAGAACATAGTTGATGCTAAATTATTTTCTGATGCAAACCCCGTAAATAAAAGTTTGCTTGATGATGAGATAGTAAGAGCTGACGGATTTTCAGAAGTGTTTCCAGAACATAAGTATCATATTGTTGAAATTTTAGAAAACAAAAACAATTTTGTAGGAATGACCGGTGATGGTGTAAACGATGCTCCGGCACTTAAAAAAGCAAATTGCGGGATTGCTGTTTCTGGTGCAACTGATGCTGCTAAAGCGGCAGCTGATATTGTTTTATTTTCACCGGGGCTATCAACTATAATTGATGCTCTTAAAGAAAGCCGAAAAATATTTCAGCGAATGAATAATTATGTTATTTACAGAATTACTGAGACTATTCGTGTATTATTTTTTATGACTTTATCTATCATCATTTTTAATTTCTATCCAGTAACCGCAGTGATGATTGTTTTATTGGCTTTATTAAATGATGGTGCAATTCTCTCAATTGCTTATGATAATGTAAAGGGGTCTAATACACCTGAAAAATGGGATATGCCCCTGGTTTTTACTGTAGCTCTTTCACTCGGCACAATAGGTGTAATTGAATCTTTTGTATTATTTTATATTGGGGACAGAGTATTTTATTTGCCTACTAACTATTTACAAACAATGATTTATTTAAAACTTTCGCTTGCCGGGCATCTAACTGTTTTCGTTGCCCGTACAAGAGGTTTCTTTTGGACAATTAAACCGGCGAAAATATTATTCTTTGCCGTTGTTATTACTCAAATTATTGCTACAACTATTGCGGCCGAAGGTATATTTATGACTGCAATAGGTTGGAAAACCGCAGGGTTAATTTGGATTTATTGTTTCTTTTGGTTTTTTATAGAGGACCTTGTAAATGTAGGTGTCTATAAAATGCACAGTGAAAAATCCACTAACTCTAATTGGAGAAAATTAGTATTATCAAAATCAAATTAAAGAAAGACTATGACTGAATTAGAAAACAAAAAAGTTGAAAAACTTATAAATGACCTTTCAAGCGATAATGGAATTATCAGACAAATCGCCAGACATGAGCTTGTCAAAATTGGACATCACACTACAATTGATCATATTTTAAAATTGCTTGATTCTCCTAAACACATGACAAGATGGGAGGCAATTAAAGCCATTGAGCAAATGGGAGATCCTATTGCTACTCCTCTCCTTATTAAATCACTTCAAGATGACAAATTTGATATCCGCTGGATTGCAGCAGAAGGACTTATCAGATTAGGAGAATCTTCTATAAAACCATTGATGAAACAAATTGTTAAAGACAGCGACTCAGTTTTTATCAGGGAAGGTGCACATCATATATTAAAAGAACTAGAATCCAGAGGAATTTTTAACGACAAATTTGGTATCATTAATAAGTTAGAAGCCCTAACGGATATTTCTTCATTGCATTTTATTGCAGAAAAATATCTTGAATAATTATTATTCAATTTTTTTCAATCTTGAGTAATTACAATTTTAGCAATCAATAATTTAAAATGAACTATGTAGAATGGAAGAAAAGAACAAAGATTCCAAATGGCTTAAAATTGCAAGAGAAATTCAGCAGCTTTCCCAAACAGGGGCGGCTTTTGCAGTTACTGATTATGAAAAGCAACGCTATAAAAGATTAACTGAAATTACTGCGGAAATAATTGAACATCATACCACACTTGAAAGAGAATCAGTTGAAAAAGTTTTGATGGAACATCCCGGCTATGCTACCCCAAAGATTGATGTTCGTGCTGCAATAATTAAAGATGGGGAAATTTTACTTGTACAGGAATCAACTGATAATTGCTGGGCAATGCCTGGCGGCTGGGCTGATGTGGGTGATATTCCATCGGAAGTTGCAATAAGAGAAACCAAAGAAGAAAGTGGATTTGATGTTAAACCCATTAAAGTAATCGGTGTTTATGATGCAAACAGAGTCGGTGGAAAGCTTGAATTCTTTCACGCATTTAAAATAGTTTTTCTTTGTAAACTGATTGGTGGAGAAGCCAAAACAAGTGATGAAACGCTTGATGTGAAATTTTTCTCTTTTAATAGTCTGCCAACTCTATCAGTTAATAGAACAAACCTTAAACACATTAATGAAATTATGCTTCACTTACAGGATCCATTACGGCAAACTTACTTTGATTAACCATGTTGATGATAAGAGAAATCGCAGTAATGCAATCCGAAAGTGAACTTAGTACCGGTGAACAAGCATTAAAAATTGGTAATGCTGGTAAAGCTCGTGTGTGTGCCAGACGCGCCTGCTCATTTGTTATTTCTTACTGGCTTCACAATCACACCGGTTATAATTGGGGCAAAACAGCGATAAGCTTACTTGAAGGAGTAAGAGATGAAAATTTGCTTCCGGATGATGTTAAGTTTGCGGCTAATAGATTAACCACTAAAGTTGATATGCAATTTGATACCGGGTATAAAGAAAATCCTATTGATGATGCCAGGATTATAATAAACTATTTTTTAAGTAATTAGTAATTCAAGATTTATATTATTAACTAAGAGTTTTGAAAAATCAACCTGATATTTTAATGTTGCACTCCAACTTTGTTTATTGTTACATTATTTTTTTTAAGGTTTAATTATTAGTAAGTGGAATGGTGAAGATTATTAAATATTCAGCGTCAATGATGAGAAGTCATCGCTAAGTTTGATACCTAATTTATTCTTGAAACAACACCTTAATAATCGATGATTATATCAGATGAATAAAATCTTAAAATATCTTGCTTCAACAGTTTTTCTGCTGCTTACAATATTTAATTTAATTAGCTGTACAGCAAAAGATATTGTTGAAATTGATTTTGCTTCGGAAGCCTATAAAGATGGCAGGTATTTAACTGCGATTACTTATTCAACTGAAGTTTTGAAAAAAGATCCTTCAAACTTTCAGGCAATGATGATTAAAGGGAAATCTAATCTCAAATTAAAAAACTATTTAGAAGCAATAAAGGATTTTAGTAACGCAATCAATAATGATAAAGATTTTGAATCTTATTACTATCGCGGTAGAACTTATTTAGAAATGAATAATTTTGAAAGTGCGGCTGATGATCTCAACAGAGCACTTTATTATAATCCCAATGATGTTGATGCACTTTTTAATTATGCATATGTTCAAACTTTACTCGACAATTATGAATCAGCGTTAGAAGCTTATAGTAAGGTGATAAAGATTGATCCATTAAATTCCAATGCTTATGTAAATATTGGTAATCTTAAGGGAAGAATGGGAGAAAGTGAATCTTCTATCCAGTACTTTTCCAAAGCAATTAGTCTAAATCCAAATGATGCTCTTGCATATTTTAATCGAGCCACAGAAAAATTAATTTTAAATGATAAAAAAGGAGCGATAGAAGATCTATCAATCTCCGTTTCGATTGATTCAAATAATATAAACTCGTTCTTTTTGCTTGCGGAAACTATGATGCAAATTAATGATTATAAAAATGCAATTAAGGTTTTTAATAAAATAAATCTGCTTGATCCTCAAAATGCGAGAGCCTATTACTTAAGGGGCACATCTGAATTATCTATTAATGAAAAAGATAAAGCGTGCATTGATTTAAGAAAAGCCGGGGAGTTAGGTTATTATGATGCCTATGAGTTAATAACTAAAAATTGTTTAAAAAAAGAGAATAAAAAATTAAAACGTTAGTTTTTATTGAACTTAATGTAAGACTTTAAAAGTTTTTGTTTAAAATAAAAAAGCCCCGAAAAATCGGGGCTAAAGAAGTTTATCTTCCAACTTTATCTAAATGTTCTTTCTTTGACATAAGTTGTTCTTTTGTTTCAACTCGATCTGCATCCATAACAATTGCTTCTGTAGGACAAGCAGAAATACATTGTGGTTCATCGTAAAAGCCAACGCATTCAGTACATTTTTCATGTGCGATATATGTATGATCTGAGTGAAGAGCTTCGTTTGATTCCCCGCCTAAAAGCCAAGAGTCACCTGCGCCGTAAATTGCATTATTTGGGCATTCGACTTCGCAGGCATTACAAGAAATACATTCATCAGTGATAAGAACTGCCATATAAGTATCCTTAAATATTCATAAATAATTTAATTGACAATTGAAAAATAATTAAATTATTTGAAATTTAAGAATATTAATTCAACTTTATTGGCTCACGAGAAAGTGGAATACCATTTATTTCCAATATTTTGGTGATATTTCTGAATCTTGGAAGCCAGGGTAAATAAATTCCCACAACTTTAACTTTAAAGTTACTGCCTGGATAAATCAACTTATTTAATTCGTCTGCATTTTCTTTGCTTTGATAGTAATTGTTTGCATTCAGAAAAACTTCGTCATCTGTAAAAACAAAATATTTTCCTACTTCATTGCCAAATTTTGCTTTGTTTGTAACTTTTATGTCAATGGTTTCTTCAGTAAGAAATGGTTCAAAGAATAAATAACCAAAAAGTAATACCAGCAGTACAACAAAAAATGCGATAATTGCAGATAACTTGAAAAACTTTTCACTTAACATCATAGCTTTTATACTCCTTTACAAATTTTCATCTCGAAGTTTAATTTCCTTAAACCAATCGGGGCGTTAAACAATTTAGTGTCTCAAATATTGTGCTAACAGAATTATATATATATGCAGTTTTTTAACAAAACAAATGTAATATTAACAGGCAAAATTCACTAGAAAGTAATAAACTTTTACCTAAAATAGCTTGTGAGTTAAAGTGCATTAGACTCTAAATATTTTTTGTTTCAGATAAGAACCGGGGGAACTAAAAATATTTTATCTTAATTAAACAGCTTTTGTATCGCCGGTAATCATTTGCCAGATTGTCATTAAAATAATTTGCATATCAAGTTTCATCGACCAATTCTCGATATACCACAAATCATACTTCATTCTTTGTATTGTACGAAATCTGTTTAGTTCTTCATCTTCAACATCACCACGAAGACCATTTACCTGAGCCCAGCCTGTAATTCCAGGTTTTACATTATGCCTTAATTTTATTTCCTCAAAAATTTGTCCATACATATCCTGATATGGAATTGCATGAGGTCTAGGACCAACAACAGACATATTACCAATAAAAACATTAAAGAACTGCGGTAATTCATCAATGTTTGATCTTCTTAAAATCCGTCCCAGTTTTGTAACTCTTTCATCACCAGCAACTACTGGTTTGAAATTATAGTTTTTACTTTCTTCAACTTTCATTGTACGAAATTTATAGCATTTAAAATTTTCATTTTTTGCACCGATTCTTTCTTGTAAAAACAAAACCGGTCCGTGTGAAGCTAATTTTGATAATATTGCAATTATCGGAAATAGCCAGCTAAGAATAAACACAATAACAATTATTGAAAATAAAATATCGAAAGTTCTTTTAATAAATCTTCGGTTAACTTCTTCAAGTGGTTCATTTCTTGCAGTAATCACAGGGAAGTTACCTATTGTGCTTACTTGAAAGCGGTTGGAAAGAAATCGGACGTAATCTGGTATTATATGAATTTTAGTAGCGTTAATGTTACATATCCTGATTATTTCATCTAATTGTTGTGTCGATTCATTTTGTAACGCGATTACAACTTCATCAACCAGGTTGGACTTTATTTTATCATCAAGGTCATGAATACTGCCTATTATTTCTGACTCATTAATGTTGTCATCTAAAAAGCCAACAAATCTGTAACCAAATTCGGGATTATTAATAATGGTATCCTTAAAGTTTTTTGCCACATCTCCAGCACCAATTATTAGAAGGTTTCTTACATTTTTCCCCTTTTCTCTAAGCTTACGAAGTATCTCTTTAAATATTACGGTTCTTAAACTGATAGTTATAAAAAGAATTAATCCATAAAACACAATAAAATTTCTTGTAAATAAATCTTCCTTGGCTAAAAAGATAAATAAAACAGCAGCCCCAACCTGTATAACAGTGCTTTTTGTAATATTAATAAATTGAGCAGCAATAGAACGTAAGTAAATTTCATTATAAAATCCTGTAACGCCGGCATTAAAAAACCAAAGGATATTTAATAATAACAGCAGAATGAACATATAATTCCGTTGTAACAGAATCTCAAACGGTTGGGCTAAAATTGCTGCGATTACAAAAGATAGATTTAGCAAAAATAAATCAGCAAATAACCTTTGATAATAAATGGATTTTTTATTTACAATCATTTTTACTTTTTGTTATGTGTTTTATCAAACAGCTCAATTTTTTCATCAACATAAATCTTCATATTTTTTTCAAACGTTTGTCTGCTGAACTTTTCAGAATGTGTTCTAATTTCATGATAATTAATTGAACGTGATATTATATCAAATCTTTTTACTGCCTCAACAACAGAATCTACGGTTTGTTCCGGAAATAAAATTCCTGTAACACCATCAATAACTGTCTCAGCAGTACCACCTTGTCTGAAAGCAATTACAGGTGTTCCGCAAGCCATAGCTTCAACAACAATTATCCCAAAATCTTCTTCAGCAGCAAAAACAAATGCCTTAGCTTTTTGCATATATTCACGCAAACTCTCAAAATCCTGATAACCAATAACATCAACATTTGGTGTAGCTTTAGCAAGAATTTTTTCCTTTTCAGGGCCACTGCCAATTACCACCAATTTTTTATCCAGCATTTGTGCAAATGCATCAACAATTAAATCTATTCTTTTGTATGGAACCAATCTTGAAGCAGTTAAAAAATAATTCTCCTTTTTTGTTTCCAAAGAAAACTTATCTGTATCAACAGGCGGATAAATTATATCTGCATCACGGTTATAAATACGTTTAATTTTATTTGCAATATGGCTTGAATTGGCTATAAAGTAATTGACATTATTTGCTGACTTTACATCCCATTTGCGCAAATAATTCAACAATATTTTTGACAGCACTCTCTTTATGCCATAGTTTAATTTTGCCTCTTTCATATAATAATCTGCTTCATCCCACACATAACGCATTGGTGAGTGGCAGTAACAAATATGAAGCTGATCCTTTTTTGTTTTCACACCTTTGGCTACAGCATGAGAACTCGAAATAATTAAATCATATTTAGATAGATTAAATGATTCAATAGCTTTAGGAAATAGGGGTAAGTATTTTCTATGATGTTTTTTCGCATAAGGTAAATGTTGAATAAATGATGTTTTTGCATGCTTGCCTTTAAGAATTATATTCCTTTGTTCATCATCTAAAAAATCAACAAGTGTATAAACATCAGCCTCTGGCCAAATGTTGGTAAAAGATTCCACACATTTTTCAGAACCTGCGTAGTTTACGAACCATTCATGTATAATTGCTGTTTTAGTTGTAGCCATAATTCAGTTTAATTATTAAAATCCAAATTTATTGTAAATATCTTTTGTTTGATTAACCATTCTTTCAATTGAAAAATGTTCTTCAAAATATACCTTTGCATTAGTACTATATTGTTCAGCGATATTTTTATTTGTACAGATTTCAACTATATAATCAGCCGCAGCTTGTATGTCGCCAGGCCTGAATAATTTTCCATTATATGAATTTTTTATAACCTCATTATTTCCTGTAACATCTGATACCACTGCCGGTAAACCTAGCATAGTTGCTTCAATAAGTGCAAAAGGCAAACCTTCCCATCTTGAAGTAGAAAGGTAAACATCGCTTGCGATAATATAATCATTTGGATTATTCTTAAATCCAGTAAGGATAATATTGTTAATCCTTTCCCGATTAATTTTTTCTTTAACTTCTTGTTTTGTTTCGCCATCGCCCACCAATACAAATTGAAAACGATTATCATCTTTTAGAAATTGAGCTATATCTAATGTAGCTTCAATATTTTTTGCAAATGAAAATCTAAGCAAGGATAAAATAATAAATTTATCATTTGGCAAATTAAGGTCTGACCTCGTTTCAAGTTTGGTTTTATGTGCTGTTACTCTTGGAATTGAATTATATATAACAATAGATTTTGATGGCTTAAATATCCCATTCTTAACACAGTTCGCCTTTTCACCTTCGGACACATTTATAAAAAGATCTGTATATCTGGATAATATTCTTTCATAAAACAAATACAGACTTTTTTTAAATGGACTGTATTGGTCAATATGCAAGCCGTGAAATGTAAGAATTAATTTAACTCTGCTAAACAGAAGAAGCTTAACAAATCTGGCATATAGCCCTGCACCTTTACCATGAGCGTGAATGATATATATGTCATTTTTTTTTATAAATGATCTCAATTGTAAAAGTTTAATAAAAGAAAATCTTCTGTGTTCAAGCTCAAAAAATCTATCTTTACCAACAGAATAATACCAACTAATACCATAAGGTTCACTAATTGGTGCCGCGAAATAGATATTAAAATCTGGACCGAGATTATTAAACAGTATATCAATATGCTTTGGTGCGCCGCCCCAATCTGATCTAAGTGTGAGATACAATATTCTACTATGTTTTTTAGAAGTCGTCAACGTTTAATACAATCAAACGATATTAGTATATTTATAGGCAAATTAAATTCTTATTTCAATTCTATCTATGAAAATTTCTGTTATTACACCAACATTTAATTCGGAAAAAACAATTGCCAAGAATGTAGAATCAATCTTAAAGCAATCATATAAAGATTTTGAACATATCATTATTGACAATCTTAGCAGCGATAAAACACTTGAGATAATCAAAAAACTTTATATAGATTTACCTTCAAATTTAAGCATTATTAGTGAGAAAGATAACGGAATTGCCGACGCGTTTAATAAAGGGATTAATATTTCGACAGGGAATATTGTCGCTATTCTTAATTCGGATGATTATTATTATTCAGAAAATGTTTTTAAAACTGTAATTGATTCTTTTAATAAATCAGACCAATTGGTTTTTCACGGGGACGTTTTATTCATTGATCCAAAATATGGATCATATTTAAGAAAACCTTATAGTCTAAATGAGTTAACAACAATGCCACTCAATCATCCCACCATGTTTGTAAAAAGAGAAGTTTACTCCAAAGTTGGATTTTTTGATACTTCTTATCGTTATGTAATGGATTTTGAGTTTTATTGTCGTCTCTTTAAATCATTCCCGGAGTTAGCTGAAAGACTTTTTTATTATGACAAAAATCCAATTGTTGTTATGAACGCTGGTGGTGAATCATGGAATTATGAAATTGAATCTATATACGAGATAAAACGATCTTTGAAGAAACATCAACTCCTTAATCGCGAATTATCCTTTAAACTATGGTTAAGATTATTCAGGACCAATTTAAAAAATATTTTTAACAAAGCTGGTTTAACTTTACTTGTTAAATTTTGGAGAAAGATTAAGTATCAGAAGTTCTTAACTTCCAATTAAATCTATAATCCGTATTAAAGCACAGCAAAATTTGAAAATACCAAATATCAAATATTCACCCTCTGAACTTTTTAGTTTTAAAAATGATTCTCGTTCAGAAAAAGCAAAAAAAAATATTGTTATACTTTTTCTTTTACAGGTATTCAATTTCTTTTCTTTAATGGCAATTGTTCCAGTCACATTAAACTATCTTGGAAAAACAGAATACGGAATTTGGCTTACGCTTGCATCAATATTAAGTTGGTTAATAAATCTTGATTTTGGTCTGGGTAATGGATTACGAAATAAATTAGCCGAAGCGCTGGCAGTAAACGATATTAAGTTAGCACGTTTTTATGTTAGTACAGCGTACGCAGTTTTTGCAATCGGAATATTTACGGCGTTTTTAATTTATGCTTCTATACATGGTTTACTTAATTGGGGAAATATCCTTCAAGCACCCGGTGATTATACTAATTTATTAAACAACTTAATTCTTTATGTAATCATTTTATTTCTTGTTCAGTTTTTGCTTAAACTTATAACGTCTGTTATTAACGCAGATCAAAGACCGGCTCTTAACGGCGGGCTAAGTTTAATTACCAACACTATCACATTGCTAATAATTTATATTCTTTCAAAATATACGAAGCCTTCTTTAACCATATTTGGATTGGTCTCAAGTGGAATCCCTGTTGTGGTTTTTTTAGTGGCATCCATTATTTTATTTAGCGGACATTTCAAAAATATATCACCTTCGTTCAAATATATTAATTTAAAATATTCATCAAGTCTTGTTAAACTTGGAATGCAATTCTTTGTAATTCAGATATCCAGTTTAATCGTTTTTACTACAGGAAATATTATTATAACACAACTTTATGGACCCAAATCTGTGGTAACTTATAACGTGGCTTACAAGTATTTTTATATGGTTCCGTTGGTGTTTAATGTTGTACTTGCGCCTTTCTGGTCTGCTTTTACTGAAGCCTATGTAAAGAAGGAATTTGATTGGATAAAAAATTCAATTAGAAAATTAATTTTTATATGGATTCTTCTTTCCTTGGTCACAATTTTAATGGTGATATTTTCAGATTTTATTTATGAAATTTGGGTGGGACCACAAGTAAAGGTACCATTTATTCTTTCCATTGCTTCCGGTGTATTTGTAATAATAGCAAACTGGAATAATATTTTTGGTTATTTTATTAATGGTGTTGGTAAAGTTCGACTTCAACTTTATTATTCAATTATCATAGCTATTCTAAATATTCCACTTTCAATATTCCTGGCTAAAAATGCAGGGCTTGGGATAACAGGAGTCATGGTTTCAACAAACATCTGTTTGTTATTTGCTTCTATTTGGGCGCCGCTTCAATATCATAAAATAATTTCTGAAAAGGCAAAAGGAATTTGGAATAAATGAAATGTAAAATTTGCAATTCAACTACCGAACTTGTTTTTAATGCTAAAGTGTTAAGAAAGTATGATGTTAATTATTTTAAATGCAGCAGCTGTGGATACTTATTTGCCGAAGAACCACACTGGCTGAAAGAAGCTTATTCGAGAAGTATTAATCTTTCGGATACTGGTTTGCTGGATCGTAATATCTACTTTTCAAAAGTGCTTTCAGTGATTATTTTCTTTAACTTTAATAAAAATGGATATTTCCTGGATTACGCTGGTGGATATGGAGTTTTTACCCGATTGATGAGAGACATAGGTTTTGATTTTTATTGGCATGATCCTTATACTCAAAATTTATTTGCTAATGGATTTGAAAAAGTTATAGAATCAAATTCGAAGTTTGAATTATTGACAGCGTTCGAAGTATTTGAACATCTTGTAAACCCAAAAGAAGAATTAGAAAAAATGCTTCAGTATAGTGATACTATTATATTCTCAACAGAACTTATGTTGCAGGAAATTCCTGGTGTAAAAGATTGGTGGTATTATGGTTTTAATCATGGACAGCATATTTCTTTTTATACGAAAAAAACTCTTTACACTTTGGCAAGTCAATTTAAATTGAATTACTACAATGTAAACGGGATCCACATATTAACTAAAAGAAAATTTAATACAACACTGCTTGTATTAATGAAGAAGCTTAGGAATTTTGGTTTATATCAAATTGTAAAGAAGTTAGTAAAGAGCAAAACATTCACTGATCATCTTAGTATTGAAAATAAAAATTAACGAGGCTTTGTTTAGTGAAAGTTTTATACGACCATCAATGTTTTACGCAGCAGCAATATGGCGGAGTATCACGCTATCACTATCAATTGATAAAAGAATTAAGCAAGCTGCAGGATGTTGAAGTTACCCTTTCTCTAAAATATTCAAATAACTTTTATATTAAGGAAGATGAAAGCTTTGAAGTAAAGCAATTTTTTCCAAACCATAATTTCTATTTGAAAAGAACCTTACTTGATTACCTCAACCGTTTTTCAACGAATCATGCATTGAAAGATGGGGATTACGACATTTTTCATCCAACATATTATAACCCTTATTTCTTAAATCACATAAACAATAAACCCTTTATCATTACTGTTTATGATTCAATACACGAAAAATATCCCGAGATAATAAATTCAATTGATAAAACGTTAGAAAATAAAAAAGTGTTGCTTTATAAAGCCGGATTAATCTTAGCAATCTCAAACAGCACAAAAAATGATCTTATTCGATTATACAATCTTCCTCCTGAAAAAATAGAAGTTGTTTATTTAGCCGCTTCGTTGAATAAAGAAATGTCTGTAAACAAAGAACAATTAAATTTGCCCCAGAAGTATCTTTTATATGTTGGCAATAGAGATTTTTATAAAAATTTTAATAATTTTTTATTAGCAGTAGAAGCTTTACTCAGAGATAATTCAGACATCTTTTTAATATCAGCCGGCGGTGGAGTGTTTAACGCAGATGAATTAAAACTATTTGAAAGTAAAAAACTAAAAAATAAAATACTTTATAAATCTGCAGATGACACATCTTTAGCAACTCTTTATTCTAACGCTCTTGCATTTGTTTTTCCTACGTTGTACGAAGGATTTGGAATCCCGGCATTGGAAGCTATGAATTGTGATTGTCCTGTAATAATGAGCAACACAAGTTCATTACCGGAGGTTGGCGGTGATGCCGCAATTTATTTTGACCCGACAAAAATTGATGATATGCAAAAAAAAATCGAGTCAGTGGTTTTTAATAAAGAACTTAGAACAGAATTGCTTAGTAAAGCTATCCTTCAGAGGAATAAGTTTTCATTTGAAAAAACTGCTAATCAGACATTAGAAGTATATAAACGATTTTTAAACAATAAGTCAAAGAAAATTTAGTACGGTAAATTTTTGCATCCCGCTAAAATATCTTTCCGTAAAAAATTGTAATTTATCCTTGCACATAAACAACTTTGAGAAAAATATGTTAATAGGAATCATTGCTAATATCACCAAGGAAAATGTTTTTGAAGTTGTGTCATCTTTCATCTCAAAACTGAAGAAAAATAAACTTGATTATATCCTTACCAAATCACTCTTGGAAAATAGAGATAAAGTTAAGCTTGAATTGTTTGATGATTTTGTTACTGATGATAAAGATGTTTATGAAAAAGCTGATATTATAATATCAATTGGTGGTGATGGAACGATGCTTGCAACGGCTTTTAATGCACAGTTTTATGATAAGCCTGTTCTAGGAGTCAATATGGGTAAACTTGGTTTTCTTGTTGAAGCTAATATTGATCAGATGGATAAGATCATTAATGAAATTAAGGAAAGCAATTACAGTATTGAAGAAAGAATGGTTATCAGTGGTGAAGTTTTAGGCTACGGAAAAGATAAACTTTATGCAATAAATGACATTGTAATTGATAAAGGCGGCTGGCCCAAAATGGTTGAACTTACAATTTGGGTTGATGGCGAATATGTTACAACTTTTTCTGCTGATGGATTAATTGTTGCAACTCCTACCGGTTCAACAGGCTATTCTATTTCAGTTGGCGGTCCAATAGTTACACCCAAATCAGATGTGATAACGCTTTCACCAATATCACCCCATAGCTTAACCGTTCGTCCTTTGGTGCTTCCGAGTTCGCAGGAAATAATTATTAAAGTTGATTCACCTTACAAAGAAATTCAGGTTAGCTGTGATGGGCAAAGAGTATTTAACTTTCCTCCGCCAACAGAAATTAAAATTTGCAAAAGTGATCGCCCGCTAAAATTGGTGCATACATCACTTACAACTTATTTTGAAACTTTAAGAAATAAATTGCTATGGGGAATTGATCTGAGAATTAAGAAAGATTTATAAAAATTATTTATTACCGTTGTCACACAGAGCGAAGTCGAAGTGTGACCAATCGCTTTATTAATTAAAAGTCATCCTTCGTCTTCGCTCAGGATGACGAATGAAAAAACATATGCAAAAATATTTAATCTTATTTGTAATTATGATAGCTGCTTTCCAAACTAATGCCCAGGATTACAAAATCACAACAGATGAAAAAAATGGTGAACCACTAATTCTCGGTTATTGTCCTTCAAGCGCAATGAATGATTCCGTTTTTAACAATACCTGGTCTGAAGAATACAACAATTATCAGCCTGATTATGAAACAATTGATAAATTAGAAGGAAAACTGGATAGCATAAATATCAAAATTGTTTTCAGATCAACCTGCAGCGATAGCAGGGAACAATTACCAAGATTTTTTAAGATCTTAAATGAGCTTAATTATCCCGTTAATACAATTACTTTGATTGGAGTTAACAGGGAAAAGCAAGGCTTATCCAACGAAGCAGAAGGACTTGATATAGAATTCGTTCCAACAATTATTTTTTACAAAGACGGAAAAGAAATTGGAAGAATTGTTGAAACTCCCGCAGAAAGTTTGGAGAAGGATTTATTTAAAATATTATCGTAGCACAGGTCTCCGACCTGTGAGTTGGTGATTTTTTTGAAACGCAGGACTGGATTCGCCGCGGCGAACTGCGCTACGAAAACTATGAAATTGATTATTAAAGTTGCCTGTTTATTGTTTTAAGTTGTTGAAGACGTTATAGTTAAACTTTGCTATACCTATAATTACATATCCCTTTCCCTTTTTTTCCGGCTCGGGGTACGAGCGATGATTGGTGCTGGTTCTTTTAATAAATTAATTAATAATATTTTGGCAATTTCGTTTTATCCAAATTCCTTGTTCTTTGCTGCGAATTAGGTGTAATGTCATTAGCCGTAATAAATATCTTCTTTGGATTTTATGAATTATAAAAGAGTTCAATTTCAAGATTTATTTGAGATTATATTTGCACGCAAGATTCTCATAAAGGCTAATCCAGAGAATAAATCAATACAGCAAAAAGTGGATATCTCACTTGTTGATTTTTATCAATCACAAATATCCTTGAAGCATCTTGAAGAAGAGTTGGAAAATGTATCATTTGAGAGATTTGATACAATCACGGAAACTATTTCTGATTCACTCTCTCATATATTCCATACAGAAGTTGAACCTCGAAAAGAGAAGGTCAATCTGATTGATTATTACAATAGAGTAATTGAACAAGATTTAAACTATTTAATGAAAGGTGACGATGCTGGGCTGAAACCTTGCATTCAAAATATTACAGTTGACAAAAAATCCAAGTTATATACATTTGAAATTGAGTTTGCTTCTAAAAATATTATCGAATCAATTATTGGTTGGTTTGATTCATATTTTAATATACAAACTAAAATTGAGAACCTTATCAAATCCGGCATTAAAGGATCAACTCCAACATTTCGAAAGCAATCAGAGTTTTTTCTTCAAAAAGTTGTTGAACTACAAAAGTCAACCGGGGCACATAAAGTCAATATTAGCTTAAACGAATGGAATCTCCGTCTATCTGTTTTGTTTAATGAAGATATTAATTTATTGCACGCCTTTAATCTTACATACAAGGATAAAGCTCTGATACCGATTTTTCTTGAAATTAACGGCATAATTGACATAATAGATTTTTCTATGATTTCCTCTGAATTGTATCCAGACCAAATAGATCTCCAATATTCAATATCTAAACCAAGTATTCAAAATATCTTTGATGTAGATACAGAATTTATTAATAAAAATATTCGAAAAGATTTAACTGAGACACAATTAGTTATCCTAGATAAAACATTCGATGAATTAAGAGATAGTCTGATTTTTGAACATAAATATGAAATCACGAACGCATTACCTGATCTTTTAATTTGGTTAGTTAAAAGAATCCAATTTTGTTTAGAGGAAGATGGATACTTGCGGAATAGAGCTAACGATTGGTATGAACAGCATAAAACTGATAAATATATGAAGATGGAAGATGATTTCTTTCTTCCATTCATTTATGAAAAATTAATTGATAAGTTCGGAAACAACGATATTATAAAAAAACCACAAAAATATAAAGGGGAGATTGATCTTTTATATAAAAACATTGTACCAATTGAGTTAAAAGTCTGGATAGATAAAAACGAGAAGCTTAATGATCTTATTGATGAAAAGTTTCCCAATAGTGGGCAAGCTGCGGCATACGCTTCTGAGAATAGAGTAGGTATACTTTTGGTGTTAGACTTATCATTTAGAAATGACGGACTGACAAATTTAGAAAACTGCTGGAAGGTAATAACCAAAAATTTTGAAATAAATATTGAATTATCGACAAAGATAATTGCTTCGATTTTTCATTGTGGTTATATGGCGCCAAGCTTTTATAAATAGATTAAGGTTAATAAGTGTCGCAAGGTTGAAGCAAAATTATGAATAGTGAAATTAGCATAACCAACAAATCAAACTGCTGCCGTTTTTGCATTTGGCATTTATATAATTATAAAGCTATGTTTGCAAAGTTATGTTGCTCATTAAGGTAGTGTGTTCTTAGAAACAGTTTTAAAAATAAATAATTGTTGCAACTAATCAGCTTCCCCGTTATAAGCAGTCGGTTTTACGCAAGTGTGTTATATGTTTAACATTATAAGGTAATTTAAATTGGCAGAAATAGATTTAGACAAATTATCGATTGATATTGGTTATCTAAAAGGTGAAGTGGTCGTAGCATGTAACCAAAATGGTATAGATGCAACAAATGATGAAGTAAAAAGAATGTGGGAGATATATGAGGAAATTAGAAAAAAGCTTATAGAAATTGATAAAGATAAATTTGGCTCTTTACGAAAAATATCATTACCGCCTCCTAATAATGATAACCAATATTTACCGTATCGTTACTACAAACAAGAAATAAAACCTCTGCTTAATGAGGTTAGTAAATTATCAAGTTATTTTGAATCCTTTATTTCAAAACGACAGTCAAAATCAAATAATTCATTAGATATTTTAACGCTACTTAGTGATAGATTTCATAGAGTAGTAAGACAACTTCGTGAAAGGTATGGAAATAGACCTCCATTAATAGTTGAGGATGAATATGATTTTCAATACTTATTACACGCATTGTTAAGTATGCATTTCAATGATATTCGACCTGAAGAATGGACTCCAAGTTATGCTGGTAGCAATTCAAGAGTCGACTTCTTATTAAAAAATGAAAAAGTAATTATTGAACTAAAGAAGACTAGAGAGAATTTAAAAGCAAAAGAACTAGGGGAACAATTAATCATTGATATCGATAGATACAAAACCCACCCTGATTGTAAACTACTATTTTGTTTTGTTTACGATCCCGAGGCAAGAATTTCTAATCCATCTGGATTAGAGAATGATTTATCAAAAGAATTAAATGGTTTTAAAGTAGTTGTTAAAATAAGACCAAATATTTAAACCTTTAGTATTACTAAGTTTAGAAGATATAGAAGTTCATAATACTTTTCTGCTGTCGCCAACCACTTGGTGATAGAATAATATTGAGAAACTTCACACAGTTTAAAAATCAAAAAGCCCCGACTTTCATCGGGGCTTTTTTTAATTCTCTATTTCTTCCAATTCGGGAAGTTTAATTTTTTTCGGCTTAATATCTTCTTTTTTTCCTTTGCCATTGCCGTTACCATTTCCATTACTTCCGTTCTTGCCATTCTTTCCATTAGTTTTGTTTTTGCTTCCAAAACCATCAGGATTATTTGCATCCGCATAATTTTTATAAGTATAAACCTTATGCTGAAAATTTCTAAGAATTATTCTCTCTTCATCATGATGCAGAACATAATTTGGCAGTAAAGGAATCTTACCGCCGCCGCCTGGTGCATCAATAACAAAATGAGGAATTGCAAGTCCGCTTGTATGTCCGCGTAAATTTTCAATAATGTTCAATCCGGTTTCAATAGAAGTTCTAAAATGATTAGCGCCTTTGGTTTCATCAGCCATATAAATATAATATGGACGAACTCTTATCTTAAGCAGTTTCTGCATCAATTCTTTTACAACTGCAGGATCATCGTTAACACCTTTCATAATAACCATCTGGTTGCCCATCGGAATTCCGGCATCAGCCATTAACTGGCAGGCTTTTGAACTTTCAGGAGTAATTTCCCATGGATGATTAAAATGTGTGTTACAATAAATTGGGTGATACTTCTTTAACATATTAACAAGCTTTGGTGTAATACGTTGCGGAAGCACACATGGCATTTTAGATCCAATCCTGATTATTTCGATATGAGGAATAGCTCTTATTCGTTGAAGAATTTTTTCAAGCATTGCATCCGTTAACATTAAAGGATCGCCGCCTGAAAGAATAACATCACGGATTTCCGTATGTTCTTCAAGATATTTGAAAGCGCTTTCAAGTCCTTTCATCGAAATCTTTTCGTAATCGCCAACCTTTCTTTTTCTTGTACAGAAGCGGCAATACAATCCGCATTGGCTTGTAACAAGAAACAGTGCGCGATCGGGATAACGATGGGTAATGTTTGGTACAGGACTCATTGCATCTTCCATCAAAGGATCTTCTGCTGCATCAAAATCTTCCAGTTCAGCTTTATCCGGAACACATTGACGCCAGATCGGATCTCCGGGATGGCGAATTAAGCTTAAATAATATGGATTGATACGTGCTTGAAAAAATTCATCAAGTTCTTCCGCAACTTTGCGGTCGATCCCGAATTTTTCAACAAGCTGATCAACAGTGTGCACACTGTCGCGTACCATTTGCTGCCAAAGTTCCATAACGTTTCCTCAGTGATTCTTATTGTTGAAATACTTTCCAAATACCAGCAGGTCGTCACCTACTGAGTAGAAATCTCTTATCTCTGAAATAATCGAATACTTATTTCTAAGATAAAAGTTTTGCGTGGAAGCATAACTCTCTTTTGAAGAAGTTTCTGCCAGCAGCCATCTGCCGTTGTTACTTCTTACAAACTCTTCAGCATGTTCTAAAAGTTGTTTGCCGATTCCTTTTCCTGAGGTTGAAGGATCGGAAGCAATCCAATAGAGATCATAAACACCATCTGTCAATGGTCGTTTCCCCGTACAATGATAACCAATAATCTTGCCATCATTTTCATAAACGTATAAATGATAATCTGTCTGACTCGGATTCATAACAGAAATATTTACAAGCTCCATAGCAACTTTAATTTCTTCCTCATTAAAGTTCGGAATCCTTGTCAGCATATTTTCAATAGCAACTTCGTCAGACGGCTTTATTTTTCGAATCATTGTACTTTCGCTGTAATGCAAAACTCGTTATGGCAAATAAAAGTTCACTGTAAGATTTTCCTGATGCTGCGGCTGCTCTTGCAAAACCGGAATCACTGGATACATCAGGGTTTGGATTAATTTCTATCACGAAAGGTGTCCCATCGTTTGATAATCGAACATCAACCCGTGCATAATCTCTGCATCCTAAAACATTGTAAGCTCGCACTGCAAGTTCTTCAACTTTCTTTTTTACATCAGTAGTAATATTTGCAGGGCAAACAGGTTTTGTATGATTATAATATGTACTTCCTTCAATCCATTTGCCATCGTAAGTTACAATCTTTGGCAAACCTTCCGGTAAACCAGTAAAATCAATTTCAGATATCGGAAGTGGTTTACCACCGAGAACCGCACAATTTAATTCTCTGCCAACAATATACTCTTCAACGATCAAATTTTTTTTGTAAGTCTCAGTTAAAAAAATAAAATGTTTTTTTAACTCTTTGTAATTGTTAACAACAGAATTTTCTGAAATTCCGATGCTTGCATCTTCATCAACAAGTTTTAAAATGAGTGGATAAGTAAGATTGACATCTTTCTTTGTAAATTTTTCTTTTGGTGCAAGTGTAATTGCTCTCGGAGTTTTAATTCCATTTGAATATAAAATTTCTTTAGCTCTCTTCTTGTCTAAACAATTTCCAAGTGTTTGAGGAACATTGCCAGTGTATTGATAACCAAGAAGTTCATACAATCCGGCTATACAATACTCATAGTAAGTAATTCCTTCAACAGACTCAACAAAGTTTAATATCGCATCAGGATTGTAAGATGTAATCTCATCAATTGTGTGATTAACATTTTTATCAATCGGTAAAGACTTTACATCAGTAAAAAATGTTTTAAGATGATTTTCAATCTCTAACATATTTGAAGCAAACGAATGTTCTGATAGATCTTTACTATCAGAAGAATCATCAGCCGGTTTCCCATTGTAAATCGAAAATATGCTTACTGGCGAATTATAACAGATTAATATTTTAGCTTCAGTCTTCATATAATTATAAAAGATTATATCTCTTAACTCCTGCGGCTAAAACATGATTTATCATATCATTATACTCAATTCCTGCAGCACGTGCGGCTTTAGGAAAACTTGAGTTCTCATTCGGATCAGGGATAATTCCCGGCAAAGGATTTATCTCAATAATATTTGGGTCGCCATTTTTATCAAGACGCAAGTCAATTCGGCTCCAGTCTCTGCATTTTAGAACTCTGTAAGTATCAATACAAACTTTGTTAATCTTTGCTTCAAGTTCTTTTGTGATGTTTGCAGGACAATCAAATACATCAAAATCATTTTCTTTAGTATCAAGAATCCACTTAGCTTCATATGAATAAAGAGGGGCAGTACCTTCAGGATATTTATCATATCTCATTTCAATAGCCGGGAGAACTTTTGTATCGCCGTTGTTCCCAAGTATTGCGACAGTAAATTCACGACCAGATAAAAATTCTTCGACCAAAGCGGATTGATTATACTCTGATGTAATTCTTTTTATTTCTCTTTTAAGTTCTTCTGTACTGTGTACAAAAGATGAAGCATAAATTCCTTTTCCTGAACCTTCGCTAATTGGTTTTACAATCATCGGAAAGCTAAGATCATGGTTTTCTGCATCTCCAATTTTATCTGCAACAAAAAACTTAGCGGTTGGAACTTTGTAATAACTTAAAATTTCTTTTGTTCGGGCTTTATCTAAACAAATTGCAAGTGTAAGAGCATCAGAACCCGTGTAAGGAATCTGAAGCATATCAAGCATTGCAGGAATTTGTGCTTCTCTACTTACACCAAAAGCTCCTTCCGCGATATTGAAAACTATATCAGGATTAACTTCGCGGAATTTATTGTATGCATCCTTGTTTGCTTCTATTAAAATTACGTCATTAAAACATGCAATAGCATCTTTAACGGCATTAATTGTTTCCCATGTATCCCATTCAGCATACTGGTCTATTTCTGAATTTATATTTTGAGATTGATAATTCGGATTTGGGGACACGGATGCGGGGAAAGAATCACTTTCAGGTTTCACATTATATGCTAATGCAACTTTCAACTTCTTGTTAAAGAAGGAAGATAAAATATTTTCTCCTAGAATAATTTTTACGATAGCAAATATAATGTTTATAAAATTTTTGTCAATAAGTTTTTAAAATGTCAGAAAAATATTTTTCATGGTGCGATCGATGCTTTTAAATGACTTTAAAAACATTTTTAAAAATATTTTGCTAATCTTATACTGCTGTGATATTGATTTGAGTACGTGTTTACAGTATCGAATGCGACGTGTGTTGTTTTAATGCTAAGCAATCTTGGCGTAAGAAAGATTTTCGGAATAATGTTTGATGAGATTTTGGCGGATGACGGCGGAAAAAATTTTTTCTAATTTTGGATCAACTTCTATTAATTTGAATGCACTTTGCTTCGCTTCAAGGATTAATTCCTGATCTTCAACGATGTTCGTGTACTTTAAATCGGGAAAACCGCTTTGCTTTGTTCCGAAAATATCTCCGGGTCCGCGAAGCTTTAAATCTATCTCTGCAATCTTGAAGCCGTCCAGATATTTTACCATCGACTGCAATCTTACGGATGATTTATACTTTTCTAACTGAACGGAAGATAAATAATCTAGCTCAAGTTCATTTGTATTTTGCTTTGCTTCAATTTCATCTTTAGTAATTAAAATACAGTAAGCTTGTTTGCTGCCTCTTCCAACTCTTCCGCGCAATTGATGAAGCTGTGATAAACCAAATCTATGAGCATCGTTAATTAAAATGATATTTGCATCTGGAATATCAATTCCAACTTCAATAACAGTTGTTGAAACTAAAACATCAAACATCTTTTTCTGGAACATCAACATAACTTCTTCTTTTTCCTGCCAGTTCATTCTGCCGTGAATCAATCCAAGTTTAAGATTTTGAAGATGATTTTCTTTTAAATCCTCATAAAAAGTGGTTGCAGCTTTCAAATCCAGTTTTTCAGAATCTTCTACCAATGGATATACCAAAAATGTTTGATAACCTTCTTTTGCTTTATCAATTATAAAGTTATAAATCTCAGGAAGTTTCTTCTCGCCGCGCAAAACTGTTTTAATTGGAATTCTGTTCTTAGGCATTTCATCGATAACAGACAAATCCAGATCTGCATAAACCGTCATAGAAAGAGTTCTCGGAATCGGAGTTGCGCTCATAACAAGTACATCAGGAGTTTTTCCTTTGCTTTGCAGCATCGCTCGCTGTTTAACACCAAAACGGTGCTGCTCATCAATAACAATCAACCCAAGATTGTTAAACTTAACTTGTTCTTCAAAAATTGCGTGTGTGCCGATTATAATATCCAATTCTTGTAATTCAATTTCAGAAAGTTTTTGGTTTCGTACAGATTTCTTTTGTCCGCCAAGCAGCAGACTAACTTTAATTTCTTTTCCTTTATGAACCGATGCAAGTTTGTTCATCATTGCAGAAATATTTTTTGCATGCTGATCTGCTAAAATTTCTGTTGGTGCCATTAATGCAGCTTGAAAACCATTATCAACTGCAATTAACATTGATATTAATGCCACAATAGTTTTCCCGCTTCCAACATCGCCCTGCAAAAGTCTGTTCATTGGTTTTTCGGTAAGCATATCTTTTTTGATTTCACTCAAAACATTTAACTGTGAATGCGTTAACTCAAATGGCAGTGTTTTAATAAAATCTGAGACAAGTTTGGATTTAATCTCCATCTTGTTGCCGATAAGCTTTGTTTGGTAATTATTTTTTCTTATCGCCACAAGAAGCTCGATGTAAAACATTTCTTCAAACTTAAATCTTCGTTTTGCCTGCTCAAAAAGTTCTTTGTTTTGTGGATAATGATAATTTTTTACGGCGGTTATTAAATCAATTAGTTTATGCTGTGTAATGATTTCTTGCGGAAGTGTTTCTTCAAGATTCTCGACATAACTTTCAACTGCGGTGTTTATAATTCGGCGTAAACTCAAATCACCAATATTTTTCTGCTTTAGCTCTTTAGGAATTCTGTAGAAAGGAATAATCTTTCCTGTGTTTAGAAAACTTTGTGTTTCTTCCTCGGTTATCTTATCAAAATCAGGGTGAACAATTTGAAGCTTGTTGTAATTTATTTCCGGTTTGCCTGAGATTGCAAAATAATCTCCTTCATTAAAAACTGGAATGAAAATATTTTACACCCTGAAACCAAACGCATTCAATAAATCCGGATGTGTCTCTAAACTGAACTTTTAGGATTTCTTTTCTTCCAAGATTTCTTTTCTCTTTATCCACTACTTTTGCAATGATAGTTACTTCGCCATCATAACCATTTATTGCATAGCCATAAGCTTTGCCAGCAGTTAAAACAGTGGTGCGATCAAGATGACGGGAAGGGAAATAGAAGATCAAATCACGAATTGTATTAATGCCAATTTTAGAAAATGATTCTGCACGTTTTGGTCCAACAGATTTAATATATTGAACAGAAGATTCAAGAATATTTTCTTTTGAAGAATTCATTGCCCGAAAAATAGACTGTTAGCAAGGCAAACTCAACAGGATTAATAATTATTGAGTTAAAATTTATTTAACTTTCTACACAAAGAATTAAGGAATTTACTTTGGATTGGAAATTACTCTTAACAGATGAGCGCCTTGGAATTGAAAAAAGCCTATCTTCAAAAAAAGATGGACGCAGCCAGTTTCAAAAAGATTTTGACAGAATAGTTTTTTCTCCCGCATTCAGAAGATTGCAGGATAAGACTCAGGTTTTTCCGTTGCCTGAAAGTGATTTTGTTCATACAAGATTAACTCATAGCCTGGAAGTTTCAGTTGTAGGAAGATCGCTTGGCAATCTTGTTGGTGAAAGAATTATTGCACGTCATCCAAAACTCAGAAAAGATTTTACACAATTCCATTTTGGAGAAATTGTTGCCGCTGCTTGTCTTGCTCACGATATTGGTAATCCGCCTTTCGGTCATTCTGGTGAAGACGCAATTGCTGAGTACTTTAAAAACGGAAATGGTAAAAAGTTTAAGGAAGAAATTGCTGATGAAAAAAAATGGAATGACTTAATTCGGTTTGAAGGTAATGCACAGGGATTTAGAATTATCACAAAGCTGCAAAACCAGGATGTTGATGGCGGGTTGCAGTTAACTTATGCTACGCTTTCAGCATTAAACAAGTATCCTAAGGAATCTTTAACAGATTTGGAAATTAAAAACGAAACAGGGCATAAAAATATTTACAAAAAGTTTGGGTTCTTCCAATCAGAAAAGGAAATTTATAAACGCGTTGCTGAGAAAACAGGATTATCAATACCTAACGAAGCAGAAAAATATTTGTGGCATCGTCATCCGCTTTCTTTTCTTGTAGAAGCCGCAGATGATATTTGTTACAGTATAATGGACCTTGAAGATGGTTTTCGTTTAGGACTTTTATCATTCAAAGAAACAGAAAGTTTGTTGTTGCCATTAATTCATAAACGGGATTTATCCGGTTACAAAAAGCGAGATGATAATGAAAAAGTTGGTTACTTGCGTGCAAAAGCAATAAGTGATCTTGTTAATCTTGTTGCTGATGTATTTATCGAAAATGAAAAAGAAATCCTCACTGGAGACTTTAACAAGGAATTGGTTACTGTAATTACTAAATCAAGTACACTAAAGAAAATTGAAAAAACATCAATCACAAAAATTTATCTGCATAGAAGTGTTGTCGAACGTGAAACTGCCGGTTATGAAGTTCTTGGTGGATTGCTTGATACTTTTATAACGGCTTATAATGAATACTCGAAAAAAAATCTTTCGCCTAAAAATCGTTCAATTATAAATCTTATTCCTAAAAGATTTTTCTTTGCTGAAAAAGCAAATCCGGATCTTTACAATCGGTTATTAAGAATAATAGATTTTGTTTCTGGAATGACAGACTCTTATGCTGTTTCTATCTTCAGGAAAATAAAAGGAATTTCTTTACCGGGTGGTAGAGTAACAGAATAATTTTATTTCGTAATTGTGAGTGATCCGGATTTATCGGGAGAACGAAGCAATCTATTTAGTAAGTCGAATAATTTCGGTATTGGAGTGATGAATTGTTAGGTAGATTGATTCACCGGCAAAAGTTGGATTCGCAATGACTTCTAAACATTTAATGTCTTTCTGTTTTCATATCGCGGGTCATTAAATCAGTAGTAGCTTTAACCGGGTCTTTATCTTCAAAGAGGATTTTATAAACCTCTGTTGTTATAGGGACTTCAACATTATATTTTTCAGCAAGCTTAGATGCTGACCTGCTAGTCTCAACACCTTCGGCAATCATCTCCATTCCCTTTAGAACTTCTTTTAACTTTTTACCCTTCCCAATCTGTTCGCCAACATAACGGTTACGGCTGTGTTTACTCATACAGGTAACAATTAAATCTCCCATTCCGGAAAGTCCGGCAAAAGTTTCCGGTCGTGCACCCATTGCTAAACCAAGCCGGGAAATTTCTGCAACACCGCGAGTCATAATTGCGGCTTTTGTATTATCACCAAATCCGGCTCCATCAATAATCCCTGCACCGATAGCAATAACATTTTTAAATGCTCCGCCAAGTTCAACGCCAAGTATATCTGTAGAAGAGTAAACACGAAAATAAGAATTCATAAAGGCTGCTTGAATCGATTTTGAGGTTTCATGTTCAGTTGAAGCAGCAACAACAGCAGTCGGGATTCTTCTACTGACTTCTTCTGCGTGTGAGGGACCCGATAAAGTTCCAATTTGTTCATCATTCAAATGAGGATGGACATCTTTTAACATCTGAGACATTGTCATCAAATGTTTATTCTCTATCCCTTTGGCAACGCTAACAAGAATAGAATTTTTAATATCTGAATAATTTACATCCTCAATAACAGAACGTAAAAACTGAGATGGAACCGCAAGTACAATTATATTTTTTTGGTAAACAGATTCTTTAAGATCATGTGTGATAATTATTTCTTCTGGAATGTGTATGCCGGGGAGATAAATGGAGTTAATCCTTTTTTTGATTAACTCTTTAACATAATTCTTATGATATTCCCAAAGAGTAACTTGGTGACCATTATAGTGGAGAAGAATACCGAGAGTTGTTCCCCAGCCACCAGCACCCAGTATAGATATTTTCATTTCTAACTTTTTTTCTTTAAGCTAAATTTACTTTCTGTTCCGTTAAGCAAACGAATAACATTTTTGCGGTGTGTGAAAACTACAAGCAATGAAACAGCCACAACAAATGGAAGTATTGTTCCATAACTCTGAATATGATTATGAAGAATATTTTCCCTGAAAATTAGAGTAATCGGGATTGACAATGCTGCTAAAATCGAACCGAGAGAAACGTATCTTGAAATTGTAACTACAAGGATAAAAATTCCTACTGCTACAAGCATGTCAACTGTAATGATCATTATTAACATTCCGAGTGCTGTTGCAATTCCTTTTCCGCCGCGGAATCCAGCAAAGACGGTCCAGATATGACCAATAACTGCGGCAATACCTGCAATTATTTGAACCAAAGTAAAATCATCAAATGGAGAAACGTTTTGGAAAGGTAAACCACCATAATGTAATCTTGCAATTACAACTACAGCAAATGCTCCCTTTAGAGCATCAAGAATTATTACTAAAAGTCCTTGTTTCCAGCCTAAAACACGCATAACATTTGTTCCGCCGGCATTTCCGCTGCCATGTTCGCGTATATCTATACCTTTTGTAATCTTACTGATGATTATACTTGTAGGAATAGAACCCACTAAGTAAGACAAAATTATTATTGTTGCTAGTAAAAACATTAAAAAACCAAAAATTTATGATAAAACCTAAACAATAAAATCTAAATAAACAATGAAAAGAAACATTTGTTAAATATAAAATTTTATTACTATACTTTGTTAGATACGATTTATTATCGTTCGTTTCAATATATTATTAAGTCAATGATCCATTATCATACCAGAATTCTTTATAATTTTCAATAAACTCACTTTTAATCGATTTAAGGACATCCTCAACATAATTTACGGATTTCATCCCAACCAGGGTTGAAGTAACCTGAGGTACACTATTAATTAATAGTATAGCTTTTTGAGATAATGATAATTTTTGCTGTTCACTATTGACAAATTTATCTATTGCGGAATGGAAATTCTCATTCTCAAGATTTTTTTCTTTGGCAAGATTACTGAAAATCGAATCTAATAATATATTTGTCGTTACAGCATAATTTCTTAGTGCACGAACAACATTTTCATCTTCTGAATAATTTTTACCAATTTCATTTATCGCAAAATTTGCACGTGGAATTAAATAATTAGTCTTTATTTCGTTAAAATTTCCAGGATTATCAAATTTTTTATAATTGGATTTTAATATTGAAGAAACCGAGATACAGTCAATTACATTTTGTTTTTCACTTGAACTTAAACCAATATAATTAATGTATTTATCTATCAAGTTGGATTCTTGTTTGCTTAAATCGTCAATCAAACTAAAGATTTCATCATTACTTCTATCTTCTGTTACAGGATAATCCACTAATCTTATTAATCTATTTTTGTTTATCGCATTTAAAGGTCGGTTAACTAAAACTCCAAGATTATTTTCATTTGCAAGTTGTAAAAATGTTTTAGTTCGGTTTTGCTGATTTAGAATATTCATTCCGCCATTTTCAATCAGGTTCATTGGGAATTGCACAACCGCAAAGTGATTGTTCTCAGAAATCTCATTTGCGATTGCAATTACTTTTTCCAGCGAAGTGAAATTTTGTTTTGTTTCTTTTTCTCCAAAAGTGTTTGATGAAATTCCGTAATAAGAAATTCTTCCGCGTTTAACTTCTTCTTCTAAGTGGAGGAAGGCATCCTTAATTCGACGATAGTATTCTCGCACTCGTCTTTCACGTTCGGAAATAATTGAGTAAGTTAAAAAGTACTCAGGATTATGAAGCAGATAAACATCTATCTTTTCTAAATTTAATCTTTGTAAAGAGAGTGTAATTTGTTCCTCAAGAAAATCCGGGCTTATACAATGCCACATATCCTGCGTACACTTTACCACATCATTAAACGGTTTCCCGGATTGTTCTCTTTCCATCCCCAGTTTTAGATTTGCACCTTGAAGATACCCGCCTTTGGAGACAACAATAATATTTTCTCTGTTAATTTTATTATCTGAAAAAGCCTTATTCAAAACTTTGCCCACAATAATTTCACTTCCGCCATCAGAATAATTTGATGAAGTATCAATAATATTTATTCCTGATAGAAGGGCTTTTTCCAATGCTTTTTTGTGCTGTGGGATTCCATCATCAATCCTGTAACAACCAAATCCGCAAATCGATGCTGTATATTTAGTTTTACCTAAAGGTTTGGATTTAATGCCAGGGAATTTAGAAATGTAATCTTTTGTACTTTCGACTGATGCCATGATCTTCAAATTTGAAAAATTAAAGCCCAAAACTAACAAAAAATGCAATATTCACAAGTGAGATTAATAGTATAAGAGTTCTAAAGAGAAATCTTTTCTTTAAAACTTTAATGCCATATATTTACACCTCAAAATTTTAGGATTAAAAAGATGGCAAAAGTTCAAAGTTTTGCAGATAAAGCAAAAGGCAAGAAAAAAGTTGAAGGCGTAACGGTAAAGGTTATTAAAAGTATGAAGACCGATGATGGCGCATATAAGTTCAACGAAAAATTTGTTAGACTTGCTGATATAAGCAAAGTAACAGAAATTAAATAATTTTAGTCCTGATTAATCTGGACTTTTTATATTTAATTCAGTCAAACAATTCAGGATTTAAAGCTCCTTCCAAGTGAAGGAGTTTTTCTTTTATATCCAATCCTCCGGCGTAACCTGTTAAGCTTCCGTCTGTACCTATTACACGATGACAAGGGATTATTATTGCAATTGGATTCTGGCTGTTCGCTTTCCCAACAGCACGAATTGATTTCACATCACCAAGTTTTTCCGCAAGTATTTTATAACTGATAGTTTTACCATAAGGAATATTTTGCAATTCTTTCCAGACTCTTTTTTGAAAATCTGTTCCCTCTATATCCAGTGGAACATCAAAAGTTTTTCTTGTTCCTGAAAAGTATTCTTTAAGCTGATTAAAAATCCCGAATAGATATGGATCATCGCTTCTAAGCTTTGTTGCTGCTGAAAGTTCCTGAGATCCTTTTTTGAGATTGAGAAATATTTTTTTTATTCCTTCTGATGAAGCAAGAACAGCCAATTTAATCCCGGCAATTGTTTCTTCAGAATAAAAACTTGTTTCACTCATTTTTCTGTTCTCGATAAATAAAAAAGGCTGCTATGCAAAGCAGCCTGGTAAAATATCAACAAAATTATTTAAGCAGGAACTACGTTTATTGCCGGATTAACATCACGTTTTAATAATCCTTCAATTGCAGTAAGCGTTCCACTTATTGCACTTGGGCAGCTTCCACAGGCGCCCTGATATCTGATCTTAACAGTGTAACCATCCAAACCTAAAACTTCCAACCCACCGCCATCACCGGCAAGGGCAGGTCTTACCTTCTGATCCAGCAGATTATTTATCTCCTTCAACAATTCGTTTGATTCCTCATCACTAACTTTAATTTCTTTCTCAACTGGAATTAAATCCTTATCAAAAGTTTTTAAGAAATTGATAAATGGTCTTTGAATCTGTCCCCAATTGCGTTCACTGGATTTCTCAATTGTAACAAATTTATCCATATAAAAAACAGAAATAACTCCATCAATGTCAAAGATACCCTTCGCAAAAGGATCATTTTGTGCTGATTCTTTATTCGGGTATTGTCTTGTTTCTAAGTTTAATAATTTTTCATTTAAAATAAATTTTAAAGCGTGCGGATTAGGAGTTAAATCAACATCCTCTACCATTAACATAATTGTACCTTTCTTGTAAATACTTAATTGAAAAATAAACTTTCATACTATACTCTGCAAGTCAGTTTACCTTTACATTTTTGATGAAAATTTATTTCTTTTTAGAATCATAGTTAAAAGCTATTTTTACGCACAAAAAATTGAGAAATAAATGAAGAAAATACTAGTTGTTTTTACAGGCGGCACTTTTTCCATGATGATTGATGAAAAAACCGGTGGTGCTATTCCTAGATATTCTGGTAATGAATTGCTTGGAATGATTCCTAAAGCAAGATCTCTGGCAGAGATTGAATGTTTAGACTTTGGTAAGTACCCGGGACCACATGTTACACCAGAACTAATGTTAGATTTATCTCAAAAGATAAATGCAAAATTAAATTCAAATAAATATGATGGTGTTATAGTTACGCATGGAACTGACACGCTTGAAGAGACTGCTTATTTTTTGGATCTGACAATAAAAACAGAAATTCCAATTATTGTAATTGGTGCAATGAAAAATAGTTCTGAACCCGACTGGGATGGACCACGGAATCTGATTGATGCTTTGCATATTTGTTTAAATGATAATTCAAAAAATCTTGGTGTGCTTGTATGCCTGAACGGCGAAATAAATGCCGCAAGCGAAGTAACAAAAATTTATTCCGATTCTGTTGAATCATTTAAGAGTTTAGATTTTGGGACACTGGGTTTTGTACAAAATGGAAGAGTGATTTTTAATCGTTTGCCAAGACATCTTGAAACTATCGAAGCAGAAAAAATAAATACTAATGTAGATTTACTGACAGTTTATGCTGGCATGGATGAAAAATTTTTTAGATTTTCTGCAGACAGCAAAGTTGAGGGAATTGTTGTTGAAGCCCTTGGAGTGGGAAATGTTCCGCCACCAGCATTTGAAGGAATTAAATACGCTGTTGAAAAAGGAATTCCTGTTGTCCTTACATCCCGTTGCCCGGCAGGAGAAACAGATGACATATACAGTTATCCCGGTGCAGGAAAACATTTGCACAATCTTGGTGTAATCTTTTCAGATTATCTCAATGGACAAAAAGCAAGAATTAAGTTGATGATTGTTCTTGGTTTGACAAACGATAAAAAAGAAATCAGAAAATTTTTTGAAAAATAAACAGATTAGAAATAGTTTTGCCTCTAATTAAACTATAGTGAAGAGCCACATAGACATGATTTGTGTTTAACTGTTCCTTTCATTCGGATAATATTTTACCGATCCCGTAAAATATTTCCCGCCATTTTTGTCCATTTATTGATGTTTTGAATAATTTATAATATTTGACTAATATTAATAAGGCATAATATTTGCGCTTTGCTAATTATTCACAAATAAGGAGTATGACATGAAAATCAATTTTGCATTATTTGCTACTTTATTAGCGCTATTTGTTTTTTCCTTTACAAATTCTCAACCAAGCTTTAATGGCTCAGCACCCGGTTGTGCAGGTTCTGGTTGTCATAC
The DNA here is from genome assembly GCA_963809415.1 of uncultured Ignavibacteriaceae bacterium. GTDB lineage: Bacteria > Bacteroidota > Ignavibacteria > Ignavibacteriales > Ignavibacteriaceae > IGN3. The sequence goes on along the minus strand of CAWEJJ010000003.1, from coordinate 1,689,686 downwards.
ATTACAAGCTGGCATTGTAACTGCAGAAGTCCTTAGCAATTTGCAAGTCAGAATTACTGTAACAGGAACAACAAGTAATGTTGCCGGTGAACTGGTTGATAACAATGGAACTGTTGTTGCGGTAAATAACGTTACATCAAGTGACCCGTTTATTTTGACAGCGCCATCTCCCGGAACATATACTGTCAATGCTGGATTTAAAAATCCATCAAGACTTTATGGTACAACTTCAGTAGTATTGAATGTAACCGGAGTTAATGAGAGTTTGATTGACTTCAATCCGACTAATTTTAAGTTATTTGCTAATTATCCTAATCCATTTAATCCTTCAACAAAAATCCGTTACGCAATTCCTCAGACTTCATTTACCGTTCTGAAAGTTTATTCAATAACTGGTAAAGAAGTTGCAACATTAATTAATGAAGAAAAAACCCCGGGTGTTTACGAAGTTAATTTTAATGCGGCTAATCTTTCAAGTGGAGTATATATTTATAAATTACAAGCAGGTAAGTTCACTGATGTTAAAGAAATGGTACTGCTAAAATAAAATCAATTATAATTAAGTCATTTTTTTATAAAAGACGGACATTTGCCCGTCTTTTTATTTTTTAACTAACTCTTCAATATCAACTTTAACAACTTCGTTAATTTTTTTGCCCAGGAACAGTTCGGCAACTTGCTTAAATGTTGTAGGTATATCACTTACATATAACTCTAAATTTCCCGGCACAGCAGAGTTTGTTTCAAATCCAATTCTATTAATTTCATTTCGTACAACTTCCGCTGTTGCAATACCGGAATCAATAAGCTTTACATCTTTGCCAATTACTTCCTGAATTATGTCAGCAAGAATTGGGTAATGTGTACATCCGAGCACTAACGTATCAATATTTTTTTCTCTTAATTCCTTTAGATATTCTTCAGCAATCTTATAAGTTGCTTCGTGATTTATCCAGCCTTCTTCAACAAGCGGAACAAATAACGGACAGGCTTTTTCAAACACCTCAATGTTGCTGTCAATCTCTTTAATCGCATTTGAGTAAGCTGCATTATTGATTGTAGCCCTGGTACCGATAACGCCAATTCTCCCATTCCTGGTTTCTTTATAAGCCATATCTGCCCCTGGCAAGATTACGCCGATTACAGGGACTGTAAACTGTTTTCTTAATTCCGGCAGCGCAATAGATGAAGCCGTATTACAGGCTACCACAACAGCTTTTACATTTTTGTGAAGTAAGAAATTTGTATTCTGAATTGAGTAATCAATAACGGTAGCATTTGATTTTGATCCGTAAGGAACGCGTGCTGTATCACCAAAATAAACTATGCTTTCTCTTGGAAGAACTGAAGATAATCTTTTAACTACAGTTAAACCTCCAATACCGGAGTCGAAGACTCCGATTGGTTTTTCTTTTTCCATAAAATTCAAAAGTGCACCTACAATTTTTTAATATGTAAAAATACACAACTCTGACAAAATTTAATTTGACTTTAATAAGTTTTTTTAGTTTTTTTAACTTGTAAACCTAAGAGGTTATGGTGGAATGGGTTCAAATAGATATAATTACTGTTATTAAAATTTTCTGGCACGATTATTCTTTCTCTCTCTCTGCAATTTTTATTTGGGGGTGGAGAGATGCTGCTGATTTATGTTTACCTCTTTCTTTCTCTTCTCTATGAAAATTATAAAGTTTTATTCTTTAGAAATAACTTTTGCTCATTTAACATTGGGCACTCAATATTCGTCGTCCAAAATTACCCAACTGGTTTTACGTAACATAAATAGATGAAGATTTTTATGTTAGTTTTTCTTTCACCTAAAGGAGATATTTAAAATGTTGAATTTTATGAAATCCCGCTCTGCGGGAAGAAGTTTACTTTTTACTTTTTTTGTTTTATTTAATGGTAGTTTGTTTGCACAAACGCTCGACCCGTACAAATTCTTCCCTTCTTCGGTTGGGAATGTTTGGGAGTATAGTTACAGCAGTGGGATGTTTAGTAGAACAATCATATCAGACACGACACTTCAAGATGGTAGCAAATTAATCTATTATAATACACTAGTAGATCCTGCGTTCAGAATAGATACTTCATTCAATTGTTTTTATGATCCAATACAACTTAATTGGCGCTACTATAAACTTGACGCGGATTCCGGAGACCATTGGATGGTAAGACCGGAAACTAGTGATATACAAAGAATGGAAGCACTGGTAAGAGCGAAGTATCCTTCAATATTTTTGGGTCGAGAAACTACCATTATAGAAATAACTTACTATGATTTGAATTGGGGGGATACTGTTATAAACCAAAATTCTTGGCCACGCTATACAATTACACTTGCTTATGGGATAGGCGAGATAATGGAATTTGATGAAGAAGGTGGCGGTCCTCAAAGAATTTTACAGGGTTGCATAATTGACGGAGATACTATTGGTACAATTACCTCAGTAGAAGATGTGCAAAATGTAGTAATCTCATTTGAGCTGTTTCAGAATTATCCTAACCCATTCAATCCAGCAACAACAATTAAATTTAGCTTATCAGAACCACAAAAAGTAAAACTTACTATTTACTCTCTTTTAGGTGAAGAGATCAAAGTGCTTGTGGATGAATATAAATCAACTGGAAGTTATTCAGTTGCATTTGATGGCGGTGATCTTTCGAGTGGTGTTTATATCTATTCACTGATAGCAGGTAATAAGAGATCATCTAAAAAATTAATTCTATTAAAATAGATTTAAACTGGAGAAAGAATGAAAAATATTTATGTAATTTTTCTATTAATGTTCTGTTTTGAGTTTACAACTATATATTCACAAAACGACGAATTGCTTTGCACAATAAGTGGTGTAGAAAATACTTGGTCAGGACAAATCGGCGGTTATATTTTGCCATCTGAAGGTACTATAAATGTTCTTTTTGTTTTTGCACAATTCCCTGATGACAATCACGATATATCGAATCCAACCTGGGTTAAAGGACAAGCACCTGCAAATATGCAAAGCTGGGTTGATCAAACCTGGAGTTCAAATCCAACACAAGGGTCAATGACCCACTATTTTAATGAAATGTCTTTTAATAAACTAAAATTTATCGGAAAGACAGTATCTGTTATTACACCAAATACTCGGGCTTGGTATTTGACAAACAATAAAAATCGTGGATATATTCATAAAGAGATCATTCAGCAATTAGACCAAACCTGGGATTTTGCACAGTTTGATAATTGGGATTATGAAGGAAATTATACTCACACAAACAGACCGGATGGAATTGTTGATATTGTATTTATGGTTTGGAGAAATATTGCAAATGAATTCAGTCCAGATTCTGTTTCTTTAATTTATCAAAGACTTAATATGGGTCGCTATGCCGATTTAGGAGGGAGTCAATTTTCAGTTGATAATGGCTTACGAACTATTAAAACCGGTTTTAATCCACAACTTGGTAGCACTATTCCAGGTGGCTCCGGCGCAACAATGACAGATTGGTTTTCAGAGAATATGTTTCGTTTCTGCATACACGAATTTGGTCATTATTTGCAAGGAGGAAACGATCAGCACGTCGGTCATGGTTTTTGGGGGATGCTTTCAGGCTGGGGGATAAAAAACTTTGTCGCGAATGCTTTTGAAAGATACCGCCTTGGCTGGATAAATTTAGAACCAAACACATTTCAAGCATCACCAAACCAGACAATTCAAAATGCAGCATTACCAGATTTTGTAACAAGTGGTGTTGCATATAGACTTGTTATAAATGCTGCTACAAACGAATATTTTTATATTGAGAATCACCAAAAAACATCATTTTGGGAAAACAATCAGATGTTTTTAAGAAGCCCTTATGGTAATGTGGAAAATGGAATATACGTTTTAAGACAAGATGGTTGGGGTGGCGATGATAAATTTATAAGGTGTCTTGCTGCTGATGCGCGATACAATTGGACTGTTAATCAAAGGATTCAAAGTCCTTGGGGACCACAGTTACTGCCAGTCTTTAAAAAGTTAAATCCAGACAGAGTAAATGGTTACACAGATATTGATTGGATACCTTGGTGGTGGAATAGTGTTTATCAAGGAGAAGCCTCAATTCATTTTGTTGAGGATCCGGAAACAGGTATGCCTATACTAGATTTAGCACATAACGGTGATGGAACTGATGCTTTTAGAATGGGCTATAATGAATTGTGGTCTCCTTATAGCAATCCTAATTCTCAAAGATTAAATAAAAACTCTGCCCCATTTGGATTTAAAGTCAATAGTTTCAATTCAGGAGTTGCTTCATTGGATTTTTATGTTGGTACATCATTGGATGGTCCACCATCCAAACCACAAAACCTAAAACTGTCAGTCCTTTATAATCATCCAGTATTAACCTGGGATTCGAATCAAGAAACTGATCTTGCTGGTTATAACATTTACAGAGCAGAAAATGGAGGTGAACCTCAACTAATAGGTTACGTTCCACAGACAGCCAGAAAAACCTTTACAGATTATAGTGCAAATACAAGTATCCCAAGCGATAATTATGATTATACAATTAAATCAAAAGACAATACAGCATTAATATCATTGCAAAGTGATAAAGTTTCAATAATGGCTTTAGCACCAAAAATAAGCGTAGGTTCTGGAGAAAAAGTACCATCAGAATATATTTTAGAGCAAAACTATCCTAATCCATTTAATCCCACGACTTTACTAAACTATTCAGTTAAAGAAGCTGGTTTAGTAAAAATAAAAGTCTATGATGTACTTGGAAGTGAAATTGCAGAATTAGTAAACGAAATAAAGGAAGCAGGGTATCATTCCGTAGAATTTAATGCTTCTAATTTACCAAGCGGTGTTTATATTTATAAAATACAGGTAAATGAATTTTCAACTTCACGAAAGATGTTGCTCTTAAAGTAATTCCAATTAAAAGTTCCGTAGAGACGTTTTGCCAAACGTCTCTACAATATTTGTGTAATAGTATCTGTTAATTCCGAAATAATAAATTGATAATCATTCTGCGAAACTTTATGTCCGTTTCGATCCAGAACATAAAATGAATCCACAATATCATCACCCTTGGTAGAAATTTTTGCAAAATAAATTATCAATCCTAGTTCATTCATTTTATTTGTAACGTGGTATAAAAATCCTAATCTATCAGGCGAGTGAACATCAATTATTGTGTATCGGTCGTGTTTTTCAAAATCTATTTTAATTTGTCCCGAACGTTTAAATAATTTGTTTTCAATCCGCCACCAGCGAGTTTTTAATTTTGCCACTTCCAGATGAAGCTGCATAAATCCATTTATTACAGAATGAAAATCCTCCTGAACTTTTGAATACTTTGATTTATCAATATGACTATGATTTCTGAAATCTGTGACAAGAAATGTGTCAATCACAACTCCATCTTTGCGAGTAAATATTTTAGCAGAATGAATGTTTGCATCATTTATAGCAAGCACTCCGCATAATTTTGAAAGCAGTGATGGAAAATCTTTTGTTATAACAGTAACGCTTGTAAAATCATCAAGCTCATTAAAGAGTACCGAAATGTTCCCACCATTTTCTATTTCCTCAATATGCAATGCAATCTCTTCGTCTGTAAACTGATTCATATATCCAAGATCATCGTGTAAGGAATCAAAATGATCCTGCACATTCGTTTCGGTAATCTTGTTTGAATGCTTTGTAATATCTTTGGGTGCGGAATAAATTGTCGAGTAGAGAAGTTCCTCGCCGGAAATTTTATCCTGCAACATTGCCTTGCTTTTACGATATAAATCTGAGAGTAATTCAGCTTTCCACGAAGTCCAAACTGCAGGATTAACGGCGGAAAGATCAGCGTAGGTTATGAGATAAAGTAAATCAAGCTCTTCAATTGAATTAAACTTAGCAGTAAAATTATTAAGTGTTTCCGGATCGTTAAGATTTCTCCTGAAAGCTACTTGTTCCATCAGCAAATGGTTCTTAACAAGATAACATACTTTATTAATTTCTTCTTCTTCATAACCAAGCCTGATCATTATTGATGATGTCATCTCTGCCCCAATTATTTCATGCCCGGAGATAGTAATTGGTTTTGCAATATCATGCAGTAGAAGTGCAAGATTTAATATCTCTTTGTCGGTAATAGAATTATAAAGTTTTCCTAAAGCAGAATTTTGATTCGAAAGTTTTTCAAGATTTTTAATAGTAACTAATGTATGTTCATCAGCGGTGTAGCAATGATAAACTCCGTGCTGCATAAATCCATTAAGATCTGCAAACTCCGGCATAAATGCACCAAGTACACCAAGTTCATTCATTATAGATAATGTGGATCCAACGTGGCGAGAAAATTTCAGTATCTCTCTAAAAAAAACAGAGGATATAGGCTGAGACCAATTATTTTCTTCCGCATTCTCTGTCGCTTCAATAATTTTTGTGCGTAGATAATCATCAAATCCAGCATTATGATAAGCACGATAATAAAACACTCTAAAAATATCGGACAACGTTAATGGTTCTTTCTTTTTAAGAAAGATAACTTTGTTTATTATATAAAAATCTTCATCTAAATCGTAAGAAAGAGAATCGGGAAGTGGATTAACATATTCTACTTTGTACTTTTTAATAATTGAATGACTGACGCGAAAGATAATGTTCGAAGCAGTAAAATAGTTTTTCATAAAACTCATCAGATCAATTTCCTGGTAGCCATAGATTGGAGCCAATTTCATTTGGCTGGAAAATTCAAATCTGTCTGTTTTAGATTTTGTCATAATGTGCAAAAAATGTCTTATGGAAAGCACTAATTTGTAGCTGTCAAGAAGGCGCTTACATTCGGTAGGGGTAGTTAATTTATTTTTGTTTAGATGATCGATAAATATTTCAGCTTGAGTAAGTTCGTACTGAGAATTTAGCAGCTGCTTATTGCTAATCATCATCATCCATTCAATGGATTGAAAATCACGTAAACCGCCGGCGGACATTTTAACATTTGGTTCAAGCATTTTGGGTGAATCACCGTACTTTTCATGTCGCAGTCTTACATCTTCAATAAAATTGATGATTAATAATTTTTTTGATTCGTCATCAATCAAATTAAGTAATTCAGTATTCCATTTATTATAAAGCACAGAATCACCGGTAATAAAGCGTGTTTCAAAAAACTGGGTAAATGTGTGAAGATCTTCTGATAAATATTTTTGAATATCCGGCAGCTCACGAACAGTATGTGAAGCTTCAATACCGCCATCCCACAAACTGGTGATAAGTTTTTTAATATCCTCGGAATCCTTTTCAATAGATTCGGAGATGATCATCAAATCAATATCTGAGTAAGGAGATAGTTCGCGTCTGCTAAAACTACCTGCAGAAGCTAATGTAAAAGAAAATTTAATCTCCCCAAGAATAATTCTGATTGTGTCTTCAATAAGTAAACTATAAGTTTTACTAAATAATAACGCATCACTTTTACCTGAATAGTTCTCAAAAAGACTTTCTCTGTCTTTAAGAAATCCCTTTTTTATTTCAAACAAGTGTAGCATAACTATTTAAAGTAAATTTACATTTATTAAAGTAACGGTATATAATTAAAACGAATATAAAAAAGCATAGGTACATGAATGCATTATTGCATGAATGCATGATATTAAACTATAACCATGCAGCCATGCATTCATGCTTCCTTACATTATTGACAACTCAATTTTTAAGAAAATCATCATCCTCAAAATCTTCATCATAGTCTTCATCATCAAACCAGTAATCTTCATCTTCGTACTCAGCTTCTATAACAGAAGAAATTCCGCCGCGGGTATTAAACTCCGCCGTAATTTTCATATATCGTGGTTTAGTAACTTCGACAAGATCATCAAGAATTTTATTTGTTACACTTTCAAAAAAAATTCCATCGTTGCGGTAAGATTGAAGATAGAACTTGTAAGATTTTAATTCCACACAAAGTTTGTCCGGAATGTACTCAAGCGTTATAGTTGCAAAATCCGGCTGCCCGGTCTTTGGGCAAAGTGAAGTAAACTCCGGTGCAATGTGTTTAACAGTGTAATCTCTGTTAGGATATTTGTTTTCAAATGTTTCTAATAAACTTAATTTATTGTTAACTAGTTTTAGATTGTCGCTCATATTTTTTTCTTTGTATTTGTTAATTCTTTGTTGGTTGGTAATTCTAATTGTTCAATTACAAAACTGATAGATTCAGCCCAATTTATGTATTTTGGCACTAATTCAATTACTTTTTTGAGTTCTTCTTTTGTTAATACTCTTTCTAAATCTTGATCAGCTATTTCTAGGATGTCGCTGACATCTAAACTATATACTATTTTATCTTTCTTCATTGTTATCTCAATAACTGTTAATTTTTTGTTGAGCAATTTCCTTGAATTTTTTGTTTATTCTTTCTTTAAACTCCTTTCCGACATCATCGAAGATTGATAAAAGCTCATTAAAAGTATTTTCTCCTCCTAGAAATTCCCAATACTCATCTCCTATTAAAAAGTCTTTTTTATGTTCCATCATCCCAACTTCAGTAAACCTAGTATATGGATCTGGATGATATGGATTATAAGGAAAACACAAGAAAACTTTTATTGATTTTCTTCTTCTAGCAACCCATTCTAGTAATTTTGTCTTACTTTTCTCAAAAACATCAATATTCGGTTTAACTGTTTTTATTTCAAAGAAATGTTCGATTCCATTCCTCACTAAATATAGATCGGCAATATTTCCTGATTTTTGATATTTCCCTGAAGAAGAATCTGCTTTTAATATTTCTTCTATTTCCTTTTTTGAATTAGCTGTTCTTTCTTTATTTCTAAGTTCATTTATGATTTTACTAATTGCTGTCTTTTGTTTTTTTGAAATAACACCACCAACTCCGTAATTTCTAAAAATTATTTCACTGTTTTGTTTTCCTATTATAACTGAGACTTCCTCATAAATAGACATACCTAAAGTCGTAGCGATAGAATGAATAAAAGAATATGCAGCTATTTTTTCGTTGTCTTGTATTAATCTTGATAGAAAAGGCATTGCTGAAGATTCACGTCCATACTTTTTCAATTTGAATTCAAGTTTTCTGATCAATAATTCTTTTATTTGTTGCTTTTGATCTTCTGTTAGTGCCATTTATTTCTCCCTTAAATGAAATATACTTTCAGAATATGCACTTTTATCTCTTTCAGAACGATTTAAAACTGGACGTTTAAATTGTTGAATGATTTTCATTCCAACTTTTTCTGCAATTATTGGATAGAGATTATATTTATCGTTTGCAACTATAAAAACACTATAATCTTTTGTTAAAAATCTTTTACAATTATTTATTACACTTGCAATTCCTTCAACATAACTTTCTTTAGCTTCTTTACCTGTGCCTTTAGATAAAGGACCAATTTCTAGGTCATCTCTTCTTTTGAAACCGTAAAGATCATAAGCATAAGCATGCTGTTCGTGATAATCTATTAAACCGACGTACGGTGGACTTGTAAAAATCCCATTTATTTTCTTCTGTTTTAATTTCTTTGCAAATATTTCATTTTCTATTGTTGCAGATTCAAATAAATCGATTGTTCTACTATCACCGGTGAAACAATGTTGAAAAGTATTTGTTTTAAGTGAGTTAAATTCCTTCAACCTCTTCAATGTATCCTTTGAATATCTTTCCCACCAACTTTGAATTGAGAAAAGCGGTTTGCAGATTTTCCCATGTTTAGAGCAATAGTATGTTGTAGTAACAGGTTCAAGTAAAGTTGCTAAATCTGAATGAGTAGTTGCGCGACACGAACGAATTGTTCTGCTTAGAATTATAGTAATAATTTTTTTTGAATTCTTGTTTTTAATTTTTTTTATAAGTTCAAAAACAAAATCAATTTCAGCCCTTATATGTTTTAAAAACCATTTATCTAAAAATGAATTAGAATTGAATTGATTCAATTCGATATTAAATTCTTTTGATAGTCTTTTATATATAATTAAAAACTCTTTCTCTTTTTGTATACCAAACTTAAATTCATCAATCTCTTTTTTATTGACTTTTATTTTGAATTCAGGTGAAGGGAAGTATTTATTGTTAAATTCATTTAATTTCTCAAGCAATAATTTTTCAAATTTAACTGTATCTGAATCCGTATTATGTTTTTTTAAAGCGAGGGAGATTTTATTTACTTCTAACTCAAGGTTTTCGAAATCATATTTATCAATTTTAACATTGCTTATAAGAGAATTAAATTGAGAAATATCAATCCCTATTGCATTTATTCCTAATTCATTTGCTTGTACTAATGTTGTTCCACTACCACAAAATGGATCAAGGATTATATCGTCTTTTTTAAAAAAGACTTCTTTTTTAAATTCATCAGTATGAGAGTCTAAAAAATATTCTACTAATTGAGGAATAAACTTTCCTTTATAAGGATGAAGCCGATGAACATGTTTAGTTGTTTCAGATTCTTTGCAATTTTCAAAAGATAGATGCCAATCAATATCATTCCCTAACTTTTCTTTCCAATTTAGAGAACGATTTCCATAGTAAGACTTATAATAACCTAAGATTTCTTCTTTGCTTACAAAAGAATCTCCGTTAGTTCCGTGTTTATTTATCCTACCATAATTAACAAGATAGGAAATATTTGACGGAGTAATATCTCGTTTAAGTTCAGAACTAATCCATTTACTTGCGTCTTTTATACTAATTAAATCTTGTTGCATAACTTATTCAATACCTTGGTCTAACTTTATATTTTATTGGGTCTTCAAATCCTGCTTGCTGAAAGCCGCGTAAACGTAATGCACAGCTATCACAAACTCCGCAAGCTTCATCTTCATTTTGATAACAACTCCAAGTTAAGTGAAGCGGAGCATCTAATTCAATTCCTTTTTTAACAATTTCTCCTTTGGATAAATTTATAATTGGAGTTACAATTTTAATTTTTGTTTCCGGTTTTGTACCAAGCTCAATCATTTTTTCAAAAGCAGAAAAAAAATCAGGTCTGCAATCCGGATAACCGGATGAATCTTCATAAACTGCCCCGATAAAAACAGCACTGGCATTTATTGCCTCTGCCCAGCTTACGCATGCAGAAAGTATGTTTGCATTTCTAAATGGAACGTAAGATGAAGGAATAGATTTATTTTCTAAATCAGCTTTTGTTACTTCAATATTTTTATCTGTAAGCGATGAACCGCCGATTTTGGCAAGATGTGTGTAATCAATAATTAATCTGTCTTTTACTCTGTAATGATCTGCAATATCATTAAATGATTGCAGCTCTCGTTTTTCAGTTCGCTGACCATAATTAATGTGTGCAAAAGCAAGTTTATATTCCATGTTGGCAATTGCGGCTGTAACGCAGCTATCCATTCCTCCGCTTACAGCAATAACAGCAGTATTTTTTTTGGTTGATTGCATAGTAAATTAATAATCTCTTAATATTTTAAAACATTGATGCATGCAATTGCAAGAATGCATGTCTTGAAAATCTAAATGCTAAAATACTAAAAAGGATTAAAAGTTAATTGTGATAATTATTTCGCATTCTTTGCGAACTAAGTGCAAATGTACGAAACTAAATCTTTTTGGGAGAATTTTTGATTAAAATCATTATCCCGATTATCAAACTAACAAAAGCTGAGATTAGGAAAGGAATTTCGGATCCAAACTTATCCCACAGAACACCTGTAAGAAAAGATCCAAACATCATAGCAAAACTTGAAAGCATAGTTACAAGTCCGATTGCAGAACCGCGTTGTTCGTTTGGAATTAAATCCGAAATCCATGCTTTAGAAATTCCCTCTGTTGAGGCAGCATAAATTCCATAGAGTGCGAACAAAATCCAGATAAAATCTATATTATCAATCAGCGCAAATCCAAAATAAACTGCAGAAAAAATTATCAAGCCAAAAGAAAAAACTTTTTGTTTGCCGTATTTGTCCGAAATTCCCCCAAGCGGGTATGAAGCTGCAGCATAGATAATATTATAAAATACATATCCAAAGATTGCCAATGTATTGGAGTTTGAAACGGCTTTTGATCTAAGAATCAAAAAAGCATCGCTGCTGTTAACTAAAGAAAATATAGTAATTAAAAATAAAATTTTCCTGTATTCCTTTGGTGAAGTTTTCCAGAACTCTAAATAATTTTTATTACTTTTAATTTTAGAAGTCACTTGTTTGTCTTTAACAACAAGCGTAAATGAAACAGCAATTACTGATGGAACAAACGCTACCAAAAATATCAGTTGAAAATTATTCGGGAATAAATTTAAAAGTATCAGGGCAATCACAGGTCCAATTGCAGCGCCAAGAGTATCCATTCCGCGGTGAAATCCAAATACGGCACCGGAATTTCCATCGCTGTAACTTGCAAGCAGTGCATCACGAGGGGCTGTGCGAACTCCTTTCCCAGCACGATCACTAACTCTTGAAATTAAAACGGCTGGAATATTTTGAAATATGCCGGGTAAAGGTTTTACCAGTGCGGAAATCCCATAGCCAATAACAACAAATATAGAGCGTTTCCCGAGTCGATCAGAAAGATTTCCGAAATATCCTTTTAGTAATCCTGCGGTAATTTCAGCAATCCCTTCAATCATCCCCACAACAGCCATTGACGAACCTAAAACCGTGGTTAAGAAAATTGGAGTTACAGGATACAGCATTTCGCTGGCAATGTCTGTAAACAGACTTACCATTCCAAGTATAAAAACCTGTTTGGAAATTTTAGATTTCATTTTCCTTATTTTTCTTCCTGAACTTTGCGGCAAAACTTAGTAAACTTTGCGAAAAAAAAGAAAGATATATCACACAAAAACGTAAAGAATAAAAACGTCGTGTAAATAGAGTTTAAATCAATAGTATTCTTACTTAATTTTACGCAGCAATTTTTATAAAACCATAGAGGATACAATGCGTAAAACTGTTATTGCAGGCAACTGGAAAATGAACAACGATTTAATTGAATCTGAAAAACTTATCGTTGAATTAAAAAATCTTTTACAAAATGAAAAACCCAACTGCGATGTAATTATTTGTCCGCCCTTTACATCTTTATCTGAAGCATCAAAACTGATTAAAGGAAGCGTAATTAAACTTGGTGCACAAAATATGTACTTCGAAGAAAACGGTGCATATACAGGTGAAGTTTCTGCCTCGATGTTAAAGTCTGCTGGATGTGAATACGTTATCCTTGGTCACTCGGAGCGCAGAAATATTTTTGGTGAAAGTGATGAAGTAATAAATAAAAAAATTAAAAAAGCTTTGGCTGCCGGATTAAAACCAATCTTTTGTGTTGGTGAACTCCTTGAAGAAAGAGAAAACGGAACAACCAACGACATTATCAAAAGTCAGGTATTAAAAGGATTAACAGGGATTCCGGCAGATGATATGGAAAATATTATTGTAGCGTACGAACCGGTTTGGGCAATTGGAACGGGGAAAACAGCAACTCCGGCTCAAGCACAGGAAGTTCATGAATTTATTCGTGATTTAATAGAGATAGAGTACTCTATGAATGTATCTATGAATTTGGTTATACAGTACGGCGGAAGCGTTAAGCCCGATAATGCAAAAGAACTTTTATCACAAATAGATATCGATGGAGCACTTGTTGGCGGTGCTTGCTTAAAGGCAGATTCATTTATGGGAATTATAAAAGGAGCGATTAGTTAAAAGTTTAAAATTTAGAATTTAAAATATCTAATAATAATTCATATTTTCTTTTCAAATGCCCGATTTTTAGTTCAAATCGGGCTTTACTTTCATTGCAATCCCTTCGATTTGAAGTTATATTTGTACCTTATTTTTTCAGGAGTTTTGTAGCAAAGAATGATTTCCCTCAAAAGTTTACTTTACAATCTGTTTATAGCCGCAATAGTTTTCTCTCAGCCAATGTTTTCACAGGTTATCTTCAGAGAACTTCCAAACTATAAAATAAATACATCAGATCAGCTTTTTTTTGATATAACAGATACCCGTAATATCATTCCATTAAACGGAAACTGGAAAGTATATCCTTCCGATGATGAGAAAAAAGGAAAAGTTAGTGTTACTGTGCCATCTATTTTTGATGGGAAAGGTGAGTTTGTATTTGAGAAAAGTTTTTCGCTTACGGAAGATCAATTAAATAATCAAAAAATATCTTTAGTTTTTTTTGGTCTTAATTACTCCGCTGATATTTCTGTAAATAAAATTATCATTTATCGACATCCGGGTGGAGAGTTCCCTTTTACAGTTTTACTGCCGCGTGATATACTGCTATCAGGCAAAGACAATATTCTTACCGTAAAGCTTTCTTATAAACTTGATTCACAAAACACTATTCCGTTAAAGCAAAGATTTTTATTCCCGCAAAATTTTGGCGGAATCATTCGAGATGTTTATTTACATCTTACACCGAACGTAAGCATAACAAATTTTGAATATAAAACATCAATAGATTTTAAATCGGATAAAGCTGTAATATCAATTCAGTCTGTTATTGATAATAAAGAATTTAAAAAGAAATCCGACTCGCTTGATGAACAGACAAATTTTAAATTACAAACACAGGTTTTTTATCCCGATGGAAAAACGAGTTTAGGTTCGGGTTTAAATGAGAATAATTTTGTATTAAAACAGAATAAGCAAATTGAAATAAAAAATAGTATAACAATTACTTCGCCAACATTCTGGAGCCCGGACAATCCGGCAAGTTACATTGTAAGATTAGAATTGTGGCGCGGTGATAAATTGATTGATAGATATGATCAGAGTATTGCATTATTAAAAATTGAATCCGAAAAAGATAATTTTTTATTAAACGGGAAACCATTTAATCTTTACGGAGTTACGTACGCACCGGCTTTTTATCAATATGGAAGTCTTGCTTCTTATCACCGAATGAAAAGTGATTTGGAAAAAATTAAACAGGCAGGATTTAATTCAGTAAGATTTGCTAAAGAACTTCCTCACCCATATTACTTGAGATTATGTGAACAGATTGGATTACTTGCATTTGTTGAGTTACCAATTGCAAATCTGCCCGAAGGACTTGCCGAATCACAAAATTTTATAATGCGCAGTAAAAATTATCTTTCAAGTTTGATGAAAGCTTATGAAAAATATTCAGCTATTGGCGGGATAGGTTTTGGTTCTTCATATCTTTTAAAATCTGAAGAGCATCGGGCGTTGTTGGGCAATCTTTCATCACAAGTTAAAAAAAATAGGAATATTATCACCTATGCTTCATTTATTGATTTTACATTTCATCAAATTGATAATTTAGATGTATATGGAATTGAATTTTTAAATCAATCTCCATCAGAAAAACAAAGTGAAGTTGAAAATCTAATAACTGCGGTTGGTAAAGGTAAGATATTAATTGGTGAAGCAACTTATACGGTTAATATCGGACAAACAGATGGATATTTAAATAAGCATTCTATTGAAGCGCAGGCAAAATTTTTTGATGACATTTTTAATTTTTATGAGTCTAACCACCTTGCGGGTTTTTTTGCTAATTCAATGTTTGATTTTAGAGGAGCTTTCCCTTCAATAATTAACGGATACAGCGTAAATAACACTTACCGGATTGGATTAGTTGAAGAAGATAGACAACAAGAAAAACTTGCGTACAAAGTTTTATCTGCAAGAATGAAAAATTTGGAGAAAGTTACGATCCCTATTGGCAGTGAAAAAGATGATGCACCGATGGCTTTTATAATTTCGGGCTTGGTTCTTGCATTACTAATGGGCGTGCTTGTTAATTCGGGTAGAAAATTTAGAGAAGATGCATCGCGCGCCTTGCTGCGGCCATATAATTTTTTTGCTGATGTAAGAGATCAGAGAATCATATCTGCATATCACTCACTTTTTCTTGCGCTTATTGTTGCGCTGGTAACTTCGTTAATCTTTGCGAATCTTTTTTTCTACATCAAGAATAATGTGCTGTTTGAAAAATTAGTTTTATCCTTTGGAAGCGCCGGGATGTTATCCGGAATAAGCTATCTTGCCTGGCATCCGGCAAATGCATTGGTTTGGCTTTTTATAATAGTTGTAATCTTAATAATACTTATTACTATCATTATAAAAGTATCTTCTTTTTTTGTTAGAACAAGAGTTTATTTGTCAAGCGTGTTTTTTACAGTGGTTTGGGCATTGCTTCCAATTGTGTTATTAATACCTGTCGGGATTGTGCTTTACAGACTTTTAAATGCAGGTGCTGGAAACATTTACATTTATTTGTTTCTAATAGTTTTTTCTCTTTGGCTGCTTTATCGTTTATTAAAAGGCATATCTGTTATTTTTGATGTAAATCCCGGAGGAGTTTATTTCTATGGAATATTATCGTTGCTCGGTGTAGTAATTATTTTCTTGCTCATCTACCAAGTTGAAAATTCAGTTCTGCAATACCTGATGTTAACTTTAAAACAATTCAATATTATTGGATAAATAAAATTGTATTTATCAAAACTCGAAATACTTGGATTCAAATCCTTTGCGCAAAAAACCCAGATTAATTTTAATCAGGGTATAACCTCTATTGTAGGCCCGAACGGTTGCGGCAAAACAAATGTAGTTGATGCATTGCGCTGGTGTCTTGGCGAACAAAAAAGCGGAGTTTTGCGCAGCGACAAAATGGAAAATGTAATTTTTAATGGCACAGCTGCGCGTAAACCGATGGGAATGGCTGAAGTTTCGCTTACAATTGAAAACACAAAAGGAATTCTACCAACCGAATATACTGATGTAACTATTACGCGAAGAATATTTCGTTCCGGTGAGAGCGAGTACTTGTTAAACAAAAACATTTGCAGACTTAAAGATATAACCAATCTTTTTATGGATACCGGAATAGGGACAAATGCTTATTCTGTTATTGAATTGAAAATGGTTGAGACTATTCTGAGCAACAAGGCTGAAGAACGTCGAACAATGTTTGAAGAAGCTGCCGGAGTTAATAAATATAAGTTAAGAAGAAGATTAGCACTTAGAAAACTTGATGAAGTAAAATCCGATTTAACAAGAGTTAATGATATCGTTTCTGAAGTAGAGAAAAAAGTTACTTCATTAGAACGACAGGCAAAACGGGCAGACCGTTATAATGTGCTTACTTCACAATTACGTGAATTAGAAATTGATCTTTCTGAAAGAGAGTTGTCATTATTTGTTTTAAGAATTGAAGAATCAAAACAAAGTAAAGAAATTAATTTTAAGCAGAAGATTCAGTTTGAATCTGATATCGCCAAGCTGGAAGATGAAATTAAAACATCACGTGAACGACTTGTTGAAATCGAAAGTGAACTTAAAGAAAAAAGAAACGAAATAACTCTTCACACAGAAAAAATATTTAATGTCCAGAATTCACTTGCACTTAACCGCGAAAGAAAAAATTCTTTAATTAAAAATAAAGAAAGGTTTACTGCTGAACTTTCTGAATTAAACAAACAGTTTGAAGAAGCCAAATCTGTTCTTGATACTGGAGGTACAATCCTTTCAGATTTTGCAATACAAATTAGTTACCAGGGAAAACAAAAAACCACTCTTGATTACAGTGTTGACGGACAATTAAAAATTTTAGAGCAAAAGAAAACAGCACTTAAAACACAATCCGATATTCTACTTGAGAATTTTAAAGAAATTACCGGTCGTGAAAATGAACTTAAAAATACCGAAACTGTTTTAGAATCAAAGCAAGGAATTATTAGTAAGCTTAATGAAAAAATTCTTTCACTTACTAATAATATCGCTAAAACCGTAGGCTTTATAGAGGAGCTTGGTAATGATAAGGATGAGATACAAAATAAAATTGCCGAAGCTGAATCTGAATATCTAAAACAACAAAATGAAAAAGAAAAAATTGAACTGGAACTGAATAAGCTTAGAGTAAAAGAATTAGATCAAAAGAGTGTTATAAAATCAGTTAAGGATAAAATAATTTTTATCCAGAACCTGATTGATAACCTTGAAGGCGTATCAAAAGGAGCAAAAGCTCTTTTGGATAATCGAAGCTGGGCCAAAAATGAAAGTACAATTCTTGCACACATTGGCGATTCGGATGAAAAATATCGCTTTGCCGTTGAAGCAGCATTAAAAAATAATCTTAATAATGTTTTGGTGGAATCTCTTGAAGATTTAAAAAGAGGAATCGAATACTTAAGATTTAATGATATCGGTAAAGCATCATTTTATCTGCCTCATCTTGATGAGATAAACAATCGGGGACTGATAAAAAAGATTCAGAGTTTTGTTGATAGACAGAGGGCGAAAAAACTTGAAAAGGAAATTGGGTTTATCAATTGGGCAAGTCAATCCATTCAGACAGATGCAAAGTGGAAACCATTTTTTAATAAGATTTTAAAAAATATTTGCATTGTTGATGATCTTGAAAAAGCTTTTGAATTAAATGCCAGATACGGCAATTTTAGTTTTGCAACGCTTAATGGTGATTATGTTTCAAAAGATGGAATAATTGAAGCAGGTTCTGTCCCAAGATTAGATGACTCACTTTTCGGAAGAAAACAATTGCTTGAAAACTTGCAGAAAGAATTCCCGCAGTACGAAAAAAATCTTGCCGATACTCAAAATGAAATTAACAGAAGAGAGGCATCATTAAGCACAATTGATCTGAAAATACTTTCGGAAAGAGGCAGACTGCTTATTAATGATTTATCAAATGTTGAAAAACAAATTGCTCAATTTGAATTTGAAAAATCAAAAGCTAACGATGAAGTTGAAAAAATTCAGCAGGAAATTAAGGATCACGCTGCTGAATCAAATCTTTTAGATAATAAAAAATCAAAACTTGAATCATTATTAAATACCGAAATTGCTTTAAGGGATTCCGAGGAAAAAAAGAAACAATCCATCGAAAATGAGTTTATTGAGATTGAAAAGAAGTATAATCAACTAGTTTCGGAAAGAAACGAATTGAATATTTCCATTGAAAGAGTCGTGGGTGAAAAGCGAAATACTGAAAATGCTATTAAACGTGCAGAAGAATCAATATCAGCACTCACAAACTCTATTACAAACCGTAAAGAAGATATTACGAATACCGATAAAGAGGTGGCAGTAATTGACGAAAAGCTGTTAGAGCATGAAAAACATTTTACTGAATTAGAAGAGGGTAGAAAAATCCTAAATGCTCAATTAGAGGAAATAGAAACACGATATGAAAACTTAAGAAATGAAGTAAGCGAAAAAGAATTACGGTTAAAATCACTTCGCTCCGAGCGTGAGAAAGTTTCCGATTCAATCCATAATTTCGATATGACTATTAAAGAGCTTGATATAAAAAGCTCAAATCTTATTGATCATATAATGGAAAATTACTCGCTTACACTTGAGAAAAAGGAATTTGACGATCTGCAATCATTTGACTTCAAACAAAGAACAGACGAAGTGCAGGAGTTAAAATCAAAAGTTAAAAATCTTGGCCCGATAAATCTGGTAGCTCATTCAGAATATGAAGAAGAAAGAGAAAGACAAGAATTTCTTCATAAACAAAGAGATGATTTGGTTGAATCTGAAAAAGATATTATACAAACAATCGATGAAATAAATAATACTGCTCAAACCCAGTTCATGGAAACTTTTGAAAATATCAGGGGACATTTTGTAAGAATTTTCAGATCACTATTTAATCCCGGCGATGAAGCGGATCTGAAGATAGAAGAAAACGCTGATCCTCTTGAAGCAAAGATTGAAATTATTGCAAAGCCTAAAGGTAAACGGCCAACATCAATCGAGCTTTTATCCGGCGGAGAAAAAACATTAACAGCAATTGCATTATTGTTTGCAATTTATCTTGTAAAACCAAGTCCGTTTTGTATCCTTGATGAAATTGATGCCCCGCTCGATGATGCAAATATTGATCGATTTACAAATATATTGGAAGATTTTAGTAAAGATACCCAGTTTATTGTAGTAACACACAATAAGCGAACGATGGAAGCAGCAAACACTCTTTACGGTGTTACTATGCAGGAAGAAGGTATTTCTAAATTAGTTAGCGTAAGATTTAATGAAGATCTTGATTTCGTTGCAAGTTGAAATTTACAGGAGTGATGACTATAGCTGAACACATTAAAATATTTTTTTTTATTGCAATATTTTTTGTTTGCAATTTTAATATTGTCTTCGCTCAATGGGCAAATGATCCGTCAGCAAATACTAAACTTGTTACTGATCCCGTTGATCCTGTCAATATATCAGCTTTAAATGATTTAGACGGTGGTGCGTATATATTTTGGCAGGATAATAAGGGAAGCACAGGGAACAAAATTTATTTTATTCATATTGATCAAGATGGGGAACCGAGTTTTAGATCAGATGGGAAAGTTGTAACGACGAGTAATGGCTTAGTAGAAAATCCAATTGCAGTTACTGATCCAGATGGCAATTCAATAGTTATCTGGAAGGAATCTGACAAGAGAAGAAGTGCTGAATTATATCTTCAGAAACTAAGTAAAAATGGTTTGCGTTTGTGGGGAACAAATGGTTTGCAAATTACCAATACAAAGTCGAATAAAATTGATTATTCTCTTAGCATAGATACAAGGGGGTTTAGTCTTGTAAGTCGTGTTTCTAAAAATATGCAATCAGCTGATAAGTATTTTGTTAGATTTCAAAAAATTGATCCTAATGGAAAAATTTTAAGCGATTCATCAAAGGGGATTGTCTATAATTCAAACAACATGACAAGTGAGACAGAAATTATACCAGATAATGAAGGTGGAGCTTATATTTTTTGGTTAGAAAATATAAACCAAAAAACATTATTGCGTGCACAGTACATAAGTTCGCTTGGTTCCAAAATGTGGGGCATTAAGCCTTTAACTATTTCTAAAGCCAATAATACAGTGATAGATTATTCGATTGGCAAAATGGGTGCAAATATTTATGCAGCTATAACATACGGCGGTAAGAAAAAAATAGTTTATCAACAACTTATCTCTGAAAAAGGAAAATTGCTTTGGGGTGATAACGGTAAATTGCTTTCTTCCCAGCAAGGAAGCCAAATCAATCCTCAATTTGTGCTTATAGATTCAAGTGTTGTAATTACCTGGACAAATGAATTTGAAAAAATTAAAGATATATTCATTCAAAGATTTGATAGTAATGGAAATCAGCTCTGGCAGAATAACGGTGAAAAAATAATAAACATCACTGGCAATCAATTCGGTCAAAGAATTGTTTATGATGGAAAAGGTGGAGTTATAATTGCATGGATTGATAAAAAAGGAAATGATTCTTTTGCGAATCTATCAATTCAAAAAATTGATTTGAATGGGAAACATGTTTGGACCCCTGATGGAATAAAAATTTCATCTTCTAAAAATATGCAAAAAAGTTATCTCAATCTTGTTCCCGATGGAGAAGGCGGAGCAATTGCAATTTATAGAGGAAGTGCCGATGGACAAAATGAGATTTATGGACAAAAGATCTTTAGTACCGGAACTTATGCTTCCCAAATTCTTGGATTTTCTTCGGAAGTAGTTAGTGATTCTGTGAAAATATTTTGGTATGCTGCAAACGAAACTGATGGTACGGTTTATTCTATCCAAAGATCTAAACAGCAAAGTGAAAATAATAATGACTGGAATACTGTCGGTACTTTAAAGGCAAAAAATAATAACAAAGCTAACTACTATGAGTTCTATGATATTCCTGATTTTAGCGGATCAATCTTTTATCGGGTTGTCCAGAAAAATAATGACAAAGAAATGCAGGTAACCTTGCCAACCAAAGTAGATTATTTTTACAATGCTGAATCAATAATCCTTGGTCAAAATTTTCCAAATCCTTTTTCTGATTCAACAACCATTACTTTTTATCTTCCTCAAGAAGAAAAGGTAACTTTAGAAATTTTCAGCAGCAGTCTTGAAACAATAGATAAAGTTGAGAAAAAAGAATTTCCTGCCGGAAAAAATAGCTATGTTTTTAATGCAAGGGGACTTAAACCCGGGATCTATTTTTACCGTTTAAAGGTTGGAGACTTTGTTGACGTAAAAAAAATGGTAGTTGCGGATTGATGATAAAAAGAGATATAAAAATATTTGTCGATTTTGATGGAACAATTACACTTAAAGATATTGGTGAAGAAATATTTAGAGCCTTTGGTAAAACCGAAATGGTTAATAATATAATTGAAGATCTGCTTAGCGATAAAATTTCTTCACGCCAATGCTGGGATGAACTATGTAAATCTGTTCCTCCAATTGAGAAACAGGAGCTAAATAATTTCATTGATCAGTTAGGCATTGATCCCGCATTCAATTCTTTTGTTGAATTTTGTAATGATAATAAAATAGAGTTAATTGTTTTAAGTGATGGTTTTGATTACTACATCGATAGAATTTTTAATAAAGCTGGGTTAGATGGACTAAAATACTTTTCAAATAAACTTTTTGTGGATAATGGCGGAAAACTTACTGCTGAATATCCGCATTTCGATGCAAGTTCACCAACTTCGGCTAATTGTAAAAAGAATCATATCATAAATCACAGTAGTGATAATGATTATACAATCTATATCGGTGATGGAAATTCGGATAAAGAAGCAGCACAGTATTGCGATTTTATTTTTGCTAAAAATGGATTGCTAAAATTTTGTTCAAAAGAAAAAATAGGTTTTTATCCATTTAACAATTTTGATGATGTTAAAATTAAAATGCTTGAACTGCTAAGTAAAAAGAATCTAAAAAAAAGACATCAAGCAGAACTAAAAAGAAAATCAGCTTATATAGCGGAGTAATAAATGAGCGGCATGGCAACTAAAATATTTAAATACAGAAGTTACACTCCAATCCCTTTTCTTATACTTATGCTGATTTTTGAAAATGCATCAGTAACAAGTTTAGTGACCGGGTTTGCTATTGCACTTGCAGGCGAACTTATAAGATTATGGGGTGTTAGCTGGGC
The DNA here is from genome assembly GCA_963809415.1 of uncultured Ignavibacteriaceae bacterium. Classification (GTDB taxonomy): domain Bacteria; phylum Bacteroidota; class Ignavibacteria; order Ignavibacteriales; family Ignavibacteriaceae; genus IGN3. The sequence continues at coordinate 1,666,791 of CAWEJJ010000003.1, read as the reverse complement.
TGGTAGTGAAACACGCACAACAGGCGGTGTTGGTGGTAGTTTCCTGGTTATAAGCGGACCATTTGCACACGTTCGCAATCCACTTTACGTTGGAAATATACTTCTCTACTTTGGAATTGGAGTAATGTCTATGTCATTGTTCCCTTATCTGCAGGTTGTTGCATTGCTTTTTTTCTTTTTTCAATATTATGTAATTGTAAAAGAGGAAGAGGGTTATTTAGTTAAAACTTTTGGGCAGGATTACGATAGATATTTTAAAAATGTTCCAAGATTCTTTTGGAAATTTAATGCCTATAAGGATGATTCTATTCCACAACCTGCTTTTATACCTTCTAAAGGTATTAAATCGGAAACAAGGACTTTACAAGCCTTTGGATCAGTTACATTACTTATTGTAATTAAATGGTATTTAAGCTCTAATAATATTTTGTGATGAATACAAAAAATATTTTAATGATAGCAGGAGAAGTCTCTGGTGATTTACACGGTGCATCACTTATACGCGAATTAAAAAAGTTAGATAGTTCTTTGAAAATATTTGGTATCGGCGGCAATAAAATGCAAGCCGAAGGAATGGAATTGATTTATCACATTGATAAAATGGCGTTTCTTGGATTTGTTGAAGTGATAAAACATATACCATTTATAAAAAAAGTTCAGCGTGATTTGATTAATGAATTAAAGAAAAGACAAGTTAAAGAAGCTGTGGTTATAGATTACCCCGGGTTTAATCTGAACCTTGCAAAAAAAATAAAAACGCTTAAACCTGAACTTGAACTCATTTACTATATTACCCCGCAAGTTTGGGCCTGGGGAAAAGGTAGAGTTAATAAGATCCGGGACTTATTTAGTAAGGTTTTAGTTGTTTTCCCTTTTGAAGAAAAGTTCTTTAAAGAAAAAAATGTTAATGCCGAATTTGTAGGTCATCCTTTAATACAGGAAATAAACGGATACAATTTTATATCACGTAATCTTTTGGATAAAAAATTTGATTTAGATCCTGCTAAAGAAATTTTATTGATTTTACCCGGAAGCAGGAAGCAGGAAGTTAAGAGTATTTTCCCTGAAGTAATTAAAGCTGCTTCAAAATTAGCTTATGAACTTGACATGCAAATTGTTGTTGCCTGTTCAAGCAGTATTGAAGAGAAAGTTTTTTATGAATTAACGTCAGAAAAAAACTTTAAGGTAATAAAAGACCATACTTATGATTTACTTAAACATGCAAAGTTTGGAATTGTAAAATCCGGCACATCAACTCTTGAGGCTGGATTACTTGAATTACCAATGGTTATCGTTTATAAAACAAGTAGCTTGACTTATGCCATTGGGAAATCACTTGTAAAGATTAATAACATTGGATTAGCTAATATTATTTTGGGTGAACAGGTTATACCTGAATTAATTCAAAATGATGCCAGCGCTGAAAATATTTATAGTGCTGCCTTAAATATTTTGTCTGATGAAGATATGTTTAATCAAATGAAACTTGAACTAAATAAAATCAGAAAAATTCTTGGAGATAAAAATGCTCCGCAAAATGCAGCTAAAATTATTTATGCTTTAATAAATGAACACAAAGCAAATTAAACGGGATACATTAAGATTTTTAGGAAACTTTCTCCTAAAACACAGCCTGGATGCTTTATGTAAAACTTTGCGTGTAAGTTACAAGAATAAAAAAGTTATTGACGATTTTAGAAAGAAAAAACAAAATTATGTATTGGCATTCTGGCACGGCACAATGCTGCTGCCTTGGTTCTTACATAAAGATGGTGGATTTGCAGCTTTAACCAGCAAAAGTAAAGATGGTGATCTGCTTGCCAAACAGTTAAAACACTGGAAGTACAAAGTTGTGCGAGGCTCAAGCAGTAAAGGTGGTGATGTTGCACTGGGTATAATGGTTGATCATGCTAAAAACGGATACTCAATTGCTATTACTCCCGATGGTCCACGCGGACCTGAACATGAATTTAAAGCTGGTGCTGTTATTACCGCAAAGAAAAGTAATGTACCTGTTATTTTAATGGGAATTGGAATTAAATCAAAAAAGAAATTGAAAAGCTGGGATAAATTTCAAATTCCCAATCCGTTTACAAATGTTAAGGTAATTTATTCTGATCCTGTTTATGTTGATGCCAGGTTAAGTTATGATGAAACATCAATGATTATCGATGAGTGTGAGCATAAATTAAATGAACTTCAAAAAGAAGCCGAAAAATTTTAGGTATTGATTTGGTTAAATTCTTAAAGATTTTATTAACACCTTTAGTACCGTTGTATCTGGCTATTATTTATATCAGAAATTTGTTCTTTGATAAATCCATATTTAAATCTGAAAAAGTTAGTGCAAAAGTAATTTCCGTTGGAAACATTACTGTTGGTGGATCAGGAAAAACTCCACTCGTAATTTATGTTACTAATCTTCTTAAAAACTCAGGGTACAAAATTGGAGTTTTAAGCCGTGGTTATGGAAGAAAATCACACGGTTATAAACTGGTTTCTAACGGTGCTGAGATTTTGACTCCAGTTGAAGTGTGCGGTGATGAAATTTATCACACAGCATTGGAGTGTAAAGTTGTTGCCGCGGTTTCTGAAAATCGTGTTTTAGGTGCAAAAAGACTAATAGAAGAAACAAAAATTAACTCAATCGTGCTTGATGATGCATTTCAACATAGATGGATTGCACGTGATATTGATCTATTAGTTATTGATCAGAATTTTGTAAATAGCAAGAGTTTTTTCACTCATAATCTTCTGCCTGCTGGTGATTTGCGCGAAGGTTTTAGTGCTTTAAAAAGAGCTAATGCTATAATCCTTAACAGAAAGTTTTTTGAAAAAGAAGAAATTGCTGATGAAATCAAAAATTATTTTGTCGGAAAAAAAATCTTTACAGCATGTTATAAAGCAATCAGTTTTATTGATGCTGTTAGAAAAATTGAATATAGTATTGAAGAATTTAAAGGACAGGATAGTTTGGTTGTATCTGGTATTGCAAACCCGCAATCGTTTCTAAGCGTTTTGAACAAAGTTCATGTAAGCACTAAGAATCGGTTGATATTCAGAGATCATAAAAATTATTCTTTAAAAGAAGTTCAGCAGATAAGGAAAGAATTTTATACAACAAATTCGCAATCGGTTGTAACTACAGAAAAAGATGCAGTAAAACTTTCGGAATTTAAAAGAGAATTTGATGACATTGAAATTTTTTATCTTAAAATAAACTTATGTATGGATGATGAAGAATCATTCAAACAATATTTACTTAATAAACTAAATAATGCTTCGTAAAATAAAAAGATAATATTATAGCGAAGGAAAGGTAATTATGGCTCAAACAAAATATGTTTACTTCTTCGGAGGTAAAAAAGCTGACGGTAAAGCCGAGATGAAAGCTCTGCTCGGCGGTAAAGGTGCAAACCTTGCAGAAATGGTTAACATCGGTCTACCTGTTCCTGCAGGATTTACAATTACAACTGAAGTATGTACTGCATACTACAAGAACAACAAAAAATATCCTAAGGAACTTGAAAAACAAGTTAAAGACGCTCTTGTTAAAGTTGAAAAACAAATGGGTGCTAAGTTTGGTGATTTGAAAAATCCATTACTGCTTTCAGTTCGTTCAGGTGCACGTGCATCAATGCCGGGTATGATGGAAACAATTCTTAACGTTGGATTGAATAACGAAACTCGTGAAGCATTGATTGCAAAAACAGGAAATTCAAGATTTGTTTATGATTCACATCGCCGCTTAATTCAAATGTACAGTGATGTAGTTATGGAAAAAGCTGCAGGTATCGAACCTGAAGAAGGTAAAGGAGTAAGGCAGCAATTAGAAAAAGAACTTCATAAAATGAAAGAAACGCGAGGTGCAAAATCAGATACTGATTTAACTGCAGATGATTTGAAAGAATTGATTGAAATCTATAAAGCAAAAGTTAAAGAAGTTCTTGGCAAACCTTTTCCTGAAGATCCAATGGAACAACTTTGGGGAGCTGTTTCTGCAGTATTCCAAAGCTGGATGGGCAGACGCGCTATCTCTTACAGAAGAATTGAAGGAATTCCCGATGATTGGGGAACTGCTGTAAACGTTCAATCAATGGTATTTGGAAATATGGGTGATACTTCTGCAACAGGTGTTGCATTTACACGTAATCCTGCAACCGGAGAAAATTATTTTTATGGTGAATGGTTAACCAATGCACAAGGTGAAGATGTTGTTGCCGGAATCAGAACTCCAAATCCAATTAACGAAGTTGGAAAGAGTGAACATACGGAACATCTTGCAATCACTGGAAACAGCAATGCCAGGTACTTACAAACAATTGCATAAAATCCAGAAATCTGCTGGAAAGACATTATCATGATATGCTCGATATTGAATTTACAATTCAGGATGGAACACTTTATATGCTTCAGTGCCGTGTTGGAAAAAGAAACGGACCTGCAGCTGTAAAAATGGCTCTTGATATGTACAAAGAAAAAATCATTACAAAAGAAGAAGCAGTAATGCGTGTTCAACCTTCACAGCTTGATGAACTTCTTCATCCAATTATTGATCCGGCGGTTGAAGTAAAAACTAAAGCAATTGCTAAAGGTTTACCTGCAGGACCTGGTGGTGCATCAGGACAGGTTGTATTTTCTGCTAACGATGCTGTTGCATGGGCAAAAGAAGGTAAGAAAGTTATTCTTGTTCGTGAAGAAACAAATCCTGAAGACATTGAAGGAATGCGTGCTGCACAAGCAATTTTAACTGCAAGAGGCGGTATGACTTCTCACGCTGCACTTGTTGCACGCGGCTGGGGTAAATGCTGTATCGTTGGTGCAGGTACTATCAAAATGAACTATGATGAAAAATATTTTACTGTTGGTGATGTTACAGATAAAGGAAGGTGATTGGCTTACACTTAATGGTTCTAAAGGAACTGTTTACTTAGGCGAATTGCCAATGATAAAAGCTGCTGAAGAAAATCCTGACTTTCAGGCATTTATGAAATTATGTGATCAGGTTAGAAAATTAAAAGTTAGAACAAATGCCGATACTCCTGAAGATGCAGCACGTGCAAGAGCATTTGGTGCAGAAGGTATCGGACTTTTCAGAACAGAACATATGTTTTATGGAAAAAATTCTGAAGAACCATTATTCAAACTTCGGAAAATGATTCATTCAAAAACTCAAGCAGAAAGAATTGCATGCCTTAGATGAATTATTCCCGTATGTTAAAAATGATGTTAAAGGAACGATGGAAGCAATGGATGGTTATCCTGTAACATTCAGAACACTTGATCCGCCGTTACATGAATTTGTTCCTACAAGAGTTGATGAAAGAGAAAAACTTGCTGCAAGTCTTGGAATTTCTCTTGATGAATTAAATGAACGTGCTGATGCACTTACATGAAAACAATCCGATGATGGGACATCGTGGTGTGCGTCTTGGAATCACTTATCCTGAAATTACTGAGATGCAGGTTCGTGCTATCTTTGAAGCAACTGCAGAATTATTACAGGAAGGAAAGAAACCTTTCCCTGAAATAATGATTCCTGTTACCTGCCACGTAAATGAAATCAAACATCAATATGAAATTATTACAAAAGTTCATGCAGAAGTTTGTGCAAAATTTGGATTGAAGAAAATTCCTCATTTAACAGGAACAATGATCGAAATTCCACGTGCTTGCTTTAACTGCAGATAAGATTGCAGAAGTTGCACAGTTCTTCTCATTCGGTACAAACGATCTTAACCAAATGGGATTTGGATTTTCACGTGATGATATCGGCGGATTTCTTACCGGAATATCTTGAAAAGAAAATTCTTCCTGAAGATCCATTCCAATCAATTGATCAGGATGCTATTGGTAAGTTGATGGAAATTGCTGTTGAAGGCGGACGCAAGACAAGACCTGATCTTAAAATTGGTATTTGCGGTGAGCATGGTGGTGAACCAAAATCAGTTGAGTTCTGTCATAAGATTGGATTGAACTATGTAAGCTGTTCACCATTCCGTGTTCCGATTGCACGTTTAGCTGCTGCACAAGCTGCTGTTAAAGATATGAAGAAAGCAAAACCTGCTAAAGCTTCATCAAAAAAAACTGCTGCTAAAAAAGCTGTAACTAAGAAGAAAGTTGCAGTAAAGAAAAAAATATCTAAGAAGAAATAAATAATTTCAAATGTCATTCCGATGAGTGAAGCGAAGAAGGTAATCTGTTTTATAAGATCAACTCTTCGCTTTGCTCAGAGTGACAAAATGAATAATTAAAATAATAAGAGAAGGCAGAGATAAATGAAGCTATCAGATTTCAAGTATAACTTACCCAAAACATCTATTGCAAAGTATCCCGTCAGTCCGCGGGATAAATCCAAAGCTGCTGGTTCTTGCACAAAGACACCGGTGAAATGGAAGACAAAAAATTTACAGATGTGATAGACTACATGGAAAAAGGCGATGTACTTGTTGTTAATGAAACAAGAGTGTTTCAGGCAAGATTATATGGAAAGAAGGAAAAGACAAATGCCAAGATTGAAGTTTTTCTTCTGAGAGAATTGAATAAAGAAGATTGTATCTGGGATGTAATTGTTGATCCGGCACGGAAAGTTAGAATTGGCAACAAGATTTATTTTGATAATAATCTTTGGTGCGAAGTTATTGATAATACAACTTCAAGAGGAAGAACAGTTAGATTTAATCAGCCGGGTAATGTTTTTCAGGCGGTTGAAAAAATCGGGTTTACACCGCTTCCTCCATACATCAAACGAGATCCGGAACCAAAGGATAAAGAAAACTTATCAAACAGTTTATGCAAGAGTTGATGGTGCTGTTGCTGCCCCACTGCAGGATTGCATTTTACAACAAAGCTGCTTGAAAAGATTGAGAAGAAAGGAATTCATATTGTTCCTGTAATTCTTCATATCGGATTGGGCACATTCCGACCGGTTGAAGTTGAAGATCTTACCAAGCATAAAATGGATTCTGAATATTATGAAATATCTGCACATTCAGCAGAAATGATAAATAAAGCAATGCAGGCAAAACATAATATTTTTGTAGTAGGTACAAGTGCCTGCCGTGCTTTGGAAACAAGCACAACTGCAGATGGATTTGTAAAGCAAGGGCAGAGGCTGGACTGATAAATTTATATATCCGCCTTATGTTTTTAAAGTTACACAAAAACTGATAACAAATTTTCATGTACCTGAATCAACTTTGTTAATGCTTACATGTGCACTTGGTGAAACCGATTATGTAATGAGGGCATATAAAAAAGCATTAAAAGAAAGGTATCGCTTTTTAAGTTACGGCGATGCAATGCTGATTGTATGAAACTGATTGCAATTATTCCTGCCGGTGGAAAAGGTTTGAGGGCTGGCATTACCGTTAAAAAAGGTTTTGCCACTCCTAAACAATATCTAAAAGTTAACGGAAAAGAAATAATTGTTTACACACTTCAAACCTTCCAGAAAAATAAACTAATCGATAAAATAATTATTGCCGCAGAACCGGAGTACTTCAATCTTCTAATCAAAGCTTGTAAAAAAATATAAGCTGAACAAAGTAAAGCTGATTGTTGAAGGTGGAAAGACAAGACAGAATTCTGTTTACAATGCTGTGCTTTCTTCCGGTGCGGATGATAATGATTTATTAGTTGTTCACGATGCAGCACGTGCTTTATTAACTGATGAAGTATTAACCAATGCTATAACTACTGCAAAGAAAAAAGGCAATGCACTTGTTTGTATAAAAGCAAAAGACACTTTGATAAGAGGAAAGAAAACAGTTGAAGAATACGTAAATCGTGATGAAGTTTATTATGTGCAAACTCCTCAGATATTTAAGTACAAAGAATTGCAAAGCGCTTTGAGCAAAGCGCAAAGAGAAAATTTTATCGGAACAGATGAATCAATGCTTAGTTAAAAGAACAGGAAAGAAAGTACATATTGCTGAAGGTTCTGTTTTTAATTTTAAGATTACTACAAAAGAGGATGTTGAGATGTTTAAAAGATTAAAAAACTAATCATAACATTTAAAAATCCTTTCTGCTGTTTTTCCAACGTACAAATTCCCCACTGGGTATTTCCATAAATCAATCATTTTTGGATTGACCCCAATTAGCAAAATATCCTGAAAAGATGGATATATCTATAAATTATCCATCTTTATAAAATCTTTATAAAATTCTTCTTTCTTTTAATAGCATCTTTATAAAAACAAAAATAAGTTAGTATTAAAAATTTAGGTGAAACATGTTTGAAGATATTTTTCTGGTTATTGCATTAATAATTTTGGTTTATCTCGTATATACACTTATTAAACCTGAAAAATTTTAGGAGCAGATTATAATGAATTACTTATTAGATTTTTTTCAGTTTATACTTTTTCTGGGATTGCTAACTTTTCTTGCATACTATATCGGAAATTATTTTTATAAAGTTGTTATAGGCGAGAAGAATATTTTAAGTCCACTTTTACTAAAACCAGAGAAACTCATTTACAAAATTTTCAGAATCGATGAAAATGAACAAATGTCCTGGAAGACTTATTTATGGTCCGTATTAGCTTTTAGCTTTATTAGCTTTATAGCTGTTTTACTGATGCAGCTATTTCAACAATATCTTCCACTAAATCCACAAAAACTTCCTGATGTTGAGTTTTCCCTTTCACTTAACACAGCCATAAGTTTTATGACAAACACAAATTGGCAGGCATATTCAGGTGAAACAACCTTAAGTTACTTTGTTCAAATGGCTGGACTTACTGTCCAAAATTTTGCAAGTGCTGCAACCGGAATTGCAATATTGCTTGCATTATCAAGAGCAATATCATTTCGTAAAGGAACTACATTAGGAAACTTTTGGGTTGATTTAACTCGAACAGTACTTTATCTGCTTTTACCTTTAGCGATAATACTATCTATAATTCTTATTAGCCAGGGAGTTGTTCAAACGTTTTCATCTTATGCTGTTGCTCAAACAGTAGAAGGTGCACAACAGGTTATTCCTTTAGGTCCCGCTGCTTCTCAAATTGCAATTAAACAACTGGGTACAAACGGAGGCGGATTCTTTGGTGTAAACAGTGCTTTTCCTTTTGAGAATGCAACACCATTTTCAAATCTACTTCAAGTGATTTCAATATTACTTATACCTGCATCACTTGTTTTTACGTATGGCAGAATACTTGGAAATAAAAAACATGCATGGATGATTTTTGGTGTGATGATGTTTGTATTTATTTCGGGAGTTGCATTTTCATATTGGTCTGAAGTATCTGCAAGCTCAACGTTTCATACTTCCCAATTAATGGAAGGAAAGGAAGCAAGATTTGGCGTTTTTAATAGTATCCTTTGGTCGGTAGCAACTACGGTTGCATCCAACGGTTCTGTCAATGCGATGCATGATAGTTTGTCCCCGTTATCTGGTTTTGTTACTTTACTAAATATGCAGCTTGGAGAAATTATATTCGGAGGTGTTGGTTCTGGTTTGTATGGTATGTTTCTTTTTATCCTGCTTACTGTTTTTATTTCGGGATTAATGGTTGGAAGAACCCCGGAGTATTTTGGTAAAAAAATAGAATCTTATGAAATAAAATGGGCAATAGTTGGAATACTTATTCCAAGTGTTGTTATACTTTTCTTAACTGCCCTCGGTGTCACAACGGATCAAGGAATAAAAAGTATATTAAACAAAGGACCTCATGGTTTTTCAGAAGTTTTTTATGCGTTTTCATCCGGTGCCGCTAATAATGGAAGCGCTTTTGCTGGACTAAATGCTAATACTACTTTTTATAATTTATTAATAGGAATAGCAATGTTGATTGGGAGATTCGGAGTGATTATTCCAGTTCTTGCTATTGCCGGAAATCTTGTTAAGAAAAATATTGCACCAAATACGGCAGGGACTTTAAGTACGGACAATACTTTGTTTGCATTTCTTTTAGTATCTGTAATACTGCTTGTGGGGGCACTTACTTTTTTCCCGGCTCTATCTATTGGACCAATTATAGAACATTTTTTAGTTCAATCTGGAATCACTTTTTAATGAAGCTAAATAATAAGATAAAATTTATGAGTACCAAACACGAAATACCATTATTTGATAAGAAAATAATTTTTAATGCAATTAAAGATTCTTTTATAAAGCTTAACCCGGCATACCTGATCAAAAACCCGGTAATGTTTATAGTCGGAATAGGCGCAGTCTTAACTACAATAATTTTTGTAATGGATACTACGGAAAGAAATCCATCATCATTTGATTTGCAGATAGCAATATGGCTTTGGTTTACCGTATTGTTTGCAAACTTTGCTGAAGCAATTGCCGAAGGCAGAGGCAAAGCACAGAGTGAAAATCTGCGTAAATCCCGCACAAACACAATAGCTCGTAAATTAGTTGGAAAAGATGAAATCCAGATATCCGCACTTGATTTGCGTTCAGGAGATAATGTCGTTTGTGAGGTCGGTGATTTAATTCCTGCAGATGGAGAAGTTATAGATGGAGTTGCAAGTGTTGATGAATCAGCAATCACCGGGGAATCAGCCCCCGTAATTAGAGAAAGCGGTGGTGATAGAAGCGCAGTAACCGGCGGAACAAAAGTATTGAGCGATAGAATAATCATCAGGATTACTTCTAATCCTGGCGAAACTTATATCGATAAAATGATTTCTTTGGTTGAAGGAGCAAAGCGAAAAAAAACACCAAATGAAATTGCTCTGTCAATTTTACTTTCAGGTTTAACAATCGTATTCCTTGTTGTTGTTGTTACATTAAAATCTTTTTTCAATTATTATCATATTACTCTGTCTCAGGATATCAGCGCAGTGTCAATTCCGGTTTTGATAGCACTATTAGTTTGTTTGATCCCCACAACAATAGGTGGATTATTAAGTGCCATTGGCATAAGTGGAATGGATAGATTATTAAAACATAATGTAATTGCAATGAGCGGTAGAGCCGTTGAAGCTGCGGGAGATATTGATGTGCTGCTTCTTGATAAGACTGGCACTATAACTCTTGGGAATAGAATGGCGACAGAATTTGTTCCCACTCCAGAAGTTAATGAAACATACTTAGCGGATGTTGCCCAGCTTGCTTCTTTAGCAGATGAAACCCCCGAAGGTCGTTCGATAGTAGTTCTTGCAAAAGAAAAATTTGGAATTCGTGAAAGACATATAAGTGAATTAAATGCACAATTCATTCAATTCAGTGCTAAAACTCAGATGAGCGGAGTTAATATTGTTTCCACAGACGGATCCCCAACAAGAATAATCCGTAAAGGTTCGATAGAAGCCATCAAACGATATATCTCTGAAGAAACAAATACAAATATATCTGCTCAATCAGATTATATGTTTACTCAAATGATTGGCGTTGATATTGCAATGTCTGGCGGAACACCTTTAGTAGTCGTTGAAAACAAAAAGATTTTAGGATTGATTCAGCTTAAAGATGTTGTTAAAGGCGGAATAAAAGAACGGTTTGAACAATTGAGGAAAATGGGAATAATGAGCATTATGATAACCGGCGACAACCAACTTACGGCAACGGCAATTGCAGCAGAAGCCGGTGTTGATGATTTTATTGCTCAAGCCAAGCCTGAAGATAAACTTTCTAAAATTCGCGAAGAACAAGCAAAAGGTAAAATGGTTGGAATGATTGGCGATGGTACAAATGATGCGCCTGCACTTGCACAAGCTGATGTTGGAATTGCAATGAACAGCGGTACGCAAGCTGCCAGGGAAGCTGGAAATATGATTGATCTTGACAGCAGTCCAACAAAATTAATTGAAGTTGTTGAGATTGGTAAACAACTTCTTATGACACGCGGCGCACTTACAACTTTTAGTATTGCAAACGATGTTGCAAAATACTTCGCGATTATTCCCGCAATAGCTGTTTCATTATTTGCAACTAACTCCCTTAATGGACCGTTATCTGTTTTAAATATTATGAAACTTGCTTCTCCACAAAGTGCAATACTTAGTGCTGTAATCTTTAATGCGTTAATTATTATTGGGCTAATTCCACTTGCACTAAAAGGTGTTAAATATCGACCAGAAGGAGCTGCAACTGCGTTGAAAAGAAATATACTTTTTTATGGCGTTGGTGGTTTAATAATTCCATTTATCGGAATAAAGTTAATTGATGTATTAATTACTTTATTAGGATTAATATAAAACTCTGTAATTATTGGGTAACAAATGAAAAAAATAATCATTCAATCGATCAAGGTATTTTTATCTATAACAATTTTGACAGGAGTAATTTATCCGCTCTTCATAACTTCGATTGGGCAGGTAATATTTCCAAATCAATCAAATGGATCCTTAATTAAAAAAGATGGTAAAGTAATTGGCTCTGAATTGTTAGGTCAGAATTTTGCTGACAGCATTTATTTTCAGTCACGTCCTTCAGCAATTAATTATAACCCGATGCCATCGGGTGCCAGCAATCTTGGGTTATCGAGCGCTTTACTAAAAGAGCAGGTGAACATCAGGAAAATTGAGTTTAGAAAAAATAATTTGTTAAGTGATTCTATTTCTGTTCCACCAGACATATTATTTGCTTCAGCCAGCGGTGTTGATCCTCACATTTCTGTTGAATCGGCAAAATTGCAAATCAATAGAATTATAAAATCGAGGAATCTTGAACCGAATAAATCTAAATTACTCTTTAATCTTGTTGATTCTCTTGCAGAATATCCACAGTTTGGAGTATTAGGAAATCAAGTTGTAAATGTTCTTAACTTAAATTTAAAATTAGATGAAGTGAGTGAAGCATGGAAGATTCAGAAGTAAATCGACCGGATCCGGATGTTCTTCTAAAAAAGATTACTCAAAAAGAAGATAAGAGTACAAAGGGAAGATTAAAAATATTTTTTGGAATGTGTGCGGGGGTTGGTAAAACATATTCAATGCTTGAAGCAGCACAAAAAGCAAAAGCTGATGGCGTTGATGTTGTAATTGGAATTGTAGAGACTCATAAACGAACCGAAACCGAAGAACTAACGGAGGGTTTGGAGGTGATTCCCTTAAAGGAGATCAGCTATCGTGAATCTATATTTAAGGAGATGGATATTGACAAAATTCTAATGCGTAAGCCCGCACTTGTTCTGGTAGATGAACTTGCTCACACAAATATTCCCGGCAGCCGCCATTTAAAACGTTACCAGGATGTTCTGGAAATAATGAATTTCGGTATTGATGTTTATACAACACTTAATGTTCAGCATATTGAAAGCAGATCAGAGATCGTTAAGCAAATTACCGGTACAACAATTAGAGAAACTGTCCCCGATTCTATTCTTGAACAAACGGATGAGATAGAACTGGTTGATATAACACCGGATGAACTTTTACAAAGATTGGCAGAAGGAAAGATTTATACCGCAGAAAGATCAAGACAGGCAATCGAAAATTTTTTCCGTAAGGGAAATCTTACCGCATTACGTGAAATGTCTTTAAGGATTACTGCAGAGCGTGTTGATAAAGACTTGCGTGATTATAAGAGTGAAAAAAACATTTCGGATGTTTGGAAATCCGGACAACGTTTAATGTGTGCAATTGCGCCAAGTCCTTATTCGGCAGATTTAATCAGGTGGACTAGAAGACTGGCATATTCACTAGAGGCACCATGGATTGCCGTTTATGTTGAAACCGATCAGAAGATTTCAGAAGATAATAAAAATATTTTACTTCAAAACTTTAAACTTGTTAAAGAACTTGGTGGCGAACTTATTACAACACAGGATGTTCACTTGGGCTCGGCTTTGGTTAGAGTTGCAAAAGAAAATAACGTAACCCAAATTATTATTGGGAAATCCCGCAAATCAAAATTGCAAAAAATATTTGAAGGCAGAGATTTTATTAAGCAATTGTTATCTATAAGCGGCGATATTGATGTTTATGTTGTTGGCGGAGACAGGACAGAAGAAAAAAATATTTTTCAGGAGTTCAAATCAAGATCGCATTCACCATTTGCAAAGTACTCTTTAGCTGCACTTTTTGTTGCATTGGTAACTTTAGTATCGTTTAATTTCCAGGATGCGATTGGTTATCAGATTGTATCCATGTTTTTTCTATTGCTAATCTCGATGCTGCCAATTTTTAATTTTGGCGTTGGACCGGTATTATTTGCTGCGTTGTTGAGTGCATTAAGCTGGGATTATTTTTTTATTCCGCCTCACTATACTTTTCATATAGAAAAAGCGGATGATCTTTTTATGTTCATTTTGTTTTTCATTGTGGCATCTGTTCCCGGTTATCTTGCCACTAAATTAAGAACTCAACAAATATTATTAAGGCTTAAAGAAAAAAGGACAACAATTCTATTCAACCTTTCCAAAAGACTTGCTGGTGCGCTTAATATAAACGATATAGCTGAAATTGTTGTTGATGAATTGAAAAATAATTTTAGTGCTAATGTTGTTCTCATTTTTGCCGAATCGAAAAAAAAGCTTAAAGCAAAACCGCATACATCAAGCACATTTTTAATTGATGATTACGAATGGGTTTTTGCTCAATGGGCATATTCGGCAAATCAAAAAACAGGTAAATTTACAAATACATTACCAAGCGCCTCCGCTACTTATTACCCGATTGATAGTAAAAGTGGTGTACTTGGTGTCATTGGTCTTAATTTTAAGAACAATCAACCATTGTCATTCGACCAGGAAGAGTTACTTAATGACCTTCTAAATCAGATTAGTAAAACAATTGAAAGAGAATATTTAGATGAAATTGCAAAGCAATCACTGCTTGCAACTGAATCAGAAAAATTATATAAAACTTTATTCAATTCAATATCACACGAATTAAAAACCCCAATTACTACAATAATTGGTGCAGCAAGTTCATTTAATGAGGGAAATATTCTTGAAGATAAAAATGCACTTACAAGCATTATTCGTGAAATAAACATTGCTGCCGAAAGGCTCCATCGTTTAGTTGAAAATCTTTTGGATATGGCAAGGCTTGAATCAGGCAATCTTAATTTGAAATTAGGATGGTATTCGATGACTGATCTTGTACATTCTGCCGTTGAAAAGCTACAAGGCGAGATAAAATTGCATAAGATAAATAATAAAGTTGAAGATGATTTTGTTTTTAAATTTGATTTTACTTTACTTGAGCAAGCTTTGATAAATATTCTTCATAATTCATTAAACTATACTCCTTCTGAAAGTGAAATTGTAATTGAAGGGATTAAGCAAAATTATAATTACATTTTAAGTATCTCCGATAACGGAAATGGATTTAATGAAGAAGCTTTGATTAAGTTATTTGATAAGTTTTACAGAATACCAGGAACAAAAACAGGTGGAACAGGACTTGGATTATCAATCGCAAAAGGTTTTATTGAAGCTCACGGCGGAACTATTACAGCGGCGAATAAAACAAACGGCGGAGCAATTTTTACAATTATTCTTCCGATAAAAGAAAAGTAAAGACGTAAATGAGTATAAAGAATACTATTGTCATCATTGATGATGAATCACAGATAAGAAAAATTCTTTCAATTACACTTGAATCGAATGGTTTCAAAGTAATTGAAGCCGAAAATGGTAAAGATGGAATTATTAATGTTGCAACTTCCCATCCGCAATTAGTAATACTTGATCTTGGATTACCTGATAGAGATGGACTAACTGTTTTAAAAGAACTAAGGACCTGGACGAATATTCCTGTTATTATCCTTTCAGTCAGGAATTCTGAAGAAGATATCGTAAAGGCTTTAGATATTGGCGCAGATGATTATCTAACAAAACCTTTTAATACTTCAGAACTGCTTGCCAGAATTAGAGCCAACATACGCCGAACGATTCAATCGGAAGAGAGTACCGTGTTCATCAATGGAAATCTTAAAATCGATTTAGCCGCACATATTGTTAAGAAAGATAAAGAAGAAATTAAATTAACAAATACCGAATATTTACTTTTAGTTTTACTGGCAAAAAATGTGGATAAAGTTTTAACTCATCGCTTTATACTAAAAGAAATTTGGGGACCAAGTGCCGTTGAAAACTCTCAGTATCTTAGAGTTTTTATAGGACAATTGAGAAAAAAAATTGAGGATGATTATTCTAATCCAAGTTATATAATTACCGAATCAGGCGTCGGTTATCGGATGAAAAACTTAATTTAAAATAAGGTTTTAAATAAAACATGATAACAAACCTAATATTTAACAATTAACTTATATTAAGATCCAAACTTGTGTGAACAACAATCACGTCAAGTCTGTAAAATTGCCAATAACAATATTTTTCAGATCTTCTGGGCTTAATTTCATTTGCATTCCCCGTACTCCAGCGCTTACATAAATATTTTCATAAAGTTGAGCCGTTTCATCAATGAAAGTTGTGAAAAGTTTTTTCATCCCAACTGGCGAACATCCACCCCGGATGTAACCGGTTAATGATAACAAATCTTTAAGTTTAATCATCTCAACCTTCTTATTGCCGCTTGCAATAGCAGCTTTTTTAAGATTAAGTTCTTGGGTAACAGGAATGCAAAAAACTATATTACCCGATTTATCTCCAATGCAAACAAGTGTTTTAAAAACGGATTCTGGATCGACATTAATCTTTTTCGCAACTGTCTCGCCGCTTAAATCATTTTCATCAACTTCGTAAGAGACTGTTTCAAATATAATTTTACGTGATTCAAGAATTCTAATTGCGTTGGTCTTGCTCATAGCTTTTGTGAAATGTTTCTATCTGTTCCAATGAAAGATTAAGAGACTGTGCACTTAATAAAAATTTTGTGTAATCATTTTTGGGATTTGAAAAAATATCAGCGGCAATCCCGCTTTCAACAATGCTGCCTTTAAACATAATCAATAGCTCATCAACAAAGTTATGCAGGATTCCTAAATCGTGTGAGATACAAACAATGGTTAATCCAAAATCCTTTCTTACTTTTTTAATTAATCTTAAAACTGCAAGCTGTGCTTCAACATCCTGGGAAGAAAATGGTTCATCAAGAATTAAGATTTCAGGTTCAACAATCATTATCCTGGCAAGGGCAATACGCTGCTGTTCACCGCTGCTAAGCTGAGAACCATTATGGTCCAACAATTCTTGATTAAGTCCAAAACGATTAAAAACATTATTTACTTCACTGGAATAATCTTTCTTTGTTTTATTGTTTAATTCAAATGCTTCGTTCAATATATCTTTTATTTTGCGATTTGGATTAATGAGGTTACCATCATTTTGAAAAAGTATTTGTATTGGTTTTGGGAAATGGTTTGTCCAATCTTTTTTGAAATGTGTTTCAATCTGCCCGGAAGATACCGAATATATCCCAGCCAATATTTTTGCTAAAGTTGATTTGCCGCTGCCGGACTCACCCGAAATCCCGATCACGTTCCCGCGTTCAACTTCAAATGAGATATTTTTTAATATTTCAACAGTATTATATTGAAGAAAATTATTTTTTTTATCTACAGAATATGAAATATTACTAGCCTTAAGAATTAAATCTTTCATTTTAGTTCTTTATAAGATTTTAAAAAATCTGAATAGATATCATTGTCATCATCAAAAAAAACATCAACCGGTTTAAACTTTGTTAATGTCCCATTTTTCAAAAAAGCAATTTCATCAGAAACTTCCTTAGCAAAGGAAATATCTTGAGTAACAATTAAAGAACAATTACCGGAAGATATAAATTCTTTTAATTTTAGTTTAACAAGATTGATGTTAGTATAATCAATTGCTGATGTTGGTTCATCTAAAATTAAAAGATTCGGGCCGGGCAAAAGAGCTATCAGTAAACTTAAACGCTGTGCCATTCCACCGCTTATTTCATAGGAATGCAAGCGTGAAATTATATTATAGTCGGATAGCAGAAAACTTTTTAATTTTTCAGAAATAATTTTTTCATCGATACCTGAATTATCAAAATAGTATTCTAGTTTTTTTAGCGGATCGAAACTGTTTGTTAAATCCTGCAGCACATAACGAATCTCTTTTTGTCTTAGCTTTAGTAATCTTTCCTCATTCATTGATAAAATATTCTCGCCATTCCAGAATACAGTACCTTCTGTATGATAGACTATTTTATCCAAAAGCATTGTTAATGATTTAATTAATGTAGATTTACCACTACCATTTTTACCGAGTATAGTATAAACCTTACCCGGTTCAAGTGCAAAGTGAAGATTTCTAAGAACTGTTCGTGTTCCGGATTTGTCAACTAAATTTATTTTTTTAATATATACATTAAAGTTCATAAAATACTTTTGGATTTATTATCCAAAATAATAAATTAAGCTAAGAATTATTACTACTTAATACTGCTAGTTATGAGAACAATTAAAATCATTTGTGGTTCGATATTAATCCTTTCTTTAATCGTTTCGTGTAATACCGAAAATCCAAAACAATTAAAAAAAGTTGTAATAGGAATTTCCGCGGATATTGAAACAATTAACCCTATTTACTCATTTAGTGTTGATGAAGGAGTGATCGATGAAACACTATTTTTAAGTTTAGTCCAATTTGAATGGAATGATAATGAAGGTGACCTGGATGCAAAACCAATGCTTGCGACAAGCTGGGAATGGGCTCAGGACTCAAGTTCTGTGACTTTTAATTTAAGAGATGATGCATTCTGGACAGATGGAGTTAAACTTACGATGGATGATATTATTTATTCTTTTGATATTTATTCTGATCCCAAAGTACAAAGCAGGTTTTATGGATCTTTTAAAAATCTTTATACGGATTTTGATAATCATATTGACATTAAAAAAACATTTGAGGTTATATCTTCCTCAAAGCTTAAAATAAAATTCATTCCCAAGTCGGTGCCATCGCTTATGGATGTTGTTTTCCCGATTATTCCCAAACACGTTTATGAAAAAATGAGCAGGGAAGCCATTTCAACTTCTGAAATAAATTTTAATCCTATTTCTAATGGAGCTTACAGACTGAAAAAATGGGAAAGAAATCAGGTAATTGTTCTTGAGGCTAATAAGAAATCTTTTTTATATAAACCGGGAATGGCTGATGAAATAATTTTTAAGGTTGTTCCTGATTATAATTCACGTTTGACTCAGTTGGGAAAAAGCGAAATTGATTTTTGTGAATTAATTAAACCTCTTGATGTTGCTGACTTACAAAAGGATGGAAACTTAAAGGTCGAAAGTGTAAAGGGGAGAGAGTATGATTACCTGGGATTAAATAATATTGATGTAAAAAGTTATGCTGATAAAAATATAATTAAGCTGAATAAATTATTTGGTAACCCCAAAGTTCGGGAAGCTTTTGCCTATGCAATTAATCGGGATGAAATACTTACCGAATATTTAAATAATTTTGGAGAGCTTGCAGTAACACCTGTTTCACCAATCTTTAAACAATATTTTGATTCTCAGTTAAAACCAATTGAATTTAATCCCGATAAAGCAAAAAAAATATTAACAGGCGAAGGTTGGGAAGATATTGATAATGATGGCATCTTAGAAAAAGATAATGTCAAGTTTAAGTTTGTATTATATATTCCAAGTGGTAACCCTTTGCGTGAATTTGCGGGTACAATAATTAAAAATGATTTAAAAGCAATCGGTATTGATGCTAAAGTTGAAAAGCTTGAACTTGGTACTTTTTTAGATTATTTGTATAATAAAAAAATGGACGCATGGATGGCTTCATGGTATATCCAGATCCCATTAGAGCTAAAAACTTCTTGGTATTCCAATTTGCAAAGTACACCTTTAAATTTTGTTAGCTATCAAAGTAAAGAGGCAGATAAAGTTATTGATAAAATTAACACACGGCTTCCTCATAAAGAAAAAATTGAATACTATAAAAAGTTTCAGGAGATTATTTATAAAGATCAGCCGATTACATTCTTATATTGGACGGATGACGTTGTTGTTTATAATAAACGTTTAAAAAATTTGACTATCAATCCACTAGGTGCTTTACAAAAGTTATGGGAGTGGAAAGTTGATGAATAAAACAATATGAATAAAGAAATTTTTATTTCAATTGCTAAAAGAATTATTACTTCATTGGTTGTAATTTTTTTGTTAGTCTCTTTCATTTTTGTGTTACTCAGATTAGCCCCGGGAGATCCGACTCAAAAATTCATTTCTCCCCAACTAAGTCCCGAACTGGCTAATCATGTTGCTCAATCATTCAATTTAGATAAACCAATATTGACTCAATATGTTTATTTTGTAAAAAATATTTTAACCGGTGATTTTGGTTTTTCATACAATTACAGGAAGCCAGTTCTTTGGGTAATTAAGGATTATTTTTTATTTACACTCCTTTTTTCATCGATTAGCTTTTTACTGCAATTGTTGCTCTCATATTATTTTGTAAAAATATCTTTTTACAAATCGGGTGGTGTACTTGACAAAACCTTCTCAAAAATATCATTAATACTTTTTACGACACCATCTTTTGTATTAGGATTAATTCTCATTTATTTCTTTTCAGTTCAACTTGATTGGCTTCCAACCTCGGGAATAAAATCAATTTATCACGAAGACTTTTCTATAGCCGGCAAAATTTGGGATTATTTAGTCCATTTGATTTTACCATTAATAACACTTTCATCTGCAGGCATAGCTGTATTTTACTTGTATCTTCGCAATAGCATTGCAGAAATCTATAATCAATCATTCATAACAAATCTTAAAGCTATAGGTTACAACAATAAAAAAATATTTAAAAAACATATTCTGCCAAATTCCATCCGTCCACTAATTTCAATTGCCGGAATCGAGTTTGGTATTTTGCTCGGCGGGGCGCTAATTACCGAAGTGATTTTTTCTTTGCCTGGTATGGGAAGATTAACCGTTTACGCAATTTTTAATCGTGATTTCCCTTTGGTAGTCGGGTGTACTTTTATAGCCGGATTAATGATGATTTTAACAAACCTGATTGCTGATTTAATTAAAATAAAAATAGATAAACGGCTTGTTAAGGATTTACTGCAGTAATGAATACTAAAATTAAAATATGGCAATTTTTATTATTTCTGTATGTAATATTGATAATATTCAGGTTTAACTATTTAGTAAGCCTAATCGGGTTGTATTATGAATTTGTGAGACTTCTATTAAATCAAGAGCAAAATCTTAGCGGGCAAATTGATTTTAGATTTGATGATGCTTTAGTTTCATTGGTCCTAATTATCTTAATCCCAATCGCTTTGATTAGTATAAAAAAAATCAGACAATGGATTTTAAATCCGTTAAGTTTGTCTGAGACGGTAATATTCTTGTTAGTTATTTGTTTTTTGTTTGCCCCAATAATAACCAGGCAAAATCCGGATTTTCAGAAAAATATTTCAGTTACTAAGTTATTGCCGCCTCTATCATCTGTAAAATATATTGAGTTAAAAAGTCCTGTTTCTAAGAATGAAACCGAAATCAAAAAATTTGTAAAGCTCAAAAATTCTATTATTCCCGAATCATATAACGATGCAGTAATATTTATTGACAGTCTTAGATTAAATTTGAACTTGAGTTCGGGATTAAGTTTAAAAGATAGGGACTCATCTTTGGTAAAGTATTATCAAAATGGAACTGTAAAAAATATTTTATTAGAAAATTTGAGTGAAAATAATGGTTATCCAACAATCAAAGAGAAATATTTTCTTTTTGGTTCGGATGAATTCGGAAGAGATATTTTTACAAGGATAGTGTATGGTTCACGAATTTCTTTATTGGTCGGATTTGGCTCGGTACTTTTATCTTTATTAATAGGAATTGGTTTTGCCTTTATTGCTGCACAAAAAGGAAACTTGGCTGATTTAATTATAAGCAGATTCACGGATCTATTCCTATCATTTCCAACTATTTTTTTGGTTATTCTGATTCTTGCTTTGTTTGGAAGCAATTTAATTTCTGTAATTATCGTTCTCGGGCTTTCAGGTTGGATGAGTTTATTTAAAATTGTTAAAAGTGAAATCATTTCAATAAAGAAGGAAGATTACTTTATAAGTGCAGAGTTATTAGGGCTTAGAAATAAAAATTTATTGATAAGAGAAATTTTACCTGTTATTATTGCACCTATAATTGTTAACCTGATTTTTCAATTTAGTAATGTTATCTTAGCAGAGTCTGCTTTAAGTTATCTCGGATTAGGTACTGGGACATCATATCCTTCTTGGGGCGCGATGATTGAAGCGGGACAAGAATATATTACAAAATCCTGGTGGATGATTTTTATTCCCGGATTTATTTTAATTGTAACTTTGCTAAGCATAAACAGTATTGGAAGAAAAATTAATAAATTCTATAATCCTAAATTTCCGGTATGATAAACAAAAGATATTTAATTGGTAAAAAGTTAGGACAGGGAAGAAGCAAGGTATTCAATGTAATTGATACGGAATTTCCGGAGCGGGAGGTTGCAGCTAAGTTTTTGCCATTTAATGCTTCTAACGAAGAGGAAAATTTTTTCAGAGATGAATACTTCACACTTCAAAAACTCGATCACCCAAATATTGTAAAATCGTTTGAGATCAATTTAGTTTTAACGAAAGATGAAGATGATGACGAGATCGAAACTCTTTCTCCTTTTATAACGCTCGAATATTTTCCTTCATCAGAACTGTTGCAGTACAATGGTATAAGTGACGAACGAAAACTTATCTTAATAGTTAAGCAAATTTGTTCTGTTCTTTATTATTTGCATCAATCGAATTATATCTATTATGATCTTAAACCGGAAAACATTCTTGTTGCAGATATCAATGGTGAACCATTTATTAAAATAATCGACCTCGGTTTATCACAATACACACTCAAAGAATATGAACACTCAATAAAAGGCACTGCATATTATATTGCTCCTGAACTTTTAAAAAATGAGATGCATGACCATACGGTCGATTTCTACTCGCTAGGAATGATGCTGTACAGGATCATTTATGGATATTTCCCTTTTAATAGTAATGATCAACTGGAAATATATAAGGCACAAATTGAAGATGAATTTTCTTTCCCTGAAAGTCATTATTCTGGGGAATTAATAGATGTTATTAAGAAACTGATTAAAAAAAATCCGGCAGAAAGATATAATAATGCTTTACAAATAATTGTTGATCTTGGTTTAATGCTTGATTTAAACATCACAAAAGATATTATTCCCGCCAAAGTTTTTAGTGACAGAAAAGATGCCTACAATATTCTAACAACTTATTTGAAGGATAAGCGAAGTAACGAAGTGTTTACTGTCCGTGGTTTTGATGGATCTGGAAAATCCTCTTTATTAATGGAGATGAATGAAAAAGATCCATTTTCTGTTTTGATTGAAAATACAAAAACCAAAACAGGAATTGACGCGATAAAATATATTTTTCGAAAAATTATTTATAGTGAAGTACTATTCCCCGAAATTAATTCAAAATTTGAAAAAATATTACTTAAACTTTTTGATAGCGATAATTTAAATTTTATAGAAAACATAAAACAGGTTCTTAATAACCTTTCGCAGGAAATTGATTTTACAATACTATTAGATGATTTTAATCTTTATGATGATTTTACAAAGGAAGTCTTGGTAGAAATAATACCAATTCTTCAGGTAAAGCGAATAAAAATAATTTTATCCGAATCATCCGATTTTGATCATTCCGCATCTGCTTTAAGCAACTTATGTGATGTTCAATTAAGTCAATTTACAGATCACCAGTTATCTGAATTTTTGGACCTTAGCTATTCACAAACTTTCCCTAAAAGAGAATTAAAAAAGTTTATTTTGCTATATGCAGATTTGCTTCCTGGAAGTATAAAACAGTTTATTAAAGACTTAATTATTCTAAAGGTTATGAGGTTTGATGATGACACGATTAGTTTTTCTGCTAGTGAAGATATCGTGCTTGCACTACAAAGCTCACACGAGGAAATGTATCGGCTTCGTCTTAGTAACCTTAATAGTCTTGAATTAAAGTTAGCACAAATTATTTCTGCTTTTGATATATCGGTTGAACAAACAATACTTGCAGCATTGCTCGATATTTCTCATGTGGAATTGAAGTCAGTACTTAATGAACTGGAAAAGAAAAATATCATTGATCCGCTTAACATTAGTAACGCTCCACAAATAAACTCTTTTGGATTTAAAAAATATATTTATTCAACTGTCAGTAATAAAATTAAGTTTCATGTTGTATTGGCTAATTCATTAAAAGGACTTTTCCCTGATTTTAATACAGTTGAACAGGCAAGACAATTTGAACTGGCAAATGAAAATGAGCGGGCAGTTGAAGTACTGGGGAAAGAGATTGCTGGTGCTGAAGAGGTTTCAGCGTATAGTTATAAAAAGTCATTGCTGGAAAAATTATTAAAGTTATCATTACCAATTTCTTCGGCAAATAAACTACGATTTGATTTAGTTAAAACACTTTATAAGCTAAGCGATTACCAGTTAGTTCTTGATAATATAAGTAAACTTTCAGCTGATAGATTATCAGAGGAAGTAAAAAACGAACTTAGTTTTATTAAAGGCAGCAGTTTGATTGGTCTGAGGAAAATTGAAGAAGGAAAGAAAACTCTCGAAGAACTGCATAAAACAACAAGTGATAGAAAGCTTGGTCAAAAAATTCTTGTTGAGTTAGCTTATGCAGAATTTGACTTGAATAATTTTGAGATGGCCGAAGATTTATGCAAACAGATTAGTTAATGATAAAAGCATAACTTCTGAAGATAAGGGAAAGTGTTATAATCTTTTAGGATTAATTGAAATCCAGTTTAGAAATAACCACACGGAAGCTCTAAAATATTTTAACGAGGCTTTAAAATACTATGAATTAACAAAAAGTTATGATAAGATATTAAAAATTCAGGGCAATATTGGGAACATATATTATTTATCGGGAGATAAAATAAATGCAGAAAGATATTGGAATAATTCATTAGAGCTTAATAGAAATATCGGAAATTTGGCTCAAGAAGCATTAGTACTGTTGAGTTATGGTGTGTTCTATCAGGAGAATCATAATTATGAAATGGCTATACAATATTGGTCACAATCAGAAACTATTTTTAGTACTATAGGATATCTAAATGGTAAAGCTCTTTCTATCAATAATCTTGGAGAAATGTATCTTGAAACTTGCGAATATCAGAATTCATTTGATAATCTAAATAAAGCACTCTCAATTTTTAAAGATTTAAATAACATTGAAGAAGAGTTTAATACTCTTTTTCTATTAGGCAAATTTTGGTTTATTATCGGTGACCCCGGTGAAATTTATAAGGTGATTGGTAAGTATGAATATCACTTTAACACAGTTGAAAATTTATCAGAAAAATTTCGGATAAATTATGATTATCTTAAAGTTATGAAAAATGTTTTGGATGGGGAATCTTCTTCAGATAATTCAGAATTTTTAAGACTTATTGAGAAATGTAAAGAACTTGATGAATCAAATTTGTACGTTGAAATAATTTTACTTTATGTTGATTTTCTAATAGAAGCTCAAAAGTTTGATGAATCCTTAAAGTATCTAAACGATGATAGACTGATTAAACAAATAGAAAACAGTATTCTATTCAGAGCGCAAAAAGAATTTTTATTAGGTAAAATTGCACAACTTTCAAGGAATGAAAACCTAAAATCTCCCATTGATTATTTTGAAAGTGCTTATAGCTTAATAGAGGATCAAAGTGTAAATGAATTAACATGGAAAGTTCTATTTGCTATGTCGGAAATCTTCTGGGAAAGGGGAAATATTAATAAATCAAAAAAACCCAGGTTATATGCCATAGAACTTCTAAATATGATAGCAGATCATATATCAAATAGTAAAATAAGAAATGCATATATTGAACGTATAGATAGAAAAATTGCTTTTGAAAAATTAAAACTTATGAATGACCGGATACAACAGGATGAGTACCAAAAAAGTTAAAATAAAAATTTATTCAGATGGAGATGATATAAGTTCAATTAATTCTGGTTTAAGACAGATAGAGCTTGATAGTGTTCCAATTGCATTAACTACTCCCAAGGCATTTTTACCTGAAGAGGATACAATTATAATCCTTCAAATCGATTCGCTCGACTCAAAACTGCTGACTGAAATAATACCGCAACGAAGAGATATCCCAAATAAAATGATTATAGTTATAAGAAGTAACAATGCATTACTTGTAAGTTCTATAGTCAAAATGGGTTTTTATGATGTGTTCGTCTTTCCGTATGAAATGATGAAGTTTAACTCTTATATAAAAGAAATTATTGCTAATGGATTATATAAAACTTCCACATTTAGAAAGGAAGAAGATTTAGTTCCCAGGTATGATTTAGGAGCAATAATTGGAAGTTCCCTTAACTTTGAGCGAACAATTGAATTATCAAAAAAAGTATCTCAGCAAAGCACCTCAAACATTCTTCTTCTCGGAGAAACCGGTACAGGAAAAGGATTATTTGCCAGGGCGATTCATAACTACAGTAAATTTAATACAGAACCCTTTGTCGATATTATTTGTACGGCTATTCCTGAAAACTTACTCGAATCCGAATTATTTGGATATGAAGCCGGCGCTTTTACAAGTGCAAGAGCCAGAAAATTAGGTTTGTTTGAATTGGCTGGCCGGGGAACTTTATTCCTTGATGAAATTGGCGATATGAGTTTTGGTTTACAGGCAAAATTATTAAGAGCGATTGAGAAAAAGGTAATCAAAAGATTAGGCGGTGTTGTTGATATTCCTATCAGTGCAAGAATAATATCAGCCACAAATAAAAATATAGAAAAAATGGTGGAAGAAGGGTTGTTTAGAAGAGATCTTTATCATAGACTAAATGTTGTTACAATTGAACTTCCGCCGTTAAAGGATAGAAACGAAGATGTAATCTTTTTAGCTAATCATTTTATAGAGGAATTTAACCGAGATTTTGGTAAGTCTGTTAAGAAAATTAGTAGAGAATTAAAGCATTTTTTCCTTGGATATCCCTGGCCCGGGAATGTGAGGGAATTAAAAAATTCAATTGAAAGAGCTATTCTTCTTTCCGAAGATGGTGAATTAAATCTTAAGGACTTTGCTAATCTAAGTAATTCAGTTCTGGTCAATACCGTTAGTTATCAAAGTGAGCAAGAAATTCCTAATAATATAATACGCTTGGATATTAATTATGGAGTGACAGATATAAAAAAATTAAGCAAATATTATGCTTCTCAAGTTTTACAAAAAGTAAATGGAAGTAAATCTCAAGCGGCTAAACTTCTGGGAGTTTCAAGACCTAAGTTGGATACATTAATTACAAAGAAAAAGTGAAAATTTATACATCGTAGCTCAGTCCGTTAGCTAACGGATCCGACCTGAGAATACTGTGTGAAAATTATTAACTCACCATATTTAAATAACAAAAACTTTCGAGGTTAAAGAAACTAAACCTCGAAGGTTTCATTTAAAACGTGAGTTAATAAAATTTTGGTAGCCGCAGGTTTCAGTCTGCGATATATAATTGTAAAAGCAAATTGATCAGTTAACAAAGGATTGCGACAAACGAGCAAGATTTTATTTTAACATTGTCCTTATTCATTCTTAGTAACATTCTGGAAGGTTTTCAAAAGAATGAATACAAAGCTTGATTTTATAAAATTCACATCTTAAAACCCCCAAATAGTTGTAAATATTTTTTACAACTCACACGTTATTTTCCGAACAAATCGGTAATATTTTCATTCCTTGCCTTTAATTCATCAATAATTTATAAATAAACATCATTTGAGATGGCATTTACATTGATTTTAAAAATTAGCTATTTCAAAGGGTGTATTGCCTCAATTTTATGCTATGAGGTATTTACAAAAATATTGTGTGTCAATTAAATAATTCATTTATTCATAAGTTACATGGTGGGAGCTATGCAAAAATTCTTACTTTTAGGTGTACTGTTATTTGCTTTAGTCGCTACTTCATTTGCACAAGTGGATGAAGCAGTCAGATACAGGGTGAAAGGCGAAGCTGCTGTAATAGAGCAACAAACAAGTATATCAAACTACAACGAATCTAATGGAAATTTGATTGTTCAAAACAGATCAAATTCTCAGTTAGAGGAATTAGGCGGAAGATTTGGCTGGTCAAGATCAGCATCTCAGCTTGAGGAATTGGGCGAGGACCTCGATGGAAGATTTGGTTGGTCGAGATCAGCATCTCAGCTTGAGGAATTGGGCGAAGACCTTGATGGAAGATTTGGCTGGTCAAGATCAGCATCTCAGCTTGAGGAATTGGGCGAGGACCTTGATGGAAGATTTGGCTGGTCAAGATCAGCATCTCAACTTGAGGAATTGGGCGAGGACCTTGATGGAAGATTTGGTTGGTCAAGATCAACATCTCAGCTTGACGAGTTAGGTGGAAGATTTGGTTGGTCAAGATCAGCATCTCAGCTTGACGAATTAGGCGGAAGATTTGGTTGGTCAAGATCAACATCTCAGCTTGACGAGTTAGGTGGAAGATTTGGTTGGTCAAGATAGTTCTTTTTCTAATCAGTGATTTAAAAGCCTTCAAAACAATTGAAGGCTTTTTTTTTATTTGGCATTAGATTTTTATGTTTAAATAACTGTTGATAAAAAATAAAATTTTCATGAAGTCACTTCTATTATTTCTTTTTTCTTTCCTGTTTCTTAACCAGGTATTTCCACAAGAGATGACAAAGATTGCCCTAATAAAGGACAATAATTACGAGCTTATTGACGCAGAGAATCAATCCGGTATTGTTTATATTTCCTTAAATGAACTTGCCAGAAAACTTTCAATTCCGTTTACGGAATCTGATAATGGAAAACAGTTAATAATAAAATTGGATGACTGCTCATTATCCTTTAATAGTACTGTCCCTTTTGTAACCATTCTAGATAGAAATAATAATTCGTCTATAACAAAACAATTACAAAATATACCATATTTAAAAAACAAACAGATGTTTCTTTCTTTGGGAACCACTATTGAGTTATTTGACAAATATTGGAGTAAAAGCATATATCAATTATCCCCCAACAGAATTAGGTTAATCGATTCTGTTGATAATGTAAAGGATCAGTCTCCACAAGGAGAAAAAATTATTGGTTTATCAAGTATTGGCATAAGTACAGGTGAAGATTATTCTATTGTAAAAATAAAAACTAATGGAAAAGTAAATAATTTTTATAATTTCTATCGTAACGGTAATCCTCATCTTATACTCTGGAATGTATCTATTTCCAATGACTCATTAATTATACCTCAATCAAATGAGATTGTTGAGAAAATTGACGTCATTAAGAACCAGGGATTTACTGAGTTAAATTTTTCATTAAATGAGAAAGAAACAATTACAGAAATATTGAGCAGTAATGAAGATGTATTAACTGTAAGAATTAGTCGAAGAGAGTTTGGGAATTGGTATTTGAAAGAAAGTGAACATTTTAAAATAATATACCGTGATTCACATTCGCATTTAGTAAACTATATTCTTGCATCTGCAGAAAATTCATTAAAATCATTAGTTAAATTATTTGACTATAAACCAACAGAAAAAATTATAATCAACACTTATGATTTTAGTGATTATGGTTCTGGCGCAACAACAACTATTCCGCAAAATTATATTCGTATAGAGATTGAACCTTTAGAACCAGGTTATGAAATGGTTCCATATAATGAAAGACTTCAATGGTTATTAAGTCATGAACTAGTACATATCGCTGTTAATGATATGGGAACCAATTTTGAAACTTCATTAAGGTATGTTATGGGCAAAGTAAATCCCGATAAATCTCAGCCGATGACAGTTCCTTTTAGTATATTAACAAATAGTAACAGATATACACCTCGCTGGTATCAGGAAGCAATAGCAGTTTTTATCGAAACATGGTTTAGCGGCGGATATGGAAGAATACTCGGAAGTTTTGATGAAATGTACTTTAGAACCGTTGTTGCTGAAAATCAAAAATTTTCATCCGAAGAAGAAATAGGACAAGTTACTTCACACATCAGCATATTTTTAGAGGAGGTTTTATACCTTTATGGTGCAAGGTTCACTTCTTTTATGGTAGAAGAATATGGCCCAGAAAAATTGCTGCAATGGTTTAACACAACCGCTGCAGATTTTTTCCCTGAATATCAAAACAAATTTGAAAAAGTCTATGGGATAACACTTGATAAAGCCTGGGACAGATTTATTGCAAATGAAAAAACTTTTCAGAAACAAAATATTGAAATAATAAAAAAATATCCGCTTACAGAATTAAAAAATCTTTCACAAAATGCTTTCGGGTGGATTACTCAACCTTATTATGATGAAGACCTAAATTTGATCTTATTGGGCACTCATCAATCCGGACAGTTGGCAGAAATAAAAAGTTTTAATTTGAGTAATTCAAATGTCAATATTATAACTACATTGCCCTCACCAAGTATGACTCAAGTTGCCTCACTTGCATACGATGACATATACAAACAGATCTTTTATACGACTAATAATAATCTTTTATATAGAGATGTCTGGCTGTATAATCTTGCTGATGGTCGCAACATTTCTCTTTTCCCTGATTCAAGAGTCGGACAGTTAACCATTTCTCCTGAAACTCATGAGTTATGGGGGATTCAACACTTGAGTGGTAAAGCAATATTAGTCAAATCAAGATATCCTTATACTGAATTAAAATCACTTGTTGTATTTGATGTAGGTGAAGAATTCAGTCAACTTTCAATAAACAGAAATGGAAAGATATTAGCAGCGACATTACATAAAAGTGATGGTTCTCAATCTATAATAATTGCTGACATAAGTTCTCTCGAAAATGGCAGTCCATTTTTATATAAAACTGTTACTTCCAGCGGTTCACCAGAAAATCCATCCTGGTCTTTTGATGGAAATTATATTTATTGGAATGCTTATACAAATGGCGTCTCAAATATTTATAAATATGAATTAAGCACAGAAGAAATTACTCCATTAACAAATACTATTACAGGATTATTCCGGCCAGTTGAAATTTCTGCTGATTCAATACTTGCAATGCAATTTACAACCAAAGGATTTACGCCTGTTATTTTTAAAAATCAGAAAGCACTAAGATTACCTGCAATAAATTATTTTGGACAGAAAATTATTGAAAAATACCCCGAGGTTCTGAAATGGAATCTTAAAAATGCCATGGAGGTTGTAGATAAAAATACTTTTAAACCTGAAGAAACATATTCAAGTTTTGAAAACTTATCCGTAAAAACATTTATTCCTGTTATATCCGGATTTCAATCACGGGTCGTATTAGGTTTTTTTCTGCAAATCAGCGATCCGCTTATGATGAATGATCTTACGATTGAAACCGGTATATCTCCATTTAAGGAAACAACAAAAGATATTCAATTTCATATCCGGGCAAAATATAACTATGAACAAAAATATCTTTTGGCTGTTGAATACAATGCCCCGGATTTTTATGATCTTTTCAACAAAAGGAAAAGGGGAATGATAGGTTCTAAATACACTCTTGGATATACAAACTACTGGTTATTTGATAACCCTTTAAAAATTAAACAAAGCACAGAACTTTCTTTGTATCAAGGTGTTAAATTTATTAATGATAACTTAACCGTTGTAAAACAACCAGATTTTGCTATATTAAAATCAGAGTTTGATTATAAATATTTTAGAAAAACAATTGGCAGCATTGATTGGGAATCTGGCGATGAGTTTAAATTTACAGTTCTTGGTTATGGCTCTGATTTTAAATCGCTCAAATATTCAGGACAGATTATGGGAGAGTGGGGACACTATTCATTATTCTTATTAGATCACAATGTTTTATTTTTAAAACTTGTAGCGGGGTATCATTTTATAAATGATAATTTACCTGAAACTCAGTTTTTCTTCGGTGGTTTTGGTAACAGGCAAATTGAAAATCAGCCTGTTAAGCAGTTTGAAAATATGTTTAGATTTCCAGGCGTTCCAATTTATAGTATAATATCAGATCAGTTTTTTAAAATAATGCTTGAAAATTCCTTTCCACCAATCCGCATTCCTAATGTTGCTTTGGGAAGCCAGCAATTAAAAAATATTAACTTCTCTATATTTGCTCAGGGTTTGTTAACAGACACGCCTGAAATTAATAAGTGGATTGATGTTGGTGCACAGATAAATATCATGCTGGAGCATTGGTTTAATCTTGAGTCAACAATATCCGCTGGAGTAGCCAAAGCCTGGTGGAAACACGGAAATGAAACTGAATGGTTTATCTCGTGGAAACTACTTAAGGATTAGTAAATATTCTTTGTAGTTTTTACTTCCTAATGCAAATAAATCATTTATATTTAGGATGTAAAACGGTATATTTTTTGTTGACTTTATATCTTTTGAAACAATAACCATTAAATCTACTTTAAATGAAATTTTCTGAATTTAAAAAAAATATCGATAGTGGAATAAAAAGCAGTTTAGATAATGACTTAACCTCGGAAAAAGCAAAAAATCTTGAGGTTATATTAAATATCCTAAACAGCATAAATCGTTCACTCATTCTTGAAGATGTGCTTGAATTAGTATTAAAAAATGCTATCCGCTTAACGAATTCAGAAAGAGGATTTATTGTATTAAAAAATTCCACAGGAAATCTTGAGTTTAAACTTGGCTTAGATTCAAACAGTAAAGAATTGCCTGAAAGTCTGTTCCAAATCAGCAATTCAGTTGTTGAAGATGTTTTTTACAACGGACAATCCCGTTTTATTGAAGGTGCCCAAAGTGATGCAAGTTTAGAAAATAGTAAAAGCATTTTACGCTTAGATCTTCAGACAATTCTTTGCTCACCGCTTATTACAGATAATAATAAAATTGGGGTAATTTATGTTGATAGCAAACATTTACATAAGATTAAAGAGAAAGAAACTACAAGTACTTTTGAAATACTTGCAGGTCAGGCGGCCGTTGCAATTAGAAACGCCCAATTGTATCAGGGTCAGTTATTAGCAAATGCAGCTTTACAAGAAGCAAATTCACAACTAATTCAAGCAGAAAGGAAAGCATTAAAAGCTGGCATTGATTCTGAAATTGGACAATCATTGCAAGGACTTGTTCATCTTGCTTTATTGGAAAATGAAAGTTTACTTAGGTTAGTTGAAAGGATCAAAAAAGAAAACGAAGATTCCGGTAATGGTAAAGAATCAATCTTGTTTGATAGATTGAAGTTAAAATCTAAAGTTGCTATAGACAGTATAAGAAGCATTCAGAAATTTGCTCAGGTATTGTTAGAAACCGCTATTATGAATTTAAATAAGGATAGCGGTGACCTTAATAGGACAATTCAATCGGTTATAAAATATATTTCACCGATGAAGAAATTCCATCTGGTTACATTTAAGACTCAGTTAAACACAATCCCGCTTTGTAAATATGATTCAGAGCAAATTCAGCATTTGCTTGTACATTTATTCACAAACTCTATAAATGCAAAAAAGGATGTTACTATAGATATTACGTCAAAAACTGCAAATGGTAAAATTATTTTAATTGTTGAAGATAATGGACCGGGAATTCCCGAAGAAATTAAAAAAGATCTCTTCAAAACTTACACTCCTAAAAATAATAGTTACGGATTGTTTTTATGTAAAAGTATAGTTGATAGACATAATGGCGAAATTAAATTATTAGATACAAATATTGGTACCGCAATTGAAATAACAATTCCGGTTGAGAATTAAATGGTTGCATTAGATTTTCTAAAATATTTTAGTTTACTTTATGACAAAGTTCGATTCCCTGTACAGGTAATTGACTCAACAGGAAAAATTATATACATAAATGAAGCCTTCACTATGCTGTGGGGATATCACCTGTATGAGCTTACCGAGTACTCAATCTATAATGATAATATTTTAATAGAAAAAAATACTATCGAAAAAATCAATGAAGTCTTTAATGGGAAAAGTTATATTTCAATAAATTACTTTGAAGACTCACTTTTGCGTTCCAGAGAAAATGCAGTACCAATTTTAAGGACAAATATTTTTTCAGTAAAGGAAGATGATGAAAAATTTGTTGTGATGTATCACGAAGATCAGACAGAAATGTTGTTAACAGAAGAAGAAGTGAAAAAGGCCAGGGATGCAAGTAATGAATCAGATAGATTGAAAAATACTTTTTTGAATGTTTTATCACATGAACTACGCACGCCGCTTAATATTATTCTCGGATATTCATCCTTAATTAAAGAAAATCTTGCGGATAAACTTGGACCCGAAGAAAAGGTCTATCTTGATAATCTTCATAGTGGAAGCGAAAGACTATTTAAAAGTATAACCCAGATGCTGGAGTTCGCACAAATTGAAGCAGGCAATTACCATCTGAATATTGAAGTAGTAGACTTAATAAGCTTAATTCAAAATAGTTTACCAGAACATCAAAATGATGCCAAAGAAAAAAATATAGAAATAAAAACAAATTATTCTCACAAAAAAGTTTTTGTTGATGCTGATGTTCAATGTGTTGAAAATGCAATAAACAGTCTGCTAAGTAATGCTGTCAAATTTACAAATCATGGATTTATTGAAGTTGAAGTAAACGTATTAGAAGAAAAAGAATTAGCCCTTTGTAAAGTGCGTGATTCAGGAATCGGTATTTCAACAAAATATCTTGATCATCTTTATCATCCGTTTAGTCAGGAAGATTTGAATGTTGGCAGGAATTATGAAGGCAACGGTCTTGGGTTAGCTCTTGCTAAAAGATACATTGAAAAACTTGGAGGCTCACTTTTAGTAGATAGCATTAAAGGGGTCGGATCAACGTTTACATTCACACTTCCTTTAAGCCATTCAAAAATGAACTCGGTATTAAATGGACAGATTGAAGTTGCAAGGACAAATAAAATATTTATGATTGATAATACCGGCGAGACATTTGAATTGGTTAAAGCATTCTTAAAGAACAGCTTTGATGTTATCAGCACTTCAATAAGAGATTTCAAACTTGAATCAGTTCAGGATGGTTCATTTAGTCATTTTGTTTTTGATGTAGATAAAAATTATTGGCGGCAAGGTATTTTAATCTGTCGTGATATAAAAAGACAGGATCCATTTAAACGACCAATAATAATTATCTCAAGTGAATATATAGAGGAAAAAATAAAAGAATTTTATGCGGCGGGTGCAACAAAATTTCTCGTAAAACCTTTCGGGAAATCTGATTTAACAAAAATTATAAACGATACTGCCGAATCTTAAAATTGTTTGTTCCAATCTACGGTTTTATAATACAACTATAACTTTTTTGAAAAATTATTATTTAATGCACCTACCTCATTGAGTAATATTGTGCAAAATTATTAAGTACTTAGTTCCGATTATTTAATACTGAGTTTCTTCAGCAAAATAATTTGCAATTAATTCGATCAAACAATACTAACCATCAATCATTTATATTTGAATTGCTGATCTTATAATTAAATAATTTTTTCATAAATTTATATAAAATTTGAATTGACTATGAAAGGTGCAGGAATAATACTTCTTAATAGCAACGATGAAGTGTTGTTGATTTTACGTGATAATAAGCCTGGGATTCCTTATCCTAATATGTGGGATATTCCAGGTGGACAAGTTGAAAATGGTGAGACTCCGGATGAAACTATTCGACGTGAAATGAATGAAGAACTGGGACTAAAAAATTTAGCTGGAATTAAATTGTTTAATATCTTTACCTCTGGAAATATTACAGATTATATTTATTGGGAAAGAATCGATCTAAATCCAAATGAAATTGATTTGACTGAAGGACAACGAATAGAATATTTTAGTATTGAGAGAATTAAGCAAACAAAACTAGCTTTTGACTATAATCATATTATTGAAAATTTATTTCAAAAATTAAAATTAGATGACTAATACTCAAAAAATATTAATAATTCTCGGAATCATCTTATTGATTATCGGCTTCACTTATCCCTGGATTTCCAGGTTCCCATTTGGAAAATTACCCGGCGATATTGTGATTAATAAGCCAAACCTTAAAATCTATATTCCAATAACCACAATGATTTTGCTTAGTCTTGCCATCTCATTCATTCTGTGGCTGATAAAAAAATTTTAAGTTGCCAGCAAAACTCCCCACCTAAATAAAATATTTTCCTTTCAAAGATTTTTTTATTTAATAATTTATTTATTATTTAGTTTTGGTTTAGTAAAACATTTTTATTGGAAATAGGAGTTGAGATGAAATCAATAAAGTACTTTTTAATTGCTTTAATGTTCAGCATTACTTTGTTTGGTCAAAATACCAACATATCCGGTATCTGGACCGGAAAACTTGAACTTCCCAATACAGTTAAACTAACGGTTGTTTTTAATATTCTAAAAGATGAAACAGGGAAGTACACTACCACTTTAGATAGCCCTGATCAGGGAGCAAAAGGAATCCCAACTGAAAGCACGGTGGTTAATGGTGATTCAATCAATATTCAGATACCTTTAATAAAGGGATCCTTTGGTGGTAAAATATTTTACGATGAAATGAAAATGAATGGCAAATGGAATCAAGGAGGAATGAGTTTGGATTTGGTTCTTAATAAAGTTGAAAAATTAGAAGAAGCAAAACGACCACAGGAACCAAAAGAACCATTCCCCTATAAATCAGAAGAAGTGAAGTTCGAAAATAAGATTGATAGTGTAACACTTGCAGGAACATTAACTCTTCCTGACAGCGGAAAGAATTTCCCGGCAGTGGTATTGATTTCAGGATCCGGTGGTCAAGATAGAAATGAAGAAATATTCGGACATAAGCCATTCTTAGTTATTGCTGATTATCTAACAAGAAACGGAATAGCTGTTTTAAGATTTGATGATAGAGGGATAGCCAAATCGACTGGAAATCACTCAACCGCAACAACAGAGGATTTTGTGAAAGATGTTTTAGCTGCTGTGGAATATCTAAAAACGAGAAATGAAATTAACCATTCCAAAATTGGATTGATAGGACATAGTGAGGGAGGAATGATTGCCCCAATGGCTGCTATTCAATCCAAAGACGTGGCATTCATCGTTCTAATGGCTGGTCCTGGAGTAACCGGAGATTCAATTCTAATTCTTCAAACTGAGTTAATACAAAAAGCAGAAGGAATGTCTGAAGAGGAAATTCTAAAATCCTTAAAACTTGATCGGGAAATTTATTCGATGGTAATAAAAAGTAACGATGATGAAATTTTAAAAAAACAGTTACGTGAAAAATTTAATGCCGAATTTGCAACGATGACAGATGAAGAAAAAAGTAAGCTTGGAGATCCCGAAGTTTATTTAAATATGCAGATTAAAACTTTAACAAGTCCCTGGTTTAAATACTTTTTAAAATATAATCCCCAACCAATACTCGAAAAAGTAAAATGTCCTGTTCTTGCAATAAATGGAG
Source organism: uncultured Ignavibacteriaceae bacterium (assembly GCA_963809415.1). GTDB lineage: Bacteria > Bacteroidota > Ignavibacteria > Ignavibacteriales > Ignavibacteriaceae > IGN3. The sequence goes on along the minus strand of CAWEJJ010000003.1, from coordinate 1,629,457 downwards.
AAAACGATTTGCAAGTTCCACCGAAGCAAAATTTATCAGCAATAGAATCAGCTTTAAAAAAGGGTGGCAATAAAAACTTTGAAGTAAAAATGCTTCCGGGACTAAACCATCTTTTCCAAACATCAGCTACAGGCGCTGTTTCTGAATATGGAACTATTGAAGAGACCATTTCTCCGATAGCATTAAACACCATGCTAAATTGGATTAAGAAAGTTACTAAATAACTTATCTTGCGTAAGACAAGAGATGACATCTTTATTGAAGAAAACAAACATTTAATTTTACATTGAAAACGTAATTTTTATCTGAGTTCAATGTAAGAAGAAAGATGTCATCTCTAAATAACTAACTTTTTTGCGTAACGTGTTTCAATAACTTATCTTATGTTTGTTGTAAATTTTTTCGAGTCTTAGTGTTTGTCAATAAATGGATCTTGGTGTAAAGCTAATTTTCTCAGATACATATAAACAATGCTTCTCTATAAAAATATTTAACGAAACCATTGAGAAGTTCAAAGAAAACCATAGAGGGACAAGTAAAAAAGGCAAACCTCAACAATATTATCAAATAAAATCACTGCTATTTAATTGTTATAAACTTGCGGCTTAGTTAATTTTGCTCCGCTGATTATTATACAATTAATTGAAACCAATTTATGAAACAATTTTTGTTTGTTCTTACTGTTTTGTATTCCTTTAATCTATTTGCTCAAATAACAGTAAGCCCGGATCTAATTACGTTTCCTCAAACATTTACCGGGAGTGTAGATAGTCTTTCTGTCTATTTAAAAAATCACGAAAAAAAAACAGCCTTTATCAGAATTTTTAATCTGAAAAATATATTTGTGGTTTCGGATTCATCTCTTACTATTCCTTCCAATGATAGTCTTCTTGTTTGGATAAAATATAAACCGGACCAAAATGTTATTGATAAAGATTTACTATTCATATCAAGTAATGATAGCACTAGCGGGACAATAATAAATTTATATGGTTCGGGCAAATATGGTGACAGCTATGATGCAACAACCTTTAATCTTTATGATGCACAGTTAAAAACGACTTTGACACAATTGGTAAGTAATCATTATCAACTTGGATATGATTTAGCCCGCGATAAAATGTTTATGGAGATCGATAATCAAAAAGTAAATGGACAGGGAGCCACACAAAACACATTAGAATGTGTATATACAGGCCGGCTTGCAATCGGTTATACAAGCAGGGCAGCAGTTCAGGTTGCTCCTTACAATTTTAATACAGAACACACCTGGCCACAATCTAATTTTGGTGAGGCTGAACCGATGAAGTCTGATCTTTTCCATTTGTTTCCTACAGACATTACTGCTAATAGTCAACGGGCTAATTATCCCTTTGGAAAAGTTGTGAACATTACCTGGCAAAATGGTGGAAGTAAACTTGGAACAAATAGTCTTGGTCAGATTGTTTTTGAACCGCGAGATGTTCACAAAGGTAATGTAAGTCGATCGATGTTTTATTTTATTACATGTTATCCAACAAATTATGGTGGGTTTTTTACACAAACGCAGGAAAGTGTTTTTAGAGAGTGGAATAAACTTGATCCTGTTAATGTGGCTGAATCAAATCGTAACAATGCAATTGCTGTATTGCAATTAAAGAGGAATCCTTTTATTGATCATCCGGAATTTGTGGATAGAATTTATAGTTTCGCTACAAGTAATATCCGTCCTGTTTCTGCTGATCTTAACGTCCTTCCACAAAAGATAAATTTTGATTCGCTCTCAATAAATAATTCAGCATCAGAACAAATTTATATTGCTAATAGTGGAAACGGACAATTGATAATTGATTCAATTAAAATTTCAGACCATAGGTTTACTTTAAACATTGATAATTTTTCGATATCTCCATATTCATCAGAAAAATCTTCACTTCAGTTTAATCCAGATAGCATCAAAAATTATTCTGCAACACTTACAATTTACTCAAACGGTGGAGTGAAAAATGTGACCTTAACAGGAATTGGTGAAGATAATACAGTCAATATCAATGATAGAATTACGACACCATTTGTCTTTTCATTAAATCAAAATTATCCAAATCCATTTAATCCAAGCACTAATATTCGGTTTACAATTGGCAATAGACAATTTGTATCATTAAAAGTTTATGATGTCTTAGGAAAGGAAGTGGCGATACTTGTTAATGAAGAAAAACCTGCGGGTTCTTACAATATTGAATTTAATATTCGGAATGTTGAATTAAGCTCGGGAATTTATTTTTATCGCTTACAAGCCGGAAGTTATATAGAAACGAAAAAAATGATCTTAATGAAATGATTTTAACAGAGATTTTCAAATACAAACCTAATTTTTTTAAGCAATTGAATTTGACCATATTATAAATTCAACCGATCTGCTGTTTGAGTTATTATTCAGCATACTGATAAAAATTCGAATCAATGCAAGTTATTATATTTTGTATTAAAAACTTATCGGACTTAAATTTATCCTCGTTATTTTGTAATTAAATTTTTGGAATAAGGTGACAACAATGGCAAAAAAACAAAAAGGTCCAATATTTTTTACCGATAAAGAAGATCCTAAAACTTTTTCAATTTCAAATCAGTTTGCAGAGCATCTTGAATTTACTTTAGTAAAAGATCGTTATACGGTTACAGGTGATGATGCTTACTATGCACTGTCACTTGCCATCCGCGATAGATTGGTAAGACGTTGGTTACGAACACAAAGAGTTTATCAGGATAAAGGAGTCAAAACGAGTTTACTATCTTTCTTTAGAATATTTGATGGGAAGACTGTTGGGTAATGCGTTAATTAATCTAGATTACTATAAAGAATGTTCCGCATAATTCTTAGAAAGGATGGTTACATTCTTGAAGAAATACTTGAATTTGAACATGATATGGGATTGGGAAATGGTGGTCTGGGTCGGTCTTGCAGCTTGTTATTTAGATTCAATGGCAACACTTGAATTACCTGCTTTTGGTTATGGTATTAGATATGAATACGGAATTTTTAAACAGGGAATTGAAAACGGTTATCAAGTTGAAAATGCCGATAACTGGTTGCGTAAAGGTAATCCGTGGGATATTATTAAGACGAAATCTTACTCTATCGTGTAAAATTTTATGGTAAAACTGAAACAATAATAAAAGCAATGGTACATTTGCCTTTGATTGGGTTAATACGAAAATGTTTTTGCTGTTGCCTACGATGTTCCTGTGCCGGGTTATAGAAATCAAACAGTAAATAATTTGCGTCTATGGCAGGCAAAAGCTGCGAGTGATTTTGATTTTTCTGATTTTAACAATGGTAACTATGTTGAATCTGTGTCAAAGAAAAATGACAGCGAAAACTATATCAAAAGTTCTATACCCGAATGATACCTATGTTGAAGGAAAATTTTTAAGATTAAAACAGCAATACTTTTTTGTTTCTGCAACACTTCAGGACATAATCAGAAAATATAAAATAAATCATACCACATTTGATAAGTTTGCTGAAAAAACATTGTATTCAATTAAATGATACTCATCCGGTTATTGCGATACCGGAGTTAATGCGAATCCTGATTGATGAAGAAAATATGCGTTGGGAAAAAGCCTGGGCAATAACAACAAAAACCTTTGCATATACAAATCATACAGTTGTTCCCGAAGCACTGGAGGAATGGTCTGAAAATATATTTGCAGAACTGCTTCCAAGACATTTACAGATTATTTATGAAATCAACAAAAGATTTTTGGATGAAGTAAAAGAAAAATATTCTAAAGATCAAAAATATTTTGGAAAAACTTTCAATTATTTCTCCTGGAAAAGATAAACGGGTGAGAATGGCTAATCTTGGCTATCGTTGGTAGTTTTGCTGTTAATGGAGTTGCTGCATTGCATACGGAAATTTTAAAGAAAAGAATTTTTCCTGATTTCTAATAAAATCTATCCGAAAAAATTTATAAACGTTACAAATGGAATTACTCCAAGAAGATGGCTTGTAATCGCTAATCCGCTTTTATCACAATTGCTGATCGAAAAAATAGGAATGGAATGGATAAAAGATATTGACAAATCTAAAAAGATTGAAAAGTTTGTAAATGATAAAAACTTTCATTGAATACTGGCAAAGCAGTAAAATGGCTTAACAAGAAACTACTTGATCGAATATATTGAGAAAGAACATACTCATTAAAATAAATCCTGATTCGATATTTGATGTTCAAGTAAAAAGATTCCATGAATACAAAAGACAATTGCTTAAATGTTTTTCATATCATCACACTTTATAACAGGATAAAAAGAAATCCAAAAATTAAAATGGTTCCCCGTACAATTATTTTTGGTGGAAAAGCTGCACCAGCATATTTTCTGCAAAAATGGTCATTAAGCTTAATTAATGCTGTTGCAGATGTTGTAAATAACGATCCAGATGTTGGTGATAAACTTAAAGTTGTTTTCTTAAAAAATTATTCCGTAACTCTTGCGGAAAAAATTATTCCTGCATCAGATCTTATCCGAACAAATTTCTACGGCAGGATTGGAAGCATCCGGAACCGGCAATATGAAGTTTGCTCTTAATGGTGCATTAACAATCGGAACAATGGATGGAGCAAATGTTGAGATAAGAGAAGAAGTTGGTGATGATAATATTTTTATATTTGGTTTGCTTGCCGATGAAGTTGTAAAGCTTAAATCAAATGGTTATAATCCAAAAGAATACTATGAAAAAAATGCATGAGCTAAACAAGTTGTTGATATGATTGCATCAAATTTCTTCAATCCAAAAGAATCTGGAATTTTTGATGATATGATTAGAGGTTTGATGAATGTTGATTATTATCTGTTTGTTTGCAGATTATCAATCATACATTGATGCGCAGGATAAGGTTTCTGAACTGTATCAGAAGACAAGAAGAATGGACAAAGAAATCAATTTATAATGTAGCACGAGTTGTAAAGTTTTCAAGTGACAGATCAGTAAAAGAATACGCAGAAAAAATCTGGAAAGTTAAACCCGTTAAAAGTTAATCATCAGATAAATATCTGGAAATTAATGGATTACGAATTAAACCACAGAACACGAATAGGACATGTTCATTTAACAGTTGCTAATCTGGATAGAGCACTATCTTTTTACGAGATGTTGCTGGGATTTCAAGTTACGGCTCGCTTTGATAAGAATGCTAGTTTTCTTTCCTCAGGTAATTATCATCATCATATTGGATTAAATACCTGGGCGGGTGAAAATGCCACTCCCGCACCGGAAGGACATACAGGACTTTATCACTTTGCAATTCTTTATCCATCAAGAGAAGATCTTGCAAGAGCATTTAAACGAATATGGGAAAGCAAATTATCCGATTGATGGTGCATCTGATCATGGAGTTTCGGAATCAATCTACATTAAAGATCCTGATGGTAATGGAATTGAACTGTATTGCGATAAATTGGTTGAGCAATGGCCTAAAGATGAAGATGGAAATCTTGTTATGGTAACAAAACCACTAGATGTTCCGGATTTATTAAATGAACTAGATAAAATTTAATTTGATATTTTGAATAATTTCGATAATTTAATCAATAATAAGTAATTGCTTACGTAAATGCTAACAAATAATAATAATATTCCTTCTGAAATTGATGAATTTGGAATTGCAAAAAGACTAAAGCGATTATCAAATAATCTGTTCGCTGACTCAAAAAAAATCTTTAGCAGTGTATCAACTAACTTTGAACAGAATACTTATACTGTACTTTCAATACTAAATTTGCAGGATTCACTCTCGATTAAAGAAATATCATCTTATCTAAAAGTAACACATCCAGCAACTGTTCAGATAGTTAATAAACTTATTAAAGGAAAATTTGTTGAAAAATTTGACTTGCCTTCAGATAAAAGAGTGACAATAGTTAAACTAACGGTCAAGGGAAAGAAAGCTTATGATTCACTTAGAACTGTAGCTGAAAAAATTGATTTATCATATAAAGAAATTATTGATGAGATTGAACCAAAATTTCTTACTATGTTAAGTCTGATTGAGGAAAAGATAAAATCAAAAAGTATTTTTGAACGAGTTAGTGAAAAAGTTAAAGAGGAACAAATTACTGATATAAAGATTATCAGATACCATAACGAATATAAAGAGATATTCAAAGAGCTAAATCTTGAATGGTTAAATAAATATTTTGAAGTAGAGGATGAGGATAGAAAAGCATTAAATGATCCGGAAACTTATTATATTAAAAACGGCGGAGAAATTTTTTTTGCTATGCTTGATAATAAAATCTCAGGTACCTGCGCTATAAAAAAGATTAGCAATCGAATTTTTGAACTATCTAAAATGGCTGTGCCAGAAATTCATCAGGGGAAACAAATTGGTAAAAAATTAGCATTAACAGCTATTGGATTTGCCTATGAAAAAGGTGCCGAAAAAATGATTCTGGAAACAAGTCCCAAATTAACTGCCGCAATCAGCCTTTATAAAAAGCTTGGATTTGAAATATTGGCAGATTTATCGCCAACAAATTATAAAAGGACACTTTTTAAAATGGAATTAAAATTAAAATGATTTATGAGTTAAATTCAAAATAAGAGGCTATAATGTTTGAGTACCTTAAAAAAATAATTTCATCAAGCGGAATATCGGAAACATACACATCAAATTTGAAAACGGATAAAGTAAAAAAAATACAAGTTGCAGCATGTGCTTTATTTATTGAAATGGCACAAGCTGACGGGGAGTTTACCGGTGAAGAGAGAAAATTTATTTTATCAGAAATGGAAAAAACCTTTGATCTCGATGAAGAATGTGCAAATAATTTAATGGATTTAGCCGAAAGAAGAGTTAAAGAGAGTGTAAGTGTTTATGAGTTTACAACAATTATTAATACAACATTTTCCAATGATGAAAAGATTGACCTTATTCAAAGTTTGTGGAAATTAATTTATAGTGATCAAAAACTAAGTGCTTATGAAGATCAGTTGATTAAACGGATTGCTGGCAACTTAAACATCGAGCATAAAGAAATTATAAGTGCTAAGCTTTTGGTTAAAGAGCAAATCGGTATTAAATAAACCTTCCCTTAAAAACTAATTAGATAGGAATTGTTTATGGAATTAAATCTACTGGATATTACCATATTTATACTTTTTTTTCTGATAGTTGTTGGGACGAGTATGTACAAAAGCAGGAAGGAAGAAACCGGAGAAGATTACTTTCTTGCAAGCCGTGGACTCATCTGGCCAATTATTGGCATTTCACTTATTGCAGCCAATATTTCTTCAGAACAGTTCGTAGGTATGTCCGGGCAAAGTGCCGGTAATGTTGGGCTTGCAATTGCTAGCTATGAATGGATGGCTGCAATTACACTTGTTTTTGTTGCGTTCTTTTTTTTGCCACGATTTTTAAGCAGCGGAATTTATACAATTCCAGAATTTCTTCAGTACAGGTATAACTCAACTGCACGCTCACTAATGGCTTTTTATACGATGATCATTTATGTGGGTGTTACTATTTCAGCAGTTATTTATTCAGGTGGAATTACAATCTACACTATCTTTAATGTTGATATTAAAATTGCAGTTTGGGGGATTGGAATTATTGCCGCTCTTTATACAACATGGGGAGGATTAAAAGCAGTTGCCTGGGCTGATGTTTTCCAGGGCACAGCACTAATTATTGGCGGTGCAATCGTTCTGATTTTTGCTTTGTCTGCAGTTGGTGGATTTGATAGTTTCTTTACACATAATGCAGATAAACTTCATATGGTTTTACCCGCTAATCATCCTGTCCTTCCCTGGACCGCACTTGTTATTGGTTTGTGGATACCAAATATTTATTACTGGGGATTAAATCAATACATTACGCAAAGAACACTGGCTGCAAAAAGTTTACGCGAAGGACAAAAGGGAATTATCTTTGCCGCCGCTATAAAAATAATAATTCCATTTGTTATAGTTTTCCCCGGAATTATGGCTGCACAACTTTATAGTGATTCAATGCATAATACAGATGCTGCTTATCCATTGCTGATAAAAAATTTAATTCCTGTCGGATTAAGAGGATTTATGCTTAGCTGCAATTGCAGGGTGCTGTGATTAGCTCACTTGCATCAATGTTAAACTCAGCATCTACAATTTTCACTTTAGATATCTATAAAGTTTACATCAAAAAGGATGCTTCACAAAAAAATCTGGTTTTTATTGGAAGAATGATTACCCTGCTTTTTGTATTACTTGGATGTATTAATTGCTCCTTATTTAGGTGATCCAAAGTTTATGGGAATATTTACTTACATACAAGAATTTCAAGGATACATTTCACCCGGAATTTTAGCAGCATTTGTGTTTGGAATTTTGGTTAAGAAAGCTCCACCTGCTGCTGGAGTTGTAGCATTGCTTGCTTGTGTTCCGGTTTATGGATTTTTGCAATGGCAGTTTGGTGAGATTGCATTTTCTAAACAGAATGGCAATTACATTTGGCATTATGCTTTTCTTGATGACAGTAATTACAATCTGTTAAGCCGCTTAAGGAACCAATGCTACTGCCTAAACAGAACTGATATTGATTTAACCCCAACTCCACAGCTGATTTGGTTGGGAGGTTTAGTAATATTTATTACTTTAGTTTTCTACGTAATTTTTTGGTGATATAAACTATAAAAATCAGATCTGTAAGATAAGAGATAACATCTTTTTGAAAGTTGTGATCTCTCAAAATATTTTATTTACTCAATTCTTTCTCCAAAGCAGAAATTAATTTTTCGTCAGTTGGCTCTATTCTGCTTGGAAATCTGGCAACAACATTTCCATCCTTATCAATTAAAAATTTCTCAAAGTTCCATTTAACATCTGCTTTACCTGTTACTTCATTATCTGTTAAAACAGAATAAAGCGGAGATTTATTTTTCCCATTCACATCAATTTTATCAAACAATCTTAAATGTTACATCATACTTTGATGAACAAAAGTTTTTAATTTCTTCATTTGTTCCTGGTTCTTGTTCTCCAAATTGATTGCAGGGAAAAGCAAGAATTTCAAATCCTTTACTTTTATATTCTTTATAAATTTTTTCTAAACCGGAATACTGTTTTGTATTTCCGCAATAACTTGCAACATTAACAATCAACAAAACTTTACCTTTATAGTCAGCAAGATTTACGTGATTTCCCATCAATATCTTTAACAGTTATTTGACTAATATTATTTATTCATTTTATTCCCTTTAGAATTTTTTATTGCGTGTGTTGGTGAATGAAATAAGAATTGCAGTTATTATCAAAATGTAAATAGTGTTACTAATTATTTTACTCATATTATCCTCTGTTTTAAGTTTAACTCAAATATCGATTTAAAAAGTTCAACTTGTAATTAATTTATCTAAGTATTTCGAACTAAATCCATTACTAGGCATGATGTAAGTGGAATAGTAGACCAAGATTTTTTCTTTTTGTGATAAAAATACTTGCCTAAAAACTGTCCTAAGAAAAAATGCACTAATAAGAATCGGGTAAGTATAAAACTCAAATCCAATGTTGGAAAATATTCTTGCAGCAATAACAAATGGAACTGGAAGATGAATTGCAAGAACCCATTGAAGTCCGTACCTCTGTACATTAGCACGCCAATAACCAAACGGCAAGTTTAACACAAAAACAAAAATTGTTACAAATAATAAATTCATTTATGGATTAGTTTTTTGATGGGTGAACATAAGAAAAAAATTGATGTGCTGGCAATTGAAAAATTGTGATGTGAATCGCAATTTCAACCACAAACCCAATTTCTCAAAGAAATTGGGTTTGTGTAGAAATCTAATTTATCCCATCAAAATATTTATTGATGCTGTGTTTACAATATCATCAACACTGCAGCCGCGACTTAAATCAAAAAATGGTTTTTTCAATCCCTGAACCATTGGTCCAACTGCTTCTGCACCGCCTAAACGTTGCAGCAATTTTGTAACCAATATTTCCTGCATTCAAATCAGGGAAAGCCAGAACATTTGCTTTACCTGCAACTTTACTTTCTGGTGCTTTCTTCTTTCCGATTGATTCAATAATTGCTGCATCAAACTGAAGTTCACCATCAACATTGAGATCGGGTCTTTTTGTTTTTACAATTTCTGTTGCTTTAATTACTTTATCAGCAAGTTCGTGTACTGCACTTCCTTTTGTTGAGAATGAAAGCATTGCAATTAGTGGTTCTTCACCGGTTAATTTTTTATGATTATCTGCTGTTGATATTGCAATATCAGCAAGCTGCTCTGCATCAGGATTTGGAACAACAGCACAATCTGCAAAGCTGTAAGTTTTATCTTTAAACAACATCAAAAAGAAACTTGATACGATTGAAATTCCCTGCGGCATTCCAACAATTTGTATTCCTGCTTTCATTACATCTGCTGTTGATGCGAAAGAACCAGCAACACTTCCATCAACCAAACCTTCACGAAGCATCATTGCGGCAAAGAACAAGATCGCGTTTCATTACTTCGCTTGCCTGCTCAGGAGTCATTCCTTTTTTCTTTCGCAATTCATAATAAATATTTGCAAACTCATCAAACTTTGGATGAGTTGTATGATCGATAATCTCAACTCCAGTTAAATCTACACCAAGTTTTTTTGCATCTTCATTTACTTTTGCAGGATTGCCAAGTGTAATGACTTTACAGATTTTTTCTTTGGTTAAAATTTCTGCTGCTTTAAGAACACGATCATCGTGAGATTCCGGAAGGATGATAGTTTTGTTTTTTGATTTTGCTTTAGCTTTAATTTGATCTAATAATTCGTAACCCATAATTTCTCCAAATATTTTGAAATAATTACAATCAAAATTACTAAAATATTATAACAGATTTTGGTTAATTAAACTGAATCAATTGTAAGTCGATGATTAGTATTTGCCAACACTTCACAAACAGCAATCTTATTTTTCTTGACAATACATTTTTTTTGTCTTACGTTTCCTAACGAGAGCAGAACTAATCATACACCTTGAGAGAAAGTTCTCTTAAAGAATTTTCAAATTATGGAATCCCCGCTGAAATTTTCCCCAAGGCGCAATTAAATAAATACTCCAGGCATTATTAAGATACTTTGGTCGTTACTGAAATGATTAATTAAATAATATTTTAATTATTAAAAGAGGTATTTATGAAAAAGTTATTTTTAATCTTGTTGATATTGATAGCCTTGTCACTATTTCTGTCTTGCGCAAAAAAGAATTACGCAGAAAAAATAAATCCCGTTCTGGATAAATATATCCATGCCTGGAATACAGGTAACCTTTCTGACTTAAACAGTTTTGTTGATTCTTCTTTTGAAATTAGAAAGATTCCAGATTTTAAACCAATGCGAGGAATCAAAAATTTGGAGGATTATATATTACAAACACGCACTGTAGTTCCTGATTTTTACTTAAATGAAACGGGAAAATTATTTTTAAGTGACACCGCGCTTGTGGTTACCTGGACTTTTACCGGAACTTACAAAGGAGAAAATGATTTGCCGCCAACCGGAAGTAAAATTAATATTCCCGGTTTTAGTATAATTTATTTTAATGATAATAAACTTACAGGCGAGTGGTTAGCATTTAGCGACTTAACCTGGATGAAACAACTTGGGTTTAAAATAATACCTCCATCAGAGGAGCCTAAAAAATAATGTTCAGATAAAATCCTATTAAAATTTAATTCAATATTTTTATCAAAAAAAAAGAGCTCCAAAGAGCTCTTTTATCTGTTTATGAAAAATTCCTGTTCTTGAGGCATCAGAACTGAATCGGGACCCCTAGTTAGTACTTACATTATCGGAAAGTCTTAAAATTTGTTTAGCTTTTGTTAAAGATTAAAACTTAAATTTTTCTGCCAAGGATTATCTAATGTTGAAAAATTCACACTATTCTTCATTATTCGTTATTTCTTATTGATTATTTGATAAGTTCAGAACCACCAATTAGTTTTTATCTTAAACTATAATTCCCAAAATATTATGTGCTGATTTGAAAAATTTTAATAATTTCTTTTTGCTCAATTTCTAAGCACTTAACCAACATTAAGATTATATTTGTATCTCAATTTTGTGAATAGTTAATTAAACCTCACAAATTCTTTGTTTTTTAAAATTTATCAGGATAAATTCACAACCTAATTTTTAAAATGATTGCTGAAAATTTATCTCGTTTAAAGAGAAAAATAGAAGAAAGCTGTAAAAGATCTGGAAGAAATCCTGATGAAGTAAAACTTATTGCAGTTTCAAAATATTTTGGTGTTGATGCCATTATTGAAGCAAAAAATTGCGGATTAATGATTTTGGTGAAAATCGTGCTACAGGAACTTACGCTTAAATTTGAAAAACTTGGTGATACTGTTAAGTGGCATTTTATCGGAACACTTCAGAAAAATAAAGTTAAGTATGCTGTCAAAGCTGCTGAGTTAATTCATTCTGTTGATTCGCTTGAACTTGTTGATGAGATAAATCTTCGGGCAGAAAAACTTGGTAAAGTGCAAAAGATTTTATTGGAAGTAAAAACTTCTGAGGAAGAAACAAAATCCGGACTTGAAACTGAAAATGAAATTTTAAGTTTAGTTAAAAGATGTTCAGAACTTAAAGAATATCAAACTTAAAGGTTTGATGACAATGGCTCCATTAACAGATGATGCAAATATTATTAGGAAAAGTTTTAGAGATTTATTTAATTTAAAAGATAGAATTAACAATAAAGGTTATAATCTTACAGAACTTATCGATGGGAATGACAAGCGATTTTGAAATTGCGATTGAAGAAGGTGCAACGATGATAAGAATCGGAAGTGCAATTTTTGGTGAAAGAGATTATTCAAAAGATTGGAGACAAATATGAAAATTTCTCCTACTGAAATTCGTCAGCAGGAATTTACAAAAAAAATGCGCGGATATGATCCTGATGAAGTTCAGAATTTTCTTGAAAGTTTAGCTGAAGAATTTGATAAGCTTAATGTTGAAAATGAATCTCTTAAAACCGAAGTTCAATCTCTATCAGAACAGGTTAATGAGTTTAAAAAGATAGAAAAAAATCTGCAGGATACACTTCTTAATGCTCAGGAATCTTCCATCAAAATCTATGGAAGCTACTAAGAAACAAACCAGTTTGATGATAAGAGAAGCTGAATTAAAAGCTTCACAGATAATTGAAAAAGCACGTGAGAATACAAACGATATCCGAAATGCAGTTGTAAATCTAAGAGAAGAAAAAGATTTGATTATCGCAAAGCTAAAAGCAATTGTAAGTTCTCAGACAAATCTGCTTGAGTTTAAAGTTGAAGGTGCCGGCGATGAAAAAACAACTGCAAAGAAGATTGAAGAATCAAACAAAATGGATATCGATATAAACGATATTCTGAATAAAATTTTATGAGCGAACTTATCCAGAAAATAAATGAAACTTTAAAAGTAATCAGAAATCATACTTCTGATAATTATTCGGTTGGAATTATTCTTGGAACAGGTTTGGGAGGACTTGTAAAAGAAATTAATATTGAACATCAAATTGATTATGCTGATCTGCCGCATTTTCCGTTATCAACCGTTGAATCGCATCACGGAAAATTAATTTTTGGAACAATAAACGGGCAAAAAGTTGTAGCAATGCAAGGAAGATTTCATTACTACGAAGGATACACGATGAAGCAAATCACTTATCCTGTTCGTGTGATGAAATTTCTTGGGTGTTAAAAACTTTGCTAGTTTCAAATGCTTGCGGTGGGATGAATCCTGATTACCGCAAAGGTGATTTGATGTTGATGATTGATCATATAAATCTTCTTGGTGATAATCCGCTTATCGGAAAAAATGAAGATGAGCTTGGACCAAGATTTCCTGATATGAGTGAACCGTATTCTTTAGATTTGATAAAAATTGCTGAAGAAGTTGCAAAAGAGAATAAAATTAAAGTTCATAAAGGTGTTTATGTTGCTGTTCCCGGTCCAAATCTGGAAACAAAAGCTGAGTATAAATTTTTACGTGAGACTGGTGCTGATGTAGTTGGAATGTCAACTATTCCAGAAAACATTGTTGCAAATCATATGGGAATGAAAGTATTGGGGATGAGCATCATTACTGATGAATGTTTTCCTGAAACTTTAAAACCTGTAAATGTTGAAGAGATTATCGCCGCTGCAATGAAAGCTGAACCGAAAATGACTTTAATAATGAAAGAAGTAATAAAGAGAATAAAATGAAATTCTCACCGAAAAAGATTATTAGTTAATTACAGTGCGGCAATTTTGCTGGCAACGTTTCTGTTTTTCTCAAATTTTTTAAATACAAATCTTTTTGATTTTGGTCAGCTAAATTTTGCTGTTTGGTTTGTTCTTTCAATTTTTAGCTTTAGCTGCGGATGGTTTATAAATCGTGTTTTAGGATGGCAGCACGGAGGTAAAGTTGTTTTTGCAATAGTTATTGCTGTTACAATTGTAAGCTTGTTCGTTATTATTTTCTTTAATGAATATTTTGCAGCTGCAGAATTACTTACAGAAAATATTATTCTTTACAGCTTAAGAAATATTATGCTTGGTGCAATGGGATTTTTTGGAATGGCTATTCAGGAAGTGCTTGGCTCTGAACGTGAAAGTGTTATCCTTAAAGAAAAGATAAAAGTTTATGAACAAACAATGATTGATGCAAAAAAAGAAGCTGAGCTTACATTAAGAGAAGCAAAAGTTAATGCTCAAAAATTAGTTAATGATGCTGAACTTAATGCAAAAAATATAATTCTTGAAAAAAGAAAGAATTGAAAGAGAACTTAAAGAGTTTATCCAAACTGAAAGAGAATTAATTAAAAAGTACGAAGAATTATAGTCCACTTATATACTACAGTGAATTATAAAATGTTTAAGCAGAATCTAGAAAAAATCGGTTATCCTCAATTAGAACAAGAAGTACTTAAGTTCTGGCAAGAAAATAAAATATTTGAAAAAAGTATTTCATCCCGTGATGAAAACAAATCATGGACTTTTTATGAAGGTCCGCCGACTGCAAATGGAAAACCCGGCATTCATCATGTAATGGCAAGAACATTAAAAGATCTTGTTTGCAGGTATAAAACTTTACAAGGTTACAGAGTTAACAGAAAAGCCGGCTGGGATACTCACGGTCTTCCTGTTGAAATTGAAGTTGAAAAATCTCTTGGTATAAAACATAAAAGTGAAGTGATTGATTACGGTATTGAAAAGTATAATCAAAAATGCCGGGAATCTGTTTTTACTTATCTCGATCTTTGGGAAAAGATGACAACCCGAATGGGTTATTGGATTGATCTCAAATCTGCTTACATTACTCTTGATAATAATTATATTGAATCTGTTTGGTGGGCACTTAAAACTTTATTTGATAAAGGACTTATCTATAAAGATTATAAAATTGTTCCGCAGGATCCTAAATCCGAAACAGTTCTTTCATCACACGAACTTGCACTTGGTTACCGGGAAACAAAAGATCCATCCGTTTATGTTTTATTTAAACTTGTAAATGCTGATGAGCATTTTCTTGTTTGGACTACAACTCCCTGGACATTGATTTCAAATGTTGCACTTGCTGTTGGTTCTGATATTGATTATGTAAAGATCAAAACAGAATATGCAACAATGATTCTTGCAAAAGAAAGATTATCTGTAATCGATAAAGAATATGAAATTCTTGCTGAGATGAAAGGAAGGATCTTGCAGGAATTGAATACGAACAATTGATGGAATACTGTGATGTTGATAAAAAAGCTTTTTATGTAATTGAAGGTGATTTTGTAAGTACTGAAGATGGTTCAGGTATTGTTCATATTGCTCCGGCATTTGGTGCTGATGACTATGAAGTTTCTAAAAAGTATGGTTTGCCAATGCTGCAGCCGGTTACTCGTGCAGGATTATTTACTGATGAAGTAACTGATTTTGCCGGACAGTTTGTTAAAGATGCTGATGCAGGAATTATTCTTAAGCTAAAAAAAGAAGGCAAGCTTTATAGAAAAGAAACTATAATCCACTCTTATCCATTTTGCTGGCGTCATCCTGAAGTCCCAGTAATTTATTATGCACGTGAATCCTGGTTTATCCGTACAACTTCTATTGCTGATAGAATGGTTGAATTAAATAAACAAATTAACTGGCAGCCGCCGGAAGTTGGAAGTGGAAGATTTGGCAACTGGCTTGAAGAAAATAAAGATTGGGCATTATCACGCGATCGTTTTTGGGCAACACCATTACCAATTTGGGTAAGTGAAGATGGTGATATGTTTGCTATTGGAAGTATTGAAGAAGTTAGAAATGGATTTATTGAAGAAGAACGGGAAAAGAATTTCTTTAAAAGACATTGAGAAAATTGATCTTCATAAACCGTTTGTTGATAAAATACTTTTTGAAAAGAATGGAAAAATTTATAAACGAACACCGGAAGTAATTGATGTTTGGTTTGATTCCGGTGCAATGCCGTTTGCTCAGTATCATTATCCTTTTGAAAATAAAGAAGAGTTTGAAAAGAAATATTTTCCATCAGAATTTATTTGTGAAGGAATTGATCAGACACGAGGATGGTTTTATACTTTGCATGCAATTGCAACAATGTTGTTTGATAATGTTGCATTTAAAAATGTTATTGTTAACGAATTGATTCTTGACAAAACCGGAAAGAAAATGTCTAAATCAATCGGCAATACAGTTGATCCTTTTATGCTGTTTGATAAATATGGTGCAGATGCAACAAGATGGTATCTGGTTACAAATTCACCGCCATGGCGCCCGACTTTGTTTGATGAAGAAGGATTAGTAGAAGTACAAAGAAAATTCTTCGGAACTTTAGTTAATACATATTCATTCTTCGCGCTATATGCAAACATTGATGGTTTTAACTTTAAAGATGATTTGATCCCTTATGAAGAAAGACCTGAAATTGATAGATGGATAATTTCTAAACTGAATGCACTTGTTGAAGAATATGAACAGTTAATGAATGATTACGATGTTACAAAAGCAGCACGTGCAGTTTCAAATTATACAATTGATCAGCTTTCAAACTGGTATGTAAGAAGAAGCAGAAGACGTTTCTGGAAATCTGAAATGAATAAAGAAAAACTTTCTGCTTATCAAACTTTGTATGAATGTTTATCAACATTATGCAAATTAACAGCACCATTTGCTCCATTTATATCAGAAGCAATTTATCTTGATTTGAATGGTGAAACTAAGAGAGAAAAATATGAATCAGTTCATCTTGCTGAGTTTCCAAAAGCAACTTATAGAGATAAAGCATTTGGAAGATAAGATGGAAGTTGCTCAGAATGTTGTTTACTTAACTCGAGCAATGCGTGCTAAAAGTAATTTGAAAGTTCGTCAGCCGTTAAAGAAAATTATGGTTGCTCTTGATAAGAGCAAGCATGAAGCTCTTTCCAAAATGAAGGATGTTATTCTTGGAAGAAGTGAACATAAAAGAATTGCTTATCTTAACTGATGATTCTGAGATTGTTAATAAATCTGCTAAAGCAAATTTTAAATCAATCGGACCAAAGTTTGGAAAAAAAGTTAAAACTGTTGCAGAGCTGATTAAAAATTTCAGCAAAGAAGAAATTTCTAAAATAGAAAAGGGAAATAACGTTAGTTATTGAATGTTGATGGTGAAGATACTTGTAATTACCAAAAGATGATGTTGAAATAATCAGTTCAGAAATAACAGGTTGGGTTGTTGAAGCAGAAGCAGGAATTACTGTTGCCATTGATACTGAGCTTGATGAAGATCTAATTGAAGAAGGTTTAGCAAGGGAATTTGTAAACAGAATTCAGAATATGAGAAAAGATGCAGGGTTTGATGTTACTGACAAAATAATTATTAATTTTACCGGCTCTGAAAATTTTATTAAAGCTATTAACAATTTTAAGCAATATATTTCAACTGAAACTCTTGCCGAAAAATTGACTGAAAAAAATAAAACCGAAGAGGATTTACTCAGGAATTTAAAATTGGCGAATTTGATTGTTCAATTAACATCGAAAAGATATAAACTCTAATTAGAGGAGGTTCTATCATGGCACAAGAAAAAACAAGTAAGAAAAACTGCTAAAAAAACAGCTTCTAATAAGACAGCAAAATCACAGCGTGAAAAAAGAAGTAGAAAAAGAAAAAGACCGGTTAAAATTGTAGCACCAAAGAAAACTGTAAAGAAACGAGTACCGTGAAGAAAAAGGAAACTAAAAAAGCTGACCGAAAAGAAAGTAACGAAAGATCATAAAGTCAAAAGTAGCAAAAGCTAAAGAGCCGGTTGTAAAGAAAACTTCTGTTAAGAAAGTTGAACATGCTGTAAAAGACCAATTGTTCAACTTAAGGCAAAACGTGTTGCACGTTAAAAAAGAAAGAAGAAGAATTTTATAACACCGGAAATGGCCGCTGCCAACAGAGCCGTTGCTTTGAAGAAAATTAAAGGCTATAGTAAAAAAGATCTTGAACATTTTAGAGATAGTTATTCTTGAAAAAAGAGATGAAATTCTTGAGCAGCTTCAAAATTTAAAAGAACAAATGCTTGATCCTACAACCGGTGAATATATAAATGAAAATTCTCCTTACTCATTACATATGGCAGAACAAGGAACAGATGCAATGGAAAGGGAAAAAACTTTTCTTTATGCACAGAGAGAAAATAAATTTCTTGGATATCTTGAAGATGCTTTGAAGAGAATTGATAACGGAACATACGGAATTTGCGTTGAATGCATTGAAGAACCGCAGCATTTATGTCCAACCTGCCCGCTTATTCCTAAAGAAAGATTAGAAGCTGTTCCGCATAGCCAGTTATGTTTACCGATGAAACAGAAACAAGAAAAAAAATAATATTATGGGAATAATCATAACCTGATGAAAAAGTTGAATGATATTATATCGAGGAGTTTTTAGTAGTTGAAAGTGTTGTATTTATCTCTTGGTGTTGTAGTTATTGATCAGATTTCAAAATTGTTAGTTAAAGGATTTTCTATTCCTTTCTTAAATATTAATTTTGAAGGAATGTATCTAGGACAAATGATTCCCGTTTCGGGTGATTTTTTCAGAATAACTTTTGTTGAAAATCCCGGGATGGCTTTTGGTTATGATCCCGGTAAGTAGTTTTAAACTAATCATTTCAATTTTTTCACTTATTAGCAAGCATTGGGTTAATTTTTTATCTTTATGTAATTAGAAATAAAAGTTGGAGTTTAAGAATTGCAATCGCTCTTAATACTTGGCGGTGCTGTTGGTAATTTAATTGATAGAACTTTTTATGGAGTGATTTATAATTATGCACCATTATTTTACGGCAAAGTAGTAGATTTTTTTGATGTTAGATTTCTTTGATTTTACATTATTCGGACGAAGCTATGACCGCTGGCCGGTATTTAATATTGCAGATGCAGCTGTAACAATTGGTGTTTTGATTCTTCTATTTTTCTATAAAAAAAATCAGAATGAATTGATGTAAAAGTAAAGAAGATTCCCAATTAGCTGGAACTCCACATGGCACAATTTATCGAATCCGAAATCAATGAATATTAAACTGAAAATGGATCGGAAATAAATTATAAATAGATGAGCAAACTGATAACCGAAAAGAAATTTCTGATTGATGTTCCGGAGGGAAAAAGAAAAGAACGAATAGATACATTTCTTACTCATCACATCGAAAACACTACACGCTCTAAAGTACAAAAAGCAATTGAAGCAGGACTTGTAAAAGTTAATGGTATTGTTGTAAAATCAAATTACAATGTTAAACCGTTTGATAAAGTTGAAGCCATTCAAATAATCTCACCACGACCCGAAGATATTGAAGCAGAAGAAATTCCTCTCGATATAGTTTATGAAGATGATTACTTCATTATCGTTAATAAGCCTGCTGGAATGGTTGCTCATCCTGCTTATGCAAACTATACAGGAACTTTGGTTAATGCACTTCTTCATCATACAAAATCTTTAAGCTCAGTTAATGAAGCTGGAAGACCGGGAATTGTTCATCGAATTGATAAAGACACAAGCGGATTACTTGTTGTGGCTAAAGATGATTACACTCACGCAAAGTTAGCTGCACAATTTTCAAAGCATTCTATTGAAAGAGAATATCACGCAATTTGCTGGGGAAAGTTTAAAGAAAAAGAAGGTGAGATAAATATCAAAGATTGCTCGCAGTAAAAGTGATAGAAAAAAATTTACAATAAGTGATAAAGAAGGAAAAGATGCAACTAACTTTTTACAAAGTGATTGAGCAGTATGAGTTTACTTCTTATATAAAACTTAATTTAAAAACCGGAAGAACACATCAGATAAGAGTTCACCTTTCCGGGTTGGGTAAACCAATTTTTGGTGATAAGACTTATGGCGGTAATAAAATTCATGCTGGTGTTGAATCACCAAAATTAAAAAGCAGAATTCAAAATCTTTTAGAAATAATGCCGCGCCAGGCTTTGCATGCAAAAACATTGGGCTTTATTCATCCGCATACAAATAAACTTGTAAGATTTGATTCTGAACTTGCCTGAAGATTTTAAAATGCTTTTAGAAAAACTGCGTACATTAGATTGTCATCACGAGTTCCGATGTCATCGGGACGAAGTGATCTGCCTAAGCTATTTAAAGATTGCTTCACTCGAAGATCGGGTCGCTCGCAATGACCTTTATATCTTCTTTATATTTGCACAAACAATTATCAAACAAACAGAAAATAAAATGTTAAAAATTTATAACACACTTATCAAAAAAAGTTGAAGAATTTATTCCAATCGATTCGAATGAAGTTAAAATTTATATGTGCGGACCAACAGTTTATGATTACTTTCATATCGGTAATGCGCGCTCATTTGTTATGGCTGATATTGTGCGAAGATATCTTGAATACAAAGGTTACAAAGTAAAATTTGTTATGAATCTTACCGATGTTGATGATAAGATTATTAAAAAAGCAAATGAAGAAAAACGAAATACAAATGAAGTTACTGAAGATTATATAAATGCTTTTTTTGAGGATATAACAAAACTAAAAATTAAAAAAGCAACTGTTTATCCGAAAGCAACGGAGCATATGAATGAAATAATTGATATGATTAAAAAGCTTGAAGATAAAAAGTTTGCTTACAACAAAGATGGTAATGTTTTTTATGATGTTAAACATTTTAATGAATATGGAAAACTAAGCGGAAAAAATATTGAAGAATCTTGAATCCGGTGCACGAATAGAAATTAATGAAGAGAAAACAAATCCATTGGATTTTGCATTATGGAAAAAAGCAAAAGAAGGTGAGCCTTACTGGGAAAGTCCGTGGGGAAATGGTCGACCGGGCTGGCATATTGAATGCTCTGCAATGAGCTGCAAACATCTTGGTGAAACATTTGATATTCACGCCGGTGGAAATGATTTGATTTTTCCGCATCACGAAAATGAAATTGCACAAAGTGAAGCTGCAAACGGAAAACCTTTTGTTAAGTACTGGCTTCATTTCGGTTTTCTTAATATCAACGAAGAAAAAATGTCTAAATCTCTTGGTAATTTTTTTACAGCAAGAGATGTGTTAAAAAGATATTCTGCTGAAGCAATAAGAATGTTTTTTGCTCAGGCTTATTACCGCGGACCATTAAACTTTACTGATGATCTTTTAACCGGAGCGGAAAAAGGTCTGGAGAAGATTACAAATCTTGTTGATAAAGTGAATGATGAGATAAAGAAAAATAATTCCGGTGTATAAACCTGAATTTGATTTCAAATCTTTCTACCAGCGATTTGAAGAAGCGATGGATGAAGATTTAAATACATCGCAAGCCGTTGCAGTAATTTTTGATTTTGTAAAAGAAGTTAACCGCATAATTGCTTCATCAGAAAATGTTGATGTTAATTTTTATAATGATGTAAAAACTTTTCTAACAAAAACCGCAGAAAATGTTCTTGGCATTGTAGATTTTAACAAAACAACTGTCGGTGATGATAAACTTGTTGGAGATCTTGTTGAACTGCTTATAAAACTTAGAACCGAAGCAAAACAAAATAAAAACTACCAACTTTCGGATACGATTCGCGATAGACTAAAAGAACTTGGTGTTGTTTTGCAGGATAGTAAAGAAGGTACGAGTTATAAGATTAGTAATTAGAAACATTCTGTTTGTTCTACTATGACCAACTTTGTAAAAACCATTTAATCCATGTTACAATTTTATCAAAATATATTTTATAGATTAGAGGAATCACTTCGTAAATCAGGAAATTTAGATCCCCTCTTTTCAGCTATAATGATAATATCAATCTTTTGGGGCTTTTTTCTTTTTCAAATTTTAATATTAATAGAAATGTTTCTAAAGCAAAGAATTTTAATAGGTCCAGAAATTTATTTGCCAGTCGCAGTAATAATTTTTATAGCAAACTGGATATACTTTATCTTTAATAATAAGTTAGATCCGGATAAAAAATCAAGAATTGAAAAAACCAATAGCATTCTAAAAGGTTGGAAGGTTTTTGGACTGATGTTTATCTCCTTTTTAGTTATTGTAATTCTAGTGCTACTTAGAATTAAATATATTGGAAGCTAAATGATTAAAATAATAGCACAAAGTTATCTCAGATTAAGTTGATCAGCTTGATCAGTATCATCAGTGTGCTGTTGTTTTTAAAATAATTAGAATATTATTTGTAGAGCACGAATCCTTTCGTGCTTTTTTATAAACAATCGCAGGAAAGGATTCCTGCGCTACAGCAAAAATCTTTCATCAAAAATATTTCCAATGCCAAGAATAATATTTGGGTCTAAAGATTTTTTTAGTGCCGCCATTTTGCGAATGTTAGATTCACCGGAAATTACAAACCCAGTTCCTCAAAGGAACTGGGTTTGTTGAGATTATAAAAACTTCTCCTCAAAAATATTTCCAATACCAAGAATAAGATTTGGGTCTAAAGATTTTTTTAAGTGCTGCCATTTTGTGAATGTTCGCTTCCCCATACATCATTAAAAGATAATCTCGTTTAGCTTTGCCGATTCCGTGTTCTGCGGAAATTGTTCCTCCAAGTCTTACCGCTTCTTCACAAATTTGTTTGTAAAGCTTTTTACCTTCATTAAACTCATCATCATTCTTTGGTAAAAAGTTTAAGTGAATGTGAGAGTTTCCAAAATGACCATAAGTAACAAAATCTATATTGCTTTGCTTTGCCCAATTCTGCAAAGTAAAATAAAACTCACGAAAAACTTTATCAGGAACAGCGACATCAGTCCCGAGTTTTCTAAAATTATTTCTTGCAACATACTCATTAACCTTCCAGGAAATTGCGTGACGAAAATCTTTTATCTTTTCTTTATCAGCATCGCTAAAAGCAAACCACGCAGTTTCTTCATTTACATTGTGTGTTTGCATCAAGTTATTCCAGGCTTCAAGAATAGTATCAAAAGTATCGGCAGTTGATTCCTGCTCAAACCAGATTGCTGCTTGTGCATTTTCCGGAATTGCAGAAAAATCTTTTGCTAAAAACTTTAATGCACGTTCATCAAAAAACTCAAGTGCAAGTGCGTTAATTTTATCGTTTATATTATTCTTTTTGTTTTGATAAGAAGTATCTCTTGCTTCTTCAAGAAAATTTAATGCTGTAGTTTCATCTTCAAAAAACAAAACGCAGGAAATTGTGTCTTCGGGTTGGGGAAGAAGTTTTAGTTTAATCTTTGTAATAATTCCGAGCGTACCTTCAGATCCGATAAACAAATCAATTGCATCCATATCTTT
Source organism: uncultured Ignavibacteriaceae bacterium (assembly GCA_963809415.1). GTDB lineage: Bacteria > Bacteroidota > Ignavibacteria > Ignavibacteriales > Ignavibacteriaceae > IGN3. The sequence goes on along the minus strand of CAWEJJ010000003.1, from coordinate 1,605,725 downwards.
TTTAACAAAATAACCGGAAGCATTTTTAACAGCAGGAAATTTGTAATCAGGAATTTGAAGAGAAATATTTTTACCTGATTGAGTTGTTAAAGATAAATCATAACCAATTGCTTTTTGTTTTCCGCGTTCAAGTTCCAGCACTTCACCATCAGGCAAGAACAATTTCTAAAGCCAATAACATAATCACGAGTTGGTCCATACTTAAAAGTTTTTGCACCCGAAGCATTTGTTGCAACTGTTCCGCCGATATAACAATTAGTTTCTGTCGGATCGGGAGGATAAAAAAGATTTTGCTGCTTTAATTCTTTTTGAAAATCTGAAAGAAAACGGCTGGTTCAATCAAAGCATAAAATTCTTTTGTATTTATTTCTAAAATCCTGTTCAGTTTATCAGTTGCAATAACAATTCCGTTTTGCGGAACGCAAGCACCTGTTAAACCTGTTCCATTTCCAGCAATTGTAACTTTCGTTTTGTTTTTATTTGCTTCTTTGATTAACGAAACGATCTCTATCTACATTTTCAGGAAAATAAACCGCTTCACAATTTCCTTTAAAGTTGGAAGCATCAATAACAAAGTTTTCAAATTCATCTGGATTAGTTTTTACTATCATTTAACTCTGAATCTTTCTAAGCAGTTTTAAATATTCTTTTTGTGTTTCTAATTCAGGTATTGCAGAATTTCTTTTAATCTTATTTTCAATATTCATCATTTTTAATAGCTCATCAATCGCATCAAACATATTTATATTTGGATAAGTTACATCACGAAGATAATGAATTAGTTTTAATGTTCTGAAAGCATCAAACCAAAAATGTTTTTGTTTTTCTATTTCAATCGGGATTGTTATTTTTTAACAAAACTTTATCGATAAAATTTTCGAAATCCTGTTGAATAAGAAAGTCTGATAATGCAGGATGAATATTCTTTGGAAATTTGAATCAAATCTATTTTGATTCGATAAAGAATTATCATTAAAAAATTGCAGCCAATTTTTCAGAATTATAAAACTTTTTGGATCATAAAGTAAATATTCATCACGAGTATTGGATTAAATATCTATCAACACTTCGTCCGGTTCCAAAAGGCACACGCCATGAACTGCGCTTAGAAGGATGAACTGCTGTTGATTTGATTTCTCCAATTTTATAAATCTTTGCAAGTTTTTCTAAGAAAGTAAAAATCTTCTGCTGCTTTACGTTTATTCATACCTTCAACTTTAACATAAGCTTCCGGAGTACAAAGCATTGTTGAACCAATCGTGTGAAAAGCATAATCTGATTTTGCATAATTTAAACCCAAAACATAATAACGTAAAAATATTTCGTAACAAATTATTGCTTTTGTTTCTTCATCATCACCGGAAATATCATGAGCTAAAGTTTACAACTGCAGCTTCATAATTATTATTGGTTAAACTTCTCTGGGATTTCCAGAAAGATAATTTGAATCAACAATACAATCTGCATCAGTACAAATCAAAATATTTTTTCTTGATAGAATTATAATCAAATTTAGTGAGTGCTAAATCCATTCCGATTTTGCGTGCCAATCCAACTCCGCCATTTTTATCATCCATTTCTTTTCCACGCTTGCAAGCATCAATAAATGAAATGTTTAATCTTGATTTTATTTTTTGCAAATAAGCCATGGTCTTTTGTTATCAAGCTTTAACCTCTTCCGATGAGGAAATGCTGTTGTTTACGACGATAAGTAAAAGAGTATTAAGTAATTCCAGTTCATCATTTTGCTCTAATGATTGTATAAGATTTGGAAGATTATCTGACTCTGCAATTGATGGAACGACAATAATCTAGCTGAAAATATTTTTTGATAATCATTTTCAATTGTCCAAGTGTTAGATGCTCGTTTATTTAAGTATGTGGAAATTTTATCAGGAATTAGCATTTGTAAAAATCATTAAAATTTATTTTTCTTAAAAAAGTATTGTAGATTGCTTCGCTCGAAGACTTGCTCGCAATGACTTATTGTGAGTTTTCAATCAATTCTTTTGCTTTATTAAAATCAGGTCCATCAATCCAATTAATAACAACACCTTCTTTTTCCATTTTTCTAAACCATGTCATCTGTCGTTTTGCAAAAGAATGAATTGCAGAATTTAATTTTTGAAACATATCATTTTTATTTAATTCACCATTAAGATATTGTGCGATAAATTTATACTCCAAGCCAAAGAAATTCATTTTGTCATAACTTATTCCGGAATCCATTAAAAATTTTACTTCCTCAATCATTCCTTCTTCATCAATCCTTTTCTTTAACCTTGCGGTAATTCGCTTTTTAATTTCATCACGACTTAAATTTACTCCAATGATTAAAGAGTTTATATTTTGTCTTTTCACTTTTGTATTGCTTTGATTTACTAACGGCTATTGCCTTAATGATTCTATCTCGGTTATTTAAATCCGTTGTGTTATGAAGTGCTGGATTTAAGGTTTTTAAAATTTCTCGCAGTTCATCATCCGACAAAGAATATTAAGTTTTCAAATTCTAATCTCAAAAGCCGCTTTACTAAGATTATAATTCTGCAAGACTGAGCTTAAATACAATCCCGTACCGCCAACAAGAAAAGGGAGTTTTGTTTCTATCAATATATTGTCTGAAATGCTTTTTGAAAAAATTCCTGGAAAAGAAATAAATTAAATTCTTCAGCTGGATCAATAACATCAATCAGATGAAATGGAATTTGTTTGCCGTTAATGAAATACTCACTTAAATCTTTTCCTGTGCCGATATTCATTCCGCGATAAACCTGGCGCGAATCTGCAGAAATTATTTCTCCGTTAAAATAATCTGCTAGTTGTACGGCAAGTTTGGTTTTTCCTGTTGCAGTTGGACCAAGAATGGTAATAAGCTGAAATTTCATTTTTAATCTAATCAATAACAGAAGGAAAAGATATTAAATAGCTGATTCCGGTTTCTGATGATTCAATACTTAGTTTAGCATTCATAACTCCAGCTAAATATTTTGCAATATTTCAAACCTAAGACCGAAACATCTTCTTTGGTTTCAAAAATCGGATTTTCGAAAATATTATTAATAAAAGCATCAGTGATTCCTTTACTTTCATCTTTGATCTTCAAAATAATATTTTGATTATCAATATAACTGCTGAAGTAAAGCTTTCCATTTCCCGGCATTAAATCGCAAGCAAATTTTGAAATGTAATAACAAGCTGCATAAAGTTTATGAACATCAATATTAACATTTACATCGTCTGATAATTTTTTAAACAGTTTTACATTTCTTGATTCTACATAATCAGAAAGCAAAGTTAAGATTTGATTTAAGGCGTCATTAAAACTAATTTTTTCAAAATTAAAATTGTTGTTGTTTTCAGAATAGGCAATTGAGGATTGAATTAAATCAATTATAGAAGTGCTTTGTGCTGAAATCAATGCGATTACTTTTTTTACTTCATCTTGTAACTGGAACTTTGATAATATTGCCGAATAGTTTTTAATATTCATTAACGGTGCTTTTACATCCTGCAAAATAAAATTTGCAATAAGAGATAAATCTGAGATAGGATTAGGATCTGAATTAGAATCTAAATCTGAATCTGAATCTGAATCTTGATTTTTATTTAAAGGTTGGATTACATCAAGACTTTGTTGAAAAACGGTTGAGCAATATTTAGCCGCACGTTCAATCGAAATTTCTTCATCTTTAGTAAAATCATTTTGATTGCTGCCTGTCTGTACAATTGCCAGAAGATTATTATCGCTGCTGACAATCGGAATAAAAATTATTGTGTCGCCGGTAAAATCATTTGGTAAATCAATTTCAGCGTTAAAATTTGAATCGCTCGTATAGTATGTAACGATACGAATTTTTTTATCTTTTGCTGCAAGACTGGTTATACCATTCCGTAGAGATTTTTTTGTTTTATAAAATGACTCAGATGTTTGATAGAAATCTTCTAACCGGTTATCCTCAGGATTGTAAATGTAAAATGCTCCAACAACTGAATCAGTTTGCTTTAGTAAAAAATGTAAAATCTCCTTTGCTGTTTTTTTTAAATCAGTAGAAGGTTGTAACTGATTTTCATATTTATTCTGGCCATTACTAATAAAATTTTCTCGCGGCATAATATTTTGTGAATCAGGTATTATTGTTTGGTCAATATTATCAAGCTCGTTTTCTGGTTTATATTCCTTCACTTCTTCTTCAATTATAATTTGCGTATTTGCAGGATTCGTGTTTCTATATTGATCCGTAAGCTCATTAGTTGAATCTGTTTCATTTATTGTTTCTATATCATAAATAAGATTTTCTGGTTTAATAGTATCCGTCATGCCAATATTTTCAGCAATAACTGTGTCTGTTATAGTGTCAAAACTATTTAAGACTGATTCTGCCTCAATTTCATTTTCGATCTCCAACTTTGTATTATCAATACTTATTTCCCCGTTCTTTAAAATCGGATCATTTATTTCAGAAACAGTTTCTGCCGGATTTATCTCATTTGCAGGAATATCAGAAATAGCATATTCTGATTTATTAAAGATCTCTTTAAAAACCCCACTATCTAGTTTATAGACAATGCAATCAGTGTTTGCCATTGCGGTTGATTTTCTGTGCGAGTCCTCAATAATTTCAAAATCACCAAAATAATCATTAACTGATTTGACAGTTAATTTTTTAGAGTCAATATTTTTAAGTTTTACTTCACCTTTAACTATTAAAAAAACGAAATTGGAGAATTCACCTGTTTTATATATCAGGTTTCCTTCTTTTATCTCCATAAAATTCTTAGGGTTATAAGGAAAACTTAAGGATGAAAAATCTTGACCGTTAAAGAGATTGTTTGATTTTAAATCGTCAATTGAATTAGCAAGGCTCATAAATTTCTCTAAATGATTAAATGACCTGGCAAAATTATAACTATTTTGATAATAATCTAAAAATGAAAAGAATATTCATCACAACGATTTATCAATATTAAGATAATTTGGTATTTTTGCTTAATTAAAGAATCCAGTTTTTATATAAAGCATCATACGAATGGAAGAAAAAGAACTAGTAGAACTTGCAAAATCTGGTGATAGAAAAGCGCTTACTCAATTAATAAAAGATAACGAACAAACTGTTTATAACTTTTCGTTTAAAATTTGCAGGGATAGAGATAAAGCAGAACACATTATGCAGGAAACTTTTTATAGTATGATAAAAAGTTTGCACCAATTTGATGGTAATTCTAAGCTTTCAACATGGCTATACAGAATTGTGTCGAATCATTGCTTAATGCTTGCCCGGAAAGATAAGAACAGAACTTTTGTGTCGATTGATAATGATGATGAGCTTTATGAGGATAAATATACTGCCGATTGGTCCCGTATTCCCAACCAGAATATTGAAAATGATGAACTGAAAAAAATATTAGATGAATCAATTGATAAATTAAGTCCTGAATATCGTTTGGTTTTTTTATTGAGAGATGTTGAAGGATTATCAACCGAAGATACAGCAAAATTAACCGAGTTATCTGTACCCGCTGTTAAATCCAGATTACACAGAGCCCGGGCTTTTTTAAGAAAAGAAATAAATGAAGCTTTTAGCAAATGAGTAAAGAAGATACAAATTGTAAAGATGTAATGATGCATATCTGTGAGAGTCTTGGTGAAGACCTTGACTCTGATAAGTGTGTCGCAATAAAAAATCACCTGGATAATTGTGATCATTGCAAACAATATTTTGATTCAGTTAAACTGACAATTGATTACTACAAACAATATAATGCCGAAATTCCTAAGGACGCTCATTCACGTTTAATGGATTTCTTAAAATTAGATGACTGTGAGTAGTTGAATAAAAATTTCTAATCTGTCACATCGTTAACCCCGGATTAATTTCTATAATTCAAATTCAAAAATTTTAATTTCAAACTAATAAATCCCAATAATTTCTATTCCGATAATCACAAATTAAATTCAATTTTTGCTGATGTTAAAAAGTGAGTTTTATTTTTGAACATTCTCCCATCAAACGGCATTTATTCCCAATTAAAAACAATCCATAAAATATTTAAGAATATTAAGAAGATTCCTAAATATTTAAGGGTTCCATTTATTTAAAAAGAAAAGAAAATAAATTTTTTATGTTAATTCTTGGATTAATCTGTAAAATGAGAATTATTTTTTGATCTTAATCAATAAATCATCTTGTATCGATTTTTAAACTAAAAGATATTTTGACATTGGGATATACTAATAATATATTTTACAATAGAAAATTAAGATTTACAGTCAAATAATTATTTTTTGGAAAAAGTATAGCATAATTGGTACACTTTTCTTTTAGACACTTTCAAATTATTAAAACTTTTACATGCCGGAGGCATATATGAGGATTTTGTTAAAGCAATTTCTTGTGCTTTCTATTATCTTCTTTGCATTTACTTCAATACAAGCACAATCAGGTAAAATAGCGGGAAGAGTTACGGATGGAACTACAGGAGAGCCATTACCATTTGTAAATATAGTTATTGAAGGAACAACACAGGGAGCCGCATCCGATATAGATGGTTATTACTCAGTTATTGGAATACAACCAGGGACATACAATATTAAAGCTTCAGCAATTGGATATAACTCACAAACTGTTACCGGTGTACGTGTTTCAATAGATTTAACAACCGAGGTCAATTTCCAGCTTAAAGAAACCAGTATTGAACTTAAAGAAGAAGTTGTTGTTACTGCTACCCGACCACTTATAACCAAAGATCTTACTGCATCAACATCAATTATTGGCTCAGATGAAATTTCGGTTTTGCCGGTAACTGAGTTTCAGGAAGTATTGCAGTTACAAGCTGGCGTCGTTGGCGGTAATGTAAGAGGCGGAAGAAGCGGCGAAGTTGTTTATGCAATTGATGGAGTGCCTGTAACAGACGTTTATGATGGTTCAACTGTTATTGATGTTAATCCATCCTCAATACAGGAACTACAATTTATTTCCGGTGCTTTTAATGCAGAATATGGTAAAGCGCTTTCCGGCTATGTTAATATAGCTACAAAAGACGGCAGTAATGATTTTAAAGGAAGTCTTACCTCTTATGTCGGAACCCATTTTACCAATAACACAGATATTTTTATGGGATTAAATAAACCGGATTTTTGGAATATCCGAGACATTGAAGGCAGTTTAAGCGGTCCGATTCTTAAAGATAAGTTATTCTTTTTTATGAATACCCGTTACATTTATTTTGGTGGTTGGATGAATGGCAAGAGAGTTTTTAATCCATGGGATATTACTGTTAACAGAGGACCATCATACCCGGTTGAAGAAAGATATTTAATTGATTCTACTGGTGATGGCAAAATTGTACCTATGAACTGGAATGAAAAAATTTATTTCCAGGGTAAGCTAACATATAAACTATTTTCAAGTTTAAAAGTTGATTTTAATTATATGGTCGATAATGTTGATTATCAGGAGTACGACCATTTTTATACATTAAATCCGGATGGTAATTTTCATAGATACAGAAATGGAATTACAAATATTTTAGGCTTCACCCATACCTTAGGTTCAAACGCATTTTACAATTTAAACTTTTCTTATTTCTTCAAATCTTATCAACAATACGTTTATAAAGATCCTAACGATCCGAGATATACAAACACACTATTACTAAGCCAGCAGCCCCTTATTGTTCCTACATATTCAACTGGCGGCAATCCAAACACAATGTTTAGGAGAACTACTGGTACTTATGGAATAAAATGGGATTTTACATGGCAGCTTGGTCGAATAAATCAAGTGAAGGCTGGGTTTGATTATAATAGATATGATCTTGGATTTAATGATCTTACTTTAATTCAACCAGATACATTAATGGATCCACAAGTTACTGGCTATCCTTATGCACATATGAGGCTGCCAGATCCCACAAATCCTAATGAAAATTTGTACATTGATATTTATAACAGAAAACCTCAGCAATTCTCTATGTACATTCAAGATAAAATTGAATTAAATGAACTGATTGTTAATGTTGGTATTAGAGGAGATTATTTTTATCCAGATGGAAAAATTTTGAATGATCCGACTGACCCGGATATATATCACCCGCTTAATCCTGTAAATATTGCTATGACTTTAGATCAAAGAAGGGCGATTTGGTACAAAGATGCTACCGCTAAATTTTTATTAAGTCCGAGATTAGGAATTGCTTTCCCGATAACTGACAGAGGAGTTATTCATTTTTCTTATGGTGAATTCTTTCAGATTCCTAGTTTTGATTATCTATATCAAAATCCTGAATTTAAATTCTCTAACGGTACCGGTAATTTGGGTATTGTTGGTAACTCAGACTTAAAACCAGAGCAAACAACAAGTGGCGAAGTTGGTTTACAACAAGCATTAACAGATGAAATCTCTTTTGATATCACCGGATATTTTAGAGATATAAGAAATCTTACAGGAACAACAGCTGATGAAATAACAATTTATGGAGGTTCTGCAAGATATAGCCAGTATGTTAATAGCGATTTTGGATTTGTTAAAGGAATAATTGTTTCTGTAACAAAAAGATTAAGCAATAACTGGTCTGCTTCATTAGATTATACTTTACAATCTGCAAAAGGTAATGCTTCAGATCCTGCAGCAGCAAGAAATGCAATTATTAATAACGAAAGACCTGACTTACAATTAATCCCATTAAACTGGGATCAGACCCATACTTTGAATGGAACGTTTTCTTATGTTTCTGAAGCTGACTGGGGCTTTAGCTTAATAGCACAATATGGTAGCGGTTTTCCATATACTCCGACTCAATCGATTAATTTATCTAAATTATTAATAAATGCGGGGTTAAAGCCTTCATTCTTTAATGTTGATATGAGAGCTTATAAAGATTTTAATTTCGGTAATATTAAATTAAGTCTGTTTGCCAGGGTTTATAATTTGTTCGATATAAAGAATCAATTAAATGTATATAATGATAGCGGTACAGCAGATTTTACTTATGCCGAATATCTTGCAAATATAAGTGGCAATCCGACAACACTTGTTAATTCAGTTGATCAATATTATACAGATCCGTCCTTCTATTCGGAACCAAGAAGAGTAGAATTAGGCGTTACAATTTTCTTCCAATAAAAAGTAAAATTAGATGGAATTAGATATGAAAAGCACTAAGTTTTTTATTTTAACCTTTGCAATTGCACTCTTTGTTGTAATTGATATTACATTTGCACAAGGAGTCAAAGTTACAGCGCGTGGTTCCGATCTTTACAGAAGAAGCGGTATTCATAGAGGTAACCAGGCAAGAACTATTTTTAGTAATGGTGGAGTTATTGCTCAGCCGACAAGTGGTGGACCACGAGGAGCATGGAAATATGATGATAATGGTTATGTAGGAGATGTATCACCTGTTTTAGGGCTTCGATTACCAATTAAAGATTATGGAAAACAAAATCCAGAGTTCCCGAATGATCCAACAAATAGAATTCCCGATGGTGTAACTGATACACTCGTACAGGTTATCATAACCAATGTTGAACGACCAGGTAGTGGTAATTCCAATTCAATTAATAGAGGATTTGGCGGATTTGAGCCTATCCCTGGTTTTTCAAATCCGGCTGAAAACAAAGTTGGAGCCGGTGTTGCAATGAGTCAATTGCCCCAAACCTGGCCTATGCAATGGGCTGATAATCCTGATTGGACTTACTCAGGAGCCCCTATTGATGTAGGCGGTATTACTGTTACTCCAAGTGTGGATTGGAATGGTTACTTTGGAAGAGGGCAACTTAATGCCGATCAAGAGAGTTACTTCTGGATGGATGATAATACAGATTATGAAGCATTTAGATTATATGGTTTCCTTCCCGACTCAACAGATCTAAATCGCAGAGGGCAAGCTATACAGGTGAATGTTAGAGGATTACAATGGGCTAATTTTTTAGCGCAAAACGTAATTTTCTGGTTGTACAATATTAAAAATGACGGTACAACAACGTATGATCAAGGGGTTTTGGGAACAGTTGTTGGCACTTATGTTGGTATACAAGGGGACGAATATAATGACGATGCAACTTTTTTTGACGTAAGACAATCAATAACATACACATGGGATATTGAACCGGGAAGAGGATACGAATATGTTCGCCCGCAGGCTAACCCACAGTGGAAGCCGGATCCTTTTGCCGTAGGTTATGTTGCTTATGCTTTTCTTGAATCACCGGGTAATGCCATTGACGGAATTGACAATGATGGGGATGATTATAAATTTGGCGGTATAGCTCCTTACTTTACTGCACAGGATTTTCAGCCTCGTATTATTAAACCTGGTGATAAGCTGATTTTAATAGATAAAAATACATTTCAGAGAACAACTGTTATTATGCCTAATCAGACGGATACTGTTTATTCAATGGGTACCCGTTTCATTCTAATTCCCAACCAGACATCACTTGTTGAAGGGAATATTGATTTGTTTGGTAATGTAAATCTAAATGCTAATGATGGCATTGATAATAATCTTAATGGTTTAATAGATGAAAATTATGCTCTGCATTATAAACAGTATAAAAAATCTCCTCTGAATGTTGTTTTAATTGATACGTTGAACCCGGTTCAGCATATAAATTATTTTACTGGACAAGGTTTAACAGATGAAATGTTAGACGAAGCTCGCGATGATGGAATTGATAATAACCATAATTGGACTCTGGTTGATGATGTTGGTCTGGATGGCAAACCTTTCACTGGTGATTTTGGTGAAGGTGATGGCATCCCAACTTCTGGTTGGCAAGCTCCTGGCGTTGTCCCTGGCCTTGATAATGGGAAAACAAATATCTACGGACTTGTTGATACATATCAACCAGGTGAACCAAATATTGATAATACAGACATTGAAGAATCAGATCAAATCGGAATGACAAGTTTCCAATATTTTACTCCAGCCGGTGATATCAAAATGGCTGATGAAGTTGATATGTGGAGAAGGTTGAAACCCGGATTTTTTGATGTGCCGCCTATAGTTGTTAACAATAAGTTTACTAGAGGTGAGGACGGAGATTTTATTTTTGCCACCGGATATTTCCCACTATTACCAGGCGAAATCCAAAGATTTTCATTAGCATTAGCTTATGGTAATAATCTTGGTGAAGTTGTCAAAACAAAAAAAATCGCACAGGTCATATACAATTCTAATTACAATTTCCCGCGTCCACCGGATAAACCAACACTTACTGTTGTCCCTGGTGATGGTCAGGTAACTTTGTATTGGAATAGAGTTGCAGAATCTACAGTTGATAGAACTACAAAACAGGTAGAATTCGAAGGGTATAAAATTTATCGCGGTACCGATCCTGATTTTACAGATGCGCTTGAAATTTCAGATGGTACTGGAGCAAAAGTTTTTTATAAACCAGTTTATCAGTGTGATGTTAAAGATGGTATTTCTGGCTATTTCAGTGCCTCACCTACTTTATATGAATTAACTAATGGCGCACCATATTATTTGGGAGATGATTCCGGGATACAAAATTTTTATGTTGATACTAAGTTAGTAAATGGCAAAACCTATTATTATGCTGTGGTGGCTTATACAAAAGGTGTTTCAAGTCTTGATATTTTCCCTACCGAGAATACACATTTCATTTCTAAGGACGCCTCGGGAAATATAAGTACAGATATTAATACCGCTGCTGTTATACCTAATGCCCCTGTGCTTGGATACAAACCCCCGGAATCAGGTGTTGTGTTAACTCGGAGTTCTGGTTTTTCAACCACCATTCCATATTTTGAAGTAGTTGATCCTACAAGAATTACAGACTCAACATTTAAAGTTACGTTTAATGATTCATTAATTAGCGGGGTTAAAATAGCGTATTCATATAATGTACAAAATGTAGTTTCTGGGAAATACTTACTTCAAAACTCAAAATTATTACCATCAAATGGTATAGTTATCGATGGCGTAAGGTTATCCATTGATACAACCTATCAAGTTATAAATGCTATTTCTATGGATACATTAAAGAGCGGCTGGAATGTTAAGTCCAAACTTAATCTCACTATGGCTCCAACAGTTGTAAATTATCCTGAAATTAATCTAAGGGGATATAGAGAGCCAAGCACTTTCAAATTTGTTTTTAGTAATACATATAATGATACATCCAACTCTCTAAGTGGACTCCTGGGAGCTAATGCATTAAAAAGAAAGGTTACTAACTTTAAAATATATAATGCAACAAATCCTGCTAAGCCCATCCCTATTCAATATGGATTCAGGGAAACAGGAAGTAAGCGTTTAGATACACTTTCAAATCTTGATAGAGTAATGCTTTCCGATTCTGCAGGAACAAAAGTTTCGTGGGAGGTTTTATTCCTGGGTAGTGATACTTCTAATGTTCCGAAAGGCGGCGATACATTAACAATCTCATTCTATAGACCAATTTCTGCTCAGGATGAATTTACTTATACAACTTCTTTGCCGTCTGTTGATGAAAACATTGTTAAGACAGATTTAAATAGAATTAAGGTCGTTCCCAATCCTTATGTTGTTACAAATATTTACGAACAACCATTGCCATCTACAGTTAGAGGAAGAGGAGAACGAGTTGTTTACTTTACACATTTACCGCAAAATTGTACCATACGTATTTTTACTTCCTCGGGAGATGAAGTGAAAACAATAGAACAAAATGGTGATGTTAATGATGGTACAGCAACCTGGGATTTAAGATCTAAAGAGGGTCTTGAAATTGCTTATGGTGTTTATTTCTATGTTGTGGAAGTCCCGGGTATTAGCGAAAAGAAAATGGGTAAATTAGCTATAATAAAGTAAAGCATAGAGGATTGAAACGGAGCCAAAAATGAAAATATTTTTAAAAGCTTTAAGCGTTTTTTTAGGATTGGTAGTTACAATATTACCACAATCCAAGGTTGGTACAACATCAGCAAATTTCCTTACCATTCCGGTAGGGCCCAGAGCTGCGGCAATGGGTGGCGCTTTTATTGCCCAAGCAAATGATGTTTACGGTGCTTACTGGAATCCAGGCGGATTATCGAGAATTGGCAGAATTGAATTCTCTGCTGCCTTTTCTGAATGGATAGTTGGTACAAGACATAATTGGTTTGGTTTGAGCTATGCGCTAAGCGAAGACGATGCAGTTGCGATTAGTATAAATCAACTTGATTATGGTGAGGATGATATTACCACTCCTTTTCAACCGGATGGAACAGGGCAAAAGTGGTCCGCATCTGATTTAGCACTTTCTCTTTCTTATGCAAGAAATCTTACAGATAGATTTTCTATCGGCGGTTCTGTTAAGTATATAAATCAAAAAATCTGGAATGAATCTGCTTCAGCTTTTGCGCTTGATGTTGGATTGTTATTTTATACAGAACTACCAAATCTCAGGATTGGTATGAATATCTCAAATTTCGGAACTGAAATGCAGCTTGCCGGCGATGATCTGTTGCAACCTTATGATATTGACCCAACAGATGCCGGTAATAATTCTAATATTGCATCCAATTTAGCAACCGATACCTGGACATTACCGCTTGTGTTTGCTGTTGGTGTGGCTTATGATTTTGTTAATACGGATGAATTGAAATTTGGTGTTGAAACCGATGCTGTTTATCCTAATAACCAGGATGGTTATGTTAATCTGGGTGGTGAATTTTCCTGGAATAATATGGTTTTCTTTAGAGGTGGTTTTAATTCATTAGGTAAAGCTACCAGGCAAGGCGGATTATCTGCAGGTATAGGAATCCATTATGACTTTGGTGGATTCTTTGCCAAGGTTGATTACAGCTATACCGATTTTGGTATTTTTAATGCTATACAAAGAGTTGCTTTTACAATTGGTTTGTAGGATTATTTGCTTATAATTAATTATTAAATTACTTGCAATAAAAATATAAATGGACTAAATTTCTATTAAATAAAATTTTGGTGCTTATTTTTTTATGATTTAACTATACATTAACTAAGGAGTGCGATATGAAAAAAATCTTTACGCTAATTACCTTGATGGTATTAGTAACTTTTGGCACTATGTATTCCCAGCAGTGGGTTAATACAGGAGGATGGCCACCAACTGTTATTGACAATTATAATGGTGTGCATGGAATAGCGGTTGATCCAGATGGAAGAATTTGGGTCGCCAATTATACAGCTGTGCCCGGTGATAGTATCTTTAATGGAACAACAACGGTGGCTACTAGAGCTATACATATTTTTAATCCTGATGGTTCTGAAGCTTCATTCTCCCCAATTAAAACTATAACAGTTGGGGGAATCACAGATTCCTTAATAACAAAAGCAGGAGCGGGATTAAGAACAGCAAAGGATGGTAATATTTTATATTCAAGTGGAGATCGCTTATTTAAAATTAACTACCAAACCGGCGAAGGTATGGGCAAAGTAATTCCAGCAGTTGGAAAAACACTGACTGCTGCTGCTGTAGATACAATTGGAAATGTTTACGTTGCTACAGTCGTTCCAGGTAGTCCCATATTTATTTATGCCCCGGATTTAAGTTCATCTTTAGGTCAGGTAACTGATATCTCGGTTGGTTTTTCAAGATCATTTGAAGTTTCAGCAGATGGTAACACAGTTTATTGGGCTGGATATGATAAGGGCAAGGTTATGGTTTATAGCCGACCAGACGAATATTCACTATATGCTTTGACAGATTCTGTTCTTAGAGGTTTTTCTGCTGAATCATTTACCTGGTCACCAGATCGATCAGTTCTTTGGGTTTCTGCAGGATCATACACTAATTTACCAAATCTAGATACATTGGGAGGTTTACATACCAACTATTCTGTTGGTACATGGTATGCTTGGAACCCAACTACAAATCTATTTGTTGATAGTATTAAAACAACATTCCCGGTAGCAGCAGATCCTAACTATAGACCAAGAGGCTTGGCTTTCAGTTCTGATTATCAAACAGCTTATGCAGCTTATTTCGGAGGTACTAAGCCATCACTTGTTAAATTTGAAAAAATGACTATTTCCTCAGTTGATGTTACTTTCAGAGCAAATATGTCTGTTCAAATTCAAAAAGGTACTTTTAAAATAGGTGTTGACACAGTTGAAGTACGTGGTTCATTCCAAGCCGCCGCTGGTGATCCAGGTGGTGATTGGCAGGGATTCTACTTCACAATGACAAAAGGTGCTTCAGACTCTATTTATTCTGTAACAGCTACTTTCCCGGGCTCAGAAGTTGGGAAGACTTTTGAATATAAACTTGTAATTAATGGTGGAGGATGGGAAAGTGCTGCAAATCGTCCATTCCAGGTTCCTTACACCAATACTGAATTACCCGTTGTATTCTTTAATAATGAATCGGTTTATGTCCATGCCGTTAAAAACATAGTACAATTTCAAGCTGATATGAGCAGTTATCTTGGTACAGGTCCTGGTCAATTTGATCCTTCTATTGATTCTTTAGTAATAATGGGATTAAGTAACTGGGGCGGTTATGCCGTAACAGAAGTTGTTGGCAATAAAACATTGCATGCTTCTTTTAGCGATCCTAATATCTATACAACAACTTTAACTTTCTACGGACCAGTTGGTGATTCAACTGCCTGGAAATTTAAAGCATATCCCGATGCTAGATTTGGTAATGGCGGTGGTTATGAAACTGGTGATAACAGATTTTACCATTTTGTTAGCGACACAGTAAATACGAATGTTTTACCTCCAGTTATCCCGGGATTAGTTATTTATGCTGGTTCCCTTGCCAGTTCAGTTGATATTCTATTCCAGGTTAATATGAGTAATGCAGTTGATTTTCATAGCAAAGTACAAATAGCTACATCTGCTATTACATTTGTTGGCCTGAAAGGTGGTATTAAACCACTTGGTAACTGGGGTGGTAGTTGGACTTACTCTGATACCGTAGATGCACCTACATATGCTGATACAATTTCTACATTAAAAACCTTGAATGATCAGGGACTTAATGGTGATAAAGTTGCAGGAGATAACATCTGGTCACTACTAAAAACTATGCCTGCTGGTACACCCGCTGGTACATTTGAGTTCAAATTTGCTATGGGTTATGCCGGTGTAGAAAATGAGAATGGCGGAAGTACTTATTTAGATAATGAATTAGGCTTTGGTGTTAACCATAGTTTGATGCTTCAAGATGGTCCTGCTGTAGAAGTATTATATAATTTTGGTGTTCAGGCACCTGTTGGCGTTGAAGTTGAAAACAACAGTACACCGACAACTTATGCTTTAAGCCAGAACTATCCAAATCCATTTAACCCTGCTACTACAATTAAATATTCTGTTCCATCTGCACAGTTCGTAACCTTAAAAGTATATAACTTACTTGGACAGGAAGTGGCTACGCTTATAAATCAAGAACAGAATGCTGGTAATTATATTGTTAGATTTGATGCAAGCGTTCTTTCCAGTGGTATTTATTTCTATAGCTTGCAAGCTGGTAATTTCAATGAAACCAGAAAGATGATATTGATGAAATAATATCAGCCGATATTATTTCTAAGTAACGTCTTTTAGGTTACTTATTAAAGAGCCGGTTTGAAATATAATCGGCTTTTTTATTGATTGAGACTTCTCCAAATGATTTTCTATGTCAGCATAAATTTCAATTTTTAATCCTGTTCCTTTCAAAGAATAATACACTCCAATATAACACTCCAACTTTTAGTAGCATTTTGGTATTCCATTGTCATTCTTAATTTTTCATTTTCATATGGAGTAAAGTTAAAGGATGACAGATATTGATTAATTTGATGCTAGGGCCACACTTAATAAGAATTCAGTGTAACATAGTTCCGGGAAAAATGGAAGTGATTATTTTATTTCATTCTTTATCCTAT
This sequence comes from uncultured Ignavibacteriaceae bacterium, assembly GCA_963809415.1. Classification (GTDB taxonomy): domain Bacteria; phylum Bacteroidota; class Ignavibacteria; order Ignavibacteriales; family Ignavibacteriaceae; genus IGN3. Next base: position 1,588,881 of record CAWEJJ010000003.1, on the reverse strand, counting down.
TATAAAATGCTAGTGCAGGTTTATAATCAGGAGAAATCAGTAAACAATTTTTTAGAGCATCTACAGTATTATTTAACTGGTTTAGATTAAAGTAAGCCCCGGCAAGATTATACCAAACCTGCGGATCATCTTTTCTAAATTGTATCGATTTTGTCAAATAGGAAACCGCTTTATCAAAATTATTATTACTCAAAGAAATTTGACCAAGCCATTTAGTTGTAAAAGCTGAAGATTTTAACTTGTCTAATTTTTCTAAAAATGGGAAGGCTTCAGTGAATAAATTATTTGATATTAATTTTGCAGTTAAATAGTTGTAAGGCTCATCATCATAAGGGCGTTCAGCAATTATATCATTCATTTCATTTAAGAAATTTTTTATATCTCCTCTCATCCAAAACCATTGGGCGACTTTTGCATGTGCCTGTTCCCATGTCATTTCTTTTAACATTGTTGCTTTTGCAACTGAATCAACAAAATTGTGCGGTTGATAATCTTTGACTAAATAATTTGATGATCTTTTTTTAACAAACGGATAATTATTTTTAAGTCTTTTTATTGCAATTTTGGAAAGTGCTGAATCGAGTCCGGTAAAAGGAAAATTTTTATTTAATATGCTGTCTTGTTCATCAATTGAAAGATTTAAAGAACCAGGAGGAAGTAGTTTGTTTTTTCTTATTCCAATGAAAAAAGCTTTAGCCAATAATTTATATCCAGTTAAATTGGGATGAAGGTGATCCACCATTAAACTATTTCCAACAATATTATAAGGGCTTTCCGATTCAAAAGCAGAGTCAACGTTTACTATTGGGAAATTGTACTTTTGTGCTAGTCCTGTTAGTATTTTATTAATTTGAGAGGGTGCTCTAAAACGTAATTCATCGAGATCTTTAGCTTCTCTAAATTGGTTTCTTGCTAAACTCAGATTTTTTTTAGATAAAGAAATAACGGCCTGGTTATAAATACTATCTGCCGCAGGTAAACCAATTTCTTTTTGTGATATAAATGGTGGAATATCTTTTATATTGCTGGTTAATGTTCCAAGGATAACCGGAATCTTTGCGTCATAGAACATTTCTAAAATATCGTTTAAATTACCTTCAAATTGAGCCAGCCCCTCGTTGTAAATTTTAGAATTAAGCGGGATTGATGATTTACCAATCATTTTCTGCATCAAGGTATTATTATCGTTTAAGCTCTTAGCTGATCCAAATAAATGAGTGATTCCGTAAATTATTTTGGAAATTAATTGTGTTGTCTTAAAATCCTGAAGCCATACATAAATATTAGTTAAATTTCTCGAAGGTGTAAAAGCACTTGATGAACCAATACCGAGAGCGCCATAATATTCATTGTGTCCGGCATAAATTAAAACCAGATCAGGATTTTGATGAATAATTGACGGCGTAAAATCACGCAGCGTATAACTATTAATTGCAGACATCCCCAGGTTCATAACTTCAATCTCTTTATCGGGAAAGAGAAGATCCAGGCGTCTCATTAAATTTCTGGGAAAAGATGCATTGGGAACGAAGGGATAACCTTCTGCACTGCTTGCTCCAAGAACAAAGATTCTAAAAGAATTTGTTTTTTTTACGGCATCGATAGCATCGGGCAAAGGTAATGGCGGATGGCTGATATTATTGAAATATTTTTTATTTATGTTAGGATTAATGTAAAGTTTTTCCGGGAAACGTTTAGATATTGGAACAAATAATGTATAATCATTCCCATAATTTATCAGTCTTAAAAACACTTCTAAAAAAACTATGAAAACAATTGGTATTAGTACCATCACTAAATAAAACCACTTTGGTGTTGGTTTACTTGTTCCTTGTTTATCGTTTCCTTTGCTTTTTTTTGATGCAACTGTCGATTTCTTGGGCATAAATTATAAAGTGTTTATTTTTTTTGCAAATATATCAAAGAGAAGTGAGAATAATATTATAAGCAACTGCTGACTTATATTCTTTTAAAATCCTTCCGCTTATATGATAAAATGAGTTATTGGGAAAACAATTTAACCTTCTTTTCATACTAAAAATTTAATAGTTTGTAAAAGTTAAAAATCAAAAATTTAGCGTATAATAAATCATTTACATATTAATTGACTATTCTTTTATGAAAAATCCATTACTGAGTTTCATCATTTTTGTTTTAATTATCAACCTTAACACATTTGCTCAGGATTTTAATGATAAACCCGTTGCAACGGTTGGTAATAATACTATCACTTCTTCGGAAATGTTATTGCGATATGAAATGACGCCATTCTTTAAAAAGCAAATGAAGTATTTAACAGAATCCCTAAAGCTTGAATTTTTATATTCTCTAATTGCGGAAAAATTATGGGCACTTCAAGCTCAGGACATGGGTTACGATACAACTGATGTTATAAAATTTGTTAAGAAACAATTGAAAAAAATGTTTGTCAGAGATGCATTATATCATCGAGAGATTGCAAACAAAGTAACAATTACAGATGCTGACTTAAAAACCGGTTATAATCGTTACAATTCAAATCTAAAAGTGAACTTTTTATTTGCAGAATCGAAAAATGAAATTGATAATCTATACAAAATGCTTATAGAAGGTATTCCGTTTGATTCTGTGCTTTCTGTCCGCCCCGAAGCTTTAGAACAGGAAGAGCCGGAGGAAATTGTGTTTGGGCAAATGGACGAAAGTATAGAAGACAGTTTATATAAATTAAAAATTGGAGAATATTCATCGCCAATTTATTCTTCGGAGGGATGGTATATCTTTTTGTTAAAGAATAAAATTGTTGGGATGATTGGCGGCACCGAAGATGAAACTGTTAAAGCAGTAATGAATACTATCAAAGCCCGACGAGAGCTCAGGTATTTTAGAGAATATTATCAAAAGTTTTTTAAGGATAAAAAAGTTACTGCTAATGCTCAGTTGCTGCGGAGTTTATCTGAAAAATTGAGCAGGATACTTTCAGAGAAAAAAATAATCAATAAAGTAGAAGACAAAGATCCGGTTTATTTGGATGTTGAAGATGTGCTGCATATTGAAAATGAATTTGGTAACGACAGTTTGAAAATGGCAGTAATAGAATTTGAAGATGATCCTATCCCTCTCAACGAATTTGTTGAAATACTTACTTTCGACAGTTTTAATACAAATAAAGTTGATCTTAAACCGGTTGCTTCTGCGTTAAATTCTAAAGTTAAAACAGAGATAGAGCGCGAACTTTATGCACGCGAGGGATTAAAGCAAGGTCTGGATAAACTGCCGGAGGTGCAAAAAGATATTAAAATGTGGATGGAAAATTATCTCGCGCAACTTTTGCAAAGTAAGTTCTTAGATTCAGCATATGTTTCAGATCAGGATGTAATAAATTATTATAAAAATACAAACAAAAATGGATTGTCTTCACCAGAAATAAATATTGTTCAAGTTATAACAGATAGTGCACAACTAGCTGATAAGATTTTGCTTGATCTTAAAAATGGAAATGACATTAAAAAATTAGCTTATTTATTTAGCAAACATTCTACTGCAAAAAGTGATAGCGGGGAAACCGGGTTTTTCCCAATTGCTTTAAATTTTGAAATTGGTAAAATTGCATCAACAATGAAAGTAGATTCTGTTTATGGTCCGCTTAAAGTTTCTGAAGGTTATTTGATTTTTAAGTTAATTGGGAAGAGAGATTCAAGTAGTTTTCGAGATCAATTAACGCCAGATTTAATGAACAAAATACGTAGTGAACTTGCCTTTATTAAAGAACAAAAAGCAATTACTGATTATACAGCTGAACTTGCCCGTAAGTTCGGGGTTAATATTGATAAGCAAGTTCTTAACACTATAGAGGTAACAAATATCAATGCGCTTGGATTTAGATATTTAGGATTTGGAGGAAAAGTCACGGCAGCTCCTTTGATGATGCCTAATGTACAATGGGTTGATGAACTTGATAAGGGTGTAATTATAGCACCGTAACTTATTCTTATCCAAGTATTAATAAAAATTTCATTTCAATAGTTATATTTAGATTAAGCTTTAAATTACAATGTAAATAATCTAAAATAATTTTAATGAACATTCTCGGTATTTCAGCATTTTATCACGATAGTGCAGCTTGTCTTGTAAAGGATGGCGAGATACTTTCTGCCGCACAGGAAGAAAGATTTACTCGTAAGAAACACGATCACAATTTTCCACAAAAAGCAATTGAGTTTTGTTTAAAGGATGCTGGAATAACAGCAGAGCAACTTGATCTTGTTGCATTTTATGATAAACCATTTCTGAAGTTTGAACGATTACTTGAAACTTATCTTACTTTTGCTCCGGTTGGAATAAAATCTTTTATAAAAGCAATGCCTTTGTGGATAAAGGAAAAACTTTGGATGAAAGAAATGATAAAAGACAAACTTGGCTACACAGGTAAAATTATTTTTCCGGAACATCACGAGTCCCACGCAGCATCTGCATTTTATCCTTCACCTTATAGCAAAGCAGCGATTCTAACAATGGATGGAGTTGGTGAATGGACAACAACAAGTTACGGAATCGGAGATGGAAATAATATTCAGCTTCTTGCAGATATAAAATTTCCACATTCACTCGGATTACTTTATTCAGCTCTTACATATTACACAGGATTTAAAGTAAACTCCGGTGAGTATAAAGTGATGGGCCTCGCTCCTTACGGTGAACCGAAGTATAAGAAACTTATTTATGATCATCTTGATTGATGTAAAAGAAGATGGTTCATTCCGAATGAATATGGAGTACTTTAATTACTGCCAGGGACTGACAATGACAAATGAAAAGTTTAACAAGCTTTTCGGAGGTCCGCCAAGAGAACCTGAAACAAATCTTACACAAAAAGAAATGGATCTTGCAAGATCATTGCAGGAAGTAACAGAAGAAATCGTACTTAAACTTGGCAAATCACGTTTACAAGGAAACAGGATTAAAAAATCTTTGTCTTGCAGGCGGAGTTGCACTTAACTGTGTAGCCAACGGAAGATTACTTCGCGAAGGTCCATTTGAAAATATCTGGATACAGCCAGCCGCAGGAGATGCAGGCGGAGCGCTTGGTGCCGCTTTAATCGGCTGGTATAAATATCATAACAAACCAAGAACGGCTGATGAGAAAACAGATTCACAAAAAGGTTCTTATCTCGGTCCAAAATTCTCTGAAGATGAAATTCATACATTCATTCAATCATTCAACCTAACAGCCAGGAAATACAAGGATGATGAACTTATTGAAACAGTTGCAAACCTTATAAACTCAGAAAAAGTAATTGGCTGGTTTGATGGGAAGATGGAATTTGGTCCGCGTGCACTTGGTTCACGTACAATTATTGGTGATGCCCGCTCTCCAAAGATGCAGGCAACAATGAATATTAAAATTAAATTCAGAGAAGGATTCAGACCATTTGCACCATCAGTGCTTTATGAAAAAGTAAGCGATTATCTTTGAGATAGAAAAAGCAAGTCCATATATGCTTCTTACTGCTGATGTAAAAAGAGAGCGAAGAATAATTATGACTGATGATGATCATAAAAAATGGGGAATTGAAAAACTCAATGTTGTTCGTTCAGATATTCCTGCAATAACGCATGTGGATTATTCAGCAAGACTTCAGACAGTGCATAAAGAAACAAATCCACGTTACCATAAATTGATTTCTAAGTTTGAAGAAAAAACAGGCTGCGCGGTTATCATCAACACTTCTTTTAATGTAAGAGGAGAACCAATTGTCTGCACGCCAAAAGATGCATACAAATGTTTTATGCGGACAGATATGGATTATCTTGTTCTTGGGAAATTATATTTTAAGTAAAGAAGATCAGAAACCGCTGGAAAATGACAGAGATTGGAAAAAAGAATTTGTATTGGATTAATATGCTGACTAAAAAAACCTCGAAGGTTGGTAAAAAATTTACAACCACAAATAAAATAATCGAGAACTTAAATTAAAAAACCTTCGCGGTTTCAATGAACAAATCAATCTAGAGTAAATATATGTTAAAAGAAGAAATTAAATATATCGATAATTCAGATGCGGCTGTAAAGAAAACAGGATTAACAGTTGGAGTTGTTTTAATTCTTATTTCATTATTGCTATGGTATCTAGGTAAAACATCCTTTGTATATTTCTCAATTATTGGCGGATTATTTGTAATCTTATCATTCATTGCAATCCCTGTTTTGCGTCCATTTCACAAGCTCTGGATGATGCTTGCGCTATTTATGGGATTTGTAATGAGCAGGGTAATTTTAACAATTTTATTTTATCTTGTGCTGACTCCAATTTCACTAATAGCGAGAATTGTTGGCAAAAAGTTTATGCCTCTTGGTTTTGATAAGAATGCAGCAACTTATTGGGAAAAGAGAGATATTACAGCGAAACAAAAAATTGATTACGAAAGACAGTTCTGATTGCATGGTTGTATGAATGCATGCAATCATGCAACCATTCAACCTTGCAGCCATACTTTTAATTAAACACTAAAACATTTTTAAAACTTTTTAATTTAGTAACATCGGTGATTCAATGAGCAAATTATCAATACTATCAGAGCTGTGGGAATTTTTGAAGGTAAGAAAAAAATGGTGGCTTTTGCCAATTATTTTATTTTTAATTTTACTTGGAGGACTGATCATTTTAACGCAAGGTTCAGCGTTAGCTCCATTTATTTACGCAATTTTCTAAAAACGTAATTACAGACTTAAATCTGTGTTGACGGGATTATTATATGAAGAAGAAAACCAAAATAATTGTAGAAAAGAAAAAGAAACGAGTTCCAGTTCCTCAAAAACCTCCAAAGGTTGAGAAGAAACCAAATGCTTATGACAGAGATGAGGAAAAGGAAAAGTGTAAGAAAAAGATTCAGGAAGACCTAAACTCAAATGGTTAAGACTTCTGTTATAGCCGCATTTTATAATAACATCAATTATCTAAAACTTGTTCTTGCGGGATTTGAACGACAAACAGAAAAAGATTTCGAATTAATAATTGCTGATGATGGATCACGAGAGGAAGTTGTTAAAGAAATTGAAACTATTGGTTCTAATTATTCTTTCCGCATAAAACATATCTGGCATCCTGATAAAGGTTTTAGAAAAAATAAAATTCTTAATCAGGCTATTCTTGCATCTGAATCTGACTATTTAATTTTTATCGATTCTGATTGTGTGCCTCATTCCAAATTTGTTGAAGAACACAGAAATGAAAAACAAGATAATGTTGTACTTACCGGAAGACGAGTAAATCTTTCTCAAAAACTTACAAATCTTTTAACAGAAGAAAATATTAAAGAAGGATTTCTTGAAACAAATAACCTTAGACTGATTGAAGATGCAATCTTTGGTCAATCAAATTATGTGGAAAAAGGATTTTATTTTGAAAATAAATTTTTAAGAAATCTTTTCAATAAAAAATCGCGTGGATTATTAGGCTGTAATTTCTCACTCCATAAAATAAGATATGCTTGCTATAAACGGATTTGATGAAAGATATGAAGCTCCGTCAATCGGTGAAGATTCTGATGTGGAATTCCGATTAGGTCTAAATGGAGTAAAAGTAAAATCACTAAATCATATCGCTGTTCAATATCATCTCTATCATAAACTTCAGGAAAGATTAAAGAAAAATCTTGACTTGTTCGAAGAAGTAAAGAAATCACGTATTGCTTTTACACCTTTCGGCCTAAAAAAATAATACAAAATCTCATTCTGGCTCAATTATTTTAGTGAAATCTTCAAAAAATACTAAAATATAGTTTGGAATATTTTTTGTATCGCCTTATATTCGAAACCAATAATTGAAACATTCCTAAATAATTAAGGATTTTTATGCTGGATGAAACAGATCTTCAGATTTTACGGACTTTACAAAAAAGGGGCAGAACAAAAAGAAATGAATTAGCTGAAGAAGTTAAACTTTCAATTCCCTCGGTTAGTGAAAGACTCAACAAACTTGAAGACAAAAAAATAATTGAAGGCTACTATGCAAAACTTAACCGCAAAGCTTTTAACTATGATATTATGGCTTTTATACTTGTAATGATGGATTCGTCAAAGCATTATAAAAATCTAATAGTCAAAGTTGAAAAGATGCCCGAAATTCTTGAGTGTCATGCAGTTCTTGGTGAAGGTTCGCATCTCTTAAAAGCCCTTGTTAAAAATACAGAAGCATTGAAAGAGTTCTTTCGGAAATCCAATCGTGGCAGGGAGTAACTGGAACAAAAACAACCTATGTTCTATCAACAGTAAAAGAAACTTTTGAAATTAATGTTTAATAAATTATAATCATTCATAAAGGAAAAACTATGGCAAAAACTTCTAATGTTGCAATTGAAAAGGTGCTGAAGTTTATAAAAGATAAGGGAATAAAATTTGTGGATTTAAAGTTCATGGATTTTCCCGGACAGTGGCAGCATTTTACAGTTCCTGTTACACAATTTGATGCAGGATCATTTGAAGATGGGTTTGGATTTGATGGTTCATCAATACGCGGATGGAAAGCAATTCACGAAAGCGATATGCTTCTAATTCCTGATCCGGAAACAATGTTTGTTGATCTTTTTATTGAAGCTCCAACATTAAGTTTAATTTGTGATGTTTATGAACCGGCAACAAAAGAAAAATATTCACGTTGCCCGCGTAACATTGCACAGAAAGCAGAAGCTTATCTTATCTCAACCGGAATTGCAGATACAGTTTATTACGGACCCGAAGCAGAATTTTTTATTTTCGATGATGTAAGATTTGATTCGCAGCCGAACGGAAGTTTTTATGTTGTTGATTCTATCGAAGGAAAATGGAATAGCGGAAGAGAAGAAAATCCAAACCTAGGTTACAAACCAAGATATAAAGAAGGATATTTTCCGGTTCCTCCAACAGATTCATTGATGGATTTAAGAAATGAAATGGTAACGAATCTTATCAATTGCGGAATTGATGTTGAAGCTCAGCATCACGAAGTTGCAAGCGGTGGACAGTGCGAAATTGATTTGCGTTTTATGCCTCTTGTTAAAGCTGCTGATCAATTACTTATGTTTAAATATATTGTTAAGAATACTGCAAAGAAGAATAACAAAACTGTTACGTACATGCCAAAACCAATTTTTGGTGATAATGGAAGTGGTATGCACGTTCATACATCTCTGTGGAAAAAAGGTAAACCATTATTTGCCGGTTCCGGTTATGCAGGATTAAGTGAAATGGGATTGTACTTTATTGGTGGATTATTAAAACACGCAGCAAGCTTACTTGCATTTACAAATCCAACAACAAACTCTTACAAAAGATTAGTGCCTGGATTTGAAGCTCCTGTTAATCTTGCATACTCACAAAGAAACAGAAGTGCATCAATAAGAATTCCAATGTATTCATCATCTCCAAAAGCAAAACGTGTTGAGTTCAGATGTCCCGATGCTTCAGGTAATCCTTATCTTGGATTTTCTGCAATGCTTATGGCAGGATTGGATGGAGTAATAAACAGAATTGATCCGGGTGAACCACTTGATAAAGATATTTATGATATGGAACCGGAAGAATTGAAAAATGTTCCTTCAACTCCAGGCAGTTTACAGGAAGCATTAAAAGCTTTGGAGAATGATCACGAATATTTAATGAAAGGTGATGTATTTACAGAAGATGTAATTGAAACCTGGATAAAATATAAAATGGATAAAGAAGTTAAGCCAATGGCACTTCAGCCGCATCCTTACGAGTTTAGTTTGTATTACGATGTATAATTAGTTTCTGTTTGTCATTGCGAGCGAGCCTCGAACGAAGCAATCTGTATTCTCAATTTATAGATTGCTTCGTCGCAACTCGCAATGACTATCCTTCAATCCATTCTTTCCAAACATCCGGTTGAAAACCAACAGTAACAAATCTTTCATTTCTCACAATTGGAGTTTTGAATAGCAAAGGATCATTTAATAATTCCTCTTCAATATCAAAAATCATAAATTGCATTCCACGATCTTTAAATCTTTTGCTTTCTCTATCTATCAAATCATCTATTGGAATTACCCGTGTAATATTTTCAAGTTCACCTTTTGTTAAACCTTTTTCAGTTAAATCTCTAAAGTGAAATGGAATTTTTCTTTCTTTAAAGTAACGTTCTGCTTTTTGTGTTTCCTTACACTTCTTTGTGCCGATTATCTGGATGTTCATTTTGTTAAAAATAGTTGTTAAAATTTTTACCTAAATATAAACAGAATTAAAAGAAATGATAAATGGTTTCCAATTCCCACCTTAAATTTTTAATTTGCAATCAGTTTAATCATCAATTTGGAAAAGACAAATGAAAAAGAAAATTCTTCAGCACATAATATTTATTAAGCTTCATTTTTACTGTTGGTACATTATATGCACAAACTTATTATGGAATAAATCCCGACACGGTTAAAGCACAAAAGTTTGATATGGGTAAAATGTGGACGTTTGAAAATCCACCACTGGAATATTTTGAAAAAGAATATGGATTTAAACCATCACCGGAACTGTTGGAAAAGTTTCAAAAAAGCGCATTAAAATTTGGCGGTGGTTGTTCTGCTTCCTTTGTTTCTGAAGATGGGTTGATTATGACTAATCATCATTGCGTGCGTGGAATACTTGAAAAAGCCCAGAAAGAAAATGAAAATATTTTAAGAGATGGTTTTTTTGCTAACACTATTGAAGAAGAAAGGACTATTCCAAATCTTAAAGTTGAACAGTTAGTGATTATTAAAGATGTTACTAAGGAAATTCAATCTGCAATGGATGAAGGCAAAACGGATGCTGAAAAAATTGCGATCCGGGATAAAAAAATTGATGAATTAAAAAAAGAAAACTCTCAGGAACATCCAGAGCTTACATTTAAGATTATCTCACTTTATGATGGAGGCAAATATTCTTTATACGGATATCGAGTTTATAATGATATACGATTAGTGTTTGTCCCTGAGTTGTTTGTCGCAAAGCTTGGCGGCGATCCTGATAATTTTACTTACCCTCGTTACGGTTTGGATTGTGCTTTTCTACGAGCTTATGAAAATGGTAAACCAATCAAAACTAATTTTTATTTCAAATGGAATAACGATGGTGTGGTTGAAGATCAACCTGTCTTTGTTATTGGAAATCCTGGCAGAACTGATAGAATAAACACGATGGCACAGATTGAATATGCAAGAGATGTTCAATATCCAATGCTGGTTGGAATGTTTAAAGAAATCTATAATATTTATGAAGAAATGGTTCAGGAAACAAAAGCAGAAGATTTCAATTTGATAGCAAGATTATACTCGATTGGGAATGGACTTAAAGTTTATGAGGGAACTTATAAAGCTTTACTTGATCCATTTCTGATAGCTCGTAAAAGAGATTTTGAAAAGAACTTTAAAATAGTCGTTAACAATAAGCCTGAGTTAAAAGAAAAATACGGTAATATCTGGGATGAACTTGAAGTTTCCCGAAATCAAGCGAGAAAAGATGCACATAAAATTTATGCGTACACAATCAGTAATTTCTATTCACCTCAATATCTGATAATGGCTAAAAACTTAGTTCATTATGCAAATCAGCTGAAAGATGAGGAAATAACCAGAGTTAAATATGACTCACTTGTAGCAAAATTATTTCCCAGTGATTTTAACAAAGAGTTGCAGGACAAATTACTAATTGTACAATTAAACATTTTAAAAAATAATCTATCAGCTGACGATAAACTCGTTAAAGAATTGATTGGTGAAAAAACCACTCAACAAGCTGCAAAGGATTTATTATCGCAATCTCAATTTGTTTCAAGAGAAAAATTATTAACATTAGCAGATAGTGGATATGAAGCAGTTTTAAGCTCTAAAGATCCATTTATTTACTATGTGCTTAATTCGCAAGATGATTTGAAAAAAATGCAGCAAGAAAATAAATCAAGAGTTGATAAAGAAGAAATCTTAAATCAAATGTTAGGAGAAGCACTTTACAAAGTTTATGGAGATGCAATTCCACCAGATGCAACCGGTACTTTACGTTTAGCGGATGGAATTGTGAAAGGTTATGATTACAATGGAACCCGCGCACCGATCAAAACAACCTTTTATGGAGCATTGAATCGTTATTACTCATTTGATAAAAAATTTCCATATAATCTTCCTTCGTATTGGGAAAATCTTCCAAAAGAATTTAATTTATCAACACCATTGGATTTTGTAAGTACAAATGATATCGTTGGGGGAAATTCCGGAAGCCCGGTTGTTAATAAAAATGCTGAAATAGTTGGATTAGCTTTTGATGGAAATATTGAAAGTCTACCGAGTAATTTTATTTACACTACAGAAGCTAACAGAACTGTTTGTGTCAGTGCTCTCGGAATGATGGAAGCTATTCGCGATCTTTACAAAGCAACTCGTTTAAGTAATGAATTAACAACCGGGAAAATAAAATAATATGTATTGGCTGGTTTTATTTATAGCAGGTTTATTTGAAGTAGCCTGGGCAATTGGTTTAAAATATACAGATGGTTTCTCAAAATTATTGCCATCTGTTTTTACTATAATTTGCATGATAATTAGTATGGGGCTCCTTGCTTTTACTGTTAAGCATCTTCCGGTTGGAACAGCGTATGCTGTTTGGACAGGAATTGGAGCTGTTGGAACTGCTATACTTGGGATGATTTTATTTAATGAATCAAAGGAACTGGTACGGATATTTTTTATTTTTTTAATTGTGGTTGGAATAGTTGGGTTAAAGGTATATTCAGGGCAAACAAATTAATATTTTACTTTAATTACTTTACCAAGTTTTGCAAGTTCATTAAATAATTGCTCTGTTAGCAAAATATTATCATCAATATTAAGCCCAGCTTCCTTTAATCCACGGGCAAGCCAAGTATTACAGGTATTGAAAATATGATATTTCCCATTTGCTTTGTAATAAATAACTTGTTCATTCCCACTAATACTTAATATTTGAGATTTACCACTATCATTTAATGCGAAACTTCTATTGATATAATTACAGACTTTTAAGAATTGCTTATCGGAAAGTATTAATTCAATAACGATTTCAGAAAGCTCAAAGTAATCTTTCCTGGGAATATTTATTCCTTTAACTCTTAATGTGCTTGGGGTAGGATAAAACAAAGCTTTAAAAGCTAAGCCAGAATCAAATCCAGGAATCTGATAAAATTCTTCATCTCCCCAGCCGATATCAATTAGCTCATAATATTTGAATGAATTGATCTCTCTGAATAAATTTGAATCAAGTTCTACGGTAGATAAAACGATTGCAGTATGCCATTTCTGTTTTATAAAATATATTTGATGGTCTGCTGCTGTTGTTTTGTAGAAGTCTTGAGAAATGATAAGTTGAGGTGACGAATTCAGAAAGAAGAATATTACGGGAAAAATTATTAAGTTATAGATGTTCATCACATATATTCTTATTATTAGAGGAACCGGCCTTGCACAAGAAAAATAATTACATATCTATATTAATATTTTTTATTATTTCAATCAGCTTAATTTTTAACTCAGTTGTTTATTCCCAGATTAAAAGCGGAAAATATACAATTGTAATTCACGGTGGAGCTGGAAATTTTCCTAAAGATTCACCAGAGGAATTAAAACAGCAATATATTAACTCACTGACCGAAGCTTTAAATATTGGTAAAAATATTTTACAGGATGGCGGCTCAGGATTGGATGCAGTTGAAAAGGTAATAAATTATTTAGAAAATAATATCCTTTTTAATGCCGGTCGTGGCGCGGTTTTTACTTCTGAAGGGAAGCATGAACTTGATGCATCTATTATGTGCGGAAAGGATCTTACCAGCGGTGCGGTTGCAGGTGTAACTATAATTAAAAATCCTATTTCACTTGCAAGATTAGTCATGGAAAAAACTCCGCATATTTTATTTGCTGGAAAAGGGGCAGATGATTTAGGAATTTTATTGGGTGTTGATATAGTCCCGAACTCATATTTTCACGATTCCGCTAATTATCTAAAATGGCTTAAAGGAATTATCAAACAGCAAACCGGTGAAACGGTTGGATGCGTTGTACTTGATCAGTATGGAAATATTTATGCGGGAACTTCAACAGGTGGAATGCAAAATAAAATGCCCGGAAGAGTTGGCGATTCACCTTTAATTAATGCAGGAACTTATGCTAACAATAATACTTGCGGTGTTTCTGCAACAGGGCAGGGTGAACTCTTTATTCGTAACACTGTAGCCTTCAATATTTCTGCTTTGATGGAATATAAAGGTTATTCACTTAAAAGGGCTTGTGAAGAAATGATTGATAAAAGATTACCGGAAAATGCCGGTGGATTAGTAGCGTTGGATAAAAGTGGAAATTATGAGATGATCTTTAATACTTCAAGTATGTTCAGAGCAGTATCCAATTCTGAAGGTGTATTTGAAATAGCAATCTGGAAGTAATTATTCTGATATAAAATATTTCGGGAGGTTTTATGCGACCAGCAAAAGGAGATTATGGTGAATATTATCAAGGATATATTGATTTAGTGGAAGGCGATGATATCCTAAAAATTCTTTTAGAAAACAATCAATATGCTCAAGATATTTTAAATTCATTTCCGCAAAGCAAAGGAAACCATCGTTATGCGGAAGGCAAATGGACTGTTAAAGAAGTTGTTGGACATATGATGGATGTTGATAGGATTTTTTGTTACAGGGCTCTTGCGATTGCTCGTGGTGAAAAAAAACCATTGCCCGGCTTTGACCAGGACCAATATGTTTTAAATGGGAAGTTTAATAACCGTGCGCTATATGAATTAACTTATGAATATAGACTGGTTCGTGAAGCAACAATTTCTTTGTTTAATAGTTTTGATCATTCTGTTTTACATAACAGGGGCAATGCGAGTGGTAATGATGTTACTGTTTTAGCATTAATGTTTATGGCAGCAGGGCATGAAAAACATCATTTAAATATCTTAAACGAGAGATATATATAATTTGCTAAAGCACTTTGTAAATTTCTTGAAGTATTTTTTCCGTTGCTCCTATATTCATTCGGACATAATCGGATGAAATTTTACCGCATTTGATTCTTAAGGACTCATCACTAAGCAGTTTCCTTAGATTTCTATATGCTTCCCGTTTGTTATTAATCATTATTCCGCCACCAAGTTCTAATAACTTTTTTGCCTCTTGTGAAGTCTCAATTTTGGGTCCGAATAAAACAGGAATTCCATATACAGCAGCTTCAAGTACATTATGGATATTCTGTTTAAAACTTCCGCCAACGTATGCAACGTGTGCGTATGTATAAAGTGTTAAAAGAATTCCGATTGAATCAACAATAATTATTTGTTCCCCGTTGTAATTATTTAAGTGTGAAAATCTGATTGTATTAATTTTACCCGAAAATTCATTCTCAATTTTTTCAAGATGTAACAAAGTTGGTTCGTGCGGAGCAATTATCATTAAAACATTTTTCTCAGCTTCACTTAGTTTTAAAAACGCAGGTAGAATTACTTCTTCATCCTGTTCCCATGTGCTGCCTGCAACAAATACTTTTTTATTTTTTAGGACATCTTCATTTACCAGTTTTTTTTCTTTCGCGACAATACTTCTTTGATAAACCCTGTCAAACCGGGTATCACCAACAGCTTTTATTCTATCTTCGCTAAACCCAAATGATTTGAATTCATTTGCATCATCTTCTGATACGGTTAAGATGCGTGTTAATTGTGAAAATAAATTTTTATGGAATGATTTTAAAAATGGGTACTTGCGTGGTGAGGTGCTTCTTAGTGTTGCGTCAACCAAATATATAGGAATATTATTTGCGTTCAATGAGTTAACCATATTGGGCCACACATCGTATCTCATTATAATGGATAGCGAAGGGTTTGTTATCGCAATAAATTTGTTTGCGTTCTTAATTGTGTCAAACGGAATATATGATATAAGATTTGCATGCGGATATTTCTTGGAATTTTCATAACCAGAAGGAGAAAAAAATGTTATAAGAATATTTACATTTTTTTCTTTTTTTAGCTTTTCAATAATTGGTTTTGCCTGCTCAAATTCGCCAAGCGATGATGAATGAAACCAGACTAATTTTTTTGTTTTATCTATTGAGGTTGCACTAAGAATAAGATTTTCATAAACACGTTTTCTTCCATTTATCCCAGTACGGATTTTATTGTTAAATAAACCGGCAAATCGTAATAGTGCATATAAAACAGGCAACACCAGATAATTATAAAATACTTTCCAGATTATTTTCATTTGTTTGATATAAGTGATATAAGTTTTTCAAATACAAATTTAGGCGCTATTGCTTTCATACAATTAAAATGCTTTTTAGGACAATGATCTTTTCCAATGTGCGAGCATGGTCTGCAACTTAAAGAATTGTTTTCTAAAATTAAATTTTGGCAATTGTAGGGAGTAAAACCAAATTCCTTAACAGATGATCCAAAAATTGCAACAAGTTTTGTATCTGCTGCTGAGGCAACGTGCATCAATCCGGAATCATTGCAAACTATAGCTAAACACATTTTCATATCTGATAATGTCTGAAGCAAGTCATCATCATTGGAAAGATTAATCGAGTCGGGAATTTCCGCCGTAATTTCAACGCACAATTCCTTATCAATCTTACCGCCAAATAAAACTATTTGATATCCGGCATTTGATAATAGCTTGCCAAGCTCTGTGAAATATTCTTTGGGATAACGTTTAGTAAAATGCCTTGCACCGGGACAGAATCCGATTAAATTACTTTTATTTAAAAACACTTCCGATGGATTTAAATCGGAAATTAAATCAATTCCTTTATCATCTAATTTAATATCTGAAATTGTTTTTGCGTATCTGACAGGAATTTGAGGTGCATCTTTTAACTTATTGATTTTAAAGTTTACAAGCAGGAATTTTTCCCAGTTGCTCTTATTAAATCTTTCAGTTTTTACATTTAATGCTGATGTGATTTTTTTTGAGCGTAAATTATTTTGTAAATCAATAACAAGATCATACTTTTCGTTTGAAAGTATTCTGATTAATTCGTTATTTATTAAATCATTTCTGCCAAAAAAATATTTTTGTGAAATATTGGGATTAAGTTTTATCGTATCGGCATATTCTTCCCTAACAAGCATATCAATTCTTAAAGATGGAATCTGCTCCTTTATTGCACGAATAAAAGGGGTAGTCAGCAAAATATCACCAAGCGAGCTAAGCCTGATAATTAGGATTTTGCTTAATTTTGATAATTCTTCGACTGTCAAGTAAATCTTTAATTAATTTTAATAGCAAATTTATCATTTAATGAAGTTATATCCACAAATTGATTTGAACTTTTTGAATTAGTGGCTAATTTTAAGGTAGAAATTTTAATAAGGATTGATTTATGACAACGTTACCTCCTCCAAAAGTTAAAAAAGCACCTGCAGATTCAGTTGAATCAAAAGTATATTCGATGATAGAGAATTACAAAGAGTATATTCCAATTGTGAATGATAGGAACAGGTTATCATTTTGTCTGGTTAAATATTTAAATGGTGAAGGTGATGAACCTAAAATTACACTTAAATCTGCCAAGATAAATTTTGAAAAGATTTCTTTAGATGATCTTGCTAAAAAACTTGATGAAGAATTGTTAAAAATTAAATAAAACACACACCCTTTCCTTTTCCCCTCTCGAGAGGGGAATTAAAAGGGGTATGTCAGTTCTTATTTTATTTCCACAATTTCATACTCACGCATAAACTTTTCAACCAATAAAACATCTTCTTCGCTGCCGATAAATATTGGTGTTCGTTGATGTAGTGAAGTTGGTTGAACCTCTAACATTCGCTGCTTTCCGTTTGATGCTCTTCCGCCGGCTTGTTCAACAATAAATGCCATAGGATTGCATTCATACATCAATCTTAATTTGCCATTAGGACTTCTGGAATCAGCAGGGTACATAAAAATTCCGCCGTACAAAAGATTGCGATGAATATCAGCAACCATAGAACCAATGTAGCGAGATGAATATGGTCTTTCAGAAAACTTATCTTCTTCCTGTAAATATTTAATATATCTTTTTAACCCGGGATGCCAGTAAAGATAATTGCCTTCATTAATACTATAAATCTTTCCTTTTTTGGGAGTCCGAATATTGGGATGTGATAAGATGAATTCTCCGAATGAAGGATCGAGAGTAAAACCGTGAACACCATTACCTGCCGTATAAACAAAAATTGTACTCGAACCATAAATAACATAACCAGCGGCAACCTGCTTAAATCCGTGCTGTAAACAATCTTCCAGGGTCCCAGGTCCTTCTTCAGATGAAACTCTTCTGTAAATGGAAAAGATAGTGCCTATACTAATATTTGCATCAATGTTTGATGAGCCGTCTAAGGGATCGAACAAAAGAACATATTTGCCAATAAAAAATTCCGGGGGAATATGTATAATATCTTCTTCTTCTTCGGAAGCCATTACGCATAGATGCCCGCCATGATCCATCGCTTTAATCATCATTTCATGGGCATAAATATCTAATTTCTTAACTTGCTCTCCATGTACATTCTCATCGCCGGTAAAACCCAAAATATCAACAAGTCCGGCTTTATTAACTTCAAGTGAGATGACTTTTGCGGCAAGTGAAAGATCGTGAAGAAGATCCGATAGTTCGCCAGTTGCCTCTGGATAATTTCTTTCTTCTTCGTAGATATGGCGTGCAAGAGTATTAAATTTTAATTTTTCCATGCCGTTTCTCCCAAAATGATAAATGATTATTTTGAACTAACAAACTCCTGGTCTTTATATTGCAGTTGATAGAGCTTATAGTAAATACCACGTTTAGCAAGTAATTCCTGGTGATTGCCCATTTCTCTAATTTCCCCTTTATGAAGAACAATAATTTTATCTGCATTTTGTATTGTTGAAAGACGGTGAGCAATTACAATTGCGGTTCTTCCAACAAGCAATTTTTCAATTGCAGACTGAATTAACTGTTCGGTTTCTGTATCAATGCTCGAAGTTGCTTCATCCAAAATTAAGATTTTCGGATCATAAGCTAAAGCGCGGGCAAAAGAAATTAATTGTTTTTGTCCAACGCTTAAAGTTGCACCACGTTCTTTTACTTCTTCATTATATTTATCAGGAAGATTTGAAATAAATTTATCAGCACCAACTTTTTTTGCCGAATCAATTATTTTATCTAAACCAATTTCATCATTATCCATATTAATATTTGTTTCGATAGTCCCGGAAAAAAGAAAAACATCCTGGAGTACAATTGATATATGTTTTCTCAAATCCCTTTTATCAACTTTACGAATATCAATTCCATCAATTAAAATAGAACCTTTATTGATATCATAAAATCTGGTAAGAATATTTATTAGTGTAGATTTACCAGCGCCTGTATGTCCGACAATTGCAACAGTTTCCCCGGGTTTGATATTGAAGTTAATATTTTTTAGCACATAATTTTCATCATCATAAGCAAACCAAACATCTTTAAACTGAATATCACCTGTAACACTATTTAATGGTATTGGATTTTCAGGATTTTGTATAAATGATTTGTTATCTAAAAGTTTAAAAATTCTTTCCGAGGAAGCCATTGATGTTTGTAAGATGTTATATTTTTCAGAGAGATCACGAATAGGACGAAAAAACATTTCTGTAAACTGGATAAAAGCAAAAAGATCTCCAATCTGCACATTCTTTTGGATTACTTCACCACCACCATACCAAATGATTAATGCAACTGCTATTGAACTTAGTAATTCAACACCGGGGAAAAAAATAGCATAATAAAAAATTGATTTAACATTAGCATCACGGTGATCAGCATTTATACCTGAAAAATTTTTAAACTCATCTTTTTCTTTTCTAAAAATCTGCACAACACTCATTCCTGTTACATGTTCCTGCATATATGAGTTTAATCGTGCAAGATGAAATCGAACATCGCGATAACTTTCTCTGACTTTTTTTCTAAACAAAAACGTTCCGTAAATCAAAACGGGCATAACCGAAAGTGTAACAAGTGAAAGCGGGATATCCATTGAGAACATAAAAACCAGTATCCATATAATTATGAATACATCACTAAAGACCATTACAATTCCGGATGAAAATAATTCACTTAATGATTCAACATCATTTGTTGTGCGTGTTACAATTCTACCGATGGGTGTTTTATCAAAATATTTTAGTGCAAGTTTTTGTGTGTGTTCAAATATCTGCGTACGAATATCATAAAGAGTTTTTTGTCCCAGGTATTGTGTGTAATATGTTAAAAAGTATTGAACAACAGCCTGGAGTAAAAGTGACCCGAAAAGAAATACAGCGATAACCATTAATCCATGATAATTAGAATGAATAATGTAATCATCAATGGCAACCTTTGTAAGGTATGGACGAAGCGGGCCAAGTGCTGCAACTAAAACATTAAGAACGATTGCAAAAACAACATACTTTTTGTAAGGCTTAATATAAGTCAGAAGCCGCCTCATTAATTTTGAGTCGTATGCTTTCCCTAATATTTCGTCGTCGTGGATATTATCACTCATAAAAATTAATTTTTCTTAAAGTCCTCTTCTTTGGATAGTCTGTGTGATAACTCTGTAAAAGTCATTTCGAAGTCCGCCGCGGCGGATTCGACTGAGAAATCTGTACAAATTATCAGACTTCTCCCTTCGGTGAAGTGACAATCTCAATTTTCACACAGCCACTGGAGAGAGTTGGATGAGACTTTTTAAAGTTCCTCTAATTCTTTCTCCAGTAATTGTTTGTAATGTAAATCAGCATAAATACCATTAAGAGCAACAAGCTGCTGATGAGTCCCTTGTTCTGCTATTCTTCCTTCGGATAAAACAATTATGTTATTAGCATCTTTAACTGTAGAAATTCTATGGCTGATAATTATACTTGTCCGATTTTTCATAAACTCCTTTAAATTTTTCAAGATACTTTCTTCAGTCTTGGTATCAACCGCTGAAAATGAATCATCAAGAATTAATATTTTAGGATCAATAGCAAGCGCACGGGCCAAAGACGCTCTCTGTTTTTGCCCGCCGGAGAACGTAATCCCTCTTTCCCCAACCATTGTTTCGTAACCATGGGGAAATGATTCAACCTCCTTATCAAAGTTGGCTATATGTGATACTTCTTTAACTCTTTGCTGATTAATATCTTTTAAACCAAAAGAAATGTTTCCAAATACAGTATCTGAGAATAAAAATGATTCCTGTTGAACAACGGCAATATTGGTTCTTAGTACATCAAGCGGAATGTCCTTAATATTTTTGCCATCAAGAAAAAGCTCACCGGACGTAATATCATATAATCTGGGAATTAAATTAATTAAACTCGTTTTTCCCGAGCCGGTATGTCCAACAATTGCTACTGTTGAACCAACATTGATTTTAAGGCTAACATTCTTAAGCACCTCTGGCAGTGTACCGGCATATTTGAATGAAACATTTTTAAACTCTATTTCCCCTTTTAATTCTTTAGTTGAAAAGTCAGTGGAAGCAGAATCTTCAATCTCATAAGGTTCGTTAAAAATTTTGTTTAATCTTTTCATACTTGCTTCAGCCTGCTGTATAATATTCATAACCCATCCAAACGCAATTACTGGCCAGATTAAAATTCCAAGATACATAACAAAGGCAGCCATTACACCAAGATTCATTTGACCTCTTATGACCATATCTCCACCAATCCAAATAACAACTATGCTTGATATGCCTGTGATTAAAGTTAATATGGGGATAATGATAGATTGTACCCGAACGAGATTCATATTCTTATTTAAAAATTCTTTACTAAGTTCATTCCATCTTTTCATTTCATTAGATTCTCGCACATAAGATTTTATGACACGAATACCTGAAAAATTTTCTTGTGCGCGGGTAGTAAGTTGAGAGAAATTCTCCTGAATTTTTGTGTACTTTTCATGAATAAGTTTGCCAATCCTGAAAACAACATAAGAAAGTATTGGTAGAGGGAGCAGAGCATAAATTGTTAGTTTATAGTTTAGCGATAACATTATTGATATTACAATAATCAGCCGTATTGTAGTATCTATTGAATACATAACAGCCGGACCAATAAACATTCGGACAGCATTAATGTCATTTGTTGCATGAGACATTAAGTTGCCGGTTGAATTGTTCTGAAAGTATTTTAGTGGAAGTCTTTGAATATGTCCCCAAAAATCACCTCGTAAATCATACTCGATTTCTCGTGAGACTACAATTATTGTCTGTCTAATTAAGTATCTAAAAATCCCTGCAATTAGTGAAACGCCAACAATTAAAAGTGCATACTCAATAAGCTTTTGAGAGGCAATATTTCTTTGCAGCCCATTTATAGAATCTTTTAACAAAATCGGTACATAAACAGTACCTGCATTCGAGATAAGAATAAAAAGTATTCCCCACAACAATTTATTTTTATACTTAACAAAATATTTTTTAAGTGTTAAAAGATTTTTCATTAAAAAAGAGTAAGCGTGAGTTTTTGATTATGAGAAAGATACTTTTTTTATTGTTTAGTTGCTGTGCGAATATAAAAACCCCGAAGTTGTTTCGGGGTGATTTGAATCATTTATATTGATAGTAATCCCGAACTTGTTTCGGGATATTTGACCAATTTGTCAGTTGCTGAAACGAGCTTACCTGCTACAAGCAGGTTCAGCATGATTTTAATCAATAACATTAAACCCGGTGTACTTATGCAATGCTTTAGGTACAATAATTTTTCCTTCCGGGGTTTGATAATTCTCCAAAATGGATACCATCAACCTGCTTGTCGCTAAACCGCTGCCATTAAGTGTATGAACAAACTCAAGTTTTTTAGTTTGCTCATTACGGAAGCGAATATTTGCTCTGCGACCCTGGAAATCTTCAAAGTTGCTGCATGATGATGCTTCCAACCATTTGTTTTCGGCAGGAGACCAGGTTTCAATATCATAACATTTAGCTGCAGAAAAACTTAAATCACCAGAACACAGCATTAAAATTCTATAGGGAATATTTAATGCTTGTAAAATATCTTCAGCATCTTTAACAAGTAATTCAAGTTCATCATAAGATGTTACTGGTTTAACAAACTTAACCATCTCAACTTTGTTAAATTGATGAACGCGTAAAAATCCTTTAGATTCTTTTCCGTAAGATCCAGCTTCTCTTCTAAAGCAAGCGGAGTAACCAACATATTTTATCGGCAAATCAGCTTCGTTAAGAATTTCATCGCGGTGAATATTTGTAATAGGTACTTCAGCCGTTGGGATTGGGTACAAGCCATCTTTTTCTATATTGTACATATCTTCTTCCATTTTCGGAAGCTGACCCGTCGCACGCATTGATTCCTTATTTACAAGAAATGGAGGAAAAATTTCAGAGTAGTTATGATTTTGTAAATGATAATCAAGCATGAAATTTATAAGTGAACGTTCTAATGTTGCGCCTTTACCTTTGTAAACAGGAAAACCGGAACCGCTAATTTTTGCACCGCGCTCAAAATCAAGTATGTTAAGTTTTTTACCAAGCTCAACATGATCCATTGGCTTAAAATCATTTTCAAATTTAAATCCATCCGGCACCCATAGTTTTACTTCAACATTTTCTTCTGCAGATTTTCCAACTGGTACAGAAGAGTGTGGAAGATTGGGAATGAATCTCAAAATTATATCAATCTCTTCTTCAATTTTTCTTAGCTTCCCATCATAATCAGCAATTTCATCGCCAACGCGTTTCATCTCGGCAATTATTTCAGTTGCATCCTGACCAGATTTTTTCATCTGCCCAACTTGTTGAGAAACCGAGTTACGTTTTGATTTTAATTCATCTGCGTGAAGAATTATATCCCGGCGTTGCTTATCAAGTTCAAGAAGTTCATCAACTCGATTTTTTTCGTTCTTATCTGCAATCCCTTGCTTTACTTTATCAGGATTTTCACGAATAAGTTTTATGTCTAACATTTATTTATCCTTTTTAGAACAATGGCACACTGATGATACAGCTTATTCTGATCAGCGCCGATCTCTATAATCAGCGTTATCAGTATGCTATTAAGATTTATTTGACTACTATATTATAAATTTTATTTTTTACGAATATTTCTTTTACTATTGTTTTGCCGTCTGTAAACTTGGTTACTTTTTCTTCGGCAAAGATAAGAGGCTTAACAGCTTCTTGTTCGCTGTTCATTGGAATGGGAATGGTGGCGCGCAGTTTTCCATTAACTTGAACAGCAATATTAACTGTATCTTCAATCAAAGCGTCTTTATCAATTGCAAACATCATGGGGTTCTGGAAGATTGATTTTTCATTTCCAATTATCTGCCAGCATTCTTCACCAAGATGCGGCGCTACTGGTGCAAGCATTGTAGCAAATCTTTGCAAAACATAACTCTGAATTTCTTTACTGCAATTCTCTAAAACTTTAAGTTCGTTTATCAATTCCATTAAAGAAGCGATTGCTGTATTAAATCTAAAATGCTCAATCTCTTCCCCAAACTTTTTCAACGTCTGATTTGTTTTTCGATAAACTTTTTTTTCATCATCTGATAAAGATGAAATATCATATTTATCTTTTATCGCGACTTCATTTTTAACATTCTTAAACTGACTGAATAGTTCATAACTGCGATCAACAAATCTATCAACGCCGGAAATCCCTTTATCACTCCAATCACCGCCCTGATCGTAAGGACCCATAAACATAAGGTACATTCTAAAAACATCTGTGCCATATTTTAATGTAAACTCATCGGGATTGACAACATTACCTCGTGACTTAGACATTTTTGAACCATCTTTTGTAATAACGCCCTGATGAACAAGTTTTGTAAATGGTTCATCACTATTAACAAGTCCGATATCACGCAAAAACTTATGAAAAAATCTGGCATACAGAAGATGCATAACAGAATGTTCTTTACCGCCGACATACATATCGACTGGTGTCCAGTTATTTGCAAGCTCTTTATTAAATGCAGATGTAGAAATTTTTGGATCAAGATAACGCAAATAATACCAGGATGAATCAACAAACGTATCCATTGTGTCCGGATCACGTTTTGCATCAGTTCCGCACCTTGGACATTTTACATTTATATACTTTTCATTCCTTGCAAGCGGAGATTCACCGCCAAGTTTAAAATCAACATCGTAAGGAAGAACGACAGGTAAGTCACTCTCGTCAACCGGAACTTCACCGCACTTCGTACAGTGTATAATTGGAATAGGTGTTCCCCAATATCGCTGGCGAGAAATTAACCAATCACGTAAACGATAATTTATTTTTCCTTTGCCAAAATTATTTTCTTCAAGATACTTTATGACTTTAGTTATTACTTCATCAGATTTAACTCCGTTAAACTGAGCAGAATTAATCATCGTTCCAACTTCAGTAAAAGCAGATTTTAATTCATCATTTTCATTCGTTCCATCCTGTAAAATCACTTTGCGGATAGGAAGATTAAACTTTGTTGCAAACTCAAAATCCCTTTCATCGTGAGCAGGAACAGCCATAACACAGCCAGTTCCGTATGTGATTAGTGCATAATCAGCAAGCCAAACTGGAACTTTTTCTCCATTTACAGGATTGATTGCAAATGCTCCGGTTGGAACTCCGGTTTTTTCTTTTACAGTTGATGTACGTTCAATCTCAGTTAATTTTTTTGTTGATTCGCGGTACGCATCAACACCAGCTTTAAATTCTGGTTTTGTGATTTTATCAACAAGAGAATGTTCCGGTGAAAGCACAACATAAGTAACTCCAAATAATGTATCCGGGCGAGTTGTAAAAATTTTTATTTCTTCTTCATTGTCATTTCGATCCCGATTTATCGGGAGAGAAATCTTATCCTCACTCTTGGTTAAAGATTTCTCAGTCGAATCCGCCGCAGCGGACATCGAAATGACATTTGGTGCTACTTTAAAAGTTACTTCAGCACCTTCACTTTTCCCAATCCAGTTTTTTTGTTTCAGGATTGTTTCATCAGGCCAATCGATTTTATTGTGTCCATCAAGCAGTTGTTCTGCATAATCAGTAATCTTAAAAAACCATTGATAAAGATTTCTTTGAATAACGGTTGTCCCGCAGCGCTCGCAGCAGCCATCAACAACTTGCTCATTTGCAAGCACAGTTTGATCTTTAGGACACCAGTTTACAGGAGCATTTTTTCTGTACGCCAGCCCGCGCTTGTACATCTGAAGAAAAATCCATTGGTTCCATTTGTAATACTCGGGAGCGCAAGTCATTAACTCTGCATCCCAATCGTACATACACCCCATTTTTTTAAGCTGCTCACGAATGTCATCAATGTTTTTTAATGTACTGTCTTGCGGATGAATTCCAGTTTTGATTGCGTAACCTTCCGCAGGCAAACCAAAAGCATCGTATCCAATCGGTTCAAAAACATTGTAGCCCTGAAGTTTTTTAAAACGTGCCCAACTGTCCGTTGGTCCGTAATTAAACCAATGCCCGATGTGAAGTTTTGCACCCGAAGGATAAATAAACATTACAAGCGTATAAAGTTTTTTTGCTGTGTTTGATAAATCAGTTTTATAAGTTTTATTATCTTCCCAAAACTTTTGCCATTTGGATTCTATTTCTTTAAAAGGATAACGCATTTTTGTTTCATAATTATTGAAATTTGAAGCCAAATTTAGCTATTTGAAAAAGGAATTCAAATTTGGTTAAATAATGACAATTTGAGAAAGAAATATCAAACTTACTGCCTAATTTTCTTCGCCGATAAAAATAGAAGTAAATTTGAAAAGTAGATTTAATTAAAAAAGGTACGGAAATGGAAAAGACAATTATTAGAGAATTCTTAAAACACATTCAGTTATTCAAAGAGTTAAATGATACACAACTTGATGCTGTCTGTAACAAACTTACGATTGAAAATTATTCAGCAAACAGTTTATTGTTTAGTGAAAATAATATCCGCAAAAATCTTTTTTTGATTTATGATGGTAAAGTAGAACTGTTCAAAAGAACTCCTTACGGCGGAGAAAAAAGGTTATCAGTTTTTAGCAAATACGATTTTCTTGGTGAAGGTGCTTTGATGGATGATTCCCCGCACTCAACATCTGCTCGGGCAAAAGTTGATTCAAAAGTTTTAATACTTACTCGTGATAGTTTTAAAGAATTGATGATAGAACAAAACGAAACTGCACTTGCAATACTTTCAAGTATTGGTAGAGTAATCTCGAGAAGAATGAGCGCAGCAAATACTCGTGTTATAAATGTTGCCGCGCAATATCAATCCGGCAGAACACGAAGCGAGCACGATTTGCTTGGTGATAGGGAGGTTCCGGATGAATACTATTATGGTGTACAAACTTTACGTGCACTTGAAAATTTTAACATAAGCGGAGTAACATTAAATTTTTACCCTGTTCTTGATTGAAGCGCTTGCAATGGTAAAAAAAGCTGCTGCGTTAGCTAATAACGAACTTGGACTTCTATCAAAACAGATTACTGATGCAATTGTGCAAGCTTGCGATGAAATAATTAGTGGGAAATTTCACTCACATTTTGTTGTGGATATGATTCAGGGCGGAGCAGGAACATCAACAAATATGAATGCAAATGAAGTGATTGCAAATCGTGCACTTGAAATTTTAGGATATGAAAAAGGTGATTATCAATATTGTCATCCAAACAATCATGTTAATTTATCACAATCCACAAATGATGCTTATCCAACTTCTGTAAAGATTGCTCTTATTAATTCAAATAAAAAATTAACTGAAGTGCTTCAGGAATTGGTTCTGTCTTTCAGAAATAAAGCAAAAGAATTTTCTCGGATAATAAAAATGGGAAGAACACAATTACAAGATGCTGTCCCGATGACGCTTGGACAAGAGTTTGAAGCTTATGCAGTTATGCTGAACGAGGAAGTTCAGCGGCTTGAGCAAAATGTAAAACTTTTTCTTGAAGTTAATATGGGTGCAACTGCAATTGGAACCGGAATTAATTCTCATCCTGATTATTCCGAAACTGTAATTAACCATTTAGGCGATGTTACAGGCTTAAGTATTGTGCTTGCAGATAATCTTGTTGAAGCTACTCAAGATACAGGTGCATTTATAATGTATTCATCAGCGGTTAAAAGACTAGCAGTTAAGCTTTCAAAAATTTGTAATGATTTGCGTTTACTTTCATCCGGACCTCGGACTGGAATTCATGAAATTAATCTTCCGCCAATGCAACCGGGTTCATCGATAATGCCTGGCAAAGTAAATCCTGTTATTCCTGAAGTTGTAAATCAAATTGCTTTTAAAGTTATTGGAAATGATTTAGCTGTTACGATGGCGGCAGAAGGTGGACAACTTGAACTTAATGTGTTTGAACCTGTCATTGTTCAAAGCTTATTTGAATCGATTGAAATGCTTAAAAACGGAATGATGACTTTAAAAGTCAAATGCATTGATGGAATAACAGCTAATGAAGATAGATGCCGGGAGCTTGTTGAAAGCAGTATTGGAATAGTTACTGCACTTAATCCTGTTTTGGGATACGATACTTGCACCAAACTAGCTAAAGAAGCGCTTGATACAAATCGTGGTGTTTACGAGTTAGTACTTGAGAAAAAATTGTTATCAAAAGCTGAGCTGGATGATTTATTGAAACCTGAGAATATGATTAAGCCGAGATGATTTCTGTGTATGTCATTGTGAGTGAGTCTTCGAGTGAAGCAATCTCAATTCCCTTGTAAGATTGCTTCGATCTGATGCCCTCGCAATTAGGTATTAAGTTTTAAAACAAACTTACCCGCAGTAAAAATCAACAACCCGTGTGTCAGGGGTTATATCATTTTACGAACGGGTAATTTTTTACGAAAAAATTATTAGTAATTCCACTCTTGAATCTAATAATTGTACATATATTCTTCCACTGCAAATTTAAATCAAATTTCTTCAGTCACAAGATTGCGTTATTAACATGAACTCTTTAATGTAGACTATATTTAAAACATACCACCTGAAATCGTCTAAAGATGCAGGCTTTAATATCCTATAATAACTCAAATATTCATGAAAGATCTAAGAAATATATTATGCAATTAGTAATTAATGATTTATTTTGGAAATAAGTATTTACTTCAACATAAATGATCCCAAACTCTTTACATATATCTAAATTTAGAATAATTGAATCATTTTCTGTTATGATTATTTTGTTGTTGACCAATACCTATGCTCAGGAAATTCACTTCAAACATCTCACCAGTGATGATGGTTTATCACAAAACTTTATATCCTGCATCATTCAGGATCAAAAAGGATTTATGTGGTTTGGAACAAAGGATGGATTGAACAGATATGATGGTCATAATTTTGTAGTTTACCAGCACGATCCATTTGACTCCACAACTATTTCAGATAATTTTATAACTTCACTTTTTGAAGACAGTCGAGGTTATATCTGGGTTGGAACTTTAAATGGCGGATTAAATATTTTTGAAGGAGAGACTGAAACTTTTCATCATATTCTTTATGGTTCAAGGATTTCTAAGACCAATAATACTGATGAAGTCAGATCGGTTATAGAAGATTCAAAAGGAAATATCTGGATTGGAACAAGAGGTGAAGGAGTTTTTAAACTATCTTTTAAAAGAAAAAATTCTTTTGAAATTACATATCAACAATTTGTTTCTCAATCTGAAAAACCCGGAAGTCTAAGCAATAATATTATTTCAACCTTATTTATTGATTCTAAAGGATGTTTTGTGGGTTAGTACCTTAACCGGACTGGATAAATTTAATAGTGAAAACAAAATATTTACTCATTATGAAATTCAAACAAGAAACCCTAAAGCACCCGCCAGTTATTTTGATAAAACTATTTATTCAATAAACGAAAGCGGTAACGGAAATTTTTGGTTAGGTACGTTAAGTGGATTAGTAAAATTTGATAGACAAACGGGCAGCTATAAATTATTTCCGCATCATTATAACGTTTTTAGATATGGTTGGGGAAGTATAATGCAGATAGTTGAAGATAATACCGGAAAAATGTGGCTGGCAACTCCCGGTGAATTAATGAGATTTAATCCGGTATCCGATTCATATGATTACTTTAAAAATGATTTTCTAAATCAAAACTCTATTAGTTACAACAGCATATCAAGTTTGTATATTGATAGAACAGGGATTCTGTGGGTTGGCACAGCAGGAATGGGAATTAATATTTATGATCCCAAAGCAAATCGGTTTTCAACTCTTGTTATAAAAAATAATCCTTCATCTCGTATAACGGGCTTTAGTGTAAGAACTGTTATGCAAGAAAATGATGATATAGTCTGGATAAGT
Organism: uncultured Ignavibacteriaceae bacterium; assembly: GCA_963809415.1. GTDB lineage: Bacteria > Bacteroidota > Ignavibacteria > Ignavibacteriales > Ignavibacteriaceae > IGN3. The sequence continues at coordinate 1,558,592 of CAWEJJ010000003.1, read as the reverse complement.
ACTGATGTATTATATAGATGGAATCGCAAAACAGGAGAAACAAAAAGTTATGAAACTGATTCAAATAGACCTGATGATTTTGGAAACACCGGTGCCATGGTCAATCATAAGTTCTTATGATGGGAAAATCTGGATGGCAACAACAGAGGGAATTTACAGATATGATCCATCAACGGGAAAAGCAAAACAATATAAATTTAATCAAGCAGATTCCACAGGATTACCACAAAAAGAAGTCTTTGCTGTTTTTGAGGATAATCAAAAAAATATTTGGGTTGCTACAGAAAATTTTTTCTGCAAGCTTATTGATCCTGATAAAGGGATATTTCAATCATATCGTTATCAAGCATCACTACCTTATAATCAAAGAGTACGACCAGTAATTTATCAGGATAACAAAGGAACATTTTGGCTTGGAACAAAAAATGGACTGCTGTTATTTGATTTACAAAATAAAACATTTTACACTTATAAAAATGATCCTGATAGATCTAATAGTTTGAATAATAATAACATTAATTCAATTTGTCCGGATCCATTTGAACCTGATAAGATTCTTTGGCTTGGCACTTCGGGCGGTGGATTGAATAAATTTAATATTGATGAAGGAACATTTACCCATTTTACTGAAAAAGAAGGTTTACCAAACAATGTGATTTATGGAATATTGCCCGATGGGAAAGGAAATTTATGGTTAAGTACAAATAAAGGACTATCTAAATTTAATCCTCACGATAATTCCTTTAGAAACTATGATGTTAATGATGGCTTGCAGAGTAATGAATTTAATACCGGGGCTTACTATCGTAGTAAAAATGGAGAAATGTTTTTTGGAGGAATTAAAGGATTAAATTATTTCTATCCTGATGAAATAAAAGACAATCCCTATATTCCCAAAATTGTTCTGACTAATTTAAAACTCGGAGATCACTACATATCTAATAAAAGTGATAATACGATTTTGCATAAAACAATTTCTGGAAACGGATAAGATTGTACTTTCATATGCTGAATATGTTATCACATTCGAATTTGCTTCTCTGGATTATTCGTCACCTGATAAAAACCGTTACGCATACAAACTGGAAAATTTTAATAAAGATTGGATTTATTCGGGATCAATACGATCAGCAACTTATACACATTTGCCGCCGGGTGAATATATTTTCCGTGTTAAGGGCTCAAACAACGATGGAATTTGGAACGAAACAGGTATTGCACTTACGCTAATAATCAAGCCGCCCTGGTGGAGCACATGGTGGGCTTATATTTTATACGGATTAATTCTTTTATCAGGACTTTATTTAATCCGACGCTATGAATTAAACAGAATAAGACTTAAAAATCAGTTAAAGCTTGAAAAAGTTGAAACTGATTACTTTGCGTAATCTGGATAACTTAAAATCTCATTTCTTTGCAAACATATCGCATGAGTTTCGCACACCGCTTACTTTAATTCTTGGACAGATTGAAAGTGTGATGTCGTCCGAACATATCAACTAAAGAGAAAGGTAAATTACAAGTTGCAAATAGAAATGCGAGAAAACTTCTTACATTGATCAATCAATTATTAGATCTTTCAAAGCTTGAAGCAGGAAGTATGAAGCTGAAAGCCGAGAAGCATAATATAGTTTTGTTTCTAAAAAATCTTTTCTATTCATTCGAATCACTTGCTGAAACAAAAAAGATAAAATTAAAATTTGAATCACAATCTGAAAATATTCCTCTTTGCTTTGATCCCGATAAAATGGAAAAGATTTTCTATAATCTTGTTTCTAATGCACTAAAGTTTACTTTAGAAAATGGTGAGATAAAAGTTTCTATAAATAAACTTCCATCCGGGATTGAAATAAAAATTAAAGATACTGGAATTGGAATACCTGCAGATCGTCTGCCGCATATCTTTGACAGATTTTATCAAGTTGACAATTCTATAACTCGTGAATATGAAGGAACTGGAATTGGTCTGGCTCTTGCAAAGGAGTTGGTAAAACTGCACAATGGTGAAATTACTGTTAATAGTAGAGAAGGTGAGGGAACTGAATTTACAATCTATCTTCCATTTGGTGATTTGATGAATGATGAAAATATTATTTCGGAATTATCAAACCATAATTCTGCTCAGGAAAATATTGGGAATGATATTGAAATATCTCAACAACAATTAATCCCAAATGATAATTATCCGGAATCAAGTATCCAGCATCCAGAAATAATTTTAATTGTTGAAGATAATCCTGACGTGCAAGCATACGTTTGCGAACAGCTTGAAAAAGAATATACAGTTATTCAAGCTAGCAACGGGGAAGAAGGAATTTTAAATGCACAAAATGAAATTCCTGATCTCATTATTACTGATGTTATGATGCCCAAAATGGATGGTTATCAATTCAGCAAAGCAATTCGTAGTGATGAAAAGACAAGTCATATTCCAATTATAATGTTAACTGCAAAAGCCGGACTTGATGATAAAATTCTGGGATTGGAAACAGGAGTTGATGATTATTTGACAAAACCTTTCAGTGCAAAAGAATTAAAAGTTCAGAGTAAAAAATTTAATCTACCAGCGCAAACAGCTTCGTAAAAGATTCAGTACATCAACAATTATAAAACCATCCGAGGTTACTTCATCTTCAGTTGATCAAGTATTTTTGGATAAAGTTATTAAGACAATTGAAGCTAATTTAGAAGATGAAAATTTTAGTGTTGATAAACTTGCAGATAAAATGAATATGAGTGTTTCGCAGCTTAATAGAAAATTAAATGCACTTATTGATCAACCACCTGGACAATTAATTAGATCATTTCGGCTTCAGAGCGCCGCAGATCTCTTAAAACAAAATGCAGCCACAGTGGCAGAAATTTGCTATAAAGTTGGATTCAATGATCAGGCATATTTTTCGCGCGCATTCAAAAAACAGTTTGGATGTCAGCCTTCTGAGTATAAAACAAAATAGTTGCTTTTCTCAATTATCTAATCCGTATCCAAAAAGTTTTTTTGTACACTTATTGCATTTTTGTGAACAAAGTGTTTTAGTAGTAAAAGACTGAAAATTTCAGTAACTACTTAGACACTTAGGGCACCAAAAATCAGAGACAAAACAAATTCTGCCCGAATAATCCTAATATTTGCACTAATAGTGCAAGATATCGGCACATCAATATTCTACTTTTGCATAAGAAATTTGCAATTAATTAAGTTAAAATTCTGAGCGAAAAAATTTGATTATCTTAAAAACAAAAGGGACTTTTTACGCTGAAGGTGAAATTGTACTTAACCTTTTGAAAACAATTCACTGGAAAGATTTGAGTAATGAAAAATTTCCTCATTTACCAAATGGAAGCAATATCGAACTTTTAATTTCGTTTGATGAAAATGATTTCCTTTTGGGTAAAGATGGAATTGTTTGGGCTACATATGATTTAAGACAAGTTGAAATAATACAGAATACTCTTCTTGCACAGAATATTAACTGTGAGGTAAAAAAGATTACTCTGCAAAATCTAAATATGTTTTTGATATCCATAACAAATAAAAAAGATATTCAGGACGCAATTGAGTTTATCTATAAAAGCGATTACGGTTTAAGATTGAAGCCAGACTGGACATATGCAGAAGGTGAATCAAATAAAAGTTTTGAACAGTGGTTAAACGGGCATTAAACAATTCATTTAATATTTATTCATCGTTTTATAAAAGAGGCAATTTATGGCGCACATCCTTATTCATCACAAAGTGGAAGATTACAAAAAATGGAAACTCGCTTTTGATGATCATGCAGCTTACAGATCTGTAAATGGATCGCAAGGAGGAAAAGTATTTCGCAATTCAAGCGATCCTAATGAAGTTTTCGTTTTGCTCGAATGGGATAGTCTTGAAAATGCCAAGAAGTTCGCTAAGTCAGATCAAACTAAAGAAGTTATGAAAGATGCCGGCGTTGTTGGTATGCCCGAAATTTATTTTGTAGAAGAAATAAACGAAACATCTAAATAATCTTATTCATTAAATGAAGTTACGCAAAAGGGAAAATTACCTTATTTGTCATTCAGAACCCGTTTCGGAATCTCATTATTACTGTTATTCAAATAATAGTATTACATAAAAAATGTATTTTCAAATTTTAAGGAAAGCAATGAAAAAAATAATTATCTCTTTCGTGGTGTTCCTATTAGTACTCTCATTCTGTGAATCTTTTGCTATAAACAACAAACCTGCAAAAGAGAAGAATGTTGAAATCATTCAAAATTTGTATGCTGCTTTTGCGAAAGGTGATGTACCGGCAGTATTACAAAAATTCGATCCAAAAATCGAATGGAACGAAGCAGAGAATTTTCCTTATGCAGATGGTAATCCATACATAGGACCGCAGGCTGTACTTAATGGTGTTTTTGCACGACTTGGTGCAGAATGGGAATACTGGAATTTAACTGATCAAACATACTATGAAGCAAATTCCGGTGAAATAATTGTTACAGGTCGTTACAAAGCAAAAAATAAAAAGACTGCTAAAGAAATAAATGTTCAGTTCGTGCATATGTGGACTCTTGAAGATGGAATGGTTACAAAGTTTCAGCAATACGCTGATACATATCAAACAGTTGAAGCTATGAAATAAAATAATAAAAAATCATTTTCAAAAAACTAATAATGAGGAACTAGTACTATGAAACTAACAAAATTATTCACGGCAATTACTCTTATTGCAATTATTTTCCTCAGTGGAAAAAACTTCGCCCAGCAATGGTCACCTGAACAAAAAGACGTATGGTCAGGAGTACAAAAGTACTGGGATGTTTTTGCAAAAGGGGATGCTAAATCGGACTTGTCGTATTATGACGAAAGTTATATGGGCTGGGAATTTCAGTCCAAAGTTCCGCAAGACAATGCAAATACAAGTAAATGGATCGAATATATGTTGAGCAACAGTTCGATCGTTCTTTATACTCTTACTCCAGTTGCAATTTGGGTAAAAGGTGATTTTGCTTATGCCGATTATTTTTATTCAATGATAACAAAAGACAATGAAACCGGGAAAAAGGAAAATAGCGAAGGAACCTGGACGGATATTCTTATGAAGAAGGGTGGCAAATGGTTACTTATCGGTGATCGTGGTGGAAGTACTACTAAATAGTTAAACTCAAAAACATTTTTATTTACAAATCGAAAAGGAGCAAGTACTATGAAAAAGTTAAATGTAATATTCACTGTAATATTTACAGTGATAATTTTATCGGGATATTGCTTTGCACAAGATGCTGCAAATGTTGATTCTAAACATTACAAGGTGGAATTTGAAAATGATCAGGTACGCGTCTTACGAATTACATATGCGCCGGGAGAGAAAGGTGTAATGCATTCACATCCTGAAGGAATGGTGATTTTTCTAAGTGATGCACATGGAAAATTTACATATCCTGATGGTAAAACCGAGAATCGTGATTTTAAGAAAGGATTTTTCAGCTGGGTCCCGGCTACAACTCATCAGGGCGAAAATGTAGGTGATAAACCATTCGAATTAATTCAGATTGAAATGAAAAAAAAGTAATAGGTAATATGGTTCGATAATTAATATTTTCAACAATCAAAAAAGGAGCTAGTACTATGAAATCTTTAACCATTCTTTCTTTTCTCTTGATTCTTTTTCTTTGCTGTTGGAAATAAAACACTTGCTCAAACACAGCCAAACAATGCTGTTCTGATGACAAATTATGAAAGAGCGTTTCCGGAAAATGGTTCAATGGCTGAATTCGATTCTCTTACTCATCAATTTTAAACTAAAGTATGGGATAAAAATCCTATATCGAGGGGAGGTTTTGGATATTTCATTGATCAAAACAAAAGCTCCTTACTTTGATGATTATATGAATAACGTAAGTAATGGATGGATAAAATTCAGAGTATTTTTTTTGGTAACCAAAAGACAATCCAAGAGTCCGCAGTTAATAGAAATGAGTTAAGAGAATTGTTCGGTAGTAAATTGATGCGACAGCTAATATTTAAATAAATATTCTTAAAGTTTCTGATCGAGCATATGCCGGGTCATTTACCTCCTGGTAAAAACGATCCGGCATTTTTTTATCCAGCAAAACTTAGATATTTATTGGATATAAAAAATTTTATCCAGCTTTACTTTTGCTAATATTTCACGAACCCTCTGAGTAACACCGATTAAACTAAATTGTGCACTTCGGTTTGTAGCAGTTGTGAATGCATGAACCAGCATTCCTATCGCCCAGCTTGTAACATATTCAACAGTTGAAAGATCAACTACAATGGAATGTACTCCTTTGTCCAGTGTATTTTGAATAGAACTTTGAAATTCAGTTGCTTCTGTACCCAAAAGTCTATTCTTATTAAACTTTATAACAGTAAAATTTTCCCGGTCATTAATATCCACTTCCATTCTATCACCTTCCAATTTTGTTTTTATAACAAGTTATAATTATAAAAATATTTTGATCCATAAAACTTAAAAAGCAATTAATAATAATTACCTTATTTTAATTACAACAAACGTTACATCATCATCTGGTTCTACTCCGTTAATCCACTCTAATGCTGAATTTTTTAAATATTCTACTATTTCATCAGAACTCTTTAGTGCAACAGATAGAAATTCTTCTTTAATTCTATTATAACCATATTGTTCATTATTCTCATTCTTTAATTCAGCAAATCCATCACTCATTAACAAAAGTGTATCACCTTTTTCATATCTAATTTCCTTCAGTGAATAAATAGTTCCTTTCATCCCTCCTAATGGAAAATTATGACTAACAAACTCCCCTGCCTTCTGAGATTTATTTCTGAAATAAATTAATGATGGCATTCCTGCATTTGTAGCAATTATTTTTTCGGATGTAATTTGAACCCCCATACAGGCCATCATCAATCTTCCAAGATGCATATCTTTTATTGAATTGTTGGCGTTTTCAAAGAACTGCTTTAATTCGATATTGGATTTATTAGAAATAAAAAACGATTTCATAATCGATACCATCATTCCGGACATCATTCCGTGTCCTGTTGCGTCGCCAACAATAACAGTAAGCGTTCCATTGATATCAACATTAAAATCATAATAATCACCACCAACTTCTGTAGCAGTTTTCATATGCACAGCAATATCGAGTTGCGGCAGTTGAGGAAGTTCTTTTGGAAGCATAGATAGCTGTAACTGACGTGCATCCTCAAGCTCTTTTGTTTTTCTTTCATTCTCCAGGTGAATAACTTCGTTCTGTTTTTGAAGCGCCGTATTTGCTTTTTTACGACTACGATTATTTATAAAAAGTAGAAAAGCTATTAGAAGAAGCACGACTATTCCCGTGATCAAACCATAAGTTCTGATTTTGTTTTGTAATTGTATTTTATCCTGTTCAATTTCCTGCTGGCGAATTTGTTCCCGAAAATTAATTGTTTGTATGTCCTTTGCCTTTTGGGCTGTATACAGTGAATCTTTTGTATCGATAGAAAGCCTGAAGTATTTATATACACTGTCTTTAGTATCCGTTTTTTCGTATGACTTGTACAGATATTCATAAGCCCTTAACACCTGATCTTTAAAATCATTTTCACTTGACAAATCAACTGCCATATGTGCATAATATCTTGCGCTGTCCAGTTGGTTTGTCTCCAGGAAAATTTGTGCGAGGTCGTTAAGATCCCATGAAAGAGCATGATAATTATCAATAGCTTTTGCAATCCGGGCAGATTTTTTAATTAAGGGGATTGCCTTATCATATTCTTTTTTGGCAATATAACTTTCGCCTAATGTGCTGACTGAAATGGAAAGGCGCCAAAAATCGTTTCGCTCATAATCAGAGTTAACTGCCTTTTGTGCATATATCAAACCCGAATCAGGTTTATTCATTTGGTTATATGCAGTGCCAATTTCATTATATATTGCAGAGAGTATTTCTTTATCCCCGGCAAGTAGTGCCAGAGACATTCCCCTTTTACAATACATAATACACTGTTCAAATTCTCTGGAAAAATATAAGGCATCACCAATTCTCAGATATGCATTTATTATTCCGTATTCGTCTTGTCTCTCTTCAAATCTAGATAATATTTGTAGTGACTGGTTCAATGCCGTATTAAACTGACCCGTTTGTGAAAGGTTAAAGGTCGTAAATAATTGAACATAATCTTCTCCAACCTGGTCATTATTTTCTTTGAAATAACCGATTAATGCCACAATATTTTTCCAGCTTAAAGAATCACCTTTGAAAGTATCCATGTAAATACTTAAACATTTTCCTTTTTCAGAATCTGTCTTTGCTGCATTGTACCGGATTTTCAAACTGTCAGGTAAAGGCTGTGCAATAATCTCTGAACACAGTACAGAATAAAAAATTATAAGAATATATTTTTTTTTCATTTCTCAGTTTCTATTTTGAATAAATTATTATTTAACCTTTATTACAACAAACGTAATATCATCATCGGGTTCTGTTCCGTTTGACCATTCTGAGGCTGAGTTTTTTAAATGATTAACTATTCCATCAGGATCTTTTTGCGCTATCGACCTAAATTCTTGTTTAACTCTTTCATAGCTATACTGTTCATTTTTTTCGTTCTTCAACTCTGGCAATCCATCACTCAGCAATAGTATTGTATCACCGGTTGATATTTCTGATTCTTTTACTTCATACGGAAAATCTTTTATCGCACCTAACGGCATTCCGTTTATAATTATTTCTTCAACAACTTTTAATTGTTTTCTGTAAACAAATAACGGCGGCATTCCGGCATTGGCAATCTCAATCTTATTAGACTTTATTTTAATCATCATAAATGCCATCATTAATCTTCCAAGTTCTATTTCTTTCAAAGCATCACTGCTTTGATCAAAGAATGTTTTCATATCCAGTCTTGAACCTCCGGAAGAAAATAATGCTTTTACCATTGAGACAATTGTTCCGGCTTTCATACCGTGTCCGGTTGCATCACCAATAGCAACTGTAAGTGTTCCATCTAATCCGACATTAAAATCATAATAATCACCGCCAACTTCTGTTGCAGTTTTCATATAAACAGCAATGTCAAGATGCGGAAGATCAGGAAGTAGTTTTGGGAGCATAGATAATTGTAATTGCCTGGCTTCTTCAAGCTCAATGGACTTTCGTTCGTTCTCGGCTTGAATTACTTTTGATTGTGCTTCCGCAGCTTTGGCCTGGAGTTCAGCGGCTTCTGCTCGTAACTGGCTTTCTCTAATAGCCGTATTTTTCTTTTGTCTTTTTAATTCAAATTTTCTAATTGAATATAAAAATCCGACGAAGATAAACGCATAAAATGAATAAGCCCACCAGGTTTTCCAGAATGGAGGTGAAATAGAAAAAGCATAAGTAACTTGATTAGTCTTTGCCCCATCCTTACTTATCGCAACAACATGAAACTTATAATCACCGGGGGGGACATTCTGATATTCCGAAAATTGCAAACTACTTGTTTTCGACCAATCAAGATCATATCCTTCTAATTTATGCTCGTAGATTGTTGATTTGGGATCTTTAAAATTTAATACTGTGTAATTAAATACATACGAGTTTTCCGAATATGAGTAAGAAGATGGTATATCATAATAATATTGATTTGAATTAACTTTTACATAGGATAATTTAATTTTACCTTTGAACGAATTCTCTCTATCGATGTATAAACCCAGATGAGGGTACCAAAACAAAATATTCCCATTGCGATCTTGAGACATTGCCGTTTGTCCTGTAAGAGCGTTGTTATCATTGTAGTAGGAATTAAAATGTTCCCTATTAATAATAAGTCCGCCTAAATTATGTAGAAAATATACATTCCCTTTTAGATCTGTAATAGGATCCCAAATGTTTGCAGTAGGAAGACCATTTTTTGTCGTATAAAAATTTAAATTTTGTCCGTCAAAAATTGCAAGTCCTTTCAGACGTAACCTAATATATAGATAATCACCTGCCTCAATATTGGTAGTAGTTCCGGCTGAACTTGCCTCTTTAAGAAGCCTAAAATCAGCATGATTATTAACGCTGTCGGAAAGATTAGTAAACTTTTTACCATCAAAACTGTAAAAACTTCCCGGACTTAAAAAGTACATATTATTATGAAGTGTCCCGACATATTTTAAATTTTTCTTCGGTATGTTCCAGCTTGAAGGAGGAACGGACCATTTCCCCGAATTAAATATTATTAGGTTTGTTTTACTTCCCTCCATATTGGAAATCGATTCTGAAAAGCTGCTAGCCAGTAAAAGATTTCCATTCGGTAGTTCATATAAGTGGTGTGATTGATATTTAACTCTTTTTAAACTATCGGGCAGCGGGTTTGGAATTTCCACAACTTTATCCTTTACAACTTTACCTAAGAAAAAGTCCGACTTGGGTAAATCACCATAAGCCGGGTGTACGTAATTTTGCCATGTATATATTTCACCGGATTTAGTTTCCATCGCACTGCTGACTCTATAAAATTCTTTATCTTGGTTTTTCATAGGATTGACTTTAATAACCCATTGGTCGTTTTTTACTGGAATTGCTTTTGCTAAATTCAAACCATTATCTGTTGGCAACCATATTCTTCCTTTTGAATCTTCTGTTAAATTATATACTGAGTTGCTGCTTAATCCTTCATTTGTGGTAATTTTATGAAGTTTTTTACCATCCCAGACATTGATTCCTAAATGACTAATAGTAATATCAGGAGGCAAATCTACATTTGAATAATAAATCCAGACAATGCCATTTTTATCGGAATACATAAAAGGATATAAACATTCAATATCGGTTATTCCATCATTTTTATTCAGAAGAAAAGATTTGTTAGGAAAATACAAACTAAACCCGAGCGGATTTTGAATAAATGCTGCGTCTTTAATTGTAGTAATTGGAAAACCCTTAAAACTATCATACTTTTTCCATCCATTATCAAAGTAAAAATATTGTTCATTATACATGGAGATGGCGGTTTCTTCGAGAACACCTATTGAAAGTAAATCCGGAAATATTTCATTGCCGGGAATGAGTTTTGCAAATGTATATTTAAAATCGAAAATATTTTTTTTATCGAAAATATTTTCTTTCGTCAGATTAGTAATATCTCCGATATCTTTATATAAATCAACTTTTTCCCATCCATTATTTACTAATTTAAAAAGAATATCAGCCCCTTTTGAATAAACTTTACCGTTAAGGTCTGCAATAGTAGCATACATATGCTTATCTTTTTTAAGATATAAAACAGATGTAACTCTGGTATTTCCAACAAGATACTTTTGGAGCCCCGGGTATGAATGAAAATCTTTTCCATCATACATTAATACTCCTGTTGTACCGATGTTTAATTTGGAATTGGTTCCTGAGCCAATAAACGGTATCCAGGTATTTCCCTTATCGTCAACAACGGGAGTAACTTTATTGTATAGATATACCGATCCGCAAAAATTTACTCCTTTTGATTTATCGATTTTTTGAAATTGGCCATCCTTATAAAGAGCACAGTAAGCTTCATCATCTGTATTAGTATTTTTACCATCGGAAAAAAAGATCAAATCCCCATAAGGGGTCTCAAACATATCGGTAGCATTATGTAGTGGAAATTTTGCAGAGTCTAACAGAGTAAACTTTCCATTTTCAAAGACTGTTAAACTGCCATTATGATCAGCATCAACATAAATTGTTGATGTTCCAATCCAGATTCTGTTTTTACTGTCTTTCTTAATAAAAGAAACGTTTCTTCCCGGCAAACCGGAAGTTTGGTAACCATCTTTTTTTGTAAATAATTGAAATTTATTGTCTCTAAGAATTATGAATTTATCGGGAGAGGCAAAATACATTGTATTTGAAACCGAATCATAATAATTAAACTGCATATCCGGCAGACCATATTCTTTACCAGGCTCCTGAAATTCATATCCGTTAAATCGGACTGTTCCTTCTAAACCGGATATCCAAACATATCCGTCGGCAGTTTGCGAAACACTAGCAATTTTGCTTACCGGTAAACCTTCTTTTACAGTGTAAGTAATTACATCGGCATTTGCTTCTGATTTGTATCGCTGCTGAGCTATGCTGGTACTTAAGAAAAAAATTGAAAATAATAGTATATGGATTAGAATAATTGATTTGTTCATATTTTAATTTCTATTATGAATACATTTTTATTTAACTTTAATTACCACAAACGTTACATCATCGTCCGGGTCCTTATCGTTCGACCAGCGTGAGCCTTCTTCTTTTAAATATGATATAATTTCTTCAGGTTCTTTCTCCGCAACTTCTTCAAATGAATTCTTCGCCCGTTTGTATCCATAAATTTCATTGTTATCATTTTGTAATTCAGGGAATCCATCACTCATTAAGAGTAAGGTGTCGCCTTGAAATAAATTCATTTCCTTTAATTCATAAGGGAAATTATCCATTGTTCCCAGGGGCATTCCTTCCATTAAATGTTCTTCAATTATTTTGTGCTTGTTTCTGAACAGATAAACCGGCGGCATTCCTGCGGCCGACATAATCAATCTGTTGTTTTGAATCTGTCAACATTGTCATACTCATAGCAAGTGACTGAAACTGCATTTGTTTAATACATCTTGTCATTTCCCGGAAAGTAAAAAGTATATCAGGATTAGCAGCATAACTATTAAACAATGACTTAGCTGATTGTAACCATTGTGCCGGCTCATCATTCCGTGTCCGGTTGCATCCCCGATTACAACAGTTAATGTTCCATCCATTCCAACATTAAAATCATAATAATCTCCGCCAACTTCAGTTGCGGTTTTCATATATACTGCAATATCAAGATGAGGTAATTGCGGAAGAGTTTTTGGAAGCATTGAAAGTTGAAGTTGTCTGGCTTCTTCAAGTTCTTTTGTTTTTCTATCATTCTCCAACTGCAGGAATTTTTTATTTTCATTTTCTTTCTGTCTATCCAATTCATATTTTCTAATTCCAACTAAACCAAGCCCAACAATAATTAAATATAAAAAATATGCCCACCACGTTCTCCAGAATTGGAGGACTTACTCTAAATGAATACGATGCTTCATTTGTCTTAACACCATTTGATGTAATACCCCGAACTCTGAAAGTGTAATCACCAAACGGTAGATTTTGATATTCTGCAAAAGCAAGATTACTTGCCTTTGACCAGTCCTTATCGAAGCCTTCAAGAAAATGTTCGTACGTTGTTTGTCTTGGATCTTTGTAATTTAAAGCGACATAGTTGAATAAAAAAGAATTTTGAGAATATGATAATTTTACGGGGAAATCATAATAATGAAATTCGCCACTGATTGATATGGATGAAATTTTTAAGGGATAATTTTTTTCTTCACTTCTGTTAATGTAAAGACCAACTCCGTTAAAAAACTCAATCATATTTCCGAATCCATCCATAGCTGATGTATATGGTCCACCGCTTGCTACATTTTCGTCACTATAGAAGGTTTGAAATTTATTTCCGGATATCTTTAAGGCACCTGCGGGTGATGAAAAATAAACATTTCCTTTAATTTCATCTGCAACTGGATTTGAAATATTTGTGGATGGAAGTCCATCTTTTTTTGTGTAAAAATTTAGATTTGTACCATCAAAAATTACCAGGCCTCTGTTTCTAAGCCTTATATATAAATTGCCGTCTGCCTGGATATCAGTTTTTGTTCCAGCAACACTGGCACCTTTTAAAATTCTGAAATCAGCATTGGCATTTACACTATCACTAAGATTTACAAATTTTTTTCCGTTAAAAACATAAAATCCTCCAACTGTTAAAAAATACATTCCATTTTTTAAGTTCCCGACATAATGCAATTGTTCTGATGGAATATTCCAGCTTTCCGGTGGTTTGTTCCAGGATTTTCCATCATATAACATTAATTTTGATTGCGCAGAAGTGATATCTTTTATATTATCTGAAAAAATACCAAAGAACCATAGTCTGCCATCGTTATCTTCCCGAAAATCAAAAAGCTGGTATTCCTTTTTATTATCAGCATCACTAAAAGGTGATTTAATTTTAACAAAATTTTCACCTTCCAATTTTCCAAGGTAATAATCGGCCTCAATAAGATTATCTTGGGTAGGACTCACATAATTATTCCAAGTATAAATATCACCACTCCTTGTTTCCAGAACATTGGATGAATTGTATGGCTTATTATCTCTATCCGAAATGTTTTTTAACTTTAAAATCTGTTGACCTTCGCTATTAGATATCTCGCGAGCCATGGTAATACCTTTGGATGTTGGTATCCAAACTCTTTTTTTACTATCCTGAAATGTCTCATAGGTAATATTACTTGCAAGTCCGTCTTTTTCTGTAATTACACGTAATCTTTTTCCATCCCAAATATTAATCCCTACATTATAGGAGGCTGCATAAGCAGGCAATGCGGTGTATGAATACGAAATCCAAACCATTCCGTTATAATCTGCATAAAGTGTTGGAATGCCGGTTTGAGTAACTAATAGACCATCTTTGGCGGTAAGCATTTGGGAATAATTTGGATAATAGATTCCAATTCCTTTTGAAGTATTCATTAAAACACCATCATTTATTTCTGTTCCTGGTCCGGCTTCAAAGAATCAAACTTTTTCCATTTATTGTCTGTAAATGAAAATAATTGAGTGGGATATTTTGAACTTTGATCCTGTGCTGTACCATAGAATACAAGCAGTTCAGGAAAATATTTATTGGCTTTTTCAAAAAATATATTAGAATATTTAAAGTCAGTAATTACTCTATCAGTCTTCAGATCCTTAATTGGATTAATTTGCTGTAAGATATCTGAAGTTTTCCATTTACCATTTTCAAATTCAAAAACACCTTTATTTTTCCCGGTAAATAATCTTCCGCTTAAATTTAAAGTTGTCATAAACAACTTTTCTAACTTGCTGCTATAGTAAACTTCAGATGGGTATTGATCTTTACCTAGTTGATTTATGAATTCTGTAAATTGATAAAATTTGTTGCCATCATACATCAATACTCCGGAATTTATTTTAGCACGATTTGAAAGATTAATCCCCGGACAGGCCAGCCAGGTATTTCCGTCCTTATCAATTGAGGTTACTAATTCCTTTGGATAAATTCTTGCCCCCTGAAGATTTATTCCTACAGATTCATCAATTCTTTTGAAAACATCATTTTTGAATAAAGCGACGTATGAACCTTCGAGTGTTTGAGTATTATGTCCGGATGAATTAAATATAAGATCTCCATAAGGAGTTTCAATAAAGTTTATTGCATTATCAAGCGGGAAATTATTAGAATCATAAACTGTAAATTTATCCGTTTTCAAATTTTGTAAGACCGCCGTTATTTTTTTTATCTACGAATGGTGTTGCAGAACCAATCCATATCCGCCCTTTACTATCTGCTTTAACAAATGTTATCAACTGTCCTGATAATCCGTTTATTTTATATCCTTCATTTTCAGTGTACACTTTAAATTCTTTTCCGTTGAATGTTATAAACTTTTTAGGTGAGGCAAAGTACATTACATTTTTTGTTGAATCGTAGTACATACTCTGCATTGTAGGTAATCCAATATCATTTCCTACCTCTTCAAATTCATATCCGTTAAATCTATAGGTCCCTTCAATTCCTGAAATCCAAATGAAGCCATCTTTAGTTTGAATAACACTTGAAATATTTGTTGTAGGCAGACCTTCTTTGTTTGAATATTCAATCAAATCAGCGTTAGATTCCGTTTTTTGTTTCTGCTGCGATAATATTGTTGATGAAAAAACAAATAGGACAGGAATTATTAGATATTTAAAAAATGACTTTATCATAAAGCTCTTCCTCTGAACAATTTGATTTAATTAATATTTGACTACTAATCTTACTTTACTTTTATTACCACAAATGTCACATCATCATCCGGCTCTTTATCATTTGTCCAGCTTGAACCTGCTTCTTTCAGATAAGTTATAATAAGTTCTGGTTCTTTTTCTGCAACTTCTTCAAATGAATTCTTTGCACGTTTATATCCGAACATTTCGTTATGCTGATTCTGTAATTCAGGAAATCCATCGCTCATTAATAAAATCGTGTCTCCGGAAAACAATTCCATTTCTTTTAATTCATAAGGAAAATTATCCATTGTTCCCAGCGGCATGCCTTCCAGTAAATGTTCTTCAATTATTTTGTGCTTGTTTCTGAAAAGATAAACAGGCGGCATACCTGCAGCAGACATAATTAATCTGTTGTTCTGAATCTTCAGCATTGTCATAGACATAGCAAGTGAATGGAACTGCATTTGCTTAATACATCTTGTCATTTCACGGAATGTAAAAATTATATCAGGATTTGCAGCGTAACTGTTGAACAAGGATTTAGCGGAAGTAACCATAGTTCCTGCTTTCATTCCGTGTCCGGTAGCATCCCCGATTACAACTGTTAATGTTCCATCCATTCCAACATTAAAATCATAATAATCTCCGCCAACTTCCGTAGCGGTTTTCATATAAACAGCAATATCAAGATGTGGTAATTGTGGAAGAGTTTTCGGAAGCATTGAAAGCTGCAACTGACGCGCTTCTTCCAATTCTTTTGTCTTGCGTTCATTTTCAGTTTCTGCAAGCTGTGCACGCAGATTTGCTTCTTTAATTGCTGCGGCATTACGTTCTTTGTTTACAATTCTTCTTCTTTGGACTCTATCTATTCCGAATACTATACCAGCAAAAAAGAAAAAATAACCAATGTATGCAAAAGTAGTTCTCCACCAGGGCGGATTAATAATTATTCTAATTGATTTTCCTTCATCATTCCAGATTCCATCACCATTTGAACCTTTAACTCTGAAAGTATATTCGCCGGGATTTAGATTAGTGTAAGAAGCAAAATTTCTGTCTGCCGCTATCCAGTGATCATTAAACCCTTCCAGCATATAAATGATTTTATTTTTTTCTGGTCTTGAAAAATGAATGGATGCAAATTCAAAGGATAAATTATTTTGTGTGTAGGAAAGATCAAGTTCATCCAGTTGCATTATACTTTTTTCCAGCTTCACAACAGATGAATCTGATTTAAGAGATATGTCAGAAACTTTTATATCGTCAATAACTATATCAGGTTTTACTTCATTTATTTTTCCGGGATAGAAATAAGTAATGCCATCAATGCCTCCTAAAAATATCTCGCCATCTTTACTTATCCAGTTTGCTTTGCTTGTTGTGAAACCTTGAAGTCCGTCTCGCGTATCAAAATTGACAAAGTTCCATTTGTCCTTCGGAGTATTTTTATTCAGTTTGGATAATCCGGCAGAAGTATTTATCCAAAGATTTCCTTCAAGATCTTCAATAATGGAATTTATTTGATTGGATGGCAATCCATCTTTTTGATCATACTTGTCAATTTTTTCTGTTTCAGGATCAAATCTTAATAAACTATTTGCTGTTGCTATCCAAACTATTCCCTTACTATCCTCAAAAATGCAAGTGATATAATTATTGGGGGAAAAAATATTTTTCGAATCAAAATTGTATTGCTTAAAATTTCCTGTTGCCAGATCATACTTAAAAAATCCGCTTATAGTAGAGCCTAACCAGAGAACATTGTTGAACCTCTTACTAAATTCAATACTAGTTCCTACTTCCATTGGCATAAATTTATCGGAATTAATTTCTTTTTCATTCATTTCATTAATGATTTTATAATCAGATTCATTTAAACTTAAAACCTGAATTCCATACCAATTAGAATCCGGAGGTGCAATTGCATTCCAGGTTCCGTAAGAATGTCCAACATCCGTTGCATATGTAATTTTATAATCACCTTTCTTCAAATTCAAACATCCAAGCGCAATACGATTTTTAAATGCTCCTCCGTCATTAAATGTTTTAAATAAATCATTCATTGACCAAATTGTTTTGCCATCTCCGGTCAAAAGCGATCCTGCATCGGTAACACCCTGGCCTACATTCATTTCTCCTTCACCAACACAAATTATCAAAACTTTTTGATCGTGATCTCAAGGAAAATGTTTTTTCTAAATTAGATGCTTCACCAACTTTTAATATAGAAGCTATTGGTTCACCTGATTCTGATATTTTATGTATTTTTTGTTTAAGATCTTCGCTCATCGTTTTATTCATGATCGTAGGTAAGAGTGTATATTGATTTTGGGCAGGATTATATTTCTCAAATCCCTGTCTTGAGGCCATCCAGATATTACCCTGATAAATCTATTTTTATTGAGTTTATATAATAAATTGAAGTTTTGTTTTCATTAGGTGATTTAATAGCACTTAACAAATTATTTTTATCAATTTTGTGCAGACCGAGATTATTATATGCAAACCATTTATTCCCTTCATTATCAATAGCAAGACCTTGAATATTTATCTTCTCATCTGAAACAGTAGATTTGCCAGGATTGAAATTCAATTTAGCAGACTTTTGATTTTCGAGATTGTAAGTAAATAAACCCTTTTCAGATGTTCCAACTGTTATTTCTTTACTCTGATTTAACCCGGCAATTACGGTTGAAAAATTTGCACTAGAACTTGCAATATCATTGGTGATGAACTTATAAAAATTAAATGGTTCTCTAAGCGGATCAAATTTTGTAACACCTTTTCCCCAAATGCCAATCCAGATTACTCCGTATCTGTCTTTATAAATATTCGAAATAATATTTCGGCCAAAGTTGTTTAATTCATAAATATTGTAATCAAATTTCTGAATGTTTTTTGTCTTCGGTTCAATTCTATAAAGTCCTTGTGAATAAACCCCTGCCCATAAGTATCCTTCATCATCCTGAGTTATTCCTGTAACGTTATCGTAGCTGGTGGGATTTTTTATTAAGCTAAATAAATCGTAATTATCGATCGTATAAAAAGACGGTGAATATTTTATTAATTGGTTTCTGCCACCAAACCAAATATTTCCGGATGCGTCTTCATATATAACCTGGATTTCATTCGGACTGAAATTTGTTTTGAGGTAATATGGCTGAAATACATTCAGTTTTTCATTGTATGTTTTAATTCCGTTTCCATAATCAGCAACTAAAATATTTCCATTCTTTAATTCAGTTATACTATAGATATTACCCCATTGAGCATTATTATTAGAAACTTCAAGACGCACCTGTTCAAATTTGTTTTTTGATCTATTAAATTTTTGTATTCCGTGATTTGTGGATCCGAACCATAAATTTCCTTTCGAATCAAAAAGAGCGGAATAAAAGTATGATATGTTAGTTACACCGGCGGTTTCTATGCGATAACTTTGAAAGGTTTCATTTATTGGATTGTATCTTGCAATAGCATTCCCTGAAACACCAACCCAGATAAATCCATCTGCATCCTCTGCAATTGCAGAACAATCATTAGTTGGTATTGTAGTAGAATCATTCGGATCGTTTTTAAATACTTTAATACTATTTCCATCGTATCTGTTAAGTCCATCTGCTGTTGAAATCCAGAGAAATCCATTGCTATCCTGAAAGATATAATTGACTGTTGAATTTGATAGTCCTTCAGGAACTGAGATATTTTCAAAAAGATAGTTCCGTTGTGCGTAGCTTGAAGTGGTTATGACATCAAACTTAACAGCACAAAAATTAAGTGTGATAATTTTCTTGTTCTAAACATTAGATTCCTTTTCATTAAGCTTTCTTTTGAAAATTTATTTTAATTTTATTATCCAATAACAGTTCACATCATCATCAGAAGTTTCTGATTTAATTGATTTGAGATCTACTTTTAATTAATTTCTTTTAAGAATCATAGCTGTTATATCATCGCTCTGTGGAGCAGCACCAGTATAATCTTTTACATCTTTAACTAAGGTATTTATAAATTCTTTAGAAGTAATTTTTGAGATTGTTCTGAAAAAAGCTTATCATTTTTTCATCAGAATATTCTTCTTCATTTTCATTCATTGCTTCAGGAATACCGTCAGTGTAAAGAAATAATTTATCACCGGAATTCATAATTGATTTTTGTCCGGCAAAAGGAATTCCAAAATCAAACATACCTAAACCAACACCGCCGGCATCAAGTTTTTCAAGTGTTCCATCTTTTCGTAATAAAAAGATCGGGTTGTGACCTGCATTTACAATATCCAATTCACCTGTTTTTGAATCAAGAACAGCAATAAAAAATGTTATGTATTTATCGGAAGGAGATGACTTATAAATTAATTTATTTAATCTATCAGACATTTCAGTTAAGGGGATATCAAATTGTAAATAAGAGTAAAGCGCAGCATCTAAAGTACTGACAAGAAGTGCAGCGCCAATTCCTTTTCCAGCGACATCAGCAATAATCAAAGCATATTTGCCATTGCCCAAATCAATACAATCATAATAATCACCTCCAACTTCTTTGGAAGGAATATTTATTCCGGCAAAATCATAGCCTTCAATTTTTGGTAAAGTTCAGGGAAGAATTCTTTGTTGAATTGAAGCAGCAACAATTAATTCCTGTTCCATTTTTTCTTTTTCAATTGCCTGATTATTCAAATATTCGATTTTCTAATGGACAGCCTGAACTTGTCTGGCAATTGCATCAAGAAGCATTTGATCTAATTCATTAAAAGCCGTGGTACCGTGTCGTGTTTCTTTTTCAGAAAGAATAAAATTGTACAATACGATCATTATGTTCAAATGAAGATTCTATTTTAAATCTACTATTAAGAATTTTATCGGGATTAATTCCAGCGGGAAAAATGATGTACTGTTTAAGATTGTCCTGAGATTTTTTTACTATTTCAATTAATGCCGAAGATGCATTAGTAAGTGAAGTAATTCGTTCCAGTGCAATATCATACAGATCACTTTTTTTATCATATCTGTGAAATTTCAATTCCTGTATCAATTAGATTATTAAGATGCACAACTTTTTCATTCAACTCAAATATCAGTGCCTTTTCCTTTTTCTGATTTAGAAAAGATTTGTAAGCACTATCAAAAACCTGCAGTAAGTATCTGTAAAGTAATTTTATCAAAATCAGTGAATTTCGACTTTATCCATTTTAGGACCGATTAGAATTCCCAGATAAGATTTGATCAGCAAGAGGAAGAGTAATTGATACTTCAATTTTTGGATCTTCAAAGTATTGTATAGATGGATTTTCTGATATCTTGAAGATAAGAGAAATCTGAAGGATCAGGAATTTTCTTTGATGAAATGATATTCCAATCAGAATCATATTTAGCTTTATGAAAAGAATATATTTCTGTGATGATAAAATTTCCACGTATTAGATGAAGAAAGTTTTTCACCATCTCGATCAAAGCTGAATGACTTTGCAAAGGATTTCAAATCCTTCCTGAAAAGATTCAACCTGTAAGAAAGTTTTTCTACAAGGTTATTATTTTCCAATATATTTTATTTTATAATGAATGGATAATTACTTTTGCTGCTCAAACAAAAGTAATGATGAATAATTATCTGTGTTGTCACGGCATAGTTCGTGACAACCAAGTCAAAACTCAAAAAGTGAATCAGCTCTTTAACGCCGTCTCAACACTATCAGCTTTTTCAGCAAACTGAAATAATCCCATTATAGAAAAAGTTTTTTCTATTGTAGGATCAAGATTTGTAAATACTAATTTACCATTTCCCTGATTTAATTTTTCAATAACCTCAATCAAATGAGAAATACCAATTGAATTTACAACTTTTGAATTTTCAAGATTAAGTATAAGTTTATTAACATCTGTATGTTTAGTAAACTCCTGAACAATTTTTTCACCACCGGTATTATTTATATATCCTTCGGTTTTTATTACAAGAGTTTTATCGTGTAATTCTGAAATCAAATTAAATTCTGTGCTCATTTATAAATCTCTCCACTTAGATTAAATTTTTAATAATTGTTATTCTTGTTCCATTAGGACCTGATTCAATAATCAGATCATCTGACATAGATTTCATAAGTTTAAGACCCCATCCACGTTTATGAGAGCTATGAATTTTATCTGCCAATCTTTGGGTCTTCAACTTTTTCAGGTTCAAAACCCGGACCAAAATCAGTTACGAGTATTATTAACTTTTCATTATCCATATCTGAATTCAACATTTACATAAGGATTGTTATCCCCTGAATGTTCAAGAGCATTGATGATAGCTTCGGTAACAATTATCTTTGCTTCACTTATCTTTTCATCTGAAATTCCGAGATGTTTTCCCATAATTTGCAAGCTTTCAATAGCTACCATTTCAATATCAGGGATATTGGGAAGCTTTATTTCCAGTTTTACATTTGATTTCATCTAAATACTTTCCGACTATTATTAGTTATTAATTAAAACGGGTTAGTTCTTTTGGAACATAATATAATTTTAGACATTGTTTTATTATTAAAATTATTTTTTTATAATATTCACCTCACTCTTATTACCACAAAAGTTATATCATCATCCTGTTGTCTTCCATACATCCAATTATCTCCCGCTTCAACAAGCTTTTCAATAATTGTATCGGGTGAATATTCCACAATATCACTAAAACTTTTTTTAACTCGTGAATAATCAAACATCTCTTCCTTAATATTCATCTGTTCAGGTAAGCCGTCGGTTAGAAGTAAAATTGTATCACCTCTTTTTAATTCCTTTTCAACAATATTGTATGATGCATTTCGCATTGCACCGAGTGGCATTCCTTTGATAATAATTTCTTCAACTTGATTAGTCCGATTTGTTATGATAATAAATAGGAGGCATTCCTGCACTAGTAATCTGAAGTTTATTGTTTTCAATTTTTAAGTAACTAAATGACATTAAGATTCTACCAAGCTTGATATCTTTAATTACTCGACTGCAATGAGACATAAAATCTTTTAATCCAAGTTTGGATGAATCAGAAGTAAAAAATCCTTTCATCAATGTAACCATAGTACCTGCTTGCAGTCCGTGTCCTGTTGCATCGCCAAAAGCCACATTTAATACTCCATCATCCTGAACAATAAAATCATAATAATCTCCGCCAACTTCTGTTGCAGTTCGCATAAAAGCAGCAATTTCTAAATTTGGAAGTTGCGGTAACTCTTTAGGCAGCATCGAAAGCTGCAACTGTCTCGCTTCCTCAAGCTCTTTTGTTTTCCTCTCGTTCTCGATTTCTAATGTACGCTTTTCAGCCTCTGTGGCTTTAATGCGCAATGCAGATTCTCTGATTTGTGCCTTCTGTTCACGTCTATTAATTTCAACTCGTCTTACTCCATATAAAAATCCAAAGAATGCGATAAAATAAATTCCGAATGCAATATTGGTTTTCCACCAGGGTGGCGAAACATGAATAAATAAAGTGGCGCCTTCATTATTCCATAATCCATCATTGTTTGATCCGATCACTCTTAGCTTATAATCTCCAGCTGATAAATTTGTAAAAGTAATTGTGTGATTATTCCCAAGCTGGATCCAGTTCTCATTAAAGCCTTCCAGTTTATATCGATACTGATTTTTATTATTATTAAGAAAACTAAGCGCGGCAAAATCAAGAGTAATGATATTATCTTTATAAGTTAAAAAAATACTATCCTGTACAGATATTCCTTTTTCAACGATAGGTTTACCTTCTTCATCGTCGGTGTTATATCTAAGATAGTTTGTAAAAACAATAGGAGGGAGGTAATCATTATCTTTTAAACTGTTGGGATTAAAAACATTAAATCCATTTGGACCACCGAAAAGTAAATTCCCTGTTTTGAAATCTTTCGCAAAAGCATTTTGATTAAATTCATTTCCCTGTAAACCATCACTACTATAATAATTTCTAAATGATTCTGTTTTAGGATTGAATCTGGATAGACCATTATTTGTACTTAACCATAAATTACCATTATTATCTTCTAAAATTCCGTACACAAAATCATTAGCCAGTCCATCTTTTTCGCGATAAGTTTTAAATTTATTTGTTTCAGAGTAATATCTGCACAATCCTTTTGTAGTGCCGAACCAAATATTTCCTTTACTGTCTTTAAACACTCTGATAATATTATCATCAACCAGACTTGATGAATCTTTAGGATCATTTTTAAAGTGAGAAAAAGTTTGTTCTGATTTATCAAAAACATTCACTCCGACCGCCGTATGTTCCAATCCAGAGCTTCCCGGAATTATCTTCAACCATTGACCAGGCACTATTTGAACTGATTGAGGTGCTATCTTTTTCATCGTGTTTAAATGAAGTTATTTTTTCTGTTTTTTTATCAAGTCGATTAAGTCCACCGCCGTAAGTACCAATCCAGATTATTTCATCTTTATCCGCAAGTATTGAATAAATACGATTATCAGTTAATGAATTAGGATCGGAAGGATTATTAACATACCGTTTGAAGACGCCAGTTTTTGGATCGAAAGAGTTCATTCCGCTGTTAAATGTACCGATCCATAAAACACCTGATTTGTCTTCTTCTATTGCAAGCACAGAGTTACTGATCAGACTATTTGTATTTGAAGGGTTGTGTGCATAGTTAGTAAATGTTTTTTTTATATAATCAAATTTATCTAATCCTCCGCTTCTTGTCCCTATCCAATAATTGCCTTCTGTATCAGCGTGCATTGAAAGCACAGTGTTATCGCTTAGACTATTTTTATCTTTAGGATTCTTTATGTACAGCTCAAACACTTGTGATGAAGGATGAAAATAATTTACTCCGCCGGTACTCGTTCCAACCCAGATAATACCGTTTCTATCTTCATAAATGGAAAAAATAAAATTATCACTTATGCTTTTGGGATCATCAGGATTGTTTTTATAGTTTACAAAAGTTTTTGTTTGAGGATTAAATTTTGATAAACCACCTTTCACAGTACCGATCCATAAGTTACCTTTCAAATCCTCATAAATAGGCCAGACCCAATTATCAGCAATACTGTTTGCATTATTTGGATCGTGGCGGTAATGAATAAACTTGCCGGTGCTTTCATCAAGTTTATCCAAGCCATTGACCGTACCGATCCATAAATTATTATTCCGGTCTCTGAATATTGAATAAACTTTATCATCACTTAAACTTGATGGATCGGATGAGTTATGTTTGAAGGTAATACTCTTGCCAGTTTTGAGATCTGTCCTTGTCAATCCAATGGGTTTGGAAAGCCCGCCATTCCAGATATCACCATTTGATTCAATTAAAAGAGCACCCACAGAATTTTTTTTAGAGTTTACGAAATCAATATCATCTTTTTTAACTAATGAAAAAGATTCTGTTTGCGGATTGTACTTATTAAAATTTCCTGTTTGAGTTTCAAAATAAATTGTACCGGCTTTATCCTCATAAATAGAGAAAATAAAATTATCGCTTAAGCTTGTGGTATCATCAGAAATATTTTTGAATATTTTAAAATTATAACCGTCATATCTATTTAAACCATCCTGGGTACCAAACCACATAAATCCTTTGCTATCCTGCAAAATACAGGTAACAGCGCTCTGCGAAAGTCCCTGCTGAACAGTAAGATGATTAAATCTGATATTACTTTGTGGCTTGATGTTTTCAACGAACAAAATGGCAAAAAGTAAAATCGCGGTTGTCATTTTATTCATTTATTCTCTCCTGCAATTGAATATATATATTAAAATTTTTTTTGTTCAAAGTGTTAAACTTTAAACAAAAGTAAAATTGATTTACTGAAACAAAAATCCCTGATCTCTATAGAAGATCAGGGACTGAATAATACTATTTCATCAACAATAATTTTTTAGTTGCTGAAAAGGATCCACTATTTATTGTGTAGAAATAAACACCGCTAGCTAATCCGTTTGCGTTCCAGTTTACACTGTGGTAGCCAGCTTCCATCGTTTCATTAACAAGTGTCGTAATCAAATTACCAAGTATATCATATATGCGTAAGGTAACATGGTTATTTTCCGGCATCTGAAATTGTATCGAAGTACTTGGATTAAACGGATTTGGGAAATTCTGATCTAATCCATATTGAGTTGGCAGATTTAAAGGAGTAGAGTCTCCAGTCTCTCCGGAATCTTCTTTCTTCAAATTTGCACCAAGTATGTTGGCCGAGAATTTCCAGGCATTTGTAAAGTGATTGTAAATATAAACGTAATTATTCTGTTTCGAATCAAGTAATGCTTTACCTATTTCTGTGTTTGCACTCTTTAGTGTTCCATCACAATTGGATAATGTACATTGACCAATTTCTATTGCAATTACGGCATCATCTCTTTCTATCAAAGTTATTTGATACGTCCCATCAAAGAGATAATCCATTGCTTTCTTAACGGTTTTCCCAAAGTTTGGATTGCTTAAATAAGCATAAATATAGTTAACTGCTGAAGTAATGTTATTATAAAAATTCGGACCTTTAGCTGTCTTTAAATGATTTCCATCTGATTCAAAATATCCTAAAGCTGTAGTTAATAATGAGATTGTATTGGTTAGATTTTTCTTTGTTGTATTATCTAAAGTGCAAGTTTTACTTGTTGCACAATATTTTGATATTATTGAATTAAGTTCATTCAACGCGTATTGAATATTTAATTTACCGGTAAGTTCAGTTGGTTCTGCATAAGGTGACACATAGAATGAGTGTTCCGTTGTAATTAGATATTGGCTGTTATTTTTGTCACCATTAGATACCTTATCTGAAGCAATTACGGTGATATCATAGTTGCCTGTTAATGCTGTGTTAAGTGATATTGTATTTTTACCGTTTCCAATAGGTGATAAAAATCCTACAACTTTTTGTCCATCCGGAGAAGTTATTTCTACACTAACCAGTGCATCATTAACCGGTTCACCAACTGTTTTTGTATGATCGCTAAGCCCACTGGACTCACCACCTTGAGTTACAGTTGCTTCAAGAAACACGGAAACAGGTATTGGATTGCCATATTGATCATTATTCAAAATATAACGTTCCTTATCAGACTTGAAATCAAGTATAATGTCTACTCCGTTTGCCATATAAACTCTTATTGGCTCAGGTGTAGTTGGCGCAGTATTTTCTAAGACAGCATACGTCCAAGCACCTAATCCCGGATTATTTATCCTGAAAAATTTGTAAGGAGTTAAAGATGTTCCCGTGTAACCATTAAATAATTGAATTTCATATTTAGCATTATTAGAACTCAAATAATTTTGTTGAGTAATAGCTGCCGCTGGAAGACTTGGTGGATTTGTAATAAATACTCCCGGAGGTAATAGTACTAAAGAATATTCACTGCCTTGCCATGAAAGTCCCATATCAAGTGTTCCACCTTGCCATGAAAGTCCGCCTTGCCAAGCTAATCCACCTTGCCATGCAAGCCCACCTTGCCAAGCTAATCCACCTTGCCATGCAAGCCCGCCTTGCCAAGCTAATCCACCTTGCCATGCAAGCCCGCCTTGCCATGCAAGTCCACCTTGCCATGCAAGTCCACTTGAAATTATTTGACTATTAATTTCATCGGACAGATAAGAAATTTCTAATCCAAGTAATCGCAGCCAAATTATATTTGTTGCTGTTGGAATTTCGGTAGAGCTTGCTATTTTATAATATTCTCCACGAGTTTGATTTGCCAGCCAGCTCATTAAATCCTGGGCTTCATTTAAGCCATCAAAGCCCATTGTATAAATTTTAATTCCCGGATCAAAATTCATATTTGTAATCAAAGTGTACGGACTTATTTCACCGGCACTGTATAGTATAATTAACTTTTTGTTAATTGAAGGGACAGATAATAACTGCTCAGCGGCCGTAATTCTTTCTGCAAGATTGCTGGTTTGATTTGGTTGCAAACTACTTAGTGATCCTAATATTGAATTAAAATTATCACTTACCGGTTGAGTTACTGAACCATTTACAAACCCAATCCTGTCACCGATTCTTAATTTTGAAACAAGTTCCAGCGCAGCATTCTTGGAAGGTGTAAAACCATTAAGCACTTCTGCAGAAGTAAAATTTGTTGTGCCATCAAAGACCAAAACTATATCATAATACACTTCGTCAAGATGACTATAGATATAATTTATTCCGCCAATATCATACTTAGTTACGCCCAATTGATTAGAATAAGACTTGGGATTCAAACTTCTTTTGTAAGTTTCTCCAACATCAATTCTACCATACATCGTAGCATCTTGATTATTGTTTTTCATTTCTAAAGTATAATTAAAATCACCCGGATTATATAAATCAGCCAATCCAGAGTAATGCCCGATTTCGTGAGTTGCAACATTTTGTATATCCAGTTTATCAGGATCTGCATTGTTTGGATCACTATTAGTAGTCCACCCAAAATGATTACCCGCAGTAAGTGAAACGGGATCACCATTAAACACCATATCTACATCAACCATTTCACCGTTGAAAGCGTTATATCTAACTCTTGTTACAGCTACAACATTTGATGGAGCTTCGGTAGAATCCATCCATTCCTGAGTTGTCGGAAACCAAACAATATTATTAGTACCATCAGCATTACCTCCCCATTTTTCTGAATTAGAATAAAACTTTCTGGTATATTCTAACTGCTGCAAACTGCTCCACGTATTAAATCCGTTTTGAATTTCATCATCAAAACCTTTGGAAACTATAGAGGGAGCAATTTGATAATCTCCTTTGCCATCTTTCCAGTGAAGCGGTATCCCTGCGAGTGTTGTATTAACTTTGTAATGATCACCTTCATCAGTAGCTCTTTCAATAGATGGAGAGAATTCTGATGTACTTAAAGGATTTTTGTAAACATCAAGTTTAGTTGCGGTAGCACTTACAACCTCACCGTCTTGAAGTACAGCATCTTTAAGATTAGCAAGAAAATCGGTGTTGCCTGTAAAATCAGTTGAATCTTCGATCTCACCTAAAAAGCGCTTGCCTTCTCTGTTTGACAAAGTTGAGTTAGCAAAAAACTGAATTTTATATTTTTGATTTGGTGTGCTGCTAAGTGTTCCTTGAATTGTAGTACCACCTTTCACAAGAGGTAATGCTGTTTTATCCTGCCATGTATAAAATGTGTTTAACGAGGGAGCTTGCTGTGAATCATTTGCAGAAACACCTAACTTAATTCCTACTCCTGAATTGTTATAAATAGAATTTGTTATAATTGAATTATTATTTCCTGTTTGAACAAAAACTCCATCCGGATTGTTACCCAAAATCAACTGGTTGGTTATGTTATTGCCACTTCCGTTAATAATAATACCCGAACCAGAATTACTGCTTATAGTATTTACTTGTGAAAGAATAAAATTTGAAGTGTTTACTGAAATTCCAAAAACAGAATTATTTGAAATAGTATTATTGTTAAAACTTCCGGAGCTATTAGTAAACAAAACACCGCCATTTAGGTTTGAAGTGATAATATTGTTTGCTATAGTATATTCAATCGATGCATCTATTTTTAATCCTTGTCCAGTGTTACTTGTAATATTATTTCCACTGATATTTGCTGCAGAGTTGGATAAACTAATTCCACCAGCAACATTAGTCGAGATATTATTTCCAACAATTTGATTTCCATTAACTCCAGCAATTGATACTCCATAACCGCTGTTGTTGGAAATATTATTAGCACTGACAACCCCGATTTTATTATTTGTACCGCCTGACGTTATATTTATTCCATCTTGAACAGAATTCGAAATTGTATTAGCATTAATATTATTTGAGGAAGAGTTTATTGAAATTCCTGAAATCTTATTAGACGTAATATTATTATTACCAAGAGATGAAAGCGTTAATCCATAACCTGATGAACTGTTTAGTGATAATCCATGCAGATTGCTTGATCCGGAGAATATCTCTATGCCGCCGTAAATTCCATTCGTATTTACTAATGGTAAACCTGAATATCCTTTTTGAGTTGTTCCATCAAGAATAACTGCCTCGGCAACTTTTGGTAAAGGGGAATTAGGAATAATACTAAATGGTCCTGATCCTGAGATATAAAAATATATTGTCTGAAGTCCAGCTAATGCATTTGCTTCTTGGATTGCAGATCTTAAAGTAACCTGCCCATTAGATGAAGCCGCATTTCCATCACCAACTGATGCATCTGCATCATCTGATGTTGAAGTAACAACAAAGAAAGGTAAACTTTTACTTGGAAAAATTTGAGTTATATTTTCTACTCTTAAATGATTAAGATAAGTTGAAAGGTCCGCTAAGTAAGTATTGTTGGTAATCGAAGTAAATGACCATTGTCCAACCGAATATTGGGATAATGATGTTGGAAAAGGTTCGGCAGGATTTCCATTGCCGCCAGAACCATTGATATTGTTATCTCCAAGTGGAGTGTTAAATATTCTAATTTCATCAATAAGTCCTTTAAATGCGCCTTCACTTGATTTTCCTACAAAAAGCCCTACTCCGGTTGTATAAGCATTGTCTAAAGGTGCTGATACACTTTGGGCTAAATTTTTTCCATAATAAATTTTAAGATTTGTTCCATCATAAATTCCTGTTATCTGTATCCATTGAAAAGCTGGGAATTCCGGCGTGCTAACCGGCAAACTATTCCCAACAGAAAAATATCCTTTGTTGTTCTGGACATACATTGAAAATGATGTACCGCTTGGATTAACTGATCTGTAAACAATCGGCATTTTAGTATTGTTACTTTCGCCAATTAAATATATCCATGCCTGAACAGTTATAGTTTTGTTAGTAGATCCAACCTTATTAAAATATTGAAATGCATTCTGGTTAGCTGATGAATTTACAGGCTGATCGTCAAGAATATAAAGCCGCGAATCAACTCCATTGAATACGAAAGCATTGTTATCTGAACCTTGTGCTGAAATCGGATTCTGGAGAATAAGAAGAGTTAAGAATAGGAATATTCTGTTAATAATGTCATTTAAATTTTTCATTTTTTATCTCTTTGGGGTTAAATAATTGAAAATCATTTTGCTGTATTGGATAAATGATTAGTCATTAGTCTTGTTGTGGCTTTTTATTAACGTAATCTTTGATTTCCCTTTTTAGACTTGAGATTTTTTGGTTGGATGATGTAACTTTCTCACCGGTTATCTTATCATTGTATAAAGTTATTTTTCCTTCTTCACCGTTAGACACTTTTAAGCTTTTATCCTTTTTATCTTCTTTAACGAATAATAAAACCTGTTCATCATTACTGAATTTTGGCATATGAGTATATAATTCACCAACCTCTCCAACTTCACCACCGGGAGTAGTTACAACTATCGTTTTATTTCCGCTGTTGCCTTTAAGATATTCATCAACCTGAATGGTAACCTCTGTGAAGATTCTTGTTTTATTTTGATTCCAGGAAGAATTTTGTTTTACAACTTTGCCTTCCAGAATCATATCGGATTTCTCAGTAAGATTCTGCACCTTTGATTGAATGGATTGGGGAAGAATCTTTGTACTAAAACTCGTAATCAATAATAAAATAATAACCGGTAGATAGAATTTGTTTTGCATCACTTTTTACTCCTTATATTTAAAACTTTTAATTAGTGTTCGAGATGCTTCAGAAATTTCAAATCATAAGTAAAACTTATTTCTCGTACGATCTAATTGTTGTATAAAGAAACAGTTGTCAGTTGAAATTGATTTCGGGTAAAATAATTTCGTTTTTAATACTCATTCTGGATTAAAAATCACTTAATTTTCTTTTTTGCCCTCTCAAAAAAGTGATTTAATCAAATAGTTACGAATCAGAAAAATATTTAATGAAATTTGTACTCAAATAACTATTTTTTTGCGAGGGGAAATTAGTAAATCAAATTAAACCGGTGTTATGAATAATCTTGCAATCTGTTGTCTTTTTATCGCATGTTTTTAAAAAGCGGATTATTAACTCAAAAAAGTGAAATTATTACATCTATTGCCAAATTTATTAACGGTAAAAATTGTTCCTATTACTCTTAATGACTAAATAAATAGGAGGATCTAAGATTTAGATAAGCACAGAATAATTTTTAAAAATCCTGAGCTAAATACCTAATCCCACTTAAATCTCATATCAAATAGAAGATTTTCTTATCAACCTGAGTATAAATATTCCATATTCTACTTCAACTTTCTGTAATTTTGATTATTAAAAAAAATTACTCAGGGAGATTTTATGTCCGATCTGTTCGATATGTTTTTTTATCCCGACTCAATTTGCATCGTCGGTGCATCATCAAAACCTAAAAGTCTTGGTTACGAATTAACAAAATCAGTTAAACAATACGGTTACACAGGCGATCTTGCACTTGTCAATCCAAAAGCTGATGAAATACTTGGATACAAATGTTATCCAACCATAAATGATATCGATTATAGAATTGATCTTGCTATTGTGATGGTTCCGAAACAATTTGTTGAAGAAACCATTAAAGAACTTATCACCAAAAAAGTTCAGGCAATAATTCTTATCACAGCCGGATTTAAGGAAACGGGTGAAGCCGGAGCAGAAGCGGAAAAGCGAATTTTAAAACTTGTTAATGATTCTAATGCAAGATTAGTTGGACCCAACTGTATGGGAATAATTAACACGCATCCATCAATTAAAATGAATGCGACCTTTGTTGCAGAACAACCGCACACAGGTACTATGGGATTTTGTTCACAAAGCGGAGCGATTGGCGCAGCAGTTCTTAATTCATTGCGCGAGACTGATATTCGCTTTGGGCAGTTTATTAGCGTTGGCAATAAAGCAGATGTAAATGAAAACGATTTACTTGAATACTGGCAAAGCTGTAAAGATGTAAGTGTGATAACATACTATCTGGAAAGCTTTGTAGATGGTGAAAAGTTCATTAAATACTTTATTGATGGATTGATTACAAAACCAGTTATTGTTCTTAAAGGCGGAAGAACATCAAGCGGAATTAAAGCTGCATCATCACATACAGGCGCACTTGGCGGCAGCGATAAAGTTGTTGATGCAATTCTTAAATCAATTCGGAATTATTCGTGCTGATGATTTAAATGATATGTTTAATACAGCAAAAGGATTTGAAGATTTTCCAGGACCAAAAGGAAATCGAGTTGCTGTTGTTACAAATGCTGGCGGACCTGCAATTTTAACTGTTGATACTCTTGAGAAAAATAATCTTGCTCTTGCTGATTTGACTCCGGAAACAAAAGCCAGGTTAAAAGAAATGGTTCATCCGGAAGGAAGTGTTAATAATCCAGTTGATTTACTTCCAGGTGGAAGTGCCGAGCAGTTTAAAGCTGTAAATGAAATTCTTCTACAGGATAAAAATGTTGATGCAGTAATTTCTGTTTTTGTTGAACCGATAATGGTTAAAGCTCTTCCTGTGATTGAAGGAATAAATGATATAAAATCTGAAAAGCCAATATTTCAGGTTGTAATGCCATTACCAGAATTTTGGCAGGAATACAGAACTGAATCGAAAACAAAACGTGCATTGTTTAAAAGACCTGAAGATCCCGCAGTTGTAATTAATAATTTATTAAAGTTTCAAAATAAAAAAGCAAATAACGGAAGAATTAAAAAGAAAGATTCGATAAAAGATTTTAATCTGAATGAAAAGTTAGGAAAATTTTTAATACCACTGGAAGTATGCTGAACTTGTGCAACCATTATAAACTGCCAATAATAAAAGATGAAATTTTAAATATTAATGAATTGATAAAAAAGGAATTTCATTTTCCCTGTAGTGTTAAAAGCTGTTGGAGAAAAAATCATTCATAAAACAGATTTAAAAGGTGTTGTTTTAAACATCAAAACAAAATCAGAATTGATTAAAACGGCTGAAGAAATGATCTGGAATTTCAGCGCAAAAAATATTCAGCTTGATTCATTTCTAATTCAGCCATTTCTAAAAACAAAATTTGAATTGTTAGTTGGAGCTTTTCGTGATCCAAGTTTTGGTCCGATGATTATGTTTGGTTCAGGTGGAAAGTACGTTGAATATATTGATGACACAGTTATGCGTTCTGCCTATTTAACAGAAAATGATATTAATAAAATGATTAATTCAACAAAGATTGGGAAAATAATTCAAGGTGTACGCGGAGAAGAATCTGTGGATTTGAATAAAATAAAATCCGCAATAAAAAATCTTGCACAGATGATGGTTAATCATAAAGAAATAACAGAAGTTGATTTGAATCCATTACTTGTTACATCAGATAACAAAATTTTTGCTGTGGATGTAAGAATTAAGTGTTAGGAATTGTTTAAGTGTTAACAAACCCAATTCCTTGGAGGAACTGGGTTTGTTTTAATGTTCTCGGATTTTCTAATTATCATTCCTAAATTAAATTATGAATAGAAAAAAATTTATAACATCGCTGTCTGTTGCATCAATTGGTGCAGCAGTTTTACCTTTTTCAATCTTGGCGCAACCTTCGAGGTCGCAAACAGAGACCTCGAAGGTTTCTTTAAAGATGAACCTCCAGTAATTAAACCACCAAAATTAAAAGCTGGTGATAAACTTGCGACTTGTTGCTCCGGGAAGCTATATCTCTGAAGAAGAACTTCAGGATTCAATAAAAAATCTTAACCAGCTAGGATTTGAAACAACTTATTCGAAAAAAATTCTTTTACAGAATGGATATTTTGCCGGTACGAGATAAAGATCGAGCTGAAGATTTGATGGATAAGTTTAGCAGATAAAAGTGTTAAAGGAATTGTTTGTGCCCGGGGTGGTTATGGTTGTACGCGCATTCTTCCAATGCTTGATTATGATTTAATAAGAGCAAATCCTAAAGTACTAATTGGTTACAGTGATATTACAGCACTGCTATACGGAATTTATCGAGAAGTCCGGATTGAGTAACTTTTCACGGTCCCGTTGGAACATCTACATTTAATGATTACTCTGTTAGACAATTTCAAAAAAGTTTTAATGAATCCTGAACGAACAAGTTTGTTTACAAACTCAACAAGCGGTGATGATGAAAATATTTATGGTGTTACAACAATCGTAAAGGGAAAAGGAAAAGGAAGACTTGTTGGCGGAAATTTATCAATTATGGTTTCGCTAATCGGGACAGAATATGATGTTAACTATTCCGGTAAAATAATTTTTATTGAAGAAATTGGTGAAGAACCGTATCGCATTGATAGAATGCTGACGCAGATGAAGCGAATCAGGAAAATTTAAAAATGCAGCCGGTGTTATGATGGGAATTTTTAGTAAATGTGAAGTGAAAGAAGAAGATGCATCCTTTAGTAAATCATTTAAACTAATTGAAGTTTTAAAAGATAGATTAAGCAAGCTTAAAAATTCCTGTTGTATATGGAATGTCTTTTGGTCATGTAAAGGATAAATTTACAATTCCATTTGGTGCACTTGCAGAACTTGATGCAGGTAAACAAACTTTTACTTTATTAGAAAAAGCAGTTAATAATTTATAAAACAATAGTACGCTGATTTTTATGATTCGTTATGATCACTAAAAATCTTAATCAATCTGAATAATCAGTGTCTCAATTTCAGAAAAGGAAACTAAATGAAAAAACTAAAACTATTTTACTTTTATTATTAGCTCTTCAACTTACGGGTTGTATTGTATTCCATTCAGTTTCTTATGAAGTAACTGTTAACGAGTGATGGAACAGGAACTGCATTGGTTAATAATCGAAGATATTAATACTGATGCAACAACTACGGAAGCTATTGATAAGGATGTAAAAAGCATTCTTGAGTATGGATTAAAGAGCCAGGCAATTTATTGATGATCAGGAAAAGGATGGAAAGATGATCAACATCAACGAATGTTATGGTTGAAAAAGGAAAATTGAATGCAATTAGTGCGTTATGAATTTTACAGATATCAGTAAAGTTGAAGGAATGCAGTTCGATGACCCTTATTATTATTTAACAATTGCACCTACGACAGCATTATTTCGACAAACGGACAGGTTACAAAAACTGCTGAGTATCAAAGAATAGTTTGGGATAAATCTATAACAACATTAAAGTTTAAAATGTACAGCGATGATACAAGCAAAGATGGATTGAAATCATTAGCTCCATATTATCTGAAAGAAAATTAATGTTTGTCGAAGTTGTTTTCCCCTTACCATTCAGGAAAGCATTTACTTATTCGGTTCCAAAAGATTTACAGGAATTTGCCAAAGTTGGAGTGCGAGCAGTTGCTCCTTTTGGAAAACGAACATTAACAGGATTTATTGTAAACATTACCGACTTCTATTTCGTTAAAGAAAGATGAAGTAAAACCTATTTCGGATATTCTTGATGATAAACCAATTTTTACAAATAAAACATTAAAATTTTATGAATGGCTTTCAGAATATTATTTATGCTCTCTTGGCGAAGCATTAAAATTACTTGTGCCGCATGGAACTGAAGTTGAAACAAAAAGAAAAATTATAGTTGATAAAAATTTTGTTATCTGAACTTCTTCCAGAAAGAAAAGAAAAAAGATTCATTAAAATTCAAAATTCTTTTAGAACTTATCTAAGCGTGAAGAATTAAGTTTTTCTACTTTGCAAAAAGTTGTAAAGAAAAAAAATATTTACTCACAACTTCGCCAACTTCATAATCAAGGTGCTGTTACAATTATTGATGAAGTTGAAGGTGCTAAAGTAAAAATTAAAGAAAGTAAAGTTTGTAAAGCTTGCAAAAGAAATTGGGGAGATTTATTCAAGCTTTCCCGAGCTTGATAGAAAATCACCAAAGCAAGTTAAAATATTACTCAAACTGATTGAAGCAAAAGGAACAGCACTTCCCGTTGCTGAGCTTTTGCATAAAACAGAATCATCAAAATCATCTTTGGATGGACTTGAGCAAAAGGGTTTTGTAAATGTTTTTGAAAAAGAAGTTGATCGAAGGTACAAAGAACATTACTACAGAAGAACATCAGGAATTAATTTTAACCAAACAGCAGCAATTAGTAGTTGATGAAGTTTCATCATCAATAACTGAAAATAAATTTCAAACTTTTCTACTTCATGGAGTGACAGGAAGCGGTAAAACACAGGTTTATATTGAACTTGCAAAACAAGCTTTAGAAAAAAACAAAACTGTTTTAATTCTTGTCCCGGAAATTTCTTTAACTCCTCAAATCACATCGAGATTTTTTAACAATTTTGGTGATACAGTAACAGTTGTTCACAGCAGAATGTCTACTGGTGAAAGATATGATGGATGGCGCAGAGTGTTAAGCAGGTAAATCAAAAGTTGTTATTGGTGCTCGTTCAGCTTTGTTTGCACCGCTAAATAAAATTGGATTGATTGTTGTGGATGAAGAGCATGATGCAAGTTATAAAAGTGCAGTGATATGATTCCCCGATACAATGCGCGTGATGCAGCAGTAGTTCTTGGAAATATTTTTAACTGTCCTGTTGTTCTTGGTTCTGCAACTCCATCGATTGAAAGTATGTATAATGCAGAAACAGGAAAGTACAAATTACTTTCACTTCCGGAACGTATTGATGATGCAAAACTTCCCAAAATAACTTTTGTAAACATTGCTCACGAAAAAAATAAAACTAAATCTGAAACAGTATTTTCAAAAATTCTTATTGATAAAATTGAAGATCGGTTAAAGAAAAAAGAGGGAGTTATTCTTCTTCAAAACAGAAGAGGATTTTCAACACAAATTTTTTGCAACGATTGCGGTGAAGTTGAAATGTGTGAGAATTGTTCTGTGCCAATGGTTTATCATATCAATCAAAATAAAATTCAGTGCCACTACTGTGGATTAGTAAAGCCGGTACCCGGAGCTTGTACACATTGCGGTTCAATCAACATAAAATATTTTGGAACAGGAACAGAACGTGTTGAAGATGAATTGCAGTTTTATTTTCCAAATGCAAGAATTGAAAGAATTGATTCTGACTCAATTACAAGAAAATCTTACTTAAGTAATTTACTTTTAGGTTTTAGCAAAGGTGATATTGATATTCTTGTTGGAACACAAATGGTTTCCAAAGGATTGGATTTTCCTCGTGTTACTTTAGTTGGAGTGATTTCTGCTGAAACAACATTGTGGCTTCCAGATTTTCGTGCTGATGAAAGAACTTTTCAATTACTAACTCAGGTTTCAGGCAGAGCCGGAAGAAGTAAAGTTGAAGGTGAAGTCATAATCCAGACGTATAATGAAAAACATTTTGTACTTAGAAAAGTTTTGGAAAATGATTACAAAGGATTTTATGCAAAGGAAAAAGAAGATCGTAAACAAATGGGTTATCCGCCATTTACCCGTATTGCATTGATTGAAACTAAAGATACATCTATGGATAAAGCTAAAGGTGCGGTTTATGATTTTTATAAAGAGATTATCAAATACAAAAATTATTTAAAGATTTCTGATCCAACAACTGCACAGATATTTAAATTGGTTAATAACTATCGTTATCACATTCTTATTAAAAGTTCAAAAGAAAAAGATCCTGGCGGTGCAATTTTAAGAAAAGCAATTTTGGAATCATGGAGTGAGTTTAATAAAAAATCCAGTTACAGAGATGTAAAACTTTATTATGATATTGATCCGCAGAGTATAATGTAGAAGTCCGTCTAACAAACCCAGTTCCGCAAAAACTGGGTTTTTTAAATTATTATCCTATCTTATCATATTTCCAAACATTGGTGAAACTTGGCCCAATCCAAAAATTATAAACATAAACACAAGCCATATTCCAATTGAAGCGATAACATATTTCTTAATATTATCAGATTTAAACATTTTTGCAAAAGCAATTCCAACAACAACATAAAACCAGATTGACAAAAACATCTAACCTGCTTAACAAAAATCCAGGTAAAGTTTTCACATCCATTCCCGTTAAAGAAGCAGGATTTAACCCAGTTATCATTTTTCCCATAAGCAATCCAATAATAATCAAAACGATACTTTGAAGAACAGAAATGTATAACGGCAATCCCATCGCACTCATTGCCTGCAGTAAATCCACCATCGCCCTTTAATGCAAACTTTGCAATTAAAAATCCAATGGTTGCAAAAACAAAAAACCATATAAAAGACATTACAACAATTCCGATTGATGGGAAAAGATAAATAAACATCGGGTTATTCATCATTTCAGAAGTTTTATCCATTTGTTCATCTACTTGTTCTTGAGTCATTTGTCCGCTCTGCAACCATTTTATCAAACTGTTCCCGCATTGCTTTTTCCTGCTGTTGCTGCATTTCTAATTTTATTTCCGGATTAGACATATAAATAAAAGTTGCAATAATTGCGACAACAATCATAGCAAGAAGCGGTAGTAACCAATCCGTTACTTTTGCCTTTTAGAAATGCTAACTTTGAAAAAGATTTGATGGTTCAGATATAACCCCAACGATTTTATCAGTGTGCGATAATTCCTCCATTTCATTTGTGGGCTGTTCTGGTTGAATTGTATCTTCAGTTTCCATTGCTTCTCCTGAATTTATTTTGAAATGACACTATAGAAAACTATTTAGGAATTATTCAAAAGGCAACAAGAATCTTTAATTATGGATAAGAAATACGACTCATCTTTTATTAAATTTGAGTAAGAAAAAATTCACTTAATTCTTTTATGGATAAATTATGAAACCCAAAACCATCATCGAACCATTCAAAATAAAATCAGTTGAACCAATAAGATTTACAACCAGAGAAGAAAGAGAAGTCTTCTAAAAGAAGCCGGATATAATCCTTTTCTTCTTCCTGCGGATGATGTTCTGATTGATTTACTTGACCGACAGCGGAACTTCCGCAATGAGTGCAAAGCAGTGGGCAGGAATTATGGAAGGTGATGAATCTTATGCCGGCTCAAAAAGTTTTTACAGGTTTGAAGCTGTTATTAAAAGCATTACACATATGAAATAT
The DNA here is from genome assembly GCA_963809415.1 of uncultured Ignavibacteriaceae bacterium. Lineage (GTDB taxonomy): Bacteria > Bacteroidota > Ignavibacteria > Ignavibacteriales > Ignavibacteriaceae > IGN3. The sequence goes on along the minus strand of CAWEJJ010000003.1, from coordinate 1,518,938 downwards.
ATTATTCCGACTCACCAGGGAAGAGCGGCAGAAAAAATATTATTTTCAATAGTTGGCGGGCCGGGAAAATATTTTCCAAATAACACTCACTTTGATACAACTCGAGCTAATATTGAATTTACTGGAGCAGAAGCTGTTGATCTTCTAAATGAAATCGGAAAGCATCCTGAAATTCGTGCTGATTTTAAAGGGAATATGGATGTTGAAAAACTTGAAGCATTCATAAAAGAAAAAGGTGTTGAAAATATTCCGCTTTGTATGATTACAATTACAAATAATTCCGGCGGCGGTCAGCCGGTATCAATGCAAAATATAAAAGATGTAAAAGCAGTTTGTAAAAAATATGGTATTCCACTTTTTCTTGATGCTTGCAGGTTTGCAGAAAATGCTTACTTCATAAAGATGAGAGAAAAAGGATATGAAAATAAAACTCCGCTTGAAATTGCACAGGAAATGTTTTCTTATGCTGATGGAGTTACAATGAGTGCAAAGAAAGATGCGCTTGTAAATATAGGTGGATTTCTTGCAATGAATGATGATGAACTTGCAATGAAGTGCCGCAATCTTCTTAATTGTTACTGAAGGATTTCCTACTTATGGAGGACTTGCAGGGCGTGATCTTGAAGCTGTTGCACAAGGTTTGTTAGAAATTGTTGATGAGCATTATTTACAATATAGAATACGAAGTGTTGAATATCTCGGAGAAAGATTAGTTGCTGCCGGTGTTCCGATTATTGAACCACCTGGTGGTCATGCAATTTATATTGATGCAAAAAGATTTTTACCAAATATTCCTGCAGATCAATATCCGGGGCAATCAATTGTATGCGAGCTTTACCTTGAAGGTGGAGTTCGTGCTGTTGAAATTGGCAGTTTGATGTTTGGTAAGTATGATGAGAACGGAAAATTGATTCCTGCAATGATGGAATTAGTAAGACTGGCAATTCCACGCAGGGTTTATACACAAAGCCATATTGATTATTTGATAGAAGTAATTTTTGAAGTTTATAAAAATCAGAAATAAACTTAAAGGATATAAGATAACTTATGAAGCTCCAATGCTTCGGCATTTTACTGCACTATTTGAACCCATTGTTTAAGATTGCGAAGGGTGTCATTGCGTGTCCCGATTCTGCCGGGACGAAGCAATCTAACAAAATACTTGAGATTGTTTCACTGGAAGTCTCGCTCGCAATGACGGAAAAAGAAAATGAAACTTAAAAAACTATATAAACACGATAACGAAAAGCAGATTTGGCGAATTATTCCAACAACTAATAATAAGCTTGTTATTGAAGAAAGGGATGCGAAAACCAAAGAAGTCTTTTTTAGTTGTTTGGAAATTGATTCTGGCAGAAATATATTTAATGATTATCAACTTGATGAAAAAAACTGGATTGGCATAGAAACAGTTTATAATGATATAATTTTTTTTCATTCCTACGGTAATCCTGAAATGCCGGCACATAAAAGCATAATTGCTTTTGATATTCAGTCAAAAACTATTTTGTGGCAAAATAATAATTATGTTTATTCATTTATTTATGATGATAATGTTTATTGTTATCAACAGAGATTTGAATCGCGTGTTTACTTTGCCCTTGACTATTTAACCGGAGAAATGGTTAAAGAATTTGGGACCGATAATTCTCAAATACTTCAGCTAAGAGAGAAAGCGAATGAAGATTTTGGAAAACAAAATTATTTATTTCCGGAGTATTTTAATCGCAATGATTTAAGTAATGAAGAATATCAAAAATATCTGCAGCAAATTATAGCTGACAATGCTATCAAAGGTGATGTCAGTTATTTGAAGATTCAAGATTTATTGATGTTCAATTATCACGAAGTTTCTGATGCAAATACATTCACTAATATTTTTATTGCTGTGGATTTGGTAAAAAATAAAATTCTGTTAAAAGAAACTTTGGATAAAAATTTAGTTAATTTAATGCCGGAATCATTTTTTGTTAAAGATAATTTTCTCTTTTTGATTGTTGATAAAACAAAATTGTTAGTTTATCAGATTAAAGAGTAGAGCAATATGAACATCTCACGAGAAGAAAAAAATATTCTTCTAAAAGCAGCACGACAATCAATCAGTTCTTTGTTTGATGGGAAAGAACCAGACCAACCTGATTACAAAAAATATCCTTTGCTCAAAGAAAAACTTGGTGCCTTTGTTACTTTGACTATCAATCATCAATTACGAGGATGTATTGGATACATTATTGGGCGGGAACCATTATTTGATACAGTATGTTCAGCCGCAATTCATGCTGCTGTAAACGATCCAAGATTTACTGCGTTAAAAAAAACCGAGTTTGAAAAAATTGCATATTGAAATTTCAATCCTTTCAGAATTTGTTCCGATAAAAAGTTATGATGAAATAGTAATTGGTAAACATGGTTTGTATTTAGATGAAGGTGGCGGTGGATTGCTGCTTCCTCAAGTTGCAACAGAGCATAATCTTAATCGCGATCAATTTCTTTCGGCTGTTTGCAACAAAACAGGATTTTACAGCGAGTTTTGGAAAGAAAGAATGTTGAAAATAAAAGTCTTTACTGCCGAAGTATTTTCAGAAGAAGAAAAGGAGAAGGACAAATGAGAATCAGACATCAGCAGGTTGCAGGATATTTTTATCCAGCAGAAAAAGATAAACTTGCAAAAAGATATTTCTTTAATGCTACAAGTTGCTAAACCGGAAAAATCATTTGATAATATTTTTGGACTAATTGCTCCGCATGCCGGTTATATTTATTCCGGCAAAACTGCGGCTTACGCCTATAATCTATTAAAAGATAAGAAGTACAAAACTGTAATTATTATTTCACCAAGTCATGCAGAGTATTTCCCCGGCATATCAATTTATGATGGTGATGCGTATGAAACTCCATTAGGAATTGTTGAGATTGATCAGGAAATGACTGATAAAATTGTTGAAAACAGCAAGACAATATTTAGAGGAATTGAAGGGCACCGGAGAGAACATGCACTTGAAGTACAAATTCCTTTTCTTCAATCAGTATTAAATGAATTTAAAATCGTTCCAATAGTAATGGGTGATCAAAGTAAAATGTTTGTGGATGAACTTGCTGAAAAACTTTCTAAAGTTGTTGATAATAAAACTCTTGTAGTTGCAAGTTCTGATATGTCACATTTTTATTCTTCCGAAGAGGCAGATAGACTTGATTCAATTGTTGAGAAAAGAATCAGTGAATTTGAGTATGATAAACTGCTTCAGGATTTGGAAAATCATAAATGTGAAGCATGCGGCGGTGGTCCAATTGCAGCGATGATGAAAACTGCGCATTTAAAAAATGTGAATAAATCTTTTGTATTACACAGAAGTGATTCCGGAGATATTACCGGTGACAAAAATGAAGTAGTCGGATATTTATCTGCTGTTGTATATAGTAATTAATTTATTCTTTTAACTAAAATATTTTTATTGCAGTAATTATTATTTCATAAGTTATCATAGCAAATAATGCCGATACCGGGATTGTAAGAACCCAGGCCCACAAAATATTTTTAGCAACACCCCATCTAACAGTTGAAAATCCTTTTATCGAACCAACGCCTATAATTGCACCTGTAATTGTATGAGTTGTGCTAACCGGAATCCCTAAAAGAGTTGCCCAAATAATTGTCAATCCTGCTGAAGTTTCTGCACTAAATCCACCAAATGGTGTAAGCTTTGTAATTCTCATCCCCAGAGTTTTTATAACTTTCCAACCACCTATTAAAGTTCCTAAAGCAATAAAAGAATAGCTTAAGAAAATTACCCATGTAGGTATATAAAAAGTTGAGCCCAAAACACCATTTGTGAACAATGCGATTGTGATGATTCCAATAGTTTTTTGTGCATCGTTTGAACCATGACTTAAACTATAGAGGGCTGCAGAAAGTAATTGTAATCTTCGAAAATGTTTATCAACATTTCTCGGATTTTTATTCCTGACAATCCACATTGTAAGAATTGAAAACACCAATGCCATAACATAGCCCATAATTGGCGCCAGAAAAATGAAAATTACTACCTTTGTATAACCGGAAATAATTAAGGCTCCGAACCCGGCTTTAATAATAGCAGCTCCTCCATACCCGCCAATAATTGCGTGTGATACACTTATAGGTAAGCCGAGATGTGTAGCTGAAGCAGTTAGAATAATTGCTCCAACTAAACCTGAAAGGACAACTAAATTATCCACAATATGAACATCAACAATGCCTGTTCCAATTGTGGTTGCTACGTGCACGCCAAAAATAAATGCTGCAGCAAAATTAAAAAATGCTGCCCAAATAACAGCCTGTAAAGGGGTTAATACTCTTGTAGAAACAACAGTTGCAATCGAATTTGCAGCATCATTCATTCCATTATAAAAATCAAAAACAACTGCCAGAGCAATAATCAGGATAACAATTTCCATAGTTTACTTTTTATGCATTCTTAATAAAAATTGAGAGAATTATATTAGCTGTAGATTGGCATCTATCGCTGGTTCTTTCGAGTAAATCAAGAATCTCTTTTTTCTTAATAAGCTCAATTGCATCTTTTTCATTCTCAAATAAGTCTTTAATCGCCTGGTGATAAACCTTATCTGCTTCAATCTCAAGATCTTTAACTGCTTTCATTTCATTAATGCGCTTCACTTTCAAATCCTGTACGGCAATACCAAGTTCATTAATTTGTTCACGAATAATTAAGGCTAGTTTATCGGCATAATCAATTTTTTTATCGATGTGAAAAGTTTCAACTCTTACAGTTGCACCTAACAGCATATCACTTACATCATCAAGCCTTTTTATTAAGGCAAAAATGTCTTCACGATCAAAAGGAGTTATAAAAGTTTTATTTAATCTTTTTGTGATTTTGGATGCAAGTTCATCACATCTTAATTCAAGAGGTTTCATTTTAAGGATATGAGCTTTGTGGGTCTTCAAATTGAAATATTTTTTCAGTATGAACTGCCATTTCTTCAATGAAACCTATCATCTCTTTGAAAGTCTTCAAAATATTTTTCTTCTTTAGGTAATAATTTTTTGAACATAAAACACCAATAATTTTGAAATGATTGTTAATAAAAGTGTGCCTTCAATGTTTCAAAACTAAGAAAAGCATTTTAATTCACCAATAAAAATCTATTCAAAAATTTGCTTTGGTTTTGCTATATTCACACCTCAAATAGTATCAAAAATTAAGGTGAATTGTGAGCGAAAAGAAAAATAAACCTGCCGATGCAGTTGCAAATATTGTATCTCTTGCTAAAAGAAGAGGTTTTGTATTTCAATCAAGTGAAATTTATGGTGGATTAAATGGCTGCTGGGATTATGGTCCACTTGGAGTTGAACTTCTTAAAAATATAAAAGAAGAATGGTGGAAGTTTATGACTTACCGCGATAATGTTGAAGGTCTTGATGCTTCTATTCTTATGCATCCAAAAGTTTGGGAAGCTTCCGGACATGTTGAGAATTTTACTGATCCGATGATTGATTGTAAACAATGTAAAGCTCGTTTTCGTTTGGATGTTCTTGGTGATTCAATCAATGATAAAGAAAAAAGAAAAAGCTTTAGCAGAACTTAAAAATGATTTTAAAGATGATGCTTCTATTTTAAGTAAGATTGAAAATACGATTAAAAATCCCGGTGATGATGATCCATTTAATCTACTTTTAGAAGATGAACAAGTTGGTAAAATACTTATTATCAAAATTAAACTGTCCTCAATGCGGAAATGCAAATACATTTACTGATGCACGTAAATTTAATCTTATGTTCAAAACATTTGTTGGTCCTGTTGAAGATTCAGTGGTTCAGTGTTGTTTATTTACGACCGGAAACAGCACAGGGAATTTTTGTTAATTTTCTTAAATGTGCAAAGTTCTGCAAGACAAAAACTTCCTTTTGGAATTGCACAAATTGGTAAAGCTTTCAGAAATGAAATCAATACAAAAAATTTCCTTTTCCGTACACGCGAATTTGAACAAATGGAAATGCAGTTTTTTGTAAAACCGGATGAAGCCAAAAAATGGTATGAATACTGGAAAGCTGCAAGACTTGAATGGTTTAAATCACTTGGAATGACAGCAACAAAACTTCGTTATCACGATCATATAAAACTTGCACATTATGCTGCTGCTGCAACTGATATTGAATATGAATTTCCATTCGGCTGGGGAGAGATTGAAGGAATACACAACAGAACAAATTTTGATTTAAGCAGACATGAAGAATTTTCCGGTAAATCATTAAAATATTTTGATGATGAATCCAAAGAAAAATTTATTCCATTTATAATTGAAACATCTGCCGGTGCAAGCAGAAGTTTTATGGCATTTTTGATTGATGCTTATTATGAAGAAGAAGTTAATGGTGAAATGAGATCAGTGTTAAGATTTCATCCAAGACTTGCACCAATTAAAGCGGCAATCTTTCCATTAGTTAATAAAGATGGAATGCCTGAAATCTGCCCGTGAAATTGAAAAAGATTTACGCCGTAACTTTAAAGTTTTTTATGATGATAAAGGTGCAGTCGGAAGAAGATACCGCAGACAGGATGAAGCCGGAACTCCATATTGTATAACTGTTGATACTCAAACACTTGAAGATAAAACTGTTACGGTTCGTGATAGAGATACAATGCTGCAGGAAAGAATTGCAATTGATCAGCTTACAAGATATTTGAGTGATAAACTTTTAAGTTAATGTTAAATGTTCAGTGTTGAATTTTCAATGAAGGCGATTTAAATAATCGCCTTTTTGTTTGCACTTGTTTATGTCATCATTCATTAAAAAATTAGTATTGTAAAATTTTAATGACTTATGAAAAAAATATTTCTATTCTGATATTCTTGTTCAGTTTTTCAATCTTTGCTCAAAATTCCGATTTTGATTCAAGAGTTAATGAAGGCATCAAACAAATCTATAACATCAAGTTTACAGATGCAGAAAAAACATTTTCGTTCTGTAATTGCTGATTATCCAAACATCCTGCCGGTAGATTTTTTCTTGCAATGATTGATTGGTGGAAGATTCTTCTTGATCCCGATAATGAATCCTACGATGAAATATTTTTTCAAAAGTTAGAAGATGTAATTTATCAATGTGATCAAATTCTGGATAAAAATCCAAATAATGTTGATGCGCTTTTCTTTAAAGGTGGATCAATTGGTTTTCGCGGCAGGCTTCGAGCATTTCGTGAAAGCTGGTTAAAAGCTGCTGATGATGGACGTGAAGCATTGCCAATTGTTGAACAAGCCGCTTCACTCGATCCAAATAATATGGATGTGCAGCTTGGTTTTGGAATTTACAATTACTATGCAGCAGTAATTCCAAATGAATATCCCATTAATAAAACCACTTATGATTTTCTTTCCCGATGGTGATAAAGAAAAAGGAATTCAGCAATTAAAAAACACTGCATTTAATGGTAAGTTTGCAAAATACGAAGCGCGTTATTTTTTAATGACACTTTATTATCGTTATGAAAATAATGCAATTATTGCAGATGATTATGCAAAACTTTTACATGATGATTTTCCTGATAATCCAGTATTTGAAAAATGGCGTGGAAGAATTGCGGTAAGAAAGGGAGATTATATTTTAGCCGATTCCATTTTTAAGATGTATTGAGTTAAAGCAGATAAAAAATATTTTGGATACAATACACCAAATTCAATTCGTGAAGCTGGTTATTATATTGGTTATAATCTTAAAAAATAATGGGCAGCTTGATTCTGCAAAAATTTATTTTGAGAAATGTATTACTGAATCAAAAAAAATTGATGAAGAAGATGAAGAATCTGGTTTCCAGGTAAATGCTTATTTATATCTTGCACAAATGGCTGAAGCATTAAATAAAAAAGATGAAGCAATTAAGACTTGTATGAAAAATTACTTGGATATTAAAGATTATGGAAACGTCACATTCGATTGCAGAAAATAGTTTGAAGAATTTGAGAGGGAACTCGATAGTCATTGCGAACGAGCCAAGCGAAGTGACTCTGGTAGATTGCTTCTACAGACATTGTCGGGATTGCATATGACTATAAGAATTTAAAGTGAAGTTGAAATACCAATCCTGTGTAATCCGCCAACTAAACCAAGTGAAGAATAACCATAATCAAATTGGTAATCAGAAACTTTAACTCCTAAGCCGGCATTAAATCCAGCAATACCTGCAGTTGTACCAATTTTAAATTCTGATCGGCGTTCGTTATCATAACCAAATCTTAACTTCATAACTTTGCTTAGAGTAAACTCTGCTCCAACAGTAAAAGCTTTAAATCTTTGTGCAAAATCATCACGGTCCTGATTTAAGTCTATGGAAATCAACCGAAAGACGAAGAGGAAGATTTTCTAATCTTTTTGAAACTCCAATTACAACATCAAGCGGTAAATCTTCTTTTGTGTTATAATAACTTGAAAGCTGTCCACCAAGATTTAATACTGCAAAACCAAAATTCCAATTTTTATCAGGAATAGCATAATGTAAACCTAAATCAACTGCCATTGCAGTTGAGGAACGATCTGCAATTCCGGAATAAATAAATTTAGCATTAGCACCGTAATAAAAATTTTCATCAAGTTGATTTGCATATCCAACTACAAAAGCAAATTCATTTGCGTTAAAATTCGCCGATTGTTTTACCGTCCAAATTCATCGGCTTCATCAAAACTGCCGTAATTAATATATTTTATTGCGGCACCAAATCTTCCAATATCTTCATACTCAGTTGAATAAGAAAGTGTAGCAAGATTAATATCCATCAAATGTTTAACAAAAGAAAATGAAACTGGATTTCCATCAAGTAATTTAATTCCTGCAGGATTATAAAAAATAACATCTGCATCGTCGTTGTTCGAAACAAAACTTCCGCCAAGAGCACCGCACGGGCGCTCCTATCAAGGCGAAGAAAATCATAAGTGTTTTGGCTGAAAACTAAGATTGCCAAAAAGTACTTAGAAGGTTAAGGATAAAAAGATGATCCTTTTCATTAGTTCTCCAAAATTTCATTAGCTATTTAAGTATATACCAAAATAAAGGCAAGGGGAAATAATTTTCTTAATTGAAAATTCAAAATAAAAAATTAAAAGTTAATCTAATTTTAGTCCATATTTAACTATAGAGATTTTAAATAAAAATAGCATTTGAAACTTTAGTTCTATAAGGTTCATCTAAAACAGTGTGAATCCTGTTTATCTTGATTCATCAGTTTTAAAAATTTAACTTTGAAATGATAAAAAAACGGAGAAAAGATAAAAATGAACGGAATTAAAACTGTATTTCTAATGTCTGCAATGATGGCGCTGTTTCTGCTGGTTGGATATGCAATCGGCGGTAACACAGGAATGACAATTGCTTTTGTGTTTTCGTTAGCAATGAATTTTGGTTCTTATTGGTTTTCAGATAAAATTGTTCTGGCAATGTATCACGCTCAGCCTATCACAAGAGAACAATCACCAAAGTTTTATGATATGATCGAGCAGCTAACAAAAAATGCTAACCTGCCAATGCCTAAGGTTTATATCATAAATGATCCAACACCAAATGCTTTTGCAACCGGAAGAAATCCGCAGAATGCAGCGGTTGCAGCTACAACAGGAATTTTACAGGGATTAAATAATGATGAACTTGCCGGAGTTATATCTCACGAACTTGCTCACATTAAGCATAGAGATATTTTAATTAGTACAATTGCGGCTACTCTGGTTGGAACAATTTCTTACATAGCACAAATAGCGGGCTGGGCTGCAATGTTTGGAAGGAATGATGATAGGGAAGGAAATGGATTAGGCGGATTATTTTTGATAATCCTTTCACCGATAATTGCAGTGCTTTTACAAATGGCAATTTCAAGATCTCGTGAGTTTGCTGCTGATGCCGGCGGTGCTGAGATTAGTGGAAAGCCCTTAGCTTTAGCTTCTGCACTGCAGAAAATATCCAGGGGAAATCAGGTTAATCACTTAAGAAACTCAAAACCAGCAACGGCGCATATGTTTATTATTAGTCCTTTGTTTGGAGGAATGGGCAAATTATTTTCAACACATCCACCTGTTGAACAAAGAATAGTAAAGCTGCAGGAAATTGCTGCAGGAAGAGTGTAAAATTTTTAGAAGTAAGAAAAACAAATACCCGAAGTTAAAATTAAAATCAACTTGATATAAAATTACTTTCTGCTGATATTAGCGATGTAATGAATAATATTTTTAACAAAATAACCGGAGCGATAAATCATTCTCTCCGGTTTTTATTTTTTGTTTTTACCTTCTTAACAACTTCAGAAATCCAATAGTTTGATTAAAGTCATTCCACTTTTATTTCAATTTTCATTTCTTGCTGATTAAAAAGAAACTTAGCCTTCTGCCAGCTTGGTGGTCCAAACCACGATCTTGCATTATTGGAATAACCATAATCCTCTTTGGGAATTCCCAGAAAGTCAGTGTCTAGTTTACCGTTACTGTTTTTATCGTGAAATACTTTTATAGCATATTGACCAAAATTGAGCGAATTAATTTCAATAATAACCTCCCGGTTTTTTATTGGAAGGATTTTCCCAATATAAACTGATGTGTCTCTTTCAAAAATATTTTTGTCGTTATCAAGCGCGAACCAGCAGTCCCCGGTATTATTCTCAAACCCGGTTATTCTAATTATTAAATTTCCCTGTGTGCTATTATCGTGAATGACACCCTGTGCCCGAACGCCTTGAAATAAAAGAAAAAAAATTACAACCGCTTTTATAAAAATCATTTTGCAAACAATCCTTTCAGCGGAACAGAATAAATTTGTTCCTCAGTAAGATTTTCTTTTTTTAAAATTTCATTGACTGCAAACATAGCAGAAGTAGTTGCTGCTTCCATCAGCATAGCGGGATTTTCCAGCTTAACCCAATCACCGGCAAGAAAAAGATTTTCAACCTCGGTTTTTATTGTTGGACGAGTCTTGTAAAGATTTGTATGAAATGCTGTAAAATCGTCTTTCACCTGCAGATGTTCGTATTTGATTTTGTATCCTTTTATTTCGGGAAAATATTCTTCAAACTCTTTCAGGAATTGATTCCTGATTTCATCTTGCGGAAAGTCATCCGGGACGGCATACGAGTGAAGTTCAAAAATTCCCCCGCCGTTTTTCTTTGCCCATTCTTCACTTGTCTTTTCCATTCTGTGATAGATTGTAACCGAATCAAGAATTTTAAGCGCATCTGTAAAAATGAAGAACGGAACTCCTTGTCTGATGTCTTTATCAATCCATACTCTTAAAACAGAATATCGCTGAGATTGTTTCAGGTTTGTCATTTGATTATAGAAAGCTTGATGCTCATTCTTAAAGTAATCAGAATTTTTAATGATGCTTTTCGTCCCTTTTACATCTGAAGCAATTATTGCATAATCAAATCGTTCATCATTGATTATAAATTGATCGCCATCTTTTTTGAAAGAAGTAATTTTAGAGTCAAGCGAGATCGTTGAATTGAATTTGCTCAAATAATTTTTAGCTGGTCTCCAAAGAGTGTCTTCAAAATCATCGTTCAGTACATCATACAGCAAACCAAGATCATTGCTGAGAAAATATGAATGAAAACTTTTTATTAGCTCTGCCATTGAGATGTACTGCGGCTCAGCGAAAAATGCACGAGAGAATGTTGTGAACATTAATTGCATCTCCGGCGGCAGTTTAACATCATCAGCAAAATCCTTGAAGGAAACATTATCAAACTTTGCAAATGTTTTTTCTCGATTGTAACTGAGCAGTGAAGTCATTTTTCTGAATCCGGGATTCAGTATCGCATCTTTATAGGAATAAATTCCTGTCTTTGCCATACTAAGAATATTTAAAACCGGAGCTGTATCAAGATCCTTGAAACCAAAAATGCCATATTCTTTCGTGAGAATTAAATAATCGTCAATAGGTATAAGATATTTGTAAGCATCAATTTTCTTTAGAAGATTACGCAGGTTGTAATACTGTCTGAAGAAAGCGTGAAAGCCGTGCTCAACCTGTGTTGAAAAGCCATCGTCAAATTTCACAGGCCAGGAACCAACTTTTCCCCCGAGATATTTTTCCTTCTCAAAAATCTTTATTTTGAATCCTCTTTCAGCAAGAAAGATTGCCGCAGATACTCCTGCCAATCCTCCACCAATAATTCCAACACTTTTTTCTTTCGAAAGTTTTTCTGGAAGAGAAGAAGCAATTTTGTTTAGCTGGATTTTGTATCCGCCAAGTCTCTTCTCAATTCGTTTTGCTATTATTGATTTTATACTCATAGTTATCTATAATGGTTTCTGTGCAATGAATGTATGCAATACTGGTTTTCGCCAGCTTCCAAGCGGAGTGTGCTGTATGTTTTTAAAGCCGCCGGCTTTCTTTAGTAAATCAGTGAACTCGTTTGGAGAGAGGAAAGTCTCAACACTTTTAATCAGGTAACGAAAAATCTTTGTTGATCCGGTTGTAAATCCTGCAAAAGGAATTATCAGAAAGTATCCTAAAAATTTCCAATAAAGCTTTGATACTAAAGATTTGCTGATTGCGTATTCATGGAAGCAGATTTTCCCGCCGGGCTTCAAAACACGATGAAGATTTCTAACACATTTTTCAAAATCAGGCATATTGCGGATACCATACGCCATAAAAATTGCATCGAGTGAATTGTCTGCAAGATCAAGATTCATTACATCCTGCTGAGCGAAAGTTACTTTGTCTTTTCCAAATTTCGGAATAAGCTTTTCTCTTGCCTCTTCAAGCATTCCTTCTGAATTGTCAATCCCAATTACTTTTCCATTCGGCAAATTGTTCAAACAGGCAATGGTCGACTTACCAGTTCCGCAGCAAAGATCGGCAAGAAATTCATTGCCTTTCAGATTCATTCTATCAACACTCGTTTGCAAATCTTTTTGGTAGCCCTGACTGAGGAAAGTTGCAAGGTCATATTGCTTTGCAATCCTATTAAACTCTGTAGGAACTTCTTTTTTATTTTGGATCAGTGCATCGGGGGTGTATTCTGTCATCATTCTCCCTGAAGTTTCTTTCTCCAGAATCTTCTGAAGCTCAACGATACTTCGTCACCCTTTACGCTTACTTCGTGAAGGTTATCACCGGATCGTTTTAGAATTTTCTGATTTGATGTGAGGAAATCAATATCTTCAGTGACAATCTTCTCCGACTTCTTTCCCATAAACCATTTTGCAAACGCAGGAAATTTTGGAAAAATATTTTTCCACAGAGTTATCTGCATCATATTCACATGCTCATCATCAACCTGAATTACGTGCTCAAGAATTAATAATATTCTTTTCTTGAAACGGATTTCAAGTCGCGAAAGGTTTGGGTAATAAAATCTTATTCTCGTCCCGATATTTTCTTCATTACCGAAGTAAGTTTTTTCAGCTATAGTTCCGATATTTGCACGCTTGTAAAATCCTTCGACTCCGTCGTCAAGAATTTTAAGATTGAAATCTGCAGGATGTTCCTGAATTTGTCCCATAAAAGATTTTATAGAGTTGCAATGAACATAAGCAATATGATATGGGTCAATCAAACTTTCAGCGGTTGTTTCAAGCTCGGCTTTGAAAGTATATGATTTGTATGTGAATGGCCATTCATTCATTTCAGGAATGTTTGTCGGCTTAACCTCGCTTGCTTTTTCAAGTTCGCCGATAAAAATCCAGACCCACTTGTTAAAATCCTGAACTGGGTATGTTTTTATTTTTGCTGTCGGAGGAATTTTATCTCCGGGAAGTTGCGAAGGAATTTGAACACACGATCCTGTTTTATCGTATTGCCAACCATGGTAACCGCAAACAACTCTTTCTTTATCCAGATATCCCAACGAGAGATTCACGTTTCTGTGACAACATCTATCTTCCAACGCCCCGATGCTGTTATCAGAATTGCGGAAAAGAATTATTTCCTGTCCGAGAATTTTATATTGTCTGATTTCGTTCTTCAGTTCGTCGGAAGGACAGATCAGATACCATTTATTTGTTAACATTTGCGACACCGTTTTTTCTTATTAAAAATTTAAAGAGGCTTGTATTCATCCAAAGCAAAGATATTCCGTAGAAAAAGTCTTCAACGGGAATGGTGATTATTCTGAAATCAAGCTGATATTCAACTCCATAAGTAACAACCGGACGCCAGGTTAAATAGCCGTTAAATATTAATGTGAACATAACGATCAATAGTAAGTAAAAATAAAATCTTTTATCGAAAAGTAAATTCGCTTTCGAAAACTGATCAACGAGATTTGCAATAAAAATAAAAGATAAAGTTAATCCTGTATATTGCTTTCCGATTAAGAAGAAGTAAATTCCTGCAGGCAGAGCAAGATAGATAAGCAGACGAAGCCAGCGCATATTCCAGACTTTTTCTTTTGCTCTTCTAATTATCATCTCCCACGTGAACAAACACGCAAAAGGAACAGTAATGAAGAATAAAATTTCTTCAATGGGAAGATTGATAATTTTTATTCTCGAGACATATTGAGGATTAAATTGCCAGTGTGTTCCTGTTACAAACGCATCCCACAATAAAAAAGGAATCGCTGGAATGGCGATTGCAATTAACATCTGTTTCAGATGATTCCAGATGTAGCAGCATTTAAACGAACCGAAAAACAATGGACCGCTGATGACAATGGCGTTAAATATTAGATACTCAAAGTTCATTTAAGTTGTCCGAAACAACTTCACTTCAAGATAAGATTTTAAGAGAAGATAAAATTTATAGATGTTGGAAATTCTAACTCTCTTTCTTTTTAACTGCTCAACGTCCAACCGTTTAATTTTTTTGAAAAGCATTAGATAATAAAGATATGCGGAATATACTCCCAGCTTAACAGCAATCGGGAGATGGATAATTCCGTAAAATGCTTCTTTAAATTCTGCTTCAACTTCCTTTTCAAGCATAGCTTTATTGTGGTCATCAATGTAATCAATATGATGAACACCGGGCAGATAAATTCTTCCCCTGTCATTAATATCGCTCTGGATATCTCGGAGGAAGTTCACTTTCTGGAACGCTGCACCAAGCATCCGTGCTGAATGTTCAAGCTCTTTGTATTTCTCTTCATTACCATCAACAAAAACTTTAAGGCACATAAGTCCCACAACTTCTGCTGAGCCGTAAATGTATTCATCGTAATTTTCTCTGTTGTATGAAGAACGTGAAAGATCCATCTCCATACTTTTCAAAAAAGCAGAAATCAGTTTGTGGTCGATTCCGTAATCATTAACAACTTTCTGAAAAGCGTGAAGAACCGGGTTTGTGGAAATACCCGCGTTTATTGCTTCCCAAGTATCTAGTGTAAATTTCTCCAGAAGATTTTCTTTGTCATATGAATGAAAAGTATCAACAATTTCATCAGCAATACGGACAAACGCGTAAATAGCAAAGATCGGATCGCGGTATTCAGGTTTGAAAACTTTTATTCCCAGACTGAATGAAGTGCTGTAAGCCGTCGTTAACTTCTTGCTCAGCTTGAAGCTGGTATTAGTGTAGTGTTCTAGAGTCATTTTCTATCCTCTCCATTACTAATTTGGAACTGATGATAACCATTGGCAAACCAGTACCGGGTGTTGTCGATGCGCCGACATAATATAAGTTAGAAAGTTTTTCGTCTTTGTTTTTTGGTCTGAATGCACCAACCTGGTTTATGTCATGTGCAAGACCCAATCCCGAACCTTTATAAAGGTTGAGCATATTCGCCCAATCATCGGGAGCTAATATTTTTTTAGTGATTATGTTGCTTTGAATATCAAAGCCAGCTCTTTTTGAAAGATCATCTATAATGTTTTTTGCAAGCTCTTCTTTGTCCTCCCAGGATTTTTTGTAACGAAGATCGGGGACCGGACAAAGAATAAATAAATTCTCACATCCTTCAGGTGCACAGCTCGCTTCTGATTTTGAAAGTGCATTTACATAGTAATATGGTTTCTGCGGACTAATTGAAGAAGTAAAAATCGTATCGGCATATCCTCTGAAGTTGCTTCCTAGAAAATAATTATGATGTCCTAACTTGTTTATCTTTCCTTTCACGCCGAGATAAATTGTAAACGGTGCAAGCGTCCAGTGCATCTGATCAAGTTTTTCATCACTGAACTTTTCACGATTCAATATCTTCCCTCTGAAAGAAGCAGCATCAGCATTTGAAATGAAAATATCAGCAGTCCATTTCTTTCCGTTCTGATCAACAAGTTCATAGAGTTTGCCATTATTATTGCCAACACTAACTATTTCAGTGTTATAAACTATCTTGACTCCTTTTTCATTCAATATCTTTACAATCTCCTCAACCAGACGATACATTCCGCCCTTAACTTTCCAGTATCCATTATGTTTCATCTCTGTGTAGTTGAGCAGAGAATAAATCGCCGGTGTCTGAAAAGGTGTCGAACCAAGGAAGAATGCAACAAGCGAGAAGATCACTTTTACTTCTTCGGATGTAAAATGCTTTTCAACTTCTCCCCACATATTTCTTTGAAGATATGGAAGATGCTTCAGCGGTACTCGACTTAACTTAAGAACATAATCAAGTTTATTGTTGAAGTTTGTCTTCACAACTTTATTAACTGTATCGTGGAAAAATTGTCCTGCACGTTTAAGGTATTTTTTTGCATTCTCTTCAAGATTCGGTTCAATGTCGTTGAACTCTTCAGCGAGTTTCTTTAGATCTTTGTATATCAGTCGTGACTTTTCCTGTCCTTCAAAAAATACCTGGTAAAGCGGATCGAGTTCTTCAAGTTCAATCGGGACTTTCATTCCAACGCTGTTAAAAAGTTCATCAAGCTCATAAGTCATACTCATAAAAGACGGACCCATATCAAAACGAAATCCATCCTGCTCGATAATGTTTAATCTTCCGCCGGGAGTTGAATGCTTCTCAAGTATGGTTACATTGTAACCTTTGTGAGAAAGTCGAAGAGCGGTTGACAATCCACCAAGACCCGAACCTATGATAACTGCTTTTTTCATCTTTAGTTTTAAATTTCTTGCTGAATAACGGATAGCTGAATTAATTTAGTTTATATTAAATTATTTATTGATCAATCAATTGGTGTATTAATTCAAAAACCCTTTGTCTTTAGCATAATCGAATAAAATTTTCTGTAGCATAAGCCTTGCTCTATGAAGTCGGGATCTTACTGTTCCAACGGGACATCCGACAAGTTCTGCTATTTCTTCATAACTATTACCTTCAAGATCGCAAAGAAGAAACGATTCTCTCATCTTAGTTGGTAATTGATCAATTGCATCGGTTAGTTCATCGTCCA
The DNA here is from genome assembly GCA_963809415.1 of uncultured Ignavibacteriaceae bacterium. Taxonomy (GTDB): domain Bacteria; phylum Bacteroidota; class Ignavibacteria; order Ignavibacteriales; family Ignavibacteriaceae; genus IGN3. Next base: position 1,501,662 of record CAWEJJ010000003.1, on the reverse strand, counting down.
TTAAGTTTTTATAAAAGTCGTTGTCAAGATTGTTTGTCTGCGCACGATCCGGCTTTACATTTTCATAAAAATTCTGAATTTGTTCATAATCAACTTTTAAAGGCTCACGTTTAGCCTTTCTGTAATCATTAATAAATGAGTTTTTCAGTATCATAAACATCCAGGCTTTAGAGTTCGTCCCGTTTTGGAACTTGTCGAAATGCCTGTATGCTTTATAATACGTTTCCTGAACAAGGTCCTGTGCATCATCTGCATTGCCGGAGATTTTAAGTGCATAGTTGTAAAGTACAGATTCATGGGGAAGAGCTTCATTCAAAAATTCAGCTTCTCTGAAATTACAGACTATCACACTATCTTCATTATTTTTTGAATTGTTCATTTATACTTCTCATTTGTCTTGTTTATAAAATGTCTAAGAATTCTCGACAAATATAATGCGATGTCTAATATTTGTCAAGCATTATTTTAGACAAAATTAAAAAAAACTAATTTGGAACTCAAAATTTGAATATTTGTTAAATTTTATAGTTTTAAGAAAATATAAATTATAATTCACTTAATTTTGACAAATATTAGACATTTAATAAATTTGAATATGGCAAATAATTATAAATTTCCAATTAAAGTGGTAAGTCAGATAACAGGATTAAGCGTACATGTTATCCGGGCCTGGGAGAAAAGATATAATGTTGTTGAACCTGACAGGACTGATACCAACCGGAGACTATATTCTGAAGAGGATATCGAAAAACTAAAATTACTTAATGAAGCTTTGCATCTCGGATATAATATTGGAAGCATAGCTAAACTTCCTTCCACTGAATTAAAAAATCTCCTATCAAAAGAAAATCGTAAGCCGGTTGAAACAAGAAATGAGTCTACTCCGACAAGTTCTGAGGTACATGTTGAAGAGCTACTTTCAGAATGCATGGAAGCAATTAAGGATTATAATGCGAAAAAACTTGAATCTATACTTTTAAATGCATCAGCAAAACTTACACAACCAATACTGATTGAAGAGTTAATAACACCTCTCATTTATAAAGTTGGGGATTTTTGGCATTCAGGAGAAATAAGGGTAGCAAATGAACATCTTGCAAGTTCAGTGATAAGAAACTTTCTATATAATGTTTTAGATTCTTATTCACTTAACGAATCTGCCCCGATTCTGGTTTCAGCAACACCCCGAGGTCAGGAACACGAGTTTGGAGCATTGATAGCTGGTGTTGTTGCTGCTTCGGCAGGATGGAGAGTTATTTATCTGGGATCTAACTTGCCGGCTGAAGAAATTGCAGCAGTCGTATCCCATCTTAAAGCAAGAGTAGCTGCATTAAGTATTGTTTATCCTGGTGATGACGTTCATCTAAAACAGGAGTTGAAAAAACTTAAACATCTTTTACCAAATGGAGTTTCAATCATTGTTGGAGGAAGAGCCGTAAATGGTTATTATGATATTCTGGATGAAATAGGAGCAATATTTGTTAAGGATTCCAAGCATCTTAGAATAGAACTGGAAGCTATCAGAGAAAATAAATTTAATTGATTTTTTAGTACTTAATACTTTCTTGATTATTGATGCCTCGATAATATTTCCTTTTTATTTCTGAATCAAAGCTATCGTTTAAGAGACTATCATTTAACAGGGCTGTATAATCTTTTAAATATATTTAGTTGAAGATGCGTAATGAATAGATTTTGACAAGTTGATTAAAGGAAATCTACTTGAAATATTAACGCTTTCTGCTAATATTCGCAATGCGATGAAAAACAATTTAAATCATATAACCGGATTAATAGCAAAATCATTCCGGTTTATATTTTTTGCAGCCATTTTTAATTCGTTTATAAATGCACAAACGGTATCTAATCTTGAACGCTTTTATGTGATTGTAGATTCTGCATCATCTTTATTGCTAAATGATCTTGGTAATTTAAAAGAAGTAAAACTTGATTTAAGTCTTGGAAATTATTACTCAGTTTTCGGTAATCACATACGAAATAAATTATTGAAGCATGGAATAAAACTTATTAATGATGCAGCAGATACGAATGCTATAATAGTAAATTTTGTAATCGATAATTGTAATGTTAAGTATAGTAAACCTGAAAAAGATGGTTTGTTTGGAAATTTTTATACTGAACGAACAGTTGAAGTTTCCGGCAACTATTTTATATCAGAAAATGGGTTGGTTAAGAATTACTATATAACAGAAAAAGACACATTAAATATTGAAAATTTAAAAGGAGTAGAAGATCGTTCTTATCCTTTTACACAAGGAGAACTTCCTCCAGAACCGTTTATTTCCAGTGTTTTAGAACCAATTGTTGCGGTAGGTGCGGCAGCAATTGCAATTATTTTATTCTTTTCTGTCCGGTCTAAGTAATCAAAAATACCTTTGAAGGCTTACCTAATTTGGTTATAATTGCACATTAAAAATCCCATATAGTTAAAATGAAAAATATACTTGCACTTATTTTAATAACTTTATTTTTATTTGCCTGTTCTTCAACGGAGGATACCACAAATATGACTCCGGAAGATCGGCTTGCTTATGCAATCAGACTTTATGATCGGGAAGATTCTGAAGAAGCAATAAAAGAGTTTGAATCTATAATTCTTCAATATCCCGGCAGCAGTATTGTTGATGATGCTCAATATTATCTTGCTAAAACAAGGTTCCAGAGAGAAGAATATATTTTAGCGGCATATCAGTTCAGCAAACTTATAAAAGGAATGCCTTCAAGTGAGTTTCTGGCGGATGCTCAATATATGTTAGCAGATTGCTATTATGAACTTTCCCCATTTTATGCACTGGATCAAAAGTACACTAAGCATGCTATTGAGGAATTTCAAGTGTTTATTGATTTATTTCCTTTAAACGAAAAGGTACCAATAGCTGAAGGTAAAATTAATGAGTTAAATGAAAAGTTGGCAAAAAAAGAGTTTGAAGATGCTTTGATTTATGAAAAACTTGAATTTTATAACGCTGCAATTATTTACTATAATAATGTTATGGAAGTTTATCATGATACCAAATTTGCTCCTTTAGCTCTTTTCAATAAAATTAATTTATTGGTTGCAAGAAAACGAGAAACTGAAGCACTATCAGAATCAAAAAAATTCCTTGAAAAATATCCCAATGATGAAAACTTTAAAGAAGTTGAAAAGATAAAGGGCTCCTTAGAGAATAAATTAACTTCAAATCCATAATGAGGGAAGCGAAAAAAATAAGTGATTCACAAATTACAATGACTGAGCTGGTGCTGCCTAATCATGCAAACCAGTTAGGTAATTTGTTTGGCGGACAGCTGATGCAATGGATTGACATTTGCGCCGCACTTAGTGCTGCTAAACATAACGAAAATATTTGTGTTACTGCTTCTGTTGATAGTATCGATTTTCATCATCCGATTAAATTAGGTGATGCTGTTACCTTAATTGCCACTGTAAACCGGGTTTTCAAAACATCTATGGAAGTTGGGGTAATTGTTTTTGCGCAAAATTTTAGAAAAGGAACCAAAATTCATACAAACACTGCTTACCTCACTTATGTTTGTGTAGATAATAATGGAAAACCTGTACAGGCAATAGAGGCAATTCCTGAAACTGACGACGAAAAAAGAAGATATAATGAAGCTCTCATTAGACGAGAGAATAGACTTAAGACCAGAACTAAGTAAATTTCTCTTACTTATTATTATCTTTTCTGATTTTAGCTTTTCCCAAATTCCATTTAAAGGTTTTTGTAAACTCACTTCTTTTGAAGTTGATTCGGGTTATACAAGGTTATTTAGTTTTAATTATGATCAGGATGAATATTCAGACTTGCTGGTTTATAATCCACAAGGTACTAAAGCAAAACTTTATCATGGTCAATCCGGTTTAAATTTTAATTTCATAAAAGATATTTCATTCCCTTTACAACCATCCAGAATAGAACCGATTATCTTACAAAATAAGATAATTGATGAATATGCTTTTACTTCACGAAAAAGCAGAAGCTTTGGTATTTATAAATTTTCAAAACAAGATAACCCGCAATTAGTTAATCAAATAAAATTTAATTCATATCCTGAACACATAAGTTTAGAAGATATTGATAATGACGGATATCCGGAGTTTCTTTTATCCGGCAATTCTTTTGAAGGCTTATCAGTTATCAATCGAAACGGTAATAAATTAGAAGAAAATAAAATTTTAGAAAACATGACTTTTCTTAATGCACAATTTATTGATTTAAATAATGATGAAATAAAAGATGTTGTTGCTTTAAATTCCGTTGATAATACGCTGCATTTTCTTTATAACAATGGGCGTGCTGAGTTTACTGAACAAAGGGAAATAAATGTAAATGAGAATGTTTTATCATTACGCGTATTTGATTTGAACTATGATTCCTTCCCTGATATTATAATAAGCACAACACAAGCAATCAAAATCTATTTTGGTGATGCAGTCATTCCTTATCACAAAATCATTTCAATTGATACTCCTTTTGAGGTTAACAATTTTGTGATTGGAGATTTTAATCGGGATGGATTTTTCGATTTTAATTGTTTGAGCATATCAGACGGATTGGTGTTTACAATCTTTGCAAAAGATTTTTATTCTTTTTATCCTGAAATGCTTAATGTAAAAATTGAGGATGGTTCAGACATTATTCCATTCTTTAGCAAGTTTGTTTATGGATCTGCATTTATTAATAAAACAGGCAAAATAAATATTTTGTCAAACGTTACTTCATTGTCAGATAACCAAACCCTCGCGCTGGGAGCTGCTCCAAATGCAATCTCAAAATTTGATCTGACAGATAATGGGATAACTGATTTAATGTTTATAGATGATTATGACCAATCAATTAAATTCATAATTAGAAATGCCGCAGGATTCCCCGAAAAGTTATTTACTGTTAGTCTTAATGATAATCACAATAAAATTATTGAGTTCAATAATTCAAAGACTATAAAAACATTTTTTTGCTTTACAACTAATAAACGGATTATTGAATCGATAGAAATTGATTTCGAAAAGTTTACTTATAAACATAATTATTTCTATGCCGATGGATCTATTGAGGACTTGGTCATTTATCCTGATAATGCAGGAAATGCAGAACTATTTATTCTTTATTCAAAAAATAAGAGTCTTAATTTTGAGATATATTCCAAAACATCGCTTAGATATAGTAATAAAATCTATAAGGACATTAGTTACGATTGGTTAAGCCCGTCAATTGTTTCAGCTAAAGAAATGTTAATTGGTTATTGGAGTATCAATAATGGTTCTATAAATTTTTCACTGGCTAATCTTAATGGAAACAATTATGAATTTAGGCGAATTAATAAAATTAAATATGGCGACTATTCAATTGTTTCCGAATCTAATAATCCGATGAATTATCGTGATAATGTATTTGTAAGTTTAATATCGGGTAAAGATAGGGTTTACCTGCTTAGTGCAAATAATAATTATGAAATCTATTCGCAATTAGGCAACAAATATGGTTTTAGGATAACAAATAAAAATCAATTATTTTTTGATAAAACTAATCTGATGTTTGTAAATGATAGTGCCGAAAAAACTTTTTACAAACTTTTGCTGGTTAGCGATAAGAAACAATTAATAATTAAAAAGGTTTTTGAAGATATTACCATCTCTAACTTTATTATTGCAAACCTTGATCAAAGGAATTATCACCTGGTTTATACAGACAACAATTTTATAAGAATAAAAAAATTACCCAAATGATTAAAACTGTTATCGCAATATTATTTTTTTCTATTGCTTCAATTAATGCTCAGCAATTTAACAAAAACCAACTTGACTCATTATATAATTTATATACGTTTTTAAGAGGTGTTAACATATACAGCATTCCTCAAAAACTAGTTGAAGCAGAATCCGGCTTATAGAAAATGCGGTTTAGGATTAGTTGAAGAAATAAAGAATAATATGTCTGCATTTAGCATAGAGCAGCAAACGGTCTTATCAAAAATTTTGCAAAGACCAACGCTACCGCTAAGCATGGTTAGTCCAAACGGATTTTTTAAAATACATTATACAGATACCGGGACAGATGCTGTAATTTATGACATTAATTTATTTGCCCAGGCACTTGATTCCGCATATAATTTTGAAGTTAATTATTTAGGCTACCCGCCGCCGCCAACCGATGGATCTGAAGGTGGTGATGGCAAGTATGATGTTTATATTAGAAATCTTGGTAATCTTTATGGACAAACAAGCAGTGAGACAAAAGTTGGAGCTACAAACTGGACAAGCTATTTAGAGGTTGATAATGATTTTAGCGGATTTTATACACAAGGTATAAACGCTGCCAGGGTAACTGTTGCGCACGAGTTTCATCATGCAATTCAAATGGGCAACTATGCTCCATTAAATAGTTCCTCCTCAATCAGATCGTCAGATATTTTTTTCTATGAAATCACCTCTACCTCAATGGAGGAATTTGTATTCAGTACTGTCAATGATTACTATGCTTATATGCCCGATTATTTCCGAAGTCCTGAAAGAGCTTTCCCATTTAAATAATGGCTACAATCTTGCGATATGGAATATCTTTTTAAAAGATAATTTTGGTTTTGATATCATTAAAAGTCAATGGGTTTTAATGCCTACCAAAAGAGCTTTAGAGGCTATCAACCAAAGCATCATCGAAAATAATTCTAACTTTGGATATCAATTCAATACTTTTGGAATCTGGACATACTTTACAAATACCAGGAGTATTACCGGAAAATATTTTGAAGAAGCAGCTAACTATCCTTTAATTGATCCTACATCAACAGCAAATTTTAGTGGATTCAGCACAGTATGATATGACAGTTGGACCAACAGCAAATTATTTCTTTGAAGTAAATCTTCCGTTAAGTGATGGAGTTTTCTATTCGATCATAACAAATTCAGATTTTGGGAAAGCTGATTCTGATCCCTATCAGCAAATGGATTTTTCACTTTCTGTTTATAATAATGGTGCCGGCAGCAAAGTTTTAAGTGATAAATATTCAATTACATTTAGCCGTGATAACCAGACTTTTTGGAATAATGCCGGAATTCTAAATAACGTTGTGGTTTATGGGGATTCCAACACTTCAACGCCCAGTATTGAAAAAGAAATATTTTCATATCCATCCCCATTTAGATACGCACAGGATTATGGTAAAGGAATCTCTATCGTATTTGAATCGAATGTAAGCAGTACAAATGAAATGGATTTTAATGTTTATTCCATGGCTCTGGATTTGGTTTATGCAGGTAAAATTTCTGTTCAACGAACATTTGTAAAAAATTCTAAAAATTATTTTGAATTTAACTGGAATGCACTGGATAAAGATAAAAATAAGTTAGCTTCAGGTGTTTACATGTTTTTTATAAAGATTAATTCTGAAATTAAAAAAGGGAAGCTGGTAATTTTTAATGACTAACTATTCCGTTGAAGCAGTCTGAATTAAACAAATCTTTTGGAAGAAGACTTAATCTTTAATGATTTAGAATTTAAGTTTAATAAAGCCGGAGTTTATGGAATTTCCGGTCCAAATGGTTCCGGTAAATCTACTCTTGTTAAAATTATTGCCGGAATTATTGGAGCCTCAAAAGGGAAAATAATTCATAAATTAAATGATAAAGTGATAGCTGAAGAACATCTTCACAATCACATTGGATTTGTTTCACCATATCTTGTGTCTGTATGAAGAATTTTCAACTTATGAAAATTTGAATTTATTTGCAGAAATTAGAGGAGTAAAATTTGATCAGGAAAGAGTTGATTATCTTCTTAATAAATTTTTATTGTTCAAAAGAAAAGATGATTTGCTAAAAACATATTCATCAGGAATGAAGCAAAGAGTGAAATTTATTTTTGCACTTAATGCATTCACCACAATTATTAATACTTGATGAGCCAACATCCAATCTTGATGACGAAGGAAAAAATTCTGTTTACGAATTGGTGAAAGAAGAAGGACAGAAATAATATTGTGTTAATTGCATCCAATGAAAAGCATGATCTTGAATTTTGCAGCGATATTGTTTATCTGGAGAAGTATAAAAATTAAATGAATCTCAAAATCTTACAGCTTATTTCTAAAAGATTTTAAATCTGAATTGAGAACACGCTATGCAATTAACGCACTTGCAATGTTTATCATCGTTGCAATAAGTGTTATTCTGTTTTCAGTCGGGCAAGAAAAAATCAGTAAAAGCTTAACTGGCGGATTGTTTTGGGTTGTAATCTTTTTTACAGCAATGTCCGGACTATCAAGAGCTTTTGTTTCTGAAGAAGAAAGAGGTACACTTTAACACTTCAGTTAATTGCTGCGCCATCAACAGTTTTTTCTGGAAAGCTGATTTTCAATATTATTTTAGTTTTTGCGATGAATACAGTAATTGCCATTCTTTATTCTGCAATGTTCGAATCTTTTATTATTAAAAACTTTGTCCTCTTTTTAGTCTCTTTTGTACTAGGCAATATTGGATTGGCAGTTTCATCAACAATAATTGCAGCAATAATTGCAAAAGCCGGTGCTAAAGGAACACTTTATCCGGTGCTCTCATTTCCCATATTATTGCCTTTGATTTTAACCTCAGTTCAATTAACATTGTTTGCCCTTGATGGCACATCCTTTGAAAGAGCTAAGTTTGAATTAGCAATTGTTGTGAGCTACGATGTAATTATGTTAACAGCATCTTATATGCTGTTTGATTTTATCTGGAAAGAATAACATTTTTTAACTTAAACTAATCCAAAATAAATTATGATCTGGAAAATATTTTTATTTCTTTTGCTTGCATTCGTCTCTGTGGCTGGAATTGCATTTCCCATTGTTGAGAATCCAAGTAAATGGTATGAATTTCCATTAATTCCCGGACTTGAAGAAAATGCCAAAATAATCTTTTTTCATGTTCCAACTGCTTGGCTTACAGTTATTGCATTTTTAATGTCAACTATTTTTAGCTTCAAATATTTACGCAAGAAAAATCTTAGATGATGATGTTAAATCCTATGCAGCAGCTCAACTTGGAATGATATTTTGTATTCTTGCTACGGTTACCGGTGCTGTTTGGGCAAAATTTGCCTGGGGCTCTTTTTGGAGTTGGGATCCAAGACAAACAAGTATTTTTGCACTGTTATTAATTTACGGTGCTTGGTTTGCACTTCGTTCATCAATCGAATCGGAAGAAAGAAGAGCAACACTTTCATCAGTTTATTCGATGATAGCATTTGTAACAGTTCCGTTTTTTATTTTTATTATGCCAAGAATTATGAAAGGTCTTCATCCCGGTTCGGCTGATGATACAAATGCTGGTCCGGTTGTAAATTTTAAGATGAATGGAAATATGCAGTTAATTTTTTTTCTATCATTAATTGGATTTACAATACTTTTCTTTTGGATGTGGCAAGTTGGTTATAAATCAATTTTATTACGAGAAAAATTAAATAAGCAATTAATCAGAGGTTAACTTTGGAACAGTTTCTATCGCAGAACGCAATTTATATTGTTATGATTATTGTCCTGATTGTTTGGGCAGGAATTTTTTCATATCTGTTTAGTTTAGATAAAAGAATTAAAAAAATTGAAAAAGAATTAATAGGAGAAAAAAATGAAAAATAAATATGTCTTTGGTGGTTTTATCATTGTACTATTTCTTGGGATAATGGCTTACCTGTTTACACAAAGTAACATCAAGTACGAAAGTGATTTTGCAAATGTAAAGAGTACAGAAAATACTGTTAAAGCCACCGGAAGCTGGGTAAAAGAAAAAAGTTATGAGATGAATCGTGAACAAAACACGTTTTCATTCTATATGGTAGATGAAAAGGGAGATGAAATGAAAGTTATTTACGAAGGTGCAATCCCAAATAATTTTGAAACAGCAAAAAGCGTTGTTGTTACAGGCTCATATGGTAATGGGTACTTTCACGCAAAAGATATTTTAACAAAATGTCCAAGTAAATATGAAGGACAGAATGTTCAGTCATCGTCTATGTAATTGTGATTAGGGGAGGTATAAATATTTATAAACTTTGAGGATTTATGATCGGAAGTATTTTTTTAAGTGTAGCTCTCGTGTTAAGTCTTATTGCAATGGTAATGTATTATCTTTCTTTTAAAGGCTATAAGAACACATTAAATATTGCACGTTACAGTTATCATGGCATGGCAATTTTTGTAATTGGTGCAGCTACATTTTTGTGGTATGCAATATTAACGCATCAGTATCAATACCATTATGTTTTTAGTTACAGCAATAACTCATTGTCAACCGGGTTGCTTTTCTCATCTTTCTGGGGTGGGCAGGAAGGCAGTTTTATGCTGTGGCTCCTTCTCACTTCTATAGTTGGAGTAATACTTCAATCATACTCATCTAAAAGAGGATGATCTTGGAACCAAGGGTAATGGCTGTATTTACGCTTGCAACTATCCTTTCTTTTAGTGATGGTTTCACCGTGGTTCAAAAATCCATTTGAATTAATTTGGATGACACCCGTTTTTGTTGATATGAAAAATATCAATCCGCAATTTCTTAATCTGCCATTCATTCAAAACTTTATTTTTACAGATCAGCAAACCAAATCCACTTTTGTACAAATGGGTCCTGATCTTCATGCTATGTTAATACAAGCCGGTGTTCAGGTCAATCAATTTATAACTGATGGAAAAGGATTGAATCCACAATTACTAAATTATTGGATGCAGATTCATCCGCCAATGCTTTTTACCGGATTCTCTATGGCTACAGTTCCATTTTCATTTGCAATGGCAGCTTTAATGAAAAACGATTATAGAGATTGGGTTAAACAATCCTTACCCTGGGTGCTTGCAGGAACAGGAATTCTTGGTCTTGCAGTTATGATGGGCGGCTACTGGGCTTATGAAATGCTTGGCTGGGGCGGCTATTGGGCCTGGGATCCTGTTGAAAACTCAAGTTTAATTCCGTGGTTGATTGGAGTTGCCTCGATTCATACAATGCTTGTGCAGAAAAGAAGTCTTAAAACTTCGGCAGGAATTGGAAGATACGCTAAGACAAATTTAATTCTCTGCATCTTAATTTATATTTTGGTTTTGTACAGCACATTCTTAACAAGAAGCGGAGTTCTTGGCGATGCTTCTGTTCACTCATTTGTAGATCCGGGAAGGCTTGTTTATTTATTCCTTGTAGTTTTTATCGGAACATTTATTCTTATGGGATTTGGCACTATTGCATACAGATGGAAATATCTTGAAGATAAAACTGTTTATGAAGAAAGCCTTCTTTCAAGAGAACTTTCTCTCTTTACAGCTTCAATCGTTTTAGTTGCATCCGCAATTATTGTTTTAGTTGGCACTTCTGCTCCATTATTCGGGCAGGCTGTTGATACATTATTTTACAACGAGATGCATGTTCCAATTGCTATTATAATAGGATTATTAAATGGACATCAGCTTACTTATCAAATGGAAAAAAACAAACACAAAAGAATTGATAAGAGATTCTGCTTTATCTGTAGTGGTAAGTTTTGTGCTTACAATTATTATTGTAGTATTTGGCGGGATGACTAAATTATTAATGATATTACTTACTTTCTCATCTGCATTTGCTTTGGTTGTTAAATGGACAGATTGCTATAAATATTGTAAAAGGCAATCTTAAAAATCTTGGTGCTTATGTAGCTCACATAGGAATAGCAATATTTATTCTTGGTGTTATCGGTTCTATGGGTTTCGGCGATCAGGTTAACGTTGATCTTGTAAAGGATAAACCTGTAACGGCATTTGGATATGAAATGACTTTTACGGGTTACACCCCGATTGAAAATAATACAAAGTATGCCTTTAATATAAATTTGAAAAAAGGAAATAGCACTTATACTGTTTCACCTATAATGTATATGTCAGAATTTAATAACAGCTTAATGCGAGAACCTGCAATATTAAATCTTTTTTCTAAAGATATTTACTTAGCACCTCTTGGTTATGATGAAGGAACTGATCAGAATAACAGCAATGGAGAAACAGTAAAGCTGGAAAAAGGTGTAGAGACAGAATACAACGGATCAAAAATTTCTTTTGATCACTTTGATGTTTCTTCTGAGACTATGACTGCAATGCAGGCAGGTAAAGATTTTCAAATGGGTGCTGTATTTAACAATTGAAAATAGCGGTAAAACTGAAGAGTTTGAATTATTTAGAAAAAGTATTAGCGGACAGATTGAGTTTACAGATTACTCTTCTAAGCAATTCCGGAATTAAAAATCAAGCTTCTTAAATCTTAACTGCCCAAATGATTGAAGTATCAATTTCATCGCTAAAGCTACACAAGCAACCGGTAGTTGAAAAACCAAAGCAGGAAGTGTTTACTGTTACTGCAAGCATTAAACCATACATCAGTCTTGTCTGGATTGGTGTAATTGTACTGGTTGTTGGTTTCTTTGTTCAGTTGCAAGAAGATTGAAAGAATCTCTGTTGTAATTGTGTAGCGCACGAATCCATTCGTGCGTATGTTAGTTAAAAAAGCACAGGAAAGGATCCGTTAGCTAACGGACTGCGCTACGAAAAGCGAATTTGAGGCTCGAGAAATCGAGCCTTTTTTATTTATGAATTTATTTGACACAAATCGAATTGAAAAAATTATTACAAAGAATCATTCTTGAAACAAAAAATATATTTTCCTTTTAACGTAAATTTAATTATAACTCTTTCGGATATTTAACACAACATATCTCAACTTGAACACTTAAACGATTTTTGACTTTGCTTCTTCAATCTCTTTTAACAACTTCTCAAATAAAATTTTAACTCCTGGAATGTCTTTAATCAATCCAGCACCTTGCCCGGCTTCAAGCTCACCTTCAATTAAATCGCCCTCAAAAATTCCCAGACGTTCACGTTTAACTCCAAGCAATTCTTTTAATTGAGTTTCGGCCCAACCTTCATTTTCAGCCTTAATCGCACGGAATGCAAAATCATTTTTTATCATTCTAACTAAACCAATTTTCTTAAAAGCTAAAACCGTATCCTGATCGCCGGAGTTAACAATTTCTTGTTTATAATTATCGTGTGCGGATGATTCAATTGTTGCTGCAAAACGTGTCCCGATTTGTACACCTTCTGCACCGAGAGAAAGCGCCGCTAATATTCCTCTTCCATCAACAATTCCACCTGCTGCAATAACAGGAATGTTGAGCTTGTCAACCAATTGCGGAATCAAACAAAATGTTGTTAGCTGATCCGCCCCATTATGCCCGCCTGCTTCAACACCTTCACCAACAACAGCATCACAACCTGCTTCCTGTGCTTTTAATCCATATTTAAGATTAGCCACAACATGAACAACAGTGCAGTTTTTATCTTTTAATAAAGCTGTAAATGTTTTTGGATTACCTGCAGATGTAAAAAAAATTTTTACTCCCTCATCTAAAGAAACGCTAATAAGTTCTTCAGCATCTTTTCTTAGTAAAGGAATGTTTACCCCGAATGGTTTATTTGTCGCAGCTTTACATTTTTGCAGATGTTCTTTCAACAAATCGGGTTTCATTGAACCTGCTCCAATTAATCCTAATCCTCCGCAATTAGAAACTGCAGAAGCTAATTTCCACCCGGACACCCAAACCATTCCAGCTTGAATTATAGGATATTTAATATTTAATAATTCGGTTATTCTGTTTTTCATAATACCAAAAATAAAGTTGTTTGATACACCTCAAAACTAAGCAAAATGAAACAAACATATTTTGTATATCATGAGGGGATTAGTTAAATTTGCCACTCAAAAACCATATTAGCATATTAAAAATCATTCAAAGGAATAGTAAAACATGTCATTTTTCTTCACATCAGAATCAGTTTCTGAAGGTCATCCGGATAAAGTAAGTGATGCAATATCCGATGGAATACTTGATGCAATTTATGCACACGATCCATATGCAAGAGTTGCTTGCGAAACATTTGTAACTACCGGATTAGTATTGGTTGGCGGTGAGATCACTACAAAAACTTACATAGATGTTCCGGCAGTTGTAAGGGAAACAGTTAAAAAAATTGGATACACTAAAGCAGATTATAAGTTTGATTCTGAATCGTGCTCAGTGCTAAATGCTATACATTCACAATCACCGGATATTGCAATGGGTGTTGATACCGGCGGCGCCGGTGACCAGGGCATTATGTTTGGCTACGCTTGCGATCAGACACCTGAATTGATGCCAATGCCGATAATGTTTGCTCATAAACTTGTTAAAAAACTTGCCGATGTCAGAAAAAATAATCCAAAGTTAATGCCTTATCTTCGCCCTGATGCAAAATCACAGGTTACAATTGAATATGATGATAATGGAAAACCATTAAGAGTTGATGCAGTTGTAATCTCTACACAACATGACGGAGATGCAAAACAAAGTAAGATTAAGTCAGATGTTATTCAGCATATTATTAAGAAAGTTATTCCCGCAAAATATTTGGATAAGAATACAAAGTATTTTGTAAATCCAACCGGCAGATTTGAAATTGGCGGACCACACGGTGACAGCGGTTTAACAGGAAGAAAAATTATCGTTGATACTTACGGTGGTTGGGCTCCTCATGGCGGCGGTGCATTTTCAGGTAAAGATCCATCTAAAGTTGATAGAAGCGCAACTTACGCTGCCAGACACATAGCAAAAAATGTTGTTGGTGCTAAACTTGCCAAAGAGTGTTTAGTTCAGGTTTCTTATGCTATCGGAGTTGCAGAACCAATTTCTGTTTTTGTAGATACAAAAGGGACAGGTGTTATCCCTGATACTCAAATTTCTAAAATGATTCAGAAAGAAGTTGATCTTACTCCTAAAGGTATTATCTCAAGATTAAAATTAAGACGACCTATTTATCAAAAGACATCTTCTTATGGTCACTTTGGAAGAAATGATAAAGACTTTACCTGGGAACAACTTGATCTCGTCCCGGTATTCAAAAAGTATGCAAAAAAATAATTAAACTATTATTGAAATTTCTGATTAAGTATTTGTGTTTAGTAATCGTTGCATAAAATAAGAATTATAAAAAATAATAAAAGGATTAAGTAATGAGTTTAGCTCTTGATAAAAAAATTGATTTGTCACTTCCTTATAAAGTGAAAGATATTTCTTTAGCTGAGTGGGGAAGGAAAGAAATTGAGTTAGCTGAAGTTGAAATGCCTGGTTTAATGTCTTTAAGAGAAGAATACCGCGATAAAAAACCATTAAAAGGCGCACGTATTGCCGGATGTCTTCACATGACAATTCAAACTGCGGTTTTGATTGAAACTCTGGTTGAACTTGGTGCTGAAGTACGGTGGTCATCATGTAATATATTTTCAACACAAGATCATGCTGCTGCTGCAATTGCCGCTGCCGGAATTCCGGTTTTCGCTTGGAAGGGCATGAATGAACAAGAATTTAACTGGTGTATCGAACAGACATTATTTTTTGGTGATGAATCAAAACCTTTAAGTATGATTCTGGATGACGGTGGTGATTTAACAAATATGGTGTTTGATAGATATCCTGAATTAGCTAAAGGTATTAAAGGATTGTCTGAAGAAACAACAACAGGTGTTCATCGTTTGTATGAAAGAATGGAAAAAGGCACTCTTCCTATTCCGGCAATAAACGTAAATGATTCAGTTACAAAATCTAAATTCGATAACAAATATGGCTGCCGCGAATCATTGGTTGATGCGATACGCAGAGCTACAGATCTTATGCTTGCCGGTAAAGTTGCTGTAGTTGCTGGATTTGGTGATGTTGGAAAAGGTTCGGCTGAGTCGTTAAAGAATTCAGAATGTTAGAGTTATTGTTACAGAGATTGATCCTATATGTGCATTACAAGCTGCTATGGAAGGCTATGAAGTTAAGAAGATGGACGATGCTGTTAAAGAAGCTGATATTGTTGTTACTACAACAGGTAATATGAATGTAGTGAATGAAAAACATTTCAGAATCATGAAAGATAAAACAGTAGTCTGTAACATTGGACACTTTGATACAGAAATTGATATGGCATGGTTGAATAAAAATTATGGTAAGACAAAAGATACTATCAAACCTCAGGTGGATAAATACACAATTGACGGAAAAGATATTATTGTACTCGCAGAGGGTCGATTAGTAAATCTTGGCTGCGCTACAGGTCACCCATCATTTGTAATGTCAAACTCATTTACAAATCAAACACTTGCTCAATTAGAACTTTGGAATCATCCTGAAAGATATGAGAACAAAGTTTATACACTTCCAAAACATTTAGACGAAAAAGTTGCAAGATTGCACTTAAAGAAAATTGGCGTTGAACTTGATTCACTTACGCCGGAACAAGCTAAATATATTGGTGTAGCCGTCGAAGGACCATTCAAACCTGACTACTACAGATATTAAAATTATTTATAATAATTTTATTTTTAAGGCTGTACAAAAGTGCAGCCTTTTTTTATTCACTTGGCGGCATATTTAAATGAGTTGCTGCTTGTAACCCCTTGGATACTTCAGGAAGAATACCAAGCTTTATATAATGCGGTCTGATATGATTTCTTAATATTGGTAAATAGAATACAAAAGTAATTGCGCCAATTAAGCAAACAACCGCACCGGAAAAAATAGTAAGGGGCGCTCCGAATTTACTTGCTAATATCCCGGCGATTAAACTGCCCAAAGGAGCGGTCCCCACAAACGCCATTACATACAGACTCATTACGCGGCCGCGTTTATCATTATCAACAAGTGTCTGTAAAAGCGTATTTGTAGATGCCATTTGAACCATCATCCCAAATCCTGTAAACAACATCAACGTAAGTGAAAAAATTAAGTTTTGTGAAAAAGAAAATAGAATTAATCCTAAAGCAAATATGATTGATGAAATCGCAATCCATCTTCCTAATCCTAATACATTTCTTCGTGAAGCAAGATATATCGCTCCAATCAATGCTCCAACACCGACCGCTCCAAACAAAAAACCAAGTGTATTTGCATTGCCTTTAAGAATATCTTTAGCAAACACAGGCATCAAGACAGCGAATGGACTGCCGGTAAGGTTGAGAAGTGCCAGCAATAAAAGAAGAACTCGAATTGGTTTAAATGAATAAGAATATTTAATTCCTTCTAACAATTCATTAAAAACATTTTTTTTCTCTCCGGATACAACCTTGTTTTGGATATTCATCATTAGTAATGCAACAATTACAGCTATAAAACTTATAGCATTTATCAAAAAACATAACCCTTCTCCCAAAAGTGAAATTAAAACTCCTGCTATCATTGGTCCAACTAATCTTGCAGTATTAAACATGGATGAATTCAGTGCAATTGCATTTGGAAGATCATTTTTATCCTCAACAAGATCAACTACAAAGGATTGCCTTGTAGGCATATCAAAAGCATTTACTATTCCAATAAAAACGCTAAGAAAAATTATATGCCATATCTGAATTGAATGAGTTAAAGTAAGAACAGCAAGAATTGCTGCTTGTATCATTGCAAGGGTTTGTGTTAAAATTATTATGCGGTGTTTGTCAAATCGGTCTGCTAAAACACCTGCATACGAAGCTAAGATAAATGTTGGTATTTGACTGGAGAACCCGACTAACCCCAGCAGGAATGCTGAATCAGTTAATCGATAGACTAACCATCCTAAAGCGATTTGCTGCATCCATGTTCCAACCAGAGAAATTCCCTGACCACCGAAAAACAAACGGTAGTTCCTGTGTCTAAGTGATCTAACAACAAGCGTAATCGTTTCTGAAATTGCCATAAATTATAATTATTTTTTTAAGAGATCTCTTAAAGCGCTTTCAAGTTCTTTAAATTTAAATTGATATCCACTTCCCAACAACTTTTTAACATCAATTCTCTGGCTTGCGGTTACTACTTCTGCTGCTTCTCCCACTACAATTTTTAACATAAACTTTGGGACAGGGAATAAAGAAGGTCGTTTCAAAACTTTACCAAGTGTATGTGCAAACACTTTCATTCTGACTGGATTTGGAGCCGCAGCATTAACTGCTCCCTTTAATTTTTTGTTATCGATTGCATGAACATAAATTCCCACTATGTCATCGATATGCAGCCAGGATGCCCACTGATTTCCATTTCCGAGTGGTCCGCCGATAAAAAATTTAAATGAAGGCAGCATTTGTTTAAGTGCACCATCCTCAGTACTTAAAACTAACCCTGTTCTTACTCTTACATTTCTAACGCCAAGAATTTCAACTTTCGCAGATTCTGATTCCCACACTTCACAAACATTGGCAAGAAAATCACTTCCGGCAGGTGACATTTCTGATAAAACAGAATCACCACAATCTCCGTAATAACCAATTCCGGAAGCTGAAATAAAAACCTCTGGTTTATTTATGCAGGATTTAATTACCTCCGCAAGATAATGTGTACTGATTTTTCGCGATTCAATTACTTCTCTTTTAAAACTTGCACTCCATCTTTTAGAAAATAAATTTGTTCCTGCAAGATGAACAACAGCATCCGATTTTTCTAGTTGTGATTTCCATAACTCAGGTTTATGATAATCCCATTCAACAAAATCATTTGCCTCTGGGAAATTTGACTTTGCTTTGTTGATGTTTCTGCCAAAGATAATTATTTCGTCCCCTCTTTGAATTAAGGCAGTTGTAAGCTTTTTTCCAATTAACCCTGTGGCACCGGTGACAATAATTCTTTTACTCATTGAAAATCCTTTTTAACCTAACAAGAATAATAAATCATTTGTTCAAAAAAAAAGCCCCGAAAAAATCGGGGCTTAATGATATAATCAGAGTTAAAGATTATTTTAACAACATCATTTTCTGAGTTTGAACAAAACTACCTGCTATCATTCTATAAATATACATTCCACTTGCAAGGTTACTTCCGTTAAAATTAACAAAATATTTACCTGCTGGCATGTAACCATTAACTAACTCTGCTACTAGTTCACCTGTAATAGAATAAACAGAAATAGTAACCTTAGAATCTAATGGAACACTATAGTTTATTTTTGTAGTTGGATTGAATGGATTTGGATAATTCTGCGCTAATTCAAATTGTGTTACTGTTGTGTTCTCATTCCCAACTGAAGTAGCGGGAGTAAAATCAGTTCTGTATCTTGGGAAAATTTGATAACCACTGTTGTAAGGCGCACTAGCATCAAACTGACTTCCAATGCCAATTACATCTGCAGGCCATGATGGTGCAGGGCTGCCATCGATATCAGTGTCAGAATCTATTCTAAACACAACCGTATCAACTCCATCACTTAAAGATAAATTAGTACTGCTGCCGCTGGCTGGCCAGGTACCACCAACCAAATTCAATCCAAGAAATCTTACTAATGATCCTTCGTATAATTCAGCATTTGCCTTGAACTGTGCAAGTGTAATTACAGTAGGAGTAGGTAGTGGGTTACCGGAACTCATTAAAACCCATCCTGTTGAATCTGCAACAACTATCTCCGACATTCCGTTATACTGTGTAACTACACCGGTTATTTTAAGATCATCTCCCAAATTCCAGGTATATAGAGGTGGAGCGTACATAAATATATCAGTACCGGCTGTACTGTCAGCAATATAAAAAGAGTTGTTCGTTGTTTGATAGTTCGGTGAGAAAACAACTCCCTGAACTGTAACCGTTTGACCTAATCTGTCAGGCACAAAATCATTATTAAGATCTTCTATTGCTTCAGCTATTGTAACAGTAGCAATTAGTTTTACTGAACCTTCATCGGCTCCTTTATATGGATTAGTCGTACTGCGCGTATCACCATCAATATCTTTGGTTATTCCTGTTATTGGAGTACCAGCAAGATCAAAATCACCATCTGAAGATCCTGTTAAATGTAAATCTGTGGTGGATGCAAAGAATACTTCTTTTGATACTGAGTTAGCATCTTGTCCTGAAACAGTTTGCCAATCAGTTAATGATTTTGTTGCCGAAGTATCCCAGAAGCCAAAATTTCCATTTGTTGGATCAGCCGGATAGAAATCATTATAATTAGAAGTAACTGTTCCTAATGCACCATTTTTATAAATACAGTAGGATACAAAATCTTTTTCAGCAGAAACAACGATATTGTCTGCTAAATTATTTGTGCCATCCGATAAAAATATACCTTGATAGGCAACAGCACCGGTTCCAATATCAGTAAGATCCGGCAAGTAAATGGAATTAAAATTCAAATTTAAAGTGGCAGTAGCTGATGAGTTCTTAATTCCTCTTACATACGCAACAGGATTAACAGCTGTTAGTTCAAAACCATAAATCATATTGTTATAAATATTATAAGTACCTAAAGTTTCTATGCTGATTCCTGTATTTCCACCGCTTACGTAATTAGTCATAGAAGAAACTTTAGAAATTTTGTTATCATAAATATTAACAACGGAATTCGTATCAACGTCTGCAGCATAGATAGCCTCATTAGTTGTACTTGCAGCGATATCTTGATTGAGAATTATCTCGTTACCAAAAATATCATGGCTGCCGGCTTTGTATAATGCAACTGCTCTTTTTTTGCCTTCGATCAAATTGTTTTTAAGAGTGATATTATAAGGATATAGTAATGGAACAGGTGTTCCAGTCTGGTACGTTCCATATCCTTGTGCACTCTGAACAACTCCATCAAAATTTGCACTTATATGATTATTCTCAAAAAGAATATTATTAGGTACATAATCAACACCAAGATTATTTCTGGATCTTAGCTGTACTGCGCTTACAAAAAGATTTCCAGAAGTACTAACTCCCTGTGCCTTATAATATATATTGGTATTTTTAACAACCATATTTGATACGTCACCAACTATAGTAATAGGAAATGCATTCCTTTGGGCTGTTAGTGCCGTCTGAATTGTCAAATCTCTTGTCGTACCATCAACAGTGTTAGAACCATCGATTATAATATTTTTAGTTACTCTGAGATCATTCCAGGCAATATTATTTTCCATTGGAATGCCGATTATTAATGCACCGGAAGGGCCTGCATTTAAATCAGATGGATAATTAAGGGTAATAACTGGCTGTGTTCCAGAATAAGGTTTAAATGTTACAGTGTAAGGTTCTGGATTAATCGCTAAACCTAAACCAACTGCAGGAGTATAAGTTTCAGTAATATCACTGGTAATATAGAATGTGCAATTACCGTTGAAAGGTGAATTATTTAAAACCTGAAATGCATCTCTTAAGGTTGCAAATTGAGGATCACTTCCACCCGGACCTGTACCCGGAGCACCGATATAATAATCTCCTGAAAGTGAAGGAATGGATGTTACCGATCCATCAACTGTTACATCTTGTTGAGTTGCACCACCACCAGAATTTGTAACTATTTCACCGTTATAATCTCCAGCTGTAAGGCTGGCTTTTAATCTTACATAAATAGTTGTATCTGAAAGAACGCCACCTGTATAAGCAACATCAAAAGTTCCACTGAAAGTTGAGTTATCAGTTGAAACTTCATAATTAGTAGAGCCAGTAACGGTAATATTACCATCTGCTGGATCAAGATCAGAACCGCTAAGAGTATAGCTTTGTGAAGCTGATGGGCCAGCGCCCTCAACATAAGTAAAACCAGTGAGAGAAGTTGGATTTGCTGTTAATGTTGGTGTTGCTACAGAATCCTAGTAATGCTTCTGTCCAACTAGTTGCTACTCTAATTCCATCAATAGTTAACGATGCTGCTGCTGTGGCAGAGCCCTGTCTGAGGGTTACTGTTGATATATCTGCAGCATCATTTTTTGTGCTGATTGTATAAGGGCCAATTTCCGGAGTTGGTTCTGTTGCTGGAATATCTGAGTTGATTACAAATATGGATATTGCATCATCATTTGTTGTATCAGGATTAAAAACATATTTTGTTACAACAAGATATGTTGTATTGAAAGCAAGTTCCGTTGTGCCATACACTTGAGGTGTTTCATTACTTTTACTTACTCCAATTACATAACCACCACCCGAACTTTTTACAAAAATTCTATCATAATAATTTGTCTGACTGCTAGCGGCGGATAAACCAATAAAATAATCGCCCGTTTGAGCTGCTGTGACATTCATTAAGAAAGCCATATAAACACTTCCTGATGATGGACCTGGATTTGCAAATGTATAGTAGTCATCCTGTCCAGTATTTAAAAGTGTAACGGCATTACCTGATACAGATGGATAACCAGTAAAAGTCAGTCCAGGAGAAGTTACTACAATTGAATTTGTTGTAGTAGATCCACTTTGTAACCAGCCGACTTTAATCAGGGTATCACCTGCTGCATAATTAAAATCTTCAACTAGTAACTGGGAATAAGTCGTACTCATAAGGAGTAGAGAAAATGAAAGTACAGTAAACAGTAACCCAAGTTTTTTCATATATACCTCGTTTGATTTTAGAGAATTGAAAAAATAATTAGTAAGCATATTTAATTTTAATATATTAAAAATCATTTAATGAGTAAGTTGAGAACTTAAAATAGTGCATTTTTTTATCACCATCAACCCTCCCAAATAAAATTAATATTAAAATAATTTAAGGTGCTGGTTCATTAGTGAGAGTGCAATTGGATTTCAGTATCGTGAGAATCCTTTTCCGCAATTAGAGCAAGGACGTAAAATGGTTATAAATAAAAAAGGCTCAGTTACCTGAGCCTTTTCTAATGACTGTAACCTTCGAGGTTTTTTCCGTTAGCTAACGGAAACGGATTGCAACCTCGAAGGTTTGAAGAATTTTATTTAATCAATGTCATTTTTCTGGTTTGTGTAAATGTACCGGCTTGTAGTTTGTAAATATAAAGTCCGCTGTTCAGTTCACTTGCATTAAAAACTACTGTATGAACTCCGGCTTCATTAAATTCATTAACAAGTGTTTTTATTTCCTGTCCAAGTATATTGAATATTGTTAGCTTAACATTTGTTGCTTCCGGAATGTTATAGCTTATTGTTGTTGTTGGATTGAACGGATTTGGATAATTCTGGCTTAACTCAAATTTCTTTGGTGCGCCAAGATTAACTTCAACTGTCTTTGAGTATTCAAACTGTCCATCGTTATCTATCTGTTTTAGTCTGTATGAATATTTACCTGCAGTAACGTTATCATCAATAAAAGAATAATTCTTTGGTGAGTTTGAATTTCCATTACCATTTACAAATCCAATTGCACTCCATTCTGTCTTCTGACTTCCGACTCCTGACTTCTGAATCTCAAATCCATAATTATTAATTTCCGTAGCAGTCTTCCAGCTTAACTTAACATCAGAACCAATTGTTGCTGCTGAGAATGATGTTAGTTCAACGGGAAGCGGGGCATCAACATTTGCTATTCCAAACTCAGAAAAACTACTCATTCCAGTGCGATGAACAACAGGTATGCTGTTGCTACCAGTTCCCGGGACAAATACACCATTTAACATCCAGTTTTCACCGGGATTTCTTTTTATAATTCTTAATTGAGTATAATCTGATACTCCGGTAAAATTCTCAGCAGTAAGATCAAGTGTGTAAACTCCTCCTGTTAAGGAATTTGCTGTTAATGTCCAATAACCATTAGTTCCCTGATAGTTTACAACAGTACCTGCATCATTTAAAGGTAATCCGGCACTGCCGGGATCGTTAGGTGAAAAAAATGCAGTTAATGTCCCTGAAGTAGTTGGTGCTGTAGTAAAACTTATATTTACAGGATAATAATTAGTTGTTGTTCCGATAGGGAATAAGACATTATTGATTGTATTTCTGTTGAACCATTTTCTAAAATTTCCAATAACTTTTCCTGAAGTACGCACCAGTGTACCACGAACACTAACACCTGTGCCAAGTGAAAGAGTGTCTTCATTAGTAATCAAACTACCACTTGTTAAAGTTAATGTATTACTAACAGATATGTTTGAACTAAGCGTAACACTTGTCGGGTTGTTAACCGTAAGACTTTTAACTGTTGCTGGTATTCCATTCCCCGTATTTTGTGACAAGTTCCCATTGTAAATATAATTTGCGGCGATATTGAACAACCTAAGACCTGTAACTTGTATATTTCCTGTTGCTCCTGTTAGACTGATTCCAGCGGCAGAGCCAATCTCTAAAGTTGCATTAGAAGATAATATAAAGTTGCTTGTTCCAGATATAATATTTGTTCCACAAATTAATTTTCCATTAATCAATGTTCCCGCATTTCGGGTAATATCAGCATCTAAAGTTAATGTTGCTGTACTCACAATATCAACCGGAACATTCGATGCCGGAACAATACCACCAATCCAGGTACCTGGGGAACTCCAATTTCCACCGATAGAAGTACTCTGAATTTTAGGAACATAAGTAACTGAAAAATTATCTACATACATCTCATTATTAACCGTATTTCCAAAAAAATCTACTCCATCTAATGCAAGAGATATTGTTGAACCAAATGTTCCTTTTGACCACTGCCAGGAGTGTATTAATGTACCATTAAGCCAAAATTCTCCACGATCACCAACAAGATCGGCAACAACTTTAACAGGTATCCAACTATCATGGGAATAATTAAATGTTGCAGAAGATGACCCATCAGCATCAAGACGCCCTGTCCCTGGGGAATCGAAGTAAACTTGCATTGCCCAAACATAGTCCGGCGGTGCAAAATCAGCCAGTGTGTTAAAGTAACCTGATTTTCCAGTAGGGATGTATATCTGGAAATTTATTTCGCATATACCATTTTTTAACTGCCCCAGATCTTTTACAAGATCATTGCTATCTCTTATAACGACTGAATTAGATGGACTGTATGAAAAAACATTTGATATAAGTGGATCTTCAAGAATACTACATGGATTGTTCATCCAGGTTGTCCAATCTGTGGGATTTTGGCAAGCTATTTGTCGATTTACAGTATAACTGTCAAAATTGTCTTCAAAAATTACTTCTTGCCCCACTGTAATTGAAGATGTAAAAATTGCTATGGTTAAGCTCAAAAAGAAAATGTATAGTTTTCCCATAAAAAGAAAGAATCCTTATTTTTCATTAAACAGATATTGATTAGAAAACAAAAAAAGTGCCCAAATTGGACGCAATAAATAATAAAAGAAATTATTAAATACAAATAATAATTTAATTTTAACCTATTGAAATTAAAACAGTTACTTGATTTATATAAAAAGATGGTTAAACAACTGTTATTATAGAAAATAGTTGTTTCCCATAATAGATGCACGGAACATTGAACGCTGTTTTATTTTTTGCAAATATATTTTTGTGAAATGATATGATGGCAAAAAATTAAGCAATATAAAGTTTATTTGCTCTTTTACGATTATGAAGTAGTCTATGGAACAATCATCATATAATTTTTTTATCTAATATTAAAAAATAAATATTTTGGATAGTTGAGAAATAATTGTCTGATTTTTTATGAAAAAAAATATTAGTTTATTTATGTGATTATTTAATTTTATTTAATGGAATTTTATGCTCGGATTTGTAAAAACCTTAGAAAAACCACGATTCAATAAAAATAATGACCTTCTCTTCGAAAGAAAAAGGGAAGAAAGAAATTTTACTATTATATATATACTTCTCTCTCTTTCTATCTTAAATATTGTTCTCTACTTTCTAGTAAAGACCTATTAAATTATTCAACTTTAGCTTATTTTTTATTCATGCGTAAAAATAACGTTTACATAGAAACCTATGGCTGCCAGATGAATGTAGCTGATACAGAAATTGTATTGGGCATTTTAAAGAAGCAAGGATATAGTGTAACTGATAAACCTGAAAACGCTGATGTTATTTTACTTAACACTTGCAGTATCCGCGATAACGCTGAACAAAGGATCTATGGCAGAATTGGAAATCTGAAAACTCTTAAATACAAAAATCCCGGATTGGTTCTTGGTGTTCTTGGTTGTATGGCAGAAAGATTAAGAAAAGATTTAATTGATGAAAAGAAAGCCGTTGATATTGTTGTTGGACCGGATGAATATAGAAGATTACCCGAATATATTGATGTTGCTTTTAATGGTGATAAAGGAATTGGAGTTAAACTTTCGAGAACAGAAACTTATGATGATATCGAGCCGCATCGCGAAGAAGGGCTTTCCGCATGGATTTCTGTTATGCGCGGCTGCGATAAATTTTGCACATTCTGCGTTGTGCCTTATACACGTGGAAGAGAAAGAAGCCGCTCACTTCAATCGATTGTTTCAGAATTAGAAAATCTTTCCCAGCGTGGATTTAAAGATGTTACTTTACTCGGGCAAAATGTAAATTCATATAGTGATGATCAATCTGATAACGGTGGAGATTTTGCTGATCTTTTAGCTGCCGCAGCCCGAGTTGATAGATCGATGAGAATAAGATTTACAACATCTCATCCTCAAGATCTTTCTGATAAACTTTTATACACAATTGCTGAACATCCAAATCTGTGTAATTACGTTCATCTGCCGGTCCAATCCGGTTCAAACAGGATTCTTGAATTGATGAACAGGACTTACACAGTTGAACATTATCTTAACCTTATTGAAAAAGCAAAAAAGATTATCCCTGGTGTAAGTTTTTCAACGGATATTATCTCAGGATTTCCAACAGAAACCTGGGAAGATCATCTTGCAACTCTGGAAGTGTTGAAGCAGGTAAGATATGATGGTGCTTATATGTTTAAATATTCTCCGCGTGAGGGTACTAAAGCATTCAAAATGGTTGATGACGTTTCTGATGAAGTGAAATCAAAAAGATTACAGGAAATTATTGATGTTCAACATCAAATCTCTTTTGAAAAAAATCAGGAATTGATTGGAAAAGATGAGACGATTTTGGTTGAAGGATTAAGTAAAAAATCAAATGATTTTATTGCTGGAAGAACCGACACAAATAAAGTAGTTATTGTTCCTGTTGATGAAAAAATAAAAATTGGTGATTACGTTAAAGTTAAAATTAACAAAGCAACGTCCGGAACATTGTTCGGGGATTATATTTCCCATATTGAAACTGCAAAAGAAGGAATTGCGTTAAATGCGTAAATAGTAACCCTTAAGATTTCTCCTCCAATGAATCGGAGTCGAAATGGGCATAATAGTCATTTTGAATGAGTCTTCGAGTGAGAAATCTTAATCCTCGAATTCATCATTTAAATCTTTCCATTCAGGATTCATTGATTCCACGAGATTATTTTTCTTTTCCCTTCGCCATTTTTTAACTTCTTTTTCTCTTCTGATAGCATCATTAATGTCAAAAAATAATTCATAATAAACTAATTTGTCACAATTATATTTCTTGCTGAATCCATCAATCAATTTATTCTTATGCTCGAATAGTCTTCTTTGAAGATTATTGGTAACTCCAATATACATTATTGTATTGTCCCAATTAGTCAGAATGTAGATGTAATAATTTCTATTCATCATTTTCATTAATTTAAGTTACAGATTTCTCTCTTCGTTCGAAATGACATTATTGTACTTGTCTTAATAATAAATATCTACACGAGAAAGAAAATTCGCAATAACAAGTTCCGAATAAATCCCATTTATTTACTTCTGATATTATTTCAATTCTTTCTTATCTTTGAGTAAACATATTAAAGAGTTTTATCAAAGATGAAAACTATAATTAAGACTTTACTGTTATCCTTTATTATGATGCCTGCATTTATCAATGCGCAGGAAGTTGATATCATTCCTTACCTAAAACAAATCGAGCAAGGCAAATCAGAAGAAGTTAAAACGAAATTAACTGAATTAAAAAAAGATTATCCCAATAGTGCTAACCTTTTGTTTCTTGAAGGTGTACTTACAGAAAATGCCCAGGACGCAATTGTAATATATCAAGACATTGTTGATAAGTATCCTAAAAGCTCTTTTGCCGATGCAGCTCTTTATAGAATATATTCATATTATTTTGCCTTGGGACTTTATAATACAGCGGATAAATATTTTACAAAACTTAAAAATAATTATCCCGATTCACCATATATAAAAATGGCAGCGATGAATAAAGAAGATGATGAAACTACTCAGAACCAACAAGTTCAATCTTCCGATAATGCTGATGAAGAAAATTATAAATACACAGTTCAGGCAGGTGCTTTTACTAATTCTGATAATGCTTCCAGGCTGAATGAAGAATTTATTGCTGCAGGGATGAAATCGTTTATAAAGCAAAAAAATGTTGGAGGAACAATTTTCAGTATTGTATATGTTGGCAAATTTGTAAGCAGAGATAGTGCTGATAGTTTTTTACAAATTGTTGACAAACAGTTTAACATTTCCGGTAGAGTTGTTGAGATAGAAAAGTGAAAATTAGATTTTTAGGAACCGGTTCTGCTAAAACTTCTTTACATCGTTTTCATTCTTCGTTTTTAATTTCTTCCGCTAATCATAATCTTTTAGTTGATTGCGGTGATGGGATATCATCAGCAATTCTTAAACAATGTATTCCTTTTTCATCAATTGATTCAATTTTAATTTCACATCTGCATGCTGATCACTACACCGGGTTAGCTTCTCTTATTACGCAGATGAAATTGAATCAAAGAACCGAACATCTTTCTATATTCATTCATAGATCGTTAAAAGATTTTATTAAAGATTACCTGGTACATTCTTATTTGTTTCTTGATAGGCTGGGATTTGAATTGGATATAATTCCAATAGAAGCAGAGGAAGAAATAAGGATTAATGAATCATTTACTTTTACTTCAAAGCTTAATTCTCATTTAGGAAAATATCTTCCTAAATATAGTACCGGCAAATTAAGTTTTGCCTCATTAAGTTTTCTGTTTAAGGATCAAGACTGTTCAGTATTTTATTCGGGAGATATCGGGTCCGTAAACGATTTATATCTTTTCAAAGACGAAGTTATTTGGTTTGTAACTGAAATATCGCACTTCGAATTAAGCGCTCTCTCAATTTTTTTGGATGAAAATAAATCAAAGAAAATTATATTAACCCATATTGATGATGAATCTGAGGAATTAGTACAAACCTTTATAAAATCTTTGCAAAATGATAAACAATTGCGCATTATTGAAGCCTACGATGGACTTATCTTACAACACAATTCCTAATTAATCCCTTTAATGGGAACAATGCTTATGTTATATTTGACATACAAATTTTACAAAATGGCAGACAACGATTTCAAAATCTTATGACAAGAGAAGAATTTAAAATAAAACAAGGGATAATTGGCAAATCAAAAGAAATTAATGATTTGGTTGATATAATTATGCAAGTCGCACAATCAGATATTTCAGTTTTGATTTATGGAGAAAGTGGAGTTGGTAAAGAAGTATTTGCTAAAGCTATTCACGAGTTTAGTAACCGCTCTTCAAAACCAATGGTTAGTGTTAACTGCGGCGCAATTCCCGAAGGGATTATTGAAAGTGAATTATTTGGACACAAAAGAGGATCATTTACCGGCGCTGTAGAATCGAGGAAAGGTTATTTTGAGATTGCTGATAACAGCACTTTATTTTTAGATGAAATTGGTGAACTTCCCCTAACAACGCAGGTTAAGTTATTACGCGCTATAGAAACAAAAGAATTTATGAAGCTTGGTGCCGAAACCGTCAGCCGGGTTGATGTTAGAATAATCGCCGCCACAAATAAGGATTTACAAAAAGAGGTTGATTCAAGAAGATTCCGAGAAGATCTTTATTTCAGGTTAAAAGCCGTTACATTAACAATACCGCCGCTTAGAAAAAGAAAATCGGATATTGAAGAATTAGCCAGGTATTTTATAAAAGGATATTGTGCAGTAAATAAAATTCCTTTGCCTGAAATTACCGAAGGTGCATTAGAAATATTAAAAAATTATAACTGGCCAGGAAATATCCGCGAGCTAAAAAATACAGTTGAAACAGCGCTGGCATTAAATCGGGGAAAAGTAATAAGCGAAGAAATGTTTTCTGATCTGACCGCTGATTATGTGGATTTTGAGGAACAAAGACATTTACCCGTTTTCTTGAGAAAATCTTCAGAGGATGCAGATAGAGAATTAATGTACCGTGCTTTATTTGAACTAAAAAAAGATATTATGGAAATAAAAGATTTGATAATTCATCAATATCATAATCCGAATATGCAGCATTCAGATGAAGGGGACGGAGATATTTTATCAATCAGGGATTTAGAAAGAGATGCAATTAAAAAGGCTTTGGATAAAACCAAAGGGAGTAAACGTAAAGCTGCAAAGTTGTTAAATATAAGTGAGAGAACATTATACAGGAAATTAAAAGAATATGATCTCATCGAAACTTAAAACAAATAAAATCATCTTACTTACGATATTAAATTTGTTGTTTGTAGTTTTAATTACGATTAATTTTACATCGTGCTGTGCATATTCTTTTACCGGTGCTTCCGTTCCTAAACATCTTAAAACAGTAGCAATACCAATTGCAGAAGATCGCAGCGGATCAGGCGAACCGGGTTTGAGGGAAACTTTAACTCAGGATTTGATTACTAAATTTACTGAAGACAATACATTACAGGTTGCTCAAAGAACCGAAGCCAATGCAATACTTGAATCAACAATTACTTCGTTGTCTGATGCGCCTGCAATAGTTTCACCCGGTGAAAATATAAAAACAAGAAGAATTACAATTAGTGTAAAAGTTTTATATCGTGATCTTGTTGAACGAAAGACAATTTTTGATAAAACTTTTACCGAGTATAGCGATTATCTTTCCTCTGAACCAATTCAGGGAAGAAATGATGCTATAAATTTAACGTTAAATAAAATTAGTGAAGATATTTTGTTAGACACTATATCTGGCTGGTAAATAGAAAGGATTAAAAGATAAAATGGATCAAGTAGTATTAATAGGATATTTTGTTTCACTATCTATCTTATTTGTATTTGGACTTCATGGATTTGTGATGATTTTTTATCATAGAAAATATGGATATAATAATCCCGTACCCAAAAAAGTTTTTGATGAAGACCCAATGGTAACAATTCAGTTACCTCTTTACAATGAAATGTATGTAGTAGAGAGATTGATAAATGCTGTCTGTGAAATTGAATATCCAAAAGATAAAATGGAAATTCAGATTCTTGATGACTCAACTGATGAAACAACAGCAATCGTTGCTAAAATAGTTGAGCAAAAAAAACATCTGGGTTTTGATATATCTCATATACGGAGAGGAACACGAGAAGGCTATAAAGCCGGTGCGCTTAAAGAAGGAATGGAAATTGCCAAAGGTGAGTATATAGCAATCTTTGATGCAGACTTTATTCCTCATAAAGAATTTTTGAATAAAACACTTTCATTTTTTAATGATGATAAAGTTGGAATGGTTCAAACAAGATGGGAACATCTTAATGGTGATTATTCAATCATTACAAAAGCACAGGCATTGGCACTTGATGGACATTTTGTTATTGAACAATCAGTTAGAAATAAATCCGGTTTCTTTATTAACTTTAACGGTACCGGCGGAATCTGGAGAAAAAGATGTATTGAAGAAGCTGGCAACTGGCACGCAGATACTCTTACCGAAGATCTTGATTTAAGTTATCGTGCGCAGTTAATGGGCTGGAGATTTGTATTCTTAAAAGATTTTACTTCGCCTGCAGAACTTCCTTCTGAAATCAATGCTTTAAAAGCACAGCAATTCAGATGGACAAAAGGTGCTGTTGAAACTGCAAAAAAAATTCTTCCTTTAGTTTGGAAATCAAAAGTGCCGTTAAGAGTTAAGCTGCAATCAACTTTTCACTTAACTAACAATCTTGTATTCCCGTTTATTCTTCTTGCTGCAATTTTAAATGTTCCGCTTATATTTATAAAAAACAGCGGCTCACACGAAGCTTACTTTGCAATAATGTCTATGTTTGTGCTTGCGTTTATCAGTTCATTTTTATTTTATCTTTATTCACAAAAAGATATTCGTGCAGATTGGAGAAAAAAGATAGTTCTCTTTCCACTTTTTATGGCTGGTAGTATGGGGTTTGCTGTTAATAATTCACGTGCGGTTTTTGAAGGTTTGATGAATAGAAAAAGCGAGTTTGTGCGAACACCAAAATTCAAATCAGGAAAGTGAAAAAGATTCATGGGCAGGCAATAAATATTTAAACAAGAAACTTGGATTTATCTGTAATTGTTGAAGCAATACTTGCCGTTTATTGTTTAATTGGAGTTTTATCATCGATATATTTTCTTGAACTTGCTTCAATTCCATTCCAGTTGTTGTTTTTTCTTGGGTTTTCTTTTATTGCTTATACTTCAATTAAACATGCATATTCCAAGTAAAAAATAATGAACGGTTCAGTTGAAGCATTTAATCAAAAAGTAAGTTTAATATACGAGTATAATAATAAATCCCCGCTGTTTGCAAGATTGGCGGGGATTGAAATTGAAAAAAATAATCTTGATAGTGCAATAAATATTTTAACTGAAGGCATAAAGAACTATCCCGAATTTTCAGTAGCATATTTTCTTCTCGGTAAAGCATACACTCTTAAAGGAGACTATTCTCAAGCTTTATCATTTGTCAAAAAAGGAAGTGAATTAATTCATTCTCCAAAATCTTTTGAATATTACTTTAACGAAATTGATTCAACAAAAAAACAACGTTCGTTTTTTAATATTTCCCGCTGGGTAGAATATGCGAATGATAATCTTACTAACGGCTCAAGCCCGGCATCCTCAAAAAATGTTAGTGCAATAGCTGATAAATCAATTGAAGAAACTTTAACAAAGTTAACGATCGAGATTGAAGGTGCTAACCAGTCGATAAGTGACGCCAGCAACAAGATTTTAGAAAGCAAGTCTAAAGAAGAGTTAAATAAAAATTTAATTGTATCCGAAACTCTTGCCAAGATTTATGCTAATCAGAATGAAATTCAAGCTGCGATATCAGTTTATAAAAAATTGATAAAAAGAAATCCGGAAAGAGAAAGTTATTTCAATTCAAAAATTGAAGAGTTAAAAGCTAAACTTAATGCCTGATTGATTTATTCAGTTTTACAAATGCCAGGCATTAATTTTAATTACAATTATATGATGTAATACTTAGCGAAGTAGAAGGATGACAGATGCCAATTTATTTGATATAGGTTCACACTTCGATGACATTAACGCTAATGCTGGCAATTTTTGGTTTTCAAAGTAATTTCTCAGATTTCACAATAATTAAAACGCTCACTTTTCCTGCATATTATTTTATATCTTTTGTCCAATGATTGATACATCATTTAACCATATTTTGCCGAGAAAATTCTATACCAGACCCGTTATTACTGTGGCAAAGGAGTTGCTTGGTAAAGTGCTTGTAAAGAATGAAGGAGAATTATTGCTTGCGGGCAGAATTAGTTGAAGTTGAAGCTTATGATGGAAATATTGATGAAGCTTCTCATTCATTTAAAGGAAAAACAAAAAGAAATGAAGTGATGTTTAATGAAGGCGGATATTTTTATGTGTATTTTACTTATGGTGCTCATTTTTGTTGTAATGTTGTTACAGGAAAAAAAAATCACGGTGCTGCAGTTTTAATTCGCGCCGTTGAACCGATTTATAGGCACTGATAAAATGATTGCAAGCAGATTTGGAAGAAAATTAAAAAGTGAAAAAGAAATTTTTAATCTAACAAGTGGACCTGGAAAGGTTTGTAAAGCTTTTGGTTTTAATAAAGAACATTCCGGAATTGATTTGACAGGTAAATCAGTATATATCTATTAAATGCTACCAAAACTTGAAGAAAAGCAAAATTGGTATTTCTAAACGGATTGGAATTTCTAAATCAGTTGATTTGCCCTGGCGATTTTTTGAAATAGGAAATCCATTTTTATCAAGATGAATAATACAGTTAAAAATATTTTGATCGTTAGAACAGATCGCATTGGAGATGTGGTTTTATCTTTACCGTTGGCTGATATTATTAAAAAACATTATCCGGACTGCAAAGTCTCTTTTCTTGTACGTAATTACACAAAAGAAATTTTGAGTAATAACCCGTTTATTGATGAAATAATTATTCTGAAAGAAGAAAATAACAAGGTGAACTTTTTTGAAAATTTAAAAATACATATCTTCAAAAAAATTTGATTCCTGTATTGTCGTTTATCCAACATTTGTTCTTGCCCTTATTTTATTTTTTAGCGGAATAAAACAGAGGATTGGAACCGGTTATCGCTGGTATTCCTTTTTATTTAATAATAAAGTTTTTGAACATAGAAAGTATGCCGAAAAGCATGAACTTGAGTTTAATGTTAACATGCTGCAAAAAATTGGAATACGGAAAACTGTTGATGAAAGAATTGTAAAGTATAATTTAAGTGCAGATAATAAAGCACTAAAAAGTGTTGATGAAATATTATTAAATGAAAATTTAGATATTAAAAAACCACTTATAATTATTCATCCCGGCAGCGGCGGCAGTTCAATTGATTTGCCAGTTAATAAATTTATTGAACTTGCAAAAAAACTAACCGAAGATGATTTACAGGTAATTATAACAGGTAATGAAAATGAAGTTGAAATTTGCAATCAGCTTGTATTATCAGACAGAACAAAAAATTTAGCCGGCAAATTTAATCTTGCACAGCTTATTGCTTTGATAAGTAAATCAGCAATGTTTATTTCAAACTCCACCGGTCCGATACACATTGCGGCGGCACTTGGTAAATACACGGTGGGATTTTATCCCAAAATAATTTCTTGTTCAAAAGAAAGATGGGCACCTTACACAGAAAAGAAATTAATTTATGTTCCGCAAATAGATTGTAAAAATTGCACAAGAAAACAATGCGAAAGATTAAATTGCATGGAAAACATTGATATTAATAACGTCTATAATGATATAAAAAAAGTTTTAGCTCAAATTAAAGAAACGGAGTCGTGATGAAATTAGAATTTAAATTAAAGTCATTTGCTGCTTTATTAATAATAATATTCAGCTCGTATGTAAATATTAATGCACAAAGCAGCGATAATTTTAGAAATCAACCAAACAACGCATTTAGAGAAGGTGAAAAACTTACTTTTGATGTTAAGTACGGATTTGTTACTGCTGGAGTTGCATCATTCGAAATCCCCAATATAAAAAAAATATCCGGCAGAGATGCTTACCACGTTGTGTTTGAAGTGAACACAGTTCCAAGTTTTGATTTGTTTTATAAAGTACGTGATAGATACGAAA
This sequence comes from uncultured Ignavibacteriaceae bacterium, assembly GCA_963809415.1. Taxonomy (GTDB): domain Bacteria; phylum Bacteroidota; class Ignavibacteria; order Ignavibacteriales; family Ignavibacteriaceae; genus IGN3. Next base: position 1,466,564 of record CAWEJJ010000003.1, on the reverse strand, counting down.
CTTATATAGATGTAAAAGGAATGTTTCCCTGGAGATTTGAGCAGCATATTCGTGAAGGAAAATATTCAAGAGATTTTTCTGCATTTTTTGATCAGAGAAAAGGTAAAGCAAAAACCAGTGAAGGGCAGTATGATATTCCTAAATATGTTAATGATATTGTCTCGGCATTTTTTTACGCACGTACTTTGGATTATTCAAATTTAAAAGTTGGTGATAAAATCCCGCTAAAGAATTTCTATAAAAATAAAGTTTATGATCTAGATGTTGTTTATCACGGTAAAGAAACAATAGATGTTAAAGCCGGTAAATTTGATTGTATAATTGTTGAGCCTTTGGTACAGGAAGGCGGACTGTTTAAAAGTGAGGGAAGCATAATGATCTGGCTGTCTAATGATGAAGCAAGAATTCCTGTACGTGTAAAAACAAAAGTTATTGTTGGTGCTATTGATGCTGACCTTACCGGTTACAGCGGTGTTTACGGTAAATTAACATCCATAAGAAAATAAAATTTGTGGCGCACGAATCCCTTCGTGCGTGTGCTTGAATTTGAAAAGATTATTGGTTCTTAAATACAATTAAAACAAAAAAGCAGGAAGGGATTCCTGCCCTACAGTAAAAAAAATTATTTGTAACGCACGAATGCTTTCGTGCGAATTATTTTTATTTAAAATAATCACGAATGGATATAAAACATTTTCATAGACGACGCCTGCCACATCTTTACTACAATGAAGGTATATATTTTGTAACATACAGATTGTATGGCAGCATTCCACAAAATCGTCTAGATGAATTGCAAAATGAAATTAATTCTACAGATAGTGCAGAACAAAAAAGAGTTTTTAAAAAATATGATATGCTGCTTGATAAAGCTGAGAACCAGGTTTTGCACTTAAAGAATCCCGATATTGCCGAAGCTTGTAAAAATTCAATTATGTTTTTAGATCAAAAAGATATCGATGTAATCTGCTTTTGTATTATGCCTAATCACGTTCATTTGGTATTTGAGATTTTAACAAAAGTTAAGTTAGCTGGTGATATCATGGCCTCGATTAAAAGGTACTCTGCAAAAAGCGCCAATGAAATTTTGAATACTAAAGGCAAATTCTGGCAGGCTGAAAGTTTTGATAGATTAGTTAGAGATGAAAAAGAATTATACAACATAATTAAATATGTTTTATTAAATCCTGTTAATGCCGGATTGGTAGAAGATTACAAAGATTGGCAATACACATATTGCAATAAAAAATATTTGGTTTTGTAATTCATTTTGTGGCGCACGAATCCCTTCGTGCGTGTGTTTGGCTTTATTGCGCCTAAAAAAACAATTAAAACAAAAAAGGCAGGAAGGGATTCCTGCCCTACAGAAAATATTTTTTTTGTTTTTGTGGTGCACGAATCCCTTCGTGCGTGTGTTTGGGTTTTTATGGTATTTAATTAAAAAGCAGTTAAAACAAAAAAGGCAGGAATGGATTCCTGCCCTACAAAAAAAATGCTTGCACATCAGCAACAAATAACTTTTTTTAACAAAAAAATAATAAATTATTTGTGGATTAATTATTACCCTTTATTTACTTTGCAATGCGGGAATTTGGTTTTACAAGCTATGCAAACAAGTAAAACCATCTTAAACTTTTTCGTAAGAAAATAATTAAACTATTTCACTTCATTTTTTCAAGAGGGTATTCTATGAAAAAATTTGGATTACTACTTTCAATATTAGTTTTAGTTAGTCAAATGGCGTGGGGGCAACTGCTGAATGAAAATTTTGAGTATTCAACTGGTCAATTAACTGCCGTAAATGGCGGTGCAAACGTGAGTGGGGGAAATTGGGTAAGTTATAGTGGGACAACACTTCCTTTGCAGGTTACAAGTGGAAGTCTTACTTACACTGGTTATTCATCTTCTGGAATTGGAAATAAAGTCGATGTAATAAATGGCTCAGCAGAAGATGCCTATCGACAATTTACGACACAAGGTGTCGGGACTAAAACTTACGCTGCATTTATAATGAATGTTTCAACTACAACAGGACTTTTAGCAAATACTATCACTACTGGTGATTATACCGTTTCATTTTTACCGAGTACAAGTACAACAGCTCTAGTAGGTAGGATTTCATTAAGAGCAGGATCTGTTGCAAATACTTTTAATGTTGGAATGAGAACATCATCATCTAATACTGCAGCAGTATGGAACACGACAGATTATCCAATCAATACACCCATCTTGGTTGTATTTAGTTATGAATCCATAGCTGGAAACACAAATGATATTGCAAATTTATGGGTCAATCCTGCAATCGGAGGAAGTGAACCAGCCGCTGATGTAACTCAAACTTCTGCATTAGCAGCTGATCCAGTTGATATCGCCAGGATTACGATTAGACAAGGAACAAATTCATTCCCTGGTCAACTTGATGGTATTCGAGTTGGCACAACGTGGGCATTTGTAACAGAAGCTGCTGCTACAACACCTACTATTTTAGTTAATCCAACATCGCTTTCTGGTTTTACTTATGTTGTTGGTTCCGGTCCATCGGATGAACAGTCATTTTCAGTTAGTGGTTCAAATTTAACAGATGATATTTCCATCGCAGCTTCAACAAATTATGAAATTTCAGAAACATCGGGTTCCGGATATACTACACCCATAGTACTTACCCAAACCGATGGTAATGTTGATGAAACTACAATTTATGTACGCTTAAAAGCTGGTTTAAGTGTAGGTGATTATAATAGTGAAGATATAACAGCTTCCTCTACAGACGCAACAGATAGAATTGTAACCTGTAGCGGATCTGTAACTCCTCAATCTGTGCTTACTGTTGTACCGACAGCTTTATCCGGATTTGATTATGTTGTGGGTTCTGGTTCCTCATCTGCTCAAACTTACTTATTAAGTGGTACAAACCTAAACGGCAGTGATGTTACCATAACTGCTCCATCTAATTATGAAATCTCATTAAATAATTCAACTTGGACAGATAATACTACTTTGACAGCATTCGACGGTTCAGCGACTACTATATATGTCAGGTTGAAGAGTGGTCTTGTAGTTGGAATATACGGTGGAAATGTATCTAACGCAGGTGGTGGTGCAGCAATACAAGATGTTGTATGTAGTGGCAGGGTAATGCCTGTATTACCAAATGCCTGGATAAATGAATTACATTATGATAATGCAAGCACAGATGCAACAGAATTTGTGGAAGTTGTAATCCAAAATCCTGAAAGTTATAATCTTTCTGATTTTACAATTACCTTATATAATGGTAGTGGTGGTGTAAGCTACAATACTAAACTAGTTTCAGCATTTACAGTTGGTGTGGCTGATCCTGTTGATCCCACTATGAGGTATTATTATTTTATATATCCTGTTGATGGTATCCAGAATGGTGCTCCTGATGGTATTTGTTTAGATTATCAAGGTTATCCAATTTTATTTATAAGTTATGAAGGTACATTTACTGCAACAGATGGACCTGCAAATGGTTTTACGAGCCAAGATATTGGTGTAAGCGAAAGTTCGTTAACACTTTTAAATAGCTCACTTGGTCTTACTGGTTCAGGGACAACTTATTCTGATTTCACTTGGACAGTTTTCTCAGAAGATGCAACAACTGGTGATCCAAATACAGGTCAAGCTCTTCCTGTAGAACTAACATCATTTTCAGCAGCAACAATTGGCTCTGATATTAAGTTAAGCTGGAAGACTGCAACGGAAATAAATAATTATGGATTTGAAATTCAGAAGTCAGGAGTCGGAAGTCAGAAAACAGAATGGAGCGCAATTGGATTTGTGAATGGTAATGGTAATTCAAACTCACCAAAGAACTATTCATTTGTAGATGATAACGTTACAGCAGGGAAATATTCATACAGACTAAAACAGATAGATAATGATGGACAGTTTGAATACTCGAAAACAGTTGAAGTTAATCTTGGCGCACCAAAGAAATTTGAGTTAAGTCAGAATTATCCAAATCCATTCAATCCAACAACAACAATAAGCTATAACATTCCGGAAGCAACAAATGTTAAGCTTACAATATTCAATATACTTGGACAGGAAATAAAAACACTTGTAAATGAATTTAATGAAGCCGGAGTACATACAGTAAACTTTAATGCAAGCGAACTGAACAGCGGACTTTATATTTACAAACTACAAGCCGGCACATTTACACAAACCAGAAAAATGACATTGATTAAATAAAATTCTTCAAACCTTCGGGGTTGCAATCCGTTAGCTAACGGAAAAAACCTCGAAGATTACAGTTATTAGAAAAGGCTCAGGTAACTGAGCCTTTTTTATTTATTCTTAATGGTCAATTTAAATTCAAAAATAAATTTTATATATAACCGGATATTTACTGCCGGTCTATATAGATACATATTAGTAAGTCACTTTACGCAAGTGTGTTAAAAACCTCCGAGGTTTGGTAATCTGCGTAACGTGAGTTAGCAAAATAATAACTGAGATAAGCATTAAAACTAATCTCAACTCATCCCTTCGGCTTAGTTCCAAAGATATCCGGAAAGATTGAAAAAGCATTGTACCTCTAATCTTGATTAATTAACTTTTGCCAGTGTACATTTGCATTATTAACAAATCATAAAAAGGAGTATTATTTATGAAATACAAAATGCTAATTGTTGCAATGCTCACAGTTATTTTGTTTGCAGGCAACACATATTCGCAATTGGAGTTAAAACCAACAATAGGTTTAAACTTTACAAATTTTTCTAAAGACCCGGTTTCAGGCAGCAACTCTGCAAAAGTCGGCTGGCAATTAGGCGGAACAGTTTCTTTTGGCGATAAGCTTTATGGTGAGGGAGGAATATTTTGGGTTTATAAAAGTAATGAGTTTACTGATAATGCTACCGATAATAAGTTAAGCACAGATTTAAGCGGAATCCAAATTCCTGTTATGGTTGGATATCATTTACTTGGAAAAGAATCCGGGTTAATCGGCTTGCGTGCATTTGGCGGAGCATCAGCTTTTATTCTTACAAAAGTTAATGCGCTGGGATTAACAAAAGATGATTTTACAACAGCAAGCTACGGTGTTTTTCTTGGTGCAGGATTAGACTTTGCATTATTCTTTTTAGATCTTAAATATGAATGGTCGTTAAGTAATGTTTCAAGCGTTTCTTCTTATGATCTTGGAAAATCAAAATCACTTTTTATAAATGCCGGTATTCGATTAGGTCTGTAATGTAAATACTTAAGGACAGGTTTAATTTTCTTAGAAAACTTTTATTCAAAATTTAACCCGGGCTTTAAGAAAAACAAAGAAATTGTAGTAACAAGTGAACAGTTAAAAAAAATATTACTATTAGTTTTAATAAGTCACTTTACGCAGATAAAATTAAGGCTCAGGTAACTGAGCCTTTTTTATTGTCAATTGACGATTGATTAAAACTTTTTATTGGGGTAAGTTGTTAATGCTGATATGTTAATACTTAGCTATACATAATAATACGGGTCCCTTTTTATGATTACTAGTCTTAATATTAATTTGACAATTTTCTATTAATAGATTATGGGAATAACAGCACATTATATAAATGACCAACCAAACTTAATTAATGAAATCCTGGAGCTTCACAAAGTTAATTCTAAAACGCTGGGATTTCTACCAACTCAAGCATTTAAAAGAAGCAAAAAAAAATAATAATATAATAATTGCATTAGATAACTCAAGAAGACTACTTGGATATTTACTGTTTAGTACAAATCTTCGCGGACGGTTTATTTATATTGTGCATTTATGTGTTAATGATGAGCATAGAAAAAAGGGCATTGCTAAAATATTATTGAATTATTTAATATTTAATACTAAGGATGATTATAGAGGAATTAGAGTAACGTGTAGAGTAGATTATGAAGCAACAAGCGTCTGGGAAAAATTAGGGTTTGTTTATGTACATGAAAAACCAGGTAGAAGTAAAAAAGGTACATTGCTATATGTCTGGTGGCGTGATTATAATCATCCTGACTTATTCACTGTGGATACTGACGAAACCAAAATGAAAGTAGTTCTGGATAGTAATATAGTTTATGATTTAATGTGTCCAATTTCTAAAAAAACTCAAAATTCTCATACACTATTCTCTGATTGGTTAGTAGAGGATGTAGAATATTTTATTACTGATCAGCTTAAGAATGATGTAAGCCATAGTGATAATGAGCATCAAAGAAAAAGTAGTGCAAATTTTATTAGTAATTTTAAAACGATTAGAAGTTCAAGAGAATATTATGATGTAGTAATAAGTGATTTGAAAACTATTTACAATAAAAAACTTCTCAGTGCAAGGGAAGAATCTGATATTAGACATTTAACCTATACAATAACTTCAGATGCAAACTATTTCCTAACTAAAGATTCTGGTATTATAAAGTATGCAAATAAGATATTATCAAAATACTCTTTACCTATCTTGCGTCCTGAAGAATTTATAATAAAGTTTTCTTCCTTACAAAATGATGAAGACTACCAGCCTTACCGATTAGCTGGTACGAGATACGAAATTAAATTAGCTAATTTAGCTGAAATGGAAGATATTGCTACAATTTTTTTTAATCCTAAGTTTGAGAAAAAAAGAGAATTTAATAGTAAAAATCTTGAACTTGTTCAAGATAATGCTACTAAATCATTTCTAATTTCTAACCCGAACGAAAAAATCGCATATTATATTGTTCAGAACGAAGGTCAAATACTGAATGTGAAATTTCTTAGATACATTAATAATCTAAAAAATATAACTGTGCTTAATCAAATCATTCATGATCTGATTTATTTGACTATCAAATTGAAAAAGAAAATTATAATTATTAGTGAGCAATTCATTGATTCAACTTTATCTATAATTTTAATGAAATATAGTTTTATAAAATTAGAGGATAAATTTGTTAGATTCGTAGGTGAAGGGGATGTTAAAAAAAATGATATTTTAGAATATTTAAAGATAAATATACCAACACCTAATTTGTATAGTGCCTACGAGTCTATTTTATTCAAATACATAAAAAACGATAATAATTTATTTGATATTGAGAAATTTCTTTTCCCGCTTAAAATAATTGACACTGGATTACCCTGTTATATTGTTCCAATTCAACCGCATTGGGCTATGAACTTATTTAACGTTAAGGTATCAGAACAGGATCTCTTTGGTGGCGAGGAAACTTTATTATTTAATAAAGAAAATGTTTATTATAGATCAGCAAAACCAAATATCCTTAAAAATAAAGGTCGTATACTTTGGTATATTAGCAAGGGTTCAGGTAAATATTTATACAGTATGAGCATCTCCGCTTCATCGTATTTAAATGAGGTTGAAATTGGAAAACCAAAAGTATTATTTTCTAAGCATAAACGCTTAGGTATATACAATTGGAGTGATATTTTAACAACAGCAAATGGTGATATAACTAATGATATTATGGCTTTCTCATTTGACTTAACTGAAAATTTTTCACACCCAATTAACATAAATGAATTAAGGTCAATTTATAAAATTGAAATGGGTAGAGAGTTCTTTTTCCCACAAACTCCTTTTAAAATAGATGAAAAAACTTATTTTAAAATTTATAATATTGGTATGAGGGAGATATAAATGAACCGAAATACTATATTACTTTCTATAAAACCTTATTACGCTGAAAAGATTTTTCATGGTGAAAAAACTATTGAATTACGCCGAAAATTACCTCGTAATATTAATAAAGGTGACTTGGTTTTAGTTTATGCTAGCTCGCCAAAAAAAATGCTTTTTGGTGCATTTACTGTAAAAAAAATTATACAGGCTAAACCAAATAATCTGTGGCATAAAGTATCGAAAAAAGCCTGTATAGATAAAAAAGATTATGATAATTATTTTACTGGTTCTACATTAGCTTATGCTATTTATATAGATGATTATTGGTATCTAGAAGAACCTATAAGTATACAAGAGCTAAAATCTACTTTTGATTCTTTCAATATTCCACAAAGTTTCAGATATATAAATCAAGACGAAATGTCTATGTTGTATTATAATTTTTGTTTGGATTCAATTATCTAGTTTTATTTTACTATCACCCTCAAATTTTATAATTCCCTTCACCCCAAACAACTATTTCCTCTGTACTAATCGCAAATACCTCTGCGCATTTTACAATCGTAAGTGCAAGACTTACAAATGCTAATGATATGTTTACACTTGCTTGTGCGTATTTTACAGTCGTAAGTGCGTAGTTTACAATCACAGCTGCAAGCTTTACAATCGCCAAGGTTATATTTACAAATGCAAATGCGTAGATACGCACAGGCACTTGTAATTGTTGCACGGCAAGTTGTAATTATTACAGCGGTATTTTTATTTATAGTTTAATCAATTGTAATTAAAGCACAAATATTTGCAGGTATGGTTTTTGTATTTGCTAAATCAACAGAAGTAATCCGGGGTTAAGCACACGGGTTACAACTTAGTAAGGGGATATCGTTGGGGTGATACCAGGGGTATCCTGCCAATTAACAAATCATTAAACAAAATTTTTCTGGAGGTATTATGGTTTCTACATCCGAAAGAACCTTTGGGCAGCGTTATACCAAGGGGCGCGATCTTGTTGAATATTTAAAGCTGGTAACAGATTATGCACCAACAGATAGTGCATTATTACCGGCAAATCTAACAACCTTGCTCGATAGTATTAATACTGCAAACAGTGAGGCTGCATCAGCACTTTCCGCAATTCAAACAGCGCGTGATGAAAGGCTTGCAATGTTTAAGGATAACACAACAGGATTGATAACACGTTGTGCGCAGGTAAGAGATTACATCGCATCGTTTCATCCACAAGGAAAAAAATCCGCGGATTTTAAGAAGGTTCAAAAATTTGTAATGACTATGAGAGGAATTCGCTTATCTAAAAAACCGCCTGCAGGTGATAATCCTGTAATGAGTTTATCAACGAGTGAAAGAAGTTATGGTTCTATGCTTCAGGCAGGTAAAGATGTTCTTGAGATTATAAAGACGTCTGCAGGTTACGCACCAAGCAATACAGCTATTACAATTGCAAACTGTACAACACTTCTTGACACACTGGATGCAAAAAACTCCGACGTTTCATCAAAGCAGGAAATATTTGATAACAAAACAGAGGTTCGCGGTAATTTATATACAGAGCTTGCTGACAAAGTATCAAAAGTAAAATCAGCAATTGCCTCTCAGTATGGTAAACAGAGCAGTGAGTATAAGGGTTCGGTTAAGTATTAATGTAAACTCAACACACCCCTTCTTTTCCCCTCTCGAGAGGGGAATTTAAAAGGGGTGTGTTGATTTAAATTTAAGTCAACAAAAATTATTAACTCACGTTACGCAGATTACCAAACCTCCGAGGTTTCAATGAATCTTTTAGCGAGAATGGTCTTGATTTTTTACCCCAAAGCAGCTTAAAGGTTGTTCAGTTGACAAAACCTCGGAGGTTTTTAACACACTTGCGTAAGGTGACTTATTAATAAAAATTAAGGTTCAGGTAACTGAGCCCTTTTTATTATCAACCAACCACTAATTAATTATCACTTCATTTAACAATATCCGGATACTGTCGATAAACATAGATATCAATTTAAGAGGCTTGCAAGAGCCTATTTTTATTTTTAAAACATATTATTTATTAGAAATGGAATTTACAAAATACTTAATTATAGAGTAACTAATGTTAAAATTAACGGTAAGATTAACGCTTACATAATATTTAGATAAACTCTTCATTATCTTATACCCTAACAATAGATGGCAACGCGTAGGTAATATGTTTCTGATAATCAAAATTTAATCACTTGTTCGTGTCGTAAAAGACCTTTCCATCTAATTATATAAATACAATTTAACCCCTTTAATTATTGGCTCATAATTTGAATCATTTCATTAAACAATTTCCAGCCAATCCCGATAATCTTATATATAAATCTTTTTAAAAGGATTATTGGGTTTACTTCTTAATAAAGGAATAATATGAAAAGACTTTTACTAACAATAGCTTTTATAAGCTTATTCTTTAACCAGAGCATTTTTGCTCAGAATAACTGTTTAAATTTTGACGGAACTGATGATTTCGTAAACATAGGAAATGTTGATGCTACTAATGGTGCTACAAAATTAACAGTCGAAATGTGGGCAAATATTAGTACTTGGAAAAATCAAGGAGTACTTTTTTCACGACGTTCAGCCCATACAAATAAATTATCACTTATGGAAGATTTTACTACAGGTGCATTTATTGTTCTTATAGCAAATAGTAATTCTGTGGATGTGACTTTTACCAGCGGAGCTATTACTTTGGATCAATGGTTCCATATAGCTTTTGTTTATGATGGAGATGGTGCAACAAATGCGGACAAACTGAAAATATATATAAATGGTTCTTTGGTTGGGGGTGTAAGTTATAGTGGAACCTTACCGGCTACATTGGGTAACGATTCACCTTTTATGCTTGGTCGTGAAGCTCTTGATGCTGACTATACTTCATTCAGTGGTAAAATAGATGAAGTAAGAGTTTGGTCAACTGCAAGAACAATAACTGAAATAAACGACAAGTTGAATACTTCCCTTACTGGAAATGAAGCAGGTTTACTCCTGTATTATAACTTTAATCAGGGTGTAGCCGGTGGAGATAACACTGGTCTTACAACTTTAAATGACAATACATTAGCAGGTACCTATGATGGGACTTTAACAAATTTTGCATTAACAGGAAGCACGTCAAATTGGATAGAAGACAATAATCCAACATTTCTTGTTGGTGATGGTTCTTTAGGCGATCCATATCAAATTACAACTTTGGAAAATCTTTTGTGGATAAGTCAAAACTCTACAGAGTGGGATAAATATTATATTCAAACCGCAGACATAGATGCCTCAACTACATCAACCTGGAATAGTGGAGCCGGCTGGACACCAATAGGAAACAGCACCACTAATTTTACCGGAAGTTATGACGGGCAGGGGCATACCATTAACGGGTTGTACATAAATAATTCAACGAGTTTTACAGGTCCATTTGGATATTCTTCAGGAACCATTTCTAATTTAGGTGTTATAAATGTAAACATTACTACTGGTAGCAGTGATGTCGGAGGTCTGGCAGGATATGCTAAAACAGTAAGCAACTGCTATAGTACCGGTAGTGTTACAGGCACTCAGTACGTTGGGGGTCTTATTGGACTGCATAGTGGTGGTACACTTAGCAATAGCTATAGTAGCTGCACTGTAACGGCAACTAGTCAAGGCGGAGGGCTCGTGGGACGCAATTATAGTAGTCCTATACAAAACTGCTACAGTTTAGGGAACGTAAGCTACGCTTCTTTTGACCGTACTAATGGTGGTTTTGTTGGTTGGAATAATGCGTCAATTAGTTATTGTTACTCTACAGGCAGCGTTAGCGGGGAAACTACTGAAGGATTTGTTAGCTCAGATAACAGTGGATCTTCTTACACCAGCAACTTTTTTGATGAAACAACATCCGGGCAAACTTCCGGTACAGGCGCAACCGGCAAAACCACATTGGAAATGAAAACGCAATCGATATTTACTGATGCTGGTTGGGATTTTTTAGGTGAAATTGGAAACGGTGCAAATGATTACTGGAATACCAGTGGTGGCAGAAACGATGGGTATCCTTTTTTAACCTGGCAAATCCTTCCAACTCCAAGTGGCAGCGGAACAAGTGGCGATCCATATCAAATTGCAACTTTAGAAAACCTTTATTGGATAACTGCTTCAGATGTTGACGTACCCACGCCAAACCAGGCAAATAGGTGGGCTGCGAACTATATTCAAACAGTAAACATAGATGCATCAAGCACATCAACCTGGGATAGCGGTTTAGGTTGGTCGCCGATAGGAAATTTGTCTGTACAATTTACCGGCAATTATAACGGGAACAGCAAAACAATTTCAGGGTTATATATCAATCGCGTGGCAAATGGTCAAGGTTTCTTTGGTAGCACAAATGGAGGGAGTATTTCCAATTTGGGGCTGATGTCAATCAATATCAATGCCGGGGGGGCAATGTGGTGGGTGGACTAGCAAGTGAAACTAATAATACTATGATAAGCAACTGCTACAGCACCGGGACTGTTGTCGGCAATCAATTCATCGGCGGTCTTATTGGGATCAGCAATCTAGGTTCAGTGAGCAGCAGTTACAGCAGCTGCAATGTAACGGGTTATTCAGCAGGAGGCGGATTTGTTGGATCCTCGGCAGGACTAATACAAAACTGTTATAGCACTGGTAGCGTAACGCGCAAATCAGGTTCCACATTTACTGATCTTGGTGGTTTTGCGGGGTGGAGCTCTGGTAGTAATACAATAAATAAATGCTATTCAACTGGTAGAGTTATTTATACGAACACTACCGATCCCACCGATAAAGGTTTTGTTGGAAAAAATGCAGGTGGCACTTATTTAAACAATTTCTGGGATACGGAAACATCGTTACAGGCTACAACAGCAGGTACAGCAACAGGCAAAACAACTGTAGAAATGAAAACCAACACAACTTTTTTGGATGCAGGTTGGGATTATACAATTTGGAATATTGGTGATGGAATAAATGACGGATATCCTTATTTAGATTGGCAAAATCCAAGTGGAACACCGCTTCCTGTAGAACTAACATCTTTCTCTGCTGCAACAAATGGTTCAACAGTTAATTTAAGTTGGAACACTGCAACGGAAATAAATAATTATGGATTTGAGATTCAGAAGTCAGGAGTCGGGAGTCAGAAGACAGAATGGAGTGCAATTGGATTTGTAAATGGTAATGGAAATTCAAACTCACCAAAGAATTATTCTTTTATTGATGATAACGTTACTGCAGGTAAATATTCATACAGACTAAAACAGATAGATAACGATGGACAGTTTGAATACTCAAAGACAGTTGAAGTTAATCTTGGCGCACCAAAGAAATTTGAGTTAAGCCAGAATTATCCAAATCCATTCAATCCAACAACAACAATAAGCTATAACATTCCGGAAGCAACAAATGTTAAGCTAACAATATTCAATATACTGGGACAGGAAATAAGAACACTTGTAAATGAATTTAAGGAAGCGGGAGTACATACAGTAAACTTTAATGCAAGTGAACTGAACAGCGGACTATATATTTACAAACTACAAGCCGGCACATTTACACTAACAAAAAAAATGACATTGATTAAATAAAATTCTTCAAACCTTCGAGGTTGCAAAACAAAAACCTCGAAGGTTACAGTTATTAGAAAAGGCTCAGGCAACTGAGCCTTTTTTGCTAAACTATATAAAGCATTTCTATAAATCTGTTTTCATTAAGTAAAGAGACTACCCTAAATGAAGAAAAAAAATCACAAAAAATCTGCGAACCGATTGGATAATAAGTAGTGAAATCTCATATATGAAAATTTTATTAACCAAAGACATCAGTAGTAATTACTAACAGAATGGGCTTATTTGCACTTCTGGCTTATATCATAACTGGTACAGTGCTAGTAATCAAGAATAACGAATTTATTGTGTGGCGTATGAATTGATATTAATACAATATAAAACCGGCGAGCATTATGAGTTATTATCAAACTAATTGATGACTAACCTTATTTGCTCAAAAAAATGTGGTTCCTCTTTCATCTTTCTGATCGATTGCGTTTTCAACTAGCACTTCACACCTTTATCCCGATTTTAAAAATAATAATTTTAAGGAGACTTCTATGAACAGACAAATTACTTTTTCAAATGTATTTAACCAATGGCTGCACTTTCTAGGAACGATGCTAACAGTTATTTTGACCGTAATACCATGTACTTTTTCTCAAACAGTATATCCTAACCCGATAACTATAGATTTATTATCTGCAGGTAATTTCGAACTTCTGGCTGGAAGTGCCATCACCATTTTTGCTTCTGCAACTGTGTCTGGTAATATCGGCAGTACAACGGTAACAAACGTTGGAGATGTAGATGGAAATCTTGGAGGTACAACTTTGACAAATAGTGGATATGTATCCGGTAATCTTTGGGGAACAACCCTAACCAATTCCGGAACAGTCGATGGAACATTAACAACCGGAATAAATACTGAGGTACCGCAAGCCCAAACGGATTATGCATCTGTTTATAGAAACATTGCCGGGCTAATTGCTGATACAAATTTAACATCAGGCTCAGACTTAGGTGGCATAACACTTGGTCGCGGTATTTATGAATCAGCAAGTTCATTTATTATAAACGGAACCCTTACACTAACAGGCACATCAAGTGATATCTTTATCTTCAAGATGATGAGTACACTTACAACGTCTTTAGGAAGTAATATTGCTCTTACCGGTGGTGCACTAGCATCAAATGTTTATTGGCAAGTAGGTAGTTCAGCAACTATTGATGGAGATTTTAAAGGGAACATATTTGCATTAACAGCTATTACACAAAATGCAGGTGCAACAACAGATGGCAATTTATTTGCAAGGGATGCCGCTATTGAAATACATGGTCTTTCTGTATTACCGGTGGAACTGACTACCTTTTCAGCAATTACAATCGGTTCAATTGTTAAGTTAAGCTGGAATACTGCAACAGAAATAAATAATTATGGATTTGAAGTAGAACGCAACACACCCCTCAATCCCCTCTCGAGAGGGGAAGCCGAAGACAGAGGTGTGTGGGAAAAAATAGGATTTGTGAGTGGTAATGGAAATTCAAACTCACCAAAAAGTTATTCTTTTGTTGATGATAATGTTACTGCAGGTAAATATTCATACAGACTAAAACAGATAGATAACGATGGACAGTTTGAATACTCAAAAACAGTTGAAGTTAATCTTAGCGCACCAAAGAAATTTGAGTTGAGTCAGAATTATCCAAATCCGTTTAACCCTGCAACAACAATAAGCTATAACATTCCGGAAGCAACAAATGTTAAGCTTACAATATTTAATATACTGGGACAGGAAATAAGAACACTTGTTAATGAATTTAAGGAAGCGGGAGTTCATACAGTAAACTTTAATGCAAGTGAACTGAACAGCGGACTATATATTTATAAAATAGAAGCCGGCACATTTAATCAAACCAGAAAAATGACATTGATTAAATAAAATTCTTCAAACCTCGAAGGTTACAGTTATTAGAAAAGGCTCGATAAATCGAGTCTTTTTTTTATATTTGAACAGTCAAAAATATAAGGAATGCAATCAGCATGATTTTAAAAAAAAGTTTTATTAACAATTCTAAGTTTACTTCACTTTCCCTGTCTATATTAATCTTTCTATCACTCGTGCTTTCTTTTGGTTATATCCCATCAAAACCTGATGAAGGGATGTTTCCTTTAAGTGATATTAAAAACATCAATCTGAATGAAAAAGGATTAAAGATAAGTGTTGACGAAGTTTATAATCCAAATGGAGTGAGTCTTGTTGATGCGCTTGTTCGTATTGGCGGATGTACAGGATCATTTGTATCGGAAGAAGGATTAATTATTACAAATCATCATTGTGTATTTGGAATTGTATCTAACGCAAGCACTGTTGAAAACAATTATCTTGAAAATGGATTTATAGCTGAGTCCCACGAAAAGGAATTACCTGCAAAAGGATTATCCTGTCGCATAACAGATTCGTATGAAGATGTGAGCGCCGAAGTTTTGAAAGCCGCAAATACTGAAGAAGATATTTCCAAAAGGACAACAGCGATATCAAATAAAATAAAAGAAATTGTTGGTCGTGAACAAAAACGGGATAGTACAATAATTGCTGAAGTATCGGAGATGTTTGTTGGTGAACAATATATTTTGTTCAGATATAAAACAATAAATGATTTAAGATTAGTTTACGTTCCACCAAGAAATATTGGTGAATTCGGCGGTGAATCCGATAACTGGGTCTGGCCAAGACACAATGGCGATTTTTCATTTGTACGTGCTTATGTAGCCCCCGATGGATCAAATGCAAAATATTCCAAAGAGAACATTCCTTATCATCCTAAAAAATTTTTACAGGTAAATCCTAACGGAGCTGAAGAAGGAGATTTTGTTTTTATACTTGGATATCCAGGCAGAACGTACAAACATCAGCCCTCACAATTTTTAATTATGCAGGAAAAATATCAACTGCCTTATGTACAAAATATGTTTGCATGGCTGATTAATCTTTATGAAAAACGCGGTGAAAAAGATCCTGAGTTTGCATTAAGTATTGCTGATGAAATAAAAGGATTGGCAAATACAGAAAAAAATTATCGTGGTAAAATGCAAGGATTGGAAAGACTTCAGCTTGTTAAGAAAAAACAGGATGAAGAAAGACAACTGCAGCAGTATATTGATTCTGATCCGCAATTGAAATCAAAATATGGCAATGTCCTTTCTGATATTAATGAAGTGTACAAAGGATTTTTTGAAAGCGGAAGAAGATCTTTGGTTCTGTTAATGCTGAGCAGAAATGTAAATTATTACTATCTTGCCGAGCTTTTTATCGATTATAAAAAAGAAATGATGAAACCGGAAAGTGAAAGAAAATCAATTTATAAAGAATCAAGAAAAAATGATTTTTATACAGTAATCACAAATCTTTATAACAGTTTTAGACCTGATCTTGAACCTCAAATCTTAGACAAAATTTTAAGTGACGCTTCTGGTTTTGATGAATTAAAAGATTTTGAACCCTTTAAAAGTTTTAATAACGAAAAAGATAAACAGGATTTTATAGCTGATTTGTATGAAGAATCATTTATAAAAAACAGCAAAGAATATTTGGAACTTCTTGAAGATAATGATGAAACATTAGATGATATTGATGATCCATATATCAATCTTGTAAAGCAAGCTGTTGAGCTGGCAGATACTGAAAGAAAAAAAGCGCAGCTGCGTGATGGTGAAACAAATATCCTTCTCGCAAAACTTAACGATGTAAAAAAACTTTGGCTTAAAAAATTATTTGTGCCAGATGCTAACAGTACTTTAAGATTAACTTATGGATATGTGCGCGGATATTCGCCTGCCGATGCAACTTATTATTCACCCAACACTACTTTAACCGGAATGATTCAAAAAGGAGAGGAAAGCGGCGAGTATAAAGTAAATGAGAAAGTAAAAGAGCTTTATGCTAAAAAAGATTTTGGGAATTTTATAGATAAAAAACTGAATGATTTACCTTTAGCTTTTATTTATAATATGGATACAAGCGGAGGAAATTCCGGCAGCCCGATTATGGATGCATATGGAAGATTAGTCGGGGTAAACTTTGACCGTTCATTTGAAGCCACCATAAACGATTACACCTGGAGCGAACAATACAGCCGTTCGATAGGTGTAGATATCCGGTTTGTTTTGTGGGTAACACAAAAAATTGGCGGCGCTGATTTCCTTTTGAAAGAGATGGGTGTGAACTTATAAATAATTATATGGCAGCTTGGGTTTATCCTGAGCTGCTAACTGTTTTTGTTCCCTTCTTTACCAGAACTACTCCGAGTATTATTACCGCCGCACCAATCCCGATAAGTACATTTAATTTCTCATCTAAAAATAACCAGCCAATAAAGACCGCTATAACAGGATTTATATATGCATAAGTAGAAACAAGTGAAAGTGGAAGATTCTCTATTGCATAGATATAAGAACCATAACCAAAAATAGAACCGGCAATTATCAAATACACCAAAGCAATGGTACCTGAGCTATTAAAGGAAATTGTAGAAAACTCACCTAAAAATATTCCTAAAATTAATTGTGCAACTCCGGCAATCAGCATTTGAACAGATGCGCTAATTAAAGGATGTACATTTACTCTCTTATACTTTGAATAAACTGTACCGAATGACCAGGCTGTAACTGCACCCAAAATGCTTAAAACTCCAATTAAATATTTTGTATTAAATAGTTCTTTCCAGTTACTTCCAAAAATTAAACTGATTCCAATCAAACCGATAATAAGACCCCAAATAATTTGCACATTAATTTTTGGTCCTTTGGATAAAACACTTTCCATTCCAACTACACAAAATGGAACAGTAGTAATTAACAAAGCTGCAATTCCGCTGCCTATGTATTGTTCTCCAACGACCACAAGCCCATTACCAAATCCAAGCATTGCAATACCCATAATACTAATGTGCAGTAAATCTTTTTTTGAAGGTAAAGATTTTCCTAAAAATTTTAACAAGACGATAAAAATTGATCCGGCAATTATCCATCGAATTCCTGCGAATAACATCGGTGGAATATGTTCTACACCAACTTTTATGGCAAGATAAGTTGTTCCCCAGATAACACTTACCGAAATCCAGGCAACGTAAGCTTTAATATTTTGTCTATCCATAAATAAAATAAATTTGATGGCTAACTTACGATCAAATAATATGAATCGAAAAAGCTAAGTATTAAGGTATTTAAAGTTTAATATGTTTGAAAACAGAATATAATCTCAATTTTCTGAATAAAATTAACTTGACAAAGTATAGTGTGGATGTTATTTTTGTGCTCGTTTTGATGAACATTCCGCAATAGCTCTCACGATGTATTGGAATGTCGGTTAAAAAACGAAATGTAAGCTCTTAAAAAATTAAATTCCGCGATAGCTCAATGGTGGAGCATTCGGCTGTTAACCGAAGGGTTGCAAGTTCGAGTCTTGCTCGCGGAGCCAAAAAGCCTCAGAAAAAGATCTGAGGCTTTTTAAGTTTTATGTATAAAGTTTACGTTTTATATTCTTTAAATTTTCATAAAATATATATTGGTCAAACAGATGATCTTGAAAGGAGACTGTTTGAACATAATAATGGTTTATTATCAATCTATACAAAAAGATACAAACCGTGGAAAGTTATTTATATGGAAGAATTTCAAACAAGAGGTGAGGCATTAAAACGAGAGAAACAATTAAAATCACAAAAGGGCAGAGAATTTGTTTGGAATCTAATTAACCGATAAAAAATAATTTAAGTTGCAAGTTCGATCCGTTAGCTAATCCGTCAATTGACGGACTCGCGGAGCCAAAACTCTCAGATATGCGAACTGGTGTTAACTGGTTCGCATTTTTGATTTAGTACCAATCTTCTTTTAATTTCCAACACTATTTTTATTCCTTTTAAGCATCAAACATTTTACGATGAAAGACAAATCAAATACGTTAAATAATTTACCTGCTGTTGAAGTAAAAGATGTTTATAAGTCTTTTAAAACTGTAAAGGCTGTAAATGGAGTGAACTTAAATATCAGGCAAGGACAATTTACTGCATTGCTCGGTCCAAACGGAGCCGGTAAAACCACACTGGTAGAAATGATTGAAGGAATTCAAAAACCTGATCGTGGTGATATTTTTATACTTGGTAAAAAATGGGAAGGCAACGAAAATGAACTTCACCGGTCAATCGGACTTTCCTTACAGGAAACAAGATTTATTGATAAACTTACAACCGAGGAAACTTTAAGCTTGTTTGCAAGTTTCTATCAACTTAATCAGAATAGAGTTGATGAAATAATTAAGATAATTGGGCTGAACGAAAAAAGGAAATCTTACACAGTTAATTTATCAGGCGGACAACGACAAAAGCTTGCACTGGGAATCGCTTTGCTTAATGAACCTAAAATTCTTTTACTTGATGAACCAACAACCGGACTTGATCCAAATGCAAGAAGAGAAATATGGAATATCCTTTTAAAATTGAAAAATGAATCCAGAACCTCGCTTATACTTACAACGCATTATATGGAAGAAGCAGAACAACTATGTGATTATATAATTATAATAGATAACGGGAAAATATTATTAGAAGGAACCCGTGAACAATTATTAAATGCCGATAATAAAAATATTATTGAATTTACTCTCACAGAAAGTGAACCGGAACTAAAAGGAAACATTTCAAAATTTAATATTAAATGGGATGTATCCAATCGGAAAGGAGTAATAGTTTTAAATGATCTGGAAACTGAGCTGCTTGAATTTCTTACTTATTTGAAATCAAATAATTTCCAATTAAAAAATTTTGAAAGCAGAAAAAATACTCTTGACGATCTCTTTACTTCATTAACCGGAAGACATTTGAATGAATAATCCGAACTGGAAACAATTTTTGATATTATTTGTTATGCACGCCAAAACATTAATGCGTGAACCGGCAGTTTTATTTTGGGGAATTGTTTTCCCTATTCTGATGGCATTGGGGTTGGGATTAGCTTTCACTCAGAAGTTAGATACCGTTCATAGAATTGCAGTTATTAGCGAACAGAAAAATTTAGCGGCAGATTCTCTTAATAAGTTTGAAATATTTTTGAAAAACAGAACTGTAAAAATTATAGGCGGCATTAATAAGAGAGATGAACATAAGCTTGTTATAACGAATAAAAAATTAGGAAATAGCACATACATTTTCCAAAGAACTGACCGAAGTGAAGCAACTGTACTTTTAAAACGTGGAGTAATAAATCTGATAATTGAAGAGAAGGGAAATAGTATCGAATATAAATTTGATCCCGTTAACCCTGATGCCCAGCTTACTTATCTCAATCTTTCCAAAATAATAAACAATCCGGATTGGTCTGACAAAATTATCAGTGATAACGTTGAACCACTAACACTAAAAGGTACACGTTATATTGATTTTCTGATTCCCGGACTTATTGCAATGGGAATTATGATGTCTTCTGTTTGGGGACTCGGGTATGGTATAATTGAAACAAGATCAAAAAAACTTTTAAGAAGAATGATTGCAACGCCTATGAAAAAATCATACTTCCTGATTTCACTGATAAGTGTTCGAGCCATTATGAACTTTTTAGAAGCAGCATTGCTTTTCACGTTTTCATATTTTGTTTTTGGTACAACAATACAGGGGAACATCGCAGCATTAATTTTGATATTCATTGCGGGAAATATTGGCTTCGCAGGTATCTCCATTTTAACGGCTTCACGAACAGCAAATCCAGAAGTTGGAAATGGTTTAATTAACGCAATCATTACACCAATGATAGTGCTTTCGGGAATATTTTTTAGCTATCACAATTTTCCTGCCTGGGCAATCTGGTTTATAAAAATACTTCCATTAACTCTTTTAGCAGATGGGATTAGGAGCATCTTTATTGAAGGAGCAGGACTGAAAGAAATAGCACTATCTTTCTTTGCCTTGTTGATAACCGGTGTTGTTTCTTTTTTTATAGGTCTAAAATTTTTTAAATGGTATTGAAATTTTTTAATAGCTTGGATTAATTTGTCTACAGACTGATCCCATAGTCAATTTAAAAACCAAACTCCTTATACAAAAAATCAAGCATGGATTAAACTATGCTCGTTATACATTTCTCTTAAAAGTTTGGGTGTAGATTTGCTGCATAGATAACGGGTCACTTTATATTCTAAAAATATACGGTTATAATTCACTTTCTCTGCTTAAAAATTTAAACCAAATTATAATAACTAGAATTTTTTAAAATTATTATTTTATATCATTAATTATTATGTTCGCATAACCTTATATAAACAATAATAAAGGAAGGAAAGAGAAATGAGAAAAATTTTTCTACTGTTCTCAATGTTTTTTTTGGTTGCTTTAAATTTACAAGCTCAATCTCCGATTGAAGCTGTTAATATGGCAACTTTTAATGCGTATTCTGGAGCTGCGCCAGATTCATCAGTTCCATATTTTGATGATCTGGGAGTAAGAAGAGTAATTGTTGCTGATGCTGATGGTGACGGTACACAAGAAATTCTTGCAACAGATTATACTAATGGTGGCAGGGTTCACGTTATGAAATATGATGGAGCAGGAAATCTTGAGATTATCTGGTCCTCACCAGTTGGTTCCACTGCCAGTGGTTCAACACCAAGGTTTCCACAAGTAGGAGACTGTGATGGTGATGGAATGCCTGAAATTATCTTCGAACAAAGTGGGGAAGCAAGAATAGCTTTTTATGAATGGGATGGAAGTTCTTGGGGAACTGAACCTGCTTATCAAATTACAAATGATATTTACCAGATAGCTACAAATACAACTCAAACTCTTAGATTGACAAGAGAAACACTTTTAGTAAAAGATATTGATGGTGATGGTAAATCAGAAATAATTAACCATAATTCTGGCCAAAGGAATGTATTTATCCTTGGAATTGAAGGGACATTTCCTGGTTTCGCTACGTTAGTTTGCGAAGGTGGTCTTGCGCCTACTGCGAATGGAATTTGGGCTGGTGGATCTTACTTTAGTTCAATTCCCGCTGATATACATGGCGATGGAAAATATGTAATTATTAATAACAATTGGGATAAATTTGGAATGTGGGCAATTCAAGTTAATGGACCTGACTCATACACATATCCTGATACATCAAAACCCGGGGTATATCAAAAATACTCTCCAACAGATGCAGTTAGCTATTTTGGAATTGCAGCAGCAGATGTAAATGGTGATGGCATTGATGAAGTTGCCGGTACAATGTATGGAAATAACTTTGATATGTGTTTATTCCAATTTTCACCAGCAGATACAACTGCAAATTTATTTTATAGTGATCCAGATTCAGTTGCAAATAGGTTCGGAATTATAGCAACTAAAACTGATTTAGCTGCTTTAGGTGGAAAGACCGCTGCAGAATTTTGGCCATGTGTAAAAGGTGATGTTAATAAAGATGGAAAAGATGAAATTTATACAGGCGGCGGACGTGGAATAAATCTGATTGCAGTTCAATATAAAGGTTCTGGCAGTTTGCTCGATAAAAATAATTATTCATCAAATTTAGTTTACGCCGGTGAGGGTGGTGATGTTTTTGCTACGATAAATGTATATCATGGAAGAGTTGATACAGTTATAAATGGCGTTGATACAACCTTTGTTCTTGATCCGTCAATTACTGATACAACTTATTCAGAAACTCCGTTTACTGCTTATATTTTTGCGGATAGTGTTGATCTTGATAATGATGGGAATATGGAAATCGTTCTTTCAGAACAAAGTGTATATGATTCAACAACAGTTGTTGAATGGGTATGGGTTGATACAAGTACAGTCGTACAACCTTCATGGAATCGCGATAATGCTGCAGAACATAAGATTATTAATACTTACCGAAAAACTGTCCGAGTTTTGGAATATACAGGCGCAGTTGGTTTACGAGATGAAAATTACAATATCATATCTCCGGATGATTATAAATTAGAAAACAATTATCCTAATCCATTTAACCCAACAACAACAATTAAGTTTACTTTACCTTTGCAGAAAAAAATATCACTAAAGGTATTTGATATGCTAGGCAGAGAAGTAGCTACCCTCATTAACAATAATGTTTATGAAAAGGGGAATTTTGAGGTTGCCTGGGATGGAACAAATAATAATGGCATTAAGGTAGCAAGCGGTAATTATATCGCAACACTAACTTATGGCAATTATTCAAAATCCATTAAGATGACGTTATTGAAGTAAAATTGTTGTTTTATGTTTAATAGGAGGCTGAGTTAGAAGTAATCGACTGATGTATATAGAATTTTAATTTAGGATTAAATTCTATATTTACTCAAAAAATTTACTTTTAATGCAGCCTCTTATTTTATCAAATTACTTCCACAATTTAATGTCTTTAACTGACCAATATTTAATTATTAAAATGCTTGTCCTAAATTCTTTAAAGAGGCCCTAATGCAGAAAATTTTTTTACTATTCTTTATTGCGGCATTATTTTTAACAAATTCTAATCTTATTTATTCCCAGTCCACTGGTAAAATAATGGGCAAAATAACAGATGCATCAACAGATGAAGGAATCCCATTTGCAAATGTTTTAATCGATGGAACAACGTTAGGAGCTGCATCAGATGTTGAGGGGAATTTTGTAATATTAAATGTTCCTCCCGGAGTTTATAATGTAACAGCTTCATTTATCGGTTATCAAAAAGTTACGATTAAGGAGATCACAGTTAATGTTGGCTTTACTACTTCTTTAGATTTTAAATTATCACCTGGCGAAATTACATTAGAAGCCGTAATTGTTCAGGGTGATAGGAATCCGCTTATCAGACAAGATCTAACGAATCCAACGGTAGCAATTACATCCGAGTCATTAGAGACTTTACCAGTTGATAACATTAGCGATGTAATTAAATTACAAGCAGGTGTAGTTACTGGAGATGATGGAAGTATTCACGTCAGAGGAGGATACGGAAACGAAGTGGCTTATACTTTAAATGGTCTTTCATTGAATGATCCTTATGGAAACTCAAGAGCTGTTGGTCTAGCATCCAATGCAGTTCAGGAGGCTTCAGTTTCCACAGGAACATTTAGCGCTGAATTTGGTAACGCACTAAGTGGTGTGGTTAATTATGTTACCAAAGAAGGTTCTGATAGATACTCCTTTAGTGTTAGAGCTTATGGCGGAGATTATGTCACTTCAAGAACACAATTATTTAATGAGTTAAATGGAATTAATGAAATTGATCCCTTTAATAGAGGCAGGGTTGAAGCAACATTAGGTGGTCCAATTCCAATCACCGAGTCAACCAGATTTTTCTTTTCTGGGATTTTAGAAAATATTAAAGGCTTTTATTATGGTTACAGATTATATAATCCAAGTGATTCATATCTAACTCCTGATAATTTTAAAAGCACAGATGAGAGATATGGAAATGCAACCGGAGCATATTTTTTTAATCCATTTGCTCCCAATAGTGATGGTTTACCTACTGGAGATAAACAATATGTTGCTATGGATCCAAGTAATACATTGAATTTACAATTCAATATAAGTCAAAAATTCGGTTCCTTAATAAAATTAAAATATGAATTTGTTTACGATAAAGGCAAATCACGTTCTTTTGATAGATCTTACCTTTTTAATCCCGATGGTGTAAGTTGGGATTATAGTCGAGGTGTTATAAATACTTTAGATCTAACCCATACCATAAGTGATAAAACTTTTTATACGTTAAAAGGATCATATTCCTATAATAGGGCAGAATCTTACCTTTATTCAGACCCAAATGATTCTCGATATTTACCAAATTTTTATAGTAAAACAATTGGTAATACAACTTATTATGCAGGTGGAACGGAGAATGACATTGTAAAAAGATCAACAACTACTTACAGTGTAAAGGGTGATGTTGTTTCACAGATGTTTGGTGTTCATGAAGTAAAGGCTGGTTTTGAAATTAGAAAGCATAATGTTAAAAGAAATGGTTTTACATTAGATTTTTATAAATATAAAGAAATTAATGGGATACCTTCCTTTACTTCATTAAGCGTTAATGATTTATTATATGATTCAGCATTAACTATTATTAGAGGTGGAATACAAAGTGTTTCCACGTACGATAAAGACCCAATTCAAGGCTCACTTTACATATTGGATAAAATGGAACTTGCTAAAACTTTAATTTTAAATATAGGTTTTAGGTATGAATTCTTTGACGCAGCATCGGATTATAATTATGATATTTCTAAAAACTTAACGGATTCATTATCAGGTTTTATGAATGCATATTTAAAACCTGCCGAAGTTAAGCACATGTTTGCACCAAGATTCAGTGTCTCATATCCGATAACAGATAGAGGTGTTATAAGATTTTCATACGGTCATTTTTATCAGATTGGATCATTGTCTAGTTTATATCTAAACGATGTAAGATGGGTTGCTAACGTATCATCTATCCCGCAATTTGGTAATCCTAATGTTAATCCTCAAAGATCCATACAGTACGAAATCGGTCTTCAGCAGCAATTGACAGATGATTTTAAATTTGATTTGACTGCCTATTATAAAGATGTCCGTGATTATATTTTTACACAAACTGTTTATACCGAGAAAGCCAGACAATATAGAATTTTAACCAACTTAGCTTACTCAAATGTTAGAGGAGTCACGCTCTCTTTTCTTAAGAGAAGATCACCCGGTGGAATGTTTTCTGCAACACTTGATTACACCTTTCAGGTTGCCGAAGGAAATAGAACAGAACCACAAGAGGATTTATTTTTTAGTGAAGCCTCAGGAAAACAAACCGAGACTTATCTGGTACCATTAGAATTTGATCGCCCTCATCTAATAAATGGTACTTTTACTTTAACTGATCCAAATTCCTGGACATTAGGAGTTATATATAATATTCAAGCTGGTGCACCATATACTCCTACCTTACCTCCAAGCTTATCGGCTATCACGTATGAACAAAACTCAGGCTCAAAATCAATGCAATGGGAAGTTGATTTAAAATTTGAAAAGTACTTTTCATTCGGTCCACTTAATTACTCAGTGTTTTTACAAGTTAATAATTTATTTGATACGCAAAATGATCGTTACGTTTATCTAAGTTCAGGTAAAGCATTATCCAATGTTGAGCAACAATTGAATGCCAATCAATTTAATGATTTACGTGATAGAATTAGTAGGGGCGATGCAGGGCTGATTGACATTAGTTCTCTTGACCAATATTACTCTCAACGTCCGGAAAATGTTAACAGACCAAGAGAAGTAAGATTGGGATTTTCTATAATATTTAATTAAATACATTTCCAGGATTTTAATGATGACAAAGAAAAATATTTTAATATTAGTGTTCTTGCTAACCGGTTTATCTTTTGCACAAGTAAAGGACAGTATCGATGATTATTTTTATAAAAATTTAACTCCTGAGCAATCGGAAAATGTTTTTGGTCCGATTAAAGGGGTAAAACTAAATAAAGTTGCCGGAGATCAAAGAGAAATAAAAGATATTACTATTAAGGGTAATAAAATTACAACCATTCTATACAATTACGGATCTATTTGTGCTCCGAGTGTATTATCCAACGTTCAAGATTTAGTTTGGAATGGCTTGGGATATGGTTTTGAATTTGGTTTAATCGCAGGTGCTGAAGTTATAGATGTTAATGGGGATACACTTCACATAATAAGCGATTCACATGTCAGACCAACAGAAGGTGATTACAGCCCGGACGCTTCTTTAAAGTATGGCTGGTTACCACGTACCGGTTATTCTGATCCAAATCAAGATCAGATTGCCTCCTTAAATGCTGAAGATAAAAATGGAGATGGAAAACCAGATTCTTGGCCTGAACAGTGGTATGCGCCAGGTGCCGGTAAATATTTATGGCCGGCTTTCTTGGGTGATATGGCAACTGCCCCCGATGAAGAAGTTTTCTACGCAATTGATGATTATACAAACTATGAATTTATTGATAGGTACCAACCTTTTCCAAGTGATCCTACAAAAGGTGGATTAGGTTTACAATCAACAGTTAGAATACTTCAATTTAATAATCCAATGGCTGAAGATATAATTTTTATGGTATATCAAGTTACAAATGCTTCGGAAAAAGATTTAAATAAAGTTTACTTCGGAATGTTTGGTGATCCACACGTAGGTGGTTCAACTGATTACTTGGATGACCGCGCAGCTTTTATTCCACCAAGAGGTCCTATTGCTGATTTATATAATCAAAGATCAAGAAGTATGGTTTTTGCTTGGGATGGTGACGAAAAAGGAATGGGAGGTGTTAAACCTGGATACTTTGGGTGGAAATTTTTAGAATCACCTTCATTTGATAATAATCAAATTGATGATGATGATGATGGCATCATGGATGAAAGTCCTTTTAATGATAAGGGTTTTTTTATTGATGGTGTTGCTACCCCGTTAATATCTGGCATTTATGATGTCGCAAAATATACAAACGTTTATGGTGCCCCTAAACCAAGATGGTCAGGCGATGAGGATGGTGACTGGGATCCTGAAAAACATGATGTTGGTATTGACGGTATTGGTCCAGAATCTTCAAATTATCCAGGTCCGGATTATGGGGAAGGAGATGGAGTTCCGTCGCAAGCATTTTATCAGGATCTTAATGGTAACGGGATATTTGACAAAGAAGAAGCAGGTACACTCAGTGGAATTCAATTACCAGGATATAAATGGGCGGGATCTGAACCAAATTTTGGATATAGAGATATTTCCGAATCAGATATGATTGGTTTAACAGGTTTTACAGCCGCACAATATGGTACCCCGAATTTTCCAAAGGAAGATGAATTAATGTGGCAATGGATCACTAAACCAGAAATCGATCCTGACCAAACATTATTAAATACAGAAGGAGATAACGTCTTTTGTTTTTCAACAGGACCTATGTCTTTGAAAAAAGGTGAAACGCAAAGGTTTTCAATGGCAATAATTATGGGCGAAAACAAAGATGATCTGCTTCTAAATGCCATTACTTCTGTTAGGATTCTTGAAGCAGATTATAGATTTGCACAGCCACCAGCAAAACCAATTGTTAAAGCTGTTGCTGAAGACGGAAAAGTTAGATTGTATTGGGATGCTAAATCTGAAGCATCAATTGATCCCTTAACACAGACAAAGGATTTTGAGGGTTACAAAATTTATCGCAGTAGAGATTATAATTTTTCTGATGTTTATTCCATAACAGATGCAAATGGTGTTCCTTTTCTTGGTCAAGCATTAATGGATCCTAACACAGGTAAAAGAGCACAATTTGATTTAATAGATGACTACTCAGGCTTGGCTGAAAGAGAGTACGACGGACGGGGAGTAAAATATTTTTTAGGAAACAATACTGGTTTACAACATGAATATGTTGATTCAACGGTTGAAAATGGAGTTACTTATTACTATGCTGTAGTCGCTTACGATCATGGCTCTCCTGATTTACCGCCAACTGAAACTCAGTCAGTTATTCAGCAAGATCCATTAACCAGTCAATTAATTTTTGATGTAAATACTGTTGAAGTAACTCCCGGACCAGTATCAAGAGGAATAGTTCCGCCTGTAGTGGGATTAGATGGCTCTCCTACTTCAATAAATTCTGATGCTACCGGAAGAATAACAGTTAAAGTACTTGACAATTTAGCTGTTGATAATAAGTTTTATAAAATTGAATTTAACGAAGCAACATCTTATAATGTGCTTGATTCTACCGGAATTGAATCCACATTCATTTCAAAAGACACCGTTTTAGTCAACCTACCAAACAAAAATATTCAGGTTGGTAGTGTTCAGGTATTTGATCAATCAAATAATTTAATTGATCCTTCATTTTATTTAATCAATTATATCTCTGGTCAAATAGCAGGAAAAAAACCCGGTGATTTAGCCCTGGGTAATAGCTATAAAATATATTACAGATATTCTCCCGTTTATTCAAGTAGTTTACTTAATGATGAAGATGCTAATCCTACATTTGATGGTTTAAGGGTTTATATTAAGAATGATGTCCTAGACTTTGATGCAGAAAATTCAAAGTTTATACACGGAAGTGATGTGACCGTCAAAGATACAATATTTTATCCAGCATTAATCGGAGTGGTAAGCTTAAGAACAAAAATAAGTGCTGATTGGGAAATTCGATGGAATGATACAGATACTTTAGTGGATGGAAGTTGGCACAATGCTGATACGATTAACACGTTAATAGGAAAATTTGCTGTACCATTTAAAATTTACAATATAACGGCAAATGCCCCTGCAACCTTTGTGATTGATGAATTAGTTCCAGGAAAGAGAAATAACAGAAGATGGGATTGGGGTGAGGGAATTATCCTTCAACCTCAGGGTGCTACAAATGCTGCCACCAGTTACGAAGTAATTTTATCATTAGATAAGTCTGCCTCTGTATTTAAGCTTCCAATGAGCGGTGATGTTTACCAAATCAAAACAAAAAAACCTTTTGAGAAAGGTGATTTATTTGTTTTCGAGACTAAGAAAGCAGAGGTGAAAAATGAGATCGTACAACAAAGCTTAAATGATATTTACGTGGTACCTAACCCCTATGTTGCGTATAACCTTGCCGAAAATCCTGGAAGGACATTATCAAAAAGAGGAGACAGGGAAATACAGTTTAGAAATCTGCCGCAAAGATGTACAATAAGAATTTACACTATAACTGGTGAATTAGTTGATACTGTTGAAAAAGATGATTTTACAAGTATGGCAAGCTGGGATCTTCTGAGCTCAGAAGGTATGAGGATTTCTTATGGTGTATATATCTATCATGTAGATATCCCAGGGGTCGGCGAAAAAATTGGAAGATTTGCTGTAATCAAATAATTAAAGCTGATATGATGGGATAGAAATTTTTCTATCCCAGATAATTGAAAAAGAATTTTACGGAGAAAACCTAGTATGAGAAAGTTTTTTTTACTGATAACAATAACCGTCTTAATTTTATTTAATAATACTAATTTGTACTCACAGATATTTAGAGATATTTCTAAGGTCGGGACTACATCTGGTCAATTTTTAAAGATTGGACCGGGAGCCAGAGCTCTTGCAATGGGCGGCACTTATGTGGGAATTAGCGATGATATTTATGCAGTATATTATAATCCCGCAGGAGTAGCAATTAGTAAGGGGAATGGACAAGTAGCATTTAATCATACACAATGGCTGGCAGATATTAACTATGATTTTGCTGCTGCATCATTAAACATTGAATCTTTTGGATCTTTATTCATATCAATTACATCATTGCGTGTACCTGAGGAAAAGGTGAGAACAATCGAGTTTCCAGAAGGTAATGGCCAATTTTGGGATGCAAGTTCTGTCTCAATGGGCGTTGGTTTTTCGAGAAGTCTAACTGATAGATTTTCAGTTGGATTTCAGGCAAAGTATATCCAAGAATCAATTTGGAGTAGTTCAGCAAGCGGTTTTGCATTAGATATTGGGACTTACTATATAACTCCATTTAATGATTTAGTTATTGGAGCAAGTGTTTCCAACTTTGGAACCAAAATGAAATTAGATGGAAGGGATATTCAAATAAATTATGACCCTAATAATGACCCTTTTACAGGTCCCAATAATATTCCTGCTAAATATGAAATGGATCAATATGATCTTCCACTAACATTCAGAATTGGTTTTTCAATGGATGTAATTAAATCAAGATACATTAGAGTTAAAACTGCTTTTGATGCTACACATCCAAATGATAATGCGGAATATGTTAATGCTGGTATCGAGTTGGCTTATGACGAATTGTTATTTATTAGAGGTGGGTATAAATCAATATTTTTATCAAATAGTGAGCAAAGTTTTACTTTAGGTGCCGGATTAAATTATGAATTGAGCTCTGGTTTAAGTATAAAAGTTAATTATGCTTATGGTGATTACGGAAGACTAAAGAATATCCAATATTTTGATATTGGGTTGGTTTTTTAATATTACTTTAAGTTGTATAATCAATTATGAGCAATAAAAAAATATGAGGGAAGTAGTGATAACTTCTTCCCTCGTGAAAAGGATATGAAATTTTCGTACTCTAAAAAATTTAATATTTTTTCAATTGGTTTAAGAACAGTTTTTTTTAAAAGTCTATTAAATATTTCGTTTAAAGAACATTTGCCTCAATCGTTTTCCTAATAAATAAAATTTATAAAATATAAATCTTTAAGAAATCAATAACTTTTTAACAATTCCCATTGCAATTCTTTAAGTGCCAGAGTAAAAATGATATTTGAAATTATACAAAAATATATTTGAGAGTTTCTGAAATTTCCTATAATAGAATTATTGAAACATCTTGTTTGTTTCGCGTTTAGATATGCGGACTATAAACTTTTTCTAACAAAAACGAAAGTTCTTCCTTCTCTTTATTTGAGAGTGTAGAAGAAATATATTTGTCCAATGCCTGGATTTCGGGTTTTGCTTTCTCCAGAAGTTTCATCCCTTATCAGTAATGCGAGTCATCGAAAGTCTTTTATCTTTATCAGAATTAAATCTTTCAACTAATTTATCTTTTATTAATCGATCGATTATTCTTGTTACATCAGGTGCAGGTTCAATCATTCTGGATATTATATCACAACGTGGATGTCCATTTGGATAAACACCCTTAAGAATTCGTAAAACATTGTATTGAGGCATTGTCAATCCGAATTTACCCATAATTTCTTCATGTTTGGAACGAAGAAAATAAGATGTAACAAAAATATTTAATGCAACTTCTTGATCTAAACTTTCAAACCTTGATTGTTTAAGCCATTGTTTAAGATTATCGCCCATAAAGTCTCTGTAATAAATTTAATGTGTTATGACACAAAATTAAATTAATTGACTTCTAATTCAAAGTTTGTGAGACAGCAATCTTCCAAAATAATTTAAAAAGGAGTAGTGGAGTTTTGGAGTAATGGATGAAAAGATTTCATAAAAATAAATTGTAACATCCTAATTCCCATCATTCCAAAATTCCATTTCT
This sequence comes from uncultured Ignavibacteriaceae bacterium, assembly GCA_963809415.1. Classification (GTDB taxonomy): domain Bacteria; phylum Bacteroidota; class Ignavibacteria; order Ignavibacteriales; family Ignavibacteriaceae; genus IGN3. The sequence continues at coordinate 1,434,356 of CAWEJJ010000003.1, read as the reverse complement.
CCACCACTCCATCTAATAATTTGCATAGTATTCTCAAATCATTATTGCTATTTTTTAATCGTTAATAAAAGGACAATTACACAGAGTTTATGATATTTCTTAATCCTGCAATTTTATTCGGATTGCTTGCTGCATCTATTCCGGTAATAATTCATTTATTTAATCTGAGAAAGCTTAAAAAGATTGAATTTAGTACGCTTGCATTTTTAAAAGAGCTGCAGAAAAATAAAATCCGTAAAATAAAATTAAAACAATGGATACTGCTTGCACTTCGTGTATTAATAATACTATTTATTGTAATGGCATTTGCGCGTCCGGCTTTGCAATCCATTACAAATTGGAGGAACAACATCTGCTGCAAAAACCACCGCCATTTTTATTTTAGATGATACTTTTAGTATGTCTGTTGTTGATCAAAAAGGTTCATACTTCAATCAATCAAAAGAAATAATTAACCAGGTTATATCACAATTGCAGGAAGGAGATGAAGTTGGATTGATTTTGGTTTCTAATCCGAAAACAGAAAACAAACTTACATCTAATCTTTCTGAGTTTATAAAAAATATTGAGCAATTGGATTTATCATTATTCTATCAGGTGATCTTAATTCTGCAATTGTAAATGCTTCTCAATTAATTTCTGAAAGTAAAAACTTTAACAAAGAGATTTATGTTCTTATCGGATTTTCAGAAAAATAAAATCACAAAAGAAAATCTTAATAATGATTTAAGTGAATTACTTAATGAAAGTGTTAAGACTTTATTCATTTGATTTATCAGATAAAGATGTTTTTAATCTTTCTATTGATGAGTTGAAAATCAATAACCAGATTTTTGAAAAAGATAAACCGGTTAGCTTTTCGGTTACGATTACAAACAATTCAAATCAAGATGTGAATAGTGCAGTATTATCTTTATTTATGAATAATGAAAGAGTCGCACAAAAAAGTTTTGATGTTCTCCCGGGCAATCAACAATTGTGGAGATAGAAGCTGTTCCTAAATCCACCGGGTTTATTGATGTAGCTGCTGAGATTGAAACAGATGAGATTGAACAGGATAATAAACGTTTTGCAAGTCTGTTTATTCCGGAAAAAATATCTGTCGGGATGTTTTCAGAAAATCCAGCAGACTTAACTTTTGTTGATCTTGCTTTGCAAACCTATGGGAGAAGGGAAGTATTCCATTGAAAAGAAAGGTTTAAGTCAAATTACCTCACAGCAATTGAACAAATATCAAATAATAATTGTTTCGACAAATTCACTTCCTTCAGGAATTGAACAAATAAAAAATTATGTTAGAGAATGGCGGCGGATTGATATTATTTCCAGCCTCTACTCCTGATGCAGTAAAAATCAATCAACTTTATTCGCAGTTAGGATTAGGAATAAATTCTTCTTTTGTTGGAAAAGTAAACGGCAGTGATTTGAAAATTAAGTTTGATAAAACTGATTTTAATCATCCTGTTTTTCAAAATATTTTTCAGAGATGAAGAAAAGAAAAAGTATGAATCACCTGAGTTTAATGCATATTACAAATTATCATTCAACAGGAAATCAAATAATCTCTTTAGTTGATGGTTCTTCTTTTTTAAGTGAGTACAAAATTGGTAAAGGAAAAATATTTGTGTTTAATTCTTCACCGGTTTTAAGCTGGAGTGATTTTCCAATAAAAAGTATTTTTGCACCATTGATAAATAAATCTGTTGTATATCTTTCCTCAAAAGAAAGAGATGAGAATGTATTTCTTGCAGGTGAAGAAGTAAACATGAATTTGAAAAACACAAATCTTTCTCAAATAAAAATTGTAAAACCTGATAAATCTGAAGAGTTTATAAATCTTACCGATAATTCTGGGCGGAGATTATTTGACTTACTCAAATACTAATATTGCTGGTTCGTATAAATTTTATGCAGGCGATAAATTGAGTTAGAAGATATTTCAATCAACACTGATCCTTCAGAATCAAAAACAGAATATGCAAATGAATCGGATTTTGAGAATTATCTTGGAGCAAATAAAATTTGCAGGCAAACTATGTTCCTATCGATAAAGAAAGTAACATTACAGAAAAAATTCTTCAGGCAAGATTTGGTTCTGAATTGTGGAGATATTTTTTACTTGTTGCAATTATTTTAGCTTTGGTTGAAATGACAATTGCGAGAAATGCAAAGAAAGATTTGGAAGGAATAAAATCAGTTGAATGTCATTGCGAGGCTGCATCGATGACAGCAATCATACAACCATGCAATAAAGATTGCTTCATCGCTTAAATGATTCGCAATGACATTCAATTATGAAAAATTATGATAGAAATAACAAAAAAAATAACTGAACGGGCGATGCTCGTTGCACTTGATACAAAAGAGTACAGCAAAGAAGTTGTTGAAGAACATCTTGCTGAGCTTGAAGAACTTGCAAATACTGCAGGAGCCGAAACGAGTTTTCAAGATTGTTCAAAGCAAAGCCAGAATGGATTCTGCATACTACATCGGTAAAGGCAAAGCAGAGGAACTTGCTCAGCTTGTTGAGTTGAATGACATCAACATAATTATTTTTGATGATGATCTGACTCCTGTGCAAGTAAGAAATCTTTCTGATCTATTTAAAAGAAAAGTAATTGACAGAAGCGGATTGATTCTGGATATTTTTGCTTCGCGTGCAAAAAGTAAAGAAGCAAAAACTCAGGTTGAACTTGCGCAGCTTCAATATCTTTTACCACGTTTAACACGAGCCTGGACTCACTTATCAAAACAGTATGGCGGCATTGGAACAAAAGGTCCCGGTGAAACACAGATTGAAACCGACAGAAGAATTATTCGTACACGAATATCAGTCATCTTAAAGAAAAACTTAATGCAGATTGAATCGCAGAGAATCACACAAAGTGCGGGAAGAAAAAATGCAACACGAATTGCAATAGCTGGATATACAAATGCAGGTAAATCTACTTTGTTTAATTTGCTAACAAGTGCAGATGTTTTTGCTGAAGATAAATTATTTGCAACTCTTGGATTCAACAACACGTTCGCTTGATGTTCATGATACAGAAAAAATTCTGATTAGTGATACAGTCGGATTTATCCGCAAACTTCCACCGCAGCTTGTTGCTTCTTTTAAAAGCACATTGAGTGAAGTTAGAGAAGCTGATATAATTTTTCACGTAATAGATGTTTCGCATCCATTTTATGAAGATCATCTTAAAGTTGTTGAAGACACTTTAAAAGAATTTGGAAGCAGTGATAAAAAAGTTGTTAGAATTTTTAACAAAGTAGATTTAGTAAAGGATAAAGCAAAAATTGATTTTATACGAAACTCGCACAAAGACAGTGTAATGATTTCAGCAACACGTGGAATAAATATCTCTTCTCTAAAATCTATGCTGAATGAAATTAGTTGAAGATCAGTTTGTGGAAGCAAAAATTAAATTTGAATGTAACTGAATCAAAAAAAGTTTCGCAAATTCATTCTCTGGCAGAAGTTCTAAAAATAGATTACGATGAAGACGAAATTAAAATCCATTACAAAACAAGTAAACAAAACTCAGATAAAATAAAGAAGATAATTTATGGCTCGTAAAAAATTGGTTGTTGACGGCAAATCACTAACATTAGATAAAATAGAATTTTTCTTAAAAGATAATCCAATTGTTTCTTTATCAAACGAATCTAAAAAAAATGTAGTTAAAGCACGCAAGCTTATAGATAAATGGGTTGATGAAGGCAAGGTAATTTACGGAGTTACAACCGGTTTTGGTGAGTTTGCTAATGTTTCAATTTCTAAAAAAGATATAGAGAAACTTCAGGAAAATTTAATTGTTAGTCACTCAACAGGTGTTGGTGATCCGCTTCCTCCGTTTATCGTTAAGATAATGATGCTGCTTCGTGTTAACGCACTTGCAAGCGGACACTCAGGGATTCGACTTGAAACTCTTGAACTTTTAGTTGCGATGATTAACAACAATATCATTCCGGTTATTCCTTCACAAGGTTCTGTGGGATCAAGCGGAGATTTAGCGCCGCTTTCTCATCTTGTACTAGCGATGATTGGAAAAGGTGAAGCACAGATTTATAATGATGTAATGAAAGATGATCAGCATAAAGTTAAAGTTTTAAAGTCCTCGGTTGCACTAAAGAAATTTGGATTAACTCCAGTTAAGCTTGCGGCTAAAGAAGGACTAGCCTTAATTAACGGTACTCAAATGATGACTGCTTTCGCATCATACATTTGTATCAAAGCAAAGCGACTTGAAAAAATTGCTGACATTGCCGGTGCTTTATCACACGAAACTTTACGCGGAACTGATAATGCTTTTGATTTACGGATACATGCATTAAGACCATTTCCCGGACAAATTGCTGTTGCAAAAAATATTCTTGCAATGATTAAAGGTAGTGAGATTCGGGAATCTCACAGAAAAAATGATCCGCGTGTTCAGGATTCATATTCGATTCGCTGCATTCCGCAAATTCATGGCGCTTCCAGAGATTCGATTGACTATGTTTGTTCGCGAGTTGAGATTGAACTTAATTCTGTAAATGATAATCCATTAATTTTCCCGGATGATGAAGCTCATCTTGAAGGTGGAAATTTTCATGGGCAGCCGATAGCGCTTGCTATGGATTTTATGGCTATTGCACTTTCTGAGTATGCAAATGTTTCTGAAAGAAGAACTGAAAGAATGTTAAATGGTTCGCTTAAGCAGTTTGCCAAGATTTCTTGCAAAGAACGGCGGATTAAACTCAGGTTTGATGATTGCTCAATATACCTCAGCGGCAGCTCTGGTTTCGGAAAATAAAGTTCTTGCTCACCCTGCTAGTGTGGATTCGATTCCAACTTCTGCAAATCAGGAAGATCATAATTCTATGGGATCAATCGCTGCAAGAAAATGTTTTCAGATTTTAAAAAATGTTCAAACAGTTTTATCGATTGAAATCTTAACAGCTTGCCAGGGATTGGAATTCCATAAACCAATGAAGTATGGAAAAGGTACAGAAGCAGTTTACAAAGAAATTAGAAAATCAGTTCAAGCGCTTGAAAACGATAAAATTCTTTACTTGGATATTCAAAAAGTAAATGAATTGTTAAAGAACGATAGAATACTTAATTCAATAGATAATATAATAGTCCTTATTTAATTAAGAGTGAAAAATGAAACTTAGAACTCTTATTATATTTTTTGTTATCCTTCTTTTATCGGGAAACTCTTTCCCTCAATTCCATGCAGATACCGTAATTTCAGAATATGTCAGAGAATTTATGCGAATTGCTGATGATGAGACTAAATTATTAAAAGAAGCTAATAGCCATGAAATCACAAGAGAAATTTCTGATTCTGAAATAGAAGATATAACAAGATTATATTATAAATCTTTTGATGAAGATCCAGTTGGCTTTAACACCTATCTTGAAAAAGAGTTTAGAAAGTGGAATGCGAACAGAAATATTCTTGAATTTAAACCAGCTATGAAGGTAAAACTTTTAGTAAAAAGAATAGCAAAGAAATATGGAATCCCGTTTACAGAAATTATTAGTACACCCGCATTTTTAAGATGTAAATTTATTAGTCTTTCTTCGTCATATTATACAATCGGTATCCGAAATTCAAATTTCAATTTTGTAGTTGAAGATATATTAAAAGGTGACAAGTTCTTTAAGATTGGTGATACCCTTACTATAAAAATGATTCCTAATATCGAGTGTCCAATTCCTGATTTACAAGTTGGTGATTCATATTTAATTCCAGTAGGTACAAATTTAGGATTAGGTAATAATTCATTCAATAATATTTTCAAATATTTACAAGATAGATATGATGTTTGGGAAATGGGTGTCCCGCCAAAAATATTTCATATTCAAAACGAAATTATTAAGGATTGTAATTATTTCGGATTTCCAGAAATGAATTGGAATGCATTTAAAGAATATTTTAAGAATAAATTTTTAATATTTAATTGATTTATGGGATAAGATATGAACAAAACATTTTTATTAACATTTGTGCAGGGTCCAAATTATCAAGCTGAAAAAAGTTTTCACGATCAACTATATTGGGAAAATCATTCGCGGTTTTCGGATAAACTTTTTTTACAAGGAATAATAACGATGTGCGGACCACTTGCTGATGCTTCCAAAACTTTGTTGTTGCGTTAGGGAAAAGTGAAAGCGCTTTAAGCGAAATTTGTTTAAAGATGATCCTTTCATAAAAAATGGTAGTTCTTACTCTCACTCACGTTGATGAATGGGAACTTGCATCTAAATCCTGAGTTTGTTGAAGAATAATACAAACTATGTCATTGCGAGTGAGTCACCGACGAAGCAATCTATTAAGTGATAAGAATTATAATACAGATTGCTTCTTCGACAACGTCGGGAATTCGCAATGACTCTTTTAAATAATTCTTGAACTTAAACCTGAACTTGAACTAATCTTTCTTAAATTTGATCATTAAAAATTTATTATTCGGAGAAATTATGTCAATCATTCTCGATGGTTCAAATCTTACAGTAGAAAAATTAGTTCAAATTGCCCGCCACAAAGAAAAAGTTGAAATAAGTAATGAAGCACTTCAACGAATCAAAATCTGCCGTGCAATGCTTGAAGAAAAAATTCAAGCTCACGAAATAATGTATGGAGTTAATACAGGTATCGGCGAATTTTCTGAAGTTGTACTTAATGATGATCAAGTAAAAGATTTTCAAAAATATCTTATCTACAATCACTCTGCAGGAATTGGCGAACCGATGCCGATTGAACATGTTCGCGGTGCAATTGCAGGAAGAATAAATGTTCATGCTCATGGTAATTCCGGCTGCAGACCTGAAATTACTTTAACACTTAGTCGAAATGTTGAACAAAGATTGTATTCCGGTTGTTTGTGAAAAAGGATCTGTTGGTGCTTGCGGTGATTTAGCACCGATGTCTCAAATAGCTTTGTTGTTGATGGGTGAAGGTGAAGCATTTTATAATGGAGAAAGACTTCCGGGAAATGTTGCTTTTGAAAAAGCAGGAATAAAAATTCCTGGATTACAAGCGCGTGATGGACTTGCAACAATTAATGGTTCTAATTTTATGACAGCAATAAGTGCACTTACAATTGTATGATATTAATCGCTGGTTAAAGCAAGCAGAAATTGCTGCTGCAATGTCTCTCGAAGCACTTCAGGCAAATATGAAACCTTATGATGTTCGTCTTCATAAGCTGCGTGGATTTGCCGGTGCTGTCCGTAGTTCACAAGCAATAAAAAAATGTGTTGAAGGAAGTGATCTTCTTAACGGGAAAAATAAAACAAAAAGTTCAGGATGCATATTCAATGCGTTCAACTCCGCAAGTAATTGGTGCTGCACACGATGCCGTTGCTTATGCAAAATCACAAATTGAAATTGAGTTAAACGGTGTTGGTGATAATCCGATTTTTATTCCTGAAGATAAAATAACTTTAACCGGTGCAAATTTTCAGGGAACACCGGTTTCACTTCCGATGGATATGATTAGTGCGGCTGTTACAATGGTTAGTGTTCTTTCTGAAAGACGAATGAACAGATTAAATAATCCTGCATTAAGTGTTGGACTTCCTGCATTTTTAACAAAAGGAGCTGGAATGTTTTCCGGTTTGATGTTGAGCCAATACACAGCAGATACCTTAATTGTTGAACAAAGAATTTTATCAGCTCCTGCATCGATTCAATCAATTCCTGCTGCTGCGGATCAGGAAGATTTTGTTTCGATGGGAATGAATACTGTTCTTAAGAATCAACAAATTTTGGATAATGCTTATGGTATTTTGGGAATTGAATTTATGGCTGCTGCACAGGCTCTTGATTTTCGTGAACATAAACCAGGAAATGGAGTTGCAAAGGCAAAAGAAGTTATTCGTAAGCACGTAGATTTTCTTGATATTGATCGTCCGCTTTATGCTGATCATAACAAGATGAAAGCACTTGTAAAATCTTGTGAAATACTTGAGGAAGTTGAAAAAACAATTGGAAGTTTAGAATAAAACATAGAACGCGGATGACACTGATTACGCTGGTTTTCGCGGATTTGATCTGTGTAAATCCGTTTAATCCGCGTTATCCGTGTTCCATTGCGATTAAAAGATTTTAGGAATACAAAATGGAAATAATATATTTCATCATCGGTTTAATAGTTGGGTTCATAATTGCGTTTTTGTTTTTCAAAAGCAAAAAAACAGTTTCTATTGATGAAGCAAATAAACTAAACGAGCAAATCAACTCATTAAAAGTTGATGCGGGTAAACTTGCCGAACGTATTAAACTATTTGAAGAAGATAAACTTTCACTTCAATCAGATATTAAGAATGAAAGAGAAAAATCAGAAAAACTTAATACAGAAAACTCATCCCTTAAATCTGATTATTCAAATCTTCAATACAAAATTAACCGAACAAAAATCTGAAATAGAAAACCTGCAGGAAAAATTCACAAAAGAATTTGAAAATCTTGCTAACAAAATCTTTGAGGAAAAAGGGAATAAGTTCACAGAACAGAACAAAGAAAAGTTGAGTGAGATATTAAATCCATTAAGAGAAAAAATTAATGATTTTGAAAAGAAAGTTGAAGACACAAATAAAGAAAGTATTAGAGGACATGCTTCATTAAATGAACAACTTCAAATGCTGAAGGAAATGAATCAACAAATAACTCAGGAAGCAAAAAATCTTAACAACTGCACTAAAGGGACAAACAAAAACTCAAGGTAATTGGGGCGAGTTTATTCTTGAAAGTATTCTTGAAAAATCTGGATTAGTAAAAGGAAGAGAATATGTAGTTCAGGAAAGTTTAACTGCAGAATCCGGCAAAAGATTTCAGCCTGATGTTATAATTAAATCTTCCTGAGAATAAAAGTATAGTTATCGATTCTAAAGTCTCTCTCGTTGGATATGAAAAATTTGTTTCATCAGAAGATGAAAATCAAAAACAACTTGGTCTGCGAGAACATATAAATTCTATTCGTTCGCACATAAAAAATCTAAGTGGAAAGAACTATCAAAATCTTTATCAGCTTGAAAGTTTAGATTTTGTTTTAATGTTTATGCCGATTGAACCGGCATTTGCTTATGCTGTTCAAAATGATCCTTCAATTTTTAGTGATGCGTTTGAACAGAACATTGTAATTGTAAGTCCATCAACTTTGCTTGCAACACTAAGAACAATTTCAAGTATTTGGCGACAGGAAAGTCAAAATAAAAATGCTGTTGGAAATCGCAAGACAAAGCGGTGAGATGCTTGATAAGTTTGCTGCTTTTGTTGATGATTTAATTTCTGTTGGAAAAGGATTAGTTGGAGCAAAAGATAATTATGATAAAGCAATGAACAAGCTTACTGAAGGAAGAGGAAATCTTATCAGTCGTTCTGAGAAAATTAAAAAGCTTGGTGCAAAAGCAAGCAAATCGTTACCGCCAAATATTCTAAATCGTGCTGATATTGATGATGAAAATAATTTACTAGATAATTGATGATTGTAAGACCTCCACAAACACCTGAAGAATTTGAAAGATACAGAGATTTGCGATGGAGAATTCTTCGCGCACCCTGGAATCAGCCAAGAGGAAGTGAAGTTGATGAACTTGAATCCAAAGCATTTCCAATTATGGTTTGTGAAGTTGATGGAATTCCAATTGGAGTTGGCAGAGTTCATTTCAATTCTGAAACTGAAGCACAAATCCGTTCAATGGCTGTTGAAGAAGAATGGAGAGGAAAAGGAATTGGTTCAATTGTAATTAAAGAATTAGAAAAAATTGCAATTGAAAAAGGTGCAAAGAAAATAATTCTTCACGCTCGTGATAATGCAGTTAAGTTTTATGAAAGAAATGGTTATAAAGTTGTTAAACCTTCTCACACTTTGTTTGGAAGTATTCCGCATTACTTAATGGAAAAAATGAACCGGATGACGCAGATTTTGCGGATCACACTGATAGGAAATAAATTATGTGGAGCTGATCGGGATCGAACCGACGACCTGTTCGTTGCGAACGAACCGCTCTCCCAACTGAGCTACAGCCCCGAGACAAAATTATTTTTTATTTATTTATAACCAACAACTTTCCCGATTTGATCGGGACGCTCTCCCTCCGTCAGCTGACGGATGAGCTACAGCCCCGACACAAAATTATTTTTTATTCCCCATCTTTTCTATTTCATCAAATTCTTCTTTTGTTACAGGCATAACAGATAATCGTTTCCGCGAGCAATCAATTTCATATTCTTTAGTTTTGGATTTGATTTGATTGCATCAAGAGTAACAGGAGATTTAAACTCTTTTACAAATTTTATATCAACCATAATCCATGTTGGATTTTTGGAATCAGCTTTTGGATCGTAATGATCGTTATCAGGATCAAATTGTGTGTGATCAGGATAAGCTTCTTTTACAACTTCACAAGTTCCCATTACTGCAAGTAAATCTGAATTGCTGTGATAAAATAAAACCTGATCACCTTTTTTCATTTCATCACGAAGATAATTTCTTGCCTGGTAATTTCTAACACCATCCCAATAAGTTGTTTGGTTTTTACTTTTCTTAAGATCATCTAAAGAAAAAACTTCAGGTTCCGATTTTACAAGCCAATATTTTTTCATATTAAAGCTCCAAATAATTCTAACTATTATTTCGCGCTATTTATCTAAATTGATATTCAATTTATATGTAAATATATTAAATCATAATGATTATTAAGAGAATATTATTTTTAGCTATAATTTTATTTTATTTTGTGAATGTTTATCCGCAGAATGAAACAGGATTCCAGATTGCACGTCTTAAATACAGCGGTGGCGGTGATTGGTATAATGATCCATCAGCAGAAGTTAATCTTCTTAAAGTTTGTTCAGGCAAATACCAACATTAAAGTTAATGCTGAATATAAATTTGTTGATATTGCCTCGGATGAAATATTTTCTTATCCGTTTTTGTTTTTAACCGGACATGGAAATGTTGTATTTTCTGATGAAGAAGCAAAACGATTAAGAACATATTTAGAAAATGGCGGATTTCTTTATATTGATGATGATTATGGTTTAGATAAAGCAATAAGAAGAGAAATGAAAAAAGTTTTTCCTGATAAAGATTTTATTGAATTACCATTTTCTAACAAGATTTTTAATATCTTTTACAAGTTTGATAACGGAACTCCCAAAACACATGAGCATGATAAAAAACCACCTCAGTCTTTTGGAATTTTTGTAGGGGAAAGATTAGCTGTACTTTACACATATGAATCTAATCCAAGCGATGGCTGGGCTGATCCTGAAGTTCATAACGATCCTCAAAGATAAAAGAGAAGAAGCTCTTAAATTTGGAACTAACATTATTATTTATGCTTTAAGCAAATGAGTATAGAAATTGAATACAAGTTTTTATAAAGAAATAATCGGCAAATTAGAACTACTCATTAAGAAAGAGCACTTTGTACTTTTTCTGGTTGGATTATTAATAAGCTTTAATAATAATTGTGGGTGCATTCACCTTATTCAGTTTGTTTGAGTTGGTTGCTTATTCGAAATCCACTGTACCAGAACTATTCTATTTTTTACTTTTATTATTGTTAGCGATTGGTTCAATTAGTTATTTGATCATTCTTCCATTGCTGAAATATTTTAATGTTTTTAGGAATCGGGATTACTTTTATTCTGCAAATAAAGTTGGGAAATATTTTCCCGAGATTAAAGATGATCTTATTAAATGCTCTGCAGCTTGTTTCTTCGGATAAAACAAAAACTATTTATTCAACTTCTTTACTTGATGCAGCCTTTAAAAATGTTTATGAACGTGCAAAACCAATTAAGTTTGAATCGATTGTTGATTTTAGTAAAGTAAAAAAACTTTCAATGTACTTTATTTCGTTATTTGTTTTTTGTGTTTTACTTTTTGCTTTTGTTCCTGGTTTGCAAGCCGCATCAAACAGGTTGATAAATTTCAATCAGGAATTTATTCCACCGGCAAGATTTTATTTTGAAGTTTATCCCGGTAATGCTGAAGTAACAAAAGGAGAGAATGTTGATTTTGTAATTCGTGTAAAAGGTGAAATCCCTAAAAAAGTTTTTTTATTAACCCGCGAAGAATCCCAAACAAATTTTGAAGAACATGAATTAAAAAGAGATTCTGTTGGTGAATATAAATTTTCAATTCAACAACTCCGATCATCTCTTTACTATTATGCTTCTGCCGAAGATATTAAAAGCGAAGAGTTTAAAATTAAAGTTATTGATCGCCCAGTAATTCGATCACTTGATGTTAAAGTAATTTCTCCCGGATTATTCGAATATTCCAATGATTGAACAAAAAGATAACGGAAATATTTCCGCATTAGTCGGGAGTAATGTTGAGATCAACTTGCTTGTCAAATAAGGAATTAAAATCAGCACAAATTGAATTTGAAGATTCAACAAAAACAGAATTGAAAGTTCAAAGTAATTTGCGTAAGGGTTCTTTTAAAGTAAGAAAAGATAATTCATATATAATTGTGTTAAAGATCTTGGCAGATAATAAAAATCTTCAACCCGTGAGATATTATATTAAAGCTTTGTATGATTCAAATCCGGCAATTGAATTAATTTATCCAAATGAGAATATTAATCTGGCAAATGATAATAGAGTGCCGATTGAAGTTAAGATTAATGATGATTATGGATTCTCAAAGATTAAATCTTAATTATAAACTTGCTTCATCAAAATATGAACCAGCTCAAGAAAAATTTTCATCGATTGAAATTGCAATCGATAAAAAAATAAAAGAACAAATTGTTGATCATGTCTGGAATCTTACACAACTAAATCCGGCTGTTAATGATGTTTATTCATTCTATCTTGAAATTTTTGATAACGATAATGTTAGTGGACCAAAATCCGCAAAGACACAAATGATAAATGTTCGTGTTCCTTCTCTTGATGAAATTCTTGTCACAGGTTGATGATACTCAGGAAAATGCACAGGATGATATGCAAAAGACTTTAAAAGATGCTGAGGAATTGAAAAAAGAATTAGAAAAAATTGATAAAGATTTAAAACAGGATAAACAGGAACTTACCTGGGAAGAAAAAGAAAAAATTGAGCAAGCATTAGATAAGTTTGAAAAGCTTCAGGAAAAGATGGAAAGCGTAAGTGAAAATCTGAAGCAAATGCAGAATGAACTTCAACAGAATCAATTTACTTTCTGAAGAAACACTTGAGAAATATATGGAACTGCAAAAACTAATGGATGAAATGACAAGCGATGAAATGAAAAAAGCAATGCAGCAAATGCAGGATATGCTTCAGAAAATGAATCGTAATCAAACTCAGGATGCAATGAATAATCTTAAGATGGATGAAGAAAAATTTAAGAAAAGTATCGAGAGAACGATGAATCTTCTTAAAGCGAATTCAGATTGAGCAAAAAATGGATGAGATGATTAAACGAACTGAAAATATTGAACAGAAACAAAATGAAATTAATGAGGAAACAAAAAACAGTGATTTGTCGGATCAAAAACAATCTGAACAACTAAGTAAAAAACAGGATGAAGTATCCAAAGAACTTGATAGATTAAAAGAGAAAATGGAAGAGCTTGCCGAAAAGATGAATGAGCTTAAAGATATGCCAAATGAAGAAATGGAAAAACTGCAGGAAGAATTTGAGAAACAAAAAAATGAAGAACTTTCAGAAGAAACATCAAAGGATATAAAGCAAAATCAAAAACAAAAAGCTCAGAAAAATCAACAGCAGCTTTGTAAGAATATGAATGAAATGAAAGCAGGTATGCAGCAAATGCAGCAACAGATGCAGCAGGAAAATCAAATGCAGACTTTTACTGATATGATGCGTATAATTGATAATATTTTGTCTTTATCAAAACAGCAGGAAGAATTAAAAAATAAACTTCAAAATGTAGATCCCAATTCTTCTCAGTTCGAACAAAATGTGCAGAAACAAAATGAGATTAAGAAAAATCTTAACAGGTTATTAGAACAAATGTCTGAGCTATCTCAAAAAACATTTGCAATTACACCTGAAATGGGAAAAGCACTTGGTAATGCAAATCAAAAAATGGATCAATCTATGCAATCGATGCAAAACCGAAATGGAAGTATGGCTACTCTTTCGCAAGGGGATGCAATGATGCATTTGAATGAAGCTGCAAATATGATGAAGAGTTCTCTCGAATCAATGATGCAAGGCAGCAGTGGCAGCGGTGGAATGATGTCTTTGATGCAGCAGTTGCAAAAAATGAGCGGGCAGCAAATGGATTTGAATAATATGACTCAAATGTTTCAGCAGATGCAGCAAGGGCAATTATCACAACAGCAGCAAGGTGAAATGCAAAGATTATCACAACAGCAGCAATTAATTCAAAAGTCTCTTGAACAGTTAAATAAAGAGGCTAAACAATCCGGTGAATCTAAAAAAATTCCTGCGGATCTGGAAAATATCGTTAATCAAATGAGAGAAGTTGTTACTGATATGAACACTGAAAAACTTAATGATGAATTGATTCAGAAGCAGGAAAAGATTTTATCCAAATTATTGGATGCACAAAAATCAATCAACGAACGAGATTTTGAGAAAGAAAGAAAATCAGAAAGCGGTAAAAACTTTACTCGTAACAGTCCTGCTGAACTAAATCTATCCAACCAGCAAGGTAAAGAAAAAATTAAAGATGAGTTAAACCGAGCAGTACAGGAAGGCTATAATAAAGATTACGAAGATCTTATTAGAAAATATTATGATGCCTTGCAAAATGAGAAAGATTAAGAATTAGAGTTGTACAGTTTATTTAGTCAAGTCAAATCTCCGATTGATTTCCACTTAAAATCCTGCTATTTTCAAACCGATATTCATCAAGATTTTTATACTCAATTAGCTATGACAAATGTTTGACGAGTTTACAGAAGATTTAACTGAATACAAGACTGAATGATTATATAGATCTTAGAATCATTCCAAAAGCTAGGCGATTGGAAAGAATTGTTTCTTGGGCTTTTTGATGTTACAAGAGAACTTATTTTTCATTCTTGATGAAGAAGGTACTATAATTATTATAAATCAATTTGGGGCAGCATCACTTAGAGTATTCAGTTCAAGGAATTGATTGGTAAACATTTTTCAGAACTTATAAATCCATCCAATCTGGGCAGTAGTTAATACTATCAATTAGTCTTAGCCTTAAAAAATGATCATGCTTTTTTTGAAGCTTCACTTTTAGATAAGTATGAAAATGATAATAGATTTCAAATAAACATTAAAACTATCAAAAGAAATGATAAAATTATTGGTCTTCTTGGTGCAGGTAAAAATGTTTCGATGCGTAGGAAATTGGAAAATGAATTAAATGAATTAAAACCAAAATTAATTGAAGCTGAGACGTCTTATTGCTCTTGAACGTGCACGTTCATCACATCATAAAATGATGCTGGATGAACTGAACAGAATGAAAAGTGAATTCGTATCAAACATTTCTCACGAACTTACGTACACCACTTGCATCGATAGTTGGATTTTCTGAAACAATTGCATCCGATCCAAATATGCCTGCCGAAATGGGATTAGAGTTTAACCTTATAATACTTAATGAAGGTAAAAGGCTTGCCAAATTAATTAACGATGTTCTAGATCTTTCCCGGATGGAAACTGGCAGAATAGTAATTAATAAATCAAAAGTTAATATCGTTAATTTATTACAGAAGTGATCGATAAGTAATAAACAGCTAACTTCTGAAAAAAATCTTATTATTACGGTTGATGTGCCACCTGATGAAATTATTATTGAAGCTGATGAGGAAAGATTATTACAAGCTTTAGATGCATTGATGGAAAATTCAATTAAGTTTACAAATAAAGGCGGACGAATTAAAGTTATTCTTGAATAATCTTTTTAGAGAGGTTGAGATTGTTATTTCCGACACTGGAATTGGAATACCAGAAAAGGATCTTGCCATATTTGTTTCAAAAATTTTACAAAGTTAATAGACCCGATTCCGATATTCCGGGTGCAGGGTATGGGATTGGTTTTTGTAAAACAAATTGTAGATTTGCACAAAGGTTTAATCAATATTCAGAGCGAATACCAATAAAGGTACCTCTGTATTGATAAAATTATTAAAAACTAATCGAGATTAGAAACAATAGGATAAAAAAGTGGAAAAGCTGATCTTTATTGTTGATGACGAACAGGCCATTTCAAAATTACTTAGCTATTGGGCAAAAGATAAGTGGAAATACCAGGTAGAAACTTTTGCAAATGCTGAAGATGCTTTAAGAAATCTAAGTAAAAAACCTGATGTTATTCTTTTGGATATTATGCTGCCTGGTATGGATGGAATAGAAACATTAAAGCGAATTAAACAACTTGATGAGAATCTACCTGTAATAATGTTATCTGCTCAGGGTAGTATTGAGGTTGCTGTTGAAGCTTTGCGGTATGGTGCATTTGATTATTTTACAAAACCAATTGATCAGCAGAAATTAGAACTTGCCATAAAAAATTCTATTAAGAATTTTGATCTTACACGTGAACTGCAAAACTTAAAAGAAAATGTTAAAAAAGAATATAGCTTTGACAACATAATTTCTTCAGATGGAAAGATGCAGGATGTATTTAAACTTGTAACAAAAGTTTTGCATAATGATATAACAGTTTTGATTTATGGAGAAAGCGGAACCGGTAAAGAACTTATTGCACGTGCAATTCATTACAACGGGCAAAGAAAAGATAAACCTTTCGTTGTTGTTAATTGTGCATCTATTCCACGTGAACTTCTTGAAAGTGAATTATTTGGTCATGAAAAAGGATCATTTACCGGGGCTCATCAGCGTAAGCTTGGTAAATTTGAATAGCAAAAGGCGGAACAATATTTTTGGATGAAGTTGGTGAACTCGAAATGCTTTTTCAGGCAAAACTTCTTCGTGTAATTCAGCAAAAAGAATTTGAAAGAGTTGGCGGAACTGAATTAATAAAAACTGATGTAAGAATTATTTCCGCTACAAACAGGGATTTAAAAAAAGCAGTTGAAAATAAAGAATTTAGAGAAGATCTTATATTATAGATTAAATTCATTTCCAATCTCAATTCCTCCACTAAGACATCGTAAAAGCGACATATTAATTCTATCTGAATATTTTATTCAAAAAGTTTAGCGCTAAAACTTCAAAAAGATATTAAGGGATTTTCGAAGCGTGCATTAAAATTAATTTATGAATATAATTGGCCGGGAAATGTACGTGAAATGGAAAATACAATTGAAAGATGTCTTATTATAACCGATCGGGATATAGTTGATGTTGAAGATCTTCCGGCACATTTCGAACTGGTGAAAGCCTCTAATGGAATAGAATATACCGGACCTTTGTTCAGTGATGAAACAATTATACCTTTCGAAAAACTGAAGGAGGAAGCAATCAGACATGCCTTTAATATTACAGAATGGAAATATTGTAGAAGCCGCTAAAAGATTGCAGCTTGGCAGAGCAACTATCTACAGATTAATGGATAAATACAAAATTGAAAATCGATCAACAGAATAAAGGATGGGAACCTTATGGAATTTTTTAGAGAAGAAATAGGAGATGTTATCGTTATAACAGTAAATTTAAAACGAGCAACACTTGTTGAGGCTGAAGAATTTAAACAAATTCTTGTTAAATGATATACAGAGGGGATTTAAAAAAATAGTTGTTGATCTTTCCTCTTGTGAATTTATCGACTCTACTTTTCTTGGCAGCCTTGTAGTTTCATTAAAAAAATTGACTGGACTTGGGGGTGACCTTCGACTAGTTGGGTTTCAACCTGCAGTGCATTCAATGTTTGAATTGACAAGAATGTATCGGGTATTTGAATCCTTCAAATCATCTGATGAAGCTGTTGAGAGTTTTAAATAATTGATAAATTTAAAGTAGTGGCTTAATTATATGGAGTTTTTTATTTTATTCTTTCAGACTGTTTAATATACGAATAAATGTCCGAATCTGAAAAAAGATCAGTCTTAATTATTGATGATGATAAGACTATCAGAAAACTTATTCATCATCATTTTAAATTAAATAATTTCATTACGTTCGAAGCCGAAAATTCATTCAGGCTTTTGATATCCTAAAAAAAGAAAAAATTGATCTTGTTCTTTCCGATGTTACTATGGAAGGGATGGATGGTTTTGAATTTTGTCAAAAAGTTCGTGAAAATGAAAATCACAGATTTCTTCCATTCATTTTTGTAACAGCAAAAAACACTCTTGAAGATAAATTCAAAGCAGTTGAATCAGGTGGTGATGACATCATAACAAAACCTTTTGATATTAAAGAACTGATTCTTAAAACTCAAGCGCTTATCAGAAGATCGGATATTTATAGAACTTACGGAATTAGGAAAAGTCTGGAAAAATCTTTTGATGAAGTTACCTGCAAAAGTTTTATTTGTGGATGATGATCCATCAATGGCCAAACTTTTCAAGTACAATCTTGATAAAGCAGGGTTTAATTGCCGTCTTGCCTTCAGTGTGGAGGAAGCAATGGAGTTAATTAAAAATGATCACCGGATATTATTGTTTCCGATATAATGATGCCTAAAATAGATGGTTTTGAATTCAGAAAAATGATTTTAAATATTCCTGCCTTAAAAGATATACCGTTTATATTTCTAACTGCAAAGGGGAGTGAAGATGATATTCTTGAAGGATACGATCTTGGAATAACAGATTATGTGGTAAAAACTGCAGGACCAAAATTAGTTGTTGCCAAAGTATCGGCAATTATCAAAAGTCTTGGCAATGAAAGAAAAAAAATCATTTCAGAATTGCAGGAAGCTACAAGTTCACTTCGAGCAAAAGTAGTACCTGAAAACTTTCCTGAGTTTGAAGGTTTTTCAATTTCACATCTACACATACCTTTTAAAGGAATTCCCGGAGGAGACTTTATAGATTATTATCAGCTTGATAAAAATAATCTGGCTGTTATCCTGGGTGATGTAATGGGTAAAAAATGGGGCGCATGGTATTTTGCTTATGCTTATGCAGGATATATTAGAAGCGCATTACGAGGAGTATTGCAATCATCAAAGGGATTTTTACCAAGTGAAATCTTAGAGCAGGTTAATTCTACTGTTTATGGTGATACGAAGGTATCTGAAGTTTTTGCTACTTTATCTATCATCATAATTGATAATATTACAAAAGAACTGAAATACTCAGGTGCTGGCGATATACCAATAATTTATAAACCAGCAAATGGTGAAATTCAAAGAATTAAATCAAAAGGTCTTTTGTTGGGATTTTCTAAAAAAGGTGATTATGAAGATGTCATTGTACAACTAAAAGAAAAAGACCGAATCTTTCTAACTACAGATGGACTAATTGATTCTCGATCCAAAACACATGAAAGTTTTGGAGAACATAGATTATTTCAGTTAATATCAGAACTTGAAAACAATAAAAATCCACTTGAGGCAATAAGGCAAAGTTTTGATAAATTTACTGAAGCCGAATATGAGGATGACATTAGCTTAATTTTAATTGAAGCTAATTAACAAATCATTTTAGGCGCATAATTAGGCATATGAAATTAATGTACAAATATTTTCTGATTGCCTTTTCACTCTTTCTAACTCCCATCTCTTTTTCACAATCGCAGGATTTTATTATTCACAAATACTCCGTTGATAATGGATTACCTGATAATAGGGTAAATGATATTGTGCAGGATTCGGTTGGCAGAATTTGGATTGCCACGAAAACAGGTATTGCGATGTATGATGGCTTTGAATGGAAAAAGTTTGGAGAGAAAGATGGAGTGCCGGTTGTTGAGTATCTTAAAATAAAAATTGATCCAATGGGTGTTACGTGGTTTCTCCCAAGCAAGTGGGACAACAATTTTCTTGTCTTTTATAAAAATTCAAAATGGCAAAAACTTAAATTCACTAATTTAGGTTTGAGTAAGCTGTATCCTCTTTCAATTGATGTTCGTTACGATAATAAGAAACCCGTAATTTGTATTGGGACAATGATTACTGGAATTATAAAATATAAAAACGAAAACTGGAAGCAATATTCAAGAAAAGATGGATTATTAAGTGATTCAACAACCAAGGTAATTCTTAAAGATAATAACATTTATATTTCATCGGTGAAAGGAATAACCATAATCAATCAAAATAATGTTATTAAGAATTATAACTTTGAGGGATATGGGATAGATCCTGATGTACTTAGTATGATTTATGTCAACGATAATATCTTACACGCTCGAAAACTTTTATTATTTGGTAAAGATTGGCTGGGTGAATTTGCAGATGGAGAAATCAAATTTATATCAAACAATTTTAACATACCCTTTATTGGGTTAAGCGATTTAAATGTAATTGATGTCCATCCTTCAGGTGAAATTCTATTTGGTAATTCATCTAAAATATTTTCGTACAATGTCTATACTAAATTAATTAAACCTATATTTTTTGACGATCCATATACTAATATAGGAGCTAACTCAATCTTTATTGATTACGAAGGAAGTATTTGGTTTGCTAGTTTTCGCGGGATTTATAAATGTGAATATAGTGCATTTCTTAATTTTACTAAACGTAATGGTTTATTGGAGGATGAGGTAAGTGCTATTACAGAATTTAATTCTGGCGGAATGGTTTTTGGACATAATTATGGTATTTCTATCAGAACAGATAATGGATTTAAATATATCTCTAATGGTTCATACAAATTAAGGGCAAGTGCAGTAAGAGTTTTGGATTTTTATCATGATAAAAAAAATGATATTGTATATTATTCTTCATTAATTAATGGGGTGGGTAAATTATCTCAATATGGAAATGTTGAATGGATTAAATCACCATTGGCAAGACGATATTACTCCATCTTTCAACAGGGGAAAAATAATATTATAGTTTCTGCTGATCAGGGTCTATTTAAAATAGTACAAAGTAAATTATCTGTTCTTTCACCTAATATTTCTGAACTGTTTAGAAAGGGACTTTTTGTTAATGATTCTATGACGTATTTAGCCAATTCTAATGGGATTATTAGTTGGACCTCAAAAGGCTTTTATAAAATACAAAGTGAGGATATAGAAGCAAATGATTTTTATGCTCTTTTTTACAATGATAAATATGGGTTACTTGCTGGATCGATAATAGGGTTATATACGTTAAAAAATGATTCATTAGTAAAGTTTAGTTTTAATGGACAGGAAATAAATGAATCGGTTTACTTTATTATTGAAGATAAAACAAAAAATATCTGGATTGGTACTAACAATGGGGTTTTAAGATGGGATGGGAAAAATCTTAAAAGATATAATAAAAACGATGGACTTGCCGGAAATGAAACTAACAGAGCCGCAGGTTTTGTAGATAGTAAAGGAAATGTTTGGATTGGTACGGATGAGGGTGTTTCAATGTATACAGGTAAAGAGTTGAATTTCTCTGAGATCAAACCTAAATTAATTTTACTCGGAGTTGAAAATGGGAAAAATGAAAATTATAATCTTGCGTCAAACATTAACTTTAACCCTGATGATAACAATTTAACTTTTAATTACAGGGGATTATCATACATTGATGAAACTGATAACGTCTATCAGGTTAAGCTGTCTGAAGTTGAAGATAAGTGGAGTGATGAATTTATTACAAATTACACTTATTCTAAATTTAATAATCTTTTACCAGGCAGTTACATTTTTTCAGTACGTGTAAAAAATTCAAAAGGTATCTGGAGTAATTGGGCAACTTCTTCGGTAATAACAATTAGAAATCATTTTTATCAACAACCACTATTTATTATTGGGAGTATATTTCTCCTACTTTTCATTCTTTATTATGTATATGAATTTATCCAGCAAAAAAAATATACTAAGAAATTAGAAAAAGCAGTTGAATCAAGAACAAAGTTATTAAAGGAAAAGCAATATGAGTTAATTACAAGCTTAGAAAGATACAAGGGAATTGTAGATTCCCAAACTGATCTTGTGGTAAGAGTTGATAGTGGAAACAAATTTACTTTTGTTAATGATGCTTATTGCAGCGTTTTTGGCAAAAGAAAAGAAGAACTTATTGGTAATTCATTTTTTCCTCTTGTTCATCCTGATGATCAAGAATCTACTTTAAAAGAAATGGAAAAATTGGAGTCCCCGCCCCATAGAGTAACAATGGAACAAAGGGCTCTTACGTTAAATGGCTATCGATGGCTATTGTGGGAAGATTACGCAATCTTTGATGATAATGGAAAACTGAAAGAAGTACAGGGTGTTGGAAGGGATGTTACTTTGCAAAAAGAAATTGAAGCTGAACTTGAAAAACATGTAAGAGAACGAACCACTGAACTTAAGTCATTAGTGTCTCAATCACCTTTTGGTATTTTAACCTTTAACGCAGATGGATTTTTGATTGATTATAATATTGAAGCTAATAATTTGTTTGGGAATTTAAATGAATATCTTCTATCCAATTCATCATTTAATATTTATGAAGATGAGTTTTTATTAAAAAATAATTATCAGGAAAGATTATTAAATCTTAACACATCAAAAGGACTTTTAATAACAGATCGAATTTTAATTGATGATTCTTCAATTTCTATTTACCGTAATCTCTTCCTTCGTTATTTAATCTATCGCATTTATACAGTTGAATATGAAGATAAAAGTAAAAACCTTGTTCTATTAATAGAAGATGCCACAGAACTTCAAAAGACGGAGGAACAAAGTAAAAGACTTTCTGAAGAAAAGATACGTATTTCAACTTTTATAAAAACTGTTGAAGCTGAACGAGAGAGAATATCAAAAGAACTTCACGATGGCATAGGGCAATTGCTAACTACAGCTAAATTAAAATTAGATGTTTTCCGATTAAAAACAGATGTGGACAAAACCGAGATTAATGACGCATTAAATATTCTTCTTAATGCCGGTGATGAAATAAGAAGAATTATTAATGATCTGAGACCTTACGATATTGAAAACTATGGATTAACTTCTGCCATTGAAATATTATGTGATCAAATAAGACAAGCTTCAGGTTTTAATATTCAATATTCTGTTACAAACTTTAATAGCTTGCCTGATAAGAAAAGAGAGAATTTAACTTATCGTATAATTCAGGAAGCATTAAATAATATTGTAAAACATTCCAATTGTAAAAGTGCCGGAGTTACAGTTATCGGATCCGGTAAATATTTAAAGGTTGAAATATGGGATGATGGAATTGGACTTGATAAAATCTCTTTAGAAAAAAACAGGAAATGGATTTGGCATATCGAATATGAAAGAACGCGCAAAATTGCTTGGCGGAACAATAACCTTTTCCAATTCATCTGCAAATGGTGTTACGATAACGCTTAATATCCCGATTGAAGTTAATGATTGAAAATAAAATTAAAATACTCTTAGTGGATGATCATCCCGTTTTAAGAGAAGGATTAAAAACGGTTCTTCAGCTTCATAATGATTTTATCATCGTTGGTGAAGCCGATTCAGGATTTAAAGCTTGTGAATTAGTCCCTACTACTAATCCAGATATTGTGTTGATGGATATTCGAATGGAAAAAATGGATGGCATTAAAGCATCACGAATTATTAAAAAGCTTTATCCGCAAACCCGCATTTTACTTTTAACAATGCACGATGATGATCATTATATTATGGAGGCTTTAGAGATTGGTGTTGAAGGTTATATACTTAAAATGTCTGAAATGGAGAAAGTTATACATGCAATAAAAATAATTAATGATGATGAAACCTATTATGATCCCAAGATAACTAAATCAGTTGCCAATCGGTCCAAGGATTTAGAAAGACAAAATGAAATTGAAAATCTATCACAAAAATATGATTTGACTTCTCGAGAAATTGAGGTGGCAAATTTTATTGTTAATGGACTATCAACCAAACAAATTGCTGAAAAACTATTTATTAGCCCATACACGGTTTATAATCATCGCAGAAATATATTTCATAAATTAAAAATAAACCGAGCAAGCGAATTAATTAGTTTTGCCATAAATAAAGGATTATTTCTGATTAAAGAAAACTGAAGATTTAAAAAAGTGTTTCTGCTGCCTGAAGTTTTTCTGTTTTATCTGCTATTTTAAGCTGTTCAATTATCTCTTCAAGATGTCCTTCCATAATGCTTGAAAGGTTGTATAAGGTAAGCCCGATTCGATGGTCTGTAATTCTATTTTGCGGATAGTTATAAGTTCTGATTTTATCACTTCTATCACCGCTTCTAACCATAGATTTTCTTTGAGCAGAAATTTCATCATTGTGTTTTTTTAATTCTAAATCATATAATCTTGCCTTCAAAACCTTTAATGCTTTTTGCTTGTTTTTTAGCTGTGACCTTTCATCCTGGCATTGTACAACAATTCCTGAAGGAATGTGAGTCATTCTTACGGCTGTTTCAACTTTATTTACATTTTGTCCGCCGGCACCGCCGGATCTGAAAATATCAATTTTTACATCGTTCATATTTAAATCAACCTGAACATCCTCAGCCTCCGGCAAAACCGCAACTGATGCAGCAGATGTATGAACTCTTCCACTTCCTTCAGTTTCAGGTACGCGCTGTACCCTGTGAACACCGGATTCAAACTTTAGGTCTGCAAAAACATTTGCGCCTGAAACTGAGAAAACGACTTCTTTTATTCCACCTAAACCCGTATCGCTTATATCAACAAGTTCTGTTTTCCAGCCCTTAATTTCTGCAAATCGGCTGTACATTCTATATAAATTTCCTGCAAAAAGTGCAGCTTCCTCTCCGCCTGTGCCAGCGCGGATTTCCATAATTACATCCTTATCATCATTTGGATCTTTTGGCAGAAGAATGATCTTAATTTCTTCTTCCATTTTTTCTTTCTGTAGTTTTAATTCATCTAGTTCAGATTCAGCTAGTTCAATTAATTCTTTATCACCTTTGGCTGCAATTACTTCTTTATTGCCTTCAATATTCTTCAAAATATTTGAGTATTTTTCATATGCTTGAATAATTTCTTCAAGATCGCTTCGTTCGCGGGTTAGCGAAATCATTTTATCGCGATCATTTGCGTATGAAGAATCAGATAGTTGTTGAGTAATTTGATCAAATCTGATCTTAATTTTTTCTAATTTTTGTATAAGTTCCATAATAAGTTGATTTTTGTGTGGGCAAATATACTGAAGTGCTTTCAGATTTCTAAAAAACTTTAATTCATCATTTGTGAAAGTAATAAAGTGAATTTAACTAATAATAGCAGTCCATCTAAAATGTTCTCGATACTTAATATTTTATTTCTTACGTTTCTTGTCGGACAGGTTTTATATCTTTCAATTGGATTATTTTTAGTTCAATCGGGATCTAAACAAGAACTTTCTCAACTGAACAACATCTTTCTGTTTGCTGTGCCAATAATTGATCTTTTTATAATCATTACTTCAAAATCAATTTATACTAAAAATGTGGCAAGTTTTGATAAAAATTTACCATTAGAAAATAAAATTCTATCTTACCAAACAAACAGCATAATTCAGTTGGCTTTGCTTGAAGGTGGCAATATTATTAATGTTTCTATTTTGATAATTACCGCAAATTATTTTTTTGCCGCGCTGTTTGTAATAATTATCTCATTATTCTTGTTAAATAAACCGACAAAAGAAAAATTTATTATGCAATATGAATTGAATTCGGATGACGTGGTAAAAATCCTTGGTTGAATATAATCTGAAATTAAAAGAAATTATTTAGTGAAAAAAATTAAACAAAATGAAAAAATTTGACATTCCATCTTTCTATAAAAGTTCGTTCATAACGGAAATAAAAAATGTACGAAAAGATCTCGATCCCAGGAAGAAAGATTTTACACCGACGGTTTTAGATTTCGGTTCGGTTAGATTTTATCTTGCCCGTCATTTTGGCTTTTGTTATGGAGTAGAAAATGCAATTGAAATTGCTTACAAAACCATTAAAGAGAATGTGGGTAAAAGAATTTTCTTGCTTAGTGAGATTATACACAATCCCGGTGTAAATAGGGACTTAGAAAACCTTGGTGTAAAATTTTTAATGGATACATCGGGTAATCACTTAGTTGATTGGAATGAATTATCCAAAGATGATGTAGTAATAATTCCGGCTTTTGGAACCACTATTGAAATTGAACAAAAACTAAATGAACTTGGTATAAATCCATATCGTTATAATACGACTTGCCCGTTTGTCGAAAAGGTTTGGAATCGGAGCAAAGAGTTAGGTGTGGAAAATTTTACTGTAATTATCCATGGGAAATCCTATCACGAAGAAACGCGAGCAACTTTTTCTCATACCATTTCAAATGCAGCATCAGTTATTGTTAGAGATTATGAAGAAGCAAAATTACTTGCAAATTATATTCTTAATGAAAAACCTGTTAAAGAATTTTATAATTTATTTGCAAATAAATATTCTGATGGATTTAATGTTGAAAAAGATTTAATAAAAATTGGAGTTGTAAACCAGACAACAATGCTTGCTACAGAAACGCAAGCAATTGCAGATTTGTTACGCGAAACAATGATCAAAAAATTTGGTGCTGCAAAACTTAAGGAACATTTTGCAGATACTCGCGATACCCTTTGTTATGCAACAAATGATAACCAGGAAGCCACTTATGGCTTATTAAAGGTAAAAGCGGATTTTGCAATTGTTGTTGGCGGATACAACAGTTCAAACACATCACATATTGTTGAATTATGTGGAGAAAAACTCCCGACATATTTTATTTCTTCTGAAGAAAAAATTCTCTCAGATAAAACAATTAAACATTTTGATATTCATAATCATCAAGAGACAATAACAGAAAATTATCTGACAGCAAAAGATATAACTGATATAATACTTACAAGTGGTGCAAGCTGTCCCGATTCTATTGTTGAGGCAGTGTTAAGGAAGGTACATTCTTACTTTAAAGATGCAAAAGATGTTGATACAGTAATTCAATCATTTTTAGCAAATAGAAATTGAATATCTTAATGTAAATCAGGCTTTTATGAAATCAATTATTGGAAATCCGAGTAATTAGTAATCCATAATCTAATTTATGCAATATTATCGCCTTTTTTTTCTAAAAATATTACAATTCAAACAAAACTAATTTCAATACATCTAAACTGATGTCAAACTGAATTTATAATAATTGTTAATAAAAACAATTTTAATGGACTAATAATGGGTTTATCATGACAACTAAAGTTTGTATTTTTACTAATTAAATATTTTGTAAAAGGATTCTAAATATGTATAAAATAATTAGTGCCGAATTTTTGGCACCTAAAATAAAACGATTTATTATTGAAGCCCCCAAGATTGCTCGAAAAAGAAAAGCAGGGCAATTTGTAATTATCCGTATTAAAGAGGGTGGTGAGCGAATTCCATTAACAATTGCAGATTCAAACATTTCTGCAGGAACTATCACATTAATTGTTCAGGGAATTGGAAGAACTACAACTGAATTAAATTCCTTAAATGCTGGAGAAAACATTTTGGATGTAGTAGGACCTCTTGGAAAACCATCACATATAGAAAATTTTGGAACCGCAATAAGTATTGGCGGTGGAGTGGGGACCGCTATAGCTTATCCAACTGCTGTTGCATTAAAAGAAGCAGGAAATCATACTATCTCTATTATCGGAGGAAGAACAAAAGAATTTGTTATCCTTGAAGAGGAAATGAAAAATGTTTGTGATGAAGTTTATCCTACTACAGATGATGGTAGTTATGGATTTCATGGTTTTGTTACCCAGAAATTAAAAGATCTGATTGATAATGGAACTAAGATTGATTTTGTTTTGGCAATAGGCCCAATTCCGATGATGAAAGCAGTAGCTGAAACTACGAGACCTTATGGAATTAAAACGGTTGTTAGTTTAAATCCTATAATGGTAGATGGAACCGGTATGTGCGGTGGTTGCCGTGCAACAGTTGATAATAAAACAGTATTTGTTTGTGTTGATGGACCTGAATTTGATGCACACTTAGTTGATTTTACAACTCTTGAAAGAAGAAATAGAACTTATAGAGAATCTGAAAATGAATCACTTCATGATTATATGTGCCATCTTGATAAGGTCTTTGAAACTAATTTAAAAAATTAATAATCAATCAGATAATAAATTTACGGGAGATTACCAGAGATGCCTGAACTAAGCAAAAAAGATAGAATGAAAATTCCAAGACAACCGATGCCAGAACAAGATAGTAACGTGAGGAAATCAAATTTTAAAGAAGTTAATCTTGGGTTTACCGAAGAGCTTGCAAGGATGGAGGCCCTAAGATGTCTCCAATGCCCAAAACCGGTTTGTATTGATGGATGTCCTGTTGGTGTTAACATAAAGGATTTTATTAGTCTGGTATCAGTTGGTGATTTCCTCGGTGCTGCCGCAAAGATTAAAGAAGATAATATGCTTCCCGCAATATGCGGTAGAGTTTGCCCACAGGAAGAACAGTGTGAGGCTAAATGTGTTGTAGGTGTAAAAGGGGAATCAATTGCAATTGGTAGACTTGAAAGATTCGTGGCTGATTATGAACGTGAACATATTGGATTAAGAATACCTGAAATTAAACCTAAGACAGGTAAAAAAGTTGCCATTATCGGCAGTGGTCCATCGGGATTGAGTTGTGCAGGTGATTTGATTCAGATGGGACACGTTGTTACTGTTTTTGAAGCCCTTCATGAGTTGGGTGGCGTTTTAATTTATGGAATCCCAGAATTTCGATTACCGAAAGAAATCGTAAAGGCTGAAATTGAATCATTAAAAACTCTTGGTGTTGATTTTCAGACTAATGCTGTTATTGGGTTTACCGATACAATAGAGGAACTAATGCAAAATGGCTATGATGCTGTTTTTATTGCTGTTGGTGCTGGACTTCCATATTTTCTTAATATTGAGGGAGAAAATTTTAACGGAGTTTATTCCTCTAATGAGTTTTTGACCCGTGTAAATTTAATGAAGGCTTATAAATTTCCTGAATACGACACACCTGTTTTTAATGTTAAGGATAAAAATGTTGCAGTCTTTGGTGGTGGTAATACAGCAATGGATGCAGTTAGAACATCAAAAAGGCTCGGGGCAAAAAATGCTTATATAATTTATCGTAGATCAGATATAGAAATGCCTGCTAGAAAAGAAGAGATACATCATGCAAAGGAAGAAGGGATAAAATTTTTACTGCTTTCAAATCCCCAGAAATTTATTGGAGATGAGAACGGTTGGTTAACAGGTGTTGAATTAATTAAAATGGAACTTGGTGAACCTGACTCATCTGGAAGAAGAAAACCTATACCAATTGAAGGTTCAAACTATATACTGGATATAGATATGGCTGTAGTTGCAATAGGTAATGGTTCAAATCCTATCATACAAAAAACTACTCCTGAACTAAATTTTAATAAGTGGGGCAACATTCTTGTTAATGAAGAAACAATGGCGACATCTAAAAAAGGAGTCTTTGCTGGTGGAGATATTGTAACTGGAGGGGCAACAGTTATACTTGCAATGGGTGCTGGAAGAAAAGCTGCAAAAGCAATTAATGAGTTTTTGGAATTACCAAATATGAACTAATTTTATTAATATAAATTATTATAACTCTAAACCTCATAAATAAAATATTTGCAAGATAAGAAACAAAGTATTTTTTGGAAATATACATACAAATAATAGTTAATCTTGTTTTAGTTGCAGCTTTCATATTTATTGCACGTAAAAAAGATTTTCTAAGTTTTATTAGCGGTGGTAAATGGTTGTTAACCTGGTTTGCAATCGGGATAATAACTTTGATGGATGAGTTAACTTCAATTTACTATGCTCCGTTTGAAGCCTACAGATTTATTGGATTAAAAGCCATTGTTTATATTGCCCTAACCTCATTGTTGATACGATTTCTTTCAACCAGAATGGTTGAGATTTCGGAAATACTTGAATCAGCTGGAATGAAAGGCGGTGGCGTTTATTCGTTTTCATATCTGGCATTTGGTCCAAGTCTATCTTTTATTGCAGTCTCGTCAATCATGGTTGATTATGTTTTGACTGCCACTATTTCAACTGTAGCAGCAGTTAATAATGGCACAGCATTTTTAGGGACAGGACCAATTGTAAATTATTTCCTGATGTTTGGGGTTATAGGATTAATAACCATGTTAAATATTATCGGTATAAAAGAGAATGCAAGATTTACGTTTTTTATTTTTGTATTTGCTGCTTTTGTGCTTGTAAATTTAATCGTTAGTGGATTTTTTGATTTTAATACTACGGCTGTAGCAAATCTTGGTGACGGATTCAAATTCTTTTTAGATGATTATAGATCCGGCGATATATTCAATTCTTACTATCTAATGATTGCAGGAATTGGAAGTTGTATCCTCGCTTATTCAGGTGTCGAATCTGTTCTTCAGACAGCATCCCTTGTAAAAAATTGGAAAGTAATAAAAAGAGCATATATGTTTCTTGCACTGACAGTTGGGATTGTGACTCCAATAATTGCCTTATTAGCTCTATCATCTGCAAATCTAAATATCAACAATCATGAAACTGATCTCATACCTTTTTATGCATCACGGATTAATGGGGAAGCATTTGGATTTGTTGTAAGTTTATTGGCAACGATTACATTAATTATGGCTGTTAACACTGCAATGGTTGCATCGGCAGAACTTATGGAGAAAGTTGCTGAAAGATATCGCTATCATTGGCTTATCCAAATAAATAAAAGACAATCTCTATATCGAATTCATATAATTAATGCTTTATTTTATAGCGGTATTCTTATTATAACCAGTGGAAGTCAAGCAGTGCTTGCTGAAATGTATGCGGTAGGTTTAGTTGCAAGTTTCGTTATCAATACAGGTGCACTGTTAAAGTTTAGATATCAAAAAGGTAAGAAAACAATATCTAAGTATTATACATCGCGGGTTGGAACCCTTATCCTGTTTATAATCCTTTTAAGCACATTTATATACATAGTTACTCATAGACCATATGGAACATTATTGTGGTTTGTGATAACCTCCATTTTTATATACTTAGGATATAGAATTTCAAAAACACGTTCACCAGAAATAGAATCGCGAGTTGAAACAGATAATCCAATGGATATTGTTTTTGCTTTAGCAGAAACTCAATCTCAAAATGTTAATCTTGTATTCAGAAGACCAAAAGAACAAGAATTAATTGAAGATAATAAAAATACGGTTTATATTACATTCTACACGCCTCGTCTTGAAAAACCAGAAGCAGACATTCCAAATCATTTCTGGATTGCTATTCAACCAAGAACTTCATTATATACGATGATCTATGGAATTTTAATGACTGTTAGAGAAGATATTGGAAATACTAAAAATGTTACAATCTATTTTGGATGGCCTATGTCATCTTGGTTAGATAGATTATCAATTAGCACAATGATCTATAATATTACGCGCTTACCGAAAAAATTTCCAGAGTTTTCATTTAATTTAAGCTATCAAGTTAAATCGAATTCATAGTAGATAGTAGGTCGGGAATTGAATTGATCGTTGAATACTGATATCCATACAAATAGACTTGAGAATAATACAATGATCGAAGTTCGGTAGAAAGTTTTACAGCCAAGCACTTAAAATTTTTTTTTCTTGGGATTAAAACTGGAAAGGGATAGAAAAAAACTCACCTTAAAACGAGCCTGTGATTGAAGGGGAAAAAACTTAAAATATTAAATCAATATAAAAATCATATTTTATTAGTTTACGAATCCTTACAAATTGCAAATCATCTTACACCCTAGTTTAGGGTTGATATTAATTAAATATTTTCATTTATATTTGATTGTGAGTTTTGAAATTAAAAAAATATCCATTTTTCTAATATCGAATTGTTTGCAAATCAGGATAATTGCCGCAGTCTTCTCTTCTTGTATTCTGAAGAGATAAATCATTTTTAATGAATTAAAAATTGGGGAAAAACAAAAAATAGAAATTTTAAATTAATACAATCATAGATTTTAACTGCACTGGGAATTAAGATGTTGCATTTATTTGTACTTCTTATTATGATTAACTGGTAAAAAGGTTAGAATAATTTATTATATTTCGAAACATTATTTGATAAAAATTTACTTAACATTTACAATAACACAATTTCAAAGGAGAAAGAACATTGAAACCTAACACTGGACTCAAAGGAGCATTTGCAGGATTTGCTGCAATAGTTATTCCTGTACTATTTGTGGTTGCTATAACCCTCTTTATTTTCGTAATGGGTAACCCTCAAAACTTTCAAGGTAACAACCCTGATAACCTTCCTAAACCAGGTAATTACCTAGGAACAATCTATAAAGGCGGTATAATTGTACCAATTCTGATGACAGTCTTATTGATGGTAATTACTTTTACAATCGAGAGATTTATTACTATAACAAGAGCAAAAGGAAAAGGAAGTATATCTGCTTTTGTTGTCCGTGTTTATCAGAAATTATCAAAACCTGATGTTGCTTCAGCAATTGCAGAATGTGATAGCCAAAGAGGCTCAGTTGCAAACGTAATTAAAGCAGGTTTGTTGAAATACAAAGAAATGGCTGGAGTTAAAGAGTTGAATCGTGATCAAAAAGTTGTTGCCATAAAACAGGAAATTGAAGAAGCCACATCATTAGAATTACCAATTCTTGAACAGAATCTTGTTATTCTTGCTACAATTGCACCACTTGCAACGCTTTTAGGTCTTCTTGGAACAGTACTTAGGAATGATTAAAGCATTTTCGGCTCTTGCTACAGCTGGCGCCCCAGATGCAGTTGCATTAGCTACTGGTATTTCAGAAGCTCTTATTAATACAGCATTTGGTATTGGTTCATCCGCTTTAGCAGTTATTTTTTATAATTATTTTACTACAAAAATTGATAAAATGACTTATAATATTGACGAAGCTGGTGTAGCTATTATTCAGAACTTTGTATCTCATAATAGCTAATATTTATGAAATTAATATAAAATTAGGTATAACAAATGCCCAAAGTAAAAATACCTCGTAAGAGTACGACTATAGATATGACTGCAATGACTGATGTTGCTTTTCTGCTTGTTAACATTTTTTATGTTAACAACACAATTTAAAGCTGATGATTCAGTTATAGTTGATACACCTTCATCAATTTCAGAAATTAAACTGCCTGATACAGATATATTGAATATCACTGTAACTAAAGATGGAAAGGTGTTTTTTGGTATTGATAATAAAAACAATACCCGCGAAAAATTATTAGCAAAAATATCTGATAAATATCCGGAACTGAAATTTACACCCGAAGAAGAAAGAGCATTTGTTCTTACAGGCAGTATTGGAGTTCCATTAAATCAATTAAAGGGTTTTTTAGCATCTTGATGAAAATGAAAGGAAAATGTACCAGCAGCCTGGTATTCCAATAGATTCAGCTAGATAATCAGTTAGGTGACTGGATTATGCAAGGAAGACTTTCAAATCCAGGTGTACGCATTACATTCAAGGTGATCAAGGAAGTCCATGGCCTGTTATTAAAAGAGTAATGAATACTCTTCAAGATAAAAATGTAAATAAATTTAATCTTATTACAGATCTTGAAGCTGATCCAAATAAATTGAAAGGGATGTAAGTTATGGCTGAATTAGAACAAAAACAGGTAGGTAAAAAAGGGAAGAAAAAAGGTCCGCAAAAAAATGTCCACCAGGATAGATTTAACCCCGATGGTTGATCTTGGGATTTCTTTTAGTTACCTTTTTTATGCTTACAACCACCTTCAGCAAACCCCAGACAATGGAAATTAATTTACCTGTAAAGCCGAAAGGTGAAGTAACTCAAGATCAGGAAAACTCACTAAAAGCTTCAAAAGCGTTAACAATATTAATTGGTAAAGATAATAAGTTATATTGGTACCTTGGTTTAGCTACTGCACCCATTGAAGGTTTAAGTGAAACAAATTTATCTGCTGATGGTATAAGGAAAGTACTTCTTGAAAAAAATAGCTACAATTAAAGATATGGTTGTACTTATAAAACCGTCAGATGATGCAATTTACAAAAATGTAGTTGATATTCTGGATGAAATGAATATATCAAATATAAAACGATATGCTCTTGTGGACATTGCTCCTGAAGATTTGGAATTAATAAAAAACTTATAATTTAAAGGTTTAGAAATTATGGCAGAACAATTAACTTATAAAGTTGATATTGAAGAGCTGATATTTGCCAAGAAAAATAAGGAGTATGGAGCTTATAAACTTCGTAAGTCATATAAAACTTATCTTTCCATCGCAATGTGGATCGCAATTTTAATGCTTTTTCTTGGCCACTACAGGTCCAACAATTTACAGAATGATTAATCCTGAAGAAGTTGTCTACAAAGAAAACAAGAAAAGTAATAGTATAACTGATTTGGCACCTCCTCCTTCAATTGGTGATGAACAAAAGATTGAACAAGTTGATGCACCACCGCCACTGAAATCAACTATTAAATTTACACCTCCTGTTGTAAAACCGGATGAACAGGTAAATGATGAATACGTTCCTACAGTTGATGAATTGAAGGATGTTGATCCGGGTGCTAGAACTGACAGCAAGGTGTTGAAGGCGGTATGGATTATAGTCTTATTGAAGCTGAAGAAAAAGTTGTTGAAGAGAAAAAAGAAGAAGCTCCTATTTACTTTGTTGCAGTTGAAGAAATGCCCGAACCTATTGGTGGTATTGAAGCAATACAACAATTAATTACTATATCCTGAAATAGCTAAAAGAGCTGGTGTTGAAGGAAAAGTGTATGTTTTAGCTTTTGTTGATGAAAACGGAAAAGTAACGAATGCAAAAATTATTAAAGGTATTGGTGCTGGTTGTGATGAGGCTGCAATTGATGCCGTGCTTCAGCACCAAGATTTAAACCAGGGAAACAAAGAGGTAAACCGGTTAATGTTCAGGTCTCAATTCCTATTGTATTCAAACTGCAGTAATAAATTTAATTTTTGGCGAAGCAATCGGAATTGACGAAAATTAGATTGAACAACTGGATTAGAATTGATTCAAGTTTTTTGAAAGTTTAATCATGTCATTATCTGTTATTGCAAGAATTGTTATGTCAATAGTTTATCTGGGATCGGGATATTTCTTATTGGTTGGTAATAACATTTTTGATTTTTCTGATATTCAAAAGTATGGATTTAGTGGAATTCTAATTACTTATGGGATGATTAGATTTTATACTGCCTTAAAAAAAATGAAAGAGGAAAATGAAAATGATTATGAAGATTAAAGTTCCTATACTGTTTTTCATTTTGATCTTAATAGGCGTATATGGATGCAATGGAGGTGCGGTCATACGGATACCCCTACTTCAGGTGAATTTACAATTGTAGCTGATGAAACATATAAGCCGCTTGTTGAATCTGAGGTTGACTACTTTTGAAAGGATTTATAAATACGCAAATGTATCGGTTAAGATATAAACCTGAAACTGAAGTATTTAATGATCTGATGAATAATGATAGTGTTAGATTAATAATTGTCCCACGTAAATTAAATAAAGAAGAATTAAAACAATTTGAAAAATGGGAAATTGTTCCAAGGTAACAAAAATTGCCTACGATGCTGTTGCTTTAATTGGAAGTAAAGATTTAAAAGATCTACAGTTTATACTTTAGATCAATTAAAAGAATTATTATCTGCTGAGTGAAACTAATCCGCAAATGAAGAAAATTAAAGTTGTATTTGATAATAATAAGTCAAGTACAATTAGATTTATACATGAGAAAACTGGTGTAAAAGAATTTTCCTCAAATTGTTATGCTCTAAATTCCAGTAACGCAGTTCTTGATTATGTTTCAAAAGAAAAAAACTGTATCGGTATTATTGGAGTTGACTGGATAAGCGATCAAGATGATACAACGAGCCAAAACTTTATTAAAACTGTAAAAGTTTTAGATATCTGCTGTAAGCAGTGATTCAGAAGCATTTAAACCTTATCAGGCTTATATTGCTCAGAAAACTATATCCACTATATCGTGAAGTTTATATAATAAGTAAAGAAGCATATACCGGGCTTGGTACGGGCTTTACGGCTTTTGTTGCTAGCGAACGTGGACAACGGATAGTTTTGAAATTAGGTCTTGTTCCTGCTACTATGCCTGTTAGACTTGTAGAACTAATAAATGACAATATTACTAATTAAACGGTTCCAAAATGTTATATAAAAAACTAACACTCGTTCTTTTTTCCACTTTAGTAATGTGGACAAATTTATTATCTCAAGATGTAACTGAAGGTACGAGATTAATAAGAAATGAAAAATTTGATGCAGCAAAAAAATATTTTTCATCTCTTTTAACTTCATCAAAAAAGACGGATGCAAATTTCTATCTCGGTCAGATATATTTTGCTGAAGGCAAGTTTGATTCTTCAAAAGCATTCTTTTTAAAAGGTATAAATAACGATAAAGAACCCGCACTGGATTATGCAGGTTTGGTAAAAGTGAACCTCGTTCAAAATAATACCTCAGAGGCAGACAAAAATCAAAACGAAGCCATAGAAATAAACGACGATAATGATGCTCGTGTTTATTTGGTGCTGGCTGAAGCATATTCAAATCTCCAAATTAAAGATTATGAAAAAGCCATTTCGTTTTTAAATAAAGCACTGAAGATAAATCCCAAAAGCACAGACTCATATATATTACTGGGTAAAATTTATCTAAACAAAGGAAATGGCTCAGATGCAATTAAGAATTTTGGAAATGCTTTAGATATTTCCAAAACAAATCCTGAAGCTTTGACATATAAAGCAAAAGTATATGCTTTGATAGACAATAATAATGATGCAATTACTCTTTTGAATGAAGCCATAGCTGGTGATCCTGATTATGCACCTGCGTATAATGAATTAGCTGAATTATATGCTAAGTTGAAAGATTATGCAAAAGCAACAGAGTATTATGCAAAATACATTGACATTTCGGGTAACACTCCTGAAAAGCTAAAAAGATATGCTTCGATGCTTTACATTAATAAGGATTATGAAAAAGCCATTAAAATTCTCGAAGGGCTAAATAAATCTGATCAGGATATTGCATCATCGTTAAGGATATTAGCCTACTCATATTTAAGATTAGATGATGCTGAAAAAAGTAAATCATATTTTCAAAAACTTTTTGAATTGAAATCTGCTGATTATCTCCCATCAGATTATGAAAATTATGCAGATCTTTTAAGTAAAACTGGAAATGATTCATTAGCGGTTGAATATTTATTAAAAGTAGTTGCTACTGATAGCACAAGAAATGATATTTGGGGAAAGATTTCGGTCCTTAACTTTTAAAGATAAGAACTGGGATGGTGTTATAAATGCCTTAGAAAAGAAACAAACTCTTACAGCACAGGAATATTTTGACTTAGCTAAAGCTTATATATTTAAAGGCGATAAAGCCATCTCTGAGGTTATGCAAAGTTTAAGCACAAAACTTGATTTGAATGAAGAACAGCTTGGCAAGTTAAGAATCGCTTTACTTTATTATCAAAAGGATCTTACGGATGCAAAGGGTGATAATCAAAAAATTGATGCTGCACTTAATAAAGTTGAACAATCAGTGACATCATTGATAGAACCAAATCAAAAATCTAAATGGTTATCAACCCAGACTGATTGGATTAAAGAAGTGCGTAGTATGATTGGGCTGGAATATGCCAAAGCGGATTCAGCTTTAATTATGTTATCAACAAAGGCCCCCAATTTAGCAATCGCATATTTTTGGCGGGCAAGAGTTAACTCGAATTTTGATCCGGAATCGGAAGCTGGATTAGCAAAACCTTTTTATGAAAAATTTATTGAATTAGCTAAAGGTGAACCGGATAAGTTCAAGAAAGAATTAATTGAATCTTATTCTTATTTGGGATATTATTATTATTTACAAAAAGACAATGCGAAATCGAAAGAGAATTGGCAGGAAGTTTTACGTCTTGATCCAGAAAATACACAAGCCACTGAAGTGATTAAGCAGCTAAAATAATTTGGATTAGATTTTTTCGCAGTCTACATAAATCAATTTAATATTAAACAACTAAAATTGCTCGGAAATAAACATCCGAGCAATTTGTGTTTTAAACGACAC
Source organism: uncultured Ignavibacteriaceae bacterium (assembly GCA_963809415.1). Taxonomy (GTDB): domain Bacteria; phylum Bacteroidota; class Ignavibacteria; order Ignavibacteriales; family Ignavibacteriaceae; genus IGN3. Next base: position 1,396,268 of record CAWEJJ010000003.1, on the reverse strand, counting down.
CTGCATTAATTCCAATGAACATATGAGAGAATGTATTCTGGATGTCGTTTGACTCATTATAAAAACTGCTTTATTAAAAAATTCACAAATAAATTTCCTCAGAAAAATATTATCCATTCCCTTTAAATAGAATTATTATTCATAAATATTAATATTGCGCTTTATATAACCGGAATAATCTTTAATTATTGGTTCATATTTTTCATTAAAAAAATTTGAAGAGATCATAAAATCTGCTGTTGCCCTATTACAAGCGGTTGGAACGTTATAGAGAACAGAAATCCTTAATAATGCTTTTACATCAACATCGTGTGGGTGAGGCTCCATAGGATCCCAGAAAAAAACAAGTATGTCAACTTTCCCTTCTGCAATTAAAGACCCTAATTGCTGGTCCCCACCCAGGGGTCCAGATTTTAGTTTCTTAATCTCAAATTTAAGTTTGGCATCGTTTCCGATTTTATTTATGAGAGCATTTTCTACCATATTACCGGTCGTTCCGGTACAAATCAACTTATGTTCAAGAAGATCTTTATAATTCCACTCAACCCATTCAACAAGATCTTTTTTTCTATTATCGTGTGCAACCAATGCGATTGATTTGCTTTCCATATAAATCCTTTTCCGTTAATATTTTACTATTTAAATTAAAAAAAACAATCAAATATTATTTTATTATTCTTTCAACAAGATATGAGACATCTTAATATAAATACTTTAGTTATTTTTACATAAAAATAAATCAAAAATAATCTTCAATTGTTTTAAAAATAATGACAGAAAAAATAATTTATATTAATGAAGTTGGTAACGTACTATTCAAGCAAAGCAGCAGAGCACGTCATCTGAATATCTCAGTTAGACCATTTCTTGGTGCGAGAGTTTCAGTACCTGTCGGAATGAGTCTTAGTAGTGCAATGCGAGTAGTAACGGATAAAAAGCTTTGGCTAAAGCAGCATCTTGATAAAATGAAAAAGTATGAAAGGCAGCAGACATTGTTTGATGAAAATTCTGGTTACTGCACTAAAAACCATAAACTTTATTTAAAGAAAATAAACAGAAATGGTATTTCAGTAAGACTTTCAAAAGGGAGAATAAATGTTGCTTATCCGATTGAATTAGATTCTAGTTCAGATGATGTTCAGCGTGCTATCAGGAAAGGAATTGAACGAGCTTTAAAAATTGAAGCCTGGAAATATCTTCCTGATAAAGTTAAAAAGTTAGCGAATGAGTTCGGATTTAAGTACAACAAGCTTGCATTAAAAAACATAAAATCAAGATGGGGCAGTTGTTCAGGTAAAAATAATATAAATTTAAGTATTCATCTTATGCGGTTACCTGAAAATTTAATTGATTATGTAATCCTGCACGAGTTAGCTCATACAATTCACCATAACCATAGCGTAAGGTTTTGGAAATTGTTGAATGAAGTTAATAATGGGGCTAAGATTTTGGATAAGGAGTTAAGTAATTATAAAATAGCAATTTATTAACTATTAAGAAATTTTCTTCCACCCAATTTTATTTATGTTTTAAACTAATTTTTTTTGTTCTCTGGTTTAACCTGTCTGCTTTTTTTATTTTTGAATGTTCTCTCTAATGTCTAAAGTAATATTTGTAATTTATAAATACATTTAAACAGAATAAATATGAGCTTTTTGAAACAATATAAATATTTTGCATTCTTCTTTAGTCTTCTTTTCACATTTAACATTAACGCTCAAAACAATAACAAGGAATTTAGATCAACCTGGGTAATAACCTGGGATTATATCAATTCTGGAAGTACGGTTGAACAAAATAAAGCACGTATAAGAGAAATATTAGATAACCACAAAAAAGCTAATATGACATCTGTGCTTTTTCAAGTAAGGCAAAGCGGTACAGCATATTATCAATCCTCCTACGAACCATGGGGCTATTATGCTGGATATACTTATCCTGGTTTTGATCCATTACAGTATGCAATAGAAGAGGCTCACAAAAGAGGTCTGGAATTACATGCCTGGTTTAACACGTTTAGTGTTTCTTCAACCCATCCAGGAACAATTGCTGCTCAACATCCTGAATGGATATGCAGAGATCAATCTGGTACCCCGATGTCTTCGTATTTGGCCGCCTCTCCTGGTTTGGAAGCTGTAAGAAATTATACACTAAATGTTGCAATGGAAATTGTAAGAAATTATGATATTGACGGATTACACCTTGATTATATAAGATGGAATGAATATAGTACTGATGATATGCCTAGTGCATCAACCCAAATTGAACAAGAATCAAAACTTGATGGTGAATTTTCTGAAAGCACAATAAAAAAATTAACCTCACCAGAAATTTCAAGCAGATTTTTATATGATGCTGAACATCCTTACAGCGCAGGTGTACCTGCAGGATTTAGTACTTGGGAAGATTGGTGGCGAGCCTCTGTTACGGAGTTTGTTCATGCTTTGCACGATTCTATTCAAGCTGTTAAGCCATGGGTACGTTTATCATCTGCGGCTCTTGGCAAATATAAAGCGGGTGGAACTTCTGGCTGGAATGGATATTATGTTGTTTACCAGGATGCAGCTCTATGGTTTAATGAAAGCTATATTGATCAATTAACACCAATGCACTACCATTGGACTACAGGCAATGGCTTTTATGATGAATTAACTAGTGATTGGGAACCATATATACAGGAAGGAATACAGAAGGGAATACTTTACAGTTGCGGACCGGGCTCATATATTCTTGACGAAAATAATGTTTGGGGAAATCATCCTGATATTGTCAATAGAGTTCGTGATAAAAACTGGGTAGATGGTTTTCAGTTTTTTAGTTATGGTAGCTGGAAAGATTATAATTATTGGGATGAAGCAGCAACAACTTTTTTTAATAAAAAAGTTAAGATCAGAAATGTTCTAAATAGTCTGCAACCTCAACCGCCCTCAGCATCATTAACAAAAATCGACTCTTTATCATATAATATTTCAGTTATGCCTAATTCAACCGAGTTAGAAAACAATTGGTTTGCAATATACAGATCTGAAGATGCTAATCTGGATGTTAATGAAGATTTGATTGTAGATATACATTTTGGAAATTCACCTTATATTTTTAATGATTCTTACAGTGGCTTGCAGGATTATAATGGATCGTATAAATATTTTGCCACAACTCTAAATAGATTTTGGATTGAATCCGAAATCTCAAATTTCGATTCTACAGATTTAATTCCATCATTTGCTCCGACAGTTGTTTCTACAATTCCTGCTGAAAATGGTGAAATTAATATTACGGACGATGTTATAATTCAATTTTCAAAAACAATGAATGTTGACTCATTTAATGATGCCATATTAATCACACCACCAGTGATCATAACTTCACTTAATTGGAGTGTGGACAAAAAAAAATTAACCATATCAACCGAAAATTATCTTTATAATAATTCATACACTTTAACTATTGCTTCAACTGTTACAGATAAGAATGGAAAATTTTTAGATGGTAACGGTGATGGAGGTGAAGGTGATCCGTATGTTCTTTCTTATCATACAGCTGCAGAAGATATATTTGGTCCTAAAATAATTAAAAGTTTTCCTGCTAATAATCAAGCTAATGTTGATGTGTCATCAATCCTTACACTAGAATTTGATGAGGAACTCAATCCACAATCTTTGACCAGCGAGGCGATAGTTTTATTAAATAATACTTCTTTAGTTGAATATAAATATCTGCTTACAAAAACATTAGATGGAAGAAGCATCATTAGCATTCAACCAACGGCTCAACTTGATGCAGGTAACAATTATACATTAAAACTTAGTGCCTCAATTTCAGATACTTTAGGAAACGCATTTGGCAAGGATTCTTTAATTGCATTTACTACTTCAAGTTATACTTATTGGGATATAAAATTAATTGATGACTTTACAAACCCGGGAGATTGGCAGCAACCTAGTTACAGCGGTTCAACTGTGGGAACTTTGGCGTCCGGAACTAATTTTGAATTTTCAACAACAGTTTTTCCTCCGGCGACTAGTCCAGCAAAATCAGCAAGCCTTGCATATTTGTGGGACACAAGTTCAAGTACATTTTTGATAAGAGAATATTTGAAAAGCGGGATACCGCAAACAATTTATTTTGATACTAGTTTTGTTCTGCAAACTTATATTTATGGTGATGGAAGTAATAATCTTTTTAGATTTTGTATAGATGAGTACCAAGGATCAGTTTGGGGAGATCATGAAGTTTCCAATTGGATTGCCCTGGATTGGAATGGCTGGAAGTTAGTTGAGTGGAAGCTAAATGATCCTAATAGTATCGGTACCTGGATCGGTGATTCAAAATTAACAGGCTCATATTTCAGAATTGATAGCTACCAATTATCTAAAAGTTCAGGCGGAGCAGTTTCGGGTAAAGTTTATTTTGATGATTTGAGAGCAGTTCAAAAAGTATTTTCAACCACAGGGATTAATGACCCAGCTAATAATGTTAGTGTTCCTACAAATTTTTATCTAAGTCAGAATTATCCTAATCCTTTTAATCCAAGTACTATAATTCAATATACAATTCCGCAAACGGGATCTTCACAAGCTTCGATAGGCAATAGGCAATTTGTATCATTAAAAGTTTATGATTTACTCGGCAAAGAAATTGCAACACTTGTTAATGAAGAACAACTTGCCGGAACTTACAATGTGCAATTTACTATTAACAACTTACATTTGAGTTCGGGAACATATTTCTATCGTTTGCAAGCGGGTAATTTTATCCAAACAAAAAAAATGATTTTGTTAAAATAATTCCTGATAATATTCAGCAAGAGCAAACTTTAAAAAATAATTGATAATTAAGTTTAGGGAGTTAATACTCCCTTATTTATTGCAAACGCCTGTTCGGAAACCTATTATGAAGTATTTCTGTCTAAAAATAGTTTTGACTAAATAATCTAACGTGTTTATGTTTGAATTACAGATTCATATATAAAGAAAGTTACATGTTTTATAACGTTAAACAATTACTAAAAACCAATATCTACTTGCCTATAGGCTTCATAATATCTTTCTTTTTTCTAGGATGGGGATATGTTGGACATTCAATAATCAGCTATAACACTATTCTCTCTGCTCAGCCGGAAATGGACTTCTTTCAATCCTGGCCAGCCTTTCTCTCTGCTCATGCTTCAGACGCAGATAACAGAAAATCAAGTGATGAAAGCGAAGTACCAAAACACTATATCGATATTGATAACTATTCAGAATTTATTCAAACAGGAACTATTCCACAAAACTTTGAATCATTAGTAGCATTGCATGGTTATTCATATGTAATAGATCAAGGAATACTGCCTTGGGCTATATTAAATACTGCAGATTCACTTCAGTCTGCTTTTGCTAAAAATGATATGAACAAGGCCATGTTATTAGCTGCTGATTTAGGTCATTATATAGCGGACGCACATATGCCCCTGCATATAACTAAAAATTATAATGGACAGCTTACCGGTCAATATGGTGTTCATTCACGTTACGAGTCAGATCTTATTGGGAAATTTCAGAGCCAGATAGTATATGGAGGGGACAGTCTAAAGTATATAGATAATCTGCCCGATTACATTTTTAATATGATTTATGATAATTATGAATATGTCGATTCAGTATTGTATGCAGATGCTGCTGCAAAAACATTTGCAGGCAATACAAATGATAATGTTTATTACAATAAATTCTGGGAGATTTCAAAAAACTTTACAATTGATTTATTTAAGAAAGCTTCTTATAGAGTAACATGTGTAATTTATACTGCCTGGGTTAATGCCGATAACCAGATAAGCAGTATTGATAATATCAGCGACAATGTTCTACTGAATTATAATTTAAATCAAAACTATCCAAATCCATTTAATCCAGGTACAAGTATTCAGTACACGATAAGCAGCAGGCAATTAGTATCATTAAAAGTGTACGATTTACTTGGAAGGGAAGTAGCAACTCTTGTAAATGAAGAACAACCCGAAGGAACTTATAACGTACAATTTACAATTAACAATGCACAATTAAGCTCAGGCACATATTTCTATCGATTGCAAGCAGGCAATTTTGTTGAAACAAGAAAGATGATCCTTTTGAAATAATAAGTAATCCGGCAATAGTAAGAAAATCTTAACTATAATTAATAAAATTATAATCCATTAAAGTTACTTAATAGAAGTAAGAACCAATTATGAATATTAAATTTTTTCTAAATTCTTTAATCGTGTTTCTTTTGTTCCCAATAACTTTTTCTTTTTCTCAAGTTTATCCCGATCAGTTATCTGTTTTACGGATCGATTCAATCTATGCTAATATAGAAACAAATGTAGGAATGAAACTCAGTGCTGACGGCAAAAGTATTATGCTTCAAGATGGAGTAACAAATGGTTATGTGATACTAAAACCACAATATTCTCAGTCTCCATTTAATGAAGGATTACCATCCTGGAATGGTAGCTCACCGGATAATAATAGTGGATTCAGAGTTCAAATGCGCTTCCCATACAATGGGGGATGGTCAACCTGGTTAACTGTTGGATACTGGAAATCCAATATTCTGGGAACATATGCAAAACCCACTTATGAAGATGGGTACATAGACTATGATAATGTTAAGCTAAAATCATATCAAAGTTCCTGGCAATTTAAAGTACTTATGTCTCGCACTTCGGCAGCAGAAACGTCTCCGACTCTTCATAAACTAAGTTTTTTTGTTAGCGATAGTCGTACAACAAGTACAGTTAATATCACAGGTATTGTTAATGATAATCCGCAAGAAATTTTTATTCCTACGGATTTTGTTTATCAATATGATGTTGATCCAAATTTTGGAGGAGATATTTGCTCGCCAACTTCTGTGTCTATGATAATTAAAAGTTATAATATCACTGTTGATCCGCGCTCATTTGCAATAGATAATTATGACAATAATTTTGGTATGTATGGAATATGGCCAAGAGTTGTTCAGAATGCTTCTGAATATGGATTGGATGGTGCTGTTACCCGATACCGAACATGGAGTGAGGCACGCGAGGTCCTTTCAAACGGTGGAAGAATAGCTTTGTCTGTTGGTCAACCTTTGTATTCCGGTCATTTGATGATGCTTGCTGGTTTTACAACCGATGGAAAACCGATTGTTCATGATCCAGCACAAAGTAATGGATATTCATTTATCTTTGATAAAACTCAATTATCACAGTCATGGTTTAATAAAGGTGGAGTGGCTTACACATTTTATCTTCCTGATAGTGTTACCTCAACGGACGAATATTATAATGAACATATTATTGCTGATGAGTATAGACTATATCAAAATTATCCAAATCCATTTAATCCAAGCACAAACATTCAGTACACGATAAGCAGTAGTCAGTTAGTATCATTAAAAGTTTACGATTTACTTGGAAGGGAAGTAGCAACTCTTGTAAATGAAGAACAACCCGAAGGAACTTACAACATACAATTTACAATTAACAATGTTCAATTAAGTTCTGGTACATATTTCTATCGATTACAGGCAGGCAATTTTGTTGAAACAAAAAAGATGATCTTATTAAGATGATAATCTCTAATTTATACTATTCTATTTTGAATTTTTATGTATGAATATTTAACTAAAGGATTTTTTGCACAAGTTCCCGGAATGATGGAAGAACTTTGTAAAGAAGAATTAATTGAACTTGGCGCTACCGATGCTGAGACAACTTATAGAGGTGTTTATTTTAAATCAAGCTTATCCAATCTTTATAAAATTAATTATTCGGCACGGTTACTTTCACGCGTTCTTGCACCGTTAATAACATTTCATTGTAATAATACCAATGTTCTAATTAAGACTGCAAAAAAAATTCATTGGGAAGATTTCTGTTCAATAGAAAAAACTTTTGCAATTAGTTCCTCAGTTGCAAAAAGTAATATCACAAATTCTTTGTACGCTTCTCAGGTTTTGAAAGATGTAATTGCTGATTATTTTAGAGATAAATATGGAAAACGTCCAAACGTTGACACAGTAAATCCTGATGTACGGCTAAATCTTCATATCGAAAAAGATAGTGCTGTAATTAGTCTTGATACCTCAGGAGAATCTTTGCACAAAAGAGGTTATCGCTTATTAGCCGGTGAAGCTCCTATGCAGGAAACTCTTGCTGCAGCGATTGTAAGGTTAAGTAAATGGGATGGAGAAAATACTTTGTGGGATCCAATGTGCGGATCGGGCACGATTTTATGCGAAGCTTTAATGCACTATTGCAAAATTCCCGCACAATATCTTCGTAAGAACTTCGGGTTTTTTAATTTACCTGATTTTCAATTGGAAGAATGGGAAAAAGTAAAAGCAAAATGTGAGTTAAATATTCGATCATTACCAAAAGGAATAATTTCAGGGAGTGATAAATCACAAAAAATGATCGAAGTAGCAAAAGACAATCTTTCCCGGTTACCATATTCTGGTGCAGTTGAATTGAGATGTCATCCATTTCAGCATGTAAAAGAATTTAAAAACGGGACTTTAATTGTTAATCCACCTTATGGAATAAGATTAGGCGAGATTGAAGAAGTGCGTTTACTTTATAAAGATCTTGGTGATTTTCTTAAAACAAAATGTAACGGCACTTCGGCTTTTATTTATACTGGTGATCCTTCACTTAGAAAATCAATCGGACTTAAAACGAGTAAAAGAATTCCACTAGTTAATGGAAAATTAGAAGGAGTACTTTTTCAAATAGACAGTTATGAAGGAAGTAAAAAGAAAAAGTATCTGACAGACGATAGTGATTTTAATTAATGTTAGATAAATTATTTTATCGAATAAAATTTATTTGCAGATAAAATGAAAAAGTTATTTAATAATGCATTTCTTATAATTTTATTTTTTATTATAAATCCAGACCTCTTACAGGCACAAGTATTTGTAAATCAAACCGGATATATAAATAAATTATCAAAAGTCTTTTTTACCACCGCAGCTGTTGATAGTTTTTATGTTGTTGAAGCTTCAACCGGGATTATCTTTTATCGTGATGAACTTACTTTTTCAATATCCGATGATCCTGCCACCGGTTTGACTTTATATCGCGGTGATTTTTCATTACTTCAAAGAGATGGAAATTATTTAATCCGTGTGGGTAATATTGATTCATCATTTGTCTTTACCATTTCGAATACTGCTTTTAATGAGGCTTATAATAAATCGCTAAAAGGATTTTACTTCCAAAGATGTGGTTTAGCAATTGTCCCAACTTACGCTGGAATTTACTACCATCCATCATGTCATCTTTCTGATGCCGCTTATCATTCATCAACAAATGAACCCGGCCTTAAGCTGACAACTGGCGGTTGGCACGACGCAGGTGATTATGGGAAATATGTTGTTAATGCAGGCATAACAGTGGGCAGTTTATTAATGGCGTATGAAATGTTCCCTGTAAAATTTAATCAGGATAATCTAAATATACCTGAGAGTGGAAATGGAGTTCCTGATATTTTAGATGAAGTGAGATATGAACTTGAGTGGCTTTTAAAAATGCAAAGTTCCAACGGCGGAGTTTATTTTAAAGTAACAAAAGAACAATTCGAATCAATTGTTCTTCCAAATAATGATTCAGGAACAAGGTACATCTACGCAATTTCAAGCACAGCCACTGGAGATTTTTCTGCAGTTATGGCAAGAGCAGCAAGACTTTTTAAAAACATCGACACTACTTTTGCTAATAAATGTTTAAATGCTTCAGAACTTGCCTGGAGTTTTTTAGTCGCTAATCCAACAATAATACCTGCAGGCGGATTCAAGAATCCCGCAAGCACTTTTACCGGTGAATATGGTGATGCTTCTGATTCTGATGAACGTCTTTGGGCATCGGCAGAACTTTTTGAAACCACCGGGGAGGCTGCTTATAAAAATTATTTTGAATCTCGTTATTCATCTAATGGAATAATTAATTCTACATTGGGATGGGCTAATGTAAAAGATCTTGCACAGTTAACTTATCTTAACAGTAAACAAGTTAATGCTTCATCTTTAGTTAAATCACAAATTAAAACCTCACTAATTAGTTATTGCAATTCTTTAGTTAACAATTCCTCGGCAAATGGTTTTGGAGTTTCTATAAATCCGGGCGGATATTTTTGGGGATCTAATTCTGATGTTTTAAATAAAGCGATGCTTTTGATTTTTGCATACGAACAGACAAATAATATTAATTATTATGATGCTGCTTTAATGCAATTAAATTATATACTTGGTACAAACGCACATAACATATCCTTTGTTACCGGGGTAGGAAGTAATTTGGTTATGCATCCTCATCATCGTCCTTCCTGGGCAGATGGAATAGTTGCTCCAGTTCCCGGTCTGCTTGCTGGTGGCCCTGATCAATATTTAGATGACGATGTTCTTAAAAGACATTTCAATAGTCTAACACCGCCTGCATTATGTTATATAGATAGTGTTGAAAGCTATGCTTCAAACGAGATTGCAATTAATTGGAATGCCCCGCTAGTATTTGTTTTGGGATATTTCAGCGGTGATGGATTAACTTCTGTTGATAACCGGGAATTTATTATTAAACCAAAGGATTTTATGCTGGAACAAAATTATCCAAACCCTTTTAATCCAAACACGAAAATTAGTTACACGATACAATCCTCTCAAAATAATATTGGCACTTTAGTGCAGTTAATAATATATGATGTACTCGGGAATGAAGTCGCAACTCTTGTGAATGAGTATCAACCAACAGGGGAATATGTGGTGGAATTTAATTCAACATCAAAATCTCACGACCCGGCATCTGGGATATACTTTTATCGTTTAAAAGTTGGTGAATTTATTGAAACTAAAAAAATGGTTCTACTTAGATAATTTTAAGAAAATAATTGCTTGAAAAATATTTTACAATCTAATCTTATATTAAAAATATTTATAATTTTATCTGCCTTTTTGTTGACTGAAAGATCGATTGCTCAAAGTTTAAATATTAGAAACAATTCCTTTTATTATCCCCATTCATTTAAAAATAATGAAGTTATTCAAACACTTGGTCTGTCTTCTGCAAAACTTCCTGAAGATGTAATTGAAACCGATGATATCTTTAGAGCTCCTTTACTCTATTATAGAATAAAGTATTGGCTGCCGTACAATTTTATATCTGAAGGTGGATTTGAAACCAATTTTTTAACATTTCATTTATCCTTGGGGCCGCAGTGGACCCACGAATTTGGTAAATTAAGTATGTCTGCTGGTGCTGATGTTGCTTATTGGTTTGGCAGACTATATCAATTTGGGTTTGATACTAATATCAATGGTTGGCATCTATATCCTAATTTAAGTACAGGTTATTCTTTTTCTAATTTTAGTGTAACAGTTAAGTTTGAAGCATTATTTATTCTTGCTCAATCAACAAAAAATGGTGATATAAAAGTATCCAACAACTTTGATAATTTCTCTGGATACTCAATCGGAGTTTATATTGAGCAGCCACTTTGGAAGGAAAATTTTGTTGTAATAGGATTTAAATCAAACTTTACAAAATTTTATTATCCTATGTGGGCTGCATTCTCAACATTTGATAGATTTTTTTACATCCCAGAATTCATATTCGGTTTTAACTTATGAAAAAAATAATTCCTATTATTTTTCTCTGTTTATTTGAATTAACTTCTTGTGATAGCCTTGTAGATGTAAATTATCCGGTTATAGATCCCAATGGGCTGCTCAATCAAACAATACCTTTACCCGATAATTCAAAAAAAATTATGGAAGGGATATATTCTGTAGAGTTGGGACAGGAAAAATTTGGTGAACAAGTTGTATTAAAATGGAGTGGAAATAATCTTTCAATCTTTGCTTCAAAAAATGTTAGTTATTTGGTTATGCAGGGTGGAAGCATAGATTCAGTAATTTATTTTTTAGGATATTGGCGTCATGCAATCAGTACAGATATAGGAGTATCGAAACTTAGTATTTCTTCAGATGAAGGAGGCGGCCAAATTCTTAAAGCGGATTCTTTAAATCTAAAAGTAATTTTAAAAGGCACATACACTTCGCAAGATGGATCCAATAATGTACCGTTTGAACTTAAATATCTAAGACCTTTTAGTGATTTTGTAAAACAAAGCGGGTTTTATATTCTTGCTCATCGTGGTGGTGGAAGAAATTCTGAATATCTTCAAGCATCAGAAAATTCCGTTGAAATGATTAGCCTTGCTGAAAGCTTTGGTGCTACAGGAATTGAGATTGATATTCATATTTCCAATGATGGTGTTCCTTTTCTTTACCACGATTCAGATATCAATTTACGGTTAACCCAAAAAACTGTTATTTGGGGAAACATTGAAAATTTTTCATGGTTTCAACTCAGATCATTTATTAAACTTAAAAACGGAGAAAAAATTCCATCCTTAAGGGAAGCATTAGAATTTGTTCTTGATAATACAACATTAAGATTTGTGTGGTTGGATTTAAAATCCGGAAAAAATGAAATACCAATTGTAGTTGAGTTGCAGAAAGAAATTCTACAACGCGCTGCTTTGATGAATAGAGATTTAGAAATTGTTCTCGGTCTCCCGGATGAAGATAAACTAAATAATCTTCTTGCTTTCCCGGATTTTCAGAATATACCATCATTATGTGAATTGGATGTTGACATGGTTCGTAAAGTTAATTCAAAAGTTTGGGCCCCGAGATGGACACTTGGAACACAATCAGATTTAGTTAGACAAATGCATAATGAAGGAAGAAAAGCCTTTGTATGGACATTGGATGAGCCGTCTTTTGTTGAAAGTTTTATGCGTGATGGAGAGTTTGATGGTGTTCTTTCAAATTATCCATCACTTATTGCTTATTACCATTACACCCGATAATTATTTATGATTCATAAAACTTTAATATCAATAATTTTTTTATGTGTTTTAGTTTTTCCTCAAACTAAAGATACTCTTTATTACTTAACTGTTGATATTGGTGCTGGATACTCACGGTACATAACTACATTAGAGGACGAAAATTTAGATCAAAATGGATATGGTGGAACTATAAGAATAATGTGGCATCCAGAACATCTTCTTAGTTTGGGCTTTGAATCCGGATACCAGTACCTCTATCGCCTTGGTGGACAAGTAAAATTGGCTGAAGCAGGTATATCCGATGTAAGAGCATCAATGGTATCAATCCCTATTATGGCTATTTTTTCTATGAAAATTTTTCCGGAGCATCTATCTAATCTGGAAATCAAAAGCGGGTTAGGGGTGTTTCTTCTTTATAATCGTGGTTCGGCATTTGGTGCGAGCATAAAGAATTCTCAGATAAGCATAGGCTACTCTGCTGCTGTTACATATTTACAGCCAATAAGTGATGTTTTATTCATTGGTGGTGAGATTAATTATTTGAACATATCCAAAATCCAAGATTCAACTATTTTATTTCAGCTAATGTTATCATACAAATTTTTACAATGGTGATAAGCATTTAATAGATTCGTTAGTGTAAATGGTCTTTTTAAGGTAAAGATTTATTCTGTTTATCGCTTTTTATCCAATTGGAAAACGGTGTAACTAATGGCATCCCGGCAATCCTTCCACCAAAACCCATAAGCCGATGAACAAACATTGGGATTCGTGTAGTTTGAATCTTATCAACAACGTCATCGAATATTTTTACATTATTTTGTTCTGCAAGATTGGATGTTATTTTAGTTAAGCGCTCGTTTAAAAGTTTAAATCGTAAATCATTTCTTAGCTGATCTTTAATAGAATCAAATGAAAGTTTCAACGAATCATTGCTATCCTGTCTTTCAATTACCTGCATAATTGTATATGCACCATTTCTTTGTATTGGTCCATATACTTGGTCAAGGTTTAATTCAGAAGCAATTTGTCCAACATATCCAAGAAGTAAAACCGGGGTCAACCCAGTTTCACCATTATTGTTAGCTAGTGAATCGGTTCTCCCATATTGCTTAACAATTTCTCCAAAATCAGTTCCTTGTTTTAATGACTCTAAGATTTTGGAAACTTCCTCAAGATCTTTAAGTGTTATTAATCTAATATTTAGTAATCTTATGTTTGAAGCATTGACTAAATTATCTAAGTAATAATTGTAAACATCATTTTGAGAAAGTTTAATGGAATCAAATTCTGCATTAGAATAAAACTGGGCTAAATATTTTTCTTGCCATCTTGCTAAATCAGTTAGTACTTGTGGCGTTAGATTTAACTGCTGCACATATCCCTCTTGCGTTATCAATTGATCCTCAACAAACTTCTTTACTTTCTGATTAAGTTTTTGCAAAACAGTTATTGAATCAATCAGTGTAACATTAAATCCATCAAAAGCAAGCTGGCTTAAAAAAGATAATAGGGGAATCTTCTTATCGCCTAAATCAAAAAGAGTTTTGTTTAATGTCTCTTTCGGGGTTGAATCTAAAATATTTTGAAAGTCCGATTCAGATATTTCGAAATAATTAATAGTGTCATTAATGCTCCGTTTATTTTTTAATTTATTCCAAAGGAGGCTGACTGTAGCATTAAACACTTCCGGATTAATTTTAATTGTAACTCCCGAAAGCAAATTATTTAGATATTCTTTATACCGTCTATTCAATTCTTCTGTTTTTGATAGTACTTTTAATATTGTCAGTTGACTTTTTATCCTGCAAATCAATTGGGGTAAATATTTTATTTTTGATAATAAAGATAACCCAGCCAACTTCACTTTTAATCGGTGAGGTAAATTGGTTAACGTTGAGTGAATAAAGTGAATCTTCTATTTCTTCATCAAATAAAACTCCTAATGAGATATCAATATCTTTGAAGAAATTTTAGGATTAATCGAAAGTAATGAATCAATATTTTTATTTGAATTCAAATGATTAAAGAAATTATAAATCTGTAATGAATCATTTGAAGTAATCATTTGAGTTTTCAGTTTTACCTGTGACTTCGTAATCCCGGAATTGATATCATCAGCAGTTAAGATAATCTTATCATCAACTTCTTTTTTAAATAGTGCATCACGGACAAAAATATCTTCAAGAGGTTTGAAAAAGAATTGGAATTTTTCTGTTTTTGCAATACCAAGAAGTTCTGCTTCGTTTGCCAATAATTTTTCAGCAATCAATGAATAAAGAAAATCATACTTCAATGAATCAGGATTAATATTTTTATCGGATGGAATATAGGGTGAAAGTTCATAACGAAGTTTAAATTCATTTGCAGTAATCTTAAAACTTCCAACTTGTGCCACCACGGATTCATCCTTTTGAGCGAACAAGATTGTACTTAGAAATAAAAGCGGCATTATGAGTAAATATAATTTCATTATTATTGTAGTATTATTTTAGATTAAATTTCTCTTTTAACTTAATATCCTGCTGATGAACTTCCAATCAATACTTCAAACTCACCACTTTCAGCAATCCATTCTTTTCTTAATCGGGTCAAAGAAAGAAAGTGCTTTTTTATCAATTGTAAATTCAACAATCTTTTTCCTCTCCCGGATTTAGGGAAATTTTAACAAATCTTTTTAAGTTCTTTTACCGGTCTATCTACAGATGATTGAACATCTTTAATATAGAGCTGAACTATTTCACTACCTTTTACTTTCCCAGAATTAAGCAACTTAAATTTTACAAGTTAATTTATCATTCTCATCAATTTCTTTTGATGACAATTTTAATTCATTATAATTAAAAGTTGTATAACTTAAACCATATCCAAAAGGGAATAGCGGTTTAATTTTATATCTTTCAAAGTGTCGATAACCAACATAAATTCCATCTTCATAGCAAGTTGTGCCACTTTCTTTCATATAAGTGTTGAAAGCAGAACAATCTTCCCATCGCTTTGGAAAAGTTATAGGTAATTTACCGGAAGGATTTGTTTCACCAAATAATATTTCAGCAATTGCATTTCCTGCTTGTTCACCGGCAAACCAGGCTTCAATTAAACCATCAATATTATCTAACCAGTTATTCATTAAAACAGGTGAGCCGGTTGTTAAAACAACAATTGTATTTTGTATTTGCTTCTGCAACTTTTTTAATTAAATTCATCCTGTTCATTTGGAAGTAATAAATCTTTTCTATCAAATCCTTCGCTTTCATAATTGTAATTTGTTCCTGCAAAAATGATTGCAACATCAGAATTTTTAGCGGCTGATAATTGCATCAGAAATCAATTTGATCATTCGGTTTTCGCCAACCGAATTTTACAATTGCTCCGCCGCCATTTTCATAATACTCTAATTTTATTTTGTAAAATTGTCCGGCATTCAAGTGTCTGTGTATAAGAATTTGTTAATACTGCATGATCATTCCAATCATTGATTACAAGTATTATCATCGATAAATAATCTAACACCATCATCACTTGAAACATCAAATAGTATATCTGTCTGATTTATCAGGTTTGACATATCCTGTCCATCTAACTGAAAAATTATCGATCTGAAAATCTTCAAACGGACCTTTATCATTCCACATAAAATTAATATTCTTATCAATAGTTATCTTGTCAGGTTCGCCTTCAAGATTCATATTTGAGTAAAGTATTCAGCCTTTAAATCCATTTACTTTTTCATCTTTTTCTGTAAACAAAAATTTTGGATCAATTGGATTTGTGTTTCCATCAATGATTGAACCTTGTGCAAAATTAATTTTTACTTTATCGCCAATTTTATTTTGCAATGCTTCAAGTGGACTGATAGGATTTAACGGTATAACCATTGAACTTCCCCCGCCGCCAGTAACAGCTGTCTTTACTGTTTGGTCCAATAACAGCAATTGATTTAATTTTATTTAAATCTAATGGTAAGAATTGAATTGTTATTTTTAAGTAAAACAATTCCATCTTTTGCAACATCAAGAGCAACCTGTTTATGTTCATCAGTATTTACTTTTGTTGAATCATATTTATAATCATCAAATAAACCAATTGTAAACATCACACGCAAAATTCTTCTAACTTTATCATCAAGTTTTAATTCAGACAATTCACCATTTTTAATTTTATCAAGAAGAGTTTCTTTATTCAGATATTTTCCGGTTGGCATTTCAAGATCAAGTCCGCCATTAAAAGTCGGAATTGTGCTATGAACAGCACCCCAATCAGACATCACTAATCCATTAAACTTCCAATTGTTTTTAAGTTTATCAATTAACAAGATAATCATTTTCACTGCAATAATGACCATTTAATTTATTGTAAGCAGACATAACAGCAAGAACATTTGCTTCTTCAACCGCAGCTTTGAATGCAGGGAAATAAATTTCGTTTAAAGTTCTTTCATCAACAATTGTATTAACAAAATCACGTTGATGTTCCTGATTGTTCACGGCAAAATGTTTTACAGTTGCAACAACATTTTCTTTCTGCACTCCTTTAATGTAATCAACTGCTATTCGGGAAGTGAGAAAAGGATCTTCACCAAAACTTTCAAAATTTCTACCGCCCATTGGAATGCGAGCAATGTTTACACAAGGAGCTAAGAATTACCTGTCTTCCTTTTGCTTTTGTTTCTGTAGCGAGTACAGTTCCTATTTTAGAAACAATTTCAGGATTCCACGTCGCACCTAATAAAATTCCAGATGGCAAAGCGGTTGAATTTCCCCATCGAACACCAAGCGGTCCATCTGTCATGTTTAATGGAGGAATTCCGAGTCGTTCAATAGCTTTGGTTTCAAAACCTGTTCCACCAATCATTTCAATTTTTTCTTCAAGTGTCATTTGACTTAATAAATCATCAACTCTTTCTTCCACAGTAAGATTTTTATCTTTGTATTTATCCGATTGGGTGGTAATTGTTTGCATATATGTGTTTGAGATTAAACTTAATGATAAAATCAAATAGGTAATAATATTTTTCATCTAGTAATCATGCAGGATAATTTTTTAAATTAGTTTTTCTTTAACTCTTTTTACCGGAAATATTTATAGAAAGTAGCTAAGGCAATAATGATTGAGACTATTTTCATGTTAGTGATAATTAAAGAAATTGTTAGAGGGTTATTTTAAACCTAGCGCCTTAATATATTCATCATTGATAACACAGTTTTTCAACTTACAATTTTCGAGATATTCATTTAGTGCAGGTTTTACTTTCTCAAAATCAGGTCTATTATCTCTAATAGAACCATAATCAAAACTATTACTGTTTGCAAAGTTAATAATCAAATCAAAATTGTCGGGTTGATTGATTGAAATAGTTCCTCTTGAGCTATCCATTTTCTTATAAGGCCAAAAACACCATCCGATATTATTATTTTCAAGCATCATTCTAAATTCGTTAATCCATTCATTTGTATTCTCCCCAGACTCACCCATCCATATTGGAACATTATACTTATCTCTAAAGTCAATATAATCCTGCACAACCTTCTGTGTTGGTTCAGTCCAGTATTTATGAAATGTATATACAAGCTTATCGTCAAATGGCGGGTTAAAGATGGAAAAATTACTATCCCACTGCGCTCCTCCAAGAAATATGAGATGGTTCTTATCAACTTCCCTAATTGCTGAAGTTATTTTTTTATAAAGCGGCTCAAGCATTGAATTAAGTTTATCGACATCAAAATAATGCGCAACTGGTTCGTTTAATAAATCATATCCGATTATAATTGATTCATCTTTATAAATCTCTGCAATTCTTTTCCATATATCAATTGTTAATTGCTGACTTTCAAGACTTTCAAATAAAAATGGATAACCATAACTATCATCGATATTATCTCCCGTTTGTCCGCCGGGTGCGCAGTGCATATCAAGTATTACATAAAGGTTTTCTACCTTGCACCATTTTATTGCACTATCAAGAAGTGCGTACCCAACACCTTCTAATTTTCTTTCAGGATATTCGATGATGAATAATTTATAATTGAATGGAATACGAATTGAGTTAAAGCCTTGACTCTTTATAAAATGGATATCTTCTTTAGTGATATAGTTTTTTCTGTATGTATCCCAGAATTTATTTGCATTTTCTTCTCCAATAAGAATATCAAATAAATCATAAATCATTCTTGGTGAGCTTGTTTTGTTGAAATGAAACATATAACCTTCAGGGACAAGCCAGTTACCTAAATTTATTCCTTTCAGTAAAAATGGTTTGCCATCTGCAGTGATAATTTCTTTTCCTTTTACTGATACAAATCTATTTTGTTGTGGAAAAGAGAATGAAAAAATGAAAATTGCTACAAATACGGATAACGAAAATTGTTTAAGAATTTTTCTCATTAAGTTTATCACTTTTAGTTATAATTTTAGGTTCAGTATTGAAGATAAACATTCCTCTGCTTGCACAATGCGGACATGATTTTTGTGCAATTATAAATTTAGGAGTTTCAATCGAAGTATCATTTTTAAAAAATAATTTAATCTTTTCAATTAATTTCATATATGGTTTTCACTAATCATGTTGTCTCTTATTTATTTTCTAAAGATTGTTCAAGCATCCATTTATACAATTCTTCGTTGTTGTATGTCTCTGTCCACGAATCGTGATTAGCTTCAGGATAAATAGTAAGTTTAATATCGGAGCCGTAATTTTTTAAAGCGTTTACCATATCCTCTGATGCTTTAACAGATACAACAATATCTTTAGCTCCGTGAAAAACCCAGATTGGTATATGAGCAATTATGTTTGCTTTTGAAGTATCACTCCAACCACAAACAGGTGCAATAGCGGCAAAACGATTTGGTTCTGAAATTGCAAGTGACCAGGTTCCGTGTCCGCCCAGGCTCAAACCAGTTGCATAAACTCTGTTTTTATCAACACGATATTTTGATTGTATTTCATCTAAGAGTTCTGATAAAAGTTTCGTATTCCAAAACATATCTTCAGGACATTGCGGTGAAACAACAATGAACGGAAAATCTTTCCCCTGATTTATAAGTTTGGGCAAACCATGAGTTTTTACCTTTTCTAAATCATTCCCTCTTTCACCTGCACCGTGAAGAAACAATACAAGAGGAAATTCTTTGTCACTTTCTGCATACTCTTTGGGAAGGTAGAGCAGGTAGTTTGCACTTAATGTAAGTTTAATTTCTTTTTCAAAGTTGTGCGGCGTTTGCTTGTCCTGTTGTGCTTGCATCTGATTTTGCGAAATAAATACTGATATAAAAAAAACTATTATGAAACTTTTCATTTAATTTACTCCTCCTTCCAAGATAAATCGTTGATGACATTAATTAAACCGGTTTTAATCATATTAAATAAGAAGGATGATATTTTTCAGGGATGTCATACTTTAATAATTAAAATTAATTTTTCTTATAGACCCTTACATAATCCACAGACATTCTTTGAGGAAATTTTGTACTTGCATCGGGGCTGCCGGGCCAGTTACCTCCAACCGCAACATTAAGAATCATGTGAAATCGTTGATCAAAAGGTGACCCATGAATTTCTGTATGATATTTATAGCCATCGACAAACCAGCGCATACCAGTTGAGTCCCATTCTAAAGCAAAGGTATGATAATCTGCGGAAAAAGTTCCTGATGGTAATTGAAAGCTTCCACCGCTATGTTGATTATTCGGATATGCTGGTCCATAATGAATAGTTCCATAAACTTTATACGGTTCCTGTCCAAGTTCTTCCATAATATCAATTTCTCCGCTTGTTGGCCAGCCGCCATATACCCAATCAGTAGGAAGCATCCAGATTGCAGGCCACATACCTTGTCCATAAGGAAGTTTTGCACGAATCTCAAATCTTCCGTAAGTCCAATCTCCCTTATTTATCGTTCTCAATCTTGCGGAAGTATATTCCTTCCCAAGGTAATTTTTCTTAAGTGCTTCAATAACTAAAGAGCCGTTTTCGATAAAAGAATTTTCAGAAAAGTCTGTATAGTATTGAAGTTCATTGTTCCCTCCACCATCACCATTAACTTCGTACTCCCATTTCCCCAAATCAATGGAGGATCCATTAAATTCGTCATTCCAGACCAATGTGTAACCGGGAATTTCCGGTATCGTATCTGTTGGTGGTATTATTGTTTCATCTTTACTACAACCTGCAAATGAGATTGGGATGCTTGTTAAAAACATTATAAATATTTTTGATAAAAAATTAATTTTCATTTGTTTCCTCTTTTATCCGTCATTGATCGTAATCGTCGACGAACAATCAGTTAGAATTAAAAAATTGCCTCATTCAATGATATTTTTGTAATGACGCTCTGATTTATTATTCAATCAATTCAAATTGTGATTCCAATCCCTCAGCTGAGTTTGGACCCACATAAATATTAAACATTCCGGGTTCTGATTTGAAATTCATGTCAGCTGCTGTGAATCTCATATCTTTTTCAGAAATATCAAACTCAATAGTTTTTGATTCTCCTTTTTTCAAAAAGATTTTGTGAAATCTTTTAAGTTCTTTAACAGGACGAGTAACACTGCCAATTAAATCCTGAATATAAAGTTGTACAACTTCTTCACCATCATAATTACCAGTGTTTTTAACCGTAACACTAATTTGCAGCTCATCATTCTTTGTGATTTTACTTTTATTTAAAGCCAAATTACTGTAAGAAAATGTTGTATAACTCAATCCGTATCCAAAAGGATATAGTGGTGTTAGTGGAAGATCAAGAAATTTTGATGTGTAATGATTGTTCAATATTTCCTGGTCTTCCGGTGTTTTTATGATTATAATAAATTGGTATCTGTCCAACAGTTCTCGGAAATGTTACAGGTAATTTTCCCGCCGGATTATAGTCTCCAAATAAAACCTGTGCTATTGCATCCCCGGCAGTAATACCCGGAAACCACGTTTCAAGAATTGCAGGAACGTTTTCATTTAACCAATTAACTGAAAACGGTCTCCCATTCATAAAAACGACAACGATTGGTTTACCGGTTTTGAATAATTCTTGGGCAAGTTGTTCTTGAACGCCGGGCAAATCAAGACTAGAACGGCTGCAAGCTTCTCCACTCATATCTTTTCCTTCCCCAAAACATAAAATGATTAGATCAGATTTATTTGCAACACTTACCGCATCTTTAAATCCAGTGATTGATTGATCATCGATTTTACATCCTTCAGAATAAAGAATTTCAGAGTTCTCTTTAACATAATTTTTAATACCATCCAAAATACTTATAACATTGGATGAATCACCCATTGCTTCCCATCCACCGGTAGGATGCGTTTTTGAATTTGCAAGTGGACCGATAACAGCAATTTTTTTATAATCTTTTTTAAGATGGTAGATAGATTATTTTCGTTCTTTAAGCAACACGAATGATCTTTTGGCAACCTCTAGTGAAGTAATCTATTAATTTCTTTACTCAATATGGTTTTTGCTTCCCGATCTTTATTGCAGTATCGGAATGGATCATCAAACAATCCGAGTAAAAATTTTATTCTCAGAATCCTTCTTACAGATTGATCAACAACTTCTTCGGAAACTTTTCCTTCATTAACTAAGCTCTTTGAGATGAGTTATATATGAGCGTGATTCCATATCCATATCAAGACCGGCATTGATTGAAATATTCACCAGCATGTTTCAAATCAGAGGCAAAACCATGATTAATAAGTTCACCAATTGAATTCCAATCGCTTACAACAAATCCTTTAAAGTCCCCATTCATCTCTAAGAATATCCGTAAGTAAATATTTACTTGCTGATGAGGGAATTCCACCAATCTCATTAAAAGAAGCCATCAAAGTATGTACGCACCGGCATCAACACCAGATTTAAATGGTGGAAGATAAACATCCCGTAAAGTCCTTTCAGAAAAATCGACAGTATTATAGTCTCTTCCACCTTCAGCACCACCATATCCGGCGTAATGTTTTGCACAAGCGATAATATTATGTTCTGAAAGATTTCCCTGGTAACCTTTTACTCTCGCTGCCGCCATTAAAGATCCAAGATAAGTGTCTTCACCCGAGCCTTCCATAATTCTTCCCCAGCGAGGATCACGTGCAATATCGACCATTGGAGAAAATGTCCAATGTACTCCGGCTGATGAGGCTTCCAATGCTTGATAGTGTGCAGACTTTTCTACTAACTCAGGTTGCCATGTTGCAGCTTCCCCAAGTGGAACAGGAAAAGTTGTTCTGAAACCATGTACAACATCATAACCAAAAAGTAATGGAATTTTTAATCTTGTTTCAGTAACAGCAATTATTTGGAGATCTCATATGTAAATTCAGCTCCAAGTGCATTAAGAAAAGATCCTATCTTGCCTTCGCGTAATTAATTCTTTGTACTCATCAGGCACATTACTTTTAACTGTTGGTCCCCAGCCGATTCCAAAAGATAATTGATTAAGCTGACCAATTTTTTCATCAAGAGTCATAAGTGTAATAACTGAATCAATCCTTGCAGATATTATTTCATCATTGGATTTCTTTGTTTGAGCACAAACAAATCCATTGCTAAGGATTATTAAAGATAAGGCAAGTGTACAAAAATATTTCTTCATTTTAACCTAACTAATATTCTGCTAAATAATTATGAATATTGATAAACGGTGACTTTATTTTAGCTGAATGCTATTAAAATTGTAATAATTAAAATTACCAGGTATAACTTTTTAAGTATACAGATCATAATTTATTATTGGTAAAAAAATTTATAAATCGACAAAATCAAAAGAATATAAACCATAATATTTAATGGAGCTGGATTCGATATACTATAGTAATTTTTATTTTCTTCTAGTATCCAATCCAGTTTTGATAATTTCATTCCATATTAAAGCACTGGCACCAAGTACGGCACTGTTTCCCTCAGGTAATCCTGATTGAAGAATATTTACTTTGTTTCTGAAAACATGAAATAGATTTTCTTCTATTGATTTTTTAGTTGGATCAATAATCAATTTACCCGCTTTTGCTAAACCTCCAAATAATATTATTGCTTCAGGGCTAGTGACTGCGACAGCATCAGCGAGCTTTAAACCAAGAATTTTCCCTGTGAATTCAAAAGCTTGAATTGCAAGTTTGTCTCCAGCTAAAGCAGCTGAATAAATCATTTTTGAATCAAGATCATTAAAGCTGATATTTCTTAAAGTACTATCTTCATTTGAATTTGCAAGCAATTCCATTACTGTACGTTTTATTCCGGTTGCAGAAGCGTAAGTTTCCAAGACATCCTTTTCTGCCGCATCCGCATTGCCTTCCGTTTGGATCATAAACAGTATGCCCAATTTCTCCAGCAAACCCATCTGAACCGTAAACCAATTTTCCATCAACAACAACTCCACTGCCTAAACCGGTTCCGAGAGTGATAACAATAAAATCTTTCATTCCTTTTGCAGCGCCAAAAAGCATCTCGCCAATTGCAGAAGCATTTGCATCATTTGTAACTGCGGCTGGAACATCAAAATATTGCTTGATAATTTCTACCACATTTACAACTCCCCATTTTAGGTTTGGTGGATTTTCAACTGTACCACGGTAGTAATTTGCATTTGGAGCACCTATACCAACTCCTTTTAATATGCATCTATCTGAAATTGCGGCATAAAGTTTTTCAATTTCAGGGTATAATCTTGAAAATAAATCTGCCGCACTGCTATGTGCATTGGTTAGAATTGATGATTCAGCTTTACATCTTCCTTTTATATCAACAAATCCAAAAACAGTATTTGTTCCACCAACATCAATTCCTAAGAGTTACCTCGGTTTTCATTTTGTTTATGCCTCAGCAGTTTTAGTAAATGTTGGGATATGTCCTTTAACTCCGTAATAAGCAATGTAAGCATAACAAATCACTGGAAGAATAAATGCATGATGGATTCCAATATTATCAGCTAAAAATCCCTGGGCTAGTGGAATAAGAGCTCCGCCAACAATTGCTGTACAAAGTATTCCTGAACCTTGTCCGGTGTGTTTTCCTAATCCATCGATCGCAAGTGTAAATATTGTTGGGAACATAATTGAGTTAAACAATCCAACAGCAAGAATACTCCACATTGCAAATTGTCCGAAAGTAAGCATTGAGTTATTACTAAAAGTTGCTGCAATTATGTGCAAGGATGGCAAGTGTTCTGCCGGGTTTTTGTTTACCAATATTAAAGGCAATAAAGTTTATTCCAACGAGTACAAGAAATGTTAAAGTTTTTCCAAATCCGGAAAGTGAAAATGTTGCATAAGTTTTGATATTCTTTTGTAACATACATTGCAATAACTAAAGCAAGAACGAATACAAGTGCGGCGTAAATATTTTTCTTTTTTGTGTTCGGTCATTCCTGAAAGTGTAATTGAGCCAAAAAATCTTCCAATCATTGCACCACCCCAATAAAGAGCAACATAAGTTCCGGCTTCAGCTTCCCGCATTCCTAAAAGTTCCTTGAAATAATTTACCAGAAAACTACCGATTGAAACTTCACCGCCTACATAAACAAAAATTGCAACTGCACCTAAAACCAAATGTCTATAACCCCATGCACTTTTATGATGATGATCATAACTGCCACCATCACCGCCACTTGAGGATTGAGAGGATGCTTCAATCTTTGGTAAGTTTAAACAATGCTATAATAATTGCAATTGCAACCAACATACCGGTTAAAATTAAATAAGGAGTTTGTACTGAACCGGCTTCAATCAATTTGTAAGCTTCCTGATCAGTCATTTTAAGCTTTGCAAGTTCATCCGCACCTTTAACAGCAATCGAAAGAATTAGAATTGAACCGAAGATTGGTGCAATAGTTGTTCCAAGTGAATTAAATGCCTGTGAAAGATTTAATCTGCTTGAAGCAGTTTCCGGTTTGCCCAAGAATTGCTACATAAGGATTTGCAGCAACCTGAAGTAAAGTAATTCCGGAATGCTAAAACAAAAAGTGCTAAGTAAAAATATTTCATAAGAACGATAACCTGCAGCCGGATAAAACAATACAGTTCCAACAGCCGCAGTCAATAAGCCGATAATAATTCCGGTTTTGTAACCAATCTTTTCAACTAACATTCCCGATGGAAGTGAAACAATTGCATAAGCAGTAAAAAAAGTAAACTGCACAAGCATTACCTGTGTATAGTTTAAGATCAAAAATAGCTTTTAGATGTGGGATAAGAATATCATTTAAGCAGGTAATAAACCCCACATAAAGAAACAGGGATGTTAAAACAATTAAAGCAGGTGTATAATTTGTATTGCCATTACTTGCAGATGTTGCCTGTTTTTGCTGAAGGTGATGAAACAGCCATCAGATACTCCAGTTATAATTTAAATGATTATTTGAATTTTATTTCATGATTTAAAATTAAAACTAGTCTTATGACCAATTATTATGCCCAATAGGATGATAGAGAAATGTAGCTGTCTGATTTAACTATGCACCGGTTTTAAATAAAAATATTTATTGATTTTATTATTTTAATAAGGAAAGCTTATTAAATTGATAAGCGATAAGTTATTTATTGGTAAGTGAATTCAACAAATAATTATGAGATTTAGCTCTATATTTAACAAAAGAATAAAAAAGTTTTTTTAGTCTAATCTTAACTCTGTAAGTTAAATGAACTTCAAAAAGATATTTTATATAATAATTAGTGCGACACTTGTAACAGTATTTTTACTGTTTACATTTGTGATTTCATCTGGAGAACTTGGCTCCGGAAATAAATCTAATGTAAAAACAATTTATTTTGTCGATCATATTTCTTCCGCTCATCAAAAAGTAATAGATCTATTTAATGAGAGAAATAAAGGTTCAATAAGGGTTGAAACAATAAATCTTTCCTTCGATAAGTTTAGTACTAATGAAAGGAAAGAACTACTTGCCAGATATTTGAGAAGCAAAAACAATCGTATAGATATTTTTTCTGTTGATCAAATTTGGGTCCCAAGATTTGTACGATGGGGAATTTCTCTAAACAGTCTTATTGATAGTTCGGAGATCAATAAAATTATTCCTAATGCTTTAACAACATGTTATTATGATGATTCTTTATTTGCCGTTCCACTTTATATAGATATTTCAGTAATGTTTTATAGGGATGATCTATTAAGAAAATTACCTAATTATTCTAAAATTATTGATGAATTAAAAAAATCAATTACCTGGGAAAACTTTATTGAACTGCATCAAAAATTAAAAGATTCGAAAACCCCATTTTATATTTTTCAAGCTGATGATTACGAAGGGTTGCTTTGTCAGTTTATAGAATTAATGGCAAATCAAAAAGCACCGATTGTAGATAATAATAATAAACTGCTTATTGATACTCCAGAAGGAAAAAGAGCACTTCAACTACTAGTAGATTTGGTTAATAAGTACGCTGTTTCGCCAAGAGAAGTTACCTATTTGAAAGAGAATGAAAGTTTTAGATACTTTGCAAAAAACAATGGTCTTTTTATTCGCGGCTGGCCAAGTATGTATGATGATGAAAATGAATTTCTAACTAATGATGTAAGATCAAATTTAAAGATGGCACCATTACCTCATCTTAAAAATACAAAACCTTCTTCGGTTTATGGCGGCTGGAATTTAATGATTTCTAAGTTTTCTGAAAAAATACCGGAAGTAATAAAGTTTGCCAAGTTTTTATTGAGTGAAGAATCACAAAAAATTATGTTTGAAGAGGGCGGATATCTTCCTATCAATAAAATGCTTTATGAAGATAAATATCGTTTTACGAAATCCAATAATTTAAAATTTTTTAAGGAACTTTATAAAACAGGAGTACATCGACCTTTTCTTAAGAATTATACTAATGTTTCTGATATACTGTCTTACTATGTAAATAGTGCAATAAAAGGTGATATTTGTGTGGGTAAGGCTTTGACTGAGGCTGAGAAAAAGATTAATGAGAAATCGATTTTGGTTAAATGAGTATGAAATCTAAAAAGTTAATTGAAAAAATAAAAGAATATCATTTTGAGTTTAAACATGTAACCGTGTTTTTTTTAATTCTTTTTGCTTTTCAGCTGATCGTTTCATTTATAAATAAAGCTTCCATAAAAAATTTTTTAAGCAATACACAAGAATGGTATCAAAAAGATTCTGCTGAAGAAATTGCAAATCTAACAACCACATCATTTGAACTTGTACTTGAATCAATTGATCCCAGAACAGAGTTAAGCAAAGAAAAGCAAAAAAAAATTATTCAGGCATTTGATATAATTTTTAGTCAGCAGCAGTTAAAGCATAATATACAAGGGCTTTACATCCTTGTAAGTTCGGGTAATGAGCTTTATGCAATTGATGACGGGAAAACACTTTTTTCTTTTTTGCTTGGCAATAAACAGATTGCAAAACTATGGATAAAAATAAATTTCGTTCTCGAGATGTATAAAAAAATTGAAATTGAATTAAGTTCTAAAGAACAAATTAAAAGTATAATTACCGATAAAAAAACCTTTAATATTTTTGTGCCGTTTGTTTTAAGAGGTGAATACATTGGCGCAGTATATATGAAAAACACACCTGATTTCAGCTTTATAAGCAATCAGGTAATTAGCAATTATGATGAAACTTCAATTATCTATCTATCGCTAATTTTGTTTGGATTACTGGCAATGTACTTTATTTCTTCTTATACTGTTAAGGAAAGAGATGAAGCACAAAAAATGTTATTTGATGAGCATGAAGTAAATTTGAAGAAACAAATCACTTATGAAAAGGAACTTATTTTTACAAAAAGAATTTATCACACCCATCATAAAGCTGAAAAGGTGATGGGTTTTATCAAAGAAGATTTGCGTAAACTTTCACCAGAGAATATAAATGATGTTAAATACAGAGTGTCCAAATATTCTAATTTTATATCACGTGTTATTTACGATATGAAATGGTATGATCCACCTTTGCAGACAATACGTAATCCGATGTTTAGGACAAATCTTAATGAAGTAATAAAATTTATTGTAGAAAATATTTTTTTACAAGTATCAACTAAATCAAATGCGTATGAAATTAAATTAGAAACCGATACGAATCTTCCTTTTGTTCCAATTAATGAATTTGTTGTATGGGAAATTATTGAACCATTAATCCAGAATAGTATTGATCATGGCGGGGAAGGAAATCTTATCATAAAGTGTAAAACGATATTCGATCAAAGTTCAAAAAAATCATATATTGTAATTGAAGATAATGGCAAAGGAATATCACCAGAACTTCTTGAAGAAGGCAGCAATGGCATAAAAAATATTTTTAATGAAAATATAACAACTAAAAACACGGGCTTGCAAAACTCCGGTTATGGTTGTTACATTGCCTATGAAATTTCGAAAAGATGCGGCTGGGATATTGATGCAATAAATCTTGAAACAGGTGGATGCAGGTTTATAATTACAATTCCAAACTAAACAGAAAGCACAAATGATATTTGAAGGGAAAAAAATAAATATACTTCTTATTGAAGACGAGGATTATGATGTAAGAAGAGTAATGAACACAATTAGACCATTTGAAGATAAAATGCAGGTTTTAGATATTGTCTCTAATGGAATCGCTGCGCTTGAATTACTTCAAAAGAAAAAAGGGCAGTTTGACGTAGCCGTTATGGATTATCAGATTGCAGGCGGTTTGATGGGTGAAGATTTGATTCAAAAAATTAAAGAGATAGATACTTCAATTCAAATAATTGTAATCACTAAAATGACCATAAACATTACTGATTACAATTTTGCAAATAGACTTATAAAAGCAGGAGCTTTTTGGTACTGTACAAAATATCCCGGCGATATTGAAGATTTTATTTATCAACCAACTGATTTTATTATGAGCATATTTAATGCACATGAAAAATGTTTGTTGGAACGCGAACGATTTCGTTCATATCAAAAATTGCACAGAAATGTTGAAGATATTCTCATGCAAAAAAAGATTGTTGGTGAATCTCAGATAATGATGGAATTAAAAGATGAAATTAAAAAGTTTGCCAACAGTAATGTCAATACACTTATCAGGGGTTCGTCAGGGACAGGGAAAGAGTTAGTAGCATATAATATTCATTATCGCAGCGATAGGAAATATGAAAATTTCATAATTATAAATTGCGGTAGTTTACCAAGCCAACTTGTAGAAAGTGAATTATTCGGATATGAAAAAGGCGCTTTTACAGGTGCGGATAAAAAGAAACTTGGACTTTTTGAAATTGCAAATCACGGAACAATATTTCTTGATGAAATCACAGAACTGCCTTTACAAGCACAGGTTAAGTTGTTAAGAGTTATACAGGATGGTGAGATTGAAAAAATAGGCAGGACCGAAAAAATAAAAGTCGATGTTAGAATTATTGCAGCTACTAATAGAAACATTGAAGAAGAAGTTAGGGAAAAAAGATTTAGAGAAGATCTTTATTACAGGTTAAATGTTTTGCCAATTTTTGTCCCTGATCTTAAAAAAAGAACTGACGACATTCCGTTACTTATAGACTATTTTTTATCTAACATAAGTATTGATATGGGAAAAGAGAAGCCCGAGATACTTGATGGGACAATGAATGCTTTTATAAATTATGAATGGCCAGGTAATGTACGCGAATTAAAAAATGTTGTACAGCGAATATTATTCAGTTCACAGGAACGCATTACTCCTTTATTGGCAAAAAGAGCACTTGGTATTCCAGAAGAAAATAAGTCTGCTAACGAATTTGGATTTGGCGATATGTTTAATGCTGAAAATATTATCCCGCTAAAAGATATGGAAAAAGTATTGCGTGAAAGATATTTCAAATTTGTTCGTTTAAATTCAGAATCCGATACTGACACAGCAAAGAAACTTGGCTTAGCTCCACCTAACTATTATAGAATGGCAAAAGAACTGGGGCTGAAATAAATCGGCAGCAACAATTTTAACCCTCTTATTATTTTAATAAGCAAAACTTATTACTTTAATAAGTAAAAAACTCTATTCTCAAATTCCCTTTCTTTTATTATCAATAACTGAAACATAATTTGTTTTACTGTTGGTATTATTATTGTCTCATTTCATTGATCATAGTACTGTCTGACAATTTACATCAGTAAGAAAAAGTAATGATAATGAATGACAAAAAACACTTCCATTTAGCAAAATTCTTTTACTTGTTTTTAATATTCGTCTTCACTTCCCAAAATATTTTTTCTCAAACTCTTGATGAAAAAATTAATAAACTTCTTTCAAAAATGACTTTGCAAGAAAAAGTACTGCAGCTTCATCAAGAAGGAAGTATGAATACTGCTGGAAATCCTCGATTGAATATTCCGGGATTTATAATGTCGGATGGACCTCATGGTGTTCGTAATGGATTGGCTACATCATTTCCGGTTGGCATTGGTATGGCGGCAACGTGGGATGTTGATTTGGTGTTTAGAGTTGGAGAAGCGATGGGAAAAGAGTTCCGTGGGAAGGGAATTGACCAGGCTTTAGGTCCTTGTTTAGATTTAACACTTGATCCACGAAATGGTCGTTCACCGGAAAGTACAAGCGAAGATCCATTTTTAGATGCAAAAATTAATACGGCTATTGTTCAAGGTATCCAATTAACGCCTACCCTGGCGACTGTTAAACATTTTTATACTGAATACAGGCAAAATGGAAGAACGACCAATGATTATACATTATCACAACGAAATCTTTTAGAACAACACGGATTGCAATTTAGAGAGGCAATACAAATTGGCGGAGCTTTTAGCTTAATGAGTTCATATAATTCATTAAATGGAATGAGTGCCGCTAAAAACAATAATCTGTTAACAGATGTTTTAAGAAATAAATGGGGTTTTCCTTTTTATGTGGTTAGTGATTGGGGTTCTATTTACAGCAATCCAGGTGAAGCAGTTTCTGCCGGGTGTGATATCGAGATGGGTTCAACACTTTATCAAGACCCAGCATCAGGGTTGCTTAATCTTGTTTTAACTGGTCAGCTTTCCGAAGAAATAATTAATAATGCTGTTAGAAGAGTATTGAAAACAAAATTTCTTTCTGGTTTAATGAATTATTACCCGCAAGGGGATCCCGGTGATGTAAACTCAGTTGCTCATCAAGAACTTACACTTGAAGCTGGCAAAAAGGGGCTGGTGCTTTTGAAAAATCAGGATAAAATTCTGCCTCTTGATACAGCCTCGATATTTAAAATAGCTGTAATAGGACCAAACGCGGCGATTATGCAAACTGATGGTTCTGGCAGTAGCTGGGTAGATCCATTCTATAAAGTGTCACCGCTGGATGGAATTCAAAAATATGTTGGTGTATCAAAAATTTTATATGCAAAAGGTTGCGATATAAGTGGAACAACTTATGCAAGCGATATAAAAAACGCTGTTGATTTTGCCGGTCAATCAGACGTCGTAATATTTTTTGGCGGTTTAGATCCCACCCAAGAGGGCGAGGGATTCGATCGTGTAAACAACTCAATTGAATTACCGGGTAAACAAAAAGATCTAATCAAAATACTTTCAGGTATAAATAAAAACCTGATTGTTGTTCTTATCAGCGGTGGTGTATGTACTGCAACTCCATTTATAAATGATATCAAAGGATTGATTTATGGATTTTATCCTGGACAGGAAGGCGGCAATGCAATTGCACAAGTTTTATTCGGTGATTATAACCCGAGTGGAAAACTTCCAGTTACTATGCCTAAAACTGATTCTCAAATGCCAAATAGATTGTTAAATGATTTAAATGCAAACTTGGGTGGTGGTTACCGTTGGTTTGATAACAAAAATTATATTCCACAGTTTGCCTTTGGATATGGGTTAAGTTATACAACTTTTACAATGAGTAATTTCCAAATATCTCATCAAACGTCAGCGCTTTGGGATGAAACAATTTCGATAAATATAGATGTAACTAATACCGGATTGGTCGCCGGTGAAGAAATTGCTCAGCTTTATGTCTCGGTCAGTAATGGTACTGTGGATCATAATAAAAAAGATTTAAAGGACTTTAAAAAGATTTACCTTGAGTCTAGTGAAACTAAAACAGTTACATTTGAAATTACACCAGATAAACTTTATTATTATTCAGAACAAAACAATAGATACGAAATCGATCCAGCAGCGTACACGTTTTATGTTGGCAATTCATCCGATAGTCTTCAATTTGGTCATACAATAAATATTCTCCCGGGTTCATCAAAACCTGATTTACAAATTGCAAATGTATATACTGTACCGCGATATCCGGTTGAAGGAGACACTGTAATATTTTTAGCAACAATCTTAAATCGTGGAACAGGGATTAGTCCATCATCAACATATCACGAAATTAGTTTTAAAGTAAATAATAAACTTATTAGTCGTTCAGTTGAATTCACTGACTCAATTTCTACAGGAGGAATGGCTTTGCTTTGCGGCAATGTTGGAGAGAATAATATTAATTATTGGATTGCTGAAAAACCCGGTAAATATTCGATTGAAGCGTTTGTGGATGATAAAAATGTGATACCAGAGATTAATGAAAGCAATAATTCAAAGACAGTTTCGCTTGAAGTTTATAACGCACCACCGGAAAATCTTGCACTTAATAAAACTGTAATTGTCTCTTCGGTTGAATCATCAAGTTACGCAGGGCGATATGCTGTTGATGGTATTTTATCAACTCGATGGTCATCTCAATTTAGCGACCCACAAACATTCACATTAGACTTAGGTCAGTCGAAACATTTCAATCAGATAAGAATTGTGTGGGAAGCGGCTTATGGGAAAGATTATATTATCGAAGTCTCAGAGGATGGATCGACCTGGAATAAGATTGTTGAGCAAATAGATGGATTTGGTGGAATTGAGAAATGGAATGTTGATGCTAATGCAAGATTTATTCGTTTAACAGGTACAAAACGAAGTACAGAATGGGGTTATTCAATTTATGAGTTTGAGGTTTATTATCAGGACACATCATCAAGTAGTGACAATAATAATTTACCTCTGCATTTTTCATTAAGTCAAAATTACCCAAACCCATTTAATCCCGGTACCAATATTCAGTATTCAATAAGTAGTAGGCAATTTGTATCATTAAAAATTTATGATGTTTTAGGGAGAGAAATTGCAACACTTGTTAATGAAGAAAAATCTGCAGGAGATTACAATGTGCAATTTTCAATTAACAATCTTTCAACAAATCAAGTAAGCGGAGGTTTAAGTTCTGGAGTTTATTTCTATCGTTTACAAGCTGGTAATTATGTGGAAACAAAAAAAATGATTCTGGTTAAATAGTATCTAATCAAAAAAATAATGGCAATCGCTTATTAAAATAATAAACGAACCTTATCAATTTGATAAGCAAAATGAACGTGTAAAAAATATTTCCTTTTCAATTTAGAAATTATAAAAGTTTTGCCTGCCATTATTTCATGGCATTATTTGTGCCCTTGTTCAGGGTCATAAATTAAAATAGAAACCATAGTGGCAGTAGTTTTTCCATTTATAGATATATTAGTTCTTATTGCTTATCTAATCGTAGTGCTAAGTCTAGGCTTATTTTACTCAAGACGTACCGATGAAACATATGACGGTTATTTTTTAGCAGGCAGAAACATCGGATGGTTTACCGTTGGTATTTCAATCTTCGCAACAAACATTTCCAGCGAACATTTTATTGGTTTAGCTGGTTCCGGTTCGACGCGTGGTTTAGCCGTAGGACAATTTGAATTAATGGCAATTTTTACTCTGATCTTTTTAGGTTGGATTCTCGCCCCAATTTATATCAAATCCGGTGTTACAACAGTTCCTGAATTTTTAGAAAAAAGATTTGACAGAAGAATTAGAAAATTTTTTGCTGCATTTTCAATTGTTATATACATCTTTACAAAAATTCTTGTATCGCTTTTTGCTGCAAGCTTACTCTTTTATAAAATATTTGAGATAAATATATATGCATCGTCAATAATAATAGTATTAATTACAGGATTATATAGCGTTACCGGCGGGGCAAATGCTGTGATGAGAACTCAATTATTTCAGGGAATTGTTTTGATAATCGGGGCGATTACACTTTCCGCTTTTGGTTTAAATGCTGTAGGAGGATTTTCAGGTCTTGAACAAAAGCTGCCCGCCGATTTTTTTAATATGTTTAAAAAAATCTCTGACCCTGATTTTCCGTGGACTGGAATACTATTTGGTGCACCTATAATTGCTTTTTGGTATTGGTGTACGGATCAATATATAGTCCAAAGAATAATTGGTGCCAAATCTATAAATGATGCCCGAAAGGGAACTTTACTAGCAGCTTTCCTTAAAATCTTACCCATCTTCATTCTTGTTTTACCTGGTCTAATGGCAGTTGCACTCTATCCTGAAGTAAAGGGAGATGAAGCCTATGCAGCATTAATAGCCGGGGATCTTCTTCCAATTGGGTTAAAGGGAATTGTTGTGGCTGGATTGCTTGCGGCGATTATGTCTTCTTTAGCCGGGGCATTTATAAGCACAGCTACACTTTTTACCAATGATTTTTATAAAATTCGTCACCCGGAAGCAAATGAAAGAAAATTAGTTTTAGTTGGAAGATTGACGACGACAGCCGTTGTAATCGCTGCAATATTAATAGTTCCGTTAATAAAATTAATAAGTTCACAGATATATCTGTTTCTGCAAAGTGTTCAAGCATTTGTCAGTCCGCCAATTACCGCAGTTTTTCTATTTGCATTATTCTCTAAAAAAATAAACTCAGAAACAGCTATAAAAACTTTAATAATTGGGGAAATTATTGGAATGGGAAGATTAGGACTAGGACTACTGAGCAATATGGGTGTACCGCTGCATCCAATTTTTATTTGGGTATTGGGCATAAGTTTTCTTCATTTTGCCATATTTCTTTTCGCTTTAAGTGTTGGAATAATTTTATTACTAAATACAGCTTCAGTAAAAAGCACAAATAAATTCGTAATCGAAATTCAGAATTCAATTACTGAAAGTCTTTTAGATATCAAGAACAGTGTGCTAAATATTAAAGCAGCAAGGAGGCTAAATCCAAATCTTCTTCTTTCAGCATGTATAGTTATAATAATTCTGGGGCTATGGAGTTTTTGGTATTGAAAAATTTCATTTCACAATTAATTAATTCATATAGGGTTGATGAGTATTTCAACTCTCGTAATTACAAACGTTCACTAAAAGAGAGGTAAGTTATGAAGCAACTTATTCACTTTGTTCTTCTTCTTGTATTAGGCGTTTCATTATCTGTTACTAAAGCGCAGGTAATAGAAAGCTTTGATACGGATCTTTCTGCCGATACTACGTATGATCTTAACGTAGAAGGCGATTTGAGCCGTATTGATTATACACTCAACACTTCGGATTTAAAGGAAGGAACCGGTGCTGGGCATGTAAATTATGTTATCGGGGCATATCATGAATGGGGCAGCTATGCACAGATAATAAAAGGAGTTCCTGATGGCGAACCATTATTGGATTGGTCAACCAGTGATTCTCTTTCAATTTGGATTAAAGTTCTGCAAGCTCCCGTATTTCCTGGAAATATGGTTTTCAGAATCCAAATTAAAGATCGCCCTACTGATACTGATCCAGTTGAAGAGTACATTTATGAAAATGCCACCGTTTTGGATGCAGTTGGCGACTGGTATGAACTAAAGATACCTCTTTTTGAAAGAGTACAACCTGGAGCAGACATTCCAAATGATCAGGGATTTATTTTAGCTCCTACCACTTGGGGTGGTTTTACATATAACAATAGAAAGCTGGATTTTGATAAAATTGTTGGTTATAATATTTCAGCAATTACTTCAGGATACACAGCAGGTGTAAACATTCCTGCAGATTCAGTGGTTGTTATGTTGGATGGATTTAAAAGATTCGGGACAAAAGCTGTACCTGCAATTGTTTTTAATGGAGTTGCTTTTGGTCCCTATATCGTTCAACCAGCATGGACATGGGGTCAATCAAGTCTCGGAATTGAAGAAGGAGCAGGACCGGTACCTAACTCTAACGCTATTAAATGGGTTGAAGGAGATGAATGGGCAAATGGCTGGACTGGTATGGGGATGGATGTTAATCCTCCTTTCAATCTTGCCGGTGCCTGGACTAAAGACACTTTGCAGTTTAAAATGAAAGCTGAAGCCGGCGTTGATACGTTACGTCTTCAGTTAGAAGATGGTACCGCAGGCGGTAAACGCGGTTGGAATTTTGCTCCAATAGATGACAATCAATGGCACACATACAAAATTGCTTTGCAGGATCTTATTTATCCTCCAGGTGAACCACCAGCTAGTTACGGTCCAATTGATTCATCTGCAATTAGTAAAGTTGGTATGATGGCTGAAGGTACAGCTATTGCCGGAAAAGTTATTTATATAACAGACTGGTGGACTGGAAATCCTGAATTTGATGTAATCCCTCCAGATGCTCCGTTAAATGTTTCATCATTTGAAGGAACGTTTAATAATACTATAATGTGGGATGATGTTCCTGGTGAGACAGGTGAAACATATGATGTTTACTATAGTGCTAACCCGTTCTCAGATGTTACAGCTTCCGGTGTAGAAACCGTTGCTTTAAATATTCCGGAAAACAATAGTTTAGCAACACATTTATTATTTGCTCCAAACACCGATCAGAATGCTCACTTATTATTATGCGGTTGTTTGTAAAGATGCTTCCGGAAATCAAAGTGCGTTAAGTGTAAACTCTGCTGCCACTAACAAATACAGCAAAAGGAGTTACAACACTTTCATTAAATGCCCCGGTAATTTTGTTGCTGATGGAGATTTATCAGAATGGCAGTCAATTACACCTTTCAGAATGTTTATTTCAGATGGTACTGGTTATATAGCTCCAAATACTCAAAATAAGCAGTGATGCAGATTTATCAGTCTTATCCTGGGTAGCTGTAGATGCAAACTTATTTATACGTAGCTTTTGATATATTCTGATGATGTGTTTGTTCCAAGTGTATCAAACATCATCATATCTAAATGATTGCCCGGATCTATTTCTTAGGATTGTACAACTGGCACGGTGTTCCTCATACTTCTTAAGAAGAGGTGCACAGCCTGATTATCATTTTAGATTTGCATATAACAGAGTAGTTACTTGATGGAATCTAGCGGAGCTGATAGTCTTGTTGGGCTTGGTGAAAATTATTATTTCGGCGAAGCATTCGGCTCTGGTTATAGAGTAGAATTTAGAATAAGCTGGGCAGATCTTGCTGTTCCGGGTAGTGACAATGTATTTGTACCTGTTGAAGGAATGAGAATTCCAATTGATTATTCAATTAACGATGCTGATGCTAACAAATACCAGAGAAGGTATAATGTGCTATTCAATTATAATGAAGATCAATCCTGGGAGGATGTATCAAGATGGTCATCATACCTGGATTGGAAATCTATGGGATCCGGTTGGTGTTGAAAATGAAGGACAGCCGGTTACTGAGTATTCATTAACTCAAAACTATCCAAATCCTTTTAACCCAAGCACTCAAATTAAGTTTGCAATTAAAGCAATCCGGATTTGTTACACTTAAAATTTACGATGTACTTGGAAAAGAAGTTGCAACACTTGATAAAAGGTGAATACACTTCAGGAAGTTATAATGTTACATTTGATGCTTCAGGTTTAGCAAGTGGTATATATTTCTACAGATTAGAAAGCGGTTCATTTGTTCAAACAAACAAAATGATGCTCCTTAAATAATCTTATAAAGGCACGGCTTACTACCGTGCCTTTTCTTTTGTTCTCATTTAGTATCAGGAGAATTATAATTTTATCAGGAAAACGAAATGAATAAGATTGATCAGTTAAAACAATATATTTTAAAACCTCGGGCAATCCATTAGCTTTTAACTCTATTTGCAGTACTTATATTCTCTGTCCCTTTGTTTGCAGGAACAACTGGAAAAATTTCCGGCTATGTTACAGACGAAGAAACCGGTGAACCTATTGTTGGTGCAAACGTTATTATTGAAGGGACTTATTTAGGTGCCTCTGCAGATCTGGATGGATATTATTCCATCAGCAATATTCCTCCCGGTGAGTACCGGGTTATATTTAGCGCTGTTGGATATCAAAAAATTATTGTAGAAAAAGTTCAGGGTTAATATAGATCTTACTACTAAAGTTGGATATTAAACTTAATAGTTCTGTTATTCAGTTGAACAGGAAGTTGTTGTTACATCTCAAAGACCATTGGTTCAAAAAGATCTTACTTCCACATCTGTTACTATCTCATCTTCGGATAATCAGAATGATGCCTGTTGAAAGTATCGGGCAAATTGTTAACCTGCAAGCTGGTGTTATTGACGGACACTTTAGAGGTGGTAGATCTAATGATGTTGCTTATCTTATTGACGGTGTGTCGGTTACAGATGCTTATAATGGC
The DNA here is from genome assembly GCA_963809415.1 of uncultured Ignavibacteriaceae bacterium. Taxonomy (GTDB): domain Bacteria; phylum Bacteroidota; class Ignavibacteria; order Ignavibacteriales; family Ignavibacteriaceae; genus IGN3. The sequence continues at coordinate 1,357,029 of CAWEJJ010000003.1, read as the reverse complement.
GGGTTTGGTGTACAGGTTGAAAATTCAGTCCGATAGACAAATGGAAGTTATAAGCGGTACTTTTAATGCTGAATATGGACAGGCACTTTCAGGTGTTGTTAATATTGTTACCCAAAGCGGTTCAGATAAGTTTGAAGCTTATGTTACAGGTTATGTGGGAAGTTACTTTACTAATCATTCTGATATTTTTAAAAATCTTAGATAAATCCCTGGGATCTTGCTCAAAGAAATCTTCAGCTTACTTTAAGCGGACCGATTTCTCCTGTTAAAAATCTATACTTTTTTGTTACAGGCAGATATTATAAAAACAACGGATATTTATACGGACAAAGAATTTTTAATGTTACTGATGATGTTCCGTTTTTCCCAAATCCCAGCTGATCAAACTTTCTGGATACCAAGAAACACCGGTGATGGTGCTTTTGTATCAATGAATCCTGAAAGGAAATATTCTGCTAATGCAAAATTAACTTATGCACTTCCGGAACTACTATTACATACAGTATGTTTTGGGATGATAATGAAAACAGATATTATGATCATGGTTTTTCGTTAACACCTGATGCAATAATGACTCATTACAGAACATAACTTAATTCATAATCTTCAGTTTACATATTTTCCATCTTCAAACACTTTTCATACTTTAAAATTTTCTGCAAACTTTTATGATTATAAAGGTTATTTGTATGATGATTATCCCATCAATAATGATCCTTTGAGTGCTGATTATAATCCTTACGGAATTGATCCAAGATATGTTAATCCTAACCAGGGTGTTCCAACATCTAATTACACTTTTAGAGCAAGGTGGAAATCAGATGGGAAGATATAACAGACATACAAATACTTTTATTAGCACAGTATTCCTATTCTTCACAAATTTCCAAAGAACATAAAATTGGGGCTAGGAATCGAAGGAAAGTATTATGAAATTTTTAGTCAGAATAAAGACATAATTAATTTAACAGATGGACAGCTTGATACATGGGAAATAATTATTTACACCGGGCTATCCAAATAAAGGTGCGATAACCGATCAAGGTTCTTGGATTGAGTACTCAAGAAATCCTTTTGAGATATCTGCTTATGTTCAGGATAAAATGGAATACGATATTATGATTATTAATGCAGGAGTAAGATTTGATTATTTCAATTCAAATGCTTCACTGCCGACGGATTTAAGAAATCCGCGTCATAATCCACTTTATCCCGGTGCGATAGAAGTTATCCGAATAATCCCAATCGGACAATTGGATTTTAGAAATGAGAAAAGCGGATGCTAAAGTTTCAAGTTAGCCCGCGTTTAGGTGCATCTTTTCCAATTACAGATCAGGGTATCATTAGATTTTCTTACGGTCACTTCTTTAAAATTCCATCATTTGAAAATCTATATTCAAATCCTGACTTCATAGTGCAGCCAGGCGGCAGTCTTTCTTCACTCAACAGGTAATCCTGATCTTAATGCTGAGAAAGAACGTAATTTATGAAATTGGTTTGCAGCAGGTATTGTTTGAAAATCTTTCCTTAAACTTTTCTGTTTACTACCGTGATATAAGAAACTGGCTTGGCATGGAAATTATAAATACTTATGAGGGAATCAGGTATGCAAGATTTATAAATAGAGATTATGCAAATGTAAAAGGATTTATCGTAACACTTGATAAACATTTTGCAAATTATTTTGGAGCTAAGTTGGATTATACATTCCAAATTGCACAGGGTAATGCATCTGATCCTCGTGCAGTATTTAATAATAATCAAACAAATCCACCTATCGAAGAAACAAAAAGTGTTGTTCCTCTGGACTGGGATCAAAGACACACATTAAATCTTAATCTAAATGTTGGTGTTCCCGGTGACTGGACAGTTGGAATAATATTCCAGTATGGTTCTGGACAACCTTATACCGAAGATACGAGAATTTCACAAGGTGTAAGATTTGAAAACGGAGGAATAAAACCCACATTTTATAATGTTGATCTCAGAGCAGAAAAAACTTTTGATGTTTTTGGATTTTCAGTCAATACATACCTGATGGTATACAATCTGTTTGATATTAAAAATGAGTTTGGAGTTTATTCAACTACAGGAAGAGCAAATGTTGATTTGAACACACAGTATTATAAACAAAGTGATATTATTGGACTTAACACCATCGAACAATACGTTAATAATCCTGGCATGTACTCTTCTCCACGTGAGATTAGGCTGGGATTAGGATTTGGTTTTTAGAGAATATAACCGGAGAAAATAATGTTAAAGAAAATACTTTTTATATTAATTACTTTTTTGATTGCTGATGTAGGCTTCTCACAGGTAAGCGATCAGATTCAGAAATACAGGAATGATCCAAAGGGAAATTTTGATTACCGTAAAGAGGGGTTATGGATGGTAATCAGATAAGAACACTATTCAATAACAATGGAGAAGTCGGTCACTGGCCTGATCAACCGAGTGGTGAATGGCCCAAAGGAACAGGATCATTCTTATCTTGATGGTGTTGCAGTTTTAATTGCTTCAGAAATTACTGCTCCTGGTACATAATCAAGTTGTACATCCATTGCAAACCGCTTATCGTGAATGGATGGATAGAAATCCAAGCACAGGTGAAATCTGGGGATTAGAACCAGTACCCGGTTATTCAAATCCCAACCAGGTAATTGAATATCCGCTGGAGAGAAACAGTCCGGCAATTAATACAAATCCACATACCTGGCCGCAAAATTGGCCTGCTGCTCTCGATCTTACACCGGAGTGGGATGGTTTTTGGTATGGTTATTTTGGAAGAGGTGTTAATAATTCGGATTTCGAAACATTCTTTGTTATGGATGATTCACGAGATAAAGAATGGACATGAACGCCATATTATTTTTATCCACTTGCTTCTGATCCTGATCGCGCAGGTTTGGGATTAAGAGTTGAAGTAAGAGGATTTCAATGGTCTCACGTGCTTGCTGAAGACATAGTTTTTTGGCACTATGATATTGTTAACCTTTCTGATTTTAGTTATCCTAATACATTTTTTGGTTTTTATACTGATTGCGGTGTTGGCGGTACTAGATGATTCTGAAGATGATGATGCTTCTTTTGATAAAATACTTGATTTAGCTTATTGCTTTGATGATGATGGACTTGGACTACCAAATAACTGGATAACAGGTTACTATGGTTATGCATATCTTGAAAGTCCGGGTAACGCAACCAATGGAATTAATGATGATGATGATAAAGATATTCATGGTGTACCGATGGTTGATGAAAGAAGAGATGATGGTATTGATAATGATGGAGATTGGGTTGGTTATACAGATCTTAAATGGTAATGGTAAATGGGATGCTGAATGAAAATGAACCTTTGAATGATGATGTTGGAAAAGATGGTGTTGGACCTTTTGATCCACAATATACATTACCAGATGAAGGTGAAGGTGATGGAGTACCAACAGATGGTGAACCAAACTTTGATAAAACCGATAAAGATGAATCTGATCAAATTGGATTAACTGCCGTTTCAATTTACAGATTAGGACAGGGCGGTACAGGTGGCGGTTGGCCAAAAGATGATGAATCAATGTGGTTAAAAATGAGTTCTGCGGCTTTTGATACATCATTACAAAGATGCTAATATAAGTATGGTATTTGCTTCAGGTCCATTTCCGTTAAATCAAGGACTTGAGAGAAAGATTTTCAATGGCTTTATTATTCGGACAAAATCTTGATGAACTTATCTTTCAATAAAGAAACAGTTCAGGAAATTTATAATGCAAATTATAATTTCTCTAAACCTCCTTTAAAACCAACGCTTACAGCCGTTGCAGGAGATAAAAAAGTATTTCTTTACTGGAATAAAATTTCTGAAGAATCACGCGATGCATTTATGGGTTTTGAAAATAATGATCCTACACAAGGTGCAAAAAAAGATTTTGAAGGCTACATGATTTATCGAAGTACGGAAGCAGAATTTAATGACATAAAAGTCATAACTGATTCTAAAGGTTCACCAGTTTATTGGAAACCGCTTGTTCGTTACGATCTTAATGATAGCATAAAAGGTCCTGATCCTATTGGAGTTAATGGTGCGCATTTCTGGAGAGGTGATGATACAGGTTTAAGACACTCTTATGTTGATAATGATGTACAAAACGGACAAACATATTATTATGCTTGTATATCTTATGATATGGGTGATCCAAATAGAGGAACAAAAGGATTGCAGCCGACTGAATGTACAAAAATTATTCAGCAGGATTTTGCAGGTAATATTCAATTTGTTGATTATAACTGTGCAGTTGTTATACCAAACTCACCTGTTGCAGGATATGTTCCTCCACAGATTCAGGCGATACAAAACAAGTTGTTTCCGGTGTTGGAACAGGATCTATGAGTGTTAATATTCTTAAATCCAAATGCAATATTGGATGGTGCTCAATATAACGTAGTCTTTAAATCAAGCAAGGATTATCCGCTTTATAAAACATTATCATATGATGTTGTAAGAACATTTTAATAATGTTATAGATACAATTGTTGTTAATGAAGATTCAACCAATATAGGTGTAGGAAGAATTAGTCAGCCATTTGATGGAATGGCTCTAACAGTTCTTAATGATACAACAGTAACTGTCGTTGATTCTCTAACGGGATGGTGTAGTAGGATCAAGTAATCTTAGCAATGTTTGTTACTCCTGATCCTACATTGGTCAGAGGTATTCCTTGGCCTGCCGATTATGAAATACGGTTTTTTGATACACCGCAGGATACTTGTTTTTTATTTAATCCGCCAATATGTACACGAAGTTTCCAGTCAATTTAAAAGTATGGAATAATACAGAAGGTAAATTCTCCAAAGTAGCAGTAAAAGATAACGACGGTTCACAATCACTTACTGTAGGGGATCTAATTCAAATACTGGAATTTCAAGGATGCTATTAATACAACCAACTGTAGATTTGCCTGGAATATTTCTTATGATCCTCCATTTAGATCCAAACGAAGCACCTGTTGAACCTGTTGCCGGAGATAAATTCCAGATATCAACTCTTAAATCATTTAAGACAGGTGATATGTTTTCATATTCAACTTTACCGGTGCAAGTTGATAAATCAATGGCAAAGGATAATCTTTCCAGAATTGATGTAGTTCCGAATCCATATCTTGGTGCAGCAACCTGGGAAAAGAGAAATCTTAACTCATCAGGCAGAGGTGAAAGAAAAATTGATTTTATAAATCTTCCTGCCCAATGTACGGTGCGTATCTATACAATTACAGGTGCTCTAATAAAAACACTGTCAAAAGATTCTGGTTTTTCTGATGGATCCATTATCCTGGGATCTTGTTACAGAAGATGGTATGGATGCTGCATACGGAGTATATCTCTATCATGTGGATGCTCCGGGAGTCGGTGAACACATTGGCAAATTTGCTTTAATTAAATAGCGGAGATATTGAAAATGAAAAACAGATTATTAATAATTTTTATGCTTAATTGGTTGGATACTTCCGCAAACATTTGCGCAATTAGGCTTCATTTCAGACGTATCTAAAAAAGGAACTACAGCAGCACCTTTTCTATCGATTGGACAAAGTGCTCGGGCAATTGGTATGGGAAGTGCATTTGTAGGCGTTGTAAATGATGTAAGTTCAATTTACTGGAATCCTGCAGGCTTAACTAAAACACAAGGTGTTAATGTCACTTTTGATCATACATTATGGATAGCTGATATTAAGTACAATTATTTAGCAGCCAGCTACAATCTTGGATGATATGGGCACGATTGGCTTTAGCTATACAGGCTCTGATATTGGTGAAATGAATGTTACAACCATTTCTACAACCTGAAGGTACAGGTGAAACCTTTACATCAACACAAGCAGCTTTTAGTTTAGCTTATGCAATTCAATTAACTGAAAATTTTTCAATCGGATTTAGCCCCAAGTTTATTTATGAAAGTATTTGGAGAATGAGTGCTTCTGCATTTGCATTGGATCTTGGTGTTCAGTATGTAACACCATTTGATGATGCAATATTAGCTATGTCAATTTCAAACTTCGGATCTTCGATGCAGTTATTAGGAAACTCAAATCTTGTATTGCACGATCTTGATCCTGTAAACAGCGGCAACAATGGAGATGTTCCAGCCTACCTTGAAACCAATTCCTGGGCTTTACCCTTAACATTTAGAGTTGGTATTGCATACAATCCTGTGCAAACAGATATACATAGACTTACAGTTGCTGTTGATGCGATGCATCCCAGTGATAATTACGAAAGTATAAATCTTGGAACTGAATATGCATATAATGATTTTGTATTTATCACGTGGAGGTTATAAATCATTGTTTCTTGATACTTCTGAAGAATCTTTTTCTTTTGGATTTGGTGTTAAGCAATTACTAATGGATAATGTTGCTCTTAAAATTGATTATGCATATCAGGATTTCGGAAGATTTTCGGATATTCAAAAGTTCACTTTGGCGGTTTCTTTTTGATCATCTATGAAGCCCTCTTCTTTATCCTTTTGTGAGGAGGGCTTTGTTTTTATTTAAACAGGGTGTAATGAAAATAAAAATTCAATTAGCTAATTATTATACTTATAATTTGATCTTCAGATTAATATTTTGGCCAAAGATTTTAAAGGTGCAGAATACAGAACAAAACTTTCTTACACTTACGGTACGATTTGAAGTAAGATTGAAATCTGCTATACCGGGAAGGAATGCTAGTCATCGTTTTTTACTTATTTTGACGGGACTTCAACCGATCCCTGGGATATATGAAAATGGAATGAAATTGATATTGAAATTATGGGTAGATATTTTGACAATGTACAGTTTAACACAATTACTCCTAATCAGATAAATCATGTCAGTCACAAACCAATGTCAATTTCACCTCATTTAGATTATCATACTTATGCATTTGAATGGACACCGCAATATGTTGCCTGGTTTATTGATGATGTTGAAGTACTAAAACAAACAGGTGCTCATATTCAAACACTAAACTAGCCACAGAAGATAATGATGAATATCTGGAATCCACTTTATGAAAATTGGGCTGGTGTTTTTAATCCGGAAGCATTACCTGCATTTGCATACTATGATTGGGTAAGCTATTATTCATATACCCCGGGTACTGGAAATTATGGAACAGAAAATAATTTTACTCACAGATTGGACCGATAATTTTGATTCGTGGGATACAAATCGCCTGGGAAAAAGCAACACACACCTGGGATGCAAATGGCTGCGATTTTATTCCGGATAACGCAGTTTTTAATGATGGCAAACTTATTTTATGTTTAACAAACAGCACAAATATTGGTTATGTTGATGTTCACCACCTACCTTGATGTGGGCAAGTGCATCAACAGATAAAGTTCTGGTAATGTTTTCTGAAGAACTGGATCAAACAACTGCTGAAGATATTTCTAATTATGTAATTTCCGGTGTTACAATAAATAGCGCCGCATTACAGACAGATTTAAAAAGTGTTGAACTTTCAGTTACTGGTTTGGTTATTCCATCAACCAAAACACTAGTAGTACTATCAATGAAAGACGATGAACTTATTCCAAATATAATGAGTCACAAAAGCTACTTCCATAATTATGCCTCAGACCTTAAGCATTTCCTATAAAAATAAATTGTGCTGGTCCTGCAGCTTTAGATTATTTAGCCGATGCTAGGACTGGACAAAAGATACAGAATTTGGTTTTCTTGATGGATCTAATACAATTATCCTTCATCATTACAAATAAGTGGTACTGATGAAGATGTAGATTTTTCAATCTGAAAAATATGGATATGGTGACTTATAAAGTGCAGAGTGCCAAATGGCAGTTATAATGTTAAGTTAATGTTTGCAGAAAATTATTTTAACTCGGCTGGCAGCTAGAATATTTGATGTTTACCTTGAACAAAATAGGTGTTTGCAAATCTTGATATCTACTCTCAGGTTGGAAAAAATGCTGCATTTGCATAAAAGAATTTACAGATATTCAGGTAAATGATGGATGTTTGGATATTCAATTTGCAGAAAAAATTGATAACGCTTTGATAAACGGAATTGTAATTACACCTTCAACAACAGGATTGAATGATGAAGAAAAATTCGGTTTAAATGATTTTAAAGTTGAACAGAATTATCCCAATCCATTTAACGGCAAAACAATTATAAAATATTCTTTGTCTTCAGCGGATAATTTAAGTTTTAGATATTCATAACATTCTTGGTGAACAAATTTTTTTTGAAGATCTTGGCTACGTTCAGTCGGCAAGCATCAATTAAATATTGATACAACTTCAATAATAGAAAATCCACTTCCATCAGGTGTTTATATTTATTCATTTACAGGATCTAAAAAACAAGAAGCAAGAAAATTTGTTTTGCTTAATTAGTATTAGTTATGATAGAAAACCTGTTGATAACTTTTTCGTCTTATCAAATCATCATTATCCTGTCTTGCAAATCATTTCATTATAAGAAACTTAATAACATCATTTATTTAACTCAGAATAATATTCAGGAATAAATATGAAATTTATACATCAAACACTTTTCTTTAATAATTCTTCTTACTTTAATGCTGAGTGTAAATCTATTTCCACAAATTTATACCACAACCAAAGTAGATGCACGTGTAAAAGAGACTTTTATCAAAGATGACTCTTGAAGAAAAAGTTGGACAGATGACACAAGTTACTATTCAGGCTGTTTCTAAAACCCAGGGGACAAAATCCAAATGCACCAGATTGATGATGCAAAGCTTGAAGACGCCATAAAAAATTATCATATCGGCTCTATAATAAATGTATATGATGTTGCACATAGTCCAGAATACTGGCATGAAATCATAACTAAAATTCAGAACATCGCTACAAAAGAAACAAGACTTGGCATTCCTGTTCTATATGGTATTGATGCGATTCATGGAACAACTTATACAAAAGGTTCAACACTCTTTCCACAGGCAATTAGTATGGCTGCAACCTGGAATACTGATATTGCAAAACAAAGCGGAGAAATTACTTCTTTTGAAACAAAAGCATCAGGAATTAGCTGGAATTTTTATCCTGTTATGGATATTGGAAGACAACCACTCTGGTCACGGTTATGGGAAACTTTTGGTGAAGATGTTTATCTTGCATCGCAAATGGGTTCATCATACATCAAAGGTGCGCAAGGTAATGATATAGGTGCCCCTGATAAATTGGCAACTTGTTTGAAACATTATGTCGGTTACAGTTTTCCAATTAACGGACTGGATAGAACGCCAGCCTGGATTTCCGAAAGAATGCTGCGCGAATATTTTCTTCCAACTTTTGAAGCCGGAATTCTTGCCGGTGCACCAACGGTTATGGTTAATTCTGCTGAAGTTGATGGAATACCCGGACATGCAAATTATCATTTGCTTACGGAAATTTTGAGAAATGAACTAAACTTTAAAGGATTAGTAGTTTCGGATTGGGAAGATATTATCAGACTCCATACAAGAGATAAAGTTGCATCAACTCCCAAAGAAGCCGTACGTATTGCAGTAATGGCTGGTATTGATATGAGTATGGTTCCTTACGATTTTAGTTTTTACAATTATCTGTTAGAACTTGCTAAAGAAGGCACAGTTCCGATGTGGAGAATTGATGAAGCTGTAAGCAGAATACTTGCAGTAAAAATGCAGTTTGGCATTTTTGAAAATCCTTATCCCAATAAAGAACTTCTTAAAAAATTTGGAAGTGAAGACTTTACAAATGCAAATCTTAATGCTGCGAGAGAATCAATAATTCTTACAAAAAATGAAAACAATATTTTACCATTGTCAAAAACATCAAAAGTTTTGGTAACAGGACCAACGGCAAATATGCTTTCTGTTATGAATGGCGGCTGGACAATTACCTGGCAGGGAAATGAGGAATCACTTTATCCGACAAGAAAAAAATACAGTGCTCGAAGCAATACAAAATAAAATTGGTAAAGACAATGTAAACTATATTGAAGGATGCAGTTTTGATAAAGATATTAATACAGACAAAGCCGTAAAAGAAGCTAAGAACTCCGATGTTATTGTTATTTGTCTTGGTGAGCCTGCTTATTGCGAAACTCCCGGAAATATTTTTGATCTTACTTTAAATAAAGCTCAATTGGATTTAGCAAACAAAATGATTGAAACAGGAAAACCTGTTATACTTATTATGCTTGAAGGAAGACCAAGGTTAATATCGTATATCGAACCAAAAGCTAAAGGTATTTTGGTTGGATTTTTACCGGGAATGGAAGGCGGAAATGCAATTGCTGATGTTTTGTTTGGTGATGTAAATCCAAACGGAAAACTACCAATTACTTATCCCAAATATCCAAACGGAATTACTTTTTATGATTATAAGCCAATCGAAAAATTTGATACAAATAATTATGATCCACTATGGCCATTTGGTTATGGATTAAGTTATACAACTTTCAATTACAGAATTTGAAACTAAGCTCTGATGAAATTACCACTAATGATGAACTTAACTGTAAGTATTGATGTAAAAAACACAGGAAATAAGGCTGGCAAAGAAGTTGTACAGCTTTATCTTACTGATTTGTATGGTTCTGTTACAAGACCAAATAAGCAGTTAAAAGGATTTGAAAAAATATTTTTAAATCCCGGTGAAACAAAAACTGTAACATTTAAATTAAATAAAGAGCATCTTTCATTTATTGGACAGGAAAATAAAAGAATTGTTGAACCCGGTGAATTTAAAGTCGCGGTACAAAATTTGTCTCAAACATTTCGTTTAGACTAAAATAAGGATCTGTGATAAATTACATACATCTCATCCTGAGTCCATCGAAGGATGACAGTTAGTAATTAATTTGATTCACACTCCGACATCCGTTTCCGTTATCCGTTAGCTAACGGAAACGGATAACGGATCTATGAGACAACTTGTAATCTTCGATGTAATTTTATAGAGGTCTATAATAGTTAGTAGTTTTAACATCAGTATTGGCTGAATACATAATCTTAACACATCGCATGAAAAAATACAGTTACATAATTCTAATCCTTTTAATCTGGTCCGGAATTATTTTATCTCAAGTAAAATCCTCTGTTTACAATTCCGTTGTTGAATTTACATCATCAAATCTTCCCATTGTTGTAATCAATACAAATGGACAGGAAATTGTGGATGATTATAAAATAACAGCCGATATGGGTATAATTTATAATGGTGAAGGAATTAGAAATAATCTTACTGATCAATTTAATAACTACAACGGCAAAATTGGAATTGAAATAAGGGGGTCCTCATCTCAAATGTTTCCTAAAAAGCAATATGCAGTTGAAACAAGAGATGATTCCGGCAATGATATTAAAGTTTCACTCCTTGGATTTCCCTCAGAAAGTGATTGGATTTTATTTGCGCCGTATAATGATAAAAGTTTAATGCGCGATGCTCTTGCATATCGAATAGCAAGTGATATGGGACGATATGCAAGCCGCTCAAAATTTTGTGAAGTTGTATTAAACGGGGAATATAATGGCGTTTATGTATTACTCGAAAAAGTTAAACGTGATGCTAACAGAGTAAATATAAAAAAATTAGAACCACCCGATACTTCAGGAAATGCACTTACCGGCGGATACATAATTAAAATTGATAAAACCGATGGAGAAACCACAGACGGCTGGTATTCAGATTATCTCCCATTTTCACAAACACAGTATAAAATATATTATCAGTATCATTACCCAAAACCCGAGGATATCGCTGCTTCTCAAAAATTATATATAAAGAACAGGATATTTTTCTTTGAAACGGTAATGAAGTACAACTCTGATATTGCCGATTCAGCAACCGGATATCCGAAATACATTGATACCGATTCCTTTGTTGATTTTATCTTAACTAATGAAGTGACAAAAAATGTTGATGCATATAGATTAAGTACATATCTCTACAAGAACAGAGACGATATTAATCCAAAAATATTTGCAGGGCCTGTCTGGGATTTTAATCTCGGTTTTGGCAATGCTGATTATTATGAAGGATGGAAAACTGAAGGCTGGCAAATAGAGATTTTAACTGACTTCCAAAACATTCCTGATTGGGAAAGTTTTCTAACTCCGTTTTGGTGGAGAAAATTATATGATGATACAAATTTCAGAAACAAAGTTTATGCGCGCTGGCAGTATTTAAGGACACGATCTTTAAGCACAACAAAAATTTTATCTTATGTAGATTCACTTGCTACATTATTAGATGAATCTAAAACCAGAAATTTTGAAAAATGGCCTGTACTTGGAATCTATGTATGGCCAAATCCTTATCCTTATTATCTGCTTCAAACCTATCAGGAAGAACTTGATTACTTAAAATCCTGGATAATAAACAGATTAAACTGGCTCGACCAGAATATGATTGGAGAACCAACAATTGTTGAAGAAACAAAGGGCCTGACTCCAGACAACTTTGTGCTTGAACAGAATTATCCCAATCCGTTTAATCCAACTACGAAAATCAGTTGGCAGTCTCCAGCAAACAGTTGGCAAACTATAAAAGTTTTTAATTCACTCGGGCAAGAACTTGAAACAATTGTGAATGAATATTTAGAAGCTGGAAGTCATTCTAAATTGTACATTGTAAATTCTACATTACCAAGCGGAGTTTATTTTTACCAGCTTAGGGTAGGAGATTATACTGAAACAAAGAAGATGGTACTGTTAAGATAATGATACCTTTTTAGTTGTGATATTAATAGTATTTCTGCTTAATTACTGTGTTCAGTTTTAGTATTATTGTTTTTTTTCAATCAATTTAAGATTAAACTAAATTAAATTTTGCTTATCTCTATTAGATTGTTAGATTTCAGAGAAAGTCTTTTAGGATAACCAAAATCCTCAATCTCACCAAGATTTTTAGCTTTCAAATTAAATTGGTTTGCAATTTTATTTAATGAATCATTTGTATGAAGGAACCATTTATGTTCTTTAGTTTTAAATTCATAATGTTTAGGCCCAATAATATCAGCTAAGAATTTGCCATCTTCTGATAATGCGATTGATAACCATTCTATCAATTCTCTAAGCTTATCATCATCGAAATAATACAATATTTGAGATGCCCAAATAAAATTAAATTTCATGTCTTTTAATTCTTGTCTGCCAAATGTCTTAGATAATGACAGAAAAGGATTTTTATCTAAAAGCTTAAATTTTTTTATCTGAGTTATTCCAGCTTTGAGACTTTCTTCATTGATATCGACACCATAATAATTATTTTTATTCAGATATTTAATAAAGGCAATCCCTCCCTGAAGAGGACCACAACCAATATCTAGAAGATTGTGTTCTGGTTTAAGTCCACAAGTTTTTAAAATGTTAAGTTGGTATGCCTGTAATTCATTCCAAAAACCGAGTGGGCCAACCATTTTTTCTAACAAATGTCTCTCTCTCATCCATGGAATAAAACGTCTTAATCCATAAATATTTCTGCGTAGTCCTTTTAATTTTCTCATTAATTTGTGCATGCAATTACCTTTAATTAAAATCAATTAACTTTTATAAAACACTACATTCTAGATTTATAAAAAGGATAAAAAGAAAATAAATTATTATGATGTTTTTTTATAATTGAATCGGGCTCTGCCTTAAATATTCAGTTGACCTAATTTTATTCTGAATATCTTTAATAACATTTTCAACAAAATGCTGATCAAGTTTTAGAGCTGCAGAAATTTCTTTAGAAGACACTCCATTTTCCCAACCGAACCATATTGGATCCAATATTTCGAAAGGTATTTTGAAGAAGAACTCCTCTTGAGTTTGTTCAGCGCTATAAGTATCAGAAGTGGGAATCCTTTTTTGGATTACTTCCGGAATCTCAAGATAGTCAGCAAGCTGATAAACCTGTGACTTGAATAGATGAGCGATTGGTCTAATATCAACACCGCCATCTCCATATTTAACAAAAAAGCCCTGCTCGTGTTCATTCTTATTCCCAGTTCCAGTTACACAATAATTTTTTGTTTCGGCGTGATAATAAAGCATACTCATCCGGGTTCTTTGTTTTAAGTTGGAAGCCGCAACAATCTGAAGATATTCATTAAAGGGAAGTCTAATGCTTTTTTCTTTCCCATTTATATCTGTGATCGAAAGATTAAAAAAGTTTAATAACTCCTTACCCTCCTGATTCTTTGGAATAGAAATCTTCATCTTATATGATTTATCATATTCTGGTAAAATTCGCTTTACTGCTTCATCTCGTCTTCTATAACAGCCAAAGCCATCAAGTGCATCACTAATATCTTCCACAACGTAAGGCACATTTAACTTATTTGTAAGAATTTTTGCTAAGTGTAAACTATCAGGGCTTGAATCTCTTTCAGGAAGCATTACCGCTAGAACCTTTTCTGGTCCGATGGCTTTTACACATAGTGCTAAAACAACGGAAGAATCAATTCCTCCACTTACACCAACTACCGCACCTTTTTTATGGAGAACAAAAGCTATCTCTTCTTTAAGTTTGCTTATTATTCTTTTTGTCTCTTTAGCTGGGTCAATTTTAATTGAATCTTTTGTGAATTTCATAAATCCTTTTAGTTTAATTCCTTTAATAACCTTTTATCTACTTTACCATTTGGACTCTTTGGGAGAGAATCTATAAACACAATTTCTTTAGGCAGCATAAATACTTCCATATTTACTGAGCAATATTTAAGTATTTGGTTTTTAGTAATATTTGAATCCGGCTTATTAACAATAAACACTTTGATAGCTTGCCCTAATATTTCATCTGGAATACCTATGACTGCAGTTTCACTGATGCCATCCAGACCGCTTAAAATATTTTCCATTTCTTTAGGGCTAACTCTTTCGCCTTTAGTTTTTATCATATCATCTTTTCGTCCTACAAAATATAAAAATCCATCTTCATCCTTATAGAAAAGATCTCCTGTAAACAACACCTTTTCACCATCATATTGCCATCTTCTATACACTTTATCTGTAAGTTCTTTTGCATTCCAGTAGCCACGCATAACATTAGATCCTCTAACAATAAGTTCACCAATTTCTCCAGGTTTAACTTTTTCGCCATTATCATTTAATATAAAAACCTCGCAATTAGGAATCGCTTTACCGACAGAGCCTGGTTTTTCATCAATCATTTCTGGTGGTAGATAGCTTATACGTTTACATTCTGTCAGCCCAAACATTGAGAATATTTTAATATTTGGAACAAGTTTCCTGAATGATTTTATATGATTAACTGGCAATGCCGCCCCGGTATTTGATATGTAACGTAACGAACTTATATCATACTTTGTAATATTTTTTAGTTTTAGAAGCATTACAAGTATTGTGGGAACAATTGGGAAACCTGTTATTTTTTCTTTTTCAATTAATTTTAAGAACTCAACAGGAAAATTAAAAGATTGTTCCAGTATTATAGTACCCGAAAACATAAATGTCATTATCACTTGATACAAACCATAATCAAACGATAAAGGAAGAACAACCAGAATCCGGTCATCTTTTTTATTCTGCAGATATTGAATAATACTTCTAGCTGCGGTAACCATATTACTGTGCGAAGACATTACACCTTTTGGCTCACCGGTTGAACCTGAAGTATATATAAGTGTTGCTAAATCGTAATCAATAATTTCATCTTTTCTATTTTTCAATAAGTCAAAATTGATGGAACCCTGATTGATAATATCTTCCCATTTATAATGAGGATTTTTATCATTAACGGATTTTTCATCCCCAAAAAATATTAACGGGATTTTTTGATCAATACTTTTTAATGCCTCATTTACAGTATCTTTCTTTGACCCTTGTACTATGAGAACCTTTGCGCCTGAATCTTTAATTATATATTGGAGTTTAGAATGTTTTAATGATCCATTAAGTAAGATGAAGATGGCACCAGCTTTAAGAATCCCATAAATACTTATGACACTTTCAACAGAATTGTCAGCAAAGATGATGACTCTATCGTGCCGATTTACTCCAAGTTTAATTAAAAATATTGCTAATAAATCTGATTGATGATCAACCTCTTTATATGTTAACCTCCGATTACCAAAAACGAGTGCTTCTTCATTTGGAAATCTTTTCGCTGATAAAGTTAAAAAATCATGAACCAGAATAGGGTTAAAAAGTTCTAATGAAGAAACATCTATGATTTTTTTTCTATTATCCACTTAATAATCCTATATCAAAAAGTTTTATTGCTTCTGTTATCAAATATTAAATCAAATTGGCGAAGATTATTGAAATCTTTATTAAAATTACTTATAAATTTATCATAAATAATTTGAGTTGATAATAAACCAATTAACGCCATACCATCTATTTCACTTATTTTATCAAACTTCAGCATTTTCTTTAAGAATAATTTAACTTTCTCTTTGTCAAATAAACCGGATTTTTTTAATTCACTTTCTGAAAGATATCTTTCAACCAATTCTGAATTAGCATTTATCAATCCATGTTTAATTGGTGCCCTGTAAGGATTCTTTGGTCTACTAATAATAGAAGCGGGTAACCGGCTCTTCAATACTTCTTTTAAAATAAATTTTTCATTTAATCCATTAAGTTTATACTCTGGATTTACTTTACTCATTAGTTCGATTAATCTATGATCAAGAAATGGTAACCTGATTTCAACAGAATTTGCCATCGCCATTCTATCACCTTGAGATGAAAGGAGATAATTGCTCATAAAAATAATAATTTCCAGGTACTGGGCTTTAGCAAAATAATCCCATTTTTGAAATTCTTGCGGTAAAAGGTTGAGCAGGTCTATATGAGAATTGTATCCTTGCAAAGTATTTTTTACATCTTCGGAGAAGAAATTTTTGATCCTGGAAGTATTATTCCATCTTACCAAATGTGAGAAAAGAGGATTCCCGGGATCATCGATACCTGATTTGAAAAATTCAATCAATGTATTGCTGAGACGTTTGTCTTTAAAGATGTAAGGATAAAGCTTACATAGCAATAGAGGTCTCATCTTAGATTCAGGATAACGCGACCAGAAATTCCTGATTTTGGTTTCTTTAAATATATTGTAACCGCCAAAGATCTCATCTGCGCCTTCGCCGGTCAGTACTACTTTGTAACCGCTATTATGTACAAGTGATGAAAGAAGAAATAGAGGAGCGGGAGATGTGCGCAGAACTGGTTTTTCTGTATGCCACAACACTGATTCAAGACTATTACCAACATCTTCATTTTTAATAAAAAGTTCCGAATGATCTATTTTTAAGAACTCTACCATTTCGTGTTGAAAGGCGCCTTCATCAAAGTCTTCATCTTCGAACCTGATACCGAATGAGTTGAGCTTGTTATTGAAATTATTTTTGATAATTGATGTAATACCAGAAGAGTCCAGACCACCACTAAGATAGCTTCCCACAGGTACGTCAGATCTTAACCTTATTTTTACTGCATCGAAAAGTGTTTGTTCAATCTTTTCAGTTAGGTCTCTTTTATTTAATGCAGAATAATCGCCTTCTATAGGAAATTCAAGATTCCAGTATTTCACAATTTTATGACTTTCAGATGTCACGATCATAAAATGAGCAGGAGGTAATTCAAAAATACCATTAAAAAATGTACGGTCACCGAGAGTAGTCCAGTAAGTAAAAATCTGATCAAGCGCCTTATGATCAATGTTTCTGGAGAGAGACTGATCAGCAAATAAAGCTTTAATTTCAGATGCGAATATTAGGGAACCGTTGCTGATTGAATAAAATAAAGTGAGTATGCCTGTTCTGTCGCGTGCAAGGAATAAAATTTGTTTTTGGACATCCCAAATTGCAAATGCAAACTGACCGTTTAATTTTTTAAGGCAATCAATCCCGTCTTCTTCAAAAAGATGGAGGATAACTTCAGTATCAGTTTTAGTATAAAATTTATGACCTAATTTGATCAACTCTTCCCGTAGTTCAGGATAGTTAAACACTTCACCATTAAATATAATCCAAAGAGACTTATCTTCATTATGGATGGGTTGCGCTCCTTCAGTCAGATCAATTATACTTAGGCGGGCATGAGCTAATCCAACCCTGTCATCTATATACAAGCCTGACTCGTCAGGACCGCGGTGGCGAATTGAATGAATCATTTTGTTAAGAAGTATTGGATTGGGCTGAGAGTTATTCTTCTTAAAAATACCAGCAATACCGCACATAGGATCAGGTAACTTTTAAAGGGACTTTGGACTGAATATATGTAGTAATACGAATTAGACTTGAAAAATTTTCGGTTATCAACTCATCATCGTCTACAGTAATATTATATGTTTGTTCTATAAAGCTCACTAATTCAATTATTCCGGTTGAATCTAAAATACCTTTTTCAAAAAAATTAGTATTTTCATCAAAATGATTTGATTCTCCGAATAGAAAGTTATCTATTATAAACTCTTTAATTTGTTCTGAAACGCCCATTATTATTTCCTTAATCTTAAGTTCATTTTTATTTCTACTTTTTATTTGTATTCGATCTATTAGTATCCTTTTTACGTAATGGTCTTAAACCTTTTAAAAATTCATCGTAAGAGGTATTAAGCGTAAGTGGAATGTTAACATCTGCTAATGGCTGCGCAGAAGGGATTCCCCACAAGGTGTTTGGAGGAACGTTTCTCGTTACAACAGTTCCACCTTTAATTACAGCTCCATCACCAATTCTAACATTAGGTAAAATTAAACAATGTGGACCAACATAAACATTTTTACCAATAATTACCTTATTGGGATTATTTTTTTTAGGTAATCCAAAATAGGTATGAGAAATTATTGAAGTTCTAAGACCAATAGTTGAATTATCCCCTATGGAAATACATTCCGGGTGATTTTCATCTATATAAACATATTTACTAATCCAAACATTTTTACCAATTTTTACGCCGCGCAGCCTGTGAAGAAATGGTCGTAAGGTATTGCCAAATGGTGCAACAGAAGCTAAAGAATGTAAAATACGGCTAAAAATTTTTGAAATCATATGATAGTGTCATTATAAAATGTTATAAATACTAATAAAACTTAAATACCACTCTTAAAAGAAATAATAATTTCTTCGCAAGTCAATTATTAAATAATTTGTTTTAAGACTTAACATATTATCAAATATCATGCCTTACATAAGCATTCTTATTATCAAAAAAGTACTTTTCTTTACAATTACCAAATATTCGTCATTCTTTTAATGGTAAGCATTCTAATTTTGGAACATTAATAAAATACTAATTCCTTTCATGATCAACAGAGCATAAAACCCTTCACTGATTTTTTAATCAAAGGATTTTTAAGGTTTCAGTCAAAATTGGAATGAAAAAATAGAATTAAGATGCCAAATTGAATATAATTACTACATAAACAACGACTCAATATCTTAACATAATTCAAATTTATACAATTAATTTAATTTAGGCAAAGGGATTTAAAATATGGAAAGTAAATTCAGACAATTAAAAATTAAACTAATTATTATTCTTATTCAAAAAAGTTTAATTGAAGATCAAATTATATATATATCAACATTTAAATTCGTAATCAGCTAATTGCCTTCAAGAATTTACACAAGTTTAACTTAATACGTTTTGTTCCCTGGATTTTTAATGAATAATTTCATTAATCATAAATCTCACTAATAGTAATCTGCCTTATCGCACCGGAATAGGATATAGCAGCTCCAAATTCATCTTGAATAAATAAATCTTTTATGATCCAATATTTAAGTATATCAGAAGGTAATTTTATATCTGCTTTAGATAAATCTATAGTATCAGTTGTAACATCGATTTTTTTTAAATCTAATAATAAACCCAAACCCATAGCTTTTAGAAAAGCTTCCTTCCTTGTCCAAATCCTAAAAAATTTTTTAGCTACTGTGTCTTTATCAGCAGAATCTTTTAAGTATTTAATTTCAATGTCAGTAAAATAATTTTCTGAAATTTCAAAATGATTAATTGAAGGATCGATTTTTTCTATATCAATACCAACATCTTCGTTAAAACAAAACGCATATATGATATAATCCTCGGAATGTGAAAGATTAAAATGCAAATGCCTATGCTCCATATTGGGAAGGAATAGTTTTCCGTAATTGTCAGACTCAATTTTAATTTGGAAAGGGTCAAAGTATAAAATATCACCAAGCATTTTTCTAAGTAATGCTCTTCCGACTATAAATCGTATGCGGTCTTTATCAAATTTAAATTTATATGCTCTTTCAATTTCATAAGAAGTTAAATAAGTTTTTAACCGTACTACTTCATCCGAATATCTATTGAGATTTAACCACTTCACTTGAATTTTACCGTTATTGAATTTTGTATCCATTCTTATTAACCTATTTGTAGGTTTAATTTATTGGTTTATACATAGTCATTTCTAAATAATTATTGACGATAGAAAAAGTTCTATCATATTGAAATTTATTTAAATTATGATTTCATTATCTCAAAATGATAATTCCCTTTCCCAAATCTACAAAACGACAAAAATTTATTATATTGTTTTGTTGATTGTTTGAAAATTAAGCAAATAAGAGATAAATAATTAAAAGATTTTATTATTTTTTATTTTGTTTTGGCATTAGGGTTGAATGTAGTGGATATCAATTTATCTTTTTACCTTTAAAGAATGATGATGGACAGCAAAAATAACATTAAACATAATAATACGAAGATCACAGAATTGATTTATGATACTCTGCAAAATTCAGCGGACCAAGTTATCCATCAACTTTTTGAAAAGCAGGCAAATCAAAACCCAAATGCAATTGCTGTCGTATTAGATAATCAAAAAATCACTTACAGTGAGCTTAATCAAAAAGCTAATCAGTTAGCACATCAATTAATCTCTTTGGGTGCAAAACCAGATATGCTGATTGGTATCTGCATGGAGCGATCAATTGACTTAATCATTGGATTACTTGGAATATTAAAAGCTGGTGGTGCGTATCTTCCAATTGATTTAAGTTATCCGCAGGAACGTCTTGCATTTATGATTGAAGACGCCAATACTTCCTTACTAATAACGCAAAAAAGTTTATTAGAAAATATTCCTAATTCTAAAGCTACAAACATTTATTTAGATGAATTTGATTTTGATAGTAAAGACTCATCAAATCCAGATGTCAAGATTAATTCAGACAATCTTGCGTATGTAATCTATACTTCAGGATCTACCGGTAAGCCCAATGGAGTAATGGTGACTCATAAAAATGTTGTCAGATTATTCCAATCGACAGAACAATGGTTTAATTTTAATCAAAAAGATGTTTGGTCATTTTTTCATTCTTATGCGTTCGATTTTTCTGTTTGGGAAATATGGGGTGCGCTCATATATGGTGGTAAAGTAGTAGTGGTTCCATATTTATTAAGCCGTTCGCCTGGAGCATTTTATGATTTATTAGTAAGAGAAAAAGTTACAATATTAAATCAAACTCCTTCTGCATTTTATCAGCTCATACAAGCTGAAGGTATCAAAGACAATACTGATAAATTAGCTTTGCACTATGTGATTTTTGGTGGCGAAGCATTAAACCTTGCTGCTTTAAAGCCCTGGTTCGAAAAACATGGTGATCAAAAACCACAATTGATAAATATGTATGGTATTACGGAAACAACTGTGCATGTAACTTATCGGCCGCTTACTTCTAAAGATATTAATTCCGGAAGTGTGATAGGAAT
This sequence comes from uncultured Ignavibacteriaceae bacterium, assembly GCA_963809415.1. Classification (GTDB taxonomy): domain Bacteria; phylum Bacteroidota; class Ignavibacteria; order Ignavibacteriales; family Ignavibacteriaceae; genus IGN3. The sequence goes on along the minus strand of CAWEJJ010000003.1, from coordinate 1,335,330 downwards.
TCCAATCCCGGATTTGCAAGTTTATATATTAAATGAAGAATTAAAAGAAGTACAGAATGGCGAAACAGGAGAGATGTATGTTGGAGGTGCAGGTTTAGCAAGAGGATATTTAAATCGTCCGGAATTAAATCAAGTACGTTTTATATCCAGCCCATTTTCAGATTCATCAGGAAAAAAACTCTATAAAACTGGAGATCTTGCCCGCCGCCTTGAAGACAATGATATTGAATATCTTGGCAGGATTGACCATCAGGTTAAAATAAGAGGATTTAGAATTGAGTTAGGAGAAATTGAAAATTCCATTAGAAATTATGAAGGAATAAAAGATTGTGTAGTAAATGTGCATAAATACTCTGAAGATGTAATTCGTATTATTGCATATATCGTTTCTGATAAAGAAATATTAAGCGATGAACTTAAAAAACATCTCACTCAATTTCTTCCCGAGTATATGATACCGAATTTATATGTAAACATTGATCAAATACCTCTTACACCAAACGGTAAAACAGATTTAAAAGCACTGCCTGTTCCTGATCAGATTGTTAAAAAAGTAACCGGCATAAATAACACAGATGAATCAGATGGTCTGGAGAAAAGACTAGCTGGGATTTGGAAAGAGTTATTAGGTATTGAAAATTTAGGAATGAATGATAACTTTTTTGATTTAGGTGGTAATTCACTTTTGATGGGAAGATTGCAGATAAGAGTTAATCAAACTTTTCATGAAAGTATTTCAATTGTTGATCTATTCCAATATCCGACCATTTCTTCACTAGCAAAATTTATCAGCAGAAAGTTAGAATCAACGAAAAGTTCAGATCAAAAGAATTTTAAGAAAAGAAATTTATCAGGAACTGATATTGCAATCATTGGCATGTCTGGCAGATATCCTAAGGCAAATAATATTAAGGAATTTTGGCAAAATCTCGTTGAAAGCGTAGAATCAATTTCTTTCTTTAAAGAAGAAGAACTTGAATATGTGCCTAAGGGAAATATTAATTCAGAATTAAAATTCGTTAAGGCAAGAGGCATATTAGATAATGTGGATAAGTTTGATGCAGAGTTCTTTGGTTACAATCCGCGTGAAGCTGCCATTATGGATCCTCAGCATCGCGTATTTCTTGAATGTGCATGGCATGCGCTGGAAGATGCGGGATATTGTTCGGATAAATATAAAGGTTCAATTGGAGTTTTTGCGGGATCAAGTTTAAATACTTATCTGATGTATAACGTTCTCAAAGACCGTGAAGCAACTGAGGAGATGACGAACTCGTATCAGATAGCTGATTACACTACTCTTACAGGAAATGATAATGCATTCTTAACTACTAAGATAGCCTACAAACTTGGACTAACAGGTCCGGCTATTAATGTTCAAACTGCTTGCTCAACATCTCTTGTAGCAATCGGGCAGGCATATCAAAGTCTTATTTCCGGACAATGCGATATGGCACTTGCCGGTGGTGTATCAATTACATTCCCTCAAAAAAGGGGATACTTTTTTGTTGATGGAAGTATTGGTTCTGAAGACGGTCATTGCAAAGCTTTTGATGCCGATGCAACTGGAACAGTATTTGGGCATGGCGCTGGAATTATTGTAATGAAACGGCTTGATGAAGCTATAAAAGATGGCGACTCAATTTATGCAGTTATTAAATCAGTTGCGTTAAATAACGATGGATCAGATAAAGCCGGATATATGACTCCCAGTGTTGAAGGTCAATCAGAAGTTATATTAAAAGCCCAGCAGCTTGCAGGTGTTGAAGCGGAGACAATTAAGTATGTTGAAACGCATGGTACAGGAACACCGGTTGGTGATCCGATTGAAGTAGCAAGTTTGGAAAAAGCATTTCGTGCAACAACTGATGCAAAACAATTTTGTGGGATTGGTTCTGTAAAAAGTAATTTGGGTCATACTGATGCTGCTGCGGGAGTAACCGGAGTATTGAAAACAGCTTTATCCTTATATAAAAGAGTTATCCCTCCTACCATTCATTATAAAAAACCCAATCCAAGAATTGATTTTGCAAATTCTCCGTTTTATGTTGTGGATAAATTAACAAGTTTAGATGGCATGCAGCGTCCATTAAGAGCGGCAGTAAGTGCTTTCGGCGTTGGGGGAACTAATGCTCATGCTATTCTTGAAGAGTTTCCTTACATCTCTTTTTCTTGTGAAGAAGACAGGGATAAATACCTCCTTATTGTCTCTGCAAAAACAGAAACTGCTTTACTCAATAATATGAATGCATTGAAGGATTATCTTAAAAATAATCCGGCAGAAGCAATTAATGATATTGCTTACACTTTACAGGAAGGAAGAAAAGAATTCGAGTGGCGTCAGTTTATTATTACAGATAATTGTCCCAATGCACCTGAAGAAATTTCCGGAGTTATCAACTCAGGCATGAATAAGGGTAAATCTGATGGCAATGAAAAACCTCAGCTTGTATTTATGTTTCCTGGGCAGGGTGCACAGTATGTTAATATGGGTAAGGGATTATATGATAAAGAAAAATTATTTAGGGAAACTGTAGATAATTGTGCAGAGATACTTAGACCTCGTTTGGATTTAGATATTCGGGAATTATTATTTCCCAAAAACAATAATGAAGACTCAGCAAAAAAACTTGAGCAAACAGTCTACACTCAACCAGCTTTGTTTATAATTGAATATGCATTAGCTCAACTCCTGATAAATCGGGGAATAAAGCCGGCTTCGATGATCGGACATAGCGTCGGTGAATATGTTGCGGCTTGTATTGCCGGAGTTTTCAGTTTAGAAGACGCACTATTCATTCTTTCAATGCGTGCAAAACTTATGCAGCAGCAGGTACCTGGAAGTATGCTTTCGGTAAGATCAGATGAAAATGAAATCAAAGAATATTTAAATGAAGATATTTCACTTGCAGCAATTAATTCACCTAATCTTCTTGTCCTTTCAGGTGAAACAGAAAAGATAAAAGCATTATCTGAAAAACTTTCGGTAAAAAGTATTGAAAATAAAATGCTATTTACTTCGCATGCTTATCATTCGAAGTTAATGGAGCCGGCTTTAAAACCTTTTATTTCAGAGTTCGCAAAAATTAAACTTAATAAACCCGGCGCTCCTTTTATTTCAAGTTTATCAGGAACCTGGATAACTGATGAACAGGCAACGGACCCAAATTATTGGGCAGCACAGTTAAGAAATGCAGTTCGTTTTTCTAATGGCATACTGGAACTTCAGAAAAAAAATAACCTTGTTATGATTGAGCTGGGACCTGGCCGGGCACTTTCTACAATGGCAAGCCAGCATAGAAGTGAAAATGTAAAACAAACAGTTATCACAACCTTAGTTCAGCCTAATGAAAAAAATGATGACGTATCTAATTTCCTAACTGCAATCGGAAAGCTATGGCTTACAGGATTTAAAATTGATTGGAGCAGTTTTTATAGAAATAAAAAAAGAAGAAGACTTCATCTTCCTGGTTATCAGTTTGATAGAAAAAGCTATTGGATTGAACCGCCTAAAAATGGAAATGCTAAGACACAGATTCCGGGTAATGGGCAATTTCAAACCGGAGTTAAAAAGTTAATTCAAAAACCGAAGGTTAAAAAAGTTGTACAGGAAACTACAATGACAAGAAAAGAATACATCATAAATACATTAAAAGATGTTCTGGAAGATCTATCAGGGATAAAGAAATCTGACCTTGAGGAGAGCAAAACTTTTCTTGAACTTGGATTTGATTCATTATTTATGACTCAGGTTAGTCTTGCATTCCAGAAAAAGTTTGATGTGAAAATTACTTTAAGACAATTACTTGAAACCACACCTACTATTTTTACAATTGCTGAATTTATTGATAGCAAATTACCCGCAGGCAAGTTTGAACCTCCAAAACAAGAAGTAGTTATCGAAGAGGAGAGTGAAGAAATTATGGAAAAGTACGAAGAATCTATTCCTGCAGATCAATCTCAATCCGATATTCAATATCAGCGGGGAAATAGCGCAGTTGAAAGATTAGTATTTGAGCAGCTCGAAATTATGAAGAAGCAGCTTGAGGTGCTTGGTGGAAAAGCAGCGAAGGGTATAACCGCACCGCAAATTCATTTACAAAAGAAGACAGAGGATACTGTACCGCCTGTTGAACATTCAGCCGTAACAGATTCTGCAATCCCTCTGAAACAAGAGAAAAAAGTATTTGAAAGATTTGGTCCTTATAAACCAATCGAAACAAAAAAAGGCGGGGCTTTAACTGAGCAGCAGCAAAAATATCTTAATAAGCTCATTGATGAATACACTAAGAAAACAAAAAGTTCAAAAAAACTTACTCAAGAACACAGAGCGCATTATTCTGACCCAAGAACAGTCTCCGGTTTCCTCCCAATCTGGAAGGAAATGACTTATCAGGTTGTCACTAATAAATCTGAAGGATCAAAACTTTGGGACCTGGACGGTAATGAATACATTGATGTGATAATGGGATTTGGACAATACCTATTCGGACATAATCCTAAATTTGTAAGAGAGGCGATCGAAGAACAATTAAAGCTTGGTTTCGAGATTGGTCCGCAATCACCCATTGCCGGAGAAGTTGCAAAATTAATCTGTGAATTTACAGGGATGGAAAGAGCAGCTTTTTGTGTAACAGGATCTGAAGCTGTTCTCGGTGCAATTAGAGCAGCAAGAACCGTAACAGGTAAGGATAAAATTGTATTCTTTGCAGGCGATTATCATGGGATAATTGATGAAGTATTAATAAAGACAACCGTCAATGGTGATCAAGTTAGATCTATGCCAATTGCACCTGGTATTCCCAGAGAAAATGTACAAAACACTATTGCTTTGGAATATGGTTCTGAAGAATCTTTAAGAACTATTGAAAAACTTTTACCTGAAATTGGCGGTATAATGGTTGAACCTGTTCAGGCAAGAAGACCCGATTTGCAGCCGAAAGAATTTTTACAGAAACTACGCAAGATAACAGAGGATGCAAATATCCCATTAATTTTTGATGAAGTAATTACAGGATTCAGATCAACCCAGGGCGGTGCACAAGAATGGTTTGGGATTAAAGCTGATATAGGAACATTTGGAAAAGTACTCGGCGGCGGATTTCCTATTGGAATAATTGCAGGTAAAAAATTATATATGGATTCTTTTGATGGCGGCTACTGGCAGTATGGAGATGATTCAATACCGGAAGCTGGTGTTACATTTTTTGCCGGAACATTTGCAAGGCATCCATTATCCCTTACAGCTTGTTACGCTGTATTGAAATATCTCAAATCCAAAGAAGGCAATTTACAAAGGGGATTAAATCAAAAAGCGAAACAGCTTTCTGAAGAACTTAACAGTTTTATGCTGCAGCAAAATGTTCCGATAAAAGTTATGAACTTTAGTTCAGTGATATACTATAGCTATCCAAAAGACCTGAATTATTTTAGCTTGCTGTTTTATGTATTACGAAATAAAGGGATTCATATACTTGAAGGATTCCCGATGTTTTTATCTGAAGCACACAGTGATAAAGACATCAGGCATATAATTGATGCTTTTAAGGAAAGTATAATCGAATTACAAGATAATGGATTTTTCCCTGCACCGTTAAATGGTGATGGTAAAAAGGCAGCAGAAAATTCAGATGATAAACCGAAAGAAGTAAATAGTTTTCCACTTTCTGAAGCACAAAAGGAAATCTGGGTTGCTTCGTTAATGAGTGATAAGGCATCCTGTGCCTTTAATGAATCATCGCACTTAATTCTTAGAGGTAAATTAAATTTCGGAGCACTTGAAAAAGCTTTTAATAAAGTTACTGAAAGACATGAATCATTAAGAACAATATTTTCTAAAGACGGTAAATATCAGATTGTAAACAGTCAAACTAATTTTAAATTATTATTCGCGGATCTTTCTTCTTTAGAGGAAAAGGAAAAACAAAAAACGCTTGAAACAAGAATTAATTCAGAGACAACAAATTTATTTGATTTATTTACAGGTCCGTTGCTAAGAGCAGAACTTGTTAAAATAAATGAAGAAGTTCATTATTTAATAATGACAGCACATCATATTATTTGCGATGGGTGGTCTTATGATGTGATGGTTCGGGATCTCAGTAGATTGTATTCTGAAGAAATAGAACAAAAATTTTCAACACCTGCACCACCAATGCAGATGCGTGAATTTATCACATATTTAGAAGAGATTAAAAATACTGATGATTATAAAGACCAGGAAAAATATTGGCTTAATCAGTTAAAACCACCATTGTTCGAATTGGAGCTTCCGGTTGAGTATAACAGGCCGGAGGTAAGAACTTTTAATGGTGCAAGAATCTCAGGACACATTGAAAAAGATTTATTCAATAAAGTTAAAGCAATTAGTTACAAAAGCGGTAATACATTATTTGTAACCCTGCTTTCAGCATTTTCTTTGCTGTTGAATAAACTGACTCAGCAAGAAGATATCATTACCGGTATTCCGGCTGCCGGTCAGCAGGTTGTTGGAGTTGATGATTTAATAGGTCATTGTACTAACCTATTACCAATAAGATCTAACGTGCAGCCTGACTTAAAATTTTTAGAATATTTAAAACAAGTTAAGAATTTAGTACTAGATGCATACGATAATCAGCAGGTTACATATGGTGATTTAATTGCTAAATTAAAGGTTAAAAGAAACCCAGGGAGAACACCTCTTATTTCAACAATGTTTAACATTGATCCTGCAATAATGGGATTAAAATTTTCAGGTCTTGAAACTGATCTCATTGTAAATCCGAGGTCAGGATTTCAATTTGAACTGGGATTTAATCTTGTAAATTCAGGTGAAACATGTGAAGTTGAATGTGATTATAATTCCGATTTATTTTCGTCATCAACAATACATAAATTTATTAATTATTATCATTACATTTTAGAACAAATAGTTGAAGATATTGATAAACCTTTAAAAAAAATTCAGATTCTTTCTTCTTCTGAAGTAATTAATATTATGAATATATTAAATAGTAAACAGAGCTAATTGTTATATGACAGTCTACAACCTATTCCTTGAACATATTCAAAAAAAAGCTGATTCCATTGCTGTCGAATTTGGGGATAAGAATCTAACTTATGCTCAATTAGGTGCCGAAGTTAATCGTATGGCTTCATATCTGAAAGATTGTGATGTTAAAAAAGGAGATATCGTTGGTATTTCATTAAATCGCTCAACAGAGATGGTAATTTCGTTATTAGGAATTATTAAGGTAGGGGCGATATACCTTCCATTAGATCCTGCATTTCCTCCAAACCGGATACAGTTTATGCTTGAGGATTCAAAGTGTCCCTACTTAATTACTGAAAAATCAACTGTAGAGTCATTTGGATATTATAAAGGAAAGTTAATAAATGTCAGTGAATACAAAAGTTATGATGTTGATAATACAGAAGAAGAGATAACTGAAGAAAGTATTGTCTATATTTTATATACATCAGGATCAACAGGAAATCCTAAAGGAGTTCAAATAAGGCATAAAAGTCTTGTTAATTTTTTACTCTCGATGAAAGAGACTCCTGGTATGAGATCAGAAGATTCATTATTAGCTGTTACAACACTTTCATTTGATATATCAGGATTAGAAATTTACTTGCCGCTAATAACAGGTTCAAAAGTTGTTATTGCATCTAAAGAAGAGACAGTAGACGGCAGGCTGCTTTTGGAAAAATTAAAAAATGTTAGTGTTATGCAGGCAACTCCATCCACCTGGAAGCTTTTATTAGAATCAGGCTGGAATGAAAAATTAAATTTAAAAGCACTGTGCGGCGGTGAACCGTTAAGCAAAGATTTAGCAAATAAAATTTTGGATAGAGTTGATGAACTTTGGAATATGTATGGACCTACCGAAACAACCATCTGGTCATCATGTTCAAAAGTTGAAAAAGACGGAATAATTCATCTTGGTAAACCAATTAGAAATACTCAATTTTATGTTGTTGATAGTAATAATCAATTTTGTGCTTTGGGTGTGCCCGGTGAATTGCTTATCGGCGGTGAAGGATTGTCTATAGGATATTTAAAACGTAGTGATTTAACTTTGGAAAAGTTTGTTGATAATCCTTTTGATAAAGAAAAGAACACTAAAGTATATAGAACAGGTGACCTTGTTAAGATAAATAATCAATATCAAATTGAATTTCTGGGAAGAATTGATGATCAGGTTAAGATAAGAGGATTTAGAATTGAATTAGGCGAGATAGAATCTGCTATAAGAAAATCTGCTTTAATTAAAGAGGCTATTGTTATTGTAAAAGAATTTGACGGCGGTGATAAAAGACTTATTGCATTTATAACAGTTTCTAAAGAAGCTTCTGCTGCAGTATTACTGGATAACTCTAATTTTATTGCTGATATAAAAAACAGGATAAGCAAGGAACTGCCTGATTATATGGTTCCCGCTTATTTTAACATTATCGATGAGATGCCTTTGTTGCCAAATGGAAAGATCAATAAAAAAGAACTGGCAAACTATGAAATTCAAAAAACAAATGATGAAAACAGAATAATTGTAAAGCCGGCAAATCAATTTGAAGAGGTGCTTTATAGTATCTGGAAAAAAATACTTGGTATAGAAATTATCAGCACCGAAGATAATTTTTTTGAACTTGGCGGGCATTCGATTTTAGCTGCTCAGATATTTAATGAATTTGAAACTGCTACAGGTATAAAAATTCCGCTTGCTTCACTTTTCAGATTTCAAACAATTAAAGAAATTGTTCAAAGCATACAATCAGATTCATTTAAATCAGGATGGACCCGATTAATAGAAATAAAAAAAGGTTCAGCAAATAAAAACTTATTCCTTATACACGGTGCGGAGGGTAATGTTTTATTGTATCGCGAACTTGCAAAATATTTAGATACCGATTACTCTGTTTTTGGTCTTCAGGCAAGAGGATTGAATGGTTCGGGATATATCTCTGAAACAATTGAAGAAATGGCTATCGACTATATTGAAGCTATAAAAAAAGTGCAGCCGTCAGGACCATATAACATGGGAGGTTATTGTATGGGCGGTACAATTGCCTACGAAATGGCACACCAATTAACTTTAAATGGTGATAAGGTTGATAATCTTTTTCTGATTGAAACTTATAACGCTTGCTTTAGTTGTGATAATATCGAACTTAAAAATCATCATAATGAATTGATTGAAAATATTAAATTCCATTTTGATAACGTTAAAAAATTAAATGGTTCAGACAAAATCAAATTTATAAGTCAAAAAGCAGAAGTCTTCAAACGCAGAGCAGTTGCCAAGATTAATTCTGTCTCAAATTCTATAGGCATCAAAATTAATGATGAACCCGGTACATCTAAATCAACATTTAAAGTCAGAGATATTAATGATAAAGCTCAGGTGGATTATGCCCCTGGACCATATACCGGTAAAACTATTTTATTAAAACCTAAAGTAAGTTATACTTCTGAACCTGACCCTGATTTTGGATGGAGAGATTTAGTAAATGGCGAGTTTAAAGTTTATAATTTAGATCTTGCTCCGCGCGGAATGCTTGTGGAACCATTTGTGAAAGAGACAGCAGCAATAATTTCGCGTGAAATTAATCTTTTAGAATAAAGGTAAAATATGAATAATGTTTTTCTGGCTCAGTTTCTGGGAACACCCCCTAAATCATATTATATCATAGATAAAATTGACGGAATTTTAAGACGATTTCTTCCTGGAGTTCGACTTAGCTCTTCATGGAGAGGTATGGCAAGCATAGAATTTAGGATAAATGTTTTCCACTTAATAAATCAAATACTGAATCTGAATATTAAAGGTGAAATTGTTGAAATTGGTTGTAATGCAGGGGAAACTACAGTTGTTATACAGAAGATTATTCAAGAAATAGACCCTTCAAGGAAATTGTACGCTTATGATAGTTTTGAGGGAGTCCCGGAGCCTCAAATAAAAGACAAAAAAGCTTATAGGAAAGGGGATATGAAAGTAAATCTGGAACAATTTCAAAAAAATTTCGATATTCTTGGTTTGAAAAAGCCTATAACTTTAAAAGGCTGGTTTGAAGAAACTTTACCTAAGTCACTTCCGGATAATATCGCATTTGCGTTGATTGATGCGGACCTTTATTCTTCAACACTATTTGCATTAAGTCAGGTTTATCCAAGGTTAAGTTGTGGTGGTATCTGTTTATTTGGTGTTTATTGGGACCCCGCCGCAGACTATTCTGGTACCACAAGAATGACTTATCAATCCCCGGGAGTTAAAAAAGCCTGTGATGAATTTTTCACTGATAAACCTGAATGTGTTGATGTTTTGATTTCCGGAAATTATACTTCAGGATATTTTATAAAGTTATAAAGTAAAATTTTATAGCTTGTTGAAGATATTAAAAAAAGGCTAAGCACTTAAAAGCATAGCGCTAGGCACAAAGGCATACAGAATATCTGAAGATTTAATGATATAAAAATTTAATGATTATAATATTAATAGCATTTAATTATATATAAACAATTCGAGAGTAATTCATCTTTGATTGAGCGATGAATTAAAAATCCTATCTTTAATAAAAATATTAGTTGTTTATGAACATGATTCAGTATGTCAAATTCATAAAAAAAGCAGACACTAAAATTTTGCTTTTCTTTATAATATTACTTTGGCTTATTCTGCAGATTAACTTTGCGCTGCCCAATTTAATTGTAAATGATTGGATGGGCTGGCGGCAGGCTGATACGCAAACTATAGCACGCAATTTTACAAAGCCCGGCAGTAACATATTTTATCCGCAGATAAATTGGGGCGGAAACGGACCCGGTTATGTTGAATCTGAATTTCAACTTTACACTTTTATAGCTGCTCAAATAATGAAAATAACAGGTGAATCAGTCTTACCTGCACAGTTTCTAAGTATGCTATTTATTGTTCTTACTACAGTAGTAATATTCTATATCTTTTTATTCCATTTTAAAGATGAATATACATCATTATTTGGTGCTATATTCTTTCTTGTAAGTAATGGATCAGTACATCTTTCAACTTCAATTCAACCTGATAGTTTATGTATTTTATTTTATACGATTGCATTTTTTGCTTTCATCAAATACCTGGATAATCAAAAAAACAGTTTATTAGTCCTATGGATATTATTCTCAATTCTCGCAGGTTTGATTAAACCGCTTGCTTTAAACATCGGAATCATACAATTCTTTTTAATTCTTTTCCTTAAACGAAATTTGCTTAAATCGATAAAAGTCTGGTTGGGTTGGTTTATAATAATTGGAGCTGTCGGTTCATATCTTATATTTTCATATAATTTGTATCTTAAATACGGGAATACATTTGGAGTGCTTGGCGGTGATAGCAAATTTCCGACAATAAAAGGACTCACAGTATTAATTCATTATCCCAAATTACTTTATATGATGGTGCTTTGGGGAGTTGGTCCAATCGGTCTATTGGCATTTTTATATTTAATTTTTAAGAAAAAAATAATAAATACAGAGTGGGCATTAATCATTGGGAATGCAGCAGCTATTTTAATCCCGATGCGATATACTGTAAACTCAGGATTTAGTCCGCATTATTATATTTTTACAGCATTTCTTGGTGCATGGCTTGCAACATTAGGTTTTCAACTGTTTAATGATAAGATACAAAGTATAAAAATAAGGAAATATTTTCCTGCAATGGCAGTAATCTTATTAAGCATAACATATTCATCTCATCTTTATATGCGGATGAATCCCGCAAAAATGCACTTTCACCCTTCAGTTACAAAAATTGGTTACAAACTAAAGAATATTGCAGAACCAAAATCGTTAATAATTGTTAGGAGTATTGCAAATGAAAAAGAAACATCAGATTGGGGTAACAGGATAAATAATTTTGAAGACCCACGAATATTTTATATAGCTGATAAAAAAGGTTGGGTATTACCACGTGATTATAAAGGTTTTGACAGGGTCGAAAAATATGTTAAAGAAGGCGCCCATTATTATGCAGAACCTTTCCGTAATCCTGTCGATCCTGAGCTAAATAAATGGTTAAATGCTAATTCTAAACTTATCTATCATAGTAAAGATGGAAGGATTTATAAGTTTGAGAGAGAATAATCAAAAAATTATTTATATTTTAATTCTTGGTAATCTTTTGTAAAATTAGATGATGATTTACTCTTAACAAGAAAAAGTGTTAGTAATTAAGAATGGTTTTAGCAATACAATGAATGATTTTGAAACTAAAGTGAATAAAGATATTACTGTAGAAACTGTACTTAAATCGATTGTCGGGGAAACATCTAAATGGGGATTTAGGCTTGCGGATTATCTTAAACTTGTAAACGCCTTACTTGATTTATCTTTGAATAAAACAAACACTATAAATCCCGTTGAAAAAGCATGGCTAAAGAAAAGCACAAGGATGGATCTGCCTCTCTCAGGAGATAATATCAACATTAGATTATTTAAGGAAGATTTTGATCTTTTAAATAAGTGGTTAGAAGATGATTCCAGTAGATGGTTTCTACTTTCCAGATCGTACTCAAGAGATAAAACACTTAAAGAATTAATTGAAGATGAAAGAAATCTTCTGGGAATAATTTTCCTTAAGGACTCAACTCCGATAGGGGTTATGGGATATTTAGATTATGATAAGAATAATCACAGGGCAGAGATGCGAAAACTTATTGGGGAAGAAAAATACAGAGGAAAAGGATACGCTAAAGAAGCAACAAAATTATGGATCAGGTACGGCATCAATAATTTAGAATTAAAAAAAATCTACTTAAACACAATTGAAAATAATATTAGAAATGTAACAATCAACAAAGAACTTGGGTTTGAAATTGAAGGAATATTAAGAAAAGAATGTCTTATTGATGGTACGTATTACGATCTTCTAAGAATGAGTTTGATCGTAGAATAAATTGTTTACATATTTATTGGTTAATCCTGCCGGTTATTAAAGACAAATATTCAAATACTAAATAATTATTTAAATATTGATAGACTCACAAAAAAATATTATTGATGTTTTATTAACAAACGGCTGGGACAGGATTGCGTATAATGTTCTCAGAGGACTTTCATCAGAAAATCTTAAAGTTGCATTTGGTACAAATAAAAATAAAGGTATGGGTGCTTATTCAAAGTATGTAAGTTCAAAGTTTGTACATTCTGATTATATCCCTGAACCCGAAAAGTTTATCAATGATATCTTAGGAAAAATCACACAATTAAGACCCTGCGTTTACATGCCTACAGGCGAAGAAATTTTTGCTGTTGCAAAGTATATTGATAAATTCAGTAAACTGGATGTTAAAATTCCTATTGCCCCTTACGATACCCTTATTAAACTGCATAATAAATCCAGCTCTATTAAGATTGCCCGTGATTTAGGGATCCCTGTTCCTAAATCAATAATTCCAAATTCAATTAATGAAATAACTGCTTTTGCCGGGGAGTATGGTTATCCCTTAATCTTTAAAAGTTTTTTATCCTCATCTTCAAAAGGTGTTTACTTTGTTAATAAAATAATTGCAGAAAAAGACTTAGAAGAATTTCTGCGAAAAAATCATCTTAATTATGGTGATTTTATTGTTCAGCAGTTTGTTAAAGGCACAGGTTACGGAGTTTCAGTATTGTTTAACAATGGCGAACTAAAAGCTCTATTTACACATAAAAGACTTAGAGAAAGAATTGTATCAGGCGGACCAAGCACATTGCGTGTAAGTACTCATCAAACTGAACTGGAAGAATATGCAGTTAGACTTCTCAAATCTGCTGATTTTCATGGTGTTGCAATGGTTGAGTTTAAATTTGATGAAGATAAAAAGAATGCATGGTTTATTGAAGTAAATCCAAGATTCTGGGGTTCGGTTGGATTAGCAATTAATTCAGGGATTAATTTCCCTTATTTGCTATACAGGATGATGATCGATGGCGATATTAACCCGGTAATGGATTATAAGATCGGTATTACGAATAAATGGCTGCTTGGTAATATAAGTGCGGTAATTAATCAGGTTATCGCGACCAAAAATCCTGCTCATCTGTTAAACCTGGTAAATAAAAAGGATGCATTTGATGATTATTATAAGGATGATCCAAAACCATTTTTTGCGATGATTTATTTGATGATTAAAAGAAATTTCAAAAATAAATTTACACGATGATTGTATGAAACTTATAGTTTTTGATTTTGATAAGACACTAACAATCACGGATACGCTTCTTCCTATCTCAAAATTTATCTGTACAAAGGATAAGAAAAGACTCAGGTATCTGGCTGTTATAATAAACTATTTATTATTTCGGTTAAAATATATGGATGAAATAAGTTTCAAAAACAAATTGGCATATCTGTTATTAAACAATAAAACTGAGATTGTACTTGAAGAACAGTTAAATGATTTTTATAGAATTTATTCTAAAAAATTATTCATTCCACAGATGTTAAAAGTGGCAGATACAGCAAATAAAGATAATAGTCATAAGTGTATTATCTCGTCTAATTATAATGTATTTGTAAAACCTGTTCTAAATATTCTAAAGATAGATGACATTGAAGCAACAGAACTCGAAATTAAAAATGGAGTATTTACAGGCAGTATAATTGGTAACATTTGTAATAGTACAGAGAAAGGAAAGAGATTAAGCAAAATCAAAGAAAAGAATATATATACGGAAACAATAGCTTACGGTGATTCCGATGGAGATATAGAACTTTTTAGAAACTCTGATAAATCATACTTAGTTAAAATTATTTATCAAAATAATCTGCAAAAGTTTTACAATAAGTTATATTATTTGTTAGGTCTGATTCCCCCGGAAGCGTATAATATAAAAATAAATGAGTTTAAGAATCAATGATAAAAATACTTTCCATTTGCTTTTTCTTTTTTAGAAGATTTTTAATTTTCTTTAATAAGCCCTTCGTAATAAATGGATATGATTTGAGAAAAAAGGAAAGTGATTCTTTAAATAAACCATTCCCGATAGCTTTAAATAACCAGTAGTATGAAGGACCTCCTATAATAGCCTGCCTTTCAAATCTTTTTCCCTTTCCTCCTGCAAATTTATCATTATGCTCATTTTCAATTATATACTTAATACTATTTAAAACTCTATTTAAGTTTTTAACGCTGTTTGCAGAATGATGCCGATAACCAAATTGTAACGGCTCATAAGTAATTACCGTGGGACTTATAGTCCCGGCACGCAGCAAAAATTCTATATCATCCAAATAGAATTCTTTGTTCTGGTAGTATTTTCTAAAACCACCAAGCTGAAAAAAGAATTCTCTTTTAATTACAATCATACTGCTTGAAGAATAAACCGACCGGTCTTTGGAAAAATAATCCTTATAAGTAACAAACTTTATTTGCTTCTTGTTGATTTTTTGGAAATCGGAGGGTAAAGATTCGATAAAATGAAACGGCTGACCAAGCAAAAGAGGCGGATAATTTTTTTTAGTTATTATTTTATTATAGACATCAAGCGTCCAGGGAAAAAACAAATCATCATCGTCAAGTATGGCAAGATATTCCCCGCTTGAGGCTTCAGCGCCTTTGTTTCTGCTTTTTTCCGAACCCGAATTTTCTTTATTTATAGCAATTATTTTTTCACCGTATCCACGCAGCAGCTCCGCAGTATCGTCAGTAGAACCATCATTCACTACGATAATTTCAAAATCCTTAAAACTTTGATTCAGTACTGAGTCAATAGTCTCTCTTAGTATATTAGATCTGTTATATGTTGGTATTATCACTGAAAAGCGCATTTAATTTTCCCTGTTATTAAACTTAATTGTCATCCCGGGCTAAGCTTACTTACCGGGTCTGCTGCAGAAGTCAAATCAGTGTCATTTCGATCCTGATTTATCGGGAGAGAAATCTTTTTCGTAGTTTTGCAGCACACTCTGCAGACAGGCAGAAGGATGATGAGTAAATTAGTTTTCAAAACTTACCTGTTTGCTCGTTTAACTAAAATAGACACACCTTCTTTTTTAATATATTTTAATAAACTGTAAATGAATATTAAAACACCTGTTATTTCTAAAACTTCCTCAAAAAAGATTTCTATTCTGGATGCAAAACTATTATTCATCTGTTTGGAATACAACAAACCGCCAATCATTTCTAATACTATTGCTCCGCTAATAAAAATTATTGCTGATAATAGAAATAAATTCCTGGTATCTTTAGGAAGCGATAATAAAAATCTAAAGAAGTAAAAAAATAATATTACTAATATTAATATTGCAGGTACTATCCACGACCAGTAAAAAATCCCGCCAAGATGAAGCAATGAACGGACGGGATTATTAAAATCTTCATGTATAGAAGCCAATTCATCTATCGATAAATATAAAAAAATAAAAGCAAGAATTTTCCAGTACCTTTGATTAGAATCATTCTTGTCTTTATAGTAGCTGATGAAGAGTAGCAAACATGCAGAAAAAAGTAAAATAAAAGATGAAAACCATGCCGGAATATTTGCTTCTTTATCCATATCAAACAAACGAACATAAATGTTCATAAATGAATTAATATAATGATTGTTACTCTTTAATTGACTTACAAATACCACAGAGAAACCTGTAATAATTATAAAAACAAAAAACACAATCAAATATTTTAGAATTCTATTTAAATCAAGCGGGATTATATCTTTTGAACTGATTTCCGAAAATTTGTTACTAAACAATGCTTGCTCCTATAGTAATTTATTAGAAGACTGTATGAAAATTATAAAACAAAATGCGGCAGCAATCTTTAACAAACTCAAATGCACAGATTGAAGCTTACGGTTATCATTAATAATTAAATTTTTGCGCAACCTTTTAAATTTTAGGTATAATTAACTTGTATGTAAATAATAAATTTAAAAGATGCATACAAATATTTTAAAGCAGCTAATAACTTTATATCGCATAATTTCTAACTTAATATGGTTTTGCTGATGAAATCCGGTATGCATCAGCAAGACACAAAATATTTATTAAATGCATAATATAAATTAATTTGTTTTTGATACAATTTATTATGAGATAAATTGTATCCGTCAATAATCGTCCGGTTCCAAATTACTTAAGCTGGATATTGAATGCAAACCGTTGAAGTCCATTTAGGTTTGCTTGTACCCGGATAGAGTAATGAAATGTGTTTTAACAGTTTTAACTTTCCGATTTTCTATTGCTTATGATTTTTTGCTGCAAGTATGTAATTGCAATTTTTTTAGTAAAACAGTCGCAGGTCTGGAGACCTGCGCTACGATTTGCGGTATTCCTTTGAAAAAATTTTGTCTTAAATGAAAATAAAATTGGTCTTTTACACAAAAACATTACCCGGTATAAAATATTGAAAATAGATTAATGTGGAAAATCAAATACCCTTTTATCTTGAAAGGAAATACTTTATTTTTATTTCCCAAGTAGTGGAAGTCTTTTAAACCTGTCTATCTATCCGGCATACTTCCAATTCAATAAATTCTTAATAATACATTCGTTATCTCATTTTTGAAAAAAATATTAGTAAAAATTGCCAATTATTACAACTTTACCGATTGTCTCAATTTGAATGTGCCAAAAAAGTAATGATTCAAGGTGGTACATATTTTGTTTTAGATAAGATTAAATTATTTAGATGAAAAGAATATAAATGAATAAATATTTCTCCGCTTACCGAAAACATTTTTTACTTTTAATAACTATCCTTTTTGCACTTCAATTCAATTCAAACCATCTTTTTGCACAAACTAAATGGTACGTTGATAAGGATGCTTCTGGATTAAATAATGGCACAAGCTGGAATAATGCTTGGACCTCGTTTGCAAACATAGGTTGGAGTAATATTCAGGCAGGCGATGTAGTTTTTATTTCAGGAGGTACAGATTCATTGGTGTATAATGAAACATTAATAATAGCTACCTCTGGGGTGACAATTAAAAGGTCAACTGAAGTTGGGCATAATGGCAAAGTTATTATTGACGGTCAATCTACAAGAAACGGATGCATAGTTAATGAATCATCTTCTGTTAATAATACCATCATTGATGGACTTGATAAGAATAAATTTATTTTAAGAAAATTTATTCTTCAGGGGATCAGATTCAGGTATAATCATAACAACACTGTTAGAAATTTTACTATTGAATTAAATGAACCAGTTGCTTTTTGTGGTGTGTTTTTATATGGTGGTGAATGGGAATCACCCCCTACTTTTGCTGGACCTTATACAATAGAAGATTTCTCTATTATACAGGATTCGGGTAGTTATTCTGGTGGCGGGAACTCAGATGGTATTCAAATGGGGGGTGTTGATGGCGTAACAATAAGAAACGGCTATATAAGATTATGGAATGCTAATCCAACGCCACATTCTGACGGAATACAACTATATCACTCTAAAAATATTTTGATTGAGGATAACCAAATAATACATAGAAATGCAGGTGCAACATCTAACAAGCAGGGTATCTATATGACTGGCTCAGGAGGGGATATTAAAATCAGGAATAATTATGTTTTGATGCAATCACTTTCATTTGGAAGTGCTATTGCTATTGAAGTTTATGATAATACTTGGTGGACTGTTTATGCTCCACCAGATAGTTTTATCGTTACAAATAATACAGTAGATTGTTTATATGATAACCACAATGCAATAAGATTAGTGCAAGCATTAGGTTCTACATCTTTTTCTGCAAATACAATTCTTAAAAATAATATATTTGTTAAAGGCACTTTTGCGATTGACAGAAAATTTTTTACATCTGGAAGTAATTGTGATTATAATAATTATTATGACGGTACTTCGGCTGTTAGTATTTGGGATGCTACAACTACAAGCACAGGTACAGGGAGAACTTGGGCTACTTGGCAATCTTATGGCTTTGATACTCATTCTTACACAACCAACCCACAACTTACAGGATATATACCTGCATCAACAGATGTAATAGATAGAGGAACTAATTTAAGTGGATTAGGTTATTCAACCGATATACTTGGTACAACAAGACCTGTTGGTTCTGCCTGGGATATTGGAGCTTTTGAATATACTAATGGAAGCACCGCTATAGATAATACTCCGCCCATCCTTTTAGGAGCAGCAGTAATTAATCCAACAACAATTGAACTTTCATTTTCAGAAGCATTAGAGAGTATCGCAGTATTAAACAAATTAAATTATACCATAAATAATGGTATAATTATTAATAGTGTTTCTATTTCTTCAGATAGTAAAAAAGTTACATTAAGCACAACTCAAAATGCAGCTAATCAAACATATACAGTAGTTGTAAACAATGTTAAAGATTTAGCCGGTAATATTATATCAGCAAATAATTCAGCACAATATTCTTTTGTAGATAACACTACCGGTGATTTGAAAGCTAATGTAAAAATTTATTTACAGGGTCCATTTTTAAGCAGCAATATGATGACAGAATTATCAGGCAATGAATTTTTGCCAGCTTCACAGCCTTATAATGCGGCTCCCTGGTTTTATAACGGGACTGAAGTTTTGGGCGCAGGCGCAAGCTCAAGTACGGATTGGGTATTGGTTGAATTGAGAAGCGCACAAAACCCGGCGCAGATTATTTCAAAAAGGGCCTGTTTACTTAGAAATGACGGAAGAATTATAGAACCGGATGGAACTCTTGGTATAACTTTTAAAAACCTTCTTTATGGTTCATACTATATCGCAGTTTTTCAAAGGAATCATTTAGCCGTAATGACCTCGGTGCCAGTATCATTTTCACCTGATAATAGTTTATATGATTTTACCAATGCTGTAACTAAAGCTTACGGTCAGAGCGGAATGACAGAAATTACTACGGGCATATTCGGAATGTATGCCGGTGATGCTGACGGCAACGGTACAATTAACGAGAGTGACAGAAGCGAGATCTGGAGTAACCAAAATGGTACTATGGGATATTTAAATGGTGATTTTAATCTTGATAGCGGCGTTACAGTTAAAGACATAAATGATTACTGGAATTTTAATGAAGGAAAGGTTACGCAGGTACCTTAATTAAGAATTAACAATTAAGAATTAAAAATTAAGAAGTAAGAAGTAAGAAGTAAGAAGTAAGAATTAAGAATTAAGAAGTTAGAAATAAATGAAGATTAAAGTAAAAAGATAAAGTAGAGCATTAGTGAAAAAATTTAAATTAAATATTATAATAATATTAGTTTTGTTTGCAGTTGATGTTTTTGCTGCTTCGTTAAATGGAAGGTTTGTTGTAGTTAAATCCGATTTGTCAAAACTCTCTGTATTACTGCAGGTAAACACAAATACAGGCGGGGACGATATGGGCGGAGCAACAATTGTAATTCAATTTGATAAAAATGTTCTAAGTTATAGCTCTGATCCTGCTGCAAATGTAAATTATAAATTCTTTAATTTCAGCGGCGGTAATTATAATGAAGCCACCGTAACCAAACCACTAAGCGATAAACTCTGGATTAATATTGATTTACCCATAGACAATAATAATAAAGGCACAGTTATATCCGGGTCAAACGGATGGACTGATGTAGTGCAGCTAAATTTTGATGTTAAAAGTCCGCGTGATACAGCAAGAGTAAAATGGTTAAAAAGTAATATTTTCTGGAAAGTTTATGATGCGGATAATGCAACTAACTTTTCTGTTGGAAATTTTACAGATTTAGTTAACGCTCCGGTTACTGTTGAATTGTTATCATTTACTGCAGTGCTTCTGGATAATAGTAATATAAAGTTAGACTGGAGCACAGTTACCTACGCAGATAACGCAGGGTATGAAATAGAGAGAACCTCACCCCAACCCTCTCCTTATCAAGGAGAAGGAGATAGTTCTAGTGTGGGTGGTTGGGAGAAGATAGGATTTGTTGAAAGTAAAAATATTTTTAATACCCCGGTTAATTACAGTTTTATTGATAATTCAGTAAGCTCCGGCTCTTCTATTAAATATCGTATTAAGTCAATAAATAACGATGCCACATTTACCATACTGAGTGAAGCAGAGGTAGTAAAACCAGTAGAGAGTTTTGAATTGGCTCAGAACTATCCGAATCCATTTAATCCAAGCACAAAAATAAAATACACAATTCCAACCTCACCCTTAAATCCCTCTCCTTCGCAAGGAGAGGGGCAGGGGGAGAGGTTTGTTACCATTAAAGTTTATGATATTCTTGGGAACGAAGTTGCAACATTAGTTAATGAATTGCAGCAGCCGGGTCAGCATGAAGTAGTATTTGATGCAGCAGGTCTGGCTTCAGGTGTATATATTTACAGACTTGACACTACCGGCTTTACAAGCACCAAAAAGATGATACTTTTAAGATAAAATCAACTCTTGCAGTGCAAATTTCCATTAAACAAAAATAAAAATTAAAGATAATCTCAAATCCATTTGACCTATTCCGGTTACCTAACTTATTGCCTTCATGATTGTGATATAATATTGTCATTTCGAACGAAGAGAGAAATCTAAAAGATCTCTTACCCCTGCGGGGATTCGAGATGACATTCTAAATACCGTAAAGTTAACTTCCTGAATTATTTCATTTCTTCATTTATCAGTTGATACTTATGAATCACACGCAGGTAGGGATACCTGCGCTACGAGATACAATTAATATTCAAAACAAAATCATAGTTCAGGATCCGTTAGCTAACGGACTATGCTACGTTTCCAATTATTTCCCCCTTAGGGGGAAACTGGAAAGGGGCTTTTTTGTCATTTCGACCGTAGGGAGAAATCTTAAAGATCTCTCACCCCTGCGGGGATTCGAGATGACATAAAGCGTCCTGTCTCTTCGATCCCGATTCATCGGAGAGAAGTCTTATTATCATCTGTAAAGATTTCTCAGTCGTGTGCTCCTTCGAAATGACTTTTAAAGAGTTTTCACACAGCCTCTTCAGAGAGCAGGTTCAGAGTGATATTACCTGGAATGATAAGAATAATTGCTTTTTGGAAAACATCCAATCCGAATATTCGGGGAGGAGATATTCACTTTTACCTCTGAAAGCGAGAAAGCAGTAAAAATTACCACTCGATAGAATTTTACATACTGTATCATATTGAATATGCCAAAAAAATAATGGTCCAATGTGGTACATATTTTGTAACAGTTTAGCCAAAGTAAAGCGACCAATAGAAATTTGACAGGCACACTTTTTAACTGAAAGTATATTGAATGATAAAACTCAGCCTTTTGGCCGGTATGCTAGTTTTTATTTTCGTTTCAACTATTTCACCAACATCTTTTAACGGCAGGTTTGTTGTTATCAACAGAGATAACAATAAACTTACTGTTCAACTGCAAATTAATACCAGTACCGGAACCGATGATCTTGGAGGTGCTACTGTTGTTATTGGTTTTAATAAAGCAGTTTTAAACTTCAGCAGCGCTCCGGTTAGTCAAACTGATTTTATCTTCCACAACTTTAGCGGAGGAAATTACAGTACAGCGAAAATAACCAGACCAATGTCCGATAAAATATGGATCAATATAGATTTGCCGTACGCGAACAGCAATAAAGGTACGGTTGTCTCCGGCGTGAATAATTGGACAAATGTTGCTACGCTGACTTTTAATGTAGTAGTACCAAATGATACAATCCTGCTAAGATGGCTTGGCAGCAGTCCATTCTGGGGCGTTTATGATGGTGATAATTCAACTTTGTGGGCTGGCGGAACTTTAACAAATCTTGATATTCTTCCTGCAGTTGTTGATAATATTCCACCCGATATTACCAATATCACCGCGACCAATTCAAGATCAGTTACGGTTAAATTTTCAGAGAAACTGAATTCTAATTCTGCAGGCAATATAAAGAATTACAGTATTTCCAAAAATGTTATTATAAACCAGGTACAGTTATTACCTGATTCAACAAGTGTTTTATTAAAAACATCTCAGCAGCAAAGTAACGTTGATTACGCATTAACAATAATAGAGATCAGCGATAAAAGCGGAAATCTGATTAATCCCAACCCTAAAACAATTAATTACAAAACTTCAACAAAAAGCAGCGGAAGTAATAAAGTTAAGAATACAATTTCAACTGCTTATGTGTCAAGCTGGGATCAAAATTACTCACCGGATAAAATGATCGATGGGAGCGGTATAAACACGCCTGATTCAAGATGGCAAAGCTCTGGATTAATGCCTGACACTGTAACTTATGATCTTGGTGAAACCGTTTCGATGGACAGCTTGCGGATATCATTTTATAAAGGTGAGACCGGCAGGTTATATAAATATTCTGTTTACTCATCAAAAGATTTAACTCATTGGAATCCGGTTGTTGATAATGTTTGGTCGGAGAATTCCGAATGGACAGCAGTTGAATTTGATTCGACAAGGGGAAGATATATGAAACTTGTTTTGAAAGACTGCAGCCAGGGTAAAAAATCCAGTGTCTGGGAATTTGAGAGTTATGGTACTGATCTTAAAAAAAGTACAGAGCAGGATATAAATAATCCAACCACTTTTGAGTTATCGCAGAATTATCCTAATCCGTTTAATCCAAGTACAAAGATAAGATACACAATTCCAACCCCACCTATATCCTCCCCTTTGGTAAAGGGGAGGACTGAGGAGGGGTTCGTTTCCTTAAAGGTCTATGATATACTTGGTAATGAAGTTGCCTCATTGGTTAATGAGGAACAGACACCAGGACAGCACGAAGTTGTATTTGATGCTGCGGGACTTGCTTCGGGAGTTTATATTTATAGATTGGTAACACCGGGATATGCAGATACAAAGAAAATGATTCTTTTACGCTAAGCGCATAGGACATAGCGTAATTATGATGGGAAATGGGAAATTAAAAGATTAAAAGATTAAAAGATTAAAAGATTATAAGAGTGGGGAGATAATTTTATTTTGAGAAATTGGGAATGGGAAATTTAGAGATTGAAAAATCTTGTAGAATGTAACTCAAATCCTGCCTTCTCTTACCTGGTGGTTGTGTGAAAATCAAGTAAAAATCATTTTGATCTCGATTCATCGGGAGAGAAATCTGATTGCTTTAACAGACTTCTCTCTTCGTTCGAAGTGATAGAATTAATATTCGCACAAACTTACAAAGAGATGGGTAAAAGAAGTGGATGAGTTCAATTTAATCGAGATAAAATAGATTGATAAATAAGCCCAATCAGGAAATTATTTTTAAACTATACTAAACTAAACTAAATCCTTTTTTAAAAGAAGGTACAATAAAAATGGGAAAACTCAGCCTATGGGCTGGGATGCTGGTTCTTATTTTCGTTTCAACTATTTCACCAACAGCATTAAACGGCAGATTTGTAATTGTCAATCAGGATAGTTCTAAAATTGCCGTGCTACTTCAGATCAATACTAATACCGGAACCGATGATTTAGGCGGTGCCACTATTGTCATTGGTTTTAATAAGCAGGTACTGGGATTCAATTCAAATCCATTAAATCAAACAGATTATTTATTCCATAATTTTAGCGGTGATAATTACAGCGAAGCCAGGGTTACAAAACCACTAAGTGATAAATTATGGATAAATATTGATTTGCCCCCGGTAAATAACGACAAAGGAACAATTGTAAGTGGACCCGGGAAATGGACTGATGTTGTAACGCTTTATTTTTCTGTAATATCTTCAGGTGATTCAGCAGGATTAAATTACCTGGAAGAAAATGGCTTTTGGGGAGTTTATGATGCAGATAATCAAACTCGCTGGGCAACGGGTGAATTAAATAATTTATTACTTCCTGACAATGAATTAACAACTGTTGAAGCAGATAACAATGTTCCGGCGGAGTTTGAATTGGCACAAAATTATCCGAATCCGTTTAATCCAAGTACAAAAATAAAATACACAATTCCAACCTCACCCTTAAATCCCTCTCCTTCGCAAGGAGAGGGGCAGGGGGAGAGGTTTGTGACACTTAAGGTTTATGATATACTTGGTAATGAAGTGGCAGTATTGGTTAATGAGGAACAGACACCAGGTAAGTACGAAGTTGTATTTGATGCTGCGGGGCTTGCTTCGGGAGTTTATATTTATAGGTTGGCAACACCGGGATATGCAGATACAAAGAAAATGATTTTGCTGCGCTAACAAATAGCGAAACCTCCAGGGTTAAAATCCGTTAGCTAACGGAAGAAACCCTGAAGGTTAGAATTGCAAAGCTCAATACAGCACGAAGATAAGATACACAATTCCAACCTCACCCTTAAATCCCTCTCCTTAATAAGGAGAGGGGCAGGGGGTGAGGTTTTTTTCCTTAAAAGTATATGAATGATTTTGTTGAAATAATTTGTTAATTAAAAATGGCGTCTTATCGACGCCATTTTTTTTGAGGGTTTACTATTACTCAATACAGATTGAAGAAGAATAATTTATCGGGGTATTATTCGCATCAAGTGTTACAAGGGCTGCATACACCTTATGATCTGTGTAGCTTTCAAATATCACCTGATCTGCCTTAAGTAATGCTTTGCTGAATGTTATCGCGTCAGTTAACTGTAATGCTTGTGCTTCAAATTCAACCGGGATAAATGTGAACTTATCTGCGTTATCGGATAAGGGGTTTGAAAGGTAAACTAAAGCATACAGTTTAATATTCACTTCGGTTTCAGGATCAAATTCATAAGTGCCGGTTAAGGCATCAACAACAATACTAATTGCTGTTGAACTAATTGTATTCGTATCTGTACCGATCGGGAATCCACCGTAGGGTGTGATTATATTCTTATTGGTAAGCACACCATCGCCGATCATTTTATAATTTGATTGTACAAGATAACTGAAATAATTCATCCCTTGCGGTGCAAGTGTTTTCCAGATAAGTTTCAGTGTATCAAATGTACCAACAGCAGAACCAAGACTAACACTTAGTTTAAATTTATCCTGCCGTTTTAATACTTCAACAGAAGTGTTCTTTTTCCTGAAGCCGGGTTTACGGCAAAGGATATTTCTTCCATTTACTATTCTGCCTGTTATGTTGCCAACTGATCCTTTTAATTCGCTAAGGATCCCGCCTTTTATTATAGCCATTGTATTTTTCCTTCTTTTGTTTATTAATTTTCTAATGTGATTTATTTATATTATTCTAATTATGGTTCCGGCTATTAATTGATTGTCACTTCGAGCACATTCACCTTGTTCAGTGTAAACTCCGGGCGAAGTCTTTTAATGTTTAAGATTTCTCTTCCGATGAATCGGGCTCGAAATGACTTGTACAAAATTTTCACACGGTTTTATTAAAGGGGCGGGGATAGATTATCATACTGATTCGATTCAATTACCCGCTGTCTTAATACCAGGCGGTTTTTTTTATGCCTGTTAAGCTTAGCCTTAGATATGATCAGTACCTGAGCAAAGCGTAAGCAGGGTATGCTGAAAGCAGGAAGTAAGCGGCAATTAAGCGGGAACTGGATATGGATTCCACGGATAACAAGCGAGAAGTCAGCAGGAAGATCACCCGCATAACTTTGCCGGAATACCTCTAAAGGATTCCAGTTAAGCCTGTTCACTCTATTTGTGCCGTTTTTGTAAATCATAATTTTCTCGTTTCTGTATGGTACTACTCTCAAAAAAAATTTTTCCGTCTTTGACGGAATTTCACATTACAAGAGTATTTCATATTAATTAAAAATATTTTTTAAGGTACTAATGGAATCTGATAACATCACCAAACAAAAAGCACTTGCCATAAAATCGTTTATTGATAAGCAGCCGGATACTTATCTGAATATGTTACATCATATAAAAAAAAGATTGGGTATAGCTCTTGGATTCAGTTCCAGGATAACGACGCTGGCACAGGGTATAATGAATGAAGTATTCAGCGATTTAATAGACGGTACACGTGAATGGGATATGGAGAAGCTTAAGCTTGAACAGGTTCTCTGGATGAACCTTAGAAGCGAAGTATCGAACAGGGTAAAAAAGGAAATCCGGTATATCCCGACACCTGTTATAAATGACATGGGTGAGGATGAGCAGGGCAGAAATATTGATGACTTAGTAAACACTAAACCCGAAGATGTTGAAGGCAGTATTGATGCTGAAACAATACAGGCTCATTGCTTTGATGTTATTCTTGGAGATAATGAAGATTCACAAATAATTTTTAACGAAATGCTTGAAGGGAAAAAACAGCAGCAGATTTCTAAAGAACTTGGTATTACATTGGAGGAAGCTGAAACAACTATAAGAGGCATAAGGAGGAAGATAGCTAAACAAATACCGCGGTATATGCTGTTAAACCTGTCTAAATCACTAAGGGAAAAAATACTAAACCAAACTTAAGGAGTACTATGAATCAACAACGACTGAAAATATTGTTTGACATCATTCTTGAGCCTGAAGAAGATGACGAAGATATTCGGTCTGAATTTATTTCTGATGGAGAAGATCCTGATGAAATTTTACTACGTGCCGGAAATTTTATTGATGAGAAGCTGGCGCAGATCAAATTGCAGGAAGGGAAAAACAAGCAGAATAAAGCATCGCAGATTTTAAAAAATATAGGAGGTTCAATTTCAAATAAATTTAATAACGATATTTCTTTAAACGGTGTGGGGTTTGCTTTCAGAAAGCAGGATGCAGGCAGCGATCAAAATACTTCAGAGATTATAGATCAGGCAGAAAAACTTGAACAGTTAAAAAAACTTATGGATAATGGCAATGGGCATACTGGCAAAAGCTAATGCAAAAAAATTATTAAAAGAGTTTTTAATTAAAGATCCGGCAAAGCTGGATCTTTATGCAATTGCAGGCTATGAAAATTTATTTATTGAAGAAAGAGATTTGCTTAACAGCGAAGGACAGCTTATTGTAAAAGATGGGATGGGAATAATTACTATTGATGATAAAATAACAGAGCAGGGACAGAAGAAATTTACTGTTGCACACGAGATGGGGCATTATTTTAATTCCGGCAGGAAAAACGGTAGTTACTTTTGCAGCGGACTTGATATAAGAGGTATTAAGCAGGATAATACCGCCGAAGTTGATGCAAATGATTTTGCAGCCGAACTGCTTATGCCCGAAGAATGGTTTGTAAAGTTTACTAAAGGTAAAAAATTTGATAAAAAATTATTATCCCTGACAGCAGGATACTTTGATATTTCTTTTAGTGCCGCTGCATTAAGATATGCAGAAATAGGTAATCACCCGGTTGCAGTTATAATGAGTAAAGACGGCTCTGTTAAATGGAGCCGCATAAATAAATATTTCACTTTCCATTTTATAAAAAATGGATGTAAAGTAAATAACCTTTCTTATGCGTATGAATTTTTTAACGGTGAAAAGATTCCTGATGAACCTGAAGAAATACTTGCCGATGCCTGGTTTACTGAAGATTTTAAATATAAAAAAGACTACTTTATTTATGAACAGAACATACCAATGTACAGGTATAACTCGGTGTTAACTTTACTGTGGGAAAAATAGATGGATATAATTTCTAATTTTGAGTTTATCATACCGGGTGATGAAATAGTAACGCTTGTAAAAGAAGAATAGACACTAGGACAGCACGAAATTGTATTTGATGCTGCAGGGCTTCCTTCCGGTATTTACAATTATAGAATACAAAGAGCAGCATATATTGATACTAAGAAGATGATTTTGCTCTGTTAACAAATAGCGAAACTTCCAGTGTTAAAATCCGTTAGCTAACGGAAGAAACCCTGGGGGTTGGAATTGCAAAGTTCAATACAGGTACGAAGATCAGATACAACAATTCCAACCTCATCTTTATCCTCCCCTTTGGTAGAGGCTATGTGAAAACTCTTTAAAAGTCATTTCGAAGTCAGCTGCGGCGGATTCGACAGAGAAATCTGTACAAATAATAAGACTTCTCCCTCTGGTCGAGGTGACAAACTCAATTTTCACATAATATCTGGTAGGGGCAGACTGATGACGAGTCAAGTCAGATACTAAGAAGATGGTTTTACGAGGTTAGTTTCATAACAATAGCGTTAACTATTCAAAAGTTTCTGGCCTAAATCCGAATCTTTTCTAAGAGTTATAAAGAATAAAATATTATAAATCAGGGTATTGATTTTCTTTGAATTAACTGTATTTAAACTCAAAAAAGTTTATTTAAACAAATCTCTTTATAATAAGTAAGCAATTCTGCAATTACTTTAACTCAAAACTTACATTAAATATATAAGCAATTATTTGATAATTACTTTTAAATATTCGTAGCAGTATTTTGTCATTAAACGTTAACTAACTTGTAAATAATTTCAAAGATATTATCCAAGCTTTTGCAAGAATAAAATATTTCATTATTTTTTATATACTAAATTAATCATAACATAATTAATTATTCTTAGGAGGCTCGATTTGCTAAAACATCAAGAATTACTAGATGAAATATCACGACTTCCTGCGAATTGGCATGGCTCTGGTTCAATGTCACAAAAGATATTAAAGGCAATTTTATTCTATGCTGAACAATTAGACCAAATTAATTATACTGCTGAAACAGGAGCTGGTAAAACAACGTTATTGTTTTCAAATATTTCTAAAAAACATATTGTATTTGCTCTAGACAATCGGGGTAGTTTATCAGCTGCCAAAAGTTCTTCAATATTACTTAAGGATAATATTGAGTTTAATGAAGGTCCCACGCAAAAAACTCTTCCTAATTATTCATTCAATGAAAAATTCGATATCGTGCTATTAGATGGGCCACATGGATATCCATTCCCAGATTTAGAATATTTTTATTTTTATCCTCATATTAAGACTGGGGGGCTACTTTTAATGGATGATATATGTATTCCCACAATTACACGAATGTATGAAATTCTTAAAAATGATAAGATGTGGAAATTTGTCGACATGGTAGAAAATCTTGCAATTTTCAAAAGAACTGATTCTCCATTAATTGATCCCTATACTGATAGCTGGTGGTTACAGGGATATAACAAGTCTTTTAATGATCGAAGTATAATGAAAAATAAGATTAAAAATTTTATTCCGAAGCCACTTTTATCTATTGTTCCTATTTTTATTAAGCGCGGGATTATGACACTGTTTAAATTATAAAAATCCCTAAAATTAATTGGCTAATTAATTGTTTGATATAGATATATTTAGTACTGATAAAATGTCTTATTTAATATTTATCCAGATAATTTATTAAGATGGGTCCCAAATGATATTTTTAATTGCCAGAACTTAATTTTCCTTACTTTATAATTTTTGCTATATTAATAAATATTTTTTTCTATCAGGCAGTGAAGCATTATTCTTTGAAAAGCATCCTATTTTATAATTTAATGAAATTTTTTATCAAATTATTAGATTCTAAAAATTAAGTAATTCATAGGTATGATTATAATTCAAGGAGAATTGGTACTTGATAAAAAATATATAATCTAAGTGAGTTTGCTTCTCTGATGGTTCTTTTAATCAATATTAAATTTTATTGAGTCATTTTATACTGCTTAGAAAAATAATCATCATTAACCACAGTCATTATCTCTCACCTAAGGTTATGCCATAAACAATAAAGGGAATATATTAGTCAAAACCAATATTATGCATTTTTCAACTTCACAATTCTACTATTTTCATTTCTAATAAATAATCGGAGGATATAAAGTTGAATTTAAAGCCTATAATCAAATTTGTATTGCCAGATTTGAATATGCTATTTTCCTATAAAGATAATGATTTATTGAGGTAAGATGGAATATGGGGGTTATTTCTGTAAAAAAAAGAACAGGAATTTATCCCAACTTCTACGAGTAATAATTTCGAAGTCCCACAATCTACTTTTTATGTGCCTGGCAATTTTTACCCCAAATATTAAACGCAAAATATAAAATTTTGTTGACTCCTTTCTTACAGACACAATTCCCCCTAGTTCAGCAATTTTGTCTTTAACTAATTTAATGGCTTCGATCTCATTATCTTCGTAATATATGCCCGATAAGAATTTTTGAAGAAAGATTATGCTTGCATTCTTAGTGGTAAAACTATTTTCCAGTTCTAATAAATGATTAGTACTTAAAATATTTGCCTCTATCAGGGATGCTAATTTTTTATTGGACTTACTGTTACTTACACTTCCAATATTTCCTACACGATAATAGCATTTTGCTTCTCCGACAAATTTAATAAAATCACTTGCTGCAACAATACGACAGAAATACTCACCGTCTTGGTTTACAATAAGTTTCTCATTCCATTTGCCAGCTTTTTCTGTAATTTCTCGGCTAACAAGCCATGCATGTTGATAAATTATGGCTCCATCTATGAACCGTTTAAGGAACCAGTTCTTCGGTGTCAAATCTTGCCATAATTGATTGGGAGCAAATCTATTTTTATTCGCACGATAATAGAATTTTGCACAGGATGAAGAAAGTAAAATCCTTGTATTTTTATTAAAATCTATTTCTTTAAGCTGAAGTTCTATCTTATTATGTGCTAAAAGATCATCAGCATCCAACCATTGTATAAAATCTCCTTTTGAAATTGCCAAAGCATGATTTCTTGCTGCACACGCACCTTTGTTTTCTTGAGTGACAATTTTTACTATATCAGATTGAAACCTTTGTAAAATATTTAAAGTATTGTCAGTCGAACCATCATCAACGACAATAATTTCCTTATTCTGCCAGGTCTGATTAATGGCAGACTGAATAGTTTCTCCAATCCATTTTTCGGAGTTATATGCCGGGATACAAATTGATACAAGAGGTAATTTATTCTTCATTATTGTATTAATGTTTTCTAGGATTGATTGTCTTTAAGAAATAATTTAATTCACCTGTCTTATATAATATCAGGATAAATATTATTCCTGAAAATAATAAATTAAGTAAAAAAGAAATAACTAAATTTTGAATATTTATGAATGATTTAAACAAAGCATTAAAAATGATAAAAGCTAAACCGGAATAAAATCCGGGAACTAAAAGTTTTGTTACTTCCAGAATACTTTTATTTAATAGTCTAATCATTAACATATAAAACGCAATACAAATAGAAATTATATATGCAATTAACAGTAGAACAGCTATCATTTTTATATTTCCGAAGAAAAATATTCCTATGACGATAGCCAATACCACAAAAAGAGCGGAAAGTAAACCATAAATAAACAGGTAATTTGTTTTTCCCAGAGCCTGAAATATTGTAATCGTACCGGGAAGAAGCATTTGTATCCATATTGCCATGGATAATATTTGAAAAATAGGGACACTGTTTGTCCACTGGTTACCATACATAATTAAAATAATTTCTTTAGCATTAAAAGTAATAAATACAGTAAGCGGAATTCCTATAATTGAAAGCAGTTTGACGCTTTCCTTAAAAACTTTATATATTAATTCATGGTCATTTTGATGACTTGATAAAATAGGGTGCAATACAGGCGTTATTATATTGGATAGGCTATTGACCGGTAAATAAACCAGTCTATATGCCCTGTCATAGTATCCGAGTATATTGTTACCGAAATATTTTCCCACCAGCAAAGTATCAAGTGATCGTGAAAAATAATTTAATATATTATACAATAATTGAAAAAATGAATAAGAAAAGAGTTCCTTTACAATTCTAAAATTTAACTTGCCTGACAACTTTAGTTTTACTGTCACTGAATCTATAAAAAAAACAAGAAATGCATTTGTAATGCTTTTTATTATCAGGGCATAATAACCGTAACCTTTTAGAGCAGCTATGATAGCAATAATAGTTGTTATAATTTCGGTAACCAGATAAATAATCCCGATTGTTTTGAACCACTTATTTTTCATAATTAATGCATAAGGAACAATATTTGCCGTATGAAAAAAGAGAACAAACGATAGAATGATTGCAATTCTTTTATATTCATTATTATGATAGAAATTGGCTATAACAGGACCAAGAAGAGAAAAAAGAAAAGATATGATAGCACCCACAATAATTGTGAAAATGAATAACGAAAATATATTATCTTCTGTTATTTCTTGTTTTTGTATAATTGCAGTTCCCAAACCAAAGTTGCTAATTAATTGAAAGAAGGAAACAATTACCATTATGATTGCAACAACGCCGTACTCGGAAGGAGTTAATATGCGAGCCAGAACAGCAGCACCTAACATTTGAACAAACATGTTCGCATATTTTAATACAAACGTGTAAAAAACACCTTCTTTTATTTCTTGTTTCAATTCCATATTTCTATGTTTTTTCGGTTATATATGATTTGAAGTAAATCTTTGAGATAAGTAAATAAAACAACATAAATACCAGAGTTGATGGACTTCTTGGCTGGAAAATAAAACTCTCAGTAAAGTTTACGATAGCAATTGAAACAAGGGCAAATAAGGCAATTATAAAACCTGTCTTTGTAATTTTATAAACAAAGGAAACTATAACCGAAACAAATAAAGTAAACCCGAAAATTCCAGTCTGGAGCATTATCTCTAGAAAACCGTTATGAGCTTCGTTTACCCTGTTTCCAACAATTGAAGACTTAATTAAATCAATTACCGAAGTTCCCATTATCCAATAAGAGCCATAGCCATAACCCAGCCAGAATTTTTTTTGTATCTCAGTCCATATATAAGCCCAGATCAAGTCTCTTCCCGTAAATGATAAATCTTTACCAAAAAGACCCGGTACAAAAGATAAAATTTCTTCGGAATATATTGATAGAATGATTGAGGCAAGAATAATTGATAAAATAATTAATTTGGAAAATAATCTTCCCACGCCAAGTGGTGAAAAGAACTTATCAATATTTGTTATAATTAAAATCAGCACAATTGCTATTAATCCTATCATGTTTGTAGAACTATCAGACAAAACAATAATGAGAATGCTTAATAAAAGTAATACAATACTGTTTAATGAAGAAAATCTATTCTTAGATTCATGGAGAAAATAAATACCTAATGTGAAAATCATTAATGATGTATGTCCAAGCAGATTTTTCTGAAGTTCAATTCCACGCCAACTACCAAATGCGGGATCTATAGCTTGAGGAATAAACATAACAGAAAATAATGTAACAATTATATAGATATAAGCGATTATTTTTAAGGATACTACTAGATAGTCTGATTTCATATAAAGCACAGCATTAAGTATAGTAATAAAAGTGACAAACAATTGGAATGACCGCTTAAAAGATATTAGGCCATAACCGGACCATAAAAAGCTGATAAGACAAAATGAAATAAATAATGTTAGATATTTTTCTTTACGTATAAATGAGAAAGTACTTTTAGGATTTTGAACGATAAGAATAGAAGACAAAATAAAAAGAAAAATGTAAACTATTTGATTAATAATATTGGTAGTCTCAGCTTCATAAGCATCTACCAGTCTTTCCTGGAATGGCAGGCTGGTTCCCATAAAAGTAAAGAATGCAAGGATAAAGAAATTAAATGTTGCGCCGGTTTCAAGGTCAGTGAATATTCTTGTTGGTTTAATATTTTTAATCTGATTGAGCATTTTTGTCTTCAGACATGATAATTAGTAAAGTTCCTTGAATTTAAAAAACAATGCTCTTGTTTTCCCAATTGCATCACCTATTGAAAGTATACCTAAAACTGATTTTTTTTTAGAAAGCGGATAAAGGAAAAATAAAAAGATGCCGTAGAGAAACCGAAAAATAATTTTTGTTAGGACTTTAATTTTAAAAAATAATTCTTTTCTTCGTTCAAGGTTTCTTCTTAGATAGGACTGTCCGCCCCTTAAAGCCCTGTCAAAAAGATATTTATAATTCCCCCTGTTTTGCGGTATAAATTCATAAGTAACAGCCTCTTTACTGCAGATAAATTTTGCACCTTTATTAACAAGTCTTTCAAATAAATGAACATCTTCTCCGCCTGTTAGACCGTAATCAGGATCGAATGGAATACGTTCTGATTTTATCAACTCTGTTTTAATTAAACAGTTTGTGGTATAGTAAAATTTGGCAATACTCCCTGTGTTTCCTACGGCTGAAAAATAAAATTCTCTTTGTTTAAAATGACTTGGAATTATATGATCAAAAACCGGTTCAACATAACCAAAAGCTCCATCCGCATTAAATTTTTGAACACAATCAAGCAAATTACCAATCCAGTTTTTGTCAGCAGTCTCATCATCGTCAATAAAACAGATATAATCACCGGTAGCGTTTTCAACACATACATTGCGTGTAAGACTTATATTCTTTATAGGCTGTATAAAATATTTAAATGAAATTTTATCCGTACTTATAAACTTTCTTAATATACTTTTAGCACTCTCTTCAATATTATTATCAGTTACAATGATTTCTATCATAATGTTTTGTTCTAAAACCTGTTCGGTAAGGCTTTGCAAAAGCCTTACTAAAAGTTTCTCTCGCTTATAAGTTGCAATACAAACAGATATTAATATTCTCTTTTCATTCATTGGATAAAGGGTCATCTTTACTGATCTGAAATTAATTGCTGAAAAAGTTTATTGAATTCACTTTCCCATTTTGCTTTTTGTTGTATTTTAATATCGACAATATTTTTATCAAGTTCATTTTTATTATTAATAAAATCATTTATACCTTCAGAAACTTTATCAAAGTCATTTTCTATAAGTACCATTTTGTCCCCAAATAAATCAATATTTGTTTTATTTTTATTTGAAATAAAAGGGACCTCTGCTCCAACTGCTTCCATTAATGCAAATTGCTGAACATCATCTCTGGTTGATAGTGCCATAATACCAAACGCATTAACCAGTAAATAATCGTAGGTCTTATCATCTACAAATCCTAAAAATTCAATGCTTCCATTTTCGGAATACTTATTATATAAATCTTTCCCTTTTTTATAGTTCCCGGTAATTTTGAACTTCCAATTATTATTGTCTTTAGAAAACAAAGTTAATCCCTGCAATAATATTTCCATTGGTTCATCAGCTGAAAATGATGAGATTATCAGAAAATATTTCTCCTGCGATTTTTCTTTTAGATTGGAAGGAAATTCCGATAACCGGGAATTGAGTATTTTGAAATTAATATTTGAAAATTTTTTATCTGATGTAAGGCGATTAAATAAAACACTGTTATGTATTGTTATAATGGTCGCGTTTCTTAAAGCCCAAATATGAAATGGAGTATTTACCCAGGGTTTTTCAAAGGCGCCATTATGAGAATCGATCACTGTTTTGAATTTAAGAAATTTTGAAAAAAGCACTATTACTACCGGGGCAATTGACGGAGGATTCTGAACAAACACAATCGTTGGCTTTTTATTGATTAAAATATGGAAAGATTTAATTGATTTAAGAAGGTAATCAACGGGGAAAAGCAGTTTCCATAATATCCCTTTGAACTTAATGAATTTGCTAATGTAAAATATCTCTGCGTTTAATGATTTTCCAAGCAGTTCAGTATGTCTTCCGTAAGGTGTCCAACTTATAAAAATTATTTTTTGATTCATTTTTCCTTTATAAAATCTAGTGTGATTAACTAACTTGCCGAGAACTTTTTAATCCAGTTATTATAATAGATTTCATCCTCAGTTAATTTTTCTATTAAATCGTCAAAGGATAAATTATAACTCCAGTTTAGTTCAGTCTTTGCTTTTGTTGGATTACCATATATTACTTCAAGATCTACAGGACGAAGCAGGGAGGTATCCGATTTAACATATTCAGTTGAGTCTAAACCGAATTTACTAAATACTTTTTCGATAAATTCCTGTAATGTATGCGGTTCGCCCGTACAGATTACATAATCCCCGGGTTTGTCTATATTTAACATTGTCCACATGGCTTCAACATATTTGGGAGCATAACCCCAATCTCTCATTATCGATGTATTACCCACTTTAAGCATATCAAGCTGACCGTTTTTAATTTTAAATGCCCCGGAAACTATTTTTTTTGTAACAAAGTTTGGTCTTCGCAAAACCGACTCGTGGTTGAACAAGATTCCACTTGAAATAAATAACTTATAAGCCTCCCTGTAATTAACGCAAATCCAGTGAGAAGAAGCTTTTGAAATTGCGTAAGGACTGGCAGGGTGGATGATAAAATTTTCATCCACAGGAAGCAATTCTTTTTGTACGTTGCCAAACATTTCACTGCTTGAAGACTGGTAAACTTTTATATTTTTATTAACAATTCTTATTGCTTCTAAAATATTGGCTATCGAAATTATATTATACTCTAAAGTTCCAATCGGTTGTTCAAAAGATAAGCCCACAGAGCTTTGTGCGGCAAGGTTATAAAATTCCTCCGGCTTATATTTTTCGAGCAGCCTGATTATATTGGAAAGATCAAATACGTTTGCTTCAATCAATTCAACATCATTCTGAATACCAAGAAAGTTTAGTCCGTTTATATTCCCTGATTGTAAACTTCTTGTAATGCCAATAACTTTATATCCTTTTTCTAATAATAATTTGCTAAGGTAAGCGCCGTCCTGCCCTGTTATGCCTGTAATTATTGCTGTTTTCATACTCTAATAACCTCTTTTAAGAACTTTATCCATATCTGATTTAATCATTATCTGAACGAGATCTTCAAATTTTGTTTTAGCTTTCCATCCCAAAAGTTTTTTTGCTTTTGAAGGATCACCAATTAATAAATCAACTTCTGTTGGGCGATAATAGTTTGGGTCTATCGTTACAACAATATTCCCTTCTTTTAACATTGCAGAAAAATCATATTTATAAAACTTAGAGTTTTTACTAAAGTTTATAAGTAATTTTGCTTTTTCAAAATCTATACCGGAGACAACCCCCTTTTCATTAATTCCTTTTCCTTTCCAC
Organism: uncultured Ignavibacteriaceae bacterium; assembly: GCA_963809415.1. Taxonomy (GTDB): domain Bacteria; phylum Bacteroidota; class Ignavibacteria; order Ignavibacteriales; family Ignavibacteriaceae; genus IGN3. The sequence goes on along the minus strand of CAWEJJ010000003.1, from coordinate 1,297,596 downwards.
TCCAGTTCAACTCCAAGATTCTTAAACGTTAACTCTACAAATTCTCTTACAGTGTGCGTTTCTCCGGTTGCAAGTACAAAATCCTCTGCATTTTTATACTGAAGTATCCGCCACATTCCTTCACAGTATTCGGGTGCAAATCCCCAATCTCTTTTTGCATTAAGGTTTCCAAGCGATAGATTTGATTGTAAACCGGCAACTATTCTGGATGCAGCACGAGTAATTTTTCTGGTTACGAAGGTTTCTCCTCTTTTAGGAGATTCGTGGTTAAATAATATTCCATTACATGCAAAAAGATCATATGCTTCTCGATAATTTACAATTATCCAGTAACCGTATAGTTTTGCAACTCCATAAGGTGAGCGGGGATAGAACGGAGTTTTTTCACTTTGCGGAACTTCCTGTACCTTCCCAAATAATTCGCTTGTTGATGCCTGATAAAACTTTACTTTTCTTAATCCTACTTCTCTAATTGCATCAAGAAATCTTAAGGTACCAAGCGCATCAACTTGTGCTGTGTAATCGGGAATTTCAAACGAAACCTTTACGTGACTTTGTGCTGCAAGGTTATATATTTCATCCGGCTGGATTTTTTCAAGCAAACGATTTAAGTTGCTTGTATCAACAAGATCTCCGTAATGAAGATATAATTTTTTGTTCAACAGTTCCGGATTTTCATAAAGATGATCAATTCTTCCTGTGTTAAAAGAACTGCTTCTTCTGATTATTCCGTGAACTTCATATCCTTTTTCGAGAAGGATTTCCGTTAGGTAACTGCCATCTTGCCCGGTTATACCTGTTATTAAAGCTCGTTTCATAATTGGATTCATAAAAGTATTTGATTAGAGCTTTCATTTATTTTTGGTTTAGTTGGAATAAAAGAATTTAATAAATCAATATATCTTTTCTCCATCACAGTCCAGCTAATTTTTGAAATATCATTATAAGCGTTTTCAGACATTTTTTTTCTTTTGTCCTTATCGGAGTTAAGATTAAGTATGGTTTTTGCCAGTTCGTTTGTTTCTTCAGGTTTTACATATTGAACACTTTCGTTCCCAAATACGGTTCTAACGGAAATTAAATCAGACATAATGAAGGGAAGTCCCGTATATGCATATTCGCCTGCTTTTGTAGGTAAGGCAAGGTCCATGTAGTCCGTTCTTTCATAAGGTACAATACCTAGATCAAAAGGTTTAATAATTTCATTAATTTTATTGTGTAGAATAGGTGAATTGAAGAAAATTTTATCACTAATATTTAATTTTTTAGCTAATTCTTTAAGTTCATTAGCATAATCATTTTCAATATTTCCATAAAGATAGAATTCAATATTTTGGTTTGACTTATTGACAATTCCCATAGCATCAATTACATAATGTAATCCAAACCGTTTTGCCAATGTTCCATAATATAATATTTTAAATTTATCGGAATTATTTTTAAGGAAACGACTGTTATCATAGGAAAAAGATTTTTCATCCGGTGAATTCATTATCAAAGTAATTTTAGTTTCCTTAATTCCACGATTTTTTAGTAAATCCACACATTCCTTTGTAACAGTAATTACATGATCGGCAAAATTACAGGACAATTTTTCGGTAAGTTTTAAGACAAACTTAAATTGCTTGAATTTTTTTTCGGACCATTTTTCTTTAAACAGTTCTATTGTGAGATCGTGAATATCAAGAAAAACCGGTATTCTTTTTAACTTTGGGTACAACGCAGCAAAAACAAGGTAATCAGGCATATTATGAACATGAACCAGGGTATATTCATTTTTATTAGATAAAGAAATTGTTTTGAAAAATGATTTAAAAAGGAAAAGAAGAGAGTTAAAGGCATACGAAAGGATAGAATCCTGATTAAATTTTTTCATTACCCGGTAAACATTTACAGCATCAACAATATCAAATTTATTTTGTTTATCTAACTGTAAACAAATAACATCTATTTGATAACCATTGCCCTGCAAAGCTTTGCAATATCTAATAATCCTCGGATCATAGTCATAATTTGATTGTGCAATCATAAGCACGCGTTTAGTACTCTTATTATTTATTTGTTCTACATTCTTAGTCATTCTACTTCAAATACTTTGTTATTTTCTAATTTGTATTTTTTATTACTTTTTTCACAAAAAGCAATTCCTTCTAAATCAAATTCAAGTTTTTTACCGGCTTCCGATACCCAGCCAACAACTCTGCCCGGGTTGCCAATCACCAGTGCATAATCAGGTATATCTTTAGTTACAACAGAACCTGCTCCGATCATACAATGCTTACCAAGTATATGCCCGCATACAATTGTTGCGTTTGCTCCGATGGAAGCTCCTTCCTTTACTAAAGTCTTAATATAAAATTGTGCACCAACCTGAGGATATTTACATCTTGGATCTAATATATTAGTAAAAACCATGGAAGGACCGCAAAATACATAATCTTCCAGTGTTACTCCTTCATAAATAGAAATATTGTTCTGTACTTTGCAGTAATTTCCGATAGTTACATTATTCCCAATATTAACATTTTGTCCAAAGACGCATTTCTTTCCAATCTTGCTTCCGCTTTGTATATGAGTAAAATGCCAGACTTTTGTTCCTTCACCAATTTCAACATTGTTATCAACTACGGCATATTCGTTAATGTAATAATTAGGTTTATCAGTCATATAAAAAATTCCTTAGTAATAATTATAAATATTTTGCCTGGAGTTTGTTTTTTGCTCTTAGTTCGTTGTGCTTAGTTTTTTGTTTTGAGTGTTTTTTTTGAATTAAGATATTTTATAAAAGCACCAATTAAATTTTTTATTTTTCCAATTCGTCCATATATCTCTTCAAATTTCCGCTGAGTGATATATGTCCGATCGACTAAAATATAAAGTAGTGATTGCACTTCGGAGGCTGAACCGTATGCAATATTAAGATACATGATAAAAGACTTAGAAGTTCCTGAATCAAATCCTTCTGCAATGTTTGACATAATTGATACTGCTGCGCGTGTAATTTGATCTTTTAATGAATAGTCTCTATTAAATTCTTCATTTATTCTTAGTTCATAAATTATGGTTACAAGTAATCTGGCTTCTTTCCAGCTTTCAATATCTTCAAATTTAGTTATCTGCATTTTATCTTTTAACGAATTATGTAAATAATTTGATCAATAAAAAGTATTTAATTACATTTTTATTGAAATAATCAGGAACCAAGCACAAAGAATTACAAACCAAGCACAAATCCGTTAGCTAACGGAAACGGAAACAAATTTATTTTACCAGCAGCATTGGGTGATAAAGTTCTTTAATATTTGTAAGCGGCAGATGTCTTATATCATATGCTGCCTCAATTGATTGTCTGGCAGTTTCTATTCCAAAACCATTGCCTCTTATAATGTCTTCATAAATTTTTGTATGCAGATCGGTAAACCCTTCAGTAAATTCTAATTCTTTTCCATCTATTGTAATAGAACGATGAGTAGGTTTCCCTTTTTCAATAGTTTCTTTCGGAAGATCTTTTCCATCGATGGATAAAAACCATTGCACATTTGCATGTTGAAGTTCAATAAATCCTGCGGCTTTATTTGATTGACGTAAGAACAAATGATTTTTTTGCACATCACCAAACATCCACATTAGCATATCGAAGAAGTGAATACCGATATTAGTCGCTACACCACCTGAAATATCATCCCTGCCTTTCCATGAATAGTTATACCAGGGACCTCTTGAAGTAACATATGTTAGAATTACATTATGTTTCTGTTTTTTATTTTCAGCCTGTGAAAGCTCTTCTTTAATTTTAAGTAAAGCGGGGTGCACACGCAGTTGAAGTATTGTGTAAACTTTTTTACCCGTTTCTTTTTCAATCTCCAGAAGCTGATCAAGATTCCATGGGTTAAGCACTAATGGCTTTTCACATATTGCATCTGCACCAACACGCAACCCTAAACGGATATGTGCATCGTGTAAATTGTTGGGTGAACAAATCGATAGATAATCAATTTTTTCGGATGACTTTGTCCTTCTAAGTTTTTCCAGATGACGATCAAATCTCTCAAATTCTGTAAAGAAACTTGTATTTGGAAAATAACGATCCAGTATCCCAACCGAATCATGCGGGTCCATTGCAGCAACAAGATTATTCCCGGTGTCTTTAATAGCTTGTAAATGTCTTGGTGCTATATAACCTGCTACTCCGGTAATAGCAAAATTTTTCATTATAAATTTATTCTTTCTCCCATTGGGATTTCCCCGGGATAAATCTGTTTCCGTTAGCTAACGGATAACTGATAGTAAAAGTCTTAATTGTATTAATTTATTTGCATCAATGCAGTAAATTATTCCTGTTTTCGTGACCAGTTAAGCAAATGAGACATATGACGATAAAAATATAGTCAATCATTATGCCGTAAATTTAATTAAAAAAGGTATTATATCTTAATAAAACAAAATTACCTGATTTAATTAAATATTGACTAAGAGAATTTGTCTCACTTATAAACAAAGTAGTATATGCAAAAGTTTAAGTGTAATATCATTTTGCCGGTATTTTAAATGCGTCTTTTAAAGAGCAATGTTTCACTTAAGTACAAAATTAAAATTACTCCATATCTATATTCAGTTATTAAGAACAGTATTTTGAGAATATATATATTGGATATTTTTTCTGATTTTCTGAATAATATTCAAACACTCTCAGATCTGGATGCGCAACAGTTTTTTTTATTTTTTATAATATATTTAAATCCCATTGTTTTTTTGAATTTATCTATTACAAGAATAAAAAATGGTCTAAAATCTTTTTTATCAAAAATTTCAAACCATCCGATTTTCTTTAATCCTTTTAACCTGCCAAATTGCGAATATTCTTTTGAACGAATATAAGATTTTATTGTTCTAAATTCATTTACTTCGCTTACCCATTTTAAATTTGAATAAACTTTTCGCTTTGATTTATGATTATTACCTAGCTCGAAGTTATAAAGAGCGTAAGGAAGATTTAATCCAATTATATTAGTAACGGCAAACTGACGATTAAATCTATTGGGTGTAATTTCTATTATTTTGAGATTATTATTTATCGGGTCTCTTTTAAATTCAATACTTGCATAGCCAGCTAGCTTTAGTTTTTTGAAAATCTCAATACTTAGCTTTTCAAGCTCTTTATCGTAAATAGGTTCGGCAAGGGAAGTATTTCCAAAATCTTTTGGATACTGTCTTAACTTTCTACAAAATCCAAGTTCTATGGGGTCTGAGTTATTATCCAATATTGCAAATGAACACAGAATGTTAGTCTCACCACCTGTAATTATTTCCTGCATAAAAAAGTTAGTTTTAATATTTTTTATTAAATCACTTGTTGCCCATAGATCAGTGGCATTATTTATATAAAACAGTTTTTGTTCTTTGAATTTATTTAGCCATTCATTATTACGCCAGGAAGGTTTTATAATGAAAGGAAACCTGAACTCTTTGGAGGCTAAAATAATCTCTTTACCACTGATAATTTTTTTTGACTTCGGGATTGTCAAATCATTACTGATGGCTAAATCAATAAATTTTTCTTTATTTAAAAGCTTATCGATAAGCTCGTGCGGCGGTAAGGTAAAATGAAAATAATCCTGAATTGATATTCTGTTCTCGGAACAGGAAATCAAATCCTGGTCACTGGCAAGAAAAAGTACCGGTTTTTCTTTTTGAGTTTTACTATAAGAAATCAAAGAGGTTATAAGATTAGCAGAATAATTATCTTCCTCAAAGTATATTTTTTCCTTAATATACTTAGAGCCTTTTACAATACTGTGATAAGGGGTTAATTTATTCGATAATCCGAAACAGGCAGTAATATCAATTCCTTTAATGCCTAATGACCTTATTATTGGAAGAGACATGATGTTATTACAATTACAGATAACTGCTTTGGGGTTTTGAATTTTATTCATAATAAAGGGAATAGAGAAAAACCTCAATAAAAAATTAAAAATTATTACACAATGCGGATTATGCCGGTGCTATCGGATAGGCGTAAACCGAATACTTAAATTGTTTCCTCCAATGTTTAATTATCTTGTCGGTTTTATTATACAATAAGCAAATTATAGCTCAAAATTAAAATCCCGTCGGAAAAGATATATTGTTTTCGATTCATCAGCTAACAAGAATATAATTTTTTAGCAAAGCACTCAAAAGTAAATAATGTAATCAGGAAGAACATTAACAAGAACCATCAGGCTCGTGCATTAAATCCAGGATCAATATATAAATGAATTATTTAGTGATCTCAGTTAAATATATGAGATGATAAATATCATTCTTAGTAAATACTTAATCCTTTTTTTAAAAAATTAAATAAATAAAATATTTTAAATTTATTTATAATAAGATAGCTTAACACTGATGTAAAATAGGAATTATAATATAAAGAAAGGCTGCCTTTTACAGACAGCCTTTATATTTTACTACAAAAAACACAATTTATTTAGAATAAGAAATATCTTGCCCAGTTACCCTGCTCAACGAATCTGCAGCTATAATTATCAAGCGGTCCTTGCGGATTAGAATCAAAATCCCAATCAAATCCCCACATAGTTTCACTGCCACCGCAAACAACAGTTCTCTCAATTAACATAGCTTGCATTGCAGACTGAGTACAGTAATTTTTTCCAGTTTCAAACATAAATACACCAATAATTTGTCCACATCCGGGTACAAAACTGGTATGTTTTAGTGCCTCATTATATAAAGCATTAACCTGCAGAGTATCATATGCTTTAAAAGGTTTGATGTTGTTATCTAACAATTTCCAGATAACAACCTGAACAGTTCTATACGGTGCATAAGTTAAGCTGGCAACTTTGTTGTTTAAAACCCAGTTTACAGCTCCAATATTTTCAGGATGATCTACCAAGCATAAACCGGAGATATCGGCAGTACTGCAAAGAAAATCAACTTGTACATACAAACCTGGTTTAGCTCCATTCTCTCTATCAACGCACCATCCATTTAAATTATCGTATAATAAAGTTGTTCCGGCAGCATCGTCAAATAATTTAGCGCCTTCGACATAATAATTTGTTCCGGGAACTTGAGCTAAATAGCGGTATTTTCCATCAGGTAATGTTGGGCATGTACCGTCGCCACCCCATTCAACTACACCGTGCGCAGCAATATAAAAATCAGCAGGTACATCGCTTCCTTCAGTTAAATTCAAATATTTAACTAAATCAGCTTTTAATATCGTTAAACTCCAGCTTGTTTGTCCGGGTGTCAATGAAGTATTTATGTCAAACTGCCCGGGTTGTGGGTTCCCGGAACTGTTAGCATGAAATCCGCCATTTTTTGCATCATTATTTAATGTTGTTGCAAAATCAATGTGAACTTCTGTAATTAATGCACCTTCTGCAACTTCAGATGCATCAAGCTGGTAGGTGACCTCAAGATTACCCGCAGCTGTTAAATGGAATGTAGCAGTACCAACCGGATTGTGCTGTCCGGCAATCAAATCTACTGTTTCGTCAGTAATCTGAGTTGGAGTGCAACTAAAATTATAAACTGGCGCCGGATTAGGTTTATTAAGATCCCCAACTGGAGATGTAATATCTTCAGTGCTTTGACAGCCAATGAAAGTCAGGCTGATAAAAGATAAAAAAGCTAAAAATTTTTTCATATGAGCCCTCTTATAATTAGTAATTGAATTAGTTTAAGTTACCGCAATAGTGACTAAAGTCAACAAAATTAAAGCCAAGAAAGAAGTATTTAATTTTATTTTTTTCTTCATTACCTATTGTATAATCTTAAATTATTACACTTTTATTGGGAAAATATATTAAAACGAAACAGTTATAATTAATATTACGAAATTTTAAATAATTATTTTCTAATTTTAAAGTGTTTAAGAAACTTTAAAACCTCAGGATTTTTTGCAAGCGGATTATTCGCACCTTGAGTATACAAATTAGGACCATTATTTCCTTCAATTACAACAAAAGAATCCTCTGTTAAAATGATATCCCATCCGACTATTTTTATATATGGTTTTATTATACCGCCAAGTTCAGTGAAAAATCTTTTTAATGAAGCCCATTCAGGGATTATACTGCCTTCTATTAAAATCCCGGTATCAGGGTGATGTGTATGTATAATTACTTTGTCGTTTTGAACTTCTTCCATAGCGGCTGATAGTTGCCCACTTTCAAGATCAATAAAAGAAAATATTCCTCCCTGAGACAGGTTATCAGCAGGGATTGATTTTTCTCGTCCAAATCTGATGAAACTATATGGAATAAAAGAGGTTGGCAGTTCTGGATCACAAAGAGTCATAAGTCTGATTGTGTTTGCTGACTGAGGAAAAAATTTTTTAGTAAACTCACTTTGCTCTATAAATTCAACAATAAGATAATTATCCATCTTATTAATTAACTCTTGAATTTGTGTAATGCTAAAAGGTTTTTTATTTATTAAAAAGTCTAAATTCCCATTACTTTCAAGGAGATTTATTCCTATTCCTGCAGTGCCCATAAGGGGTTTTAAAATAAGCTTTTTCCATTTAGCTAATTCAATTAATGCCCCGAAAGAATTTATGTAATGATTTAAATTAACCGGCTGAAATTGTCCTTTATTGATTATACCATAACATTCGGGTGTTTTAAAGTATGAATTGAAATAATTTGAGAATACCAGTTTATCTCTCAGCAAACGTCCGTAAGGATAATTTAGATATGCTAACTTAATGTTTTCAATATCCGAGATATAATCGGCTTCCTTATATTTAACGAAGTCGTACTTGATAGGATGACCGCTTAAAAATCCTTTACGAAAATAAGTAAATTTTTTGAAGCTAAATGTCTTAATTCCATACTGTTTTTCATTCTTAAAAAAAAGCAGCCAGGATGTTATTTGTATGGAGAGTCTTTCTATTATTTGGGTTATTCTTCGAACCATTTTAACTCCTAATATAAATTTTTTTAAAAGGTATGACTAATCAAAATAAGGGAATAATATTTTTCCCTCCAGCTTTAGAATATTTGCAGGTAAAATTTTATTAATGCCTTGCATTAGTTTATAAAGATTCCCTCTTTTTTTATTCTTTCTCTTTTGGGATGGAATATTTAAATGGTATAGAGGAAAAGCTTTAGCGTTCCATTTTTCTTTAAAATATATAAGTGACTCCTGATGAATGTCTGTTCTGCCCATATCAATGTATTTTGCATTGTATTCAGTTTGAGCAATTTTGATAATATCCCAATGCAATTTATGGTTAGGATAAAGATTTAAATATTTTTTATCAATAGCGGTATATTCAAAATGAAAGGTGTCTTTAAACTTCAGTACTAAAGATGCGGCAATAGGCAAAGAATTATATTCAATAATTGGAAGCATTATCAAATCCTGTTGCTTCAAAGAATTCCAAATCGAATAAAAGAATTTATACGGGGCAGGAGGCAGTCCAATACTTTTTCTAAGTTTAACTTCCAGTTCATAAAAAATGTGAAGATCAGCCGCAGTTACTCCAAAGCGGAGATTTAATTCATGTTCATTAGATTTTTTAATGAATCTTTTAATACTTCGCCTTCCTAATGCATTATATGTCTCGTCAATTGTTGTTCCCAGCTTAATTATATGATTATAATAATTTGATGATACATTGAGGTCCTTAATGATATGATTGCATCTTAATTTGAAATCAAAATGTAGCCTGTCTCCGAAAAACTTAACAAGTTCTGTTATAGCAGGATCCATGTCAAAGCCGTCCGGGAAAAGTGGATCATAATAAGTTGTTGATGGTAAACAGATTGTTCTCTTGCTCTTCCGGGAATTATTTTTGATAACGAATGGAAATAATCCTAAGATTTCTTTATCAGGGGAATTCTCTAAGATTAAGTAATAAGCCGGATAATTATGTGAATTTGAGATTGCTTTTATCCAAGCCGGGTGATGATAGATTGAAGCCCTGTCATCATTCAGGAGGAAAGGGATTATCCTTGGGTCATCTAATTCTTTTGTGATTGTAAAATTCATTATCCGATATGCCTGTAAAAAGTATTTCCAACAATCTTTAACATGAATAAAGGCAGGCGACTAAAAAAAATATTATGAAATCCTTCTGTTTTTGTATCTGCAGAAACATATTTGTTAGTTTTAATATTGTATCGAGTTGTGTAAATAAATCTTTCTTCAGTATTCCAGCTAAGTTTAAATCTTCTTAAACCTTCGTGGTTAATTTCGGTTCTGCCAAAATCGAATTCTTTATATTTTTCATTAATATATTTTTGTATTGCAAACCACATTACTGCATTATTTCCTTTAAGATCATTAAATACAGGGTAAGATGCTCCAAACTTATAAAGTATCTTTTCTCCAAATTTAAAGTAAACAGCGCCGGCAATAAATTGGTTATTATTTTTTGCTAAAACTATATCTCCCCGTCCTTTTTTAATAATGTATTCAAAAATATTTTTGAAGAATTTTATTGGCTGAGGCGGTAAACCATGTTTTTGTCTTGTAACGCAAAACATTTTATAAAAGAAATTTAATCCGTCTATATCATTTTTAATAACAGCAACGACATTGGATTTAGCTGTTTTTTTTATATTGCGTCTGGTATTTTCAGAAAAAGATTTGAAGGTTTCATTTTCAGATTTATTCAGAAACAGGATATGTCTTAAATCTGTTCTATAGTTATCGGATTGATGGGGAAATTTCGTTTCTGAAGATCGAAATTCAACATACTTTAAGTTTTGATTTTTAGCATAAGAAAAAATTTCCGATACAATTTCATCTGCCTGCAGAATGGATGAATAAAGTGGTTCACAGAAATCACTAAAAGGTAAAGAAACAATTCTGCTGCCTGTCAGATAACTATTAATTCTGAATGAGGGAATTAAAGACGCAGTTTCATTCCTGTTCTGAATTGTGAAATACATTGGTGTATAGGAATAAGATTTGAGTAATACTTCTGCCCATTCTAACGAATGGAAAAAAGAGTAATCCTTATGTTTAAGGATTTTATCATTCCAATCAGGAATGTTAAGAGGATTTAATATTTGAACGGAACTGATGGCAAACATCATTAAACTGTTATTAAAAATAATTTGTGCAGTTATTAATTCTGGAACTGCTTTTACAGAAAACTTTTAATCTTTTAATCCTGAATCATTAAAAACAGCTTGATTAGGTCTTAATATTCGAAATAACTGAGGCAAAAGGGATTATATATATTTAGAGTTTATAATATAATCGGCAACCTGTTTTGGTAAAGGATTCCAATATTCATTTACATATTTTGTTTTTACATAACTAAGGAATTGTTTATATATATCAATACTAACCTCTTCAACATCCGTCCCATTATTTGAAAAGTCAATGTAATCAGGATGAACATTAACAAGTACCATTCCACCGTTTTGTACAATCCAATCAGTTTTTTTTATCCATATTTCAGGATTTCTCTCCCGCATCAATACAAAGGGTGTAAAATCCTGGGGTAATGTATAAGGCAGTTCAACATAGCCGCTATTTTTATGTCTTTTATTATTAACCCAAAAGGGAAAAATTGTTCCTGCGCCATCAGGCTGCGGTTCAAACGGGTCAGTGTCAAAAGTAGAAAGATCGTATTCAATGTCAAGTTCACCAATCCAGTCAAGATTATGGTGCATTGCTGGTGCACGGAATCCAACTGCACCCCAATCTTTTAGATAGTAATTAATCTTTTTTGCACGTCTTAAAAATTCTTCTTCGGATGAAAAAAGTTTACCATCGTGGTATAATCCGTGCACTCCAAAATCAAATCCATTTTGTCTAATTGTGTTAAATAACTCTTTTTTAACCTGGTAATCTCTTTCAGGTACAAAAAAGAAAGAGGAAACAAATCCAAGTTCTTTTTCAATTTCTAACAGTTTTAATACCCTATCGTAGCCTCTTTGATGTTCAACATCATGAGTAAGGACTAATGCAAACTTTTTTCCGTCAGGCCAGCCTTTCCAGTTATCCGGTTTCTTTTCGGATCCCTTTAATATTGGCCATACATCCTTGTATAAAGAGAGTTTTGCTAAAATCATTTTCCTTCTTAGATAAAGCTGCAGGCTTCGGGGAATAAGCGGTTTTAGCAGATAAAATATGTTTTTTAACATAATTGATTATTACTTGGTTATGCTAATAATATAACAATATAATTTTGCTCGTAGCATAGGTCTCCAGATTTGTGCAGTTATTGCATCACGTAATGATTCGTGATATCCCATAAAAATATAACAAGTTAAAAATACAGAATACTATTCTTTGCTGCGGAATAAAAATTATCCAATATGTTTATATAAAATTTTACTTATCAATTTAAGTGCCCAAACCGGTGTATTATTAAAAATCCTATTATGAAAACCATCCGTTTGAATTTTAGCCGGAAGATATTTAGAAGTTTTAATATCATACTTTGAAGTATAAATAAATCTTTCTTCAGTATTCCAGCTAAGTTTAAATCTTCTTAAACCTTCGTGGTTAATTTCGGTTCTGCCAAAATCGAATTCTTTATATTTTTCATTAATATATTTTTGTATTGCAAACCACATTACTGCATTATTTCCTTTAAGTTCATTAAATACAGGGTAAGATGCTCCAAACTTATAAAGTATCTTTTCTCCAAATTTAAAGTAAACAGCACCGGCAATAAATTGATTATTATGTTTTGCTAAAACTATATCTCCCCGTCCTTTTTTAATAATGTATTCAAAAATATTTTTGAAGAATTTTATTGGCTGAGGCGGTAAACCATGTTTTTGTCTTGTAACGCAAAACATTTTATAAAAAAAATTTAATCCGTCTATATCATTTTTAATAACAACAACGACATTGGATTTAGCTGTTTTTTTTATATTGCGTCTGGTATTTTCAGAAAAAGATTTGAAGGTTTCATTTTCAGATTTATTCAGAAACAGGATATGTCTTAAATCTGTTCTATAGTTATCGGATTGATGGGGAAATTTCGTTTCTGAAGATCGAAATTCAACATACTTTAAGTTTTGATTTTTAGCATAAGAAAAAATTTCCGATACAATTTCATCTGCCTGCAGAATGGATGAATAAAGTGGTTCACAGAAATCACTAAAAGGTAAAGAAACAATTCTGCTGCCTGTCAGATAACTATTAATTCTGAATGAGGGAATTAAAGACGCATATTCAGTCCTGTTCTGAATTGTGAAATACATTGGTGTATAGGAATAAGATTCGAGTAATACTTCTGCCCATTCTTTTGTATGGAAAAAAGAATAATCCTTATGTTTGAGCACCTGTTTATTCCAATCAGGAATATCAAGAGGATTTAATATTTGGGCGGAACTGATGATGAATACTCGCTATTTAAATATTAAAATCGAATAATTTTAATTACACTTTGACAGACTGAGAATGTCAGTAATTATATTTATTGAAAATGCCTCAAAACAATCTTAAGTGTTTAAAAATCTTTATGCTAAAGTTTTTGAACTTTCACTTCTTTTAGTATCACCAAATACTTTACTCTTTTTACTTTTATCATTGTTCTTTCCATAACCGTATCCATACCCATACCTGTAACGATAGTAATAAGAGTTTTCAATAGTAGCAGCGTTCGCAACAATCCCTCTTATTTTAACATTCGCTTGCCTTAACTCCTGCATACCCCAGCGTACAGTTTCGATTAAAGAATGATTAGGTCTTACAATAAGGACAACATCCTTAATATACTTGGCTAATACTAACGGATCAACCACACGCGTAACAGGTGGTGAATCAAACAAAACAATATCGTAATTTGATTGAGCTAAATGTGTAAAAAGTGATTTCATCCTTGGTGAACCCAGTAGAGTTCCTGATTCATCTGTCAATCCACCGGCAGGCAGAACATCAATTAATTTAGATGCCCGCGAGTAAATTTTAGGATTAACCTCTTTGGTAAGAAAATCAATAAGTCCTACATCTTTAGTCGTTAACCCGAACATTTTAGTTAAATCGGCTTTTCTAAGATCGCAATCAACAACTAATACTCTTTTCCCTTCCTGTGAAATGGAAACAGCAAGGTTTGCTACCACAGAGGTTTTACCTGAGTTTTCTTCACAGCTAGTAACCATTATTATTTTCTTTTCAGGATCAAGTTTTTGAAAAAGTTTTGTCCTGAATAATCTATAAGTTTCAACCAGCCCTTCATCATGACTAATAAGGGAAACGATCTTATATTCCGACCTTGAATTGTTGAGTTCTTTCTGAACTTCTTTTGTGTACTTAGGAATTATCGATAATATGGGTACCTGGAATTCTGATTCCAATTCATCAAGATTTACAAATTTTGTTCTGTATAACTCAATTGAAAAAATCAACAGAATTCCAAAAAATCCGCCAAGAATTAAGCTAACTAGAACTATTAAAGATTTTTTAGGCCAGGAAGGATTTTCAGGAACTTTAGCATTATCAACGATAGTAATATCCTGCATTTTGGAAAGCTCTGCCACCCTCATTGCCTCTCTTTGGTCCAGAAGGATAGTATAAATTTTTTCGTATGTACCGCTTTTACGCATAAGCTGGGCTAATTTGTTTTCCTGAGAGGGAAGACTTCTCATCTTCACTTCGTATTTGGACATCAGATCGTTTATCTTTAATAATTTCTTTTCAAGATTACTGATCATAATCTTATATGCAGATATGGTATTCTCATTAAATTCTGCTAGTTTCGACTTTGTAAGTTTTATTTGTTCATCAATAGCTACAACGTCAGGATGATTTTCAGTTCTTTTTTGAAGCAGCTCAAGACGTTTTAATTCCAGGCTGGAAAGCGAACTCATTAGTGTTGAAAAGGGTGAAACCCCCGTTCCATTTGCTTCAGGATTTAAGTTCCCCTGATCAAAGTATCCGCTTTTCTTTAACTCCTTTTCAAGATCAGCAGCTTTGTTTTTATAGTCTGCAAGCTGCAAATCAGTATTATATTTTTCTGCTTCAAGGTTACTTAGAAAGCCCATCAGTTCCGAAGAACTTGCATCTATAGATATTATTTGTCCGCTTGATTTGAAGTTGCTAATTTCAGCCTCGGATTGTTTAAGCTTATCCTGGATTTCATTTAATTGTTTATCGACAAATGCATAAGAATATCTGATAAGCTCTTTCTTCTGGGCTATACGGGATTCTCTAAATTTATCTACTATTGTATTTGCAATAATTGCCGCTGAAGTAGCTGAACTTGCAGAATAATCCACATAAAAAATATCTGTTTTGCCTTCCCGGCTGACTTTAGTGCCGGCAATAACACCATCAACGGTTTTGTTAAAATCATTAAAAGACAATAATAATGCACTATTAATAGGAGCTGAATTCCAATCGATAATTATTGAAAATTCCGGCGTATTAATTTTATATAAATCAGGATCAACTTCTTTTTTGAGGCTGACAGTATCCAGAAGGTCAACACTATCTTTGTTTGAATTTGCAATCAGTTTATTATCATAAGCATCAAATAAAGCATATTTAGTATTTGATTCCTTTTTAATAATGTACTCTGCAATGTCTCTTTTAGTTGTATCAGCAAAAATTATCTCAAGTTTTTTAGGGACAATAAATTTACCAGCATTCTTTGACCTGAACGCAGGATCAAGCATATCAAGGTAGGTTTTATTGATACTGTAGGATTTTTCATTATCCCAGGTTAATTCTTTAATTTCACAGAATAAATCAAGCTGATCAACAACTTTACTTATTACTGTATTAGTTGAAATAAGCTGCATCTCTGTTTCAATAACATCAGTTGATTGAAGACTGAGCATTGTTGAAATATCCGGTGCACCGTATTTTGCATCTTCAGGATTACTCTCCTTTTTCAGTGTAACACTAGCTTCATATTTTGGTGTTGCGGTAAAGCTATAAATTAAAGCTAAAGCAAGAAGTATAAGAACACTTGAAAAAAGTATATATTTATTTTTTAGTATTAACTGAAATATTTCTAATAAAGTTTTTTCTTTCTTAGGTATTTCCGAATTAGATCTGCTGATATTTTTATTATTATCATTCATTTTAGATAAGCCCGAATTAAAGTTTCAATGAGAAATTTATTTTTTTAAAAGTATACTAATTAATGTTACAAGAACAGCAAGACCTGATAAGATTAGTCCATACTGACCTGCATCGGCCCAAAAGCTTCTGGGTATAAAAATTCTATCACCTGATTGTAATCCCAGGTCCGCTACAGTATTTCCTTGTTCAATGACCTCGGATTTTTTTAATTGAATTTCCTGATCATTCCTGATTATATAAATATCATCTGTTGCTGCTGCGCCTGTAACACCACCTGCAAGGGCAAGAATTCCGGTCATCTTTTCGATATCAGTAACATAATAGTAGCCGGGAGTTCTCACTTCACCAAGTATATTGATCCTGATAAGCGGTTGAATTGTTAATGCCGGGTCTTTATAAAGTTCTGAATACTTATCAAAGATATTTTGTCTAATTGTTTTAAAATCAATATTAGTTGTTTTTACCAATCCAATAAATGGTAGCTGCAGATTACCATCCTGCTGAATAAAATAATCTCCGGTTATCTGATCTGTTATATTCAGAAAAGTTATTCTCACACCATCACCCGGGTTAAGTGCCTGAGCCAGGATCCCAGGTATAATTAAGTTCACTAAAAGAACAATAAGCAAAGATTTTTTCATTTCATTCCTGTATTCTAATCGAATAAAAATATTTTGGTTCTTTTAAATTTAAATATTTATTGTTTACAAACACTATGCCGTGCAATTATTGTTTTGAATTAAGTAACCATAGACTCAAAAAAAATTGAGGAATGTAGTTTCTAAGCGATGAAGTAACATAGAAATCTTTTCAGAAAACTAAGATTTCTCCCTTTGCTTGAAATAACAATTCTGATTTATGTACATTTTTTAGAAGTCTCATTTTAATTAAATAACAATCCAATTTTAAAACAATGAATGAATTTGGTGCATCAGACTTTTTAGGTGGATCATTATGTTACGCGAGAAATACATAAAATCTTATTATAAGTTAAAAATAAACAAATATCTCAATTAAAAAACCCTTTTGCGCTGTATAAATTTTTAGCATTATAGTTGTATGAGTGTATAGCAATTGACCATTAAAAATCAAAACTGTAAATTGGATCAAGACTATAATATTAGAATTAAATAACTTTTTACTTCAAAATATCAACCGATTAATAAAACTAATGGAGATTAACAAAATGAATATTCCTTTTCTAGACCTTAAAACACAATATCTTTCAATAAAAGATGAAATTGATCCCGCTATTCAAAATGTGCTGAATAATACGGCTTTTATCCTCGGTCCTTCTGTACAAAACTTTGAAAAAGATTTTGCTGCAGCTCAGAATGTAAAATACTGTTTAGGAACCAGTTCCGGTACCGATGCAAATCACCTTGTACTATGGGGATTAGGTGTTGGTCCGGGTGATGAAGTTATTATACCGGCTAATACATTTATTGCAACTGCCTGGGGTGCTACTTTGTGCGGGGCTACTCCGGTTTTTGTTGATTGCCATCCGGAAAGTTACAATATTGATCCTGCGAAAGTTGAAGCAGCAATCACAAGTAAAACAAAAGCTATTGTTGCCGTTCATTTATATGGGCAAAGTGCAGATTTAGATCCATTAAAAGAAATTGCAAAAAAGCATAATCTGATTCTTGTTGAAGATGCAGCGCAGGCTCATTTAACGGAATATAAAGGCAAACCGGTTGGAGGCTTAACCGATGCTGCCTCATTCAGTTTTTATCCCGGAAAAAATTTGGGTGCTTTTGGCGAAGGAGGCGCGGTTACAAGTAATAATGAAGAATTTTTTAATAAAGTCAAGAAGCTTAGAGAACATGGTCAATCGCAAAAATATTATCATGATTCTTACGGGCATAATTATAGGATGGAAGGTATTCAGGGCGCTGTTCTGGGTGTTAAACTTAAACATTTAAACAAATGGACTGATGCCAGAAGAGCCGTTGCAGCCAAGTACAATGAAGGTTTAGAAGGAATTGATGCTGTGATTACTCCAAAAGAAATGGCTTATGGGAAGCATGTATATCATCTTTATGTTATTCAGCTTAATGCAGGAACTTTAGAAAAAAGTACACAGCTTAGAGACAAGTTGAAAGATTATTTGACTGAGCAGGGGGTTAATGTAGGACTCCATTATCCAATTCCGCTGCATTTACAAAAATGTTTTGAAGGATTGGGATATAAAAAAGGCGATTTCCCTAATAGTGAAAGAATTGCACAGGCAGGATTATCATTACCGATGTACCCTGAAATGACACATGAACAGATTAATTATGTTATTGGTAAGATTAATGAGTTCTTTAAAAAGTAATTTATATTAAAAGTCCTATCCAAAAGCAGCCTAAGTTGGAAAATTTGGGCTGTTTTTGTATCAAAACAAGACTTATACACAAAATTTAATTCATAAATATCAATTAAAATTTGTCTCATAATTCAAATGGTTAATTCTTAATCTCATTTTGAAATTATTTCTTTAGCTGATTTCTTTAAATTATTTAAAAAATAGCTGTTTAGACAATGGCATAATTATGGAAAATCTAACAAAGCTTAATTATTTCAAATAAAACTTATGAAAAAAAACTACCGATATAAATACTTTTTTGGTATTGCTGATTATGTAATCCTATTGTTTGCATTTCTAATCTCAATCTACGTATTGAGAAACGATACATCAGTTGGCTTTATAGATTTTTACGCAGGTATTGCTGACCTGTTTCTATTGCTTGTTGCTGCTTCAGCAGTTATCCTGCTTATATTTCAATATAATGGTTTATACAGATTGGACATTATTCTTAACAGGACAACACATTTTACCCATTTATTGAAGGCAATATATTACAGTTCATTACAAATTATATTGTTGACATTTATTATCGATTCAAGGTTATTATTAAACTCAAAACTTTTGATTCTTTTTTTCTTTTTTGTTTCACTGGGTCTTTTCTTCATTATACGGCTTGAATTGCTGAGAATGATATTTCTTAGATTAAGTCAGACAAGTTTTAAAAGAAACGTTATAATTGTAGGTGATGGAAAACAAGGGAGACTTGTTAGCAACAAAGTTAATTTATGAAAATCCAATTGGAGTGAATATTTTAGGGTTTGTTGATGAAGAAAGACATCTAGGTGATTTTGTTGTTGCCGGTAAAAAAGTTTTAGGTAAATATAATGATCTTCCTGAACTGATAAGAAAAAACAAAGTTGATGAATTAATAATAGCTATAGAAAATGAATCGTATGAAAGATTTTTTGAAGTGCTTGATTTTTGCAAAGAACTTAAAGTTCCATTAAGAATTACATCAACACTTCTTGGAAGTAATTAACCAAGCGCTTAAAAATAGAAAAATACAGCGATATACCTGTTATAAATGTTGCTCCTCAATATAATGACAGATTTACTCTTGGCATTAAAAAGATTTTTTGATGTGATGATTTCTTCATTTGCAGTTGTTCTATTATCACCTTTTCTGTTCTTTATTGCTTTGATGATAAAATTATCTTCTCCTGGTCCTGTTTTGTTTAAGCAAACACGAATTGGCAAAGATGGTAAACCATTTCAATTTCTTCAAATTCCGTTCAATGAAACAGCTTGAAGGAGAAGATGAAGAGAGAAAAAAAATGATGATATCATTTATGAAAAATGGAGTTAATGGAGCAGAGGATACAAAAATTATTAATGAAAGCAGAGTTACCTGGATCGGAAATATAATAAGAAAAATTTCGTTGGATGAATTACCACAATTGTTTAATGTAATTAGAGGTGAAATGAGTCTTGTTGGACCAAGACCTTGTTTACCTTATGAATTTGAAAACTATGACGAGTGGCAGAAAAGAAGAGTAAGTGTAATACCAGGATGTACAGGTGTTTGGCAGGTATGGGGAAGAAGTGTAGTGAATTTTCAGGAAAGTGTTGTGTTAGATATGTATTATGTGAATAATATGTCTCCCTGGCTGGATGTACAACTTATATTTCAAACACTTCCTGTTATGCTTTTTTCTCGTGGGGCAAAATAAGTTTTAATTTTAATTTTAGATATTAAGGTTTTTATATGAAAGTTGGAATAATAGGTTTAGGATATTGGGGCCCAAATTTAGTTAGAAATTTCTTAGCTCAGCCTGATGTTGAAAAAGTTGTTGCTTGTGATGTAAGAGAAGAGAGGTTAAAAGTTATTTCTCAGAAATTTCCGAGTGTAATCTTATCAAAAAATTGTGACGAAACATTAACCGGTGACTGTGATCTAATAGTTATTGCTACACCTGTCGCTACACATTATCCAATTGCTAAAAAAGCTCTGGAAAATAATAAGCATATCTGGGTTGAAAAACCTTTTACCGCAAACATTACTGAAGCTGAAGAATTGATTGAAATTGCAGAGAGCAGAAATCTGAAAATTTTTGTTGATCATACTTTTATTTACAACGGTGCTGTTATTAAAATGAAAGAACTTATAGATAAAGATGAACTTGGTCATATTCTTTATTTTGATTCCGAAAGAATAAATCTTGGTTTGTTCCAGAAAGATGTTAATGTTATCTGGGATCTGGCTCCACATGATCTTTCTATAATGCAATACATATTAGGCAAAAAAGCTAAAGCAATTTCTGCAAATGGGATAGCCAATTTTAACGGCAGGGAAAACATTGCTCACATCAGTATATATTTTGAAGATAATTGTTTTGCGCATTTTCATGTTAACTGGGTTTCACCGGTAAAAATAAGAAGAATGATTGTTGGCGGAACAAAAAAAATGCTGGTTTATGATGACATGGAAAATTTTGAAAAAATTAAAGTTTATGACAGCGGTATTGATATTAAATCAACTGAAGGAATTCACGAAGCATTAGTTCAATACAGAATTGGTGATATGTTTTCGCCTAAAGTAAATCAAACGGAGGCATTGGCAATGGGGGCAAGAGAATGTATTGATGCAATTATTCAGAACAGGCAGCCTTTAACAAGTGGATATGATGGATTAGAAGTTGTAAAATTATTGGAAGCAAGTGATAAATCTTTAAAGGGTATGGGACAAATTGTTGAGATCAGTCATTTAGTTCATTCTTAATTTAAATCAAGGATAAACATTGGAAAAGAAAAATATTAATAATGTACAATTGGGGAAAGATGTAAAGATTTTCGATTTTGTAAATCTCTATGGATGTTCAATTGGAGATAACTCAAAAGTTGGAACATTTCGTAGAAATTCAGAAGAATGCGTCCGTTGGCAAAAATACCAAAATTTCTTCCCATACATTTATCTGTGAAGGAGTACATATAGGCGATAATGTTTTTATTGGTCACAATGTTACTTTCATCAATGACAAATATCCGCGTTCAGCAAACCCGGATGGCAGTATGCAAACAGAAGCTGACTGGAAAGTTGTTGAAACATTTATTAAAAATGGTGCTTCAGTAGGATCCTCATCAACAATACTTTGTGGTATAACTGTAGGTGAAAATGCAATTGTTGGAGCCGGTGCTGTTGTTACTAAAGATGTGCCTGCTAATACTATAGTTGCTGGTGTCCCTGCCAAAATTATAAAAAAAATCTGATCTAATCTTTGGTTATTACTTATCTTAAAAAAAGTACAACCAGGGAAGAAACTAAAACTACAAAGTAAACAAATCCCAATCGTGACTTAAGTTTACCATGATTTTCATTCACTAAAATCCGTGCTGATTTCAGTGAATGGTTATAATCAGCAAATTCTTCTTTTGCAATTCTTAAAGCGCTTGATGTATTTTCCATACTTCTACAAACTTATGATTATCAATAATTTCTTTGAGTAAGGATTAATCAACTATTATACCCTAAAGAAAGGTTGAAAATTTAACTAAAAACAAAGATTATCATATAAAGAGGTAGAAATTACAAGTAAAAATTAGTTGGTGCGTTTCGAATGTGTGAAAAATTCCTAATCCTCACGAATAATCATTATTCGCCTGTTAGTGCTTCTTCCTTCTTCAGTATTATTATTGGCAATAGGGAAGGAGTCTCCAAGACCATATAGAACGAACCGGTTTGGTGATAAACCCTGGGCAACTAAATAATCAAATACAGATTTAGCTCTATCGTAAGATAGTTTTTTAATTCCTGATACCGAACCCTGGCTATCCATATGTCCCTCAATTCTCCATTTACTGTCAGGCTGGTTTTGAATGTAAAATGCAATCTCATTTAGTAAAAGCTTTGCAGCATCTTTCAAAGTAGCAGAGTTATTTATAAAAGTATCATCACCGCGTAAAACAAATTGGTAAAATGTATCTTCCTGAGTAACGGCAATTGGGCAGCCATTCGAATCGACTTTAGTATTTAGCGGAGTTCCGGGACACTTGTCTTTATAGTCCGGTACGCCATCCTTATCGCTATCTAATGGGCAGCCGAGTTTGTCAACTGCAACACCATAAGGAGTGTTAGGACATTTATCTTTATAATCCGGCACTCCATCACCATCTTCATCTGGCGGGCAGCCATTTGCGTCAACTGCCATACCTGTTGGAGTATCAGGACATTTGTCTAAGTAATCGGGTACTCCATCTTGATCGGAATCAATCGGACAGCCAAATTTATCTATTGTTACTCCGTTTGGAGTATCCGGACATTTGTCTAAATAATCAGGCACTCCATCTTTATCTGAATCAATCGGACAACCAAACTCATCAACAATAACTCCCTCAGGTGTGTTTGGGCATAAATCATCATTATCACTTATTCCATCACCATCCGAATCTGATCTTCCAATAAATGCATAAGATATCCCAAGTATACCGGAAAGAAAAGAGTCATTCTTTTTTGATGATGAAATGTCATCAAGGTAATCAGTGTTTGTAGGATAATAACTAATTGCTGCATTCAAACTAAATCTATCAGTAATACGAAACTTTACACCACCTTCAACTACAAATGAAAAAATGTTTTTGTTATAAATATTTTTACTATTGAACTCGAGAATTTTTCCATTCGAATTTTTAGGACTAAAATTAATATATGCTCCGCCAACACCTATATATGGAATTAAAGACTCACCCAGAGCATATCCAAGATTTACTGAACCACCTAATTGTATCATATCTGTATAAGTATCGACAGGCATCTGTCTTAAGAACGGGTAGTCATTTGAAGCAAATGAAAGTCTGTTATCACTCTGACTAATTCTTATACCGCCGCCAAATACACTTAAACCAATTCTTGCGTTATTAATAATGATAGGATAATATTCAATTGAACCGCGAATTAAAGGCTGCAAATGAGAGGTACTGTAATCTGTAAACCCGTAACTGAGCCCACTTTCTAAGGAGACGATTAAATTTTGATGCAGGAAGGAATTTGCTTCAGTTTTTATTTGTGAAAAGTTATCTATAATCAGTGTAAAAGAGATTATAAAGTATAAAAAATATTTTTTAAAAGTAGATATCATTTACTATTTGTTTATAAGTAATGCTTTATGGATTATCTGCCCACTTTAAATTAAAGTTTTGTCAGAAACTTAAACGTGCAAAGATAATGAAAGTACAACCGAGTAAACAACAAAATAAGTATTAAAAATTTTATGTTTGTTTATTATTATCAAAAAATAAAAATATTTCATAATGAAACAAAACATTGATTTTAATGGCGCTTAAATAATCAATAAACTAAACTTTTTTGGCACAAACATTGAAATTACTACTTAGTAAAAAAATAGAGGAAAAAATGTTAGGTCGTACTACAATTATACTTGTTATGTTATTAAATGCTGGAATATTTTCCCAAGCGTTTGAATCTAAATGGGGTTTAGGTGGCGGGGTTACTTATCCGCGCTTCTTTAGTGTTACGGGAACCGGATTTTCTGGGAACGAGAATTACGGAGCTTACTTTTCAATAGAAAAATATTTTAATGAGCAGGTTAGCTTAAGAGGGCTATTCAACTTTACTCATATGGAATCAAATTATTATTTAGTGGCTGGGAGTCCAGTACAAATTCAAACAGTTAACCAGTTTGCACTAAATGCTGATGTTTTGTACAAATTTTTGCCATGCCGATTAGTTTCTCCTTATGTGTTATTTGGTTTGGGCATAACTAATTTTACAAATGATCATTCGTTTAATCAGGAACTTGATGACACATTTTTTGGTTATCAACTTAATCTTGGTGCAGGTATTGAATGGGGATTTAGTGAAGATTTAGCTTTAAAAACAGAAGCTGTTTACCGGACAGCATCTAATAACAAGCTTGATGGCAATTACAGCCTGAATGAAAATTCAAAAGGATTGTTTGGAGGTAATGCAGATACTTATGCAACTTTTGATGTTGGTCTGATATGGTATTTCAATAAAGGCAATACTTCCAATATTTGTGATAGATGCCCCGAAGGTGTAAGAGAAGTTTTAGTCCGTGATACTGTTTACATTGAACGGGTTAAGGAAATAAAGAAAACAATTGTTGATACAGTATACGTTGAAAAACCAACTCTTTTTGGTGTTAATTTTAATTTCGACAAATATGTTCTAAGTCCGGAATCATATCCAATTTTAGATCACGATCTAAGAATTTTAAAAACATATCCAGATATCAACATAATATTATCCGGGTTTACAGATAACTTTGGCGGTGATCAGTACAATGATAAGCTTTCTGAAAATAGAGTAAATGCTGTTTATGATTTTCTTGTTTCAAGCGGCATTAATTCAAATCGTATAACCAAAAAATGGTATGGCGAATCTGATCCTGTCCGTAGTAATGATTCAGCCATTGATAGAGCATTTAACCGAAGAGTTGAAATAAAAGTTTTGGGCAAGTAATATTTTAATTCACTTATTAAAACCCGAATTTTTTGTTCGGGTTTTTTTTTGAACGGAACCGCAACCTGATAAATGGTTAGTAAAATGATTTTTTTTGTGTTTAAATTTGGAGGCAACAATTGAGAGTAAAATGAATGTTCTTGAAGTTCGCGATTTAGTTAAGAAATTTAACGGAATTACTGCAGTTGATAAAGCTTCTTTTCAAGTTCCGCAAAATTCTGTTTTTGGCTTAATAGGGCGAAACGGTGCAGGCAAAACAACAACTATAAGAATGATGTTGAATATTTATTTTCCAGATTCAGGCGAAGTTCTTTTTAATGGAGCTAAGATCGGGCAAAATTTTAAAGACTCTGTGGGATATTTACCTGAAGAACGCGGGCTTTATAAAAAAATGAAAGTGATGGATATGCTTTTATTTCTTGCTGAACTGAAGGGAAAGAAAGGCAAGGGGATTGAAAGAAGTGCTAATGAATATCTTGAAAGTTTTGACCTTGCAAACAGAAAAAATTCAAAAGTTGAAGATCTATCAAAAGGGAATCAGCAAAAAATTCAGTTTATAGGAACAATTCTTCACGATCCGGATTTTCTAATATTTGATGAACCATTTTCCGGTCTCGATCCAATCAACACAAATCTGCTTAAAGAAATTATTTTAGAGAAAAAAGAAAAAGGCAAAGTAATAATTTTTTCTACGCATCTGATGGAATTTGCCGAAAAAATGTGTGATCATATTGCAATGATTGATTATGGAAAAATTATTTTAAATGGTGCGCTTGATGATATTAAAAAGAGATATGCTAACAGAAATGTAAGTATTAAATTATGAGGGTGATATATCATTTCTGAAGAATCATCCAATAATTGAAAGTATTGAAGATTTTGGAAACACAACAGGAGTAAAAGTCAAAGAGGTTAATCAGGTTCAGGAATTGCTAAAGTTACTTGTACAAAACAATGTTGTTATTAAAAAGTTTAATGCTGATGAAATTTCATTACACGAAATTTTTGTTTCTTTAGCCGGGAAGGATGTTGCAACATGTTTAACAAAAGAACACTTGCAATTATTAAACGTGAATTAAAATCTAAACTTTTTAGCAGATCTTTTATTTTTATGACACTTCTTGTTCCGCTATTTATGATGGGAATTTTATCAATTCAATATTTTATTCATTCCTTATCTGAAGAACAGAAATCTAATATTATTATTATGTCTGATAGTGAGGAAATAAAGAATAAAATTGAATCTGAATTTAACAAATCAGGTGATCTGAAATCAGGGATACTTAGTATAAGTTATGAAGTTGTCGGAAATGAAAAATTTGATTCACGACTAAAAGAGTTAAAACCGGATCTTTTATCTGAAAAGATAACGGGAGTAGTTTTTGTTCCTTCAACATTACTGCAAACTAAAGGTGTTAATTATTATTCTCCAAATCCGAATAACTCAGCTCTGTTTAATAAAATTAAACCAGCGATTAATAACGCATTGATCGAAATTTATTTTTCCAGCAGAAAGCTAACTGATGATGAAATTAATTTTGCAAGAAAAGATGTTGATATAAAAGGATTTAGATCTTACAAAGGATGAAAAAGTTGCAGAAGAAGGGTATCGGAAATAAAATTGCACTTGTTCCTATTTTCATTTTCTGCTTTATATGGCAATAATATTTTCGGGATGCAATGACTCTGAACGCTGTTGTAGAAGAAAAAAGTAACAAAATTGTGGAAGTACTCCTATCATCAGCAAGCAGCACAGAACTAATGACCGGGAAAATTGTTGGAACAGTAATAGTTGAAGTTCTTCAGATGATTATCTGGTTAAGTCCGGTGTTTCTTCTGATAACAACAAGTTGGTTTTTTATTCCATCCTGAATTTATGCCGCAAACGAGTGTTGGATATTTACTTGTACTTCGTTTTTAACTATTCGCTTGCATTAATTACATTTATAGCATTGTATGCAACCGTGGGCGCTATATTTGATAATCCTCAGGATGCACAATCTGGAATGTGGCCAGTACTTATGCTTATTATGATTCCATTTTTTATTGCCATAGGATTAGAATCAAATCCGCAAAGTTCATTTGCTCAAATTGCATCAATGTTTCCATTTGCCTCTTTAATTGTTATGCCTGCAAGAATGATTTTAGTTGATGTTCCGTTATGGCAAATATTATTATCAATTGTTATAAATGTTATAGTATTGATTGGAATTTTTAAACTGGCAGGCAAAATTTATCGTATTGGTATATTACTCACAGGGAAAAAACCAAAGTGGTCTGAAGTTATTCGCTGGTTAAGAATGAGCGTTTAAACTAGCTTTAAAATGAATCTATCCATTGTTTACTCTATCTAACGATTAATCAAAATCTGTTGTTTGGATAAAATTGTTAAACCAGGTTATGGTTTATTTTGACTAAACAAAAATTCTAACGAAAATAAATTAAAGGCGATATGAAAAAATTATTAATAATGTTGTTTGTGACCATTCTAATAAATGTACAACCTGGTTTTGGACAAAGTGCTCCAAATAATTTGAATAGGAACAATTCATCAAAAGGGAAAATAACAGGTCTGTTAAAAGATGCACAAACCGGTCAGGCAATTGAGTATGGCAATGTAGTTGTATTTAATTATAAAGATTCATCAATGGTTGATGGAACAGTTTCAGGTAATGATGGAAAATTTTCATTAGAAAATATACCGTTTGGTAAATATTATTTAAGAGCCTCATTTATCGGTTATGCTAACAAAATTATAGATAGTGTAATTGTTAATCCCCGAAACTCTGATTTAAATCTTGGTAAAATTGATTTGGATGAGAGTTCCATCCAGTTAGGAAACGTTTTAGTAACCGGGCAAAAAGAAATGATAATTAATAACCTTGATAAAAAAGTTATTAATGTTAGCAAAGATTTAACAAGTACGGGAGGATCTGCTGTTGATGTAGTGCAAAACATTCCATCCGTTACTGTTGATGTTGATGGTAATGTTAGTTTTAGAGGGAGCCAAAATTTAACTATACTTATTGATGGTAAACCAAGTTCACTTGTTGGTTTAAGTAATAGCGATATCCTGGAAAGTCTTCCAGCAAGTTCAATTGAATCTGTCGAACTCGTTACTAATCCTTCGGCAAAATATGATCCTGATGGCACATCAGGAATTTTAAATTTCATTTTGAAAAAGAAATTAGAAGGCGGAATGAATGGCACAGTTTCAGCAACTTCAGGTACCGGAGATAAATACAATGGATCGATTAACCTCAATTATAAGATTCCACAATTTAATTTCTTTGCATCCGCCGACGGCCGGCAGAATCGCGTACCTAATAATAGAAGCAGTCTTAGAACCGATTATTTAAATAACACCACATCGTATTTAAATCAAACAGGTAATGGATTATTTGATTTTGGCGGATATAATGTAACGACCGGATTAGATTTTATGCCAGATAATTTTAATACTTTCACTCTTTCATATCGTCTTAGAAAATTTAGTTTTGATTCTGATAATCTTGTCAAAAGTACAAATCTTAATTCGCTTGATGAGATTACAAATTATTTCGAGCAATCTAATGTCGCTGATAGAAATATGAGATCAAATAATTATACATTAAGCTACCGGAAAACTTTTGAAACAAAAGGACAGGAACTTACATCTGATGTAATTTTCGGTGACAATAAAATGGACCGCAATGAAAATATTATCCAAACAAATTTTAATACAAACCTGACACCTTCTTCAACCCAGCCTTTTCTTCAAAAAGCCGTATCTGATAATACTAACCGTCAATGGACAATCCAATCAAATTATGTTAATCCCATTGAAGGCTTTGGAAGAATCGAAACCGGATTTAAAACAACTTTAAAGAATTTGAATTCTTTGAACGATTATAATTATTATGATTACAGCACATCTAATTATATTACTAATCCCTTCAGAAAAACTGATTTTGGTTACAAGGAACAGGTTTATGCTGTGTATGGAATCTATTCAAACAACATTAACAAATTTCAGTATCAATTTGGTTTAAGAGCAGAACAAGCTAACGTTGATGGCGCGGAGTCTATTTCAGGTATATCTTTTAACAAAAACTATTTTGCGCTTTATCCTACAGTGCATTTTGTTCAAACTCTTCCAAACGATCAGGAAGTTCAGCTTAGTTACAGCAGAAGAGTCGAACGCCCGGATAACAGGCAGTTAAATCCTTATGTTGATAGAGCCGATTCATTAAATATTCAATACGGTAATCCGGAATTAAATCCTGAATTTGTAAATTCTATTGATTTAGGTTATTCAAAATTCTTTGGAAGCACTTCGCTTACTTCATCAATATTTTATAAACTAACAAATGATGCTATTACAAGCATTACAACGTTAAATAATGATGGTGTGGCTGAAAATACATGGAGAAATCTTGCAAAAAATACTTCATATGGACTTGAGTTGACCGCAGTACATCCCTTGTTTGATTGGTTAAGGCTTAATGGAAGTCTTTCATATTTTCGTACAATATTTGATAATGGGAATTTAAGCACCACTGATGATTATAGCTGGATTGGTAAATTGAATACCACTTTTCCGGTTTCTAAAGATTTTAATATTCAGTTGAATACAAATTATAATTCTCCAATCATTACTTCACAGGGCAGAATTAAAGAAATGTTTTCAACAGATTTTGCCGTAAAAAAAGATTTTTTGAATGGACAGTTATCTTTGACATTTAGAGTCAGTGATATTTTTAACACAAGAAAATTTGATTCGCAAACTTTCGGCGAAAACTTTTTAATTTCTTCTAATCGAAAGATGCAGTCTCGTGTTGCATATTTAGGAATTTCTTATCGTTTAAGTCCGGGAAACGGAAATAAAGAAAAACGTTTACCTGATGATAACGAAGGAATGAACGAGTTTTAGTTTATTAAAGATGACATCTTTTAAGAAGATGTCATCTTTTTTTAGTAACATTTATTTTTTATGATTTGAAAATCTGAAGCAACTTTTCCGCAGCCAATGTTGGTGTGATTTTATCCTTTGTAATTTCTTCCTTTATTGATGTTATTGCTTTCTGGACTTTTTCATTATTGTAAAACTCATCATCGCAAAGAATCTTCAATCATTCTAAAAATCCATTCAATCGATTGATCTTTTCTGCGTTGATTAAAAACCCCTGAATGTTTAATTGTTTTTTCAAACTTCTTTATCACTTCCCACAATTCAGGAATTCCTTTTCCGGTTAAAGCAGAAACAGCAAATGCCTGTGCATTCCATCCTTTAGTTGCAGGCTGAAGATAATGAAGTGCATTATTGTAATCTGATCTTGCAATATTAGCTTTCTTCTCGTTATCGCCATCTGCTTTGTTGATAAGAATAGCATCAACGAGTTCCATTATGCCGCGTTTTATTCCCTGCAATTCATCTCCGCCGCCAGCAATTAAAACAAGCAAAAAGAAATCAACCATTGAGCGAACTGTAACCTCGCTTTGTCCAACACCAACAGTTTCAATAAGAATTATATCAAATCCAGCAGCTTCACAAATTGTAATTGTCTCTCGCTTTTTCTTGTAACTCCGCCAAGTGTTCCGCCTGAAGGAGAAGGACGGATAAAACAATTTTTTTCTTTAGAAAGATTTTCCATTCTTGTTTTATCACCAAGAATACTTCCTTTAGTTACAGTACTGCTTGGATCAACAGTGAGAACAGCAACTTTGTGTCCTTGTTTAATAAGATACATTCCAAGTGATTCAATCAAAGTACTTTTACCAGCACCGGGAACACCGGTAATTCCAATTCGTAAAGATTTGCCTGAATGCGGAAGTAATTTCTTTAAAACTTCCTGTGCTGTATCGTGATGAGCTTGATTGTTACTTTCAATTAATGTTATAGCACGAGCTAAAATATTTCGATCAAACTTCAAAACACCATTAACATAATCATCAACAGAAAGATGTTTACGTTTTAATTCTGTTCACTTGAACTTGAACTTGAACCTGAACTCTTCACTCCTTTTACTACCGCACAGCAAATTCATCACCAGCATTTTCCGGAGTCCAATCAGGTTTGTAAGTATTTGGTTTTTGTTTCTTCATAAAGATTCGGTTCTTTTACAAGGTAAAAATAATGAATTTACCTTGAAATCGAACCAAGTTTAGGAAATTGTTTGAAGGTGAGTGTGAATCATTTCTTAGAAAATCCGTTAGCTAACGGATAACAAATCTGCCTAAGAATCGATTCATCCCACAAGAATTAATTTTACTGCCAATGAATTGGATTGGCAGAAGTTTAGAACCAAATGATTTTTTAAAAAAAGTAAGCCGAACTTGGTGTAACGAAAGCAAACCAATGTTGAAATCAATTAAATAGCAAGTAAGAATTTGGGAACAAAAAGAAATTAAACGCGGATGGGGCTGATGCAACTGATCTTCACGAATTAGATCGGTGTTAATCAGTGCAATCCGCATCATCAGAATGCTATTGTTTTAAAACCGCTCTTTAACCAACTCCATTATCTTAATTCCAGCAGCTAGAATTTTTGTACCTGGATAAGTCCAAACCTCCGAGGTTTTCCTAAACCTCGGAGGTTTATGGTATTAAAACTACTAAAAATCATAAACTACTTTAATTGTTTTATCCATTAAAAACTCAATCATACTTTCTCTTGAGTGAAAGAAGGATTCCACATATTTAACATCCGTTAAATTTCCAAGTCGCTTGCCAGTTAAATCTTTTGCATTAGAGAATTCCCAATCGCAAATACTTTCTGCTAAATTTGCTTTAACAGGATTTTCAAGTATGTATTTAATTATCCACATAAAATAAGTTTCATCTTCAATTTGCTTGCTTTTTGTTTTACTCTCGAACAATGTTCCGCTGTGTTCATATTTTTGATTTATGGATCTTACATAAGAGTTTAGCAATGAAGATATGAATAACGAAATAGAAAATTCATCCGTTGTTTGCTTTAAGAAAATGTGGAAGTGATTAGGCATTAAACGGTAAGAAAGGATCTTTATTTTAAACTTGTTGGAATAAAATTTCATTCTTCTTAAAAAGTAAAGCTAATTTTCTCTTTCATAAAAAATCAAAGCTTGATTAGCACCTCTGTTGTATAGATGATGATAAGTGTTTTTGTAGTAGTTACGTTCTTTGTTCATAGCTAAAACTTTATTAAACTATTTACCAAACCTCCGAGGTTTAGGAAAACCTCGGAGGTTTAATTTTATTAAAACCTTTCCTTAACCAACTCCATTATCTTAATTCCTGCTGCAGGAATTTTTGTACCTGGACCAAAGATTGCTGAAGCTCCGTGCTCATAAAGAAAATCATAATCCTGTGCAGGAATAACTCCACCGCAGATTACAATTATATCTTCTCTTCCAAGTTTTTTTAGTTCTTCAATAAGCTGAGGCAATAATGTTTTATGTCCAGCTGCAAGCGAACTCATTCCAACAACGTGAACATCATTTTCAACAGCTTGCTGTGCTGTTTCTTCAGGAGTCTGGAATAACGGACCAACATCAACATCAAATCCCATATCGGCATAAGCAGTTGCAACAACTTTTGCACCGCGGTCGTGTCCATCCTGTCCCATTTTTGCAATTAAAATTCTTGGACGGCGACCTTCTTGTTTTGCAAACTCATCTGTCATTTTACGAACTTGCTCAAACAGTTCGTCATCTTTTGCGTATTCGCTGCTGTAAACTCCTGATATTGTTCTTGTCACGGCTTTATACCTTCCGCTTACTTTTTCAATTGCTGATGAAATTTCTCCAAGTGTTGCTCGTGCTCTTGCTGCAACGATTGAAAGTTCAAGTAAATTTCCTTCACCTGTTTCTGCACATTTTGTAAGTGCATCAAGTGCTTGTTTAACATCTTCATTATTTCTGTTTTGCTTTACGGACTGCAATCTTTTTATTTGAGATAATCTAACTGCAGTATTATCAACTTCTAAAATCTCAATAGGATCTTCTTTATCTAATCGTATTTGTTAACACCAACTATAGTTTCTCTACCTGAATCAATTCTTGCTTGTCTTCTTGCAGATGCTTCTTCAATTCGCATTTTAGGAATTCCTGCTTCAATTGCTTTTGTCATTCCGCCGTAAGATTCAACTTCAAGAATATGTTCCCAGCCTTTTTTAAGTAAGTGCATCAGTTAATGCTTCAACATAATAAGAACCGCCCCAGGGATCAATAACTTTTGTAATGTAAGTTTCATCCTGCAAATAGAGCTGAGTGTTACGGGCAATCCGTGCAGAAAAATCTGTTGGTAAGTGCAATTGCTTCATCCAAGGAATTTGTATGAAGTGATTGTGTATGTCCAAGTGCCGCAGCCATTGCTTCAATGCAAGTTCTAACAACATTGTTAAACGGATCTTGCTCAGATAAACTCCAACCTGAAGTTTGTGAGTGAGTTCTTAACGACATTGATTTAGGATTTTTTGGATTAAACTGTTTAATCATCTTTGCCCAGATCAATCTTGCAGCACGCATCTTTGCAACTTCCATAAAATAATTCATTCCCTGTGCCCAGAAAAATGAAAGACGCGGTGCAAATTCATCGATATCCATTCCAGCTTTTATTCCAGTACGAACATATTCCAATCCATCAGCAAGTGTGTAAGCCATTTCAAGATCGGCTGTAGCTCCAGCTTCCTGCATATGATAACCTGAAATTGAAATGCTGTTAAACTTTGGCATGTTCTTAGCAGTGAACATAAAAATATCAGCAATGATTCGCATTGAAACTTCTGGTGGATAAATGTAAGTATTACGCACCATATATTCTTTTAGAATATCATTCTGAATTGTTCCGGTAAGTTGTTCGTGTTTTACACCTTGTTCTTCTGCAGCAACAATGTAAAATGCAAGTACTGGAAGAACAGCACCATTCATCGTCATCGATACAGACATTTTATCAAGAGGAATCTGATCAAAAAGAATTTTCATATCAGCAATTGAATCAATTGCAACGCCAGCTTTACCAACATCACCAACAACTCGTGGATGATCAGAATCGTAACCACGATGAGTTGCAAGATCAAACGCAACTGATAATCCTTTTTGTCCTTGAGCAAGATTTCTTCTATAAAATGCATTACTTTCTTCCGCTGTAGAAAATCCCGCATATTGTCTATACTGTCCATGGACGTTGAACATACATTGTTGAATAAGGTCCTCTTAAGAAAGGAGGAATTCCAGGTAAGTAATTAACGTGATCAAGATTCTGCAATATCATCTTTTGTGTAAAGTGGTTTAACAGGAATTTGTTCCATCGTTTCCCAGATAAAATCTTCAACAGATTTTCCAGTTTCAGATTTAAATTTCTCTTCCCACTCTTTTTTGCTGATTTGCTTTGAGTTTAGATTTAGTTCTATGTCTTTAAAATTTGGTTTCATTTATACTCCGTTTAGAATGTTAAATGCTCAAGGTTCAATTTTCAATGTTTATTCAAATTAAATTGAGCTGTTTTAACAATCGCAGTAATAATTCTAATTAGTTCATCAATTTTGCTTAAATAATTTTTGTAATCATATTCTACAAGTTTACTTTTATTGAGCAATCGTAACCAATAACGAGTTTCTCTAGCTTCTTTTGAAGCTATCGACATTTTTGTAGCAAAGTCTTTTTTAGTTTGTGCTGCATTTGCTTCTTCAACATTAGCGCCTATGCTTGTTCCTGATCTTAAAAGTTGTTTAGAAATAACAAATTCATTTTTGCTTTTAAGAATTTTATACAATTCAATAATCTCAAGTGCAAAATCAAAAGACTT
Source organism: uncultured Ignavibacteriaceae bacterium (assembly GCA_963809415.1). Lineage (GTDB taxonomy): Bacteria > Bacteroidota > Ignavibacteria > Ignavibacteriales > Ignavibacteriaceae > IGN3. The sequence goes on along the minus strand of CAWEJJ010000003.1, from coordinate 1,263,021 downwards.
ATTTAATACGATATTATCTTTATCGTGATCATTATTCATTCTTTCTTCCTCCATTGACAATTGAGCATTTAGCCTTGAACATTTTCTAAGATATTGCTCCAATTCTTTTCAACAAATCTGATATTATTGAATGAGCGTCCGCTCCAAGATAAATAAAATCATCAACTCCGGATTTTTTATGTTCTTCAATTTGATCTTTTGGATAACCAGCAAGCATAACTGTAATATCTTTTGATTTTTCTTTTATTCCTTTTACTATTGGTGGAACAAGTTCTGGATATGTGTCATCAGTTGAGCAAATAACTACTGCTTGAGCTTTTGAATCAATTGCGGCCTTAACTGCTTCATCAGTGGTTGCAAATCCATTTGGATAAATTATTTCAAATCCACCAACTTCAAAAAAAGCACGAGAGAAATCTGCTCTGCCTTTAAATTGTTTTAGTGGACCCATTGTTGCTAAAAAGATTTTTGGTTTGCTGCCGGTTTTCTTTTTAAAATTCTCTGATGCAATTCTCAATTCTTCAAACATTTCCGATAAGTCGAAATTGTTTTAGAGGTGTAACTGAAATTCCTTTTTCAGCAGAAGCACGAATTGATTTTGATACTTCTCCAAGTGAAGCGCCTTCAAGAAATGCATCAACAGCACTATCAATTAAATCATAAGATTTTGTATCGGCAATTTTCTGAAGTTTATCCAAAATACTGGAATGTTTTTTATTATCTCCGGTAATTCTGTATTTCTGAATATACTCAACGCGCTTTTTATAAATTGCATTTAAATCAATTTTCTTAATCTCGAGCATTTCTTCTTTTGGATTTGCATACATATTTGTTCCAACTAAAACTGATTTACGTTTTGCAAAATCCTTTTTCTTTGCATCCGCAATTTTAGATATTTCATCCTGCACAAAGCCAGATTGAATTGCTTTTAACATTCCACCTTTTTCTTCAATTGTCTGAAATAATTTCCATGCAGCATTTGCTATGTCATCAGTTAGTTTTTCAACAAAGTAAGAACCGCCAGCAGGATCAATAACCTGATCAAGATGTGATTCTTCTTTTAAGAATAATTTGTGTGTTGCGCGCAAGTCGTTCTTGAAAAATCATCCGGAAGTATTAAATGATTCATCGTAAGCATTTGTTTGAAGCGAATCTACACCACCAACTATTGCTGAGAATGCTTCTGTTGTTGTGCGAAGTGAATTTACAAAAGGATCAAAAAAAGTTTGATTGAACTGAGAAGTTTTACCGTGAATAAATATTTTTCTGATTTTCTTCTTTTACATCATAAGCTTCAAGAATTTTACTCCACAATAATCTTGCTGCACGAAGTTTTGCAACTTCCATAAAGTAGAATGATCCAATTCCAAAAGTGAATTTAATTCTCTTTGCAACATCATCAGCTTTTAATCCACGAGAAATCATTTCATTTAAATATTCAACTGCAGTTGCAAGTGTAAATGCTAATTCCTGAACAGCATTTGCACCAGCATTATTAAATGGTAATCCACTTACTCCAATTGTTTTTATTGGCGAGTTTGATTTGATCATTAACTCGGTTGCTAATTTCATTTCATCAAAAATCTGATTTAATGAAATTGGCAAATCACCTTTTAATTAATAAATATTCATAAGGATCAGAAGTGATTGATCCTTTAATATTCATCAGACTTGTTCTTGTTTCATTTGCATAAGCAGTAAAAAGAAGTGTGATAGGCAAGAGCAGAAAATCCACAAGAAATATTTATTGGCTGATTTGTCAAATCAATATCTTTAAACAACACTTGCATTTTTCTTACACCAGAAATCGATAATCCATCTTTACCAACTTCACCAGCTTTAGATTGATCTGCATCAATTCCAAGTTTAGTTGGATTATCCAAAACGATGTTAATTGAATTTAATCCGCGTTTAAGATCTGATCGCAAAGCTTCATTCAAATCTTCCGGCAGAGCCTGATTGTACTCCTGTGCAATTTCCCAACTTCTGGAAGTATATCCGGAAACATTACTGCCGCGAAGATAATTTTGAAAACCCGGAAAATTATTTACTTGCGGAAGATCTTTTATATCGTTTGATGTGTAAAGTGGTTGAAGATTTATTTCTTCATAAGTTTTTGTGATAAGTTTTTTATCGAATGATTCACCTTTAAGATCTTTTTCAACTTGCTTTTTCCAATCATCAAAAGTTGGAACCGGAAAATCTTTTATTAGATCAGGTTTATCACCAAGTTTTACTTCTTGAGACATTGTAACTCCTAAATTCAAAAAATGTGCATATCAAAACTACAAAAAAGTTTTGTGTTTAATGAGTAGAACCCCTCCTATTTCCTTCCCCATTTCTGAAAGGGGAGGATTAAGGTAGGGTTAAATTAAGCTGGTGGATTCCAGGTTTCGTGAATGAGCTTTTGATTTTTCTGCAAACTATTTTTTATTTCTGTTACTCTGAAAACAGTGCGATTAAAACTCCCCAGATATTATCCAGGTAAAGCCGTCACTGCTTCAATATCATTTTCATTCGGCTTTTGGTGAATCGCTTCGATCATATCTGAATATATTAAATCAAGGAATTGAATTTCGCTGTCAAAATTTATTTCAGGATTTGTTTGCTCTTTCATAATGATTCTTATTAATTATTAAAATGTGTTTTTATGTAATTCCTCAATCGAACTTAAGTACTGAATTTATTTTTTCAATTTTTGTTTTTGGATATTCCTCGTTTGGTTTTATTTCCAAAGCTTTTTCATAAAATGATTTTGCCTCATTCGTATTTTTTTTCATTCAGCAGTTCATCAGCTTTTTTTATGTTTTCGTTGTATGCAACTGTTTGATCAGTAAAAATAGTTTTCATCTTTAAATGCATTCACCTGATTCCTCAACAATCATTTTCTTAAACTCATCAGGGTATCCAATATTTTTTGGTTTTAAAGATTCGGTCTTTTGATAATCCATCCATATACTTCACGATCAAATGTTCACCAAATTGCTTCCACGTTTTATAAGTGTTTTCAGCAGATGTAAGTGAATAGTTGGTCAAATATTCAATTGCTTCGCCTTTAGAATTTTTAAGAAGTGATAAAGCAGTTGATTCAATATTTTCCTGCTGGGCAAAATATTTTCCTTCAATTTCATTTTGAGTTTTTTTCACGTCATCAATAACAATTGAATATCTTGGGTAAGAAAAATTTGCAACAAAATTAAAAACCCAAAATGCTGAATCCCAACTAAACTGTGAGAATGAGCCAACATCCGTGCGAAAAATTATAAGGTACTTTTGTCATCGAAGCATACATTGGCGTGTAAACTGTAAAATATGTATCATCAAGACCAAACCAAAAAACTCCGCCGACTTCATCTGGTAAATATGAACGGGCTTGAGACACAAATGAAAAGCCTGTTTGTGGAGTTGAAATGGGACGTTCATGAAAATATTCTTCCCATTATATTCCCAAGTTAATGGTCGCCATCTGATAGGGCATTTGATACGGATCTGCCGCGATCCCTTTGTCATATCAAGCTCAGTTCCTTCATAATGATCACGCATTAAACCCATAACATCATGCACAGATAATTTTTTATCCGGCTTTGATATATAAAGGCATTCTCTCTAAAGATTCACCTTTTATATATGAAATATATTTATCCATTGTTGAATTACATCTTCTGAACAATGACCAAACCCTTGCGTCACAAAATCTAATTGCACCAAAATCTAATGGAGCATAAGCATGCAGAAAAATCAAACTCAGAATCTTTTCCTGAGAAATATCCTTTTTCTCTTGCAAAAGAAATTACATCAGGTGAGTACAAACAATTTTCAGAATCGTTTAAGTGGAAAAGTTGTTATGCGTGATTGATTTGCGTGAGCAGAAATATATCCATCTGGAATTTTTACAGCTACCCAAACAGCACCTTTATTACCTTCACCTTTACCAATCAATTCAAGAATCCATGCTTCATTAGCATCACCAATTGAAAATGATTCACCTCTGCTGTAATAACCATATTCACTTACAAGATCAGTCATAACCTTAATTGCTTGCACGTGCAGTTTTGCTTCGTTGTAATGCAATGTAAATCATACTTCCGTAATCAAGAATTCCGTTTGGATGTACCAAGTTCTTCTCTTCCACCAAAAGTAGTTTCACCAATTACAACCTGATGTTCATTCATATTTCCAATTACATTATAAGTAACAGAAGCTTGTGGAATTTTTCCAAGAAATTTTCCTGTAGTCCCATTCATAAATTTCTAACCATATTCCGTTTTGATAGACGGCAGCAGGATAATGATAAAGTTCACCGTAAGCTTCGTAAGAATCTGAGAGTATAGGAACATCATAACTGATCCATCAACACTTGCACCTTTGGTGACTATAAAGTTTGTACAGGAATAACTTTCATCCAGTAAAGATTAAAATCGAAGGAACAATACAATTGAGAAGAACTTATTTTCAGCATGTCAAATCCTTGTTAAAAATCTTAAAAAATGTTGCCGAAAAGATAAGGAAATAGGTTTGATTTGGGAATGAAAATTGACAGTTAAAATTTCAAAAAAACATTGCAAATACATCGAAGGATGTTAAATAAGTTTTATTCAGTTTATATAAATCACATTAAAAATTGAGTCAGCTTACAATAGAGCCAATTTCCAAATATCTACAGTTTTATGATTGGCTAAAGTATTAATTCAATAAAATGAAAAGAAGTCTTGTGAAATTTGTGATACAGCTGTTTTTTTGTTAACATTATTCTGTGCAATTTCACATTAACAATAATTTAAATTTATGCAATGTCCCGTTTGTAAAAATTCATTGGTTATTTTGGAACTTGATAAAGTTGAAATAGATTACTGTCCATCTTGTAAAGGGATTTGGCTTGATAGCGGTGAACTTGAATTGCTAATGGAAAGTAAGGATGTTGAAACTAAATTTAAACATTTCAAAACAGCAGGGAATATCAAAGAAAAAAAATACCATTGTCCAATTTGTAACAAAAAAATGGACAAGGTTGAATTTGAAAATTCTAAAATCATTTTGGATAAATGTAAAAATGATCATGGTCTTTGGTTTGATAAAGGAGAATTAAATTCATTATTAGGTAACAAAGACATAAATCATAACAATAAAATTTTAACTTTATTTAAGAATATTTTTGGCGATTAGTTTATAATTATTACTAATAGAAGGAGAAGGAAATGCTGTATTTTATTATTTTCATTGTGATAATAGTATTAATAGGTTTTTATTTAGTTTCATTATATAACTCCTTAATTGGATTCCGCAACCGTGTCAAAAATGCCTGGGCACAAATTGATGTTCAGCTAAAAAGAAGACATGATTTGATTCCAAATTTAATAGAGACCGTAAAAGGTTATATGACTTACGAAAAGCAGCTTATGGAAAATATAACTAAATTTAGAAGTCAAGCAATGTCATCAAATACAGTTGGAGAAAAAGCACAAACAGAAGGCTTACTAAGTGGCGCTCTTGGTCAACTAAAAGTAGCTGTAGAAAATTATCCCGACTTAAAAGCCAATCAAAATTATCTTGCGTTGCAGGAAGAACTAACATCAACAGAAAATAAAATTTCTTTTGCACGCCAGGCTTATAACGATCAGGTTTTATTTTACAATAATAAAATCCAGATGTTTCCCTCAAACATTGTTGCAGGGATGTTTAGTTTTAAATTAGAAGAATTTTTTGAGATTGAAGACAAAACAGAAAAAGAAGTTCCTAAAGTTAATTTCTCTTAACTGGAAGGTTTGCTGATAATTTATGATGTGGGAACTTATACAAGCCAATAGAAGAAAATCTATGGTTATTTTTATCGGGATGGGAATACTTCTCATCTTGATAGGTTATGTTTTTGGTAGTTTTTATTCGCCAAAACATGGTGGAATAATAGGAGTATTTTTTGCTTTAATTCTTTGGGGGATACTTTCTACAATCAGTTATTTTTCAGGAAGTAAAATCATTCTTTCTGTTAGTGGCGCAAAAGAAATTCAGAAGGAAGATCATCCTCAACTTTATAATGTTGTTGAAGAAATGAGAATTGCTGCAAACCTGCCAAACATGCCTAAAATCTATGTCATCGCCGATCCTGCCCCAAATGCTTTTGCAACAGGAATAAAACCTGAGAATTCTGCCATTACTGTTACCGCCGGATTATTAGGAACATTAAACCGTGATGAACTGCAAGGCGTTGTTGCACATGAAATGTCGCATATAATGAATCGAGATATTTTATTGATGACTTTTGCCGGTATAATGCTCGGTGCAATTGTTTTAATGTCTGAGATTTTTGTTCGTGGATTATGGTTTGGAGGAGGTTCTCGCTATAAATCAAAATCAGATAGCGGGCAAGGACAGATAATTATAATGGTTCTTGCTATTGTATTAGCAATATTAGCACCAATTATGGCACAGCTACTTTACTTTGCTATCTCAAGAAAAAGAGAGTACCTTGCAGATGCTTCCGCTACAAGACTGTCAAGATATCCGGAAGGACTTGCCTCTGCACTTGAAAAAATTTCAAGTTCAACATACGATCTTAAAACAGCAAACAAAGTTACAGCCCCAATGTATATTATAAATCCATTAAAGAAAAAGGGGATGCAAATTGCAAATCTAACCAGTACTCATCCGCCAATAACGGAACGAATAAAAATTCTTAGAGCTATGAGTCAAGGGGCGGATTTTAAGAATTATCAAGTTGCATTTAATTCTGTTAAAGGTAAGTCATCATCGTTAATACCAAAATCCGGATTAGGTGAAACCGAAATTATTCCTATCCTGCAGCCATTAACAGATAAAAGTCCGGTTGAAAATTTAACAAACAATAAAAGAGAAGTTGGTGATTTAATTATGAAGATGAATGATTTTAAATTTATTGAGTGTAGTTGCGGTCTCCGGATTAAAATACCACCAGATTATAAGAATAATTCTATTACCTGTCCAAGGTGCGGCAGAGTTCATATTTTATCTGCATAACTTAAACCAGCCAAAACGAATAAAGAATAATTAATGTAAAAGACAAGAAACTTCATCATTGACTATCCTTTACCTGCTTATCGATTAAGTAGTTTCAATATTTTAGATACAACCTCTTGCCTGGTTTTGTCAAAAAATTTTATATGAAGATTTTAATTTGTCTAAAGATAATTCCATTAAAAAAATGGAATTATAAAATTTATTATTGAATAATTTTTCCCATTGCAACGGCAAATTATTGTTTATAACCTTCAATCTTCGAAATGCATTTTCGGCAGAAAGTGTTTCCCTTAATATCAACTTCTTCAATCCCGGGCGATGAATGCATTACGCAGTCCCAATCAATGCAATGACGCAAACCATAACAATGTCCAAGCTCGTGAAGAGCTTCTTTAATCGTACGTTCAAGTAAAATATTTTCGTCAGAAATGCCAGAATAAAATTCTTCATGTAAGCGGCATACAGAAAGAATGGAATGTTTTCCGTTAAGCTGCGCTTCACCAAAAATAAAAGTCAATGCAGGAACAAAGATATCCACATCGGTTAGCAAAATAACTTTACCGTTAAATTCATCTGTAAACTTCATTGCCTCGGCAATAATTTGCGTAGAAAAATATTGTTTGCGGTCTAAAGAAAAGAAATCATCAAGATTTATCTTCAGATCAATTATATGGATTTTTGATGAGAACCTTTTAGATAATTCAGTAACAAGGTTTTGTAAAAGCAAAGTGCTGTAAAATTTAATCGGTGCAATAAAAATATCCATCAATATTCATTTTTACGGAGGTTGAACTTATTTATCTTATTATAAAGTGTAACCCGGTCAATCTCAAGTGTCTGAGCGGTTTTAGAAATGTTCCAGCTATTTTCATTTAAGGTTTTAAGAATATACTTTCTTTCCATTGATGAAAGACTTTTATCGTCACTGTCTAATTCAAAGTTATTTCTTGAAACATGAAATGGAAGATCATCCACTGTAATAGAATCATTTTTACCAACAACCATCGCTCTTTCTATGGCATTTTCCAATTCACGAACATTTCCGGGCCAGCCATAGTTCATCAGAAAATCCATTGCTTCCTTAGAAACGCTTTTTATTTTTTTATTCATTACAGTTGAGAATTTTTTAATGAAGAAATTCACAAGCAGAGGAATATCATCTCTTCTTTCACGCAGAGGTGGAATGATAATACTAAAAACATTCAATCTATAATATAAATCTTCTCTAAACTTGCCCGCTTTAACTAGTTCTTCCAAAGGTTCATTTGTTGCAGTAATTACCCTGAAATCACTTTTTATTAATTCATTTCCGCCAACCCGGCTAAACTGTTTTGTTTCGATAACTCTTAACAATTCAATCTGCATCTTAAGAGAGATCGAACCAATTTCATCCAGAAAAATTGTTCCCCGGTCAGCCATTTCAAATTTGCCTTTTCTTCTGAACTGAGCGCCGGTAAATGAGCCTTTTTCGTGTCCGAACAATTCACTTTCAAGAATTGATTCAGCCAAAGCGCCACAGTTAACAGGAACAATCGGGAAATATTTTCTGCTGCTATTAATATGTATGGCTTTAGCCACCAATTCTTTTCCCGTACCGCTTTCACCTCTTATCATAACAGTTGTATCAGTGCGGGCAACTGTGTGTACAAGTTCATAAATTTTTTTCATTTGAAAGCTCTCGCCGATCAAATTATCCGGTCTAATTATCTCATCTATATTTTCCTTCAACTGAATATTTTCAATTTTTAGTGCTCTTTGTTCAAGTGCTTTTTTAACGATATGTGCAAGCTCATCAGGATCAACAGGTTTAGTAACATAATCATAAGCACCGTTTTTCAAAGCGGTAATTGCCGTTGGTACCGAAGCGAAAGCTGTGATGAGTATGATAAGAGCATCATTATCAATCGCTTTAATTTTGGATAACAAATCCAAGCCACTCATACCAGGCATTTTCATATCTACAAGAAGAAGATCAAATTTTTCCTTTTCATATTTTTTTAATGCAGTTTCTCCGTCCTCAGCGGTATCAACAAAATAATCTTCTTCTTCAAACCAGTGGTAAAGAGATTCACGCACAATTTTTTCATCATCAACTATTAAAATTTTTTCTTTTCTATCCATAAAACTTCCTCTTAAGCAAGTTGTTCATTTTGTGGTAAAACTACTTTAAATGTAGTTCCTTGTTTTGAAGTTTTTTCTACTTCAATATTCCCTTTATGATTAGTAATAATTCCATAAACAACCGCCAGCCCAAGTCCAGTGCCGGTGGAAGCTTCTTTTGTTGTATAAAATGGTTCGAAGATATGGGGCAAATCTTTATTTGAAATGCCTGTACCTTCGTCAGTAATTCTAAGAACAACGTTATTCTTTTCAGTCGTTACTTTAATCATGATTTTTCCGCCATTAGGCATTGCTTCAATTGCGTTAATCAGAAGCGACATTATTGCTTGTTGAATTTTATATGCGTTGCAGTAAATTTCAATTGGCAGTTCAGGGTAATCTTTGAGTAATGTTATGCCGTGAAGTTCAAGATGATGATTAATAACAGTTACACTATTATCGATTATATGTAGAAGGTTTTCTTTCGCAAATTTATCCTGCTCAGAGTGTGAAAATATAAGTAAGTCTTTAACAATTTGTCCGCAGCGGGCAGATTCATGTGAAATCAATTCAAGGTATTCAATAATTTTTGAATACTCAGAATCTTTCTGTGCAGCTTGTAATTTTTTTGTTATTAATTTGCTGTAGGTTAAAATTCCTGCAAGTGGATTATTTAACTCGTGTGCAACCGTTGCTGATAATTTGCCAAGTGAAGCTAACTTTTCAATTTGATTAACCTGATTGTAAATATTTTTAAGTTCTTCTGTCTTTTCATTAACCTTATCATTCAAAGTCTCCGACCAATTTTTAATTTCTTTATATGCTTCATCAAGTTTTGTTGACATCTCATTAAACCGCCGAGCCATTTGCCCCAATTCGTTTTTAGAATTAATTTCAATTTTATAATCTAAATTTCCGTTTCCTACCGCTTCAATACCTTCCCTTATTTTCTTTATCGGTTTGTTAACTAAAATTGTTATAAACAATCCAGAAAAAAATGAAATGACAATAACAATAAAAGCCGAACCTAAAATTACCTTCCTCGTACTGTTTTGGATTATTAAATCAAGTTGTTCCAGTGAAACAACAACATCAAGAACACCAAGAACATTAACTTTAGGCGAATGTGCATGACAATCGGCGTTTGAACAATCAGGCTCATTTTGGATTGGATTAATAAGACCAAGAACACGTTTATTTTCTGAATTTTTATAAATCCTGATTTTATCCTGGTTGGCTAAATTTTTTAGTGGAACTGAACTGTTATGGCAAGCGATGCACGCCTCGTCAGTTAAATTAACCTGTTTAAGTATTTGCTCAGGATTAGTAGAAAAAATAGTTATACCCTGCTTGTTATAGATATTTATTTCTTCAACACCAATTTCAGTACGGATTGTATTTATTATTTGATGAACGTCTTCGCGCCGGTTTAACAGCATGCTGTAGCGTGTTGATTTTTTAATGATGTCACTAATATTATAAGCGCTCTGAAATCTTGTTTGAGTCAAATAATAATCGAGATTTCTTATAATAAAGTAAGTATAGACCGAAAGAATGATAACCAGAATAGATGAAATTGAAATTATTAGCCGAACACTTAGTCTATTTAAAACCCGAGTTTTCATATAATCCACTTACGTAGTACAACAAAATTAGAGAATACTTTAACTACTTACAATTTATCTTATGTATTATCCTTGAATAAGAAATAGCGCTTGAGTATTGAGAGGCAAAGAACTTATCCTGTTTATTATGAAAACAGAATGAAGATGAAGATTTAAACCAGAAATATTTAAGCACATAAAGAATTTAAAATATTGACATAACCTTTTTTACCGACAAGTTGATGAAGAAATTTAATTTGCATCCCTCCATCAAGCATTGTGTTTCCAACTTTAGGTACGCTAGATCTGATATCTTCAATAATACTGACGGCTTTTTCATGCATTTTATTCCATTCTTCTTGATATAATTTAACACACGAAAACTCCTGGTGAACAACGCCGATGATTGCAAACCATTGAGACTTTAAAATGGTGTCAGAGGTATCGCCATATTTATCATAAATTATAAAATTCATTGGTGCAGAAAGACTGATTACTCCCCAAGCGCCCAAAATCTGGATTACCTGCTGCCCGGTAAAAATATTTTTTCCGTTTTCATTCACCATCACTGAACTTACTGTATCAAGAAAGCTAAGTAAAATGGGATTAATACCAAGATAAAAAGTATTAGGGCAAATCTCCTTAGCAATGAGATTATTTTTTAAGTATATAATTTTATCATCATACTTAATGCTTTGTAATTTATCGAGAATGTTATTTGTACAATTTATCTTATCAGGTAACTGTGTTTCTTTTTCATTTGATAAATTTCTGATCATTTTATCGAATTGACAATTTTCGCAGTCAAACTGATTATCGCACAATTTGTACTCCACAATTTCGGAAGCCATCCAGATGCACTTCATCATCTCGTAATCATTACTCTTATATTTATTTCCATTATTCATATCTCTCACTTAAAATTATTTGTTTTGATTTATTTGCACTCTTTACATCAACTAAGTCTTCGGATACTTCATTTATAAAAACAGGGAAGTTTTTAGCTATTAACCTAAAAGCAAATATTGCAAGAACAACAAGCATCATTGTAATACTGATTTCATCAAAGGTGGGAAAATAATTTACTCCGGAAGAGGCAGCTAAACCAGTAATGCTTACATTCAATCTGTTCAGTATAAGTCCTGAAATTACACTGATTGAAATTATATATAACCATTTTTTATCTTCTCTAAACTTTCTTTGGCTAAGTAAACTGATTGGGATAATAGTTCCAATAATTATTTCCAGGTAGAAAAGAAATGTTTCGGTTGAAAGTGTGGTTAAATAAATTAGTTTGTCATTCTCTATAAAATCATAAATCTTCAATAATAAACCTGCAATTAAAGCAATCAATACTACAAAAGCGGCTCCGGATAAAACATTCATTTTCAGACCTGTATTTTGAAAACCATCTTCTTTAGTTAAACCTCGTGTAATCAGGTATGATTCAAAAATTATCATTGATAAGCCTGATGCAATACAAGAAATAAAAAAATGCACAGGTAGTAAAGACGAATACCATAATGGATGCAATCGCCCGGGGACAATTAAGTATAACGATCCAAAAGATGATTGATGAAGTGTTGAAAATAAAACGCCAGCAATCACCACGGGAATAGAAATGATTTTTAGAAATTTAATAGGTGTTTTTAGTTTGTATTTTTCAAGCACAACAGGAGCAAACTCTATAATTAATACGGTAGTATAGCAAATTAAACACCATGTAATTTCAAACATTACGGAATGGATATTCCACATTATCAGCGGATGCCAAAAATTTTCAGGTCTCCCGAGATCAACTATCAATAAACAAACAACAACCGAATATCCAAGAAAAGCAGTTAAAATTGCGGGTCTTACTAAAGGCTCATATTTATGAATATGAAAGATGTGCACAGTAGCAGCAATTGTAAATCCTGCCGCAGCTAGTCCAACACCAAGAAAATCAAATCCTATCCACAAGCCCCAGGGCGACATATCGTGCAAATTTGTTGTGGCACCTAAACCGCGGGTAAATCTAAAATAAGTTGAGAATAAACCCATTGTAACAATAATAACCGAAACAACTTTCCAAAATGTAGGTTTTAAAATTTCATTAGCTTTCATAAATATTATTTCCCATTTATAGTTTTTTGCTCTTCTTTGGCTATTTGATTTTTCCTTTTTGTAAGCCAATACATTCCACTTAAGAAAACTCCGCCGCCAATTACGACTGAGGGAATTTTTTCCATTGCTCTCATTGTAAATTCTGGCATTGATTCTTTTGGTAAATTTGAAATATAACCAAGCTGCTCAAATGGTACTGCAGAGATAATCATTACATGACCGCCACCGGCATCTTCAAGACCATAGATTTTCTGATAATATTTTTCAGGATGGTCCTGCAATCTCTTCTTAGCCACAGCAATTAATTGATCCATATTTCCAAACAATGTTGCTTCTGTAGGGCAGGATTCAGCACAGGCAGTTAATTTGCCATCTTTTACACGGTCATAACACAAATTACATTTACGTACGCGCGGCTGGTTCGTTCCCCACTCATAACGCGGAACTTTATGAGGACAAGCCTGCATACAATATCGGCAGCCAATACATTTATCAGCATCATAAATTACTGAACCGGTTGAACTTTTTGTTAAAGCTCCAACTAAACAAACCGATACACAAGCCGGTTCATTACAGTGCATACAAAGTTTTCTTGCATATAAGTCGCTGTATTGTTCAACTACTGTGAAAGTGTTATTTGAGAGATGATCTTTTAGAAAATCTATATTTGTTTGCGGTAAATTATTTGTCTCTTTGCACGCTTGATAGCAGTTACCACATCCTACACAAAGTGTTGCATCAAAGAGAATCCCTTTTTCTTCCAACATTTTTTTCACTTTTTATAATGAGAGAAATTCTTTTTCAAAATCATTTGCACTATTGTCAACTAATGAAGATATCGTATCGCTTGATAACGAACCTCCATCAAACATAGTTGTCCCAGCTAATTCTACTTTAGGTGAATGAGCATTAATGAAATCTTTTAATTTTATAAATTCTTTTTTCATCCAGCCTATTGCTTCACTTTGCCGAAAAAACATTCCCTGATTTTCGGCGAAATTTTTTGAAGCTAACTGAACACCCCATGATTCATACGGATTGGATATTTTTTTACCAATGATATCTGTATTAACAGATTCTATAATACCATTAATTGGCGATCGGAATTTTACGATCTTGTTTCCGTAAGCAGCTTCGAACAATGTTTCACCGCGTTTTAGTTCTTTGCCTATAGGTGGAAAATTCAAAATTGATAAAGCTCCTAAAGCCGTCATTCCAAATTCATCAATTCCAATATCAATTAATCCGTCCACATTCTTTTTAAGCCATGTATGTCCTTTTGAAAAAAATATATTTGAAGGAACAGCAAAACTGTTTTTATCAAATGTTAATAAATCAAACTGAGAAAATGATGGTTCAAATGCCGGATGATTTTTCCCCTGAATTTTTAATACAATCAGATCAACTGAGATGAATAATAAAAACACTGACAGAACAAAAATTGCAACCATAAAATTTCCTTTTTCAATAATTCATTCCATAAATTTTATTCTTTTAAACTTGCATCTGCATCTTTTGAGATGTCTTCTTTTTTGGTAGCGCTGCTTGATTCTTCTTCGTTGTGCAGTTTGCCGCCGTCATACATTGTTTCGCTTGCAAGTTTGATTGTGGGATCGAATCTCGGTGTAAAAGATTTAGAAAATTTGTTTTTTTTATCAGACCGTGTGGCTAACGGGTCTATGACAAATCGAACTAGCAAATCAACACCAATAAAAACTAAGACGAGTATTAATAAAAAAGTAAACATGATGAACTCCTTGTAACTGTTTATTGTGTTGATGTAAGTGCAATTAAAATACCAGGAAATTTTATTTTTTTATTGTCCTTTTATCTTATTAAAAAACAAGAAGTTATAGCGTTAGTGTTGGATTGTTAAACGATTAAATTAAATAAAAGTGTAAGCTTTCTCTACAAAGTGGTGTTGAAAAATACATCACAATTCAAGAGAAACACTCTGTTTAAAGTCAACAAGTTGATTTAACTCATGGATCTTCTCATAACAAAATTTGTTCAAGTTATGACTGACTTCAGATTTGGATCAACATCAAAAATAGTTTGGCACTATTTGATTGACATCATTTTCTATTTAGAAATATTAGTCTTTAAAAAAGAAACTTGGTAATTACAAACATTACGTATTTGTTAAGTATTCGTAATTAACAATTCATTCTCTATCATAAAAAAAAAATTCATTACTTATCATCAATGAGAATTACTTTGTCATCAGCATCACCAAAAATTTATTTAACTAATTGCAACTCTTGATGAATTCAATAATTTAGCACGATTTTCATTCCTTTAAGTATTTGCAAAAAATGGTACGATATTGTATTGCAAATTGCGTTAGCAAAAAATAATGCATTTATAATTCGTAACATCTTTTGAAAGGAGGGG
This sequence comes from uncultured Ignavibacteriaceae bacterium, assembly GCA_963809415.1. GTDB lineage: Bacteria > Bacteroidota > Ignavibacteria > Ignavibacteriales > Ignavibacteriaceae > IGN3. The sequence continues at coordinate 1,247,827 of CAWEJJ010000003.1, read as the reverse complement.
AAAATGTCTGGCAAAGGCCGTCGCGATTTCCTCAAAACATCTGCTCTAATCGGTGCTGGAGTCACAGGACTATCAGCAACTGCCAAGGCAGGTCCAAAAAATATTTTATCCGAAGACAGAATGGGGGTATTAGTTGATACTACAGTTTGTGTCGGATGCCGTAATTGTGAATGGGCTTGTAAGGAAGCTCATAATTTGCCCGCCGGTAACCTGGAATCTTATGCAGATCGTTCAGTTTTTCAAACCCAAAGAAGACCAAGTGAAAATGCTCTTACTGTTGTAAATGAGTTTTCACCCGGAAAAAACTCCAATCTTCCACTTGATGTAAAAGTTCAGTGCATGCATTGCGATCATCCGGCTTGTGTATCTGCATGCATAGTCGGAGCATTTGAAAAGCACGCGAGTGGTACAGTAACCTGGGATACTGATAAATGTATTGGATGTCGATATTGTATGGTCGCCTGTCCCTGGCAGGTTCCTGCTTTCCAATTTGATAAAGCACTTAATCCATTAATTATGAAATGCGATTTCTGTTTCGAAAGAACTAAAGAAGGCAAATTACCTGCCTGTGTTGCAATTTGTCCCGTTGAAGCACTTACATATGGTCCAAGAACAGAATTAGTTAAAATTGCCCGCGATCGTATAAAAAGAAATCCAGATCGATATGTTGATCATATTTTGGGTGAATACGAAGTTGGTGGAACATCCTGGATGTATTTATCAAGTAAAGAATTTGTGGAAATAGATTTTCCGAAGCTTGGTGAAAAACCCGCTCCGGGCGTTTCAGAATCAATTCAACATGGAATTTTTGCTTACTTCGTTCCACCGGTTTCCTTGTATGCTTTGCTTGGTGGAATTATGTGGATTTCAAAACGTCGTAAAGAATTAGATGAAGAGGAAAAATTATGAGTCACGAAAATATAAATCCTGTACCGATTAAACATAAGTATTTTACTCCTGGTGTTTTTGTTCTGGTAATTTTAGCGCTTAATGGTTTAGTATTTTTGATGGGAAGATTTTTCTTTGGACTTGGAGCTGTAACTAATTTAGATAATCAATATCCTTGGGGATTATGGATAGGTGTTGATGTTGCGGCGGGTGTTGCGTTAGCTGCCGGTGGTTTTACAACTGCTGCGCTCGGTCATGTAATGCATAAAGAAGAATATCACGCAATAGTTAGACCTGCACTTTTAACAGCAATGCTTGGCTACACTTTTGTTGCGATGGGTGTATTTGTAGATATTGGCAGATGGTATTTTATTTGGCATCCTCTAATTATGTGGAATGGCAGTTCAGCTTTATTTGAGGTTGGTATCTGCGTTATGATTTATTTAACCGTTCTGTATATTGAATTTCTTCCAATTGTTACAGAAAGATTTATAGGAAAGGTTAACCTTCCTAAATTACTTTCGGGATTAAACAAATCCGTTGATAAATTATTAAGAGTGCTCGATCGTGGTCTTTCAAAAACAATGTTTGTTTTTATTATTGCGGGTGTTGTCCTTTCAACATTGCATCAATCATCATTAGGAACGCTAATGATAATTGCAGGACCAAAAATGCATCCATTATGGCAAACACCGATTCTTCCTTTACTTTTTCTTTTATCGGCAATATCTGTCGGTTTTCCGATGGTAATTTTTGAATCTTTAATTGCCTCTCGCTCATTTGGACTAAAACCGGAAATGCATATTCTTTCAAGATTGGGCTCTATGATAGCTCCAATACTTGGAATTTATCTTGCATTTAAAATTGGTGATATGTTTATACGTGAGACTTTTGTTTATTTAACTGAATTTAACACAGCAAGTGTAATGTTTACTATAGAACTTTTATTTGGTGTGATAATTCCGTTACGAATGTTTCTTTCTCCTAAAGTTCTGAAATCACCTTTATTTCTTTTTATTGCATCAGCTCTTGTAGTTTTTGGTGTTCTATTAAACAGAATAAATAGTTTTATTGTTGCTTACACTCCGCCTTACTCTGTTAAATCTTACATTCCATCTTTTGGAGAATTATCTGTAACAATAGGGTTTGCTGCAATGCTAATTCTTGCGTACAGATTTATTGCTTTAAATTTCCCGGTAATAAGTTTACCTGGTAAACAAACTGCCCCTCAAGCAAAGTATACAATAAGAGGAGGACAGTCATGAAAAATATTTTAACTTTTGTTTTATTTATAACTTTTTGTGCTGGAATAAATGCTCAGCAAAGTCCGGGCAAGGATCATTCAAAACTTAACATCAATTGCAAAACCTGCCACACTTGCGATGTTCCAACAAAAAGTGACCCTTGTCTTGTTATTTGTCCCAGAGAAAAGATAGCAACTGTATATCAAAAACCTGAACAAACTCCGGCTATGATAGTTATTGATCAGTTGAGTAACAAATATGGCCCGGTTTATTTTTCTCATCGAATTCATGCTCAAATGTCAACTATGTCCGGCGGCTGTGAAACCTGCCATCATCACAATACATCAGGACCAATTTTACAATGTAGTAGTTGTCATGAAACTTCCAGGAAACGTGAAGATATTAGTCTGCCTGACTTAGAGGGTGCTTTTCACAGACAATGTATGAATTGTCATCGCGAATGGAGTCATGAAAATGGATGTAATACTTGTCATACATTAAAGAAAGATTTGAAAAACGGAAAACAGCAAGAAAATATCCAAAAGAAATATGCGGGAAAAGATCACCCTGTAATTCTTGAACCAACCAAAATTGTTTTTGAAACAAACTCCGATAAAGGGAAATTTGTTACTTTCTTTCATGATGATCACACAAAAAAATTCGGAATCAGTTGTATTAGTTGTCATAAGCAAGAAAGTTGTACAAAATGCCACGATGTAACAAATAAATCGAATAAGGATATTAAAACAATTGCTTCAACAAAAAGTTTTGATGAACGCCATCAAAAATGTTTTACCTGTCATAAAAATGATGACTGCACTACCTGTCATAAAAATAAAGTAACAGAACCATTTGATCACGCTAAACAAACCGGATGGGCATTAAACAGGTTTCATATAAATCTTACTTGCTCAAAGTGTCATGGTGATAAAATGCCATATAAAAAACTAGATAATAAATGTATTAGTTGTCATAAAAACTGGAATAATGAAACATTCAAACATTCAGTGACCGGTTTACAGCTTAATGAAACTCATGCTGACCTTGGCTGTGAAGATTGTCATATTGATAAAAACTTTGCTGTAAAACCAAGCTGCAATGGTTGTCACGAGGATTTTAATTTCCCAAAACAAAAACCAGGTAAACTGGTAGGTAAATAATTTATAAGAATTTTAAAACATGTTAATTCATCATCAAACCCCTTTACGTAAACAGTGAAGGGGAGATGATAAGATCCGAGAATAAGGCTTTTACTAAAAGATAAATATAGTGTGATTTAATTATTAGATGTATTTTAAAATGGTTGATTTAAAGATTATATAAAAGTATTTCAAATTATTTATGTTTAATAAAATTGGATTCAGATTAATTTTTGTTGTTGCGCTAACATCTTTAGTCATAATTGGTGTGTTTGCTTACTTCAACATCAAATCGCAAAGTAATAGTTTAATATCAGAAGTTGAACGACACGCAAATCAACTTGCTGAAACTGTTATTTCTAGTACTCGCTATGATATGATGCTGAATCAAAGAGAGCGCATACAGCAGACCATTAATTCAATTGGCACTCAACCTCAAATAAGAGATGTTAGGATTATAAATAAAGTAGGCGAGATTATTTATTCATCTGATTCTACATCTATTAATAAAATGGTAGATAAACGTGCCGAAAGCTGTTATGCTTGCCATGCAGAAGATAAACCTCTCGAACAGATTTCAATCACAGAGAGGACAAGAATATTCAGGGTTAATCCGGATTCAAATCGTGTTATTGGGATAATCTCACCAATCTACAATGAAAAATCCTGCTGGCAATCCGATTGTCATGCACATCCCAGAAATCAAAAAGTATTAGGGGTTTTGGATGTTTCAATCTCATTAGCTGATGTTGATAAAAGAATTCTTAAAAGTGAATGGGACGTTTTAATCTTTGCAATTGTTGCCATAATTGCGGTTGGACTTTTAATTGGTTTTTTTGTGCGAAAATGGGTTATACTTCCGGTAAATGATTTATTAGCCGGGACACAGCAAGTAAGCGCGGGTAATTTAAATTACAATATCAAAGATCTTGGCGATGATGAGATAGGAAAACTTGGAAAATCTTTTAATAACATGACTAAAAAGCTTTCCGAAGCTCGTATGCAACTTTTCCAATCTGATAAGATGGCTTCACTTGGAAGACTGGCAGCAGGAGTTGCGCATGAAATAAATAATCCGCTTACCGGTGTTTTAACTTATAGCAGTTTTTTATTGAAGAGAACCAAAGACAATCAGGAACTACAGGAAGATTTAAAAGTAATAGTTAGGGAAACTTTAAGAAGCAGAGAGATTGTAAAAAGCTTACTTGATTTTGCTAGACAATCAGTTCCCAAAAAGAGCAGTGCAGATATAAATGAAATTATTGATAAATCAATCAGTGTTATTGAAAATCAGCTTACATTAAATAAAGTAAAAGTTATTAAGCAAACCGAATCTAATCTTCCAAATCTTATTGTAGATGCAAATCAGATGCAGCAAGTGTTTATTAATCTTTTTGTAAATGCTTCGGATGCAATGGAGAAAAATGGTGGAACTATAACTGTAAAATCACAAAGAATTTCACTTTCACCTTATGGTAGTACACAACTAAAAAAAGTAACCTGTCCAAAGCGTCACAGTCTTATGGATAATGAATTTAAGATTGATGGCTTGCCATCAATTAAAGTGAAAGTAATTTCGGATAATCGCGAAGGTATTATTCATCTTGATCCGGTTTATGGTAAACATCGTAATTCATTTAATATAGATTTTAAAATCAGCGAAGCTGCTAAATTTGTTTGTCCAGAATGTAATATTTCACTAATAGAACAGGATAAGGTTTGTCCAATATGCGGCTCACCCATAATCTCTTTTGAGGTTGAGGGTCAGGGCACATATGAAGTGTGTTCTTCAGAAAATAGTAATTGGGAAAAGTGGGATTATGTTGATGCTGCTGGTTTAAAGGAATATATCGAAATAAAAATTAGTGATACTGGTTACGGAATAAACCGCGATGACCTTTCAAAAATCTTTGAACCATTCTTTTCTACTAAGGGACAAAAAGGAAATGGACTTGGTCTTGCAGTTATCTGGGGAATAATTGATAATCATAATGGAACAATTTCTGTTGAAAGTGAAGTAGGTAAAGGAACTACATTTATTATAAGACTTCCGTTAACTACTCAAAGATAATTAACTAAATGAATAAAGTTTCAAACATATTAGTAATAGATGATGAACAAGTAATTATTGATGCTGTAATTAAAATCTGTTCGCTGGATAATTATACGGTTGATGCTGCTCTGAATGTAAAAACAGCAATTGAAAAAATTTCTAAAATTTTTTATTCAATCATTATTTGTGATATTATGATGCCCGATGGTGATGGATTTCAGATTTTGGATGAACTAAACAAAAGAAAAATTGACAGCACTGTTATTATGATGACTGGTTACTCGACAGTAGAGAATGCAGTAAACTCTCTTTACAAAGGAGCCATAGACTTCATACCCAAGCCATTTACTGTAGATGAATTATTAAATTCTGTTTATCGTGCTAACAAATATCAAATGATAAAAGAAAGACAAAAAAAACCAACAACACAAAAATTTAATGATGAGTTGCTTTATGTAAGCTGCCCTGTACGATATTTAAGACTCGGTTATGCAACGTGGATGTTTCAAGAAAGGGAAGGCTCTGTTTTAATTGGTGTTTGTGATCTTTTTCTTAAAACAATTGAATCAGTTAAAGAAATTGAATTTATGTCGTCTGAAGAAGAGCTGATTCAAGGTATAAGTTGTGCCACAATCAAATCACAAGATGATAGATTGCATAAATTACTGTCGCCGGTTTCAGGAAGAATTGTGGAAATAAATGAAGAACTTAGAAAAAATATTAGCTTGATTGAAAAAGATCCATTCTTTGAAGGTTGGATATATCGGGCTATACCCACAGATTTGGATTATGAAAGTAAACATTTAGTCCCTTGCAGCTCAGATAGATGAATGTTTCAATGATTATAAAAAAAATAAAATATAAATCCTTAGGAGAAAAATTATGGCATTATTCGTACTTGCAGTAATTCTTTTCATCATTGCGGATGTGCTTATCCGTATGGTTGGAAAAAGATTATCTCAACAAAAGTTAAAAAAGGAACGCGAACAAGTTTTGCAGGAAAGTCTTAATCTTGATTTTACCACGGAAGCAAAGACACTTAAACGTGCAGAAGTTGCAAATCCAAAAGCAAAAATTCTTTGTGTTGATGATGAAGAAGTGATTCTTGGAAGTTTTAGAAAAATTCTTGTGCTCGACGGATATTCTGTAGATACTGTTGAAACAGGTCAGGAAGCACTTGGTCTGATTCAAAAACATCATTACGATTTTGTTTTTACGGATTTAAAAATGCCACTTATGGATGGAGTTGAGGTAACAAAATCGGTTAAATATCTTCGTCCCGATATTGATGTAATAATTATAACAGGATATGCCTCTGTTGAAACTGCTGTTGAAACAATGAAATACGGAGCAATGGATTATGTTCAAAAACCATTTACTGAAGATGAACTTATAGCTTTTGTTAAAAAAGCATTATTTAAAAGACAGGATAAAATTAAAAAGCAGTTAAAACCAAATGTTCACATAACTCATCTATCTGCTTCTGATGATTTTACTAAAGGTGAATTTTCAATACCGGGCGGAGTATTTATTGCAAAAAATCATACCTGGGTTAGTATGAATCAGGAAGGAATTGCTAAAATTGGAATTGATGACTTTGCAAAAAAACTGATCGGCAAAGTTAGTTCGATTGAACTTCCAAATCTTGGAATGAATGTTAAAGCAGGACAACCATTGTTTACAATTCAACAGGGTAATCGATCCGTTACATTTAATTCACCGGTAAGCGGAAGAGTTTCCCAGATTAACACTCTCTTAAAAGAAAATGTTGATGCTCTTGAAGTTACCCCTTACGAAAGAAATTGGGTGTGTGCTTTAGATGCTGAAAATCTTGATAATGAAATAAAGGAAATGAATATTGGAAAATCAGCAGTTTCATTTTTTCAGGATGATATTGAGAAATTTAATACGCTGTTTACAGAGTTATTAAAATCTGAAAAAAAGGGTGATGAATATCTTGAAGCAGGATTATTTGTCGGTCAATTAGAAAAACTTTCAGATGTAAACTGGAATAAAGTAATAGCGGAGTTTTTTGTAAGATAGTTTTTAAAGCGATAAAAAGATATTAAACCTTCGAGACTATAATATGTCCTCTAACATATGAAACCTCGAAGGTTTTTTGTATTTAGTGATTATGTTCCATGATTTGTTTGTTCATCATTTCTTTAGCCTCAGCCTTAATCTTAATCATTCCGGCATGTTTAAAGTATAATTTGAATTCTCCAACATAACCTTTCTTAATATCCTGTTTAAGTTTCATAAGCATAACATGATATGACCCGGGTTTTAATTCAAAAGTTGATTTTGCAGGAATAACAACTTTACCAATTTCTCTCATACCCATCATATCATTCCCGGCATCGTACGTTTCGTGAATTTGAACTAGTCCGGCAGATTCAAACTCAACTTTGTAAAGAGTATCTGCCATGTCGGAATTATTTTCAATTTTAAAAAATAATCCAGTAGCTTGTCCTTGTACACCAACTCGCATCCAGGGATCAATAATCTTTATTTTATCGGATGGATTTGAGACGATAAGTAACAGAGCAATTAAAAGATTCATCTTTATTCTCCTAAATATTTAATGTCTTCTATAATCCCACTAATATTGGCTGTGCTGCCTTTATAATTGCTTCTAAGCTTTCCATCCTGATCAATTAGTGAAATTCGGTCGGTATGAATTACATTATAACTTAACTCACCGTTTTTATCATAAGTTGGATCAGTGGGAATAGCTTTTATATCAAACTTAAGCATAACTTCTTTTGTATTTTGCGCATTACCGGAAAGTAAAGTCCAATGATCAAATGATATATCTCTTATCTCGGCAAATTTTTTTAACACTTCAGGTGTATCGCGATTTGGATCAAAGGAAATTATAACAAACTCTACTTTATTTTGTAAATTTTTTGGTAATCTCTGTTGAACAAGATACATATTATATGTTGTCATCGGGCAAATATCAGAGCAGTGAGTATAAACCATAGCCATTAATGTTATTTTATCTTTGATAATTTCCGGGAATTTAACCTGAACACTATCTTGATTTAGGAAAGTATTCTGTGTCCGGGTTATATCCTGATCAAATGGGAAATGTTTATTACAGCCAGATACTAATCCAACAGTAAGTATAAATCCGGAGATAAAAAGAAGGTTTTTTAGTGTCATTATCATAAATTTAATTTTGATTTAACAAATTGAAATTATAAAAAAACAATATTCAATGAAAGATAAATATTTCTTTTATTTAATTTAATCTTAATTATTTTATATAAGTTTTTTACAGTTAATTTACCACAAATATTATTAGAGTTTTTAAAACTTAAGGAATGCCATGTCTGATATGCCAATTGAAGAATTTCGCAATAATGGATATAAACTTATTGATTGGATTGCAAATTATTTAAAGGATATTGAAAAGTATCCGCCGTTATCACAGGTAAATCCCGGTGATATTCTAAAACGAATTCCACAAACACCACCAATAAATGGGGAAGATTTAGAAAATGTTTTGAAAGATGTGGATAAAATTATTATGGACGGGATAACTCATTGGAATCATCCCGGGTTTATGGCATATTTTAATTCAACGTCAAGTGGACCTGGTATTTTAGCCGAACTTCTTTCAGTATCATTAAATGCCAACGGAATGCTTTGGAAAACTTCCCCTGCTTTCACAGAACTTGAGAGATCAATGATGAACTGGTTTAGACAAATGGTTGGATTGCCAGAGAATTATTGGGGAATTATTTACGATACAGCTTCAACAAGCTCAATGCATGCTATTGCATCTGCACGTGAACAACTTGATTTGGGTTTTAGAGAAAAAGGAATGGCAGGAAGAAGTGATGTTTCGAAACTTATGCTTTATTGTTCTGAACATGCACATAACTCAATTGATAAGGGTGCGATAACACTTGGAATTGGATTAGATGGAATTAGAAAAATTCCTGCTAATGAAAAATTTGAAATGGTTCCGCAAAAACTCGAAGAAGCAATAAAAGAAGATATTACAAAAGGATATAAACCATTCTGCGTTATTGCCACAGTCGGAACAACATCAACAACCAGTATAGACCCAGTTGAAGCAATTGCAGACATTGCAGAAAAATATAATATGTGGCTTCATATTGATTCGGCTTATGCCGGAGTAACTGCAATGATTCCGGAAATGAAATGGATTACAAAAGGCTGGGATCGTGCAGATTCAATCGTAATTAATCCACACAAATGGATGTTTACTCCTATGGATTTGAGCGTTTACTTTACACGCAAACCTGATATTTTAAAACGTGCGTTTAGTTTATCAGCAGAATACTTAAAGACAAGCCATGATAGTGAAGTTGAAAATTTGATGGATTATGGAGTTCAGCTTGGCAGAAGGTTTCGTTCTTTAAAACTTTGGTTTATTATAAGATACTTTGGAGTTGAAGGATTATCTGCTAGAATTAAAAATCATATAAGCTTAGCAAAAGAATTTGCTGAATGGATTAAAGCAGACAGCGATTTTAAATTGATGGCTCCTGTCCCGTTCTCTACGGTTTGTTTTAGATTTCAACCCGAAAATAAAAATGAAGCTGAATTAAATTTGTTAAATGAGAAGCTATTAGAAAATATTAATAAATCAGGAAAAATCTTTTTATCTCACACAAAACTAAACGGCAAGTTTGTTATACGATTGACAATAGGAAGCATAAGACACGAACGCAGGCACATTATAGATGCTTGGGAACTAATTAAATCAACAGCGCGCGGGTAACGCGGATTTTACTGATTTTTACTGATAAATAATATGGATTCAATTTTTCATTTTGTGTTGCTTAGTTTTACCTCATTGTTTACAATGGTAAACCCAATGGGTGTGATACCGGTTTTTACAACCCTTACAATCGGGATGACGCCCAAACAGGCAGCCGCGGTTGCATTAAAAGCAACATCTACAGCTTTAATCGTACTTCTTGTATTTGCATTCGGTGGAAATTTTATTTTCTCTATCTTTAATATTTCTATAAACGGGCTAAGAGTTGTTGGTGGAATTCTTTTCTTTTTATCCGGCTATGATATGTTAAGAGGAAAATTAACTCGCATCAAATCTGATGATGAGAAAGAGGAAGAAGCTGTTAAAAATTTTGCAATTGCACCACTTGGCGTTCCGATGATTACAGGTCCAGGTGTAATAACTATTGCAATAGTTTTAATGAATGACGCACACGATTTTTCACTCAAGACAATACTTGTGGCAACAATTTTTATTGTGATGGGGTTGACTCATATTATTCTGCTTAGCTCAAGAAGAATATTGGCAATTCTTGGTGAAAGTGGAAATAAAGTATTAACAAGAATTATGGGTTTAATCGTTATGGTAATTGCTGTTGAATTATTTTTTAGAGGTCTGAAACCTATTATTCAGGATATTATTGGAGTGAAATAAATCTTGTAACCGATTTTTAATTTTAACATCATACTGATGAAAAATTATTAAAACTTAATTTGAGGAAAAACAATGGTAACAAAAAAAGCGTTTGTAAAACAACTTCAGGGAATTACATTCGTTGGTAAAACGGATTCCAATCACTGGATTACAATGGACGGACCAGAAAATTTTTATGGAAGTAATGCCGGAATTCGCCCTAAAGAATTATTGCTGTTAAGTCTTGCCGGTTGCACCGGAAGTGATGTTGTTGCAATACTACAGAAAAAGAAAGTTGATTTAAAGGGATTTGAAATTAATATCACGGCTGAACAGCAGGAAGAACATCCACAGGTTTACACAAAGATACATTTAGAGTTTGTTTTTTATGGAAAGAATATTTCTGATAATGATGTTGCAAGAGCGATTGAATTATCTCAAACAAAATATTGCAGTGTTACTGTAATGCTTCAAAAATCTGTTACAATTGAACATTCACATAAAATTGTAGAAACAGAATAAATAAACAGGAGTATTGGAGAAGTGGAATATTGGAATTTTAATTTTGGTAACTCCACAACTCCAACATTCCATTACTCCGCCTCGCCATTTTAATTAGCTTTTCTGATATAAACCTATTGTGTTGCCATCAGGATCATTCATTAATGCATACCAACCCATTGCAGGAATAACTGTTTTTGTTCTCTTTACGGCACCACCGTGTTCTTTTGCTTTTTTCAAAATAGAATCGATTTCAGGCATATTAACATGAAAAACTGTTGTTTCACCTTGTGCTACTGAATCGACTTTTCTTAATCCTACCATTGTACCTTTGTGGTTGTTAAAAAGTAAATATCCGTTTCCAAAAGGTTTAAATTCCCAACCAAGTACTGTGTGATAAAAATCTTTCGATCTATTTAAGTCGGTAGTAGGGATTTCGCAATGTGCAATTAAATGTTCAGCCATAGATTTTCCTTATAAATAGTTTAAGTTTTTTACGTGTAATAAATTACAAGTATGTGATCTATAATTCAAGAAAATTTTGAAGGTAAGATGAAATGAAATTCCTTTTGTATATTACTTGCAGAAAATAATACATAAAAAAGGAGTTATGATGAAAAACCTAATTTTAATTTTACTTCTATTATTTACTTTTAATTTTGCGAATGTTTTTTCGCAAGAGGAAAATGATTCGGACGAGCTTGACTCTTCAATTAATTCTTCCATACCTGAACTATCAGACCTTCATGATGTTATTCATCCTATGTGGCATGATGCTTATCCTAATAGAGATTTTGATAAATTCAGGCATCTTTTACCTTTAATAAACACCAGTGCTGAAAAAATTTATAAAGTTCAATTGCCTCCATTATTAAGTGAAAGAAAAGATGACTGGGATAACGGTGTTGAGCGCTTTCGTAATTCTGTTATAAAATATAACCATGCTATTGAAGAAAATGATGAAGATAAACTACTTGAGGCTGCCGATGAACTTCACTCAAATTACGAAACACTTGTGAGGATTGTCACACCCGTAACAACAGAAATAGATGATTTCCACAAAATGCTCTTCAAAATTTATAATCAATATTTACCAAACAAAGATTTGGATGGACTAAACAAGGCAATTGATAATTTGGTACCACTTGCTGATAAGTTGATGAATAGTCCCTTACCTGGCTGGGCATCAGACAAGAAAGATGATTTTATCTTATATGCTGATAAACTTTATCTTTCAACACTTGATTTGCGAAGTTTAAAAAATACTAATGCTGATATTGATGAAATTGGGAAAGGAATAGAAAATGTTCATGCCAATTATAAAAAGTTAGAATCATTGTTTGAATAGAATTTTGATATGATAGTGCCTTTTAGATTGGGCTTGTTGAAAGTTAGCACTTAATTTAAGTGATAATTCGACAAGCCCCGTATTAGGAAAAATAAATCCTACTAAAATTACTTTACAATTTTAGAAACCTCCTTAAACTCCGGAGTTCCGCAAACCTCGAGCAGCTCGAACAAGATTGATTCTGTTGTTGTAACTTCAGCACCAAGCGTTCTCATTCTGTCGAGGGCAATTTCGTAATCAATTTCTTTTCTTGATGAAACAGCATCTGCAGCAAGATCAACCTGAAAATCATTTGCGATCAGGTCCAAAACCGTTTGCTGGACACAAACATGAGATTCAACTCCGCAAACAACAATCTGAGATAATTTCTTTTTGTGAAGTTCTTCAAATAGATTTTCTGCACCTGAGCAGCTAAAGCTCATTTTTTGGATTGCAGTATAGCCATCAAGCTCATCCAATATTTTCTGAGATGTAGGTCCCAATCCTTTTGGATACTGTTCCGTAAAGAAAATAGGAAGTTGAAGCACTTTAAATCCTTTAATCAGCTTTACTGTATTTTCTAAAACAGATTCATAATTTCTGATTACGGGAAGTATACGTTCCTGCAAATCTATAATAAGAAGTGCAGTCGTTTCTTTTTTTAGAATGATTGGATTTCTTTTCATAGTTTTTATTTCTTTTTACTTCTATTTCAGAATGTCATTGCGAATCCCCGATTCATCGGGGTGAAGCAATCTTTATTATTTATTAGATTGCTTCGCTCGAAGACTCACTCGCAATGACTTTTTTAATCTTAAACTTGAGCTTGCCTACCGACAGGCAGACTTATCAGTATATCTCATCCATCCCATATTTACCACAAGAGTACATCATTAAAATTGAGGCAAGATCAATTAAAGCTTTTTTCTGTTCATCAGCATGAATAACTAAATCATAAACATCCGCCATAAACTGAAAATTGTTCAAAATCTTTTTCAATTCTCTATGATTTGGTGAACCATGCCAATCCGCAACCTGTTTAACTAATGTTTTTTCAAATCGTCTTAAAAAATCTCTGAATGAAATTAAATGAGTTGCATTTGCATGTCTTGGATGGCATATTACAATCAAATCGTTAAAGTAAGTATCCCATTTATTTGCAAGTTTCTGATTTCGTGTATCCATTACAAATCTTGCTTGCTCTAAAGTAAACTTAGCTTTTGTTGTAACTTTATACTGCGGAACGATTGCATAACCATCATAACTAATTTCATCAGAATCTTCATCGTAGTATTTCCAGCGTTTTAGTAATTGATTTGGTGTGTAAATAGTTACAACTTTATCAAGTGAGCTATCTGTAACGATAAATTTTCTTTGTTGATAGTTTACAACCGTAAACCAGTGTTCCCAGTTATCAACACTTAAAATACATGGATAACCTTTTTTTAGCTGTTCGATTAAAGCCTTAATTGCGTCATCAGGTTTTTCCCTGCGGAAATATTTCATTTTGCAATTATAAAACTTAGCTGCTTTAGCTAAGCCTATTTCATCTGTACCATACCACCATGTACTGCCGGCTTTTATTCCAATTTGATTTTCACTTTCAAATCTTCCAAGCATTACGAGTGCGTATTTAAGTGCGAAGGGTCCGCATTGATATTTATAGGGCTGTGGGTAAAAACTCATTTTTTATTTTATTGATATTGAAACTATGTAAACATCATCAAATGAAGTTTTTTTTACAAGCGTTTTTGGGTATTTTTTCAGTATGAAAGAAAAAAAAATTAAAGTTCTCGTACTTTTTAACGAGGCGCACCCCGAATTTTATCAGAAACCAGAAGAACCGGCTCCAAAGCTTGATTTTAAGCCCTATTTTGAAGTAGATAATGTTACCCCAATGGAGGAGTATGAAATTATTGCTAAAAAATTAAGAAGGGTTGGGTTTGACGCATTTACACTAAACCTTAAAGATGATATTTTCAATCTTTTAGAGTTAGTTAAGAATAATCCACAAGATGTTATCTTTAACTTAGCTGAGATTTACAAGGAACAGCCAAGGTTGGAGATGAACCTTGTTGGATTGTATGAACTTCTTGGAATCCCATATACTGGCGCATCAGCGATAACACTTGCAAATTGTCAGAGTAAATTTCTTACAAAAAAACTACTCAATTATCATGGAATTAAAACAGCAAAGTTCCAGTTGTTTGAGAAAATTCCAGATGAGTTTAACCTTGACACTAAATTTCCGGTTATCGTTAAACCTGCTTATGAGGATGCTAGTGTTGGAATTGAAAATGAATCGATTGTTTTTAATACAAATGCTTTAAGAAAAAGGCTTGAATTTGTTTTTGAGCAATTTAATCAACCGGCATTGATTGAGGAGTTTATTGAGGGAAGAGAATTTAATGTTTCAGTTATGGGTGATTTAAAACCAAAAGTTTTACCAATAAGCGAAATTGATTTTAGCAGAATGCCGGATCATCTTCATAACATTGTAAGCTATCAGGCAAAATGGGATCCGCACCACGAATCCTATCATAAAACAATTCCAATTTGTCCTGCAATAATTTCTAAAGATTTGGAAGAGAAAATTAAACACACGGCAATTGCTGCGTTTAAGATTATGGGCACGCGGGATTATGCACGAGTTGATATGCGCGTAACCAGTGATGAAGAAATTTATGTGCTGGAAGTAAATCCAAATCCCGATTTAACAGAAGGCGCAGGATTTATGCGCTCTGCTCACGCTGCCGGATTAAGTTACTCACAAGCGTTAAAAAAAATTGTTATGCTGGCTTATGAAAGAGGAAAAAGGAAGTAGCGGATTTGGCAGAATAACCATTTTATTATTTGTAAATTTTTTAACAATCATCAAAAAACCAAGTTATGAAAAAAATACTTTCATACCTTCCATTAAATCATTTTCTAAGTTTAAAAAAACATTTCTATTGAAAATCCTTACACAACAACAAACCTAATTAATTGGCCATTAACATCTATTGCCAACCAGCGTGTTTTATTTTCTTGCTTATAATTAAAATTAATTGCTAATTACAGTTAGTAAAACAATACTACTATGAGAGGGCTAAACTTTAGAGCCACTTTACTGTTAAGTCCTGAGATGACATCCCGATAACTCTCCCGAAGCAGAAATGTTGATAAACATTTTTAATTCAATGGAGGCAGATATGAAAACTTTTCTAAAGATTTTATTTTTCTTTTTATTGGTTACGCAAATAAGTTTTTCGCAGTGGTATTGGCATAATCCCTTAGCGTTCGGTACTTCATTAAATGATGTCTGTTTTGTAGAAGAAAATATTGGAGTAGCTGTTGGTGATTTGGGAACAATTCTCAGAACATCAGATGGAGGGGACAACTGGATTGTTCAATCAAGTGGAACGATAAGTACACTCAATGGAGTTTACTTCACTGATGTAAATACAGGAACGGCTGTTGGATTTGATTTGGTTGCTGATACAAACAGTAATCCTTTCGTTGGAATTATTCTAAGGACAACAGATGGGGGAAACAATTGGACTAAACAAACAAATGGAGCAAATTGCATGCTTAATGATGTTCACTTTATCGATGTAAATAATGGAACGATTGTCGGAGGAAGTGATGGATTGAGTGGCGGCCCTGGAACAATCCTTAGAACTACAGATGGTGGAGAAAACTGGGTTATACAATTAAGTGATACGACAGCAATTGCGTTTAATGGAGTTTACTTCACTGATGTAAATACAGGAACGGCTGTTGGATGTGGTCACTGGAATGCAGCGCTGCAACGTTACGAAAGTAAAATACTCAGAACAACAAATGGAGGAATAAACTGGATTAGCCAAAATAGTGGCGTTACCGGTCAGCTTCATTCAGTTTGCTTTACCAACGCTAATGTGGGTTGGATTGTTGGTGGTGATGGTTATGCAAATTCGCTAGGCATCATGCTCAAAACAACAGATGGAGGAGACACTTGGATTGATTTAGGGAGCATCTTCACCAGTGGACTCTATGATGTTTGCTTTACTGATGCAAATACCATAATTGCAGTTGGTAGTACCTGGGTTGACAATAATAGAGCGAGCGGATTCATAAAAACAACAGACAGTGGAAATAGCTGGTTTGGATATTCTCTTGTCCCAAACGGCTGGTTTAGTGCCGTTTCATTTACCGATTCAGACCATGGAACCATAGTCTGTAGTGACGAAAGTAATGGTAGTGGAGTAATTCTCAGAACAACGGATGGTGGAAATAACTGGGTTAATCAAAATGTAACATTTGCTGAAGAGGGACAGACTCAAAAATTGCCAATAGAGTATTTTCTCTCACAGAATTATCCTAATCCATTTAATCCATCTACAAAATTAAGTTACAGTATTACACAGTCAGGTTTAGTTACACTAAAAGTTTATGATGTACTTGGTACTGAAATAGAAACATTAGTCAATGAAGGAAAACCAGTTGGCACTTATGAGTTAAATTGGAATGGAGCTAATCTACCAAGCGGAGTTTATTTCTATAGGTTGCAGGCTGGCTCATTTGTGCAAACAAGAAAAATGATTTTATTAAAGTAAAAAGTTAGTTAAGCCTCTTATTAAGGGAGGCTTTTGTTTTTTATAATTACAGGCGGAGGTGTTATTAAAAAAATAGTTTCTATTATTGCAATTTCCTTCTTGCCTATTCTAAATTTTTATGCTCAAGAGGAATTATTATCTAAAGAGTTTAAGGAGATACAAGAATATCGCGAAACTGCTGCTAAACAAAAAGAAGCTTTGATGAAGCAATTTTTGGCTGAACCAATTGCTCTATCAGCGGACAAAGAAGGTTATGACGTCAAATACTATTCTATCGATATAGAAATCAATCCCACAACTCATATTATTACTGGGAGCGTTTTGGTCCATGCCGAGGTAGTATCCGATAGTCTGATACTAATTGATATAGATTTGATGAACAATATGAATGTTGATACCATAAAACAGGGCTCTTTAGTGCTTCCATTTACGCACACACAAAATATAATTACTATAGAGTTGCCTCAGACTTACTATTTAAATGATGTCTTCGACGTGCTAATAAAATATTCTGGGACACCATCTTCAACAGGAGGCTTTACAGGAACTCCTTTTTCATTTACCAGCTATGGTGGGCAGCCTTTGATTTATAGTACTGTTACCTCAGCCAGATATTGGTGGCCTTGTAAAGATTTTCCTGTTTTTCCATTCGAAGGTTTCCCTTACGATAAAGCTGATTCCATAGACATTAATATTAGTGTCCCTTCGAATCTTATTGTCGTTTCGAATGGGAAGTTAGCAAATGTATTAGTATCGGTTCAAATAAAATATATTATTGGCAAGAAAGGTATGCTATTCTGCCTATGGCAGTGTTTCTGTCTATTTATCCTTATACTGAATTTTCAAACTGGTTTATGTACACTGATTCTGATTCTATGCAACTTAAATTCTATCTTTTTGGTAACCAGATTAATAAGTTTTCTCCTTATTTTTCAAAGACGAAGGATATGTTAGGATTTTACTCAAATTTATTTGGACTCTATCCATATATAAATGAAAAATATGGCTTTACGTTATGGTCTCCCCCCTGGTCAATGTCAACTCAGACTATGACCTGCCTTTATTATGCAATAACTCAATTAGATTTAATTATCTCGCACGAGTTATCTCATCAGTGGTGGTGGTATAGAAATAATAATGATGTGCGGCATGATTGGCTATCTGAAGGTTTTGCCGATTATAGTGCCGCATTGTGGGGAGAATATCAGTATGGTGCCACGTACTATCATAATTTTATGCAACAACAAAAATATTTTGGTAGTGGCTCAATTTATTGGGAAGACCCAGCTACCCAAAATTATGATGTTAATTTAATATATCTAAAAGGTTCATGGGTGCTTCATATGTTACGTCACGTTTTAAGCGATACCACATTTTTTAATGTTTTAGAATCATATGCAACGGAACCAGCCTATGAAAATAGATTAGTAACAACAGAAGATTTTCAAAATATTGCAGAACAAGTTTCTGGTCTTAATCTTAGTGAATTTTTTCAGCAATGGATTTATGAGTCTGGATATCCAACATATAGATACTCCTGGGACGCCAGCCAGAATATCGATAGCAGTTATAATCTGAATGTTACCATAAATCAAATTGGACCTATATTCCAAATGCCTGTTGATGTTACAGTTCGAACAGAAACGAGTGATACTACATTTGTCGTGGAAGTGAATCAACAGGCAAACACATATCAATTCACTTTATCAGATGAGCCTGATACACTAATTTTAGACAAAGATAACTGGATTCTGTGTAAAATCACTTTCGTCCCTACATCTGTTGAACACAATGAATTACTACCGACAGAGTTTTTACTTTCACAGAATTATCCAAATCCATTTAACAGTTCCTCAACGATAAAATATTCAATTCCAAAATTTTCTCAAATAACACTAAAAATATTTAATACACTCGGTGAGGAAATAGAAATTTTAGTTAACGAAGAAAAACCTGTTGGTACTTATGAAGTAAACTGGAATGATGCTAGTCTTCCTAGTGGTGTCTATTTTTATAGATTGCAAGCAGGTTCGTTTGTTCAAACAAAGAAGATGATCCTATTAAAGTAATTTTTGGGAAAATAAGAGAAACCTTCGAAGTTTTTAATGTAACCTCGAAGGTTTAATTGAAGCTATAAAAAAATTAATTTAAGCTTTCACTTTTTGTAAAGCTGGTACTTTGTGTTTTACAAGTTCATAAACTCCAAACATTACACCAACAAAAAATAAATCACCAATAAGTGCATTCTGGAAAAATGGAATTGCAGCAATGTAACTTTCAATTAATCCTGCGGGGGTTTTAGGATAAAGTGTACCAAGCGCCCAAACTCCAAAGTTTGTAATTGCAAAGAAACTTACTGAAGCTGTAAGAGAAGCGATTATCAAATTCTTAACACTAACTTTCTTTAGCATTACGATTCCAAGTATTACAATTAAAGCAAAACTTAAATACACGACCCATGCATAAGAATAAATTCCAATGACAGCATCTGTTAAAAACATTGCAATAATGGGAATTGCAAATGCAAGAGATTTCTTATTAAAGTAAGCACCGCCAAATAAAGCCATTGCAGCTATTGGTGCAAAGTTTGGCGGGTGTGGAAGTAATCGCACAAATGCAGCGATAAAAACCATTAAGGTAACTACCCAAAAGTTGGGACTTATTTTTTTCATTTGATCAACCATTGTTTTTCCCTTTCTATTAAAATCTTGTAAAAATTATTTTCTATTTATAATTGCTCAAAGATAAAGGTTTATTAATTAAAAATTCAAAAGTCAAAGTTAAAAAATAATCGCAAAACGAAAGACGAGAAACGAGAAACGAGAAACGTAAGACTGAAATTATTCTTAATCTTACTTACACTATTACTCATAATCTTAATCGATGCTTAACTTAATTCCACAGTAAAATGATAAACCGGGAGTTCCATAACCAAAGATTTCTTCGTAATCAGTGTTAAACACGTTCTCAACTCTGGCATTTAATCTTAAAAAATTAAGCACATCATAATGTGTGGCTAAGTTTAAGATCACATATGCTTTAAGTTCAGTTCTTTGATATATTGAAAAATCAATATCCTCTCGGTTTCCAACCCAGATAACTTCAGCATTGATATTAGCTTTTGGAATAAATGAATAACTGACATAAAATCCGGCTTTATTTTTGGGTCGACGTAATAATTTTTTATCAAAGTCTAATGAATTCGGACTCAAATCTCTTGCATCAGTATAGGTATAGTTTAATTTAATATTTAATTCATTAACAGGTTTAGATTGTAAGAAAAATTCTACACCTTTTGTAACCGCTTTATTTATATTTATCGTCTTAAAAGTTACAGGATCAAATCCAAACATATCTGTGAATTTATTATAAAAATATGTTACCCCGATTGATGTGAATTGTTTAAATAAAAACTGCTCAATTCCTAAATCCCAGCCAAAACTTTTTTCCGGGTTTAATTTTTCATTACCATATGCTGGATCATATAAATAAAAGAGTGAGGGAGCTTTAAATCCACTGCCAATTGTTGCCTTAAACTTTGTACCCGTTTCCCAAAATATATAAACAGGAGCAAATCTGTATGTAAACTGTGAGCCAAACTTACTATGATTATCCAATCTGGCACCGAGAGTTATAAAAAAATCTTCATCAAATTTTAATTGGTCTTGTAGAAAAACTCCAATTATTCTTGACTCCTTCATAGGTATTACGCTTGAATAATCCGGCAGTAAAATATAGTTGAAAGAATAATATTCAGACGATGCTTCATCAAATTCTATTTCAACTCCTGAGGTTAATAGATTTGATTTACTAAATTGAAAATCATTCTGCCAATCCATTTTATATTTTCTGCCATCATAAAGACTGTGAGAGTAATAAACACTTGCAGCAGAAGTATCGTAGGAATACTTCCTAACATTACGAATAAAACTTACCCCAAATTTCTGATTCCATTTATCATCTGCCAATTTAAATTTACCTTCACCGCGAATTGAAAATTCTTCCTGATTAAAAACATAAGTTGGATCATCACCAAAGACACCGCCAAATTGATCATAATCAGATTTAGATTTTGTAAATCTTGTATAAAGATTGATATCCGTCTTCGAGCTAAGGTTGTAGCCCAAAACAGAAGAGAAGTTATCGAAAGTGTAGCCATCTTTTTCTGTGTTGCCATACTTTTTAGCTGCATTAGAAAAACCATCACTTTTAGTTCTGCTTGCAGAAGCTGAAAAATTTAATTTATTAAAAGAACCATTTATTCCTGCCAATCCTTTGAAAGTATTAAATGAACCTCCTTCTGCTAATAATGTAAAATTTGGAGTACCGAATCCTTTTTTAGTGATAATGTTGATTACTCCTGCAAGAGCATCGGATCCATACAGAGTTGATTGTGGTCCACGAAGCACTTCTATTCTTTCAATATTATCAGTCGGTAAAGCAGAAAAATCATAAACTCCCGAAGGATCATTTGAAAGATTAACTTCAACTCCATCTAACATAACTAAAGTATGAGATGAATTTGCCCCCCGGATGTAAAGATTTGATAAAGTTCCGATACCGCCTTGTCTGGTAAAGCTTAATCCGGGTTCATTCTTTAGAACATCAAATACGTTATTTGAATTACTGTTTGATATTTGAGTGGAATCAATTACTGAGATTGAATTTGCAAGTTCAAGAGTATTTGCTCTTGTTCTAGTCGCGGTTACTACCACATCAGTAAGTTTGTAAACTCCTACTGTATCGGCTTTTTGAATACCTGAACTTTGAGGATAAACTGTTTTAAAAATTAAAAAAACAGCGAATGCATAAAAAAGAAGTTTTGTTTTGATCAAAGAAGTTACTCCTTATAAAAAGTGTTAAAGTAACTTCGCTTATTAAAAAGTTTAGATAAAACGAATGGAGATTTTGAAAAACCATCGTTAATCTTACCCTTTACGCGAAGGTTGATTAGTAATTATTTACGGCAGGTCTCCTGGCTTTTCAATGTACAATTATCAATTAACAATGTACAATTGATTTAATTGTACATTATACATTTTACATTGTAAATTGATTCACAGTTGCGCGACAGCGTCGGAATTTTCTGCTTGCAGAATCACCGAACTTCCCTATGATTTCCCATTATCCCGATTATATCGGCATTGGGACACCGAAAATTTTGTTAAAGAACTAGTTCTAAAATAGTTTATAATGTGGCTAACTCAAATTTTAAAAAAGATTTTTCAAAAAATCCTTTTTAGCTTTAATTTTTTTTTCTAAGTTGCAATAGGGATTTATTGTTAAATATCAATTTTGTTTACACTCAAAGACTTTTTCTTAAAATGTTATATACGTTTTGCTGCTTTACAATTGACACAAAAAATATTCAAATCTTTAATTTCACATCAGCTATGAATCATTCTTCATTTAAAAGGAGCTTTTAATGGGCTGGTTTTCAAAATTTATAAACTCTTCTATCGGCAAAAAATTTACGATGGCCATAATGGGGAGTTTCTTGTTAATTTTCCTAATCATACACTTGATAGGAAATATTACTTTGTTTTTTGGTCCGGATGTTTTTAACACTTATGTTAAAACTTTGGATGCGATCAAACCACTTATTCGCGTTATAGAAATTGTTCTTCTTGCCGCATTTGTTTTCCACATATATTATGGAACAATATTATGGTTAGAAAATAAGAGAACGCAAGGTGGTAAATTTATTGGGAAGTATCATGTAAATGCTTCTAAACAAAATAGTTCTTTTTCATCAAGAACAGCATTTGTAACAGGATCAATAATTTTTATTTTTCTTGTTCTACATCTCGGAACATTTTTTTGGCGTTTTAATGTTCACGATCCGCAAGGTTTAGCTGAAAACCATCAATACTTTGTTATCGTTAATGAGTTTTTCCAGATCTGGTGGTATGTGGCTCTTTATGTTATTGCCGTATTGCTCTTAGGATTTCATCTTAATCATGGATTTCAGAGTGCATTTCAAACTTTTGGATGGAATAACAAAAAGTATTTCCCTTTTATTCAAAAATTTGGAACGATTTACGCTATTATAATGGCTTTAGGATTTGCTTCTATGCCTATTTACTTTTTCTTTTTTTACGGAGGTAACTTATGATAAAGCTTGATGCAAAAGTCCCGGCAGGGCCACTTGCTGAAAAATGGACTAATCACAAATTCAATATGAAGCTTGTAAATCCTGCAAACAAACGTAAGTTTGATATTATTGTAGTTGGAACCGGATTAGCAGGTGCTTCTGCTGCTGCTACTTTAGGTGAATTAGGTTATAAAGTAAAAGCTTTTACTTATCACGACTCAAGCAGACGCGCTCACTCGATAGCTGCGCAAGGCGGAATTAACGCAGCAAAAAATTATCAGAATGATGGTGATTCTGTTTATAGATTATTTTATGATACGATTAAAGGCGGAGATTTCCGCTCACGTGAAGCAAACACTTACCGCCTGGCTGAAGTTAGTAATAATATTATCGATCAGTGTGTTGCTCAGGGTGTTCCTTTTGCAAGAGAGTATGGCGGAACTTTAGCAAACCGTTCTTTTGGCGGCGCACAGGTATCAAGAACTTTTTATGCACGTGGTGAAACCGGACAACAATTATTGCTTGGTGCTTACAGCTCTTTAAACAGGCAAATTAAATTAGGCAGTGTTCAGATGTTCCATCGACGTGAAATGCTCGATGTTGTTGTTGTTGATGGAAAAGCAAAAGGTATTACAGTTAGAAATTTGCTTACTGGTGAAATTGAAAGCTATGCTGCACAAGCAGTTATTCTTGCAACCGGCGGATATTCAAATGTTTATTTTTTATCTACAAGCGCAATGCTGTGTAACGCTACGGCAGCGTGGCGTGCGCATAAACGCGGTGCCTTATTTGCAAATCCTTGCTATACTCAAATCCATCCCACTTGCCTTCCGGTTCACGGAGAAGGTCAGTCTAAATTAGTTCTTATGAGTGAAAGTTTAAGAAATGATGGCAGAGTCTGGGTTTCTAAAAAAGTTAATGATCATAGACCTCCTAACGAAATACCTGAAGATGAACGCGATTATTATCTCGAAAGAAGATATCCTTCCTATGGAAATTTAGCACCGAGAGATGTTTCATCCCGAAGTGCAAAATATGTTTGTGATGAAGGACGTGGTATTAATGGCGGTCGTGCTGTTTATTTAGATTTTGCCGATGCTATTAAAAGATTAGGTGAAAATTCTGTTAAGGACAAATATGGAAATCTGTTTGATATGTATCAGAATATTATGGATGAAAACCCATATAAGGTTCCGATGAAAATTTATCCTGCTCCACATTATGCGATGGGCGGTTTATGGGTAGATTATAATTTGATGAGTAATATTCCGGGATTATTTGTAGCCGGCGAAGCAAATTTTTCGGATCACGGAGCAAATAGACTTGGTGCGAGTGCGCTTATGCAGGGTCTCGCTGACGGCTATTTTGTTATTCCTTATACAATTGGTAATTATTTTGGGAGTGAAAAACCTGCCAAAGCAGATGTGAATAGTTCTGAATTCAAGGAATCAAAAGAACAGGTAAAAGAAAATACTAATAAACTTTTATCCATAAATGGCAAACAAACTGTTGATGAAATCCATAAGAAGTTAGGTCATTTGCTTATTGACAAAGTTGGTATGTCTCGTGATGCTGCTGGACTAAAACAAGTAATTAAAGGTATTGCTGATTTACGAGATGAGTATTGGCATGATGTTAAAGTTGTTGGAAAAGGTGAGGAATTAAATCAAACTCTGGAAAGAGCCGGCAGGGTTGCCGATTTTCTGGAACTTGGTGAATTGATGGCTGTTGATGCTTTAAATAGGGATGAATCCTGTGGAGCACATTTTAGAGAAGAACATCAAACTGAGGAAGGTGAAGCAGTTAGAAACGATAAAGATTTTGCTTATGTAGCTGCCTGGGAATTTGAAAAAGCTGGCAAATGGAATCTTCATAAAGAAAATCTTGAGTTTGAGTTTGTTGAATTAGCTACAAGGAGTTATAAATAATGAGTAATCAAAATATAAATTTAACATTGAATATCTGGCGACAGGAGTCTGCGGATTTAAAAGGTAATTTTGAGCAATTTAAAATATCCGTTTCTCCAGATGCATCTATTCTTGAAATGCTTGATGAATTGAACAATAAATTAGAAAAAGAAGGTAAAATTCCTATTGCGTTTGAAAGCGATTGCAGAGAAGGAATTTGCGGAACCTGCGGTTTGGTAGTTAATGGGCATCCACACGGGCCACTGCCTAAAACAGCAACCTGTCAGTTACATATGCGTAATTTTAATGATGGCGAAACATTATACATCGAACCTTTTAGAGCAACCGCATTCAAAATTATTAAAGATTTAATTGTTGATCGTTCCGGTTTTGATAAAATCCAGCAAGCAGGCGGTTATGTTTCCTTTAATACCGGCAGCGCTCCTGACGCAAATGCAGCTCCAATTTCTAAAGATATTGCCTCGTTAGCTTTGGATGCGGCTGAATGTATCGGTTGCGGAGCTTGCGTCGCAGCTTGTAAAAACTCTTCCGCAATGTTATTTGTTGGAGCTAAAGTATCACAGTTTTCATTGCTTCCGCAAGGTCAACCGGAAAGATATGAGCGTGTTATGGATATGGTTGCTGCAATGGATGAAGCAGGATTTGGAAGTTGCTCAAACACTTATGCCTGTGAAGCTGAATGCCCGAAAGGAATTTCTGTTACAAATATTGCAAGAATGAACCGTGATTATTTTATGTCTGAAATCAAGAAATAGACTATATTATATAATTTTATAGATTATAAATTTAGTGAATCCCGATTATATTCTAATCGGGATTTTTTATATTTTAAGGATAGAAATCAAACCATAGAAGAGTAAATATATGTTTGAGAATGAAATAAAATTTATTAATGATTTTATATTAAATAAAACCAAGGATTTAGGATCGCTGTTTACGATAGAAAAATTTCTATCTGCAGATATTCATCCGGCTATAAAAAGATATGTAGAAGGCGAAATTAATTATCTCATCTATCAAGATAGAAAGAAATTAATAGATAATTCGTTATTTGATTATTCCGGTGCAAAAATCTCAAACTACTTTAATTTAATCGCGGATGAAATCAAAAAAACACAAAAAGTTTCTTATGAAGATGTCAAGAAAATAATTCTTCAGGCAGTAGCGTTTAATGCAAATTTTGTTGTCCGACCAAAATGGGCATTGTCAAAACTAATTTTCGGAAATTTTAAATCAGTCTCGTTAAACGATGTTCAGATGATGTTTAGTTACACATACTACTTCGAATATTTAAATAATGTTTTTTTAGCATATATGACTAAAAAAAAGATTATGAATATTTCAGCTACAGAATTTGAACTGATAATGAATAAAATAGATAGAGAGTTATTTACATTACATCAAAGTAAACTTGTTGATAATGCACTTTATGCAATTACTGATTTTTATAATATAGGCGGATTGAACAAATCCTCGATTAGTGTTGAAGCAATTGAGAGTTTTTTGAAAGAAAAGAATCTTACTGAATTACTCTTCAAATTAAAAAGAGGTTTCCCAAATCCTGTAAAGAAAAAAATTGATATTGAAGATATCAGAAAAGTCTTGTACTCTGCTTTCCCTTTAGAATCACCATTTGTTGACGAGAAAAAAAATGAAGAAGAGATAAAGCATGATGAACATTTCGAAAATCCTCTAAAAGAAATAACTATCCCTGAAGATGAAACTTCTGATAAAATGGCTGACACTGAGGTTGAAAACATTCTTGATTTTCCGAAAGATGAATCACAGAATGAAATTTTTGAGGAAGAATTGCCCACACCTGCTGAGGAAAATGGAGCAGATGTAACTGCAACAGAGAAAATTAATGAAACAATTTTTGAAAAAGTTACAGAAGATATGACTGATTTACCTGATAACTTAAGAGATTCTGAGGATATTGATACTAATAAACAAGAATCTTTAGATGAAGTATCCAAAATAGTTGAACAAAGTTCTGAAGATTCAAAAAACACAACTGAGGATGAAAAAATATTAGCTGCTTTTACTGAGGATTTAGAAAATAATCAGGAAGATGAAATAATAATATTAGATGAAAAAGAGGAAAAAGATCTTTTGAATTTTTATGATGATGAAATTGAAATTTCGATAGATGACGATGATTTGAAAAAAGAGGATAACTATTCAAATGAAATTCAAGAAAATATTATAGAGGAAGAAATAGACCCTAACTTAGATGTTACTCCTTCTATTAACAATCAAATAGAGGTTGAGATTGAAGAAGCGATTTCAAAAAATCAAGAACAAATTGAATTCGAACATGAGGATATTGCTTCTGCAGATGAAGAAGAAGTGAACCCTTCAGTAGAAGATTTGCAACAGACTAGACCTGTTATCGATAAGCAAAATTTTGAAGATGTGTTTAGTTTCTTATCTCGAAAAGAGATCGATAGAATTATTAAGAACTTATTTAATTCCGATAGTGAAGATTTTGCCAATACTGTAGAAAAAATGTCTGCTTGTAATTCTCTTGAAGAAGCAAATGAAATTTTGGATAATATTTTTAAGTATGCTAGAATAAAACCTCATTCCAGAGATGCCGACGTTCTGACAAAAGCTGTATCTAAATATTTTCATCAGGGTATTTAATGTTTATTGATTTTGCCGAAATAGAAATAAAATCAGGTGATGGCGGGGATGGCGCCGTAACTTTCCGAAGAGAAAAATATGTTCCTAAAGGCGGCCCTTCTGGAGGTAATGGCGGTTTTGGCGGCGATCTGATTTTTGAATCCAATGATAGTCTTTCTACACTTTTGGACTTTAGGTATAAGAAAAGATATTTTGCGGAAAATGGTAAGCCTGGTGGTAGTGCTTTGAAAGATGGTAAAGACGGTGAAGATATTATTATTCAGGTACCGGTTGGAACGATCATTAAGGATTCAGAAACTGATGAAATACTTTTAGATATTTCAGAAAAAAATAAAAGAGTAGTATTACTTAAAGGGGGAAGAGGTGGTAAAGGTAATAGTAATTTTGCAACACCTACAAGAAGGACTCCACGATTTGCTGAGAATGGAAAACCTGGGGTTTATAAAAAGATTATTCTGGAATTAAAACTAATTGCTGATGTTGGATTAGTTGGATTTCCAAATGCAGGTAAATCTACACTCATTTCAAAAATATCTGCGGCAAAACCAAAGATAGCTGATTATCCATTTACTACGCTCGAACCAAACCTTGGTATTGTTAGATACAAAGAATATGAAAGTTTTACTGTTGCAGATATTCCTGGTATAATTGAAGGTGCTCATGAAGGTAAGGGATTAGGAATTAAGTTTTTACGTCACATCGAACGAACCAGAATACTTTTATTTTTAATTGAAATTACATCATCTGATTATCAGAAAGATTTTAATACTCTATATAATGAATTAAAAAAATACAGTAAGAAATTAGTTGATAAAAAAATAATAGTCGCATTATCCAAAGCTGATCTTTTAGATAAAGAAGAGTTAAAAAAATTAGAGAGAACTAAAATCAAAAAAATTAAAGGGCCAATCATAATCTTTTCGTCAGCTACAGGATCAGGTTTGCAAGATTTACTTGATAAAATTTGGAAAACCTTACGTAATCCTTGATTTTACCACAATTTTTGAATTTTAGGCTTAAAGATTTATATTTGGCGTTCAATTTTTACAGGGCGGGGTAGCTCAGTTGGTTAGAGCAGTGGAATCATAATCCACGTGTCGGGGGTTCGAATCCCTCCCCCGCTACTAATTTTTAGGAGAAATATTTATGTACACAATCTTAATTTTAATTGCAACAATTATTGCAATTTTACTGATCATCATGGTTCTTTTGCAATCCAGTAAAGGCGGCGGTTTAGCTGGTACTTTTGGTGGTGCTGCAAATATGGGCGCAATGTTTGGCTCTAGAAGAACAGCGGACTTTTTGAGTAAAGGCACCTGGTGGTTAGCAGGTGCTTTAGCAATATTAGCAGTGGTAATAAACTTATTCTTTTTACCCGGTCAGACTACTATCGAACAAAGAAGTGTAATTCAAGAAAGTGGTAGAAATACAGTGCCGACCACGCCTTCTTTACCGCAACAAAATCAAACACAACAACCTGCTAAAAGTAAATAAGAATTTTTTACTCCGGTCAAATTTATTGATCGGAGTTATCGTTTTTCCAATCGGACATTAAAGCAACAATTTGATCCTGTATATCACGGTAATATGATCGTCCGCCTTTATCAAATTCAAAAATTATCGTTATTATCAGATCATCGCCGTCTTTATCAGTTAAATAGCCAGCCAAACCGCTAACACCATTCAATGATCCTGTTTTTCCCCTAAAATTATTTTCAGCGAAAGTACCAGACATTCGGTGTCTAAGTGTTCCATCAATGCCTGCAATGGAGAGAGAATTATAAAAATCTTCGAAATGGGGCAGGTCGAAATACATCTTTTCGAGTACATCCGAGATAGCTAATGGAGTAACATGATCAAACCTTGAAATACCCGAGCCATCAACAATTTCGGTTCCTTCAAAATAAATATTATTATCTTTTAAAAATTTCTGTATTGCTTGCTGTGAAAAAAAAGAATTTCCTTGAGCTCCGCTTGATTCAGCTCCGAGTGTTTTAAATAAACATTCGGCAAGAAAATTATCACTGTGTTTATTAATAAGCGAAACCAGATCCTTAAGCATTATATAGCTTTCAGTCAGGAATAATACTTTTACTGGTGTTACTCCTTTTTTAGCAGTTCCGGTAACTTCGATACCCGAAGATATTAAATTCTGTTTAAGTGTATTAGCTATAAATAGCGGAGGATCTTTTAATGTTTCAGTTACATATCGATAACGTCTTCTAATCTTTTTTTTAACAGTCGTTCTATTTCTATCGAGCACTAATGCAGAAATTGGCGGTAATTTTACATTTGCTTTTTCATCTTCAATCCAATCTTCTCTTGTATAGATATCATCAAAATAAGTATCATCACCAATAATATTTCCTTTAATCTTTTTAATCCCTTTATTAGTTAGAAAAGCAACCATTTTTTGTAAATCATTTTCAGTTAAAGTTGAGTTTCCATAACCTTTAATATAAAGATTACCATTTAACACCCCATCCTTCAAATCAAAATCCTCCGAAAATAGTTTTGTAGATAGTTTATGATTTGCATTCATTAAGTTGAAAGCTGTTGCAGTTGTAAATAATTTTGTGAGCGAGGCGGGGATTATAACTTCCTTTGGATTAAGTGAAAAGATGGTATCCTGAACTAAGGGATTATAAATTAATATCCCTGCTTTTGTTCCATCAGGTAATGTTGAAAGTATATTCCGGATACGATTTACAGTTTCCTCTCGTGAAGTTGCTGTTAAAAAGTTTGAAAAGAACAGGAGCATTATTAAAAAATATTTAGTCATATCTTAACAAAAAAAATTATATCTTTATTTGTGGTGTAAAAATTTTTAGGAACTATCCTTGCTTGACTGCAAATATAAATAGAAACATTTCTCTAAATAAGCACTATCAATTGAACTTGATTTAATCATATAAATTTATAAAAGATTAGGAAAAATATGGCAAAAAAAGAAACTCCAATAAAGGCATATAATAATGAAGAATTTCTCGCGTCATCCGACGGAAGAACTATCAGATTGCTTGCAGAATATCTTGAACCTAAGGCAAGATTTAAGAAACATAAAATCATGGATACAATTGTGTTCTTTGGTTCTGCACGATTAAAACCGCGTAAAGATGCTATTGCTGATTTAAATAAAATTAAAAATATGAATCCTAAATCAAACCCAAACTTTGCAAAGGATTTAAGAAAAGCACAACATCATGTTGAGATGTCTAAATATTATGAAGATGCTGTTGAGCTATCACGCAAATTAACCGAGTGGTCTATGAATCTGGAAACCAATGCTAACAGATTTATTATTTGTACAGGCGGCGGACCCGGTATAATGGAAGCTGCAAATAAAGGTGCTAAAAAAGCCGGTGGATATTCTATTGGATTAAATATTAGCATACCATTTGAACAGTATGTTAATCCCTTTGTAACTAAAGAACTTAGCTTTGAATTTCACTACTTTTTTATGAGAAAATTTTGGTTCTCATATCTTTCAAAAGCATTAATTGTTTTTCCGGGTGGGTTTGGAACATTTGATGAGTTATTTGAAGTCTTGACTTTAATTCAAACTGAAAAGATCAGAAAAAAATTAGCAGTAATTATTTATGATGAAAAATATTGGAAAAGTGTTATTAATTTTGATGCGTTAATTGAAAATGGTGTGATAAATGCAGAAGATCTAAAATTGTTTCATTTTTGCAATGATGTTGACACCGCTTTTAATATAGTAAAAGATCATTTAGTTAAGAATTTCTTGCGTGAAAAGGAACCTGAAATAATAGAACCTAAGATTAATATTAAGTAAAAAAATTCCCGCTTAAAGCGGGAATTTTTTTACTGTATAGATTTTCGGGGCGATGTGCTCGTCTAGCAGCTTTCATCTTTTCCATTCTCTTTTTAATCGAAGGCTTAACAAAAAAAGTTCTTTTCTTAAACTCCTTTAATACACCGGAGCGTTCGTATTTTTTCTTGAACCTTCTTAATGCTTTATCAATGGATTCATTATCGCCAATTTGGATACCGACCAACTAAATCACCTCACTTTGTTCATCTTGGTCTATTTGTTGTTTTATAAATGATTCTACTAATTTTTTATTTCCAAGTTTTTGAAATTCAACTGAAATTGATTTCTGACCGTTCGATAGAACTTCTTTACTAACTACTTTGCCAAAATCATTCCAGTTTTCATGAAAGATTGTCTCACCAATCTCATAACTTTTTGTAGGTGAGTATGTTGTGCAGCTTTCATTTTCAATCCCATCAAGTGAGACTTTTTGAACAACAACATCCTCTGAAATACTAATAACCATTGTTTGCTTACACTTTTTACATTTTGCCCACTTCTTGTTGTCATCACCGGCTACTTCTCCGGTTAATTCCATCTTTCTGATCCCACCGCAAAACTTACAAAAAGCTTCGACATTTTTTACTTTAGCCATAAAAATACCTTTTTACATAAATGCGAGATTCTAAAATATTAAATGATAGAGCAGAAAGCAAGAATTACGGTATTTTAAGATTTTGACGGTGGAGTTGTAACTAAAACCGGGATTTTTGAATATCTTATCACTTTTTCAGCAACACTTCCTAATAATGTGTGCAAAATACCAGTTCTGCCGTGAGTTGCAATAACAATTATATCAATCTTTTTTTCTTTAGAATATTTAATAATCTCTTCATAATCGACACCTTTCCTAATAATGGGAATTATTTCAACATCTCCGAATTTTTTGACTTTTTTGGTACATTCACTTAATTGAGATTTAGCATCAGCATCGATAGATTCAATTATTTTTTCGCGGGAAAGGTCCAAAGAACGAATTGCTAATATTGGTGGAGTTTTTTCTAAAACATTTAAAAGATGCAATTTTGCTTTATATTCTTTAGCTAATTCAACGGCATATTCGGCAGCAGTCAAAGAAATCTTGCTAAAATCTGTTGGAAGCAGAATATTTTTTACTTTAAACATTTGGTCTTCTTGGTTTATATTAAAAAAATCACTTATAGATTTAATATTCTATTGTTTATCAAAAGTCACCCGTAATCATCGTATTACTATACCATTCCCTTCAAACTTTTTATCTTCCTCAATTTTTTGTACGAATCCGTTTACAACAATGTATTCAATTTTTCCATTCTTTTTGAGAACAAAGTTTGCCGGTTCATCAAGATTTATTGTTGTATCAATTTTATTTGATAGTGCGAGATTAATCGGCAAATCAGAAAATTTTTCATCAGGTAAATTTGAAACAATTATATTTGAACACCCTTTGGCATAAATATCATAAAGATTTAAGCTATTTAATTCATCAAACTTAAATGTTTTGCCTGTGTATGTTTCTGCTCTCATAATTTTGTAACCATCAAAATCAATATCTGTAAATCCGAAGAAAACTGATAAATCACCAAGATCAGCAACCTGTGATTTGAAGTGAAATGTTTTGCCGTCTTTATTTCCAATTTCATCTAAATTTATTCCTATATCAACTTTGATATTTTCGTTTCCATATTCGATCTGAACATTTCTTAATATTAAATCAAAAATGTATTTATCATTAAAAGGGATAGATTCATAAATCTCTTTACTTGTTGTTTTGTAACTTTCATCAGCAATAGTTTTAATCGCAGAAAGAATGGCGATAAAATTTAGTTTGCGTAAAAATTGTTTTTCAGGATCATCTTTCCATCCGCCTGATTCAATTAGAATTGTGCTAGTTCCCCATTTCTGAAAATTATCGCCAAATGCTCTCGGTTCATATTCATCTGAATATTTTGCAATGTGCCCGGGAATAAACTCTGAAACAGCTTGATATAAATTCCCAATTACCTGCATTGCTCTTTCACGAACATTGTTAATATCTTTACCATAATTAAAAGCGGGTGCAAGAAAAGATAATGATGCGGTCTTAAAACTGTTACCAACGGAATATCTGTTACTTTGATCGTGAAGATTAAATCCAAACTCGGCTTTAAGATTATCAAAAACATTTTTTAGGACAATTGCTTCCGGCGTTTGCAATCTTGCCGCATCACGATTTAAATCAATATCATAAAAATTTCTTCGCTTAAATTTTTCTGCACCATCGGGATTTACCATTGGCAAAAAGTAAAGTGATACTTTGCTAAACAGGTAATCACAAAATTCTTTGTTGGATGAATCGGATAGGAAATTAAAAATATCAAACAATGCTGCTGTTGCAGTCGATTCATCGCCATGCATCTGAGACCACAGAAAGATTTTTGTTTTGCCGTTTCCGATTGAAATCAAATCTAAATCTCTTCCTTCAACCGATTCACCAACTTTTTTAACCTTAAAACCCTGTTGAAGTTTAAGTTTTTCAACCAGCCGCATTATATCTGCGTGTTTAAATCTTCTTTCTGTAATAGATTTTTCCTTATATCTTTCGTAAGATTGATACAAGTGCTGTTCGAAATCGAAATTCTGTGACATAGTTATTTCTGCTATTATTATTGTAAAGATTAATGTAAGTAATTTCATTTTTGAATACATTTAAATAAAGATTATAAAAGTTTTAATTAAGCTTGGGAAAATTTACAATGTTAAAAGACAAATTGAAAATTGATTCGAGAGCACCGGGTTTTTCGTTGCCTGCTGTTGACGGCAAATTTTACAGTCTTAGTTCATTTGCCGATAAAAAAATTTTGATAGTAGTTTTTAGCTGTAACCACTGCCCGTATGTTCAGGCGTATGAAGATAGAATCATCTCGCTTCAGAAAGAATTTGAAAAAGATGATGCTCAGATTGTCGCAATCAACTCAAATGATGATTCAAAATATCCTGACGATTCATTTGAAGAAATGAAAAAGAGAGCAGCGGACAAAAAATTTAATTTCCCATATTTAAGAGATGAAACACAGGAAGTTGCAAAGGCTTACGGTGCAACTCACACTCCGCAAATATTCTTATTTGATGCAAACCGAAAATTAAAATACGAAGGAAAAATTGACGATAACTGGCAGGAACCGGGAAAAGTTAAATCTGCTTATTTAAGAGATGCAATTTCAGAAGTGTTAGCAGGAAAAGAAGTCTCAGTTCCTGAAACTTTTTCAATCGGCTGTACTATAAAGTGGAAGTGAAAATAAATTTTTATTCGCAAACTAAATTTATATGTACCATACTTCTGTAAAGGACACCTTGATTTCCTTAAGAATATAACTTGGTAATTTTATTTTGGAGAAAAAATGAAACAAATAATATCAATAATCATATTTGTTGGAATTATAAACTCACAAATTTTTTCACAGCAAATAAAATTAGAGGGTCATCTGCAAAAAAGCACATATTTATTAGGCGAACCAATTGATTTTATTCTCAGCATAATAAACGCCACCGATGAAAAAATTACGAAAAAGTTTGACGGGCTTGAAATTGGTTTACGAAATGAGGATAATGATTTTTTATTGCACGGTGTACGATCAGGCGGCTTTCCACAAATTCTGTCGGTTAATTTAGAACCTAAGGATACAACATACTGGACTGCTGATCTCATTAATGTTTATGGTCAATCGTATAAATCCAATTGGTTGTATTTATTCCTCCCGGTCGGAAAGTATTCATTAGAAATCACATTTGCACCAACCAATATGAAATCACAAAAACAAACATTGGAGTTTCAAATTCAAAATCCGGAAGGTGATGAGGCTGTTGTTTACAATTCATTTATGGAGGTTGGCAGCAGGAAGCATACCATTGCAGAAGAAGTTAATACTATTGAGTCATTGTTTAAGAAATATCCTAATAGTGTTTATATGCCATTTTTACTAATGGACCTTGAATCTTGTTATGAAATCGGATTTAAAAATCACCAAAAGGCTTTAGAAATTCGGGGAAAAATAATTGAAAATTATCCATTATCTACAATTGCCATTAGTCCAATTGATAGCATACTTAAAGAAATATCAACCAGTTCAAAGCGAATTGAATTTTTGAATGGACTAAAGCAAAAGAGTAAAGGAAGTTTGATAGAAAAGATTTATGAGCAGAAAATTAAAGAAATAGAAAAAAATTAATGAAAGGGGTAAGAAATGAAACATTTTATTTTAATATCGGCGGTAATTTTATTCAATAGTTTTCTCGTTGCTCAATTAAACCCCGGCAGAGGATATGAGATAAATCATAACAAAGACTTAGAAATAGAAATATCCTGTGATAAACCAGAGATTATTCAAGGTGAGTCTATAGATGTCCTGGTAAATGTAATTAACAAGACAAATAAATCAGTTACAATGGGCGCCCCAAAGCATTATTTATATGATTATAATAATGGTTCAACTTATACAAATCATTATGGGGAAGGACGCGTACACGTTGAAATTCCTGCAAATGGCTCTTATTATTTTTTGCTTGATCCTCAAAGTTACCTAATGTTCAGTGGTATGGATTTTTCGACCAATAGTTTCCCTCCCGGGTCCTACTATTATTATTTGTCATTGTTTATTGGAGGAAAAGAAATTAAATCCAACAAAATCAATTTAAGTTTAAAGCCCGTACCCGATTCTTTAAAGCAATCCTATGAGGATTTACGGTTTGATCCTAAGAAATATGATCCGAACAAAAATTATATGCTTGAAGCAGAAAATAAATTTAAAAAATATAAAGGTACATATTATGAAAAAGTATTCTATAATAGACTTCTACAATATCCCAAATACCTTGAAGGAAAAAGAGAATTAAAAGAAAATGCTTTTAGGGATTTTGTACTAAAGTATCCTAATAGTGAGGATGCTTACTATATATTTAAGAGAATTTTGGGTTTTAATAATGATAAATTGACAGAAGATATAATAGCTCACTTAAAAACCAATAGCCCAAACAGTAAGCTGCTTATGGTTCTAAAGAACGAACCAGACTATATGAATAAACAAATTAAGCACTTATTAAAGTGAGGGGGCAAAAATGAAACATTTTATTTTAATGGCGGCGGTAATTTTTTTTCAATAGTTTTCTCGTTGCTCAATTAAACCCCGGCAGAGGATACGAGATAAATTATAACGAAGACTTTATAAAGCACCAAATTCATATATTACAAAACAAACTAAATTCAGAAAGCGGCCAAAAGTTTAATTCAATTATAAAGCAAAACGCCCATTTAAATCAGAAGGAATTAGTCTCTTCATTAAATTCAAACTTTCGTTCAATAGAAATTGAGGCTATAGATGTAGCCGAATATAAAAACACCACAACTGTAGTGTGCCTCTACAAATTAGTACATCAATCCTAAATTAAGAGTAATAAAAAAACCTTGAATGTTTTTTTTAACTTTTCCTCTTAAGCTTTCAACTCCATCGCCGAGAATTTGAGCATAGTAATAACGAAAATTAACACCCATTAAACTAGATTTATCTAAACCAAAGTTAGCCCCAAATCCGAGATAACCGCCTGCCGCATATTTTACTTGAGCTTTGCCAAATGAACTAAAGAATTCTTCCTGGTAGGGAGTTGTGATGAGTAGCGTTGGTCCAACCGCTGCATTTATGTAAGGTCTTAAGTTATCAGTTAAAATATTTTCAAAAAGTCGGTATTGCGCTCCAAAATTTAATGGTACCTGGAAAATGCGATTTTTCTTATCTGCAGTTACAAATTTTCCAAGATAATAATCATAAAATTCAAATTCTCTTTCATCCTTTGTTTCTGAAAAAGAAAGATCAACAAAAGCAGTCCATTTTATATCAAGTTGTTTCCTAAAAAAAGTTCCGAGCCCAAAACCCGCATCACCAAACATAATATCCATTCCCCATGCATTACTGGGAAAAATTTCCGATGATTTTTCCGGTGCAACTTCACCAATACCCTGAGCAGAAATTTGAACATCTAAAAATATAGTTGCAAATAAAAATGCTAATAGGAAATTTTTCATTTTAATCTTCTTATTTTTCTGGTATTAAAATAAATATAGATAGAGAAATATCAATGTACTATTTAGTCAATTTTTGCGACAAAATGAAAGAAATAATAATATGCCAAAGAATCTGGAAATAAAAGTAAAACTAAAATCGCACAAAGAAGTAAAGAAAATTCTTAGGAAAAATAAAATTCAGGTTAGCGAACTGCTAATCCAAAAAGATATTTACTATAAAGTTGAAAGAGGAATATTAAAGCTTCGGATTGAAAATGAGTTACAAACTTTAATATTTTATGACAGGAATGAAAAATCTAAAAAGCGTTGGTCTGATTATTATCTTCTTGATCTTAGTTCTGTGGATGCCAATAATTATCTAAAAAGATTTCTCGATGTGATGGTTATCGTAAAAAAGAAAAGAGAACTATATTTTTATAAAAACACAAGAATTCATTTGGATTATGTACAAGGACTCGGTTATTTTTTAGAGCTTGAAACAAGAGTTACTAATGGTTTGAAAGATGCTGAAAAAAGATTTAATTATCTTTTGGATTTGTTAGAACTCAGATCTAAAAAAGAAATAAGAGCTTCATACAAAGATTTTTTAATCGCAAAAAAGAAATAAAATGATTTTATCAAAAAATAAAATACAATCTGTAAATCTTGATCAGGTATTAAATGATTATATTTTTCAGGATAAGCTTGACGAATTATTAATAATTGTTCCAACAAATCGTAAAATCAGATATCTTAAAAGAGAATTAATATCGCTATCACCACAGAAATCCGTAACAAAATTAAACCTTTATACTCTTGGAACATTTGCATCAAAGATTTTTCAATCGAATAATTTTGCTTCCGCTAAAGTCCTTAGTGATGCTTCGGCTGCTGTTTTGCTTAACAAATCGTTTAATGAAACAGAACTAAAATATTTTTCAAATTATAAAGATGAAATTCCACGAGGTACTTTAGATAGAATTAAGAATGTGATTAGTGAATACAAACGAAATGGGATATTTCCTGAAAAGATTATTTTTGAATCAAACAAGTTGGATGGCTCAGAAAAACTAAAAGCCATAGACATTGCCAATATTTATCAAAATTATCTGAGCAATTGCCAAAAATTTAATGTGTTTGAAATTGGAGATATATATTCTCAATTCTTATCCTGAGTGAAAAAGAATTTCTTTATCGTTTTATAAATCAATTTAACGGAATAAAAAAAATAATTATAAATGGTTTTGATGAGTTTACGCAGCCCGAAATTGATATAATTAATTATACTTCAAATATAAATGGGATAGAACTATTTGTTGTGTTTGATTACTATCGATATAATCCAGCCCTTTTTTCGCATCTTGATCTTTGTTATGAAAACTTAAAAGCAAAAGGTTTTAATGAAATCGAAGATACCTCTTCAGTAGTATTTAATGATTATCAAAAAAAAATCCGTGAGAAAATATTTTTATTAGATGATAATGATTTACCCAAAGCAAGTGAAATTAACATTACAAAAATTTCAGCATCATCACCTGAAGAAGAAATAAGACTGATTGCTAAAGAAATCAAACACCTGATTTATAAAGATAAAATTCAGCCTGATTCTATTTGTGTAGCATTTAATTTAATATCAGATCACTCGGCTATTGTTCGTGATATTTTTGATGAATATGGAATTCCATTTAATCTTACAGATCGTTTTGCACTTAGCGAATCGCAGCCAATAATTGCATTGATAAATTTTCTGGAAATTTTGGAAAATAATTTTTATTACAAAAATATTTTTCGTGCACTTACAGGAAGATGGATAAAAATAAATGGAGTAGAACTTTCAAACCTGTTTCGTGTTTCTGCAAATCTGAAAATAGTATCTGGCTACAGAAATTGGATTGACTCGATTGATCGAGTTATTGAAGAGATAAAATTTGATGAACTTGATAATGATAATCAGTATTTACCTGTTGATTTTTATGCAAGAGCAAAAGAAGATGTTAAAAAAATAAATGAACTTCTTTTGCCGTTTAATAGTAAACTAAAAATTGATGAGTTTATAGATTCACTTCACCGGCTTATTTTCACTTTAAAACTTCCGAAATAATTATAAATGATAATACAACCCTAATTGAAAAAAATGTTAAAGCCCTAACTGTTTTTTTTGAAACTATCGATGAAGTATTCTATCTCTCGAAGCAAGAAAATGGGCCAAATAAAAAATATCCGCTTTATTATTTCCTAACACAAATTAAAACCGCTTTGCAATTTACACGATATAACATCAAGGAAAGACATGGCAACGGAGTGCTTGTTACCTCGGTAAATGAAATACGAGGACTGAATTTTGATTATGTTTTTATGGGCGGATTGGTTGATGGTGAATTCCCGACACGTTATCAGCCGGAAATATTTTTTTCGGGATCATTTAAGAAAGATGAATACAAACATATTCTTGAAGAACGATACCATTTTTACCAGGCATTATGCAGCGCAAAAAAGATGTTGTATTTAACTTTTGCTGTTAAAGATGATAAAAAAGAATTTACTCCATCAACTTTTTTAACTGATTTTTCACGGATCTTTTTAATGAATAATAAATCGGTTGAAAATTTTATCGGGTTGATTCAAAGCAAAGCAGAGTTACTAAAAATGTTTTCAGAGTTTAATCTTGATGAAATTTCGGATGAATATTTAAAATATGGTATTGATGCCAGCATCCTTAAATCTGACCTTATGATTGATGAATTAAGGCAAAAAGATGCTTTTGCTGAATCACCTTATACAGGCAGTATTTTTAATGAACTATCAGATGAAGCAAAGCAAAATTTAGCGGAACAAAAAGAAAGACAATATTCGGCATCCCAGCTTGAAGAATATGCAAAATGTCCTTTCCAATATTTTGTAAAAAGAATTTTACAGCTTGAAGCGATTGAAGAACCGACAGAAGAACTGGAATCATTTGAACTTGGCAGTATTGTCCATTCGATATTGTATGAATTTTATCAAACAATAAATCAAAAAAATATTATACTTTCTAGCTGCGACGATGAAACTTTTCGGCTTGCCGAAAAGCTGATTTTTGAAATTGCAGAAAATAAAATTGAAAAATTGAGACTTTATTCTTCATTCTTTTTCCTGGAACGTGAAAAAATTTTTGGAATTGCCGGTAACAGAAAAAATTCAATTTTATACAAATTCTTGAGGAAGAAAGAAAAGTTAAGGAAGGATTTGAACCTAAATATTTTGAATTGGAGTTTGGTAAGTTTAAAAATTCTGATGGTGATAATTACAATCACATTACTGTTGAAGATATTAATGTAAGAGGAAAGATTGATAGGATAGATCTGGATGAAAGCAGGGAATATTATAAAGTTATTGATTATAAGCTTGGTGGGAAGAAGCCATCAAAAAAAGATATTGAAACAGGTATCTCTTTACAATTACCATTGTATGTTTATGCTTCAAAAATATTAATTGAAGCTGAATTAAATAAAAATTATAAACCTGCGGCTGCAATAATTTATTCTTTAAGAATGAATAAAAACGAATTTGGAGAAAAGATAGTTCATCTTAGTAATGCAAGAAATCCTGATGAAGAAGAATTACTAAAAGTTAATGAAGACTTAATAAATATTTGTAATGAATTTATCCCGGCTTATGTAAAAAAAATCACTCAAGGTAAATTTAATCTTTCATTACTGGAAGATAGAGAAAATAAAGTTTGTCGATTCTGTGATTTTAAATCTATTTGCAGAATTCAGGAAGCAAAATAATTGTTATTTTGGGTGAGAATTCATTCTTCTATGACTTTTCAAAGATTGGCATGCTTTTATTAAATAGGAAACAATCATTCATCAATAAAACTAATATAACTTAATCACAATATTTCAAAAGTCTTTGCAAATAAAGGCTCTAACTCTGGAATCAACTACAACGTTTAAGCAACATCCTTAAATTTAAGACCCAATATTTAGTTCTTGAATAAAAAAATAATAATTGTAGTTTTGTATAGATTATTAAACAAAGGCACAAAGATGAAATTTATATTATTACTATTAATTGTTTTTAGTATAACATTTGAAGGTTTTGGGCAGGATGAAATAAATTTATGCCAGCAATCTAAGATTCAGCAATTCAATCTATTGATGAAAGCTAATCAAATAGCTTATCCCGGCGATTCAAATTATGATGTTAAATATTATAAACTTGATCTTGCCTTAACCTATTTACCGCAAAACATTAAAGGTGCTGTAACCGTAAATGCAGCAATAACAGCCAATAATATTGATACTGTGTTTTTGGATCTTGTTGATACTTTGGTTGTGGATTCAGTAAAACTTAATGGAAATATAACTTCATTCACACATAGTGAAGCTAAATTGAATATTGACCTTGACTCAACTCATAATACAGGTGATCAAATCAGTATAATAGTTTATTATCACGGCATACCCGGTACCAGCGGGTTCGGGAGTTTTACATTCGCTTCAACGCCAATATCGGGGCATCCACTTATTTATACATTAAGCGAACCTTACGGTGCTAAAGATTGGTGGCCGTGTAAAGATACACCAGCCGACAAAGCTGATTCAGCAGATATCTGGATTACAGTATCAACAGATTTAATTCCTGTATCAAATGGAAAGCTTATGGGTAGAGTAAATAATGGAGACGGAACTCATACTTACAAATGGAAAGAAAGTTATCCTATTGCTCAATATCTTTTATCTCTTGCAATCACAAGTTATGTGGAGTATGTAAATTATTATAAATATTCTCAGACAGATTCAATGCCTGTAACTAATTATGTTTATCCAGAAAACTTTACTCCAGTTACAAAGGCTCAATTAGATATTACACCAAAAATAATTTCAGTTTATGCACAACGATTTGGTCAGTATCCATTTCTCCGAGAAAAGTACGGGCATGCTCAATTTGGTTGGGGTGGCGGAATGGAACATCAAACAATTTCTTCAGTGTCAAGTTTTGGAGAAAGTTTAGTTTCGCACGAACTAGCCCATCAATGGTATGGCGATGCAGTAACCTGTAAAGATTGGCAAAATATTTGGCTCAACGAAGGCTTTGCAACTTATGCTGAAGGAGTTTGGTTAGAAGCACAATATGGTCAATCTTCATATAATAATTTTATTGTTCAAAAAATGGGTAGTGCTAAATATGCTGTTGGTTCAATTTATGTTGAGGACATATCAAATGTTAATAATATTTTTAATTCTAATAGGAGTTATGCGAAAGGCGGTATCGTCTTGCATATGCTTCGCGGTATAGTTGGCGATTCTACATTTTTCGATATTCTCAGAACTTATACTTACTATCCAGCAGTTGCCTACGGCGTTGCTACCACTGAAGATTTTCAATTTATTGC
Organism: uncultured Ignavibacteriaceae bacterium; assembly: GCA_963809415.1. Taxonomy (GTDB): domain Bacteria; phylum Bacteroidota; class Ignavibacteria; order Ignavibacteriales; family Ignavibacteriaceae; genus IGN3. The sequence goes on along the minus strand of CAWEJJ010000003.1, from coordinate 1,204,789 downwards.
AGAGAGTGTTTCCGGATTAGATCTGGATTATTTTTTCAAGGAATGGATTTATGGATATAATTATCCTAAATATTCCATTGCCTGGAATAAAAACAAGCTAGGTGGTGGATTGTGGAATTTATATGTAAAAATAACTCAGCAAGAAAATTCCAAACCATCATTTTTTACGATGCCTATACAAATAAAAATTAATTATTCTATAGATAGTGATACCTTAATTACTGTTTTTAACAATGCACAGACCCAGGATTTTAACATTACACTTAATAAAGAACCACTATCAATTGAATTTGACCCTAATAATTATATTCTGAAAGATGTAAGCTCTATTGTCTCAGGAATTGAAGAAGCTAATGTCCTAAATAGTTTTTCATTAGAGCAAAACTATCCCAATCCATTTAATCCTGGTACCAAAATCAAATATACCGTAGCCTCCTCAAAATCTTCCGGAGGAGCATTTGTAAAATTGAAAATTTTTGATTTACTGGGAAACGAGATCGCTACATTAGTGAATGAATATCAACCTTCCGGTATTTATGAAGTTGAATTTAATGTGGGTCAGTCTGTCGATGGTCAAAAAATTCCTGCAATTGCAAACGGTGTTTATTTCTATCAATTGGATGCCGAGGACTATAAAAGCACAAAAAAAATGATATACCTGAAATGATATATTAAAAACCAGGCAGTGAAATTATAATCTGTAAAAAATATTTTGGATTATAACCACTGCCAGGTTCTTCAAATCTTAATTATTTTTTAGGTCCAACAGGTGAAGGCACCTCTAATTTCTTTATTTTAAGAACTTTTGTTATTTGTTGATGATCTTCATTTTCAGCTTTGTTAATCTGGTAATACATGTCTGAAATAACAGGGGCAACATCTTCTTTGTTATTCAATTTATTGCTTATTGATTTTAAATCAACTGATGCTTGGGCAAGATGTGTATCAATATTTTTTAGATACTTATCAATTGCCTCTTTCTTGTCACCCATTGTGTTTAAAATGATATTCGCAATATCAGTATTTGCATCATCAAGATTTTGCTTTATTTTGTGCGATATAGTTTCAAGCAAATTCTTGTTAAAATTATCTTCCTTAGAAAGTTGATAAATTATTTTGGATGCTTCCATCGCATAATTTAAGTTGAGTGAAAGCGATGCCGAATAATATTTTATCAGCCAATTATCAGGTGAATCTGCTTTAGTTATATATTTTGAAGATAGACCCAATAAAAGTATTAGTATAAAAACTTTTATGCTGTTCATTTTTAAACTCCAGAAAATTTATTAAAAAAAAATTTTATTAAATACTTGATTTATTAATTAAATATTCTGATTTGACTCAGTTAATCCTTCTTATTTTAAACTGATTAATTTCGCTATTTAACTTTTAAATTATTTTCAACTGAAAAAGCATCTGTCTGGTATCTAACAAGATTTGCTGCCCAACTTGCTTGAGATTCTGACGAAACCGTACCCTCTAAAATAACAGTATCATTATTAACAATTATATGAATAGGTGGATTTGCAAAATTTTGCATACCGTAAAACATAGGGTCATTATAAATCAACCTTGCAGCTCTTATACCAAGTTCACCAGGTCCAAATGTATTCTGGATTTCGTTCTTTACACTAATAACTCCTGGAACCTTTTCAGCTTCTGCTTGAAACTGTTTCTTTAACCAAGGTAAATGTACCCATCCTGTTAATGTAACAATGCCGTTATTAGTATTTACTGAAACCCAGTTATAAACACCATAAAAAACATTTGATTCAATATTTTTAAGAATTTGATTTGAAATTTCTGTATCAGCAACATTAGACCCTTCTATTGTTAAATTATTAACAACAACATAATTTTCATCAACCGATTGTGCCTCAACGCCAGCCAGATCCTTATCATACATAGTTGGAACATTACCGGTAAGGATTATTTGATTTCCTTTTATATCAACTTGAATATTATCATTAGTCAGTAAATGCTTTTGAGCAAGTTTATACTGCACAGAAATCTTTAAATTACTTTTTGACATCAATGGGTTATCTTGAGCAAGTGTGAATGAAGAAAAAATACTTATGCTTAATAAAAGCAATAGAATGTTTCTGGTAATAGATAAAGTGTTTGTTTTCATTTTAGTATCCTTAATTTTATGTGAAGAAAAATTATAATATTTAAAATTATTCTACAATAATGATTCTGAAGCGTGTGATGAATGATTCATCTTTAATTAAAGTAACCATCTTTTAATATATTATTTCTTGTTATCCCAATAAACAATAATCTAAAAAATATTAAGGGAAGCTTATGAAAAAGAATATATTGGTAATATTATTTATTATGTGCTTTATAGCAACATCAAGTTTAATTGCACAGGATGAACATAGAAAACACCTTAAAATAAATATTGATAATTCCTCTGAATATTTACCTTTCTATTTAGATGATATTCATCTTGGGATGTCAATTTATGATTTTGAATCCTTAAAGGACACGCTATTTCTGAAATCAATTATTCCTGATTCACCATATTGGCTTGGATTCATTGAAACTGTTGAGGATGAAAAAATTGATAAAGTTATTTACAAATTTGATACAAATGTTGAAAGTATAAATGTTAAAAAACCATTATTCCAAATCAATATCATATTCAGACTTATTGAACAAGCCGATAAATTTGTCCGTGAAAAATTTGGAAAACCCCTGGTTGAAATTGATATTAATAATAAACAGTGGATTTTACGAACAAATAAAAATTATGTCTTAATTGTAAAACAACAGGATAATCAAGTTGTATTAATTGCTACTATTGCAGGGGCAGAATGGGATCCTGATGATTAAAATAATTTGACAATTAACTCAAGAGGGTGTCCCATTTATTCAAGGTTATTGCTTGACTTGATAAATTGATATGGTTATTTTTGCCTTGCCACTGCCACTGATTTTTCAGGACGGTGGCAATTTTTTTTAAATCATTAACAAAAGAGAATTTACAATGTCCGGTGGAAATTTTGTTTATTTAACAAGAGAAAGATTAATTGAGCTTGAAAAAGAGCTTCAGGAGATGAAAACGAATGGTAGAAAAGCAATTGCTGCCAAAATAGCCGAAGCACGTGCTCATGGTGATCTTTCTGAAAATGCTGAATATGATGCAGCCAAAGAAGAACAAGGACTATTTGAATTAAAAATCAGCAAAATGGAAAATGTACTTTCTCGAGCAAGAATAATTGATACTTCTAAAATGCCTGTGGATGAAGTTCATCTTTTGTCAACAGTTAAGATTAAAAATTTAAAAACTAAAAAGGTTGTTCAATATCTTCTAGTGTCACCTGAAGAAGCTGATTTTCAAGAAGGAAAAATATCCATAACATCTCCGGTTGGGCAGGGATTAGTGAGCAAAAAGGTTGGAGATAAAATTCAAGTTAAAGCTCCTGCCGGTTTGATGGAATTTGAAATAATAGAAATTAATTAGTGAATAGATTTGGCTGATGAATCATACATACAACTTACGATTGAAATAGCCAAAAAAGGTGAAGGGAAAGTCAGTCCTAATCCATTAGTCGGATGTGTAATCACAAAGAATAATAGAATTATTGGTGCCGGCTATCATCAAAAGTTTGGTGAAGAACATGCGGAAATAAATGCAATTAATTCTGCGACAGAATCATCTTGAAGGGGCAACACTTTTTGTGAATCTTGAGCCCTGCAGTCATCATGGAAAAACTCCACCTTGTGTTGATAAGATAATTGAAGAAAAAATTAAAAGAGTTGTTATTGGTACACTTGATATAAATCCGCTTGGTAGCGGTAATGGAGTTAGAGAATTAAAGAAAGCAGGAATAGAAGTTAAAGTTGGTGTGCTTGAAAAAGAATGTTTGGAGTTGAATAAGTTTTTCTTCAAATATATTTCTAAAAAATTACCTTATGTTACACTTAAAGCTGCGCAAACTTTGGATGGAATGATTGCCGATCAAAATAATTATTCGGAGTGGATTTCATCCGAACAATCAAGAAAATATGTTCATTCATTGCGTTCAAAATATGATGCTGTTTTGATTGGTTCTGAAACAGCAAGAATGGATAATCCCAAAGTTAACTGTAAGAATGATTGAAGGCAGAAATCCTTATCAGAATTATTCTTGGATTCTAAGTTAAATCTTAATCCCGAACTTAATGTTTTTAAAAATAACAAGGATAAAAAAACAATTCTTGTTACTGATTGATGATAATGCTTCAAAGAAAAATAAAATTAAAAAATTTGAACAACGCGGGGTGAAAGTGATATTTGTGAAAAAGAATCATAATGGTCAAGAGTACATTTGAAAAGTATATTAAAAGAAGTAAGAAAAAATGGTATCGCATCAATACTTGTAGAAGGCGGAGCGAAAAATTTTTCATCTTTTGTAAAACAGGATTTATTCGATGATATAATTTTGTTCATCAGTCCAAAAATATTGGGAAATGGTGTAAAAACATTTTCTGAGTTAATCATCAAGCAATTTAAAGCATGCGATTAAAACTTAAACTGGAATCCAGCGAGATTTTTGGTAGAGATATACTTCTTCATTTTGTAAAATAATAAGTATTCATTAAAATCTTAACGATTGATTTTTTAACTTTGTAAAAACAATTCAAAAAATAACAGAGCAAAAATTTATGTTTACAGGATTAGTTGAAGAAAAAGGAAAATTAAAAGAAAAAATTGCAACCGGTGATGGTTTTCAATTTGTTATCGAAGCAAATGTAATTATGAAAGATCTTGCAAATCGGAAGCAGTGTCGCAGTTAATGGATGCTGTTTAACTGTTGTTAAGATTGTAGGAAATTCTTTTGCAGTTGATACGATTGAAGAAACACTTAATAAAACAAATCTTGGCTGTGCTTAAACAGGGAATGAATGTGAATCTTGAAAGACCGCTTGCTGCTGAAGCACGACTTGGCGGACATTTTGTTTTGGGACATATTGATACAACCGGAAGAGTTGAAGCAATAAAAGAATTATCTAACAGCCATTGGATAACAATTTCTTTCCCGGATAAGTTTAAGCAATACCTGATTTATGTTGGGTCTGTTGCAATTGATGGTGTAAGTATGACTGTTGCAGAATTAAATGATAATACATTTTCTGTCGGAATAATTCCGCATACATGGAAAGAAACAATTTTTGCTGATAAAAAAATTGGTGATACAGTTAATCTTGAGTTTGATGTTCTAGGAAAATACGTTGAACGAATTATGGAAAGTAAAAATCCTGATGAGTCCTCAATCTTTTTAAATTGATGAAAGCAACTGAACAAAAAGTTTTAAGATTTGTAAAAGAGAATGAACTTCTTCTTGCTGGAGAAAAAATTCTTATTGCATTTAGCGGCGGACCTGATTCTGTTTTTTTACTTCACTTCTTAAACAAGTTTAAAAAGAAGTATAAGATTGAAATTGGTGCTGTGCATATTAATCATTTGCTTGCGAGGTAATGATTCACATAGAGATGAACTATTTTGTAAAACTGTTTGTGAAGAGTTATCAATTCCTTTTTATTCTCTTAGAAAGAATATTAAAACTTATTCAAAGAAGAATAAATGTTCTTTGGAAGTTGCCGGAAGAAAAGTTCGTTATGAGTTTTTTGAAAAAATTTCTCGTGCAAATGGTTATAATAAAATTGCAACAGCTCACAACGCTGATGATAATGTTGAAACAGTTTTGTTAAATCTTAATTAAAGGCACCGGAATAAAAGGTATTGCCGGAATTCCTGTTAAACGAAAAAATATTATTCGTCCAATTTTATCATTAACAAAAAAAGAAATTCTGGATTACCTTGAAGAAAATAAATTTGAATATAGAATTGATGAATCAAATCTATCAAATGAGTTTGAAAGAAATTTTTTACGTAATGAAGTGATTCCTTTAATTCATAAAAATATTAAATCCGGCTTTATCGCAAACATGTTTTAAATACTTCACTTAATTTACAAAGATTGAATTATGGATTGAAAAGTATTGCTGATAGGATAAAATCAGATATTAAAATCGATTAAAAATAAAAGTATTACTTATCCCAGTGATCTTTTCAAAGTGATGATGAATTTATAATTTCGTATTTATTGAAAGAAATTATTAGATGAAAATTTTCATGTAAAATCGAATCAATGATCTTAAAAAAAATATTTTCTATTAAGTAAAAAACAATCAGGAAAATCTGAAGAACTTTACGGGAAATCTTACTGTGTTAAAAGAACGGAATGAAATTATAATTAGAAAAACTTCTTCTTCAAAGAAAATCTGAAAACATCAAAATAAAAATTGGAGAATGAAATAAAGATTAATGATAAAATACTTTCAATCAATAAAGTTGAACCTAAAAATAAGTTAAAATTGGAAAATCAAGAAATGAAGAGTTTATTTCCGCAGAAAATGTAAAAGACAGCTTTATCGTTAGAAACTGGAAAGAAGGGGATAAATTTTATCCATTTGGAATGCAAGGAACTAAAAAGATTTCTGATTATCTAAACGATATAAAAATTAATACATTTGAAAAAAAAGATCAGTTGGTGCTGGTTAATAATGGCAAAATTGTTTGGGTAATCGGACAAAGACTTGATGATCGATTTAAATTAACCTCAAACACAAAGAAAGTTTTAAAATTATGTCTGAAATAAATGATCTGAAAAATGAAAAGTTAATTATCGGTGATGATGTTTTTGTGCCATTCCTCACAGAAGAGGCAAATTCAAAATCGTATTAAAGAACTTGCACAACAAATATCACATGATTACAAAGAAAAAATTCCAATCTTTATAGGAGTTCTTAACGGAGCATTTATTTTTTTAGCTGATCTGATTAAAAATGTATCTATCAATTGTGAGTTAGATTTTTTCAAACTATCAAGTTATGGAGATTCAAAAATTTCATCCGGTAATGTGCGCCTGCTAAAAGAATTGAATTGCGATGTGAACGGAAGAGATATTATTATTGTTGAAGATATTGTCGATTCAGGATTATCTATAAAGTATATTGAAGAAATATTTAGTAAACATACACCTAAAAGTATTAAGGTTTGTTCACTTTTAATGAAGCCTGAGAGCCTGAAATATGATATTAAAATTGATTATATTGGATTCAAAATTCCAAATAAATTTGTTATTGGTTATGGTTTAGATTATGCCCAAAAGTACAGGAATTTAAAATTAATTTATGCTCTAAGTGATTAAATTAAATAAAATAATGGAAAAATTTTAGAAAATATATTATGAGTGATAACGAAAAAAAATCAGGAAATAAATTACCAAAAGGACGGACCAAACAGACCGGATGATAATTTTGATTGGTCAAAAATTATAAGAATGGTTTTTGGCTGGGGTGCAGTTATTGTTGCTGCCGTAATTGTTATGCAAGTTTTTAGAACCAGTGCAGAAACTTATACTGAAATTCCTTATGGTGAGTATGAAATTCTTTTACAAAATCCGGAAAATATTGCTTCAGCTACAATCATTAAAAGCTGATGTAAATGATTATACTTTTAAAGCTGAACTTCGCAAAGAAACTAATGTAAGTATTAAAGGAAAACCAGTTTCAGTTAAAGCTATTTCAGTTTATATTCCTGAACCAATTATTAGAGATCAGGAAGCAATTTGGAAAGCAAAGGGAATTAAATTACTCATTTGATAAAGAATCCAATGAATGGCTAAATATTTTAATTGGATTTTTACCCTGGATTCTCATAATTGCTGTTTGGGTTGTCATAATGAGAAGAATGCAGGGACAAGGCGGTGGTTCACGTGGAATTTTTTCCTTTGGAAAAAGTAAAGCAAAACTTATCACTCCATCAAGTAAACGCGTAACATTTAAAGATGTTGCCGGAACAGATGAAGCAAAAATGGAACTTCAAGAAATTATTGAATTTCTTAAAAGAGCCAACTAAATTTCAAAAACTTGGCGGTAAAATTCCAAGAGGAGTTTTATTGTTAGGACCTCCGGGAACAGGTAAAACTTTATTAGCTCGCGCAGTTGCTGGTGAAGCAGGTGTTCCATTCTTTTCAATTTCCGGTGCAGATTTTGTTGAAATGTTTGTTGGTGTTGGTGCAAGTCGTGTTAGAGATCTTTTTGATCAGGGAAAGAAAAATGCACCGTGTATAATTTTTATTGATGAAATTGATGCTGTTGGAAGACATCGTGGTGCTGGATTAGGCGGCGGACATGATGAACGTGAACAAACTCTTAATGCTTTGCTTGTTGAAATGGATGGATTTGAACAGAATAGCGGAGTTATAATTATTGCTGCAACAAACAGACCTGATGTACTTGATCCTGCTTTATTAAGACCTGGAAGATTTGACAGACAAGTTGTTGTTGACAGACCTGATGTAAAAGGAAGAGAAGGAATACTTAAAAGTTCATACAAGAAATATTCCGTTGGGTGATGATGTTGATCTAGAAATACTTGCAAAAGGAACTCCTGGTTTAGCTGGTGCTGATTTAGCAAATCTTGTAAATGAAGCAGCACTTTTAGCCGCAAGAAAAAATAAGAAAAAAGTTGATATGATTGATTTTGAAGAAGCAAAAGATAAAGTAATGATGGGAATGGAAAGAAAGAGTCTGATCATTTCTGAAGAAGAAAAGAAAACTACTGCTTATCATGAAATTGGTCATGTACTTGTTGCAAGAATGATTCCTGAAGCAGATCCTGTTCATAAAGTTACAATTATTCCAAGAGGAAGAGCGCTTGGTGTTACAAGTTATTTACCGATTGATGAAAAACATACATACTCAAAAGAATATCTTGAAGCGATGATTACTTATGCTCTGGGTGGAAGAGCTGCTGAAAAATTAATCTTCAATCATTATACTACTGGTGCCGGAAATGATATTGAAAAAGCTACCAATATTGCACGTAAAATGGTTTGTGAATGGGGAATGAGTGATAAACTTGGTCCACTTGCTTATGGCGCTAAAGAAGAAGAAATATTTCTTGGGAAGAGAAATTCAGAAGCACAGAGATTACAGTGAAAAAACTGCTATAGAAATTGATGAAGAAATTAGAGGGATTATCACTATTGCTTTTGATAGAGCTGTAAATATTTTAAGTGACAATATTGATTTGCTTCATAAACTTTCTGAAGAACTTCTTGAAAGAGAAATTCTTGATGGTGAAGAAATAGATAGAATAATTCGCGGTGAAGTTCTTCCGCCATTTCAAAAAGAAAATAATAAAAATGGTGAAACTGATCAGATTCCTGATCACGTTAAAAAATTAATGGAACAAAGGAATAAACAGGATACGAATCCTAAAGATGACTCAAATTGACAATGGCACTATTCACTACAGAGATGAATTAGTTCGAAAACTAATTCATCTCTTTTCTTTATCTATTCCTGTTATCTATTATTTTATTCCAACATCAATATCAATTACAATTCTTATTATTCTTACCATCATTTGCGCTAGTTGTAGATGGTAGGAAGATTTATTTTACCTAAATCTTTTGCAAAAATATTTTATAAAGTTTTTGGATTTTTGTTACGGAAACATGAAATTGATAAAGAAAAGAAAAATCTTACAGGTGCTACTTATGTTCTGATTTCAGCATTAATCTGTGCTCTAATATTTCCCAAAGTTATTTTTGTTACTGCATTTACAATTTTGATAATCAGTGATACAATGGCAGCACTAATTGGAAGAAAATTTGGTAAACATAAAATTTTTAAGAAAAAGTTTTGAAGGAACCTTATCCTTTTTTATTAGTGCAAGCATTGTAGTTTTATTTACACCTAAAGTTGGAAATTTCCCATTAGAATATTTGATTGGTTTTATTGCTGCTTTTGTTGGTGCAATTGTAGAAAATATTTCTTATGGATTTGCTGATGATAATCTTACAATTCCACTTTCTGTAGGATTTACAATGTGGGGACTATATTTATTGATTTTTCCTAATATAAAATTAATTCTTTATAGTGTACCAAGGTAAAAATCAGGACATATTTCTATTTCTTATTAACTATATGATTTGTTTATATTCTATACAATCCAGTTTTGATTCAAACTAAAATCCTGCCGCTCTTATTATTTTAGATAATTCAATTAAGGATTACTTTTTGTAATTCTGACGGAAGTTTAATTTCAGGAAAATCTGCAGCTACTTTTAAAGCATAAATTCTAGCTTTCTCAGTATTGTTAAATTGCAATTCGTATAAAGCCCTTCTTATTAGCATAGATGAAATAAAACTTTTTATTGCTGCAATGTATTTATCATCTTTATTTGTAAACCTAATCTTGAAATTTGGTAATGGTGCATCTACATAATTTGTATTATTTACAACTTTAAAGAGTAATGAATACGGTACTAAAATGTATCCTTTCGGAAGTTGAAATTCTCCACGTCTCATTTCTCCTTCCACAATCTCCGGTGCGATAAAATAATCGTGCTTATCAATATTAGTTGCAACTAATCCAGTCATGATTCTTCGAAAACTATTTTCAAGAAGATTTGCATTAAAATTTTCCTGTTGTTCAAACGGCTTCAATGCTTCTAAAAACCTATCAACTTCTGGTTTTATTCCACTCAGTAATTCGGCATGATTTGTATAAAGTTGATTATAATACCATGATCTTCTCAGAAGTTCTTTATCAATAACTGCGACATCTTTTCTGAAATGTTCAACCAATTGAAAGTAGTATGATTCTGAAATAAAATAATCCCATTGATAACTAAATACTATTGAATTTTGGGGAACACTATTCAGAATAGTTTTCGTGTAGTCTTCATAAACAAAATTATTACTTTGATTTACAACAGCATAGTTACTGTAAAATTGAATACTGGCTAAAAGCATTAGAATAAGCACCACTACAAATAATTTTAGTCCTTTTTGAATCACTACTTGAAATAATTTATAGATTCCGATTAGAGAAAAGAATGCAAGTGAGATATATGCAAGCAAAAAGTAAGAATCAATATCATTAATATCATAATTGATTGAGTATAAAACAGTTGAAAAAAAAGTTATTGTTAAAAAAATAAAAAGTTTCTTTACCTCTAAAAAAGATATTATTATCCCAAAAAAAACCAGCAATAGTGTAATTGAAAACTCTTTAGGAATGTTAGAAATAAAATAATTTAATTGTTTTGATGCTGCCGCTGTTGAAGAAAATAACCACACCTGATATTGCTTCCCAGAAACGTGTCTGAGTATTCTTTCCATGTCCGTGGGATTTCCCCAATTTAGGCTTGGGTTCTGTGACGCCCGAATGGGAAGGTACGAGTATATTAAAAATATTATCGGGAAAAATATTAAGAGCATTACCGCGATTTGCTTAATACTTTTTTTATTAAATCCATTTTTAGTGAAATATAAATACGCAGCTCCTGGAATAATTAACAGAGTGGTCATATGATTTGTAAAACCGAGTGCTAATGTGAAAGCAAATAATATCCAGTGTTTTGATAATGTTTTTTCATTATCACTTTGAACAAATGCTTTAATTAAAGTAAAAATTATAAGAGTAATTAATAACATTTGCAGACTATAAACTTCAACTGAAGTACTTTGAAACCAAAAAGTTTTACTGAAAGCAAGAAATATTCCGCTGATGATTGATGAAATAATTTTTACCGTTTCAGGTAAAGCTAATGATGAAGTGGTTGTCTGAGTATTATCAGAACTTTTCTTTTTCTTTGATTTTATTTTAACAACTTTAATTAACTGAAAAGAATTTAAATTATCCAAAATTAATTTTGTGGTATAGGTAAAGATTGAAATTGCAATTGCACAATAAATTGCTGCAAGTAGATTTAACTGAAATATTTTGGAAATGGGAAGCGGTATTAATGAAAACAAATATCCCAGCATTGTAAATAAAGGATATCCAGTTGGGTGTGCGATACCAAGTGTGCACTGAACAGCAGCAAGCTCGCCAGAATCAATCTGGATTACAGATGGAGCAATTGTAGTTAAGTAAAAAATAAAAACTAGAAGTCCATTTATAATGTAAAAATATTTTTTTATGTAATTCATACTTTATTGATTAAAAACATTTTGGAACTGTTTTCGAATCTGGGTTGTTACTGTATTTAATTTGAGTAAAAAGGAATTGCTGTTCTCAAATTCTAATGCTTTAGATAACTTTAAAAGTTTCTTTTCATCGGTCGGTAGTTTGGCAATTTTAATGTTAAAAGTATTTTGAATTGTTAACTCAACATTTTTTAAGAATTTATAACTATGCAACAAATAATTAAAATCAGTTTTAGTGCTCAATGATTTTTCTAAGTTATTAAAAGCCCCTAAAAAACTTCTCTTACTTTGCTCTAAAATTAACGAAGGATTTAATAAAAACATGTAAGTAATTATAAAATCAATATCAATTAAACCGCCTGAGCTTCTCTTAACATTAAATGTATCATTGTCAATTGCTTTTAGTTTCTTTCGCATTTCCAGAATTTCGGTTTTTATTTGATAAGGCTTAATCTCTTTAACAATTTGGATATAATGTTTTATAAATTCATCAAATAAATTAGTACTGCCGTATATCAGTCTGCATTTAGTAAATGCTTGATATTCCCATATCCGCGCCCGGGATGAAAAATATTTTTTATAATCTTTTATATCCCAGACAAGCAAACTGCTTTTACCTTCAGGTCGTAGCCTGCAATCAATATCTAGACCTGGGAAATTATTTTTTAATGTTTGTAGAAGCCGTTGAAAATCTTTTTGAATATGAACGTATTTATTAATATCACGAATAACAAAAATTAAGTCAACATCTGAACTGAAACTTAATTGTGCAATCCCAAAACTTCCCATCCCGGCGATAAAGAAATCATTTCTCCAATCTTTATCAGAAGTAAAATCTTCAATTGTTTTCTTAAAGTTTTGTCCGAAAAACTCTGTCAACAATTTTGAAAATTGTGTCGGGGTTATACTTTTACTCACAAGCTGAATCGACGCTCTAAACAGAAAAGATTTCAGGCTTATATCTGCAAACTGAACATTTTCTAAAGGGACTAAGCTATTTCTTGATAAAAAATCATCGCGTAAAGATTTATCCTCAGCGAACAAGTCGATTGACTTTTGAGAATATTCGCAAAGTTGAAGAAAAAGATTAAAAAATTTATTATCACTAAATTCATCAAACCATATCTGTGGAAAATTTGCGATTCTAATTATCCTTGCAAAATTTTCCAGCACCAGATCGGGATCAATTGAATTAGTTAAGAATACAATTAAGTGCTTTTCTATTTTCTCAAATGATAGGGTTGCCCTTGTATCAAACTGTTTTTTATCAAACAGACTCTTTCCGATTCTTAAAAACTCAATATTTTTTAATGATCGTTTTCGATCAGAAAATTTAACCTCATCATAATCATTAGCTTTGTTGATAATTGAATCTGCTTCCACTATTGAGTTATAAATTTTACGAACAGAATTTCTGTATAAATCTACCTGCTTTTTAAATGAAATTAAATTATTAAACCCTAAAAAATGTGCAAGTTTTTCAGCTAATTCACCACCGACAGGTATATTATGTGTTTGCTGGTCATTCATCAATTGGAGATAATGCTCGGCTTTACGATAAATATAATAGGCGTTCGTAAATGTACTTGCTTCTTCTTCCGAAATAAATTTTTTATTACTTAGTCTTTCAATAGTTTCTAATGAATTCCCGTTTCGAATTGTTGTTTCTTTTCCACCATTTAATAATTGTAAAGCTTGCAATGAAAATTCTATATCACGGATACCACCGGGAACAAGTTTTATATTTTCTTCAGTCCTGTTTTCTTTTTCGATATTAGCTTTCAATTTTCTAATCTGTTCTGTTGGTGAAATACTAAACGAAGCCGGATAAATAAATTTTGAAATATAATCAGAAAACCTATCATACAAAGCCTTACTTCCGCAAAGATAATTTGCCTTTATAAGCATTTGTCTTTCCCAATCTTCACCACGCATTTCATAGTAACGTAAATAGTTTGTATAACTACCACAAAGGGGAGCATTTCTGCCATCAGGACGAAGCCGTAAATCGACACGATAAAGAAAACCGGAACCTGTTTTTTTGCTTGCGGTCTCTATAAAAAGTAAAATAGCCTCTGAGAGAATCTGATCATAATAAATCCTTTTACCAATAAATGTGTTTTTATCATAGAAAGCGATTAAATCAATGTCAGAACTGTAGTTTAATTCATTACCACCAAGCTTACCAAGAGAAAACAACACGTATTTGTTTTTTAGTTTCTCAATTTTATATTTAAATAAAATTTCATTATAACAAAGTTTAAATAGTTCTTTAGAAATAGTAACAGCAAGAATTGATAGATAATTGGTTATCAACTTTAAATCATCTTTTAAATAAATATCCTTAAGCCCAATGCGTAAAATTTCTTTTCGCTTAAAATTCCGGATTACGTTTACTTTACCATCAAACGATTTGAAGGCAGTTAATGAGCTGTTTAACAATGTGGAATAGTACTTTTCATCAATAGTTTGATTAATTACGGATGGATTGATAATCCAGAAAAAGTACTCGGGATTTCTAACAAGAATATCGGACAGGTAATTACTGTTATTTGCAATTGTAATTAATATCTCTATTTGATGCGGATATTTCAGACACTCATTTATGAAAAACCCAATTTCAAATTGATGTTGAATAATGCGCAGCAGGTTTGATTCCGAGGCAATACTAAAGTAGTGTTTCTTAATCTCATTTTCTAAAAGTGATAAAAAATTCTCAAGAATTTTTTGAGATACTCTACCCGCAGCTTGTTCGATTATCTTCGATATGAAATCGTTTGAAAGATTTTTTAGTTTAAACATTTAGAATTTTGATTTTTACACTATGAATCTAATATTAAACTTCAAATAATTAAGTTATGATCAAAAAGGACATGTAAAATTATGAAAATTATCTTAGCATTTTTGTTCCTTAGTAACTTTATTTATTCACAAAATGTGGAAATAAGAGATGAGCTAAATTTTTTTTTTGATGAGTATGGACATAAAGGTTGTTTTGTGCTTTATAATCTGAATAATGACTCTTATATAAAATATAATCCGGATAGATGCTCTGAAAGATTTATTCCAGCTTCAACATTTAAAATTTTTAATTCACTTGCAGCTCTTGAAGCTCAAGCGGTTAAAGATGAAAATGAAATTATTAAATGGGATGGGGAAAAGAGATTTTATGATATGTGGAATCAGGATCTTGATATGAAGAACGCATTTAAATATTCAGCAGTTTGGTTTTATCAGGAACTTGCGAGAAGAATCGGTTATGATAAGTTGAAACAATATATTATTGATAACCACTATGGAAATCAAAATATAGATGGGGGAATAGATCTTTTTTGGCTGCAGGGTGGATTGCGGATTTCTCCAGACGAACAAATTGATTTTTTGAAACGACTGTATCTTAATCAAATAAAATTTTCCCAGAGAACAATTAATATCGTAAAGAAAATTATGGTTTATGATCAAAATGATGAATATACGCTTAGAGCTAAAACAGGTTGGGGGATTAGATTTGAAAACAATATTGGTTTGTTTGTTGGATATGTTGAAACTAAGGATAATGTCTATTTTTTTGCAACGAACCTCGAGACAAAAAATCCTGAAGAAAAATATGTTTCCAGGATCAAAATCACTTATAATATTCTAAAATTTCTGGGTATAATTTGATAACTATTAAATGAAACTAAGTCCTGTTTATAATAGTTAATCCATTTATTCTTAAATTGCATATCAAAACATTCATATTTAATTTTTGATGCCTTAAATACTAACGGAGATACACGTAAAAAATGTTAAACATAATCAAGAAAATATTTGGCGATAAGCACGAAAAAGATTTAAAAATCCTTTGGCCCATAATTGATGAAATCAATGCACATTATGAAACCATTAAAAATCTAAGTGATGATGAACTTATCAATAAAACCAAAGAGTTTAAAGAAAAAATTCAGGCATTTACTGAAGTAACACGTAAAAATATTGATGAACTAAAAATACGTTTGCAAAGTGATGAAGATTTTGACCGTCAATCTGTTTATGATGAACTTGATCAGCTTGAAGATAATTTAAATGATCAGTATGAAGAAATTTTAGATGAATTATTACCTGAAGCATTTGCAGTCGTTAAATCCACTTGCCAAAGATTAGTAGGAAAAAGCTGGACAGTGGCTGGTAATAAATTAACCTGGGATATGGTGCCTTATGATGTTCAGCTAATAGGCGGTGTTGTGCTTCATCAAGGTAAAATTGCTGAAATGGGAACTGGTGAAGGAAAAACACTTGTTGCAACACTTCCAATTTATCTCAATGCCCTTACGGAACGCGGTGTTCATCTTGTTACAGTAAATGATTATCTTGCTAAACGTGACAGCGAATGGATGGGAGAAATATTTCGATTTCATGGTTTAACAGTCGGTGTCATTCTTAATACTATGGATTCCGCTCAACGTCAACAGCATTATGCCTGCGATATTACTTATGGAACAAACAACGAATTTGGTTTTGATTATCTGCGTGATAATATGTCGATTGACAAATCTCAGCAAGTACAACGAAAACATAATTATGCAATTGTCGATGAAGTAGATTCTGTGTTAATTGATGAAGCAAGAACTCCACTTATAATTTCCGGTCCGGTTGATCGTGATGATCAACAGTTTAATGATATGAAACCGAGAATAGAAAGAATTTTCAGACTGCAAAAAAACTTAGTTGCATCAATGGTTCAGCAAGCAGAGGATATGCTTAATGGAGAAAATGGAAATGAAACTGAAGCCGGTGTTTTGTTATTTAGAGCTTACCGTGGTCATCCCAAAAATAATAAACTTGCTAAATCTCTTTCTGAACCATCTTATAAAAGGTTGATGCAGCAAACAGAAATGGAATATCTTACGAGAAAAAGGGAAAAACATGCATATCATTGATGACGAACTATACTTTGTCATTGATGAAAAAAATAATCAGATTGATCTTACAGAAAAGGGAAGAGAAGAACTTGCAAAAGGCAGTGGAATGGAAAAAGAATATTTTGTTCTGCCTGATCTTGGACATGAAATAAGCAAGTTTGAAAATGATGAATCAGTAACACTTGAAGAAAAACTTAAAAGAAAAGATGAACTTTATAAAAAATATTCTGATGCAAGTGACAGAATTCATACTTTGCATCAACTACTAAAAGCATATACTCTTTTTGAAAAAGATGTTGAATATGTTGTTACCGAAGATGGCAAGATTGCAATCGTTGATGAGTTTACCGGTCGTGTTCTGCCTGGAAGAAGATACAGCGATGGTCTGCATCAGGCAATTGAAGCAAAAGAAAATGTTAAAGTTGAAAGAGACTCACAAACTTTAGCTACAATTACTTTACAAAATTATTTCAGAATGTATAATAAACTTGCGGGAATGACAGGAACTGCTGAAACTGAAGAAGGTGAGTTTTTTGAAATTTATAAATTAGAAGTAGTTGTTATTCCAACAAATAAACCCGTTGTCCGTGATGATCAGGATGATGCAGTTTATAAAACAAAAAGAGAAAAGTATAATGCTATAATTGATCAAATTGAATGCATTAAAGCAGGAAGGACGACCTGTGCTTGTGGGAACAACTTCAGTAGAAGTTTCTGAAACATTAAGCAGGATGTTAAAACGAAAAGGTGTACAGCATAATGTTCTTAATGCAAAACAGCATCAGCGCGAAGCAGAAATTGTTGCCCATGCTGGTGAAATCAGTGCCGTTACAATTGCAACAAATATGGCAGGTACGAGGAACTGATATTAAACTTGGTGCAGGTGTTGTAGATAAAGGCGGACTTTATATACTTGGAACTGAACGACACGAATCAAGAAGAATTGATAGACAGCTTAGAGGTCGTGCTGGCAGACAAGGAGATCCGGGAACTTCTAAATTTTATCTTTCTCTTGAAGATGATTTGATGAGATTGTTTGGCAGCGATAGAATTTCATCTGTAATGGAAAGAATTGGAATTAAAGAAGGTGAAGTGATTCAGCATCCGATGATAAGCAAATCTGTTGAACGTGCACAGAAAAAAGTTGAAGAAAATAACTTTGCTATCAGAAAAAGATTGCTTGAATATGATAATACAATGAATTCTCAGCGTGAAGTTATTTATGCTCAGAAGTCAAAGAGCGCTTCAAGGTGATAGATTAAAAAGTGAAATTCTTCAGTCAGATGGAAGAAATTGTTGAAGAAATTGTTGAGAAAAATTTTGAAGATGTTAATATCATTGGTCATTAAAGAACAAATTCTTCAAAGTCTTCTAGTTGATATAAAAGTTGAACCGGAAGAATTTGAAACACTTGGGAAAGATGGAGTTGTAAAATAGAATAATTGATGCTGCCCTTGATTTTTACAAGAGAAAAGAAGAAATGCTTGGCTCTGAATTGATGGCGCGTTTGGAAAGGTATGCAGTATTAAGTGTGATTGATCAGAAATGGAAAGAACATCTGCGTGAAATGGATGATCTTAAAGAAGGAATTGGATTAAGAGCTTATGGACAAAAAGATCCTTTGATTGAATATAAAGGTGAAGCTTTTAAAATATTTGTTGAATTATTAAATCAAATTAGAATATGAATCCGTTTCCTTTGCTTTTAAATTCTGGCCGCAAGCACCTGAAGAAGTACAGCGAAGAAGAACAATCCCCGTCCGAATGATGGAAAGCAAACAGAGTACAGATAATATTGGATTATCACATCATCAACCGCAAACATCTGCGGAAGGGAAAGTTCAAACTGTTCAGGGTGAACATAAAGTTGGAAGAAATGATCCATGTCCTTGTGGAAGCGGTAAAAAATATAAAAATTGTCATGGCAAATAAAACCGGAGTAACTAGGATGAAAAAAATTGAGGCAATAATTCGTCCCTTCAAACTTGATGAAGTTAAAGAAGCTCTGGTTGAAGAAGGAATTCGCGGACTGACAATTTCTGAAGTAAGAGGGTACGGCAGGCAAAAAGGTCATACAGAAACCTACCGTGGAAGTGAATATCAAATTGAATTTATTCCTAAAATCAAAATAGAAATTGTTGTTGATGATGCTTTGCTTGGATAAAGTTGTTGATGCAATCTTACGAACCGCAAAAACCGGGCAGGTCGGTGATGGCAAAATTTTTATTTCTGATGTTCAGGATGTGATAAGAATAAGAACCGAAGAATCCGGCAGAGAGGCATTGTAGAAAAAAAATGCCTTTTTCTTTTTATAAGGGTTTAATAGTTTCAACTATGGTTTTCAAAAACAAATCTAAAGCAAATACCTATCAATTCCCATTTTTGTCTTTGTTATGAACGGATGTTCTGTGTGGGATAATTTTACCACGTATTTTAATCTTTATTTCAATACTAAAACAATTTTTGAAGATGCTGAAAACGAAATCCTTAACCAAAAACGAGACTTGTTTTCAAACGAACCGCTTGTACTTCAGGGTAATACCAAAACAGCTTTAGTAAAAGTGATAGAAAAAAGTTCAAAGATTTTGCAATTTATGCAAGCTCAGGTTATGTTGATGAAGCATTGATGATGCTTGGAAAATCATTTTTTTATCAGGGGAATTTTCAAAAAGCTAAAAGAAAATTTGAAGAATTGATAGCGACTAATCCTGATGATGAGGAAGTATTACGAAGCAAATCTTTGGATTGCAAAATGTTTATTTGCTCTTAGAGAAAATACCGAGGCTTTGAAGATAGTTGAACAAGTTCGCGTCAAAAGCAGTTGAAGAAGATTATGGTTTCCTTATTAAAGAATCATATGTTGAAGAAATAAAATATTATATTACGCGAAGAAAACTATTCCAAAGCTATAAGTTTAGCTAATGAATTTGCTGAAGTTTATGATGATGATGTCAAACAGATGCCCAGATTTATTTGAACTTGGTAAATTATATACTTTAACGGGTGATAACGAAAATGCAATTTCAGCTTACGAAAAAGTTTTTGAAAACTCACCTGATTTTGATCTTGAAATTACTGCAACCATAAGATATGCAAATGCTTTGAGAGAAGCCGGACAAAGTGAAAAAGCATTAAGGTTTTTGAAGACATTCGTGGTAAGGATAAATTTCTAAGTTCATTTAATGAAATTGATTTTGAAATTGGTAAAACACTTGTACAATTAGGTAGATATAATGAGGCTTATGATCAATTTAGGATAGTTGACTCAACATATAAAAACACTCCTTTTGCATCTGCATCAAATTTTGAGATTGGTGAACTTTATCGTGCACACTTAGCTGAATTATGATAGTGCCAGTATTTTTATTCCAAAGCTGCAACTGGTCAAATCCCCAAAAGATTATCTTGAAAAAGCAAAAGATAAAAACCAGCTTTTTCTAAAATATTCCAAGCTTAGAAAAGAAATAAATAAATTTAGCAAACAACTTTTCTATTCAGAAAATCCGGATATTTTGTAAAAGATTCTATCAGATTATAGATCTGATTCATTAAAAATTCTTTCTGATTATCTTGCAAAGAAAGAAATGCAGGATATCTGGAAAGATGTTAATACGATTTCTCAATACAGATTCATCAAAATTTAAAGATTCAACATTTATAAAAGATTCCATTAGTCGTACGTGATAGCTTATTAAAAGTTGACAGTTTAGTCAATATCGGTCTTTATAATCCACTGGATACTATTGGTTTAAAGCAGAATTTGATTAAGGATTTAGCAAAGCAAAAAATATGACTGTTCTTAAAAATCAATAAATCCAAAAGTTAGCTGATTTACAGAAATCAGGGACAAGTTAGATTGGATACTGTAAAGTTTAAAAGGAATCCACCGCTTAAATTAAAAATCTCGATTGATTCTGCAAAAACAGTACTGGCAAAAAATAGTATGGAGCTTGGGTAATCTGTTTCTTTCTGATCTTAAATGTTCCCGACTCATCTTATTATTTGTACACTAAAATCTTAAACGATTATCCATCAAAAGTATATTATCCCAGTACACTTTATGCATTAGGCAGTTATTATCTTACTGTTAATAATAAAGAAAAAGCAGATAGTCTTTTCAGAATAATTTATGATAATTATAAAGACCGAAGTATTGTTAATGCTGCTGCTAATAAATTAAATCTGCCGCTTATAAATTTAAACTTTGATCCTGCTAAAGATCAATATGCTTCTGCAGAAGATTTAATGCTTGGCGGATAATTACGATCAATCACTACTGATTTTTTTAATATTTATGACAGAATACCCAAAATCACCGATTGCTCCACAAGCACTTTATGCATCCGGATGGATATTAGAAAATGATTTGTTTCATTACCGGACTCTGCTGCATCAGTTTATGATATACTTATTGCAAAATATCCAACATGTTTTATGTAAAACAAGTTGCAAAAAAAGCTTACCACTTATAAACAGGAAAAAGCAAGAATTCAAAAAGTCATCAGGATAGTTTGAACGCATTTGCAAGAATTACGAAGATTCTACTTTTGTTGCAAATAACGTTTCGGAGTGATCGAATTAAATGAAAAGCTTTGATGAAAAAGTTGATGAATCCGAAGAACAAAATTTAATGTGGATGATGAAAAATTAAATGTTGCTCAGTTAATAATAATGGTGATGTTAATAAAAAGAAATTGATCCCCTGTGGGATCCGCGTAAACATTTTCAATTAATCATTCTTTAACTAAATTAAATGTCTCTTACTTTCAATATGCGATACAGAGAATTATTAGAACTAATCGAAGAAGGTGAAAATATTCAATGTGAGTTCAAAAGAAAATTCTCAACCCAGGAAAAAATTGCCCGTGAAATGATTGCCTTTGCAAATACTAAAGGCGGTTACATTTTATTTGGTGTTGATGATGACAAAAAGATCTTTGGTGTTGAGAGCGAAAAAGAAACTTCAGAACTTGTTAAAGATACTGCCTTAAATTCGTGCGAACCTAAAATTGATTATTCATGAGTATAAAGAGATAGATGGAAAAGAAATTGTAATTGTTTGGGTTTCCGAATCTACTTTAAAACCTCATCGATTGCAGGATTACAAATCTGACTTGATATTAACACTGCTATTGTTCCAATTCGTGTTAATGATAAAAGTGTTCAGGCAAGTAAAGAAATGATAAGAATATTTCGTGCTCAGATCAAATCAAGCAGCCTTAAAAAAATATGTAATTGGTCCAACTGAAAAAACAGTATTTGAATATCTTTCTAAAGTTGAAAGAATATCTGTAAAAGAATTAAGCAACCTTGTTAACATTTCCGAAAGAAGAGCATCAAGAACTTTAGTTAAAATGTTACGTGCAAATTTGCTTGATGATTCATACTAAAGATAATGGGGAAGAATTTTTTACTGCGGCAATGTAGGATTTATTTCTGGATCAAATATTTTTCTCAACTCAAAAATTGCAATTCCGTAGGCAACTGCAACATTTAAAGATTGCTTGATTCCGTACTGTGGAATTTCAATTGAGTAATCACATAAATCCAAAATTTCCTGAGAGACACCTGTAATTTCATTTCCGACAACTAAACAAAGTGGAAAATCATTTTTTGTGAAATCGTAATATGGTTTGCTGTTTTCAGTTAATTCAAGTGCACAAATTTTTATTCCTTTAGCTTTAATTTCTTTAATTGCTTCCAAAGGATTTTTAACATATTCCCACTTAACACTTTCTGTAGAACCAAGTGCAGTTTTTAAAACATCTTTATTGCCTGTCTGTGTTGTCATTCCGAATCCCGACTTTAGTCGGGTGAGGAATCTTGTTCTTTTAATGTGAAGATAAAGATTTCTCGCTCGATGACTCACTCGAAATGACTGCCTTGGAGTTTTGTAAATTGACAGGAAGTGGTGGATGAGGTGTGTAGCCGCATAAAATAAGTTTTTCAATCATAGCACCATCAGAAGTTCGAAAGATTGAACCAACATTATAAGAACTTCTGATAGAATTAAGTAAAACGTAAACAGGAAGTTTTTTTACTTTGTGTATTGTATCTAGTGTACTTCTGTTTTTAGAAATCTCATCGTGAGTTAGCTTACGCATCATACTTTCCTTGAGTTCTTGTTCAAAAATTTATAAGCTAACTGTCCGCAAGCTGCAGCAATATCATCGCCTTGAGTATATCGTAACATTACAACAATATCATTTTCTCGTAGCGTTGTTAACAAATTCATCAACTCTGAATTTTTGAGATGGTTCAAGTTCGTTCGCAAATCCAGTTGGATTCATATGAGTAATCGAATTAAAAGGAATAACATTTAATTTACAGGGAAGGGATTTGCATAATCTAATCAGAGCATTCAAATCATCAGTCCTGTCATTAATATCTTTTAACATAACATACTCAAATGTAATCCGGGTATCCGTTTGATTAGCATAATATCTAATTGCTTCAAGATTTTCTGCGACAGAATATTTTTTATTGATCGGCATAATTTTATTACGCGTTTCTTCAAATAAAGAATGAAGTGATAGAGCAATCTTAACTTTTAATCCACTGTCTGCAAGTTCAACAATTTTTGGTGCAATACCTGCTGTTGAAACAGTTATTTTCCTTAAACTTATTTCTTTAGTTTTTTCTTCTGCAAAAATCTGAAGAGTTTTTAAAGTGTTAGCATAATTAAGTAATGGTTCACCCATTCCCATATAAACAATGTTGGATGATTTTACTTTTATTCACAATCTTTAGAAACAATTGAAACTGATCAATAATTTCACCAGAGCTAAGATTTCTTTTATAACCCATTAAACCGGTTGCACAAAATTGGCAATCAAGAGGGCAGCCTACCTGCGTAGAGATACAAAGTGTAGTTCGTTTAGTTCCGGAATGACAACTGATTCAACGATATGATTATCCACTGTTTTGAAAAGATACTTTTTTGTCACCGCTTCTGTGGATACTTCTGTTGAAACTAAAGTGAGAGTATTTAGTTCGCAGTAAAGATTAAGTTTTTTTCTGAGATAGTTTGGGATTGTGGACATCTCATCAAAACTTTGAGCCATATGACCATAAATCCACTCAAAAACCTGGTCTCCTCTAAATCTTTTTTCCTCCGCTGCAGTAAAGAAATCTTTTAATTCTTTAAGGGTTAAACCCTTAAGCATCGTTTTACTTATCGGTTCCTCAGTTGTAGTTTGTTCTATCATAAAGCAACATTAGAAATAAGATTTGTTAAAAAAATACCAATCATAACAAAAATCCCCAAGATTGATACATATGATTTATTAGTTTATTTTTGAGATAAAATAATTGCCCTAAAATCAATTAGGTTAAAATTAACAGGATTTTATCAAAATTAAAAAGGGATATTAAAATGAATTTCGATTTAACTGAAGAACATTTATTGATTCAGGAATCCGCAAAAGATTTTGCACAAAATGAAATCTTTCCTTCCGCTGTCCAAAGAGATAAATCGGCTGAGTTTCCTTACGAGATTGTTAAAAAAATGGGTGAGCTTGGATTTATGGGTATGATGGTTTCACCGGATTACGGTGGTGCCGGATTAGATACAATAAGTTATGTTCTTGCAATGATAGAAATTTCTAAAGTTGATGCAAGTGTTGGTGTGATAATGTCTGTTAACAACTCATTGGTCTGCTCATGGATTGGAAAAGTATGGATCAGATTATATAAAACAAAAATATCTTGTTCCGCTTTGCTAAAGGTGAAAAACTTGGTGCATTTGCTTTATCAGAACCTGAAGCCGGAAGCGATGCTACCAAACAAAAAACTACGGCGGATAAAGATGGAGATTATTTTGTGCTTAAATGGAATTAAAAACTGGATAACTAATGGTGTAACTGCAGATTATGTTTTGGTTATGGCAACAACAAATAAAGAATTGGCACATAAAGGAATTTCTACTTTTATTGTTGAAAGAGGAACTCCGGGATTTGATCACGGTGTTAAAGAAGATAAACTCGGTATACAGAAGTTCTGATACTTGTTCGCTGACATTTCAAAATTGCAAAGTCCCTGCAGAAAATATTGTTTGGGAAGAAGGTAAAGGATTTAACTTTGCTATGAACACACTTAATGGTGGAAGAATCGGAATTGCATCACAGGCAATTGGAATTGCAGAAGCCTCTCTTAATGCCGCATTGAAATATGCAAAAGAAAGAAAAGCATTTGGACAGAACTATTTCCAATTTTCAGGGAATACAGTTTATGCTTTCGGATATGGCTGTTAAAGTTGATGCTGCAAAAATGTTAACTTTAAAAGCTGCCGCTCTAAAAGATGCAGACAAACCTTACTATTAAAGAAGCGGCAATGGCTAAACTTTATTCTTCACAAATTGCTGTTCAAAATGCGCTCGATGCTATTCAAATCCATGGCGGTTATGGTTATGTGCGTGAGTATTTAGTTGAAAGATATTTACGTGATGCTAAGATAACTGAAATTTATGAAGGCACTTCAGAAATTCAAAAAGTTGTAATAGCAAGAGCTTTACTTGATAATAAATAAAAAATATTTACTTCTGATTTTATTTTTTTTACAAGCACAATTTATTCTCAAACAGATTGGGTCAGATGGGAAAAATCTGACCCGACTTATCAAATCAAAAACTCCTCACCTTGAAAGGAATTTGATTTTACAATTGAATCAGCATCTGACATAATAGTCAAACCTGTCATAAACGCATACTGGTTTTTTATTTCTGATGTTGATGGTGCAAATTGTCCCTTTTAATCCATCTTGCTCAAGTTTTCTTGTTCAATCCATTAAAGCAAACAAACTCTGTCCAGGGAGTTTTAATGTTCTTTGATCGATTTACAAGAGATACAAATGTTTTTGGAAGAGACTGAACATTATCCATGATTTGGTAATAATCATTTTTATGATCCGATAACATTATATACACTTGATGAGCAAAGAGATAAAATTCGTTCCAGCTAAAACTGTGGTATAAATGAATGAATTAGGATTATTGGTTTTAATTTTATCTTTTTCTCCATCAGTCATTCTTCGACAACAAATCGATTTTCAATTCACCACAAAACATAAAACTATTTGCAGATTTTCTTTTTTGTGATAAAGATTATTTACGTGCAATTGATGAATATGAAAAGTACTTAAAGATGTGTGATGATGATACAATTCAATTTAAAATTGCTTATGGATTTTTACAAATGGGTAATTATCAAAATGCATTTGAAAAGTTTATTTGATAATTAAGTCAACTCACATTTTACGGTACTAAGCAGAATTGAAAAATTAAAATCACTTTTTCTTCAAAACCCTGATTCACTTTTTTATTTATCTCAGAATGCCGATTGATAAATCCAGTCAAATTCCCGGTACTGCTAATAATGCATTAAAGATTGAATAACACTTTCGTTTTGTTTACAGAAAATCTTCCCGAAAAAGAAAATTTTATTATCTCCATTTACCTTGAAGAAAAATCAATTCTAAACAATTTTTATGATTTAAAAAAAAATCCACCGTACAAAAGTGAATTGTTTGCAGGAATTCTTATCAGCAATTATTCCGGGAGCAGGAAAAATCTATACAAAAAATTATGGTGATGGAATAACCGCATTTATTTTAACCGGATTATTTTCATACCTGGCTTATACAAACTTTGAACACAATCATCAAACTCGTGCATGGATTTTTACAGTACTTGGAGCCGGATTTTATGCTGGAAATGTTTATGGTTCAATTGCGTCAGCACAAATATTTAATGCAAAAATAAATTTTGAGTTTGATGAAGGAGTTAAATTATTCCTAGAAGAGAAAAACTATTTTACACCGGTTTATGATTTCTGCAAATAAAATAATTATTGACTTTCTTTGTCATTATTATTTTCAAATGAATTTTGCACAAAACACATTACAAGCAGCAATTTGATTTTGCAAATCAACTTTTTCAGCAAGAAAAATATTTTGATGCAATAACCGAGTTAAAACGTCTTCAGTTTTTTGATAAGAGAATCAATTTGAATTTCAAGCAAATCTATTATATCGGAAAATCGTATAAAGCCGGAGCCAAATTTGATGATGCATTAAATATTTTATACTTGCTGAAATGAAAGCCACCAATGAGGATGATTATTTTATTGCAAAATATTTAAATGCAAGAACAAATATTTTTCGTCGTACAATAAACAAGCAGAAAAGAATTCTTGATCAATTAGAAGTTGAGGATCACATCAAAGACAAAACTTAACGAAATAAAATATTGGCAAGGCTGGAATTATATTTTTTCTGATGAATGGGAAAAAGCTTATGAAATATTTTCAGAAGAAAATATTGACACAACATTAGCTAATTTTTGTAAATCCGTTGATGAAGAAATGTATCAGTAAAACTTTGCTAAATATAGTTCATATCTAATTCCGGGATTTGGGCAAGTTTATACCGGCGAATATGTTAGTGGTTTACTTTCACTTGGATGGAATATTTTATTCGGGTATCTTACAATAAATTCTTTTGCTGAAGATAGAATTTTTGATGGAATTGTAGTTGGAAACTTTTTATGGCTAGCGTTTTTATTCGGTAATTTTCAAAATGCTGAAAAATTTGCAACACAAAAGAACTTAAAAACAAGCAATAGTGCATTAGATTATCTGCAAAATCATTTTGTAGGATTAAAACCTTAAATTAAAATAATTTTAAGTTTACTATTGTAACTTTAAGTATCATTAAATAATATTTATTTATCAAAATCAAACTTTTATTGATTTGAAGATTTTATATCCTTTTTCAAAATTTAAGGAGTAATAATGAAAAATAAAGGTATGATGTTAGGATGTGCGATTGGAGGAGTAATTCTTCTTGTGTTGCTTTGATTGTAATTTGGGGAATAAGTTCTTACAACAATATGGTTGCTCTTGAACAATCGGTAATACAATCATGGGCTCAGGTCGAAAATCAGTATCAGCGAAGAGCAGATTTAATTCCTAATCTTGTAAATACAGTTAAAGGATATGCTGATTTTGAAAAAGAAGTTTTAACAAAAGTTACAGAAGCACGCGCAAAAGTTAGTCAATTTAATATAACACCAGAAGTTCTAAATGATCCACAGGCTTTTGCAAAGTTTCAATCACTTCAAGGAGAACTAAGTGGAGCATTATCAAGATTATTAGTTACAGTTGAAAACTATCCGCAATTAAAAGCCAACGAAAACTTCTTACAGCTTCAAGCTCAATTAGAAGGGACAGAAAATCGAATTTCTGTTGAACGCAAAAAGTTTAATGAAATTGTTCAACAATACAATACATCAATTAAAAAATTTCCTGCTTCTTTGTTGCCGGAATGCTTGGATTTGGAGAAAAGCAATATTTTAAAGCTGTTCAAGGTGCAGATACTCCACCTAAAGTAGAATTTTAATGATGCAAGTTATACTTTGCAGTTTTTCTATTCTTCATTTCGTCGGCATTTTCTCGCAGCCCAAAATACCAAAGCTGAAAATTTGGGCAACTGATTTGACTAACACTCTTAGCCAAATCAGAGTTAGATGAATCTGAACAACAGATTAAAAACTTATCAAGATTCCTCAAAATCAAATTCTTGTCTTTAATGATTCCTTCGCTGGAAGGATATCCGATTGAAATGCTGGCTGAAGAAACAGCAACAAAAAATAAAATTGGACACAAAGAAATTTGATAATGGCATTCTTTTACTTATTGCTAAAGACGATAGAAAGTTAAGAATTGAAGTTGGTTACGGTTTAGAAGGCGCTGTTCCCGATGCAATCATCAAGTTCAATTATCAGAAATGTTATTACTCCCAGATTTAAAATCTGATGATTATTATCTTGGAATTAGTGACGGTGTAAATGCAATTATTGCGGCAATTGGTGGCGAATATAAAGCGGAAAAAAATCTGATGGATAATTCAGTAAATTTCCCATTTATTCTAATAATTAATTTTTATAATAATCTGGACAATATTAGAAAAAGCGGTGGCCATTTTCTCCCCGGTGGAATTTACAGAAGATTCAAGAGGTGGGTCGGTGGAAGTAGTGGTTGGGGCGGAGCGGTGGTGTGGAGCGGTGGTGGTGGATTTAGCGGTGGAGGTGGTTCTTTTGGCGGTGGTGGAGCCAGTGGAAGTTGGTAATTTTGAAGGAATTCTAAAGTATTTTAATTCTACCTTGATGAAGACGTGCAGTTTTCCTAAAATGCATTACGAAATTTGAAATAATATTATATTTACTTTATTCTGAAAATAATTCAAAGGAGTTAATACTATGGCGATAATGATTACTGAAGAATGTATCAATTGTGGAGCTTGTGAACCTGAATGCCCGAATACTGCAATTTATGAAGGTGGAGTTGATTGGGAATTAGCTGGTGTTCATTATGGTAAAGATGATGCTGCTCCTTCTGGTGCTACAGGATTTTATTCAAATGATTTTTTCTACATTGTACCTGATAAATGTACCGAATGTAAAGGATTTCATGATGAACCGCAATGTGCATCTGTTTGTCCGGTTGATTGCTGCGTACCTGATCCGAAACATGTTGAAGATATGGACACATTATTAAAACGTAAAGATTACCTTGACGGAATTGGACGATAATTTAATATTTATTGTAGGGTGGTTTAGCCACCCGCTTTTATTCTAATTAAACTTCGTTCAATAGAGTTCTTTTACTTTTGGTTTATTCATTTCAATCTATTTCAAATCTTGTTTAATTTCATCTTCAATAACCATTTTTATTTTATGCAAATAGGTAAATACAATTTAAAAACTATTATATCAGGATTTTTCGCTTTAGATGGCGGAGCGATGTTTGGAATAATTCCTAAACCATTGTGGGAAAAAACAAATCCTGCAGATGACTTAAACAGAGTGACTCTTTCAACAAGAAATCTTTTACTGATTAGTGATGATAAGAAAATTCTTATCGATACAGGAATGGGAAATAAGTGGGATGAAAAATCTAAAAACATTTATCGAATTGATCCTAATCTTGAACTTGAACCTGCTCTTGAACTTAGTGGAATTAAATCGGATGAGATCACAGATGTTCTTTTAACTCATCTTCATTTCGATCACACTGGCGGCTCAACAAAATAGAAAATGGAAAACTCGTTCCGGCATTTCCAAATGCAAAATATTTTGTGCAAAAGAAAAATTTTGAATGGGCAATGAATCCTTCTGAGCGGGATAGAGGAAGCTACATCAAAGATAATTTTGAACCGCTTGTTAAAGAAGGAGTTCTCCATCTTATTGATGGTGAAATAGATTTTGATGAAAATATTTCTTTCAGAATTATTAACGGACATACATTTGCACAACAAATGATTAAAATTTCTGATTCATCAAATACGATTTTGTATTGTTGTGATTTAATGCCTTTCGTTTCGCAAATCAGAATTCCATACGTAATGGGTTATGATTTACAACCGATGATAACTGTTCAGGAGAAGAAAAAGTATTTGCAATTGCTGCTGATGAAAACTGGTACTTGTATTTTGGTCATGATCCTCAATTTGCTGCTGCAACTGTTAAGCATACTGAAAAAGGAATTGTGCAGGATAAAACGTTTGTGGATTTAGAGTAATGGAAGATGGTTACACAACTACTTTGCAAATTATCTGAATTGAAAGAAAAACAAGGGAAAACGATTTATTGTTGATGATATTGAAATTGCTGTTTTTAAAATTGATGGAGAAGTTTTTGCAATAGGTAATGTTTGTCCGCATCAACACACTGCTTTGTTATATGTGGATTTGTTGAAAACGGATGTGTTGTTTGTCCTGCTCATGGTTGGATGTTTGATATAAAAACTGGCAAACGACCATCCGGCAGCAGAGGAGTTGATTCCTATCCTGTTGTTATTAAGATGATGAAATTTATGTTCTTGTTAAAGAAAAAGAATTGAAGTGGTGATTTGTTTCAACAATGTCCAAACTAACTAACCAAATAGTAATTGAAAAAGCAAAACAACTTGGATTTGATCTTATTGGTTTTGCAAAAGCAGATTTGCTTATTGAAGAAACTGAGAAATTAGAAAGTTGGTTAGAAAAAGGTTATCAAGCTTCGATGAGTTATATGGAGAAGAATCTTCATAAAAGAAAAGATGTAAAAGAAATTCTTCCATCTGCGAAAAGTGTTATCTCATTAGCACTTAATTATTACACTCCTGAAAAATATTCTAATGAAAAAGATAAAGGCAAAATTTCCCGTTATGCGTGGGGAAAAGATTATCATCTAATAATCTGGCAAAAACTTGATGAACTTGAAACAATGTTAAAAGAACTTGAACCTGCATTTGAATCACTTTCTTATGTAGATACCGGACCAGTAATGGACAAAGTCTGGGCAGTTCATGCTGGAATTGGTTGGATGGGAAAACATACAAATGTTATAAATCCTGATTTTGGAAGCTGGTTTTTTATTGCCACAATAATTACAAATTATGAATTTTGATTATTCTGAAATAATAACTGATCATTGCGGAACTTGCACAGCTTGTATAGATGCCTGTCCAACAAATGCAATTGTTACAGGAATATGTTGTTGATGCAAATAAATGTATTTCATTTCAGACAATTGAAAACAAAGAAGAAATTCCTGTTGAGTTAAAAGGAAAGTTTGATAACTGGATTTTTGGTTGTGATATTTGTCAGGATGTTTGTCCGTGGAATCAAAAATTTTCACTGAATCAACTTCGGTAAAAGAATTTTATCCAATAACCAAAGAACTAACATTTAGATGAAGTTTTGGAATTGGATGATCAAACATTTAAAGAACAGATTTGCAGAAAGCCCAATTAAAAGAACAAAGCTTAAAGGTCTCGTGCGTAACGCTAAGTTTCTTTTTGATTAAAAGGAATGTCATTTCGAGGGAGTCTTCGACCGAGAAATCTGAATCTAAAATCCTTCATCTAAATCTAAATTCAAATCTCTCCATTCAGGATTGACTGATTCAATTAAATGGTTTTTCTTTTCCCTTCTCAACTTCTTTAATTCTTTCTCTCTTCTAATTGCATAATTTATATCCGTGAAAAGTCCATAATAAACTAATTTATCCAAATTATATTTTTTTGTGAATCCATATATTAATTTATTTTTATGCTCAAATAATCTTCTTGATAAGTTGTTTGTCACTCTAATATAGATAACTGAATTACTCCAATTCGCTAAAATATATATGTACTTGTTTTTTGACATTTGTCTTAATAATCAATACAGATTTCTCCCTTCGGTCGAAATGACAAACCCGAAAATCTTTCTTGAATCTTCACTAACTTATCTGAATCTTATAAGTACAAAAAATTAAATTTTAGCTTATAATCAGTTTTGGAGAAAAAATGTCGGAACAAGCAAATCAAAAAAATCATTTTAGAGTTTTAATTATTGGGTCTGGTCCTGCAGGATTTACGGCTGCAATTTATACTGGCCGTGCTAATCTTAATCCTGTTATTTTTGAAGGAATGCAGCCAGGTGGACAGTTAACTATTACAACCGAAGTAGAAAATTATCCGGGATTTGAACACGGAATTGATGGTCCTGCTTTGATGGATGTAATGCGTAAGCAAGCTCAGCGTTTTGGTGCTCAATCATTTTACAAAGAAATAACAGAAGTTGATTTTTCAAGTCGTCCTTTTAAAGTAAAATCTTATGATGAAAATTATACTGCGGATTCAATTATCATATCAACAGGTGCTTCAGCAAAATTGCTTGGATTAGAAAGTGAAGCTAAATATATGGGATATGGTGTTTCTGCTTGTGCAACTTGCGATGGATTTTTCTTTAAAGGATTAAAAGTAATTGTTGTTGGCGGTGGCGATACAGCAATGGAAGAAGCAAACTTCTTAACAAAATTTGCCAGCGAAGTTACGGTGATTCATAGACGGGATGAATTCCGCGCATCAAAAATTATGACAGATCGAGCACAGAAGAATCCAAAGATAAAATTCTTGACCAACAAAGTGATTAAAGAAGTTATTGGTGTTGAAGAGAATGGAAGAAAAAGTATGACAGGAGTTATACTTCAGGATACAAAAGATGGCTCAACAATGGAATTTAAAGCAGATGGTTTGTTTATTGGAATTGGTCATCAACCAAACACAAAATTATTTAATGGATTGTTAGATATGGATGAAACGGGTTATCTTATTACAAAACCAGGTTCAACTTATACAAATGTTGAAGGTGTTTTTGCTGCAGGTGATGTCGCTGATAAAACATATCGACAAGCAGTAACTGCTGCCGGTTCTGGCTGTATGGCTGCCTTAGATGCTGAGCGTTGGTTGGAAACACAAGAAGATTAAATTTTTTTGTAAAAGGGGAAAATGAATAAAGAATAACGAACAAGGAATTATAAATTTGAAAATTCAAACTTCAGTAATCTATATTCCTTGTTCAATATTCGATATTAAAATTAGTATCTAAATATTTATATAATAACATTAAATATTTTTCTTTTTCATCTTATCGGCCAAAATGTTGGCCGTTACAAACCCAATTCCCGTCCCAACAAAAAGGAATAAAGGGACCCAGTAATCTTTATTAGTTGTATCCTGTAACATCATTCCGAATCCTAATCCTAAACCAAAGAAAATGGAAATTATTCCAATCTTCATTAACCAGAGTCCATCACGTTTTTCTTCAAAGAATTTCTTAATCTCCTCTGCGGATAAACCTTTTTCGATCAACATCTGTTTTTCTTTAGACTTGAGGTAAAAGTAAATAATAAAAACTGCTCCAACTACAAGTGTAATTATAATTGGAATAAATACTGCAACAACTTCTTCACGCATTTTATTTCTCCTTAGTTCCTAATCCTTGAGATAAAAGGATTATAATTTTGGTTATATAATTATTTCATCTATAACATTTGACTGAATATTTATATGTTAGGTTACAAATTGATTCTGTAAATATTTCAGATTAAATTAATACCGTCTGTAATCATTTGTAACCTTTACCAAAACTATTTAGTCTATTATGTTGATGAAGAACCTATCGGATGTAGAGATTATTGAATCCGTAAAAAAAGGGAATACGGCGGATTACTCCATTCTTATTGATCGTTATAAGAATAAAGCATTTACTATGCTTAAGCGAATGTTAAAAAATGATTTTGAGGCAGAAGAAGTTTTGATGGATTGTTTTTTGAAAGCATTTAATAATTTGAGTTCCTTTAAATTTGAGTCAAAATTTTCAACATGGTTTTATAGAATCGTTTATAACACAGCGTTAACAAAACTTTCAAGTATCAAAAGAAAAACTGAAAGCGAAATGAGTTCTATTGATGATTTGCATTATCTCGAAAGTAATTACAACGCTGATGATTTAGTTAAAGAAGATTTGTCTGTTCTGGTAAAGAAAATTGTAAATGAACTTCCCCCAAAAAATGCAGCCGTCATAACAATGTTTTATCTCGAAGAACTTAGTACAGAAGCGATTAGTGATGTTTTACAGATTTCTGTCTCCAATGTGAAAGTAATTTTGCATCGCTCAAGAAATTTATTAAGAGAAATAATCGAAAAGAGAAATTTATTTCAGGAAGTTTTATGAAAAATATTAATGATGAATTGTTGAACGAATATTTAGATGATGAACTTGATAGTGAAGAAAATAGTTCTGTTAAAACTGCAATGAATGATTCACTTGAAGTTAAGAAGCGGTATGAAGAATTGCTAAAAACGCATAATTTATTAAAATCTATGCAAGAAGATTCGCCATCGATTAATTTTACAAAACTGATCATGAAGAAGTTAAGTAATAGAAGTTCAACTGTTCAGCAACAAAAATATTTTTTGTTCTCAGTATTATCTCTCTTCGGTTTGATAGTTCTTGGAATAACTGGTTTTGTTTTATATCAGATTATTTCTTCAATCCAGCCAGTTGATTCAAATGAAGTTGTTACAACTTATTCCAAAGGGATTGTAGATTACATATCCAATTTATTTGGACAAAAGAATATTCACATATTTGGCTCGATCCTTTCGTTAATAATGATCGTATCGGGATACTTTTTGTTCGAGTATCAAAAGAGTTCTAAAAAGAATTTTGGTCATTAGATCAGGATAAATCATTCCGAGTAAGTCTCTGCCTTCGAAATCCGTCCCATTTTAAAGTATAAATTCTCTACCCGCTATGAACAGATTCGGGGTGTGAATAATAAATAGTTGAACAGTATCAAAATAAAGCTACACCATTAATTAGCGCTTCATTCGTATATTTGCACATCATTAAAAAGAAAAGATAAGAATGAATACAAAAGCTGGATACGTAGCAATTATTGGATTACCTAACGTGGGTAAATCGACATTGATGAATGCATTGCTTGGACAAAAAATTTCCATCACTACATCAAAACCTCAAACAACTCGTAAAAGAATTTTAGGAATTTTATCAGAAGAAAATTATCAAATAGTTTTTCTTGATACACCTGGCGTACTTAATCCTTCATATCTTCTTCAGGAGAAAATGATGGAAGATGTTGACCTTTCAGTTAAAGATGCCGATGTCTTTGTCATTATTTATGATGTAAGTTCTGAACAATCTTTTAAGGGTGCTGAGGCAAATGAGTATATCCAAAAAATAATAGGTGAAAAATCCAGACCTAAAATTCTTGTTCTTAATAAAGTTGATACACTTCCGCAGGAAAAAACAGTTGCTTTGATTGAAAGATTTGAAAAACTAAATATATTTAAATCTGTAATCCCGATCTCTGCAAATCTTAAATTTAATCTTGAAAGATTACTTAACGATATTATTGAATGCTTACCCGATGGTCCAAAATTTTATCCTGATGATATCGTTTCAGAAGAAACTGAAAGATTTTTTGTTACCGAAATTATTCGTGAAAAATTATTTGAACTTTATGAAGATGAAGTTCCTTATAGCTGCGAGGTTTTAATTGCTGAGTTTAAAGAAAGGGAACACGCTAAAGATTTTATCAGTGCAGAAATAGTGGTTGAAAGGGAATCTCAGAAACCAATAATAATTGGCAAAGCTGGCCGAGCTATTAAGGAGCTAGGTGAAAAATCCAGAAAAAGCATTGAGGAGTTTTTGGATAGGGAAGTTTATCTTGAGCTTCGTGTAAAAGTCAGGGAAAAATGGCGCTCTAATCTTAATATGCTAAAATCTTTTGGATATGTACGAACAAAAGAAAAAGAATAGCTTAAACTTAGGTTCAGATTTAAGTTGAAGTTGGATATTTGGAATAAATAGAATATTCTGTGATGAAAAAATACGCTGGCGAGATAACACTTCTATTTAACACACTAATCTGGGGTGGAACTTTTGCATTAATAAAAGATGCCTTCACGAATATCTCCCCTATGCTGTTTTTAGGTTTACGCTTCGGATTAGCGACATTAATTATTCTGCCATTTGTATATTCTCATTTAAAAAATACAAATAAAAAAACTATCCTTGCCGGTTCAATATTAGGTCTTTTTTACTTTGCGGGATTTGTAACTCAAACTATTGGTCTTAATCTTACCACTGCAACAAAATCCGGATTCATAACAGGTACGTTTGTAGTTTTTATTCCAATTCTTCAGCTTATAATTGAAAGACGAAAACCTAAATGGTATAATCTTGTCAGCGTCCTTTTGGTTTTGATTGGATTAATTATGCTATCAAGTAAAGGAGATAACTTATTTGAATTTATTATGCAGCTTGGCTCAGATTTTAATTCAGGAGATTTGTTTACTTTAATTTGTGCAATCCTGTTTGCCTTTCAAGTAGTTTATGTTGATATATTTACCAAAAAGTATAATTACCTCCCAATGGTTTTTGTTCAGCTTCTTATTACCGGTGTTGGTGGATTTGTTTTATCATTTTTCTTCTCAATGACATCTATCGAGCCAATAAAATTTACAATTAATACCAGTTTAATATTTGCAATTCTTTATACATCAATATTTGCATCTGTACTTGCAACCGTTATTCAATTAAAATTTCAAAAAGCTGTATCACCTACTAAAGCAGGAATCATTTTTTCGATCGAACCAATCTTTGCTGCAATATTTGCTTACTTTTTACTAAGCGAAAAAATTTCTAATTTTGGCTTAGTTGGATGTGTACTTATTTTCATAGGGTTAATTGCTTCAGAAGTTTTTTCAAGTAAAGATGAGTGAATTAAAACACGCAAAAATAATTGTTAATGGTTTAGTTCAGGGTGTTGGCTTTAGATATTTTGTGATTAGACATGCTGATAATCTAAACTTAAAAGGTTATACACAAAATCTTTTTAGTGGTGAGGTACTGACTGAGGTTGAAGGTGATGAATCATTAATCAGAGAATTAGTTAAGCAGCTTAAGATTGGCCCAACAAAAGCGCATGTTGTTAATTGTATAGTGGATTGGTCAGAATATAAAAATGAATTTACAAGATTTGAGGTTAGATATTGAAATTAAATTTTAGAACAGGATTTGGTTTTGATGTTCACGCTTTTGTAGAAGGTAGAAAATTAATTATTGGTGGAGTTGAGATTCCGCACGATAAAGGTTTAGAAGGTCACTCCGACGCTGATGTTCTGCTGCATGCAATTTGTGATGCAATGCTTGGGGCATTGGCACTTGGTGATATTGGCATTCATTTTCCGAACACCGATGAAAAGTGGAAGAATGCTGATAGTTCAATTTTATTAAAATATGTAAATGAACTTATTCAAAGTGAAGGATATGAATTAGGAAATCTTGATTGTGTTATTGCAATGGAAAACCCCAAAATATCACCTTATATAAATAAGATTAGAAATAGAATTTCGGAAATACTTAACACTGATGTTAAACAAATATCGATAAAGGCAACCACCACAGAAAAACTTGGATTTATAGGCAGATCAGAGGGAGCTGCTTCCTTTGCTACAGTTTTACTTTCCCCAAAGGATTCTAATGATTGAAGATCTTCTCGCACGTTTTTCAGATCTTACCCCAATCTGGATTTACATTTTACTTTTTGCATTCGCTTACGTAGAAAATATTTTTCCACCATCCCCAAGTGACATTGTAATTGTAATAGGCGGATCATTAATTGGGACAGGCGCTCTTAGCTTTGTTCCTGCTTTAGTTTTTTCCACAGGTGGAAGTGCAGCCGGTTTTTTAACAGCTTTTGCACTTGGTTGGCAATTTGATAAAAAACTAATTCATTCTGGTAAATTAAAATTTATAAATATTCAATCTGTTGATAAGGTGGAGAATGCATTTCAGAAATATGGTTACTATTTAATTATTGCAAATAGGTTTTTACCGGGCACAAGAGCTGTAATTTCTTTTTTTGCGGGAATGAGCCGGCTTAACATTCACGTAACAATATTGCTTTCAGCGTTAAGTTCATTATTATGGAATAGTATTTTACTTTATTTGGGAATTGTCTTCGGTAAGAATGTAGCCATTGTTGATGAGTATCTTGGAACATACAGCAATATTGTAATCATAATTTCGGTTGTAATTGTTTTATTTTTCGTATCAAAATTTTTACTTATAAAAAAGAGAAAATAAGTTGAAATTATTCAAACGAAAATATCAAATTCAGTTAACCGCTGAACAAAAAAACGAAAGAAGAAAAGAAAGACTGCTTTTAATTCTTTCTGGAATATTATTTGGGATATCTTTCCCGCCGTTCCCATTCCCGTTTACACTATTTCTTTTTATCGCCTTTGTACCTTACTTCTTCGTGATAACAAAAAAACAGACTTTGTTAAAAGTTAACTCAGCATCTTATTTAACATTTTTTACTCTTAGTTTGATTACAATTTATTGGGTAGGTAGTTGGCAAAGTAAAGCCGATCCCTTTTTAATGCTAAGCGGAGCAGTCCTGGTGTTCTTTTATCCCTGCGTTTTATTGATAGACTCTACTTTATATTTTTTGTCAAGAAAAGTTTTTAAGAAAGATTTATCACTTTATTTTTTCCCGTTCTTTTGGGTAACTGGAGAATATCTGCTTACTCTTACAGATTTAAAATTTCCGTGGTTAACAATTGGTCATGGTTTAGCAAAGTTTACCTTGTTCATTCAAATTGCGGATATTGTCGGAGCGTTTGGATTGTCATTTGTCGTTTTGTGGATTAACATTTTTATCTATAAAGGATTAAAATCGTTTAAAAATAGTGCCAAAACGGAGTTTGTATATTTTTCTGCAACCGTTTCAATTTTCATTTTTGTAATCGTATATGGTTTTATAAAAGTATCTTCTTCTGAAAATGATGTAAGAAAAATAAGAGTCGGAATAATACAGCCCAATTTAGATCCCTGGAATAAATGGGAACTTGGCGGTTTAGATAATATCTTAAATAATTATTTTAAACTTTCACAAAAATGTGTTGATAAAGGTGCGAAGATTATTTTGTGGCCTGAAACAGCTTTACCTGTTTACTTGTTTTCAGGAGCTTATCAGGATGAAGTGGATTCTATCTATTCATTTTTAAAAAAGAATAATGTTTCACTTTTAACTGGTATGCCGGATTTTCAAATCTATAACGGTAATCCGCCAAGAAGTGCAAAGTTTAATGAAATTGGCAATTATTATTATGCCACATATAATGCAATTTTACTATTGCAGCCAAATACTTTTAGTGTGCAGCGATATGGGAAAATGCAATTAGTCCCGCTTGGTGAGCATACTCCATTTGTAGATCAGCTCCCATTTCTTGGTGATTTATTAAAATGGGGTGTTGGAATTAGTGGCTGGAATGTTGGACAAGATACAACAGTATTTAAATTTGTACCTCAAAAAAATGATACTATTAAAATTGGTGGGTTGGTTTGTTACGAATCCGTATTCCCAACTTTCCCGACTTATTTTGTTGATCGAGGAGCTGAATTTTTGGCTGTATTAACGAATGATAGCTGGTATGGAAAATTAAGCGGACCATATCAACACGAGGAATTTTCTAAATTGCGAGCCGTTGAAAATAGAAAAGCAGTTGTTCGTTGTGCAAATGGCGGTGTTAGTTGTTTGATAAACAAATTTGGTGTAACAGAGGTTGAAACTGAAATGTTTACAAGGACATATTTGGTCGTTGATGTTCCATTAAATAATGAAAAAACTTTTTACACAAAAAACCCATTAATTGTACCGGTTTTTTCTTCGATATTTTCTTTACTGATATTGGGTACTAGTTTTCTTTTATGGATAAGGAAAAAGTTTAAAATTTAATTTCTTGTTATCACACTTAATTTAGTTGAAGAGTGATTTTGAAACTATTAAAAATAATCATCCTTTGCCTTCACTCAGGATGAAAAGGAATATTAATTATGATAGATCTAAGAAGTGACACAGTAACAAAGCCATCCGAAGCGATGCGTAAAGCAATGTACAACGCTGAAGTTGGTGATGATGTTTTTAAGGAAGATCCAACTGTGAATAAACTTGAGCATTACGCCGCAGAACTCCTGGGTAAGGAAGCAGCTTTGTATGTATCAAGTGGAGTTATGGGTAACCAAATTTGTTTAAATGTACTTACAAATCCAGGTGATGAAGTAATCTGCGAAAGCGATGCTCATATTTTTAACTATGAGTCTGGCTCACCGGCAGCATTAAGTGGGATACAATTATTTCCGGTCAAAGGGAAGTATGGAGTAATTACCCCTGAACAAGTTGAACCCATCATTCGACCATCATCGGCTTATTATATGCCGCGTACAAAAGTCATTGAAGTGGAAAACACTCATAATCGTGGTGGTGGTACAATCTGGCAAATTGAAGACATTTCAGCATTAAAACATCTTGCTAAAAAATATAATCTTTTCTATCATCTTGATGGTGCAAGGATCTGGAATGCTTCGGTTGCAACCGGGGTTTCAGTAACTGAGTATGCCTCTCATTTCGATTCTATTTCTTGCTGTCTTTCAAAAGGTCTTGGTGCTCCTGTTGGTTCTATTATCGCTGGAACAAAAGATTTTATTAATGAGGCTTTTCGTGTACGCAAAGCCTGGGGCGGAGGAATGAGACAACTTGGAATTCTTGCTGCTGCAGGTTTGTATGCGCTTCAGAATAATATTGAAAGATTAAAAGAAGATCATATAAAAGCTAAGTTTCTTGCGGAAAGAATTAATGCAAATCCAAATCTTGAAATTGATATGAAAGCTGTTCAAACAAATATTCTTCTATTTAAACCAATAAATATTTCTGTTGAAGAAGGATTGAAACGCAGCAAAGAAAAAGGTTTGCTGTTATCAGTTGGGAAAGTGGATTTGATCCGCGCAATTACTCATTTAGATGTTTCATTTGAAGAAGTAAAAAAATCTGCAGATATTTTAGATGAAGTTTTTATTTAATGCTTGCATTGTTATGTTGATTCATTGTTCGATTGTTGTTTAATATAGCAATGAAACAATATAGCAAATAAGTAATCTTTTTTAGATTTAAGAATTACCTATACCGTTATGGAAATAAAAAATTTCAAACATAAAACTAAGATAATAGTCAGATTTTCTGATTTAGATGCAATGCAGCATGTAAATAATGCAACTTATCTATCTTATCTTGAAGAAGCCCGCATTGATTATTTCAACAAGCTTTTCAATCGCAGGAAAGAAAGTCTTGATTTTGAAGCTGTGGTTGGAAGAATTGAGATAAATTATATTTACCCGATAGTATTAGGAGATAAGGTAGAAGTATTTACCCGGGTTTCTAAACTGGGGAATAAAAGCGTTGATGTTGAACATATTATAGCTATTTGTAAAAATAACGTGCTGGTTAAAGCCGCTACTTCTGTTACAAAACTTGTTTATTATGATTATAAAGCCCAGACGACAATGGTTATCCCTGTTGCTGAAAAAGAGGTAATATCAAATTTTGAAGGATTGACGGTTTAAGATTAATTCAAAATTCCTAAAGTTTTTTGATAGCATTTTCAATATTTATCGATTTTTGAATTCGTTTTAAACTAGTTGGTTCCGATACTCTTTCTTTACAATCAGATATATTGCAGGTTTCACAAGTATTATTTACAATTTTAAATTGGATGTTAGGATCATTCCAAAAGTTAATTTTTGTTTTAAGCTGGTCATCTAAATATAAACCAAGTGTAATACTTGTAAATGTTTCTTTATCTAAAATATTTTGTTGAGCTATAGAAAAGGAAATATATTCATCATCAGTTTCGTGAAATCTAGAATGGATAATTCCCGATTTCATTTTGCCATTACTATCTATTCCATCTAATTCTTCTTTAATTTTTTTCAAAACTTCAACTGAAATCCATCGGCGGCAATAATGTTCATGGGTTTGATAACCACCCGGATTTTGTTTGATGTTTAAACGCACTTCTTTTGTAAGATCATATCTGTTTACTTTTGCTATTGTATTGAACCGAAGAAAAAAGTATTTCTTCAATCCCCACACTTTGCCAGCAAGATTGGCTAACCTTTGAAAAAACATTTCAGGGGTTACATCATATTTTTTGATGATATTAATTATGAAATCATCAGACCATGTTTTTTGTGCAAAAATATTATCAATATCTTTTACAAATAAAACCTTGTTTAGTAACAAAGCAGTGGAAAAATAAGCGGAAATATAATTGTTGAGTAAGTGGTCAAATGTATTTAGCTTTAAACTAGAATGTATATTACTCCGATTATTAATCTTTAAATAATTGTAGGCAAGTTCCTTCCCGATAATAAATATTTTTTGCGAGTTGGAAAGGTGTGGATTTAAAAATAAAATTGGTTGTCTGCTGGGTTTTAATACACCGCGCAGATCTCGAAGGTCATCAAAATCATTAAATCTTTTTTCATCCAAAATATAATTGTATTGATTCGTTAGAATATCTGAAAGCGTGCCGTAAGTTAAAGGAAGGGTAATATCTACATTAAACTCTTTTATAAATTTATCCACGGACTTTTCAATATCCTCAAAATAGTTGTCATTAATTTCTTTATAAATTCTTAACGCTGTTCTGCTAAAATTGTTCTGACTCATTTCTGAACTACGGGCTAAATCAATAATAGTGGAAACTAACGCACTTAATTGATAGGAGGCATCAGACATTAAAGAGATGAATTTATTAAGATCAATTCCATAGTGATCTAATGGAAGCATTTCGAGAATATTTGAATCAATAAGCTCAGCTATTGGAGTGAGGTTTTTGGATAGCTTTAATGAGATTAAGTTATCATAATTTACACCTAAAACTTGGGCAAGTTGAGCAATTTTTTCTGCTTTAGGATACTTTTTGCCTTTTTCAATTTCATTAAGGTAGGAAACTGAAAGTAAGCTCCTTTCAGCAAGTTCATTTAAAGACAGTTGCTTCTCAAGCCTCAATTGCTTCAGTTTTAGACCAAAAATCAACTTTATATAATTTTTTTTATTTTCCAAAAGATCAAATCCTTTTTTGTAAAGATAAAAAAAATAATTGTTAAATAGCAAAAATTCTTTTTTAGCGAAAATTCGCTTGATTTATAAAATCTGTTGCCTTATATTAAAAATAAAAAAAAAGCTTATTTGCCATTTATCAATTAAACAAAGTTGAGGTAATAATGACTGAGCCTATACGACTTTTCGATTTAATCCCATTCCAACTTAATAACTATCCTAATAAAAATTGTATTACAGATAAAGAAACTGGGAAGTGGATAAGTTATAGTACAGAAGAAGTTCAGTCAATTATTGATAAGTTTAGTTTAGGTTTACTGAAAATTGGAGTAAATCCGGGGGACAAAATCGCGATAATTTCCCCTAACAGAACCGAGTGGAATTTTGCTGACCTTGGAATTTTACAAGCGGGTTGTATTGATGTTCCTGTATATCCGAATATAGGTCTGACAGAATACGAATATATTTTAAATGATGCTGAAGTAATTTATGCTTTTGTTTCTAATCAGGATCTATACGATAAAATCAGTTCGATAAAGCATAAATTAAAATCGTTAATAGAAATTTATACATTTGATAAATTAGAAAATAAAAAGCACTGGAAAGAAATTTTAGAACTTGCTGATGAATCACTTAGAGATAGACTTAATCAAATAAAAGACAATGTTAAACCAACTGATTTAGCAACTATCATTTATACTTCTGGAACCACAGGCACACCAAAAGGAGTTATGCTTTCCCATAAAAATATTATGAGTAATGTAAACTCGATTAATGAGATTATGCCAATAAATAAAACACATCGTGCTATGAGTTTTCTTCCAATTTGTCACATTTTTGAAAGAACCGCAGTTTATTTTTATATGAAAATTGGTGCTGCAATCTTCTATGCTGAAAGTATTGATAAAGTTGGAGATAATCTTAAGGAATTAAAACCCAACTACTTTACAACTGTCCCCCGCCTTTTAGAAAAAATTTATGATAAGATTATGGAAAAAGGCAGAGAACTTAAACAACCGAAACAAGCAATATTTGGATGGGCTGTAAACTTAGCTAATCATTATCAGCCGCAAGGCAAAACAAATTTATTTTATAAAATAAGACTTTCGA
The DNA here is from genome assembly GCA_963809415.1 of uncultured Ignavibacteriaceae bacterium. Lineage (GTDB taxonomy): Bacteria > Bacteroidota > Ignavibacteria > Ignavibacteriales > Ignavibacteriaceae > IGN3. The sequence continues at coordinate 1,160,479 of CAWEJJ010000003.1, read as the reverse complement.
TTGCTCGTAAATTAGTTTTTTCAAAATGGTTAGAGGCACTTGGTGGTGAAGTAAAAGGGATTATTAGCGGTGCTGCTGCTATGCAGCCAAGATTAGGCAGAATATTTACCGCTGCAGGTGTTCAAATTGCTGAAGGATATGGATTGACGGAAACCTCACCAGTAATTACCTGTAATCGATTTGAAGATTATTATATCGGAACAGTTGGTTATCCAATTCCAGATGTGGAAATAAAACTTGACACAACAGGTGAAATACTCACAAAAGGACCAAATGTAATGATGGGTTATTACAATAAACCCGAAGCTACAAAAGCTGCAATTGATGAAGATGGTTGGTTCCATACCGGTGATATCGGAGTTATGATTAATGATAAGTATTTGAAAATTACTGATAGACTAAAAGAAGTATTCAAAACATCCGGAGGTAAATTTATTGCTCCTTTGCCAATTGAAAATAAAATGAAGGAATCACTTTTTATCAGAAATATCATGGTGATCGGTGAAAATGAAAAATTTTGTGCCGCTCTTATCGTTCCCGAATTTGATTTTATAAAAAAATGGTGCGAAAAGAAAAGTGTTAAAGAGTATCTTATAAATGGGAAAACTTGCGACGATATTATTAAAGAAAGAATTTGGAAAGAAATTGAGCATTACAACAAGAGATTTAGTCATATTGAACAGGTTAAAAAATTCAAATTGGTTGATAAAGATTGGACTATAGATTCCGGTGAACTTACTCCAACATTAAAACTAAAACGAAAAGTTATAATTAAAAACAACGAAAAATTAATTGAAAAAATTTATTCAGAACCATTAAACACAAACTAAATGAAAAGTATTATGAAAAGAAAAATCAATGAAGTTGCGGTACTTGGTTCCGGCGTAATGGGCTCACGCATTGCCGCTCATTTTGCAAACATCGGATGCAAGGTTTATTTGCTAGATATCGTGCCAAAGGAATTAAACGATTCCGAAAAGAAAAAAGGGCTTACTTTGCAAGATCCTGCATTTCGTAACAGGATTGCAAATGAAAATCTGCAAAATGTACTTAAAGCAAAACCATCTCCAATTTATCGGACTGATTTTGCATCCAGAATTTCCACCGGAAATTTTGAAGATAATATGAATTGGATTTCAAATGCAGATTGGACTATTGAAGCTGTGGTAGAAAACCTGGATATCAAAAAGAAAGTTTTTGAAAATATAGAAAAATTCAGAAAACCAGGCACACTAATTACCACAAATACTTCCGGTATTCCGATTCATCTTATGCTCGAAGGTAGAAGCGAAGACTTTCAACAGAATTTTTTTGGTGCTCATTTTTTCAATCCACCACGCTACTTGCAATTATTAGAAATAATTCCAACCTCCAAAACAAGCAAAGAAGTAATTGACTTCCTGATGTGGTACGGCGATTTATTCCTTGGTAAAACAACAGTGCTTTGTAAAGATACTCCAGCATTTATTGCCAATCGAATCGGTGTTTTCAGCATTATGGCTGTGTTTAAACTAAAGAATGAATTAGGATTAAGCATAAAAGAAATTGATACTTTAACAGGACCTTTAACCGGCAAACCAAAATCTGCAACATTTAGAACTGCTGATGTTGTAGGAATAGATACTTTAGTGAAAGTAGCAAACAACGTTTATAAAGATTGCCCGAATGATGAGGCAAGAGAACTTTTTGCTATTCCAGATTATGTGAACAAATTAGTAGAGAATAATTGGCTCGGTGATAAAACAGGACAAGGATTTTATAAAAAATCAAAAGATGAAAAAGGAGAAAAAGTTATTCTAGAACTTGACCCGGTTTCATTTGAATATAAGCCAAGCCCTAAATCAACTATGGCTTCTGTTACGGCTGCAAAACCTATAGATAATTTAAAAGATAGGCTAAAAGCTTTAAACTCCGGGAAAGATAAAGCTGCAGAGTTTTTACGATCACTTAACTTTTACATTTTCAAATATGCCTCAAATAGAATCCCCGAAATCTCTGATGAACTTTATAAGATTGATGATGCTATGAGAGCGGGATTTGGCTGGGAGCTTGGTCCATTCGAAATCTGGGACGCTTTAGGAATTAAAAAAATAGTTGAGCAAATGACCACAGCTAATATAAAACCTGCCGATTGGGTTCTAAAAATGCTGGAAGGCGGATTAACTTCTTTTTATAAATCCGAAAATGGCAAGAAAAAATATTACGATATTTCATCCAACTCTTACAAAGAAATCCCGGGCAAAAATGATTTTATTATTCTCGATAATTTTAGAAACAACGAACCCGTATGGAAAAATTCTGGAGCTTCTCTTCATGATATCGGAGATGGAATTGTCAATCTTGAATTCCATACAAAAATGAATTCAATTGGTTCGGAGGTTTTGGAAGCAGTAAATAAATCAATCGAAATAGCTGAAAAAGATTTTAAAGCTTTAGTCATTGGTAATAATGGAGAACATTTTTCTGCAGGTGCAAATTTAGCAATGATGCTTATGCTTGCAAGTGAACAGGAATACGACGAACTGGATATAGCTGTCAGACAGTTTCAAAAAACAACTATGCATGTTCGGTATTCCAGCATTCCTGTGGTAGTTGCACCACATTCTTTAGTGCTTGGCGGTGGCTGCGAAATTTGTTTGCATTCCGATAAAATTAATGCTTCAGCAGAGACTTATATTGGTTTAGTTGAAGTTGGTGTAGGAATTATTCCTGCTGGCGGTGGTACAAAAGAAATGACACTTAGAGCATCCGACTCTTATATTGAAGGTGGGCTTGAACTTCCGGAACTTCAAAGAAGATTTTTAAACATTGCAACAGCAAAAGTAGCAACTTCAGCGGAAGAAGCTTTTGACATGGGAATATTTAGGCGAGGGCTTGATACATATTCTGTTAATCCCAATCGTGTTATAGCTGATGCAAAAAAAGCTGCAATTCTTATGGCAGATAAAGGCTACACAAAACCGATCCCAAGAACTGATATTAAAGTAATGGGTCGCACAATACTTGCAACTCTGCTTTTAGGTGTTCACTCCTTCAAATTAGGTAATTACATAACTGACCATGATAAAAAAGTTGTAGAGAAACTTGCATACATTATGTGCGGAGGAGATCTTTCTGAAGGGACTTTAGTCTCAGAACAATATTTGCTCGATTTAGAAAGAGAAGCATTCTTAAGTCTAATTAGTGAAAAGAAAACAATGGAAAGAATCCAGAGTATTTTAACAACTGGTAAACCTTTAAGAAATTAATTAATAAAGAATTTTAAAAATTAAATAAGAAGAATAATTATGAGAGAAGCATTTATAGTCGCCGGATTTCGTTCCGCTGTTGGTAAAGCAAAAAAAGGCGGATTTCGTTTTTACCGCCCGGACGATTTAGGCGCAGACGTAATTAAGTATCTGTTAAAATCCGTTCCGCAATTAGATCCTCATCGTATTGATGATGTTATTGTAGGAAACGCATTCCCGGAAGCTGAACAAGGATTGCAAGTTGGACGAATGATTTCGCTGCTATCACTTCCAATTGAAATTCCGGGTTCAACTGTAAATAGATTTTGTGGTTCCGGTATTGATACAATTGCAACCGCAGTTGCACGTATTCAATCCGGTATGATGGATTGTATTATTGCTGGTGGAGTCGAATCGATGTCAATGGTTCCGATGACTGGATGGAAATTAGCTCCGAATTATATGATCGCAAAAAATAATCCTAATTATTATTTAGGAATGGGTTTAACTGCTGAAGAACTTGCAAAAGACTATAAAATATCCCGCGAAGAGCAGGATTTGTTTTCTTACAAATCACACCAGAAAGCTGTTAATGCGATCAACAAAGGATACTTCAAAGATCAGATTGTTCCAATAGAAGTTGAACAAGTTTATGTTGACGGAAATAAAAGAAAAACTAAAAAGTATATCGTTGATACTGATGAAGGACCAAGAGCTGATACAACATTAGAAGCATTAGCCAAATTGAAACCGGCATTTGCCGATAAAGGAACTGTTACTGCCGGTAACTCCTCACAAACTTCCGATGGTGCAGCATTCGTTCTTGTAATGTCAGGGGAAATGGTAAAGGAATTAAATTTAAAACCAATTGCCAGATTAATTTCGTATGCTGTTGCTGGTGTTGATCCCCGCATAATGGGTGTTGGACCGATTGCTGCTGTTCCAAAAGCATTAAAAAAAGCAGGACTTAAATTAAATAATATCGAAATGATTGAGTTGAACGAAGCCTTTGCAGTTCAATCTTTAACTGTTATACGTGAGCTTGGATTGAATGAAGAAATCTTAAATGTAAATGGTGGTGCTGTTGCATTAGGTCACCCGCTTGGATGTACAGGCGCAAAATTAACGGTTCAAATTCTTAATGAATTAAGAAGACAGAATAAGAAGATTGGTATGGTTACAGCTTGTATTGGTGGTGGACAGGGTGTTGCCGGAATTTTTGAATTATTGAATTAAATGAAATGAAAAAAAATTATAAAAGGAACTAATTATGTCAGACGAAACAAAAAAAGTTTTACTTGGCGGAGAATTTTTAATTAAAGAAAGTGATCCGCAAAGTGTTTTCATTCCGGAAGAAATGAATGATGAACAAAAAATGATGGTTGAAACAGCAAGAGATTTTGTTAAGAATGAAATCTGGCCCAAACTTGATGCAATTGATCATAAAGAACCGGGGTTAACAGTATCACTTTTAGAAAAAGCCGGTGAACTTGGTTTATTAGGAACATCAGTTCCTGAAGAATATGGCGGACTTGGCGGTGACTTTAACACTAATACTTTTCTTTCAATGGAATTAGGAACAAGCTATTCTTTCGGAGTTTCATTTGCTGCTCATACAGGAATTGGGACGCTTCCAATTCTTTATTATGGAAATGACGAACAGAAAGCAAAGTATCTTCCAAAGCTGGCCTCGGGCGAAATGAAATCTGCATATTGTTTAACTGAACCAACATCAGGTTCTGATGCACTTTCAGCAAAAACTACCGCTAAGCTTTCGGATGATGGAAATTATTATATTCTTAACGGTCAAAAAATGTGGATTACAAACGCCGGATTCGCAGATATTTTGATTACGTTTGCCAAAGTTGATGGCGATAAATTTACCTGCTTTATTATTGATACTAAATCACCGGGATTTACCAGTGGGCAGGAAGAAGAAAAAATTGGAATTAAAGGATCCTCAACAAGAGCATTATTTTTAGATAATGTTAAAGTTCCGAAAGAAAATATTCTTGGCGAAATAGGCAAAGGACACTATATCGCTTTTAATATTTTAAATGTTGGACGTTTTAAATTATGTGCAATGACAACAGGCGGAGCAAAAAGATTTTCATCGTTATCTGTCAATTATGCTAACGAACGAAAACAATTTGGTAAGCAAATATCAAGTTTTGGAGCAATCAAATATAAATTAGCCGAGCAAGCAATAAGAATATTTGTTGCTGAATCAGCTACAATGCGTACGAGCGGTTTATTAAATGATAAAGAATTTGAATTGCTTAATAGCGGGAAAAGCTATAGCGAATCAATGATTGGTGCTGCAGAAGAATATGCAATTGAAGCAGCAATGTTAAAAGTTTTCGGATCAGAAGTTTTGGATTATGTTGTTGATGAAGCAGTTCAGGTTTATGGCGGCTATGGTTATTCTGAAGAATATCCGGCAGCACGTGCATATCGCGATTCAAGAATAAATAGAATTTTTGAAGGCACTAACGAAATAAATCGTTTACTTACAGTTGATATGCTTGTTAAACGATCTATGAAAAACAGACTTAATCTGTTAGGTCCGGCAATGGCAATTCAAAAAGAACTTATGAGTGTTCCTGAATTTAGCGAACCGCCAACGGGAATTCTTGCCAAAGAGTTACAAGCTATTAAGAATGCTAAAAAGGCAATCTTAATGATAGCTGGTTTTGCTGTTCAAAAGTTTATGCAGAAACTTGGTGATGAGCAAGAAATAATTATGAATCTTACCGACATGCTGATTCAGGTTTATACTTCAGAATCTGCAATTCTGCGGACGCAAAAACTTGCTTCCATTAAAGGAGAAGATCAGGTTTTGCCGTTTGTTGAAATGACACAAGTTTATGTTAGTGACGCAATGGATAAAGTTAATTATTATGGTAAACAAGCTGTTGCCGCTTCTGCTGAAGGTGATGATCTTAAACTTTTGTTATTGGGATTAAAGCGCTTTACTAAATTTGATCCTATAAATACAACTAAGTTAAGACGGAACACAGCGGATAGGTTAATTGAAGCAAACAAATATTGTTTCTAATTTGTTTTGTCAATAACGGTCTTTGTGTGTAACGATAGCGACGAAGCAATCTCTTACAATGTGTGAGATTGCTTCATCCCGATAAAATGGATTCGCAATAACTGAAAAATGTAAAATTATTGGAAAAGAAAATATATGTCTGAACAAAATTATATCTCCCCAATGCTTAAAGAAGGCTCGCTTGATGGACAAGTTATAATTATCACCGGTGGAGGAACCGGGTTAGGAAAAGCGATGGGGAAATATTTCTCGGAGCTTGGAGCTAAACTGGTAATTACAAGTCGCAAACTAGATGTGCTACAAAAAGCTGCGGAGGAAATTTCTAACATTACCAAAAATGAAGTCTTTCCGATTCAATGTGATGTATCCGACTATAATCAAGTTGAACAATTATTGAAAACGTCTGTCGAGAGATTTGGTAAAGTGAATGGTTTGGTAAATAATGCAGCTGGAAATTTTATTAGTCCTACTGAACGACTTTCCAACAGGGCTTTCGACATTATTATCAACATTGTTCTTAAAGGAACATATAATTGTATTCTTGCATTCGGAAAACATTGGATAGAGAGTAAACAAAAAGCAACAGTTCTTAATATCGTAACAACATATTCCTGGACGGGTTCCGGTTTTGTAGTGCCATCTGCAGCAGCAAAAGCCGGAGTTCTTGCAATCACACGATCGCTGGCTGTTGAATGGGCAAAATATGGAATTCGTTTTAATGCAATTGCACCGGGGCTCTTTCCTACTAAAGGTGCATGGGAAAGACTAATGCCGGGCGATCTTCAAAACAAGTTTGATTTAAAAAAGAAAGTTCCACTTCAACGTGTTGGTGAACATCAAGAGCTTGCAAACTTAGCCGCGTATTTAATTTCGGATTTCTCTTCTTATATCAATGGCGAAGTAATTACAATTGATGGTGGTGAATGGTTAAACGGTGCCGGTCAATTCAATATCCTGAATGCAATTCCAAATGAGCAATGGGAACAAATAGAAAAAATAGTTCGAAATGTTAAAGGGAGTTAAATCTTAAAACCTGAAAAAAACAATATTTTTAAATTCCTGCTAGCTCTCTTCTAACCGGGTTCATTATAGAAATTTTGATTATTTTGAATCTGGTAATTTTTATTATCAAGAATAAAAAAAGTTATTCCTATTAATTTTTTATGAAACCAACAAAAAGCAAATCAGATTTTAGGCATTTTTATGATGTGGTTGTAACCTTTGATAAGGTGGATATGATGCACATCGTAAACAATGCGGTTTATTTCAGTTATTTTGAGCAGGCAAGAATCCAATATGCAAAAGACACAAATTTTCTTCCAGAAAAAGGAATGCTAAATGATGGCTCTACTTTCTATATGGTAAGAAATGAAATAAACTATTTAAAGGCTGCCCAGTTTGAAGATAAATTAAGAATTTATACAAAGGTTTCGTATGTAAAACATTCAAGTTTTGGATTTGAACATATAATCGAAAATCTGGAAAATGGAGTTATCATTGCTGAGGGTGCTGGCGTACTGGTTCATGTTGATCCGATCCTAAAAAAATCCTTACCACTTCCAGAAGAGTTTTATGAGAAAATTAAAAAGTTTGAACCTGATGTGAAAATTATAACCTGATTGTCATTGCGAATTGCGATGAATCGGAACGAAGTAATCTAATTTATTCTTACGAATTGCTTCAACCCGATAGAATCCGGGATTCGCAATGACGTATAATTATCGGGAGGTAATAAAATGCGTAAACTGATCTTTGATATCGAAACTTGTTCCTATCCTTTTGAAACTCTTGTCTGAAACTCAGCGTGAGTATCTACTGAAATATGCTGACAAAGAAATTGATTCCGCCAAAAAAGAAGCAATGAAAGACGAAGCAATTCGTTACACATCACTTTATCCTTATACAGCAAAATGTATTGCAATTGGAATGTATGATGTTGAAAAAGATAAATCATATGTTTACTACGAATCAGAAAAACCCGAAGAATGGAATTCCGAAAACACGAATGTGCAATACAAAGGCTTACAAGAAAAGGAAATGCTGGAATCATTCTGGCGTGTCGCTCAATATGCTGACCAGTTAATAACATTTAACGGTAGAAATTTTGATGTTCCGTTTTTGATGATGCGTTCTGCAATGCTAAAAGTTAAACCAACAAAAAATTTAATGGGCTATCGTTACGGTGATATTCATATCGATCTGCTTGAACAATTTACGTTTTATAGCACTACAAGAAAATTTAATCTGGATTTTTACTGCCACGCATTTGGAATTGAATCACCCAAATCAAAAGACATATCCGGAATGGAAGTAAAAACCCTATACGAAGCAGGACGAATAAAAGATATTGCAGTTTATTGCTCTAAGGATATTTATGCAACTTATCAGTTGTTTAAGATTTGGGAGGATTATTTAGCCCATCCCTAAATCCCTTCCCTAAGGGAAGGGACTTTATAGTTCCATTTATATAAAAATGTTATTAAAAACGATTCATAAAATAACTATTAAATAGACACGGCAGTCACGAAACACTTCGTGACTGATTCGGTATTTGTTTTTATAATTATTTAAGATTGTGTAAGTTTGCTAGTAAAATTGTGTAAGGAGAAATTATGCCAACAAACTTAAATATAGATGATTCATTGCTCGAAAAAGCTGTTATGCTTGGAAAGCATAAATCAAAAAAGGAAGCTGTTAATACTGCTCTTGAAGAATATGTAAAACTGCGCAACCAGATGCGAATTAAAGATCTGTTTAACAAGGTTGATTACGATAAAGAATACAATTACAAAAAACAGCGCAGCAGAAAATGAAGGTAATCGTTGATACAAGCATTTGGTCTCTGGCTCTGCGAAGAAAGAAAAAACAATCTACCTCAGAAATAAAAATACTTGAGTCTTTAATTGATAATCAGAGGATTTGTATTCTTGGACCCATTAGACAAGAAATTTTATCTGGTATTAAAGAGCATAAACAATTTATACAATTAAAAGAATTTCTTAGTGCATTTGATGATTTACCAATAAATACTAAAGATTATGAACTTGCTGCGGAGTACTATAATATTTGTAGAAGTAAAGGAGTCCAAGGCTCTAATACTGATTTTTTAATTTGCGCAGTTTCTCATAACAATCGATTTCCAATTTTTACATCTGACATAGACTTTGAAACCTTTTCAAAATATATCCCTATAACTCTAGTAAAAGAAAATACATTGAAATAACAAAATAGTTCTTGACAGCCAAGGAAGGATATTTATGCAACTTATCAGTTGTTTAAGATTTGGGAGGAGTTTTTGAAATGAAAAGAACCCATCCTAAATCCTTCCCTTTCGCAAAGGGAAGGACTTTTTAAATTCTCCCCTTTACGAAAGGGGAGAATAAAGAGGGGTTCGTTTTAAAAATGCTCGAATTGAAATTAAATAATTATTCTGTCACGAAGTGGTTCGCGACAGCCGAGGACATTCTTAAATAGTTTAATGAAGCAGTAAAATTTATAAATACGGCATAATAGAACAGAGTATGAACATCAAAGAATCATTCAAGAACATAGCAAAATATATTGGCATTGGAATAGTCGGCGGACTTGCAATGTTCAACACAACAAACGCGCAAGTAAAACCAGAATACAATAAATCATTAACAGAAATAGTACAAGAAGGAGACAACACAATAATACCAGAAAACAAACTAAACGAATTCTTAAAAAACTACAAACCAAAACAAAATCAAACACTACAGAAAATAACAGATGCAACAAAAGACGGATACATAACAGACGCACTAAACAAACAACCATTAGAAGGAATAGAAGCAAGTCTCTGGGTAATAGATGGAGGCACACTAATAGATACAATAGGACCTACATTAACAAATTCACAAGGATATTATTCATTCAACATAACAGGAATAGAAGACATAATAACAATAGAAAACATAGGAGAAATAAAATACCAAATAATAAACACACCACAAATACAATTAAACCTAAACAAACTATCAAAAGTAGAAATAAAAATATACACCATATTAGGAGAAGAAATAAAAACAATATTAGACGAAGAAACAAACAACAAAACAATAAACACAAACATAGACAACCTAGCAAGCGGAGTATACATTCTACAAACAATAATAGACGGAAAACCATACAACAACAAAATACTAAAAACAGAAAACAAATACAACTACGGAAAAAACATAGACAAAATAACAAAACAAACAAACAAAAACAATACTTTAGAAAAAATCACAGAACTAGGAATAGTAAGAGTATTCCAAGACCCAAAAAACCAATACCACAGCTACCAACACTCAAACGTAGAACCATACAACAACAAAACATTCAACCTAACACTACCACCAATAATACCATTACAAACACCATTCAACGATCCAGAAGTAACCTATCCAATAAACAACCTAATGGACCTATGGAAAGACATGAGCAGAATACAAGGACCAGACGACTACAGACTATTTGCAAAAACACTATACCCACTAGGAATATTCACAGACCCGGAAAACACACCAACAAACTGGAAACAATACATCACAAACGCAGAAAACATAATAAGAGACTCACTAGACATACCGGCAGACAGCATACTAAAAATAAACAACGAATACACAGAACCAGACTACAACCTAGGATACAGCACAATAAACATAACATACATGGACAGCACAACATTCAAAAACATAGTAGGAGCAAATATAAACGCAGGAGGAGCATTCATATTCGACAACACAAACATAGCATTCACAGGATTCGAGATATACCTAAATACAGACAAAATAACAAACCCAATAGACGCACAAAAAATTCTGCTAAAAATGCTTCAAATGTACATAACACAAACCCAAGGAAAAATAAACAATCAAAACTACCTTGGAAACACAACACTCCTACAAACAGGCCCTGCAACAACATACAACCAAGACGAAAAAACACAAATAAAAATGATAAGAAACATGACACCAAACATCTGGATAAACAGACTATTCAACCCAGGAACACTTGGCAAACAAAACAGTGCTTTTAGTTTTAAGATGCAAGAAAATATTTTAAACAGATTTAAGGGGGATAAATCAGTTAAGATATTTGTAAATTGAAAATAACTTAAAAACAAAACTGAGGAATCTCAGACTATTTAGTGGCTGGATTAATTGGAGAAACACACGAATTTTCAAATTCGAACCCATCCTAAATCCTTCCCTTTGCAAAGGGAAGGACTTTTAAAAGCGATTTATCCCACTTTCCTTTATATTTCCTTATAAAATTTTCAAACTATTTTAAATCCAATTGGAAGATTGATGAAAGAACCCGAAGTAACTTTTGAGCTTGCCTCAGAGCACGGATTAATTAGAGAAGAATGGGAAAAGATTTTAAAGATTCTCGGTCGCACTCCAACTTTTACAGAGCTTGGTGTATTTTCTGTAATGTGGAGCGAGCATTGCAGTTATAAAAATTCCATTGCACAATTAAAGACCTTACCACGCAGCGGCGGAAGATTGCTTGTTGCGGCTGGTGAAGAAAATGCCGGACTTATAGACATCGGCGATGACTTAGCAGTTGCATTTAAAATCGAAAGTCATAATCATCCTTCAGCAGTTGAGCCGTATCAAGGAGCAGCAACCGGTGTTGGCGGAATTATGCGAGATATTTTTACAATGGGCGCTCGTCCAATTGCATCATTAAATTCACTTCGCTTTGGATCTTTAAAAGATGCACGAACAAGATTTTTATTTGATGGTGTTGTTCGGGGAATTGGAGATTATGGAAACAGCTTTGGTGTTCCTACAGTGGCGGGAGAAGTTTACTTTGATGAATCTTATCAAGGAAATCCACTTGTTAATGCAATGGCAGTTGGAATTGTAAATAAAAAGCATTTTGCATCAGCTACATCAAAAGGTGTCGGCAATCCTATTATGATTGTTGGTTCATCTACAGGTAGAGATGGAATTCACGGTGCAACTTTTGCATCTGAAGAAATTTCTGAAAAGTCTGAAGCTAAACGCCCTTCAGTTCAGGTTGGTGATCCGTTTACAGAAAAACTTTTACTTGAAGCAACATTAGAAATTATTAAAAATGATTGGCTGATTGGAATTCAGGATATGGGCGCGGCGGGAATTTCCTGCTCAACAAGTGAGATGAGTGCAAAGGGTGAATCAGGAATGAAGATCAATCTTGATAAAGTGCCTTTGCGCGAAAAGGGTATGACTGCTTACGAAATTATGTTGAGCGAAAGTCAGGAAAGAATGTTATGCTGTGTTAAAAAAGGTTATGAAGATCGTGTGAAGGAGGTTTTTGAAAAATGGGATTTGCATTGCGAAATTATTGGAGAAGTTACCGAAGATGGAATACTGCAAATTGATTATCAAGGTGAACGCAAAGCAACAATGCCTCCATTTGATTTAGTACTTGGCGGCGGTGCTCCTGTTTATACACGTGATCAAAAAGAGCCAGAGTATCTAAAAGTATCCAGAAAGTTTGATCAAAATACTTTACCTGAACCAAAAGATTTAAAAGAAACATTTTTAAAAGTTTTTTCATCACCGAATATAGTCTCAAAGCAATGGGTTTATCATCAATATGATTCGATGGTTAGAACAAATACGATTGTTGGTCCCGGTTGCGATGCAGCAGTTATTTTAATTAAGGGAACCAATAAAGCTTTAGCGATGAAAACAGATTGCAACTCGCGTTATGTTTATCTAAATCCAAAAGAAGGAACAAAGATTGCTGTTGCAGAATCTGCAAGAAATATTGTTTGCTCCGGCGGCGTTCCGCTTGGAGTTACAAATTGTCTGAACTTTGGCAATCCATACAAACCAGAAGTTTACTGGCAATTTGCACAAGCTATATCAGGAATGGGAGAAGCTTGCCGACATTTTGATACTCCGGTTACAGGCGGCAACGTTAGTTTTTATAATGAATCACCAGAAACAGCGGTTTATCCAACTCCTGTAATTGGAATGGTTGGATTGGTTGAAGATTTAAAACATATCACAACATCATTCTTTAAAGATGAAGGTGATGTAATTTATTTATTGGGTGAAGACAAAGAAGAACTCGGCGGAAGTGAATATGCAAAAGTTATTCATAACAAAGTTGCTGGTGAATCTCCGACAATAAATCTTGATGAAGAAAAAAAATTGCAGGATACATTATTAAATCTTATTAGAAAAGGATTGATAAAATCCGCACACGATATTTCGGAAGGTGGAATTGTTGCTGCACTGGCTGAATGCTGTATCATCAACCAGGAAAAACAAATTGGATGTGAAGTTGAAATTCCAATTAAATCCAGAAAGGATTTTTCTTTGTTTTCTGAATCTCAATCCAGAATAATTATTTCAATTTCAAACGATAAAATACTTGATCTTGAACGTGAACTTAAACTCTCAAATGTTAAGTTTACAAAACTTGGTGTTGTTGCCGGTTCATCTTTTAAAATAAAAAATCTTTTTGATGTAAACGTAAACGAGCTTGCTGATATTTATTACAACACGATTCCAAGAATAATGAGCAGTGAAAAATAAGTTAGAAGAAATATATAAAAGGTCGATCTTCTTCAAATACTTTAGACAGCTAAGATATTTATATCATTTGCGTCCGCATTGGCAGCGTAAAGCCGGCTTTCTAAAGCATTATTTTGGTGGATTGTATGACAGGATTGACAGGCATAATGTTTTTTTACTCTCGGGTGGGTTGGCATTTTCACTTTTTACTTGCATTATCCCTCTTATTTTAATTGTATTCTGGATACTTGGAAATTTTTTAAGCTCCGAAGAAATGGAATTACAAATTATAACATTCATCAACACTGTTATTCCTTATAGTGAGTACGCTGAGTTTGTAAAACAAATTATTTTTAGTCGTGTTGAAGAAGTAATTGAATTAAAAAATGTTGCTGGTTTAGTAGGTTTTGGCGGATTGTTATTTGCAGCAAGCGGATTTTTTAGCAGTATGAGAACTGTGTTAAATAAAATTAACGGAGTTGATATCGATATTAATATTTTTCTCGGCAAGCTAAGAGATTTTTTAGTTATACTGGTTGCAATACTTCTGTTTTTTGCATCAATACTTGCCTTACCACTTTTAGAATTGTTTCGATCGATTGCAGAATCTACACCTTATCTTAAATTTTTCACACACCCAATATTTCAGCAACTATTTACAATAATTGTTTCTTTTTTCATAATGTTTATACTGATGTATTTATTCTATACATTTATTCCAACCGCAAAAATCAGGCACCGCTCTGCTGTTGCAGGAGCCTTTTGGGCTTCAATTTTGTGGAATGGAATGAAAATTATTTTCGGATATTATTTATCAAACTTTCATACCTGGGGACAAATTTATGGTGCTTATGCACTCGTTATCGTTATTGCTTTCTGGATTTATTATACTGCCGCTGTATTTATAATTGGTGCTGAGGTTGGAAAACTTTTTGATGAAAGATTGAAAGAGAAAATTGCAGCTTTACATGCCTCACCCGAAAATCTTCCACCTATAAAATAAATAGATAAGTCTTACTATCTAATGGTTAGCTGTAATTCTTAAAAATGAATTTAAAATCAACATATTTTGATATTTGCAAAACGAGGGATTCTTTTCTTTTAGAATTACTGGAAAAGGAAGTAGAACACTTTACTAAAAAAAATATAAAGCAAATGACATTCGAACAAATTGATGATTTCAGCATTTACTTTAAGGACTACTTAGGGAATGAACTATTAAATATTAGCAAAAAATTTAAAGAAGATCTTTTGCTACAAGGTAAAACTAATATTTCTGATGCAGAGATAATTGAAACAGTAAAAAATCATTTACCTGAAGAAGCAACACAAATGTTGTATTCTGACTATATAACGCTGTTTAATTTTATGCTTTACGGTAAAAAAACATTTTATTTTAGTCAGAATCTTTGTGAAAACTTAGCTTTGACACAACTTGATGTTTCTTCTAAATTTTTATTCCCACCTTTTGATTGCTGTCTTTTCATATATGATAATCCTACGGTTATTGATGCATTTAATAAAATGATAGAAAAAGATTCAGACACCGTTAATTTACCTATCAATGTTTTTGTAATACACAATGCACCTGAGGACGGTTATAGAAAGTTAATATTTAATTGCATTCAAGCTGATAGTAATAGGACTGAATCTTTTATTAAAAGAGAACTAATGATAAAAGAAGACTGGACGATTGAAGATTCTCTTCATACTGATTGGAGAATAGTTTTTAATTTAACTGAAAATGAGCCCAATAAAAACGAAGAATTATTTTTTAATGAAGGATTACTTTTCTTTAGGATAGTATTAAATTCTATTTTATATCTTGGGTCAAATGAAATTGATGTTCAAGAAAAATTATCCCCTAATAAAGGATTGGTTGAGAAACTTAAAAATCTAAAATCGCCTAAAAAGATAAAAAACATAACCAATAAAATTAATTCAGTTTCATTATTAGATTTTAATCTAGTTGGTAATAATGTCAAATCAATAATTGTAAGAAAACCAAATATAAGTCATAGTTCACAGTCAGATTTTAAATTCATTTTAAAAAATCTAAAATATCTAGTTCGCGGTCATTGGCGAAAACAACACTATGATAAAAATAACAGTAAAACTAAACTTATTTGGATTGAACCCTATTTTAAAGGAGATGTACTAGGAGAATTAATTAACAAAGATTATAATGTAAAATAAATTACAGCTAACCAACGCCTCAACCCGACCGCCGTTTTTGTTCTGCGAATTTATAATTTTTGGCGTTTGGTTTTTGTTTGGCATTTTGTTCTAAGTGTTCGTTCTAATTAATTAATTTGCCTTCGGTGCGTACTGAGAAAGTTACGCACCTATGGCTTAATCATCGGCATTTGTGTTTTACTCGACTTCCTTGCTCGGGGCGGCGGGTTAGGCGCAACGTCGTTATAATGTGAATTGGAAATGATGGAATTAAAATACAATCATACACTTAGAGACATTCCTATCTTTTCTGAGTTAAGTATAGAACAACTCAGATCAATTTCTTCATTCAGTAAAGTGAAAAAGCTTGATAAAGGCGAAAGAATTTTTAATGAAGGTGATTTTTATATTGGATTCTACATACTTTTAAAAGGAACGATTAAAGTCTCAAGAATTTCAAATAACGGGAAAGAAGCAGTTGTTCACATTATAAAACCGTTAAATACTTTTGCTGATATTCCATTATTTGAAGGCGGGAATTATCCAGTAACTGCTGAAGCTATCGAGGAAAGTCTGGCTCTTTTCATTCCGAAAGAAAAATTTCTTGAACTTATCAAAGAGGAACCGGAAATTTCTTTAAAGATGTTAGCAGGATTTGCAAAAAGATTAAAATCATTAATAAACCAGCTTGAAGATATTTCCTCAAAAGAGGTGGTAAACAGATTAGCCATGTATCTCCTCAAAGAAGTTCAGAATGCGGGTACAGATGAACAACCTGAACCAATTATTAAACTTTCAGTTCCCAAAACAGTTATTGCATCTTATCTTGGAACAATTACAGAGACCTTGTCACGTTCATTTAGAAAACTTGAAAACGAGGGGATTATCCACATGGCGGGAAAAAAGATATTTGTAAAAGATCTAAAACGATTGAAACTTTTAGCTAAGTAATTTCATCTTCCTGAACATCAACCTTAATAATTCCATCTATTTTATTATTAATTAAAAAGTTAACAAACATGACTTAAGTCAAAGATATTTAACTTGGCGCATAATAACTTATCCTTGAAAAAAAAGATTTATTATGGCGCACACAAGAATGTAATATGTTTACTACAGTCAGATATTTTATTAAAACCAGTATTGCTTTTCTAATCCTTGGGATATTGAGCGGGTTATATATGTCGTTTGCAAAGTATATAAGCGGCACAGGCTATACTCAGGAATTAATTTCAGCACACACTCATATTATACTTGTCGGATCAGTTATGATGATGATAATGGGAGTGGCACTCTGGTTTTTTCCACGTCCTGAAAAAGATGATAAAAAATACAATCCCGATTTAATATGGATAGTTTATTGGATGATGACTATTGCAACGATCTTAAGATTCATTTTTCAGTTAATAGGATCATACTATTTTATTAAATGGGTAAACATTTCAATTGTAATATTTTCATCACTTCAAGTTGCTGCTATGATTTTATTTTTCTATTCGATATGGGGAAGAATAAGAGCTGTGGGAAGTCAGTACAGAGAAGCAAAAGGAGAGAAATTCTAAATGACGATGATGATTACAGAAGATTGTATAAACTGCGGTGCTTGTGCAGTTGAATGTCCGACAGAAGCTATTTATGAACCGGGTAAAAGCTGGAAAGTTAATGGGGAATCTTTTCCGGCGCTTTCAGATGAACATTTTTTTATTGTAACAGAAATATGTGATGAATGTTCTAACTTAAAAAAAATTAAATGTATATCAGTCTGCCCGATGGATGCAATTAAAAATGTTGTTCACACAATTAAATAAATTCTTTCTAGTAAAAATTGAAATGAACATTTTAACTTTATTAAAAAATCTTTAAGTAAAAACTTTAGGAATCTATATGAAAAAATATTGGATTGCATTTTCAGTTGTAATAATTATTTCCTTTTCTGTTTTAAGCTGGGTAGGAACAAAAATTTATCAACAGAAACCTCCGGTTCCGGAAAAAGTTATTACAGAAAATGGAACTTTAGTTTTTACAAAGTCTGATATCCAGGATGGACAAAATATCTGGCAGGCAATGGGTGGAATGGAATCCGGTTCTGTTTGGGGACATGGAAGTTATGTTGCTCCTGATTGGACAGCTGATTGGCTTCATCGTGAATTAGTTATTGTTCTTAATATCTGGTCCAAGCAGCAATATGATCTTGAATTTGACAAACTGTCCCCGGAAAAGCAATCCGCGCTTAAGACAAGATTAACAGAAGTATATAAAAACAATACTTATAATCCTGAAAACGGAATTATTACAATTAACAATACTCGTCTTGATGCAATCAAATTAAATACGGAACATTATAGTAAAATCTTTACTGACGGAAAAGATGAATATGCAATTCAAAAAAACGCATTAAGCGATCCTGAAAAACTTAGAAAGTTAAATGCATTCTTTTTCTGGAGTGCATGGGCTGCATCAACAAACCGAATTGGTGATAATGTAACTTATACAAATAATTGGCCGCACGAAGAATTAATTGGAAATGTTCCAACTCCCGATACAATAGTATGGACAGGTGTTAGCATTATAATGCTTCTGCTCGGGATTGGTGGTATGGCCTGGTATTACGCTGCAAACAGGGGCCAAGTTGAACATAATAAAATACCATCAAATGACCCGCTGCTTGGAGCAGTCGTAACACCTTCACAAAAAGCCGTGATTAAATATTTTTGGATTGTATCAGCATTATTTCTTTTACAAATAATTTTTGGAGTAATAACCGCACATTACGGCGTTGAAGGTGGAGCTTTTTATGGAATTCCGCTTGCCGAAATTCTTCCTTATGTTATTACAAGAACCTGGCACACACAGCTTGGCATTTTCTGGATCGCTACCGCATGGCTTGCAGCGGGATTGTATATTGCCCCAGCCGTAAGCGGCGAAGAACCAAAAGGTCAAAGATTGGGTGTAAATATTCTTTTCGTTGCATTATTAGTTGTTGTTCTTGGTTCGATGGCTGGCGAATGGTTAAGTATAAAGCATTTATTGCCTGATCAGTTTTGGTTTTACTTTGGGCACAGCGGTTATGAATATATAGACCTTGGAAGATTTTTTCAGATCGCACTTCTGATTGGTTTATTTCTCTGGTTATTTTTGATGATACGTGCAATCAAACCGGCACTTAAAAAGAATGATGAACAAAAACCAATACTTTCATTATTTATTATATCCTCAATTGCTATCGCATCTTTTTATGCTGCTGCATTGGTGTATGGCAAACATACAAATCTTGCCATCGCAGAATACTGGAGATGGTGGGTTGTGCATCTTTGGGTAGAAGGATTCTTTGAAGTATTTGCAACTGTAGTTATTGCATTTCTTTTTGCAAAACTTCAGCTGGTATCAATTAAAACAGCAGGACAGGCAGCAGTTCTTTCTGCAACTATATTTTTATCCGGTGGAATCATCGGCACTCTTCATCATCTTTATTTTTCCGGCACACCGATGATCGTGCTTTCACTTGGCTCTGTCTTTAGTGCACTTGAAGTTGTTCCATTAATGTTTGTTGGTTATGAAGCATGGGAAAACATTAAACTTTCCCGTGCAACTGAATGGGTAAAAAAATATAAATGGCCAATTTACTTCTTCGTGTCGGTTGCATTTTGGAATATGGTTGGAGCAGGATTATTTGGATTTATGATCAATCCGCCGATTGCACTTTATTATATGCAAGGTTTAAATACAACACCTCTTCACGGGCATGCGGCACTCTTTGGCGTTTATGGAATGCTTGGTATTGGATTAATGTTGTTTTCTTTAAGAGGAATCAGACCGGATATTGAGTGGAATGAAACCCCGATAAAATGGTCTTTCTGGTTAATAAATTTTGGTTTATTTGCGATGGTGATTTTTAGTTTGCTCCCAGTTGGATTAATGCAGACCTGGGCATCTGTTCAGCATGGTTATTGGTACGCAAGGAGCGCTGAATTTTTACAAACAAGTACAATGCAAACACTAAGATGGCTAAGATCTTTTGGCGATACAATCTTTGCTATTGGAGCGGTGATACTGGTTTACTTTGTATTTCAGTTATCAATAAAATTTAAGAAAGAAAAATCAAACAAATAAAGAGTAATTAAAATGTCAGAAATCATTAATAAAGAATTATTAATTGATTCAATCAATTATCAAACTGGCTCGATAGTCAGCAAGCAAATAATCAAAAAGCCAAATGGCAATATTACTCTGTTTGCATTTGATGAAGGTGAATCTTTAACGGAACATACCTCACCGTTTGAAGCAGTGGTTTATATGGTTGATGGTGAAATGGAAATCACGATTGGTGGAAATCCTTACAATACTAAAGCAGGGGAGATTTTAGTAATGCCTGCGAATATTCCTCACGGATTAAAAGCTTCGGTTAAATCAAAAATGCTTTTGACTATGATAAAATAAATATTGTTTAAATATTATTATAAAATTGTAAGACTTTGTTATACGATATGAAAGAAAAGAAAAAAATAATTCGTAATAATGAAAAGGGGATTCAGAAAATCAGATTTATAATTCAATCATTATTTGCATTACTTTGCATTTGGATCGGAGTTGAGTTTTATCTCTTTAATCAATATTTAGAAACAAATGGTGCGGCGGCTTTTCATTCACGCCCGCCCGGTGTTGATGGTTTTCTGCCAATCAGTTCATTTATGAGTTTTTATTATTTTATAACTACAGGAGAAATTCATTCAGCACATCCTGCCGGACTTTTTATTTTTCTTGCAATTATACTTATATCACATGTTTTCGGAAAATCATTTTGTAGCTGGTTTTGCCCAATTGGTTTTATTTCGGAACTCATTGGCGATTTTGGAGAAAAGATTTTTAAACGCAAATTAAAACTTCCTAAGTGGTTAGATTATCCTTTAAGAAGTTTAAAATATATTTTGCTTGGATTCCTTGTTTACTCGGTTGTTTTTTTGATGTCCAAACTTGCACTTAAAGCATTTCTTGATAGTCCATATAATTTAGTCGCAGATGTAAAGATGTATTACTTCTTTGCAAACATTTCCCAGACTGCTTTGATTGTTCTTGGCGTTTTATTTGTGCTGTCAATTTTAATAAGAAATTTTTGGTGCAGATTTTTATGTCCTTACGGAGCATTATTAGGAATTTTCTCTTTGTTAAGTCCTAATAAAATTCAAAGAAATGCCTCAAGTTGTATAGATTGCGGACTTTGCAATAAAGCTTGTCCATCGTTTATAAAAGTTGATAAAGCAAAAACTGTTTTTTCTGATGAGTGTTCTACTTGTTTGAACTGTGTTGATGTTTGTCCCGTTAAAGATACTTTAGAACTAAAAACAATTTTTCCTTATAAGAAAAAAATAAGTAAAAAAGCTGTTGCAATTGGAGTGGTTTCTATCTTTATGCTTGTAACCGGCTTTGGAATGTTAAGCGGTAAATGGCAAAATAAAATCACAAAAGAAGAATACTTAAATCATTACAAGTATATGAACAGCTACGGTCATCCAACGGGGACAAAAGAATTTAAGAAGCTTAACAAAGAAGTTGAAATAAAGCGAATGGAAAAAAATAATTAACTATCAAAAGTGTTTGAGTTTGCAATAAGATTGACATAAGTTGCAATGCAGGTTTGATTATACTGTTAAATATCCTTCCTTTTATTAGAGAAAAAATTAGTTTAGTCAATTTATTGGAGTGCAAATGAACATTGCTTTTATCATCATTGCAATAATCCTGGGAAGTTTAGTTTTTTATTTTACTGTAAAACAAAAAGTAAAATGTACTAATTGCAGCAGTACAGATGTAACAACAACAGGACAAAAAAGATATAATGAGGATAATCTTGCAATTCAAGGATCACCAAATTCTTATCACGATCTTGAATATAAATGTAATAGATGCGGCAATACCTTTTGGGAACCAAAACAATCTGTAATTTTTAATTAAAAAAGGTATCCTTTTTTAAGGATATCATTATCTGAAGAAAAAATCAGTCTATCTCTTTCCATCATAAACATATCTTAAAAACTCATCTCTAACATTGTTGTCTAAAAACTTTCCATGATAACTTGATGTTACTGTTGAACTGGATGCATCCTGCACACCGCGAGAGGCAACGCAAAGATGATCCGCTTCAATTAGAACAGCAACATCTTCTGTTCCTAGCATTTCTTTCATTTCATTTGCAATCTGCACAGTTAATCTTTCCTGAACTTGAGGGCGTTTACTGAAGTATTGAACCATTCTATTAATTTTTGAAAGTCCGACTACTTTTCCATCAGAAAAATATGCTACATGTGCTTTACCGATTATTGGGACAAAATGATGCTCGCAGTATGAGAATAATGTAATATTTTTTTCAACAAGCATCTGGTTAAACTTATACTTATTATCAAATAAAGTTACTGTTGGTTTGTTTTTAGGATTTAATCCGCTAAAAGTTTCTTTTACATACATTTTTGCAACTCTTCGTGGCGTATCCTTTAAGCTGTCATCTGTCAAATCAAGTCCAAGCACTTCCATAATTTCTTTAAACTTTTTTTCTATCAATTCGATTTTTAATTCATCATCAATTTCAAAAGCATCATTTCTAATCGGAGTATCAATGGATGTAAAAATATGGTCTTGTTCAATTTCATTATATTCTGCTGATCTAAATTGTCCGTCTCTCATCTTTTTCCATTATTATTGTTTTTTAAGCAAACAACTATGATTAAAATTTAGTCTTAAATCAAACGTTATTTTTTGACTCAAAATCTTTTATTAAAAATAAAATTTAAATAATTTATCTCAAGTCGTATTCATCACACTATCCAGGATGATGTTGAATTTTCTAGATTAAATACTTATTTAGCAAAGAGGAATTGAATTAAGTAATGAAATTAAATATGATTGATAAAGATAAAATATATCGTGCTTCTGAATATTTTGATAAAGCTTACAAGCTTCATCTAAGTGGAAATATTAAAGAAGCCGTTGAAGCTTATAAGTTATCGATTAATTATTATCCTACACCTAAAGCACACACTTATTTGGGGTGGGCATTTAGTCTTGATGGCAGATTTGAAGATGCTATTGAAGAATGTAAAATTGCGATTGAACTTGACCCGGATTTTGGAAACCCATATAATGATATCGGATCATATTTAATAAATTTAGGCCGTTATGATGAAGCTGTTTGCTGGTTACAAAAAGCAGTTGAGGCTCCGGATTATGAACCAAGACATTTTCCATTTTATAATCTCGGCAAAATTTATGAAAAAAAGGGTGATTGGGTAACGGCAATAAATTATTATTCTGAGGCACTTAAAATAAATCCAGACTATGAAGTCGCTAAAAATGGATTTATAAGATTAACTGCGGCAATGAATTAGTTGTTCCTTATCATTTCATCTTAAATTAAAATTGTAAAACTATGGTTCCATTGTTAAATTAACCTTTGAAATTAGAACTATTTTATAACCTAACCTTGAGTAACAATGAAAGTAAGTGACCTTTTAAAAGAAGAATTTATAATCCCCCATCTAAAAGGAGAAACCAAAGAGGACGTTATTAACGAATTGATCGATCTTTTTAAGAATGATCCTCGTGTTGAAGATATAGAAAAAGTTAGGACTTCAGTTCTTGATCGTGAAAAAGTTATGTCAACTGGCGTTGGAAAAGGTTTTGCAATTCCACATGGAAAAACAAATGCGGTTAAAGAAATTATAGGTGCCTTTGGAAGAATACCCGAAGGAATTGATTACGATTCTCTTGATGGAAATCCTGTACAGCTTATTTTCTTTCTTGTTGGCAAAGATAATCTCATCAGTACGCACATTAAATTGCTAAGCAGAATTTCACGCTTAATGAATAAAGATGATTTCAGACATCGGCTGATAGAAGCAAACACTGCCGCTGAAATTGTTAAACTTTTTAACGAAGAAGAAGAACACTTTTTAGAATTGTAAAATCAATGTCATCTTGAGTTGTCATCCCGAGCGTAGTCGAGGGACGAAAGATGACCTAACCTTTTTTATTTATACAACCTCACACTTCGACAAGCTCAGTGTGACTCACATATCGAATATTATTAATGATCAAAGCAATAACCGGTACAAAAGATATTTTACCTTCAGAAATTTCCAGATGGCAATATCTTGAAAAACTTCTAAGAGAGACATTCCAATTATTTAACTACAAAGAAATTCGAACTCCTATTTTTGAAGAAACCGCTTTGTTTGCGCGCAGTATTGGCGAGGAAACTGACATCGTTAGCAAAGAGATGTACACCTTTAAAGATAGAAGCGAAACGAGTATAACATTGCGTCCCGAAAACACAGCAGGAGTAGTTCGCTCGTTTATTGAACAATCACTTGGTGCACAGCAATCTTTAAATAAACTTTACTATATCGGTGCAATGTTCAGACAGGAAAGACCGCAAGCGGGAAGATTGAGACAATTCCACCAGTTTGGTGCAGAAGCCTTAGGCAGCACTTCTCCATTGCTTGACGCTGAGATGATAGAAATAGCTTATACGATTTTAAAAAATCTTGGATTGAAAAATTTAGTTGTAAAAATCAATTCGTTAGGAACTCCGGAAGTAAGACAGGATTACAAGGTTTATCTAAAGAAATATCTTGAAGATAAAAAGGATAAACTTTCCGAAGAAAGCAGAAAAAGATTTGATACAAATATTTTAAGAATATTTGATAGTAAGATTGAAATTGATCAACAAATTATGAAAGATGCTCCTTTACTATATGATTTTTTACCTGAAGCAAGTAAAAATGAATTTGATATCGTGAAGAATTATTTATCCAAAGTTGGAATCCCATTTGAAGTTGATCCGACACTTGTACGCGGATTAGATTATTATACACTTACTACTTTTGAAATAGTTAGCGGTAGCGTCGGTTCGCAAAGTGCTTTATGCGGCGGTGGAAGATATGATTTATTGGTTCAGGAACTCGGTGGAAAGTTTACTCCAGGCGTTGGTTTTGCAGCAGGAATGGAAAGAATATTACTCGCTTGTGAAAATGAAAAATCGCTTGATCTCCCAAAAGATTTACTTGATGTATATTTAATAAAATTAGATCATGAACTTGAACTTCAAGCTGCTAATTTTGCTTCAATCCTTCGTCGTGAAAATTTAAGTTGCGATTATGATTATTTGAATCGAAGCGTTAAAGCACAAATGCGTGAAGCAAATAAATACAACGCAAAGTTCGTTGTGTTTGTTGGCGGAGATGAATACAAACGCGGAGAGTTGAATGTTAAAAATCTTTCCAACGGTGAACAGCAAATAATTAAAATAGAAGATTTTAAATCACTTATATCTTTAATTAAAAAATAGTGAAGAATTAAAGTGAATTTAATCATTGGTAGAAAACCTGTTTTAGAAGCGCTTAATTCTGATGAGGAAATTTCTCAGGTTTATATTTTGTTCGGGCAGGAAGGCGGAATTATTGAAGCGATCCGTGTTGCCGCAAAGAAAAAGGAGATTAAAGTAAATCAAGTCCCATTTGAAAAATTCAGACAGATAACACAAAGTAAAGTCGCACAGGGCGTTGCTGCCTCAAAATCATCACAGAAATATTATACACTTCATGAAATAATTGAATCAGCAAAAATAAAACATTCAAAAGCCCTCTCCTTAGGAGAGGGTTTGGGTGAGGCTCTTCCTCTTCTCTTAATTTTAGATTCAATTCAGGATACACACAATGTTGGTGCAATATTACGCAGTGCAGATTGCAGCGGTGTTGATGGAGTTATCATAACAAAACATAACTCCGCACCGATTAACGAAACTGTAGTTAAAACATCTGCGGGTGCAAGCGAGCATGTTAAGATTGCCCTGATAAATAATCTTTCACAGACAATCGATGAGCTTAAACAAAATGGTTTCTGGATTGTAGGCTCATATCTTGAGGGTGCAAAAGATTATACAAAAGTTGATTGTAAAATTCCGATTGCACTTATTGTTGGCAACGAAGAAAAAGGAATCAGAAAACTTACCGCTGATAAATGTGATTATCTTGTCCGAATTCCGATGAAAGGGAAAATTCAATCACTTAACGTTTCTGTTGCCACGGGAATTTTGTTGTTTGAGATTTTGCGACAGAGAAACAATTAACTTTTATTGACTTTCTAAAAACTATTCTCTACTTTTTACGAACTTTTGGGAGGCTTTATGTTAAGTTTTACAAAATCGAGATCTATGCAGCAAAGGTTAGTTTTTGGCATTTTAATTTTCTGTTCACTCACTTCACTCTATCCTCAACAATTTCACTCTTTAGATGGAATTGAAAGTTCAACCGGACAAACACTTCTAATATATCGTTTAGGTTTAGATAATTTTTTATATAATCCAGTTTATAAATTTGGCGTTCAAAGTGGATACGAAGAAAAAATAATGGATGCTCATTCTGGTATAGGAGGAAAATCGATTAGTGATTATGAATTTTTTCCCAATGATACAGCTAACTTTATGGATGTTGGTGAATTTGGCTCGAATATCAATTTCTATATTGCAAGAAATGATATGGATGTTGTTAATCCACCCCCCGTTGTTTATTGGGTTGATATTTCAAAACAAAATCCGCAGAAAGTTTTCGTATTTGGCAATGGAGGCGAAGTTAGAAGCTGGGACGGTGGTTATACATTCCCCGTAGATTCAATTCCTGCGATTACTAATTTCATTCCTATTGCATTAGCAGATTTTGATGATAATATTTTGTTTGGGATTAATGATGAACAACAACTGGCTAAAAACGCGGTTGTAGTTGATACATCCATGGTTTCCTTTGGTAAATACTCAAAGTTTCTTTATGATGTCAATCAGTTTCATGTTTATCGTGTTAACTGGACTTACGGCGGATACTCATTAAATGTTTCTAATAATAAAGGTGATGCTAATACCTGGACAAAAACATTTCAGAGCGAAAATCCTATTTTCATTACAATAGATTCCACACAGTCCGGAGTTGTGTATCTTGCAGATGGGAGAAGCATTTACAAATCCGTAAATAATGGTTATACATTTACACATTATAAAAGCTTACCGAGTAAATTAGTTGGTATTTATAAAAAACCAAATTCAGATATTCTTTATGCTGCAAGTAAATATCAATTATATGAAGTAAGAACTGATACTACAATTATTTTAAAATCGATTCCAATTCCTTCTTCTGTATTAGCATATTACCCATTAGAAATTGGAAATAAATGGGTTTATTCAGAAACCCTTACAAATTTTGATATCGGCCCTAGTTATTCTTATAATATCAAAACAAGAGAGGTTTTAAAGGATACAATCTTATCTAATGGTAAAAAATATTTTAAACTTTACGATAATACTACCTTTATCAGCTCTCAAATATCTTTTGAAAGGATAGACTCAGCAACCGGATTAGTTTATCGATTTAATGGAGAATCTGACATTTCTCCAGAAGAATACTTAATCGATGACCTATTATCAGAAATGGGAGATACAATTTTGAGCTATCGTGATAACGTGCCATTTACAAATTCGAATTACAACATCTGCGTCGAAACTGGACTTACTTATTTCTTTGGTAAATTGAAATCTAAAAAGTCATTTATGAAGTTTGACCTCACAGGTTATAGCTATAATCTAATTTATGAAGTCGGTTTAGATAGTATCTACCATTCGTGGGACTTTGGGAATAGCTTATCTAAAATTAAAGGTTGCATTCTTAATGGAATTGTGTATGGCGATACAACATTAACTGAGGTGAATGAAAAACCAAATGCAATTCCTACAGAATTTAAGTTAGAACAAAACTACCCAAACCCATTTAATCCGAGTACAAAAATTAGTTGGCAATCACCAGTCTCCAGTTGGCAAACTTTAAGGGTTTATAATGTTCTTGGCAGAGAAGTCGCAACTCTTGTAGATGAATACAGAAATGCAGGAAGCTATGAAGTTGAATTTAACGTAGCTCAAGTCTCCAGACTTGAGTTGCCAAGCGGTGTTTATTTTTATAGAATTAGAATTGGTAATTTTATTGAAACAAAAAAAATGATTTTGCTCAAATAATTCAGAGACTAAATGAAGATAATAGTCTGCACAATTTTGATTGTTATAACCTGGCTTGATTCATATGCTCAAACCTTGCCTGTTCCACCAAGAACATCTGATGCAATGTCCGGTTCTGCCTTTGTAAATTTAATCTGGAGTATGCCCCGCGAAGAAAGAGAAGAACAGATTTATTCGCAAGTGCTAACCGGCAACATTCCGGAATTTATGAGACAATTAAGCACTATCACTGCAAATGTTAATATTGGGGGTAATAATCATTCAGTAAAGTATTTTGTAATACCAGAGTATCTTGCTATCGGATCTGATTCAGATTACTTTTTGTGTCCAATGACTCCATTGCTTGCTCAAAGAATTTGCAATAACCTTAATTGTACACTCCCAACAAAAAAAATGGTTGATCAGATTTATGTTACTGCTCCTTGCAAATTGAGACCGCAGCCAATTCCGCCATCTGATGAAATGATAACTGTTCCTGTGTTCACTCAGCATAATGATTCTGTTAAATCTTTGAGATTTCCGGTTCTTCCCCAATATCCACTAGGGACTTTGGTGGGTGGAACAAAGAAAGATGTAATAATTTCAAACAACATTTATCAGAACTTAAAAACAAATGTGCCAAAACCTGTTGTAATTTATGGTTGGCATCAGTTAAATGGAATTCCAATTCAGCCTGTTTATAACGGACATAGTGAAACCTATGCTGATTATAGTCACGGTATTCGTTTAGTTTTAGACTCAGTTGTTGTTGATGGAAATCCTACAACTTTTACACAGCTTTTAGCAGATCCTGTTTTATGCAGCCTTGTTAGTGATGAAGTAACAATTTTAAAACCTTATTACACAATTTCCGGCAATACACCACCGGCACCTAAAACTTTTGGCATCCTTTGGAACTCATCATCCAGCTTAAAGATTTTTGTTCTACCTAATCCCGGAACAACCTACAAAGCATTCTATGGAAATGATGGATTAACTTTTAATGACTCTACTTCTGAATTTACTGATAGTATAACAATAAATGATTTATCAGAAGATTCTATATTTTTTTTTCAGCTAAAGGCTCAAACTACCAACGGTTATTCTATTCCATCAGAAGTGTTAGGTGGAATTAGTTCAGAATCCAGGCCACAAGTTTTTATTGTCAATGGTTTCGATCGCGCATCTTCCGGAAACACTTACAATTTTATACGTCAGCATGGAGAAGCTTTTAAACAAAATGGTTTTTCTTTTTGCTCTGCGACAAATGATGCAGTAATTCAAGGTTTAGTCTCGCTACAGGATTATCCTATTGTAGATTATATTCTGGGTGATGAAAGCACAGCAGACGAAACATTTAGCAATATTGAACAAGAAAAAGTAAAAAATTATTTAAAAAATGGAGGGAACTTTTTTGTATCAGGATCTGAGATAGCCTGGGATTTGGATTACAAGGGTTCAGCAAGTGATAAAGATTTTATTTATAATTATTTAAAAAGTCAGTATGTCTATGATGCACCTAATAATCAGGCAGGATCATATTATCAGGTCGAGCCAGTTCCGCTTAATATTTTTGACGGAACAGGTACGATATCTTACGACAATGGAACTCAGGGGACAATTAATGTTAGATATCCTGATGTAATTACAGGAATAAATGGAGGCATAAACTGTCTTCAATATTCTAATGTAACAAATCAATTTGCAGCAGTTAACTTTGAAGGCGTATTTTCTGATGGAGTGAAAAGCGGTAAGGTAGTTTTTGTGGGATTTCCTTTTGAAACTATTTATCCCGAAGATAAACGAACTATGTTTTTGAGTAAAGTTACTTCCTTTTTTCAAAAACCCACTAATGTTTCTGGTAACTTAAATTCAATGCCAGAATCATTTCAGCTTCTTCAAAACTATCCAAATCCATTTAATCCAGGGACAATAATTAGTTGGCAAATACCTGCCTCCCTGAATCCCTCCCAAGGAGGGACTTTAGTGACATTAAAGATTTACGATATATTAGGAAATGAAATATCAACTCTCGTTAATGAAGTAGAATTAGCAGGAAGTTATAAAATTGAATTTAACGTAGGTCAGGACTCCAGTCCTGACATTGCAAGTGGAATTTATTTTTATCAATTAAAAGCTGGTAATTTTATAGAAACAAAAAAAATGATTTTGTTGAGGTAACCAAATACTTATATCCCGATGATAAAGATTAATGATTTTGGCAACTATTCCACAAAACTCTTGATTACAATAGTTTTCCCTTTATAGTCTAGAATTTTTTTTTATCTAATTATACACATCAATATTTGCAAGGTATTTTATGAAAACTTTTATCAAATCTTTTCTTATAATAATTCTAACAATCTCTAACTATGCTCAAAACTTTCCAGACAGTGAAACCGATGGGAAATATTATGACGTAAACGGAGCAAAACTCTGGACGGTTAGTTTTGGAAACGGCGAACCAATATTTTTTATTGCCGGTGGTCCGGGCAATGCACATACTTACCTTAGAGCATTTGATTCGCTTTCTACAAACAACACTTTAGTTTACTTTGATGCTTTTGGAAGAGGAAAATCTGATACTGCAAAAAATGTTACCGAGTATTCTTTGCAACGTGATATTGAAGATCTCGAAGGATTACGTAAGGCGATGGGATTTTCTAAAATCAATGTTCTGGGGCATTCTTACGGTGGACTAGTTGCACAGGGTTATGCAATAGAATATCCTGAGCACGTTTCGCACTTAATATTAGCAAACACTTTCCATAGTTACTTAATGTGGCAGGAAAATGATGACAACTCAAATCACGAAATAAAAACAAATTATCCGGAAGTGTGGAAAGACTTGATGAAAGTAAGAGAGCAGGGAGTCGTTTCAAGTGATCCTATTCACCAGGAAATTTACAGTCAGGTGCCTTATGGATTTTTGTATGCCTACAATCCTGAAAACTTTAGGAGAAGCGTAATAAAACCTTATCCAAATTCAAACAACACAAAATTGTATTATCAAATGGTTGGAAGAGATGGAGATTTTTTAGTCGGAAGTGATATCGGAACATTTGATTACAGAAAGCAGCTAAAAGATTTAAAGATGCCCATTCTCATTTATGGTGGTCGCTTTGATCGCGTTGCTGTTCCTTATATGATGGTAAAATTCAAAGAATATTGTCCGCAAGCAGAGTTTGTAATGTTCGAAAAAAGTGGTCATAATCCTCAGGTAGAAGAACCCCAGGCATTGTTCAAGCTAATACGGGAATTCTTGAGCAAATAGATTTTTCTAAGAATGATATATATCAATTATGTTTTAGCTCACATAATCATATCTTAAAAATCATTTAATATTACACCACAAAAATGTTATTCTTTTAGACTAAGGGAATAAAAATTATTATGTCTTTGATAATTTTTATGAAAATAGTTTTTGGTTTAATCTAACACATTATTTTTTGTTTAATTAAACCATTAGTTTTTTTATTTGTCTAACAGAGAAATTTTAAAATTTATTATTTAAGGAAGTTAAAATGAAAAATATAATTGTGTTATTTGGCTTATCACTTTTTGTCTTTTCTTTAGTAGCGATTGCTCAACCAAGAGTTACTCCGCAGGAAAGATTGAAGATGCTAAAAGAAAAATTAAACTTAACAGAGGATCAGTCTGTAAAAGTTGAAAAAATTCTTGTTAATGCTGATGAGCAAATGAAAAAACTGCGTGCTGACGGGAACACCGATAGAGCCGATTTTAGAAGTCTTATGGATAAAACAAATCAGGAGATTGATAAAGTTTTAGATGAGAAGCAGAAAATTGAGCATAAGAAAATGATAGATGAAAGAAGAAATCGTCGGCAGCAAAATTTAAATTAAATTAATAATCAGGGCAGTACAATTTTTATAACCTATTAATTCTTTTCGAGATAACTAAATGAAAAAGAAAATTTTCGTTATCAGTTCTATCATTGTAATAGCATTAGTAATAATTTATTTTTTGTTCTTTAATAGTAGTAGTGCCGAATCAAATGCATTTACTTTTGCTAAAATTACCAGAGGCAATTTAAGCACAACCAATACAAGCACAGGCACTTTGCAAGCTGTATTAACCGTAGATGTGGGCACACAGGTTTCAGGCAGAATTGACAAAATATTTGTTGACTATAATTACAATGTAAAAAAAGGGCAGTTATTAGCAATCCTCGACACAACAAATCTCGCTCTTCAAGTTAAAAATGCTGTTGCGGGAATGCAAAAAGCACAAGCACAGTATGAATTATCAAAAACACAATACGAATTAGATAAATCCTTGTATGAAAAAAAATTTATGTCCGAGCTTGATTTTGCTACTTCCAAATCTAATTATGAAACCTCAGCAGCAAATGTAATATCCGCTAAGTCTGCATTAGCACAGGCTAAAACAAATTTAGGTTATGCGTTTATTTATTCCCCAATTGGCGGCAAAATTATAAATAAGAATGTTGAAGAAGGGCAGACCGTCGCGTCGAGCCTATCTGCGCCAACTTTATTTACAATTGCGGAAGATTTGTCAAAAATGGAAATATTAGCAAATGTCGATGAAAGCGATATTGGACAAATTAAAGTTGGACAGAAAGCTAAGTTTACTGTGGAGGCTTACCCGGAAAGGCAGTATGAAGGAAAGGTAGTTCAGATAAGATTGGGTTCAACGGTAGTTTCCAATGTTGTTAATTACACTGTTGTTGTTAATGCTGAAAATGATGATAAATCTTTACTGCCCGGGATGACAGCAACAATAGAGTTTTACCTTGAGACAAAAACCAATGTGCTTATCATTCCAAATGCGGCATTAAGATTTCAGTCAACTGAGCAAATGAAAACTGATTTTACTGCAAGAATGGAAAAAGAAAGCAAAAATTTGCCGGATAGTTTAAAGCAAAGAGTTCAATCTTTCGGACGTAATCAAGGTATGCAAAATAGCGGCGGAGGTTTTGGAAATCCTAATAATAAAACCAGAGGATCATTCTGGTATGTGGATGAGAATGGAAATCCATCTATGGGCTTTGCGGTTTTAGGTCTTACCGATGGAAAAAATACTGAAGTTGTTAGAAGCAGAATTTTAAAAGAAAATATGAAAGTCATTACAGGATTTGAAACAGCTAGTAATACAAATTCACAAAACTCAAATGGATCAAATTCAAATCAGGGACTCCAGAGAAGTATGAGAAGAGGATTTTAATGGAATCACCTGCTGGAAAAAGTATTATCAAAATTGTAGAGCTTTCTAAGACTTATAAGGTTGGTGAAGTAGAAGTAAAAGCATTAAAATCTATTGATCTATCAATTGATGAGGGTGAATTTGTTGCAATTATGGGTGCTTCCGGATCCGGCAAATCTACTTTAATGAATCTAATTGGATGTTTGGATAAGCCTACTTCAGGCGAGTATTATCTTGATGGCGTTAATACCAGCAGCTTTTCAAAAAATGATTATGCAAGAATCAGAAATCAGAAAATCGGATTTGTCTTCCAGGGTTTTAATCTTCTTAATCGAACTTCCGCTTTGGAAAATGTGGAGCTTCCTTTAATGTATGATAGATATGAACGCATTAAAGAACCTGCAAAAAAAGCAATTGAAGTTCTTGAAAGAGTTGGATTAGGTGATCGAATTCATCATGAACCCAATCAACTTTCCGGCGGGCAACAGCAAAGAGTTGCTATTGCAAGAGCATTGGTTAATGAACCTTCTCTAATTCTTGCGGATGAGCCGACAGGTAACCTGGATAGTAAAATGTCTGTTGAAGTTTTTTCTCTATTTCAAAAATTGAATGATGAAGGTATTACTATAGTTTTAGTTACGCATGAAAGAGATTTTGCAAAATTTGCTAAAAGAATTGTTGAACTGAAAGATGGAAAAGTTATTCGTGATTCAATTATTAATGACCGTTTAATCGGAGAGGAAGAACAAAAAAGAATGAGTCAATCAGTTAGTGACTATAATTAAAGGATTAAAATGCATTTCAAAAATCTTTTAAAAGTTGCAATAAAAAGTATTTTAAAATCCAGGATGAGAAGTTTACTTACTGCACTTGGAATTATTATTGGTGTAGCAGCAGTTGTTGTTATGGTTGCTATTGGTGATGGTGCACAAATGCAGGTTGAAAAGCAAATCTCTGCTCTCGGATCAAATCTTTTAATTGTCTTTCCTGGCTCTACCAGCAGTGGTGGAATAAGATTGGGTGCTGGAAGTATAAATAGATTTACAATGGAAGATGTGCAAAAAATTCAGGATGAAGCTACATTAATAAAAGCCGTATCACCAGTGGTAAGGACCGGAGGACAAGTTATAGGAGGAACCGGAAACTGGAGCACTCAAGTTTTAGGTGTTGCTCCAAATTATCTTGAAATAAGAGATTGGCCTTTAGCTTCCGGAGATTTTTTTACAGAAAGAGATATGCTTTCAAGAGCGAAGGTTGCAGTGTTAGGTCATACAGTTGCTAATCAGTTATTCCCGAACGAAGATCCAATAGGACAGCAAATTAGAATTCGTAATGTACCATTTACAGTTGTAGGTGTACTTAGTGTAAAAGGACAAAGCGCAATGGGAACTGACCAGGATGATTTAATTTTAGCACCCGCAACAACTGTACTCGATAGGCTTGTTGGAGGAATTTATATATCATATATACAGGCAAGTGCTGTTTCAGATGATCAAATTAATGCAGCACAAGAACAATTAACAACTATTATGCGTGAAGCCCATCATCTTAATCCAGGGGAGGATAATGATTTTACTGTAAGGAATCAGGCAGAAATAACTGAGGCTGCAACTGAAACCTCCAAGATTTTGACACTTCTTTTAGCCTCTGTTGCAGGCGTATCGTTAATTGTAGGAGGAATAGGAATTATGAATATTATGCTTGTATCAGTTACAGAAAGAACACGTGAAATTGGAATTCGCTTATCTGTTGGGGCACGCACATCTGATGTTCTAATCCAATTTTTAACCGAAGCCATTGTCCTTAGTCTTGCCGGTGGTTTGATTGGAGTTCTCTTGTCAATTGGAATAATATTTATTTTAAATAATTACACAAGTATGGCCGCTGTAATTAGTCCAGAAATAGTTTTTATTGCAGTTAGTTTTGCCGGAGTAATCGGAGTATTCTTTGGTTTTTATCCTGCTCGGAAAGCTGCAAATCTAAATCCTATTGATGCATTAAGATATGAGTAAAATTAAAAAAAAGAGAAACTGAAAATGAAAAAATCCTTTTATTTTATTTTGATAATTCTTTCAATCTATTCGTTTAATAAAACATACTCTCAAAAAGCTTTAACGCTTAATGATGCAATTACAATTGCACTTAATCAAAATACTAACATTGTTAAAAACACTAACTCAATTTCTACTTTTCAAGCTGGGGTAAAAAGTGCTTACGGAAATCTTCTTCCTAACCTTAGCTTAAATGGAAGATTTAGCTGGCAGAGGATTAGTGATAATGGCGGTAATACGCAGCTTGATTATTTTGGAAATCCAATAACAATAGCTCCATCTGAAGTAGATTCCAGGAACTGGAATGTATCTGCTGGTGGAAGTGTTACTCTATTTGATGGATTATCCAATATCGCTTCAATAAATCAAAGTAAAGCTAATCTTGAATCTGCAAAGCTTACTCTTGAAAAATTAAAACAGGATGTTACACTTCAGACCGTAACATATTATATGCAAATTATAAGCAATCAAAAATTATTAAAATTCCAGGAAGAAAATTTAAATTATAACCAGGGTTTGTTCGATCAAATCAAACAAAAATATGATTTAAAAATGATTCCAATAAGTGATCTTTATTCACAACAGGCACAAACTGCAAATTCAAATGTCGCATATCTTCAGGCAAAGAATAATTTAGAAATAGCAAAAGTAAATTTGCTTACTTTTCTTTCGATGGATCTATCTGAAAAATATCAGTATGATTCCACTGCAGCTACAATCCAAGACTCTGAACTGATTGATGCAAGTTTAGAAAACCTTTATAAATATGCACTTAGCAACAGGAAAGATTATCAAAGTTTGATTTATCAGAAGGATGGCGCACAAAATCAGTTAACTATAGCCCGCAGCGGTTTTTTCCCTAGTCTTTCTGCTAATTATGGATTTTCTTCCAGCGCAATTCAACCTTCAGATCTCTTTAATAGAAAGATATACAGTCTCGGTCTATCATTAAACATTCCTATATTTTCAAATTGGAGTACAGCAACAGCAATGCAAATCGCAGACGTTCAGATTCAGAACAACTATGAAGACTTGAAGGCATTAGAACAAAATATTAAAAGCCAGGTTACAATAGCAAACTTAAATCTGCAAACAGCTAAGCAGCAGCTTGAAGCCTCAAATGTTGCATTAACTGCTTCAAAAGAAAGTTGGATAATTGAAACAGAAAAGTACAAATTGGGTGCAGCAACTTATTTGGATTTGCAGCTTTCTTATAACAATTATCTTCAGGCACAGTATAATAAAATTAATAATGAGTACAATTATTTAACTACACAATATACTTTGCTTAATGCCGTTGGAAGATATTGAGCCAAATATTTTGTTTTGTAATGCACGAATCCTTTCGTGCGTGTGTTTTAAATTATCTACAACATTTATTCTTGTAACAAGTGCTGCATAACGTGAGTTATTATTTTATTAATGTCTATAAGAATAAACCCTCTGTAAACAAAAATCACCTTACAATTTAAAATTTCTATCGTTGTGATATTAATCATTAATATTACTATAGCTTGTCTTTTAACACTTTACTGAATAATAATTTGATTTAATTTTTCAACAGTAACTGATTGACTATGTCTGGAATATCAAAAAGTCTGAGAATTTTTTGGACATAATTAAATAATTAATCTGAAGGAGAATTATAATGGAAATGAGATTTCTTGGAAACAGCGGAATTAAAGTATCTGAACTTTGTTTTGGTGCAATGACATTTGGCGGGAAAGGATACTGGAAAGTTATTGGTGAACTTGAACAAAAAGATGCAAATGAACTTGTTAATCTTGCCCTTGAAGCAGGAGTCAATTTTTTTGATACTGCCGATGTTTATTCCGAAGGTTTATCAGAAGAGATTCTTGGAAAGGCATTAGGGAAACATCGTAAAGAAATTATTCTGGCAACAAAAGTCAGAGGTCGAACTGGTAAAGGTCCAAATGAAGTTGGTTTATCGCGTCATCATATCATTGAAAACTGCAATGCAAGCTTAAAAAGATTAGGCACAGATTATATAGATCTGTATCAATTGCACAGTTTTGATCCTTACACACCTCAGGAAGAAACATTAAGAGCACTTGATGATTTGGTAAGAGCAGGAAAAGTGAGATATATCGGAGCTTCTAACCACTCAGGCTGGCAGCTTATGAAAGCACTTGCAATATCTGATAAGCAAAACCTGGAAAAGTTTGTAACGCTTCAGGCTTATTATTCGCTGGTTTCACGGGATCTTGAAAATGAGCTTGTGCCGCTTTGTCTTGATCAGAAATTAGGAATATTAACCTGGAGTCCATTGGGTGGAGGATTTTTGACCGGTAAATACAGAAGAGGAAAAGATCGACCTAAAAATGCAAGACGAACTGATCGTGAAACTCAGTTTTTGCAATTTGATGAAGAAAAAGGATTTGATATTGTCGATGAGTTAGAAAAGATAGCCAAAAATCATAAAGCTACAATTGCTCAGGCAGCGCTGAATTATCTATTAAGAAAACCTGGCGTTACATCTGTTATTATTGGTGCAAGAACAAAAGAGCAGCTTACCGATAATTTAAAAACGTCTGATTGGAAAATGTCCGCAGAAGAAATTGCAAGGCTGGATGAATTAAGTGCACCGCCGAAAGTTTATCCTTACTGGATGCTCCAACGATTGGTTCAGGATAGATAAAAAAGAAAGGATAATAAAATGAAAGCTATAACACTTAAAGAAAATGGAGGTGTAGAAAATTTAATTTTATCTGAAATCGAAACTCCTTCAATTCGGAATGATGAAGTATTAGTCAGTGTTAAGGCTATATCAATCAATCCTGTGGATGCTTCTGCACGACAGAATAAACAGACTGTTCAAGCTATTTTAAAACCAAAAAATGCTGAGGAAGTTATAATTTTAGGCTGGGATATTTCAGGGATTGTTGTTGAGGCAGGCGCGGATGTTAAGGAATTTAAAAAGGGTGATGATGTGTTTGGAATGGTTAACTTTATCGGACAGGGGAAAGCATACGCTGAGTTTGTGGCAGCACCTGCAAACCAGTTAGCCATAAAGCCTGAAAATATTTCCTACGAGGAAGCTGCTGCTGCTACATTGGCTGCTCTAACTGCCTGGCAAGCATTGGTCAATATCTGTAAGATAAAAAATGGAGATAAAGTATTAATCCATGCTGCAGCCGGAGGAGTTGGTCATTATGCGGTTCAGATTGCAAAAAGTTTTGGCGCATACGTAGTTGGTACAGCTTCCACTAACAACAGGAATTTTGTTTTACACCTTGGTGCAGATGAATTTATAGATTACACTTCAGAAAATTTTGAAGATAAAATTAAAGATGCAGATATAGTAATTGATTCGATTAGCCGGGAGCGATCATTTGCTTCGATCTCTGGAGTCTGTTAAAAAAGGCGGTAAAGTTGTTAGTCTAAAATCTTCAGCCGAAGGTAAAATCGCTGATAAAGTAAAAGAAAAAGAAATAATTTTTCAACGCGTGATGGTAAGATCCAACGGAGAAGATATGAAGCAAATTGCAAAATTGTTGGAAGAAGGAAAGATATATTCTCACATTTCTAAAAAATTTGATTTTAAAGATATTTCCAAAGCTCACCAGCAAATTGAAACAGGAAAAACAAGAGGTAAAATTGTTGTTGTTCTTGGATAAAAGTAATAGAAGGAAACAATACAACAGATTTTTTCATTTTTAAAAATTATTCAACTTTTTTGATATGAAACCAATTAATAAACAAACAATATTAATTACGGGAGCTACAGACGGCATAGGTAAATTAACTTCATTAATGCTTGCGAAAAAAAATGCCCATATTTTAATTCATGGAAGAAATAAAGATAAAGTGTTCGCAGTTGTAGAAGAATTAAAAACTTCATCGGGTAATGAAAATATTGCCGGACTAACTGCAGACTTTTCATCATTGGCTGAAGTACGAAAGTTAGCAGCAGAAGTATTGACTAAATATCCCGCAATTGATGTATTGATAAATAATGCGGGTGCTGGTTTTGTTGATGAGAGGAAAAGCAAAGATGGATATGAACTGCGATTTGCAGTAAATTATTTAGCTCCGTTTTTATTGACACATTTATTATTACCGGCTCTCAAAAATTCTGCGCCATCCCGAATTGTAAATGTAAGTTCAGCAGGACAAAGCCCAATTAATTTTGATGATATAATGCTTGAAAAAAATTTTGATGCTGTTCAGGCATACCGCCAGAGCAAACTTGCATTAATTATGTTTACAATTGATCTTGCTGAAAAGCTTAAAGATGAAAATATCTCTGTAAACAGCCTGCATCCGGGCACATATTTAAA
This sequence comes from uncultured Ignavibacteriaceae bacterium, assembly GCA_963809415.1. GTDB lineage: Bacteria > Bacteroidota > Ignavibacteria > Ignavibacteriales > Ignavibacteriaceae > IGN3. The sequence continues at coordinate 1,120,938 of CAWEJJ010000003.1, read as the reverse complement.
TACAAATATGGTTCGTCATGCTAATATAACACCATTGGGTGAACCAGAAATTGGAGCAGAAGCAGAAGTATATTTTGCTATCTCACCAAAATTAAATGGTGTTACAGGAAAATACTTTGATGTAAAAACCGAATCTAAAGCAGATTCTGAAGCTTATAACAAAGATTCCCGCAAACGCCTGTGGGAATTAAGCATTGAGCTGACAAAATTGAAATAATATTTTTGAGAACCAAAGAAAGAGTTTATATGTTAACTGAATTAAAAATAAATATTCAAAAAACTGCTATGGTCGTAATCGATCTGCAGGCAGGAATTGTATCAATGCCGACTGAACCTCATCCGGCAAAAATTGTAATTGAAAATACAGCAAAGCTATTAACGGAAGCGAGAAGAAAAGGGATTGCAGTATTTTTAGTTCACGTTACTCCATCCCCGGACTTAAAGGATGCCCTGAATCCGATAACTGAAACAACTTTTCAAACTTCTGGATACAATCCTGATTGGAGCAGGTATGTTCCGGAATTAAATATTCAGTCTTCAGATTTTCTTATTACGAAACATCAATGGGGTGCTTTTTATGGGACGGAACTCGATTTGCAATTGAGAAGACGCGGGATTGATACTATAATTCTGTGCGGGATTTCAACAAACATAGGAGTTGAAAGCACAGCAAGATTTGCATACGAATTCGGATACAACCAAATATTTGTTCAAGATACTATGGCTGCGCGTTCAAAAGAAGAGCACGTATTCCCGATTAAATATATTTTCCCAAGACTTGGATTAATACGTAATACCGATGAAGTTCTTCAATCATTAAATCAAGCTTAGGTTGTTGAAAATAAACCCGTTGGATTTATTTCTAAACTTATTTTATCAAAACAAAATATTATTTGGCAGTACTATATTATAAAAGATTTTTTTCACAAGGAATCAATATCACTTTTACGAAGGAATACTTTGGCAGAAATAACTTTTGAGGAATCTTTACAAGGTATCTTTAATTCACAGAAGCAGTTAATATAATTCAATAGTATTAAGTAAGGTTAGAGGTGATGCATATCATTAACAATAAGCCATAATAAAATTAGGTTTGGTAAGATAAAAAATTTGTATGTGTTAACTTTTTATAATTATTAATATTATATGAAAATAATCATTGTACTATTACTAACAGTAATATTTTCAGCGTCCATAATTATTCCTCAATCGCAAAATGAATCAGATTCTTTACTTAACAAGGCTACATTAGTTGATTGTATCCAATATGCAATTGCGCATCAGCCTTCTTTGCAACAATCCTTAATTAATGAACAGATTGAAGATCAAGTAATAAAAAGTCAGCTATCAAATTGGTTTCCACAGATAGGTTTTAATTTTAATATTCAACATAATTTCCAGCTGCCAACCTCAATGTTTCTGGGTAGCTCCAACAAAACAGGTTCGATAAATACTTCGAGTGGTCAATTTTCTGTATCTCAAACCATTTTTAATAGAGATGTACTTTTGGCAAGCAGCACAGCTAGTGATTTACGTAAACAGGCTGAACAAACTACAATCGAAAATAAAATTAATGTTATTGTTAATGTAAGTAAGGCATATTACGCAGTATTGTTATCACAAAATCAAATAGATTTAGCAAAACAGGACATTGCACGTTTAGAGCAAAGTCTGACTGATGCTTATAATCAATATGAAGGCGGGATAGTTGATAAAACTGATTACATGCAAGCTACAATTGCTTTGAATAATGCTAAAGCAGAATTGCGGCAGAATGAGGAACAATTAAAAATTAGCTATGCGAATTTAAAAGAATTAATGGGTTATCCACCGAATGGTGAGATACAATTAAATTATGATATGACAAAAATGGAAAATGATATTGGTATAGATACATCCGAAACGTTAAACTATCAAAACAGAATTGAGTATAAATTATTACAAACGCAAAAGCAGCTTCAGGATGCTAATCTTAATTATTATAAATGGAGTTTTATTCCGTCTTTGTCTGCCTTTGGTGAATACAATTTAAATTTTCAGAATAATCAATTATCAAATCTTTATAATCAGAATTATCCCAATTCTTATGTTGGAGTACAGTTATCTTTCCCAATTTTTCAGGGCGGGAGAAGGATACACCAAATTGAACAGGCAAACTTAGAATTGAAGCTGATTGATTATGATAAGTCGTCATTAGAAAGTTCAATCTATACTGAGTACACACAGGCTTTAGCAAATTATAAAAGCAACCTGAATAATTTCCAGGTTCAGAAGAATAATATTAAAATGGCAAAAGAGGTTTATGACATAATTGAGCTTCAATATAAGTCAGGTGTCAAAACTTATTTGGATGTTATAACTGCTGAAACCAATTTACGATCAACCCAGGTTAATTATTTAATTGCACTGTACCAGGTTTTAGCAAGCAAATTAGATTTACAAAAAGCTTTTGGTACGATAAGCTATTAATTATTTATATTTTTTTTCTCAGGAATTATCAGAATTAATCACTTTGTATATTATCAATATTTTAACAAAAAAATTAAACCGATGAAAAACAAAATTTATTTATTGTACTTTTCAATTATTATCTCTGCTTTATTTGTATCATGCAATAAAGATAAAAGCGGTGTTCAAAAATATCCTCCCACACCAGTTACTGCATATACGGTAAAATCAGAAAAAGCATCTTATTATATCAATTATCCAGCTATCGTAACAGCTCTTAATCAAATAGATATAAGACCGGAAGTTTCCGGCTATCTTATGGGCATATATTTTAAAGATGGACAGCATGTAACCAAAGGTTTGAAATTATATGAGATTGACCCGCAACAATATAAAGCAGCTTATGATGTTGCAAAAGCAAATCTTAATGAAGCACAAAAGGATTATGACAGGTACAATGAACTGGCAAAGAAAGATGCAATTGCAAAACAAATATTGGATCAATCTTTTGCTGCACTAAAAGCTGCCGAAAGTACTTTAAAAGGATTAGAAACCAATTTGCGTAATTCAGTTATTTATGCACCATTTAGCGGCACGATCGGAATTTCACAGGTATATTTAGGCTCTTCGGTAAGCAGCGGACAAACTTTAATGAATACACTTTCATCTGATGATCCTATGGCTGTTGATTTTGCTGTGGATGAGAAACAAATAGATAGCTTTACTGATTTATTGAATAAAAAAGCTAATCCAAAAGATTCAACATTTACATTAATACTTCCTGATCAATCGATATATCCATATTCAGGTCACCTGATATTATTAGATCGCGCTGTTAATCCACAGACAGGAACGATAACGGCAAGATTAGTATTTCCCAATACCAAAAATTTATTAAGACCCGGACTTACTTGTGATGTACGAGTCTTAAATAATGGCACTTCAAATAGTATTATTATTCCTTACAAATCTGTAGTTGTTCAAATGGGAGAGTACTTTGTCTTTGTAATAAACGGAGATAAAGTTTTACAGAAAAAAATAGATATCGGTAGGACAATAAATAACGACATGGTTATTGTTGATGATGGTCTTACTCCGGGAGAACAAATTGTTATTCAAGGCGTCCAGAAGCTTAGAGACAATTCTCCGATCATTATAAAATCTAAAGATCAATAAACATCCGATCAAAATGCTGAAGCTGAATAATACCTTAACAGGATAAAAAATGATTGCTAATACTTTTATTAAACGACCGATAACGGCTATTGTTATATCAATTGTAATTGTATTAATTGGTATTCTGGCTATATTCAACTTACCCGTAAGTCAATACCCGGATATAACGCCACCGACAGTACAAATATCAGCAGCATTTACAGGAGCTGATGCAACAACTGTAGAACAAACAGTAGTAACACCAATTGAAACGCAGGTTAACGGTACACCAGGGATGGCTTACATGACAAGTAATAGCACAAGCAGCGGAAGCGCATCTATAAATGTGGTTTTAAAGGTTGGTACAAATCCTGATTTAGCAGCAGTTGATATTCAAAATAGAGTTGGAATAGCAACACCCCAACTCCCGACCCTTGTTAGACAACTTGGCATAACAACACGAAAAAGAACTTCCAGTATTTTAATGATAGTGGCAATATACTCACCTAAAGGTACTCATGAGATAACTTTTCTGGATAACTATACAAATATTTTTGTTAAAACCGCTTTATTACGTGTTCCAGGTGTAGGTGATGTTCTTGCACGTGCAGATGATTTTAGTATGCGTATCTGGTTGGAACCTGACAAACTAGCTCAGTTTGGACTTACAACTTCAGATGTTACTAATGCAATTACGCAGCAAAATTTACAAATTGCGGCCGGTACTATTGGTGCGCCCCCACAAAGTAACGACCAAACTTTTGAGTACACTGTTTTTACAAACAGTCGTTTAAGCTCAACCGAACAATTTGGTAATATTATAATCCGTTCAAATCCGGCAAAAGGTTCATTAGTTTATTTGAAAGATGTTGCTCGTATTCAGTTAGGTAAAGTTAATTATGCAAATAATTCATACGTTGATGGGAGACGGTCATCTTTTTTATTAGTATTCCAGGCTCCCGGAAGCAATGCTCTGGCAGTAGCAAAAGCTATATATAGTAAAATGGCAGAATTAAAAAAATCTTTTCCTGAAGATGTAAGCTACAATGTACCTTTTGAAGCAGTTTCAGTAGTTGATACTTCTATTAACGAAGTTGTGGTAACCTTGCTTGAAGCTTTAGGACTTGTAGTATTGGTCGTATTCTTATTCCTTCAAAATTGGCGGGCAACAATAATCCCTATATTGGCAATACCTGTCTCTATTATCGGAACGTTTGCATTTTTCGTCCCGTTAGGTTTTACAATTAATACACTTACTATGTTTGGGTTTGTTCTGGCAATTGGAATTGTTGTGGATGATGCAATAATAGTTGTAGAGGCAGTGCAACATTATATCGATAATGAAAAATTATCACCTAAAGAAGCAACACAAAGGGCTATGAATGATATTTCGGGACCCGTTATAGCAATTGCATTGGTATTGGCTTCAGTGTTTATACCAGTAGGATTTATTCCGGGAATAGTTGGAAGATTATATCAACAATTTGCTATTACAATTGCTGTCTCTGTATTAATATCAGCGTTTGTAGCATTAACACTTACCCCTGCATTATGTTCACTTATATTAAAGCCAACCAATTTTGATAAAAGTTCCAAAGGACTTAATAAATTCTTTTTCAAGTTTAATAATTGGTTTAAGAAATCAACAGATTCTTATTCTAACGGAGTTAAAAAGAGCATTAAGTTAACTCCTTATTTTCTGATAATTCTCATATTTGTTTATGCAGGTACTGTTTTATTATTTATGCATAAGCCAACCGGGTTTATCCCCTCAGAAGATGAAGGAAGATTGTATATAACGTTTGAATTACCTGAAGCCGCTTCCACAACAAGGTCTATTGAAACATTAACAAAAATAATGTCAATACTACAACAAACACCCGGGGTTGCCCATTTTGCAGGTATAAGCGGTTTGAATGTTGTTACATTTGCAAATAAATCGAACAGTGGAACTGTTTTTGTTCAACTCAAACCTTGGAGTGAACGTACGAGTGATTCTCTTCAATTGAATTCGATAATAGCTACACTTCAAAGAAAATTTGCAGTAATTAAAAGTGCAAATGTTATCGTAATTTCACCACCGGCTATCCCAGGTTTAGGTTCAACAGGTGGTTTTACATTTGAGCTGGAGCAGCAGGGAAGCACAAATGACATCCAACAGTTTGAAGGTGTTGTAAAGAATTTTGTTATTGCAGCAAACAAGCGACCTGAGTTAAGTCATGTCTTTTCGTTTTTTACCGCAAGTACGCCAGGTTATAAATTGAATGTTGATAGAGAAAAATGTGCTATTCTGGGTGTTTCAACAGCAGATGTTTTTAATACTCTCCAAACATATCTAGGCAGTAGTTATGTTAATGACTTTACAATTTATGGACGCGATTTTCATGTTGTAGCTCAAGCTGATACTAGCTATCGATCAACTATCAATGATTTGGGTAAATACTATGTTAAAAATTCATCCGGAGGAATGGTGCCTTTGAGCACATTAATTTCATTTACTGTTGTAGAAAGTGCCCCGTTAATTTCGCATTATAATATGTTTCGTTCTGCAGAAATAGATGGTAATTCAGCTACCGGATATAGCAGTGGTGATGCAATTAAAGCATCAGAAGAAGTTGCTGCTCAAGTACTGCCAAGTGGATATGGTTATGAATTTTCCGGATTAAGCCGTGAAGAGATAAATGCTGGCAGCAGCACTTTTGCCATTTTTGCGCTCTCGCTCGTTTTTGTTTTCCTATTTCTGTCAGCGTTATATGAAAGCTGGTCGGTTCCATTTGCAGTTCTTTTGGCTGTTCCCATTGGTGCATTTGGAGCAATAGTTGCATTAACATTTTTGCCGAGTCTTAGTGATAATGTTTATGCACAAATTGGTTTGGTTGCATTGATAGGTTTAGCTGCAAAAAATGCCATACTAATAGTAGAATTTGCAAAAGAGCGTGTTGATCATGGAATGCCACTCTTACAGGGGGTTATAACTGCTGTAAAACTTCGATTACGCCCGATTCTAATGACCTCACTCGCATTTATACTAGGTGTTTCACCATTAATATTTGCTACTGGTGCCGGTGCTCAGGCAAGACAAACAATAGGCTGGACGGTAATGGGTGGTATGTTTGCCGCAACAATGCTTGCGATATTTATTGTTCCGGTGTTGTTTGTAACTATTACCAAAATTGCATACGGTAAAAAGAAATTAGCGGAATTAGAAGCTGGCGGAATAACTGATAAAGAACTTGATCCGTTCTAAAAAATCACAAAGTAAATTATCAATATTTCCTAAGTCTTATAAATCTATTTCGAAACGAGATACTAAAAAACATCCCTTCATTCCCACTTTCAAGAGTGGAAATTGAAGGGATGTAAATTTATTTTGAAAATTTTTCGCTCAATATCCTGCGAAGCTATACAGTTCCTTTTTTCATAAACATATATAGATTTTTATTTTTTGCTATACACTTTATAAATGTATTTCTATCTTTTATTTCTACTTCTTTCAGGCTCTTGTCTTCTTTCAATTTGCTGTTTTTGAAATCTTTCTCTTGGAACCAATACATCTCTCCTAACGCGAGGTGAATTTTTCTCTACTCTTTGATTCTCTTGTTGAGGTAAATTCATTCTTTCAATATTTCTATCGCGCATTTTTATAGGTTCACGTTGCATTTTAACTTCAGGGATCGGTCTGCCGATATTTCTTTCAATTAGCTGTCTATTAGGCGGTCTATTTAAAATTTCTCTTCCATCGTTTTCATTTCTAATCAAGTTAGTTACTCTATAATCTCTAATATTATCCTTGGTAAAATCATCTGATTTTACTACGTGCCAATATCTATTCTGATTCCTTTCCCATGGATAACCATAAGTGACACCGCGTGGAGGTCGAGGAGCCCAGCCGATATAGTTTCCGTAATCAATCCACATTACATTTGCAGGTGACCAATTTCCATCTGAAGGAACCCAGACCCACCCGTAAGATGGATCATCATACCAGTAACCGTAGTGATAAACAATCCAACCGAAGGGTTCATAGGAAATCCATGTCCAATCACCATTAGCGTAAGCCCAATGTCCATTATCAAAAGGCATCCAATTATCAACAACAAAAGGACGCCATACTCTGCCATAACTATTTGTGTTTACCCAGTCTCCATAACTGTTTAAATCTGACAGGTTATAACCGCCTTGGACATTTCCATCCAGATTACTTTGGCTATCCAAAGTCGCACAACTTGCAAGCAAGAACAATAGAATAAAAGCAGAAAGAAATAAAAGAACTTTGTTAAAAATTTTATTTTTTTTCATTTCTACACCTTTAAGTTTAATTGTTGTATTAAATATAATTTATTTCTTCGAACTTATTTAGCCCTTAAATATTGCTTTGGAAAATCTGTCATATCAACATTTAATTTTTTGGCAGCGTGTAAAGCCCAATAAGGATCACGCAGCATTTCTCTTGCAAGTAAAACAAGATCTGCTTGTCCAGATCCGATTATTTGTTCAGCTTGTTCTGCCGTTGTAATTAGTCCGACTCCACCCGTAAGAATTTTAGCTTCGTGTTTTATCCTTTGTGAAAATGGAATTTGATAACCTGGTGCAATGGGAATTTGTGCTCTGGAAACATTTCCGCCACTTGAGCAATCAATTAAATCGGCACCAGCATCTTTTAACCATTTTGCAAGTTGAACAGATTGTTCAATATCCCATCCTCCCTCAATCCAATCAGTTGATGAAATTCTTACAAATAATGGCATGCTATCCGGAATTATTTTTCTAACTGCCTTTGTCATTTCAATTGAAAAGCGACATCTATTTTCCAAACTCCCACCAAATTTATCTTTGCGATGATTTGATAGTGGAGATAAAAATTCGTGAACCAAATAACCGTGCGCCATATGTAATTCAATTATCTCAAAACCCGCCTCAATACTTCGTTTTGCGGCTTGAATAAACTGATCAATCACAAGTTTAATATCGCTTTCACTCATTTCTTTTGGATCAGGATAATTTTCTGCGAAAGGTATCGCACTTGGCGCTAAAGTTTGCCAGCCGCCATTTTCGATTTCAACTTTTCCATTTCCTTTCCATGGTGAAAAAGTTGATGCTTTTCTTCCAGCGTGGGCTAATTGAATTCCCGGAATAGAATTTTGTGATTTAATAAATGATGTAATTCGTTTATAAGCATTTGCCTGTTTATCGTTCCAGATTCCGGCGTCATCGGGTGAAATTCTTCCTTCGGGAGATACAGCTGTTGCTTCTGTAAATATTAATCCTGCTCCACCAACAGCTCGACTTCCCAGGTGAACAAGGTGCCAATCAGTTGGATTTCCGTCGATGCTGGAATATTGACACATCGGTGAAACAACGATTCTGTTTTTTATTTCAATATTTCTGATTTTTAAGGATGAGAATAATTTGCTCATATTTTTTTCTTTTGTTTGACTGGTAAATGAAATTAGGCAAAAGCCTTAATATTTATTATATAATCTAAATCATTAATAATGATGTAAATAAATGATATAGCACAAGATTTTTAAAATTAAAATGATATATTTCTTAAAATATATAATGGTTCTAACTTAAAGTAGTTAATATTCTAATCGTACAAAACAAACGGAAGTAGTTTCCGGAAAAAAAAATAATGTCTCTGTAAACAAAGCGGATGGTTTCTAAATATAATTTAAAGCTCAAGATCTTTTAAGGAATTAATGCTACAACTTTAATGAATAAATACAGTTTTGCAGATTTATACGATTTAGAATTTAGAATTAAGTTTAGGATGAATTTATTTTTATCCATTTAAGGCTGCAAAGTATATGGAACTTGAATATGTCTCCATGAAAATCATAATAAGAGCTTCGGCTTTTTATTTTATTTTGATTGAATGTGATTAGTTAACAACCTAACTTTACTATAACAAATAACCCATTCTATCAAATGAAAAGCAAAATTGAATTAACTTCAGAAATTAAGTATCAGTTGCTTCGGGATATTTCGCATAGGATCACGGGCACTCTGGATCTTGATAAAATATTAAATCTATTGCTGGATTTGTTAGCAAATATTATTGATTACGATGCGGCAGGAATTTTTATTTTAAGTGAAGATATAAACCATTCTGGATATCATTATTCAAAACAAAAAATTGCAAGTATGGTACAGCGTGGATTTGGAAATCTGCCATTGGAAGCTGATTCTATGTTAATGGAAGGTAAGGGGATAGTAGGGCAAACAATTAAAACCGGGAAAAGTATTATACTTAATGATGTAACAAAAGATGATAGTTACATCCCGGGTAGAAAAGAATCCCGATCTGAAATAACAGCTCCAATACTTCGTGATGAAAAAACAATTGGCGTATTAAATGTTGAAAGTGATAAACTTGCCGCTTTCGATCAGGATGATATTGAAATATTAAAATTTTTTGCTGAAGCTTCTGCAATATCAATTGATAAAGCTTTATTACATTATCAGATAATTGAAAAGAAAAAAATTGAGGAACAACTTCAACTTGCTAAAGATGTGCAGCTAGGTTTACTACCGAATTCTGAACCTAAAATTCAAGGATATTCATTTGCCGGCGTGTGCATCCCAACCTATGTAATTGGCGGTGATTATTTTGATTATATCCCTATTGATGAAGATCGAATTGCAATAGTTATCGCGGATGTTTCAGGTGATGGCGTACCTGCCGCATTAATAATGGCAGCCTTCCGTGCATTACTTCGGTACAATGCTAAATTATTTTCAGATCCGGTACAGATGATGAACCTGATGAATAAACAGGTTTGTGAGTTTATGCGTAAACGGGATTTTATTTCGATCATTTACGGAATACTCAATCATAAAAATCATTCTTTTGTTTATTGTAATTGCGGACATAATCCGGCATTACATTACAGTTCAAAAACCACACAATTATTGGAAAGCGACGGTCCGTCATTAAATCTTATTAAGGATGCTGAATTTAAATCTTCTGAACTCAATTTAGAAAATAATGATCTGATACTTTTTTATACTGATGGAGTAATTGAGATTTTTAATAAAGATAAAAAGCAATTTGGTTTAGAAAGGTTAATAGATATTTTTAATTCCAATTTCAATAGAAAACCAAACGAAATTATTGATAAGATCATTTCTTTAACAAAAGAATTTAGCTCATCTGACTTCTATAATGATGATTTTACAATGCTTGTGCTGAAAAGAAATAATTAAATTATTTTATCATTGTAAATATATTTTTGTCTTACCACTCATATTAATTTTTATTAAGTTTGATTTGTAAATATTAAGATTATCCGGAGAAATATAATGCTTCCTAAAATTGTTCCCGCAGTTAGAACTGAAAACATTACTTACGCAGTTAGAGATATTGTTGTTCTTGCAAATCAAGTTGCAAAAACCGGAAAAGAAATGTTGTACCTAAATATTGGTGATCCCAATCTTTATGATTTTGTTCCGCCAAAACATCTTGTTGATGCAACTTACCAGGCAATGTTAAAAAACTTAAATGGTTATGCACCATCTTCAGGAATTAAAGAAGCTGTTGATGCAATCGAAAGAGAAGCGGAGCGAAAAGGCATCACAAACGTTCACGATATTTTTGTAACAACCGGTGCAAGTGAAGCAATTGATATTTGTTTAACTGCACTTGTAAATGATGGAGAAAATGTTTTAACTCCAACTCCGGGTTATCCGTTATACACAGCAATTGCAAGTAAACTTCAGATGATGGAAAATCCATATTATCTTGATGAATCTAACGGATGGCTGCCAGATATTGATGATATTAGATCAAAAATAAATGATAAGACAAAAGCAATTGTACTAATCAATCCAAATAACCCAACCGGTTCGCTTTACACTAAAGAAAATTTGCAGCAAATTGTTGATTTAGCACTTGAGCATAATCTTGTAATCTTTGCCGATGAAATTTATGACAAGCTTTTGTTTGATGGGAAGAAACACATTTCAATCGCATCATTAAATAAAGATGTTTCTTGTATTACGTTCGGCGGATTATCCAAAAATTATATGGTGCCCGGTTTTAGAATTGGATGGGGAATTGTCAGCGGAAGAAAAGAAGTCCTTTCTGATTTTATCGAAGCAGTAAATAAAATTTTACGTGCAAGATTATCTGCAAATCATCCTGAACAATATGGAATTAAAGCTTCGCTTGAGGGAAATCATGATCATCTGGTTGAAGGTATGAAAAAACTTACAAAGCGCCGGGATTTAACCGTTGAAATGTTAAATGCAATTCCGGGAATTAGCTGTGTAAAACCTGAAGGTGCGTTTTATGCTTTCCCAAGATTAGAGATGAAACAACCAGATGCACATTTTGTTGGTGAGTTAATTCGCGAAACAGGAGTTGTAGTTGTTCCTGGCAGTGGTTTTGGTGAGGTTCCCGGTACAAAACATTTCAGAGTTGTCTTTTTACCAAACGAACAAATTCTTGAAAAAGCATATAAAGCAATCGGTGAATTTTTTGTTAAGTACCAGGAAAAATATCCTGATTTGGTGGAAGTTTAATTTAAATCATTACTCAAGTCATTTCGATCCCGATTTATCGGGGGAGCAATCGAATTAATAATTCATATAAGATTTCTCACCGACTAAAGTCGGATTCGAAATGACTTTTTGATTTCATAACTCCTGATTTTCCTTTCTTGATTGACTAAACCTCTTTGTCTATATTTTGATTAGCAATTCATCTAAATGTCAATATTATAAATATCAATCACTAATGAATAAAGACCTCACACCACAATCAAATGATATAATATTTTACTCATCACCAAATGGTGATGTAAGAGTAGAAGTGTTTTTCCAGGAAGAAACATTTTGGCTAAGTCAAAAGAGAATGGCTGAGTTGTTTGGTGTTGATGTTCGAACAGTAAATGAACATTTGAAAAATGTTTATAAAACAAAAGAGTTAGAACCAGATGCAACTATCCGGAAAATCCGGATAGTTCAACAAGAAGGATTGCGAGAAGTTTCTCGTGATGTTGATTTCTATAATCTTGATGCAATAATTGCAGTTGGATACCGTGTAAACAGCTACCAGGCAACTCAATTCCGAATTTGGGCAACAAAAACTTTAAGAGAATTTATCATCAAAGGATTTGTATTGGATGATGAGCGTCTTAAACAAGGCAAACGATTTGGTAAAGACTATTTTGATGAATTACTTGAACGTATTCGTGAGATACGCGCCAGTGAAAGAAGGTTTTATCTAAAAATAACAGACATCTACGAACAATGCAGCATTGACTATGAAAAAGAAGCCGAAATAACCCGGACATTTTTTAAAGCAGTCCAAAATAAATTGCATTGGGCTACCACCGGTAAAACTGCAGCGCAGATTATTTCAGAACGAGCCAACTCAACAAAACCTTATATGGGATTGCAGACATGGAAGAATGCGCCCAATGGCAAAATATTAAAGTCAGATGTAACGGTTGCTAAAAATTATTTAATTGAAAAAGAAATAAAAGAACTTGAACGAATTGTAACTATGTATCTGGACTACGCAGAAAATCAAGCAGCAAGACAAATACCTATGAAAATGACTGATTGGATTTTGAAGCTTGATGCTTTCTTACAATTTAATGAATATCAAATTTTAAAAGATGGTGGAAAAGTAAAACACGAAGTAGCAAAACGATTGGCTGAAAAGGAATATGAGAAGTTTAGAGTAACTCAAGACTTTGATTTTGAAAGTGATTTTGAAAGAGAAGCGAAGAAAATTTCAGATAAGAAAAAGAAAAATTAGTCAATTAGGGATTACACTAAATACTATTAATTTAATTCGTGGAAAATTTGTGTAATTAGTGGCAGATTTCTATAATTACTTTTCTTGATTGACTAAACCTCTTTATCTATATTTGAAACTCATTTAATTCATTATTATTAGATAAAAATTGTGGATAATTGTAAAGTAACGACGCTCTCGAATGGTGTAAAAATAGTCTCCGAGTTTATTCCATATCTAAAATCATTTTCTTTGGGATTTTGGTTTAACATAGCATCACGCGATGAAAATTTACGTAACAATGGGATTTCGCATTTCATCGAGCATATGCTTTTTAAGGGAACTAAGACCCGCTCGGCAAAGCAAATCTCAGATGAGATTGAATCCTACGGCGGTTATTTAAACGCTTTCACTTCTAAAGAACAAACCTGTTATTACGGAAGAGGTTTATCTGAAAATTTTAAAAAAACTTTTGTAGTTCTATCAGATATGGTTCAGAATCCGCTATTCAAAGACACACATATCAAAAAAGAGGCAGGCGTTGTAATTGATGAGTTAAAAGATATCGATGATAATCCGGAGGAACTGATATTTGATAAGTTTGAAGAAGCAATTTTTAATGGAAGTAGTTTAAGCTATCCGATTATTGGTACGGAAAAAAACATACTTTCCTTTACTTCGAATACTCTTCATCAATATCACAAAGCAAATTATCGATTGGATAATTTATTGATCGCTGTTTCAGGTGCAATTCAACACGAAGAAGCGGTAACGCTTGCTGAAAAATATTTTAAAGGAAAGATGACCACTTCTAACCAGAAAAGAAAAAATAATGTTAAGAAATCCACTAATGATGTAATTATCGGGAAAGAAATTCAGCAGGTTCATTCTATTCTTGGAGGAACAACTTATGGATTTATCAATCCAAACAGGCACAAAGTAAAAGTTCTTTCAACTTTGCTTGGTGATGGAAGTTCATCCAGGCTTTTCCAGGCAGTTAGGGAAAAACTTGGTATGACGTACCAGATAAATACTTTCCTAAATTCTTATTTAGATATTTCAGCATTTGGGGTTTACTACTCAACAAATGAAAAACAAGCTGAAAGGGTTAACGAGATCGTTCTTCGGGAGTTTGATAAGCTGAAAACCGGTGAAGTAAAACCCAAAGAATTGAAGAGAGTAAAAGAGTATATCAAAGGTAATACTTTAATGAGTCTTGAAAACACGACTAATAGAATGACAAGATTAGCAAGTTCAATATTTCATTACGGTAAAATTATTCCAATCGAAGAGATACTTAATAAAATCAATGCTGTAACTGCTGAGGATATATTAAAACTTGCCAAAGAGATTTTAAGTGAAACCGCGCTTAGTAAGATAATTATTTGTTCAAAAGAAAATTCAATTAAAAAAGCAGCTTAAGAAACAAAAGTAATAAATTCAGAGTAGCTTATGCCCAAAATAAATGTTGATGGAAAAGAAATAGAATTTAAACAAGGTCAATCAATAATTGAAGCCGCACGGGAAAATGGAATTGATATCCCGCATTTCTGCTGGCATCCTAAACTATCTGTCTCAGGTAACTGCAGGATGTGTTTGGTTGAAGTTGAGAAAATGCCAAAACTTGTAATCGCTTGTGGAACTTTTGCTGCAGATGGCATGGTTGTTCATACTGATTCTGATAAAGCAATTTCTGCACGTAATGCTGTGATGGAATTTTTTCTAATTAACCATCCGCTTGATTGTCCGATATGTGATGAAGCAGGTGAATGTAAATTACAAGATTATGCATATCAACACAGCGTTGGTGAAAGCAGGTTTGTTGAAGAAAAAGTTCATAAAGATAAACGTGTCGAACTTGGCCCAAATGTTATGTTTGATGCTGAACGCTGCATTTCTTGTTCCCGTTGTATCAGGTTTTCTGATGAGATAGCAAAAGACCCTCAACTGACATTTGTAAAGAGAGGCGATAAAGTTACTATTACAACATATCCAGGAAAGCAATTCGATAATCCTTATTCTATGAACGTGGTTGACATCTGTCCAGTAGGTGCTCTAACAAACCGGGATTTTAGATTTAAAGCCCGTGTTTGGGATATGTCCCGCACAAATTCAATTTGTAATGGTTGTGCTCGTGGGTGCAATATAGAGGTGTGGGTAAGAAATAATGAAGTACTACGATTGGTCCCAAGGTACAATGAAGAAGTAAACAGTTATTGGATGTGCGACCATGGGAGATTAAACACATTTAAATTTGTAAATGATAAAGATAGAGTTGATGGACCACATTTAAGAATTGAAGGGAATTTAATAAAAGTTGGCTGGGATGAAGCATACGCAGAAGCAGCATCCCGATTAAAAGTATTTGGTAAAGATGAAGTTGCTGTTATTGGTTCAGCTTATGCAACAGTTGAAGATAATTTTATTGCGGCAAAGTTTGCTAAATCTGTTTTAGGAACAGGGCATTTAGATTTTGTTCGCCATATCAATCCAGCTTTTGGTGATGAAATATTAAAAAATGAAGATGTTACACCAAATACCAAAGGCGCTGAATTAGCAGGTGTTGTTCCATCTAAAAACGGGTTTGATTTTAGTGGAATTGTCAAAGCCATCCGCGAAGGGAAAATAAAAGCACTTTATATTTTAGAAGATGATATTATTAATGAAAATCCTGAATTAGAAAATGTATTTGCTAAGCTTGATCTGTTGATGATTCATGCAACTAATTTTAACAAAACATCTTCTATTGCAGATATAGTTTTTCCTGCAACAACCTATGCCGAAAAAAATGGGACGTTTATTAATTTTCAAGGAAGAGCACAACGATTACGCCCTGCAATAGCAACACTCGATATAGATCGGGCCTTAGAAGGAATGGCTTTGAGTCGGTTAGATAAATTTGGTACCCAGTTCGATCGATGGGCGCAGGGTAAACATTATGATGCCAGACCAAGCTGGAAAATAATTACAGGATTAGCTTCTGCAATGGGACATAAATTAAAATATAATATGGCTGAAGATATAATTCTTGAAATGAAAAATTCAATAGAAGCTTTTAAAGGTTTGAATTATGATGAACTTGGTGATCTTGGTATGCAAATTAAATCAGTAAATTTAAAATCTACTATAAAAATTTAGATTATAAGGGATTAAAAATTAATGAACCCAATTGAAAATATTTTGTGGTCAATAATTAGCTTTTACGATTTTTTGTTGATAAGAATTGTAATTGTACTTGTGCTGATGTTGCTAACGGCAGCTTATCTTGTTTACTTTGAAAGAAAAATAAGTGCCTGGGCACAAAACAGACTTGGACCTAATCGAGTTGGATGGAAAGGTTCTTTACAATCTTTTGCTGATGTTTTTAAACTTTTATTAAAAGAAGATATTGTTCCTGATAATGCGGACAAAAAAATTCATGCACTCGCACCAATGATAGCCCTATTTGTTGCATTTACTACTTATGCAGTAATCCCGATCGGACCAGCAATAACAGTTGCCGGATATAAAATTCCATTAGTAATTGCTGATGTTAATATTGGAATTCTTTATGTACTTGCTTTAACATCACTCGGTGTTTATGCAATAACTCTTGCCGGATGGTCATCGGGCAGCAAGTATTCGTTGCTTGGCGGAATTCGGTCATCAGCACAAATGATATCTTACGAAATTTCAATGGGTTTTTCGGTTGGCGGTGTTATTCTTTTAGCTGGATCATTAAGACCAATGGCAATTGTTGAATCCCAATCAGGTTGGATGTGGAATGTATTAGTTCAGCCAATCGGATTTATAACTTTTCTTGTTTCTGCTTTTGCAGAAACAAATAGATTGCCATTTGACTTACCTGAAGCTGAACCAGAACTTGTTGGCGGTTATCACACAGAATACAGTAGTATGAAGTTTGCCGCATTCTTTTTGGCTGAATATGCAAATATGCTAATTGCAAGCACACTAATTGTCACTCTTTATCTTGGTGGCTGGCAAATTCCATATATTGAAACATTTGGATTATCATCAGGTTTGGTTGCAGCATTTCAAGTTTTAGGTTTCCTAATAAAAGTTGGGGCATTATTGTTCTTTTTTATTTGGGTAAGATGGAGCATACCTCGATTTAGATATGACCAATTAATGAGTCTAGGTTGGAAAGTTATGTTTCCGCTTTCATTAGCAAATATTGTTTGGGTTGCAGTTTTAATCATGATCTTTAAATTATAATTTTATATTGTTCGATCATGAATAATGATAGTAAAAATTAACAGGAGTTTTGATGTCAGATAATCAAATACCGGCAAAGAAAAGAATTAAAGATTTAACCTTTATGGAAAAAATCTATATACCGGAAATTCTTAAGGGTTTGTCGCTTACATTAAGAACTATGTTCAGACCTAAATTTACGATGCAGTATCCTGAAGAAAAATTTATTCCGTCAGGTTCATATCGTGGCAGACCGGTACTTGTTCAAGAACAGAATGGTGAAGAACGTTGTGTTGCTTGTGGTTTATGCTCGAGAGTTTGCCCCGCACTTGCAATTGAAGTTCAAGCTGCGGAAACTGAAAGAGAAAAAGAACGCTATCCTGTTAAATTTGAAATAAATATGTTGCGTTGTATCTTTTGTGGTTTCTGTGAGGAAGTATGTCCAGAAGAAGCAATTGTAATGAGTAAAGATTATGAACTGGCATTTACCAACAGGGAAGATGCAATTTATGGAAAAGATAAACTACTTACACCTGTAAATCAGTTACAGGATAGAATTGATTTCTTAAGACAATATAAGTGATTTTCTCTGTTATTTATTTTATTAAGATTTAATGTGACAGAAAGTTGGGGGTAAAACCTTGCCCCCCTTTTTGCAATTAAAAATCCAATTATAAATCTGGATTAAAAGATGTTATCAAAAACATTTACAAGTGCAACTTACGGTATTGATGCTTATCTGGTGGAAGTTGAAACACACGTTGAGAAACAAATACCGGGATTTATAATTGTTGGCTTACCTGATAATGCTGTAAGAGAAAGTCGTGAACGGGTAATTGCGGCAATAAAAAATTCAAATATCAAATTTCCACTCAAAAAATTTACAATAAATCTTGCTCCTGCAGATATAAAAAAAGAAGGAAGTTCATTCGATCTGGCAATCGCCATCGGAATACTTGCTGCCGAGGAATTAGTATCTGACAAATTTCTTTCTGATACCATTTTTCTTGGTGAGTTATCTTTAGATGGAACTTTGCGCCATATAAAAGGTGCATTACCAATTGCAGTTGAAGCAAAGAAAAAAAATATAAAGAGAATTATTCTTCCAAAAGAATCCGCTAACGAAGCTGCTATCGTGGACGATATTGATGTATATGGATTTGAAGCTTTAACTGATGTTATAAATTTCTTGAACGAGGAATCAAATCCCGAAAAAACTTTTACGGATAAGCGTGAATTGTTTTCTGTAATCAATTCATACCAACTGGATTTTTCTGATGTAAAAGGGCAGGAAAATGTTAAACGCGCGTTAGAAGTTGCAGCAGCAGGTGCGCACAATATTATAATGATTGGCCCACCTGGATCCGGAAAAACAATGCTTGCAAAAAGGTTACCCTCAATTCTTCCTCCACTAACTTTTGATGAAGCGTTAGAGACAACAAAAATACATTCAATTGCTGGTATCTTGCCAAAACATAAAGCTATCATTACCGAACGACCATTTAGAAGTCCACATCACACAGTATCAGATGCTGCTTTAGTTGGCGGTGGGTCATTTCCAAAACCGGGTGAAGTTTCTTTTGCCCATTTTGGTGTTTTATTTTTAGATGAACTACCTGAGTTTAAAAAAAATGTTTTAGAGGTGCTACGTCAACCCTTAGAAGATGCAAAAGTAACAGTCAGCAGATCAAAATTATCATTGGAATTTCCTGCAAATTTTATGTTAGCTGCGGCAATGAATCCTTGTCCTTGTGGTTATTATACAGATCCTAATAAAGAATGTACCTGCTCAATTCCACAAATTCAGAAATATATGGCAAAAATTTCTGGACCATTGTTAGACAGAATTGATATTCACATTGAAGTTCCAGCTGTCAAATACAAAGAACTGTCATCCAAATCATACGGTGAAAAATCTGAGGATATCAGAAAAAGAGTTATAGAAGCCAGAGAAATTCAACTTAAGAGATTTAAAGATTTAAAACATGTATTTAACAATGGAGATATGGGATCAAAAGAAGTAAGGACTTTCTGCAAATTAGATGAGCAAAGTGAAGAATTGTTAAAAATGGCTATGACAAAATTAGGTTTATCTGCACGAGCTTATGATAGGATATTAAAAGTTAGCAGAACAATTGCTGATTTAGAAAACACACCAAATATTCTTCCTCAACATATTAGTGAGGCAATTCAATATCGTAGTTTAGATAGAGAACTTTGGAAACATTGAAATATTAGCCATTCTGTTTTAAATAATAAAATCTACTAATAATACATTTATAATAAATTTGCATTTTTATTTGAATAAAAATATATTTGTTGCTCGCTTTTAAATTAGAATTACTATGGGCGGACGCCGGAGTTGGAGAGCCGGGGCGGACTGTAAATCCGTTGGCATGCGCCTTTGGGGGTTCGAATCCCTCGCCGCCCACTGTTTGAATATGGGAAAAATTGAATTTTTCCTATTTTTTTCTTGAGTAATTGTAATGCGGGAGTAACTCAGTTGGCTAGAGTCACAGCCTTCCAAGCTGTTGGTCGCGGGTTCGAGTCCCGTCTCCCGCTCAAAACTGACTATTTTAAGTTGGATTTTAGTTTTTTTGACCCCTGCTGACGTAGCTCAGTTGGTAGAGCACATCCTTGGTAAGGATGAGGTCACCGGTTCAATCCCGGTCGTCAGCTCAAATGAGTAAGGTTTGATTAGTTTTTAGGAGAATTAAATGGCAAAAAGCAATATTAGACAAATTATCGTTTTGGAAAGTACTGCCGGAACGGGATATCGATACTCTACTACTAAAAATAAGAGAACTCATCCTGCAAGAGTTGAGTATAAAAAATATGACCCGGTAGTTAGAAAACATGTAATTTTTAAAGAAACAAAATAATCAATACGTCAGTGGCTCAATTGGTAGAGCAGCGGTCTCCAAAACCGCAGGTTGGGGGTTCGAGTCCCTCCTGACGTGCTGAAATTTGAAAGGTTTTTATGAAGGAAAAAATAATAGCTTTCTTTCAAGATGTTGTTAAAGAAATGAAGAAAGTTACTTGGCCTACTAAAGCCGAGCTTATTGAATCTACAAAAATTGTTATTGTTGTTTGTATTGTTCTTGCAGCGTTTACCTA
This sequence comes from uncultured Ignavibacteriaceae bacterium, assembly GCA_963809415.1. Taxonomy (GTDB): domain Bacteria; phylum Bacteroidota; class Ignavibacteria; order Ignavibacteriales; family Ignavibacteriaceae; genus IGN3. The sequence goes on along the minus strand of CAWEJJ010000003.1, from coordinate 1,100,276 downwards.
TGTTATTGATATGCTAATCAGTACGGTACTTAAAGGAATATTTTAGGTTTTTTGATGATGGAAAAAAAATGGTATGTTGTTAGAACTTTTTCAGGACATGAAAATAAAGTTAAAACTTTGCTTGAAGTTGGTTTGAGTGAGAATGAGGGTTTAAAAGCAAAGATTTTAGAAATTCTTGTCCCAATGGAAAAAGTGTTTGAAGTTAAAGATGGTAAAAAGAAAAGCAAAACAAAAAACTTTTTCCCGGGTTATATTTTAGTCCACGCGGATTTAGATAATCAAGTAAAAGATTTTATTCTAAATACTCAATCCGTAATGGGATTTTTAGGAACGGGCGGTAACCCGAATCCACTACAACCTGAGGAAGTAAAAAGAATTGTCGGAAGAATTACTCAGGATGAAACAACTGAAAGAATGGAAACGATATTTAGAAGTGGTGATTTAGTGAAAATTATTGATGGTCCATTCAATAACTTTTCAGGTTTTATTGAGGAAGTGAATGAAGAAAAGATGAAAATTAAGGTTATGGTTTCAATTTTCGGAAGAAAAACACCAGTTGAAATTGATTTTGTTCAAGCAGAATTAGAAAAATAATTAAAAGATATTAATAGGTTAAATTATGGCTAAAAAGATAGATTCCTACATAAAGTTACAGATTCCCGCTGGTAAAGCTAATCCGTCCCCACCTGTTGGTCCTGCTCTGGGACAGAAGGGTGTGAATATTATGGAGTTTTGCAAACAGTTTAATGCTAGAACACAGGATAAAGACGGTTTAATAATTCCTGTTGTAATTACTGTATTTAGTGATAAATCATTTACATTTATCACAAAAACACCCCCAGCTTCTGTATTGTTAAAAAGAGCCGCAAAATTGGAAAAAGGTTCGGCAGAATCTCATAGAACCAAAGTTGGGAAGGTTTCTCAAAAACAGGTTAAAGAAATCGCCGAAGTTAAAATGCCCGATCTTAATGCATTTGATATCAATCATGCTATAAGTATGATTTCTGGCACCGCAAGAAGTATGGGTATAACTGTAGAAGAATAATATAATTTGCAAAGTATTTAAAATTTATTGGTGAATTAGAATGCAAGCGACAAAAAGAAATAAAGAAATAATTAAATCTGTTAATCTTGAAAAAGAACATTCAATATCTGAAGCAATTTCAATCTTAAAATCTCAATCAAAAGTTAAATTTGTTGAGACATTAGATTGTGCAATCAGATTAGGTGTTGATCCAAGACATGCTGATCAAATGGTAAGAGGAACAGTGTCCTTACCGCATGGTACGGGTAAAACTGTTAGAGTTTTAGTCATCGCAAAAAGTGCTAAAATTCAAGAGGCATTGGATGCTGGAGCAGATTTTGCAGGTTTTGAAGATTACCTTGAAAAAATTAAAGGTGGATGGGCTGATGTTGATGTTGTTATCGCAACTCCTGATACTATGGCAGAACTTGGCAAACTTGGTAAAGTTTTAGGCCCTAAAGGATTAATGCCAAATCCTAAAAGTGGTACTGTAACCATGGATGTTGCTAAAGCAGTAAAAGAAGTTAAAGCTGGTAAAATAGAATTCAGAGTTGAAAAAACAGGAATCGTGCATACAGCTTTAGGCAAATTAAATTTTGAAACTGAACATCTTGTAGAAAATACAAAGGCTTTTCTTAACACGATCATTAAATTAAGACCTTCTAGCGCTAAAGGACAGTATGTTAAGAGCCTGTATTTATCCAGTACAATGGGTCCTGGATTGAAAATAACAAAAGATGATTTGAACATTGTTCAATAAAAGAATTTACGCACTCATAATTACAATAATAGCTTCAAACTGACCCGAAATAATTAATTGTGAACGGGAGAAAAATGAATAAGAACGAAAAAGCTGAGATAATAGCAGAAGCAAAAGAACTGATCGAAAATTCTACCGCAATCTATCTTACTGATTACTCAAAAATAAATGTTGCTGATATAAGCGAGATTAGGAATCAGTTTAGAAAAGAAGGTGTTAGCTATAGAGTATTTAAGAATACTTTATTCAAACGAGCATTGGTAGAATCCGGAAAGTTTGAAAAGCTCGCTAATCATCTGGAGGGTATGACCGGTTTTGCATTTTCTTCAACTAATCCGGTAGCGCCTGCAAAGATAATAAAGAAGTATTTTGATGCTTCACAAAAACTTTCTTTAAAAGCATGCTACATAGAAACAGAATATTACGATGGAAGTAAGCTTTCAGAGTTAGCTACATTACCTTCAAAACAAGAATTGATTGCCAGTATTCTTGGCAGTTTAAATTCACCTGTTTCAGGTATTGTGGGATCAATCGCTGCGGTGATGAGAGAATTAGTCAGCGTTGTTGACGAAGTTTCTAAAAAGAAAGCCGCTTAATTAATTAAGAAATTTAATATCAGGAGAAATGAAAATGTCAGAAAAAGTTGCCCAGGCACTCGAAATAATAAAAGGTATGTCACTTCTTGAAGCATCAGAATTAAAGAAAGCGCTTGAAGAAGAATTTGGCGTAACTGCAGCTGCACCTGTTATGATGGCTGGTCCGGCTGGTGGTGGAGCCTCTGCTGCACCTGTTGAAGAACAAACAGAATTTGATGTAATTCTTCAAACAACTGGTGAAAAGAAAATTAATGTTATTAAAGTTGTTAGAGCTCATACAGGATTAGGCCTAAAAGAAGCTAAAGATCTTGTTGATGGCGCACCAAAAACTGTTAAAGAAGGCGCTTCTAAAGATGAAGCCGAGAAGATAAAGAAAGAGCTTGAAGAAGCTGGTGCTACCGTTACTTTAAAATAATTAAATTAAATTAATTCTTTTTTAATCTTTTTTTAAGTGATAAGACGGAACTTACCGTCTTATCGCTTTTGTTTTATGTAGTGTGTGTTGATAAAGATGCTATTTATAGCTTTCGTTAAACATTAGGAGGTTTTCAATTGGATAATAATCGTATTTCCTTTGGTCGTATCCCATCAGTTATAAATATACCTGATTTATTAGGTATCCAGACTGAGACTTTTGAGGATTTTGTTCAGCTTTCTATTCAGGCCTCTAAAAGAGAAAACAAAGGTTTACAACAGGTATTTACTACTAATTTCCCGATTTTTGATAATAAAGAAAATTACCGACTTGATTTTTTAGAATACTATGTTGAAAAGCCAAGGTTTTCTATTGAAGAATGCCTTGAACGTGGATTGACATTTGCGGCTCCGCTTAAAGCCAAACTCCGTCTTTCAACCAAAGACCCAGAAACTGAAGAATTTATTAATACTGTTGAGCAGGAAGTGTATCTTGGTAATCTTCCATTTATGACCCATAAAGGAACTTTTGTTATAAATGGTGCTGAGAGAGTTGTTGTCTCCCAATTGCATAGATCACCAGGTGTTGCATTTGCTCAGACAGTTCATCCTAACGGTACTCCAATTTATTCAGCCAGAATTATTCCATTAAGAGGTTCGTGGGTAGAGTTTGCAACTGATATTAACTACGTGATGTACGTTTATATTGATAGAAGAAAGAAATTTCCTGCAACTACTTTATTAAGAGCTTTAGGTTATCAGTCTGATGAAGAAATATTAAACTTATTCAACCTGGTTGAAAACGTAAATGTTAAAAAAGCAAAGCTTGAAAATTATCTTGGCAGAATGATTGCCAGCGATATTTTTGATATGTCAACAGGCGAAATATTTCTTACCAGAGATGCAATACTAACTGAAGAAGATCTTGAAAGAATAAATGATGCAGAAGTTGATGTTCTGAAATTTATCAAATCAGAATCATCCAATGACCAAAATCTTATTGTTAATACATTAAGAAAAGATACCTCACATACCCGCGAAGAAGCATCCTACGCAATTTACAGACAGTTAAGATCTGGTGAAGCACCGGATTTGGCTACAGCGGAATCATTGATTGAAAAATTATTCTTCAATGATAAAAGATACGATTTAGGCGATGTCGGTCGTCATAGAATGAATGATAAATTAAAATTGAACATTCCTGAAACTACAACAGTGCTTTCTGTTGAAGATATAATTGCAATAATGAAATATATCATCGACCTGAAAGAAGGCATCGTTACTGTGGATGATATTGATCATCTTGGAAATAGAAGAATTAGAACTGTCGGCGAACAATTAGGGCAACAGTTTAACGTTGGTATGGCACGTATGGCTAGAACCATAAAAGAAAGAATGAACGCACGCGATACTGAAAATTTCACTCCTCAGGATTTAGTAAATGCACGTACAATAAGTAGCGTCATAAACGCGTTTTTCGGAACAAATCAACTTTCACAGTTTATGGATCAAACTAATCCATTAGCAGAAATGACGCATAAAAGAAGAATGTCTGCATTAGGACCAGGTGGATTAACAAGAGAAAGAGCCGGTTTTGAAGTACGTGATGTTCATTATACACATTACGGACGTTTGTGCCCAATTGAAACCCCTGAAGGTCCTAATATTGGATTGATTTCATCATTAACAATTTATGCTAGAGTTAATAGATATGGTTTCTTAGAAACACCATATAGAAAAGTAACAAAAGGAAAAGTAAGTACTGAAGTTGAGTACCTTACTGCAGAGCAGGAAGATAACTATACAATAGCACAAGCTAATGCTCCAATTAGTGAGCAAGGTAAATTTTTAAATGAAAGAGTTAAGTCAAGACTTAAAGGTGAGTTTCCTATTGTATATCCAGATGATGTACAATTTATGGATGTTGCCCCAGCTCAAATTGTAAGTGCTGCTGCTGCCTTAATTCCATTCCTAGAACACGATGATGCCAACAGAGCATTGATGGGTTCAAACATGCAGCGTCAGTCAGTTCCACTGTTAAAACCTGAAGCTCCAATTGTTGGAACAGGGATGGAAAAGAAACTCGCTCATGATTCGAGAGCTTTGGAATTAGCTGAAGATAATGGAACTGTTGAATATGTTGATGCGAATAAAATTGTTGTTAAATATGATATAAATCCTAATAGCTTTGAAGCCTTAACCAGTTTTAATGAAATTAGAGAAGTAACTTATTATCTCACAAAATTTCATGGAACAAATCAAGAAACTTGTATCAACCAGGTTCCGGTAGTTAAAGAAGGCCAAAAACTTAAAAAAGGTGATGTTCTTGCAGATGGTGCCGCAACAGATGGTGGTGAATTAGCGCTTGGAAGAAATGTACTTGTAGCTTTTATGCCTTGGCGTGGTTACAATTTTGAGGATGCTATCATAATTAGTGAAAAAGTTGTAAGTGAAGATCTTTATACTTCTATACACATAGAGGAGTTTGAGTTACAGGTTCGGGAAACAAAACGAGGTGAAGAAGAGTTAACACGTGAAATTCCAAATGTCAGCGAAGAGGCTGTTAAAAATTTAGATGAATATGGAATAATCAGGGAAGGTGCTGAAGTTAAAGAGGGTGATATATTAATTGGCAAGATAACTCCAAAAGGAGAAACCGATCCTACACCTGAAGAAAAATTGTTAAGAGCGATTTTTGGAGACAAAGCCGGCGATGTTAAAGATGCCTCTTTGAAAGCGCCTCCGGGATTAAAAGGCACTGTAATTAAAACAAGACTATTTAGTCGAAAGAAGAGAGATAATGAATCAAAGAAGCAGGAAAAAACCGCTTTAGATAAACTTGATCATGAACTTAAGCAAAAGCTGCAAGATCATTATGAAAAACTTGTTGAAAAATTAACAAAAATTGCTAAGGACCAAACCACAACAGGTATGAGGGATCTTGATGGCAGTGTTGTGTTAAGAAGCGGATCAACAATAAAAGAAGATACATTTGCGGGTATGGATGATGTAACAAAGTTAGATTATACCCTCGATTGGTTTGAAACTAAAAAAACAAATAATCTTATAAATACACTCTTTAAAAATTATTTTAATATCAAAACTGATATTGAAGAAGATTTTAAAAGAGAAAGAATTAAAATTCAAAGTGGAGACGAATTACCGCCGGGAATAGTTCAATTAGCAAAAGTATATGTTGCAAAAAAACGTAAACTTTCGGTAGGTGATAAAATGGCGGGAAGGCATGGAAACAAAGGTGTTGTAGCTAAGATTGTTCCTGCTTCAGATATGCCATTTCTTCCTGATGGGACACCGGTTGATATTATTCTTAACCCGCTTGGTGTTCCTTCTCGTATGAATCTTGGTCAGTTATATGAAACTGCATTGGGGTGGGTTGGTAAAAAACTTGGCGTAAAATTCGCAACTCCAATTTTTGATGGTGCAAAAGTAGAAGATGTAGAAGAATGGCTTGCAAAAGCTGAACTTGAATCTGGAAGTAAAACAGATTTAATAGATGGAAGGTCGGGTGAAAAATTTCATCAAAAAGTTACTTGCGGATACATTTATATGTTAAAGCTTAGTCACTTAGTTGATGATAAAATTCACGCAAGGTCAATTGGGCCATACTCACTTATCACTCAACAACCACTTGGCGGAAAAGCTCAATTTGGCGGACAGAGATTTGGAGAAATGGAAGTGTGGGCACTTGAAGGATATGGTGCATCACACATCTTACAAGAAATTTTAACAATTAAAAGTGATGATGTTGCTGGTAGAGCAAAAGTATATGAAGCAATTGTAAAAGGTGAAAACTTACAGGAACCAAATATTCCTGAATCGTTTAACGTTCTTATCAAAGAACTCCAGGGCTTAGGTCTGGATATCAAAATAAATTAAACGTTAAACAATTTTTTCACTTAGATATAAGGAGATTAAAAATGGCTTTTAGAGTTCAAGAAAATGCAATGAGAGATATTAACAGTCTTACCATTAGTTTGGCAAGTCCTGATGATATTTTATCAAGATCTTATGGCGAAGTAACTAAACCTGAAACAATAAATTACAGATCATTTAGACCTGAAAAAGATGGCTTGTTTTGTGAAAAAATATTTGGACCAACAAGAGACTGGGAATGTTTTTGTGGTAAGTATAAAAGAATTAGATATAAAGGTATTATCTGTGATCGTTGCGGTGTTGAGGTTACACAAAAAAGTGTTCGCCGTGAAAGAATGGGACATATCGCCCTTGCTGTACCTGTTGTACATATCTGGTTTTTCAGAGCGCAGCCATCAAAAATTGGAAATATTATCGGTTTAAGTTTAAAAGAACTTGAAAAGGTAATTTATTATGAATCTTATGTAGTGCTAAATCCTGGTATAACCGGATTAAGCCGTTTAGATTTAATCTCAGAAGATCAATATTTTGAAGTATTAGGCTCATTGCCTGATGGTAATGAAAAATTGGATAATGATGATCCGAAAAAATTTGTTGCCAAAATTGGTGGTGATGCTGTTAGAGAGATATTAAAAAATACTAACATTGAAGAGTTATCTAAAAAATTACGTGACTTGCTTAAAGATGAAACTTCTCAACAGAAAAAAGCAGATTATCTAAAAAGACTTCGTGTGATCGAAGCTTTTAAAGAAGAAGAAGGGAAAGTTCCCAACAGACCTGAATGGATGGTGTTAGGCTATATTCCTGTAATACCTCCTGAACTTCGCCCGCTTGTGCCTCTTGAAGGTGGAAGATTTGCCACTAGTGATCTTAATGATCTTTATAGAAGAGTTATAATCCGTAATAATAGATTAAAAAGACTGATTGATATCAAAGCCCCGGAGGTGATTCTTCGGAATGAAAAAAGAATGCTTCAGGAAGCAGTTGATGCTTTGTTTGATAATTCAAGAAGAGGTAGTGCTGTAAGAAGCGATAATAATCGTCCTTTAAAATCTTTAAGCGATATGCTAAAAGGTAAACAAGGAAGATTTCGTCAGAACCTTTTAGGAAAAAGAGTGGATTATTCTGGTCGTTCTGTTATTGTTGTTGGTCCAGAATTAAAACTTCATCAGTGCGGTCTTCCAAAAGATATGGCTGTTGAACTATTTAAACCATTTATTATTCGTAAATTGATTGAACGTGGACATAATAAGACAGTAAAAAGTGCAAGAAAAGTAGTTGATAGAAAAGATCCGATAATTTGGGAAATCTTATCTAAAATTATTGAAGCTCATCCAATATTATTAAATAGAGCTCCAACATTGCACAGACTAGGTATCCAGGCTTTTCAACCTATACTAATTGATGAAAGAGCCATACAACTTCATCCGATGGTTTGTACTGCATTTAATGCTGACTTTGACGGTGATCAAATGGCTGTACACGTTCCACTTTCATATGAAGCCCAATTGGAAGCTTCGCTTTTAATGCTTAGCAGTCATAATATTTTATCACCCCAAAACGGCAGCCCAATAGTAGTGCCTACTCAGGATATTGTATTAGGGTGCTATTATCTTACAAAATTTAAAGAAGGTGATAAAGGCGAGGGAATGTTATTTTCTTCACCGGAAGAAGTCATCATTGCTTATGATAATAGAATAATTGGACTACATGCAAAAATTAAGGTTAGAATAGCTGGTGAGATAATTGAAACAACCACGGGTAGAGTTATTTTCAATCGGATTGTGCCTGAAGAAATGGGCTTTATCAATCAGTTATTAATCAAAAAAGCGTTTGGCAGTATTATTGGTAAAATGTTTATCAAACTTGGCAATAAAGTTACAGCTAAGTTTCTTGATGACTTAAAAGATTTAGGTTTTAGATATTCAACTGCCGGAGGGTTGTCTGTAAGCTTCGGAGATATGATTATTCCTGAAGAAAAAACAGCTCTAATTACAAAAGCTAATAAAAAAGTTGATGCGATTCTTAATGAACATGAAATGGGTGTAATAACAGATGCCGAAAGATATAATAAAATAATTGACGTCTGGACTCATACGACTAACGATGTTGCCCGTGCCTTGATGGATAAAATTAAACAGCACAATAAAGGATTTAATTCATTACATATGATGGTTGATTCCGGGGCAAGAGGATCACAAGAGCAAGTAAGACAGTTAGCTGGTATGAGAGGCTTGATGATGAAACCTCAAAAGACATTATCCGGCCAAGCAGGTGAAATTATCGAAAATCCAATTGTCGCTAATTTCAAAGAAGGTCTTTCAGTGCTAGAATATTTTATATCAACACACGGTGCAAGAAAAGGATTAGCAGATACAGCCTTAAAAACTGCAGATGCTGGATATCTAACCAGAAGATTAGTTGATGTTGCACAGGATGTAATTATATCTGAAATTGATTGTGGAACTATTCTTGGAATTGAAATAAAAGCTCTTAAAGATGTTGAAGAAGAAAGAGAGCCTTTGGGTGAACGTATTACAGGTAGATTTGCACAAGAAGATGTTTACGATCCAAAGTCTGAGGAATTGATTGTTGGTGCCGGTGAGATGATCACCGAGGAAATTGCTGAAAGAATTCAGGATGCAAATATAGATTCTGTTTATATCAGGACAGTTCTTACATGTGAATCTAAGCGAGGTGTTTGCGTTAAATGTTATGGAAGAAATTTAACTACCGGGAAACAAGTTGAAATTGGTGAAGCCGTTGGTATTATTGCTGCCCAATCAATTGGAGAACCAGGTACACAGCTTACATTACGTACCTTCCACTTAGGTGGTACTTCATCAAGAATTGCATCTCAATCGCAAGTCGAGTCAAATATTGATGGTAAAGTTAGATTTGATAAAGTGAATTTTGTTGAAAAGACTGAGAAAGATCCTTTTGGTGGACCGGATATTCACTTAAAGGTTGTAACCGGCAGAAGAGGTGCTATAGAAATTTTAGATGATAATAATAGACAACTGAAAAAATATGATGTTCCTTACGGAGCAGAACTTGTTGTTAGTGATGAACAACAAATAAAGAAGAGACAACCACTATATAATCACGATCCATATAACTCTGTAATTTTAGCTGATATTTCAGGACGCGTAAAATTTGTTGATTTAGTTGATGGTGTTACGCTTCAGCAAGTTACTGATGATCAAACAGGGCACGTACAAAAGGTTGTAATTGAGTCTAAGGATAAAAATCTTACTCCAAGTATTCTTATTGAAAATGTTAATGGAGATAGAAAATCATTTAACCTTCCTGTAAGATCTTATCTTTCAGTTGATGAAGGAGAGCAAATTGAAGCTGGAATTATTCTAGCAAAAATTTCTAAGCAAACTACAAAGAGTAGAGATATAACAGGTGGATTGCCAAGAGTTACGGAACTTTTTGAAGCCAGAAGTCCGCATGAACCAGCAGTAGTTGCTGAAATTGAAGGTAATGTGAAATTTGGTGCCCGTAAAAAAGGCTCAAGAGAAATAATGGTTCTCGCGCAGGATGGATCAGATGAAAAGAAATATAATGTTCCACTGCAAAGACATATCCTTGTACAAGAGGGAGACGAAATTCCTGCAGGTGAAAAAATAACAGATGGACCAATAAATCCACATGATATTTTAGCAATTAAGGGTACTAGTGCTGTACAAGAATATCTTGTAAATGAGATACAGGATGTTTATAGATTACAAGGAGTAAAAATAAATGATAAACATATTGAAGTAATTGTTAAACAAATGCTTCAAAAAATTAAAATTGTTTCTCCTGGTGATACAAGATTCCTTGAAGAAGATATTGTGGGTCGAAATGAATTCCTTGAAGAAAACAATAAGATTACAAATATGGTCTTTGTAGAGGATAAAGGTGATGCAAAACTTAAAAATGGTCAGTTGATATCAAGAGCCAAGCTGAGAGAAATTAATTCTGACTTGAAGAAAAAAGATAAGAATGAAGTTGTATCGAGAGATGCAGAATCAGCTACATTTGAACATATCCTTTTGGGTATCACGCAAGCAGCACTATCAACTGAAAGCTTTATTTCTGCTGCATCGTTCCAGGAAACAACTAAAGTACTTGCTAATGCGGCCACCGAAGCAAAAGTCGATAATCTGCTAGGACTTAAGGAAAATGTTGTGATGGGCCATTTGATTCCTGCTGGAACTGGAATTAAAAAATATCGAAACGTAATGTTAGAATTTGAGGAAGCCGAAGTTATAGAACAAAAAGAAACTGAACAGGAAATTCAATCAAGTAAATAGTTGATAATTCTTAATGTTTGATGAATTTTATGTTCCCAAAATAAAAAAAGTAGTAAATAATAAAAATATTTCAAGTTTTCTTGACAAAATTTGAACGGAAAACTATATTTGAAGTCTGAATTTTTTTGAGAAGTATATTTTAAGGAGATTTTAGTGCCTACGATAAATCAGTTAGTTAGAAAGGGTAGAACAAGCATTCTATCAAAAAATAAAGCTCCGGCACTTGATGCATGTCCTCAGAAGAGAGGTGTATGCACAAGAGTCTATACTACAACACCAAAAAAGCCAAATTCGGCTTTGAGAAAAGTAGCGAGAGTAAGGCTAACTAATAATATCGAAGTAACCGCTTATATTCCAGGGGAAGGACATAATTTACAAGAGCACTCAATTGTAATGATTAGAGGCGGTAGAGTGAAAGATTTACCTGGTGTTAGGTATCACATTATTAGAGGTACTTTAGATACCAGCGGTGTTGAAGATAGAAAAAAAAGTAGATCGAAGTACGGTGCAAAGAAACCAAAAGCGAAATAAAAAATGAGAAAAAGACGAGCAGAAAAAAATTATCTGAAACCAGATCCAAAATTTAACGATGTTTTAGTCGCTAAATTTGTTAATTGTGTAATGTATGATGGTAAAAAAGCAGTTGCAAGAAATGTTATCTACGATGCTTTTACTATTATTGAAGAAAAAACAAAAAAACCGGGTCTAGAGGTTTTCAAAAAAGCCATTTCTAATACACAGCCTATGATTGAAGTTAGAAGCCGTAGAGTTGGTGGAGCAACGTATCAGGTTCCAACAGAGGTTAGACCTGAAAGAAGAACAGCATTGGCAATGAGATGGATAAAAAATTATTCTCGTTCAAGAAGTGAAAAATCAATGTCTGCAAAATTAGCATCAGAATTGATTGCAGCTTCAAATGGAGAAGGTTCTGCAGTTAAGAAAAAAGAAGACACTCATAAAATGGCTGAAGCTAATAAAGCTTTTGCTCACTTTAAATGGTAATGGAAGGATTAGTTTAGATTCTAATGGCAAGTAAAAGTAATATAAATAAAGTTCGTAATATCGGTATAATGGCGCATATTGATGCGGGTAAAACAACTACTACAGAAAGAATTTTATTCTATACTGGTAAGTTACATCGTATTGGAGAAGTTCATGATGGCGCTGCTACTATGGATTGGATGGAGCAGGAAAAGGAACGTGGAATTACTATAACGAGTGCAGCAACAACTTGTTTTTGGCAAGATCATCAAATAAATATAATTGATACTCCAGGGCACGTTGATTTTACTGTCGAAGTAGAAAGATCATTAAGAGTTCTTGATGGAGCTGTTGCATTATTTTGTGCAGTAGGTGGTGTTGAACCTCAATCAGAAACAGTTTGGCGTCAAGCTGATAAATATGGTGTGCCAAGAATTGCCTTTGTTAACAAGATGGATAGAGTTGGTGCTGATTTTTATCATGCTGTAGAGATGATGAAAGAACGTTTAGGGGCGAATGCGATTCCAATAAATTTACCAATTGGAGAAGGTGACTTATTTGTTGGTGTTATCGATCTGATAAGATTTAATGCAAGAATGTTTCATGAAGAATCTTATGGTTCTACATTTGATGAAATTCCGATCCCTCAAGATTTAATGGAGATCGCAACAAAATTTCGTACACAAATGCTTGAAGCAGTTTCTGATGTTGATGATAAATTATTAGAAAAATATTTAGAAGGCAAAGAAATAAGTGAAGCGGAAATAAAAACCGTTTTGAGACGTGCCACAATAGATTTAAAAATAGTTCCTGTGTTGTGTGGATCATCTTTTAAGAATAAAGGTGTTCAGAAATTACTTGATTCTGTTGTTGATTTCCTGCCATCACCATTAGATAATCCAGCGTTGGAAGCACATCACATTGCAATAAATGATTCAGTGATCAGAAAAATTGATGAGAATGAAAAGTTTACATCATTGGCATTTAAAATTATGAATGATCCTTATGTTGGGAAACTTACTTTTTTTAGAGTTTATGCCGGTACATTAAAAGCCGGTTCGTATGTTTATAATTCTGTTAGTGGAAAGAAAGAAAGAATTAGCAGACTTCTCCAGATGCATGCTAATCATAGAGAAGAGATTTCTGAAGTAAGGGCTGGAGATATTGCCGCAGCGGTTGGATTGAAATATACACGCACTGGCGATACACTATGCTCTGAAGAAGATCCGGTAATTCTAGAAAGAATGATTTTCCCGGAACCAGTTATTCAGATTGCCATTGAACCAAAAACAAAAGCTGATCAAGATAAATTATCTGAATCTTTATCAAAACTTTCTGATGAAGATCCAACTTTTAAAGTAAAAGTTGATGAAGAAACCGGACAAACTCTTATCAGTGGAATGGGTGAACTTCACCTTGAAATTCTTGTTGACAGAATGAAACGAGAATTTAAAGTTGAAGCAAATATTGGTAAGCCACAGGTTGCTTATAGAGAAACTATAACACAAGCTGTTCAAGCTGAAGGTAAATTTGTAAAACAATCTGGTGGACGAGGTAAGTTTGGGCATGTTTGGATTGAATTAAGTCCAAATGAAGCTGGAAAAGGATTTGAGTTTATTAATGGTATCGTTGGTGGTGTAGTTCCAAAGGAATATATCCCGGCCGTTTCGCATGGAATAAGTGATGCAATGAAGAATGGTATCCTGGCTGGATTTCCAATGGTTGATATTAAAGCAAAACTATATGATGGATCTTATCACGATGTTGACTCGGATGAAATTTCATTTAGAGTTGCAGGTTCAATGGCTTTTCAAGCAGGAGCAAAAAAAGCTAACCCAGTTTTATTGGAACCGATAATGGCTGTTGAAGTTGTAACCCCTGAAGAATATTTAGGCGATGTTATGGGAGATTTAAACTCCAGAAGAGGAAAAATCGAAGGTTTTTCTGCAAGGAAGGATGCGCAGGTTATTAAAGCATCTGTACCTCTTTCAGAGATGTTTGGATATGCAACTATACTTAGATCAATGAGCCAGGGTAGAGCAATCTACTCAATGCAGTTTGATCATTATGCTGCTGTACCAAAATCAATTGCTGAAGAAATATCTGAAAAAACATTAGGTAAAAAATCAACGGCTCATTCATAACTGGCATTTAAAAACAAAAAATAGAAAAATTTAAAAGGAGATTCCGATGGCTAAAGAAAAATTTGATAGGAGTAAACCTCATGTTAACGTGGGAACAATTGGTCACGTAGATCATGGCAAAACCACATTAACAGCCGCCATCACAATGGCTCTCGCTAAAAAGGGATTATCTGCAATTAGAAGTTTTGATAGTATTGATAATGCACCCGAAGAAAAAGAGAGAGGTATTACAATTGCTACAGCTCACGTAGAATATTCAACTGCCAATCGTCATTATGCGCACGTTGATTGCCCTGGACACGCAGATTATGTTAAAAACATGATTACAGGTGCAGCTCAGATGGATGGTGCTATTTTAGTGGTTGCTGCAACAGATGGTCCAATGCCTCAAACAAGAGAGCACATTCTTTTGGCACGTCAAGTTGGTGTGCCAAAAATTGTTGTATTTTTAAATAAAATAGACATGGTTGATGATCCTGAATTGATTGAATTAGTTGAAGAAGAATTGAGAGATTTATTAACGCAATATGAATTCCCAGGTTCTGAAATTCCAATCATTAAGGGTTCGGCTCTTCAAGCTTTGGAAGCTGGTGCAAGTAATGCTCCTGTTGATGATCCTAGATATAATTGTATCTGGGAGCTTATGGATGCAGTTGATAGCTATATTCCGATTCCTGAAAGAAGTACAGATAAACCATTCTTAATGCCAGTCGAAGATGTTTTCTCAATTACTGGTCGTGGTACAGTTGCTACAGGTAGAGTTGAAAGAGGTCAAGTAAAGATTCAGGAAGAAGTTGAACTTATTGGATTAGGCTTACATAAGAAAACGGTTGTTACTGGTATTGAAATGTTTAGAAAAGAATTAGATTCTGCAATGGCAGGAGATAATGCAGGTATATTGTTAAGAGGTATTGATAAAAACGAAATTGAAAGAGGGATGGTTTTAGCTAAGACTGGTTCAATTACACCACACAAAAAATTTGAAGGTGAAGTTTACGTTCTTTCAAAAGATGAAGGTGGAAGACACACACCATTTTTTAATGGTTATAGACCTCAATTTTATTTCAGAACAACAGATGTTACAGGTGTTGCAACTTTACCTGAAGGAACCGAAATGGTTATGCCAGGTGATAACGTAAGATTATCAATCGAGTTGATTGCACCAATTGCAATGGAAGAAAAATTAAGATTTGCTATCCGTGAAGGTGGTAGAACTGTTGGTTCTGGTCTTGTAACCAAGATTATTGAGTAAGTTTATAGAAAACTCTAGAAAAGGGAGTAAAAACTCCCTTTTCTTATCTAATATAATAAAAGGAGTTGATTAAGTGCCCGGACAAAAAATTAGAATAAAATTGAAATCGTACGATCACATTTTGATTGATAAGTCTACAGAGAAGATTATTAAAACTGTAAGAAGTACAGGAGCTGTGGTTTCGGGTCCAATCCCGCTTCCGACAAAGAAAACAATTTACACAGTTTTACGTTCACCTCATGTTGATAAAAAATCTAGAGAGCAATTTGAAACAAGGGCACACAAAAGAATAATCGATATCCATAATTCAAATAACAAAACCGTCGATTCACTTAGTAAGTTAGATATCCCGGCGGGTGTTGATATCGAGATTAAGCTTTAATGAATATTGGAGATAAGATGTCTGGTATAATTGGTAAAAAATTGGGAATGTCAAATATCTTCGGACAAGACGGAGAGATTATTCCAGTTACTGTAATTCAAGCAGGTCCTTGTAATGTTGTAAATATCAGAACTAAAGAGAAAGATGGCTATGAAGCGCTTCAACTTTCATTTGGTGAGAGAAAAGAAAAACATACTTCAAAGCCCTTTGCTGGTCAATTTAAAATTAGTGGTTTAAAACCAGCTAAATTTCTAAAAGAATTTAGAAATTTTAATTTGGCTGATTATAAAGTTGGTGATCAAATTGGTGCTGAGTTTTTTGTTGAAGGTGAGAAGATAAAAGTTAGAGGAAGAAATAAAGGTAAGGGATTTCAGGGTGTTATGAGACGTCATAACTTTGGTGGAGTTGGCGGTACAACTCACGGACAAAGCGATAGACTTAGAGCCCCTGGTTCAATTGGTGCAAGTTCTTATCCCTCAAGAGTTTTTAAAGGTCAGAGAATGGCTGGTAGAATGGGATTTGAAAATGTTACTATTGCAGGTTTAAAAGTAGTTAAAGTTATTCCAGAACAAAATTTGATTTTTGTTAAAGGTGCCGTACCAGGTGCTGTGAATACAATTTTAGAATTGATTAAGAAGTAATTCGGTTAAAAAAATGACACTTGATGTTTTTAAAATAGATGGTTCAAAATCGGGTGATAAAATTGATTTATCCGATAGCATTTTTGCAATTGAGCCAAACGACCACGCAATTTACTTATCTGTAAAAGCTTTCTTGGCTAACCAGAGACAAGGTACTTCCAAGTCTAAGGAAAGAGGAGAAGTAAGGGGCGGTGGTAAAAAACCCTGGAAGCAAAAAGGACGTGGTGGTGCAAGAGCAGGTACGACACGATCCCCGCTTTGGGTAGGTGGCGGTACAATATTCGGACCTCGTCCGAGAGATTATCGTCAGGATATTTCTAAAAAGGTTAAAAGACTTGCACGTAAATCAGCTTTGAGTTATAAAGTTAAAGATGAACAATTATATATTGTGGAGGACTTTAATCTTGAACAGCCAAAGACAAAAGAATTTACCAAGATTCTTGATGCACTTAAAGTTTCAGGAAAGAAAGTACTGTTATTAACTGAAGCTAATAAGCCAAATGTTTATAAATCAGGGCGTAATATTCCGAAGGTTAAAATACTTGAGGCAGCAAAAGCTTCTACATACGATTTTCTTAACAATCAAGTTTTAATTCTTCAGAAAAGTGCTGTTAAGGAAATTGAAAACACATTTACTCCAACTGGAGAGGCGGTTAATTAATTATGAATCAAGTTTTAGTTAGACCTCTTATTACCGAAAAGATGACAAATATTAATGTTGATTTAGGTAAGTACGGATTCTTAGTTAATCCAAATGCTAATAAGATCCAAATAAAACAAGCTATTGAAAAAAAATTCGATGTGCATGTTGTTGAAGTTAGAACTATAAATCATCCTGGAAAAACTAAATCGCAATTTAGAAAAAGCGGAAAGTTTGAAGGCAAGACTCCTAAATTTAAGAAAGCAATTGTAACTCTTAAAGAAGGCGAAAAAATAGAATTATTTGAGCAAGTATAGAGCTTAGTAAATAGGATAACCAATGGGAATTAAAAAATATAAACCAACTACTCCAGGCACAAGATTTAGATCAAATTCTACATTTGAAGAGATTTCAAAATCTACACCTGAAAAATCTCTCACTGTTTCGTTAAAGAAATCTGGTGGTAGAAATAATCTTGGCAGAATAACAACAAGATTTATTGGTGGCGGACATAAAAGAAGATATCGAATAATAGATTTTAAAAGAAATAAACCAGGCATTGATGCAAAAGTTTTTTCTATTGAATATGATCCAAATAGAAGCTGCAGAATTGCTTTGTTACATTATGCTGATGGAGAGAAAAGATATATTATTGCTCCAGAGGGATTGAAAATTGGAAGTAAAGTTGTATCTGGTCCTGGTAGTGATATAATTGTGGGAAACGCCTTGCCACTTAAAGAAATGCCATTGGGAAGTTTCATTCATAATGTCGAGTTAAAACCCGGTAAAGGTGGTCAGTTAGGTCGAAGTGCAGGTGCATCATTACAACTTATGGCAAAAGAAGGAGATTTTGCCCAGGTTAAAATGCCATCAGGTGAAGTAAGATTAATTAGATTAGATTGTATGGCTACTTATGGTTCGGTTGGTAATTCTGAACAAGAAAACATTAGTTTAGGTAAAGCAGGCAGAAAAAGATGGTTAGGTAAAAGACCACATGTAAGAGGTGTTGCGATGAATCCTGTCGATCACCCAATGGGTGGTGGTGAAGGAAAAACTTCAGGTGGTGGTCATCCAGTTTCTCCTTGGGGACAGAAATCTAAAGGATTAAAAACCAGGAAGCGTAAAAAAGAATCTAATAAACACATTATTAAAAGACGCAAATAGTAATTAGAGAGTAACTTATGCCAAGATCCGTAAAAAAAGGCCCTTATCTAGATTATAAATTAGCAGAAAAAATTAAGAAGCTAAATGATACAAATCAGAAAAAAATTATAAAAACTTGGTCTCGTGCCTCTACAATTTTTCCTGATTTTGTTGGACATACCATTGCAGTACATAATGGTAACAAAATGATTCCTGTTTATATAACAGAAAATATGGTAGGTCATAAGCTTGGTGAATTTGCTCCGACAAGAATATTTAGAGGGCACCCTGGAACAAAGGCAGAGAAAGCAACTAAAGCATAAAAATAGGATTTGAAAGTAAATGGAAGCTAGAGCAATTACAAAATATATTGGTTCATCACCTAGAAAAATGAGACTTGTGATAGATCTTATTAGAGGTATGCGTGCAGATAAAGCTTTGGAAGTTCTGCACTTTTCTTCAAAGCACTCTTCAAGAAATGCAGAAAAAACTTTAAGATCGGCAATGGCAAATCTTATGAATTCAGATACAGCTACACGGGTTGAACCGCAAGATTTATTTGTTAAGGAAGCATACGTTGATCAGGGTCCAACATTAAAAAGAATTTCACCGGCCCCGATGGGACGCGCTTATAGAATTAGAAAAAGATCCTGTCATTTAACTATTGTTGTTGCAAATAAAGATTAATTAAGGAGATAGATTTTTGGGACAAAAAACACACCCCGTAGGATTTAGAGTTGGGATCATCAGAGGATGGGATTCTAACTGGTATGAAAATAAGAGCTATGCACTTAAATTAAAAGAAGATTATAAACTTCGTGCTTATGTAAGGAACAGATTAAAAAAGGCGGGAATTTCAAGAATTGTAATTGACAGGACTTCAAAAAATATTATTATTACAATTCATACTTCAAGACCTGGTGTTGTTATAGGAAAGAGCGGAAAAGAAATTACCCAACTTGAAGAAGAATTAAAACAAGTTTCAAATAAAGATGTTAAGATTCAGATATCCGAAATCAAAAGACCTGAATTAGATGCTTACTTAGTTGCTGAAAATATTGCTAATCAACTTGCTGGCAGAGTTTCATTTAGAAGAGCAATGAAAACTTCAATTACTGCTGCTATGAGAATGGGCGCAGAAGGCATAAGAATTATGTGTTCAGGAAGACTTGGCGGTGCTGAAATGGCAAGAACAGAGCAATATAAAGAAGGAAGGATTCCTCTACATACTATAAGAGCTGATATTGATTATGCTAATGGAAGAGCTGAAACATTATATGGTTCTATAGGAATTAAAGTTTGGATTTGCCGGGGTGAAATCTTAGGCAAAAGAGTTACTGAATAAAATCGCTTAGGAGTTTTGTTTTATGTTAATGCCCAAAAGAGTTAAGTACAGAAAATCACAACGTGGAAGACGCACAGGGAAAGCCTATCGTGGCAGCACTGTTGCTTTTGGTGATTTTGGATTAAAAGCTATGGAGCCGGCTTGGATTACAAGTAGACAAATTGAAGCTTGCCGTGTTGCTTTGACTAGAAAAATGAAACGTGATGGTAAAGTTTGGATTAGAATTTTTCCAGATAAACCTGTATCAAAAAAACCCCTTGAAACAAGAATGGGAAAAGGAAAAGGAGCTCCGGAGTTTTGGGTAGCTGTAATTAAACCCGGTAGAGTTATGTTTGAAGTTGCTGGAGTTGGTAAAGACTTAGCTAGTGAAGCGTTAAAGCTTTGTTCAAATAAACTTCCTATTAAAACAAAAGTAGTTATCAGACCAGATTACGAATAAAATTAGAAGCATAGAAAATGAAACTTCATGAAATAAAAGAAATGACTAATGATGAGTTGATTAAAAGAATTGACGAAGAAGAAAAAAACTTTGTTGATCTTCGTTTCTCACATCAACTTAAGCAATTAAATAATACCGCTAAACTTAAACATGCAAAAAAAGATATTGCCAGGATGAAAACTATCCTTAAAGAAAGATCATTAGCAGAAAGTAAAGCAGCTCAAACAGATAACAAGGAAGGAGCTAAAGCTTAAAGATGGTTCAACGTAATTTAAGAAAAACCAGAATCGGTGTTGTGGTTAGTAATAAGATGGATAAAACTATTACTATCGCTATTGAAAGAAAAATTCCACATCCACTTTATAAAAAGTATTTTAAGAAAACTACAAAGTTGATGGCACACGATGAGAAACAAGAATGTAGCATAGGTGATAAAGTTAAAGTTATGGAAATCCGCCCGCTCAGCAAGAATAAGAGATGGCGCCTTGTAGAAATTGTTGAAAAAGCCAAGTAAGGAGATTTTAAAAAATGATTCAAGAAGAAACTAATTTAATTGCTGCGGATAACTCAGGTGCAAAAAAGGTACGATGTATCCGTGTACTTGGCGGAAGCGATAGAAAATATGCTACTGTTGGTGATACAATTGTTGTGTCTGTAAAAACCGCAATACCAAACGGTACAGTTAAAAAAGGTGAGGTTTCCAGAGCAGTTATCGTAAGAACAAAAAAAGAAGTACGCAGAAAAGATGGATCATATATCAGGTTTGATGAAAATGCTGCTGTGCTTATAAACAATCAGAATGAGCCAAGAGGAACACGTATTTTTGGACCGGTTGCAAGAGAATTGAGAGAAAGACAATTTATGAAAATTGTTTCTTTAGCACCAGAAGTTATATAAGGATTGGGAAATAAATGAAAATTAGAAAAAATGATAGTGTCATGGTTATTGCCGGAAATGATAAAGGCAGAACCGGTAAAGTTTTAAAAGTTTTTCCAAAAACCTCCAGACTTATTATTGAAGGTATTAACCTTAGAAAAAGGCACACCAAACCGAACAGTAAAAGTCCTCAAGGTGGAATTTTAGAAAAAGAAGCACCGATCAATTCATCAAATGTGATGATATTGGATCCAAAATCAAATGAACCCACAAGAATTGGTGCAAAGATAATCTTAGATGAAAAAACAGGTAAGAAAAAAATAGCAAGAGTTAGTAAAACCTCTGGCGAAATGATTTCTTAAGTAAAATTATTTTAATAAAGTTATAGACAAATGGCTGAAAAGAAAATCAAAAAATCAGAAAAAGAACCACAGCAGAAAAAAGCAACTTCCAAAGAAGTTAAAACTGTGACGGAAAAAGAAGTTAAAATTAGTCCAAGACTTGGTGATATTTATAAAAAAGAAATAGTTCCATCATTGATGAAGACTTTTAATTATAAAAGCGTTATGCAGGTTCCTAAGCTTGATAAGGTTGTGGTAAATATGGGCGTAGGCGCTGCAGTAGCTGATCAAAAGATAATGGAAGAAGCTGTTAGAGAGCTTGAATCGATTACCGGTCAAAAAGCTAGTGTAAGAAAAGCTAAAAAAGCAATATCTAACTTTAAACTCCGTGAAGGGATGAGCATTGGTGCAATGGTTACTTTACGGAAAGAAAGAATGTACGAGTTTCTTGATAGACTTGTGAACGTGGCTCTTCCCAGAGTTAGAGATTTTAAAGGATTGTCTGACAAGTCTTTTGATGGGAGAGGTAATTATACACTTGGTGTAAGAGAACAAATTATTTTTCCGGAAATTAATGTTGATAAAATTACAAGAGTGATGGGAATGGATGTTACTTTTGTTACTACAGCAAAAACTGATAATGAAGCTTATGAGTTATTAAAAGCTTTTGGTATTCCATTTAGAAAAAAAGAAATTAAATAAGCATTTAAAGGAGAGTTAATGGCAAGATTGAGTATTATTGCCCGTGATGCAAAGAGAAGAAAGCTCAATGAAAAATATAAGAAGATCAGACAAGAGCTTAAGGAAAAAGGTGATTATGAAGGATTACAAAAACTTCCTAAAAACTCCTCTCCTGTAAGGTTAAAAAATCGCTGTATGTTTACTGGTAGAGGAAGGTCTTACTACCGTAAATTCGGTGTATCTAGATTGGTACTCAGAGAGATGGCTCTCCGAGGTGAAATTCCAGGATTAAAAAAATCAAGTTGGTAGGAGTTTATTATTATGTCCGTAACTGATCCGATATCAGATTTTTTGCTAAGAATTAGAAATGCTTCGAAAGCAAAGAAATTAAGAGTTGAAATCCCGGCTTCTAAAATGAAGCAAGGATTAGCTGAAATTTTAAAGAAAGAAAATTACATTCACGATTATTCTATTGTTGAAGATAACAAGCAGAATTTTATTAAAATCCAGCTCAAGTACAGAGATGGTTTATCAGCCATAACTGGTTTGAAAAGAATTAGTAAACCCGGACTCCGAGTTTATAAAGATTCTAGTGAATTACCCAGGGTTTTAAATGGGCTTGGAACTGCTGTAATATCTACCTCAAGAGGGTTGTTGACTGATAAAGAAGCCAGAGCTTTAGCTATTGGCGGTGAAGTAATTTGCTACATCTGGTAATTTTTTGACGGAGAAAAAAAGTGTCTAGAATTGGAAAAAAACTGATCGAAATTCCTAAAGACGTAACTGTTACAGTGGATGGTAATGTTGTAAAAGTTAAAGGTCCAAAGGGTGAACTTAATACAACTATTCATCCAAATATTAAAATTGAAATGAATGGTTCCGAAATTGAACTTAAAAGATCTAATGATCTGAAATTAAATAGAGCCTTACATGGTTTATCACGTGCACTTATCCAAAATATGATTCTTGGTGTTTCGCAGGAATTCAAAAAAACCCTGGATATTGTTGGAGTGGGTTATAAAGTAGAGCTTAAAGGAAGTAATTTGCTTCTTAACATGGGTTACTCACATCCAATTTATTTTATTCCACCTGCTGGTATAAAGATAGAAGCACCAATACCAACGCAGATTATTGTTTCTGGTATTGATAAACAATTAGTTGGACAGGTTGCAGCAAAAATTAGATCAATAAGAAAACCCGAACCATATAAAGGCAAAGGTATTAAATATTCTAACGAACAGATTTTGAGAAAAGCCGGCAAGACTGCGGGTAAATAATTCGAATGGAGTTTAGATAATTATGATTAAGCGAAATACAAGTCCAAGATTAAGATCGAAGACAAGAATCAGAAAAAAAATATCTGGAACAACTGAAATTCCAAGACTATCTATTTACAGAAGTCTTAACCAGGTTTATGCACAGATAATTGATGACTCAACAGGTAATACTTTAATATCTGTATCTTCTTTGTCTAAAGAACTTGCTGATGAAATTAAAAACTCTAAAGGTAAAATTTCAAAAAGTAAACTTGTTGGAAATTTAGTTGCTAAAAAAGCGTTAGAGAAAAAAATTTCTAATGTGGTTTTTGATCGTAACGGTTATAGATATCACGGACGAGTTCAAGCGATTGCCGAGGGCGCTCGTGAAGCCGGATTAAAATTTTGATAATTGCCGGATCGTCTAATGGCAGGACTACGCCCTTTGGAGGCGTCTGTAGAGGTTCGAGTCCTCTTCCGGCAGCCAAAGTGTTAAGATAATTTATTTTTTAAAGATTGTTTGGAGATTTACTTGAAAGCTGTAAAATCAACTGAAACTGAAGGACTTAAGGAAAAAGTAGTTCACATTAACAGAGTTGCTAAAGTTGTTAAGGGTGGACGAAGATTTAGCTTTAACGCTATCGTTGTTGTTGGTAACGGAAACGGTGTTGTTGGAGTTGGATTAGGAAAAGCCAATGAAGTTACTGATGCAATTTCTAAAGGTATTGATGACGCAAAGAAAAATGTTGTTAAAGTTTCTGTTATTAAAGGAACGGTTGCCCATGAAATTATTGGCAAATATGGTGCTGGCAAAGTTTTGTTAAAACCCGCCTCACCAGGTACAGGATTAATTGCAGGAGGAGGCGTTAGAGCAGTTCTTGAAGCCGCTGGTGTTACAGACATTCTAACTAAATCTCTTGGATCAAGCAATCCTCATAATCAAGTTAAAGCTGCTCTTAATGGATTAATGCAGCAAATTGATGCAAGAAAGATGGCTTCAAAAAGAGGCATGACAGTTAAAGATTTGTTTACTACTTCTAACTGAGGAACTAATGGGAAAGATTAAGGTTATTCAAACAAAAAGTGTTATAGACAGACCTAAAGATCAAAAAGCTACTATTGAAGCTCTTGGTTTAGGAAGACCCAACTGGGAAAAAATTCATAATGACACTCCTCAAATTAGAGGAATGATCAGAAAAGTAATTCATTTGGTTAAAGTTGAAGAATTAAAAGATTAGTAAGGTTTTATAATGGATATTTTAAGCAATCTTAAATATGCACAAGGTGCAAAGAAGAATCGTAAAAGAGTTGGACGAGGTGAAGGCTCAGGGCATGGTAACCAATCTACACGAGGTATGAATGGACAAATGTCAAGATCGGGTGCAAAACATAAAGCCTGGTTTGAAGGCGGACAAATGCCACTTCAAAGACGGGTACCTAAATTTGGATTTACAAATATTTTTAAAATTGAGTATCAATTGGTAAATCTTAATTCACTCCAAAAATTAGCGGAAAATAAAATTATTAAAGAACAGCTTTTAAATTCAAACGAATTAAAAAAGCTGGGATTAGTTTCAAGCACAAAGAAACCAATTAAACTTTTGGGTAAAGGTGATTTGAAAGCGAAAATAAATATTGAAGTTAATGCTTATAGTAAATCAGCACAGCAAAAAGTTGAAGCTGCTGGCGGTACAGTAACAAAGATATAGCGTACAAATAAATGTCAAGATTTACAGATACATTCAGAAATATTTTTAAGATCCATGAGCTTAGACAAAGAATTTTATATACTTTAGTTCTATTGTTTATTGTAAGGCTCGGGTCACATTTAACAATCCCCGGTGTTGATGCCGTCCTATTATCGGAAAGTGTGAAAAATCAGTCCACCGATAATCTCTTTGGATTGTATGATTTGTTTGTTGGTGGCGCATTTCATAACGCCGCAATCTTTGCACTTGGAATTATGCCTTACATTTCAGCCTCTATCATACTCCAGTTAATGGGCGCTGTGGTTCCATATTTCCAAAAATTGCAGCAAGAAGGTGAAGAAGGACGAAAGAAAATTACACAATTGACAAGATACGGTACCGTAATTATTTCTGCTATGCAAGCCTGGGGAGTAACTGTTAAACTTTTAAATACTCAGTTTCAGGGAATGCCAATTGTTCCGCATCCTGTGCAGGGAATTGGCTGGGTGTTATCAACTATTATTATTCTTACATCCGGTACAATGTTTATGATGTGGATGGGTGAACAGATTACTGACAAAGGATTGGGTAATGGAATATCTCTTATTATTTTTATTGGAATTATTGCAAGATTTCCATTCGCTTTACTTGATGAATACAGACTAATTGGCGCTGGTCAAAGATCAATTATTATTGAAATAATTATTTTTGCATTTATGTTTTTCATTATTGCCGGAGTTGTTTTAGTTACGCAAGGTACAAGAAAAATTCCTGTACAGTATGCAAAAAGAGTTGTTGGACGAAAAGTTTATGGTGGTGTAACACAGTATATACCTTTAAGGGTTAATACTGCAGGAGTTATGCCAATCATATTTGCTCAATCTATAATGTTTATACCAACAACTGTTTTATCTTTTTTCCCCGATAATGAATTTTTGCAAATGGTAGGCGGTTGGTTTCAATATCATTCACCAATTTATTCTACAATATATGCTGTGATGATTATTTTCTTCACCTACTTTTATACTGCAATTGCTTTTAACCCAAAAGATGTTGCTGATAATATGAAAAAGCAAGGTGGATTTATTCCTGGAATCAGACCAGGAAAACAGACTTCGGAATTTATTGATAATATTTTAACAAAAATTACTTTACCCGGCTCTTTCTTTTTAGCCATAATTGCAATACTTCCGGCATTTGTTTCGGTATGGGGTGTCTCCGGTTCATTTGCACAATTTTTCGGAGGTACAAGTCTGCTGATTATTGTAGGTGTTGCCCTTGATACTTTACAGCAGATTGAATCTCACTTGTTGATGAGACACTATGATGGATTTATGAAATCGGGTAAAATTAAAGCCCGTAGATAATTATTTGTGATTTTAATTAAAACTAAAAAAGAAATTGATTTTATAAGAGAAAGTTGTAAAATTGTTGCAGAAACTTTACAGCTTCTTAAATCAAATGTTAAAGCGGGTATTACAACTTTAGAGTTAGACAAGATTGCAGAAGATTACATAAGAAGTAACGATGCACTTCCCGCGTTTAAAGGTTATTCACAAGGTGGTGCCCCGGGTTTTCCCGGTACAATTTGTTCCTCTGTTGATGATGAAGTAGTACACGGAATTCCTGGTAACCGGGTTTTGAAAAATGGCGAGATAATTTCGATAGATATGGGTGTTCTTAAAAATAATTATTATGGAGATGCGGCTTTAACGGTTGCTGTTGGTGAGGTTTCAATTGAAAAAAAGAAACTTATGGAAGTAACAGAACAATCACTTTATTTGGGAATACAGCAGGCAGTTTCTGGAAACAAAGTTCATGATATCTCCAATGCTGTTCAAATTTATGTTGAGGCAAACGGTTTTTCAGTAGTTAGAGATCTTTGCGGGCATGGAGTTGGAAAATATTTACATGAAGCTCCATCAATCCCTAACTTCGGGAAAAAAGGAACAGGTCCAAAACTTAAGAATGGAATGACATTAGCAATTGAACCAATGATAAACGCTGGCAGATATGATGTTATTACAGCCAAAGACGGGTGGACAATCTTAACAGCAGATGGTTCAACCTCTGCTCATTTTGAGCATACAATTTTAGTTAATGGAAATACACCGGAAATACTTACGGTTTGTTAAATGGCAAAGCAAGGACCAATTAAAATAGATGGCATTATCACCGATACATTACCTAATGCAACTTTTAAGGTAAAGCTTGATAATGGACATGAAATACTTGCTCATATTTCCGGCAAAATGAGAATGCACTTTATTAAAATATTGGTAGGAGATAAGGTATCAATAGAACTTTCTCCATATGATTTAACTAAGGGCAGAATTACGTACAGGTATAAATAGGATAAATTAAAATGAAAGTAAGATCATCTGTTAAAAAAATTTGCGATAAATGCAAAATTATTAAACGTAAGGGTGTTGTAAGAGTTATTTGCAAAAACCCTAAACACAAACAACGTCAAGGTTAAAACAAAGGAGTATATCATTGGCTCGTATAGCTGGAGTTGATTTACCAAAAACAAAAAAAGTGTTGTTCGGTTTGCAGTACATCTATGGAATAGGTGAATTTGCCGCTGCAACAATTTTAGAAAAAGCTAAGATTAGTCCCGATAAAAAAGTTGCTGATCTTACAGACGAAGAAGTTGCTGAAATAAGATCAATTATAACTGCAGAGTACAAAGTAGAAGGAGCGCTTCGCTCTGAGGTTCAGCAAAACATAAAAAGATTAATGGACATTGGTTCTTACCGGGGTGTAAGGCACAGAAGGGGATTACCTGTGCGCGGTCAAAGAACAAGAACTAATTCCCGAACAAGAAAAGGCAAAAGAAGAACTGTAGCTGGTAAAAAGAAAGCACCATCTAAGAAATAATTTTTGATAATACGGAGATTTAAGAATTGGCTAAAACTGCAAAAAAAGTAAAAAAAAGAACACACGTTGATTCTAATGGTGTTGCGCACATAAAAGCGACATTTAATAACGTGATTGTTACTATTACTGATATTTATGGAAACACTGTTTCCTGGTCATCAGCAGGGAAAAATGGTTTTAAAGGTTCAAGAAAAAATACGCCCTTTGCCGCACAGGTATCAGCGGAAGCTGCAGGTAAAGAAGCTTATGATCTTGGAATGAGAAAATTAGAAGTTTTTGTTAAAGGACCAGGTTCCGGAAGGGAAGCTGCAATTAGAGCATTATATACTGCCGGTTTAACAATTTCTTCAATTAAAGATGTTACACCGATTCCGCATAACGGATGCAGACCACCTAAGAAAAGAAGAGTTTAATTTATGGAGATTCACTAAATGGCAAGATACACTGATTCAGTTTGTAAATTATGTAGAAGAGAAAAACAAAAACTTTTTCTTAAAGGACAGAAATGTTTTACAGAAAAATGTCCAATCGAGGTTAGAAACTATCCTCCCGGACAACATGGATTATCAAGAAGATCCAAGATTTCTGAATACGGAGTTCAGTTAAGAGAAAAACAAAAAATTAAAAGATCTTATGGTTTATTAGAAACACAATTTAGAAATTATTTTGAAAAAGCTGATAAACAAAAAGGTAGAACTGGTGAGAACCTGATAAAACTGCTCGAGAGACGTTTGGATAATGTTGTCTTTAGACTTGGTTTTGCTTCATCAAGAAAGCAATCCAGACAATTGATAAGACATCGTCACATTTTGGTTAATGGTAATCTTGTAGATATTCCTGCATATTTGTTAAAGGCAGGTGATCTCATCCAGATTAAAGAAAAAAGTAAAAAATTGGATGCGATACATAATTCACTAAAAAGAGTAAAAGATAATACTTACGGTTGGCTTACAATTGATAAGGCTACTTTGTCAGGAACTTTTGTTCAGATACCTGAAAGAGCTGATGTGCCTTTAAATGCCAACGAACAATTGGTTGTTGAACTTTACTCGAAATAAATTTTTAATTAGAATAAGAATAGAGGATAATAATGAGTGTATCATCTTTAAGGATGCCTGAAGCTGTAGTTCTTGATGAAGCCAATTATACAAATTCATTTGGTAAATTTACACTTCAACCTTTAGAAAGAGGTTATGGTGTTACATTAGGAAATTCACTTCGCAGAGTATTACTATCTTCATTGCAGGGTGCAGCTATCACTTCTGTTAAATTAAGTGGTGTGCTGCATGAATTCACCACAATTGAAGGAGTGGTTGAAGATGTTTC
Source organism: uncultured Ignavibacteriaceae bacterium (assembly GCA_963809415.1). Classification (GTDB taxonomy): domain Bacteria; phylum Bacteroidota; class Ignavibacteria; order Ignavibacteriales; family Ignavibacteriaceae; genus IGN3. The sequence goes on along the minus strand of CAWEJJ010000003.1, from coordinate 1,071,269 downwards.
CGAAATCATTCTTAATCTTAAACAGGTTAGAATGAAATTTTTGTCTAAAAAACCAAATAAAATTGATTTATCATTTTCTGGAGCCGGTGTTTGGACGGCCGGGGATATTCAAAAAAATAGCAATGAAATTGAAATTTTAAATCCTGAACTTCATATTGCAACCTTAAATAAAAATGCAAAGTTTGATGTTGAATTAAGAGTTGGCAAAGGTGTTGGTTATGTGCCTGCAAATGAAAATATTGTTCCCGACCAAACAATTGGAGTAATTCCAATAGATTCTATCTTTACACCTATAAGAACTGTAAAGTATGATGTTGAAAATGTTAGAATTGGTGATAAAAATGATTTTGAAAAATTAACATTTGAGATAACTACAGATGGTTCAATTACACCGGACGATGCATTGACTCAAGCAGCAAAAATTTTAAGAGAGCATGTACAGTTGTTTATAAATTTTGATATGGATCAGGAAGAAGAACATAATGTCAGCCAAAAGGATAGCGAAACTGAAAGAATTAGAAAAATTCTTTTAACACCGGTTGATGATCTTGAATTAAGTGTAAGATCACATAATTGCCTTAAAGCTGCTAATATTAAAAATTTAGCCGAGTTAGTTAGAAGAGATGAGCAGGAAATGCTCAAATTTAGAAACTTCGGAAGAAAGTCTTTGGCAGAGCTAATGGAAATTGTGGAGACTCTGGGACTGGACTTCGGGATGGACGTTGATAAATACATTAAAGAAGAAACAGAATCACACTAATCGAGATAGGTTGCTGAATGAGACATAAAGTTAAAGGAAGAAAATTAGGTAGAACTGCAAGTCATAAATCGGCTTTGCTTAATTCATTAACGACTTCACTTTTAAAACATAAAAGAATTAAAACTACCGAAGCAAAAGCAAAAGAAGCACGAACTTTTGTTGAAAAACTTATTACAAAAGCAAAAAAAAATGATTTGCATGTAAGACGGCAGATAATGGGTCTTATCCACGATAAAGAAGTTATTAAGGAACTCTTTAGTGAGATCATTCCTAAAATTGGTGAAAGACCTGGTGGCTATACACGAGTGGTAAAACTTGGTAGCCGTCCTGGTGATGCCGCTTCTATGGCAATTCTTGAACTTGTTGATTACAATGATATTGCAAATAAAAAAGCTGAAGAGCAGCAGAAAAAGAAAGAAATAAAAGCCAAAGCAAAAGCTGATCGGAAATCAAGCGAAGCAGTAGAAGAAGCAAATATTGTTGAAGAAAAATCAGAAAAAAATAGCAAGTAAAAACAAATTATTAATTACATTTAAAGAGTAATCGGTAATCCGGTTACTCTTTTTTTATTATGTTTAACAATCAAAAGTTTGTAACGTCCGTTTTTAATGTAGCTGATTTGCCCAAGCAAACACTGCCCGAAGTGGTTCTTTGCGGAAGATCGAATGTTGGCAAATCTTCATTTATTAATTCTTTGTTCAATAAAAAAAATCTTGCCAAGACAAGTTCAACACCTGGTAAAACAAGGTCTATTAATTATTATCAGATAGATACAAATTTTTATTTGGTCGATCTTCCGGGGTATGGTTATGCAAAAGCAAGCATGACTGAAAGAAGAAAATGGAATAAATTGATTAAAGATTTTTTTTCTTTATCAGAAAATATCCAGTTGACAATTCACATACTTGATAGCCGTCATGATCCAACTGAGATTGATATAGAATTTAATAAAATGCTTAAAGAATTAGCTATTCCGTATATAGTTTTGCTTAATAAATCTGATAAGCTAAAGCAATCAGAATTTTATAAAAGTGTAAAGAACTTAAAAGTCATTTTTCCCGAAATGTCACTAAATGATAATTTGCTTTTCTTTTCTGCAGTAAATGGCACAGGGAATAAAGAGGTAAAAAAAATTTTATCATCAATATTTTATTAAAAAGACCTTATCATTATTCAATAAAGTTTGTTATTATTTAAATGTTAATTTAAATTAGTTATAAAATTTATTTGCTGTAAGAACTTATCAATATGGACCGAAGACAAAAAAAAAGAGTTTTAATCTTCCTGATAGTACCTGTTCTTGCTGCTATTCTTTTTCTTACCGATGATTTGCTTATCCGTGTTATTACTATAGCACTAATTGTTATATATGTTGCTTTTATAATTTTTCTGAGAGATTCAGTAAGATTTGATGGTAGATATTCTATAAACGATAGAGAAGAACTTGATGATGATATTTTGACACCCACTCCTGCCGAGCATGATGAGTCATTCAAAATCATATCCAAAAATGCTAAAGTTGAAATTATTACCGCTGAAAATTATTCGCCTGAATTATTAAGAGTTCCAAAGACCACACTGATTCCACCGGATTTGCGTGAAAGGTTTGAGGAAATTGCAAATGAATCTTTACCTTCAGAACTAGGACACGGTGGACAATTTGCCTTTGCTCTCGAAAAAATGTTAACAGTTATTAAAGATGCTTACTCTGCACACACAGCAATTTTCTTCTGGTATAATAAGAAAAAAGAAAAATTAACAATTGAAAAATTTGTTTCTTCATCTTCAAGCGAAATTGCAAAGAGGAAATTTGACATTGAAGATGATATCTTAAGCAAAATAGTACAAAAAAGTGAACCAGAACTTTTAAGCGATATTTCACCCGCCGCAGAATCAGATGTGATTAGATATTATGATAGACCTCAGGGGATAAGAAGTTTTGTCGGAGTTCCTCTTTTTTATGAAGGATCTCTAATAGCTATTTTATCTGTGGATTCTAAGGTTGAGGATCAGTTTGGAATTGAGACAATATACTCACTGGGTAGATTTGTCCGTGTCATAACAATGATCATCCAGATTTTTGAAGAGAAACATTCTGACTCTATTTCACAGCAAAGATTAAAAGGCTTACTTAATTTAATTGGACCTGAAACAGAATTCGAAAATGAAGATGGTGTTTTGAATTCTATGCAAAGTGCTTTAAGTGATTTAATTGAATGGGATACTTTTGTATTTGTTTATTATAAACCTGTAGAACAAAGATTTGAAGCGATTAAAGTTATAAATAAAACTTCATTAAAGTATATAGGACAGGGGCTTCAGATTGATTTAGCTGGAACACTTGTTGGCAAAGCAATATTGTCTAGTATCCCGGTAAAAATTGATGATACAGCTGCTGATAGTTATAAAAGATATTCTAAAACAGAGGACCTTACATTTGATGGTTCGTTCCTGGCAGTCCCTTTGATTTATGGCAACCAAAATTTTGGAGTATTGTGCTTCGAAAGTTTGAAAAAGAATTTTTATACAAACGCAGATGTAATGTTTTTAAAAAATTCTGTAAATATTATTTCTTATATCATCTATTCTTTGTCATCAAAAACACTTCTTAAAAGTCTTATTGCTCTTGATCTTGAGACACGTTCATTAAATTCTGAATCCTTTAAAGAACGATTGAGCGCTGATTTATATAAAGCGCAATCTGTTAATGTCCCTGGTGCTCTTGCTTTAATTAAAATAGATGATTTTCTTGAGCAAGAATCATTGTTTGATGGTGACCCACTTCCCAAGGTATTAAAAGTAGTTGCGGAAACTATCGCAAAAGAAATGACACCACTTAATATTTTTGGACGAATGGATGAAAAACTTTTTGCTGTCTATTTCTTCAATGCAGATTCAAAAAATGTTTTTATCTGGGCAGAAAAACTCAGAGTTAAAATTGCTAGAAAACCAATTGCAATTGTAACAAAACAAAATACTTATACTGTGTCTATCGGAATTGCATCAACACTTGGTAAGCTTGATTGCGGCGAGGTTTTTCATAATGCAGAACTTGCTCTTCAAAAAGCGGTTGAAAAAGGCGGCAATGCAGTTAGAAACATAAACTAACCTTAATTCTTCTTTATCTTTTATGAATAACTTTTTTCTTGTTGTTTTAGATGGTGTCGGTATTGGTGAATTACCCGACGCTAATTTATATGGTGATGAAGGCAGTAATACATTAAAAAATATTGCCAAAGTAGTTGGTGGATTATCTTTACCAGGTTTGCAAAAACTTGGACTTGGCAATATTGAAAAAATTGACGGAGTTAATCCAGCCAGTAATCCAACTGCATCTTTTGGAAAAATGGCTGAACAATCAAAAGGAAAAGATAGTACAACAGGGCATTGGGAATTGAGTGGGTTATTGGTGGACAAAGATTTCGACTATTTTCCCAATGGATTTCCAAAGGAAATTACGGATAGATTTTTAGAGGTGACTAAATTCAAGGGGTTCCTCGGTAATAAAGCAGCCAGCGGTACAGAAATCATCAAAGAGTTAGGCGATGAGCATATGAAAACCGGCTTCCCGATTATTTATACTTCAGCTGATTCGGTTTTTCAAATTGCAGTCCATCAGGATGTCATTCCACTTGAAAAACTTTATGAAATTTGTGATTTAACAAGAAATAAAGTTTTACAAGAACCATTAAATGTTGGGAGAGTCATCGCCCGCCCATTCGTTGGCACAAGTGGAAATTTTACGAGAACAGTTTATAGAAGAGACTTTTCACTCGATCCTCCTGACGAAACTATTTTGGATATTCTTTTAAAGAATAATATTCAAACCGTGGCAATCGGTAAGATAAATGACCTTTTTAATTATAAAGGGATCGCGATCCAGGAAAAGACTAAATCTAACAGGGAAGGATTTGACAAACTTTTAAGTTATGCTTCAAATGCTAACAATAATTTTATTTTTGTAAACCTTGTAGATTTTGATGTATATTTTGGTCATCGAAATGACGCTTATGGTTTTGCTGATGCGTTAAAACAATTTGATGATTTCTTGCCTTATTTCTTAGCTGCTCTGGATGAATCCGACAGGTTAATTTTAACTGCTGATCATGGTAATGACCCTACAACTCCAAGCACAGATCATAGCAGAGAATATGTACCACTTTTATTCTTTGGTAAAAATACACCGTCAAAAAACCTGGGAACACGAAAAACATTTGCTGATGCTGGAAAAACGGTTGCTGATTTTTTTGATATAATAAACAATTTAGAAGGCACAAGTTTTTTAGATAAATAACTTACATTTTGTAATTAATCTAATCTGCGATGGGGGAAATTGCCTTATCACCGAAATTATAAATTTTTAACACATAAAATTCTAATTCCACTACCCGTTAATTGGCTCTTTATTTTTAACCTTTTCATCTCTATTTTTTCATAATAGTAAAACGATTGGTAATAACTTATTAAGCGTTTTATCAAAAATTTTCCACTGCAACAGATTTTTATATATTTTTTGTAGTCGAGAGGTTTAAGTGAGAATTCAAAAACAATTTACGAATAGAGAAAGTCAGTCGTTAGATAGATATCTTCAGGATATCAGTAAAGTTGAACTTCTGACTACCGAACAGGAAATTGAGCTTGCCGTTAGAATAAAAAATGGTGACCAGCAAGCAATGGAAATTCTTACTAAGGCTAATTTAAGATTCGTGGTTAGCGTTGCGAAACAATATCAAAACCAAGGTTTATCTCTGGGTGATTTGATAAATGAAGGTAATGTGGGATTAATTAAAGCAGCAAAAAGATTTGATGAAACCAGAGGTTTTAAATTTATTTCTTATGCTGTTTGGTGGATAAGACAATCAATTTTACAGGCACTTGCAGAGCAATCCCGGATTGTAAGACTCCCACTCAATCGTATTGGGGCATTAAATAAAATTGGGAAAGCATATAGCAATCTTAAACAGGAATTTGAACGTGAGCCAAGTCAGGAAGAGTTAGCAATCGAACTTGAGATGGGAATTGATGAAATCTCTGATACGATGAAATTGTCAGGTAAACAAGTTTCAATGGATGCTCCGTTTACTTCTGGGGAAGAAAACAGCTTATTAGATATAATAGAAGATGTTCAACAACCATCTCCGGATAATCAACTAATTAATGATTCGTTGAAAGTTGAAATTAGGGATGCATTAGCAAGTTTACCTGAGCGTGAAGCTGAGGTGTTGCGGCTTTATTTTGGGTTGGATGTTGATTTTGCAATGACTTTGGAAGAAATCGGTGAAAAATTTAACTTGACAAGGGAAAGAGTTAGACAAATTAAAGAAAAAGCGATCAGAAGATTAAGACATGCGTCTAAAAGTAAAAATTTAAAATCATATCTCGGATAATGGATGAAAATTAAAAAACGTTTTTTATTGATAACCACATTGATTTTTACAACTACATTAATTAATGCTTGTTCTTCATCTTCTAGATCAATCCGTTATGACTCTCCAAAAGTTGAAATTAACTTACCCGAAAATAATTCTTCAAGATATTATTCGAGAAATGAATTTTCTGTTAAAGATACAGTATTAAATGTTGAAGAAGATGTAACTGAAGATCAGGATCCAAGTGATTTACCTGATGAAGAAGCACATTTGGATATCACTGAGATAATGAAAAAAATAGGGGACAAGTCTTCGGGTTCAGACGTTGAATCTTCCGTTTCTACTGAACGAGAACTTTTATTGATGGAAATAATTAAGTATTTAAATACGCCATATAAATATGGTGGCAATTCTCTTAATGGAATTGACTGCAGTGCTTTTACACAAAACGTCTTTAAGAATACAAATCTTTATGAACTAAATCGCTCAGCAAGAGAACAATATAAACAAGGTATGGTAATAGGGGATCGCTCGGAGTTAAAGTTTGGTGATCTGGTATTTTTTGACACGCGAAGGAGGGTAAAACCCGGTCACGTTGGTATTTATATAGGTGATAGACTTTTTGTTCATGCCTCATCCAAGCTAGGTGTAACAGTTTCTTCTCTTGATCATGATTATTATTCTAAAAGATTTATGGGTGCGAGAAGAATGGAGACTTCCGATATTTCTAAGTAATTTAAAATTAAAAAAGCTGTTCAATTACGAACAGCTTTTAGTTTAATCTTTAGTATTAAAAGTCTTAAAAATAATTAGCTGCAACCTGTTGTTGCACCACAAGTCATACACTTCAAACAGGTTCCATTTCTAACCATCATAATACTTTGGCATTCAGGACAAATATCACCGGTGTACCCGTTTTCAATTGCCTGCTTAATTTTTGTCGTAATACTGTTCTTAGATTGCTGGGCTGTATTTTTCTCTTTAGTAGATATTGTGTTAGAAGTTAGCGAATAATTATAAGAATCAAGATTTTCTTTATCTAACTCGACAAGTCGCTCGCTTATAAGTTCTTCACTTACAAATTCCGGATCAGCTAATTTTTTTATTATTCCAGGTGAAGCTTTTGTATTTATCTCGTCTGAACTAACATGAGAAAGGTCATTTCTACCAAGATAAGTTACAGCAAGTTCTCTAAAAATATAATCAATCACTGATGTTGCCATTTTGATTTTATCGTTACCGGTTACAATACCGCTTGGTTCAAATCTGGTAAATACAAATGCATCCACAAACTCTTCAAGAGGAACACCATGTTGCATGCCGAGTGAAATCGATATCGCAAAGCAGTTTAATAAGCTTCTGAAAGAAGCCCCCTCGCGGTGCATATCAATAAATATTTCACCGATTTGTCCATTGTCATATTCACCGGTTCTAATATAAACAGATTGTCCGTTTATCTTTGCTTTTTGAGTATAACCTGATCTTCGATCTGGCAATCTTCTTCTTTTCGCGATATACCTGTGGATAATTTTTTCTGCAACTTTAACTATATCATTCTTTTCTTTTTCTTCCATCAATGTTTCAATATCATCATCGCTTATTGAATTAAGCGGTTGCGATAATTTCGAGCCATCTCTATAAAGTGCATTTGCTTTAATGCCCAATTTCCAGGACTGCATATAAGCATCTTTCACATCTTCAATTCCTGCACTACTTGGTAAATTAATTGTTTTTGAAATAGCGCCTGAGATGAATGGCTGAGCTGAAGCCATCATTTTAATATGAGCCATTGGTCGGATAAACCTTGTGCCTTTTTTACCACATTTATTTGCGCAATCAAAAACAGGGTAATGCTCATGTTTTAAGAATGGAGCACCCTCAATAGTCATCGTACCACAAACATAATCATTTGCTGAGGCTATTTCTGTTCTGGAAAATCCAAGTTTAGTAAGAAGATCAAAATCAAATGAATTAATTTCATCCTCATCAATTCTAAGTGTTTTAGTAAGAAATTCTGTTCCAATCGAAAACTTGTTAAATGCGAAAGTTATATCAAAAACAGACGGTAATACCTTGTCAATTTTTGCAATAATATCATCAGTAAACCCTTTTGCTTTTAATGATTGTGGATTAATATATGGACAACCTTCAAGAGATCCCGAGCCCTTTGCATATCTAACAATTTCATTAATTTGATCTTTGTTATACCCTAATTTCTTTAAAGCTGGTGGGATTGATTGATTAATTATTTTGAAGTACCCACCGCCAGCGAGTTTTTTAAATTTAACCAACGCAAAATCAGGTTCTACTCCGGTTGTATCACAATCCATAACAAGTCCAATCGTTCCGGTTGGTGCGATTGCTGTTACCTGTGCATTTCTAAATCCATAAAGTTCACCCATCTCAACAGCTTTATCAGAAACTTCCCTGGCAGCTTTTAATAGATCTGAAGGACAATGTTGGGGATTGATTCCAACAGGGTATATTGATAATCCTTCGTATTCTTCATTTGGAACGTTGTAAGCTGCTCTTCTGTGGTTTCTCAAAACCCTTAGCATATTTTCTTTGTTTTCTTCGTATTTTAAAAAAGGTCCCGCTTGCTTTGAAAGTTCAGCAGATGTTGCATAAGATGTCATATGCATAATTGATGTTAAAGCACCGCAAATTGCAACAGCCTTCTTTACTGTCGTATGGAATTCCTTGCAGCATCAGCAGAGAACCGAGATTAGCATAACCTAGACCAAGTGTTCTGTATTCATAGCTAAGTTTAGCCATTTCTTTACTTGGAAATTGTGCCATCAATACACTAATTTCAAGTACTATAGTCCAAAGCCTGGTGGCATGGTTATATGTCTCTATGTTAAATTTGTGAATCTCTGAATTATAAAATCTTTCAAGATTAATAGAAGCAAGATTACATGCAGTATCATCAAGAAACATATATTCACTACAGGGATTTGATGCTTTAATTTCTCCCGCTGCAGGGCAGGTATGCCACTCATTAATTGTAGTATGATATTGAATACCGGGATCAGCACAGGACCAAGCAGAAAAACCTATTTGTTCCCATAAGTTCCTTGCTTTTAGTGTTTTGCATGCCTTTGGTTGTCTGTTTTCTTTTTTAGCTTTTCTCTTTTCAATTCTCCAATAAAGATTCCAATTGCCATCCGTCAAAACAGCATTCATAAATTCGTTAGTTACTCTAACAGAATTATTAGAATTTTGTCCAGAAACAGTTGCATAAGCTTCCGAATTCCAATCTGTATCATAGACAGGAAAATCAATAGATTTAAATCCTAATTTTGCTAAATGAATAACTCTTTCAATATAGTTGTTTGATATCTGAGATTTTCTTGCTTCAAGCACTGCGTGATTTAATTTTTTATTCAGCTTTTTATTAAATCTGTCATTTTCAGGATGCTCTTCATAACAGGCTTTCATGATATTGTTAAGATGCAGATTGCATAATTTAGAACCAGCAACAAGTGCGGCAACCTTTTGTTCCTCAACTACCTTCCAATTTATATATTCTTCAATATCAGGATGATCAAGATCCAGGGTTATCATTTTTGCTGCGCGTCTTGTTGTTCCACCGGATTTAATTGCACCTGCAGATCTATCTCCGATTTTAAGGAAGGACATTAACCCCGAAGATTTTCCGCCACCGCTTAGCGGTTCTTTTGATCCTCGTAATTCTGAAAAGTTAGAACCAGTTCCGGAACCATATTTAAATAATCTAGCTTCACGAACCCAAAGGTCCATTATTCCACCTTCGTTAACAAGATCATCACTAACGGATTGAATGAAGCAAGCGTGTGGTTGAGGATGAGTATAAGCATCTGTTGATTGTGTCAACTCTTCCGTTTGATAATCAACATAATAATGTCCCTGTGATGGCCCAGTAATTCCATATGCCCAATTTAAACCGGTGTTAAACCATTGTGGACTATTTGGTGCAGCCATTTGATTAGCCAGCATATACATTAGTTCATCATAAAAAGCTTTTGCATCTTCTTCCGAATCAAAATAATTTGCTTTCCATCCCCAGTAAGTCCAGGTTCCCGCTAATCTATGAAAAACTTGTCTTGAATCAGTTTCAGAGGTTAATCTATCATGTTCCGGAAGTTCTTGCAACCTTTCGTTATCTGCAACTGAAGGTTGCAGCCATTTAGGTATACCTTTTTCATTTGATTTCTTAATTAGTTTTGGTATTCCTGCTTTTCTAAAATATTTTTGTGCGATGATATCTGTTGCAACTTGTGACCACTGTTTTGGGACGGTTACATCCTCCATCTTAAATACAGTAGAACCATCTGGATTCCTTATCTCTGAAACTCTTTTTACAAAATCAAAAGATGATAGGGCATCTTTTCCCGGTTCGGTAAATAGTCTGTCAATCCGCATCCAACTCTCCAGAGGATAGGTTAATTAAAAAAAGAATTATTAAAAAAAGATTTGTTGTAATCTAAGATATATGAACGAGTAAGTTGAAAGAAAAAACTTAAAACTTTTTTGACATCATTCATCATCTTTGCTCAGTCGAAACTATTAAAAAATAATGTAAAAAAAAATAGAAGGTACAGTAATAAAAAAAATATTTTTGTTTGTTACATTTTTCAAGTTGAAAATGAAAATATTTTCATAAAAAAACAAATAAAAATTTATCGGCTTTCTCTTGACAATAGATTAATTTTAACAGCATTAAGGAATTGATGATTATATATCCCCAAATTCTACCGTTCAAAATAAATCAATACAATATATCTTATTCATTTGTATTTTTAGGCATAAACTATAACATTTTATGAAAGATTGATTTTGGAAAGCGAAAAAGTAATCGAAATAAATTCTCTAACAAAGGATTTTAAGGAACTTAGAGCTGTAAACAATTTAAATCTAAGCGTCTATAAAGGTGATGTATTTGGGTTTTTAGGCCCTAATGGTGCCGGAAAGAGCACAACGATCAGAATGCTGTTATCTTTGATCAAACCCAGTGAAGGCAACATAAATATTTTTAACAAATCTCTTGGGAAAAATCGTATCGAAATACTAAAAAGGGTTGGTGCTATTGTAGAGAAACCCGACTTTTACGGATACTTATCGGCTTTTAAAAATCTTGAAATACTTGGTAGAATTTCCGGACACAATATTTCCCGAAAAAAAATAATGGAAACGTTAGAGCTAGTTGGTCTTGATAAAAGATTTAAAAGTAAGGTTAAAACATTTTCGCATGGAATGAAGCAGCGCTTAGGTCTCGCGCAAGCACTGCTGCACGATCCGGATTTGATTATACTTGATGAACCAACAACAGGTTTGGATCCTCAAGGGATGAAAGAAATCAGAGAATTGATAATTTATTTAAGTAAAGAAAAAGGCAAAACTATTTTTCTTTCAACTCATATTCTTTCTGAAATAGAACTGGTTGCCAACAGAATGATTATCATAAATAAAGGTACAACAAAAGTTGAAGGTCTTGTAAAGGATTTATTGGATTCAAAAAAAAGCAAAGTATCTTTTGAAGTCGATAATCAAGAATTAACCAGGAATCTAATATCAACTTCCGCATGGGCTAATAAATTTGAAGCACAAACAGAAAACAACTTTATCTTTTTGTTGGAGAACGAAGAAATTTCTGAGTTAATAAAATATTTTATTGATAATGGAGTTAAAGTAAGTGCAGTAGTGCCTACCAGATCACTTGAAGATTATTTCCTAAAAATTACTGAAGAGGCTACCTGATGATAACTTTAGTAAAGATTGAACTTTACAAAATTTTTAAGAAATGGAGAACCTACATTGGATTTATTGCTATCGGAGTTCTTGTTCCCATAATTCATATCGCAATGTTATTTGAAGGAAAACACACAATTGATTTTATGACCCGAGACATTCAACAGTCATTTGTTTTTGTTGGTAACCTTCTTAATGGTTACTTTTTATCTTATATTATTTTAGCGAGTCTTGCTATTCATATCCCTTTTTTGATTGCTCTTGTTGCAGGAGATTTGTTAGCCGGTGAAGCAACTGCGGGGACTTATCGGTTGTTGCTTACCAGACCAATTTCAAGAACGCAAATTGTTACATCAAAATTTATTGCAGCAATAATTTATACAAATCTTCTAATTCTTTGGCTCGCATTTATGAGTCTGGTTATCGGTATAATAATTTTTGGGACAGGTGAATTACTGGTAATCAGTAATCAAGCAATAATTATTTTTGAAAAGTCTGATATACTTTGGCGCTTCCTTTGTGCTTATGCTTTTGCATCCCTTGGAATGTCGGTGATTGCAAGCTTAGCATTTCTATTTTCTTCACTTGTTGAAAATGCAATTGGACCAATTGTTGGCACGATGGCAGTTATAATTGTTTTTATAATTATTAGCTGCTATACAAATAGATTTTTTTCAAAATCATCAAACCTTATTTATTTACAAATTATATTTTATCCTGGCGTCTATTTTTTGATGGCCCGGTTGATATTTCTAAGATATTGGAAGCTGTTTTGATTTTAGCTGTCCATATTGTGTTTTTTTATTCACTTACATTGTATTTATTTAAAAGAAAAGATATTCTTACTTAAAGAGGTTTAAATGAAATTTTTAATAATAATCTATACTTTTAATCGCTGAATCATTTTTTGCTCAATCAAAAGATCCAGATGAAATTTTAAATGAAGTGGTTACTAATTTCAATAGAGTTAAGGATTACCAGGTTGATGTTAACATTAAAGTTGATGTTGAGTTCTTAAAAGTTCCGGAATCAAATGCAAAAATATTCTTTAAACAACCAGATAAAGTGCATGTGGAATCTGAAGGATTTGCGTTACTTCCAAAAGAAGGGCTGGATTTTTCACCATCATCATTGTTAAAGAAAAATTATACGGCAATTTATGAACAAGATGTAATGCTTGATGGAGTAAAAACATCAATTGTAAAAATTATTCCTATTGGCGATCAAGGAAATGTCATACTTTCAACTTTGTGGATTGATCAGAAAAAACAAGTAATAAGAAAAGTCGAATCAACAACAAAAACCAATGGAACTTTTTCGATCAACTTTTTTTATGATGATAATTTAAAATATCCATTGCCGTCAAAAATTATTTTTTCCTTTAACATTGATCAGATGAATATTCCAGATGCTTTTGGTGAGAACTCTAATGATGAACAGCCTAAAAAGAAGGGCAGAAAATCCAATTCATTAACAAAGGGAAAGGTCATTATTACATATTCCAATTATCAGGTAAACAAAGGAATTCCTGATTCTGTCTTTGAGAATAAAGAAGCGAAAAAATAATCTTTTCACCAAAGAAAATGATTATTCATATTTCTTAAATACTACTGATGTATTATGTCCACCAAATCCAAAAGCATTGCTAATTGCATAATTAACTTTTCTATCCTGCGGTTTGTTAAAAGTATAATTTAAGTCACACTCAGGATCTGGATTTGCAAAATTAATAGTCGGTGGAATCTTATCATTAATAACAGCAAGGATTGAAGCTATTGCCTCAACAGCTCCTGCAGCACCTAAAAGATGTCCGGTCATACTTTTGGTAGAGGATAAGTTAATCTTATAAGCATAATCCCCAAATACTTTTTTAATTGCTTTGGTTTCGCCAATATCCCCTAAAGGCGTTGAAGTTCCGTGCATGTTGATATAGTCAACTTCATCTGTTTTGATTTCTGCTTGTTCTAATGCCATTTTCATTGATAGAATAGCACCAACTCCTTCGGGATGTGGCGCAGTGATGTGATAAGCATCTGCGGACAAACCTGCGCCGATAATTTCTGCATATATTTTAGCATTTCTTTTCAAAGCGTGTTCAAGTTCTTCAAGAACAAGAGCTCCGCTACCTTCTCCCATAACAAATCCGTCTCTTGTTGCATCAAAAGGTCGGCTTGCTGTTTCAGGTGAATCGTTTCTTGTTGATAAAGCTCTGTTTGCATTAAATCCGCCAATTCCTAATTCACTAATTGAAGCTTCACTTCCACCTGTTAGCATTACATCAGCCATACCATATTTGATAAGCAGATAGCTATCAATCATATTATTATTTCCTGTGGCACAGGCAGAAACAGTACAATAGTTTGGTCCCCGAAAGCCATATTTCATAGAAATATGTCCTGCCGCAATATCTGGAATGAGCATAGGAATAAAGAAAGGAGAAATTCTATCAGGTCCCTGTTCACGATTAGTAACTGCCTGATCATAAAAAGTTTGAATTCCGCCAATTCCACTTCCGAAGATCACACCAATTCTATTTTTTTCTTCTTCGGAAAGATTTTCAGGTTTTAGATATTACCATCATCAACAGCTTGTTGAGTTGCAACTAAGCATATTGTGCAAATGGATCTAATCGTCTTGCAGATTTTTCTATCAAGAAAATTTAATACATCAAATCCTTTAAGTTCACAGGCAAATTTTGTTTCTACTTTTGAGGTATCAAATTGTTTTATTAAAGCAGAACCGCTTTTAGATTCCATCATTCCATTCCAAAAATCATTAACATTTAATCCAATTGGAGTTAAAGCTCCCATTCCGGTTACAACTACTCTTCTGTTAGTATTAGACATTTATATCCTTTCTTAAGATGAAAAATCTATTGTTAGTTTTGAATTTTGAAGCGTAAAAATAATGAATTTTTAGGAAAAGCCTAAGTAAAGTTAACACCATAAATAGATTGGTTGGTCAATAATTATTGTTCAAAATTTATCGGAAGTTAAGTCGAAAAATTTTCCATTCCTCTAGGTTCTACTGCACCAATTTTTTTGTAAAAATCTATTGCAGATTCATTCCAATCAAGAACTGACCATTCAACTCTTCCATAATTTTCTTCTTTTGCGAATGAAATTAATTTATCCAAAAGGCTTTGCCAATTCCTTTACCTCGGAATTCCGGTTTTACATAAAGATCTTCAAGATAGATTCCCGGTTTACCCAAGAAAGGTTGAAAAGTTATTAAAGAAAAGAGCTTGTCCGACAATTTGTCCTTCATACTCAGCAAGAAGAATTGCACAAATTTATTTTCACCGAACAAAACATTTTTTATATTCAGTTTCTGTAGTTATAACTTGATCTGAAGAAGTTTTTCATAATCGGCTAATTCTTTAATTAGACCTATAAGATTGCGGATATCATCTTTTTTTGCAGAACGAATAAGAAGTTTATTTTTCATAGGATTTTAGTTTGTTGGAAATGGAAGATTAGGTTTTAAAATATCTTTTATTTTCTCGAAAGGAATTTCAACATCTATTTCACCCATTGCAATAAGGTCCAATTTCATACGGATCAAACTGAATTACAAGGAAGTTCCGGGAATGATGTAAAAATCCTGATCCGGCAGGATAACTAATTCATTTTCAAACAATCCTGCCTCCAAAAGAGCTTGCTTGAAATGTTCAAGTAAATGCTTGCTCACATTCATAGGTTAGCAAATCAAATGAACCATTCTCAATTATATCTTTAAGTGATAAAACTTTGGCTTCACTCATGTCAATATTATATCCTACCGAATAATAATTTCCGTGTGCGCCACCGGTAAATTGATAATGATCTAATATAACACTTAAAAATTTTGTTGAATTGAACTGAACCTCAAAACCCGTCTCAAAACAATATGTCAAGTCATAACGTTCGCCTTAAAATTGAGCAGAGTCCGATAAGTTAATTCATCATACCATAAAATTGATTGTTCAAACTCTTCTTTAAAAATGAATTAATTTTATCTTCAACAATCTTATTCTCAATTCCATTAATTTGTGGGTAATCAATATGTTATATGTATACAGCACTATCCGGCTTGAACTTTTTGAATAATTGAATTGTTTAATTTCAAGAGTATCGCTTATATCCAAATTATTCTTGTTAGAAGTAATTGCAAATGCTAAAAAATGAATTGAAGAAAATAAAATAATTAATATCACAAAAATCATTTTTCATTACAAACAAACCTTCCTTCTCAATTAAGATTCAGAATGCTTTAATTTTCTTTTCATTTAAATAATTCTCTAAGTATAAAACTCCAACAGCAAAAATATAACCAAATGCTAAACCTATTATTGCACCACCAATTATATCCGATGGATAATGCAAACCAAGATATACTCTTGAAATTGCAATTAACGTTGCTGTCAATAAATAACACCCATTTTAATTTGGGAAATAATTTGTAAAAAAACATTGCAGCAGCAAAATTATTCAGTGCATGATTTGAAGGGAATGAGTAAGTTCCGGTGCAGCCAAGTGGAGTAATAACATCTGATAATGCAATACATGGTCTTGGACGAGCAAAAAATTCCTTTAATAATCTATATCCTGTCTGATCTGTAACTAAAATGAGTAAAAGTACTCCAATTACGGCAATTTTACCTCTTGTCCCGCCTTTAGTCCAGCTAATTCCATAAAAGTATTACGTAAGTAATATACCAGTTATTTACATTTGTAATAATTGAAAAAAATTTATCAAGAATACCTGTAGAAATGGTATGATTGAAAAAATAAAAGATTGCAAGATCAATAGAGTAAAAAAAGTCTATCATAAAAATTGGCTTGAAAATTGTTATAGCTAAAAATAAAAAGCGATAAAGTAATTTATCATCATAAATTATTTAGATTTACTATTATTTATGAGTAAAAACGTGGATCATAACAAGACACTTGTAGATTTTCTATTAAAAGATAACCCTCAGATCGATCATGAGAAATATATGCAAATAAAAGAAGAAACAGGAAAATATTTAGTTACACCGCTTAAAGTAATTGCATTAATGGTTGCAATATCAGGTATCTTTGCAATGATATTTGAGGTTAGACATCATGCCGAGTATTCATTTCAAATTTATTTTGTAAGACTTTTAGCCACACTTATTGCCTTCATTATTCTGATTTTTCTTAGTTCAAAGAATGCGACAAAATATTCAATTCATCCTTGTTCATATTTTGCTGTTAACAATCATCAGTTCATCTGCAATAATGATACTTCTTAATTCCAAACTCTTTGATCGTTAACTCTCAAATTGTTGGATTGATGATATTTACATCTGCTATGTTTCTTAATTGGGAAATTAAAAACCAAATACTTGTAGCAATTTATTATAACATCGTATTTGCGGTTGCAATTCTGTTTAACGATCAGAAAATATATTTCTTACCGAATATGTTTGAATCTCTGATCTTTGTTCTTATTTCTAAGTTTACTTTCCGTTGCTGGCAGTGCAATAAATTTTAAAATGAGATTGCAGATTGCAGAAAATGCTTTGAAGTGTCGAATAATCAGAAAAAAAATTCAGAGCAATTTTTAATAATTCCACAGATGGAATTTATCAATCAACTATCTCAAGGTGATTTTATAACTGCAAATCATGCTTTAGTCAAAATGTTTGGCTACATTTAACTCCTGATGATCTGTTGGTAATTACACGGGTTAGTGATTATCTATCAAAATCCTGAGATAGAGAAAAATTTTATCACTACTTAAAAAAAATGGATCTGTTGAAGACTATCTTGTTGATATTGTTAATAAAAATAAAAAGAATCTTATTGTAAAATTAAATGCTAAGAAGTTAAAGCTGGATGTGATAAAGATAAATACATTGAAGGAACAATGCGCGATGTTACCTGACGAAATTCAAGCACAGGAACAAAGAAAACAAGCTGAATTGGCACTTAAAGGCAGAAAAGGAAAAATCGGATGCACTTGCCAAAGAAGCAATAAAGTTAAGTACAGCTAAAAGTAGATTTCTTGCTAATATGAGTCACGAAATCAGAACTCCAATGAATGGCATATTAGGATTTTTATATTTAATTGAAAACTGAATCATATCCAATAACCAGAATGAACTAAAACAGTTTATTCATAATGCAAAACTTTCTGCCGAATCTCTCTTGAAACTATTAATGCAGTTTTTGATTTATCAAAAATTGAAGCAGGCAAAATAGAACTTGAAAATCTTAATTTTAATCTCAAAAAAGTTTTAAATCAGGCAATTTCAATTGTTAGTCCCAAAAGCCAAAGAGAAATCATTAAACATTAGCAGTTGAATTACCCGAAACAAAAGAACTAAACTTTGTTGGTGATCCGACCAGAATAAGACAAATATTTCTTAAATCTTCTTAGCAATGCAATAAAGTTTACAAAGGAAGGTGAGATAAAAATTATTGTTAAGGTTGATGAAATTGAAAGATAATAGAAGTAAAGATAAATACTACGATTATTAGATTCAGGAATTGGAATTCCTGCCGATAAAATTATATGAACTCTTTAAACCATTTTCTCAGATTACAGGTTCTGAAGGATAAGAATTTTGGCGGTACAGGTTTGGGATTAGTTATTTGTAAAGAATTTACAAGTCTTGATGGAAGGTGATATTTCGGTTAACAAGTATTGAAGGTGAAGGAAGCAGATTTGATTTTAGCGTTATTGTTGAAAAAGCAAGAATATCTCAAATCAGTTATCCGAAGATTACTGAAAGCATGAATTTGGAAATGAAGATATGCAGATTACTCAGATGCGACTTTAAACTTACATTTTCAAAAGAAAAAAATTATAAAATCCTTCTTGCAGAAGATAATCTGATCAATCAAAAAGTAGCAATAAGAACATTAAATTCTGCCGGTTATCAGGTTGATGCAGTAATGAATGGAGAACAAGCAATTCGTGCTTACACTCAACATAATTATAATTTAATTTTAATGGATGTTCAAATGCCGGAAATGGATGGATTTACTGCCACAAAAAATGATTCGGGCAATGAAAGCACCGAAAAATAAAGTTCCCATTATTGCTATTACTGCACATGCTTTATTGGTGATAGAGAAAAATGCATTGGAAGCAGGAATGGATGAATACATTTCTAAACCTGTTATTGCTAAAGAGAGTTGTTCGTATAATAGATCATTTCTTAAAAATTGATTACAGATGATGATAAACAAAAAAGATATAAATAATGAAATTAGATTCTTTTGATTTTGAAAGACTAAAACAAATTAGTCTTGGTGATATAGTTTTGAAAAAGATTTTTTAGGTGATTATCTTATTGATGCTGAGCATAAATTACAATTACTTTCGTGAACATCTTGATTCTAACGATCTAAAAAAGATTATTGATACTGCTCATACACTAAAAGGATCAAGTTATTCTGTTGGTGCAACATTAGTAGGTGATGAAGCACTTGGAATTGAACTTTCAGCAAAAACAATGATCTTGGAAATGTTGAAGAAAGATTAAATAAACTTTCTAAATCAATTAGAGATACGCGGAAAATTCTGAAAGATAAAATAGCTTAAATTAGAATTAGGATTTTATTTTTATTAGATAGGATTTTCTTTACAAAGCTAATTTCTTTGTCTCAAAAAGGATTCAAGATATTCCTGCAGCAAAGTCGAAGATAAACTTTCAAAATAAATTCCATTGGCACACTCTAATAATAAAGATTAAGTAAAGTATGCCAAGAGAATATTTTATCAAAATATAAATTCTTTATTGAAAGTCCTTCAATACTTTTCTAATTATGCTTAATGCCAAATCAATTTCATCTTTTGTAATTACTAATGGTGGTGCAAATCTAATAATATCACCATGAGTTGGTTTTGCAAGCATTCCATTTTCTTTTAATGCAACGCAAACATCCCACGCAGTTTTTCCGCTTTTTGCAGGTTTGATTACAATTGCATTCAATAAACCTTTACCTCGCACTAAGAGTTAGATGTCTCAAACTCATCAACCATTTTTTGAACTTCTGCTCTAAAATAAGTTCCCTTGTTTAAATGCATTATCTGCTAATTTTTCTTCAATTAAAACCTGTAATGAAGCGATCGCAACTTTAGCAGCAAGTGGATTACCGCCAAATGTTGAACCATGCTGACCGGGTTTTATTGCAAGCATAACTTCATCATTTGCTAAAGCAGCTGATATGGGCATAACTCCACCCGAAAGTGCTTTACCAAGAATTAAAATATCCGGTTTAACATTTTCATAATCTGATGCAAGCATTTTACCTGTTCTTGCTAATCCTGTTTGAACTTCATCGCAAATCAGTAAAACATTTTTTGATTTGCAAAGTTCCTGTGCTTTTTTTAAGTAACCATCATCAGGAACAAAAACTCCGGCTTCCCCTTGTATTGGTTCAACTAAAAATGCAGCAACATTTGGATCTTCCAATGCTTTTTCTAAAGCTGGCAATATTGTTGTATGGTATTTTTTCAAATCCAGGAACAAAGGGACCAAATCCATCATAACACTCCGGATCAGTAGAAGCAGAAACAGCCATCATTGTTCTGCCGTGAAAGTTTTCATTAGCTACAATAATTTTTGCTTCATACTTTTTTATTCCTTTAACATCGTAAGCCCACTTACGAGCAAGCTTAACTGCAGTTTCATCACCTTCAACACCTGTGTTCATAGGTAGAACTTTATCATAACCAAAAAGTTCTGTAACAAACTTTTCATAATCGCCAAGGACATTATTATAAAATGCGCGCGATGTTAATGTTAAAATTTGTGCCTGTTCAATTAAGGCATTTATTATTTTAGGATGGCAATGTCCCTGGTTAACTGCAGAGTAGGCGGAAAGAAAATCAAGATATTTTTTACCCTCAACATCCCAAACCCAAACACCTTTGCCTTTTGCAATTACAACTTCAAGCGGGTGATAATTATGAGCACCGTATTTATGCTCTAAATCCATATAATATTGTGAGTTCATAGGTCTTCCATTTTTATTTAAATAATTAGAAAATTATGAAGAAAAATTAGCCGTTATAGGCTGAATTAACAAACCAAAATATATTAATTTCAACTATTAACTGAATTTTTGAAACACTTAATAACCTTGTTTCTCGAAAATGCGTTGTTTAATTTTTCAATGGAAACTTTACATAAATTTTTATTCACTTAATAAAATTTAAAAGACATTATGAAAAATTTATTCAAGATTTTACTTATTATAATTGCAACATATCAAATTGCTCCAGCACAAATTGTTACAACTATTCCGGCAAATCCAACCCAGTATGATAGTATTGTAGTTTACTTTGATGCAACGCAAACTGGAGCATCCGAATTATTAAATTATACAGGTACCGTTTTTGCGCATACAGGCGTAACTATTGATTCTGCAGGTTATGTGATAAAAAATTGGCAATATGTAATTGGCTCCTGGGGAAGTGCAAGCCAACCAACATTAACCCGGATAAGTACGAACTATTATAAACTAGTTATTGGTTATCCCAGACAATTTTATCACGTTACTAATTTTAACGAAAAAATTATTAAGCTGGATTTCGTTTTTAGAAGTTCTGACGCTACTAAACAAACGAGACCTGATATTTTATACAATTTATATGAACCAGGGTTAACACTCGAAATTCAAAATCCGCAAGTGTCAGTTCAATTTGGTGATCCACAGAGATCCCCAACATTTGTAAAAGAAGGTGAAACAGTTCCAATAAAAGTTGATGCTGTTGAATTAGGTACGAAAGTATCTTCTTTAAATTTATTCGTTGATGGAAATGAAGTAGCTCAATCAAACAATGATAGTTTGACTTATGATTTTGTATACTCTAATTTTTCTGTTGGTGCTCATACAATGTTGGTTACAGGTACTGATACCACCGGCAATATTGATTCAACTTCTTTTATGATGTTTTCAAATCCTCAGATTACAGAGGCTACGTTACCTAATGGAATAAAACCTGGAATTAATTATACAAGTGCTACCACAGCAACACTTGCATTGTTTGCTCCTTATGAAGAATATATCTATGTAATCGGCGATTTTAATGATTGGAAAGTTGAAACAAATTATTTTATGAAAAGGCAGCAGGTTACTCCTGATAGCGTAATCTGGTGGATAGAGCTTAATTCACTGAGCCCCGGAACAGAATATGCTTTTCAATATCTTGTGGATGGACATATAAGAACAGGTGATCCTTATTGTGAAAAGATTCTTGATCCATGGAATGATAAATACATTTCGTCAACAACTTATCCTAATCTCAAACCATATCCAACGGGTAAAACAGAAAGCATTGTCGGGGTTTTACAAACAGCCCAAGTAGAATATCCATGGCAGGTTCAAAACTTTCAGAAACCACCTAAAGAAAATTTAATTGTATATGAATTATTAGTGAGGGATTTTTCTGCACTTCATGATTATCAATTTATGATAGATACACTTTCGTATCTTAAATCACTCGAGGTAAATGCAATTGAGTTAATGCCAATAATGGAATTTACAGGTAATGATAGCTGGGGATACAATCCTATCTATCTAACAGCCACAGATAAATATTACGGAACGACAGATAAGCTTAAAGAGTTTATTGATCTATGTCATCAAAACGGAATTGCGGTTATACTTGATATGGTTTTAAATCAAACGGATAACCTTTCACCGCTTGCAATGCTTTGGTGGGATGCTGCTGCCAATCGTCCTGCGGCAAATAATCCATATTTAAATGCTGTTGCAAGACATCCATATAATGTTTTTAATGATATGAATCATGAAAGCAATGCGACAAAATATTTTGTTGATCGTGTTACAGAATACTGGGTTACAAAATTTAAGTTTGATGGATTTAGGTTTGATTTGTCCAAAGGATTTACACAAAATTTCACTACTGATGTTGGAGTCTGGAGTGCCTACGACCTAAGTAGAATAAATATTTTAGAACGAATGGCTAATCAGATTTGGAATGTCGATTCATCCACTTATGTTATACTGGAACATTTTGCTGCGAATACTGAAGAGATAGTACTTTCAAACTATGGGATGCTTCTTTGGGGAAATGTGAACTATAATTACAACGAAGCAACAATGGGATATAACGATAATAATAAATCTAATTTTTCAAGTATTTCTTACTTAGCCCGTGGCTGGACTAAGCCAAATTTGCTTGGTTATATGGAAAGCCACGATGAAGAACGATTAATGTACAAAAATTTGCAATTTGGTAATTTTTCCGGCTCATATGATATTAAAGACATAAGAGTTGCGCTTAATAGAATGAAACTTGCTGCCGCATTTTTCTTTACTGTTCCGGGTCCAAAAATGCTTTGGCAATTTGGAGAATTGGGATATGATATTTCTATTTTTTATGATCCAGGAATTGGAGCTGTTCCACAGCCCTATGGAACAAGTTATGCTAAAACTTATCCTAAACCAATTAGATGGAATTATCTAAATGATGCCAACAGAACAAATCTTTACAAAGTATTTAAAACTTTTATAAATCTTAAAAAAGATTATCCCGCATTCAGTACAAATATTTTTGCTTTGAATGTATCAGGAATGATAAAAAAAATAAACCTCTATCATGCAACCATGGATGTTTCTATAATTGGAAACTTTGGAGTTACAGAACTTAGTGATTATCAAAATTTTAGCCGTTCAGGTAAGTGGTATGATTATTTTAATGGTGATAGTATTGAAGTTACAGATTTAAATCCGCCTATTACTTTATTGCCAGGTGAATTCAAAGTCTATACTACTACTAAACTTCCTGCCCCGGAACCAGATATTCTAACCGGGGTTGAGTTAAATGAACCGGGAATTGTAACTGAATTTAAACTTGCACAGAATTATCCTAATCCATTCAACCCTTCAACAATGATAAGCTATAGTATCGTTTCCCCAACATTTGTTGCACTAAAAATTTATGATGTTCTTGGAAGGGAAGTAAAAACTCTGATTAATCAGGAGCAAGTAGGTGGAGCTTATCAAGTGAACTGGAATGGTGATGATAAATTTGGGAATAAAGTTAGCACTGGAGTTTATTTTTATAGAATTGAAGCCGGTAATTTTTCAGATGTGAAAAAAATGTTGATGATTAAATGATTTTCATAGTACAAGTTTTTCTAACCTGTTCTTATGATTTATTCTGTAATGAAATCTCGGGACTGCAGCCCTGAGCTGCAATAAAAATTCAGGCTCGAAGAATCGAGCCTTTTTAATTTGTGATTTTCGAAATAATTATCGCTGCGGCAGTTGATACATTTAAAGATTCTGCTTTGCCTTTTTGGGGAATGGTTATAAAATCATCAGCTATATTTTTTATTGTTTCTGATGGTCCCGCTGATTCATTGGAGAAAGTTATAATAGATTTATTTTTTATCAAGAAGGTAAAAATATCTTTGCCTTTTAGATCCGAACAAATTATTTGGTAACCATTTTTTTTAAGAGTTGCTAAATCATTTATGCTAATTTTTTCATAAATATTTAAATGAAAAATTGAACCCATTGAAGCACGGATTACTTTTGGATTTAAAAACTCAACCGACTCTTTGGAAATCAGCACTGTATTAATCCCAAACCAATCACAAGAACGCAATATTGTTCCAAGATTACCAGGATCAGATATATTGTCTATTAATACAATAAATTTTTCCTTACGCCCGTCAAGTTTTTGAGTGGGATTAGAAATATTAAAAACTGCAGCAATGCCTTGTGGTGATCTTGTATCCGAAATTTTTTGGAACTCAATTGATTTTAATTGTATAATTCTTTTGGATTTGTATCCGATCTTTTCAATCAAATGAGGAAATGATTCCATAAAATTATGTGTTGCAAATACTGTCTCACAGCTGAAGTTACTCGCTAGTCCTTCTTCAACTATCTTAAAACCTTCAACAATAAATTTCTTTTCTTTATTCCTAAACTTCTTTATCAATAATGACGAATAATATTTCAGTTCACGTTGTGATATCATAATAAAGTATCATATTTCTGTTGTTGATTCTCTTTTTCACCTGCCTCAAGAGATATTATATAGTCCCAGGAATATATTCCTGTATTATGTCCGTCTTTCCACGCAATTTGAATTGCATAATCGCCAACAACTTCAATACTTTTTATTTTATACATCTCAGGTGAAAACATAGCAGGCTGTGGTGGACGAAATGTCTTAAATAAAATTGTTTCTCCTTTACATCCGGCACAAGGACACTCGTCACGCAAGTATTTTAAAGATACGGTTGTAGTAGAATCATTATCCCACCTTAAAAAGAGCTTATCTTTATCTAATATTTTAATCTGTTTAGGCTTCATATAATAACAATATTTTTTTGCTTTGAAATAATAACCAATTAAATTTAATACTACAATTATCTTGATGTAAATTAGGTCTAATCATATTATTTTTACTTACGAAAATCCTAATTAACAAATAAAATAGATTAGATGGAAATATTAGTTGCGTTTTTTATACTATTATTATTTTTAAATTTTTTATTAGCTGCCGCAGAAATTGCTTTAGCTGCATTTGGTGAAAGCAAAATTGAAGAGTTAAAAGAGAATGAAGAGGAATATGTAAAGTATTTTGAAAAGTTGAATAATAATCAGGAAGAAGTTTATTCAAGTATTCATCTTGCCATTACATTCCTAAATGTAATGATTTCTATTCTGGGTTACTTTTTATTTTCTTCATGGTTTTTATCATACTTCCATCAAATATCTTTTTCAAAGGAAATAATTCCGATCGCACTTACAGTTATTCTAACCGCTATTGTTGTAACCTTTATTATTTTAATATTCGTTGTTCTTGTACCCAAGGCAATAGCTTATAGATATCATGATTTTATCGGTAAAAGCTCTGTAAGAATAATTTTAGTTATTTCAGGCACTTTAAAATTTGTAACTGGATTTATAACCTCATTAAGTAACCTGATTCTACTTCCATTTAAAGAGAAGATTAATTTTTTGCAAGAACGTCCGTCTGAAGATGAGATTTTAGATATTATATCAGATGGAGTAAAATCAGGTACAATTGACGAAGCTGATCAGGAAATATTTGAAAACATTTTTGAGTTTAATGATCTTAAAGCGGATGAAGTGATGATTCCAAGAACAGAAATGGTAGCAATTAATCTTCTTGATGCTGATGAAAAAAATATTGAAAGTATTATTAAAAGTGGTCACACGTTAATTCCGGTTTATGAAAATTCATTAGATAATATAGTCGGGATTTTTCATACAAAAGATGTAATGAAATCTTTAATTGAGAAACAAAAATTTTCTCTTAAAAATCTTCTTCGTCCAGCATACTTTGTTCCTGAATCCAAACTTATCTCAGAAATTTTAAAAGATATGCAAAAGCAGGGTGAACGTATTGCCATTGTTACTGATGAATATGGCGGCACTGAGGGTGTAATCACTATGGAAGATATCCTGGAAGAAATTATTGGTGAGATAAAAGATAAAACAAAAAGCGAAATCCAAAATTATAGTAAGCTGCCTGATGGTAACTACTATGTGCTTGGCTTGATGAATGTGGCTGAGTTTAATCAGACATTTAATTACAAATTACCTGAATCAAATGAATATAATACACTGGCAGGATTTATTGCAGAAAAGACAGGCAAAATTTTGATTCCTGGAGAGAAATTTGAATTTGAAGATTTAACTTTTGAATTGATTAAAAAAATCAGGCAAAAAATGGTTCAGTTTAAAATTTATGATGAAAATGGTACCTTTGGATTACAAAAAGAAGATGAATAAAATACTCCAAAGATATTTAAAACCATTGCATAAAAATTGAATAAATACTATTTTTGGCTTCGCAAAAAATAAACGCTGGCTTAGCTCAGTTGGTAGAGCAGCTGATTTGTAATCAGCAGGTCGCGGGTTCGAGTCCCATAGCCAGCTCAAAAAAGCCCCAAAATCGAAAGTTTTGGGGCTTTTTCTTTTCTCACTTCTTAGAAACTAATCAGAACTAATCAGAATTATTCCGAGTTTGGGCACTATTTGGGCCCCAGGATTTATTTCAATATTACTTCAGTTCAGTACTCTTGATAAGATACAGCATACGCCTGATAATAGCTGCGAAGGCGGTCCGCCACGGCGGATTGATCAGTGAAGTTATTGAACTTGTATCGAGGGGAAGCAAGGATAGCGGAACAAAGTGAGCACAGCCGCCGCTGAGTGAGTAAAGGAAATAACGAACTAAAAATTCTTACAAAAGAATTAGCCTGTAGAGCGACATCAAGTGCGAAGCAAGCCAAAATAAAAATTATAACTGCGAGCATGTAAAGAGCGGAACAGGTTTATTTTTTTATTTGTTTTTTATTTCATTGTCACTGTCTCTCTATCATAGTGCGATAGTTAAAACTTTAAAAAATGCTACTACCTTATAACCAGTCCATAAAATTATACTTAATTATTTTTATTGTATACAGTATACATAAGAATAAGGTGCTGTTTCCAACCAATAATTAAAATTAATTCAAGGCACGTTAATTGAAAAAACATATTATTAATTCGTAAAGGTAAAAATAATCATTCTGAAATTTTACAAGATTAACAAAGTGAATCTGAAAAAAATTAACTAACTCACTATACACTGTTTACAATTATTTTATGGAGGAACTAATGAAATACTTTTTGTTATCTATAATTGCTTTAGTAACTGCAGGCTGCTACTATAATAGTTTACTTCCGGAAGAAACTCTTAAACAAATACCTCATGGTGCGAATCAAGTTGACCTGGTATTTAATATACCAAAAGATAGTGTTTATATATTAACAACAGACTTACTTTTAGATCAAGGTTACAGAATCTATAATTCAGATAAACAAATAGCATATATCTCAACTGATCCGAAATATATTGATAAAAATATGATTATGAGATTAAATATTAGAATTTCAAATAATGGTCAATATTCAGAATTGAGTAGTAAAGGCGAATGGGTATTAGATGCCCCTTCATCAATAAAGAATCCCAAGTGGATTTCAGCATCAACGCTGTTTGAAGGAGCCTTCCAATATCCTTTTGAAAAAATGATTCTATTATTGGAAAAACTACCATATACAGAAATTAAATTTGTTAAAAATTGATGAAATGAAAGAACGAGTTTAGTAAGTAGCCTGTTTTATTTAGTTCTCTAAATATTTTTGTTGTCGTGGCTATTTAATGAGAAGTCAGATGTATTTATATTAAATATTAAAAAAGGACGATATTATGGTTTCAAGCATTCAAAAAGAAAAAGCCGAACTGTTCCTGAAATATCATCAGGACAAAGAAATTCTGGTTCTGTTAAACTCGTGGGACATAGGAAGTTCTAAATTAATAGAGGCAAGCGACTATAAAGCAATCGCAACAACAAGTATGGGAATAGCTGCCTCTTTAGGGTATCCTGACTGTGAGGTCATACAATTGTCGGAAATGATTCAGGTTATAACAGGGATTGTAAATGCAGTGCAAGTTCCCGTAACTGTGGATATAGAAGCCGGATATGGAAATAATTTAAATGAAATAATTGATTCTGTTAAAAAGATAATTGCAACAGGAATTGTTGGAATAAACATTGAAGACAGTATTGATTTAAATCCAATATTAATTGACGAGATGGAATTTTGTGAAAGAATATCAGCCATTCGTGCATTATCAGATTCACTGGGCTTTCATTTAGTAATTAATGCAAGAACGGATTCATTTTATACGTCGTCAGGTTCGTCACGAGAAAAATTATCTGAATCAATTAAGCGCGGCAATAAATACCGTGAAGCAGGTGCAGACTGCATATTTGTACAACCTGTATGGGAAAAAGAAACGATTTCAACATTGGTTAAGGAAATTAATGCTCCAATAAATATTCTTTCAAACCCTACGATTGGGGCAGGATTACCTTTATCTGTAAGTGAACTGCAGGATTTAGGTGTTGCCCGTTTAAGCCTGGGCTCAGGTTTGATGAAAGCTACTTTAGCATTAATTAAAAAAGTTGCCGACGAACTCTCTGAAAAAGGGACTTACAATATTTTATTAGATACCTTAACACCGTTCCCCGACGCTGCAATGGCATATAAAATGGCAATAGGATTGAATAAATGAGAATAGTTATTAACATTGACTATAGGTAATTCTTGTTATCCTTTACTCTGAAAATTTCGTAGAAATTTTCAAGCTGGTGCGTACTTTCAAAGTTAAGTGATAACCCAAGCAACTACCCATAGCCAAGGTTTTGAGAGATGGGAAAAATAAAACAAATTTAAAATCGCTTATTACAAGTGCTTCAATCCGAAAGCTTTTTCACATTCGGCATTTTTGAAATTTTAGTGTTAATCTTTCCGGTTAAAGTTTTTTGATTGAGTTAGTTGTGTTATGAAAGTTTTTTTTTGATAATTATTTGTTAATGGTTAATTGAGTTTAACAATAAATAAACTTAAGTTACATAAGCGCAAATGTACATACCCTCCACAACGCCATATCTGACGCCGGAGGGGGGACCTTTTTGGGAGAAGGTAGAACGGGAAATTAAAGATTTAAGATTAATGATTATAGATATGCGCAAACTATTTTAAAATGTTTTGGACTGAATGATTTTTAAAGGGATTTGAATGTAGTCCGTCAAAGGCGGACAGGTATGCAGCTGTACGCATATCTATGTTCTTTAACTAACAACAACGTGCAGTATAAGTAATAGTTATAAAGCTTGTAATGAAAGATAGTAGTAAACAAAAGATATTAAAGTATTTACAAATCGTCCTACCAATAACATTAATAGTTTATTTATATGAACTAACTATTGGTGACTCTATAAGTTTTGGCTCTCTATCTGTTGACTATTTGTTTTACTTTACAACAAAATCATTATTTCTATTTAACGTGGCTGGTATTGCTTTGTATTTTTATTTTAAGCAAAAAAACAAAATTGGCAAGACTATTTCTCAAGCAATTTTCATTCTTTCGGGTTTCTTATTCGCAATTTATTTCCCATTAAATGTAATATGGGTTATTGATTCTCCTTATCATAAATATTATTTCTATGAAGAAAATAACACAAAATACTATTTGGTAAGCGAAAGGTTTGGTGCACTTGATGGACCTGAATTAAAAATGTATAAAGAAAAACCAATATTCAGTTTTATCAGGAAAAGGATTCCTGCCGATGAACAAATATTACATAGCAAAGGTGTTGATGTTTTAAAAGCAAGAAATGATTATCTCAAGAAGTATTTTCCATAAAATTAAAACGCTTTATAACAAGCGCCTCAACCCGACCGCCATTTTGGTTCGGTGATTTTGAGATTTTTGAAATTGTATTTTAGTTAAAGATTTTGTTCTAAGTGTTCGTTCTAATTAATTAACTTGCCCTCGGTGTTTTTGCTGACGCAAATTAAACACCTTCGGCTTAATATTTATCAGTTGTGTTTTAGCTTGGCTTCCCTGTTATGGGCGGCGGGTTAAGCACAACGTCGTTATAAAGCTAAAAAAATATAAAGGAGTATTTATTGAGAAATGTTTTGGTATTATTAAGCGTTATTGCAATAATATTTTTATTTAATAACGGGTGTAAATCATCTACAGAACCGACTGAAAACTCTATTTCTATTATAACACAAAATAATTTCTATTCGAGAACAAGTGCAGAAACAGTAGTAATTAATTTAACGAATAATTCTTCAAGCCAAGTGTTTTTACCAATCGATAGTACTTTTGTTCTTGAAAGAAAAGAAGGTGATAATTGGATTACAAATATTTGGGCTTTACATAGAATTGGGATAAAAAATTATTATTCATTATTTCCAAATATTCCACATCAAGAAGAAATGGCTCCCGGATTTTTGCCATCAAAAGGAACTTACAGATTTAAATTTTACATCTATAAAGATAGTTCCTTAACTGAATTGCTTCCTGAAAATGATTTGTATTCTAATTCATTTGAAGCTGTAGAATGATTTGAAAACATAAGTGAAATATTCGCATTCGGCTATTTACAAATTTTAAAGTTGGTCATTCCATTTTCAGTTTCTTGTTCAAGTTAGTGTTGCTATAATTTTTTTTTAGACATAAATTTATTTAACAAGTTCGGCATTGTTGTCCGTTAGCTAAGGGATGGGCGGCGGGTTTGTTGCAACATCGTTATATTGACAAAAATATGAAAAAACTAATTTTACTTTCCTTTATATTTTTCTTCAATATCATTTATGCACAAGAAAATAATTTCTCGCCATTCTTCGATGTTGGTAGAGCAAGCGATAATGATGCAATTGGAAATTTTGGAGGCGGTGGCGGCGGGCTTCAAGTATGGGCGCCGGGACCAATATTTAGTTTAGGTACAGATTACAAATTAAATAAGACTTTTAATGCGCAAGGATTTATTTCATATTCATTTTATAAATATGATGGAAGTCGAAGTTATGGCGAAAAAACAAGTATCGGTTATAATAACATTTTAGATATTATGACTGCCATTAAATGGAAAATCGGAATATTTTATTTGAATTTGGGTGTTGGTATTTCTAATCAATTTAATGATGACATCAGATATTTAGAAGAAACACAATATCATACAGCACGTGTATTCATAAATGCAAAGAACAAAACAGTCTTTGCCGGTCAATTTGGATTAGGATTCGATATTCATATTTATGATAGACTTTCAGTATTAGTTGAAGGTGATTTATTTTTTAGAGAATATCTTGGTTCGGCTTGGTTATTAGGAATTAAATATTCGTTAAGCGAAATGTAAATATAACCCGCCAATCAAACGGATGCCCCCGACGAGCCGGGGCAGGCCGTTTTAACATTTGGTATTTTTGTAATTATTAACTTTATTGTATCGTGTAATGTTGATTTGAAAAGTAGTTCTGTTAATAAAATTTTCAATAAATAAAAAGTTGTTGCTGTTATTCTGCTTCCTTGTCCGTTAGCTAACGGATGGGCGGCCCCGATGTCCGTCAGTTGACGGATGGGGTAAACTCAGTTAGGCGCAAGGGTGGTAGCCCGCTGTAATCAATAGTCAGAAAGATAAATTATGAAATGCGATTATTGTGGTAATGAAATTCCAACAGGAACGGAAGTTATGTTGGGAAGCCACTATTTTTGTAACAATCTTCACAAATATTATTGGGAGAATGAAAGAAAAAATACTGGAGATCAACATTCTATCCTACCGAAAAATGTTCCAAGTACAATATCAAGAAAAGGATACATCTTAATTTCTTCGATAGTTGGAGGAATTATTGGTGCTATTGCTCTATTCCAATTCATTAGCAATTTATACTCTACTGATTTGTCTCCTAAACAAGAAATACCAGAGAATATTTTACAAAGTATTCACAGCCAAGCAGAAATTATGGTTAATGCAACTCTAAATAAGGATTACGATAAATTGATTGATTTTACATATCCAAAAGTTGTTGAGCTGGCTGGTGATAAAGCAAAAATGCTTTCTGCAATTCAAGCTAGTATGGATAATATGACAAAAAGTGGGATGAAACTTATTTCATATACGGTTCTGGAAGCAGTTGAGATGAAAAATATTGGAGGGATTATTTATTGTATAGTTCCAAGCGTGTTAAAAATAGACCACCCCAAAGGAATACTTCAACAACAAGGTTTTATGATTGCAATTTCGGTGAATAAAGGAATTGATTGGAAGTTTATTGATGGTACATCTCAAAAAAACAAATCAAATTTTAAGATAATGATTCCTGAGGCATTTGAATTATTAACACTTCCCGAATGGAGACAACCAGTGATGATTGGGCAAAAATAGATTATTTCAGCGGGCTAACCTCTTTAATAAGTACAAAGTCAAGAGGATATAGAAATATTATTCAATCCGTTGTTACGGATTGCCAAAAAAGTTTTTTGAATTATAATTAACAAAAGTGTTTAATAAAAATTAACACGACAGGGAATCTTTAAGTAGGAATAATTATCCCGATAGTATCGGGATAACACGTCGTTAGCTTCAAATAATTTGTATAGGAAAGAGTTATGATCAAAAAATTATTTCATATTTTAATTCCATTTTTAATTGTTTTGAATAGTTGTGGCTATACCAATTTAGTAAAAACCAATTCCCTCAATTCTATGAATGATGTTGTTCCCCCAGAACCTTTCGAAGTAATTTATACCTCTGGTTTGAATGAATTAAATTCCCTTGAAGAATATGTAAAAAAGGATTTAGTAAAAGATGGATTTGCAAAAGCGAATTATCGTTTAACGAGGGAAGATAAAATTAAAATTTATGATGCTGTAAAAGATATTGATTGGTCAACTTTTCCAGATAGAATTGGAACGAATGTTGGACGGATGACAAAAAGTTTATGGATAAAATATGGTAGCATTGAAAAAAGAATTTCCTGGAGCATAATTTCTAATCCGGAAAATGATCAAGAATATGCAATAAAGAAAATTGAAGAAGTATTGAATGATGTTTTATACAATAGTTCAGCTTATCGTTCGTTGCCTAAACCTAATGGTGGCAGGCTTTAATTTAAACACAGCAGAACCGTTAAAAAAGGAATAACTACTGAAGATGAAGTTATACAGGAGATAGTAAAACTAAAAGAAGAGTTAGAACAGAAAATGAAAGACTCACAGAAATTAAATTAGCTATTATTTGCTTAGTGTTAATGGATATTTAAATTAAATTGTTTTAAGTTACACAAGCACAAATGTACATACCCTCCACAACGCCATATTTGACGCCGGAGGGGGGACCTTTATTGGGAGAAGGTAGAACGGATTGTTAAAGAATAAAGATTATAGATTATAGATATGCGCGACCTATTTTAAAATGTTTTGGTCTGAATGATTTTTAAAGGAATTTGAATATAGATCCGTCAAAGGCGGACAGGTATGCAACTACACGCATAACTATGTTCTTTAACTAACAACAACGTGCAGTATAAGTAATAGTTAGCCATCTAAAATCAATTTTGGTAGAATTATGAATTTAGATCAAATTAATGTTGAAGAAATTGCTAAAGCACTTCAACAACTTGGCGGAGAAGCACAAGCAAATTCAATTAAAGATAAAGTTACTCAGAATCGTGGTGGGATTCCTGTGCATTATAAAACTCGTCATACTTTTAGAGAGACAATTCAAAGAGTAATTGAAAACCATTGTCCGCAATCTGATAATTTTAAATATGAAGCTATATTTCAAAGAGTAAATCGTGGCCGCTATAAATTATTACGTAATACATTCCCTTTTAATTATGAACCAAGGTAATAAGATTTTAATATTTATTATTTAATGGCTAACCAGCGCCTCAACCCGACCGCCATTCTGGTTTGGCAGATTCTGGATTCTTGATACTGGATATTTGTTTGAGATTTTGTTCTAAGTGTTCGTTCTAATTAATTAACTTGCCTTCGGTTTGTACTGAACAAGTTACAAACCTACGGCTAAATATTTATCGTTTCGTTTTAGCTTGGCTTCCTTGTTATTGGCGGCGGGTTAGGCGCAACGTCGTTATACGTTTATGGACAGTAAAGAATATAAAAAAACTCTTAAGAATAAATTTAAGAAAGAAGAAGAAAATACTCTCTTAAATTCCATTCCAATATCGCTTGATCATTTACAAAATCTCTTTATTTATTTAAATAATCTTGATGATTTTGAATGCGATCATTCGCATTTACACACTATAGAATTTCTTAATTCAAATAATCTATATGTCCAGAATGTTATTGAATGGTTGGAACAAAATGGTGGTTATTGTGATTGTGAAGTAATTCATAATGTCTATAGTGTTTACGGTAAATTTGTTGGTTGGTGTTTAGATTAAAAAACGTATAACAAGCGCCTCAACACCGGCCGCCATTTTAGTTCGGTGGATTTTTAATTATTGGCGTTAAGTTTTTGTTAAGCATTTTGTTCTAAGTGTTCGTTCTAATTAATTAACTTGCCTTCGGTGCTTTGCTGCCGCAATCTAAGCACCTACGGCTAAATATTTATCAATTGTGCTTTACTCGGCTTCCTTGCTTGGGGCGGCGGGTTAAGCGCAACGTCGTTAGGGTGCAATTCAGTAAATAAAGGTGATATAATGAGAATTAAGATAAAATATATCTACAGTTTATTTTACATTTTTTCGTTTATAATTCTTTCTGCCTGTTCAGACAACTCAATAGATAATGAGAGTCTGTTTGAATATACCCAACATATCTCAAGTAGTTTTAATATTTCAAATATTATTGACAAAATTACCATAAAGAATCCGATTGGGTTTATTTTCTTATACGGCACTTATGATTCTACTAATGTCGGTTATGTGCTTGATAAAAAAGTAAGAGTAAAATCACAAACTTTATCCCAAGCTGAATTTGATAAAATAATTCTTCAACATACTGAAATTCTTGACTCGCTTATTTGCAATGTAGAATCGCCTTCTATTACTAATTATTATAGTTGTAACTTAAATCTCAATGTTCCTTATAATAAAACTATTTATGTCAATAAATCCAACAAAGGTATATATACTTCATATCTTGAATCTGATCTATTTGCCGAAACAGAATTAGAAGACTGTACTGTTGATCAACATATTGGTTCACTTGAAATTCGTACAAATTCAGGAAACATAACTTCGACTATTAATATCCCAAAGGAAGAGTTTTGTAAATGTTATTCAAATAATGGGAATATTTATGTTAAGATTCCAGTCAGCACTTCTGCAAATATCAAGCTTAAAACAGTTTCCGGAACAATAACGATTAAGAATCTTGATGTGAATTTTTCTATTAATACAAACGCTGAAGTAAGCGGTTCATTAGGGAATGGTGAAGGGACAATTTATTTAGAAAGCAGTAACGGGAGGATTACTTTAGAAGGGATTTAGTTTGGTTTACACCTAACCTCTATCAATGAACTGTATTTGTGAAAATATTGAAAGCAAAAAGAATATAAAGCGATTTGTTAAACTAATTATTTTATGAAATGAAAGCTTATCAGTTTATTAACTATAACAATCAAACAAATATTGAGCATATAAAAAAGTATGCTAAGCAGAGAGCTATCCTATGTTTTGATTTCGAGGATAGTATTAAATCTTCTGAAAAACAGTATTATAGAAATTGCTTTAAGAATATTATAAATAATATAATACCGAAAATTTTACCAGCTAAAATAGGATTAAGAATAAATAGTGAAGAATTAGAATATACAAAGGATTTAGAGACGATATCAAATAAGTTTATAAACTCAATTTTATTACCAAAAATAGAAACTGTGGAACAAATTAATAAATTCAAAAATTTGTTAGCGGAGAAAAATATAACCTATGATGAATTAATTCCAACTATCGAAACTAAAACGGCTTTGATGAACATAGAGGCAATTGTCGATTCATTGCCACCAAAAATAATGAGATTAGGATTTGGTCATTGTGATTATAATTTAAATATCAAAGCTTTTCCATTCTTTCATCAGGATAGCATAGAATACTGGAAATGGATAAAAAAAATATATTTGGCAGTAATTAAAAAAGATCTGACAATATTAAATTCTCCTTACCTGGAATTGGAAAATCATTCATTCTTCCAATCAATGTTACACAACCTTTATAGCATGTTTGGTGATGAAGCAGGTCAAACTGCACTGACCACCAGGCAGGCTGAATTGATAAATCAATTCAATCCGGTTAACGATCATATAGATTTTAATAAATTAATTAGACACAGGATGGATTTAAGAGTCCCGGATAATTATGAAAAACAAATTATTGCAGACTTTGAGAGAAATAATAAAAATAAAACATTTTCAATATTGGGGGAAAACAGTGTCCTCATTTCTCCCCAAGAGTATCTTGCCGCTAAGATTTACTCTACAGCTAATAAGTCAAAAAGTATAAATCTGAACTTTGTTGGTGGATGCTTTCCGGTTCAATACGATATTTTGTTTGAAGATTTGTTTCATCAAAAACTAAAGCGGAGAATTGAAAACGAATTTAATATTGATTTTAATATAAGCATTATTCGGTATGAGAAATTTAATTCTTGTTTAAAAAACATTAAAAAATATAATGAACCCTTTCCGACAGATATTCTTGTCTTCCACATTAGACCGGAACCATTTCTTCGTCTGGTGAAAATATACTTTAAATATTTAAATAATAGACGAAAAGTAAAACATACTTTTAATATACCTTTACTGAATATGCCAAATACTGAAAAATATTATGAATCAAATTTTGAAAATGGTATTATTTATAACACACATAAAGAGGAAACCCAGCTTCACAAATTACTTATTGATTTAAATTATTTAATTGGACAGCTATTCGGTAATCTAAAATATGTATTAAAGAAGTATTATGAACTTACTCTTAACATAGAAAACTATTGTAAACAAAAAAATATCAAACTGTTAGTTTTAGGAGTAGGATATAGAAATAATACACCGTACGCTAAAATTTTATGTAACAAATTAAATAACTATTTACAGCGCAAGTTTACAAATAAGGATATCTCTTATATAGAAAATATGAGTCATATTTCCCGAAACATTGATCAATACTTTCAGGATAATGGTATCCATGCATCAGATAAATATCATGAATTAATAGCGGAAATATTATTTAATGAATTAAGAGACCTAATAGTTGAAAATCTAAAGCTTTGTCCGACCAATATATATTGTTGTGACATTCAGTCAAAGAGAGTTGGTTAAAAGCTTTATTTCTATTGTGTTACCGCACGATTTAAATTAGTCTTGGGTAAAATATGAGTATTTAAAAATTAGCAATCGGCAGATGTTTTTAAATGAAATTTTTCTCAGCAATAATATTAAATATCAATTATGTTTATTTAAAAGCAAAATATTGGCAACTAACCTCTTTAATCCCGATGAATCGGGAAAGACAAGAAGATATAAAAATATTGTTCAATCCGTTGTTACGGATTGCCAAAAAAGTTTTTTAAATTTTGATAAATAAAAGTGTTTAATAAATAATAAACACATCAGGAAATATTTAAATAGGAATAATTGTCCTGGTACTATCGGGATGACACACCGATAGGCTACATATTCAAAAAAAGTGCTACTTTTTCAATAAGCATAAAACTTGAGGATAAGGAGATCTAATATGAAACGTAAACATATCAAATTAAATATATCCGGATTATTAGTCTTGGCAATAATTAATTTTGCGTGTTCATCTAAAGTCAACACTATTTCTGATCGCGATGCAATTGCAGAAGTTAGTGGAAAGATGATCAATCTGTTGAATGCCCGTTCTTATGATCAGTGGTTGTCCTATCTTGCCGATGGCGCAACGCTCCTGCCATCGGATACACCGCCAGTCACAGGTAAGATCGATATTCGTAAATTGCTTGTAGAGACAATGAAAAATCCTGAATTATACATATTACACCATCCACTGACGATCAGGGTCAGCCGGAGCGGCGACATGGCTTACGTTCAATATATGTTTGATGTGAAGATTGCAAGAGACACTGCTTTTATAATTCAATACAAGGATCTGTCCGTATTCGTGAAGGGAAAAAACGGACACTGGAAGCTTTTATACGATATGTGGAGTCCAAACGGGATTTCTCCAAAATAGTTGGAAAGAAAAAAGAAAGGACTCGATCATCAAGGTTTTTTTATTAATTAAGTTTAGTATGTTATTTGAAATTTAATAAGATATGCACCTAACCTTTTTAATCCCGATGAATCGGGACAGGCAAGAAGATATAGAAATATTGTTCAATCCGTTGTTACGGATTGCTAAAAAAGTTTTTTGAATTTTGATAAATAAAAGTGTTTAATAAATAATAAACACATCAGGAAATATTTAAATAAAAATAATTAAGATGTTGTGTTTTAACATAACACGTTGTTATGTCCCAACTTTCTGAATAGGTTTTAATACAATGAGAATTCCATTTTTAATTTTTGCACTTTTTATGATTGTTTTTGGTTGCAATGAAAATATCAATAATCCTGAAATTGTTAGATCAAATTTCCTTTTTGCTGATACCCTAGAATGCAACGTAACAACTGGTGTAAAAATGAAGTTGATAAACATTAATGATATTTACGAAATTGATAACGCCTTGACCTGTCAAATTGTATTATCAAACTTATCCGACACCTCAGCATTCCCAGTTTATTTTCCAATATGGCCAGCATACTCTTTCACGGTTTATGATGAAAATAATCTTGGAGTTGGTGGTGGCCCCGAATCTGTAAGTCTCACTGATGTAAGATATAATCTAAATATTGGAGACTCTTATACCTATGATGTGTGGTGGTCGAAAAATACTTATTCTAAAGTTAAATATGGGATTAAATTTCCTGCATTTACCGGGAACTATTTATTGGAGTTTGAACTCTCCGGTAACACAAATTTTAAGAACAAGTATTTGTACAAATGGATTAATATCAAAGAGTCTGGAGAACAATCTATTTTTATATTTCAGAATTCTTATGAACAAGCTGACATAGCAATACTTGATATGGCAATGAGAAATAGATTTCCTTCTGAAGTAAATTATCACTTTAAAGATAGCGCAAATATTATGTTGTATATAATATCGCCGACAACTCAAGACACAGTGTTTTCAAAAAGTGTTTTTTTCTCAGATTCATCTTTTAAAGTACCAGCACTAAGTGACACGTTATTATTTTCTTATAGACTTGATAAAACTGATCAGCAATTTCAGAATTTGAATGGTCTTTACGATATTAAAGCTGAGATTAAGTTTATCGAAAAAAATATTTCTTTAAAATCTAATATTAGCTTTTATAATTGATGGGACATAGCCTCTTTAATCCCGATGAATCGGGGCAGGCAAGAGGATATAGAAATATTGTTCAATCCGTTGTTACGGATTGCCAAAAAAGTTTTGTGAATTTTAATAAACAAAAGTGTTTTACAAAAAATAAGCACACAGGAAATCATTTAAATAATTATAAATACAGCGTTGTGTTTTAACATAACGGCCATTAGGTTATTATGAAAATTGCAATTGATGAAACTGGAGATTTTTCTCCCAAATCAAACCATTATCATTTTTTATCTGCTGTACACTTGCAGAGTAGAGACAATAATATTGAACTTATATTCGATAGGTTTAATCATTGGGAAAATAGTCTTCCTCGCACCTTGAAAAATCATAAAGGGGAAATTAAAAGCTCTAGTTTAAGTATTGACCAATTGGATGACTTTATTGAACAAGTGGTGATTCCCCAACCGCGAATTGCTATAACTACCATTAGGTTTAACCCACGACAGAATCCTTATCAAATTGTTAACAAACATAAACAAATGCAACAATTTGGAATAAATGAAGGTGTTATTCTATTTAATAAACTAAACCGTCCCCGAATTGCTAAAACTGTACTAGATTTTTCTTATTGGTTTAGAAAACTGAGTTATACTCAGTTCATAAAAATCGAATTACTTGGTATGATAATTTATAAATCACTAAAAAACACAATGGGGATTTCACTTGCTTGGGGAATGGATAACGAAATACTTGATATACAATTTATTATTGATGAAATGTTTCTTAAAGGTCAACAACAGAATACATTTTGGCACGAAATTCTTAGAAATCAAATTTATTCGGAATCTGTAAAAGAACCACTTCCTTTTTTAATTGACTGGGAAGATACTGGGCATCCATTTATTGATAAGTACGTTAATGAAGAAGGCATTCTTGATTTTAATGATTTATTCTGGAATAACTGTAAGTTTGAAAAATCTCACACAAGTTATGAGATAAGAATAGCTGATACTGTAAATACAATTTTATCAAAGCACTATAATTATAATCATCGGTTCAAAAACAGTAAAAAGTTTTTTCAAAGTATAGTTCCGAAAAGAGGAATTAGTCATATTGTTTTAAATGATTTTGATATAGAAAAAGCAATTGGTAAGGTTCCATTTAATCCGTGGGAAAATAAAGAACAATTTAAGTTGAGGATGAAGAAATTATCTGAAGTAACCTAACCCTCCAACCAACCGGACGATGTTTTACAAATTATTATAAAAAAGCACGGCTGAGGAATACGCCGTGCTTTATAAGTGAGGCAGCAAAATATATTTTAGTTTATTGATATACCCGGATTTCAACGAATGCAGATAACAAACCATCATAATAATGAAAGGTAATCCAAGGGTCGCCACCAAAATCAATAGTTTTCATTAATGCTCTGACCTGTACTCTGTCATTATCAATTCTCACAGCTTCAGTCCAAAGACCACCGTCATAACGTGTATCAAGAGTATTTACGATTGTTACGGTTTTGTTAGTGGAAAATTCTCCTGATAAAGTAGCACAATAAATACCTGTAGCCGCTTTGCTCCAGATAATGTTACCAATGGTATTTTCTAAAACAGTTACCACTGGCGAATATGTTGTGTTACTTGTGAGTAAAGCAGTGTAAACTTTGTTAGACGGCTTTTCTTTTTTAAACGAATTCGAACTGAACGTTTTACTAAACGTTTTTTAGCCGGAATTGCGGCTTTCCAAAAACCAAACCTCAACTTAAAACACATTTCTTTCTTTAGGAGTTTCCAATGTATCTATTTCCAGAAATGGTTATTACCATATCGAATATTTTGATACGCAACAATAAAAAATTAAAAGAAAAGCACTAAATCTTGCAATAAAGTGATGCACTTAAATTTTTCTAAAATAGTTTAACGTTGTCATCATTTTATGGGCAATTTAATTTTCATCTCTTCACAAATTTTTACTGTTCTCATAAAGTTTTAACCTTCCATACTAACTTCATAGACAAGGCATATTTAATATTTTATTTTAGCACCGAGGATAATATTATTTATAATTTAAAGGAGCAGGCGATGAAAAATTTAATAATTGTGCTTTTAGCACTAGTTTTACTTCCGGCGGTATCAATTAATGCAGGAGAATTTCCAGAAAAGAAGAAATCGACAGTTGTTGATAATTTGACAGTTGGAATTGTCTCAGATAACGGCGGTCTTCGTAAAAGTTCGGCAAATGTACTCACAAATCTTATTACCGAGGACTACCTTAAAAGCGGTGATGCTTCAAGAGCTATGATCCCTTTACTGGTTATGTTGGAAAAAGGGGAAACAGAATGTGAAAGAATTTGTGCTGCAGTTGCCTTATTTAAGCTTGGGAATCCTATCGGAATTTACCGTTTAAGAGGTGTTGCAGTTTTTGATGATAATAAAAAAGTAAGTGAGATTTGCAAAAACTTATACACATCATATCACAAATTAAACGGTACGGAATATCTAATTGATTTATAAAGTTGAGGATTTAAAATGATTATCAGTTACTGACGGCAAGTTACTTACAATATGTAACTTGCCGTATTTTTATGTGTTTTAAGCAATCTTCATAATTCCCCTCATAAGAAAAGATCCTACCCCAGCTATCGCACATTGTAGAAAATCGAATTTATTTTTTGTTCATAACCTATTTTTAACAGCAGCTAAGACATTAGCGTAATTTGTAATAAAAAATTTTTATTCTAACTGTCTATTGCTCTATATCTTTTATAATTTTAATACAATATTTTAAAAAAATTCATGGAATTATTATGAAATACAGAAAACTTGGTAAATCGGATATAAAAGTTTCTGAAATTAGTCTTGGCTGCTGGACAATGGGAGGACTTAATTGGGTAAATGGAGTTCCTAATGGCTGGGCAAACGTCAATGAAAGCGAAATTGCTGAAGCAATAAATTATGCCATTGATCATGGCGTAAACCATTTTGATAATGCTGATGTTTATGGTAATGGCAAAGCTGAAAGAATGCTTGCAAGAATACTTGGTAAGCGAACAAATAATTTTATTATTGCCACAAAGATTGGCTGGTTTCCGGGAACAGCAGAACATGCATACGAACCAAAACATATCCGTCATCAATGTGAACAATCGTTAATTAATCTTAACAGAGATTATATTGATTTATATTATTTCCATCATGGAGATTTTGGTGAAAATGATAAATATCTTGATGACGCAGTAGAAGTAATATATAAACTTCGTGATGAAGGCAAGATTAGATTGATAGGTCAATCGGCATATAGACATGAAGATTTTGTAAAACTTATTCCTAAAGTAAAGCCAGATGTTATTCAAAGTTTTGCAAGCGCACTTGATGATCGATTTTTAAAAGATGGTTCACCAACCCGGAAAATGCTGGATGAATATAATATTTCATTTGTTGCGTTTGGACCTTTGGCACAAGGAGTTTTACTAGGTAAATATAATGCAAGCAATCCTCCGCATTTTGAAGCGGGCGATCATCGAGCAAATGCTGATAGATTTAAACCTGAAAATCTTGCTAAGCTTGAACCTAAAATTGAAAAGCTAAAAAATAAATTTGGATCATCAAATCAAGAATTATCCCGAGCCTCTCTGCAATATCTATTACACTATAAACAAGTCGGTGCTGTTATCCCAGGGTTCAGAAATCTTAATCAAGTTAAAGCAAATTTAGATGGTGCAGATCAGCCGATTAACGATGAAGAATTTATTTATATGAAACAACTATTTGAAGAATAAATATTAACTTAAAGTGTATAAAGAATTATGAAAGCATTTTTTACCTCATTCTTGCTGTTTTTTACTTTTTTGAATTTTGTTGAATTACCTGCGCAAAATTCAGAACTAACTATTAATATCATTCCAATACCTAA
Organism: uncultured Ignavibacteriaceae bacterium; assembly: GCA_963809415.1. Lineage (GTDB taxonomy): Bacteria > Bacteroidota > Ignavibacteria > Ignavibacteriales > Ignavibacteriaceae > IGN3. The sequence continues at coordinate 1,027,760 of CAWEJJ010000003.1, read as the reverse complement.
AACAATTATTCAAAAAGATGGTTACTTTGAAATTAATAAACAAACTAAAATTCTTTTTGAAAGAGGGACAGAAAATGTTGCTCGATATTTAAAGGATATTTTAGAGCCAGCTTTAGGGTACGATATTGGGTTAGAAGAACTGAATAATAGTTCAAAAAATAATTCAATAATTCTTAGGTTATCAAAATTGAATTCTGGACTTGGTAACGAAGGTTATACTTTAACAACAAATCCCGATAATATAATTATTGAAGCAAATGAATTGAATGGACTGTTCTATGGTATTCAAACACTTCGTCAATTACTGCCTGTTGAAATTGAATCAAAAAAGGAAGTTGAATCTGTTGAATGGAAAGTTCCTTGCGTAGAAATTAATGATAAACCAGAATTTGTTTGGCGAGGATTGAATCTCGATTGTTGTCGCCATTTTATGGGTAAAGATTTTATAAAAAGATATATTGATTTACTTGCTTATCACAAAATGAATGTTCTTCATTGGCACTTAACTGAAGATCAAGCCTGGCGAATAGAAATAAAGAAATATCCTGAATTGACTATTAAAGGTGCATGGAGAACTTATGATGACGGATCAGTTTATGGCGGATTTTATTCGCAGGATGATATAAAAGAAATCGTTAAATATGCTGCAAGCAGATTTGTTACAGTGGTTCCCGAAATTGAAATGCCCGGTCATTCAACTGCTGCAATTTCATGTTATCCGGAAATTTCCTGTACCGGTGGACCTTTTGAAGTCGGTACGCTTTGGGGAATTTATTCCGATGTTTATTGTGCCGGTAATGAAAAAACATTTCAATTCTTACAAGATGTTATAGATGAAGTTGTTGAGTTGTTCCCATCAAAATATATTCATATTGGCGGAGATGAAGTCCCAAAAAATCGTTGGGAAAATTGTCCAAAGTGTCAGCAAGAATTAAATCAGAAAACCTTAAAGATGAACATGGACTTACAAAGTTATTTTGTAAAAAGAATGGAAAAATTCATCAACTCAAAAGGCAAACAAATCATTGGCTGGGATGAAATACTTGAAGGCGGACTTGCACCCGAAGCAACCGTTCAATCGTGGCGTGGAGTTAAAGGTGCAATTGATGCAGCTAAACAAGGGCACGATGTAATTGTATCTCCAACAAGCAACTGTTATTTTGATTATCCGGTTGATGTAACTGATTTACAAAAAGTTTATTCATTCGATCCTGTTCCACCGGAATTGAACGCTGAAGAAAGAAAACATGTTTTGGGAAGTGAAGGAAATATGTGGACTGAGTATGCTCCACAGCAACTGGTTGATGATAGATTGTTTCCACGGTATACTTGCATTAGCCGAAGTTGTTTGGACTTATCCTGCTGAAAGAAATTATGAGGAGTTTAGACAAAGAGTTCAGAAACATTATGATAGATTAAATGCCTTGATGTTAATTATGGATTGGAAACAAAACCATTTGAGATCAAAAAAGAATATGATTCAATTAAATAATGATTTTAATGTTAAAATAAGACAACTTCAAAATGATCTAATATTAAATCTTAAAGGTGATGAGATAAGTCATACTATTCTGAAAGATGATTCAACAAATTATTTTAAAGTAAGTAATCTCGAATAATTTTGAGCTATCTTTTACTCATAATGATAAACCCGTAGGAAAAATTTATAAAGAAGGCTTTACATTTAATAAAGCTACAAGAAAAAAAGTTAATCTAACTTATCCATTCAGCGAAAAATATTCTGCAGGTGGAGTTGAAGCTTTAACTGATGGTTTACGTGGTTCGGACAGTTTTCGTGGTGGAGATAAATCCTGGCAGGGTTATCAGGGGACTGATTTTGAAGCTGTGGTCGATCTCGAAAATTTATCAAATTATAAATAAAATCTCTTGTGGATTTTTTCAAGCTTCATCATCATGGGTAGTTTTTCCAGAGTATGTTGAATTTTATGCATCTGAAGATGGAATTGAATTTAATAAAGTTGGAAGAATCGATTTGGTTTCATCATTAAAAAATCCTGATTGGGTACAAAAAGACTTTAGCACTAATTTGAGCAATGTAAAAGCAAGATATGTTAAAATCTTTGCTAAAAATCTTGATGAACTTCCAAAGTGGCATCCTGCATTTGGTGGTAAACCATGGTTAATGATTGATGAAATAATTGTTGAATAAAATTGATGAAAACTGCAATTGTAATTGGTGCAACAGGATTAGTTGGAAGCTATATCACGTTAAAGCTGCTTGATGATAACGATATGAAAAAGTAAAAGTATTTGTAAGAAATCGCTTGAAATTAAACATCCCAAGCTTGAAGAACATTTAGTTGACTTTGAAAAAATTGATTTTGGAAAGTGAATTTAATTGGAGATGAATTTACTCTGCATTGGCACAACTCTTAAAAAAGCTGGAAGTAAAGACGCGCAGTATAAAATTGATTATAATTATCAATATGAAATTGCAAAATGTGCTTCACAAAATGGTGTGAAAAAATATTTACTTGTTTCATCAGTAGGGGCAAATTATAAATCTGGAAATTTCTATCTTCGGATGAAAGGTAAATTAGATGAAGCAGTAGAAGCAATTATCATTTTAATCAGAGTAATAATTTTCAGACCATCAATACTTGCTGGTAAAAGAAGTGAAAGAAGATTATTGGAATCTCTAGGAATAAAAATAGCCGGAACAATTACTAAATTATTCCGGCTCTAAAAAAATATCGTCCGATTGAGGCTTCACAAGTTGCAGAAGCTATGATAAAATCTGCAAATCAAAACATTGCTAGACAAAATCAGAATTTATCAACCTGAAGAAATATTTGAAATTTAATTCTGACTGCTGAATAATCTTACCAAGATTAAATCTTTTCCTATCGTTCGTATCCAGATAAAGTTTTCTAAGTCTTATTGATTTTGGAGTTACTTCAACCATTTCATCATCTTCAATATATTCTAATGCTTCTTCCAAAGAAAATATTAATTGCAGGAGTTATCTTAACAGCTTTATCAGAACCGGAAGCTCGCATATTTGATAACTTTTTACCGCGCTGAACATTTACTTCGATATCATTTTCTTTTGTATGTTCACCAATAATTTGTCCTTTATAAACAATATCGCCCGGGTTTAATAAAAAATTTACCTCTATCCTGCAAACCATCAATTGCGTAAGCCGTTGATGGACCTTCTTCCATTGAAATTATAACCCCGCTTTTTAGCAGTTCCAATTGATCCTTTAAAAAATTCATATTGATAAAACCTGTGATGCATAACAGCTTCACCCTGGGTTGCGGTTAAAACTTTTGTTCGTAATCCCATAATTCCACGCGAAGGAATATGAAACTCAATCTTATTCATGTTTCCTTTATTTTCCATCTTCATCAGCTCACCTCTTCGCTGACCGACAAGCTCAATCACTTTTCCTGCAAATTCTGCTGGAACATCAACCATCAAGAACCTCTATTGGTTCAGCTTTTTTACCATCAATAGTTTTATAAATAACTTTTGGTTCACGTATCTGAAGTTCGTAACCTTCACGCCGCATATTTTCAATAAGGATTGATAGATGTAAAATTCCTCGACCTGAAACTCTGTATGCATCAGGTGAATTGGTTTCCTGAACACTTAGTGCAACATTATGTTCAAGTTCTTTAAACAATCTATCTCGAAGTTGACGCGATGTAACAAATTTTCCTTCTCTTCCATAGAAAGGAGAATTATTAACCGTAAATGTCATGCTGATTGTTGGTTCATCAATAGAAATAATTGGAAGCGGTTCGGGATTTTCTGCTGCTGCTATTGTATCACCAATATCAACATCTTCAATTCCAACAATAGCACAAATATCACCGCACGAAACTTCTTCAACCTCAATTCTAACCAATCCTTCAAAAACAAAAAGCTGTTTTAAAATTGCCTCGTGTATTGTTCCGTTGCGTTTAATGATAGAAAGTTTTTCAGATTTTTTTAACTTGCCTCTAAACACTCTTCCAATTCCGATTCTTCCAACGTAATCATTGTAATCCAATGTCATTATCTGAAGCTGTACAGTTCCTTTTTTTGTAGGTGGAGCGGGAAGATCGTTAATAATCGAATCAAGTAACGGATTTAAATTTTTGCGTTCATCTTTTAGATTCTTTAACTGCCCAGCCGTCTCTGCCGCTTGCATAGATTACGGGAAAATCCAATTGATCTTCGTGTGCATCAAGTTCAATAAATAAATCATAAATTTCATCAAGCACTTCTACCGGACGATTATCCGGACGATCAACTTTATTAATAACAACAATTGGCTATAAGTGAAGTGCAAGTGCTTTTTCAAAACAAATCTTGTTTGCGGCATCGGTCCTTCAAATGAATCGACAAGAAGTAAAACTCCATCAGCCATTTTTAATACACGCTCAACTTCACCACCAAAATCTGCATGTCCCGGGGTATCAATAACATTTATTTTATAATCTTTATAAGGTATGCTGATATTTTTAGCAAGAATAGTTATTCCTCGTTCTCTTTCAAGATCATTTGAATCAAGAAATCTTTCCCGAACAACCTGGTTTATTCTAAAGACCGAGCATTGTTTTAATATCTGATCAACAAGCGTAGTTTTTCCATGATCAACATGTGCAATAATTGCAATGTTTCTAATTTTTTTCATCGTTCTCCGTTTATTTTTAGCGAAATATTTTCTTAAAAGTTTAACTAGATAATTTATTTATAGAATAAATTAAGTAGAAATTATTATATTAAAAGAGCTAAACATCTTCCAAAAAATTTAAATCCTTTCCAAAGGATTCTTTAAGATTATTAAGTGCAATCAGTGCAATTAAAATAGATAATATACCAACTATCATAGCGGAATAAATCATTCCAAAATGATTTCGTAATAATTCAAAACTTAATGTAATGGGAACAACAGAACCCCTGATAAAATTTGGAACCGTTGTGGTTACTGTTGAGCGTAAATTGGTTCCAAATTGTTCAGCCGCTGTTGTAACAAATACCGCCCAATATCCAATTGAAAAACCTAACGATACGCAAAGAATATAAAAATAAGTTGAGGTTAATCCGTTTGTAAATAAATATACAGCTATAAAAAAAGAAGTAAGAATGATAAAAATCATTACAACCTTTTTTCTGCTTTTTATTATCTGGCTGTATGAACCGCTTACAATATCTCCAAATATTAATCCAAGATATGTGTACATAATTGATTTGCCTGCTGATATTGGAGCGCTTACTGATAGAACTTTTGCAAATTCTGGAGAAAATGTAATAAGTACACCGACAACAAACCAAATTGGTAACCCTATAAGAATACAATTCAAATATCTGAAAAATCTTTCCTTAGAAGTGAATAGTTTTATAAAATTACCTTTGGATACATTAGAATTTTTTATTGAGTTATATAAACCCGATTCAAACATTTTAATGCGTAGAATTAATAAAATTATTCCTAATATTCCTCCAATTATATAAGCCATTTTCCAAGAGAAAAGATCTCCAACAATTGCAGCAGCAATTGCGCCTGAAACTCCTACTGAAGCAACTATTGCTGTTCCGTATCCTCTTAATTCCTTTGGCATCATTTCACTTATTAAGGTAACAGCAGCGCCAAGTTCTCCCGCCAGACCAACTCCTGCAACAAATCTCAGAACTGCATACATTTCAGTTGATGTAACAAAAGCATTTGCGAAGTTTGCAATTGAATACAAAAAAATTGAACCAAATAATACAGAAAGCCTGCCCTTTTTATCACCCCAAATACCCCAGACAATTCCTCCTATTAACATTCCTGCCATTTGCATATTTAAAAGTAATACGCCGGTTTTTATTAAGTTATCACCTTTCACACCAAGATCTGTTAGACTTGGAATTCTTACAATGCCAAATAAGATCAAATCATATATATCAACAAAGTATCCTAATGCAGATACAATAACAGTTGTATTGATGAAAGTTTTTATTGTGGAAGTTTTTTTAAGTTCATTAATCATATAGAATCCTAAAAAATCTTTCTAAAAAATTATTGGAATTATTTGAAGTGTTCAATAAACCAATGTTCACAAATACATTTTTATGATACCTAATCAATTTTATAATGGAATGTTTACTTGATATAAAAAAACTTTAATAAACCCATTATTTAACTTTATCTATTTACAATTAATCAATAACATTAATTTATTTATTTAAAAACGCATTTTGGATAATAAATATGCATAGTTTTAAATGTAATTGAAATTTGATGTGCTAATTTACTGAAGTATGAGTTAAATCTGAACTTTATTACTATTCAATTTTTATAACAACTTTCCCAAATGTTTTGCCAGATTGGAAATGTTTGATTGCTGAATGTAGCTGATCAAAATTAAAAACCTTACCTATGTACGGTTTTTTCAAATCAAGTTGGATGATTTCGTCTAAAAGTGTTCTTAATTTATCAACTTTTTCGTATAGCCAAATCAGATTGAATCCCATTACTGATCGGTTTTGCTCAATCAATTTAAGTATATCCAATTTTGGACGTCGTAAATATCTATAAATTAGCTGCAAATAATTTGGAGAAGAAGAATGAGTTGCAAAGTTTGATGCTCCATAAACAACTGCTCTGCCTTGTGGTGCAAGCATTTCAAAAGTTGGTTTGAAATATTTTCCGGTTAGAGATTCCATAAGCAGATCAAGTTTTTTGTTTTCTAATATCCTTTTAAGATTTGATAAAAAATTCTTATCTCGCATTAATATGTGATCTATACTTTCACCTTTGATATGCTCAATTTTATTCTGATTGCCAACTGTCCCAATTGTGGTACAATTAAATTTCTTCGCAATTCTATTTAAGTAAATCCCAACACCGCCAGCAACACTGTGTATCAAAACTGTTTGATCATTCTGAATATTCCCAAGTTCTTTTAGTGCATAGTATGCTGTTAAAGCCTGCACAATGAAAGAAGCACCTTCTTCAAAAGTCCAATCTTCAGAAAGTTTTATTAAATATTTTTGGTTTAGGTTAATATGAGTTGCATAAGCCCCGAATTTAGTTATGCCAATTACATTATCCCCAGGATTAAAATCATCAACATTTCTACCCTTATCAATTACAGTCCCTGAAAACTCGAGCCCCGGAATTAAATTATTTTTAGGGGCAGCTTGATATAAACCTTGAAGACAGAAAACATCCGCAAAATTTAAACCTATTGCTTTAACCTGAATCGAAACCTCACCTTCCGTCGGTTCTTTAAAATTTTCTTTTAAAAGCAGTAAATTATTTATTGAGCCGACCTTATTGATTTTATAAACAGAACGTTCCATCTGAGATACTCCTCTATTTACTTATCAAATATAATTTATTTTAATAACAAGATGTGAATTCGAGGTAATTGTTTTAATTTTGTATCAATATTTTATGGGACCAATGTCATACTGAACTGAGTCGAAGTATGATCTTATTTCAATAATACAATATATTTTACTTGAGGAACCAATGAACGAACAACTTATAGAATGCGTACCAAACTTTTCTGAAGGCCAGCGACCAGAGATAATAAAACAAATAACTGATGAAATTGAAAAAGTAGATGGAATAAAACTGCTTGATGTTGATCCTGGTTACGATATGAACCGTACGGTCGTAACATTTATTGGTAATGCAAGTGGTGTTAAAGAAGCCGCATTCAATTCTATTAAGAAAGCTGCAGAACTTATTGATATGAGCAAACACAAAGGTTCACACCCAAGAATGGGTGCGACAGATGTTTGTCCTTTTGTGCCGATAAGTGGAATAACAACTGAAGAATGTATTGAGCTTTCTAAAGAAGTTGCGAAAAGAGTTGGTGATGAACTGGGAATTCCGGTTTATCTTTATGAAAAATCTGCAACCAAACCTGAAAGAGAAAATCTTGCAAAAATAAGACAAGGTGAATATGAAGCACTTGAAGAAAAATTAAAGAAGCCGGAATGGAAACCTGATTTTGGTCCAGCAAAGTTTAATGTAAAAGCTGGTGGAACTGTAATTGGTGTAAGGGAATTTTTAATTGCTTATAATATCAACTTGAATACACGTGAAGAAAAATATGCCACAGACATTGCGTTTGAATTAAGAGAAAAGGGAAGAAGTGCTCGTAAAGGTGGAAATGGACCTTTCTATTTTAAATCAAATGATATTCTAAAATATGAAGTTGGTTCATATCCAAGCGGTTTAGATGATTTTGTTGGAAAGACAATTGATGAAACAATTAAATACTGCAAACAAAAATTTAATTTTGATTTAGCAGAACTTTTAGATTTAAATGGAATTGATCCTAAAAAACCGGAAGGACAATCAGTTAAAATCCCGGGTAAGTTTAAATATTGTAAAGCTATCGGTTGGTCAGTCCCAAAATATGATCGAGTACAAATCTCAATAAACCTTACAAACTACAAAGTTACATCAATGCATCAAGTATTAGATGAAACAGAAAAACTTGCTGCCGAAAGAGGTTTGCGAGTTACAGGTAGCGAAATTGTGGGAATGGTTCCTTATTCTGCCTTACTTGAAACCGGAAAATATTTTTTAAGAAAGCAACATCGTTCAACAGGAATTCCGATTCGCGATATTCTAAACACAGCAGTCCAGTCGCTTGGATTAAACGATGTCTCAGAATTTAAAATTGAAGAAAGAGTTTTAGGTTTGCCAAAAAATCTTGATACCGCATTAGTCGAAATGAAGCTTACAGATTTTGTTGATGAAGTATCGAGAGAAACTCCCGCTCCCGGCGGTGGCTCAATCGCAGCATTATCTGGTGCGCTTGGAGCAGCGTTATCATCAATGGTTGCAAACTTAACCGCAAACAAACGCGGCAGCGATATTGAAACAGATAAAATTCTAAATGATGCTGCCGATAAATGCCAGTCCATTAAAAATACATTAGTAAAATCTGTTGATGATGATACAAATGCTTTTAATGATTATATGGCTGCCAGAAGATTGCCAAATAAAACGGCTGATGAAAAAAAACATCGTGAAGAAGCAATGCAAAATGGATTGAAGCAAGCAGTTCACGTTCCATTAAATACAGCTCAGTTAAGTTATGAAGCAATTGAAATTGCACAGACAGTTGCAAAGTATGGAAATCCAAATTCTATTACGGATGTTGGCGTTGGTGCACAAAGTGCTTATACAGGAGTTCTCAGTGGAATTTACAACGTGCTTATCAATCTTAAAGATATTAAAGATGAAAAGTTTAATTCTGATATGAGAATAACCTGTGCAGAGTTAAAAGACAAAGCTCAATCAAAACTTGCAGAAGTTTTGGAGTTTGTGGAAGGGAAATTATAATCATTTTAACAAACCCAGTTCCTCAACGGAACTGGGTTTGTAAATCAACTTACTCATACACCTCATAATAAACATTGTTATGATAGAATCTTACATTTTGTCCAAGTGCAAGAAACTGTGCTGTTTCTGGTTCTTTGTTTAGCAAAGCAAAGTATTCATCAGAATTAAATTGAATTCGTTTCTTGTTTTTTGTCGTCTCGATTCTGCAATTCACTATCAACCCAAAATTCATCCTGCTGATAAACTGCTCTGCCTAAAATATTTTTTACTTGTTGAGAAAGATTTTTTCTATTCCCCTCAGAATCTGTGTATGATAACCTTTCATTCCCTTGCTGAGTTTGATTATAATTAATTGCCGAATTCAAATTCTGGAATTCTTCACTTACTCTTAACACTACCTCTTCCGCTTTTATCTTTCATTCTAAAATAATCAGCTTCATTTTCTTTCTTTAACTCAGGTCTTGGTGGAAGAGTTTGTAATCCATCTACAAGTCTTCCGCCTCTTATTCTAATTTCTTCATCTTCCATAATTAAATAGCTTGTATAAGGAGTAATTATTCCGTGCTCGCGTGCAAGCATTGTAACTTCATCAATGAGTTCTTTGTCTTCACCATTCAATCTTATCAAATCAAGTAAGTACCCAATTCTTCTTGAAGCCCACAGTGGAGGAATGAAAGTTGTACTCATCATCTCCTTTTGTAAAATTAGTCATTTAAGAGAAAATTCCTTTTGTTGTCCGTTTAATTTTCCAGATAAAGTGACTTTTACAGTTTCCATTGCCTTTATATCGTCCAAACACAAGTAGGTTTGATCCTTTGAACAGATCAGGTAAATCTTTAGGGTAGGTCTGATAAACTTACAACATTATCAAAATCTAATTTCAAATCGCTCAGAACAGGTGATTGTATTTTATCATAAAAGTTTGAGATTTTAATTTCTATATCTTCATCATTGCTAACATAAGTTCGCCAGGCTTTTGTTGCATCTGTTAGCTTATCGAGTAGATGAGTGTTTATTTCATCTCCAATTCCAAAAGTAAAAATTCTGGATTTATTATTATTTGCACTTAAAATTCTTTTAACCAATTTCTCATCGTTCATTTCACCAATTGTTGGTTTACCATCGGTTAAGAAAATAACAAAGTGCGGACGATTTGATTCTTTATAATTCTTGAAAGCCAGATTAAAGGCTTCTTCAATGTTTGTTCCACCAATTGCTTGAAGATCATCAATAAATTTTTTTGCTTCATTGATATTTTGTTTATCAGCTTTCTCTAAAGAATTAAACAATGAATATGCTTCAGTAGAAAAACGAATTATATTAAACTGATCTCCAGCGTTAAGGTTGTTAACACAATACAGTAAAGCTTTTTTTGCCTGCTCTAATTTTTCTCCGCTCATACTTCCTGAAACATCAAGAATAAAAGTAATATCTTTACTTTCGATATTTGCTTTTTCAATCTCAATAGATGGTGAAGCACTTAACAAAAAGTAACCATCATCTTTTCCAGTTTGATAGCTGAGCAAAGATAAACCAACGGATGAAGAATTTTTAGAAAAGTAAAGTTTGAAATCAATATCAGGTTTTACATTTTCTGCTTCATAAGAAATGATTGAATGATTATCATCTTTATTTACAATATCAACTTCGTGTGTTGGGCAATAAATGTTTTTTATCTTTTCATCGGATTTCAAATCAATTTTAACCGAAACATTTTTTAATGGTTTTGCAGAAAACTTTTCTGTGTTAAGCGGATAAATGTACTCAAACAAATTATTATCTGATTCCAAAACCTGCGAGTAACTTATTGATATTTTCTTTTCACTTCTTGGTTCGATAGGGAAGATACGCAGCTTAAAAATATTCTGTTCACTATATTCAAGCAAAGCAGGATCGCGCATTTGTCTAACAATATCTTCGTAAATTTTTCTTGCTTTATCGGAATCAAGTAATTCAGCTTTTGTTTCTTTTCCATTTATTACCATTGTGAAGTTGTTAATTACTGCACCTTTGGGAATAGGGAAGATGTAAAATCCTTCTAGCTGATATTGGCTTGGATTGTAAAATGATTGATCAATTGTTGTTACTGCTGATTGCCCATCAATTTTGACATCAACTTTGTGATAAACAACTTCTAATGGGAATGGATTTGGTAATGGATGTGGTCTTGGAATTACGATGAAATCCATCAGCGAAAGACAGATTGTTCATCAATAAGAGTAAATGAGATTAGAGATTAGTTTCTTCAACATATTTTTACCTATTTTACTCGAATTGTCATTTCGAGTGAGTCTTCGACCGAGAAATCTGTTAATATTCATACGAACAGATTTCTCCCTACGATCGAAATGACATTTGAGTTATATTATTTTCCAAATTAATAATTCTTTTGTTTTGCTTGCTCACGAATTGTTTTAATCATAACAGCATCAAGTGTATTATCATTTTTATTCTCAAGCATCTTTTGTGCAACATATTTACTTCGTCTCATCATTTAACTTATTTATCTTGTATCTGGATTTGATCGCGTTCATTTTCCATTTTATCCAACATATGCTTTTCGTTCCTGGATATTCATAGTTTTCATTTCATCTGGAAGTTGCTTCATCTTTTAAATCTTCGATCTTAACTGAACCATCTTTCTTTGCATCAACTAAATCCCAAGCTGAATTTCTATACTGTCCACCAGATTTTGTTACAGATCTTTGAACCATTACCTCCTGACTTAAACTCATTGAATTTGCATCTTGTTCAGCTTGCAGTTCTTTTTTCTCTCTGCCAAAGTTTCCAAAAGCAATGTATGTTTTATTTAATTCCTGTCCAAGCTTTAATTATTTCATCATCCTGTGGAGCGTCAATGTGGACAATTACGGCGTTGTGATCAATATTCATATATTTCCCATCAGAAATATCAGCACCATCTTTCCACATTGTTTGAACACCTTCATCATAGTTTCCACAGAAAATTGTATTAACTATAATTCCATTTTTAACAGCTTTTTGACAAGCGGTTTTATAATCAACATCCCCTTGTGTAAATGGTTCATTACCTGCAATAAAAATTATCTTTAATTCATCGTTTGATTTCTTCCACTGAAGATTATTTACTGCATTTAATATTACTTTACCGCAAAATTCTTCTCCTCCATTTGTATTTAGTTTAAACAATTCATCAGAAATTTTATCAAGATCCTGAGTAAATGGAAGAATGTTTCGTAAGTGTCCTTCCTGGGCAGGAATAGCGGCTTTACCATATTCATAAAGTGCAACGTAGAGATCAACTGACTTACCGTCCTTTTTTGTTGTTGCAAGTTCATTTACAATTTTCCACAACTGACTTTTAGCCTGATCAATTAATCCATCCATACTATTACTTGTATCTAAAAGTAATGCAAGCTGGATGGAATTTTTTTTGACAGATTTTTTATCAACGATTTGGTTTGAGTAAGATGGAATTGAAAATATAAAAAATAATAACAGGACAAATAAAGATTTCATTTTAGCCTCCATAAGGATAATTGGTTGTTAAAACTAAGGCTTTAACTAAATGAAGATTAGATTTGTTCCAGAATGAGTGAAAATATTTAATTACGAAGTGTGTTTGTCTTATTTGATTTCGAAATTAAAATAAGTGTTTGGAAAGGGTTCATTTCTAAGTGTAAAATGCCACCATTCTTCTGCAAGATTTTTGAAACCGTACCTATCCATAAGACTTTTTAGCAGAAGTCTGTTTGCTCTTTGCTGCGGAGGCAGATTAAGATTTACGGTATGAGAAAACTCACTAAAACAATCGAATCCGGTGCCCATATCAATGCTGTTATCTTTAAATCTTTTATCTGCTGATTCATAACATTCACATTGATTATCAATATCAAACTCAGGTTGAGAGGGCAGAGGTATTGGAACAATTGTCAAATCAACCGTGCTGCCGCGGCTATGTCCGGATTTTTCGGCAATATAACCATCAGTAAATAATCTGCTTTTATCAACAGTGGGATAAAATTCTTTTTTTGTTAAAGTATCACGCAGATTTTTTGCCCATTTTACAAAATGATCAACAGCTCGCTGCGGGCGATAAGCATCGTAAATTTTTAGTGATAAAGAAAATTTTCTTAAGTTCAGCTTGTACTTTTGCAAGTGAATCAGCTGCAGCTTTGGTGATGTAACATTTTTCTGCTTTATATCCATCCACAGGAACACCGAGGAAATTATGATTGGTGCAGTAACGTAAATCAAGAATTATATCCGGAATTACCTCCCGGATTTCTACAAATCCAGCCGGAATATCTTGAGCAAGAAGATTAAGTGAAAAAAAAATAAAAAATATGAAATAATTTATTTTCATCATTAAAAAAAAATTAATCTTGCTTCCAATGACAATCAGTGCAAAGATGATCTTTTAATGATTCTCCAAGTTCAACAGGATGCTGGAATTTTAATCCATCCAAATCAACCGCTGTATTCCCCTTGGCATCAGTTTGCGAAATTATAAGGTGACAGCTATTACAATCATTTGAAATTACTTTACCATCTTCACTGACATGCTTCCCATCATGACAGCGAAAGCAGCCAGGTGTATAAACGTGCGAAATATTATCAGGGAAATGCTTCCAGTTTGCATCCATATATGGGAAATAATTTCTTGCATAAATCTTTTTAACAACTTCTATACTGGATTGAATTGCATCTCTTTTAGATTTAAAGATCTCCGGGAAATTAGAAAGATAAAAATTATTAATTCGTTGTTGAATTGCTTCTAATGCTTGTTCCTTTGTAGAATATTTATCTTCCAAAGCGTCAACAGAAATACTTTTTATGAATGGGAGTGAAACGTCAATTAGTCCATTAGATAAATTTTCGTCCATCATCTTATCCGGTTGATGGAAAATATGTGATGGTCTATTATGACAATCAATGCAATCCATAGTTCTCAAATTATCCGGATTAAAATTTTTTTCATCAAAATTAGAGTCGGAACTTCTGAATATAGCTTCTTTCCCATTTTTTGAAGTTACTTTAACCCAGGGAATTACCAAGCGTCGTTCATCTGTATAGATATAACTAATTTTGTTGTCTTTATTTGTATGCCAGTGAATTCCTTTTATTGCTCCGAACTCACTTTTACCACCGCCAATTTTAATTAGCATGCTAAGTTTTGAATTTGTATTATTTTCATCGGACAGGTAATAACTATGATTCACTCTTGTTTGGTTATAAAAAAGTGAAGGTGTATGGCATTGTTCACAAGTTCCTTCTGCAGGGCGCAATGCAGTTACCGGTGTAGGGATTGGTCGTGAATATTTATTAAACAAAACTGAATAGACCTGATAGGCACCTGATAATTTTGATTTTACATACCAGCTTGTTCCGGAACCAATGTGGCATCTAACACAACCTACACGTGAATGTGGTGAATCCAGATATGCGGTATATTCTGGTTCCATAACCTTATGACAAATTGTGCCGCAAAATGCATCTGTCTCAGTGTATTCGTAGGCTTTAAAACTACCAAAGGCAGAAAAAACCATCAGTACAATTGTGCCGATAGAAAATGTTAAAAACATTGCTCTTTTTTTAGGATCATTAAGATCGATTATGGGTAGGTAAGCACCTCTTATTTTGCCATGTCTTTCTCTTCTTCTTTCACGAAAAATTCCATAGGCAATTAATAATAAACCGAGGATTAGAAAACTGGGAATTATAATATAAGTCAAAATTCCCATATATGTATTTTCTTCTGAACTAAATAAATCAAGCACGAATAAAAAGATAATTAATCCAAAACTTAATGAAGCAATCGCAGCACCAGTTAAAGTAATTGGATTATAAACATATTGTGGAAATTTTTTCCTCATATAACTATCTCATATAAAGTGATGTGATAAATTATCTATATGCAAAGATCATCGCATAAATTATCCAGACAATAATACTGAACCCGATGCTTAATGCAACCCAAGCAAAAAATCTAATTGTTCTAATAACTATTGGTTGGTAGGGTTCAACCAAATAATTCTCAAGTTCCCCTTTTTCGACTATTTCTTTATATTCAGCCGGTCTGTCGATTTCAAATTCTTCCAATCCAACTCTACCTGAAAATATAACAATATCCATAGGAAATTTTTCAGGTCTTAAATGTGTATTAAAAAAGTGTACAGTGAAAATAAATCCAGTTGCTAAAAGAGCTTCATCACTGTGAATAATTGTAGCAACATTTATTACCCAGCCTGGAATAAATCTTGTGAAAAATTCCGGGAACCAGAGAGTTAGACCTGTTGAACCAATAACAAATATTCCCCAGAACACTGCAAAATAATCAAATTTTTCCCAGTATGTCCAATGTCCGTATTGTGGTCTTTCTCCTTTTCCCAAAAACCACTTCATTGATTCCTTAAAATCCTGCCAGTCTTTTTTATTGAACATCATTGAATCAGGATTAAAAATTAACTGTAAAAAAGACTTTCCTTCTTTTTTCTTCAGTCTATAAAGGTCAATTAAATGTGTAGCAAATACACCAAGCATAATTACCGCAGCAAATCTGTGTATGAATCCAGTTGATTCAAATCCACCGAGTATATGTGATAATATGTATGCCCACTTTGTATAAGCGAACTTTAATGTTAGTCCGGTAAGCGCAAGACTCAAGAAACTTACGATCATCAATATATGAAGTAAGCGTTGTAATCTTGTAAACCTTTGTACTTCCAATTTTATGTCTTTACTTGTACTTACCATTTTATCCTTTTATTTCCATATCAGAGTTTTTAGAATTTTCTTTTGCTTCTTTTCTTCTTTTTCTTTTTTAGTTCACGTTTGTATTGTAATGAACGAGGCATCCATAATATAGTGTGAGCACCTGCAATTATGAATGTACCAATCAATAAACCAGTCATTCCCCAGAATGTCCAGAATAGCCATGGATATTTTTCAGGATCGTGATGAGTGGCATGTGTAAAATATCCTGCAAATTGTTTGGTTGCAGTTTGATGACATTTTTGACAGGTAGATAAAATGTTCTGTCTGCTCAAATGTGAGTGTGGATCTGTAACTTTGAGAATATCATGGGCACCGTGACAATCGTAACATTTTGCAGTTTTTGAATAACCAAGTTGAGATACTTTTCCATGATAAGTATCAAAATATGTTTTTGCAATTTCCTGATGACAATTGCCGCATGTATTCATGATTTCCATTCTAAATCCTGCCTGGTCTGTTCTCCTAATCTGGTGAGCACTATGGCAGGTATTACATACCGGTAATTGTTTATCTGTCTTTGTAACAAGGGGAGAATGAACGCTTTTATTAAATTGATCTTCAATTCCGTAGTGACAGTTACCACAAGTCCTTGCAACGTTGTTGGGATTTATACTTGATGCGCTGTCTGTATGTGGTAGCTCATGATGAGCAGTATGGCAGTCTGTACAGGTCGCCGTTACTGTTAAACCACTTTTAAGCAATCCTTTTCCATGAATACTTTCAACGTAACTGTTTACTATATTTTTTTCCGGGCCATTATATATTTGTGCAGCTTTCTCTCCGTCCCTATGGCATTTTGCGCAAAGTGTAGGAATATTCGGAGGGAAGATTGGTGATTTCGGATTCTTCTTTCCAAGCACGTAATGGGTACCATGACAATCAGAACAGAAAGGTGCATTTTTATTATTCTTTGCATATAACATACCATGTGTGCTGGTTTTATATTCATCTCCAACTTCCGCATGACATGAAGCGCAATCAACTTTTGCAGTTATTCCTTCACAAGGTCTTAATTTAGACTGATCGACACTTGAATGACACTGACTGCATGCAATTTTACTATGGATTGATCCTTGTAATTTGTCATAATCAACATAAACTGAATGTCCATCAGCTTTTGCTTTTAGGTTAACATCATTGTGGCATCTTAAACAATCTCCGTCTGCCAATCCTTGTTCATAAAATGCACTTCTTATTTTATGGGGTTGATGGCAATCGACACAAGCGGGAAGCACATGGGCTTGCTTTTCCCATAGTTCCCCTTTGATAATCTTTCTATGCACAGTCTCAATTTCCATATGACACTTTGTACATGTAGCTGCGATATTATTTTTCGCAATTGTAGAGCGAGGATCTGTATGTGGGAGTATTCTGTGTGGCGAGTGACAGGAAGCGCAAGTAGCTGCCACACTAAGACCTTTTTTTAAAAGACCATTGCCATGCATGCTTTCAGAATAATTTTCAAGAATATGATCCTCTGGAATCTTCCTTTGTACTTGAACAGGAGCACCTTCTCTATGACAACTTCCACAAAGAAATGGAATTTTTATTGGAGCTACTGCCGATTTAGGATCCTTTACTTTGATTATATCGTGGGATCCATGACAAGTCTGGCAGTTCGGGGCTAATTTATCACCACTTTTGTATGCTTTGCCGTGTATGCCTTCATCATATAATTTTTGTGCATCTTCATGGCAGGGAAGACACTGTGCTTTTTTTACTTGGTCAGTATGTGGGAAATCAGTGCCTTCAAGATCAACGTGGCAGTTTACACAATCCAAATCCGCATGAATAGATGAAGAGAGTTTTTTTGCATCAACAAACACAGAAAATGATCGACCGTTTATAGTTCCTTTTAAAGTTTTATCTTCATGGCACATCAGGCAATCATCTTTTGATTGTGCGAATGATAAAGAAGGTAAACAATAAACAATAATTGCAAAAAGTGAAATAAAAGGTAAAACAAATTTATTGGAAGTATTCATGAATTGTCAGATTAATCCTTTGAGTTGGAATCTAAATTATTTTTTTCTTTAATTCTTTTAAGTTCGAGTGGATGTTCTTCAGCCATTTCTTCTTCCGTAATAGTTCCTTTAAACCATGCAAGGCTCATAGGATAAATATCCGGGTTAAAAATGACAAAGTAGAAATGCCAGATAACTATAGCGAGGAAAGCCAGCCAGGCTTCGTAAAAGTGAATCGTTCTTGCAATATCCCAATCAATTTTAGAGAAAACACCAATGTAGTCAATGTATATCCACATGAGTAAACCGGTCATACTCATCACGATAGTACCCCAAACTAAAGCCCAATACTCGGCTTTTTCAACGTAACTAAATCTATCTAGTTTTGGTTTCTCTTTGGATATGCCTAGGTTATATTTTGCAACTCCGATTGCATCAATAAAATCATTTAGGTTTGGGAAAAGATCCTTTACTAATTCTCTGCCTCTTTGCGTAAAGGCAACATAATATATATGGTAAAGACTGACCATTATCATAATTACTGCTGCAATACGGTGAATCCAACTACGGTACTCAACTGCACTGCTTGATAGTTCTCTGATATGGCTTACCCACCATGTGTTTGGATACCGCAACATAAATCCGGTAATGACAAGAACCATAAAACTAATTGCCATTGTAGCGTGCTGTATTCTTTCATTTACGGTCATCCTTAAATAAAGTGAATGACCATGGTCTTCTTCTACAATTTTACCAAGTTGTTTTAACTTTTTAATTTTAGATTTTTTGATAAGATCAAGTGCGTTATGTAAAAACATTCCGCCTAAAATGGTAATAAGCAAAATTATGTATGTAGTAGAAATCCAATAAAGAATTGGTTCATCTGTTTTTTTAAGAGTTACATGAATATTGCCTTCAGTAAAAGTTTTATTAGCCCCGGGATGGCATTTACCACAAGTCTTAACCAGGTTGTTTTTATTAACCATAGATGTGGGATCAGATGATGGCTTTATGTTATGCACACCATGACAGCTACCACAATTTGCAACTGATACAGAACCACCACTTAAAGCTAATCCATGATATGATTCAGAAAATGTTTTATATCTATCCGGGTTAAATCCATATCTCTCTGAAAGTTGAACGGATCCATGGCATGGCGAGCAAACCTGTTTCGAAACATTTTGAAAAGCAACAGAGGATTTAGGATCGTTTACCTTTAATATTTCATGTTCTCCATGACAAGTTGTACACGTAGGCGCATCGTTATTTCCTTTTAGAACCAATTGACCATGAATACTGCCGCTAAATTCTTTTTCAATTTGACTATGGCATTTTCCACAGGTTACCGGAATATTAACTCTATTTACACTTGATTTTGAATCGGAAGCCTGCAAAATTTCATGTGAACGATGGCAATCTGTACAAACTGCTGCATTACCATTATTTTGTTCGTTTAAAGCAACACCGTGTACACTGTTCTTGTAAGCAGTCATAAATCCTGCTGACGTTGAAGAAAGTTCTTTTACTTCTGCATTATCAAAGTGACAGGAAAGGCAAAGTTGTTCCTGTGCTTTTTTCATTTCAACAATATTGTTATTAAACGCAGATTTAGTTACAGCAGATTTATGACAGGTTATACAATTTGGTGCGCTTTTATCTCCACTTTTAAAAGCGCTTGCATGATTAGAGGTTAAATAATTTTTACTTTGTTCTTTATGGCAATTACCACAGGTTACAATTAAATTCTTTTTACTCCATTTGCTAGCCGGATTGTGTGGTGATAATATATCGTGAATACCGTGGCAACCCTTACAAGAAGTATCCGGACTTTTACCCAATCCTTTAGATTTTAGAATTTGAGGATGAAACGAATGTTTTGTCAAAGCATTTTGATGACAGCTTAGGCAATTTATTTCCTGAATGTTTTCTGCATGAGGAACATTATTAGGGTCAAATCCTTTATGGCAAGCAACACAACTTAATTTAGAATGGACTGAATTTTTAAAATCAACTTCATTTACATATAAGGAAACTTCTTTCCCTTTTTTATCCATAGTGAGCGTATTGTCACTATGACACATCAGGCAATCATCATTCGATTGAGCATATATATACGAGGGTAGTATAACTAATCCGATTATAAGGAGGGTTTTTATATATTTTAAGATGTTTGGGAAGCATCTTAATTTTTCGTTTAATGATAACCGATGTGCCATAAATGATTTTACTTAATTTTATTTATCTGTTTTTAAAGTCAGTAACCAATCAACTAATACTTTAAGATCTTCATCGCTGCCTTTAAAAGATGATTTATGATCTTTATCGTTTAGCTTCGCTTCTTTTTTCAAATACTTCATTAGGAATTCTGTGGTTTTATCTTTCCCAACATTGGAAAGGTCTGTAGCGTCAGATTTTTTTGATTCAATGCCTAAAGAATTAACAGTATGGCACATATTACATTTATTATCTAAAAATATTTTGTTTCCATCCCCTTCAAGATTGCTTCCTAATGAAAAAGCAAAGCCATAAAGTGCAACAATTGTTACAACTAGACCTAGATATATCATTATGTTTTTCATTTTTTATCCTTTGGGTTTTCGTAATTAGAATTTACTACGCATTTTATTTACAATTTGAATACCATCTCTTAATTGGTATTACTGCCTAAAAATCAATGAAAATTTTGTTAAAATTGTGTGAATTCCCATCATTGGGAAGAAAATATTTGTTATTTCACAAAATTTGAGAAACATCTTATATTACTAGTACCTAACTATTTAATACAATAACGTATAAAATAAAGAAAATGACATAACCTGCCAATGAATATAAAAACTAAAATGTATTTAAAATTATGTTGTTGTTAGTAAAGCAGGAATTTTTAGCGAAATCTCATTAAGATCAAATGGTTTATAAAAAATTTCGCTTACAAATCTTTTGATTCTATTTTCAGACTCTTTAATCTTGTTGTTAAAAACATAAGTTAATATTAATGGAATATCAGCCTTACATTTTCTGAATTGCTCGCATTTTATTTGGACCTCAGCCGTCGGTTCAGTGTCCATAATTACTAAGTCAGCGGAATGGTTACAAATCAAGGAGGAAACGACATCTAAATCTGTTGTCGCCACTACCTTATATTGAGTCTGCAGGTACATTAACAGACTGTAACACAAGCTGAAATCAGGGCTATATATTACTACGTTTTTCATTTAATTAGAATTTTATTTTTCCCCAAAACAGGGAATGGCCTATGTCGGTTGGCTATTTGTGTGCCAGAAAAGTTCACTAAAAAAATATTAGGTAAGGTAATAAATGTTAATAATTGACTAATAAAAGCACATTTAATTCTCGCATTTGGAAAGCGAAATAGTTAACATTTTAAATATTGAGAAATCACGTACACGGATTTTATAAGGATATGGTTATTTAGATTCTTATATCAAGTTCTTTTAATTTTCTATAGAGGGTAGAAAGTCCCACTTTCATTGCATCGGCAGTTTTCTCTTTATTATTGTCATTGTTTTCTAAAGCTCTTAAAATAAAATCTCTTTCAAATTTCCTAACAGATTCGTCTAAAGAACCGGAAATTGAGAAATCTGAATTATCTGTTTCTGGCTTAAAGGATTGTGGTAAGTCTGATAAAGAAATTAAATCACCTTTACAAAAAATTGCTGCACGCTCTATTATATTTTCAAGTTCTCTAACTTCTCCTTTCCACTCGTGATTTAATAATGCTCTCATAACTTCACTATCTATTCCTTTAATATTTTTATTTAGTTCTAAACGATACTTGTGAAGGAAATGATCAGCGAGCAATGGAATGTCTTCAACGCGATCTTTTAATGATGGAATATGAATTTCAACCACGTTAACTCTGTAAAAAAGATCCTCTCTAAATCTGCCAGCTTTTACTTCATCTTCAAGATTTCTATTTGTTGTTGCTATAAAACGAGTATTAACAGAAAGCGATACCGTTGTTCCTACCGGAGTGTATTCCTTTTCCTGTATAGCCCGTAATAATTTAACCTGCAATTGCGGAGGCATTTCGCTTATCTCATCTAGAAATAATGTTCCGCCATTTGCAGCTTTCATGTAACCTTCTTTATCTGAGATGGCGCCTGTAAATGCTCCTTTTTTATGGCCGAACAATTCGCTTTCGATAAGATTTTCAGAGATGGCACCACAATTAACAGCTACAAAAGGCTTGTTTTTTCTATGACTTTTATAATGTAATGCTCTTGCAACAAGCTCTTTTCCTGTCCCGCTATTTCCACTGATCAGTACTGTGCTATCGGTTTCCGCAACAGCTTCAATCATTTCATAAACTTTTTTTATACTGGAACTTTTACCTATAATATTTTCAAAATCATATTTCCTATGGATCTCTTCGCGCAAAACTTTGTTTTCCAGAAGTAAATCTCTTACTTCAAATAATTTTTTTGCTTTAAAAAGCAGCTCATCAAATTCAACAGGTTTAAGTATATAATCACTTGCACCATTTCTTAATGCTGTAATGGCAGTATCCAGCGATCCAAATGCAGTAATGATAATTACCGAAGTTTGTACATCTAATGTTTTTATCTTTTCAAGTAATTCAGTTCCTTTCATAACAGGCATTTCAATATCAGTTATTACAAGATCAAAATGATTTTCAAGCATCATATTATAAGCTATCTTCCCATTTTCAGCTTTCTGAACTTCATATCCTTCTTTTTCAAGAATATAAAAAAGCGAATCACGAATTATCTCTTCATCATCTACAACTAATATTTTATATGCCATAATTTCCTTAAACGATTTTTTTAATTTGTGGGTAACTTTATTATAAAAGTTGTTCCCTCATTTACTTTACTTTCAATTTTGATATCACCCTGAAAACTTTTTATGATACCGTAACTAACCCATAACCCAAGCCCGGTTCCCTTACCTTCCTTTTTGGTTGTAAAAAAGGGTTCAAAAGCTTTGATAAGATTTTCTTCATTTATCCCAACACCAGTATCTGTAAAAGTTAATATCAGGTCGTCTCCATCGCTTTCAGATTTAACAGAAATCTTTTCTGTTTTACCCGATTTTTTCTTTTCTACAATTGCATCAACAGCATTTAGAAGTATATTAACAAATACTTGCTGTATTTGATCAGCAATTAATGGAAGTAACGGAATATCACTTTTAAGATTTGTCTCGAATATTATATCCTTTGCTTTTGTTCCAACTTTTGTGATTTCTACAGCCTCATGTATCACTTTGTTTATGTCTGTAAGCTTAAGTTCGTAATTTGATGGTCTCGAAAAATCAACAAGATCTCTAATTATTTTAGAAATTCGCGTAACCTGACTTTTTACCAATCCAAGTTTTTCATTTATAAATGGGTCATTACTGCTTCTTTGTGCAACCTGTACTAAAGCTGAAATTGACGCCAGGGGATTTCCTACTTCGTGGGCAATACCGGCGGCAAGAGTTCCAATACTTTCCATCTTTTGTGTGTGGATTAATTGACGTTCAAGAGTACGCTTTTCTGTAAGATCTCGATGAATACCAAAGTAACCCGCAACTTTTCCATATTTATCGAGTATTGGAGAAATTAAAAGCTGGGTAAAATATGGTTCTCCATTTTTCTTTTGATTTTCGATTTCACCAACCCATTCTTTACCACTTGCTATTATATCCCACATTTTATCCCAAAACTTATTTGAATTCTTTCCACTGCCGAATATGCGTGGATTTTTACCTAATAATTCTTCTTTCGTATAACCACTTGCTTTTTCAAAAGCTTTATTAACATAAATCATTTTGCCATTAAGATCAGTTATTTGAAGCGGATTAACAGTGTTTTCAGCAACATTGTAAAATCTTATTAATTCAGTTTCCTTCTCTTTCTCTTCGCTTATGTCGCGTGCAGTAATCAGCATTAATTTTTCATCAAATCCGTTTTTGGAAAAAGGGACGAAGTTAAGTTTAACATTAACGTACTGATTCCGAAAAAACATTCTGGTTTCGAGTTCAGCTGTTTTCTTACTAATTAATAATTGCTTGTGAATTGACTCTGCTTCAGTTCTGTCGCAAAGTTCAACATAATCAAAAAACACATCAGGTATCTTTACTGAAAAGTTAAAATTTTTAGCAGCCGTTTTATTAAACTGCTTAATTTCAGATTTCTCATTAACAAGGAAACACATTTCCGGAAAACCGTCAAATAAAGTAAAATCAAAAGAAATATTATTGTTCATTGATACGATTTGATTAAAATTTGTTGTGTTAAAATAAGCAAACTGCTGTTATTTAATAAATGTAAAATGCTTTGCTGTTCTTTGTTGTTTTATTCCAAAGCTGATAAACCTGATTTTTGCCGAATGTTGTTTTTTACTATTTTTCTATATGAAAGAGTTTATCAATATTCTAAAATACCGGTTAGTATGGCTGAACATTCTTTTAAGTGCATTTCTTATTTTTCTATCATTTTATTATTATCAAACGGCGGCATTTCTTTTTGTTTTGCTAAGTAATTTGTTTGATATTTTCGGGTATCATTTTTCATTAATTAGAAGGTTAAATAAACTACCTGAAAAAATAATTATTAGTTCATATAGAATTAATCAGTTTATGTATGATGTTCTTTTACTTGTAATAATTGGAATTCAATTTGGCTGGATTGCCTCAATTGCCGGTTGGATTATGAAAGAGTTTGGCTTGCAAGATGTTCTCTATTATTTATTTCTTCAGGAAAAACTTCCGGATAAATGGACGTGGATGAAATGGACCCCACTTGGCTTTTTAAAAGGGAACTTGACAAGGAATGAAATTATATTTCAGGCTATATTTGGAATAATCATTAGTACAGTACTTTTAACTTTAAGGCAATATATTATATGAAAAATAAATTGAAAATTGGTTTGGTGCAATACAGCCCAGCCTGGGAAGATAAAACTTCAAATATCGAAAAAATTAAAAAATTAGTCGAAAATAATTTTGATGTTGATTTACTCGTTTTTCCTGAGATGACGCTTACAGGATTTACAATGAAATCAGATGACTTTGCTGAAGATTTGAAAGGGGAAAGCCATTTGTTTTTTTCTACATTGGCAAAAGAAAAAAAATGTTCAGTTATGTACGGGATGATTGAAAAAGGGAATAAGAAAAATTTTAATACTTTTATTCATCTTAATAATCAAGGAAAGATTATTTCATCGTACAGAAAAATTCATCCATTCTCATACTCAAAAGAAAATATTTATTATGGAAAAGGGAAGAAAACTGCTACCACTAAAGTTAAAGGTTTTAAAATCGGACTTTCTATTTGCTATGATTTACGTTTTCCTGAATTGTACCGTTTGTATGCAAAAGAAAGAATTCATCTGATAATAGATATTGCAAATTGGCCTGATACAAGAATTGAACATTGGCGTATATTATTAAAAGCCCGTGCGATTGAAAACCAATGTTATGTTATTGGAGTAAATAGAGTAGGCGATGATCCAAAGTTACATTACAATGGTTTTAGTTCTGTGTTTGATCCAATGGGGAAAGAAATTGCAGCAGTTGAGAATGAAGAAAAAATTATCACCGTGGAAATTGATAAATCCTATGTTAATGAAGTAAGAACAAAGCTCCCTTTTCTAAATGATATCAGATTAATTTAGACCAATACTTCGATATGTAAAAAAGAGGTTGTCTTAAAAGTTTTTCTTTTATATAAACCATCAGTAGTGATAGATTTAAATTACTTTTGAGACAACCTCTGATTATTTAGAATGCCCAACCAAAATTAAATTCCATTCTGTTTAATTTATTGGGAACATCTTCATCATTATAAGAAACAAATGCAATTCCTACAGCAAAACCGTCAAACCAGCCAAATCCAACTCTGGTATATCCTATACTTCCGGGTATATCTACTGTTGTAGATTCTCCACCGCCTTCAGCGGTAATACTGACATTACTAGAACCTCCTCCGAGTGTCATATAAAAACCTTCCCATGCGGCTCCAAGATCAATTCCAAAATCACCAACGGAAGTTGTCGCAGTTGCTGAAACACCAAGTAACGTTTCACTGTATGTCCAAAAGTTATAACCAAAATGCGGTCCAATTCCAATATACATATCATCAAATATAATTCCTGCAAATAAATCACCAGAAAGTCCAAATCCTAATTTACTTTTATCTGTTTGTAAATCATTCCAGTTTTGAAGTGATCCTAAAAGTAAACCAGCCAAACTAAACTGAACACCCTGGTCAACTACTTCAGTATCTTGTTGTACCTGAGGTTCTTCGTAAACCTGTGGTTCAGAATAAACTTCGGTCCTAGCTTTGGGTTTTTTTGAGTGAATGTCAGTTGAATCTTTCACAGGCTTTTTAGCAGCTTCTTGAGAAAATGTTACGGACGTTAAAAAAATGATTGAAAAAAGAATCAGTAAATAATTTTTCATTTTTACACCATTAATTAAAGTTAGTTTAATATTACGATTAGTTCAGTTGCTCTTTTATATTGTGTTCTGAAATCAATCTTAACCTAAAAGCATTTGTAGATTTTTTTCAAAAGCGATTAATTATAGTCAAAAGATGAGCCAATAATAGAAGCTATTAAATATTATTATATTGATTTCAATGAGTTGGCGTTCTATATCTTTGCTTTGATTGAAAATTTATCTTTTTCAAAACATTTTTATTTCTGTTATATCAACTGTTGTTATAAGTTTATTAATGGGAAGCGGTTTATCTATCTTTGTTAATGACGAGGATTTTACTTCAAATTCTAAGTCTTGGTATGTATGTGGTAGATTTTTCCAACTAATGGCTAAAAAGGTGACCGAAGTTTCATTTTTTATAGTCGAGTTTGTGTATTTCTAATTTTTATATTCTTCTTTGCTTATAGCTCAAATAATTTCTTAAGATTCGTCCAAGCAAATTTCTCAACTATCTTCACATCAATTCCAAGTTTATTAATAACACCTTTTTCATAGACTGGATCAGCGTTAAAAATTTAAAAGCCGTGATATTTCTACCACGGCATTCATAAAAGTTAATTTATTGACTGATTATTGAACACTGACTATTAAGCCAAATCAAATCGATCAAGGTTCATTACTTTGTCCCAGGCTGCAACAAAATCCTTAACGAATTTTTCTTTCGCATCATTCTGCGCATAGACCTCGGCAAGTGCACGAAGCTGCGAGTTTGACCCGAAAATCAGATCTACACGTGTACCTGTCCACTTTAGTTCGTTTGTTTTACGATCGCGTCCTTCAAAAGCATCTCCATTATCTGAAATTGGTTTCCACTTGGTTTCCATATCAAGCAGGTTTACAAAGAAGTCGTTTGTTAGTTTACCAACCTGGTTTGTAAACACGCCGTGTTTTAACTGACCATAGTTTACACCGAGTACACGTAAACCACCAACAAGTACTGTCATCTCCGGTGCGCTTAAGGTAAGAAGTTGTGCTTTGTCAACCAGCATTTCCTCAGTTGATACTGTGTAAGCCTTTTTCTGATAATTGCGGAAACCATCTGCTTCTGGTTCCAGCACCGCAAATGATTCTACATCTGTCTGGGCTTGTGAGGCATCCATACGTCCCGGAATAAATGGCACTTCAATCTTGTAGCCTGCAGATTTAGCCGCTGCTTCTACAGCAGCACATCCACCGAGCACGATGAGATCAGCCAAAGAAACTTTTTTTCCGTCTTTCTGTGAACTGTTGAAATCTTTTTGAACGCTTTTAAGTTTTTTTAGTACCTTTTCCAGTTGTGCCGATTGGTTTACTTCCCAATCCTTTTGTGGTTCTAAACGAATTCGAGCACCGTTTGCACCTCCGCGCATATCCGAACCACGGAATGTAGATGCAGAAGCCCATGCAGTTGAAACTAGTTCTGATATCGATACTCCTGAAGCTAAAATCTTATTTTTGAGACCAGCGATATCCTTTTTATTTATAAGCTTATGATTGACTGCTGGAATCGGATCCTGCCATATCAATTCTTCTTTCGGAACTTCAGGACCGAGATAACGAGACTTAGGTCCCATATCGCGGTGAGTAAGTTTAAACCAAGCTCTTGCAAATGCATCGGCAAAAGCTTTTGGATCTTTATGGAATCTTCTTGAAATAGGTTCATAAATCGGATCGAAGCGTAAGGACATATCAGCCGTTGTCATCGTAGGCGGGTGCTTCTTTGATGGATCGTGAGCATCCGGTATCATGTTTTCTGGTTTAACATTCTTAGCCTGCCATTGCCATGCGCCAGCGGGACTTTTAACCACCTCCCACTCGTAGCCGAAAAGCGTATCGAAGTAACCCATATCCCATTTTGTTGGATTTGGTTTCCATGCACCTTCTAAACCGCTGGTTGTTGCGTGTGCACCTTTGCCAGTTCCAAATTTATTAATCCATCCTAAACCTTGCTCTTCGATAGGTGCAGCTTCGGGTTCCGGACCAACTAACTTTGGATCACCAGCACCGTGCATTTTACCAAATGTGTGTCCACCTGCAGTAAGAGCAACAGTCTCTTCATCATTCATTGCCATACGTTTAAATGTTTCCCGCACATCGCGACCTGAAGCTACAGGATCGGGATTTCCATCAGGGCCTTCAGGGTTGACGTAGATCAGACCCATCTGAACAGCAGCAAGAGGGTTTTCCAAGTCCCGGTCACCAGAGTAACGGCTCTTGGGCTTATCACTTGTGGCAAGCCATTCTTTTTCAGCACCCCAGTATATGTCCTCTTCGGGTTGGTAGATATCTTCGCGTCCACCACCGAAGCCAAATGTTTTAAATCCCATAGATTCCATAGCGCAATTGCCAGCTAAGATAATTAGGTCAGCCCAGGAAATCTTGTTTCCATATTTTTGTTTGATAGGCCAGAGCAATCGGCGTGCTTTGTCCAGGTTGCCGTTGTCAGGCCAACTGTTGACGGGTGCAAAACGCTGGTTGCCAGTACCAGCACCTCCACGACCGTCACCGGTACGATAGGTACCGGCACTGTGCCATGCCATTCGAATAAACAAACCGCCATAATGACCCCAATCAGCAGGCCACCAATCCTGCGAGTTCGTCATCAGATCATAAAGATCTTTTTTAAGTGCTTTCAGATCAAGTTTCATGAATTCTTTTGCATAATCAAAATCCGGATCCATAGGGTTGGAAACCGGGGTGTGCTGGTGAAGGATTCCTAGGTTTAACTGGTTTGGCCACCAATCTCGATTTGATGTACCTCTTCCTGCAGTGGTATTACCGGTTTTGTCTGTTACGGGGCATTTACTTTCATCACTCATATTAGTTCTCCTATTAGTAAAGTAATTTAATTAATTAAAAAATTTTCTTAGATCAATGGTCGTTTTGTCTTTATCATTAAAAGATGAACTGTAACTCCAATTGCAATTACAAATAAAAGAACCTGAATGTAAATCTTATCTGTAAGAAAAAACACTGACAAAGAAATTGATGTCCAAAGTGTAATGATATTTATAATCTTTGCGTGGCGTGTTAATCCGGTTTTATTTTGATAGTTATCGATGTATGCGCCAAGAAATTTATGATTTTTTAGCCACTCATTTGCTTTTGGAGAACTTTTTAAAAAACAGATTGATGCAAGAATAAGGAATATTGTTGTAGGAAGTAGAGGAAGAAAAATTCCAATCACACCAATTGCAACAAGCATAAATCCGCTGATTAAATAAAAATATTTTGTAAATGGAGATATAGAAATTATCTGTTCTTTCATATCAAATTTAATTTAAGCTTAGTTTAATTTAATTTCACAAGTAAGATTAAACTATAATTAAAGTATATCAAATTGATTAAATCTATATTGTTATTGATTAGATTTATAACACACAATTCGTCTTAAAATCAAACTTTTTTAGTTAAAGATTTCTTAATTTAGGGCAGAAAAATATGACTATTACACAATTAGAATATATAGTTGCAGTTAACAACTACAAAAGTTTTTCAGTGGCGGCAAATCATTGTTTTGTAACGCAGCCAACTTTAAGTATGCAAATTCAAAAGTTGGAAGAAGAACTTGGTGTTTCTATCTTTGACCGAAGTCGAAATCCAATAACTGTTACTCATGTTGGTGAACAATTAATTCGTCAGGCAAAAGTTATTTTGGAAGATCGGGATCGTTTTCAAAATATTATTGAAAATGTGAAAGGTGAATTCAGCGGAATCTTAAGAGTAGGGATAATACCAACTATAGCTCCATTTTTACTGCCGTTATTTTTGCAATCCTTCATAAATAAATATCCAAAAGTTGAATTGATTTTTGATGAATTAACTACAAATGAAATTATATCAGGAATACATAGATCCACATTAGATTTTGGAATTCTTGCTTTACCAATTAATGATTCAGGTATTATAGAAGAACCATTGTATTATGAACCATTTGTGGCATTCATTCCGGAAAAACATAAATTGTTTAGTAAAGAAAAAATTAATGTTGATGATTTATACGTTAATGATTTATTACTTTTAAAAGAGGGTCATTGTTTGCGCGAACAAACTCTTAAAGTTTGCAGAACTTCTGAGAAAGAGTGGCGTGCTGATCACAATAAAATTCTTTTTGAGTTTGGAAGTCTTGATACGTTGATAAATTTAGTTCAGCAAAATTTTGGAATAACTTTATTGCCGTATTTATCAATAAAGTATATGAAAGATAATATCCAGTTAAAGCTTGTACGTGAGTTTAATTCTCCTGTGCCTAAACGAGAAATCGGACTTGTGTACAGTAAATCATTTATTAAAAAGCAACTTGTAAATGCGCTAAAGAAAGAAATTCTTTCAGCAATTCCAAAAGAATTAAAAGATAAAAAAGAAGGGTTGATAATTAACTAATATGTTTACACTAAAACGAAAAATAAATTTTTTTGATTGTGATCCGGCAGGAATAATTTTTTATTCCAGGATATTTGAATTCTGTCATTCCGCTTATGAACAAATGATATCAAGTTTCAACTTAAAAGAAAATTACTGGATGAATGAAGATTATGTTGTCCCCATAATCCATTCCGAGAGTGAATATGTAAAACCGATTAAGTATAGTGATGAGATTACAGTTAATGTTCATGTATCCCAATTAAAAAATTCTTCTTTTGAACTTACATATATAGTTAAAAGAGAAAACATACTTTGCTGTCATGTAAAAACAGTTCATGTTTTTGTTGATAAGAAAAACTGGAAGAAGAAAGAGATGTATGAAGATTTAATTGAAGGATTAAAAAAGCATATAGCTTAAAACATTTTTCTGATTTTTTCCCGTTCTAATTTTCCCAGGGACGTTCTTGGTAATTCATCGACAAAGGTAAACTGCTTTGGAATTTTAAATCCCGAAAGTTTTTGCTTTAACTTTTCTTTAAGAGTTTTTTCACTGATACTTTTATCTGCACAAACAATCACAGCTGCAACAATTTGCCCCCAGATTTTATTTGGTTTCGGAAATACACACGCTTCTTTAATAAAAGGGAATTGAAGTAAAACTTTTTCAACTTCAATTGGATTAACATTTTCACCACCCGTAACTATTAAATCATTTCTTCTTGCTTCGATAAAAAGGTAGCCATCCTTGTCAACAAATCCTAAATCACCTGTGTGATAGAAACCATCTGCCAGTTTTGAATCAGTTTCTTTTTCATCGTCCAGATATTTTTTAAATAAGCAATTTGATTTAATCAGAATTTCAGATTCATCACTGGTTTTTATCTCAGTATTACCCAATGCTTTCCCTGCAGATTGGGGGCGATTTAAAATTTCATCAGGCGCAATTGCAGTAATAAATGAAGCAGTTTCAGATGAACCATAAACCCGAAAGGGATTCCACCCAAGTTTTTCAGATTCAAACATCAAATCATCATTAATAAATCCACCACCAATTAAGGAAACCCGAAGTGGTTCTTTTGGTTTTACTTTTAAATTGATTAATCTTTCCAACTGTGTTGAAACAAGCGAAACGTGAGTTGGTTTATACTTTATAATTGCTTCGGCTAAATGATTTGATTGAAGTGAATCCGGAATAATAATTGAGCATCCGTAATAAAGTGAACGGCAAATTATCTGAAACCCACCGATATGATAAAAGGGAAGTGAAGCGAGCCAACGGTCATTTTCGTGATGATTTAAAATTTCGTTTCCATTTTCAATACTGTTTGTTAAAGTTAAAAATGTATGGACAACTCCTTTTGGTCTTCCTGTCGCACCGGAAGTAAAAATTACTACAGCTTCATCACTAAGGTTTGGGAGTGCAAAATTCTTTTGTGTTGAACTGGATTCTATTTTATCAAAAAAAATAATTTTTAAATTTTCATTCCTTTCATTGAATGGAAATAATCTATCGGTAATAAGAAATTTAAAATCATAATCATCGAGGATAGAAAAAATTTCTTCATCTAAAAGTTTAGTATTTAAGGGGACAGGAACTGTTCCCAAAATCCAGAGTGCAATAGTTGTCTCTATAAACTTGAGATTATCATCAATCAATAAAGGTATATAATCTCTTTTTTTATTCCATTATTAATTAAATCCGAAGTAAGCTGAGCCGCCTTTTCAAACAATTCCTTGTAGGTAACTGATAAGTCTGATTTTATTACTGCCCTAAGTTCTTTTCGATCAAAATAATTAAAAAATGTATTTGGTTTTTTATCCATTTTACAAAATCATTTTTTGTATTTTATAAAATTAATCCAATTGATAAAAGAAGACCGTATAAGGCAGAAAATTTTGCAGATAGTTCTAATGTCTTATTTAGTTGCGGACCAGTGAACACATATATCATTTTTACTAATGTTATTGCAAGCGGTAGAGTTATGTAAGGAAGAAAAATCCAGAAATTAAAACCATATTTAAAATGCAGAAGAAATGGAACAAAGAATGAAACCAGAATGAAAAAGACATATTCAAATCTGGAAAATTCTTTTCCTAGTAAAACAGCAAGAGTATTTTTACCGGCATTTTTATCTTCTTCAATATCACGATAGTTATTAACAATTAAAATATTTGTAATTAATGCGCCGACTGGAAGTGAAATTAGTAACGCAAGAAAATTAAATTGCTGAGTATGCAGGTAATAAGTTCCAACAGTTCCGACTATTCCAAAAAAAATAAATACAAATAAATCTCCTAAACCGTTATATGCTAATGGGAACGGGCCTGCAGTGTATGCCAATCCTGCAACGATTGAAAAAATACCTATCCACAAAATCATTAAGCCAACGGAATAAACGAGATATAATCCAAGAAGAAACGCAGTAAAAAAAACTAAAAATATTCCCCACTCCATTTCTTTAACAGAAATCAAGCCTGAAGCTAAAACTCGCAATGGTCCCTTTCTTTCTTTTGTATCTGAACCTTTTAAATGATCATATAAATCGTTTGTAAAATTTGTGCCGATTTGTATTAGCAGGGAACAAATCAGTGCAATTAAAGAGTAAATCGGAAAAAATATTCCCTGGTAAATTGCTAAAGCTGAACCAACCATAACAGGAACGACTGCCGCTGGCAGGGTTCTCGGTCTGCTTGCTAAAATCCAGCTTTGAAGTTTGGTTGGTTTGTCTTTATGGTCAATCATAGTATGTTTTTTTATTATAATTCTTTAATTGGCCTCACCCTGTTTCCCTCTTCTTGCGAAGGAGAGGGACTAAGGGAGAGAATTACGGCAGTTTAGGAAATTTTTTAAAATTTGGTTTGCGTTTTTCGTTATATGCTTTTTTACCTTCTTGTGCTTCTTCACTCATATAATAAAGCAGCGTCGCATTTCCTGCAAGTTCCTGAATTCCAGCCTGTCCATCTAACTCAGCATTAAAAGCAGATTTCAAAACACGAATTGCCATTGGGCTGTGCTGTAAAATTTCTTTTGCCCATTGTACACCTTCTTCTTCAAGTTTATTAACGGGAACAACTTTATTAACTAATCCCATATCCAAAGCTTCTTGTGCATTATATTGTCTGCACAGATACCAGATTTCACGTGCTTTCTTTTGTCCAACCATTCTTGCAAGATAACTTGAACCAAATCCACCATCAAAGCTGCCAACTTTGGGTCCGGTTTGTCCGAAGATTGCATTATCTGCCGCAATTGTTAAATCACAAATTACATGAAGAACATGACCACCTCCGATTGCGTATCCTGCAACAAGTGCAATAACAACTTTTGGAATGCTTCGAATTAATTTTTGAAGATCTAAAACATTTAATCTTGGTACCCCATCTTTACCAACATAACCCATATCACCACGAATGCTTTGGTCGCCGCCGGAACAAAAAGCATATTTCCCATCTTTTGCGGGTCCATAGCCGGTTAATAATATTACACCGATTGATTGATCTTCGCGTGCATCAGAAAAAGCATTATACATTTCAAAAACTGTTTCAGGACGGAAAGCATTTCTTTTTTCCGGTCGATTGATCGAAATTTTTGCTATCCCATCCATCTTTTCATAGATAATGTCTTGATACTCTTTAGCCTTTTTCCATTTAAAATTCATAATAAAATTCCATTTTTATGTCCTGGTATTACTTTGAAAACAGTTGATCTTCGATAAACTCAGACTGACAAATGTAAGTAAACAATTATGTATAAAGTAAAAAACTTTTTAAAAAATAAATTAAAACTGTCCCAAATAATTAATTACAATTTCTATGAACCGTTTTGGTTCTTCCAAATGAGTGTTGTGTCCGGAATTCTTAACAATTTTATGTTTTGCTTTAAAGAATCTTTTTGTAAGTCGGGCATTAATACCTGTAAACTTTGTATCAAGATCTCCGGAAATTAATAAAACCTTTGTAGTAAACTTTTTTAATTTATCATGAAGCGGAGGCATAATTCCCGTGCTGAATCCTTTTAAAGAATTAGCATATCCAATTTTACTACCAGATGCTTTTCTCTTTTTTAGTTTCTTCAATTTGTCATTAGAAAATCTTCTTTGTGTATTAAATAGTTCCTGGTCATTCCAAATTTCGATAAACTCATCAAGAGTATGTGTACCGATGAACTCAGCGAGTTTTAAATCTTCCTCATATCGTTTTTTGCGCTCGTCTTCATTTTTAATTCCAGCAGTCGCACTTTCAAGAATTAATCCTTTAATATCTTCAGGATGAGCAATTGCAAAGGATAGAGCAGCACGTCCGCCCATTGAATAACCAACAACAAATATTTTGTTTGATGTTAATTGATCTTTGATAGATTTAATTTGATTAATAATTGATTCAGCATTATAAAATGAATCGTCTGAAGGAGCATCGCTTTTGCCGTGCCCGATTAAATCTAATGCAAATAGATTGTATTTATCGGGTAATTGCTCAAAAACCGGGGACCAATCTTCAGCACAGCCGGTAAAACCATGTAAAAATAAAATAAAATCTTTTGCCGGATCGATTTCACGAGGATGTTCTAAATTTAATTTTACTCCATTAGCATCAAGTTTCATAATTCCTCAAAATATTTTCTACAAATTTATTTACTTTCTTCCAATACTTTTTTCTTATGTTCAAAGAATACTCTGAATTTGTTTTAATCTCATAAACAGCAGGTTTTTTTCTTACTGAGGATACTTTGATATGATTAAAAATATCCTGTCTTGTTTTTAGCTCTTTGTAATCTACTTCAAAAGCTTCAGTGATCTTTTTAAATGAAAGATTTGTAGGAGTTAGAAAATACTTTTGAAATACTCCTTTATGTTCTGCAATTGGTAAAAATTTAAAAATAGCACCGCCGTTATTATTTATAAGAATCGTTATTAATGGAATGCTAAATTGTTTTGCAATAAGAAGGCTGTTGATATCGTAATAAAATGACAAATCACCCGTAACAAGGTAAGTTGGAAATCTGGAATTTACAGTAATTCCGAGGGCGGTAGATGTTATGCCATCAATTCCACTTGCTCCTCTGTTCTGGAAAACATTTATATTCTTTTTTATTGCAGATGAAAAGAAATCCAAATCACGTATTGGCACACTATTCCCGATCATCAGATTTGAATCAGGGGAAATGGAATTTAAAATGTCAGTTAATATTTCGGGCTCATTTAATTTTTTTGAATTCAAAATTATTGAAGTCTTAATATTTTCTATTTCCTCATCTATTTTTTTTAGTCTGGAAAGAATTATTAACGAATCATCTTTTGGAATAAAGCTAGATTTTATAAAACGCTGTAAAAATTCTATTTCATTAATTTTTATTACCTTTGATTTTCGGGAAGAATCAAACATATCCCCAAAAGGATTTATGACAAATCTTTTAGCGCCAGCATTGGTTAAAAACTCTTCAAGTTTTGGCGAAGTAACAGTTCTTCCAAAATGAAAATTTATTTTAGGAGAATAAAATGTCTTAAGTGAATCGCATCTGATTAAAGCATCAAAATTTGAAATAAGATTTTGAAGCTTTTGTAGTTTAAAGCCTAAGCCGCTTGATGAATCAGCAAAAATCGGAATAGAGTATTTTGTTGAAAATATTTCAAGTTCCGCTAAAAATTTATCACTAAAATTTCCGGGACCAACTGTAATCAATGCAAACTTTTCTCTTTTTAGGGATGATGCAATGATATCAAAATCTTTTTTTGAAAGCCCAATCTCATTTTTATATAAAGATATTGAATCAATTTGAGGTAATGAGTTCGTAATAATTTTTTCTTCAATGATATCAGTATACGAATCAGGTTCAAGTGGTTTTTCAAATGGAAAATTTATGTGGACCGGACCACGATTAATTTTTAATGATATATTAAAAGCTGTAATTGCATTGGTCCTTAGAGATTTCAGTTGATTGTTCTCAAGTTTTGGTAAACCAGTATCATAAAAAAATCTAATGTGATTTCTATATAGATTATCCTGATTGATCGTTTGGTTAGCTCCTGAATTTCTTAAATAAGCAGGTCTATCCGCAGTACAGACTATTAATGGTACACGATTTTGATAAGCTTCAATAATTGCAGGATAAAGTTCGGCAGCAGCAGTGCCTGATGTTGTTACAATGATTACTGGTGAGTTAGTTTGTTTTGCTATTCCCAAAGCAAAAAAGCCTGAAGTCCGTTCATCGATAATAACGTAAGTTTTTATCTTCTTATTTTGTGATAAAGCATAAGTTAAAGGTGTACTTCGTGAACCGGGTGAAACACAAGCGTACTTAACACCATACTCAGCCAGCTGATCGATGAAAGTATTTACCCAAACATAATTTTTATTAACTTTAATTTGCATTGTCAAAC
Source organism: uncultured Ignavibacteriaceae bacterium (assembly GCA_963809415.1). GTDB lineage: Bacteria > Bacteroidota > Ignavibacteria > Ignavibacteriales > Ignavibacteriaceae > IGN3. The sequence continues at coordinate 990,545 of CAWEJJ010000003.1, read as the reverse complement.
AAGGATAATATTGGTTTAAGTTTTAGATTTGTTTCTTCAAACTCATCATCAGGATTAGAATCTTCTACAATTCCACAACCAGCAAAAGTGTAAAGTGTATTTTTATTAATCAAAGCGGAACGGATCGCAACATTAAATTCTCCATATCCATTGAAATTAAACCATCCGATTAAACCGGAAAATAATCCACGATCAAATTCTTCAGTATCTTTAATAAGCTGTAAAGATTTTTCTTTCGGAATTCCACAAACCGCAGGTGTGGGGAAGAGTGCTGTAATGATATCAAATATATTTGAATCTTGTTTTAATATACCTTTAACATTTGTTTGCAGATGCTGGATATTAGAAAATTTTTTAACTGTTGGATTTTCGTCTATCTCAATCTTTTCTAAGAAATTTTGTAAAGATGTTTTTATATGATCTGTAACCAAATCATGCTCAACCTTATTTTTTTTACTCATCAGCAGTTCATTTTCAAGTCTAGCATCCTCTGTTGAATTTTCCCCACGCATAATAGAACCAGCCAATGCTTCAGTAAAAAATTGATTCCCTGAAAATCGTGCAAGCAGTTCTGGCGTAGAACCAAAGAAAATTGATTCGCCCGATTTTATTAGAAAGTTTGTGCAGGTCGGATACTTTTGATCAAGATCGCTATAAATCATTTGCCAATTTAAATCAGACTTAATATCAAATTTTAGCCTCCGTGATAAAACAATTTTCTCTATATTATTCTTTTTGATTTCATCTATTGAATCTAAAATTTTTTTATTCCATTTTATTTTATCATCGCTTTGTTCCAGGAATGAAATTATAGATTTTCCTGTAGTCGTTTCTTTAAGTTTTAATTCTAATTGATAAATCTTTTCGATCTCATGTTCAAGAATTTCATTGAGGTTTTCCTGGCTTGAAAAACTTTCAGATAGGACATTATAAATAAGAAAATAAGAATCAGAATGTTTAAATAAGAAAATTTGGGAATCAGAAAATCAATCTCACCAAAATCATTCCATTCATCTCCTGATTTTTCCGTAGGAAATTTTACATGAATTAAAAAAACTGGAAAATTTTTATCCGGAATTCATTATGATTCGAAATCAATATTCTTTTAAGTATATCAATCTCGTTTGTAATTTTATTAAACTCACCTCTTTTAAAAGTTTGAATAGACAATTGATCAAAAGATAAAAAAGAGATTCCTTTTTCCGGTTGGTTAAAATAAAAGACATCATCAGACTTTTGAGCAAAATGATCTAATAATAAAGTAAAATTTACAGATTCTATTTTTGCGGCATAACTGAGAAAAATTTTTTTAGGCATCATAGATTTTCTGAAAAATCATTTGAAGTGCTTACTGTTGTTTGTGATGTATTGGTCATAAATCCTGATTGTTTACAAGGTAAAGTTAAGTGATTGGGTTAAAAGTTCATAAAGAGAAACTAAAAATTAATATCTTTTTCAACAGTTTCCAGAATTCTTAGATAACTGTCATATCTTTCATACGAAACCGTGCCATTTTCAAGTGCAGTTATTATTGCGCATCCGGCTCGTGATAATGAGTGCAGGTATTAAACCTGCAATCAGTCATAAAACTTTCAAATTCTCTGAAAGTAATGACTTAAATCTTCTTTTCTAATCCCAAATGGATCAATCTCACGAACACCAGGAGTATCAATTATATAAGTGTCATTACCAACATAAATCATTGTGCTTGTAACCGTTGTGTGTGTGCCTTTGGAAGTGTAATTGCTTATCTCACCAACTTTAAGATTTAATTTTGGATAAAGCAAATTTAGTATAGATGATTTTCCGACACCGGATTGTCCCCAAAAAAGATTTTTTTTACCTAATAAATGTGGTAAAAAATCTTTAATTGACGAAGGATTTGATGTTGTAGTTAAAAAAACATTATAACCGATATTTTTGTAAAAGTCGGACCAGCATTGATTGAAGATTCATCTGCAAGATCTGTTTTGTTGATAATGATATTTACGTTTAGATGTGAACTTTCACAGGCTACTAAAAATCGGTCTAAAGTTTTGTTGTTAAAGTCAGGTTCGAACGTGCTTGTAACGATAAAAACATTATCAATGTTGCAAGCAATAATTTGCTCAAGACGTTCTCCGCGATAGCTTGCACCGCGGGTCTTAATTGCTTTGCGTGCCAGATAATTTTTTCGGGCAAGAATTTCATATATCACACCACTTTTATCTTCATTCAAATCAAATAAGACAGAATCACCTACAGCAGCAAAATCTGTATGATAAAGCTTATCTTTTTTCAAATTAAAATCTTTTTTAAACTTTCCCTTAAGTGAACATCGGATAGGGGAATGATCTTCACCCGAAAAAACATAATAATCTTTACTTTCTGTTCGAGAAATAATACCCTGGATAACTAACTCCTGTTTAAAATTAAAAAAGCACCATATAGAAAAATATAGTGCTTAGTTTGTTTAATCAATTAAATTATGATCAGAAGCGATAAGTTGTGGTTAACATAACATTATGTGATGTGATATCCTGAAATGTTCTGGAAACATTTGATCCATAATTATCTCCAATATCTTTCCACCAGCCGTAAGCGTAAGCAAGGTCAATCCCAATTGCGCCGTCTGCAAGATAACCTATACCGCCAGTAACATATTTATGATCAAAATCTGAAGCGTCACCTTTAAATGCTGAAGGTTGAACTAAAAATCCACCCCTTAAACGCAAACCAACATTAGGAACTGTATATTCAAATCCAAGATTATAGTTTACAACGGAAGTTAGAATGTCCTTTATTACTTTGTTGTTATCTGCGACAAACATTGCAGGATCAGAAAATCCTTCTGCCTTATCAAATTCTAATTGTGAGTAATCAATTAAAGTTGCTTCTGCACTTAAAATTAACCCTTTAAGATTAAGCGCAACCGCGCCCGTTAATTCAAATGGAGTTATAATATTATATTTAACTTTATCGGAATAAGTTTGCTCATAAGATTGCCCGGTGCCAAATAGACTTGAAGCTAACTCAGAATAATTTTCATCAACAGTAAATGTTTTAGGAAACTGAACAGTGGCACCAATTCTAGCAACATCTTTTAGCTGATATAAAAATCCAACCTTTGCATTCCATCCACTAATATCCCAATTGATAGTATTGTTAAAATGAAAAGTTTGAAAATCAACAGTTTGTGGTTCATTTGGAGCAGTTTCCCCCTGATAATAATTTCTAGTATCATCTTCATAATAGTCACTATTAGAATCATAGCTTCCGCTTGTTATGGTTAAATTTCCACCAACAAAAAAGTTTTTCTGCACTTCAATTGCTCCGGAAAAAGTCCAGTTATTAATTCCACCTGAATTTAAGATATCGCCGCTTTGATTTAAGTTACCATCTATGATTGTATTGTTATCCGCATCCGTAAGAAAAAGATTATAAGGCACATCAGTATTAAGCAAGCTTTGAATTTTTGAGGTGTTGCCGGAATTAAATCCGTCAAATTTAACTGTGCTTGCAAAATCTTTTGATTTAAAGTAGGATAAACCAAAAACTAAACTGCCTTGATATGTCGGAAAAGGGAAAGCGAAACTCAACCGATTTAAGTTCGTATTTGTGGTATTAGTTTTTGTATCCTGTCCAAAAAATGTAGTGCTGTTTTGATAATTAAGAAAATTTAAACCACCGCTAAACTCTAACTTTTTTATCAAACCGAATCCGGCAGGATTAAAATAAGCTGCAGATGCATCATCACTTAAAGCGTTAAATGCATTTCCCATTCCCAAGGCTCTTGCATTTGATCCTAAACCAGGGAAACCAAGACGTAATGCATCATTATAGTTTTGTGCGTAGGTATTTGTAATAAAAAATAAGAATAAAATTAAACTGAATTTTAGAATTTGCTTAAACATTTAATTATCTCCTCCCGCTGTCAGAATTTCTTGAACCAGAATTATTTCTTGTGTCACTTCCGCCAGAACTTCTGGTGTTATTTGATGATGAACTGTTTGTGTTACTATTATTATCTGATGAATTATTAGAGCTAGAATCTCTTGTAGTTGTTGTTTTGGTAACTGTGGATCCGGATGAACCGCTTGTAGTTGGTGGTGCAGTATTAATTATGCCAGAATTTCTGTCTGTATTTCCTCTGCCACTGCTATTTCGCATATCTTCTGTGCTCGAAGTTCTACTATTATTCCGGTCCCTGGTTTGATTATTATTTATATAGTCGGGGGAGACAATGTATGCCGGAGCTCCCACCCACCAGGGTATTTCATAATAATCTCCGTAACCGCCATAGTACTCCGTTCCGTAAAAATCATTAGTATCTGGATTAGGTTCTTCATTCGGAAATTCCTGGTAAGGATCCCAAACCATTGTATAACATCCTGTAAAAAGGAAGCTGATACTAATAAATAAGACAAGTATTTTTATTTTGTTTTTCATTTTATTTACCTTCTTCTACCCGAATCATTACTGCCTCTGTTTCCGGAAGAACTTGTATTTCCTCGAGGAGTTGATGTATTAGTCCTTGGGGCAGTGTTTGTTGTCCTTGGTGGATTATAATTCCTCGTTGGAGGTTTATAGGTATTATTATTAGGTGCTTTGTAATTATTTGTGTTAGGTGAACGATTTATTCTTGGCGTATTATTATTTCTATTTTGAGTGTTCGATCTGTTTATTTCATTCCGTCTTGAATCATTATTTTTATTTAAGTTAGGATATCTTTGTGTGTTGGTTCTTCTATCTCTATTTACATTTTGATCTTTTGTTCTATAATTGTTAGAATTTCGTTTTAACTCATTGTTACGATTATTCCTTGTCTGGTTATTCCCATTAATATCAGTATTTCTTGTCGTTCTGGTTCTATCATTTTGATTGATAATAGATTCTCGTGTTGTTTTATTCAAATCAGTTCTGGGGTTAGTAATTCTATCACGAGTTAAAGTTCTGTTATTGCTACTAACATTATTCCTATCACGTAACAAAACATCACGATTTGAAACAATATGCTTTTCTCTTGTATTAAGTTGATTTCTTAAAGTTGAATTCAAATCACGTGAGGTTACTAAGTTTCTATCTCTACCAATATCTCTTAACCCGGAATTATTTCTTGTTTTAAATCCATCATTAGTTCGATATTTATAATTTGAAGAAGAATAACCATAGTCATAAGGATAAGGATCCCACCAGCCATAGTAAGAATTAGGATACCAATATGTAGGATAATAACAGAAGCCAGATGGGTAATACCAGTAATTGGAATACCAAGGATCCCACCAATACCAAGGATCATAATAAAAACCACTTCCAATGTTTACTGAAACTGAAGGATAATAATTCCAAAAATATTTTCTGTATGATGGATAACCGTAGAACGAGTAATTTATTTCATCCTGATTTCCATCATTATAAGATTCCTCATTGTTTTCGTAAGAATAATCATCCTTATTATATGATTCCGAAGTGGTGTCATTATCAGTTTCATAATCATAATAAGGCTGATTATCTTGACTGCTCCAATTGCCGTAATCATAACCTTTTGTGGCAACCTCAGTATAACATCCGGTTAAACTAAGTAAAAAAAGCGGAAGACTGACCAATAAAAATAACTTATATTTTTTCATTTTAAACCTCTGTAAATAAACAACTTAAAATTTGCAAATATCGAGCCTTAAAAAAGTCCAAAATTAATTCCATTTCATTATTTAGAAGATAAAGAATTAGAGCAGTGTACATTAGTGTAAACTAACTTGTACTAAATAAAGAACAGTTCTTTTGTAGGTTTTAAATCTTTTGAATAAAATCAATCATTAATCCTCTATCTGCGGAATTTGGTGACCATTCTTTGTTCTGAAGTAGATCCCTAAAATCAAATCCGACGGTAACACCATTACCGATTGACCATCGAATTCCTAAATTCAAATATCCTTTTCCTGCACCAAAACTATATGATGAATTATCGTTGAAAGCAAAATTGTATTCAACGAGAAATGAAAAAGTACCTCCAATAGTTTTTTCAGCACCAATCATCAGATTAACAAAATTATCTCCATCTTTATTCTCAAGCAAAGTGTAGTTAACTAGTTCCGTGAATACTGAAATAACCCAAAAGACTAAAATTTTTACTTGCTGCTGCAAATAATCCCGGAGCTTTTATGGCAAATCTTTTTTGATCTTTGAAATATTCTCCTTTGCCTTGAGTATCAAATCCAATAGTAAATGCGGGAGTCAAAATTGTTTCATCTAATAACCTGAATCTTAAATTTACTCCCGGAGGAAATGGATACCAATCAGGTGTGCCTGAACCAATAATATTTGATCCGCCATAGGATAAACCGATACTAATGTTATTAAAAATACCGGCTTCAACTCTTGCGATTAATGTACCATATGGCAAAAGTTCAGAGGATAAAGCAACATTTCCTTTCTCTAGAATCCCGGCGGTAGGCATATCAATCAATTCACGTAATTCGTACTTAGCATCTTCGCCGGCGGTACCTTGTGCAAAGGCTGATTGCATATAAATAATGGATATAATTAATATTAAAGTAAATTTTTTCATATTTCCTCTTGTTTGATAAAAACTTTTTTAGAATAATGACAATTACTAATTAACATTGGATTTATTTAAGCTGTTAGCGGAAGAATTTGAATCTCAATATAATCGGGAAAAAGTGAGTGTTCAGATTTAATTTTAATTCCAACTACTCCCACTTTCCCTTTAGATCTGATTTTTAAAATTCCTTTCGCTTGATTAAGATAAACAATCTCTATTAAATCATTACCTTCAATTATATCAAACTGAGCAGATGAAGTTCGCAAAAAAGCTCTGCTTCCCAAGTGAATTAACAGGAATAACCTCAATCCTCATTTCAGACGAAGAATCAGCAAAAAGATTTGCCGATTATTTCCTGATTTCACTTCCGTAAATGTTATACAGGAAAAAATAAGAAAGAATAACAATAATAGTAGAAATATCAAAAAATATATTGTTATGATTTTATGCCTCATTGATAAATTCGATTTTTTTTTGCCACTGCTAATCTGAGATTGATTAATTATCTCATTGACAATTTCATCTGGTACTCCATCCTGGTGCAAGGATTTTAATCTCATATCACACTGATCATTTACATAATCAACTACGACAAATTTATTCTTTGTGGTGAATACAATTTCGGTTGAAAAAAAATCCAGCTCGGTTAATCGTTGAATAACTCGTGTGATTTGATAAAGTTTTCTTAAGTCTAAACTTTTCAATTTCTGTAGGTGGAAAACATTGTATCTATGAGTTTCATCATCCCACCAAACACAAATTGGTTTTCCAAAAGCCCAATAACATCTAAACCATGCACGTTTTACCATCAATAATTATCGGATGAACTTTCTCCTGAATTAAATATTTATCATCACTGTGTTTTAACCTTGCTGTAAGAACTTCTTTTAAAGACTCTGCACCTGTAACTACACCAATTCCGCCTCCTGTTGTGTTGCAAGGTTTTATAACGAAAGGTCTTCCCAGAATTTCTAAATCATCAAGAGAAATGAATAAATCTTCCTAACCTGACTATGTGGTGGGATAATTATAGAATACGGTACATTTATCCCTGCAGTTATAAACTCAAGATGCATAGTTGCTTTGTCAATTGCATGTTCAGATTTTTTTGTAAGGATTAAAAATTTTAAGTTTTCCGTCTTGTGAAAATTTTTGCTAGTCCTAAAAAATTATCATCAACATCAGAGGCTCTATCTAAGTAACAACGAAAGTTTAAGTCTTCGGTAATGCTTAACTTCTTCTGTAACTTCAGAAATATTTTTATCAGTAATTACAAAAGTAGAAAATTCATTTTGATGAAATATTTTTCAATCGCAGGAAATAAATTCCTCATCATATTCCCAATCGTATGCAATCGCAAGATCAAATGTTTTCATTAAAATATATTTTTATTGCAAACTTATACCATGCTTCAGATGTTATCAACTTATTTATAGCAGCAAGACAAAATCTTATCGAGTCTAAAGTATGATTAGCCTTGTTATTACAATACACCAATAATATATTCACACCCGTGAAAATAAGATTTCTATACATAATAATACCAATAATTTTATCCTAACTTTTCTTGGTTAAATTGTTCTGGTTCTTCATCCATTGACAATTGATGAAGAAACAGAAAAAAATACCTGTTTTAACTAAAGAACAAAACAAGAAAATGGCTCTGGAGTTTTTTATTAATGGCGGTATTTTTGAAACCCAGGGGAACTATGAAGCCGCTGTTGGGCAATATGAAAAAGCACTTTAATATGATTCATCTGCCGGTACTTTATTATACCCTGGCTAAAAATTATGTCTATCTTAATAAACTTTCATCCGCACTAAAATATTCTCAAAAATCAGTTAGCCTTGATTCATCCAGAGATTGAATATTATGATTTACTTGCTGACATCTATAATTATGGAAAGCAAAATGAATCGGCAATTACTACTCTTGAAAAAGCACTTAAACTTGATTCGCTTAACATTGAACTGAATTATAAACTTGCCAGACTTTATGAAGACGATAAACCTGTTAAAGCTGATTAAACTTTATAACAGGATTTTATCTACAGCTTGGACCTGATTGGTCAGTACTAACAAGAGTTGCAGAACTTCATGAAAAACTTGGCAACAGTGATGAAGCAATAAATGCTTTAGAAAAATTGTTAGAGATTGATCCGGCAAATATTCCGCTAAAAAAAATGCTTACAGAATTTTATTTGAGAGCAAAGAAATATGATGAAGGAATTTTGTTAGTTAATGAAATACTTAGAATTGATACCTTACGATCTTGAAGCAAGAGAAACAAAAGCAAAACTTTTACTTGGTAAAAGATGATTGGAACGGTGCTTCAAAAGAATTTGAATATCTTCTTGAATCAACCGGATGTTAACCTTGATGCATAAAATAAATATCGGTGCTACTTATTTTAATAAGGCAATAACTGATTCCACTATTCTGCCAATTGCAAAATCATTTTTTACCAAACTTGATGAAGATACAACTGACTGGCAAATTAAAATGTATCTCGGTGCAATTGCATTGAGTGAGGGTGATGATTCTGTTGCCATTGAAAATTTTAAATTCGTTACTAAAAATGCTAATTGGAATGTAGCAGGCCTGGATAAGACTTAGGCGGTTTATATTTTGATAATAAGAAATATAATGAAGCCGAAGTTGTAATGAGTGAAGCCATTTTATCTTTTCCGGAAGATTTTTATGTTAATTTAATTCTTAGGATTATCTCTTAGCACAGCAATCAAAACATCAGGAAGCAGAAAAGTATTTAAAAAAATCCACACTCATCAATCCAACTGATATTACTGCTTTATCTGCTTATGCGTTTACTCTCAGTCAGCTTAAAGATAATGAGAAAGCTATATTTTATTTAAATCAAGCTTTGGATATCCAGCCGGATGATGTGCAGTTAATTGGAACACTTGCAATGATTTATAAGGAATGAAGTATTTGAAAAAAGTGACAGCCTTTATGAACGTGCTACTTGAATTAAAACCGGATGATCCATTAATCAATAATAATTATTCTTATGCATTTGCAACTCGCAATATTCAGCTTGAACGTGCATTGAAGATGGTAAAGATTTCCATTGCTGCTGATTCATTAAACTCATCTTATCTTGGATACAATTGGATGGGTTTATTATATGCTTGGTAATTATGACGAGGCAAAAAATTATCTTGAAAAAGCAATTGAAGTTGGAGGTAAAAGTTCTGTTATGTTAGATCATCTTGCAGATACTGAATCTAAACTTGGTAATAAACAAAAAGCGATTGAACTTTGGAAAAATGCACTTGAACTTGAACCGACTAAAATTGAAATACAAAATAAAATTGATAAAGGTGCGATTTGAGAAAATTAAGTTTATTACTTTGTTCTTATTCTAACATTATTATTGATCATTACAGTTGTGTACCTTCACAACCAACAGAAGAGTTTGAACTTCTTCCATCAGAAAGATTGATAAACAAACTTGAAGCAAACAGGAGAAAAATAAAAAGTTTTGAAGGCACAGGAACCATTTTCGTAAACACTCCTTCGATGGATAACAGTGCAACATTTAGAATTATTTTACAGAAACCTGATACTATCTATTTAAGTATTATGGGACCATTTGGAATTGAACTTGCACAGGCACTTGTAACAAAAGAAAAATTTACATTTTATGATGCACTTCAAAATACTGCTTATGTTGGAGATGTAAACTCTAATGCTTTGCAAAGTATTTTTAGGATTAATTTGTCGTTTGAGGATTTGCTTGATGCATTTGTAGGTTCTGTTAATCTAACAAATAATTTATATCATTCGCCGGATAATTATGTTGTGGAGGATGATAAATATGTTCTTACTTACTCCGATTCAGTTCGAAATAACAAAACTGTTTACCGTGTTGATGTTCGTCAGCTTGGAATTACAAACTATGAGACTGTATGAACTGAATGGTCCGATTAAATCTTACCGGACAATATTCTGATTTTCAACTGCTTGAAACTGTTGCTGTACCTTATAAAATTGGAATAGAAAATATTCTTGATGAACAGAAAATCAATATTGAATACAAAAAAATATACTGTAAACAAAAAAAATATTGTAATTGATTTCAAAGTTCCGGATGATGCAACGATTATAAAATGGTAAAGATCAGTTTTTACATCTTACTTTTTTATTCCCTCTCTTTTATTAGTTATTCATATGCTCAAAATGATCCAATCGATTCCCGTAAAGCAGAATTATCTAAGTTAAAAGATGAAATATCCAGATTAGAAACTGAACTCGCACAAAAAAATCGTAAAGAAAAAAAATCTCTTAGAAGATCTGTGAAAATATTAGTAAGCAAAATTTTCTTTTAAGTAAGCTTATCACAAAACTTCGCAGCGAAGAAAATCTTAAACAATCCGAAATTGATAAACAAACTTTAAAATATTGCTGATAATTGAAAATGATATTGATCTGCTGCAAAAAAATTATGCTAAGTACGTAACAGCAACTTATAAACACGGAAGCTATACAGATTGGGAAAGTGTTATTAATTCTGCATCATTTCAGCAAGCTGTAATAAGACTTGAATATCTTAAAAGATTTTCGATTAGCAGACAAAAGGATTTGGTTTATACTTGAAACAAACAAGAAAGATCTAATTATCGCTAAGAAGAAGCTTGAAAGTTGAGAAACGAGAAAAGGAAATTTTAGTACAGCAAAAAGAAGTTGAAGAAAATTCACTTCAGAAAAAAATTAAAGATCAGAAATCAATTTTAGCTGATATTAAAAAAGACAAAAAAAAAATTACCAAAAGTGTAAATGAAAAAAGGAAATCAGAACAAAAAATAAGAGATCTGATTGTAAAGTTAGTTGAAGAAGCTGAAAGGAAAAGAAAAGAAGAAGAGCTGAAAAAAATTGAAACTGTAGTTTCTAAAGAAACAAAAACAAAAAAAGAAGTTGACAGAATGATTACAATATTGATTTATCAACTTCTAAATTTGCTTCTTTTTCTGAATTGAAAGGAAATCTTAACTGGCCGATTTCCAAAGGGAAAGTTGTAAGAAAATTTGGTGAATCATTAAATCCAAAATTAAAAACTGTAACAGTAAATTATGGAATTGATATTAAAGCGAGCGGTGATTTGAGTGTTAAGTGTGTTGCCGAAGGTGTAGTTTCAACTGTTGAATGGCTGCCCGGCTACGGTACTGTTATGATCATAAGTCACAAAGGAAATTATAGAACTGTGTACGGACATCTTTCAGAAGTTTTTGTAAGTGAAGGCGATAAAGTAAAAACCGGTGGATTAATTGGTAAGGTTAGTGAAAGTGTTGAAGGTAATATTTTGCATTTTGAATTGTGGAATGCACGACAATGTGTAAATCCTGAACTCTGGTTGAGAAAATAATTATCAAAAAATTTGAAACGCATTTTTCAAATAATAGAATCAAACAAAGTTTTATTTAAAAACTTCACATCACTTTCCATACTTCAAATATCTATCTATCTTATTTCCATTAGTTACTTTACCTTACTTAGTTAGAGTTTTAGGTCCGGAAAAATATGGGCTTAGTAAATTTTGCAGCAGCATTTGCAGCATATTTTACAATCATAACTGATTATGGATTTAATCTTTCTGCCACACAGGAGATTTCTGTTAACAGAGAATAATCCCAAACGTGTTTCTGAAATATTTTCTTCAGTGTTCACACTTAAAATGTTATTCTTCATTCTTTCAACTTTAATTTTTTGCGCAGTTGTGTTTCTTGTTCCGCTATTCCGTGAACATCTGCTTTTATTTTTTGTAACATTTCTTAGTGTTCTTGGAACAGCATTATTTCCGCTCTGGTTTTACCAGGGAATTGAAAAGATGAAATACATTTTAATAATCACGGTTTCTGTCACGTTTGATTATTACGGTTTTGATTTTTGTGATTATAAAAAATGAAAATGATTTTATAAAATTAGCAGGATTAAATACAGCAGCTCAGTTTGTTATTGGATTCATTAGGTTTGCTGGTAGCAATGAAGAAATTGCAAATCAAATATATCTTTCCAAAAGAAATCATTACTAAAATTGCAAATCCAAAATGGCTGGAATCTTTTTTTATCCACCGTTTCAATAAACCTTTACACAACCTCAAATATTTTTATACTTGGATTATTTGCTCCGGCAAATGTTGTTGGATATTTTGCTGCTGCTGATAAAGTAAGAATGGCTTTCCAGGGAATTCTTTCACCGATGTCGCAAAGTGTTTTTCCGTTATGTAAATAAATTGTTAAGTGAATCTTATGAACGTTTTATAAGTTTTAATAAAAAATTATTTAAAATTGCTTTTATAATAGGTGCAATTATTTCAATAATTTTATTTCTATTTGCCGAACCGATAGTAAATATTCTACTTGGACACGAATATCAATCTTCTATTTTAGTTTTAAAGATAATTGCGTGGCTGCCGATTGGTAATATTTTTAAGTAATGTATTAGGAATTCAAACAATGCTGCCATTAAATAAACAAAAAAGTTTTGCGCTGATATTATTTTTTGCAGCTATGATAAATTTAACTTTATCGTTTATTCTTGTTCCAAAATATTTTGAGATTGGGACATCGATCTCTGTTCTTATTAACTGAAATATTTGTAACAATTGCATTTTTTATGTTTGTTAAGAAAAATAAAATTAAGATTATATGAAATACGATTACCTAATAGTTGGTGCCGGTTTTGCTGGTTCTGTGATGGCTGAAAGATTAGCTTCACAATTAAATAAAAAAGTTTTAGTTGTTGAAAAACGAAATCACATTGCAGGAAATGCTTATGATGAATATGATGAACACGGAATTTTAGTTCATCGATATGGTCCGCATATTTTTCATACAAACAGTAAAGAAGTTTTTGAATATTTATCTCAATTCACCGAATGGATTCCATACGAACATAAAGTTTTAGCAAAGATTGGAAATGAACTTATATCCAATTCCAATTAATAGAATAACGATAAATAAACTTTACGGATTAAATCTTATTAACTGATGAAGAAGTGAAAGATTATTTTGAAAAAGTAAAAGAAAAAAGATTTCCAATCCTTAATTCTGAAGATATAATTGTTAACCAGGTTGGTAAAGATTTATTTGAAAAATTCTTTAAACATTACACAAAAAAACAATGGAATCTTGAAGCCAAGCGAACTTTCCCCATGTGTTTGCGGAAGAATTCCTGTAAGAACGAATGATGATTGCAGATACTTTACAGACAAATACCAGTTTATGCCAAAAGATGGTTACACAAAAATGTTTGAAAAGATATTGAATCATAAAAACATAGAAGTAATTTTAAATACAGATTATAAAAGTATTATTCGATATCAATAAAATTTGATAAAATGATTTACACCGGACCAATTGATTACTTCTTTGATTACAAATTTGGAAAACTGCCTTACAGATCGATAAGGTTTGAATTTAAGAATTTGAATCAGAAGCAATTTCAGGAAACTGCTCAAATTAATTATGTTGATGATTCAGTTGAGTACACAAGAGTAATTGAACATAAACAACTTAGTCAACAAAATTCTGAAACAACAACTATTTCATTTGAATATCCACAAAAAGATGGTGAACCATTTTATCCAATTCCAACCGAGGATAATAGACAATAAATATCTGCTATATAAAAAAGAAGCAGAGAAAATTAAAAATATAATTTTTTGTGGAAGACTTGCTGAGTACCAGTATTATAATATGGATCAGGTTGTGGCGAATACATTAAAAGTATTTGAGAGTGAATTTAAATGAATGAAAATCCTTTAGTAACTGTAAATATTCTTTCATTCAATCGCAAAGATGAATTGCGAAACACTTTAACAAAAGTTTATGAACAAGATTATAAAAACATTGAAGTAATAGTTGTTGATAATGCTTCGAGTGATGGCAGTGCTGAAATGGTTAAAAATGAATTTCCTGAAGTTCAATTAATCCAACTTGCAAAAAAATATTGGAATCGCCGGATGGAATGAAGGTTTTAAAGTTGCAAAAGGGGAGTATGTTTTGGTTTTGGATGATGATAGTTATCCGGATAAGAAAACTATTAGTAATGCTTTAATGTGTGGCAAGAATGGAAATAATATTGGGATAATAGTTCTTCGAATATATGATAAAAGTAAAAATAGAATAGTAAATGAACAAATTGGTAATCGATATCCTATTTCATTTATTGGTTGTGGAGCCTTAATTAATAATGATGGATTGAGGCAATTAAATTATTTTAATGAGAAATTATTTTTATATGAGCATGAAGTTGAGTTTTCCTTAAGAACACATCACAATGGATTAAAATTGGTTTATTGTCATCAGTCGCTAATCATACATTCAAATTCAAATATTAATAAGAATTACATTCGAGCAATCGATCATCGTAGAGTTTATTATACTACCAGAAATATTCTATTTATTCTTCTAAACTATTTTGATTATCAAAAAATTCTATTTAGAGTTATTAGAATTGTTCTTGGACGATTATACTTGTCAATTCCTAATTCTTGTTTTATCCCAGTTATCAAAGGATTATATGATGGGTTTAAATTATATTATAAAAATAAGAATAATAGAAATGTAGTTCATCCAGAAATACAAAGATTATATTCTTACGGAGCCTTTGCAGGTGGTTTTTTCGGGCAAGAAGGAATGTTAAACTAAGGGATAGTATCATAAAGAGATTATATGTCAATGCCATATCATGAATGTGAGATCAGTATAATAATAGTTACATATAATTCATATCATAATATCAAATATTGTCTCAATTCTCTTTTCAAATCTAAATTATTTCTGACTTTCGAGGCAATTATTGTCGATAATAATTCTACAGACCGTACCGTTGAACAGATAAAAAAATTACCATTTGATTTAAAACTGATTGAGAATAATTCTAACCTTGGTTTTGCACGAGCTTGTAATGAAGGAATCAAATCAGCTAAAGGGAAATATATTTTCCTTCTGAATCCAGACACAGAATTATTGAACACCTCTTTGGATATTTTTTTTGATTTTATGGAAAAAAAAGAAAATGAATTAGTGTGGTGTGTCGGCGCTCAATTGTATAACGAATTCAATAACCCAGCTAAGTCCAATGGTCATTTCCCAACTCTATTAGACGTTATTTACGAGCAATCTGGTATTAAAGGATTGTTACTAAAAATACCTCAATTGAAAGATTCAATAAAACATAAGATCATAATTCAAAATAGAGAGGTACCATTTGTTATGGGATGTGATATGTTTATTAGAAAAAGTGTCTTAAATGAGGTTGGATTATTCAATGAAAGATTTTTTCTTAATTACGAAGAAACAGAATTATCCTGGCGTGCTAATAAAGCAGGTTTTAAAAGTGTAATTTTACCTGAAGCAAAAATTTTACACTACTCAGGTAGATCATTTACTGATCTGAAGTCATACTTAAGCTATCTATGGTATGGGCAATTATTGTTCTTTAAGTTAACACAAAGGCATTCAATTTTTATTTTTGCAAAGTCCATCCATCTATTGGGTACTGTTTTAAGACTTATATTTAAATTTGATAAGTTCTATTGGAATCATTTTAAAAATATTCTCTCAATTTAGTTTTCAGGATAATTTATCAGCATAAATAATAAAAATAAAAAAAAACTTTTAGCAATCTATTGTAGACCACCATTATTAGGTTTACCCCAAAATTCCTTTGGTCAGTTTTATATTCTGCAAAGTTTAAAAGAATTATTTGAAGTAGAAGTTTTAAGTTTTAATTCTTACGACGCAAAATTTAAACAGGATATTTACTTTGATTCAAATAATTCTAAATTAATAAAAATCCTTAACCTACTGTTAGAAGGACGATCTACAAGATTAACACACTATTGGAGTAATAAATTCTTCAATTCTTATAAGGAACGAATTAATGAATATAAACCTGAGATTATTTATGTAGATAATCTCTTGATGATGCAATATCCTTTAGAATATAAAGCCAATACAAAAATTTGGTTTTACGATGATGAAAGTAATCTATTTATAAAAGAAAATGGATTAAGAAAGAATTTGTTTGAGAAGTTTAGGAATATTAGTCTGGATAAATTTGAAGAAATTTCAATAAAAATCTCTGAACGGATATTTTGTATAACCAAAGAAGAAACTCAACATCTTAATTATTTGGGATTCAAAAATGTCCAAGCTCTTCCTTATCCAGTAGATGAAAACTATTTCTATTACAACTGGTCGTATCCTCAAAAAGGAATTAGTATTTTATTTGTTGGAGATTTTGCTCATCATCCAAATAAAGAAGCTGCAAGAATAATTTGTGAAGATATTTATCCTTTATTGAAATCAAATGGAATTAAAATTGCTTTAGTTGGAAGGAATTTTGTGAAAATTAAAAAATATCTGAAGGAAGAAATTTCAACATTTGAAAATGTTGATGATGTTAGACCTTTTTATTGGGGAAACTCAATCTTTGTTGCTCCAATTTTTTCCGGAAGTGGCATGAGAATAAAAATCCTTGAAGCTGCTGCTTGTGGTATCCCAATTATTATGACCCCATTGGCAAATTTGGGAATTAATTTTGAACATATGAAAGAGGCGATAATATTAAATACTGTAGCTGAAATTGTTGAATTTATAAAGTCAGGTTATATTTCGAATTCAACCGAACTTATTAAATTAAGTAAAATGGCGAATCAAAAAATAAAAACAGATTTTTCGCTTGAAAAAATGAAAGTATTTTATACTTCTCAATTTTCAAATTAATAATGCTAAGATACTTTTAAAAATAATTCTTTTTAAAATTAATAATCCATTTCCTGAACAATTGTGAATTCATTATTCGGCAAAATCATTATACAAGAAAGCAAATTATTAGAGATTGTCAATAAAAGCTTTTATAGTCAAAATCATTTTCTAATAACCTATATCAATCAACATTGCTTTAATATTTATACTACTAATAATGAATATCGAAACCTTATTGAAGACAAATTTGTTGTTTATGCCGATGGTATTGGTATTAACCTTGTCTCAAGATTCCTTTTCGGTAAAAAATATAATAATTTCAACGCAACTGATTTAAATGAAAAAATAATGGATTCTTTGTTTAAAAGTGGCATAAAATTTTTTATACTCGGTGGAAATTTTAATAAAGAAGAACTGGATCAAAAGTTTGGTCTTTTAGATTGCTTTGTTGGATATAATAGCGGTTACTTTTTAGAAAATGAATTTGATGAAATCTCTATTAAAATCCGTTCGCTTAAACCCGAGGTAATAATTATTGGAATGGGAGTCCCGAAACAGGAAATAATTGCAGCTAAATTATCTGAATTAGTTGATGCTTCTTTATTTATTTGTGTAGGTAATTTTTTCGAGTTTTATTTTGGAACTGTCAAAAGAATTCCAGAAAAATATCGTGATAAAGGAATCGAATGGATTTATAGATTATTCCATGAACCAAAACGTCTTTGGAAAAGATATATTATTGGTATTCCTTTGTTTATTTTCAGAGTAATAAAATATAAGTTCATCGTTAAAAAATCGGATAGCATAATATGAAAAACTATTTTTACTTTTTTACTTTTATACATAATAAGTATTTCAACTTTCAGTTTTGCTCAAAGTAAAATTGAAAAGATTGAAATACTGGTTTTTCCATCTGATCTGAATTTTGATGAACCAGCCATTTAGATAAAGTAAACGGAATTGTTACTATTAGAGATTATCCTGATTTTACTGATGTATCTAAACCGGGAAATTCAAACTTCCTTCGAACAGACTTTCTTGATTGCAATTCCTCCATATTCAAAACCTGAAATCAAAATTTCTGATCGAAAGGAAGAAATATTAAAAAATATTATACCTGCAATCCAACCTAAAGTAAAATTGTTAAACGACTCTACCTTAGTTAATGAAGATATTGATTATAAAAACGCTTTAATTGATAATAATGGTGGTAACATTTTAGAAGTTATAGATTATAGTTGGTATCGTGAATTACTATTGTGCTGTGGTGAAGATCGCTACACATTTTTTTGATGTGAATTTAAACCAATTAAGAATTCTTAAAAGTGCAAACATTATTGTTGATCTTGGTAATAATTACTCTGTGGTATTAACTAAAATTCAAACTTAGCGATACTGAAAACACAGCCGAATTAAAAGATATTATTGTTAAATGCAGAAATAGCGGATCAGTTTGCAGGAAAACAACCCTTGGTGCTTGAGGATACAACAGGCAATTGGATAAATTATGGGTCAGAATATCTTAAAAATCGGGACTGCACAAGATGCATTATTTAGAATAACAAAATCTGATCTTGAAGCAATGGGAATAATTACTTCATCAATAAATCCAAAAACATTTAGACTGATTGAATCCGGAGTTGAGATACCCATAACTGTTTTTGGTCAGGATGATAATGTTTTTGATGATAATGATTATATTCAGTTTTATGGAACTTTGAATTATCCCAAAATTTCTCATCGTGATAATTAATGCATCGAATGAACCATACAACGAATATCTTGATCGATATTCTGATACAACTTTTTATTTCCTTGCCTGGGGAGCTACAGGATGGTCTAGAATGCCATCTCAAATACTTTTGAACTTCAGGACTAACAGATTCACTTACATTACTACATTTGTTGAACATCTCACTGAAAATAATAGCATATACTTTTCAGCTAATGTACGATGAGATAAGTAATCAAACACCAGGTTGGTTAAAAAATAAAACCTGGTATTTTTCTCAGACAGTTTGGTTATATAGTAATACTACACGGAACTATAATTTTAATGTTACTGATGTCATCCCAAATAAATCCGCAAAATTTTTTTACAAGGCAGTTAGTGGTGGATCAAACATCATTACTAATGCGCATCAGTTAATACTAAAAGTAAATGGATGTTCTTTTAGATTCTCAGTCAATTAATAGAAACGATCAAGTTCTTACTAAGTGGAGACATTAAATACTAATCAATTTCTTGCAAATCCAAATGTTCTATCGGTAAAAAATTATGCGAATGGAACAAATCCTAATGTTATCAGTGTTGATTGGTATGATATTGAATATCCAAGAACAGTTAAAATTTACAACTGATTTTCTGCTTTTTAATGTAAGTGATGATATGTCACCGGATTAAAAGTTGTTAAAATTGTAAATGCTTCATTCAACATGCTTATGAAATTTATAAAGTAAAACCATTTTTTAAGAAGATAGATAGTTATCAGGTTATTGCAAACCAGGTTTTGTTTACTGATACTGTTCAGTGCTGGAGATCAATATATTGTTGTTGCTCCATCCAAAATTGGTAAGCCTGTATTTTATTATAAAAAACAATTTGTAAATCTTAGAAGTTTAACAACACAGGCTGATTATATTGCAATTACCCATCCAAAATTTTTGCAATCTGCAAATAACTATGTTAATTCAGTTTCTTCGATGTATGGTGTATCGAAAGATTTAATTTCTGTTGAAGATATTTTTGATGAGTTTAGTTTTGGTTATCCTCAACCCGAAGCAATTCGACTATTTACAGTGCAGTCACTTATCAAAACAGGCAGGAACCCAAACCCGCATATTTATCTTTAATTGGTGATGCAGACTATGATTATAAATTATATCGCTTTAAAGCTGATGGAGTAAAAGGCGGTGGTAATTATGTTCCGTCATTCGGAAATCCTGTAAGTGATAACTGGTTAGTTGTCTGGGATGAAACGGGATTGCCGATTCCACAAATGAAAGTTGGTAGAATTCCAATTAATACAAATGAAGAGTTGGATTATTATTTATCAAAAGTTCAAAATAATTTTAATGAAAGATTTGATGAGTGGAATAAAAGATACATTTTCTTTTCAGGAGGACGGGCCGATTATCCATATGAAATTGCACAATTAAAAACTGTTAATGATCAGATAATTAATCAATTTTGTTAAACCAGCTCCATTATCAGGTTCTTATACACATTTTTATAAAACAACAAATCCGCTTATCTGATTTTGGTCCATATACCTCTGAACAAGTTTCATAATGCAATTGATGATGGTGGAGTGTTTATTTCTTATCTTGGGTCACAGCGGTACAGCAACCTGGGATAATAGTATTAGTGAAACTATTCAGCTTAAAAATAAAGTAAACAGAAATCCACTAATTACAGATTTTGGATGTTCCACAAATAAATTTGCCGAGCCTGATATTGTTGCTTTGGTGAAAGATTTTTATTAAATAACGATGGTCAAGCGTTAGGATATATTGGGAATTCTTCTTTAGGATTTACAACAACATCACTTACTGCACCTCGTTTATTTTTATGAAGATATGCTTAACAGCGAAACCAAGGAAGTTGGCAATGCACATCTTGCATCTAAGATTAGAATGTTTCAGAATCTTGGTATCTTCATCTGTCGTTCAAATTATTTGCACTAACAAATACATCTGGTTGGTGATCCGACAATTAAGAATTAAAATTCCAAATCAACCTAATCTTAAAATTCAACTCATCAGATGTTTTGCTTAGCAGATAACGTTATAAATGATTCGGAGGATTCAACTAAAAATTATAATAGTATTTAATGCAATTTTGGATTAAAAGATTCATCACAAGTTTAACTACTCAATTCAGCATTCTTTTGGGGAGAATTTAATTAAAATATTTTCCGGCAGAAGGGATCTTACCAAACTTTAAAGATTCCTTAAGTATTTGGGTTGGGTTAAAGATTTACCCGGTGAAAACTCACTGATTATTAATTTAGATTCTGGTAATGAAATCTCTGAAATATATGAAGATGACAATAACTTGACATATAACTTTTATGTTTATTCAACTGAGCTAAGAGATTTAGTAAAACAAACAATTGAAAATCCATTCACTTAATAAGATTAAAATTCTTAATCCTTCGTTATTAAATGCAAAGGATTTTGATATAAAATATCAAATATCAGAATTGGAAGATTTTCAGAATTTTCAGGAGTTTACAGCAACCGCGGATTCATTCTTTACCGAGATTCCATTCAATACGCTATCTTCAAATAAAAGATATTGGTTTAGATATAAACTGGACGATCCCAGCTCCGTTTTTTCAAATGTAAAATCTTTTTTTAACTCAGGCACAAACGATTATTTTTTAACTGACTCAATTTCTTTTCAGAATCAGATATTAAACAATCTTGGGTTTAATAATAAAAAATTATCTATCGTTCCAAAGTCAGAAACTATTGCAGTTACTTCAGCAGGATTTGAAGCCGGGGCAACTTGTATTATAGCTAAGAACGGAATTAACCTTTTAGCAAATACCTATTTTGCTGGAATGGGAATCGTTGTATTTGATGATGTAACATTTGATGTTGATACCTCAACCTATTTTAATTTGTTTAATAATCCAACTAATATGACCGCCTTAGTAAACCTGATCAATTCAATTCCGCAAGGCAAAATTGTTGCAATGGGCGTTTCGGATGATGCTGCAAACAATATTACAGTTGCACTTAAAGATGCCATAAAAACTTTAGGAAGTACTAAAATTGATAATTTAGGGTTTAGAGGATCCTGGGCAATTATTGGGAAAAAGGGTGCGACACCCGGTGATGTTTTAGAAGAGGTAAAAGGCAGGTACGATGGATTAATTTATATCGATTCCACATTTACAATCCTGAATTTGAATGGTTCAATGGAAACAATTGCGATTGGTCCTTCAACAAACTGGCAAGATGGAACGGTTTCTCAAAATATATTAAATGGAAGCTCAATTCAACATTTTGCATATGGAATTAAATCAAATGGGAATATTGATTCGCTTGGAATATTGAATTTTGTTGGCAACTATGCTGACTTAAGTTTTATTAATCCTAAAATTTATCCTAAAATAAAAATTAAATCTGAGATTAAAGCTTCAACTGAAGGCATTTCACCTGAGATATTCTCATTTGGGATTAATTATGTTGGCCTTCCGGAGCTCGGCACAAATTACCAGGTTGTTGGAGTTGATAATGATACAATTCCTGCTGGTGGAAGTGTTAATCTTTCTTTCTGGGTTTACAATGTTGGTGAAGCAAATGCAGACAGTTTTAATGTTAAAGTTGATGTAATTAATCAGGACAATTCTTCAGCTACAATTTTCAATCAATTCATAACTTCTCTCCCTTCAAGCGGCAAACAAAAATTTGATTTAAATTATCAGGCTTTGGGAACTGATACTGAAAAAAGGTTTGTGATAAATATCGATCCGGAAAATAAAATAACAGAATATTATAAAGACAATAATTTCTTTACGAAGATTGTTTATTTACAGCCTGATCTTATTCCACCCTCTGTTAAAATAACTTTTGATGAAATGGAAGTTGTTGATGGTGATTTTGTTTCAAAGAATCCCAAAATTAAAATTGCCCTTAGTGATGAGTCTCCGATTCCAATAGTTGATACCGCAGCAGTAAAAATTTATCTTAACGAAGAACCTGTATTTTATGGAGCAAATCCTGATCTTATTTCTTACACAATTAATAACAACAACCCAAAGTTTGTAGTAGAGTATAAACCTAAACTTAAAGATGGGGATTATCTTTTAAGAGTTGTAGCAAAAGACCCTAATGGAAATACTGCAGATGCAGCATTAAGTGAAGTTTATTTTGTCGTTTCTTCTGAAGCAAAACTTCTTCAGGTTTATAATTATCCAAATCCATTTCAAAGCGAAACTTATTTTACGTTTAGATTAAGCCAGATACCGGATGAAGTTAAAATCAGAATATATACAATTGCTGGAAGAATGATTAAGGAAATTATAAAAAAATCCCCCGAGCTTAATTATGATTTAAACAGAATTTATTGGGACGGAAGAGATGAAGATGGTGATGTTATTGCAAACGGAACGTATCTATATAAAGTTCTGTTAAAGAATGGTGATAAAGTTGAATCGGTAAATCAAAAACTTGTAATTGTTAAGTAGAAAATCCTTTTAAATTTGTAAGAACAATATTATTTATGAGTTATAAAATATTCTTTCTTAATTTTTAAAAACTCCCACTTTAATGGAATTGTTACCGGTAACATTTCAATATTATCCGAAGAACTATAATGTTCTAACGGCATATACTTTGTTAGATTTATATCATTTATAAATATCATAAAAAGTTTATTTTTTTATAAAATTGTTTGGTCATCAAATTTTGGAGAAATTTAATGAAAAAAATCGGATTACTTTTTTTATTGCTATCGTTTCCTATCTTCGCTCAATTTTATGATTATCCTCGTCCTGATGAGGGTTATATAAATGGCGGAGTGGGTTTAACATGGATTGATGGTAAACCGTATTATAGAATTAGTTTTAGACCTGAAATTTCATTTGTAAATTTTGGTATTGGTCTTGATTTGAATCTTAATTTTGATTCAGAAGGGAAGTTGAGAACAAAAGAATTTAATGAAACTTCAGACTATTTAAGTATTATACGTTACATTAGATACGGGTTAAAGAATGATCCTGTTTTTATAAAACTTGGCGCACTTGATTATTATACGTTAGGTCACGGAACGATTATGCTGCATTACAATAACAGTCCAACTTATGACGCGAGAAGAATTGGTTTAGTTACAGATATTGATTTTGGCAAATTTGGATTCGAATCCTTATATGGAAACTTTGCAGAGACAGGAGTATTTGGAATGAGAGGTTATGTTCGACCGCTTCAATTCTCATCTGCAGCCGAAATCCCAATAATCAGTAATTTAGAATTTGGCGCAAGCTATGTTACTGATTTTAACAAATATGCTCGTGTTGATTCCGCTTATTTTGATCAATCGGGAAATTTTAAAATTGTAAAAGATGGCGGAGCGCTAACAATATTAGGGCTTGATATTGGTCTCCCAATAATTAAATCCTCCGTAACCACAATTACACTTTACCTTGATTACAACAAAATAATTAATTTTGGCAGTGGTGTTGCAACCGGAGTTAAGTTTGATTTTGAAGGGATGGAGTTATTATCAATTTCAGCAAGATTAGAAAGAAGATTTAACAATGGTAAATACTTGCCATCATATTTTAATTCATTTTATGAAATTGAAAGATTTGAATCTGATTCATCAAATGGAACTTATTCAAAGTAAATCTCTTGAGCTTGCAAACATTACTGAAAATACAAAGGGTTTTTACGGAGATCTTTTCATTAGAGTTTTAAATCTGTTTGATATTTATGGAGGTTATCAAAGACTTGATAAAAATTCTAAAAGCGGTGAATCTTAAATTTAAGAACTGCGATAGAACCTGAAGATGCTTCATTTGTATTGAGGGCAGGTTATGATAAAATTAATATTCGGGACGAAAAGGATTTATTTAAACTTGATGACCGATCGTATTTATTTACAGAAGTGGGATACAAACCGGTACCATATTTGTTGCTCTCCATAGTTTATAACTGGACTTTTACGCCGATTCGTGATAGTGATAATAATATTGTTGGGTTTGAACCCCAAAAGAGAATAGAACCAAGAGTATCTTTTATTTATCCATTTAGCTTTTAGGTGTTCATTTCCAAAAATAATTAGGGAACGGTCTAGAACCGTTCCCTAAATTTTAAAAATATATTTGTGCAGTTCCTCAACAGTATGAAAAATATTTTTACTATTAAGTTTTCTTACCTCAGCCTCAGCATAACTATCCCAAACGACAGAAGCAATTTCAACACCTGATTTTTTTGCTGCGATAATATCAGAAGGTGCATCGCCAATCATTAAAACTTGTGTTGGATCAAGATTAAATTTTTCTAAAAATTTAACAATCCCTTCCGGTGAAGGTTTGTGATTTTTAACATCATCGCCGGTAACAATTAAATCAAAAAATTTCAATTAAGCCAAGTTCATCTAAAGTTATCAAAGAGAAGTTCTTCCTTTTCCTGTGTAGATTGAAAGCAAAACATTTGCTTTCCTTAATTCAATTATAGAGATTCTTATACCATCATATAGTTGAGCAATTGAATGATTTTCTTTATAATATGTATAATAATCTTTTCGGGCTGCATCATAATTTTCTTTGCAAAGCTCTGCTTAAAATCACATCTTCTGTCGGACCGAAAAATGAAATTATTTCTTCATCAGAAAATCTTTTGCCAAATACTTTTTCGTTATATGGTTAAAAGAATCAAAAATTAGCTGATTGGTATAAGTTAGTGTTCCATCAATATCGAAAATAATTCCTTTAAATCTTAATGCCATATTGTCTTTAATTTATTTTATATAAAGTATATCTTTCCCATTTGATGTCTTTGAAAATCAATTCACTCTCCTGTAATAATGTCTATTGAAGTGATTGGATTTTTATCAGCATTATAATAATTGCTGAACTGTAAATTTATTATCCATTCTGTACAACGAACCATCTGAAAATCCAATAATAAAATTCCTCAGTGTCATCGCAAGAAATGAAAACAATATCTGGTTTCATTAAATCTATTTTATTTAATTCTTTACCATTGTTTGATAGAAATAAAAATTATTTCTCCTTTTTTGTTTAATAAAATCATTTTTTGTTTATCAATAAAAAATGCAATTTGTGGTATGACATCGAAAGATTTGATTGACCAAAGTATTTTACCAGCCATTAAATCTATTGCTACTAATTTCTTCGTTTGGTGATAAGGTGAAAAGATTTTTACCATTAGAAAGGATGGTACTATAATTATTACTTGATCCTGCTTGGATTAAAATCATACTTCCAGATAAGTATACCTGATTTAGCGTTAACACAATAAATTGATGTTGAAGAATCTTTAAAAATTACTTTGTCATTCACACTCAAGGCATTTGAAATTATTGAATGTTTAGAAAGATTTAATTTGCCAAATCATTTCAAATGAAAAAATATCATAGCAAAAAATATTTCCATGCTTCCGTACCAAAAATCACCCCTTTGCTTTGCAGGTTGTTGTTTGCCAAATCAATAAGAGTTAAATCAGTGGTAATATTTTCATTTACACCAACAACCTGAATAACATCTCCATTGTTTGAATTTATGGAATACAAATCACCTTCCTACGTAGCAGTCAAAAATAAATCTTTAAATAGATTTGATTTATTCTGAATTGTCCCGGATACTTCCGTTCCCCATTTTTCGTTTCCATTAAGATCGTAGCAATACACAAGTCCATCACTTGAAGTGTAAAAAATGCGATCATTTGATAAAAGCAATTCCGATATGTCAGCAGAGCTATTTTTAATTTCCCAAATCTTATGTGATGTGGAATCCTGTTTTTGAAAAGTTGAATCATTTGTCATATAATCATTAAGGTTATTATAGTTGAATGCATTCAAATTAAAGACCGTTAATAGAATTATTAATAATATTTTTGACAAAATGATTTTCATTTACTTTTGGTTATTAAAAAATCTATAAAATTATTTTATACAAAATGAATTTACTAAAAATAAGAGAATGTATTTTTATATTTGCTTAATAATTAAAATGACTTTGTAAAACACTGCAAAAGTCAGCCCAAAAATCCTCAAATCTATATAATGGGGAATCTGTATAAATTATTGAACTTCTTTTCCGTAGGGTTTGATTCGAAGTTAGGAAGTAATTTCTAAACAGGCTATTAAACGGTAAGTTGTAATTATCATAATTAATAGCACTAAAATTCTGTTGCATTAAAAATGCAACATTTATAAGTTTGGCGTCGTCTAATCAAAATTAAATTCAAAAGTTTTTAATTTATTAAAATAAATGAGGTTCTGCATTGGATATTGTTGCATTAAATGAAAAAATTAAAAACGAAAGTGCCTTTATTGATTTACTGATGAATGAAATCGGTAAAGTTATTGTTGGGCAGAAAGCAATGGTTGAAAGATTGGTAATCGGTTTGCTTGGCAATGGACACGTTTTACTTGAAGGTGTTCCCGGTCTGGCAAAAACTCTTGCCATAAAAACTTTAGCCTGCTGCAATGAAAGCTAAAGTTTCAGAGAATTCAATTTACACCGGATCTTGCTTCCTGCAGATTTAATAGGAACACAAATTTATAATCAGAAAGATGGAAATTTTTTAATCCGCAAAGGACCAATCTTTGCAAACTTTATTCTTGCTGATGAAATAAACCGTGCACCTGCCAAAGTGCAAAGTGCATTACTTGAAGCGATGCAGGAAAGACAAATTACAATTGGTGAAACTACCTTTAAACTTGAAGAACCATTTTTAGTTCTTGCAACGCAAAATCCAATTGAGCAGGAAGGTACATATCCTTTACCTGAAGCTCAGGTTGATAGGTTTATGCTTAAAATAAAAATTTCTTATCCTGAAAGAGCAGAAGAACTTGCAATAATGCGGCAGAATATGAGTCATGGTTGAAACACAAAGTTAATCCTGTAATTTCTCCTGATGAAATTCTTAAAGCACGACATCTTTTAACTGAAGTTTATATTGATGAAAAAATTGAAAAATATATTCTTGATATAGTTTTTGCTACTCGTAATCCAAAAGAGTTTGGATTAGCAAAACTTAGCTGATCTTATAAGTTATGGTGCTTCACCAAGAGCATCAATCAATCTTGCACTTGGTGCAAAAGCAATGGCATTTATTAAACGAAGAGGTTATGTAATTCCTGAAGATGTTCGTGCAATTTGTCCTGGATGTTTTACGTCATCGTATTGCTGTTACTTATGAAGCTGAAGCTGAAGAGATAACAAGTGAAAATGTAATTCAGGAAATATTGAATAAAATTGTTGTTCCATAAAAATGCTTACTAAAGAACTTTTAAAACAAGTTAGACAAATTGAAATCCGTACTAAAGGACTTGTAAACCAGGTCTTTTCAGGAGAATATCATTCCGTATTTCAAAGGTCGTGGAATGGAATTTTCTGAAGTACGCGAATATCAATTTGGTGATGACATCAGAAACATTGATTGGAATGTAACTGCACGATTCGGACATCCATACATAAAAGTTTTTGAAGAAGAACGCGAACTTACCGTAATACTTATGGTTGATCTTAAGCGGATCATTAATGTTTGGCTCTGTTTCTAAAACAAAACAGAGAATTGCTGCAGAGTTGAGTGCAATTCTTGCTTTTTCTGCTTTAAAGAATAATGATAAAGTTGGTTTGATTTTATTTACTGATAAAATTGAAAAATTTGTTCCGCCAAGAAAAGGAAGAATGCACGTATTAAGAATAATTCGTGAAGTTCTTTCTTTCGAACCTGAAGGTAAAGTCAACAAATCATTAAAGGTGCATTGGAATACATGAACAATGCAATTAAGAAAAAATCAATTGCATTTCTAATTTCTGATTTTATGGATGAAGGTTATGAAAAGATTTTAAGAATTGTTGGAAGAAAACATGATTTGATTGGAATTGTTTTGGATGACAGACGCGAAAAAGAAATTCCAAATATTAGGATTGATTAAACTTGCAGATGCTGAAACCGGTGCTGAACGCTGGATTGATACTAGCAGTAAAAGAGTTCGTACACAAATGATTTTTGATCGAAAAGAAAAAGAAAAACTGCGTAATTCAATATTTATTAAAAGTCATTTGGATAGAATTGAAGTAACAACCGGTTCAAACTATATTCAACCGCTTGTGCAATTTTTTAGAAGACGTGAAAAAAGATGGTAAAAAAGTTCTTTCTTTTTTCTGATAATACTATTTTGCTTAACTCCTCTCTTTGCACAGGAGATAACAGTAACCGCTTCAACGGATACAACAGATTATATGATCGGTGATCAGATTCAGTTTCTCTTTTCATAAAGATGAATAAAGATGTTTATATTATAAATCCTTTTTTCAGAGATTCTGCTTAAGAAATATTGATGTACTTAACATTTCTGATCCGATAACAAGTGAGAATGAGACAGAAAAGAGTGTTAAATATCTATGCGTCTTATCCAGATTTGATTCTGCTCAAGTCACAATTCCTCCGATAAAAATTGAATACAGAACAAAAGGTGATTCAACATTAAAGTTTGTGTTATCAAATCCTGTTACATTTAATGTTCATCGGATAAATGTTTCTATGAAGGAAGAGATAAAAGATATCAAACCTCCAATCAGACCATTTGATTATCTTTTTCTGATTTACATTCTGATCGCATTAGCTATAATATCTCTTACTGGTTTATTATTTTATCTACAGAAAGTACTTTGAAACGTAAACAGGAATTAATAGTCCAAAAGGAAGAAGAAAAACTTCTCTCCCATCAATTAGCTTTGCGTAAACTTGAATCAGCTTGAAAAAGAAGAAGTTTGGCAAAAAGGATTTCTAAAAGAATATCATTCAAAATTACAGAAATCATTCGCGAATATTTTGAAAAACAATTTGATTTGCCTGCTTTGAATGAACAACAACTGAATCTTTAAAACTTTCTAAGCAAACATCCGCAGGGGATAAAAGTATTGGACATTACTTCTCAATTTTTAAACAATGCTGATCTTGTGAAATTTGCAAAATATGCTCCGCTTGAAATTAGTCAATGTGAAATGATGACTCAGGCAAAGAAATTGTCGTAAAGAACAATTCCTGATCTGAAAAAGGAAGAAAAGTAACATGAGGTCTCAAATGTTTAATGATATATCATTTGCATATTCCTGGGTGCTTTATTTTCTTAATTGTGATTCCGTTGCTTATTGCCTGGTATATCTGGCAGGGAAGAAAAAAACAAGCAGCAATTAACTTATTCATCTTTAAAAATATTTGAAAAAATTCCTGCCACTTTACGTGAAAAATTTAGACATCTTCCATTTGCATTAAGAATGCTGGCATTAATATTTTTAATTATTGCTCTTGCAAGACCTCAGAATTTTTCTGCAGGTCAAAGTGTAAATGCAGAAGGAATTGATATTGCAATGGTTTTGGATATTTCCGGAAGTATGCTTGCAGAAGATTTTAAACCAAATCGTTTGGATGCTGCTAAAGAAGTTATTGATAATTTTATTCAAGGGTAGAACTACTGATAGAATTGGTTTGGTAATATTTTCGCAGAGAAGCATTTACTCAATGTCCGCTTACAATTGATTATTCTGTTTTAAGAAATCTTTTTGCTGATATTAAAACCGGAATGATTGAAGATGGTACTGCAATAGGAAATGGAATTGCAAATGGTGTTAATAGATTAAAAGATAGCGATGCAGAAAGCAGAGTTATAATTTTATTAACTGATGGTGTTAATAATGCCGGAGAAGTTGACCCAATTTCTGCGGCTGAAATTGCTGCAAAATTTGGAATAAGAATTTATACTATTGGTGTTGGAACGAGAGGAGAAGCACCTTATCCGGTACAAACTCCTTTCGGAACAAGATATCAAATGGTTCCTGTTGAAATTGATGAGGCGATATTAAAAAAGATTGCTGAAACTACCGGAGGTCAATACTTCCGTGCGACCAATAACAGTGCTCTGGAAGAGATTTATAATAAAATCGATAAGATGGAAAAAACTAAAATTGAAATTACATCGTATAAAAATGCAAAAGAACTTTATCCTGGCTGGCTGGGAATTGGATTTTTATTTCTGCTTTTAGAATTGATTGCTTCGAACACAATTTTAAGGAAGCTGCCATAATGTTTAGATTTGCAAATCCCGAATATCTAATTGCATTATGGTTAATTCCAATATTAATCCTGTTGTACTTTTTATTTAATCGTACCAGAAAAAAACTGCTTGAAAAATTTGCTGATAAACAATTACATAAAACAATTATGTATTCATTCAGCAGTACTAAAATCAAAAGTAAAATTTGGATTAATTTTAATCAGTCACTAGCTTTGCTTATTATTGCATTTGCAAATCCGCAAGTTGGAACAAAAATGCAGGAAGTAAAGCAAACAGGAATTGATGTTTACATTTTGCTAGATGTTTCAAGAAGTATGCAAGCTGAAGATATTAAAGCCTAACAGATTGGAAAGAGCTAAGTATCAGATTTCAAATCTAATTCAGAAATTACGAGGCGATAGAATTGGATTAATTGTATTTTCTGGTGAAGCATATATTCAGTTTCCATTAACCACCGATTATTCGGCAGCTAATCTTTTTCTTACTGCTGTTGATTTTAATTCCGTTCCACAACCGGGAACTGCAATTGCATCTGCAATTGATATGGCTGTTCAATCATTTGATTCTGCAGCAACTGATAAAGCAATAATTCTTATAACCGATGGAGAAGATCACGAAGGTGATATTGATAGTCTCAGTTGAAGATGCTGCTGATAAAGGAATTAAAATTTATACCATTGGTTTGGGTTCACCAGATGGAGTCCCGATTCCTGTTTATGATAATCGTGGTAATCAAAGTTGGATTCAAGCAAGATAATAACGGACAGACAATTTTAACGAAGCTTGAATGAAGGGATATTAAAAGATATTGCTGAAAGAGGAAATGGGAAATATTATAGAGGTAATAACTACGAGGATTACCTTGATAAAATTTATTCTGACCTTTCAAAACTTAAACAAGCTGAGTTTGGAGTAAAAAAAGTTACTGACTACGAAGATCGATTCTATTATTTTTTAGTACCAGCACTTTTATTATTAATGATTGAAATTTTTATAACTGATAAACGATCCCCATTTTTTACAAGATTGAATAAAAAATTAGGAATTGAAGCTGAAGAAAAATGAAAACGATATTTAACCCAAATATTTATACTTTTAATAATATTCTTACTGTTAGCTTTAATTCTCAAATGCATTATTCCCAATCTAACAGAAGCCACTATAAATAATGGTGTTGATAAGTACGAAGAAAAAAAATATGCTGAAGCTGAAGTTGATTTTAGAAAAGTAGTTGAAACTTCACCTAAAAACTTTGAAGCAAATTTTAATCTTGGTGACTTCCTATTACAAACAGGAAAAGTACGAAGATGCGATAAAATCCTTCTCTATTGCCTTAGAAAATACAAAAGATAATTTAAGTCGTGCTAAAGTTTTATCATAATATTGGAAATTCCTTCTTAAAGTCCAATAAGATAGAGCAAAGTGTTGAAGCATATAAAAATGCATTGAAGTATAATCCAAATGATGAAGATACGAAATACAATTTATCCTATGCGCTGGAACTTTGAAAAATAAAAATGAAGAAAAATCAGCAAAACAAGAATGATCAAAATAAAAATGATCAGAAAAAAACGATCAACAAAAACAGCAAAATCAAGATCAGCAAAACAAAGATCAGAATAAACAAGATCAGAAGCAGAATCCACAGCCAAAGGATCAGGAATCCAAACAAGATAATACAAACAACAACAACAACCTAAGGAACAATAAATTTCTAAAGAAGAAGCACAAAGAATTTTAGATGCTCTGAAAAACAATGAAAAAGATTTTCAGAAACTGTTAAGAAAGAAAACCGGTCCTGTTAAACAAACAGAAAAAGATTGGTGATGTTTAGATGAAAAAGATTGCTTTTTTATTCACACTTATTTTTTTTAGTTCGCATATTTATGGGCACAATCATTTGTTGCAACAGTTGAAAATAACAAGTTGGTCGAAAATGATCGTTTTGAGGTTACCTTTACTTTTGAAGGCAAAAAATGAATGGTCTAAAAAACTTTTCACCTCCTTCATTTAATAGATTTCAGAGTTCTTTCCGGTCCAAATCAATCCACAAGTATGCAAATAATTAATGGAGTATTCATCTTCATCATTATCTTTATCTTACATTTTGATGCCTAACACACTGGTGTATTATACTATTGGAAGTGCCTCTGTTCAATATGAAGGTACAAACCTACTCTTCACAACCGTTAAAGATTACAGTAGTTAAGGGTTCACCAAAACCCAAGGATGATAAGACGAGCTACAATCTCAAATGCAGAGATTGCGGAAAAATTTATTTATTCGTGCTCTCATGGATAAGAAGCAAAGTTTATCAAGGTGAGCAGGTTACTGTAACATATAAACTTTATACAAGATTAAATATTGCAGCTCAAATGTCAGTTGATAAACTTCCACAATATCAGGGATTTTGGGCAGAAGAAATTGAAAGCTCAACAGAATATTTCCTTTTCTACAGAAGTTGTTGATGGTAAACAATATAGAGTTGGACTGCTAAAACGTGCCGCTTTATTTCCAACTCAATCAGGTAAACTTGAAGTAACCCCGTTTGAATTAACATTCCGATTCAAGTTGCAAAGAAAAAAAATCCACAATAATGTTTGGGATGATTTTTTTGGTGATCCTTTTGGACGTTCGGAAATTGTTGAGTACAATGCAAAATCAAATACGCTTAAAGTTAATGTAATGCCTCTTCCTGCAGAGTAATAAACCGGCATCTTTTAAAGGTGCTGTCGGTAAGTATGATTTTTCAGCATCAATTGATAAATCTGTAACAAAAACCAATGAACCGATTTCTTTAAAATTAAAAATTACTGGAACTGGAAATATTAAGTTACTTGGAGTTTCCGACTTTTGAACTTCCAAACGGATTTGAAAAATATGATCCAAAAATTAATGAGCAGGTTAATCGCACTGGAGAGATTAGCGGATGTAAGGAAGCTGAGTATTTATTAATTCCAAGAATTGCCGGTTCACGCGAAATTCCTCCAATAGAGTTTTCATATTTTGATCCGTTCAGAAAAATTTATTCAAACAATCAAATCAAATGCTTTTAATGTTAAATATAGAGCAGGGTGAAGCAAGTATATTGATCTTGCAAATCAACAATACATTGAACAATTGATAGTGATATACGTTTTATTAAAACAAAGTTTGACGATGTTGAAAAAAGAAGTGAAATACTTTATTCTAATGCCAGGTTTTTGGGTTGCCTCAATTATTCCATTAATTGCATCAATAGTTTTGATTGGATGGAAAAGAAAACAGGATAAACTTTCCGGGAATCAGTTCAATTACTTCGTTATTCGAAGGCTGAAAAAGTTGCACGCAACAGATTTAAGAAAGCAAAAAAATTTCTTGAACAAAATAAGTTGAACTTTTCTATTCGGAAATTTCTCAGGCACTATTCGGATATCTTGAAGATAAATTTCGTATTCCAAAATCAGAGTTTACACTTGATAAAGCTGCAGATGAATTAGCCGAAAAGAAATATTTCTGTCGATCTTGTTGGAGAAGATGAAAACCAATGCAGAAAAATGTGAGTTTATAAGATTTGCACCGGGCAACAAATCCAACACACGCGATGAATGAAATGTATAAATCATTTTCTGAAGTAGTAATTGAAATTGAAAGATCAATAGCAAAATGAAAAAATATTTCTTTCACAAATTATTAATTATTTTTCTTCTTTTAGGATCTCTCAGTTTCAGAGCAGATGTAAATTCTTTAATGCAAAAAGGTAATGAGTTTTATAAAAGTAATCAATTCCAGCTTGCGATTGATGAATACAATAAACTTGTCAAACAAGGTTTTGAAGGGACATCGCTATACTATAATCTTGGTAATGCCCACTATCGTTTAGGCAAAATTGGATATGCAATTTTGTATTATGAAAAGGCATTAAAACTTTCACCTGCAGATGAAGATGTAAAACATAATCTTGGCACTTGCAAAACTAAATCTTAAAGATAAAGTAGATACCCTTCCGCCATTTTTTATTTTTAATATCTGGGAAGGATTGCTTGCAGCATTTTCTGTTTCGGGTTGGACAATAGATCTGTTTATATTTTTTATATTGTTACTCATATCAGTGATTGGTTATTTCTTTTCAAGAAATTGCGACCCAACAAAGGATATCATTTTTTACAGTGGCGCGGCGTTTTTAACATTATTTATTATTTCGATTGCTTTGCTACTGTAAGATGAATAAAGAATTTAAAATAAAGAATGGAATTATTGTAGAATCGACAGTTACAGCTAAAATCCTCACCGGATAATACATCAAAAGATGAGTTTGTTGTTCACGAAGGATTAAAAGTACGTTTAGAAGATAAAGTTGATAACTGGGTTAAGATCAGGCTTGATGATGGGAAAATTGGCTGGATTTTGGAAAAAAACGTAGGAGAAATTTAAATTCAGAATCTTTACTATTCTTTCCTAATCCATTCCAGACTTAATTTCTTTTTGAAAAGACCTATCTATAATTTTACCATAATAATTTTAACAACAGGAAATAACTAAATGGAATGGATTACTGATCCGCAAGCACTAATTGCACTGTTAACTTTAACTGTACTTGAAATTGTACTTGGAATTGACAACATAATTTTCATCTCAATTCTATCAGGTAAACTCCCTGCTGAACAAAGAAAGAAAGGGAGACTATTGGGATTATCACTTGCAATGATTACAAGAATTCTTCTACTCTTTTCAATTTCATTGATCATAAAATTAACAGCACCTTTTATTTCAATCTTTAGTCTTGAAATTTCCGGAAGAGATTTAATACTTATTCTTGGAGGTTTGTTCTTACTAGCTAAAAGTACAATCGAAATCCATTCCAAATTAGAAGGTGAAGAAGAACATCATAAGATAAAAGCTAAAGTTTCTTTTTCGGGTGTTATTGTTCAAATACTTTTACTTGATATCGTATTCTCACTTGACTCTGTTATCACGGCTGTAGGAATGGCAAACCAACTTATAATAATGGTTCTTGCTGTTATAATTGCGGTAATATTTATGATGTTCTTCTCGGGTTCGATTAGTGATTTTGTGGAAAAGCATCCAACTATAAAAATTCTTGCTTTGAGTTTCTTACTGTTAATCGGAGTTTCCTTAATTATGGAAGGACTGCATCAACATATTCCTAAAGGT
Source organism: uncultured Ignavibacteriaceae bacterium (assembly GCA_963809415.1). Classification (GTDB taxonomy): domain Bacteria; phylum Bacteroidota; class Ignavibacteria; order Ignavibacteriales; family Ignavibacteriaceae; genus IGN3. Next base: position 954,330 of record CAWEJJ010000003.1, on the reverse strand, counting down.
TACATTTATTTTGCAATGGCGTTTAGTGTATTTGTAGAAATGTTAAACTTAAAAATGAGAAAAAAGAAAGTTGAACCGATTAAATTAAGAACAGAAATTCCAGGAGAGTAATTATTATTGTAGTGCACGAATCCTTTCGTGCGTGTGATGTATTATTTTACATTAAATAATTAGTTAATTTAAAACTATAAACCCAATTCCAAAAAAGGAATTGGGTTTGTTTTAATAATTTGTTTTGATATTAGTTTATAAACCAAACATTACGGTTAATTTAAACTCTATAGCTCCAATTCCTCGATCTTCTTTAATAAAATGACCAACACTATTAGCATTGTACAATGGATCCTTCCCATCATTAAGAGATGTGTAGTTATCAAGACGTTCATGAGAAGTTACATTTTCTATCTTATATTCTTTGCCTGCAAGGTTAATAGAATGGTATTGAATATTAGCATCTAACTTAATTCCGACTAAATTAAATATTGCTCCTATACCAGCGCCTAATCCAACTCTTGATGTACTGGCGATATCAAATTTTCCGCTTGGAACATTTGAAACCCCTTGAAATTCTACATTACCTGAAATTGTATTAAACGATACAAATCCTTGTATGTACGGGGTAATGGGAGACATTGGAATATTGATTGGGAATTCCGGTCCAATTTTTATCGAAACTAATTTGTTGGAGACGTCAATTGAACCTTGACCCGGCTCAGCTTCTCCGTTCCCGCTAAAGTTTGTATAACCAATTTCACCAAAAGCGTTTAAAAATAAGATTCCAACGCGGGCTTTAGCATGAAGATTTAAACCCGATTCCATTCCGTATTTTGTACCGTTGTAAAAATCAATTGTTGTTCCGCTGTAATCGCCGGTGGGAACTGAATATCCAACTCCACCGCCAATCTGAAGTGTTACCTGGGCATTTGAATTATAAGTTAAAATAAGTACGAACAATGTTGTTGTAAAAAAAGAAAAGTATAATTTTTTCATTTGATCCTCTCTAAAATATGTTTACTGCATAAAATTAGGGAAATTATTAATCAAATATAACTAAAGGGATTAAATTGATTGAGAGAAATTCAGTTGTTATTTTTAACTATATGAATTCAAAAAAATACAATAACACAAAGCTCGCAATAAGTATTAGCAAAGCCGTGATTAGCTTTATTTTGCTTTATCTTTTTATTGCGTTAGGTTATAGTAATTGGTTGCAAAGCTATATCCAAACATTTGTAGAAAACCAATATTTAGTTTTTTTAATTTTCGTTTTTGTACTGGGAATAGTAAGTTCATTTTTATTTATGCCTGTTAATATTTACACGGGGTTCTATCTTGAGCATAAATACGACTTATCTAACCAGACGTTCTTTAAATATTTTTCCGAAAATGTTAAATCAATGTTGGTCGGTTTGGTGATTGGAATTCCAATTCTTCTGCTTTTCTTTTTTGTACTAAATCAATTTGGTGATTTGTGGTGGCTCGTTTTTGCCTCTGCAATGTTTTTGATTTCAGTTGTGCTTTCGCAGATTTTCCCTATCATAATACTCCCAATATTTTATAAAATTCTTCCCTTAAATGATGAAGAATTAAAAACAAGAATCAGTAATCTTGCTGAAGGTGCCGGAATTAAAGTAGAAAATGTTTTTACATTTGATATGAGTAAGAATACAAAAAAAGCTAATGCAGCATTTACCGGGTTAGGAAAAACAAAAAGAATAATTCTTGGTGATACTCTGTTAAGTAATTATAGCAAGGATGAAATTGAAACAGTTATTGCACATGAACTTGGTCATTACAAACATAAGCACATAATAAAAAATATTTTATTTGGAACAGTTTCAAGTTTTTTAACTTTTTTTATTATATCAATTTTATACAGAAATTCGCTCGGCTGGTTCGGTTTTGAAAACATCACTCAAATCGCCGCACTCCCATTACTTAGTCTTTGGGCGATGATAATCGGATTAATACAATCGCCGATCGGGAATATACTTTCTAGAAAATATGAATATGAAGCAGATAGATATGCAATTGAATCTTCACACAAACCCGAAAGTTTTATAAACACACTAAATAAACTTACTGATCAAAACCTTGGTGATAGAGAACCTAATTTATTTATTGAGTGGTTCTTCTATTCGCACCCATCGATTAAAAATCGAATAAATGCAATTAAAAAGTTTGCTGAAGAAAAGGGGTATAATTGAAATTAAGCGTAATTCTGAAATGAAGCTTAGCTCTGAAAGAGCAAAATCAATCAGTATAGGATTTAATCCTATGCTGAAAAATAAAATAGAATATGTGAAGTCCTGAAAGGACGAAATAATTATGGGACAATCGTTAGTAAAAAACTTCGTTCATATTACATTTAGTACTAAAAACAGAGTTCCATTAATTACAGAAGAAATTGAAGATGAATTGTATAGCTATATAGGTGGAATTTGTAAAAATTTAGATTGTTATCCGATTAAGGTTGGTGGATTTTATGATCATGTGCATATTTTAACTTCGCTGTCAAAAAAAATTCCGCTAATGGTTTTATTAGAAAAAGTAAAAGCAAATTCTTCTAAGTGGATTAAGACAAAATCTGACAGACTTGAGAAATTTTATTGGCAAAATGGTTATGGTGCATTTTCTGTTAATCCATATGAGATCGACAAAGTAATTTCATACATAGAGAATCAAAAAGAACATCATAGAAAGAAAACTTTTCAGGATGAATACAGAACTTTTTTTAAAAAATATAAAGTTGATTTTAATGAGAAGTATATTTGGGACTGATTCTTATTTCGCACTTTCAGTGCTGCTTTACTTTTACTTGTAATCTCAGGACTTCATCCTGAGTTAAATAAATCGCCCTTTCAGGGCTTAAGAACAAAATTAAAATGATATAGAAGTTGATCACTTATCTTAAAATATTTTTAATTGTAATTCATACTTTTATTTGTTCAATCTTCGGATTGATTTTCATTTTCATAGATAGAAGTTTTACACTTTATCATTACCTTGCAAAAATATTTCCACTTGGAATATTAATCATTTCAGGTGTGCGGGTTAAAATAACCGGACTAGAAAATATTGATCGAAAAGCTGTTTATGTATTTGCATCAAATCATTCAAGCCAGCTTGATATAACGGCTTTACAGTGGGGAGTTCCAAACCGCTTGAGTATGATCTTTAAGAAAGAACTTGCCCGCATACCATTTTTTGGATGGCAATTGTATTTAGGACCTTATGTAGTAATAGATAGAAAAGATCCACAAGCTGCAATGAAGAGTTTAGCAGAAGCAAAAAAAGTTATGGATAAGAAGAAAATATCTGTGCTTGTTTTTCCGGAAGGGACAAGAAGTGAAACCGGGGAAGTTCAAAGTTTTAAACGTGGCGCGTTTTATCTTGCAGCACATAGTGGTTATCCGATAGTTCCAATTACTATAAATGGCACAAAAAAAATTATGCCTAAAGGATCATTTAAACTTAAAAGTGGAACTATCTATTTACATTTTGATAAACCAATTCCAACGATAAGTATTAAATCAAAACAGGATGAACTTGCATTAATGGAAAAAGTAAGAGAAATTATTATCAGCAATAAAAAGGAATATAATTAATGGCTGTAACAAAAAAGGATGTTGAAAAAATTGCTGAACTTGCACGATTAAAATTTTCTGATGGAGAATTGAATAATTTTACACCGCAAATGAATGAAATACTTAACTACATGGAAAAGCTTAACAAGCTTGATACAGAAAATGTTGAACCACTTTCACATCCAGTGGAGCAAACAAATGTTTTCCGAAATGATGAAATAAAACTTTCAATCTCAACAGAAGAAGCACTTAAAAATGCACCCGTGAAAGATGAGCATTATTTTAAAGTGCCTAAAGTAATTGGTAATAAATAATGGCAAAAAAGGGGAAACCAAAAAAAATAAATCCATACATTCTCGGCGTTATTCCGGCAAGATTCGCTTCAACAAGATTGATGGGAAAACCTCTTGCTGATATTGGCGGTAAATCACTTCTTCAACATACATACGAAGGTGCAAAAAAATCTAAGCTGATGAACCAAATTGTTATTGCAGTTGATGATGAACAAGTTGCCAAAGCGGCAAAAAGTTTTGGCGCTGCTGTAATGATGACTCCAAAAGAATGTGCCACCGGCTCAGATAGAATTGCTATAGTTGCAAAAGAATTTCCAAGAGCCGATATTATTGTCAACATTCAAGGTGATGAACCATTTATTAGCGGAATGATGATTGACCAGGCAATTGAGCCTTTACTTTTTGATTTGGATGTTAATGTTTCAACTTTAGCAAAATTGATTGATAATGTTGAAGAATTAAAATCACCATCCGTTGTTAAAGTAGTATTTGATTATAAAAATTTTGCATTGTACTTCTCACGCTCGCCAATACCTTTTGTACGTGATGCTGAAAATGATAATGAAATGATTGAAAAAGCTGATATATATAAACACGTGGGATTGTATGTCTATCGCAAAGAATATTTGTTGAGGTTTACTCAACTAACTCCGACCGATCTTGAAAAATGGGAAAAACTTGAACAGTTGCGAATGCTTGAAAATGGTTTTAAAATTAAAATTGTTGAAACTGAATATGATAGTTTTTCTGTTGATACTCCGGAAGATCTTGAAAAAGCAAGGAAGATTTATTCAAAACTTAAAAAGATTGAATTAGCAAAATGATTACTCCCAAAAAAATATCACTTGCACAAATTCCGACTCCATTGCAAGAGAATGATTTTGAAGGAATAAGTTTTTTAATTAAGCGGGATGATTTGACAGGATGCGAATTATCCGGGAATAAAGTTCGGAAACTGGAGTTTATTATTGCCGATGTTAAAAGTAAAAAAGCCGATATTATTTTTACTTGCGGCGGCGAGCAGTCAAATCATGCCAGAGCAACTACTATTGCAGCTAAAACAATCGGGTTAAACACCAAACTATTTTTATGGGGTAAAGAAAAATCAAATTCAAATGGAAATCTTTTTCTTAATAAGATGTATGGCGCAGAAATAAAATATTTGAATAAAGATGAATACAATAGAGTGAACGAGATAATGTATGATGAAAGATTATCTTATTTAAAAAAGAAAACGAATGCTTATGTTTTAGCTGAAGGTGGTTCAACAACATTGGGAATTTGGGGTTACATCAATTTTATTGACGAACTTAAAAATCAAATTAATCTTAAAACTATCGATTCTATTATTGCGGCAAGCGGATCTGGTGGAACCGCGGCAGGAATGTTGGTCGGTGCAGCAATCAACAAACTTGAAATTAAAATTGTTGCCGTTAATGTTTTATACAGCAAGGATGAATTAAAGAAGAAAATATTGCAGCTTGCTGAAGGATGTGTTTTAGATTATAAATTAAATTGTAAAATCAACCCTGAAAACCTTATCATACTTGATGGCTATTCTAAAGAAGGTTATAAGAAAATATCTCAACAAAAAATTATGTTGATAAAGAAATTCGCATCTAAAACCGGTATATTATTAGACCCAGCTTATACTGGAAAAGCTTTTGCTGCTTACTATGAAAAATATTTAAAAACCGGGAAAGGGAAGAAAAATATTTTTGTCCATACCGGTGGATTGTTTGGAGTGTTTGGCAGGACAAAAGAATATCTTAGTTGAGATCTTCGAAAATTATTTCGTAAAATATCATATTAGGTGAAATTGAAGCATAAACTATTTCTGATTTATGGAAACAACCGACGTACGTTTATGGCAGTGCAAATTGAATGACGAGGAGCTGATTTTCAAAGATTGCTTATTTCATAAATTACCATTGGTGGTTATCCACAAAATCATTTAATTTTGAAACAATAATAAAAAGCGAGAGTGTATGGATTGTATATTTTGTGACATTGCATCAAAATCATCAGAAGCCGAAATCGTTTTTGAGAATGAAAAGTTTATAGCCTTTCTTGATGTAAATCCTATTAATTATGGCCATACTTTAGTTATTTCCAAAAAACATTTTGATAATTTTCTTACAATTCCGCCGGAAGAGTTAGCAGAACTAACAAAGTTAACACAATATCTGGCAGGGGCTGTTAAACGTGCATTAAAAGCCGATGGATTCAATATTATTTCCAATAATGGATTCAGTGCGGGGCAATCAGTCTTCCATTTTCATTATCATATTATACCAAGATATGAAAATGATTTTCACATGAGACCGAGGACAATTGAGTATAATGATTTTGAAATTACATCCTATGCAGAAAAAATTAAAGAGGCAGTTTCAAAATATGAAAGTTTGTTAAATGGATAAAAAAATTAGAGTGGTGGTTGCTAAAGCCGGTTTAGATGGGCATGACCGTGGCGCAAAAGTAATTGCTGCTGCATTACGCGATGCCGGTATGGAAGTTATTTACACTGGTTTAAGACAAACACCGGAAATGATTGTTGAAGCCGCAATCCAGGAAGATGCAGATGTAATTGGTATTAGTATTTTGTCCGGTGCTCATATGACTGTCTTTCCGAAAATATTAAACCTTATGAAAGAAAAAGGTGTTGATGATGTTTTGTTAACTGGTGGCGGAATATTTCCTGAAGAGGATATAAAAAAACTTAAAGATTTGGGAGTCGGAGAACTTTTTACACCCGGTGCATCAACAACAGATATTGCAAATTATATAATTGAATGGCATAAAAGTCATCCAAGAAATTGAGTATTTATCTATTCATCTTTTGCAATTTTGTTAAACATCTTTCGGGAACCATTATTTCATAAAAATAACTTGTTTGATTAATTGATTCTGTGTTAAGTCTTTTATCAATCCTAAAAGGTATATACTTTAATTTTAACTCATTAGTAATTGAAAGTAATTCTGATTCTTCAGTTAAACATTTATAGAATACGAAAAGTGTATTTTGAATTGGCAGGTTATCTGAACTATTATCGCAACAAAGTGGACAGGTTTCTAAATCAAATTTTATAAGTGAATCAAATTCGGCTAAATAATCTTCAAAGTCTGATAAATCTTCTTGATTATCTTCGTTCTTATCCTCATTCATAAAATCATTTTAAAAATTTTGTTTGTTTAATGTAAAAATAATTTTTGTTCCAACATTAACTTCACTTTGAACTTTAATATCGCCTCTATGAATGTTTATTATTTCTTTACAAAGTGCCAGACCAAGTCCTGTCCCTCTTTCATTCATTGTTCCATTGGATGAAAAGCTAACATCTATTCTAAAAAGTTTCCCTAAATCCTTTGGCTCAATTCCAACGCCATTATCTGATACTGAATATTGTATTTTATCATCAAAAGTTTGTTCTGAAATTTCAATGAATCCACCGCTGCGGGTAAACTTAATACCATTGGAAATAAGATTTTGTAATAAAGAATGCAGCATATTTGAATCACCCCAAATTATACTTGTAGGTGCTAACTTATTTTTTATGATAATATCTTTTAGCTTAACATTTTGATTAAGAAGCATTCTTGTGTCTTCAACTATTGTGAACATATTTTGAAATGATGGTTGAAATTTCATTTTACCGGTTTGTAGTCTGGACCAATCAAGCAGATTCTCAATCAACCTATAAATATTTCCTGTTGCATCTTTTAATATCTCAAGTGAAGATCGTAATTCTTCATCATCCAGAGAATCATACTCTTCCCAAATCATTCTTGATAAACCTAAAATACCATTAAATGGACTTTTTAAATCATGTGCTATGATAGAAAAAAATTTATCCTTAGTAGCATTTGATTCTCTAAGTTCTTCAGAATACTCAATTATTTTTTGCTCGCGGTATTTTTTGTCAATCGCCAAGGCTATTTGTTCGGATACATAAGTTAAAATTTCCTTTTCACTTTCTGCATAAGTTGTTTTATCGTTATAATCCTGAACAACGATAACTCCGATTGTTTTCTCCTGAACTTTAAGCGGAACTCCAAGCCAGATTTGCGTTGGTTCACCAATCAAGGATGTTTCACCTGCTTTTCTAAGAGCTAAATCAAGTTCGGCTGTAATTAATTGAGGAGTGCCTGTTCTCAAGACATACTCAGTTAAACCTTTCCCTGCTTTTCTTGCTTCCGGTGGCGGATCAGTTTGATCCACAAAGTACGGGAAACTTACAATGTTAGTTTGTTCATCATACATTGCAATATAAAAGTTATCTGCCTTCATCAAATCCATTATGATCTGGTGCATTGTAGAATAAAGATTTTGTATATCCGGGACAGTAGTTACAGCAGTTGAAATTTTATATAATGCATTTTTGATGTCTTCAGATTTTTTAAGTTCGGTTATATCACGGGTTATTCCAAAAGTTCCAATGACATTATTATTATCATCACGCAGTGGTATTTTTGTTGTGGATGCCCATGTTATGCTTCCATCATTCCATGTTTCTTTTTCAACTTTATTTAAGATGGAATTTCCGGTGCGGATAATTTCCTCTTCATCTTTTTTTGCCTGTTCAGCATGATAAGTGTCAAAAAAATCTTTATCAGTTTTCCCAATCAATTCATCAAAGGATTTTAATCCCATTTTAGCTAAAGTTGCTTGGTTGGCTTTAATAAATTTGCTTGCTGTGTCTTTAAAGTAAATTGAATCCGGTAAATACTCTATAAAATATTTCTGTAATCTTCTTTCTGCTTCAAATTTATTTTCAAATTCACTTGCTTGTTTTTTTAATTCGATATCTTTGGAAAAGATATCTGAAAGATCACGGACGATGACAAACTCAAGTTTTTCATTACCCGATGAGACCAAGCCAGTATTTAAAAGTACAGGAATTATTTTTCCGAATTTTGTGACGGCTTCAATTTCATACTGCGGAGGAACAACCTCACCCTTTAATCGTTTTTCATATCTATCTAAAACAATTTCTTGATATTCCGGCGCGATTAAATCATCAATTTTAAAATCAGTCAACTCACCGATAGTATATCCGAACATATCCGCAAAAACTTTGTTTGAATAACGTATACGGCGGTCACTAATTAGTATTAAACCATCTCTAATAGTTTGAAGCAAAACATTGTACTTTGAATAAAGTGAAAATCCGTCATGCACGTTTTCGTCCATTAATGGTGTTGCTTCTGGTAAATGAGAGGAAGGATTGACTTCTGGAGTTGCGTTCATATTTTGCTTTTCTGATGTGTTCATTTGTACAAAATTTCTTTTTGATACACTATCTATAAGTATGCCAATTATAAATTTAATACAATCTTTATTTATAATTTAATTTGATACTTCTGAAAAATAGGGACTTAGCAGTTTTCTTGACAATTATGCGTTTTATAAGCCCTTGGATGACTTCTTTATTAGATTTTGAAATAAATTTATAATAATATTCTATGCAAGTTTAATTTTTCAACGGAAACTTAAAGAATTTCATTACAATAATCAGAATTTTCATGCAATTTTTACCTGTGCTATTCTTTCTATTCCAACTCAGTTTATATATATTTGCACCTGTTTTTGAAAAAAAAAGAAAGAAATATGCAACTATTTAAGGATTTAAACCCGGAACAATTAGCAGCAGTTGAATACTTAGAAGGACCTGAAATGATAGTTGCCGGGGCGGGCTCCGGGAAAACAAAAGTGTTAACTTACAAAATTGCATACCTTTTAAAGAAAAATTTTACTCCTGAAAGTATTCTTGCCCTTACATTTACTAATAAAGCTTCTAACGAAATGAAGAATAGAATCCGGGAGCTGATTGGTAATAAAGCAAATGATTTATGGATGGGAACATTTCATTCTGTATTTGCTAAAATACTTAGGGTAGAAGCAAAACACATTGATTATAAAAGTAACTTTTCGATATATGATACTATTGATTCGTTATCTCTTGTATCCAATATAATGACCGATCTTAATATTGATTCTGATAAATTTACGCCTAACTCAGTAAGACACAGAATCAGTTTTCTAAAAAACCACATGATAACCCCGAAGGAATTCAGAAGTAAACACATAAATACTTTTTTTGATGAGAAGATTGCTGATATTTATGTTGAGTATCAAAAGAGACTTATAGAATTTAACGCAATGGATTTTGATGATCTGCTGCTAAAACCTATTGAATTATTTTTAAATAAAAAAAATATACTTCAAAAATATAAATCAAGATTTGAATACATTTTGGTTGATGAATTTCAGGATACAAACAAAGCACAATATGAACTTTTAAAATTATTGGTTCCAAGAAATGGTAATCTTGCTGTTGTTGGTGATGATGCTCAAAGTATATATAGCTGGCGCGGCGCAAATCTGGGTAATATGCTGGATTTTGATAAGGATTTTCCAAAGTACAAATTATTTAAACTTGAGCAGAATTACCGCTCAACTAAAATGATTCTTAAAGCTGCTGATTCAATTATCAAAAACAATAAAGACCAGGTAATTAAAACACTCTGGACTGAAAATGAAGAAGGGGAACCTTTAGTTCTTTTAAAATGTGCTGACGAAAAAGATGAAGCCTCGCAGATTGCAAAATATATAAAGTATGAAACTTCAAAGAAAAAAATAGCATTTAAAGATTTTGCAGTTCTATATAGAACAAATGCCCAATCCCGCACTATGGAAGATTTTTTTAGAAGAGAAAAGATCCCTTATAAAATAATTGGCGGCGTTGAGTTTTATAAAAGAAAAGAAGTAAAAGATCTTATAGCTTATTTACGCGTTGTCTCTAATCAGAACGATGAAGAAAGTTTATTAAGGATAATGAATTTCCCTCAACGCGGAATTGGCAGCACAACCATCATCAGAATGATTTCATTTGCACGTAAACATAACATTACATTATTCCAGACAATGGGGCGTGTTTTTGAAGTAATCGATATCAAAGAGAGAATTCAAAAAAACGTAAAACAGTTTAAGACTTTATTAGATAAATACACCGGTTTAAAAGATAAATTATCTGTAGATGAATTGATCAGGGCACTTGTCGATGAACTTGGCATTATAAAGATGTTTAAAGAAGAAGGAACCCAGGAAGCCTTGCAAAGAATGGAAAACGTAAGTGAACTTCTTTCATCCTTCAGTGAATTTACAGCAAGTAATCCTTCTGCTAAACTTGAACAATATCTGGAAGAAGTATCACTAGTTGCAGATATTGATAACTATTCAGATGAAAACAATAGCGTAACTCTTTTAACTGTTCATAGTTCTAAAGGTTTAGAGTGGCCCATTGTCTTTGTATCCGGATGCGAAGAAGATATTTTCCCTATTGCAAATAAATTTGCTGCTGATACTTCGGTAAATGAAGAAAGAAGATTATTTTATGTTGCACTAACACGTGCTAAGAAAAAAGCTTATATAACACACGCCAGATCACGTTACCGTTTTGGTGAAGTTGCGTATCAAAGTCGTTCCAGGTTTATTGATGAACTGGATCCATCAACCTATAAAGAAATGAATGGGGGACTTGGAAGAAAAGCAAACCGTAAAACTAAAAAAGAAATGTATTACGAATATTTTGAAAAAGTTGATTATGAAAATTTTAATCAAGAAGGAGCTTCTTTAAGACCGGGCAGCCGTGTGATGCATGAAAAATTTGGACTCGGTAAAGTTGTTGACGTTGTGGGAAGCGGAGATATGACAAAAGCCACTGTGCATTTTGAAGGCAATAATGTAAAACAGTTGATGCTTAAATTTGCAAAACTAAAGGTTCTATAAAATTTTATTTAATATCAGGAGTTGAAGTAAAATGTCTATTGCACCAAAAAGGTTAGCGATATTAGTAGGTGGGGGACCGGCACCGGGTATCAACAGCGTGATTGGCGCTGCAACTATCCGTGCTGCAGTTGAAGGTATTGAAGTAGTCGGGATTAAGGATGGATTTAAATGGATAATGCAGGGGGATATCTCCCACGTTAAGTTACTCTCGATTCAGAACGTAAGCCGGATACATTTCCGTGGTGGTTCATATATTGGTATTTCAAGAGCAAATCCAACCAAAGATCCAAAACATTTAGAGAACACAGTTACTTCATTATTAAGATTAAATGTTGATAAACTTATCACAATCGGCGGAGATGATACTGCGTTTAGTGCTCTCAAAGTTAATGAAATGGCTGCGGGTAGAATAAAAGTTGTTCACGTTCCAAAGACAATTGATAACGACCTTGATTTACCACATGGTATTCCTACATTCGGATTTCAAACTGCAAGACATATTGGTGTAGATATTGTAAAAAATTTAATGGTTGATGCTCAAACAACTTCACGCTGGTATTTTGTTGTTTCTATGGGAAGAAAAGCGGGACATCTTGCCCTTGGAATCGGTAAAGCAACAGGTGCTACACTTACACTTATTCCAGAAGAATTTGCTTACAAAAAAATTAAGCTAAGCCATATTGTTGATATACTTGCGGGAGCAATTATTAAGAGGTTAAGCTATGGTCATCCTGATGGTGTAGCAATTATTGCAGAAGGATTAGTTGAGCATCTTGATACTACTGATCTTGATTCACTTATTGAAGTTGAAAGAGATGCACACGATAATATAAGAATAGCTGAAATTAATTTTGGTGAGATTTTAAAAACCAAAGTGCATGAAAGACTTAAAGAATTTGGTTTAAAATCTACAATCGTCGCAAAAAATATTGGGTATGAATTGCGATGTGCAGATCCAATTCCTTTTGATATGGAATACACAAGGGACCTTGGATTTTCTGCTGCACAATTTATTCTTGAAGATGGCAGCGGGGCAATGGTTTCAATACAAAACGGAAGATTTGTTCCAATGTATTTTAAAGATATTATTGATCCATTAACACAAAAAACCAAAGTTAGAATGGTTGACCCTGCTTCTGAAAGTTTTTACATTGCCAGAAGATATATGTTAAGATTAAACCAGGCAGATTTTGATGATCCGCACGAACTTGCAAAACTTGCCGCTACAATTGGAGTTTCAATTGAAAAATTCAAAGAGCTGTTTTTTTATGTAATCAAAAATGATTTGCTCTATCAGTATATTAAAGAAGGTAGATTTTCTATCACTACCGCCAATGAGTCCAATGCTGCCTACAGGTTAGAACCGGAGTCAGATCAATCTTCTGAAACTGATGTAGATTAAATTATTCTTAATACTGATTTATTGAAGCCCGAATTAATAATAAAGTTCGGGTTTTTTATTTTAAGTATTTTCAATAAGAGTTTATCACTAATTTTTTTTTTCTTTCTTAAAAATTTTTGCACAACCGTTTTTTACAAATTATTTTTTAATTTATTTCGCCTGCTATTAAGTCCAAAATAAAAATAGAATATATATGAAGATTAGAGAAAGCGGTATGCCCAATGAATTATATTGGGAATCATTTTTTGATGTAAGCAATATCTTTTCAAAGCTGGAGTTAATTCCTTCAGTAAAAGATGTTGTAGAATTCGGTTCCGGTTATGGTACATTTACTATTCCCGCTTCAAAGATTATTAAAGGAAATATTTATGCTTTTGATATTGATAATTCAATGATCAATCGTTTAAAGGAAAGAAGCGCTAAAGAAAATATTACTAACATAAAAATATTACATAAGGATTTTATAAAAGATAAAACCGGGCTTAAGGATAATTCAGTTGACTATGTTATGTTGTTCAATATCTTACATGCAGAAGACCCCATCAGTTTATTTGAAGAATCATATCGAATTTTAAAGTACAAAGGTAAATTAGCAATTATACACTGGATATATTCTGAAATCACACCTCGCGGGCCATCGCTAAATATTCGCCCAAAACCTGAAGATTGCACACAATGGATGAAATCTGCCGGATTTAGTTTGGCAAAACCTGTTTTATCCTTGCCACCTTATCATTACGGAATTCTTGGACTAAAAGAATAAAAGATTTTTAAAGTATAAATTAATTTATACTTTACAGGAGAAACACAGTATGAATATTTTAATAATTATTAATGATGCACCTTATGGTGCAGAAAAAATGTATAATGCATTCAGACTTGCACTGACACTGGGTAAATAACTTCCTGATTCTACAGTAAATCTATTTCTTATGGCTGATGTTGTTGCTGGTGGATTGCCTAATCAAGTTACACCTACCGGATATTATAATATAGAACGAATGATGAAATCTGTCATTAATCACGGCATAAAAGTAAAAATTTGCGGCAGTTGTGCGGATGCCAGCGGTATAAAATATTTGAAATTGATTGATGATATTGAAATGAGCACAATAAGTGAACTGACTCAATGGACTGTTGAAGCTGATAAAGTTGCAACATTTTAATGCTGTAATTGAGATAATTGTACCCAATTAAAAGGATATATTTTTGATTGTAGTTAGCAGAATGACATCAAGTGTGAAGCTTGCCAAAATAAAACTATTACAGCGAGCTCTTAAAGAAGCGGAACGGGTTTATTTTTTTATTTGTTTTATAGGTTATTTGAATTATTATTGTATCGATGTTTTCAAAAGGTTTCCCCCCAGACCTTTTGTTAAATCACACCCCGCTGCTTCGGTAGCGGGGTTTTTTATTATTACAAGTTCGGCAATAATTAGCATCTGTGAAATGAAAGTTTTTGACATTGATTAAAAAATAATTGAATTTACAATTGATAAATACAATAACTTCGATAAAGCAAGAATTTTATAATATTTGATGATAATAACTTTCTTGAATAACAAACATAAAGCATTACCGAAGTTTAATCTACCAAATAATTTCTTTTCGGAGGGATTGATGCAAACCATATTAAAATTTTTGTATTGTTCTTTATTCCTAGTTCAAGTTTCTTTCCCTCAATGGACTACCGATTCAACATTTAACACAAAAGTCTGTAATGCCCCGAAAGATCAAAAGTACCCGCAAATGATAAGTGATGGAACTGGCGGGACAATTATTGTCTGGGAGGATATCCGGGATTCAGATACAAAAATATATGCGCAGCGTTTCGATTCAGCAGGTTTTGCAAAGTGGACATCTAATGGTATAATGATCTGTTCAGCGACCGGTTCAAAGCAGCCTCAGATTACAAGCGATGGTGAAGGAGGAGCCGTAATAACCTGGTTTGATATGCGTTATGGCTGGCCAAATTCAACGGTTGCGGTGCAGAGGGTGAATGCAAATGGAGATACTCTCTGGCAGGCAAATGGTATACCTATTGCACAACAGGCAAACAGCTGGTCATACCCGGTTATTACCGGATACGGTGTTGATGGAGCAGTAGTAACATGGATTGGAATTAATGGTGAAATATTTGCACAGAAAATTGATGCTTCCGGGACTATTCAATGGACAGAAGGTGGTGTGTTAATTAATTCAGCTGGAGGTGAACCTCAGATCGTTGTTGATGATGCAGGCGGCGCAATTATCACCTGGTTCGAATCTGATCATACAGAGCTAGCCACATCGACCAACATATTTGCACAACGGGTTAATGGCGACGGACTAATTTTATGGACCGTAAGCGATACAATATGCAATGCCCCTAGTTACCAGCAACATCCCTGCCTTACACCTGATGGAAACGGCGGTGCCATTATTTCCTGGATTGACAGCAGGACCCAGAACGACACTAATTATATTTATGCTCAAAAAGTAAGTGCTGCAGGTGTTCCAGCCTGGGATAAAAATGGAATAAGGATCTCTGAGATAAAATCGTATTTCCGATCTTACATTGCTACTGATACTCAAGGTGGTGCTATAATCACATGGCTTGGCACAGGTTATAATGGCGAGGTTCATGCTCAGCGAATAAATGGAGATGGAACACGTGAATGGCCTGCGGATGTGAGATTGACTTTCGGTACTAGCCCAAGTATACCAAAAATAATTGAAGATGGATTTGGAGGAGCATTCATTTCCTGGACAACTCCAGATCAATTACACCTTCAGCATCTTAATCCGGAAGGTGTATCTTCTTTTCCTATAGAAGGAAAGACAGTTACAATCGGACATGGAGCTGATTTTCAGAGTATGTGTACAGACAGAAAGGGAAACGCTATGCTTGCCTGGGAAGATCTGCGTTCGATTTATACTAAGGATATTTATGCTCACAAAATTACAGTACCTGGTTTAGTAACAGAAGTAACTGATGATAAAATAAGCAATGCACTGTTTGATTTTTCAATCAGTCAAAATTTTCCTAACCCGTTTAATCCGAGTACAAAAATCAGTTGGCAGTCATCAGTAGGCAGTCACCAAACATTAAATATTTATGATGTGCTTGGAAATAAAGTGCAAACGCTTGTAGATGAATATAGAAAAGCAGGCAGATATGAAGTTGAATTCCAGTCTGTAGTTGGCAATAGACAGCTGGCAAGTGGAATTTATTTTTATCGTTTGCAAGCAGGTAATTACGTGGAGACACGCAAGATGATTTTATTGAAGTAAAACGATAATCGAAAAAAGAAAAACGAGATTAATTATAAACCCTGCGACTTCGGTTGCAGGGTTTTTTTATGGTTTTTACAAACAGCGATGAGAACTACTCTTCTTTAACACTAAAACAAATTATTTTACAGAAACTAAGATTGGTTACTGGGATTTCCTAACGACGTGAAAAATAAGTTACACTTTTCAAATCTTGCTAATCTTTGCGGTAATTATTTCAAATACCTTAATAATTTTATAAATTAATTTAATTTTTAGCTTAATTACTGACATTTATATTTAACACATCAACTTATTTATTAGCATAATATTTGTTACTAATCATTAAATTTAAATAGATCCAAATAAAGCAATATTGATTTGTCAATCGTCTTCAATCGAATTGCTGAAGTGTAATAATTGTAATATTAAAATTTTTATATACTGGAACCAAAATGAAAAATCTACTATTAGGTGTTTTTTGCATATTTGCTACAACTATTTGGGGACAGACTGCAGTTTCACCAACAACTGGAGATGGAACTATAGGCAATCCATACCAAATTTCTACAATAGGGAATCTTTATTGGATTTCAGAAAATAGTTCAAGATGGGCAAATCATTATATCCAAATGGAAAACATTGATGCCTCAGAAACAGCAAAATGGTTCTCAAATGGTGCGGGAGGTTACTATGGATGGTCTCCCATAGGCAATTGGACAAACAAATTTAGCGGTGTCTATGATGGTAATGGACATATTATTGATTCGTTATATATTAATCGACCTGATGTACCGTACCTTGGATTATTTGGTGCAACTGGTGGAAGCCTATACAATTTTAAATTTGGGAGTGACAAATGTAAATATAAGTGGTTACGTTATGTATAGGTGCTGTCGTAGGGTGTACTGATAACAATACTTTGGTGAAATATATGTTTCAGTACTGGAATCCTGCGGGCACAAGTAACTTTATAGGTGGATTGGTTGGAGACAACAGGTATTCCGCAATGTAGCGACTGCTATAGCAGAGCCAATGTATCAGGTTATTGGAGTATTGGTGGTCTAATCGGAGAAAACGTTCTGGTCAAGTGTAAGTAACTGTTACAGTACTGGCACAGCACAGGTCGAATCTACTGGTGGTTTAATAGGGTATAATTATCAGTCCCACTGTGAGTAACAGCTTCTGGGATACACAGACTTCAGGTCTAACAACGAGCGCAGGTGGAACAGGTAAAATAACAGCAGAGATGAAAATTCAAACAACATTTACTGACTCTGGCTGGAATTTTTCAACAGTTTGGGAAATGGGAGTCGATAAAAATGATGGATATCCTGTACTTAAATGGCAGGGTCTTCCTCCAGCACCCATTGCACCTTCAAAAGGGACTGGTACGATTGAAGATCCATATCAAATTGCAAATTTAGGAAATCTTTACTGGATCGCATCAGATGCAACCAGATGGAATAAAAACTACATACAAACTGCTGACATTAATGCATTGGAAACCACGACCTGGAGTGGTGGGGGATGGATACCAATAGGAAATGAGGGGGTAAAATTTAGCGGATCCTATGATGGCAATGGGCATACTATAGATGGATTATATATAAATCGAGGAGGCGATTATTTGGGGTTATTTGGTTATACAAATGGAGCAACTATTAAAAATCTGGGAGTGATAAATGTAAATATCATTTCATACCGGAAAGTTGGGGCTATTGCCGGAAATATTGAAAATACAAACATTCTTTATTGTTATAGTTCGGGCAGTATATCCGGCAGTTTTATCATAGGTTCATTAGTAGGAATAACATATTATTCTACAGTTTCCAATTGTTACAGCAGGGGTAATGTAAGTGGTGAGACAACAATCGGAGGACTAGTGGGGTATAATTACACCGGTTCAACAATTATTAATTGTTACAGCGCGGTAAGTGTAGCAGGAAGCCACAGTACAATCGGAGGTTTAGTAGGATATAACTGGAATGCGTCAGTTAGCAATAGCTTTTGGGATATAGAAACATCAGGACAGATAAGCAGTTCAGCGGGAACTGGTAAAACAACTTTAGAGATGAAATCTGCTTCAACATTTCTTAATGCTGGCTGGAATCCACAAGTATGGAAATTGGGAGATGGTATTAATGATGGTTATCCATATTTAACCTGGCAGAATCCAGATGGCGCTTCACTTTTCCAAACACCAATTCTTGCTTCACCTAATAACAACTCGAATGGTATTAGTATCAGCGATACTCTAAGATGGTTCGCCGTATCGGGAACAGATAAATACAGATTAGAAATTAATGAACAATCTGATTTCCTAGGAACAATGATTTTTAATGCGGATACATTAAGGGATACAATCTTTATTCCTATGGGCTTAGCATATAATGAAACCTATTATTGGAGAGTAACTGCGCTGAATAACTTTGGTTTTTCCAGTGATACCAGCGCTACCTTCAGTTTTACAACTAAATTAATGAATGTGATACTTAATCTGCCTGAGAATAATACAACAAGAATAGATTTGACTCCTACTTTGAAATGGACCTTAGCCGAAGCTGCAGATAAATATAGATTGGAGGTGAATACTGCACCTGATTTTAGCGGAACATTTATTTTTAATTCGGATAGTCTTATTGATACACTAAAAACATTGGATAGTTTGACGAACAATTTTACATATTATTGGAGGGTTACAGCGCTTGACAATTCTGGTAATTTCAGTGATCCAAGTAATACATTTAAATTTATTACTAAATTAATGTCTGCTACTCCGATCAATCCAGAAAATAATTCTTCTGATCTCAGTTTAGCACCAACTTTAGAATGGGGTACAGCAGATGGGGCTGATAAATACAGGTTAGAAGTTAATACACGAACTGATTTCTTAGGCGATATAATTTTTGATGAAGATACCATAAATTTAACTTCAAAGCAGATCGGAGGATTGACTGATAATGCAGATTACTATTGGAGAATAACAGCACTAAATTCTGCAGGAAATACCAGTGATACCAGTACAACATATAAATTTTCTACTAGGCATACGGTATTATCGTCAATCCCGAATGGAGCAATAGGTATCACTACATCGCCGACTCTTAACTGGGAAAAAACGAGTGGTGCAAGTAAATACAGATTAGAGGTGAATACTGCATCTGATTTCGCTGGATTATCAGTTCTGGATAATACATCTATAGCAGATACATTCTATACCTTAACAGGATTAACAAATAACACAACCTATTATTGGAGAGTAACAGCAAGCAGTGATGCATTATTAAAACCAAATACATCGCAAGTATATAGCTTCACAACTAAGCTTACAAAACCTTTGCTTAATCAACCATCAAATAATTCTTCAGGGAATAGTTTAAAACCTTTGCTTAGCTGGACAGAGGTTACCGGTGCTGATAGGTACAAATTGGAAGTTAATACAAGCATTGATTTTACGGCCCCGGTTATCTATGATGCGGATACAATTAATATAAATTCCCGAATTATAAGCGGACTAAAAGACAACAATAAATATTATTGGCGGGTTACAGCATTTAATGAATCGGGTAATATTAGTGATACAAGTGAAATCTTTGTATTCACAACCAGTCAAACAATTTTAAGCGCAACGTCAAACGGAGCAGTTGCTGTTGGCTTAAATCCCACTTTAGTTTGGTTAAAAACGGATGGTGCGAATAAATATAAGTTAGAGGTAAATACCACAGAAGATTTTACTGGTGAAATAGTCTTTAACAATGATGGGCTTACAGATACTATGCAAATAATAAGTGGATTAAAATATAACACTACATATTTCTGGAGGGTATTTGCAGTAAGTGAAGCATTATTGAAAACAAAAATTTCCGATATATATAGATTTACAACAAAACTAATTGCTCCAAATTTATATTCACCAGCAAACAACTCAACAGATGTTTCATTATCACCAACACTAAACTGGTCTGTTGTATCAGGCGCAGAACAATACAAATTGGAAATAGACACCAAACCAGATTTTAATGGAACTGCTGTTTATTTAACAAATACTTTCATTGAGATGAATGGTTTGGTAAATAATAATACATATTATTGGAGGGTTACCGCATTGAACAATCTAGGAAATTCAAGTGATACAAGTACTACTTTCAAATTTACTACATTAAATATAAGCGGGATCGATACATTAAAAGTAAATCTTCCTACAAAGTATCAAGTTTTTCAAAACTACCCTAATCCCTTCAACCCAAGTACTAAAATCAGTTGGCAGTCGCCAGTAAGCAGTTGGCAAACTTTAAAAGTTTATGATGTATTAGGAAATGAAGTTGCAACGCTTGTGGATGAATATAAACCAGCAGGAAGTTATGAAGTTGAGTTTGATCCTGTTTCCAGCTTAAAGAATCCAGCATCCGGGGTTTATTTGTATCAGCTAAAAGCCGGAAAATTTGTTCAAACGAGAAAGATGATACTATTGAAATAAAAATAATTTAATTATTTACACAATGCACTTAGCAGAAGGTCTACCCCCAGACCTTTTGTTAAATCACACCCCGTTGCTTCGGTAGCGGGGTTTTTTATTTTATTGGCTGTTAATAATTACAAACTGTTGCTTAATTTTAATATTATTTTTCTTTGATATGGCTGAAATTAATTTATATTAATATCATCCGATTATAATCTACTTAGAGAGAGCAATGTCTAGAGCCATCTAATTAATTTTTCTCTAAGGATGACAATTCGAAAATACTCTCCCGAAGCAGACCACTACTAAATAATATTTTAATAATATTTAATAAGGAGTCTGTTATGAAAACATTCAGTGTACTATTTCTAATAGTCTTTATAGGACTATCACTTATCAGTTGTTCTGATCAATCGCAGTCACCGGTAGCACCTGATGAACTAGCTGCGCTTCAAAAAGTTGAAATCACAAATTGTAATTTTTCCCACTATCCAGTTGCCCCACCAGAAGGTGGAGAATTTAAGTTTGCGGGAAAAAATTTCATTATGAGAGACGTAAAAGTCACAGAACAAATGATGTCATCTGACCCTTTGATGGCAGGAACTTTAGTCCATTATCTGAATGAAGTAGTAGATACTGTTACAGGAGAAGGAAACACACACGGTAAATGGACTTTAACTCTTAGCGATGATGTTGGAGGTGGTGTATGGGAAGGAACATATATTGGCAAAAGAAGTTATTCCCCGGGAGTTAACGAAGGTTTTCCTGATTATGAATTTATTACTCCCTTGAAACTAGTTGCAATAGGTAAAGGAGGAGCTATAGACGGTATGCAGTTTAAGGGGACTACTATAATTTATTCTTGGGGCATAATAGTAGAAGGTTGGTACGGTATAGGTGAAGGGTATTACAAATCTCATTAATTAGAGGTTTCATTTCAGTTAATTATTGTATGCGTTCTTTAAGATAAGTGTTTTTAGAATTATTGACATTCCTGATATTATGATATAAGTTCATAAGAGATACTTTAAAAACCTTCCCTCCTTATGTATCTTGAAGTAGATCAGATTTATTAAATCCCTGATGTTCCTCCAAGCATCGGGGTTTTTTATTTGATATTATAAATAATATTAATCCATTTTTGACAATTTCATGACAACCTGAATTAATTCTATACCTAAATTGTTTTCATAAATATTAATTAAGGCTATGACCATGATCTTAAATCATATTATTAATATTTGGAGGTCCAAATGAATACGGACAGATCCAATTCGTTTCTTTACATTACCCCCAGCGCTGTATTAGCATTTTTAACTCTCATCGCAGCAACTATTATTATGTTCATCATCGGCAATCTATTTGCGGGCTTCGACAAAGAAAGCATTATTGCTTATGTGCTGGATGCAATTCTTATCTCTGCCGGATGTTATGGCATCGTTAGAATAAATCCGAAGAGCATTTGGTACGTACCGGTAATTTGTAATGCAGCGCTTATTATCTCAGCTTTTATGGAACCGAATTTTTGGCGAGGAGTTATGTGGATGATTATTTGTCCTGGTTGGGTATTGAGCATTATTGCTACTATGCTTGGTGCTAAAAGTGGAAAGCGAAACATTGAAGTAAAACATACATAAGTTACTGATCCTGGTTATTAGCAGCCGAAAGTAATTATGACTTTGCGATTGCATCGGTGATTTTTTTTTTACTTTAAAATTATTTGTTAATGGTTAATTGAGTTTAATAAAAAATAAACTTAAGTTACACGAGCACAAATGTACATACCCTCCACAACGCCATATCTGACGCCGGAGGGGGGACCTTTTTGGGAGAAGGTAGAACGGGAAATAAAGATTAAAGATCTAAGATTAATGATTATAGATATGCGCGACCTATTTTAAAATGTTTTGGACTGAATGATTTTTTAAGGAATTGGATTATAGATCCGTCAAAGTCGGACAGGTATGCAGCTGCACGCATATCTATGTTCTTTAACTAACAACAACGTGCAGTATAAGTAATAGTTAGGCAGTAATCAAATAATCAAATTTATGCCTAGAGTTGAAGTAAAAAATAAAGTTGACCGTTTCAGCGCACAAGAGTTGGAATCAATCTGTCGTGCAATAGCTGATACAACTACTGGTTTAAGTGGAACTGAAATCGAATATGTTTTAAAACAATCGAAAATTCCCGATGTTGATCCCACAAATACTAAATGGAGAAGATTATTCAATGCTTTTGTCACCGAACAAAATGAACAAAAATACGGCAATCATATAGTTTCATTTTTACGTCATGCAATGGATCCAGCAAGAAGCATGTTCACATAAAAGATTGGTATGAAACAAAGAGAAAGGAGTTGAATCTAGCACTAGCATTTCATGGATTGAATTTGGGTGAAGATGGAAAAATTAGACATACTGAAATTGCAAAAACTATTAATGAAGCTGAGCAACGTGCTGACGATTTAAGAAAAATACTAATGGAAAGAGACGTTCATCCTGATGTATTAAATTTTTGTAAAGCAGAACTTCTCACACAAAATTATTTTCATGCGGTTTTGGAAGCAACTAAAAGTGTTGCAAATAAAATTAGAAACTTAACTAATCTTGGATCAGATGGAGCTAATTTAATTCAAGAAGCGTTTGGATTAGGTAAAGATGATAAACCAATTCTCGCAATTAAATTCACTTAAAACTGAGACTGAAAAAGGAGAACAAAAGGGATTAGTAAATCTATTAATTGGTTTATTCGGTACTTTCAGAAACCCTACTGCACATGCTGAAAAAATATATTGGGAAATGAATAAAGAGGATGCCTTAGATATTTTAAGTTTAATTTCTTTAGTTCACAGGAAAATTGATAAAGTAATAAAATTAAAGTAACCACCTAACCTCTTTAATAAGTACGAATTCAAGTGGATATAAAAATATTGTTCAATCCGTTGTTACGGATTGCTAAAAAAGTTTTTTGAATTTTGATAAATAAAAGTGTTTAATAAAAATAAACACGACAGGAAGTGTTTAATTAAAATAAACACGGCAGGAAGTGTTTAAATAAAAATAATTACGGCGTTATGTTTTAACATAACAC
Source organism: uncultured Ignavibacteriaceae bacterium (assembly GCA_963809415.1). Classification (GTDB taxonomy): domain Bacteria; phylum Bacteroidota; class Ignavibacteria; order Ignavibacteriales; family Ignavibacteriaceae; genus IGN3. The sequence continues at coordinate 930,452 of CAWEJJ010000003.1, read as the reverse complement.
GTCTTTAGGTGTATATGTTGTTAAAAGATTTTATAAAATTTTCGTTGAAATTGATAATATCAGTTTACTTGTGTGCTGTTCTCATATATATTCTAATTAATGTTGGATCACATAATGAGAATTATTTAACTGATGCTTTTTCTCCTATTAAATTATTTGAAGAAATAATTTCTGGAAATTTCTTATTTATTATGTATACAACACTCGCTACAGTTTTCATATTTCGATTCAATTATTATAGAAGAAAAAAAGTAGATTATTGGAGTGGCAAAGGTAAGCCGTGGATAGAATAATTTATTTATTAATTAATTGCACATAACATATTTAATCCACCAAAGGGACAGGTATGCAGTTGCACGTATATCTATGTCCTTTAGCTAACAACAACGTGCAGTATAAGTAATAGTTATATTTTATTGGGAGTTAAAAATGAAAACTAAATTTTTATTCATTATTTTAATATTCGTTTTTGCATTTCCCACTCTAAATTTTGCTCAGTTTCCTTTAGAAGTTGGAAACAGATGGGATTTTGTTGAAGGTTGGTGGGACGGCTCTGGTAATAGCGACGCTGATACCATTGTTTATCGTGTTATTTCAGATACGCTTTTGCAAAATGGTAAAACCTATTTCAAAGTTTTACCCGAAAGTTTTTCTCTCTTCAAAAATTTAATCCGTGCAGATTCGGTTGGAGTTTACTATTACGATACTGTGTGTGACACTGAATGGTTGTTCTATAGTTATGATCTTCCCGTGGGAGAACCTATTCACGTCCCCGAACAAATTTGTGATACAACAAATTCCCCATTAGTTTATAAAGCATTGGAAGATTCTACTTACCTATTTGGAAATAATGTCTACGCTATGACATTCGCTTATGAAGGTGGAATAGATAATTTCTATGGAATTAAGATTACACGTGAATTTGGTTTTATTTACTGGAACAGTGCTTCCATTTTTGAAAATTATTATAAAACCTTAATTGGTTGCGAACTTTCTGGTGTAGTTTATGGCACTTTAACCGAAGTGAAATCTGAAACCGATAAATTGAACGGCTTTTCCTTGAAACAGAATTATCCAAATCCGTTTAACCCGAATACAACCATTGAGTTTGAAATCCCAAATCGTCAATTAATCAAATTAAAAGTTTTTGATATACTCGGAAATGAAGTAGCAGAATTATTGAACGAGGAAAGAACTGCCGGTAGTTACAAAATTGAATTCAATACTTCAAATCTGAGTAGTGGCGTGTATGTTTATCAGTTCAAACAAATAGTAAAATGACTTTCAAAGAAAATGTTATTATTAAAATAAAATATAACCGGTGCCTCGACCCGACCGCCGTTTTTGTTCGGCGGATTTGAGATTTTTGAAATTTTATTTTAGTGATAGTTTGTTGTTCTAAGTGTTCGTTCTAATTAATTAACTTGCCTCCGGTTTGCACTGAACAAGTTACAAACCTGCGGCTTAATATTTTTCGTTTCGTTTTAGCTCGGCTTCCTTGTTATGGGCGGCGGGTTAGGCGCAACGTCGTTAGCCTGCAAAATCAGAGGAGTATTTATGAAATCACTACTTGTTGTTTTAATAATTTTAACAATTTGTTCACCTTCTTTTTCACAAGATAGTTCGTTTATTCCCAAATATGCACTTTCATTTGGTATCAAAGATAATTTCACGTTAAGCAGTTTCAATATGGATATTGCAGTAAAAAAAATCTTTGATAATTCTGACCAGCTAAGATTGTTCATTTCACCAAGAATCTCAACCTTAACTCAAGATGTTACAATTGAAGGAGAGGAACGAACACGAAAGTTAGAAAATCAAAGTTATACGATTGGAGTTGGAGCAGATTATTTATGGACAATAACTAATCACAATGATATTAGTTTATTTGGTGGAACTGGCTTAATCGTTTCTTATCAAAGAGGTTACAGTAAAAATTCAATAAGTGATAGTGATACTACTAACAACACTACCGAAACAATTAATCCAACTATAAATTCAGGAATAAGAGGAATTTTAGGTGTTGAATGGAAGGTGAGTAGAAAGATAGGTATTCATTGTGAATATTTGGTTACAGGTAATTACTTTTGGGAAAATCAGAAATGAAAACTTTTCATAATGGTGAAATAGATGTAAATAGTAAAAGTATATCGTCAGGAATTACTTTAAGTTCAAATGTTCTTTTTGGTCTAAGTATATATTTTTAACATTTCAGGCTAACCTCTTTAATCCCGATGAATCGGGACAGGCAAGAGGATATAGAAATATTGTTCAATCCGTTACTACGGATTGCTCAAAAAAGTTCTTTAATTTTAATAAACAAAAGTGTTTTATAAAAATAAGCACAAAAGAAAATATCGAGTATCAGATTGAATCCTAAAATAATCGTTATTATAAGTATTGCATACCTGTATGGATTTTTTGAGTATTATATAAGTTTTCGGCAAAAGCAAAAAATTAAAATTATTCACAAAGGTGATAAAGGAAGCTTATGGATGCTGATCATCTCCATAGCTATTGGTTATTTTCTTTCTTTTTCTATTGCTACTACAAAAATTGGTCGAATTTATAATTGGAATACTTTGTTCGCGTTAGGAATATTAATAATAATCGTTGGATTGATAATCAGGATTATTTCAATAAGAACACTTAATCAATATTTTACATATTCCGTTTCCAAAACTGAAAATCATGAACTGATCGAAAAAGGATTTTATAAATTCATTAGGCATCCTGGTTATTTAGGTCAACTACTAATCTTCACTGGTATCTCAATTTCATTATCAAATTGGCTTTCTGTAATTCTGATGTTCCTATCAACTTTTATTGGATATATGAATCGTATCAGAGTTGAAGAAAATTTTATGGTTGAGCAAATGGGTGTTAAATATTCTGACTATAAGAAGAGGACAAAAAAGCTAATACCAAAAATTTATTAAATAGCATTGGATAATCAGCGTTTCTAACAAACCAAATTTTTATTGAGTAGTTTTCTAATTTTTGGTGTTAGGAAAAAAACTAAACACGGAGAAAATTTTATTGGAAACAATGAAAGCTGTTATATGCACAAAATACGGTCCACCTGAGGTTCTTCAAATTAAAGAAGTGGGAAAACCTGTTCCCAAACCGAATGAAGTACTTATAAAAATATTTGCTACAACTGTGCACATTGGTGATACTAAGATCCGGAGATTTGAACCCGGATTAGGGCCAGTTAAAGATTTCTTCTTCAAACCGATTATGCGGATAATTGTCGGCTTTACCGGACCGAGAAAAAAAATACTGGGTATGGAACTCTCAGGAGAAATTGAGGCAGCAGGTAAAGATGTTACACTCTTTAAGACAGGTGATCCCGTTTTTGCATCAACTGAATTTAGATTTGGTACTTATGCACAGTATTGCTGCATTCCCGAAAATGGGATTCTTGCAATCAAACCGGCTAAGATGACACACGAAGAAGCTGCACCGCTTTCTAACGGCGGAATAACAGCATTGATTCATCTTAGAAAAGCAAATATCCGGAAAGGTCAAAAAGTATTAATATATGGAGCTTCCGGCAGCGTTGGTACTTATGCAATACAGATTGCTAAATACTTTGGTGCAGAAGTTACTGCTGTATGCAGTTCTTCCAATCTGGAAATGGTGAAATCTCTGGGTGCGGATAAGGTTATTGATTACACGCAGAAGGATTTTACAAAAGCGGTGAAACTTACGACGTTATTTATGATGCTGTAGGAAAAATTGAAACTTCAAAACGAAAGAAATCTCTCTCTAAGTCAGGACATTTTTTAAATGTGCTTACTATGTCCGGCAACATTAAGTTAAAAGTCGAAGGACCTCTACTCTCTGAAAGCACTCTGCGAAGCGGGAAAGCTGAGAACCGTGATTGACAGACGCTATCCAATGGAAGAAATAGTAGAAGCTCATCGATATGTTGACAAAGGACATAAAAAAGGGAATGTAGTAATAACTATTGATCATAATGACAAAGCCTAACTCTTTTAATCTGCCAAAAACGGATAGGTAAGTACAATGTCCCGCCAGAGGCGGGCAGGCAAGAGGATATAGAAATATTATTCAATCCGTTGTTACGGATTGCCAAAAAAGTTCTTTAAATTTTAATTAACAAAAGTGTTTATGAAAAATTAACAGATAAGGAAATCTTTATTTATATGATAAAAAATAAATTACACTTGTTTTTACTCGCATTTATAATTTTATTAATTAACGGTTGCGTCCCTAGTCTTGTTTATAGTCCATCCATTAATTTGCCTCCAAAACCATTACACAAAGAACAAATTCAATTACTTGGTGGGGTTGGCTATTTTCCTGAAACCTTACCAGATAGGACACCTAAAAAGATGGCCTTTGGCGGAGAGACAACAATTAGATATGGATTCAGTAATTCATTCTCTGCACAAGTGAAAGGATGGTATGATTTTTCAAACAATGTACAAGAAAAAAGATGGGGATTATCTACCGCGTGTATCGTTGTCTTTAATGATTCAAGTAATTCTTCGTTTTGGTATTGTGCCAAATCTCGCAATGGTACTGGCTGATAATTCAATTGAGGGCGGCGGAGGCAGTCTTCCATTTACTATTTTGGTTTAACAGATACAACCCGGTAAATATTTATTTTGGATTTGGTGCATCGTAGGTTTCCGAGATATTGTACTGAAGTGAATCAATGGGGTTGGGATTAATATTCAATACTGGAATAAGTATACCTATTAAAGATAGTTCCAAGCAATAAATTTAGAATTTGCTGGGATAAAACAGGTAAATGAGTACAACGGTAGTAAAGAATATTATTTTACACCAAGTCTGAACATTGGTTATATATTTTAATAAAACAGCTAACATCTTTAATCCGCAAAACTGGATATGTAAGTACAAGTCCCGCCACCGGCGGACAGTCAGAGGATATAGAAATATTATTCAATCCGTTGTTGCGGATTGCCAAAAAAAGTTCTTGAATTTTAATAAACAAAAGTGTTTAATAAAATTAAACACGACAGGAAATATTTAAATAAAAATAATTACGACGTTGTTTTTTAACAACTTGTCCCGATACTATTGGAATAACACGCTGTAATACTTTTAGAAATAATATATGAGACAAATATTATTAATTCTTCTTCTGATCCTTTGTATTTATTATGATAAATAAAAATATTTAACCAAAAAAAAATTATAAAGAACAATAATTACTAAACACCGGAGGGAGAAATGTCAACTATCTGGAAAATCATTATCGTATTTATAATACCTCTTTTGATCAGTTGTGATGATAACATTGTTGGTCCGGAGGATGCTAATTCTTTTTTCCCACTTTCTAATGGTAATAAATGGTTTTATAAAAGATTTACCGATTTTAATGACAGCCTTAAATATGATAATCCTGATAAAGAGTTTGATTTAACTTATGAGCTAATTGGGAACACAAACATTGATGGAAAAACTTATTCTATGTTAGAGGTTAAAAGTTATGATTATAATAGCACTTATTATCCCGTTAGGATAGATACAAATTACTGCAGAACAGAAGGCGAAAATTTATTTTGGTTAGGAAAATATTTAGGTCAATACTACACTATACTTTATGTAAATTTTTCAATTGCCGAAGGTGACACATTTAATTTTATTTGGCAAGATAATTTTACTCATGTGGGAAAAGTAAAAACTAAGACCTGGAATTCAGTTACGATATATTATGAAATCCCGGGCGCAGCAGATGAAGATTTTGAAGTAACATTTTTAAGGAATATAGGATTACAAAATCAAAAAGCCGTTGATTGGGGGCGAGGTATTTTGTTATCAAAATTTGAATTAAAGTAATTTATTGTCCGGACTGCTTAAGATTTGTTTTAAAGATAGTTATTTGTTGTTTTGAATGATTATAGCACAATCATCAAAATAAAAAAATATAACAGTTAGCTTTGATTATTCGTTTAAGATATACTTTAACCAACAGAAACGGACAATGGACGAAATAATATATGCATAATTTTCCAGGGGTCTCTTACCAAACATAATTTGTTATTTTTAATCAATTGTTCTAAATTTATGTAAAATATTATCGGAGCTTTTGTTCAAGTTGATAACATGGGAATAAAAAACAAAAATCTAATCATCCAAATCATATCAAAAAAATCAAATAACACTTCTAATTTATTCATTTGCAAGCGGGGTATTTTATGTTCAGGTTTTTACCATTTCTTATAATATTTTTTAGTATCCGTATAATTAATATTTATTCACAGGAAATCCCTATCAAATGGGGTGAGATTCCAATTGCGGATCTTCAGATGGCTTCCTTTCCAGTTGATTCAAATGCCTCTGCAGTTATTCTTTGCGATTTCGGAGAATCAAAATTAAATGATGAGCTTGGTATAGAATACAATCGTTATCTTAGGGTAAAAATATTAAATGAAAATGGTTACGATTGGGGGACACATTCAATTAACTTGTACACCGGCAAGTACGGGGAAAATTTAGACGAACTGGAAGCAATTACTTATTCACTTGATAATAATGGCGAGATAATTGAAAACGAACTGGATGATGATAATATATTTGAAGAAGAAATAACAGAAGACAGACTTAAATATACTTTTACAATGCCCGCCCTAAAACCAGGTTGCATTGTGGATATTCATTACAGGATTTCTGCTGAAAGTCTTTGGTTTATCAGAGGATGGGTCTTCCAAAAAGACGAGCCCGTGCTCTGGAGTGAATATAGATTGACGTATCCTAAAAATATTTCTTTTGCAACAGTAAGTTCTGGTTTTGAACCATGGGCGATAAATGAAAATAATGAAGTAAGCCAGGTTTTCAAAGGCTTAGCAACAACTTATGTAGGAAATGTAGCAGCTTGTAATTACTATCGTTGGGCTGTTAAAAATATCCCGGCTTTACGAGATGAACCTTATATAACGACTACTGACGACTATGTAAACAAGATAGACGTCCAATTAGCTGGTTATGCATACCTTGAAGGCGGTGTAAAGCATATTTTAAATGATTGGAAAACTCTGGTTAATGATTTGCTTGATAATAATAATTTTGGAAAAAAGATTGATGACGGAAATGTAAAAGAGTTGACCGAGAGTATTACAAAAAACCTCAATTCACCAGAAGAAAAATTAAACGCGATATATAATTGGATTACTAAGTCAATCGTGTGGACTGGTGAAAAATCAGTGTTCGCAGACTATGATGTTGATGATGTTATTGAATATAAAAAGGGGAATAATGCCGATATTACATTCCTACTAATTTCAATGCTAAAAAGTGTGGGAATAAAAGCAAACCCGGTTATATTAAGTACCAGAACAAATGGTGCCGTTCAGGATCTTTATCCAATTGTTTCGCAATTTAATTATGTACTGGCAAGAGTAAATATTGGTATAAATACTTTTTTTGTTGATGCAACTGATCCTTATCGCACAATTGATATGCTACCAGTAAGTGTCTTAAATGTTAGGGGGCTTATTGTCAAGCCTGATAAAGCTGATTGGGTAATACTTTCATCTACTAAGAAAAACATTGATCAAACTGTTATTAATGTAACGTTAAATAGTGATGGAGGTATTACTGCAGATTTTGATGAACAATTTGGGGAATATAAAAGTCTTTCATTAAGAAAAGAGTTTAGCGATAAAAAAGACCTCGATATTGTTAAAGAAATTTATGATATAGAATCACTTGGATTTAATATCGATTCTACATCCATAGTTAGGAAAGATAGCATTGATAAGTCGCTGAGGATTTTAACAGAAATCTCTTCACCAAATTATTCACAGCTTGGCGGAGATTTGATTTATTTTAACCCGAATCTGATTCATCGCTTAAATGATAATCCATTTAAAGCTAAAGTAAGAAAATTCCCCGTTGATTATGCATATCCACGCGGGCAAGTGATAATAACAAATATAACTATTCCTGGAGGCTATGAGTTAAAAGAAAAGTATTCAAATAAAGCGTTATATGTCGGTAATTCGGCATCATTTAAAAGGCAAATGGAAATACATGATAATGTTATTCAGATTGTAAGTAAAATGGAAATAAAGCAATCTTTAATTACACCAGATTATTATCAGAAATTGAAAGATTTTTATGCGCAGGTAATAGCTTCTCAAGCTGAAATGCTTGTATTAGGTCTTAAAGAGGATAATACAAATCTGCCCGCAGCAAATAAATAAAATATTAAATTTTACTTTTTAAGAAAGTAACATATTCATGAAACCATCATTATTATTTTTAATAATTTGTAGTATCGTATTTGCATCATCTGGATTATATAGCAAAAATGATAATAATTATGATACACGGAATATACCACCTAACTTAATTGTGGATGGTGGTGCCGTAATAAGAAATGAAACAAAAATATTTGAAATTGAAGATTATAAAAATGCAACCCTTGAAGTAATTTATGCAGTTACTATTTTTAATAAAGATCAGCAACATTATGGAACTGTTAGCTTATGGTATGATAAATTTAGAACGATTGAAGAGCTTGATGGAAAAATATTTGATAAAAATGGTAATGAAATACGTGATCTTAACGATGATGATATAAAAGATTACAGCGACTTTGAAAGCTATTCACTTTATGATGATAATAGAGTGAAATATGTGGAACTTTATTATGACAAATTCCCATATACAATTGAATTCACTTACACGTATAATTATAATGGTTATCTAACCTGGCCTACCTGGTATTCCCGCAGTTCCTTGGATCCTGTTGAATATTCTAGTTTTAAAGTTATTACTCCCGAGGATTATGATTTAAGATTTTGGTGTAATGTGGATAGCATTAAACCTGTAATTAAAAATATCAGCGATCAGAAAAGTTACTCATGGAAAGAAGAACTGTTACCAAAACTTTCTTATGATGCTGTTGGTGAAGATATCGAAGATGTTGCAACGATTGTTCATATAGCTCCTTCTGATTTTGAGATAGATGGTTATAAAGGAAACATGAATTCATGGAGATCTTTTGGTTCCTGGTATTATAATCTTTATAAAGATAGAGTCAACCTTCCAGAACTGTCAATAAAAGAAATAAAAGATAGAATCAGTTCGGTAGCAGATGAAAAGCAAAAGATTGAAAGCCTTTATCGTTATATGCAGGCAAAAACACGTTATGTTAGTGTACAACTTGGTATAGGAGGATGGCAGCCGTATGATGCTGATTATGTCTATAAAAATGGTTATGGTGATTGTAAAGCACTATCAAATTATATGGTATCTATCCTGAAGATAGCAAATATAAACGCCTATCCTGTCTTAATAAATAATGGACATCATCGTACACCTTTAATAACCGAGTTTCCGAGTAATCAATTTAATCATGCAATTGTTTGCGTTCCCTTAAAATCAGATACAGTTTGGCTTGAATGTACAAACCAGGTTATACCACCTGGAAGTATTGGTTCAAGTAATGAAAATAGAGACGCATTAATGATAACTCCGGAAGGAGGAGTTATAGTAAAAACACCTTCCAATACTTGTGAGAATAATTTGCAGGTAAAAAATATTTTTGTGGTCTTATCTGGCTCCGGAAATGCTAAGGTTAATTCACATTTAAATTTTTATGGTGATCAACAAAATCAAGCGATTATAATAGCAGAACAATCAACACCAAAAGAAAAAGAAAAATGGATCAAAAATCTTTTTGAAGTTCCCGATATAGTATTGACGAACTATTCTTTTCAGGTATTATCAGAAAACAAACCCGAACTTGAACTAAAAATGGATATTACACTTTTAAGATATGGTTCAATTTCAGGTAATAGAATGTTTTTTAATCCTAATCTGATGGAACGAAGTACCTCGGTTCCTAAAGATGTTAAAAAAAGACTTTCTCCTATCAGATTCAGCTATCCTTATCTTGATGTGGATTCAGTTCATTTTCAGATACCAGATAACTATAAGGTTGAAACATTACCTAAAGAAATAAACATTCAATCTTCCTTTGGTAGTTTTTATTCTGGGACCTTAGTTAAAGGAGATAATTCTTTATTATTTGTACGTTCACTAAAAATAAAAAACTACTCAGTTCCAGCAGAAGATTATTCGGAATACCAAAAATTTATTTCCGAAACTGTTAAAGCAGATAAACAACAGGTTGTATTAATTAAAAAAGGTTCCTGAAAAATTGTTTTTAGGGATAAATAAATGTCACCCTAACCTTTTGCTAAAGGATCGGCGGCGGGTTGAGCACAACGTTGTTAAACGTAAAAAAGATATTTATGAAAATTGCTGGCATTTTAAAATGATTGGTGCGTTCGTGTTAATAATCGGCTGGGTAATTATTGAGCAGATTTGGAAAAGGAAGAAAGTAAATAACCAATTGTCATAAATAATTTGCCTTTGTCTTTTAATCTACTGCTTAGAGTAAAAAAGTTTAATTACGATTACAGTAAAATATTGAGTATAAGAAATGAAAAGACAAATGATCAGAGTTTGAGAGAAAAACTGCGATGATTAAGTTCAAATCGACTATTATTATAATCAGGTTAAATGTTTTAATAATAATTAGGTTTTACAATTTTGGAAGTTTCTCTAAACCGAATGAGAATTAAATTTTGGCGATATAAAGTAAGAAGTCACAAAATAACTGTGACTTCTGTAAAATAACATGTAGTTTAAATTATTTCTTCTGTTCTGTTTTAAATACTTTATAGAAACAATAACCTGTTAAAACGATAATAATTCCCCATGCTAAGGATAAAAATATAATTCCGCTTGTAGTAAGTTTCATTAAATCACCTCATTATGATTGTTATTTGCCCAGGCTTTTTTTACCATCCAAATCAAAATTATCGCAACTACTATCATTAGAATACGGGCGCCCCAAATGTATGGAATATTTTCCGGTGGAGTGTTATGTAAAAATAAAGTTGGTATGGCACTTTGAATAAACCACCATATCATAATAACCATAAGGATAACCGGTGTTATATATTTCATTACATAATAAAAGAATCTAGGAATTTGAATATCACCGCCTCTATTCATTTCCTTCCAGGCTTTATCAGCACCAAAGACCCACATAAATAAAATTGTTTCAATCAACGCAAAAACTACCAATCCAAAAGTACCAGCCCAATAATCCATTTCATCCAAAAATCCGAACTTTAAGAAAAACACCACAAATTGTACTGCTATTAAAACTGCGATGCCTAAAGTTGCTACTGCTTTTTTTCTACTCATGCCAAATTCATCTTCTAAGAAAGCAACAACAGGCTGACCCATAGCAACTGATGAAGTTATACCTGCAAAGAACAATAGCAAGAACCACATAAATCCAAAAATTTCTCCAAAGGGGAAAGCGTTACTGCCAAAGATAATTGGCATTGCCACCAACCCAAGATTAAATGCTCCACCAGCAGCAATGTCTTTTGTAGCCGTTAATCCAAAGAATGCAACAGCAACAGGAATTGCAATTGAGCCGCCAAGTATAACTTCTGCAAATTCATTTGTTGAAGACGTTGCTAATCCAGATAAAACAATATCATCATTAGGTTTAAGATAGCTTGCATAGGCATGTATTGTTCCCATTCCAACTGAAAGTGTAAAAAAGATTTGCCCTGCTGCTGCAAGCCAGATATTAGGATTTCCAAGTGCAGAGAAATCGGGATTCCATATAAATGCAAATCCACTTTGTACAGAGTTTTCAGGGAATGCAGGATCCGGAGTTCCTAATGTAAATATTCTTATTGCAAGAATGATTCCGAAAAGAAAAAGTAGCGGCATTGCAATCTTTGCTAACTTTTCAATCCCTTTAGAAATTCCTTTATAAAGAATTGCGAAGTTAAGAGCGAAAGTAATAAGCATCATTATGTAAGCCGGCAAGATAGATGAGAATGTTTCTGATTTTGTGATTCCCTGATAGCTTGAAAGAAAATTAGTCATCGTTTCTCTTGTTTCGTTAGAATATAATCCTAAGATTGAAAACAGACTAAACCCAAGCGTCCAGGATTCTATGTAGGTATAATATATCAGAATTGTGATGGACATAAACAAACCCAAAGTGCCGAAATATTTTGCAAGTTTATTTTTCCATAGAACATCAAACATACCGGGTGTACTTCCATGCCTATATTTTCCACCGTGTCGTCCGATGCCCCATTCAATCCACATAAGCGGAATACCGAGTAATAAAAAGAAAATAAAATATGGGATCATAAATGCGCCGCCGCCATTTTGTGCAGCTTGAACAGGGAAGCGAAGAAAGTTTCCCAATCCAATTGCATTGCCTGCAACCGCTAAAATCAATCCTATTTTAGTACCCCACTGTTCGCGTTCACCGTTTTGTGCCATTGATCCTCCTGAAAATTACGGAAAATTAGAAAATCAAAGATGAATATGGAAACTTTAATTGTTAATTTCAAACAAAAATCTATTTTATATCCAGTAATTTTAAAATTTGTGGTGATTATTTTAATGTTAAATGTATGCCCACCATCAAATATGTGTGATCAATAATTTATTATTTATATATAAAGCATTAGATTTGCGCTAAAAAAAATATCATTTAAGGATTGTATATGCCGAAAAATTTTGTATCCAATAAAGATGAAACAGTAAGGATGTTTAAGAGTGATTTTCTCGAGGCTCTCTCAAAAGTACATCCCTCAGTTCCGCTGATTATTTATGTCCCTATAATTTTATTTATGCTTTATCTTTCCATTAATGCTTATCACATGCCAGTATTTTCAATTTTAGGTTTGATGGTTTTTGGAATTTTTATTTGGACACTTACTGAATACCTTCTCCATCGTTTTATTTTTCACTGGGAGCTTAAGAGTAAGATTGGTGCAAAAATTCATTTCATTTTTCATGGAGTACATCATGATTACCCAAGTGATTCCCGAAGATTAGTTATGCCTCCGTCCGTAAGTATTCCTCTGGCGGCTATTTTTTATTTTCTTTTTAAAGCCTTGCTTGGAGACATTTCGGTTTTTCCATTCTTTGCAGGTTTTCTAATTGGATACTTGATTTATGATATTACACATTACGCTATCCATCACTTTAATATGCACAGCAAGTTTTGGTTGATGATTAAGAATCATCATATGAAACATCACTATCAGGATTCACACAAAGGATTTGGCGTTAGCTCACCAATGTGGGATAAAATTATCGGGACTGATTTCCCACCCAAATCATCAAATAAAGTAGAAGTTTAGAAATTACGACAGTTAATAAGAAAACATATTTTATTAAATCGAAATTCATTAAAATTTCCATTTATACTTTTCTTTTTATTGATTCAATTTTTTCTTGTTAATTGTCATGCCTCCGTTTCAGATTCAATTTATATAAGAATCAATCAAGTCGGATTTTTCCCTTTAGATATTAAAACCGGGAGTAATACTTTCCAAAATTAATTTATTGCAAAAAAAATATTTTGTGCGTGATTATAATTCTGAAAAAATAGTTATATGAAAATACCATTCTGCAAAATCCTTTGAACTATGGGAAATTTAATTTTTGTTATGAAATTGATTTTTCAGATTTGAAAAAGGATGGAAAATATTTTATAGAAATTCTGGATCAAAAATCATATCCCTTTTTAATCGGCGACTCACTATACAATTCTGTAAGAGATTCTTTAAGTCTTTTCTTTAAAGTACAGAGATGCGGGCCAACAAATCCGATGCTTCATCAGCCGTGCCATCTATCTGATGCAACAAAAGTAATAGGCAATAAAGACTCTTCGGCAATTGATTTAACAGGCGGCTGGCACGATGCCGGTGATTATATTAAATTTTTAAAGACAACAGCTTATGCAACTTATATGATGATCTTCAGTTATGAATTTGATAAAGAAAAATTTAGTTACGATCTTGATAAAAACAATGTTCCGGATATTCTTGAAGAAGCAAAAGTTGGATTAGATTGGCTGCTAAGATGTAACTTCGAAAACTACAAACTTGTATCTCAGGTACAGAATGAAAGAGATCATCAGGTAGGATTTAGATTACCCGAAAATGACAGCTTACAATTTGATAGACCTGCATTTGTCAGTATGGGAAAAAATACTGTCGGAATTTACTCCGCTACACTTTCTATTGCTGCAAGAATCTGGAAAGACAAATTCTATGACGATGATTTCTCTTCCAGATGTTTGAATGCAGCAGAAAATATTTATTCAATAAGAAACGATGTTCAGGATATTGATTCCACTTATTCTAAAGCATATTTAGAAAAAAGCTTTGAAGGGAAACTTGCTTTAGGTGCAATTGAATTATTTATTACAACCAAAAATGAGAGCTATCTTTTGGATGCAGCAGAATATGGCAAAAATGCCAAATCTGATTACTGGTGGAGTTTTGGTGATATTAATTCTTTAGCGCATTACAAAATTGCACAGTTCAAACCGGAGTTTTCTAAATATATTTATAAGAATTTAGTCAACTCTAAGAATAGAATTGATTCCTTACTTTTTAAAGAGGGATTAGATTATTCCTGGGGTACAACAAATTCATTTTTAGGAATTTCGCTGCAGGCAATTCTATATAAAAAATTAACCGGCTCAAAAGAATTTGATTCGCTTAATACATTCCAAAGGGATTATATTTTAGGAAAAAATCCCTGGGGCTTATCATTTATTTATAATATCGGGAGTAAATTTCCCAAACATCTTCATTCACAGGTTGCCTATTTTTATAATGGATATCTTCCCGGGGCTTTAAGTGCGGGACCTGCACCTGTAGATATTATAAATAAATTTCCTATTGATAGGAAAAATTTTGCATATGATATTTTTAATTCCGATAGCATAAAATATTATGATGATGTAATGGATTATATAACCAACGAACCTACAATAGTTGGAAATGCTACTGCAATTTTTGTCTTTGGAAATTTGAGTAATTAATTCAAGTTAACTGCTTCAAAAAAATCTAAATATCAAATAGTAACCTCTCAAAATGTGCAAATATTTCATTTTTATTTATGTTAATAATTGCTGAAAATTAGTGCTTTCACAACAAAGACTAAAATCCTAATTTCAAGAAATGGCCAGCCAGGTTAGTAAAGAGCAATGATTTAAATAAGATACCCATGTAATCTTGTCTATTAACAATTGTTACATAATAATACAATATAATTTTTCTGTCTCTAATTAGTCCAAACTTGCCTTAATTTTTTATGATTTTAATCAAAAAACGCAATATTTTGACGGTATAATTATTGGCTAAAATTATTAAAATTTTTAACTGAATGAATAAAAGCATACAATTATTCCATACTGGAATTCCTATCGTTGATAATGCCTGGGGTGGATTTTATCACGGAGGAACTTATCTGCTCGTCGGTGAAAGAAAGTCTGGAAAGACTTTGTTAAGCCTACAATTTGCTGTTGAAACAGCAAACAAAAAAGAAGTATGCTTATATTTTACAAATACCCGCCCAAAAGATCTCATTATTCACGCTGCTTCAATTGATATTGACCTTGAGAGTTACATAAATGACAATTCTATTATTGTTGTAAGAGTTGCTAATCCCGACGAAGTTTCTGAATATCAAAATCACGATGATTTTTTAAGTGAATATTTGCGTGACATTATATCACTGATAAATCAATATAATCCAACAAGATTAATTTTTGATGAAATGACACCTTATGTAGAGTTCGAAAATCTCAGTTTGCTTCGTGAAGTTTTTGGTCAGACTATCGAAACTATTGAGGATTTGGGAATTACAAGTTTACTTCTTTTAAGAGAACCTGCCTCACCATCTTCTAAAATGATTTTTAATGTGATTAATAGTTTTGCTACCGGAATAATTCAACTTCATAAAAAAGAAGAATTTGATGCACCGCAAAGCGGAATTATAGATATAACTCCAAACATTGGACACACCGAAGGAAAGTTTAAAGCCAATTACTTTATCGAACCGTACAAAGGGGTAACTACCGATTTTAAATTTACACGCCGAACTACCAATGAAGATTTAGCTACTAAGTTAACTTCTGAAAAAAACATGAAAATTGATTACATTGAAACTCCCACTTATTTAATTCCGAATCTTTACAACATCAACGATTTTAAATTGATTGTAAACAATCAAATTGCTTTATTCAAAACTACCGGACAATTATTTACGATAGTATCATTTAAGATAAATCCATCAATAAATGGAAATTTACCCTTAACACTTAATCAATTAAGTAATTCAATTAAATTTGCTGCTGATAAAAAGGATAAGATTTGTACAATTGCAGATAAAATTTACGTGCTTTTAACTAATTCTGATGATATAGCTGTTGAAAATTTTACAAATAAGGTTTATCACAATATTTCTGGTACGGATCCCAAAAGCATTTCAGTGCTGATGCTAAAGATAAATGAAAAATTTAATAATGCTGATGGAATATTGAATGAATTTGATCTTGAAGCAGCTAGGACTCAGTTAAATCAGAGATAAGATTGTTTATAACAAATGAAATCCTTTTTCAATGTCCTCTTGATTCTAATTCTTTTCCTTTATAACAACCCTATATATTCTCAGAGTTCATCTTCCTTCCAGCTTAAAAATGAAGCTATATCCCTAATGAATAATGGGCGATATGGCGAAGCTAATGATCTCTGGAACAAATTTGTTTCTGACAATCCACATCTTGCCGAAGGTTTTAATTTACGAGGTGTTTGTTATGAGAAGCAGGGTAATTACGAATTTGCGGTTTATGATTATCGCACAGCAAAAAGATTAGCTCCGAAAGAAATAGAGATAACTTCAAATCTAAATCGTTCAACAAATATTTGGTACAAATTACTTTTGGATAGAATTGAAGGATATAAAAGAGAAATAGCAATAAATCCAAATCCTGCTATAAATTATTTGGAAATCGGCAAGTGCTATAAAAATCTTGGGGAATGGAGCGAAGCAGAAGTATGGTATGATAGTTATCTGGAAAAAGCAGAAGCTTCTTCAGATGAAATTTTAAGATATGCAGAAATTCTGGCTAAGAATAATCACATATCTAAAGGCGAGCCGATACTAAAATTATATACAGAAAAATATCCTTCTGACCACAGATTGTGGTCGCGTTATGGATATTTTTCATTATGGCTTGGCAAGAACAAATTAGCAATTCAATCTTTTACTAAAGCGTTGGAAATCAGACCCTACTTTAAGGAAGCTTTAGATGGATTAGACATTGCAAGAGGCAAAGGATATATTTATTCCATCAACGATACGACTTCACGATTTAATTATGGATTAAGCGGCAGCAAAAGCGAATATGTAATTGATAAATATTACCGACTTATAAAAAGAAATCCGGCAGATAATGAAACACGATTTAAATTGATTGAAGCTTTAATAAAAGTAAATCGTTTTGAAGAGGCTTATCAACAATTAGTTTACCTTTCATCTAAATATTCAACCGAAAAAAGATTTACAGATTTGTGGGACAAGGTTATCACCTTACGAAAATCATATTATGAAAATCGCATAAAATATTATCAAGATTTACTCAAAAAAAATCCCGATAATAAAAAAGCTTTATTAGAACTCGGGAATTATTACTCATACAACGGTGATTATGATTTAGCATTAATGATTTATAAAAACTATTTGTTTAAGAATCCTCAAGCTGAAGATGTAAGATATAAATTAATCCAGATCTTAACCTGGCAGAACAATCTATGTGAAGCAGAAAAGGAAATGGATCTTCTGTTATTAACAAACCCGGATAATGAGGATTATCAGCTAATGGCAGCTAAAATAAAATTATGGCTTGATAAAAACCTAAGTGAAAGTAAGACTTTGTTTCAAAAAGTTTTAGAAAAAAATCCAACAAACCCCGAAGCTTTAGCAGGTCTTGCAAATATCGAATTACGAAATGGGAATTATTCTAATTCAGCTTCATTAATTGCCCAATTAGATTCTGTTGATATAAACCTTTCCGAACTATCACGATTGAAAGAGGAATTGAGTAGGCTTCGAATAAGAATTGAAAATGAAAAGTTATTTGAAATACTTAATGCTGCCAGAGAATATACTTCCAAAGGAGAATATAATTCAGCAATAAAATTATTCAATCAATATCTTTCTTTAGTTGGAACAGATAAAAATGTATCGCTGGAATTGGCTGATGTTTATTTGAAATTCTCAGATGCTAATGATGCAATTAAAATTTATGATAAAATTCTATTTTCAGATTACGATTATGATATTGCTAAACAACGTGCGAAAGTTATTTTTTGGGAAGGTGATTCACTTACAGCACTAAAAGATTTTAAAAAATTAGTTCAAAAAAATCCCAAAGATATTGAGGCAAAACTTTTTCTGGGTGATGCTTACTTTAAAACCGGTCAAAATCAAAATGCAAGAAAAATATATGAAGACTTACTTGTCCAGTCGCCAAACTCTTATATTTTAAAAACTAGGTTAAGCTGGCTCGGTGGTAGTGATAAATTCTCTTTAGAAAATTTTCCAACATATATTCAGGTAATCCCGCAAGGATATTACTTTGCCGATAACACTGATTTTAAGTTGCAAAACGTTGGTCTTGGATTGGATTTCGGGTTGACCAATTTTTTAGCGCTTGGAGTTTCGGGATCAAGTGGTAATCTGATTTCTGCAAATGAAAATCTTCGTTTTACACAAGTTAAAGGCACTACATATCTAAAATTTGGTGATATAATTAGCGGTGTTTTCTCTATTGGTCAAACGTACTTTGTGAATGAAGAACAAGAAGGAATAATTGATATTAATCTATCTGCTAAAAAGAAAAATATTTATTCATTATCTGCTTACCTAAATTATTCTGATGCTGCATTTATTCTATACTCCCCATTTTTAGTAAGTACAAGATTAAACGCATACTTTTATGGTATTAACGCTGATTATAAATTTAAGAATAACTTTGTCATTTCAGGTAAGTATGCTTATTTAGAAATCTCCGATAAAAATAATGGTAATCAATTGCAAGCAAGAATAGGAAAAATGTTTGAGAGTGACTTTACAGCAGGTTATGAATATTACTATTATACTTTTGATCAAATTACTTCTCTTTACTGGAGTCCAGATAATTTCGAATCTCATTCCTTATGGGCTGATTGGAGTATCTTCCAGGATGAATATACCTCTTTTGTTTTAGGTGGTAAAGTTGGATTGATACCGCAAAACGATTATGTGCTTTCTGAATTTTATGCTTTCTTCAGTTATAAGTTTAATAGTGCAATTTCATTAAATGCAAAGTTTACAACTGGAAGTTCATCGCGCTCAAATGTTGGTTACAGATCAAATGCTTTCCAAGCGGGACTTTACTGGAATCTATAAATTTTCAGCGGATTTTATCCTATTTACCTTGTTTTAGAATGATACAAAAGCTGATAAAGTCCAATATTGGTGCAAGTAAATTTTTATTAGCAATAGTTAATAATTAACTTTTTTCTTCTCTTTCCTGTAGATGAGCATTTGAATATTTATAAAAATGCACTTCATTTAGCTCTTTGATTCGCAATTAAAAATATTTCCCAATATTTGCGAAGTTTTTGTAAAACTTTGAAATTTAATATAAAATTAAAGTTAAATGGTATTATTATTGCTAAAATTTAACAAAACTATTATCCGGATAAATGAAATTAAATCAGCTTGTTGATAGGAATATCGTAACTATTTCAAATAGGGAAGAAGAAAAAAAGGGCGAAAATTTTGAGCAAAAATATTTAAGAAGAATACTTATAAGTGGGATTGTATCGCTTTTATTAGTTTTAATAATTGTTTACACGCTTCCTTATACGGTTCTTTCTTTCAGTTCTTTGCTTGAATATTCAACTATAGTAGCCTTTGTCATTTTCCTTTTCATTCTTCTTATAAGATATTTCGCAATTTTGGCGATGGCTTATCTCTATATAAATGAATACACATTTATGGAAGGAAACGGTTTTTCTCCTTTTGTTTCGATTATTATCCCGGTTTTTAATGAGGGGAAAATAATTAAGAAGTCGATTCTATCGTTGCTTAATCTTAACTATAAAAATTATGAAATAATAATTGTTAACGATGGTTCTTCAGATGATACTAAACAGATAGCAGAATCTTTGGTTGGATATCAACAGGGGAAACAGAATAAAATTAAAATATCTTTAATCAATCAGCCTAATCTTGGTAAAGCTCGTGCATTAAATGCAGGGATTTATTATTCTAAAGCTGATTTCGTTCTTTGTATGGATGGTGATTCCCAATTAGCCCCGGATTCTTTGAAAGCTGCTGTTAGACATTTTAAAGATCCTAAAATTGGTGCTGTTGCAGGTAATGTTAAAGTTCTAAATAGAAAAAGTTTTTTTACTGATCTTCAGGCACTTGAATATATTGAAGGATTAAATATGGCCCGAAGTGCTCAGAGCTATTTGAAGTTAGTAAATATAATTCCCGGTCCTATCGGAGTTTTTAGAAGAAAAGCAATTGAACAGGCTGGATATTATTCAAGTGATACTTATGCTGAAGATGCTGATCTTACATTAAAACTTTTAGCTAACGATTGGAAAATTTATTATGAACCAAAATCTATTTCTTACACTGAAGCTCCTGTAACATTGCAGCAATTATTAAAGCAAAGATACCGATGGACGCGTGGGATCCTCCAATCTATAAGGAAGCATAAAAAACTATTATTTAATCCCACATTAAATTTTAGTCATACATTTAATTTTGTGGGTAATGTCTTATGAAGCCTTAATCTGGCCAACGATGAATATTGCAGTGAATGCATTTTTTATTTTTGCAGCAGTGTTCTTTGGTTTTTCACATTTATTATTTTTCTGGTGGGCAGGTTTAGCTATTTTAGATCTGGTAACAGCACTTTATTGTATTGCTGTTGAAAAAGAGGAATTCAGATTAATTTGGTATGCAATTATTTACCGTATGTTTTTTATTCTTATAATTGATATTTGTAAAACAATGTCAACCATTGAAGAATTTTTAGGAATCAGAATGTCGTGGGGCAAATTAGAAAGAGAAAATTCAGTTGAATCTAGAAATTTTGTGGTTAAAACTAATTAGGATTTTTTAATGGAACTTATCCCGATACTATCTACCATTATTCTCGTTGCTACAATAAGTACTTTTATTTTAGCTATCGGGGCATATATTCTTTATAAAGTAAGAGAGAGCAGACAGCAACAAGCTTATATTTCAAAACCAGCTAATGTTAAAGCTGAGTTGGTAACACCAACTGAGACCCAATTGACACAACAACAAAGAACCCAGGATCAAAGACAGGTTAGAAAAGTTGAACCAGGAATTTCTCGCGAAATAAATGTACAGGAGAGAACCCCTTCCCAATCACGTTATACACCTGAACCACGTGGTTACAAATACAGCGAGGAAAAAGTTTCGAAGGAAAAATCCAAAGTTGAGCAAAGATTAAGCGATGAAAATAAATTCCTGAAATACACTTCCGAAGGATATATTTCTCCTAAAGAAGATAGAAATTCAGGGGCAGTAAAGTGGCGGTAAAACAAAAACTTTTTGGATTAAGAATAAATCAATTCTTTATAATTCTTTCCGGTTTGGTTATCCTCGTTTCAGCCATTCTGATCTATTATTTTATTTTACGTGGTGTTTATGGAAGATTTGATACTTCAGAGCTAATACCTAATTCAAATATTTTAGAAGACTTTCTTTTTGGCAAAAAGCCCGAAGTAGCGATTTTATATTCCAGGTATACTGAAAATACATTACCAGCAGGCAGTACCTGGTTAAATGATAATATATCCACCTGGAAAAAATTTCTTGGTAATGCTAATCTAAAATTTGAAATCATATCAGATCAATCAATTGAAAACGGGGAGCACTTTAAATACAAGTTGCTGGTTCTACCCGGTACAAAATCCATGAGCGAAAGAGAATCTTTACAGATAAAAAAATATCTTGAAAACGGAGGTAGTATTTTTGCTACTGGCAGTATTGCTACTTTTTCTAATGATGGTAAATGGATGGGCTGGGAATTTTTTAACCAGGTTTTTGGGTTACGATTTTCTCACGAGCTTAAACCTGATGAATATTCAAAGATTCATACAATTTGCGGCAGTTTGCCAATCACTGCAAATATTCCAACTGGTTATCCGTTAAAGGTTGCAACCTGGGATAGACCAATGGCTGTTGAAATTTTGGACCCGCGAACTACGCAAGTAAGTTTTTGGTATAACTATCGAATGGATGACGGGTTAGTTAGAGAAGGAATAAAAAAATCTGCTGGAATTGCTTACGGCTCTTATGGGTCCGGCAGGTTTATGTGGATGGGATTTGAACTCAATTCTGTTTTAGGTGTGCAGGAGGATTATGTCTATTTCGAAAAACTTTTTAATAACTCTATCAAATGGTTGACTTATTCTCCAATTGCTTATGTAAGAGATTGGCCAACTGGTTATGAAGCTGCTGCTGTTATAATGCCGGTATTAACAAATGATGTTGAAAATGTTAAAAATGTTTTACCAATATTTAAAGAAGAAGGAATTTCTCCAACATTTTTTGTTGATCCTGCAACTGTAGTATCGAACAGCCAGTTAATCAAACAAATTTCAATGTATGGTGAAATCGGTGCGATGGTTGATATTGGATATCTCTCATCAATCAATGATAGGTTTAATAAATTAAACTCTTATAATGAACAGTTAAGAAAAATAGAAATAGCTAAAAAAACAATACAGGGTGTTACATCTACAGAAGTTACAGGACTTTTACCTTTCTTTGGGCTGTTTGATCAAAATACAATTAACGCTGTTATTAATTCCGGTTTTAAATACATCTTAACTGATTCACTTACTGATCGATCTGTACCAAAAACAATTATTCGTGGTGATAAAAGAATTGTTACAATGACAAAAACTGCCCGTGATGATTACGAAGTGATCAGAGATTTTGGATTAATACTCCCGGAATTTCAATTTTATACGTATCAAGAAGATCTGGATAGAGTTTTGTTTGAAGGCGGAATGTATGTCTTTAAAATTCATACTGATTATCAATGCCGAAGTGATTATGTAAATGTTGTAAGAGATGTGATAAAGGATTTGAAGAAAAAAAAATTCTGGATAACAACTGCATCTGAAATTCAAAAGTGGTATGAAAAACGTGATTATATAGAAATCAGAGCTGATCGAAGAGGGAGAACGCGCGTCGCATTAAAAATTTCTAATCCCGGTATTGATGCAATAAATAATTTAGTTGTTGATCTTGACCTAAATGATCGTGCATATAATGTTACGCTTGGTTCAGAGATTATCGGAACAAAACCAGCAAGCGTTAAACATAGTCCCGGTTCTCAAATGATATACTTATTTGTTGATGATCTTAAACCCGGTGAATCTCGTCTTTATTATCTCGATTACGATAAACCAAACTTATGATTTTAGATAGTAACAAAGGATTTAGATTCTTCATAATTACCATATTATTACTTTTTGGAGAAGTATCTTTAATAGCTAAGACGAGGATCGCTGTATTGTATTCTGGATATACAGAGAAATATGCTGAAAATTATTCTCCTAAAGTTATTGACCAAATAACCGTTTGGGAACTTTTCTTAATGCAAGAAAAAATTCCTTATGAAGTAATCTATGATAACAACCTTGAATCAGGCATTACAGATGATTTTGATATTCTAATTTTGCCATCAGTTTACTCTATAAGTTCCGACGAATTAAAATCTATGAAAAAATTTTTAGAAAATGGTAAATCTATCTTAACCGTTGGTTCAAAACTAAATTATGATGATAGCGGTAATTTTGTAGGAGAAGAATATATAAATGAATTACTTGGAATTGAAAGTAAAGAATTTACAGGAGAGGAATTAAGTCTTTTTCATTATTTGAATTTTAATCCAATCTTTAATGCTAATTCCGAATTTGATGGATTACTTCAAATTTCAACTAAATATGCTCCGATGTTTTGCAGTATTCCATTATTAAAAAATACATCCCTGGGTTATTTAAAAATAAAAGAGGAAAATAATTTACAAACCTCTTTGATATATGGATTGCAGGGTAAAGGGAAATTTGTTTGGGCTGGTTTTAACTTTAATGATGTAATTGGTGGAAAGAGTGATAGTGAAGAATTTAAAAGTATAATTATAAATTCTATAAACTGGCTTAATATAAAATCTGAAGCATGGATATATAATTATCCTGATGGAAAAAGTTCTTCCACAATTATTTTAGTTGAGAATAGTTCGAATCTTAAACCGGAATTTTTGGATAAATTAAATCAAGAGGGAATTGATCCCTATTTTATGATCTCTTCCGGACAGAAAATATCTGAAAAAATAAAAACCATGTTTAAGGCAGAGAACATCATTCTTGATTTATCAAATTTTACCTTAAGTAAAGATGAACCAGATCAAAAACTTATTGATGAGATTACAAAGGTTAATGCAGAATTAGGGTTTACGACTGAATCCGTTTTAATTCCTGAATATCTAATTAAAAATGAATCTATCCTCAATTCACTAACAGAAATTGGAGTGAATATATTTCTATTTCCCCAAAGTTTTTCTGGATTACCATCCATGTTTAATAATAGATTTTTATTAATTCCATACTGCCCGGAAAATCAAATTAATTATAATACAGGCGGAATAAACTTTTTGACCTATAACTCAAAAATAATTTGTGATGGAAATCCAGAGAATGATTTTCTTGATAAGGTTACTCAAGCCAGATCTACCAATACCTGGATTACTGATTTACATTTACTTAAAGATTGGTGGTTGGAAAAAAATAATATTACTTTATCAATTAATTCACTGAATGGGAATGCGGTTACTTTAGCTATCTCAAATAAAAATCCACAAGAAGTAAACAATATCAATTTAATATTAAAATGTGTTGGTGAAATTGATTTTGACCAATTATCTGTCAATTGTGAAGATGAAATTATCGATTATTCAATGGATAAGACAGGTGATATGAATTTAATGATAAATAAAATTAATGCTCATCAAACAAAAAAAATCGATGTGATATTTAATAGAGATTAATTTTACAGTTCATATAAATGATAAAAAAAATTAACATTGGCAGCATAGTAAAAATCAAAATACTTAAAGTATTTTTTATTTTATTGTTAATACTAGTAATGCAATCCTGCGTTGATCTTTCCACAAATCCGGAACAAAATAATAATTTAAATAATGCCGATCTTAAAATTAAAATAACTTCTCCAGTTAATAACTCAAAATTGTATGAAGGCTCCAATGAAATTATATACTCAATTGCAAACCCATACTCGTTAAAGTTTATTGAATTATATATAAATGGTGTTTTTAAAAGAAATTATCCACCGAATCAAGATGGGACTGCACCACAAATATTTTTTAATTTTGATTCATCTTACGTTGGTAAAGTAATGAGTCTTTACCTAATCTATTATGACAATAATAACACATCGCAAAAAAGTAATATTATTAGTGATATTAATATCGCCTTATATATACCGGTTCCTTATAAACCATATAACATTGGTTTGATAAAATTTAATGATGGTTCTTGCAATGTCAGCTGGAAAGACTCTTCAAAATACGTAGAAAAATATCAAATCTGGAAAAAGGTTGGTATAAATGGGGTGTACTTTCTACTTAGTGAAGTATCGAATAATTCTAATAACATAAATGATTATAATTTGGATCCAAACGTTATCTATTTTTATAAAGTTAGGGGAATTAATAGTACTGGTGAATCTCCATTTAGTAACGAAATTAATACAGAAGGAATTTTTACTTCGGGTAACTTGTATCCGCCTTCAAATCTGATTGCTGCCCAATCATCTCCTTTTTCAGTTCAACTCGAATGGAAGGATAATAGTGATAATGAAAATTATTTTGTTGTTGAAAGAAGCACAGATAATGTAAGATTTATTAATATTGCTTCACTAACCAGGAATACAATATCATATAAAGATTCTGGAAATGGACTTTTATTGGATGGCACATATTACTATCGCATAAAAGCTTATAGCAATTCTGATTCCGCTTTTAGTAATACTGTTATGATTAAAATATTTTCTGGTATTCTTCTGCCCCCAACAAATCTGACTGCTACGTACAATAAAAATGTAGGAGTTATTGAGCTTAGATGGAATAATTCAGATAATAATACTGTATATTTTGATATAGAAAGAAAAATCGATGATAATAATTTTCAACTTTTAAGAAGAGTTGATGCCTCAAATACCTTATTTTTAGACTTTGATATTTTAATAAATAAAAATTATAAATATCGAGTAAGAAGTTATGATTTGAGTCGATATTCAGACTATTCGAATGAAGTAACAGTTTCAACTTTTAATTAATAAATATAAATCGTGGAATCAAAAATTAAAGAATGGATTGATTTATACGCTCAAATTGCTGAGAGTGTTAGTGATCTTGTAATTATTCTTGACCATTCTTTTGAAATTCTTCATGCTAACCAAAAAGCTGCATCAATTTTTTACATAGATGATTATTCACTCACCTTAGAGCAGGTTTTTGATAGCCAGACAACCCTTCACTTAAGTGATGAAATTGGTGCCGTTTTGTTTACAAATCATAAGAAATCATTAAAAAACTTTTTAATCAATCTAAAAACAGGTTATAATTCTGAATTTGATTTAACCATAACTCCTGTTGAAGCGAGGGATGAAAAACTAATTTTACTTGTCTTTAGTGATAAGAATTTTGAAAATAGAGAAACTTCTATTGATAAAATCCAAATAAAATTAGGCAGACATATATTGGAAGAAAAAGATGAAATTATTAAATCTTTAATTGAAGAAGTTGAACAGTTAATTCCATTTACAATTATTGGTTTAAAAAGACTTCAAGCTTTAATTGATAAGTACAACTTTCCTATTTGGATAAAGGATACACAAGCAAAATTTGTTGTTATAAATAAAGCATATTCAGAAATTTTAGGTATTGAAACATCTTTTGCCCCCGGTAAAAAACAAGAGACACTTCTCCCGATAAATTTGGTCTCCGTTTTTAAGTCTCTTGATGAGTATATTTTTAATACATCTAATCCGATAATTTTAGAAGGATTTGGTAAAAAAGTTAATGCACCACAGGTAATTCAGAGTACCATCCAGCTGCCAGTATTGGATAAACGAAATAAAGTGTATGCAATAATTGGTCTGATTAATGATGAAAAAGTTGAGGAAAACAAAGAAATTGTATCTTCAGATAATGAAATAGGATTTATTGAAGGATTTCCAAAAGCTGCTGCTTTACTTAATTTTGATGGGAAATTTAAGCAAACAAATCAGGAATTTTGTAAATTTTTAGGTAAAGAAAATGAAAGCATTTTGTCTAAAAATTTTGTTGATCTGTTTCCCTATCTTTTCTCTGAAAATATAAAATCTTTTTTAGGCAGTGACTTTAAAGATGATGAAATTTATTTAGATAATGAATTGAATCCGGTTGATTATTCTACATCTGTGGTTACTGCATATTTATTAAAAATATCTTCAGGTGATGAATCAAAAAAAAATTTTATAATTATAATTGACGATACTAAAAAATTAAAACAAGATGATATTGACCTTCAAACTATTATTAAGAACAGAGGTAAGATGTTCGACATTTTAATACAAAATAATCCCGAACCGATTTTTATTTACGACAAAGAAAATTTGAAATTTCTGGAAGTAAATGAAGCAGCAATCCAATTTTATGGTTTTAACAGAGATGAATTTCTTCAAATGGATCTTACGGATCTCTATGCCCCGGAAGATATTCAAACTTTGTTGAATTCATTTGGTGATGAAAGTACTGAGGGAAAATTTAGTAAACCATTTCGACACAGAAAAAAGGATGGTTCTACGGTAGTTGTTGAAATAAGTAAAACATCTTTTCGTTTTAATGATAGAGAAGCTCATTTTAATATCATAAGAGATATAACTTCAAGCATAGAAAAGGATAAGCAAAATCAAATACTTAAAATTATTTTTAATTCTTCAGATTCGTTGGTTTTTACTACAGATGCATCTGGATTCATTACATTTATTAATTACCCAGTTATTGAAAAATTAGGATACACAAGTTCTGAATTGATGAAAGCGTCCTTTGCAAGTTTAGTAATTGATGAGGATAGAGCATTGATAAATACAAGCATATTCCAATCTCAAATAAAAGATGAAATAAGTTTGGAAACGAATATAAAGATACATAGTGGTGATTTTATCAAATCTGAAATCATTGCCGCTCCTATTATAGATTTTAATAATGAAGTTGAATCATTTACTATTATTGTAAAACCAGCCAAATATATAGTTAAAAGCGAAGCACCAAACGAAATAGTAAAAGAAGTAATCAAAGAAGTTATTAAAGAAGTAGTTGTCGAGAAGGCTTCGGAATCATCTTCGAAACAAATAATGCCGGATGCAAGTTTCATTTCCAGCGTGTTTCATGAAATATTAACTCCAATGAATGTAATTATTGGATTTGCACAGGAGTTGGTAAGCGGTATAGAAAATCCATCAGACGAACAAATTGAAGCTGCTGAAATTATCAATCAAAATCGTATTAAGATGATTGATACAATGAATTCTATTGTTGAATATTCTGATATAGTTAAGGGGAAATCAGTAATTAAAATTGAAGACATAACTATTACTGATATCGTTGATACACTGGATATAAATATAAAAGATATAACTGGGTTTAATGATATTCAATTTGGATATGGTAAAATCTCATCATCATTAAAGTTTAAATCTGATAAGCAGAAATTTGAAAATCTTATCTTTTCGCTAATCAAAGTAATTTCAAAATTGAGTAAAGATAAAAAAGTTTATTTTTCAGCATATCCGATTGATAATGACACATTTTTTATTGGATTGAGTGACCAGTACGGAGGTTCATCAGAAAGTATTGCTGATACTTTTGATAAGCTTTTTAATGAAGATAAGGATCCTAAAGATTATGGTTTACCTAAATTAACTACTTACTTTGCTAAAATACTTCTTTCACTTCTTGGTGGGAAATATTATAAATCGATTGTTGGTGCAATGAGACAAGAAGCAGGGTTTTTATTTCCACAAATTCTTATTGTTAAAAGTAAAATTCTTTTTACGGAACCAACAACAGTCGAGCCTAGTGATTATATAACTCACTTGCATGCTCAACAGGAAAGTCCAGAAGAGATATCTGTCCAAACTAAAGAAGAATTTCAAAATACATCTTCTATCCCAGACTCTAAAGAAATTGAGCACTCAGTAGAATTACAAGATTTTGATAAATCGATAGCTGAAAAAATTACAGAAGAAACTTCATCTATTGAACAAGAAGAGGAAGTTTTCAAACCAGTTACACCTATTGCCGAAGAACTTCTTTCCAGGATTGAAGAAGAACAAGTTCCAAATGAAACGCAAACAATATTGAATGAAAAAGAAAATAATGAAATAATTAAGAATAACATTATTCCACAAGCTGACACAGTAATAGTAGAAACACCTGAAACAAATGTTCTTGAACACAAGACTGAAATCGAAACGCCATTTGTCCCTCCGTTACCACAATTAAATCTTGCAAATCTTAGTTGTCTTTATATTGAAGACCAGGTTGATTCGCAGATTTTATTCAAAGTTCAGATGAAAGGTCTAAAGGATATCAAGTTTGCCGCAAGTTTTGAAGAATCACAGCCGTTATTGCTAAATCATCACTTTGATTTTATAGTAATGGATATAAATTTGCAAGGAGAGTACAATGGACTTGATGCACTAAAAATTATTAAGACAATGCCGGTATTTAGTTCAACGCCTATCATTGCAGTTACTGCCTATGTTTTACCTGGCGATAAAGAAAAATTCATTGCTGCCGGTTTTGATGATTTTATATCGAAACCAATTTTTAAAGAAAAAATGATGGAATCTTTGGAAAAAATATTCCTTCCCAAATAGTAATCTTATCAGTCTTGCTCTAATCCTCTTAATCTTAAAAGTTTAAGAGGATTTTTTATTCCTGCCTTGACATTTTACCTTTACCGGATTAAATTAACATACAAATGTATGGTAATTTATTTTAATTAGGTGTAATTGTGCAAAAAGAATTAACAGCAATTCAAAAAAAAATTTTGGATTTTCTAATAGACCAAATAAAAGGGAAGGGAATTCCACCAACTCTTGCTGATGTCGCAAAGCATTTCGACTATAAAAACAGGGCAACAGTTCAACAGCATTTTAAGGCAATTGAAAAAAAAGGATATATAAGAAAAAGCCCTAAACTTTCTCGTGGAATAGAACTGACGCTTGAAGATAAATTTTTTGTCCCCAGGCCAATTCTTGGCGAAGTAGCCGCTGGTAATCCATTAACAATTTATCCGGATGCAATTGATACGATCCAGCTCCCAACAATAGCACATATGCCGCAAGATTCTTTTTTGCTTCGTGTTAAAGGGGATAGTTTAAAAGATGCCTACATTTTTGGCGGAGATATTGTAATTGTTAATCCAAATCTGGAACCGAAAAATGGGCAAATTGTTGTTGCCATTTTTGATGATGCAGCAGTTGTAAAAAGATTTTATAAAAAACGAAATGAAATAGAACTTGTATCGGAAAATCCAGAATACAAACCAATAATGATTGATAAAAAATATCCTTCATTTAAAGTTGTTGGAATTGTAGTAGGCGTTTACAGAAGTATGAGCAAAAAAGCCGGGTAGAAAAAATGTTTGAAAATATTTCCTCTGAAAAAATTTCTTTTACAGAGCTAAATTTTTTAGATGAATATAGCATATCTTCACTTCCAATACGGCTGTACAAAAACATTCCAAGAAATAATGATGAGATACCTTTTGATATTTATGATTACCAATTTCTGTTTAATGATGAAAAAACAATCCGGATAATACGAAACGGTTTGACCATTGGTTGTTTTTATATAGAATCTCCCGGAATGCGGTCTCTGTTAAAAAAACTTGATGTTACAACCTTCGAAATGCTTACTGCAGCAAGTTCAATTATCCGACCCGGTGTTGCAGAAAGCGGAATGATGCAGGAATTTATTGCACGCCATAAAGATCCTTCCAGAAGAAAATATCTTTTACCTGAAATGGAAAAAGTTTTGGGAGAAACATACGGTGTTATGGTTTATCAGGAAGATGTAATAAAGGTAGCTTATCATATTGCGGGCTTAACTCTTGATGAAGCTGATGTTTTAAGAAGAGCAATGAGCGGTAAAATGCGTTCTCATCATGCAATGCAGTTGATAGTTAATAGATTTTTTGATTCGTGTGATGAAAAAAAAATTCCTCGTAAACTAGCTAATGAATTATGGCGGCAGATTGAATCGTTTGCCGGATATTCTTTTTGTAAAGCACACAGTGCAAGTTTTGCATTGCTCTCATTTCAAGTGGCTTACTTAAAAGCACACTTTCCCGCTGAATTTATGGCAAATGTGCTTAACAACAGAGGCGGCTTTTATTCAAGCGCTGTTTATATACAGGAAGCTAAACGTCTTGGAATTAAAATCCTTCTTCCCTGCGTTAATGAAGGTGATAATGAATATAAAGGGAAAGGTAAACAAATTCGTATTGGCTTTATGGCAGTAAAACATCTTTCTAATTCATCTATAAAAACAATACTTACACAAAGAGAAAAATACGGCAAGTATGTTTCTCTTGCAGATTTTATCGTGAGAACCAGGCTGGGAATAAAGGAAATGCAGTTCTTAATAAAATGCGGAGCAATGGATTGTTTTAAGGAAACACGCCATACTCTTTTAAGGCTGGCAGATATTTATTTTAATAAATTTAAAATGCTTGAAGAAGGATATAATGACTTTTTTATTAATGAATCTTTTGAACTTGAGAACGCAGTGAAAACAAAAAATGATTTTTCAATCGAGGAAAAATGTATCGCTGAATATGAATCTTTTGATTATATGGTTACAAAACATCCCCTTGAGTTTTTTACGGAATGGAATGAAAAATTATCCTTAATCACTTCGGACCAAATGAAAAATTATGCCGGCAAAAAAGTTAAAATGATCGGATGGTATATGTCATCAAAAAGAATAAGAACAAAAAAAGGAAGCATAATGAAGTTTTTGTCTCTTGAAGATTTATCCGGTACTTACGAAGCGGTAATTTTCCCCCGCGTTTATTCTATAGTTGCTGAAAAAACTCTTTCGATGGGACCATATATAGTTGAAGGAAGAATTGATAGCGACAGTTTCAATAATATAATTGTTGAAAATCTGGATATACTTTCGCACGTCAAAGTAAAAATTGAATCACATAATGATAGCGCAGAAAAATACTATATACCTGATGATGAAGGCCTAAATGAAGATGATATTTATTATTCTACTTCATTGAATTTAGAACAACTTAAAACCGCTTATGCGGGATAACTATGAATCCGTTACATGTTCATTCCAATTATTCTTTGCTTGAAGGTGTTATAACAATCGATGAAATAATAGATAAAGCAGTAAACTATCAACTTGGGGCAGTAGCTCTTACGGATACAAACGCAATGTACGGACTTATTTCATTTTATAAAAAAGCAAAAGAAAAGGGAATCAATCCAATCTTAGGTGCTTATATTGATGAGCCGGGGTATAAAAATATATATGTTGTATTGCTTGCTAAAAATTTTGATGGCTACTCAGATATCTGCAGAATAATTACAGCCAGAAAATTAAAAGATGACTTTTCGTTATTCAAACTTTTACAGAATGAGTTTCCCGATCTCTTTGTTTTAACTTCTTCTTTGGAATTGGTAGAAAAAATCCCCGCATATAAAAATATCTATGCGGAATTAATTATAACCAATGCTAATAAATTAAAAGCAAGAAAAATATTTGAAGCAGCTAAACAGAAAAACATTAAATATGTAATTTCAAATCCTGTTTATTTTTCTGAGCCCGATGATTATATGCTGTACAAAGTTGTTACTGCAATAAAAAATAGAAGCACATTTAAGAATCTTAGAGAAGATGAACTTTTAGATAAAGAATTTTATTTTAAGCCAACTGCTTCTTTTGAGCATTTAAAAAATAAACTGCCTGAAGCCTTTGCAAATGCACAATTTATTGTTGATCAATGTAATGTTGAACTTGAACTTGGCAAACATAAAGTGCCAAATTTCCCGTCTGATCACAAACATTCTTCTTTCACTTTGCTGTGGAAATACACGCATGAAGGACTTGAAAATAGATATGGTATGATTTCAAAAGATGTCGAAAATAGATTGGAAGAAGAATTGCAGGTTATAGATGAACTTAAACTTGCAGATTATTTTTTAATTGTTCATGATATCTTTCTTGAAGCGAAGAGAAGGGGAATGATGACGCTTACAAGGGGCTCTGCCGCAAACAGTTTGGTCTGTTATTGTTTGGGTTTAACAGAAGTTGATCCTGTAAGGTATGATTTTTACTTTACACGATTTCTGAATAGAAGCCGTTCATCATTGCCTGATATTGATATTGATTTTAGCTGGAAAGAGAGAGATGAGATTGTACAATATGTTTTTAATAAATATGGCTACAGCAAAGTTGCTTTTATTTCTACTCACGTTACGATGAAAGCACGTTCGGCATTTAGAGAGACAGCAAAAGTATTTGGATTTTCGGAAAGTGAGATTTCAACAATCAGCAAATACATTCCATGGACGGATGCAAAAAATTTACCGGAAATATCAAAACATTTTCCTGAATCAAAATCTCTTAATTTTAATATTGAACCATGGAAAACTATAATTAGCATTGCTGCAAGATTGGCAAACTTTCCAAGACATTTAAGTATTCATCCTGGTGGAATAGTTATTTCACCTTTACCAATTACAACTTACACCGCGCTTGAGTACGCAGCAAATAAAGGTGTTGGTTTGATAATTACTCAACCGGATATGTATGGAGTTGAAGACCTTGGTCTTGTAAAAATTGACTTACTTAGCCAAAGATCATTAGGAGTGTTAAGAGATACAATTCAACAGATAAAAGAAAATAATTTTCAAATTATTAGTAATGCTTTTTTGACGGAGTAATATTCAAATGATAAAATTTAACATCGGAACGGCAGGCTGGTCTTATAAAGACTGGGTCCCGAATTTTTATCCTAAAAATCAATCTGGTGGATTTGACTGGCTGCAGTTTTATTCGCATTACTTTAATTGTGTTGAAGTAAATTCGACTTACTATACTTATATAAGTCCCAAAGTTGTTGATGGCTGGATAAAGAAAGTTGAGGACTCAAATGATTTTATCTTTCACATAAAGCTTCATCAGGATTTTACACACAAAAGAAAGTTTGATGAACAAAATGTAAAAGCCGTTCGTTATAATCTTGATTTGCTTAACAGATCAGAACGGCTTGGTGGATTGTTGATTCAATTTCCATATTCATTTGCTTTTGATGGTGTTTCTGTTCAGCATATCCAAAAGTTAAGAGATATTTTTTCGGATATAGATTGCTTTGTAGAAGTCCGCCATTCTTCATGGAATAATAATCGTGCCTTAGAATTCTTTAAGGAAAATGATTTAACATTTTGTACGATTGATCAACCGCAAATAGGGCAGGCAATTTTATTTGAACCCATCGTTACGAATGATAAAGCTTACATTCGCTTTCACGGAAGAAACATTGAAGCATGGAAAAAATCATTAGCAAACTTTGGTAAACCGCAGACTTATGAAGAACAAAGTTCGCGATACAGTTATCTATATTCGTCGGGCGAATTGGTTGAGATTGAACAAAAAATAAAATCAATTCAACTTAAGGTAAAAGAAGTGAATGTAATTATGAATAATCATCCGCAAGGTGATGCAGTTGCAAATGCATTTGAATTGATACATCTACTTGAAGAAAAAACAAAAGTAGAAATGCCGCCAACAATTATAAAAGCTTATCCTCGGCTGCAAGAAATGTTGGTTAATTGAAGATTACTTTATTGTTTGATTTATAATGTTTATTTTTATTCTAAATTAAAGAAAAATATTTATGAGTGATTATAAAGAAATTATTACAGTTGAACATGGTAAAAGAGGCGGCAAACCTTGTATCAGAGGATTACGCATAACAGTTTATGATGTATTGAGTTATCTTGCATCAGAAATGACAATTGAGCAAATCCTTGCCAATTTCCCATATCTTACTAAAGAAGATATATATGCTTGTCTCAGTTATGCGGCAGATCGTGAAAGTAGAATTACTTATTGTCAATCAAATGAATTAGGTTACTTATTTTTAACAGATATTGTTATTAACAAATGATTATTTCAGCAAGCAGAAGAACCGATATACCAGCTTATTATTCAGAATGGTTTATGAATCGAATAAAAGAAGGATATTGTACTGTGCAAAATCCATTTGATGCAAACCAAGTTTATCTTGTTGACCTGAGACTAAAATCTGTAACTGCCATAGTTTTTTGGACAAGGAATGCATTACCTCTAATGCAGAATCTTAAAATACTAGATGAGAAAGGTTATAATTACTACTTCCAGTTTACTATTAATAATTATCGAAAACCTTACGAGCCTTATAACCCATCACTTGAAACAGCCCTAAGTAGTTTCAAGAGGCTTGCTGAGAAATTAGGAACGGGTAAAGTTATCTGGCGATATGATCCTATATTATTTACAAATGATTTAACATTAGATTTTCATAAAGAAAACTTTTCAAATATCTTTAATGAATTAAATAGTTACACAAAAAGGATAGTAATTAGTATTGTTGACGACTATAAAAAAACATTACGACGCTTGAATAAACTCGAAACAAATTATGAAGAAAACCAAATAAGCAAACCACAGGTAGAAGAATTATTAAAATTCATTGTTGATAAAGCTTACTCCAAAGGAATAAAAGTTGAAAGCTGTGCAGAAGAAAAAGACTTTGATCATCTTGGCATTGCTCACGGGAAATGCATAGATGACAGACTTCTAAAAGAGGAGTTTGGGATTGATTTAACTTTTAAAAAAGATAAAAATCAAAGACTACCTTGTGGTTGTATGTTAAGTAAAGATATAGGTGTTAATACTACTTGCCTTATGGGATGTGAATATTGTTATGCTACGATTTCACACAATTCAGCAGTAAGTAATAGGAAAAAACACGACCCGAATTTTTCATCACTCTTAGTTCATAAAATATCTGATGAGGTAGAAGAAAAAATACGAGTATTTAAACGGCAGCAAAATACTACTGAACAACAAATGGTATTATTTTAGTGATGCATGATCCTTACCACAAACTATTGAAGACCGTTGCTGAGATTAATGGTTGCCAATTAGATTTTGTATTTGACCCAAAAATGAAAATGACAACAAATGCGATATGTCGTTGTTGTAATTCGAATGGTTCTAAGGATATTCAATATTTTCTAGCTGGTCTAAAACTTCAAGTGAAAGAATTAAGATCGTTGCTGAGAGGAGCTTTCGCAAATATTGATTATTCTGATAGATTTACTAGAACTGCATATATGTTGGCATATTTTCCTTTCTATATTGAACCTATTTACTATGTAACAAAACCTTATATTAATAAACTTTTAGAAACTTGTTCTTCAGAAATAAATATTTGTTTCATCGGTGGTGGTCCTTTACCAGAATTGCTTGGATTATCGAAATCTATTTCATCAACAAATAGTGTTAAAAAACTAAATTGTAATGTTTTGGACGAATTTGATTACTGGGTTACTGAGCGAGAATATTGTACTAAAGTCCTCTTAAGTGATTATTATAAAGAAGATATAATAATTAATTCTTTTAAGTTTAATCTCTGGAGTGATAAGTTATCTATTCCTAGTGCAATCGGTAATTCAGATTTGATTGTTGCTCAAAATTGTATTAACGATTGTCCACAAAACAAATTTAAAACTATGAAAAATAACTTCCAACAAATTTGGAAGAATATCAAGAAGGGCTCATCAATAATTATTTTAGATTTAAATTATGTTACTATCAGTGAATTATTAAAAGACCTAAAAGAATTTTTCAGTAAAAATGGAGGTGTAGTAATACTAGATATAAGTAAGGATGAAAAGCGCCCCGATATTCCAAAGTGTCAACATCTTGAAGAATTGCTTTTTGAACAGGTTGATGGATTAATGGCGAGAAGATCGGTCAAATATTATAGTCTGATCGTTAAGAAGGTTTCATAATGGCTAAAGCAATTAAGATTGAAAAAATTAGCAATAAACCTCTATCAAAGAGAAATTTTCTTCCTGACATTACACAACTGAAGCCAGAACAAATCAATGTGCTTAGTAAACCATTAAATGAAGATTTAATTGTTTCTGGTCCGGCAGGTTCTGGTAAAACTATATTAGCCGCATATAGATTTGATGGATACAATAAAAAAGGGTTAATTGGAAAAGTTTTAGTTTATGGAAATGTTCTAAGGAATTATTTAGGTGAAAAAACAAGTAAATCTACAATTAAGTTGCTACCTAGAGGTATTTTTGAATATGTCAAAAGCGTAAGTAAAATATCAATTGACATGTCGTTACCTGATTCTCAAAAATTTGAAGATGCGGCACAAAGATCTGGTGATTGGGCAAAACAATATAAGGATAGATTAGATTTTATTATTATAGATGAATCACAAGATTTTCATAGTGGTCATCTAAATTTCTGTGGTTACTTAGCAAAAAATTTAACTCTTTTCGCTGATGATGCTCAAAAATTATACAAACACGGAAGTTGTACCACTAATATTCTCGGAAAATATTGGATAGAGCATAACAGAAAAATTAAACGAGTTGATATCAAAGGTAATTATCGGAATCAACCTTCTGTTGCAAATTTAGCTAGTCCATTTTATCATAAGCGGAATCAGGAACCATTTTCTTCTGCCGAACTCGAAGGAGAGGAAGAAAAAATAATTATATTTGCGAGTAAAAATTTAGACTCTTTACGCAAAATATTAGTTCAACAAACCAAATATTATGTAGATAGAGTTATTAATGAATCTCCTAAAATTGGAATCCTGACTCAGGATAATCAAAATATGAGAATCGCGAGTAATTATTTCAATCAAGAAAATTATAATTGCATCGAAATTGATAATGCAGTTAATATTTTTAATTCAAATAATCCTGTTATTATAACAATGCATGCCGCCAAAGGACTTGAGTTTGATTATGTGATTCTCTTTAACATCAATTATCAGGCATTAAAAGAGAAACATCCAGATAATTTTGACCAAATTCTTTTTACAGCTATCACTCGTGCGCGTAAATCACTTTCAGTTTTTGTCATTGGATATCAAAATAGTTTTTTAGATAAAATAAAAAGAGAAGTGAATAATAAATATTATGAAATAAGAAATATTTGAGGAATAATATGACTTTAGGACTTAATAATCAAAAGGTTTGGGAATTAGCAAACAAACAGAAATTCTTTCTTAATGAAGTTAGAGTAATATCAGATTTATCAGATTTATCCAAATCTGATATTGATACAATAATAACATTAGATGACAGGTACAATGAATTGGGTAAACTCTTTTTAGGACCTATTTTCTTTTCCCATATTAAAAACATAATTCCAATTACTAAAAAGTCTACTGATAGTATTGAACAACTTTGTAGAATGTTTCCTGAAATAAATGTATTTATGAGGTAAAAAATGCTTGGTAAAGAAGAAAAAAAGAAATCTAGAAGTAAGAAAAAATCTTCCCCAAAGACGGAACAAAAAGTCAATGAAGATCAAGAAGAACTTAGTCTTCTTCCCAAAGAGGAACAAATAGTCAAAGAGCCTCAGAGCTTTATTAGTGTAGAAAGTATTCAAGTTGAGGAACAAAAAAAAATAAGGCCAAATTATTCTCCAGAGAATTCAGAATATCAGGAAATGTATTCACGATATTTATCTAGTTCAGTAAATTTACTTTCATTTTTATCTGATTCTTTAGGACTTCAGGATAATAAAATTATTCCGGCAATTGAAATAGCATTTTTATCTGCATCTCTAGATAAAGTTTCCAAAATCCAATTCACATCAATATCAATCGAAAGAGATTATAGTCTTGTTTTTCTAAATAATCACAAAGAAATCCGGAGCTTTGGTATAATATTTTTTTGTTTGTTTTCTAATGAACGATATTTCTATAGTAAAGATGAGTATTTCATCAACTTTTATAATCTATGCTATAAATTATTATCTAATATTGATAGCATTAAAGATGGTGGGAATTCATTAAATATTGTCCTTGAATTACTTAAGGATAGCACAGAAATAAGTTCGTTTCCCAAATTACGACAATTCCTTAAAGAGTATAGACCTGATCAATTTTCTCAACTTAATGACATTGCTGAAAAGATTATTACACTTTTAAACGAAACTAAAATAGATGATAAACATTTAAACAATTGGAAAACTGCCATTTGGGCTTTCCTTTGGGTTTTTCGCTATTCAACTCAGAGTTCTGAAATACTCATTGATGATCTACTAAAAAAGAAAAGCTCACAGTTTAAAGAGTTGCATGTAGTTTTAATCGGACTATTTGCAACTAAGTTGTTCCATTCTACTCCTAGCTGGAAGCCAATTGGACTTAGCTATCAATTATATGAAAAGATGAAATTATTGCAACCAACTGCGGAGGTTTTTTATAACCCAGGTATAATCGCTTCTCTAAGTTCCGATCATAAAAAACAGGAAGAATATTTCTGGACTTACGTTTGGGGAAAGCCGTATTCAATTTTTGAAAACCCTACTAAAAAAGAAGTTAAGAAATATCAAAAAAAATTGATTGAAGTTGAAGAAGAAGTTATTGTTGAAGAAAAAAACTTTGGTGATTTTATTAAAGTTTATGGTGAAGCTAAACCTACAGGTTTCACCAAATTGAAAACTAGTCCTTAATTCAAAAAGTCCCTTTCTTTAGGGAAGGGACTTAGGGATAGGCTTAATGCGTACCATTTTTCACTTAGATCTTGATGCCTTTTTTGTTTCCGTAGAGAGAATTCTCGATCCTACACTTAACGGCAAACCAGTGATTGTTGGCGGTGATCCTAAGTATGGAAGGGGTGTTGTTGCTGCTTGCTCTTATGAAGCACGTGCTTTTGGGTTGCACTCAGCTATGCCGATACGAACAGCCTACAAGCTTTGCCCGCAAGGAATTTATTTACACGGTCACGGTGATGAATACACAAGATATTCTAAATCTGTTAAAAATATTTTAGAGCAATATGCTCCTTTAATTGAACAAACATCGATAGATGAGTTTTATCTCGATATGACAGGTACACAAAAAATGTATGGTTCAATGTTCGGCTTTGCTACAAGATTGCAAAAAGAAATTTGGGATAATCTTGGATTGCCCTGTTCAATTGGAATTGGAAGTAACAAAACTGTTGCTAAAATCGGTTCTGATTGTATGAAACCAAAGGGGATAACCTATATAATTTCAGGAATGGAAAAAGAATTTTTATCTCCTATGCCTGTCGAAACTATTCCCGGTGTTGGTAAAGTTATGAAACAAGGTTTAAATACACGAGGAATTTATATAATTAATGATATAACAAAACTTCCTTCAGATTATTTTGGAACCGCATTTGGTAAATATGGAGTTGATTTGTGGAGAAAAGCTAATGGAGAAGGAACAGAATATTTAACTATCCAGCGAACAAGAAAAAGTATATCACGCGAAACAACTTTTGGAAATGACGTTACAAGTGAGGAAGAAATTAAAAACACATTGTTCTATTTAACAGGTAAGGTTGCTCAATCGCTACGAAAAAAAGGTTGGGAGGCAACAACGGTTGATATAAAATTACGTTATACTGATTTTCAAACTTTAACCCGTTCTAAAACAATTAAGCCAACTGATGATGATAAAATAATTTTTGAAACTGCCTGGGATTTAATGAAGAAAGTGCGCACACGAAGAGTGGCTGTTAGATTAATTGGAGTTGGACTTTCAAATTTTTCTCCCTTAAACGAACAAGAATTTCTGTTTGAAGATTATGAAGTAAAAAGAAAAAAAATGTTGAGAGCTGTAACAAGGATTCGTGATAAGTTTGGATATGAATCTTTAATGTTTGGTAGAACTGAAGAAGATAAAAAATTGAAAGGAATGGATAATTATTTTCAAGTTTGAGGGAATTTTTATTCCCTTTAGGATTAGGAGTGGAGCTTATTCATCCCGGAGGCCAATTCATTTTCCTCCCACCAAGCAGATGCAAGTGCAAATGATAAACATCCTGTCCACCATTAATACCACAATTAAAAACTAATCTAAAGCCATCATCAGCAATTCCCATTTCTTTAGCAATTTTATTTGCTGCGTCAATTAATTCACCAAGCAAAACTGCGTGCTCGCTTCCTTTAAGGTCGGTTACCTTAGGGATTTCAATTTTAGGAATAATTAAAATGTGAACGGGAGCTTGTGGTTTTATATCTTTAAATGCAAGAATTGAGTCAGACTCGAAAACAATATCAGCTGGAATTTCCTTATTAATAATTTTAGAAAAGATAGTTGACATTATTCCTCCTTCTCTATTCCATATTTTTTCATTTTATTGTAAAGATGGCTTCGTTGGATATCAAGAATCTCAGCAGTCTTACTTATGTTCCAATCATTTGCCCGAAGCTGTTTAAGAATGAAAACTCGCTCAGCTTTTTCCTTAAATTCCTGAAATGAATTACTTGTGTCCACAAGTTCATTTACTGATTGTTTATTACCGGCAAACATAAATTCAATATCTTTTGCTGTGATTTCCTTTTTATCCACAATAATTATAATGCGCTCAATAATGTTTCTCAATTCACGCACATTCCCGGTCCATGATTGATTTTGCAAAATACGAATTGCATCATCAGAAAATTTAGTTACCGGTTTTTTATGTTTAATGGAAATATCATTTGTAAAATGATTAATCAAAATAGGAATATCTTCTAACCTTTCACGTAAAGGTGGAACGATAATCGGGATAACATTTAACCGATGATAAAGGTCCTCCCTGAAATTCCCTTTTTCAATTTCTTCTTTAAGATTTTTATTTGTTGCAGCAATTAGAC
Organism: uncultured Ignavibacteriaceae bacterium; assembly: GCA_963809415.1. GTDB lineage: Bacteria > Bacteroidota > Ignavibacteria > Ignavibacteriales > Ignavibacteriaceae > IGN3. The sequence continues at coordinate 888,481 of CAWEJJ010000003.1, read as the reverse complement.
GCACATCAACATCAATCTTTTTCCCGCCGCCAACGCGTTCTATTTTCCCATCTTCAATTGCACGTAAAACTTTTGCCTGTGCCTGATGTGACATATCACCAACTTCATCCAAAAATATTGTGCCTTTGTGTGCAAGTTCAAATCTTCCTATACGTTGTTGAACAGCACCAGTAAATGAACCTTTTTCATGTCCAAACAATTCCGATTCAATCAGTTCATTAGGAATTGCAGCACAGTTTACTTCAACAAATGCTTTATCTTTTCTTGAACTTTTTTTATGGATTGCGCGGGCAACAAGTTCTTTACCTGTTCCGTTTTCCCCAGTAATTAAAACACGTGTATCAAGCGGTGCAACTTTGTCTATCATCTGTAAAATATTTTGAACAGCTTTGCTTTTACCGAGAATTTCTTCATCACTTATGAAATTCTTTTTTATTTCTTCGTTCTCTTTTTTTAATGAAGCATTTTCGGTAGCATTTCTAACACTAATTACAAGCTTATCCCGATCAATAGGTTTTTCAAGAAAATCAAATGCTCCAAGTCTGGTAGCTTTAATTGCATTTTCAACACTGCCATGGGCTGAAATTATTATGACTGAAGCGGATGGTTTTTGTTCTTTTATTTTTTTAAGTACTTCAAATCCGTTCATCTCCGGCATCTGGATATCGAGAAGAACAGCAGAAAATTCTTTCAAAGAGAATTTCTCTAATCCTTCATTTGCACTTGTTGTAGAATCAACAGAATAACCCTCATAATCGAGGATCATACTTATGCTTTCACAAATCTGAATTTCGTCATCTATTATTAAAACTGATTTCATAAAGTTACTCTGAAAAATCTAAGTGATCTGAATAAAAAAACTTGTGACGGTAATAAATCTTTATGCTCTTTAAGCAATGTTCCAAACAATCTGCCGTAATCATTTACATCAAGATCCCGTAAATCAATACTTGACTGAACTTTAAAACTTTCTTCAAAAGCTTCTACAAAATAACCAATTAGCTTTCCCAAGTCAAAGATATTTGATTCATAGGACAGAAAAGCACTGCCAAAAAAATGTGCAAGTTTATCTTTGTCCCCATAATTGTTATCCGGTGTATCAAAAAATAAATATCGAGGCAGATTTTCATTCTTTCTTAAAAATGTTTTTTCATCGGCTGAAATCAAAGGATAATAAATTAAAGATTTGATTAATGGAAGTTCTATCGGAACTTCGCGATAAGGAACTGTTGCAAACATAAGCGCGAGTAGAGCCTCTGAATAATCATTACTTGTAAATGTCAATGCTTCAGTATAAATAGAATCTGTAGCAGATAAATCTCCAATTTTATTTTTAAGTTCAAGAAAATGTTTTGATGCAATATATTCTGAAATATGATTAACCTCTTTTGAGAGACAGCTTTGCTGGGGAAAATTAAACCCTGTTAAAAACAATAGTACAAGATTAATTAATAATTTCATTTTCTTCACAGAGGCTATATAATACGCTAAGCAAACCAAATACAATTAATTTATCTCAGCTTTAATTGCCTTAATCCATATTAGGTCTGTATTACGCCAGGATTAAATTTCGGAATTTCAGGATTGTTATTGGCAACTTTCAAACACATGGAAATCCAATCACGAGTTTGAGATGGATCAATAATTTCATCAATCCATAATCTTGCCGCGGCGTAAAGTGGAGTACTTTTTTCGTCGTAGGATTTTAGAATATCATTCAGCAATTTCTTTTTTTCTGTTTCACCAAATTTGTGTCCACTTTTTTCTTCTTGCTTTAATTTAATATCAAGCAAAACACTGCTTGCCTGGTTTCCGCCCATAACAGAAATTTTTGCATTAGGATATGCGAAGATAAATCTTGGGTCATAAGCTTTGCCACACATTGCGTAGTTGCCTGCACCAAAACTATTGCCTGTTATGATAGTAATTTTTGGGACGACAGAGTTAGCAACAGCATTTACCATTTTTGCCCCATCTTTAATAATTCCACCATGCTCTGCTTTACTGCCAACCATAAATCCGGTTACATCTTGTAAAAATAAAAGTGGAATTTTTTTTTGATTACAATTCATAATAAATCGCGTTGCTTTGTCTGCAGAATCAGAATAAATTACTCCGCCAATCTGCATTTCTCCTTGCTCAGTTTTAACAACACTTCGTTGATTAGCAACAATCCCAACTGCCCAACCATCTATACGCGCATAAGCTGTAATTATAGTTTTTCCATATCCTGCTTTATATTCATCGATTTCAGAATTATCAACTATTCGCGCTATCAGCTCATAAGTATCATAAGGTTTAATTGTATCTTCAGGAAGAAGCCCAAGAATTTCTTTTGTCTGATGTTTTGGTTGTCTACTTTCTATTTTATTGAAATCTGCGGTTTTGTTTTTTCCAAACTTTTCTACTAAGCTTTTTATTTGTGCAATACACTCTTCATCATTCTTCATGATATAATCCGTAACACCGGAGATATTGGATTGCACTATTGCTCCACCAAGATTCTCATTGTCAATCACTTCACCAATTGCAGCGCGAACAAGATGTGAACCCGCAAGAAAAACCGAACCTTCACCTTCAACGATTAAAGCTTCATCACTCATTATGGGAAGATATGCACCGCCAGCAACACAAGGTCCCATTATAGCAGCAATTTGTGGAATGCCCATTGAAGACATTTTTGCATTGTTGCGAAAGATTCTTCCAAAGTGTTCTTTATCGGGGAAAATATCATCCTGCAATGGCAGAAAAACTCCTGCACTATCAACCAAATAAATTATTGGCAGGTTATTTTCCATCGCAATTTCTTGAGCGCGTAAATTTTTCTTTGCCGTGATAGGAAACCACGCACCAGCTTTTACAGTTGCATCATTTGCAACGATAACACAATCCCGGCCATGAATTTCTCCAATACCGTAAATTGTTCCAGATGATGGAGCTCCTCCATATTCTTCATACATTCCATAAGCAGCAAAGGTACTTAATTCAAAAAACTTTTTTGGATTGTCAACAAGAAGATTTATACGTTCACGAGCGGTAAATTTTCCTTTTGCCTTATGTTTTTCAATGGCATTTTTTCCACCGCCTTCTTTAATTTTTTCTTTGGCGGTTTCAAGTTTACGGAGTAATTCTTTCTGGAAATCTTCTCGTTTAAGAAAAGTTTCATTCTCTTTTATTTTTGGTGTGAGTTGTTTCATAATTCATTTTGTTATTCCTGCATAACAGGAACTTATTTATAGATGGATGGATTCCCGCTTTTGGGGGAATTACATTTAAACACAGTTAATCTAAAAGCAAATCTCTGGCGATTACAATTCTTTGTATTTCCGACGTACCTTCTCCAATCGTAAGAAGTTTTGCATCACGATAAAATTTTTCTACAGGATAATCTTTAACATAACCGTATCCACCAAAAATTTGAACAGCTTCATTTGCAGCTTTTTCAGCAATTTCACTTGCAAATAATTTTGCTTCAGCAGCTTCTTTGGTATTTGGAATCCCATTATCTTTCATCCAAGCAGCACGGTATGCAAGTGCCCTCGCTGCCTCAATATTTGTTGCAATCTCAGCCAGTTTAAATTGAATTGATTCAAATTCAGAAAGATGTTTACCAAATTGTTGTCTCTCTTTTGAATATTTAAGTGCAGCATCTAAAGCGCCCTGAGCTAAACCGATACTGTTAGCAGCAATAGAGATTCTTCCGCCTTCCAAAACTTTTAACGCATTAACAAATCCCATTCCTTCTTCGCCTAAAAGATTTCCAGCTGGCACTTTGCAATTTTCAAAAGCTAATTGTGTTGTATCACTTGCACGCATTCCAAGTTTATTTTCTTTTTTACCAATAATTAATCCTTCCATTTCTTTTTCAAGAATAAAGGCTGATATTCCTTTTTTCCCGGCTTCCTTATCTGTAATTGCTACAACAACATAAGTTTCAGCAACTGTACCGTGAGTTGTAAATTGCTTACTGCCATTTAATATCCAGTTGTTTCCATCTTTAACTGCAATGCTTTTCAGACTTGCTGCATCACTTCCGGAAAAAGATTCAGTTAATCCCCAGGCTCCAATTTTTTTTCCTGAAGCTAAATCCGGTAAATATTTTTTCTTTTGTTCTTCATTGCCAAATAGATTTATGTGATTTGTACAAAGTCCGTTATGCGCCGCAACAGATAAACCTATCGATGGGTCAACTTTTGAAATTTCCTCAACGATTATCGCATATTCAACATAACCTAAATTAGCTCCACCGTATTCTTCGGAAACAAGTATTCCAAGAAAACCAAGTTCACCCAATTGGTGCATTATCTCCATCGGGAATTTTTGCGATTCATCATTTTCCATAACAACCGGACGAATAGTCTTTTCAGCAAAATCACGAATTGTATTACGAATAATGTTTTGGTTTTCTGTAAGCTCGGATAAGAAAGGATTGTGTTCCATTAAAACTCCTTTTAAAACTTTAACTTCTAAATAAAAGAATATTGAGTATTCTAAAAGCGAAAAAAAATAAACTTATAATTATAGTCACGCCAAATGAAATTGTAGTGTACACCTAAATTAAGAAAAATCAAACTTCAATGCGTTACAACTCAGTTCGATAAATGTTCAGCTACGAGATGTTAGAATATATTTAATAAAAACTTAAATTCTATTTTTAAATTCTCCAATTATCTCTTCTGCAATTTGATACGGAGAAAAATTACCAAGAATAACTTTATCTAAAGATGAATTTAAAGAATTTTCACCTGTTTCACTCCAAAGTTCATCTTTTAGTTTATGCTCAACAATTTCTTTAATCCTTATTTTAGCTTGTTTTTCTCTTTTAAGTTTAAAAAGATTTTTTCCCATCATAAAAGCTTTATGCCGTTCAATTTCAAAAGCGATTTCGTCAATGCCTTTATTTTCAGAAGCGATAGCTTTGATGATATTCGGCAGCCAAGAATTTTCATCGTGATCTTTAATCATTAAAATGGTTTGAAGGGCCGTGTATGCTTGTTGAGAACCAGGACGATCACTTTTATTCAAAACAAAAAAATCGGCGATTTCCATCAATCCAGCTTTCATGGCTTGAACTGAATCACCGCTTTCCGGGACAAGCACCACAATAGTGGTATCAGCGGCTTGTGCAATATCTAATTCTGATTGCCCAACGCCAACTGTTTCAAAAATGATGTTATCAAATCCGGCAGCATCAAGAACATCAGCCGCATCAATAGCCTTTTTAGATAAACCACCAAGACTTCCACGAGTTGCCATACTGCGAATAAAAACTCCACTATCCATTCCAATATCATTCATTCTAACACGATCTCCAAGAAGAGCCCCACCGGTAAATGGAGAAGTAGGATCTACGGCAATAATTCCTACTTTTTTATTTTGCTTGCGATAAAATTTTGTTAGTTGATTTGTAATTGTACTTTTACCTGCACCGGGAGGACCGGTAATACCAATACGGTAAGCGTTCCCAACATTTTTGTGAATTTCATTAAGATATTTTCCGACATTATAATGACCGGATTCAACAATTGTAATAGCGCGGGCGATCGATCTTCGATCCTGCTTCAATAATTTTTCGATAAGATTATTATCAATCATTTCCGGCAAGCTTATTTTTAAAAAAATCGACAGTTGTTTTTAATCCATCTTCAAGTTTAGTTGAGGGTTTCCATCCAAATTTTTTAAATAATTTTTCTGATGTAATGACACTGCGCATTTGCTCACCGGCGGCAGCGGGACCGTGTTGTTCTTCTTTTCCTGCGCCAGTTATATTATTGAGATAATGAAATAACTGATTAACATCTGTTTCTAAAGTAGTTCCAATATTAAATATATCTGAATCTTTATCATTTAATAATAAAAGATTTGCTTTTACAACATCACCAACAAAAACATAATCACGTGTTTGCTTTCCATTACCATTAATAATTGGTTGTTCACCTTTTAGAAGTTTTGTTGAAAAAATAGCAACAACACCGGCTTCACCCATTGCGTTTTGCCGCGGTCCATAAATGTTTGCATAACGTAAAATTGTATAATTTAAATTGAATTCAGATTTATAAAAATAAAGATATTTTTCAACGGTAAGTTTTGAAATTCCGTAAGGCGATTTAGGTTGGGTATTATGCTTTTCATCTGCGGGGAAGTAATCCTGTTCACCATAAACAGCACCGCCGGTTGAAGCAAACATAAATTTTTTCACACCGTATTTAACACAATTTTGCAATAAATTAATTGTACCTAAAATGTTTGTGGTTGCATCAAATTCAGGATCTTTTACTGATCTTCTAACATCCATTTGAGCCGCGTGATGATTAATAACATCAAACTTTTCAGTTTCAAAAAGTTTATTAAGGTTTTTATCACATATATTTGCTTTAATAAATTTTGCTTTAGGATTAATATTTCTTTCAAACCCGGTTGAAAGATCATCAACAATTACAACCTGATGACCATCATTAATAAAAGCATCCGCAATTTGAGAAGCAATAAAACCGGCTCCTCCAGTTACAAGTATTTTCAATATTTATTCCTTATATAAATTGTTTGCATAAATGTAATCTTCAACATTCTTTGGTACAAGATAATGAATAGGAAGATTCGTATGAACCCTATTTCTAATATCTGTGGCACTTATTTCAATTCCACGTGTCTGTACGAAAACAGCAGCCTCAACATATTTATCTATATAATCTATTGGATGAGAAGATTTTCGTCTAAGCACTATTATTTTTGATAATTTTAGAATTTCGTCAGGTTCTTTCCATGTGTGGAATTGGAAAATATTATCGAAACCAATTATCATTTCAATTTCATCATAATATTTCTTGAATTCGCGAAGCGTATCGACTGTGTAAGAAATTGTGTGTTGTTTGATTTCAAAATCGGAACACTCAAACAGGGGAATATCATCCAGGGCAAGCTTTAACATATTTAGTCGATGTTGGGCACTTGATGCTTTTGCATGTTGTTTATGCGGCGAAATATACGCAGGCATAAAAATTATTTTATCAAGATGTCGTATTTCTTTTACAGATTGGGCAGTAATAAGATGCCCGTGATGTATAGGGTCAAATGTTCCCCCAAAAATTCCAACACGACTCATTTTAGTAAATCCTTATATTCGATAAATAAATGAGTGAATCGTTCATGCATTTCCTGCGAACAATATTCAATACTCTTTTTTTGTGATAACTCAGTATATAATTGTTTAAAATTATTAATATTTCTAATAAGTAAAATATCATTTAAGGTATGAATAAAATGATTGGAAGATTTAAGACGACTTAGGAAATCATCAAACTTAAAATCAGACTTAATAAGGTTTTCAAAAATTTCAGGAAAATAATTGTTAAATCCTAAAATGCCTATTTCCCCATCCTTTGATTTTCCAATCAATAAAGATTCATCTTCGATATTCAACAAATTAATAATTCTTTCTAATTCTGAAATATTTATTCCAATAAGATCAGAACTGATGATAAGATTATTTTTATGTGTTAAAAATTCTTTGGCCGACAAATTTTCAAAAAATAAACTTTTGTTTTTAAGATCATTGAAAAGCGGGTTAAGCTTATATAATTCAAATTCATTTGATAAAAATTCCTTATCATTTTCATCAAAGTAAAAATAAAAATCAATTTTATTTTCTTTATTGAGAAAATTTTCTACCAGGTTAAGATACAATGTTGATCTTAGAAGTATTGAATCGCTTTTGCTGAAATTTTCAAATAAATTAATATGGGCTGGATTTAAAAATGATGATTGTGGAATTATGTAAACAGCATTCTGATTCATTATTACTAAATACTTTTAGGATTTGATAAAAGGTTTCCAATGAAATTTCTATAATTATCAACATCGCGTTGATAATAGAGTTTACTTGCTCCATAGGAATTTCTTAACTGAACTTTTCTAAACGCTAATGTAGTGGCAGCATTTATATAAATTTTCCTGATTTTTTCATCAAGCCAGCCTTTTTTTTCTCTTTCGGGTGAGCTTAAAATTTGTAAATGCAATTTGGGAATGATACCGTTATCAACTTCTTCTTTTAATTCACTGTAAATAATTTTGCGCTCACTTCTGACAGAAATAGAGAAAATAATTATAAAAATAAGAATTGAAATAAATAAAAATAGAAAACCCAATGGTGCAAAACTTTTGAAGTTCAGAGTAAAGTTCCAAATTGCATGAATCATAATCGCTATAACCAATCCTATCAGACCATAAAATATTTTTTGTTCTGCAGGTTTAAATTTTGCATAACCTAAAAAAGCACCCAAGGTTGCTGTTGAAACGCAGTGCATTACTGCTGAAAATAAACTTCTTATTACAACTAACATTATCCAGCTTGAAACACTTTCAGCAAAAGAAATGAAATAAAGAAAATTCTCTGTCATGCCAAAACCCAGACCGATGGCTCCACCATATACAATTCCATCTGTAATGTTATCAAATTTTCTATTGGCAATTGTAATCAAAAGGAAAAATCCCTTTGTAGTTTCTTCAACAATTGGAGCGACAGCAATTGAACCAAACCGGCTTAACTGTATTTGGTTTTTGATAAAAATTGAGATCAAAGCAGTAATTAAAAAACTTCCAATTAAAGATAAAACAATAGCCCCTAATGCGCCCCAAAAATAGTTAATTAAAACAAATTTGAAAGGCTCCCTATCATATCGATCAAATTTCCATATCAAAATAAGATAGATTGACATTGGAATGATTGCAGCAAATGCAGATGCTATAACAAGCATGCTTTAATAATCCAATTGATAATTATTATATAATATCTACTTTAAATTATTGATTTAGATTTGAAAAAACTAAAATATTTTTAGTTTGGAAATATCCAGATTTTTAATTCCTTTAACCCGGGCATTTTATCATAATACAAAATACCGCGCATAAAAATTTTTGTGGAAATTTTTATTGTGATAAAAATAGAAATAAACATAATTAGTACAGTAGTAAAAAATTCTAACATAGAAACATCGGAAATATTTAATTTGAGTATCATAACTGATGGAAGTGTAAGCGGAAAATATGTCAGTACTTTAATAAAAATTGAATCAGGATTTTGCATTGCTGGCAAAATTATTATAATAGGAATAATGAGAATCATACTAAGGTAGCTTGTTATTTGCTGCGCTTCCTGTTCCGTTGAAACAATTGATCCGATACCAACAAGTAAAGAGGAATAGAATAAAAATCCTAAAATAAAGTAAATAATTATTTCAGTAATATTATTAAATGAAGTTACAGGAATTACATTAGTCCCGAGCAAAATTATTCCTATTAAGAACCAAAGAACCATTTGTGTCAATCCAAGAGCAGATAGTCCTATGATTTTACCAGTTAATAATTCTTCGGCTTTACAGCTTGAAATAAGTATTTCAATTAAGCGATTTGATTTCTCTTCCAACAGACTGCGTACAAGCATTTGACCTGAATAAATGATCATCATGGTTAAAAGAATTATATAAATGATTGATCTATAAAAAACAGGTATAAAATCTGTGTGATTATTTTCCGGATCATAAATTTGAGTTTGCTTAAATGAAATTTTATTTTTTGTGATATCTATGCTTTCAGGATTGATATTGTGTAATCTAAGCTGGTATTCCCATCCAAGATTATTTACGGCAATTTCAAATTTACTTAAGTCTTTAGAGCTTAAAATATTTTTGCTCCTGAAGTCTATATTTAATGAGTCGTTAGAAGATTTGTAAATTAAAAAATAACCATAAATCCTGTTTGATATTACTTTATTATCAGCATCAGTTCTACTTTCATTAAAATCAAATTTATTATCATTCAGATTAATTAATACATAAGCAGGCTGGTGATTTTTAAGTGTATAATTAGAAAACTCTTTATTCAAATCAGAAAAAAAATTATTTGTTATATCTAATACACCAATTAACTTAGTTGAATCAGAATGTTCTTCAGCAAATAGAGTGGGAAGAATAGAATAAAGTATAATAATTATAGGTGTTATGATAACTGAAATTATAAAAGCTTTTGTTCGGATTTTTTCAATATATTCCCAGCGGGCAACTTCAAATATTTTTTTCATGATACTTTTTCCGAACTCTCATTTACAAGGTCAATAAATATTTTATTTAAACTTGGTTCGATAATTGAATAGTGTGTTACAGATGTTTTATCGATTATAGATTTTAGAAAGTCTGATGGTTTTATTGAATCCTTTAACTGAAGCTCCGAGTAATTATTAAATATCTCAAATTGCAAAATATTCTTATCACTTTTTATAAATTCATCGTTACCGTCAAAACCTAATTTAATATGCTGCCCGCCAAATTTTTTCTTTATTTCTGAAAGCTCGCCGCTGCAAACCTCTTTACCTTTATTTATAAGAAATATTTCTGAACATAACTTTTCAGCAATATCCATTTGATGCGTTGAAAGAATTAAAACTTTACCAAGAGTTGCAAATTCCAAAATTAAATTTTTAATTTCTTGTTGATTTATCGGGTCAAATCCCGTAAATGGTTCATCAAGTATTAATATTGTGGGATCGTGAACTATTGATGTTATAAATTGAACTTTTTGCTGGTTACCTTTTGAAAGCTCTGCAATTCTACGGTTTGCTAAATTTTTAATCCCTAATTTGTTCAACCAATTTAAGGCCTCAATTTTTGCATTCTTTCTTTTCATGCCTTTCAGTGATGCAAGATAAACTATTAAATCAATCACCTCACTTTTTTTGTATAGACCTCTTTCTTCAGGCAGATATCCAACCAGATTATATAAATCGTTTAAAGATTGTTTACTATTAAATAGAATTTTTCCATCGGAAGGTTTAATGATATTCAAAATCATTCGCATTGTAGTTGTTTTACCTGCACCATTAGGACCAAGCAAACCAAAAATTCGGCCTGGTTTAGCAGAAAAAGAAACACCATCAACAGCAACAATATTACCGTATTTTTTGTATAACTTTTGTACTTCTAACATTGATAATAAAAATTATTGACATTATTTAATTTAAGTCTTCAATTATTTTTAGTTGTACAAAACTAAATAAAAAGAAATATATCCTATAATTTCTTTTTATTTTGAAGAGTATTGAGAAAAACCTAACTTTCGAACGGTTAAAAGAATGATTAAAAAGTTTGATTATCAAGGTCGATTAATATATTTTAGGTGTCGTTTTTTGCCTGATTTTGCAAGATGATTATAAAAATTACAAATTTGAATGAGGGCATCCACGAATTTACATTCGAGGAAAAAATTGATGACCTCGATTTAGGAAAACCATTTTATGGTAAGTCTAAATCTTTTATAGTTCTTAATAAATTGCATGATCAGGTTATTCTTTCTGTTAAGACTCAGTTTAAAGTTAAATATCAGTGTGATAGATGCGGAACGGATTTTAACTCTAAACTAAATAGTGATTACCAAATAGTTTATCTAATGAATGAAGAACCTGCTGAAACTGATTCAATAAATGTAACTTATTTAAGCAGAACGGCAGATAAGATTGACCTTAAAAATGATGTTCGAGAGTTTGCATTATTAGCAGTACCAATGAAACATTTATGTAAAGAAGATTGTAAAGGATTATGTTATAAATGCGGGGCTAATTTGAATGTTGAGCAATGCAAATGCACTAATGATGAAATAGATCCCAGGTGGAAACCATTAATAAATTTGAAAGATAAATTAAACCTTAATTAAAAACTGGAATGATGAAATGCCAAATCCAAAACGTAAGATGTCTAAGAGTCGAAGAGATAAACGCAGAACACATTATAAAGCGACAGTTCCTTCACTAAGTACTTGTTCTAACTGTGGAGAAATGAAACTTGCACATCGTGCTTGCCCTTCCTGCGGTTACTACAATGAACGTTCTATGTTTATTCCCAAAAGCTAAAATAAATAATAGCTTGCCCATCTAATGGATGATTCAAATACTAAAAATTCAAAATGCAGAATAGTTGTTGATGCAATGGGGGGTGATTACGCCCCTCAAAATGCAGTTGTTGGAGCTATTGAAGCGTTTAACGAGATGAAAGATTTTGAGCTTATTCTTGTTGGAAAGAAAGATGAAATTCTTCAGGTTATAAAATCAAATCAATTCACTTTTGATCCGGATAAGATTATTCATACAAATGAAATCATAGGTATGGGTGATTCACCTACCGCTGCACTAAAATCAAAACCAGATTCTTCTATTGTAAAAGGAGTTCAATTAGTTAGAGATGGTAAAGCCGATGCATTTGTAAGCGCTGGTAATACTGGTGCAGTTTCAGCTGCAGGGACTTTAATAATTGGAAGATTACCTGGTGTTGAAAGACCAACAATCGGAACTTATATCCCTAATTTAAAAGGTATTACTACCGTTTTTGATGTAGGTGCATTTGTTGATTCGAAACCACAACATCTTTTTGGTTATGCACAATTAGCAAATGTTTATATAAAAGAAATGTATAATATAGAAAATCCAACAATTGGATTGTTATCTGTGGGTGAGGAAAATGAAAAGGGTAATAAATTAACTAAAGAAACTTTTGAGCTTCTAAAAAATTCTAATTTGAATTTTTTTGGTAATATCGAAGGTGGTGACGTATTGACCGGTAAAGTTAATATCGTTATTTGCGATGGATTTGTAGGCAATATTTTGCTCAAATTTGGCGAATCATTCTTAAAGATTTTAAAACCTATGTTAAAGAAAACTGCTGACGCAAATTTCTTTGATAAACTTAAAATTGCAATTTCAAAAAATTCCATTAAAAAAACATTTAAAGTATTTGATCCTAATGACTACGGTGGAATTCCTTTGCTGGGAATTAAAGCTATTGTTATTATTGGACATGGCTCTAGTTCTACCGCAGGAATTAAAAATATGGTTTTAAAAGCCAGAGAAATGCATAATAAACAACTTGTCTTAAAAATGGAGAATTCAATTAAACAATATTCACATAAACAATTGGATAACTGATGTCTGAAAGAAAAATAAATGCTATGGTTACAGGGGTGGGAATGTATGTTCCAGAGAAAATATTGGATAACAAATATTTTGAGTCATTAGTAGAAACTAACGATCTATGGATAAGAACTAGAACAGGAATTAGCGAGCGCAGAATTCTTGAGAATGGGGCTACTAGTGATTTAGCTGCAGGCGCTGCTTTAGATTTATTATCAAAACATAATGTATCACCTGATGAGATAGATGTAATTATAGTTGCTACTGTAACTCCAGACATGCTTTTCCCGGCTACGGCATGTTTAGTTCAAGAAAAAATTGGGGCAAATAATGCCTGGGGTTTTGATCTCTCAGCAGCCTGTTCAGGATTTTTATTCGCTTTTCAAACTGGATGCGGTTTAGTTGAAACTGGACGATATAAAAAAGTTTTAGTTATTGGTGCTGATAAGATGAGTTCTATTACGGATTATACTGATCGTAATACCTGTATCTTGTTTGGTGATGCTGGCTCCGCTGTACTAATTGAACCAACTGAAGATTTATCTTTAGGATTACAAGACTCCATACTTAGAATAGATGGAAAAGGAAAAGACGCTTTATATATGCTTGGTGGTGGTAGTCTTAATCCTGCTTCCCATGAAACAGTTGATAAGAAAATGCATTATATTTTTCAGGATGGTAAGGCAGTTTTTAAAGTTGCCGTAAAGGGTATGGCAGATGTTTCTGCTGAACTGATGCAAAAAAGTAATCTTAAATCAGAAGATATTGCGTATCTTGTACCCCATCAAGCTAACTTACGTATTATTGATGCAACTTCTGAAAGAATGGGTATAAGGAAAGATCAGGTAATGATTAACATTAATAAGTATGGAAATACAACTGCTGCAACTATACCGCTATGCTTAACGGAATATTATAGGGACGGAAAAATTAAGAAAGGCGATAATCTAATATTATCAGCATTCGGTGCAGGTTATACCTGGGGAGCTTCGCATTTAGTTTGGGCAATTTAATTTTATAAATGAACATTTAATCAATGTCTAAAAAAGCTTTTTTATTTCCCGGACAGGGATCGCAGTATGTTGGCATGGCTAAAGACCTATTTGATAATTCGGTTGAAGCCAAAGAAATGATTATTACTGCAGATGATGCCCTTGGGATAAATTTATCATACCTGATGTTTAATGGTCCTGAAGATCAGTTAAAACAAACTGAATTTACACAACCTGCAATTTTTTTACATAGTGTTGTCCTTGCAAGTATAATTAGAACATTGTCACCACATGCTACCGCGGGTCATTCACTTGGGGAGTACTCTGCATTAGTATCAGCAGGTGCGATACAGTTTTATGACGCAATAAAATTAGTTAGAGCCAGAGGTTTAGCAATGCAGCAAGCAGGAATTGAAAACCCTGGTACTTTAGCCGCCATTGTTGGATTAGAACCAAAAATCGTTGAAGACTTTTGTAAAGAAGCATCAAAAGAAGGTATAGTTCAATGTGCAAATTTTAATTCACCAGGACAGATTGTAATATCAGGTTCAATTAATGGTGTAAGAAAAGCGATGGTACTTTGTAAATCTGGCGGAGCTAAATTAGTTAAAGAACTTGTTGTAAGTGGTGCTTTTCATTCGCCACTAATGCAATCAGCAAAAGATTATTTACTGGATGTATTAGAAGATACCCCGATTTACGATTCTAGATTTTCTGTTTATGCTAATGTTACAGCAAAACCTGTTACTGACAAGAATGAAATTAAAAAATTATTATTTGAACAAGTAACTTCGCCGGTTAGGTGGGAAGAAACTATAAATAACATGATTTTTGATGGTGTGGATGAATTTTATGAAATAGGACCCGGTAAAGTTTTACAGGGCTTGGTTAAACGAATTAATCCTGATGTAAAAACATTTGGAATTGATAAATTTGAAGATGTGGAGAAGTACTTATAATGGATTCTGGTATCAAACAAAAATTTTCTAAAGAGATTAATGGTGTATTTATAGATCCTCAGATTTTTACTTTTAATTTCACATGTAATTGCTCCGGCGAGTGTTGTAATTATGGGGTCTTTACTGATCTTAAAGAGTACGAACATATAATGAGCATTAAAGATAAGATCGTTCCTATAATGGATGAAACTCAAACAAAAAATGTTGAGGAGTGGTTTGAAGAGCCTGAAGAAGATGAGGATTTTGAGTCCGGTGTTGCAGTTGGTACGGAAATCATTAATGATAAATGTGCTTTTCTTGATAAAAATGGTTTGTGTACACTTCAAAAATTAGCGATGTCTGAGGGTGACCATAAATGGAAACATAAGCCAATATATTGTGTGTTGTTCCCATTTACAATTTTTGAAGGAGCGTTAACAATCGATGATGAACATATCGATCGTTTAAAAACATGTAATGCAAATCCAAGACTAAGTCAGTCAATTTTTGATTATGGACGTGAAGAGCTTGAATATTTTCTTGGAGCAGAAGGTTTTTCTAAACTTGAAGAATATAGAAAGGTATATTTAGCAGAACACTTTTCTGAAAAGGGAAAAAATGAGTATTAAAACTAAAAAAGCAATTGTAACGGGTGGTACAAGAGGTATTGGCAGAGCTATCGTTAAGGAACTTGCTTCAAGAAATTGCTGCGATGTTCTCTTTTCTGATGTGGCTTTTATCTATAACAGTTGTGATGAATGTGCTGAAGAATTGATGGAAGAAATTAAACATCCCGAAACTAAAATATTTGGGTTTAAAGCTGATGCTTCATCATTAGAACAGGCAAATGCTACAGTAGAAGCCGCCATCGAAAAATTAGGCGGAGTAGATATTTTAATTAATAATGCAGGTATTACAAGGGATAATCTGCTTTTAAGAATGACTGAAAAAGATTTTGATGACGTAATCAATGCAAATCTTAAAAGTGTTTTTAATTATACAAAAGCCGTTCTAAAACCAATGATCGCTCAGCGATATGGAAGGATTGTTAACATTGCTTCTGTTGTTGCTTTAATTGGGAACGCAGGGCAATCTAATTATGTTGCCTCAAAAGCAGGTGTAATTGGTTTTACAAAATCTATGGCACGTGAACTTGCATCGCGTGGAATTACAGTTAATGCTGTAGCCCCGGGTTTTATCCAAACCGATATGACAAACAAATTGACTGATGAACAAAGGGTTAAAATGACTCAAAATATTCCGATGGGTAGAATGGGAACACCTGAAGATATCGCTAAAGTTGTAGCCTTTTTATGTAGTGATCAAGCAGATTATGTTACAGGGCAAGTTATTGCTGTTGATGGTGGAATGACAATGTAATCTAGGTTTTTATTTGTTTCTTAGAATTCAATTTTGTTAAATTTATACTAATAATAATAAATCATAAAAACAATAAACAAAAATAAGGAGAATATCATGGATGTTGCAGCAAAAGTAAAAGAGATCATAATTGACAAATTAGGTGTTGAAGAATCTCAGATTACTCCAGAAGCATCCTTTACAAACGATTTAGGAGCTGACTCACTTGATATAGTCGAATTAGTTATGGGATTTGAAAGTGCTTTCCAAATTTCTATCCCGGATGAAGATGCTGAAAAGATAGGAACAGTTGGAGACGCTATTAAATATCTTTCTGAAAAATTAGCTTAAAGATTTAGTCGAGAATTTTATTCTCGACTAATCCTTTTTTATATGTTCGCAATTAATAATAGGTTTAGCCGATTGAGGCAATTATGATAAAGAGGAGGGTAGTTGTTACCGGTATTGGTGCAATTACACCTATAGGATTAGATACAAGCGAGTTTTGGAGTGGTTTAATTTCCGGAACAAACGGTGTCGAACCAATTACCCACTTTGATACTACAAAGTTTGATACAAAATTTGCAGCCGAAGTCAAAAATTTTAATGCTGAACTTTATTTTGATAAAAAGACAGTTAAACGATTAGACCCTTTTGCTCAATTTGCTATTGCATCCAGTGTACAGGCAATCAACGATTCAGAAGTTAATCTTGATAGATTAAACAAGGATAGAGCCGGGGTGATATTTGGTAGTGGTATCGGGGGTTTATTAACTCTTCAGACCGAACACTGGAAATATTTTAAAAATAATGACCCATCCGTTATAAGTCCCTTTTTTGTTCCGATGATGATTTCTGATCTTGCTGCCGGGCAAATTTCTATAAGATTTGGATTTAAAGGTCCAAACTATGCAACAACTTCTGCCTGTGCCACGGCATCACATGCAATTTCAGATGCTTTTATGTTAATAGAAAGAGGGAGCTCTGATTTTATGATTTGTGGTGGAAGTGAAGCTCCTATCACAGAAATGGCTATTGGTGGATTTAATGCGATGCGCGCTATATCAACATGGAATGATAGATTTGCTGAAGCTTCAAGACCATTTGACAAAGACCGCAATGGATTTGTTATGGGTGAAGGTGCTGGTACAATAATCTTAGAAGAATTAAATCATGCTGTGGATAGAGGAGCAAAGATTTATGCTGAATTGTCTGGAATAGGTTTGACAGCAGATGCTCATCATATTACTGCCCCTGCCCCGGGTGGCGAAGGAGCAGTAAGATCAATGAAAATTGCTATTGAAGAAGCTGGTTTACTTCCCAAAGACATCGATCATATTAATTCACACGGAACATCAACACCCCACAATGATGTTAATGAAACAAGAGCAATTAAAACTGTTTTCGGTGATCATGCATATAAAATTATAATAAACTCCACAAAATCAATGACAGGTCATTTACTTGGAGCTGCCGGTGCAATAGAGGCTATTGCTACTGTGCTTACTATTAAAAACAGTATCGTACCACCAACAATTAATTTAGATAATCCAGATCCGGAATGTGACCTTAATTATAATCCACACAAAGCAGCAAATAAAGAAGTTAAAGTAGCTATCAGTAATACTTTTGGTTTTGGTGGACACAATGCTTCTTTATTGTTTAAAAAATTTGAGGAATAATTTTGAGTTTGATACTAACCCGATTACTTAATTTTTTTCGTTTCGGGAAGAAGAAAAAAAATTCCTATTTGGTTAATAAATTTCTTACACCTCAAAAATTTAGTGAACTTCAAAAAATTCTAAAAATCCCCATAAAAAATAAATCTCACTATATACAAGCTTTAATGCATAGATCCTTTTTGGAGGAATTAGAGGAGGATGATGTATCAAACGAACGATTGGAATTTTTAGGGGATTCTGTTTTAAGCTTAGTAGTAGCAGAATTTTTATTCAAAAACTTTTCGGAAGAGGATGAAGGTTTTTTAACTAAAATTAGGGCACGATTAGTTAATCGAACAGCTCTATCAAATGCTGCAGATGAAATTGGTTTATCAAAATTTATTTTAATTGATCAAAATCTATCAAATACTTTTGCAAGAGCTTCAAAAACCGTTTTGTCAGATGGACTGGAAGCCATTATTGGCGCAATTTATTTAGATCATGGGCTAACGGTTTCAAAAGAATTTATTTATAGAGTCTTAATTGAACCAACAACCAAAGAAGATGATTATTTAATAGATGAAAATTATAAAAGTCAATTGTTAGAGTATGCACAAGCTAATAAAGTTGAAGCCCCAATCTATGAAGTTATAAAGGAAGAGGGACCCCAGCATGATCGTATTTTTACAATTAAGGTTTCAGCAGGTAAAATATACGACGGAATAGGAACGGGGAAAAACAAGAAAACAGCCGAACAAAATGCTGCAAAATCCGCATTAGAAAAGATTTTAACCAATCTAAGTCCAAAATAATCTATCCTAAATAATCATTCTGACCAAGTAAAAGTTGAATCTGTTTTATTAAGATTTTGCTTAATTTTACTATGCTAATTAAAAAAAATTTACAAATTAAAAAAATAAGAGAAATATAATGAGACCTTTTGAGCATCCTGATAGATTTGAATCCCGCCATATTGGACCTGATGAAAATGATATCAAATTAATGGTTAAAACTTGCGGTGTAAATTCTATAGACGAATTAATTGATGAATCTGTACCAAAAAATATTAGATTAGATAACAGTTTAAAACTTGATGAGCCTTTAAGCGAATTTGAGTTTACTAACAAAATTAAACAGCTAGCTGCTAAAAATAGAATCTATAAATCTTACATTGGTATGGGGTACTACCCAACAATTCTTCCTGCCGTTATACAAAGAAATATTTTAGAAAATCCGGGTTGGTACACGCAGTACACACCCTATCAGGCTGAGATTGCACAGGGCAGGTTAGAAGCGCTTTTAAATTTTCAAACAGTGGTAACTGATTTAACAGGATTTAAAGTAGCTAATGCTTCTTTACTTGATGAAGCAACAGCTGCTGCTGAAGCAATGTCAATGTTTCATAATGCGAGAAAAAAAAATAAAATTGATTCTAACAAATTTTTTATTTCCGATGAAGTTTTTCCACAAACCATCGATGTCTTAAAAACCAGATCAAAACCATTTGGAATTGAACTAGTTATTGGTGATCACAAAACTTTTAAGTTAGATAATGATTTTTTTGGTTTGTTAGTTCAGTACCCTTCTAAGAACGGTGAGATTTATGATTACACTAAACTTTTTAACGATGCGGAAAGCAACGGAATATTTAAAATTGTTGCAGCAGATATTTTAAGTTTAACTCTCTTAATTCCACCTGCCGAGTTTGGTGCAGATGCCGCTATTGGTAGTACGCAAAGGTTTGGTATTCCGATGGGTTATGGAGGACCTCATGCAGCTTATTTTGCAACCAAAGAGGATTTTAAAAGAATTATCCCTGGCAGAATAATTGGTGTTTCCGTTGACTCACAAGGTAATCCGGCATTAAGAATGGCACTTCAAACAAGAGAACAGCATATTAAACGTGAAAGAGCTACAAGTAATATTTGTACTTCACAGGTTTTGCTTGCAGTTATGGCTGGTATGTATGCTGTTTATCACGGACCGGATGGATTAAAATTGATTGCTCAAAGAATAAATGATTTAACTAGTCTATTAAGCTCTAATTTAATTGAACTGGGTTTTAATCAGATAAATAAAAATTATTTTGATACCTTGACCTTTGGAGTTGAAAGTAATCTTATTGATAAAATCAAAATAGAATCACTTAAAAAGAAAATTAACTTAAATTATTTCTTTAATAATCAAATAAGTATTTCTATTGGTGAAGTTACTACCTATGACGATATTTTAGAAATTACTGAAATATTTGCTAAGGCTATGGATAAAGGATTTAACAAAATTAAGTTAGATAGTAAAATTAATAACATTAAGTCCGCATTCGATAATCAGTTCAAACGCAATTCAAAATATCTTGAGCATCCTATCTTCAACACATTAAAATCTGAGACAGATATGATGCGATATATGAAAATTCTTGAAAATAAAGATCTATCATTAGTTCATTCTATGATTGCACTCGGGTCTTGTACAATGAAACTAAATGCGGCAACTGAAATGCTGGGAGTTACATTTAGTGAATTTGGAAATTTACATCCATTTGCTCCCTCAGACCAGGCTGAAGGATACAATGAAATTTTTAATGAGCTTGAAAAAGATCTTACTGAAATTACAGGATTTGAAGCTGTTTCATTTCAACCAAACTCCGGTGCTCAAGGTGAATATACCGGTTTATCCGTCATCAAAGCATATCTTGAAGATAAAGGAGAAATACAACGTAATATAACGTTAATCCCATCATCAGCGCATGGAACCAATCCCGCAAGTGCGGTAATGGCAGGAATGAAAGTGGTTGTTGTTAATTGTGATGATCATGGTAATATAGATATGAATGATCTTAAGGCAAAAGCAGCAGCAAATAAAAATAATCTTGCCGCATTGATGGTAACTTATCCATCAACGCACGGTGTATTTGAAGAATCAATTGGTGAGATATGTAAAATTATTCATGAAAATGGCGGACAGGTTTATATGGATGGCGCAAACTTAAATGCTCAAGTTGGTTTAACAAATCCGGCTAAAATTGGGGCAGATGTTTGTCATCTCAACTTACATAAAACTTTTAGCATTCCACATGGTGGCGGCGGACCTGGAATGGGACCAATTGCAGTAGCAAAACACTTAATACCTTTTTTACCAGGTCATTCAGTTGTTAATATTGCAAAAGAAAAATCGATCAGTGCAGTTTCAGCTGCACCTTTTGGAAGTGCAAGTATTTTAATTATTTCATATGCTTATATCAAAATGATGGGTGGTGCAGGTTTAACTAATGCAACTAAAACTGCAATTCTAAACGCAAATTATATTAAAGCTAAACTTGAACCTTATTTTAAAGTACTTTATACTGGTGTTAAAGGAAAAGTAGCTCACGAGTTGATTTTTGATATGAGAGAATTTAAACAATCAGCTCATATCGAAGTAGAAGATATTGCTAAAAGATTAATGGATTATGGTTATCATGCACCTACAGTTTCTTTTCCGGTGGCTGGAACATTAATGATCGAACCAACAGAAAGTGAATCAAAAGCGGAGATGGACAAGTTTTGCGAGGCATTGCTTTCCATCCGCGAAGAGATTCGTGAAATTGAAATGGGGAAATCAGATATAAATAATAACGTGTTAAAAAATGCTCCGCATACGGCTCAAATGGTAATTGCGGATACCTGGAATTATTCTTACTCACGAGAAAAAGCAGCTTATCCAGTAAAGTGGACAAGATTAAATAAATTTTGGCCAAGCGTAGGTAGAATTGATAATGCTTATGGAGATAGGAATCTTGTTTGCAGTTGTTTACCTGTTTCTGAATATTCCGCTTAGCCAGTGATTACGAATTATTTTTTTTGCCGCTCATTCAATTGAGCGGCATATTTTCACTCATTTCGATTATAAAATATTAATAAGAATTATTATTTAGTGATTAATAAATTATCAATAGTTTTCATTCATACCTTATTTCTAATTTTTATTTTAAATAATTCACAATTTTCACAAACTCCAGATTCAATTAGTTATTCAAACATATATCCATTCGTTGTTGATTCTATAAAAATTAATGGAAATGTATCCACTGAAGGATTTATCATATTAAGAGAATTAACATTTACGATCGGCGATACAATTAATGAGCAAACTGTTAAATATAATCGTGAAAGAATTTATAGTATAGGAATATTTAACCACGTTTATTTAATTCCCCAAACAGTAAACGGCAAAAATATTCTGAATATAAATGTTGAAGAAAGCTGGTATATCTATCCGATACCATTTATAAGTGCTGTAGATAACGATTTAAAAAAAATGTCATTTGGTTTATACCTTAGAATAAAAAATTTTCGTGGAAGGAATGAAGAATTAGGTGCTGGATTTTCATTTGGATATAATCCATCTTTTTCCTTAAGCTATTATAATCCTAGTATATCCGGGAAAGAAAATATTTTTATTCGAGCAAGACTTGGCTATTCTGATGTTGAAAATCAAAGCCCTAGCGCTGAGCTATTATATGGCAAACAATTTTCTCAGAAATTTTCTTATGTACAATTTATTATTGGGAAAAGAATTGGACTATTCCATAGACTTTATTTAACAACAGCATTTAATTATATCGAAACTCCAATTTATATCCCGAAAGTTAATGCGTCCGATAATAGAATAGATCATCGTGTTGATTTTGGCTTTGGTTATGAATATGATACAAGAGATTTAGTTCAATTCCCTAAAAATGGAATTTATGCAAATCTGGCATATACATTTAAAGGTTTAGGGATTGATAATATAAATTATGGTGTTGCCTGGTTTGATTTTAGAGAGTATAGAAATTTATTTGAAAGTCTGATAGCAAAATGGAGAATCGCCTCCAGGTTTGCTTTGGGGGAAAATGTACCGTTTTATGATTATTCTATTTTGGGACTAAACGATAGGATACGAGGATACTACAATAAAAAAATTGAAGGTAATAATTATTATTTCACGGGATTAGAATTTTATTATCCAATAATTGATGAACTAAATATTGATTTGACATTTATTCCTTTAATTCCTGATCAACTTTTATCTTATAGAATTGGATTTTATACTCAATTGTTTATTGAATCGGGTGCGGCACAAATAAATGGGAAACCGTTAACTTTTTCAGATTTTAATAGTGGTTACGGGGCAGGTATAACTTTGCTTATATTACCTCATAACGTTTTGCGAATTGATTTTGCATTAGACAAATATAGAAACCTAGAAACAATTTTTAACCTTGGAATATCTTTCTAACATAGAACTTTATATCTGTACTTTCATCTCAGATGATGGAAAGTATTTTGAAGTATCGGGCGATGAATTGCATCATGCTGTTAATGTTATGCGGAATAAAGTTGGTGATAATATCTTTGCAACTAATGGAACTGGGAACATATTTGAAGGCACAATAACTAAAATCAATAAAGAAAATATCAATGCAAAGATTGTCAAATCCTTCAGTTATAAAAATGATTTAGATAATTTTACTTTTTGTATTCCCAACTTAAAAAATCCTGAGCGGTTAAAATTTGCAATAGAAAAATCAATCGAGTTAGGAATCACAAATTTTAAAATATTTAACTCTGAACGAACAATCAGCAAGAATATAAATATTGAACGATTAAGAAAAATAGCACTTGCATCTATGAAACAATCGTTGCATTCATATTCCCCAAGAATAGAAACCGCAAAATCTGTTAAAGAATTATTAGATAGCAATTATCAAATTGTTTTATTTGATCAGTCATCAAAGCTTGCGCTGGGTGAGCACAAATTTGATAATGCAAACAAATATCTTTTCGTTTTCGGTCCTGAAGGAAGCTTATCGGATAATGAGTTAACGACACTCAAAGGGAATTTAATTTTTAATCTTGGTAATTATAGATTAAGATCCGAAACAGCAATTGTAAAAAGTGCATCACTATTATCTGCAATGATCAAAAATGATTAGCCATTTTTTAAAACTAACTTTCTTGATAGTAACCCTTTTAATTATTGCAGCTTGTAGCAGTACAAAAAGATTTGCTGATATAAATGAGATTGATGAAAATAATAAAAGGGATGATGATAAAAATCTAAACGAAGTTGAAGTAGGTGTAGCTTCTTTTTATGCCAATGAATTTAATGGTAAAAAAACAGCAAGCGGTGAAATTTATAGTATGCATGATTTAACAGCGGCACACCCATCATATCCATTTAATACAATTGTTCGCGTTATTAATCTTTCAAATAATAAAAGTGTTGAAGTTAGGATTAATGATAGAATGCCAACCTTTAAAGGACGTTTGATTGATTTATCTTTTGCTGCGGCAAAAAAAATAGGAATAATTAATTCAGGGATTCAAAAAGTAAAAATTGTCGTTTTAAAATGGGGAAAAAAATAAAAACCCGATTATTTTTAAATCGGGTCAAAATAGTCTGATGATTATTGATTAAAATTAGCCTGTAATCTGTTTCCAGAAATCGTTTTTTAGAATATCATATTTCATCTTTTGTCTTTTATCTAAAAGACTTTCAATTTTACTTTGTGCTTCCTTAACTAAGGAATCTTTATTCTCAGGTTTTGCCGAGATATTGCTTTTTAGAGCTGTTAAAATTCCGAGTATTTGGGTCTCTTGATCACTACTTAATAAAATTTTTTGCTTTAAAGTTGAAACTGTTTCATTTAATTGTTTAGTATCTTTTATGTCTTGAGCAAAATTTATTTGAGTTAAAGTAATCAGTATTACAAATAACATCATAGTATTTATTATCAATCTTCGGGTTAACATTTTTTCTCCTTTTTATGATGAAATCATTACAATCAAAACTATATTTATTAAATTGAAATAACAACATTTATTGTTTTACTACTAATGCAACATTCATTCCAGGAAATAGCACTAAAAGAAATTGAAAAAATTTCAGAAATCCTTCAAAAACAGGGATTTACAGTTTCCACACCGGCTAAAAAACTATACAATTACGAGATAATTGTACACACTGGTAAGGATCAGGTTAAATTACTTGTATTTTTTGGAAAAAATGGAATAAAAAAAGTTCTGCAAGGAAATGAATTGACTGATTTATTCAGAAAATTAAAAAAAGTTGTTTTCGGTATTGATTTGTTTGAAGATAATTTGCAAAGTGAAGTTAATTTCAAAGAATATCTGGGAACCGATGAATCTGGTAAAGGTGACTACTTTGGACCTTTAGTTGTGGCTGCAGTTTATGTAGATAAGAATTCGAGTTCTAGATTAAAAGCACTTGGGGTTAAAGATAGTAAGCTTTTATCCGATAATTCAATTAAAGGATTAGAAAAGAAAATTTATACAGTAATCAATTATAATTTTGATATAATAATTATAAATCCAGAAAAGTATAATAAATTATATGAATCTTTCGGCAATCTTAATAAGCTATTAGGCTGGGCTCATGCAAAAGCTATTGAAAACTTAGCACAAAAAGTTAAATGTATAAATGTAATTAGTGATAAATTTGGTGATGAGAGTATAATTAAAAATGAATTAGTCAAAAAGAAAATCGAATTAAATTTGCATCAAACTCCTAAAGCAGAACGTTATATTGGTGTTGCCGCAGCATCAATCTTAGCACGGGCAAAAGTAATTCAGTGGTTTGAATTGAAAAAAAATGAACTTGGATACAACGTTTCAAAAGGTGGTGGCGCTGAAGTAAATGAAATTGCAAAAAGTATTTTGGAACAAAAAGGTGAAGAATATTTAAGAAAAATGATTAAATTTCATTTTAAGAATTCAAAAGAAATTTTTTAATTAAAACAAGAGGAAAAATTAGAATATATGAGTAAGAAGGAAGCAATACGAAGAATTGGTATTTTAACCGGCGGTGGAGATTGTCCTGGATTAAATGCTGTTATTAGAGGTGTAACAAAACCTGCCGAAGATTATGGAATGTCCGTTTATGGTATTTGCGATGGGTTTGAAGGTTTAGTTGAAGGAAAAGCAAGAGAACTAAGTAATGCTGATGTTTCAGGTATCCTTGCCCGTGGAGGTACAATATTAGGTTCATCCAATAAAGGTGATCCATTTCATTGGCCAGTAGAGATTAATGGAAAAATTGAAATACAGGATAAATCAGGGGCAGCTTTAAAAAATTATAAATCCTGGGGATTAGATGCCTTAATCGCAATTGGTGGCGATGGAACTATGCACATTTGTAATAAATTATCTAAAATGGGCATAAATGTAATTGGCGTTCCTAAAACGATTGATAATGATCTTGAAGCAACAGACTTTACTTTTGGACACGATTCTGCTGTTTATGTTGTTGCTACTTCTCTGGATAGGCTTCACACAACCGCAGCGTCTCATCATCGTGTTCTTGTAGTAGAAGTTATGGGCAGATATGCCGGCTGGATAGCGCTTAATGGTGGATTAGCCGGTGGTGCAGATATAATTTTAATTCCTGAAATTCCTTTTGATTGGGAAAAAGTAGCAAAAAAAATTCATGAACGTGAACTAATGGGAAAAAAGTTTTCATTAGTATGCGTTGCCGAAGGTGCTAAACCAATCGGCGGTGAATTAACCACCAGGGGTAGTGATATTAAAAGAACCGACCCAATTCAGCTTGGTGGAATTGGAAAAATTGTAGCAGATAGAATTGAAGAATTAACTGGAAAAGAAACTCGCGTTACAATATTAGGACATTTACAAAGAGGTGGAAGTCCGACACCTTATGATAGAATATTATCCACAAAATTTGGTGCCTTTGCAATTGATTTAGTTGCACAAAGAAAATTTGGAAGAATGGTTGCCTTAAAAGGCAACGAAATCAAAAATGTAAAAATTGAAGATGCAATCTCACGGCAGAAATTAGTAGATCCGAAAGGTCAAGCCGTTGCCGTAGCTAAAGCGGTTGGAATATCTTTTGGCGATTAATAAATTTTGATTTCTTTGCTCTGAATTATATATTTCGCCTGCAAATTTTTAAGGGGTGGTAGTTCAGTTGGTTAGAACGTCCCGATTATATCGGGAAGGTTGCGAGTTAAGAAAGCTAAAAAATTAGAAATCAAGGGGTCGTAGTTCAGTTGGTTAGAACGCCTGCCTGTCACGCAGGAGGTCGCGAGTTCGAGTCTCGTCGGCCCCGCAAAAAAGCTCTAAAACTTAATGTTTTAGGGCTTTTTTATTTTACGCTTTTCAGAACTAATCAGAATGCATCATAGTTATCACCATTTTGGGCAGAAAATGGGCAGAAAAATTCAGCCATTTTGTCAATATTATTCAGCGAAGGCGGAGTTTTTGATCGTGAAGTTATTGAACTTGTATCGAAGAGAAGCAAGGATGGCGGAATGAAGTAAGAAAAAGAATAACAATTTATAGCTTTTTATCATTCAGCTAATTTTATCTATAATTTCATATAATATTTAATTGCTCTGCTCTATAAAAATAATCAATATTGATAGTAGAATATATCAAAGTAGAGATAGTTGTTTTATAGAATTAGATTATCTTTGAAGTAAGGAAAATTATTGAGTAATGATAATACATAACAGCAAAAATAGAATTAAAGTTTTAAACTCATTTATAGCTATTCTGATATTATTCCTTCAGGTTAACGTATGCTGTCAAAGTCAAACATTATCAAATCATAAACCGGTTGCTTGGGGTATTGATAATGATGTTTCTGCTTTAACTGTTATCAATAATCTAAATCAACAAAACATAATAAGACAAAACCCCGAGATAAATTTATCTCCAGCAAATATTTTGTTTGATAAATTTGATATAACCTCAATACAAGATTTAACTAATTCAAAAAAAATTTACGGAGGAAGTTTCTCCTACCAATTAAGATATAGAACATTCCAGGCAATACAATTTTCCACAAGTACCTGACTGATCCTTTTAAATCGTTTTCTAATATTATAATCAATATATAAACATTGAAAGGAATTGCTATATGGAAATAAAAAAGAAAAATAAAATTATACAAGATATGCCATTCTATGCTTTCATTGGAATAATAGCTATAGGCATAGCAAGTGTAGTAATTTATTTATTATGGGCTATTTTCTTTGCATGATTCAACGCCCGTTATTATGTATATAATAAAACCCCGATGCTATACGCAAAGGGGTTTTCGTTTAACAGCATATTGGATTAAATCAATTTTTTGTAAATGGTTAATAGAGAGCTTAAAAGCAAAGCAAAGTGAAGTTTTGTTGAATTTAGTTTGATGATTATTTGTTCTTTATTTTATTTTATTTAGGAATCCAAATAGAAATATTTTCATCAAACTAGCTTTAATTACCCTATTTAAAGAGGAAATTTGAATGACATTTAATGCTGGAACTGTCGGTAGAATTATTAGAGGATTGATTGGGGCGACAATGGTCATTGTAAGTATTATGAATGCAAGTTGGATTGGGTTACCTGGAGTATTATTAATCTTTAGTGCCATTAGTGGCAGGTGCGGTTTTGGGGCGACAAGTTGTGAAATTAAATCTGAGGAACACTCAGACAAAAAACAATAAACTGCATTTTAATTTTAGTTCGATCGTGTGACATTATATGGGAGATAATTGGATTCTATATCCCGATCTCTGCCGATAAGAATAAAAATTAGCAAGATTACTTGCAAGGTTCGCATTTAAATCCACTAAATTCACTATTAGGTTAACTTTTCCCCTGGATTTTAGAATCTGGTATATTGTGGGAAAATATGACTCTATGCTGCTCAAGATTGGATACTTATTTTCTGTAAAAAACCACTTTATTTCAAATTCATTGCTAATTATATTTTTATTGTTTTTCTTACATCCTTTGAAATCAGTATCATCATATCACATTTTTCACGGTATTAAAATCACTTATCGTTTTAAATTTTCCAATCAGTTTTCATTTTTGTTCAATCTAAATAGGTAAATAAACATATTGAAAATAACAAAACAATTCACAAACCGGGAGAGTAAAATCTCTTGATCAGTATTTTCTGGAAATCAGCAAAGTTGATTTAATTACCCAAGATAGGAAATAGAACTTGCTCTAAAAATTAAAGCTGGCGATTTAAGATCGCAAGAGCAGTTAACTAATCTATTTCTTTAACCATTTACACCGAATTATTTACACTCCCTTTTAAATTGTAATAAAGGTTTGTGACATTATTTTTTCTCATACAATCTTAGTAGAAAACATCTTCTTTTGAAGCCTCAATAAAATTTAGCAGATAACAGTTCCTTTTCTAAAGACATCCATACCCGCAGTTCAATTTATAATAAAATAAAATATATTTAATATCTCTTGACATTAAAATAATAATAATATAGTTTAAACCTGCGATGTAAACGTTTACATCAAATAATTTTCATTTGTTCTTCTAAATTGAAATTTTCTTACTATTCTGTTAGCAATTGTTAGGAAAATTTTAATTTAAATATGAAGTCTCTAATTAATTAATTATATAAATTATCACTTGGAGGTCCTATGCAAAAGTTCTATTATTCTTTTGCTCTTCTTCTTACTTCTCTTTTTCTTCTCGCCAACGTAGATGTTTTTTCTCAGGCAGTTCACGATCCTGCTTCACTTCCGGTTTATGAAGCAAGTGGTCCTATTATAGTTGACGGTGTTCTGGATGAATCAGATTGGGCAACGAATGCTCCTAATCTTGTTTTTAGGAAAAACGGAATCCCATCTAACAGATCAAATACACCTGATACAGGCATTGTAGTAAAAGCACCATATACAGACACATCAACTTGTTATGTAAAGTTTTTACATTACGGTAATATGCTTTACGTATCACTAAAATCAGATGATAAACAAGTAGGCATATTCGATTGGGAAGGTGATGGAATGTTTATGAAGATAGTAAATGGAGCTGGTCAGGATTGTGAGTTTAAGCTGTATGTAAGAAACGCAACTCATCTAATTGGAGCAGAAGGAGGTGGAGCAACACCTGATGGAGCTTATGGAGGAGTTGGAATTGTAAACGGGACAGTATTAGATTCATCTGATACAGACAATGGCTACACCGCAGAAGGCTTTATAGATTTGAGCCAGTTATTTGATACTCCGCCAACCTCAGTTCAGGTAATGTTAAACATATTTGATCCTGATTATTATACACTAGGATCACCAACAGGATTTGCAGGCTATGGTGATTTTGCCAAGCAATGGTGGGGCAGTGAATGGGGTGGTGTATATAGAACTTTAGAGCTTGTTCCAGAACAATCGCCTTATGATCCGGCATCACTTCCGGTTTATGAAGCAAGCGGATCAATTAATGTTGATGGAATATTAAATGAAACAGATTGGACAGTTGATGTTCCCCAGTTAATGTTTAAAGTAAATGGAACGCCATCAGGATTATCCTATACTCCGACAAATGCAGGCATTGTAGTAAAATCACCTTATACAGATACCTCAACTTGTCATGTAAAGTTTTTACATTCCGGTAATATGCTTTATGTATCATTAAAATCAGATGATAAACAAGTAGGTATATTCGATTGGGAAGGTGACGGAATGTTTATGAAGATAGTAAATGGAGCGGGTCAGGACTGTGAGTTTAAGCTGTATGTAAGAAACGCAACTCATCTAATTGGAGCAGAAGGAGGTGGAGCAACACCTGATGGAGCTTATGGAGGAGTTGGAATTGTAAACGGGACAGTATTAGATTCATCTGATACAGACAATGGCTACACCGCAGAAGGCTTTATAGATTTGAGCCAGTTATTTGATACTCCGCCAACCTCAGTTCAGGTAATGTTAAACATATTTGATCCTGATTATTATACACTAGGATCACCAACAGGATTTGCAGGCTATGGTGATTTTGCCAAGCAATGGTGGGGCAGTGAATGGGGTGGTGTATATAGAACTTTAGATCTTGTTCCAGGGCAATCAGCTCATGACCCTGCATCACTTCCGGTTTATCATACTGCTGGAGCTGTTACTATTGATGGTATTCTAGATGAAGCAGATTGGGCAACTGATGTTCCAAATTTAATGTTTAAAGTAGATGGGACACCATCAGGATTATCCTACACTCCAACAAATGCAGGCATTATAGTAAAACCACCATATACAGATACATCAACTTGTTATGTAAAGTTTTTACATGATGCTAATAAACTTTACGTATCACTAAAATCAGATGATAAACAAGTAGGTATATTCGATTGGGAAGGTGATGGAATGTTTATGAAGATAGTAAATGGAGCTGGTCAGGACTGTGAGTTTAAGCTGTATGTAAGAAATGCAACTCATTTAATTGGAGCAGAAGGAGGTGGAGCAACACCTGATGGAGCTTATGGAGGAGTTGGAATTGTAAACGGGACAGTATTAGATTCATCTGATACAGACAATGGCTACACCGCAGAAGGCTTTATAGATTTGAGCCAGTTATTTGATACTCCGCCAACCTCAGTTCAGGTAATGTTAAACATATTTGATCCTGATTATTATACACTAGGATCACCAACAGGATTTGCAGGTTATGGTGATTTTGCCAAGCAATGGTGGGGCAGTGAATGGGGTGGCGTATATAGAACTTTGGAGCTCGTTCCGTTGACGTCTGTAGATGATCAATACGGATCAATTCCGGAACAATTTCAACTTTCGCAAAATTACCCCAATCCATTTAATCCATCAACAACAATTAATTTTAGTTTACCTGTAAATGCTAAAGTTAAAATTGATATTATAAATATTATTGGGCAAAGAATAAAGACTTTAGTTGATGCAGTCTATTCAGCCGGAAATCATGAACTAAATTTTGATGCATCAAATCTTTCTTCAGGCATTTATATTTACAAAATTGATGCGAGTGGGCAAAATGGTAAAGTATTTTCATCAAGTAAAAAAATGATTCTAATTAAATAGCAACAAATGTCGTAATCATAAATAGTATTTTGTGCACGGAGACTTTATGCTTCGTGCACTTAAATTTATCTTATTATATGATCCCAACTATCAAATTAATAGCTGAAAAAGCTAATGTATCAATAGCTACTGTTTCAAGGGCCTTAAACAATGATGATTCGAGTTACTTCGGAATACAAGTGAAAAAATTTTGCAAATTTCTAACGAACTAAATTACAAACCAAACCTTGATTGCAAGAAATTTTGTTAAAAAAACTTCCTATGCAATCGGCTTAATCTTACCTGATATTTCTGATGAATTTTTTACTGATATTATTCGTGGTGTTGATGAGATAACCTATAAAAATGGATATTACACGATGGTGGCAAGTTCTCATAAACATCGTACGCTTGCTGATTCTATTACTGACATTCTCACAGACAGGATTGGTTGGTGGTGTAATTCTATTGATGTCTGCAATAACAGAAGATTTAAAAAATATATTAAATCACACTAAAATTCCGGTGGTATTAATTGGCGGCGGTAAGCAAGAACATGGTTTTGATACTGTTGCAATTGATAATTATCAAGGTGCTTTTAATGCAACAGAATATTTAATCAAGAAGAAAGGGCTTCAATAAAATTGCTCATATAACTGGTCCGCCTAGAAAATTATGATGCATTTCTTAGAAAAAAAGGTTTTATTGATGCCTGCAAAAAAAATGGTGTAAGTATCAATAAATCTTTTATAGTCGATGGAAATTTTACAATAGATTCCGGATACCACGGTATTTATTCAATTATATGGTTTACCCGAAAAACCACAAGCAATTTTTGCTGCTAATGATATGATGGCGCTTGGTTGTTATGATGCTGCAAATTATTTCAATGTTAAAATACCTGATGATATTAGTTTAATTGGATTTGATGATATTTTTATTTCAAAATATATTAATCCCGGGTTTAACAACAGTACGTGTTCAAATTGAAGAGGTTGGAAGAGGCTGCTGCAACTCTTTTGATTGGAACGATTGAACAATTCAAATGGTAAATATCATTCATTAATTAAAATTCCTACTGAATTAATTATTAGAAATTCCTGTTAAACATTAATTATTTGAAAGTATAGATGGAAAATTTTTCTACAAAGTACGGGCACTTTTCTTCTGATGGTAATGAATACATCATCACACAATTACAGAACACCAAAACCCTGGGTAAATGTTATATCTAATGGTAAAGTATGGATTAGTAATTTCTCAAACCGGCGGTGGATTTAGCTGGGATACTCACTCTGAGTTTAACAGACTAAATAGATGGCATCAGGATTTGGTTCAGGATAATTGGGGAAAATATTTTTACATAAAAGATAATCTCACAGGAGATGTTTGGTCCCCAACTTGGATGCCTGTAAAAACTGAATTAGATTTTTACCAGGTTATTTATGGATTTGGATATGCAAAATTTATTTCAGAATATAAAGGAATGTTAAAATAACACTAACCGTTTTTATTCCTATTAATGAAAATCTTGAAATATGGAATTTCTAAGATTGAAAATACAACGACAGAAAAAAAATCACTTTCTATCTTTTCCTATTTCGAATGGTGTCTTGGTTCATCCTCAGATCATCACAGAGAATTTCACAAAACTTTTTTGGAAACACATTTCGATTCTAAATTAAATTGCATGACTGCAACAAAAAGATTGTGGGAAATTCCCGCTTGGTGATAGAGGACACTGGAATATTGAATATCCTTATCTTGGTTTTATTTCTTGTTCAAATAAAATTTCTGATTATGATGGAGATAAAGATACATTTATTGGACAGTATGGATCAATACAAAATCCTGCAGGTTTATCGGCAAAAGCTTTAAGTAAAAAACTTGGGTAAATGGAATGATTCCATTGGAACAGTTAAAACTGAATATTGAAATCAAACCAAATGAAACTGAAAATGTAAATTTTTTTATCGGAATAAAGAAAACAAGATATGCAATTGCAGTCATCATTAAAAAAATTTTCAATCTCAAAAAAATATTAGATTAAGCTTTAATTGAATTAAAACTTTTCTGGCAAAAAATGTTTGATACACTTGTTATCGAAACACCGGATAAGGCAATGAATCTTTTGGTAAACAAATGGTTAAGATATCAGGCAATTGCTGGAAGACTTTGGGGACGAACAGCTTACTATCAACAAAGCGGTGCTTTTGGTTTTAGAGATCAATTACAAGATAGTTTAGTTTTTCTACCGATTGATCCGAAAAAAACAGAGGAACAAATTCGTTTACATGCAAGACATCAATTTGAAGATGGAACGGTGTTGCATTGGTGGCATCCAATTACAGAAACCGGATTGCCGACCAAAATGACTGACGATCTTATTATGGCTTCCCTTTGTAATAATGCAATTACATAGATGAAACAGGCAATTACAAAATCCTATCAACAAAAGAACCTTACTACGATAACCAAAATAAAAAAGATACACTGTTCGATCACTCAGTTGCTGCAATTGAAAAAGTATTAACAAGAATGAGTAAACGAGGTTTAACCTTAATTGGTGCGGGTGATTGGAATGATGGACTTAGTGCGGTTGGATTAGATATGAAAGGTGAATCAATTTGGTTAACTGAATTTTTCTATTTGATACTTATTAAGATTTGCTGAGTTGTGTAAAGAAATTGGCAAAGATAATCTTCATAAAAAGTATTCAAAGAATAGCTGCTGAACTTAAAAAAGCATTTGATAAATATGCCTGGGATGGTGAATGGTTCTGGCGTGCAACAAAAGATGATGGTAAAAAAGTTGGAAGCAAAACTTCACCCGAAGGGAAAATTTATCTTAATGCACAAACCTGGTCTGTTATTAGTGGAATTGCAGATAATAATAAAGCAGAAAAAAGCAATGGATTCTGTTTCAAAAAATCTATTAAAGAAAAATGGATGTTTGTTACTTAGTCCTGCTTATACAAAACCAGATAAGATGATTGGATATCTTTCCGATATGCACCGGGAAGAAGAGAAAATGGTGGAGTTTATTCTCATGCTGCCACCTGGGCAGTTTGGGCTTATTCAATTTTAAAGAAAAATGATCTTGCATTTACAGCTTACAAAAATCTTATGTCCGATTTATAATGGAATGAATCCTGATGAATATGTTGCTGAACCGTATGTAACACCAGGAAATATTGATGGACCTGAATCACCAAATTACGGAATGGGTGGCTGGACATGGTACACAGGCTCTGCATCCTGGTATCAAAAAGTTATTGTTGATTGGATACTTGGAATTAGAGCAACAAAAGATGGGTTATTAATTGATCCCTGTATTCCTGAAGATTGGAAAGAATTTTCTGTT
The DNA here is from genome assembly GCA_963809415.1 of uncultured Ignavibacteriaceae bacterium. Lineage (GTDB taxonomy): Bacteria > Bacteroidota > Ignavibacteria > Ignavibacteriales > Ignavibacteriaceae > IGN3. Next base: position 853,396 of record CAWEJJ010000003.1, on the reverse strand, counting down.
AAAAGATTATTTAGAGGAACAAAATATAATATTAAAGTTGTACAGTCTTCAAAATTAAGCAAACAAGAAAAATATATTTTGGAAGATGGGAAGAAAATTGACACAAATGTTTTACCCATTACTAAGAAAAGAGAAATAAGAGTTGAAGTTTATTTGTAAACTTTTAAGATTTTATATAAAACTTTATTATTAAAAAATTAAAATAAGGAGTGGCTATGAAAATAAGTAGAACTGTATTATTAGTTCTTGCTGTATTATTAATATCGCACAGCTTAATAATCGCTCAATATGCACCCAGACAGGATGCAATTTGGGCAAGATATGTTTCAGCAGGTACTATAACTATGGATGGTATTCTTAATGAAACCGCCTGGGCAAAGGCTGATTCGATTACAATTACTTATGGTCAAAAAGGACTTTTACCGACGAGTGGTTGGAGCAAAGAAATACAAGGTGGTCCTGGTGTTGTAACTGACCCAACTCATGCTACGATAAAATTCTTAGTTTCCAGCGATAATCAATTATGGCTGGCATTTAATATTCCGGATTCATCAATTGGGGGAACTTATGTTTGGCCTAAGTTTGATGCAATCCTGATGTCTGTTAAAAATAAACTTCAGTTTGATGCGTTATCTGATGCTAGTCCTTCCGAAATTTTTTATACATTCTATACAAATAGCTTACCGGATTCAACGCCTGTGGTTGGTTCTGTTCCAAGAATAGTTGGTAGCTATGGGAGCTATGATGGAACACCCAGAACTGAGGCACAAATTGCTATCATAGATGCAAGAACTGTTATAAACGGCATTTCAAATGATGCCGGGAGGGACCAAGGATGGGTTACTGAAATGCGCATAAATTTAGATTCGCTTGGCTATAACATTAATAAGCCTGGCGGTGATTTTATTGCCCTCAATTTTAGTGTTTGGGATACTGATTTTCTATTTGAAAACGATCCATTAAAAATGTACACAACCAAAACTTATTATCAATGTCCTTGGGGTAATGTTAACCAAATTAATGTAGCTCGTATTTATGGCAGCTCTGATGTGGGAATAGATATTACAACCCCTCCAGCAATTGCCCCCGATTTAGTTATTCCAAACGGTGCCAATTATTCTGATCCCGTTATTGATGGAAAACCTGATGAAGATGTTTGGGCAGGAGCCTATACTTTTAAATTAGGATGGGATATTACAACATTTAGAGAAGATTATCCTGGTGTTGGAAAATTTTTAAGCGGTCATTACCAAACCCCGCTTCCTCTTCCAGCTGATCCCGAAGCGCCAATTATTGATCCATCTGAAGGGATAATTAAAATGTTTTTCAAAGGGAAATATCTTTATCTTTCTGCTGATATTAAAGATGGTTATGTACAAGGAACAGTAATCTTTGACAAAATAGATGGGATTAGATTAACTCTTGGTCATCGCACAGAAATTGATTCTATAGAAAACAGGATGATATTTAAACAATTAAGAGTAAATCTAATTTCTTCGGGTGCAGGGGCTGCTTCAGAATATTTATCAACATTAGTAGGTACAGGTCAAGCGCAATTTGGATTAGTACTGAAACCTGCAACTACTGTCAATAATCCATCCGATTATGATGAAGGTTATACGATTGAAATGAAAGTTGATCTTACAGGTCTAGGCTATCCGGAAGATCTTGGTGATAAAGTTGTTTTCTGTGGTGTTATGTTAGCGGATGGTGATTCATTTGACGATCCATCTGCAAATTATGGTACTAGAGCCTGGTGGTTTAGACAACAGGAAGGCGAACCCTCGGCAGCTTGGGCTGTTTTAGATCCAAACACACTGGTTGGTGTTGAAGAAGAAAAAATTGCTATAATTCCAAACTCAATTCAGCTTTATGGAAATTATCCTAATCCATTCAATCCAAGCACAACAATAAAATTTGCTATTCCCGAAACAGGTGATGTAAATATTAGTGTGTATAATCCACTAGGTGAAGAAATGAAAAGCATTAATCTATTAAATAGAAATGCAGGTGAATTAGAATATTCATTTAATGCAACTTCATTTCCATCAGGTGTTTATTTTTATAAAATAACGGTTTGCAATTCTACTAAGAGTATAAACTATATAAGCAAAATAGGCAAAATGATTCTTCTCAAATAATTTATTAAAAGTGGAGAGCCTGATTAACTATTAACAGATTTTTAAAAGTTCTCCACTTTATTTCAATGCTTAAGAGAAAAATGGATCAATCATGAACAAAAAATATACGAACAAAAATTTTTTAAAACCTTCACGCTTGTTACTAACATTATTGATTTTTTTATTTGTCATACTTTCCTCTCCACTTTTTGCTCAAACAGGAAAACTTTCTGGAACAGTAAAAGATGATAAAGGGGAACCTTTAATTGGGGCAAATGTAATGATTGAAGGGACGACAATCGGGGCTGCAACTGATGTGGAAGGTTATTACAACATTATAAATATTAGAGCAGGAATTTATATTATTAAATTCAGATTTATAGGATATCAGACTAATATCATATCTAACATTCATATTTCACCCGATCAAACAACTCAACTTGATGCAATACTAAAACCAGAGATTATAGAGGGAGAAGAAGTTCTTGTTGTTGCCAAAAGACCCTTGGTGGAATATAACCAAACAAGTTCAGTTACTTCAATTAACAAAGATGATATTAAAAATCTGCCTATTCAAAACCTGGAAGACATTGTTAATCTTCAAGCCGGAGTAGTTGATGGACACTTTAGAGGAGGAAGATTAGGCGAAGTTCAATATCAGGTTGATGGTGTGACCACTAATAATCCATTTGATAATTCATCCATTATGCCCGATCTGGATCGTTCGGTAATTGAAGAGGTTCAGGTTATTAGCGGTACGTTCGATGCAAAGTACGGACAAGCTATGTCAGGTGTTGTAAATACGGTTTTAAAATCTGGATCAGACAAATTTGAATTTTCTGCTGAAACATTTCTTGGTGATTATTTTACAACAGACACAAAACGATATCCAAATAATGATAGTTATAGTCCAACAACTATTCAAAATTATCAACTATCGATCAGCGGACCAACCGGGTTACCAAATACAACATTCTTTGCTAATGGAAGAAAATATTATAACGGCGGTTATTTATTTGGTACGAGAAGATTTACACCATTTGATTCAACTGATTTTGAAAAGAAAATATTGGACCAAACGGGTGATAATAAACTTGTTGGTATGAATACTTCAGATGAATGGAATGGACAGTTTAAAATTACCAATTCCTCATTTAAAAACGTACAATTAAGCTATCAGTTTATTTATAATAATGCAGAACGAACAGGTTATAATCACGCTTATCGTTTAAATCCGGATGGTATCAAAACAAATTATACCACGTCATTAAGTCACGGATTAACTTATACACATACTCTTTCAAATGAAATGTTTTATAAAATAAATGTAAGACAAAATGTATTTCACTACAGTGATTACAAATATGAAAATCTATATGATCCAAGATATTTAGAAGCTGGTGAACCAAAGGGTGATGTCAAACTATGAAGATGGTGCAATTGTCCAAGGTGTTGATCTTGGGAGATTTAAACAAAAAACAAATTCTTTAATTGTTAAAGGTGAATATACTTGGCAGGCTAATAAATTTAATTTGGTTGAAGCCGGTTTTGAAGGACAGTATTCAGATATTCTATTTGGTCCTCCAGGCACAGTCCGCGATTTTAATGGTGTTTTGATTAGAGTAATGGCAGGATACAAGTAGCAATGGTAGTGTTCAGAAATTACAGATCATATTATCCCAAACAATTTGCAGCTTATTTGCAAGATAGAATTGAAATCGGAGATCTTGTTGTAAGAGCCGGATTGCGTTTTGAATATTATGATGCCGCTAGGTTAAGTTCCAAGTGATTTACAAAATCCTGCAAACTCGATTGAAGGTGCACCACTATCAACTTATGTTCCAACAACTAAAAAAACATGCTATTTGCACCAGGCTTGGATTAAGTTTCCCTATTACCGCATCTGCTTCTGTTTATTTTTCTTACGGACATTTTTATCAAATGCCAGCATTAGATTTTTATACAGCAATGCTGATTATTCTATACTTAAAGATTTACAAGCAGGTGGTATAAGTTATGGAGTTATGGGTAATCCAGATTTAAAACCGGAATTTACAATTCAATACGAGTTTGGTTTAAAACAATCTGTTGCTGATTTTCTTGGAGTGCAACTATCATTTTTCTATAAAGACATAAGAGATTTATTAGGTGTTCGAATTTGTTAGCACTTATACTGCAGCAGAGTATGCAAGATTTACTAATGTAGATTTTGGAAGTGTTACTGGATTTACTGTGTCAGTTTTTCAAAGAAATATTGGCAACTTCAATACTTCAGTTGATTACACACTTCAATATGCACAAGGTAATTCAAGTGATCCCAAGAGAAACAGCTAACAGAGCTGCTGCCGGTGCTGATCCTCGTCCAAGAGATATTCCTTTTAATTGGGATCAAAGACATACGCTTAAATCTTATCTGCTATTTATTCTGTCCCCAGATGATTTTTCAATAAGTGCGATTTTAAGATTTGGAAGCGGGCAGCCTTATACACCTGAAATTGGAACTGGATTTGGTGCAAACTTAGAAACCAATTCCGGAAGAAAAGACAGTTACTTTTTATTGACTTACGTGCTGAAAAATATTTTGATCTTGAGTCTATAAATCTTAGTGTCTTTGTAAGAGTGTTTAATGTACTTAATACAGATTTTGTTAATGGATTTGTTTTCAGTTCTACTGGAAGTCCTGATTATACTTTGAATCCGACTTGAAACCGAGCTGCATTATATGATCCTTCAAGATATTATGAACCTCGCAGAATTGAATTCGGTATTTCTTTGAGGAGCAATTAATTATGAATAAAATAAACACATATAAATTAGTATTTAATAATTTCAGAAGGTTTGCATATAACTATGAAACTAAATATCTGCTTTTTCTTCTTTTATTTGCCTATTTATGTCTGCCCAAGTAAATGCTCAAATTCTGCACCGATCCTGTTCCTCCTGAATGGAGAGGAACAATTGATGCTGAAAGAGATGGTCATACACGATGCAAATCTAATAAGAACAGTATATTCTAAATTATGGAATGGTTGGTGATTATCCTCTGATCCGGGGAATGTTGATCTATTCAATTTTTCATTCTGTTGAAATTCCTAAAGGTTCAGGTGAAAATTACAGTGATGGAACAACACCATTTGTTCTTGCAAATTGTTACAAGTGAAATGGAAACCCTGCATATATAATGGAAACAGGTTATCGCGAAAGACAGGGAACAAGTCCTTTACAAATAAAACAATGCGCTTTGAACCTCGGTTTGGATATTTTCAGATTGATCCAGATATTAATAAAGGCAGATCAGTCTGCAATCAGCAATGATCCAAGAACCTGGCCAGATGAATGGTATGATAAATTGAATGATCCGGATGATCCGGGTTGGAGTGGTTCCTGGAATGGTTTTTTGGTAAAGCGCCTAAAGCTGATCAGGAAAGTTACGTGGTTTATGATGATAATTTTTATGATGCATGGAATTATTTTCCTGATAGCAGAGATAACACAAGACGTGGACTTGGAATGCGTGTTGAACAAAGAGGATTTCAATGGGCAAATCCACAAGCAGGATTAGTTATTTTCTTTCATTATGATATTACAAATGAAAGTACAACTTCCTATGATAATAATGTAATCTTTGGTCTTTATATGGATTCCGGTGTTGGAGGTTCTGCATTAGGTCCAGATGGAGTTTATGAATCTGATGATGATAATGCTTATTTTGATAAAGAAGCAGGACTAAATCTTGTTTATACGTGGGATAATTATGGAAATGGACACTTTGGTCCAACAGGTTATCTTGGTTACTCTTATTTAGAAACTCCGGGTAATGCTATCGATGGTGTTGATAATGATCAGGATGGAATTATTGATGAGAAAAGAAATAGTGGGTCCGGTCAGCAAATAATTGGACAGGAGGCAATTTTAAATTATGTAAATGCAAATTATGATTTAGCAAAGTTTGAAATTTATTATGGACCTGTTAAATAATAGACCGGCATATATTAGAAGGTGTTTGGTGGACAGGTGATGAAGATATGGATTGGGTAGCTGAATATTACGATACCGGTGCTGATGGAATTTTCGGTACTATGATACAGGTGAAAATGATGGAATTCCAACGAATGGTGAAACAAATTTTGATAAAACAGATATTGATGAATCTGATCAGATTGGTTTAACAGGATTTAAACTAAACAGAATAAAAGCAGGTGCAGGCAATCCAAATACTACCGTTGATCAGATTGTATTCTTTGATGACGGCAAACAATGGCCAAAAAGATTATATAATATTTTTACAAATCCGATAGTGCCTTTGATGTACCGCTTGGTACTAAATTATAATATTGGTTTTCTTTTTGCTTCAGGTCCTTTTTATCTTAGGCTCAGGGAAACGAGAAAGATTTAGTCTTGCATTAGGTTTTGGTGCTAATCTAAGAGAATTAAGAACTACAACTAAAGTTGTTCAACAGATTTATAAAGCTAATTATCAGTTTGCTGTTCCGCCTCCAATGCCAACGGTTAAAGCTTTTACCGGTGATGGATTTGTTACATTAACCTGGGATAATGCGGCGTGAACGTGCATTTGATCCGATTACAAACAACAATGACTTTGAAGGATACAGAATTTATCGAAGTACCGATCCTTCATTTTTAGATCCACAGGTTATTTATACAGGAACTGGAACACGACCATTTGCTTTAAAACCAATTGCACAGTTTGATCTGATAAATGGTATTACGGGTATTTTCAACTACCACCGTTGAAGGTATTGCTTATTATCTTGGTGATGATACAGGTATTAAACATACATTTACAGATACTACGTTGTTAACGGACAGAGGTATTACTATGCTGTAGTTTCTTATGATAGAGGTGTTGATTCATCTCAAATCTATCCTTCTGAAAATGCAATTACTGTAAGTCAAACATTACGAGGTGGAACAATCCTTCCTACAAAATGTGTTGAGGTTTATCCAATCCTCCTTCAGTTGGATTTCAGAATGCACAAGCTTTTAAATCTTGTTCAATCTGAAGGCAGAGGAACAGGACAGGTTAGTTTGCAAGTATTAAACTCAGCAGCTGTACCTGATAATCATACTTTTTCAATTCAATTTGAAAATCCTTAAGACAGTGTTCGTGCTCAATCATATTATATTGTTGATGAAACACTTTCCGATACACTTTTTACACTTGGTGAAGATTTCTCTAGGAGAAGGATCTGGTCCATCCGGATCGGGTATTCTGCCAATAATTTCAACTTTATTCGTTACTAGAATCGATAGTCAAAATACAAAATTAGTTTCTGTTAGTGGAACAAATATTCCGGTTAGTATCAGATACTGCAACTTCATTTCCACCTGGGTTAAGAAGAACTGGATACCCAGTGAGTGTAGATATTATTTTTAGCGATACCTATTTAGATACTTCAGTTGCTAATCGACCACTTATTCCTGCACAGTCAGTGAAGTTTACTGTTATCGCAAAGACAGATTCAGGTGATCAGAAACTTAAAATTTAGATTCTATGATAAAGAATACCGTTAATTCTGGAACAATTGATTCAAATGATGATTACATAGAAATATTAACTGCACAATCTGAAACACCAACAGTACTAAAACCTACATGGCGTTTAACAGTAAGCAGTGATGTTGGTTCCGATGGTGGTGCAATTACAATACCAACTTTAGGTGACAAATATGAATTAAGATTATTTGTTCCATACTCTAGTGAAGATAAATTTACTTTTCTTACGAAAGGACAATATATTGATCCATCTTTAGCTAAGCAGCAATTTGGTTCTGATCCATATGTTGTTCCTAATCCTTATGTTGGTGCAGCAAGTTTTGAACCACAACCCTTTGCCGTTTCTGGAAGAGGTGAACGAAAAATTGAGTTTAGAAATCTTCCTGCAAATTGCACTATCAGAATATATACTGTCACTGGTGAACTTGTTGAAAGCTCTTATTCATGATGGTAATATCAATAATGGAATTGTAGCTTGGGATTTACGTAATTCAGGATAATCTAGAAGTTGCACCCGGTCTCTATATCTATCATGTTGATGGACCTGATGTTGGTAATTTTGTCGGCAAATTTGCAATAATTAAATGATGAAGGTGGTTGAATGAAAATCTTTAAAAATGTTATTCTAAAAAATATCTCAACCTGCTTTCTATTCATGATAATTTTTGCAGGATTTAACTTTGCACAAAGTAAAACCGGAACAACAATTGGGCAATTTTTAAAAATTGAACCAAGTTCCAGAGTTGTTGCTTTAGGAAATGCCGGTGTTTCTCTGTCTGGTGAAATCTCAAATATCTTTTATAATCCTGCAAGTTTAGGAAGATTGCAAGGTACAGATATTCAATTTACATTTAACAAATGGCTGGCTGATATAACTTATAATTATATGGCTGCAGGAATTAATGTTGAAGGTATTGGAACATTTGCACTTGTTGGTACACTTCTTAATTCCGGCGAAATGGATGTTAGAACTGTTGAAAATCCATTAGGGACAGGTGAACGATTTACCGTAAATGATCTTGCTCTTGGATTTGGTTATGGTTTAATGTTAACTGATAGAGTTTCTGTTGGTTTTCAGATAAACTATATAAACGAAGCAATCTGGCATAGTTCATTAAGCTACATTCGGATTAAACTTTGGAGTTCAATATCAAGTTGATTGAAGGCGGATTAACACTTGGCGCAAGTGTATCAAACTTCGGAACAAGAGTCAGCTTATGATGGAAGAGATCTTTATCTAAACTATGATTTTGATCCCGATAAATATGGTGATAATGATAAACTGCCTGCAGAGTTAAGAACGGATTAATTTAATCTTCCAACATTTTTCAGAGCGGGAATTTCATACTGGTTTAATTTTGGAGATGATTACAAACTACTTATTGCTGCTGATGCAGTTCATCCGAATGATAATGATCAATACGTTAATTTTGGTGGTGAATTTAATCTGCTTCAGGATGATTTCAATTCGTGCCGGGTACAGAAATTTATTTATGCCTGATGCTGAAGGCGGATTGGTTCTTGGTGGTGGTGTTCAAACTAATTTTAACGAATCAAACAACATACGATTTGATTATGCTTATGCTGATTATGGCAGATTGGCTGAAACACATCGAATAACTTTAAGTGTTGGATTTAAATAATTTAATGAGAAATGGTGTTGAAAGATAACTTTGAAACTAAGACAATTGAAAAATATTACTTCCTGTTATTTTTTGTTTGCTGGATGTAATCCCCAACAGCAAATTTTTTTAAATCAAAGGGAAAGGTTGATTATCCTTTAACTGTTGATGAAGAAAAGATGTTGGATTCAATTCAGTATAAAACTTTTCTTTTCTTTCTTAACGAACATCAGCCTGAAACCGGATTAGTAAAAGACAGAAGTGCAAGCTGGTCACCTGCAAGTATTGCATGCTATTGGATTTGGACTTCCATCATTTGCAATTGGTGTTGAAAGAAATTGGATAACTCGTGGACAAGCAGCAAGATTACACTCTCAACATTCTTAAATTCTTTTTGAACTCTATTCAAAGTGGAGATACAAATGTAACCGGTTATAAAGGATTTTATTACCATTTTCTAAGAATGAATTCAGGTACTCGCGAATGGAATTGTGAACTTTCCTCTGTTGATACCGGCTTGCTAATGATGGGAATTATCTTTGCAAGAAATTATTATAATCTTGATAATAATACCGAAAATCAAATACGATTGCTTGCCAGTAAATTAATTAATAGACTTGATTGGGATTTTTTCGAAATGCCATTCACGGGAAATATGCAAATACAATTTCTCTTGGATGGACACCTGAAGAAGGTTTGCACGATATGGGCTGGGTTGGCTACAACGAATCACTTATTCCTTATACGTTTTAGCTGCTGGAAGCGGAATGAAAAATGTTGAAGCAGGTTACAAATCCTGGCTTAGATTCTTACAATTGGAGTACTCCTTACAAAGGATCTTTCACATGTTGCATTTCCTCCTTTGTTTGGTCATCAGTTTTCGCAAGCGTTTATAGACTTTCGTGGACTTACTGACAAGTACATGAAAGAAAAAGGAATTGATTATTTTGAAAATTCACGAAGTGCAACCTTATGTTCAAAGACAATATGCAATTGATAATCCGCATAGGCTGGGTAGGATATGATTCACTTTGTTGGGGGATTACTGCTTGTGATGGACCGACTGATAAATATAATTTTGGTGATAAAAAATTTTATGGTTACGCTGCAAGAGGTACGAGCGGTCCTCAAGATGTTCAATTATTTTGATGATGGAACAATTGCACCTTATGCAGTGCATTGCATCATTGCCTTTTGCTCCGGAAATAGTTTTGCCGACAATTAAATCTATAAATGAAAAATATGGTAAAGGTCTATGGGATAAATACGGGTATCTTGATTCCTTTAACCCCACGCTTAATTGGTTTGACAAGGAAAATATTGGAATTGACCAAGGTCCACTTTTAATTAATGATTGAAAATTTTAGAACCGGCTTGGTTTGGAATTATGTAATGAAAGATACGGTAGTACAAAAAGGTTTAACACGCCTGGGCTTTGAATACATAAATTAAATATTAGCTACTAATTGCATTAATTATCACTGAGATAAATTGATTCGTGATAATTAATGGCAGAAAAATCTTATTATCATTTGTAAAAAGTAAATGTTAAACATACCTGATAAGCTAAAACTAAAATTCTTCCTTACTGTTTTATTGACTAGTACAGTCTTAATAAATGCACAAACAACAACGCTTGATGATTTTGAAAATGATAATGGTTGGAGTGTAATAAAATCAGACGGAGTAAATCTTACTATTCTCAACTGATAACTGGTTTAAATGGTAACGCAATAAGATTTGATTATGATTTTACTAAAGGTACTGGTTATGGCGGCATTCAAAAATTCTTTCCTATTGATTTACCAGAAAATTTCGAATTTACATTTTATCTCAAAGCAGAATCACCCGCAAATAATTTTGAAATTAAATTTATAGATAATTCAGGTCAAAATGTTTGGTGGGTTAATAATCGTAATTTTGATTTTCCTAAAAACTGGAAAAAAATCCATATAAAGAAAAGACAAATTGATTTTGCGTGGGGACCAACTAATGATCAATCTCTTAAACGCATTGATAGAATTGAATTTACAATTGCATCCTTTGTTGGCGGAAAGGGATCTCTCTGGATTGATAGATCTTAATTTCCATCCTCTTGAACCAGAAACAAATATATTCCCGCTTCCAGTTATTTCAGCATCTTCATCTTATCCAAATTTAATAGCAAACTATGCAATCGATAATTTAACCGCAACCTATTGGCAAAGTGAAACTGAAAAACAGCAATTTATAACCATGGATTTAAAACAGAGCAGAGAATTCGGTGGGTTAAAATTCAGATTGGCTTAAAAATTATTTTGCAAAATCTTTTAACGTTAATACTTTCTGAAAATGGCATAATGTGGGAAAAAGTTTTTTCAGTTTCCGATAATTCAAATGAATTAAGTTTTATAAGATTACCGAAACAGAAGCAAGATTTTTAAAAATAGATTTACTCGAAAGTAATAACCGAAAAGGATATGGAATTAGTGAAATTAGATTTAATTGATGTTAAAAACATTCTTTAACATCAAATGATTTTTTTATTTATACAGCAAAAAATTCACCTAAAGGAGATTATCCAAGATATTTTTTAGAAGAAGCCTCTTATTGGACTGTTGTTGGAGTTGATGAAGATGTTAAAGAAGCATTGATAAATGAAGATGGAATGGTTGAAGTTGATAAAGCAAGTTTTTCAATCGAACCAATGTTAAAAGTTGATAAACAATTAGTTTAATTGGAGTAATGTTAACTCAACTCAATCACTTGAAGAAAATTATCTGCCTATTCCAAAAGTAAATTGGGATTGCAATGGAGTTAATCTTGAAACTAAAATATTTGCCGAAGGGAGAGGCAAATAAAAATTCTATTCTTTATTTAAAGTATACAATTACAAATAATTCTGAATAAAAAAGCTATGGAAGTTTAAATTTACTTATCCGTCCTTTTCAGGTAAATCCATTTTATCAATTTCTTAAATCTTGATTGGTGGTGTAGGGAAAATAACTTCAATTAAAGAAGATGAGTAATAAAATTTATGTTAATGGATGATAAAGATATTTTGCCAATTACTTATTACATGCATTTGGAGTACACTGCATTTTGATGAAGGAAATATTGTTGATGTTGTTAAGACAAAACAATTTCCCTCAAAATAAATCTGTTATTGATCCAACCAACCTTGCAAGTGGAGTGTTGAAATATGATTTTGATTTAAAGCCAGGTGAAGAAAAAGTTATATATTTAGCGGTACCTTTTTATGGAGAAAAATCTTTATCAAATGAAAATCTTTCAGGAAGATATTGAAGAAAAACTTGATGAAACAATTGATTTCTGGAAAGCAAAATTAAATCATATAAAATTTAATCTTCCCCAATCTGCCGATAGAATTGTAAATACATATAAATCTAATCTTGCATACATTTTAATTAACAGAGATAAAGCTGGAATACAACCCGGTTCTCGTTCTTATGAACGAAGCTGGATAAGAGATGGTGCATTAACTTCATCTGCATTATTAAAATCTGGAATTGTAGATGAAGTAAAAGATTTTATTGATTGGTACACAGCAAATCAATTTGAAAATGGTAAAGTACCTTGTGTTGTTGATTCTAGAGGTCCCGATCCTGTTCCTGAAAATGACAGCCATGGTGAAATGATTTATCTGATTCGTGAATATTTCAACTTCACAAAAGATACAACTTTTTTAAGATCAAAAAATGAAAATGTAAAAAAAGCACGGTTGAGTATATTGAATCTTTGATTGCTCAAAGATCAACAGATCATTTTAAAAATGGAAATGACAGCGTGCGTGCTTATTATGGATTGGTTACTGAATCAATAAGTCACGAAGGTTACTCAGCAAAACCAATGCACTCTTACTGGGATAATTTTTTTACTATGAAAGGATTAAAAGATGCAACTGAGATCCAAAAAATTCTTGGTGAAACCATGAATCTTATGAAAGAATAAAAAAATTCAGAGATACTTTTAAAGAAAATCTTTACAATTCACTTAATCTTGCAATGAAAACAAGAAATATTGATTACATTCCCGGTTGTGTTGAGCTTGGTGATTTTGATGCTACATCAACAACAATTGCTCTTACACCTTGTAACGAATTAGGAAATCTTACCAAAGCCGGAAGTATATAATACTTTCGATAAGTATTTTGAATATTTTAAAAACAGGAGAGATGATAAAATTGATTGGGTCAATTATACACCTTATGAAAATCGTTTAATTGGTTCTTTCATTCAATTAAATCAGCCGGAACGTGCACACGAATTGATAGAATTCTTTTTAAATGATCAACGTCCGCAAGGATGGAATCATTGGGCAGAAGTTGTTTGGAAAGATTATCGCATACCAAGATTTATTGGAGATATGCCACACACCTGGGTTGGTTCAGATTTTATAAATGCAATTCGTTCGATGTTTGTTTATGAAAATGAACATGATGAATCATTGGTTTAGCTCTGCTCTGTATCAGGATTGGATTGATTCACCAGACGGAATGTCAATTGAACATCTTCCAACTTATTATGGTGAAATTTCATACTCAATCAAAAAAGAAAATGAAAAATATACTTTCTCAATTTATGGCGATGTTAAACTTCCAAAGAATGGAATAAAAATTAAAAACTTTAATGGATCAAAACTTCCTGTAAGTGTAACTGTGAATGGAAAGGAAATAAAATCATTTACTAAAAATGAAATTGATGTAAAAGAATTTCCTGCAACTGTTGTGATTGATTATGGAAAATAATTGAAGGAAAGTTTAATAAAAATTTTAGAAAATTAACTTTCGTTATCCTGAGCAAAAAGTCGAAGGATGACAATTGATTAAGTCGTCTTGCGCATGTTAGGGGAAACCTTGAAGGTTTCTCTAAATTAGTTTTGTCTAATTTATAATATCACGACTTTTTTCACGTAAAACCTTTAAGGGTTAGTTGTTTTACGTAATGTGAGTTATTAATTGAGTCGTTGCACTTCGACTTCGCTCAGTGTGAAAAAATTGAAATTACAGTTATAATTATTAATATTATTAGTAAAATCCGGATAAAATGAAATGAGCTTTTCTGCGACCAAAGGGTACTTTTTAAAAAATGGAAAACCTTACTTTGTAATCTCTGGAGAAATTCACTACTTCAGACTTGATCCAACACTTTGGGAGAAACATTTAAAACTATTAAAAGAATCTGGAGCCAATACAACTTCAACATATATTCCGTGGGATTGGCATGAATATGAAGAAGGGATGTTTGATTTTACCGGTGAAACTAATCCTGCAAGAAATCTAATCAAATATATTAAGCTTTGTAAAAAAGTTGGATTGGATTTAATTGTAAAACCCGGTCCATATATTCTTGCCGAGTATGATTGACATGGTCTTGCCAGTCTGGCTTTTAAATAAGTGCAGTAAAGAATGCTTTTGCTTTGGATGAAAATGGAAATATTATCTCACGCGATTTGATGTCATATATGTCTGATGAATATCTGCAGTATACATTTTCTGTGGTATGATAAAGTAATGCCAATCATTTCTGAAAATCAGCAGAGCAATGGTGGTCCGATTATAATGATGCAGGTTTGCAATGAAGTTGGAGTATTTCAATGGTTGATCTGGAAAGATTGATTACAATCCCTCTGTTATAAGGTTGTATAAAAATTTTCTTATTGATAAATACAAATCAATAGAATCTTTAAATAAAACTTATGGAACAAATTATTCTTCATTTGAAAATATTTCTGCGCCTGTTGGTAAGATTGAAAACAAACAAGACTATTGTGCCTACTTATGATTTTCATCTTTTCTATCGGCACTATTATGCATTTTATCTTGATACGTCTAATAAAAAAAATCAGAAGTTTTGGTATTGATGTTCAACTTACGCACAACATTCCCGGCTGGATTTATGGGAATGCTGCTGAGTTACCAATGCTAATCAGCACTTATGAAGAAATAATGCGAACACGAACAGATATTGTTTTTGGTTTAGATCATATTCCGGAATTTGTTTCATTTCGAAATGCACATTCAGATTTGGCCTGCAATAAAATTTTAGAAGCTATGCAGCCAAATGGTCCAGTTTGGGCTGCTGAATTTCAAGCCGGCACTCGTGAACATCAGGTTAAGTGTGATGCTAATGATTTAGAAACATTTTATTATCGCTTCACTTGCTCATGGAATGAAGAGCTTTAATTACTACATGTTCTCGCAGGGAATAAATCCTAAAGGGTAAAGGATTTCTTTGGAAAAACATTTTATTATCAAACGCCGTTGAATTTTAAAGCCGAAAAATCACCTTTGTATGATGCTATTAAAAAGATAAATAAGTTTATCAAAAGTGAAAAAGAAAATTTTTTGCTGAGTGAAACAAAATCTGATATTATGTGTTGGATTATACAAACCATATTTTTATACAGAACTTACAACATCTCAACTGTCTAAAAGAAAAAAGACTTGATGTTGAAAAGTTAGGATTACAATTTGATCCAAGATTTGTTCGTGAAGAAATATTCTTTAATGGTTTGTTGCGAGGACTTCAAACATTAAATTTTAATTATGATATCAACGATTTAGAAAACACTTCAGTTGAAATATTTACTGAAGTATAAACAACTATGGATTACTATCAACTGAATTTATGGATGCTGATACTCAAAAGTTTACTTGCTAATTATGTAAAGATAAGGTGGACATTTAATAATTTATCCAGTAATTCCAACTTTGGATTTATATCTAAATCCTTGCACAATTATTAAAGATGAATTTGAAAGTCCGATTTCTCTAAATTCAGAAAGTCCAAATAAAGTTGAATGCATTTGGTATTGAAGATGTGTTTACGGTATTTAGAAAGAAACAAATTTATCAATCGAGTGATGCAGAAATAGTATTGTGGCAATAACAGAAACCGGATGAAACTTGTGGAATCAAAAAAAAGTTGGAAATGGTATGTTACAATTCTTGGTTTTGCTTTTGGATACACAAGCGATGAACATTTACATTTGATTGAAAAAATTGTATCATCTGGATAAAATTAAAAAGACAGGCAAAGATTTCTGATCCAGATATACAGTTTGTCATTCGGAAAAGGAAAAAATATTCATATATGTTTTTACTAAACTATCACAATCAGAAGAAAACATTTGAAGTTAATTCAGTGAAACATCACATTAAATCCTTTTTCCTGTAAAATCATAAAAATGAAGGTTACTAATAAGTACTGAATTGAAAATGAAAATAGTAAGAAAATAAAAATGAAAACGAAATTAATTATTAATAAGTTTGATGATTAGTCACTATTGTTATTTACGATGTGAAGCACAAACAGATTTGATAGCTCCAGCTAGTTCCTCAAGGTGTTCAGGCATTTGGTTATGAAAAAAATGTTGATGTTGAATGGTATAACATTAGCGAAACCGATCTTGCGGGGTATAAAGTTTACAAAAAATCGGATGAAATTTAATCTATTATACAAGTGTATCAAAAGAGAAAAGTTATATTACTCTATATGTAGGTGTGACTGGAGTAGATTATTCTATTTAAAGTAAGTGCGTATGATTTAAATGGTAATGAATCTGCCTTTAAGTGATAGTGTAGATGCAACTACTCATAAATGACTGATGAAGAATTTCTTAGATATGGTTCAGCGCTCAACATTCAGATATTTTTATGATTATGGACATCCTGTTTCAGGATTATCAAGAGAACGATCTAGGTTCAGGAGAAACAGTAACAACCGGTGGTTCAGGTTTTGGAGTGATGGCTTTACTTGTTGGAGTTGAAAGAGGATTATATAACCCGTGAACAAGGTGTTGAAAGAATGTTGAAGATTTTAAATTTCTTAAAACAACAAGCCGATAAATTTCATGGTGCTTTCTCTCATTGGTTAAATGGTACAACCGGTACAGTTATTCCATTTGGTGCAGTATGATGATGGAGGTGATTTAGTTGAAACATCTTTTATGATTCAGGGACTATCTTGCTGTACGACAGTATTTTGATCAAGCAGATACTAATGAAGTACAAATAAGAAATCTTTGCTACTCAAATCTGGGAAGGAGTTGAATGGAGTTGGTATCGAAGATTGATATACAGTAATTATCTTTACTGGCACTGGTCTCCTAATTATGGATGGATAATTAATTTTAGACTAATTGGCTGAATGAAGACAATGATAACTTATATGCTTGGTATTGCATCACCAACTTATAGTGTTCCGGCAAGATTATTTCAGGATGGATGGGCAAGTTCCAACTTATACTAACAGTAATTCTTATTATGGTTATAGAATTTGGGTAGGCTCAAGTTATGGTGGACCTCTTTTCTTTGCACATTATTCTTTTCTTGGATTTGATCCGCAGAGATAAAAAAGATGCTTATTGTAACTACTTTATGAATAATAGAAATCACACATTAATTAACAGAGCTTATTGTATTGCAAATCCATATAATTATCAGGATATGGATCAAATAATTGGGGACTAACTGCCAGTGATGATCCTAATGGTTATAGCGCACACGAGCCTTATAGCAATGATAATGGAACAATATCACTCCTACCGCCGCCATTTCATCAATACCATATACACCAACAGGAATCAATTGAAGCATTAAAATATTTTTATAGAACCTTATGGCTCAAGCGTCTGGGGTGAGTATGGATTTAAAGATGCTTTTAATCAAACCCAGAAATTGGTTTGCCAATAGTTATATTGCAATTGATCAGGGACCAATTATTGTTATGATTGAAAATTACAGAAGCGGTTTATTGTGGGAATAAGTTTATGGCTAATCCGGAAATTCAGCCAATGCTTGATTCAATAGGATTTGTTCCAGATTCAACCACAGATGTTGATGATGAAGTTAAATGCTATTGATGATTTTAAACTTGTTCGGAAATTATCCAAATCCCTTTAATCCATCAACAACAATTGTTTTTAATCTTACCATCAAGAGAAAATGTTTCTATCATTCATCTACAATTATCTCGGTGAAAAAGTTAAAGAACTTACCAATAATGAATTTGCATCCGGCGAAAATAAAATTGTTTGGAACGGATTAAATGATGATAATAAAAATGTTAGTTCAGGAATTTATCTTTACAAAATAAGTTCAGAGAATAAAGCTCTTTATGGTAAAATGATTTTACAGAAATAATAATGAAGTTATCATTTATAAAATATTATTGTTTATTCTTTTACCAATTTCTGTTGATCTTTATTTTCTTGTTCAAAAGAAAACAATTCAGAAAAGACTAATTAAATTTTGGGCGATGGGTGCTGAGGCTGAATATGTTACTAAACTTGTTCCAGAGTTTGAAAGATTAAATCCGGGAATAAAAGTAAAAGTTCAACAAATTCCGTGGACAGCAGCGCAAGAAAAATTAGTTACAGCTTTTGCAAGCGATAACACTCCCGATGCTTGCCAGCTTGGTAATACGTGGATTCCACAATTTGCAGCTTTAAATGCAATCATTCCGCTTGATGAATTTATTAAAACATCTAAGTCAGATAAATAAAGAAAAATATTTTGACGGTATCTGGGAAACGAATGTTATTGATAATCAGTGTTTATGGAATTCCATGGTATATGGATACAAGATTATTGTTTTACAGAAAAGATGTTTTTGAAAAAGCAGGCTACAACAATCCACCCAAAACCTGGGATGAACTTTAGACTTTGTCAAAAAAAATAAAAGCAATGTATCCAAGGAAGAAAAATATGCAATCTATCTTCCGACAAATGAATGGGCTCCTTTTGTAATGTTTGGAATGGAAGCAGGTTCATACTATTACTGAAAGATGAAAATACACGTAAGGAAATTTTAGCGGTAAAGAATTTAAAGAAGCATTTAAATATGCTAATCAAATTTTCATAAACAAAATCTTGCACCAATCGGAATATCTCAGGTTACAAATGTTTATCAGGCTTTTGCTGAAGAATATTTTTCAATTTATATCTCTGGTCCGTGGAATATTCCGGAATTTAAAAAATGGATGACAGGAAATCTTGCTGATAAATGGATGACTGCCCCGATGCCCGGTTATTGGTAATGATTATCCAGGTGTTTCACTTGCAGGTGGATCAAGTTTAGTTATATTTAAAAATTCTAAACATAAAAATGAAGTTTGGAAATTTTTTGAATATCTATCTGAAGCAATCAACTCAGATTGAATTTTATAAACTGCTAAATAATCTTCCTTCGGTTAAAGAAGCATGGGAAAATCTCAATATTTAAAAAATGATCCTTATATGCAAGCATTTTATTTCAGTTTACGAATGTAAGAGCAACTCCTAAAATTCCTGAATGGGAACAGATTGCATTTTCAAAAGTTCAGCAGTATGCAGAGTTAGCAGCCAGAAATGTCTATGAGTGTTGATGAAGCTTTAAAAAATCTTGATAAAGATGTTGATAGAATTTTAGAAAAGACGAAGATGGATTGTTGAACAAAAGAAAACCAAACAATGAATTTTAAACAATCACAAACAGCAGCATACTTTTTTCTTGCACCAGCATTAAGTGCAATTTTTATTTTCTTCTTTCATTCCTGTAATTGCAGCATTTATAATAAGCTTTACTGATTTTGATATTTATGCTCTCGGTGATTTCAGTTCAGTTAAGGTTTGTTGGTTTAAAAAATTATCATAAAATTATTTGATGATCCACTTTTCTTTACAGCATTAAAGAATACTTTTTATTTTGTTATTTTGGCTGGTACCACTATCAATTGCTGTTTCACTTGGTGCTGCGTTACTACTTAATTCAAAATTAGTAAAGTTCAAAGCAATTTTTAGATTAAGTTATTTTATTCCCGTTGTTACAACACTTGTTGCTGTTGCAATCGTGTGGCGATTTATTTATCATCCAAAATTTGGAATTATAAATTATATATTAAGCTTAATTGGAATTGCCCCAATTGATTGGCTTGGTGATCCATCAACTGCAATGCCTGCAATTGTTCTAATGTCCGTCTGGAAAAATTTTGGTTACAATATGATAATTTTTATTGCAGGTTTACAAAACATTCCGGAAGATTTATATGAAGCTGCATCAATTGAAGGTGCAAGTGGCTGGCAAAAATTTAAATCCATCACCTTACCAATGCTTGCACCAACAACAGTATTTATTTCTATTATTACAATGATCGGTTATTTTCCAGTTGTTTGCCGAACCTTACGTAATGACACAAGGTGGACCATTGAATAGCACATTAAGTGTTGTTCAGTATATGTATCAAGAAGGATTTAGATGGTGGAATATGGGTTACTCAGCTTCAATTGCATTTGTGCTTTTCTTTATAATTATGATTGGAACATGTAATTCAATTAAAATTCAGAAGAGTACTGAATGATGAAGAAAATTTTAATTATATAGTTTTCTGATAATTACATCAATACTTACGCTCATTCCATTTATCTGGATGCTTGGTGCTTCATTTATGTTTGATGGAAAGGCAAGTGTTTTTCCGCCAATATTTTTACCGGATCCATTTACATTTACACAATATCAAATTCTTTTTGAAAGACTAAATGTTTGCAGAAATTTTTTTAATAGTCTATTTCTTTCTTCTATAGTTACTGTACTTTATATAACTTTTACTTCAATGGCTGGATTTGCTTTTGCTAAGTATAGGTTTAAAGGGAAAAAAGTTTTGTTTAATCTTTTGTTAAGTTCGATGATAATCCCAAGCCAGGTTACAATGCTGCCATTGTTTCTTATGTTAAAATCAATGGGATTTATTAATACATATATGGCGATTATAATTCCGGGTCTTGCAAACATTTTTGGAATATTTTTAATTAGACAATATTGCATATGCAATTCCCGATAGTTTAATTGAAGCGGCAAGAATGGATGGTGCAACTGATTTTCAGATTTACAGAAAAGTAATTCTTCCGCTTGCAATTCCTATTTTAGTTACACTTGCAATATTTTCATTTTCTGGGAACATGGAATGATTTTCTTTGGCCATTGATTGCATTAACAGATGATTCGATGTACACATTGCCTGTTGCACTTGCTAATCTTATGCTTGAACATACTAAAGATCCTGAATTGATGATGGCTGGATCAGTTGTTAACAATAATTCCTGTAATAATAGTTTTTCTTGCACTTCAAAAATATTATATCAAAGGAATTATGATGGGAAGCGTTAAGGAATAATTTGGAATTAACAATTAAAAATTTGCAAATTGAGAATAATGAAAATTATTGGTGCTATAAATATTATAATTATAGCTCTGATATTTTGTCAGAACTTCATTTGCACAGGATGAAAATAAAGTGCTTGCTAAAATTGGGCCTGATGAAATTACGTTGAGGAATTTCAAAAATCGATTTGATTTTATGCCTCATCTCAACTATTCATATTCAAATATTGATTCTATAAAAAATGAATTTCTTTATTCGCTGGTTGCTGAAAAACTTTGGGCGTTACGAGGCTATGAATTACAATTTGATACATTGAAGCTATAAAGCATTCTCTTCAATACGCTTAAGAATCTTTTTGTTAAAGATGAATTATATAAACGGAAGTTGAATCTAAAATTGAAATTACAAATCAGAAGATATTCAAAAGGACTTATCGCGTGTAACCAGAATTTTAAACATACTGATAATCACTTACCCGGATTCTGAAAAAACCTGCAATGTTTTATAATGCTTTTCAAGAACAAAGCATAATTTTGATTCGATTTTAACAAGTCTGAAAATGCCATCTGAAACCATTTGAAGTTAAATATGGATCTTTTGAAGACGAAAATATTGGAAGATTTGCTTATATGGGTTGAAGTTAAATGAAATATGCTAAACCAATAAAGGTTAAAAAATAATTGGTTTATTTTTAAACTTATTGATGATCAACAAGATATATCTATTGATTCACAAAAGATCAATGCTAAGAATATTGTTATAAAAAAATTAAAAGATAGGAAATCGTCCAAACTTGCTAAGACATATTTTGATAGTCTTTTTGTTGGGAAAAGAATTACCGCCGATAAAAATCTTTTTAGCATTCTATCGGATAAATTTTTAAAAGTATCGTTACAAATAAGGCTAATTCGGAGCTTGATTCACTGGGGATTATTCAATTGACTTGAAGCAGAAATCTGGAAAGTTATTTCTCTAATTAATAAATCAGATATTAATAAACCATTTGTCCATTTTGATGATGGCCCTGCTTCATTAAAGATTTTCTATACTATCTTATTTATCAAAAAATTTCTTTTAAAGTTTATCTGATAAACATATCAAGCAAGATACTAAACACATTTGTAAAAAATTTATAGAAGATAAAATTCTATCCAAAGAAGGTTATAAACTTGGATTGGACAAGTTAGCATCTGTTAAAAATGATTTAAACCTTTGGAAAAATTATTATCTGTCCGAAGTACTTATGAATAGTTATGCAGATTCTATAAAAATTTCTGATAGGGAAGTAGAGGATTATATATCACAATTAAATAATAAACCAGGTTCTGATTTAAAAGTGAACATAATTGAAATTCTTACTGATAATATAGATGATGCTGAAAAAATTCTGGATGAATTAAATGGGGGAAAAAATTTTAAAGAGCTTGTTTCTATCTATAACAAACGTACAAGTACACAAAACAAAGTAATGGTGAGTGGGGTTATTTTAATCCAAAGAAGCCGGTGAAATTGGTAAGATAGCTGAAGGATTAAAAGTTGGTCAGGTTTATGGTCCGTTAAAAGTTCCTGAAGGATATTCAATCTTTAAGTTAATTGATAAGAAGAAAAATCCTGATAATTTTTCTTCTCTTGCAAATAAAGACAGTTTAAAGTTTATAAAATTAAAACTTGCTCTAAGTAAGATGGATAATCTTATTAATGATAAAACTGTTTCACTTGCTATAAAATATAAAATTAGTTTAAATAAACAATTGTTAAAATTACTTGAAACCAGTAAACTAAATACATTTACGTACAGTTTAATTGGATTTGGTGGAAAGATTGCAGCCTTCCCAATTACTATTCCGATGTATAATTGGTTTAAACAATACGAACAAAAAAAAGAAATTCCTTAAAGAATTATTATGGCAGAAGTCTTATTAAAAAATGTTTCCAAAATTTATGATGGCGAAAATAAAGTTGTTACCGATGCAAACTTTACTGTTAAAGACAAAGAATTTGTAGTACTCGTTGGTCCATCCGGCTGTGGTAAAACAACTACATTACGAATGATTGCCGGACTTGAAGAAATATCCGGCAGGAGAAATTTTTATTGATGGCAAACTTGTAAACAATCTTCCACCCAAAGATCGTGATATTGCAATGGTATTTCAGAACTATGCACTATATCCGCATATGACTGTTTATGAAAATATGGCGTTTGGATTAAAACTTAAAAAATTTGATAAAAAAGAAATAGATATTCGAGTTAAATGAAGCTGCAAAAATTTTGAGTTTAGAAACTTATCTTGATAGAAAACCAAAAGCACTTTCCGGTGGACAAAGACAGCGAGTTGCGGTTGGCAGAGCAATTGTTCGCAAACCAAAAGTATTTTTGTTTGATGAACCATTAAGTAATCTTGATGCAAAACTAAGAGTGCAGATGAGAACAGAAATATCCAAACTGCACAAGCAGCTTGGTGCTACAATGATTTATGTTACTCATGATCAAACAGAAGCAATGACGATGGGGGACAGGATTGTGATTATGAAAGATGGAATTATAAATCAGGTTGATACTCCACTTAATTTATATAATAAACCGGTAAATCAATTTGTAGCAGGATTTATTGGAAGTCCCGGCAATGAATTTTTTGAGTGGAAAAATTTTAAAGAATAATAAACTTAACTTTAAAAGTAATGGTGGTTCTATAAGTTTTGAATTAAATGCACAACAATCTGAGATATTGAGTAAATATTCAGACAAAGAAATTATTATCGGTATTAGACCTGAAAATATTTCAATTGAAAAACTTAATGAAGATTCGTTTCCGGTAGAAGTAAAATTTGAATGTTGTTGAACCGATGGGTAATGAAACATTTGTTTATTTTCAATTAGATGGTATCCAATTCATTTCAAGACTGCGTGCTTACGAAAATTTATTTCATGGAAATATTGTTAAACTTTTTATGCAAGTTGAAAGAATTTACTTTTTTGATAAAGAAACAGGGAATAATATCAGTTAGGCTATAAATTTTAAAACCCAATTAAATTCGAATTTCAATTTTGCTGCCTATAAAATTCTTGTATAATTCTTGTCTTTTGCAGAAAATGAGCAAGTTATTTTGCTAATAAATCTAATTTATTACAAATTCATCATTAATCTTGTATTAATTGGCTTTCTTACGTCCTTTAAAATTAGTATGATTACTTCGCATTTTTCACGGTATTAAAATTACTTATCGTTTAAAATTTTCCAATCAGTTTTCATTTCGATTCAATCTAAATAGGTAAATAAACATATTGAAAATAACAAAACAATTTACAAACCGGGAGAGTAAATCTCTTGATCAGTATTTTCTGGAAATCAGCAAAGTTGACTTAATAACCGCAGATAAGGAAATAGAACTTGCTCTAAAAATTAAAGCTGGCGATTTAAGAGCACAGGAACAGTTAGTTAAAGCAAATTTAAGGTTTGTTGTTTCCGTTGCCAAACAATTTCAAAATCAGGGGCTATCGCTTGGTGATTTAATTAATGAAGGAAACATTGGTTTAATAAAAGCGGCTCAGAGATTTGATGAGACAAGAGGATTTAAGTTTATCTCATACGCTGTTTGGTGGGTA
This sequence comes from uncultured Ignavibacteriaceae bacterium, assembly GCA_963809415.1. Lineage (GTDB taxonomy): Bacteria > Bacteroidota > Ignavibacteria > Ignavibacteriales > Ignavibacteriaceae > IGN3. Next base: position 828,392 of record CAWEJJ010000003.1, on the reverse strand, counting down.
AGACAGGGCATTATGCAGGCAGTTGCAGATCAATCAAGAGTAGTCCGATTACCTTTAAATAGAGTAGGGAATCTTTCGAAGATCAGCAAAGCATATAGAAATCTTGAACAAGAATTTGAAAGAAAACCAACAACTGAAGAACTTTCTAAATTCCTGGAGATGACATCAGAAGAAGTTGCATATGCACTGCAGATTGCCGGACGCCAAATATCTATGGATGCCCCGCTTAAAGCAGGGGATGAAAATAAAAACAGTCTTATTGATGTTCTTCCGAATAATGACACACCATCACCGGATAAGGATTTATTAAACGAATCATTAAAAAAAGAAATTTCTAATGCTTTGCGTTTTTTAACAGAGAGGGAAGCAAACGTTATTAAATTATCTTTTGGAATTGATGCAGATAATTCCGCTACGCTTGAAGAAATTGGTGAAAGATTTAATCTTACAAGGGAAAGAATAAGACAGATTAAAGAAAAAGCTTTGATAAAATTAAGAGAATCAAAAAGAAGTGAAAGACTTAAAATTTATTTAGGCTAACACGGTATAAAATTTTCAATTTACAGCCGGATTAATCCGGCTTTTTTTATGAGGAATTTTTTCTAAACTAATCAGACAATTATCACAATAAAAATTTCTACTTTACTTCAATATTTTTAATCAAATATGGTCACCGATAAAGATTTGATGCAGTTAATTGAACCAAGAGTTAGAATTTTGGGACAAGCCATCATACCTTTTTTATTTATAGCTGTATCGATTTATATTTGCACTAAAATAAATTATAACAATTATGAAAAAACATCCAAAGAAATTTAAAGTCGGTTTAATTCAACTTGCATTCAGTAAAAATCCGGATGACAACCTTAAGAAAGCAACAGTCTGGATTGAGAAAGCCGCGAAAAAAGGTGCACAGGTAATTTGTTTACCTGAACTTTTCCGTTCACAATATTTCTGTCAATCAGAAAATATAGATTATTATGATTTAGCAGAAACAATTCCCGGACCATCAACAGATGCAGTTTCTAAAGATCGCAAAGAAAAATAAAGTTGTCGTTGTCGTTCCCTTGTTTGAAAAAAGATCAACTGGACTTTATCATAACTCACTTGCAGTCATCAACACCAAAGGAGAAATTGCAGGAGTCTATCGTAAAATGCACATTCCTGATGATCCATCTTATTATGAAAAATTTTATTTCACTCCCGGCGATTTAGGTTTTAAATCATTCGATACAGAATATGGAAACATTGGAACTTTAATTTGCTGGGATCAATGGTATCCGGAAGGTGCGAGATTAACTGCTTTGCAGGGTGCAAGTATTTTATTTTATCCAACAGCAATTGGCTGGCATCCGCATGAAAAGAAGGAACACGGCAAACCGCAATTTGAAAGCTGGCAAACTATTCAACGTTCTCACGCAATTGCAAATGGAGTTTATGTAGCTTCAGTTAACAGAATTGGTTTGGAAAAAGAGACTAAAGATTCCGCAGGAATAGAATTTTGGGGAAATAGTTTTATTTGTGATCCACAAGGAATAATAATAGCAGAAGCATCACACGATAAAGAAGAAATTTTAATTGCTGAAGTTGATCTTGATAGAATTGAATACATCCGCCGTAACTGGCCCTTTTTGCGTGATAGAAGAATTGATGCTTACGGAGATATAACAAAGAGATTTCTTAAATGAAAAAAGTCAATAATCAAACACATATATCGTATTACCCGCAGAATGGGAAACCCACGAAGCAACCTGGATTGGCTGGCCGAATAATAAAGAAGATTGGCCAGGAAAGTTTCAACCAATTCCCTGGGTTTATGGTGAGATTGTTCGATACATTTCTCGTGGTGAAAAAGTTAGAATTATTGTTCAATCAAAACCACATCAGAAAAAAGCAGAAGTTGTTTTAAAATCTGTTAATGCTGACTTGACCAATATTGAATTCTTCAAACTTGAAACGGATAGAAACTGGCTTCGAGATGCGGGACCTCAGTTTGTAAAGAATGAAAAAGGGGAAACCGTTCTTATCAACTTTAAATTTAATGCCTGGGCTAAGTATGCTAATTATAAACTCGATGCAAAAATTCCCAAAATGATTTCTAAAGAATTGAAACTTGAAAGAATCAAAGCAGAATATAATGGCAAGGGAAGTAGTACTTGAAGGCGGCAGCATTGATTACAATGGATCCGGTACAATCATTACAACAGAAGAATGCTTGATGGATGATAAAGTGCAGGTACGCAATAAAGGTTTTATTAAAAAAGATTATGAAGAATGTGTTTAATAAATATCTTGGTGCAGCAAATGTGATCTGGTTAAACAAAGGAATTGCCGGAGATGATACTCATGGTCACGTTGACGATATAACAAGATTTGTAAATAGAAATACAGTTGTAACAGTTATTGAAGATAATCCGAATGATGCAAATTATAATACACTTGATGGAAAACCGCGAAAGACTTTATGGTGCAAGATTAGAAGATGGAACAAAATTAAATGTTGTTGAATTGCCAATGCCTACTCCCGTTATATTTAAAGGAGAAAGACTTCCTGCAAGTTATGCTAATTTTTACATTTCGAACTATGCAGTACTTGTTCCCACATTTAATGATACCAAAGACAGAATTGCTTTGGGAATTTTATCCGAATTATTTAATGATAAACCGGTAATTGGTATTCACGCAGTTGATTTGTTTGGGGATTGGGAACACTGCATTGTTTGACGCACGAACAAATATTATAATAAAAGCGATTGGATTGATGGTCTTTTATAATTAGGGACGAAAGATTTTAACTCTACTTAATTTGTTATAATAAGCTCAGGCTTGGAAACCTGAGCTATGCACACAACTCATTATTTCATCAACAGCATTTTACGGGTTTGGGTAAATGCACCTGAGTTTATTGTATAGAAATATATTCCTGAAGGTAAACTTGCAGCATTAAACTGTATTGAATATTCTCCCGCTTGTTTTTCTTCATTAACTAATTCAGCAACCTGTTGACCAATTAAATCAAAGACTTTTATGTTAACAAAACCAGGTTCTTTAATACTGAACTTAATACTGGTTACAGGATTGAAAGGATTTGGATAGTTGGAAAGAGTATTTTCATATTGCATAGTTAGTGTAAAGGTTGAATCTGAAGTCTTAGGTAGTATTTCAGCAGTAACAGGCATCCAGCTTGTTACTCCGTAAGTGTTTTCTAAAGAGTAATAAGGAACAACAGTATAATATATCCAGTATTTATCCTTTAATAATGAATAAACAAAATCATTATCAACATAACTTGTAATTCCACGGTTTACAGTAGCTATTAAGCGAGGGTCGCTGGTTACTCCATTATATTTTTCTTTCTTCCAGATTTGATACCTGGTTACGTAAGTATTTGGATGTTCATTCCAGTATAAAACAATAGGCTGCCCGATGGTTGTGCTGTGATGTAAATTCATTTCCCAGCCAGTATTCGGATCATAAGTTGCTGGTTTACCAATATAATATGCTGTATAGGGGGCGTTAGTTGAAGGATTAAATGTTCTGTTGTAATTAGTATTGTTATCATTCCATTTAGAAAAAGTATATTCAATACCATTAAATATTTGCCCACTGTGGGCTGCAGCTGTTATTGGGTTAAGTTCCACTACACTGAAAGAAGAAGTTGGGGAATTATAACTTGTTCCGTTAACTGTTATTAAACCACCATTGCCAATGCCAACAAAGCTGTTTTGGAAGTTGACAGAACAGATTTTTCTTAAATTTGCTTCATAAATTTTTCCATCATCATCTTGATTAACGGGAAAGTTGAATTCAATATTATATGATTTAATTTCAGCATCCCTTAACCATGTGCTTTTATTTAATGGAGCTTCAATATCATTCCAGATGCGTTGATAACCTAAATTATCTATTTGTTCCTTTGCTTTTAAAATAGTGCTTTGACCAACTGTTTTCGGAAAAGGTCCGAAAGGTGCATCTTTTTCTACATTGTCAACAAATATTTTTCCACCAGGAAAATTGTTTTGTGCTGTAAGATTTACAATTGATGCTGGTATATTGTATGTAATAACTAATCGAACTGCACTTAAAACATTATAGCTTGGGCTTTTCTTAAAATCAATAAGATGAATATTCCTATTAGTACCAAAAGTTTCTTCATCTGTTGCTCTAAAAGCAACGTGTAGCCTATTTGTGCTTAGCGTGTTTTTAATATAATTAAGAAAATTTTGATCCATAATGAAGGTAGTATAATAAGATCCTGGTGATCTGGGCACTTGTTCTGTTCGTCTAACATTTGAATTCGTAATTGCATCCCATTGTTCTGAAGCTGGACTGCTAAATTTATCGTTAGGAAATTCCTTAAACTGAAATTCAACATAAGATGGATCTGCCACCGGTGCATCTGAAGTTACAGTTTGGGCTACATATAGAGTACAGGAAGTAATTGTTGCATTTTGTGGAATATTATAGGCCCAGGTGTAAATTAATCTAAATGTATTTTTTGATTGCGCACTTGTAGCATTTTTACCACAATATGCAAAATTATCACTTGCCCCTGGGTAATCAAGATTAAATTGTGGATTATCATTTTGGTCATAATATCGCTCTACTTCTTGTATCGAAATTGGAATGTTATCATAAGTCTGACTATATATATCATTTCTAATTAAACCAATAAATAGGAAGAGTATAAGTAGACTGACAAATTTCTTTTCTTTGGTTTTCATAATGAACTCCTTTTGTTAAAAATTTTTATTAAGTTTAAATAAGAATAGCCCAGTATCTTTCTATCTTGAAAGAATTAAGGTTACCAGCCTAAAAGGACTATTCGATTCAATGCAGAAGGTGGTGCTTGCTACACCATCTTCTGTTATTTATATAGTAATATGTGCTCCCTTCTACTCATTTAACTTACCGTGAAAAATTAAGTTGTTTCCATTTGCATCCCGGCCGAGAAAAAAAACATCTTTTTCAAATACAATTCCTCTTACTATAAAACATTTATCTTTAGTTTGATATAAATAAACAGAATTTTCTCCATTATAATGCGCAATACCATCACTCATAAATAAAAAAATATCTTTTGTGTTTCTTCCAATTCCTGAATTCTTAAACCTTTCATCTACTTTCAATTCAGCTACTAATAAAAACCTACCTTCAGAATATTGATATAAATTATAACCTATAATAAAATACACTTCAGAGCCTATCTTTATTAGACTACCGTTTTCCGCTGTGCTGCTTTGTGAACCGGTATATAACAGATGAATCATATTGTCAATTAGCTCATAGAACTGAAATTCGTTTTCGTCACTTGCATGTTGAAGTTTACCCAATAAATAAATGTTAGAATTAAAATTTTTCTTAATGTCAACAAAAAATGTTTTTGTCTTGGGAATGCCAAGATTTTTCCAACTTTTACCATCATACTTAAGTATTATTCCCCAATAATTTATTGAGCTTAAATAATATTCCCCGACAGCATATACTTCTTGATTTGAGATAGCATTAATTTTTTGAAATGATATTATTGTATCTAACATCGCTACAAGTCTGAAGTCTTCTTTCCATATATCTCCTGTTCTAGCCCATATTTTACCGTCCAATCCGCAACTCCATATATTATCAATTCCTAAACTTGAGATTGAGAGTGGAGAAAATATTCTGAACAAATAATCGGTTGTCCAAATATTTTTATTGTAATGATAAAAAATCTTATCCGCATCTCCAGGGCCGCAGACCCATAAATCCGTTGGAGATGTCCCAGTAATATCTGTAAAAGGATTAAATGGCAAATAAAGTGTATCCACCGTCCAAGTATAATCACGTCTGCCGGGTTGCAGTTCTGGTGGGGTAACAATATTATCTTTACTACAGCTAAAAGCAGAGGTTAGTAAAAATAAAATAAAGGATAGAAATGCAAAGGAATGGAAAATATTTTTTTTCATTTTATTGCCCCAAAATGTTTTCTATATAAAGTTTATTATTAAGTGATTGATTGAAAAGATATGGAAGGTGTAACAAGCAACAAACATCGCTTGTTCTTTCAGAGAGAGAGAGAGAGAGAGCTAAATATCGTGCCAGAAATAATTAAATACAAACCCATTTAAATCTACAATTTATTCCAGTTAAAATTTTCTATTGTCAACCTAAATAAAAAATTAGTTTATGTCAACCTTAAAGAAAGAATTAAAATATTATTAACCATTTCAACGATATAAAAATTATAGAGAGCAAACTGATAGCATCAAAATCAAATAATTAAAAAATTTATTTAAAAATCTTCAAAATGATTTATTTGTATTCCACATCCATATGATAATCCCATTTATCGAAGTAGATATTTCCACCGCGCCATTCTAATTCGCCGCGCTGAAAATCAACTGTTTCACTTCTTGGAAATGTTTTTTCTGGAAAAAGTATTGAAGAGTAATCATCGTTAACGATTAGATGATAAGGATCAGTGCTTCCTAAAAAATAATATTTTACATCTTCATCCTGTGAATCAGTTAAACCAAAAGATTGATCGGCAGGAACCCAACCGTAACCTTCAAAATAAACTTCGCTCCAGTCGTGCAAATTTACTTCACCGGGATGCAGCATCCAGCCGCTTTGCCACTTAACCGGAATTCCATTGTATCTGCACAATGTCATAAACAATAAAGTTTTAATTCCACAATCACCATGCTTGTTAGTGATGCAGTAATCTGAAATATTTTCAATTGTTGAATATTCTCTTGCTCCAGCCCAGGGAATATTTTGTGAAATCCAGGTAAAGATTTTTTTAGTAATGAGGTAAGGATTTTTTTCATCACCGACAATTTGTTTAGAAAGATTTTTAATTTTATCTGTAAAAACAATATGCGGTGGTCTTTCAGCGGTAAAAGTTTTAAATAATTCTGATTCTTTGTTGTAAGGCTTTATTAGTTCTGGACTTATTAAATTCACTTCGTTATAATTCGTTACTTCAAGCACCATATTAAAAATTGTTGGTTGATCTTTAACTGCAGGTTTTTGCATATAAATTGTTCGCTGTGGATCATCATTACTTGCAATTACATATTCATCAACATTAGCTGACAGAAGCTTTACTTCGGTTTGCCTTTGGTGTCCTTCACGCGGAAAGGGAAGCCAGCATTTTATTATTTCACCATCGGGCACAACATTTGGCTTAACTGTAATTGTATAATTAAGTTTAAAAGCAACCGGTTTAACTAAATTTTCCTGTGAATTTGCAGATTCATTTAGCACTTTTGGAATATAACTTTCCAGAAATGCATCAAGTCCATCTTTCTGGTAGCCATCAACAAGCTCTTTTTGTTTTTTAGCTTCTTCATTTATTCTGAAAAGATTTGAGGCAGCGCGGGAGAAATACCATTTCTTGCCATCGATTATTTTATATTCAAGTGTCTTATCTTGTTCCCATTTCCCTAAATCTTTTTCAGTAGCGTTTGGATAATATCTTTTCACAAATTTTAAAACATCTTCAGCAGTTTTGTTAAAATCCTTTTTAATTCTATCTAACCTTTCTTTTTCAAACTGAAGTTCAAAAATTTCATCTGAGTTTAGATTACCTGATTGAAGTTTTTCGTCAATAATTTTTGATGCGCTTGAAAATTCACCGGATTGTACTAATTGGTCAATATCCAAATATTTTGTTTGCGCTGTAATTATTGTTGTAAGCATAATAGTTAAGAAGATAGCTTTCATTTTTACTCTTGTGTTTAGTTAAAATGTTATTCCCATTTTTACAGAAATGACAATTAAATATAAAAATTTCTTACTTTATGATTAAATTAAAAATATTTCATCAAACTTTACTTATTTTTGCGGCAATAATTTTATACTTCAATTGGAGTTATTATGAAACCTTCCGAACGTTTACTTTCTCTAGACGTGTTTAGAGGAATAACAATCATGGGGATGATACTTGTAAATAATCCAGGTACCTGGAGTAATATTTATCCGCAGCTTGAGCATGCTCAGTGGAATGGATGTACTTTTACAGACTTAATTTTTCCATTCTTCCTTTTTATAGTTGGTGTTGCAATTTCATACTCATTAAGTAAACGAAAAGAACAGGGTGGAAGTATGAAAAGTCTTTACCTCAATATATTTAGAAGAACAATAATTCTGTTTGGTTTGGGGTTAATACTTTCCGGATTCCCATTTGGATTAGCATTTGGGCATCAATTTTCCTGGAGTACAATCAGAATACCCGGTGTGCTTCAACGAATCGCAATTGTTTATATGATTGCTTCATTTTTATTTCTAACGACAAATACAAAATTTCAATATTGGTTTACAGCAATTATACTTATCCTTTATGCAGCTTTAATGAGTTTCATTCCCGTTCCCGGTGTTGGCTATGCAAACTTTAATCCCGCAACAAATCTTGAAGCATGGTTAGATCGATTGATTCTTGGTAATCATTTGTGGTCCGGAACAAAATTGTGGGATCCGGAAGGTATTCTTTCAACTCTTCCTGCTATAGGATCTGCAATGCTCGGTATCTTTACAGGTAATCTTATTCGCAGTGCAAAGGATCCAGCAACCAAAACAGTTTGGCTTTATGTTTGGGGCAGCATTTTGATGCTTGCCGGTTGGGCCTGGAGTTTTTGGTTTCCGTTAAACAAAAATCTTTGGACAAGTTCTTACGTTTTATGGACTGCAGGTCTTGCACTTAATTTTCTCGCTTTCTGTTATTGGTTTATTGATGTTAAAAAAATCACCTGGTGGATAAAACCATTCCAGGTTTACGGTATGAATGCTATTACTGTTTTCTTTCTTTCCGGTATTGTCGGAAGATTGATGTACCTAATAAAATGGAACGCCGAAGATGGTAGTGTTGTTACCGTAAAAAGTTTTTTGTTTGATAATTATTTCCTATCGTGGCTAAGTCCCATTAATGCTTCCTTGGCATGGGCAATTGTTTACGTTTTAGTTTGGCTTGGCTTAATGTGGATACTTTATGCTAAGAAAATTTTTATAAAGGTTTAAATAAAAAATATTATAACTTTTTCATCTTATTCGCTCTCGTGACGCAAACCTTGAAGGTTTTACTTAAAAAAATGTGAAATTTAAAATTATACCATACAAAATTTAGAGAAACCTTCAAGGTTTTTTCTTAAATGCGTATGGTGACTAATTAAATAATTGATAATAAAATACCAGCTTATGAAAAAACTTTTACTGATTATTCTTTTATCCGGAACTCTTTTTGCTCAGGTAGATCTTAGACATAAAATATCCCAGATGTTAATGATTGGTTTTCTTGGTACTTCAGTCAGCGATACAATGCTGATTAACGACCTTCAAAAAAGAGAAGTTGGTGGAGTTATACTTTTTGCAGGAAATGTAGAATCACCATCACAATTACAACAATTAACAAATCAACTTAAATCAAATTCACAAGTTCCACTTTTTATTTCAATAGATCAGGAAGGCGGTAGAGTTGCCAGATTAAAAGCCTCAAATGGTTATGCAAACACTTCTACCGCTTATGAAATAGGCACAATTTTAAATAATGTATTTGAAACCCAAAGCTGGGCCGGCTTAATGGCAAGCTGGTTGTATGATGGCGGAATAAATATTGACCTGGCACCTGTTGCTGATGTAGATGTAAATCCAATAAGTCCTGCAATCGGAAATCTTGACCGAAGTTTTTCAAGAATACCGGATTCAGTTTTTATTCAATGTAATTGGTTTATTGATGAGTTTCACCAGAAAAATATTTTGAACACATTAAAACATTTTCCCGGGCATGGCAGTGCTGCAACAGATTCGCATTTAGGTTTTACGGATATCACTGCTACCTGGGCTGATTCTGAACTTATTCCATTTCAAAAACTTATTCAAAACGGATATAATGATTTGATAATGAGTGGGCATTTATATAATGCAAATTTAGATCCTGGGTATCCTGCTTCCTTATCAAATAAAGTTCTAAGTGGTTTGTTAAGAGATTCATTAGGATTTGAGGGACTGATTATAACAGATGGAATGTTTATGAATGCAATAACAGAGAACTATTCCTTTGAAGATGCCGTTACATTATCAATTAATGCAGGCAACGATATACTGTTATACACTACAAATAAACTTAACGGTATATCATTAGTTGATAGTGTTGTAAACATTGTTGTTAATAAAATTACGCAAGGTGCAATTACTGAAGCACGAATTGATGAATCATATAATAGAATAATGCTGAAAAAACAATCACTTACAGGTTTAAGAGAATTAGCTGATAATATATTACCTGATGATTATGGTTTAATCAATTATCCTAATCCATTTAATTCATCAACCCAAATAAATGTTAAGATTGCAAAACCAGGAATACTTTCCATAAAAGTTTATAGCGTTATCGGTGAAGAAGTAGCAGAAATTGTAAATAGTTTTTATGAATCCGGTACGCATAAATTTTATTTTAATGCAAAGGGACTTTCTTCAGGTGTTTATTTGTTAAGAATGAGTATAGGTGAAAAAAATATTTCACATAAAATAGTATTATTAAAATAATTTAAGTGATCTTATTTATTCATTATAAACAGTTTGGTGTTAAGTCAGAAAGAAGGATTTAAAATGAAATATTTATTATCATTTCTTGTTTTATTCTCATCAATTATTCACACTCAAGATAAAAAACCTTTAAAGGTTGTTAGTTCTGTCGATCTTAAAAAATATGTGGGACTTTGGTATGAAATTGCCAAAATCCCAAACAGCTTTCAGGATCAATGTGTAAAAGGTACAACAGCAAAATATACTTTGAAGGAAGATGGTGAGATTGAAGTAATCAATTCTTGTATTGATGAGGACGGTGAAGTTGATAATGCAAAAGGTGTTGCACGAATTGTTGATAAAGTATCCAACTCAAAATTGGAAGTTAGTTTTGTAAGTTTTTTTGGTTGGCGTCCGTTTTGGGGAGATTATTGGATTATCGGGCTTGATGAAAATTATCAATGGGCTGTTATCGGAACTCCGAATAGAAAGTACGGCTGGATTTTAAGTCGTACTCCACAACTTGATAAAGCAACATTAGATAAAATTTTTTCTATCCTCACAGAACAAGGATATGATCCAAAAGATTTTGAAATGGATAAACAATAATAAAATATTGAAACCTCTGACGTTTTTAAAACCTCAGAGGTTTTGGTAAGTCCCTATCTTAAACTCAAGCTTCTATTTTTGATCCCAGAACTTTTAAAAACTGTTTCATCCATTCAGGATGTGCAGGCCATGCCGGAGCTGTAACCATATTTCCATCTGTTAATGCATTATCCGCACCGGGTGCAATAGTTCCATAGTTAGCACCTGCAATGATACATTCTGGACCAACAGCCGGATAAGAAATAACATTTTTATCTTTTAACGCACCTGCTGCTGCAAGGATTTGAGGTCCATGACAAATTGCGGCAATCGGTTTATTTTTTTCTGCAAAGTGTTTTGTTATCTCTATCACTCGTTTATTTAATCTGAGATATTCCGGAGCTCTGCCGCCAGGAATAACTAATGCATCATATTTTGCCGGATCAACTTCATCAAAATTTGCATTGATGCCAAATCTATGTCCGGGCAGCTCAACATAAGTTTGATCTCCAACAAAATCGTGTACTGCAGTTTTTACAGTGTCGCCCTTTTTCTTATCCGGACAAACGGTGTGAACAGTATGCCCGACCATTGTTAGAATTTGAAAAGGTACCATTGCTTCATAATCCTCTACAAAATCACCAACAAGCATTAAAATTTTTTTTGCAGCCATAATAACTCCTTTTTTGTTTGGAAGAATTTTTATTAAAAAACAAATTACTCTTAAAAAAAAATAAATCTATACCAACAAACTATAAAAGACTTTGAAATTTAATCTCTATTCCTTTTCTTCAAGCGGATGAAAATTTATTCCCAGATTATTCTTAATACCGTCAAAATAATCATCTGATAAATTTCCCATCTTCTGGAGTACTTCAAGTTTTTGAATAAGGTAGATACCTAAAGCTTCAGCATAAACTGTGTCATTAGAATCTACCATAATACCTTTAAGATATATTTTTTTCTTTTCAATCTTTTCGATCCATGAATCAACAAAAATTTCTGTAGTTATCTTTACCGGTATTTTAAAAGTTAAGTTAAGTTGAGCAGTAAAAACAGGAAATCCATTAAACCAGGCTGTGCCGCCTAAAGCCTCATCGAATATGGCTGAAGTAACTCCGCCATGAACATGATTTGGCGGACCCTGGGCTTCTTCTGTAAAAGTTGCTTTAGTATAAAAATGTTTTGTTTCTTTATCTAAATAATAAGTTACTTTAAAACTTTTTTGTTTATCACCGGACACGAACGAATGATGATATAAAAAAAAATCTAATGGTTTAAGTTGGGCAATTATATCTTTAATATTCATAATATAAATAGTTTATTTAAAATTACATTTTTAATGATTGGTTAATTGTTATAAATCTAACAATTCAATTTAATAATAATTAATTAGGAATAATTTTATAATATTAAAATCTATTTGGAAGTATCATCTTTAATTAAAGTTACTTTCCCATCAAAATCTGTTGTGATAATTTCTTTGCTGCTTAAAGGAGTAATTGTGTTAACATATCCATTTGAAATTTTATGCTGCCAGTTAATTGTTCCTGTTTCAGAATCAAGCGAGTAGATCATTCCATTTTTTGTAGCATAGAAAACAGTACCATCTTTTTCAACAATTTGGGCAGAACTTATATCATATCCAAATCCGCAATTTGTAACCCACAGAGGACTTTCAAGTTTATCAGAAACAGGTAAAGCCAGTATTGTATCATTCATTGTGCGGATAAAAAGTTTTTTCCCATCTTCAGATAATCCTAATGTTTCTCTAGCCTCATATTTCCCGGTCCGCCATAACTGATTACCTGTTTCAGCATTAAGTGCTGTTAACTTTCTATCGGGTGCTGCAATGAAAACGATTCCATCCGAAACAACAGCCCAAACAGCCGCAGGGGAGTAAAATATTCCTGAGCGATCACCTTTCCATTTCCAGATTAATTGCCCGGTTTTTGTATCAATGCAATAAAAATTTTCATCCCAGGCACCGAAGTAAATTTTGCCATCATAATATGCAGGTTTGGTTTCTACAAATCCATTCAATCCTTTAAAATCCCAAACAAGTTTCCCTGTCTTTAAATCAATTGCACGAAATGTCCGATCGCTTCCACCAATAAAAACGATACCATTCTCTATTATTGGACAGCCAAGAACAGCAGCATCAGTTTTGTATTTCCAAATTAGTCTTCCATTTGAAGTGTTTAAACAATAGATTGAACTATCAGCGCTTCCAAATACAATTTTTTGATCGTCTATTATTGGAGTAGAATAAATAGCACCATTAGTTTTGAATATCCAGTTTACGGATCCATTTTTTAAATTCAGTGAATAAAAGTTACCGGAAGCATCGCCGACATAAACAGATTTATCATAAATTGCTGCGGAAGAACCTATTGTATAACCGGTATTAAATTCCCAAACAGTTTTAATGTACGGATATTTTTGATTGATTGAATAATCTGGACTATTAATTTTAGAGCTGACAGAAGTTAAAAGTTTTTTCTTTAATGGGATTGATTCCCATAATAGGTTTATATTTTTTGCAGGAATTCTTTCTTCAAAATACATTGAATCGTTTTTAACAGTTACAATATTATAACCACCGCCATCATTATGTGAAGAAAGATTTGATCTGCTTTCCACTCCATTAATTCCATCAAAATCATAAAATTTGTTTTGGTGTTCATGCCCAAAAAGAACAACTTCTGTATTTAATTTTTTTAGCCGATCAATCATTTCATACCAATTAGCAATGCTTTCATTAAGCGGATAATGTGTGATAAAAATAATTGGCATATTGGGATTTGAAAGAGTATCCGTTATAGAATCAAACCAGCGAAGATCCTCCGGAGCAAAATATCCATCAGCCATTCGCATTAGTGGACCTTGATGCAACCCAATGAAAAGAAATTTATCATACTCAAAAACAAAACGATCGCTGCCCCATAATTTATTAAAATCTGTGCATCCAGACTCGGACCATTTTGTATCATGGTTACCTGGAATTATATAGTAGTTTTTTTTTAATTGGCTAAGAATTTTTTTTGCTTCAGAAAGTTCATCCAAAGTTCCGGTTGCAGTTATATCACCCGAGATGATTGTAAAATCAATATCATTAAATGAGTTTATGTCATTTACTGATCTTATTAAATCCGCGTCAGCAGTTGGATAGCCAATGTGAATGTCCGTTAGCCAGGCAAATTTGAATTGTTGTGCAAATGATAATGTGGAAAATAATAGAAGTGATAAAAAAAGTTTTTTCATTTTTTTTACTTTTGATTTAGTTGGCAGCTAATCATTCCTCGATTTCACTCTTAATGAAGTCTCAACTTCATTTGAAATAAAGTTAAAGCTCTATTGTTATTTTGTTATCCCGGGCAAAATCAAAGTGTGATTATAACATCTTGTCAACTAATTTATCGAACTTTTCTTCAAATAGAATATGAAGTAAGTTCATATCTTTAGAATCGATTTTGATTAACTGTTGTGTGTTCAGTTCTGCTTGTTCCGGAGTTTTAATTCCCGGTATTACAGTCGAAACTCCACTATGATTTAATATAAAACTTAGCGCTAAAGAAGTTTTTGAAATTCCATACTTATCAGTTAATGCCCAAACACTTTCTAAAGTGTCAATCAGTTCAGCTAAAAATTCAGGCGGTAACCTAAAATAACGATGATCATTTTTTTCAAACTTTGTATTTTTGTTAAACTTTCCTGTAAGCAATCCAAACTGCAAAGGTATGCGGGCAATAACACCATAGCCTTTTACTTCTGCTGATTTAATTAATTTTAGTGACCGCTGGTTGATAATATTTAATACAAGTTGAAAACCATCAGCAAGATTCTTATTGATAAGAAACTCAGCTTCAGGATACGGATTGAATGTATTAAGTGAAATTCCCCAATACCTGATTTTACCTGTCCTTTTTAATTGTTCCATCGCGTCAATACACTCACCGTTTTGCAGATGTTCCAGTTTGGCAGAATGTAACTGATAATAATCTATATGATTTCTTTGCAATCTTTTTAAACTGTCATCACAAGATTTTAGGATATGTTTTTTTGTATAATCCAAAACGATGCTATCATTTTCAACGCGGTGGCCAACTTTTGATGCAATAACTACATCATCACGATTTCCAAAGACTTTTCCAATTAATTCTTCCGAATGACCGAAACCGTAAAAGTCAGCTGTATCATAAAAGTTTATTCCAAGTTCAAAAGATTTTTTGAGTGCTTTTATAGAAGTTTCATCATTAACATTACCCCAGCCAATTGCAATATCTCCAACCATTGCAGGACCACCAATGCCCCAGGCCCCAAATCCTATTTCGCTTACTGTTAATTCTGTTTTCCCGAATTTTCTGTAATTCATAATTTATTACCCGGAAATTTATAATAAGAAAAAGTTAAGCTTCAATAAAATTAATTATACAAACATTATAAAATAAAAAAGGCGATCCAAAACTTAACCGATATATTTGAACCGCCTTTTCACATTGTTAAATTATAATTTTACAATCCACTTGCTAACGAATCAATTTTTTATAATTGTTAATTTTGCATTGTACATTATACATTGGAAAAAATTATTTCATCAAAATCATTTTATGACTTTGTTTAAAGTTATCAGCAATTAGTGTATAAAAATAAACTCCACTTGAAATATTTTTTGCATTAAAATTGATTGAGTAATTACCAGCGGACATATTATCATTAACAAGAGTCGCAACTTCTCTTCCGAGAATATCACTAACAATTAATTTTACGTTACCGGCTTTTGCAATGCTAAATTTAATTTGTGTTGATGGATTAAATGGATTTGGATAATTCTGTTCCAGTACAAAATTATTTGGCACTTGAATATCTTCCTGTTTAACATCAGTTGGGCTAAAAGTTGCGATTCTCAAATCATCGAGATAATATGTCCCTGTGCTAACATTCCCGGGTGAGTAGGTAAATTGAAAACTATCAAATATAAACGGCGGTTCAAGTGTTCCATTTCCAATCCAAGTACCAGTTTGTCCCTGAGAGAGATCCCATGTAATTAGTTTCCAACCGACCCAATTAATATTATACCAGGGGCTAACTTCATAATTTGCTGGTGCAGAAACTGAAGTTTCTCGCAAAGCAAATCTGAATTTATTATTGTTCCCATCGCCAAAGACAAATGCCTGAAGCAAATTACTGCTATTAAATGATGGTGATGTAACAGACCTATATTCCCTAATTAACCAGCTTGAATCACTTTCGCTATATCCATATTCAAACATCATTGATTTTGTGCTGCCTGTGTTAAGATTAAATATTGAAGAAACAGAAGTAGCTTTGGTTAATGTCGGCACTACACCAATCGTGCTACCTGAACCGGTTGGTTGTAACCAGCTTGCAATCCCTAAATCAAAATTATCTATGATTGTTTGAGAAAGATAATTTGAATTCCCTGTTGTAAATTCATAAGTAAAATCATTTGTGGTAGGATTGCCAAACGCATCCTGGAGTCCTGCAAGAACTTTTATTGAATAAGTTTCATTTTCAGCTAAAGGAGTGGTAATAAAAAAGTTTAGAACACTTTTTCCATTTACTATATAATATCTTGAAATATAAGAAGCATTAGTCTGTGTGGAATTTCTTACAATCTTTACACTTGCTGAAATAGTGGATGTTTTCAGCGGCTCATTAAATGAAACACTTATCACTGGTTTTAGTTCTACATTTGATGCATTATTTTCAGGATAAAAATCAACAACAGATGGCGGCACCATATCTGCAACTTTAGTTCTTATGTTAAAAGCAAAATCATCTCCACCTGTTCCGTCTCCATTCCCATCAAAAAGATGTCCATATTTATCTTCTAAACTCCCTTTAACAGTAATTTGATAAAGAGTATCGAATGCAAAATTTGCTGTATTAATAATAACGGTTTTATCTCCATTGGACCACGTAAGGGCTGCAGTTGTATCCGGCGTGATAATTATGTTTGAATCTGCAGTTAATTTATTAATTGGTCTTGAAAAATTTATAGTTATATTATTCATTCCCGGGTAAATACTATCATTTTCTACGGGATCAGTTGACACAATTTTGGGTGGTGTATTTGAAATAAGATTGACATCCTTAAATGTGAAAAAGGTATCAACAGTTGTAACATCAACAGTATAAGAATCAAATCCCGCAGCAGTTACTTGCAGTTGATGCGTCCCGGCTGGAATATCTTCAAAATAATAAAATCCATTTCTTAATAAATTTGGATCGCTTGAGTAAAGATGGAACAGAGATTCCCAGGTATCAGTTGTATCAGTTTGTCCATTTAGTGTAGCAACTGCTCCATTTACAGCCAAACCAGATTCAAGATCTTTAATAATCCCAACAACTGTTCCTGCAAATGGTCTTGGAATATTATGATACTTTAAGATTGTCCAGAACATTGTTTTAGCTTCAAGTCTTTTCCATTTATCATTCATATTCAATTGGTTCTGAGTAGGATTTGTGTGAAATCCTGCTTCACTTAGTTCGGAAGCCATTGTGCTATAATGATTAACTGATAAATAAGGCCATGGGTTATCCACCTGATAAAAGTCTCTATCACCCATTGCACCACGAGTTGTAGTGCGCATTCCTGCAGTAAGCAAACCAACCATTATTTGAGACATTTTTTTACCACCATAAGGAGTTTTTTCGGGGCCTCCGATTCCAATTTGTCCCCACATAATTAAAGTACTGTTTGCAGTACTACCACCAGCATCGCTATGAATTGAATGGAAATGATCTGCACCTAATGCATTAGCCATATCTGTTCTTTGTGATAGACCAACAACTTGTTGATCATTTGTTCTACATAAATAGACAGTGTCAATATCAGTCCAATCCAATAACATCTGTCTTAAATTTAATGCAACTCTAAGATTTTTTTGAGCTTCTGAATAACCATAGATTCCCATGTTTTCGTACTGGCTATGCCCGGGATCCAGGAATATGTTCCAACCTGAAAGTCCGGTTATCTGCTGAGGGAAGCTTTGAAAATTTGATAATAAGAATAAGAGTGAGATAAATAAAAAGAATTTTTTATAAATGCGTTCTTTTGAGATTTTAACTGTTTTCATTTTTATTCGTTTCCCTTATTGTATATTCATTAAATAAATTGAACCATCATTATAAACATCAAACACTATTGATTTGCCATCAGAAGAAAAACACGGATCCATTTCAATCCTGTCATTTGTGTTCGTTATATTTTGTTTCATTGTGCCATCAGAATTAATAGTATAAATATCAGATGCCGTAAAATTATTTCCATCATCTTCTGTAATCATATAAACTATTTTTTTACTATCTGATGACCAACGGGGTCTGTTGCCTTTTCCAAGGTCAGTTAAATTTGTTCCATCGATATTCATTGAATACATATTTCCGCCTAAAACTTCAAACGCCACTTTTTTTCTATCTGGTGAACTGACAAGATTAAGAATCTCCCCGCTAAAATTTGTTTCTAAAATCTTTTCATTCTGAGTAACAGCATTACGGGATACAATTTTATTATAATTTGTATAAGCATCAATTTCAGGATTTATGCCTGAAGACTTTTGTAATTTTTCTGAATTAAAAACAGCAACACCATTTTTAGATGGAAGAATAATTTTTGTATCCTGATCACTCCAAATTGGGAGATAGGGCATTTCAGTTTTATAATTTGTTAATTGTAAGGATCGATTAGACTCAACATCAAAAACTTTTACAGCATTCAATCTTTTTGTGTCTTCAAACTTTGCAACACGACTCAGCACTGATTTTGAATCAGATGACCATTTATATCCAAATCCAGCGGCAGGTTCATCCGTAATCTGTTTTGCTGATTTTGTCAAAAGATCATAAATCCAGATACCTTTATAACCTTCTTTTGTAAATGCTATTTTATTGCCATCAGGAGAAAAAGCAGGGTTAATAGAAACATCATTATTAGAGCCTGTAAGATAAAGTACAGAATTTTGCTGCGGCAATGCGAACTGTGCAAGAACGAGAAAGAATAAAAGTCTTAACTTTTTCATTATGAGATAACCTTATTTTATAATTATTTGTGCAAAATTTTTAATGCTTTTTAATGCGGGCTAAAATAAAAAAAAATAACATGAGAAACAGTCTATTTTATTTAGTAATGAGTTTATATTTTACCATAAGCAATTATAAAGTACATTAAAAGGAAATCGGAAATGCTAAATTCCATTACGGTATTTGTTCCACAGACAAATCTTAAAGAAAATGAAAAAACAATTAAAAGATTTCAGGCTTTACCATTAGTAAAAGAAGTAATACTTATCTCATCTGAGGAAAAATTCAAATCTTATGAAAACGCCAAGGTAGTATTTTCTAAATTTAGTAAGAGCAGTGAGACTATTAAACTGATTGCACAATATTCCTCAACTGAATATACCGTTTTGATACTTGATGGAAAATCCATCAATCCAGGTCAATTCTGCTTAGAGCGATTTGAACAAGTTGCTCAAAATACTGATGCAGCTCTTGTATATTCTGATTTTTATGAAGAAGATAAGAATAATTTTTTACAGCATCCTGTTATTGATTATCAAGAAGGAAGTTTACGTGATGATTTCGATTTCGGGCAATTGATATTTATCAAAACAAAAGACATCAAAAATATTGTTAAACAGGACGATTCTAACTTTAAATTTGCCGGGATGTATAATCTTAGATTAAAGCTTTCTCAAATCGGCTCCTTTATTAGAATACCAGAGTACTTATACACAGTTGAAGCTGCTGAAGAAGTTGGGACTGAAGAAAAACATTTTAGTTATGTTGATCCCAAAAACCGGGAAGTACAGATAGAAATGGAAAAAGCCGTAACTCAGCATTTAATGGATATTGGCGCTTATGTTCATCCGCCATTTAAAGAAATTGATTTATCATCTGCAAAAGATTTTGAAAATGAAGCATCTGTAATTATTCCTGTTAAAAATCGTGTTAAAACAATAGGGGAGGCAATTGAATCAGTTTTAAAACAGAAAACAAATTTTAAGTTTAATCTTATTGTGATTGATAACCATTCGACCGACGGGACAACTGAACTAATTAAATCATTTGCTCAAAAGGATAAAAGATTAATTCACTTAATTCCAGAAGCTAAAAATTTAGGAATCGGTGGATGTTGGAATGAAGGTGTCAGTCATAAATTTTGTGGAAAATTTGCTGTTCAATTGGATAGCGATGATATTTACATAGATGAAAATACATTGCAAACGTTAGTTGAAGTTTTTAGTAAAGAAAAATGTGCAATGGTAATTGGCTCCTATCAGTTGACGGATTTTAATCTTAATGAGCTTCCTCCCGGATTGATTGATCATAAGGAATGGACAAATGATAACGGACCTAACAATGCCTTACGCATAAATGGATTAGGCGCACCACGTGCTTTTTTCACTCCTGTCCTAAGGGAAATTAAAGTTCCAAACACAAGTTACGGCGAAGATTATTCAGTTGGTTTAGCTATTAGCAGAAAGTATAAAATTGGCAGAGTATATCACTCAGTATATATGTGCAGAAGATGGGAAGGGAACTCCGATTCACAATTAGACATTATAAAGATGAATGCAAATAATATTTATAAAGACCGTATCAGAACTTTTGAATTATTTGCACGTAAAAAAATGAATTTGGCGTAAATAATTTTTTTTAATTCGCTCGATTAAAAAATTTAAAATAAATATTATTCCACTCACAAAATTATTGACTTTAGGGTCTAATTTCCATAGTTTTTTGTATATAAAATTTAATCAAATGTAATTTTGTTCTGATTAATAATTGTCTGAGAAAAAAGGATAACAAAACTGTCCTGCATCAGAACTACTCCATCCGAGTTGAGAGACAAAATAAGGAGTATGAACTTATGAGAAAACTGCTACTATTTAGCACACTCGTCCTACAAATATTTTTCATTCAAACACTTGCCCAGGTTGGTAAAATCAATGGCATTGTTAGAGACGCTTCTACTGGTGAAGCATTAATTGGTGCCAACGTATTACTTGAAGGAACCACAATCGGCGCAGCAACTAACATTGATGGGTATTATGTTATCACAAACGTTCCACCAGGCACATATAGCCTTAAAGCCTCAATGGTAGGATATTCTCCCCAAACTATAACTAATGTAAGGGTTAATATAGATTTAACGTCTGAAATTAATATTTCACTTAAATCAAGTACATTTGAAACCGAAGAAGTGGTTGTAGTTGCCCAGCAAACAATAGTTAAACAGGATGTATCTTCCAGCGTTGTAAACCTTAACATTAAAGAAATTGAAAACTTACCGGTTGCAAACGTTTCCTCCGTTATTGGCTTACAAGCTGGTGTTCAAGGATTAACCATTCGTGGTGGCGCAAGTGACCAAACAGCTTTTATAGTTAATGGAATAACTCTTAGAGATGCAAGAGATAATACGCCTTACACTGGCATAAGTTTAACTTCAATTGGCGACTTACAGATTCAAACAGGCGGCTTTTCTGCAAAGTATGGTGATATAAGATCAGGTTTAATTAACGTTGTTACAAAAGAAGGATCAAAAAGTAAATATAATTTTGCTTTTATCGGCCGATACAGACCAGAGGGTAGTAAGCATTTTGGAGATGCGTTCAATTCGCCCAATTCTTATTGGATCAGACCTTACATAGACGATGCTGTTGCCTGGACTGGAACTGATACACCTTATGATCCTGAAAATGGGTTAGGCTGGGATATTTATACCCAGCGTCAATATCAGCAATTTAAAGGTGGATGGAATGGTGTTTCAGAGAGATTGCAAAACAACAATAATCCAAACGACGATTTAACACCTGAAGCCGCCCAAAGAGTATTTTTATGGCAGCATAGAAAAATAATGGATATTGTTGACCCTGATTTTGATATCGATATGACACTTAGTGGTCCGGTTCCTTATGGTGAAAAATTAGGAGGACTTCGATTTGCATACTCTTACAGAAGAGTGCAGGAAATGTATCTCGTACCATTATCCAGTGATGCTTATCGAGATTTTAATATGCAATTGAAAGTAACTTCAGATATAGCCCAGGGAATGAAACTTTCTTTTGAAGGACTTATGGGAAGACAAACAGGTACTAACAGCAGTCGTTCTGGTGGACCAGGGTTATTTCGTTCCGCTGCAGGAATTGCAAACGAATTAGATTTTAGATCGGGGCTTAGCTATTTAGATACAGAAATATTTTCGTACGACTATTGGGCACCCAGTACAATTTCTACAAATATGCAAGGTTTTAAATTTACGCACGTCCTAAGTCCTCAAACTTTTTATGAAGTAACGGGTAGCCGGGTTGCATCTGATTATAGCACCGACCCTGGAAGATATAGAGACACACAATTGCTCTATTATTTTGGAGGAGTAGGATATGATGAAGCGCCATTTGGAAACTTTAGCGGTACGGGTGGAGGGATTGGTTCATCTATGAATATGGGTTTAGGATGGAGCAACTCCAGAGATTCGAGTAAGTTAGCCGTTTATACTTTAAAAGGTGATTTTGCGAGCCAGGTTGATAAATTTAATTATTTAGAAGCCGGGGTCGAGTTTATCTATACAGATAATAATGTTAATTATGCTTTAATTGAGCCTTCATTACCAACTAGTAACTCTAATTCAAAATGGCATACATTTCCTAAAAAACTTGCGGTATATGCGTCGGATAAACTTGAGTTTGAAGGTATGATTGCTAATATAGGCGTAAGATTAGATTATTCTGACCCGGGTGGGAAGTGGTATGTTTTTGATCAGTATAATATAGCACTATCAGGTCAATATGCCTCAGAAATTAATACTCTTTTACCGAGAGAAAATACTAAAAAGCAACTCAATATAAGTCCTCGTCTTGGTGTAGCTTTTCCAATTACTATTAATAGCAAATTGTACTTTAATTATGGTCATTTCAGATCAATACCTACCCCGGATGACTTATTTTTATTAAGAAAAAGCCTATCATCTAATAATATTACAAGAATTGCCAATCCGAATAATCCATTACCACTTACTGTTGCTTATGAATTGGGTTATGAACAAAATTTATTTGATCAATTTTTATTAAGCATTAAAGGCTATTATAAGGATGTTAAAGATCAGACAAGATTGGTAACTTATACCAGCAGCAATGCAAGCGTTAATTATACTACACCAGTGCCTATCAGTTATGCAGATATAAGGGGTTTTGAAATTGACCTCAGAAAAAATCGTGGGGAATGGATAACCGGATTTATAAATTATACTTATATGGTATCATCAAGCGGATATTTTGGGTATTACCGTTCTTATGAAAACGCACTTGAACAAAGGCAATATGAAATTCAGAATAAAAGTAACATCGAACAAAATAAACCTGTCCCTCAACCTTATGCCCGTGCTAATATTGATTTTTCAACACCACAAGGCTGGGGACCTAAACTTGGTGGAACAAACATTTTTGATCAACTAAGGCTTAGTGTGCTTAGCAGTTGGTCATCAGGCAGATATATAACCTGGACAGGCGGTGGTCCAACAAAACCAGGTTTTCTTAACAACTTGCAATGGAAAGATGCTTTTAATGTTGATATAAGAATTTCAAAAACCATCAATTTTGGACCGGTTGGGATGGAAATTTTTATGGACGTTTATAATGTATTAAATATCAAATATATGAGTTATGACAGAGGAGGTTTCCGTGATCTAGCTGATTATGATCAGTATCTGCAATCACTTCATTTACCTGCAGATAAAGTTAAAGAAATTGATAGTTATGGAAATATTCCTGGTGATGATAAACCCGGTGATTATAGAAACTCTGATGTTACGTACCAACCTCTTGAATATTCGAAAGATATTTATTCAGTTGCTGACCCAAATACAATCGCATACTACTATGACGCTTTAAGGGGTGGTTATTACCAATGGACAGGTGAAACCTGGTCACGTGTTAATGATACAGTAATACAAAATGTACTTGATAATAAAGCATATATAGATATGCCTAACCTAAGTTATATGACATTCCTGAATCCAAGGGATGTTTTCTTTGGAGTTAAGTTCAATATTAGTTTGTAACAGTATTGAGAAAAGTTAAATTAGAGGAAATAATGAAAATTATAGATAAAAAATTTTTCAATAATAAAATAAACCTGATCCTTCTTATAATAACCATAATTCCATTCGGCAATATAAATGCTCAGTATAAAAATGTGTGGATGTCTGCCGGAGCATTGCAAAATTGGTATTCCGAGATTGGGTCTGAAATGGAGTTAGGTTTTGTTGGTAATCAGCAATATGGAATGCAATGGCCTGCAAATTACAGGAATCAGGATATGCAAGCCGCAAGAGGCTGGTGGGTAGGATGTAAAAACTTTACTGATGAAACCGGTACACATTACGATTATAAAGTAGTAACGGTTGGTCCAAGAAATCCTGCCTTTTTTGCTGCGTTTCCGATTAAGATGGAATTGGTAAGTAAGTTTGAACCAACAATTGTAACCGTAGATGGCGTTACTTCTGCTGGAAAAGATGTTTTGATTGATAGATACGATGAAACCATGCCATGGGATAGAATGATAATCAATAAAGTTGCTACAAAAATCGGCGTTACGATGGAAAGAAAAATATTTCAATTTAGTCAGCAATACAACGACAATTATATTGTTTACGAATATACTTTTACAAATACAGGCGATACAGATGGTGATACTACAAAAATAGAACTGCCAAATAACACTGTTGAGGATTTCTATACTTTCTGGACATACAGAAATGCAGTTAATGCATCAATTAGATATGTAATTGGTAATTCAACAGGATGGGGTAAAAATACAATGAATGATGCCAGAGGTGATGGTGTTAAACCTGATCCTGTTGGTCAGCAATTCAGATGTCAATTCTCCTGGCATGGATACACAACAGAAAAGGATTATGCTTCTCCTTCAGATATCGATAATATTGGTGGCCCAATCTTCACACTTGGAACTGAAGCTTTAAAATGGAATGCAAAATCAGATACAGTTGGTAGATTGGGGGGCACACAATTTTTAGGTGTTGCTACTTTATATGCAGATAAATCCGCTACTGACAAGACTGATGATACCAATCAACCCTCAACCACTACATATTTAGACTCCGACGCATTGCTTTTACTCGCAGGTGCTAATTCCCTTAATTCGGTTGAGAATCAACAAAGATATGAGATGATGTCTGATGGACATCAGTCTCCTCGTCACGCAGATGCAGTTGTGCCTAGTGGTGATTTTGCCAAACAAAGAGTAAATCCAAATATTGGCGGTGGTGGCGGTGGAATGTCATTCAATAATGGATATGGTCCTTACACTTTAGGTCCGGGCGAAAGCATAAAGATTGTAATGGTTGAAGCTGCTGCTGGAATGAATAGGGCGGATCAACTTAAATATGGTAAAATATATAAAGCTGAATATTATGCGGCAGGAACTGATCCAACTAAAAACGCATACGCAGCATTCAAAAAAAATACACTAGTAATTACAAAAGGGACAGATTCACTATTTACAACATTCCAAAGAGCTAAAGAAAACTTTGAATCCGGTTGGAATATACCATTTGCTCCACTTCCTCCATCAACATTTACAGTTAATAGTGGCGGTGATAGAATCATTTAAATTGGACAGTTAATGCAAGTGATCCAAATCCGCCTACGGGATTTAGAATATATAGAGCCATTGGAGATTACACTGAAGATTATACAATGATTGCAGAATTTGGATCAGATGTTCGAAGTTATAATGATGTAAATTTAATTAGAGGATTCAATTATTTTTATTATATGACTGCGGTTGGACCTCAGATACCAGTAGGACCTGGTACACCAGCCGGCAGATTAGAAAGCAGCAGATTTTACACTCAGACTTTTGATGCTGCAAACCTTCAAAGACCGCCAGAAGATAATATGAGCAAAATAAGAGTTGTTCCTAATCCTTACATAATTGATGCGGATGTATCTGTACGCTTTCCGGGAACACAGGATGAAGATAAAATTGCATTTTATAATATTCCTGGAGAATGTACCATTCGCATTTTTACAGAATTAGGTGAACTCGTAAAAACTATTGAACATACTAATGGCAGCGGTGATGCTTACTGGTATTCAGTTACTTCATCGAATCAATTTGTGGTAAGTGGTATTTATATAGCGGTTATAACTGATACTCAAACCGGTGAAAATCATATATCAAAATTTGCCATTATTAGATAAAAATAATTGAGAGAATTATTCTATAAAAATATCATACTAGAAAAGGTATTTGAAATGAAAAGTAAATTACTAATTGTATTCACGCTGCTTATTTTTACTATTACAGGCTGTGATTATTTCGAGAATGGTGATACTTTAGATATCAGCACAATTGAAGCAAATATTTCAGAATTACCTGTGCTGCCGGATTCAATGACGTATGTGGGATGGTTTAATAGTGATGATTACGGTGCTGTAAAAGTATTTGCAATGGATGCAGATCAGAATGGAAGTATAAGGTACGTTTCTAATGAAAAATTTGAAAATTTGTTGCGTGCACAGGAATTTTTTATTACAACAGAAAAAAAATCAGTTATAAGTGATTCTAATCTTGTTCCAAGTAAACGAATATTACTTGTTGGTAGATTTTCTGAAGCCGCATGTAATTTAACAATGAGTGAAACAACTCCTGATTTTGAAAACTTAATAGAAGTTTTTAATCTTGCAACCCCAACGAATGGACCAGAGACAGATGAGCTAAGTGGTGTTTGGTTTGTAGATTCTATATCAACAAATCTTCAGGCTGGATTAAATTTGCCGAATCTTTATGCTGGATGGATTTATGAAGGTTGGATTCAAATTGACGGGCAGTATATTTCAACCGGAAGATTTGTTAATCCTAAAGCTGCTGATCTTTACTCCGCTTTCAGTGATTCTTTAGCAGGTTACAATTTCCCAGGTGAAGATTTTCTATTAAATCCACCGACGGGTTTAACATTTCCACTCAATCTTTCAAATGCAAATGTTATTGTTAGTGTTGAATATAATGATGGCAGAACACATGGAACTGAACCGTTTCTAAAGCTATTTGAAGCAACCGTTCCTGCTTCTGCCCAAAGTAGTGTTTCTTATCCTTTGCAATATTCAAATGCGGTTTTAACAGGTGGAAATGCTTTTATGGTTGTTGATCTTGTTAAATGATGCTTCAATAATCAAAAAAATAAATTTTATGCTTATAAATAGATAAAGCTAATAGGTAAATAAATGAGAAAAATAAGTTTTACAATTACTCTTCTAATCCTGCTGAGCCAGGTTCTTCCAAACTATGTTTTTGCACAGGAAAGGCAAAAACTTGCACAGGCAGGTTTGAAATTTCTTAGTGTATCTATGGACCCGAGAGCAGCAGCAATGGGTGATGCCTTCACATCAGTTTTTTCTAATTCAACTGCAATGCTTTACAATCCTGCAATTATGGGTGGTATGGATGGTATCGCTGATTTTTCATTTGGTACCACCAAGTGGATAGCTGATATAAATTATATTTATGGAACCGGGGCTCTTAAGTTGTTTGATGGAAATTATGGTGTTTTTGGGGTATCAGTAGTTGCAGTTGATTATGGTGATTTTATCGGTACAGTTGTCGCTCCTAATGATAATGGTTATCTTGAGGTTGGGACATTCAAACCAACATCTATGTCTCTTGGGTTAGGATATGCAAATAAACTATCAGAAAAATTTTCGATTGGTGGTAATGTAAAATATGTAAGGCAATCCATTGGCACTACAGTTACAGGATTTGATGCTGCCGGTAATCGTAAAGTTGAAGATAACTCGGTTAATGCAATTGCATTTGACTTTGGTATTTTGTACCAAACCGGTTTTAAGAGTCTTAATTTTGGCATGAGCGTTAGGAATTTTTCAAGTGAATTAAAATATAAAGATGAAGAATTTCAACTACCTTTAACATTTAAAATCGGTTTATCAATAAACGCATTTGATTTTTTGAATTTTGATAAAAATATGCATTCACTACTTATTGCTGTTGATGCCTCACATCCAAGGGATTATCGTGAACAAGTTTCCATTGGCGGAGAATACTTGTTTATGAATACATTCGCAATTCGCGGCGGGTATACATTTCCAACAGATGAGCAGGAATTTACTGCAGGTGTTGGAATCAGGCAATCAATTGCTGATGTTAAATTTTCAATTGATTATTCCTATACACCTTTTGGAATATATTTTGATAACGTTCACAGATTTTCAGTTAACTTAGCTTATTAATAAATTTTTTCGAAGTGAAAGAATTATGATGAAAATATTATACAAAATCTCAAAAGTTTTAATAGCGGTAGGATTATTATTTGTTTATAGTTGTAACGAAGAAACTACCCCAAGCCTTTACGATTTACCAGTCGGAGGGCAGCCCACTCCGGTGATAAATTCACTCGATCCACCTAACTCAGCGCTTGCTGGTGTATCAGTTGTTACAATTACTGGATCAAATTTTTATCCTTCCTTAGGCGGCAATATGGTTTACTTCAACGGTGTTAAAGCACAAGTATTAAATGCTACATCTACACAGTTGCAAGTTATCGCTCCAAATTTTGTAGCTGACACTGTCTTTGTGAAAGTATCGGCGTATAAGAGTGAGGACTTTAGTACTTATTATCAATATAAACTTGAACCAGCCCAGGAAGAATATTATATTTTTGATGCTAACAACAAGCAGTTCCCATATGCTTTTGTTTTTAATTCCAATCAGGATATGCTGGTATCTCTGTTAAGCACCACAGCTAATCCTTTCGGCATAAAAAAAATACTTCCGGTTCCATTTGATGAAAGAACGCTTTTAGACTATATCCCGATGGGTAATACACAGAAATGGGATTGTCTAAAATTTGGACCTGGCAGTCAATTATATGGAACAAGGAATGTTAATGCTATATGGAAACTTAATGAAGGGGTGGCACCTGCCTCTCCCTGGGCTATTGCAACGGGTTCTTCATTAAAAGATTTTGATTTTGATATGTACCAGAATATTTGGGCGGTTGGCACTGTTAATAAAATTTATAGAATTGATCAGAATAAGGTTTCTACCTCATTTGCGGTTAATGGAACATTCAGATCCGTACGGGTTTTTAACAATAGCTTGTATTTCGCCGGTACAAGGGGAACAACAGAAGGAGTTTGGAAAATTCCTATTTTATCAAATGGTGATTTGGATTTAGCTTCTGAGGAATTGTACTATGATTTATCCTCTGCTTATACAGGTATCCAAGCTTTGGCAATTACTTTTGCTGCTGATGGAGATTTATTACTTGGAACAAATAAAGATCCTGATCCAATTATAGTTGTGCATCCAAATAAAAGCTCGGAGGTTTTATATCCGGGTGTAATTCCTGCTAGTAAAGTAATTTTTATGTTTTGGCCTGATGGAAGTACAAATATGTATTTTACAAGGGAAGAGAAGAGGGATGACAGCGGAATAATTTATTCACAAACTATTTTAGAAATTAAAATGCAAAAATTAGGTGCTCCATATTATGGTTTATAAATAATTAGGGATGAAATTTCTCGTTACTGACTTCAATATCTTGTGATTTTTACCCCGAGAAATCGGGGTTTTTAATTTTCTTAGTTTTGATTATTTAATTTATCTTTCTATAAAACTTGTCCAATTTTGTATCAAAATATTACTAATAAAAATAAATCAATTATGAAAAAATTTACCATTTTACTTTCGATAATTTTTATCACAGCAAGTTTATATTCACAATCAATCCCACCAAAAAGGGAAGCGCGTGCTGTCTGGATTGCTACAGTTACTAATCTTGATTGGCCAAGTTCAAATACATTAACAACTGCACAGCAACAGCAAGAATTGGTTTCTTTATTAGATGAATTAAAACGCGATGGAATTAATACTGTTGTTTTTCAAGTTAGATCAGAATGTGATGCAATGTACAGTTCATCACTTGATCCGTGGTCCTACTGGTTAACCGGCTCACAAGGAACTGCGCCTTATCCATATTATGATCCGCTTGAATTTGCAATTGAAGAGGCTCATAAACGCGGAATGGAATTGCATGCATGGTTTAATCCATATCGTGCAGAACGTAGTGTTGGAAATTATCCGGTAGCATCAAATCATGTAACGGTATTGCATCCTGATTGGGTAATCCAAATTTCAACTTTCAAATTTCTCGATCCCGGTTTACAACAGGTTAGAAATTATGTTTCTTCTGTTGTTTATGATGTTGTTAGCCGTTATGATGTTGATGGTATTCACTTCGATGATTATTTCTATCCATATCCACCTAATCAAATAACAACCCAAGATGCACAAACATATGCTAATTATCCGCGGGGATTTTCAAACCTGGCTGATTGGCGTAGAGATAATGTAAATATTCTTATCAAGCAGGTTTATGATACAATCCAATCAGTTAAGCCTTTTGTAAAAATGGGAATGAGTCCTTTTGGAATTTGGAAGAGCGGAGTTCCAACAGGTATAACAGGTCTTTCTGCTTATGATGATATTTATTGTGATGCTATTGGATGGTTACACGATAAATCCATTGATTATTTAACACCGCAATTATATTGGCCATTTGGTGGCGGACAGGATTATGGAAAACTACAACCCTGGTGGGCGGACTCTGTTGCATCAAACGGAAGACATTTTTACCCAGGACATGCTTATTATAGAATTGTAAGCTGGACAAATCCAAGCGAGATGCCGAATCAAATTAGATTTGATCGCAATAATCCCAAAGTGCAGGGTGGAGTATTTTTTAGAGCAAGGAATTTTGCTGAAAATCCCAAAGGTGTAACAGATACACTTAGGAATAACTTGTATAAATACAAAGCAATTTTACCTGTTATGAACTGGAAAGATATTGTTCCTCCAAATCCTATACAAAATTTGAGGTTTGAGTTATTAGCAAATAATCAAGCAGGACTTAAATGGGATATTCCACAGATAGCAAGTGATGGAGATAGTGCATCACGATATGTTGTTTATAGATTCGAACACTCAAACATTCAACAAAGCGATTTAGATAATTCTGCAAACATTTATAATATTGAAGGATCAAGACAAAGTATTCCCGGTGCACCTCCAAGTCCAACAGGTCCTTTTTATTTTGTTGTTACAGCTCTCGATAGAAATTATAATGAAAGTACGATGAGTAATGTGGTACAGGTTAATCCACCACCAGTGCCGGTACTGGCATATCCGTTGGATAACGCAATTAACATTAGAGATACAATTGCATTAAAATGGAATTATCCGGATCTCGCTTCTACTTATAGGCTTCAAATTTTAAAAGTTTCAACATTTGATACATTACTAGTTTATAATTTTGATAATTTAACTGATACTATTAATGTGATTACAGGATTATCCGGACAAACACAATATTATTGGCGTGTTAGTGCAACAAATGCCGGTGGTACAAGTAATTTTTCTGAGCCATTCAGTTTTACAACCGGTTTCCCGACTATACCAAAACTGATATATCCGGTAAGTTCCGGTAACATACCTGTTGATACAACTTTTTATTGGCATCCTTCTATTGCTGCAGATAATTATGATTTTATATTAGCTAAGAGTTATGATTTTGTTCCAAATTTAATTGTATCAAACATTCAGGCATTAACAGATACAAGTTTTTCAATAACAGGTTTGCAAAATTATACGTATTATTTTTGGAAAGTAAGAGCCATAAATAATTTTGGAGTAAGTGCATGGTCTTCTGTTGCAAGTTTTAGAACTGTTAACCTGACAGGTGTTGAAGGCGAATTCGTTGCACCACAAGAATATGCCTTAGAACAAAATTATCCTAATCCTTTTAATCCAACTACTAAAATAAGAGTAAGGATCGCAGAAGGTGGACTTACAAGCGTTAAGGTATATAACTTATTAGGACAGGAAGTTGCTGTATTGATTAATGAATTTATGAATCCCGGTACCTATGATATTGAATTTAATGGTTCCGGTTTATCAAGCGGAATTTATTTGTACCGTATTCGTGTAAATGATTTTTCAGCTTCAAAGAAAATGATATTGATGAAATAAAAACAAACTCCGCCCCTTCTCAAAAGGAAGGGGCTTTTGTTGATCAATTTCTTTTCAATTTTTACTGATTATTAAACTATCAAACCATAACAAATAATTTCTTATGAAATATCTACGATTAACCTCTATCCTTTTTCTGTTGATTTTTATTTTTAGCTGTTCATCTGTAAAAGAGCTTACAACAGTTGATAAATTTGAAATTCAATCCAAATTGTTGGAAGGAAATTTTGACTCGATTAAAAAACAATTTTCACTTCCAAAAAATTCCAGGGTCGAAAATACATCTATTGATACGATTGATAAGAAAATTACAATTGATTTGGGCAAAGAATTTTCTGCACTTCCGCTGCGTGAAGATTTTGTTACTAAGTTTTATGATGGAATAAAAAAAGTTTTCAGTCCCGAATTTGATGATTATAGTTTTGAAATCCGTTCAATGGGATATAGAATTGAAGAACTTATTCCTAATTTTTACCGCGCCGATAAATCAACGATTGATAAGTCCAGAATACCTGTAATTACTGAGGAAAGAATTCCTATTGTTCGAAATATTAATAAAAGTTCAAAACCAACCGAAGGATTATATAATAAAAATATATTACTCTGGCACAGCCATGGATGGTATTATAATAATAACGAAAAGCGCTGGATGTGGCAGCGTGCAAGGTTATTCCAAACCGTTGAGGATTTAGGACCGCTTGCGTTTACCGTTCCATATCTAATTCCTATGCTTGAATATGCAGGTGCCAATGTTTTTGTTCCGCGTGAAAGAGATATCCAAATCAACGAAGTGATTGTTGATAATGATTTTGCAAACAAAGAAAATTGTATCGAGACATCATTTTCTGAAAAATATATTTGGCAAACATCATCACAAAAAGGATTTGCATTGCCTCATCCCACACTTAAAGGAAATGAAAATCCTTTTAAGGAAGGTACAAGCAGATTTACAACCTCATTATTAAATCCATTAGCTACAGTTTTTTGGATGCCCGATATTCCTAAAACAGGGGAATATGCAGTTTGGATTTCGTATTTTGCTTCAACCGAAAATGTAACAGATGCGCATTATAAAGTAATGCATAGCGGTGGTGAAACTGAGCTTCTTGTCAATCAAACTATTGGAGGAAGCACATGGATTTATGTTGGTACTTTTAAGTTTGAAAAAGGAAGTAAAAAAACTCAAGGTGTTTTACTTACTAATCAAAGTAAGGATAAAGATAAAATTGTTTCTGCCGATGCGGTCCGATTCGGTGGAGGAATGGGAATAATAGAACGTGAAGGAACTACAAGCGGGCGCCCAAAATTTGCTGAGGGTTCCCGCTACTGGCTTCAGTTTGCAGGTATGCCCGATACATTGACTTTCAACTTAAATAATGACAGAGATGACTATAAGGATGATTATCAATCCCGAGCCGAATATGGAAATTATTTATATGGTGCACCTTTTGGACCGAATAAAAAACGTGATGAAAAAGGATTAGGAATTCCACTTGATCTTTCTTTGGCATTTCACACCGATGCCGGTATAACAAGAAATGATACTGCAATTGGAACACTAATGATTTATACAATTACAGGTTTAGATACTCAAAAAGTTTTTCCAAATGGAATCTCGCGCTTAGCAAATCGTGATCTTGCGGATGTTGTGCAAACTCAGATTGTTGATGATATTAGATCAAAGTATGATTCTACCTGGACACGCAGACAGTTGATGAATGCCAATTATAGTGAATCTGCGAGACCGAATTTCCCGTCAATCCTTCTTGAACTGCTTTCGCATCAAAATTTTTATGAAATGAAATTTGCACTCGATCCACGATTTAGATTTGATATTGCCAGATCAATTTATAAAGGTATGTTAAGGTTTTTATCTGTTCAGAATGGGAATGAATATGTAGTTCAACCGCTGCCTCCTGTAAATTTTAATACTCAGCTGGATAGCAATGGGGAAGTGGAGTTAAGATGGAAAGCGCAAATTGATTCTCTCGAACCCACGGCTGTTGCTGAAAAATATATTTTATATACACGTATAGATAATGGCGGTTTTGATAATGGGAAATTAGTGCAATCAAATAGGATTAAATTAAATGATATTAAACCTGGACTAATATATAGCTATAAAGTAACTGCTGTAAATAGCGGCGGTGAAAGTTTTCCATCAGAAATACTTTCTGTAGGCTGGATGAAAAATTCAGATAAACCAATCCTTATTGTAAATGGATTTGATCGCGTTTCTTCAGCTTCTTCGTTTGATTCTCCGGCATTTTCCGGTTTTGAAAATTTTGTGGACGAAGGAGTACCTGATAAGTATGAAATTGGCTTTACAGGTACACAGTTTAATTTTGATCCAAATTCTAAATGGGAAACTGATGATAATCCTGGACACGGAGCAAGTCATTCTAATTACGAAACAAAAGTTATCGCAGGTAATAATTTTGATTATAGTTTTGTGAATGGTAAAGCTTTGCTTGAGAATGGATTTTCATTTTGCTCTGTTAGTGATGAATCAGTAATGAGTGGTGAGATTGATCTTACAAAATATAAAATGGCTGATTTTATTTTTGGAGAAGAGAAAAAAACACCTGCGCCCAAATATGATGGTAAAACAGAGTTTCAGGTTTTTCCGGATGTATTAAAAGAAAAAATTGGTGCTTATCTAACAAATGGTGGTAAAATATTTCTGAGCGGTTCTTATATCGGTACCGATTTATTCTCTGATCCTGACAGCACTGGAATTCGTTTTGCTAATGATATACTTAAGCTTAAATTAAAGACCGGTCATGCTGCCAAAATTGGAGAAGTATATTCTGTAAATGATGAATTCCTTCCGTTGAAAAACAAGATTGAATTTAATACTTCTTATAATGATTCTATCTATAGAGTTGAAGCGCCTGATGAGATTTCTAATGTTAAAGGAAGCCAAATTCTTTTACGTTACACAGAAAATAATTTTAGCGCTGCTGTCGGATATAAAGGTGATTATGGAGTCGTTTGTTTTGGATTTCCTTTTGAGACAATTCCAGGTGAGAAGAACCGGATTGAAGTTATGAAGTCAGTCTTAAATTATTTGGAGTTAAAATAATTTTATGTTTTTCATTTCGAAAAGAGACAGAAATCTATTTTTATAATTTCTTTAAAATTTCTTAGTCGAAGACTCCTTCGAAATGATTCCTGCACGTCATTTCAATCAAAGAGAGAAATCCGAATATAAAATTAATTCAGAGACATATAAAAATATTAGGATAAAGATTGGGGCAATAATGCCTAATTCTTCAATCCAATTCCCGGATAATTATTAAGTGTAATTTTACCGTCAACAACTTTTACACCTTCATAAGGATCATTCTTAATTAGCAAATTTCCATCAAGATCAGCCCAATCTACCATAGGAGAAAGTTGAGCCGCTGCGGAAATTGCACAACTCGTTTCTGTCATGCAGCCAATCATAACTTTCATATTTAATGAGCGTGCAAGATTTAACATTTTATTTGCTTCACGCATACCTGTACATTTCATCAGCTTAATATTTATGCCGGAGTAAACACCATGTGCTTTTATTACATCAGGAATTCTTTGAACTGATTCATCACCAATTATTGGAAGAGGTGAATTCTGTGTTAACCATGCTATATCATCAACTTGTTCTTTAGGCATTGGCTGCTCAACAAACTCTACATTTTTTTCTTTAAGCCAGTTAATCATGTCTAAAGCAAAATATTTATCCTTCCAGCCCTGATTTACATCTACAGTTATTGGCGTGCTAGATACAGATCTGATTGTTTCAATCATTTCTTTATCATTTTCTCTGCCTAGTTTAACTTTTAACACTTTGTAAATTTCTGCTTCTTTTGTTTTTTCTTTAACTACTTCAGGTGTATCAATTCCAATTGTAAACGAAGTATAGGGAGTTTTAGTTTTATCATAGCCCCATATTTTATACCATGGTTGGTTCATCAATTTACCAACAAGATCGTGTAAAGCAATATCAACAGAAGCTTTTGCTGCCGGATTCTTTTCAGCGATAGAATCAACATAATCTAAAATATCTTCCATCTCAAATGGATCACTAAACTGTTCAAGATTTACTTTTGATAAAAATGCAGTTGCTGTTTCTTGTGATTCGCCAAGATAAGGAGGCATAGAAGCTTCACCATAACCTTTAATTCCGTCATATTCAATTTCGGTAAGCATCACAGGGGTTGTGGTTCTTGAGTTGACAGCAACAGTAAAAACGTGTTTCAAATCCAGTGTATAAGGTTTAAATGTAAATTTCATCTTGGAGCCTTTGCCTTTGATAATATTAGTTGCAAATGTTGAAGAGGAAAGTGATGCAGCAAAAGAACCAGCTGCAATAATTCCCGTTGTTTTAAAAAAATCTTTTCTGGTTTGTTTCATAAAAATACCTGACAATTAAATGATTGTTGAGCAAAATAAATTCTGTTTTACTAAAAAAACAAACTCTTCACTTAAGTAAAAGTTGTGAAGGAATTTTCTTTTTAATAATTCTCCGTTAATTTCCTTAATTCTGATGAATGAGCATAAAATTCTTCAAGTGATAATTCTTTAAGATAAACCATTCCATAAGCTGCCTGTACTCTAGGGTTAGAATTTTTTATAAAATAATCTTTGCCTAAACATAGTCTTAAGGTTTGATATTGTTCCACCTGAATTCGTTGTGCCAATCTTGAAAACGGTCCATCATATTCCCAGCTTGGAAAACTTGCCGCCCGCTGAGAGCCGTAACTATTTAAGAATGTGTTTTCCATTATTGCCATTGAATTTAAACTTACCGGAATAAAAATGCTTGCCTCTGCAGGATGGAAACGATACCAAACATTTCTGTAACCCCAAACTTTTATATCACTAATTCCGGTTTCCTTTTCATATAGTTTTAAGGCTTCCGAAGTTGCCTGAAGGACTTTGTAATGTGTATCAGGTCCGCTGCCCTCAGGATCCAGAGCAACGGTAATAACAGTTGGTTTTATTTTCTTTAATAAATTTAAAATCGGAATTACATCTCTATCCATTTCAGGATTTTCTGTAAAAATATCACCTTGATAAAAACCAAGACGCATATGAGAAACTGAATTTGTGTTAAATCCAAAAAAAGCCCAAACAAGTTCTTCTTCCCATTCACGCATCATTCCTTTTAACTTTTGCACATGAGGAATATCCTTTTTACCCGGATATTGTGTTTTAAAATAGTTAATCAATTCATCAACTCTATCTTCAAGATAGTTGATGTTATCCTCTTCATAAATTTCAATCATATTTCTAAGCAGCCTTCGGGAAACTGCTTCTTTTCTAACTGTCCTGCTATGTTCAGCCAATCCGTCAAGGTAATGATGAATATCTCTATTTTTTCCTTCTTTAAATTCAGGATCAAAATAGCGCTGATTAAATCTTGACCTGAAATTTTGATTGCCAAGGTAAGACTTCAAATCTTCCAACAATTCAAGCATATAAGTATTAGTTACCGCAGTAAAACCGCTTGTCATCGTAACAAAATGATGGGTGTTGCCCGGATCTCTTACAAGATGAGCGATATATGGAAGATATCCAAGTGGTATATCATCGTGATGTGGACCTGTATGCAGAATTACCTGGTTGGATACAGGAAGCATACCCCTTTTAAATCTTTCAATTATTGATTCATGAATTGCTTGTCCGATTTCCTCAGGTGATCTTTCGGTCCGTTCTAAAATCAATTTCGTTAATTTATTTGAGTTATAATCTTCATAATTTAATTCGAGTAATGATTTATTACATTCTAAACAAAGATTAATTACTGCTCTTTCAATCGAGACATTAGAAATTTTCTCTTCCTTTAAAACATCATGATATCTTCTTTCAACAAGTCTGAAAGCAGCACCATTTGTTAAATAAAATCGTGCATTTGGTAACCTTTGTAAAACTGTTGCAGGATATTTGTTTGAGATAGCAGTTTGTATAGAATCGCGGACAATATTTCCTTTTGCTTCACCGGCAGCAATAATTATTGATGTTGCTTCGGGATTATAAGTTATGGTATCAAGTCCTATTGTTATAACCAATCTTTTCTTTGCCACTTCAATTCCGCCTAAGTCAGTTGCAGCGGCGGCTTGTGTTTCATAATTGGTTTGTATTAATCTTGTAGTCGAATAATGATCACTTCCCATTACATTAAACCCGATATGCCCATCGGGGCCAATGCCGCCGAGGAAAAATCCTATACCACCAATATCACGGATATTCTTTTCATAATTGGTGCAAAATTGATCAACGAGTTCAATTGTTTGTTTTTGATAGCGTTCTAAAGTTGTGGATGCCCATCGGGTTCTTAATGAAAGGTCTATGTTTTCATCCGGAAAAATTTCTGAGAGTGATAGATTGCTTGCCGTAGGTATATCATTAATATTCATCAGCAAAGCTTTTTGGGGATTCAGTCCCCAGTTGCTGAAATAATATTTTTGTATATAATAATAAAAGCTATTGTGTTGATGTGAATCAATAGGATAAAACTCATCTATCTGAACAAATCGTAAACTTTGAATATCCGGTCTTTGAGCAGGATTAAGATCAACTTTTTTTAAAGTCTCAACAACATCATCCTTTCCCCAATTTTTTAGAAAGTAAGCCACCCATTTTATAAAATGTTCCGGAGTTTTACCTGTTGGTAAAGAAACAACACCACCAGGATTTCCCTGCATCCATTCAATAAATCTCAATGCTGTCATTTTCCCGAGCTCGGGAAAGTTTGAGACCTGGATTACCGGAATTTTTTCTATAGGCTTATAGATTAATTCTTTCTCAGAAAGGTTTAGATAATATTGTTCGACTTTTGATAACATGATATATAGCTATTATTATAAATTGATATTTTTTTGTTTTTACTTGTTAAATATAACAACGATGCTAATCTGTTAAAAGAATAAATCTTTTATTCAGATCATATTAATTTTATAGCACTTTACTTAAATTTATAGTAAGTAAATAAAATTATATCCTGTAATTAAACTAAAAAGTTTAACATGAAATCATCTTCAGGTACACAAGGGCTATTTGCCGAAATAAACAAATTATCAACTGAACAACGTAATCCACATTCAATGGATATAGATACAAAATCTACCGCTGAAATATTGAAGACAATTAATGATGAGGATAAACTTGTACCTTTTGCTGTGGAACAGGAATTACCTTATATAGAACAAGCTGTTGAGATTATTGTAAATGCTTTAAAACATGGAGGAAGACTTTTATATTTTGGCGCAGGAACAAGCGGCAGGCTTGGCGTTGTTGATGCATCAGAATGCCCACCGACTTTTGGGACTCCATATGGTATGATTGAAGGATTTATTGCAGGAGGTTATGATGCCATGTTTCGTGCTCAGGAAGGGGCTGAAGATAAAGAAGAAAACGGAGCTAAAGAAGTAGCGGCAGCCAAAGTTACTTCCAAAGATGTTGTTTGCGGAATAGCCGCAAGCAGAAGAACACCTTACGTTGTTGGTGCCGTAAAAAAAGCTAAGCAGCTTGGCGCTAAAACACTTTATGTTACAACAAATCCCAGGAAAGATTTTGATATTTATGAAGTCGATGTTGCAATCTGTCCTTATGTCGGACCCGAAGTAGTGATGGGTTCAACAAGAATGAAAAGCGGTACGGCACAAAAATTAGTTTTAAATATGTTAACTACTGCTTCGATGATTCGACTTGGTAAAGTTTATGAAAATATGATGATAGACCTTCAATTAACAAACAAAAAATTAGTTGAGCGGTCAAAAAAAATTGTTATGACAATTACCGGACTTAGTTATGATGAAGCCACAGTTGCGCTTGAAAACGCCAAAGGACATGTTAAAACTGCACTGGTAATGATTAAAGCAAACGTTGATTATAAAAAAGCTAAAGAAAGATTAAAACACGCAGATGGATTTGTTCGTAAAGCAATAGAAGAATGATAGTAGTTTACTATTTATTTATCCTTCTGGGATTTAATGTCAAAGGGTAAGGTTACTCCCCAATTTCTGATTATTCTGAAGACAAGAAATCTGCCTCATTCTGCAAAACATATTTTTTACGTCATCC
The DNA here is from genome assembly GCA_963809415.1 of uncultured Ignavibacteriaceae bacterium. GTDB lineage: Bacteria > Bacteroidota > Ignavibacteria > Ignavibacteriales > Ignavibacteriaceae > IGN3. Next base: position 788,141 of record CAWEJJ010000003.1, on the reverse strand, counting down.
CAAATAATTGCATAATTTTTTTTGAATTGTTTATCAATCATTTATTGAAAAAAAAGATTGATAATTTATTGAAATACTAATTATTTAGTATTAAGTTAAACTATGAATTTGAGTATCTATTATTTATTATCTAACTGACCAATTCATTAATTAATTTTAGGAGGTTTCATGAACCGACTATCTTACTTTGTTGTTTTTCTTGCTTTCCTTCTTTCTATAATTGTACCTGCGCAAACTTTAACACGTACTGCTGAAATAAAAGATCCTTCGGGTCTTGAAAGAGGTTTTGGGGCAATTGTTGCCGGCGTTGATTTTGATAAAGATGGATTACCGGAAATTTATGCTTGTAATACCAATATGATCGATGGTGCTTATGAAGTTATTCCAAGACTTTACAAGTTTGAATGGAATATGACAACTTCTTCATGGGATTCTGTTTGGGGTGCTGTTGCACCAGTTGAGTTGCAAAACACGTGGCCTGCTCTTACATGGGGTGATGTTGATAAAGATGGCAGACCAGAATTATATTGGGGTATAGTAAACTTCATTGGTACTGATTTAAATCCAGCAAGGATTGTTGTTTATGAATATCCTGACGATGGAACTGATAATATGGGTGTTGCTGATGGCTTCGGTGGTTTTACGCCGAATGCAAAAACCTCAATTGTAACTGCTGATAATTTTGATTTGAGACCAATAAAATTAGTAATTTCTGACGTTGATATGGACGGAACCGATGAAGTTATATTTAGTGATCGTGCTGTAGATTGGCATTACGGAGTATTATCTGTGAATGATATTCCTAATGACGCAAGTGGTTTAGAACAATGGACAGTAAAATCTTCCGGGTTTGGGGATTTTAACTTTTCAACTGTTTCAAGTGCTTATGATTTTGTAACTGTTGGTAACAATATTGGATTATTTAATAGCAATGGAACCACTTCTTTGATAGCCTATAATACAGGTGCTTGGTTTACCAACCCGCCACAATTTGGTGTTGCTGGTGAAAATGCTTCATTTAAAGGATTCTGTAGTTGTAGCTCTCGGAGATAATAGCTCAGGTGTTTATGTTGGCAGTTGGTACAGCGGTAAAGTTTATTTGATTGATAAACCGGATAATTCAGACACGTTGGTTTCTTACGAAGTAGCTGATTTTAGTCCTTATGCAACCAGATTAAATGGAGCTGGTGTTGGTGACATTGATGCTGACGGGCATCCGGACATGGTTTTTGGTTCAAGGTATATGGCAGCAAATACTGCAAAAGTTCCAATTCTCAGATTAGAATACCTGGGTGGAGATAAAACCCTTCCAGCCAGTTATGAAGCTTCTATTATCGACTCAGCTTACTGGACAAAGAATGGAGATATGGATGTAATTTGTGTTGCAAATGTTGATGGAGATCCGGCAGATGAAGTTCTTTATACTCAGGGATATTCCAGAGGAAATGCAAATGATGATCCAATGCCAATAATAATTTTGGACCAGCAATTTACTCCTGTTTCTGTGGATAGAGAAAACAGTGTTGTTCCGGCTCAATTTTACTTAGATCAGAATTTCCCGAATCCATTTAATCCATCAACAGAGATTAAGTTCGGAATAAAGGAAGCTTCAAATGTTGATTTAAGAATTTATGATGTTCTCGGAAAAGAAGTATCAGTTCTTGTTAATAATCAATTTATGGGCGCTGGTTCTTATAATGTAAAATTTGATGCAAAAAACCTTGCAAGCGGTACTTACATTTATAGAATAACTACAGGTGCTAATACAGTATCAAGAAAAATGCAATTACTCAAATAATTCATTTATTTTTTTAGGATTATCAGGATATAAGTTTAATTTTAGAATTTACTGGATAAACATATTCTGATAATCCTTTTTTTGTTAATTGATTTTATGGTGTGTTTCAATATTTCTAAATTAGCTTAGCCATACTGAGCAAGTTGAGCATGAAGTCTGACTGGTTCTATATAACTGTCCCTTCTTCGACAAGCCTAGGATGACCAGTCTTTTATTTTACGCAAGTTCTTAAATAAACTTATAACTTAAATTATCTTTTAACAGACCCAACCAGGCAGTTCAAAAGCGATTTTAATACAATTAAATTTTGCCATCAGAGGTCACGATGAAAAAAAATTTACTATTATTTATTCTCATCCTTATCATATCAGTTTTATTATTCCCGACTCAAACTTTAGCAGGTGTAACCGGTAAAATAGCCGGCAAAGTTACAGATGCCCAAAGCGGAGAGGATCTGATTGGAATTAATGTTTTAATAGAAGGCACAACAATGGGTGCTGCAACAGGTGTTGATGGAACTTACATCATCAACAATATTGAGCCAGGAACTTATACCTTAATTTTTTCCGGAGTGGGATATCAAAAGAAAAAAGTTACAGATGTAAAAGTCTCAACTGATTATACAACACGAATTGATATCCAACTTTCGAGCGAAGCTATTAGCTTGGAGACAATTGTTGTTCAAGCAAAAAATCCAATGATCAGGAAAGATCTTACATCCTCTAAAACAATTGTTGATGAGAGTCAGATACAATCTCTTCCTGTTGAAAGTCTTGATCAGATACTTACAATGCAAGCGGGTATAACCAAAGGCGCAGGAGGTGAAATTCACATCCGTGGCGGTAGATCATCTGAAGTTGCATATAATGTAAATGGAGTTTCCACAGTCAATCCGTTTGATTTTAGTAAAACAGTTTCCATTTCAACTAATGCTGTACAGGAATTATCCGTTGTCAGTGGAACGTTTAATGCTGAATATGGAAATGCTCTTAGTGGTATTGTAAATACAGTTACTAAAGAAGGCGGATCTGTATACAAAGGAACTTTATCTTTTTATACTGGTGATTATGCTAGTTCACATGATAATCCGTTTTTTCATATAGGCGATTTTAGTCCATTCAGTAATCAGGTTATTGAAGGTACGTTAGGTGGTCCTATTCCCGGACTTAATAATTATGTAACATTCTTTGTTTCGGGGAGATACAATAAAGACAGAGGTTATTTATTTGGACAAAGAGAACATACTATTTATGATTCCGTTTGGGTGAACCCAAATAATGTAAGTGATATCAGAGTATCTGCTACGGGTGATAATGCAATTATACCAATGAATCCAAGCGAAGATTTTAGTGGAACAGGTAAAATTACTTTTAAACCATTTTCCACATTAAAGATTAATTATGATATCGTTTATTCCAAATCAAATTATAAAACTTATAACCATGATTTTAAATATAATCCGGATGCAAATTATCAGAGATTTGAATGGAGTATGTTAAATTCATTAGAGATAAGGCATGCAATAAGTAACAGCACTTTTTACTCATTGCAAGGTGCTCATAATATTTATGATTATAAAAGATATTTATTCCCATTATTAGATGCTTCTGGTAATGCAGTTAGTTATCATCCCGGTATGGATTTATCACTTTTGCATGCGGACTCTAGATATCAACCAATTCATAAATTAAATAAACCAACACCATATACTTTTGTTTCAGGTGGAACTCTGAATGATCAATACTATCAGAGGTCTCACACAACTGAATTGAAATTTGATTTAACCAGCCAGGTTAATTCTCAGCATGAAATAAAATTTGGTGTTCATGGCAAAAATGATTTAATGGATTTTGAGGATTTTACAATTCAAAGGGACACCACAGATTATAAAACTCCTACGATTTTAAGTACCGACAGTCCCGTGCATGACTTATATTCAAAAGAACCCAGGCAATTCTCTGCTTACATTCAGGATAAAATGGAATTTACGAGCATGATTATCAATGCAGGTATCAGATATGATTATTTTAATGCCCGTTCTCTATATTCCTCAAATACTAATCAACCCACACAAGATTTAAAAATGGCTGAAGCCAAAAATACTTTTAGTCCCAGACTTGGAATATCATTCCCGATAACTGATCAGGGTATAATCCATTTTTCATACGGACATTTTTATCAACTTCCGCCTTTCAGTTTTTTATTTACAAACCCAACCTTTGAGGATAATGTAGCAATTCCAACTTTTGGTAATGCAAATTTAGATCCCGAAAAAACGGTTACATATGAAATAGGATTACAACAACAACTAACGGAAGATGTTGCATTTAATGTAACAACCTTCTATAAAGATGTTCGTGATCTTCTTGCTTTGCAGCAAATAAGAGTCAGCAGCAGTTTTTCATATTATAAATATGTAAATAAAGATTATGGTAATATTAAAGGAGTAACTTTCTCATTAACAAAAAGAAAACTTCCTTCAGATTTATTTGCCATTTCCCTCGATTATACTTACCAGGTAGCAGATGGTAATGAAACAGGTGCTAATTCATTTTTCCTTGACCTTGCTTCCGGCAGACAAACCGAAAAAATTCCTGTCCCGCTAGATTGGGATCAATCGCACACACTAAACGGTGTGATTTCATTTGGCGGAGATAAAGATTGGATGCTCACTCTTGTTGGGAATATAAGTACCGGTTTGCCATATACTCCGTTCATTTATGATAAACAGATTTATTTAAGGGCTAACAGCGAAAGAATACCGGTTCAAACAAATGTCGATCTTCTTGTTGAAAAATCATTTGATCTTTCAGATATAGTGCTTACTGCATTCCTTAAAGTTTACAATTTGTTTGATATAAAGAATGAAAGATATGTTTATGATGATACAGGAAGAGCTACCTACACTCTTGAAACAAACAGGAGTGGACCAGAGGCAGCAAATGCACTTTCTGCAAAAAATCCTTTGATCAAATCTGCAACGGAGTATTTTGTCCGTCCAGAATATTATTCAGCCCCGCGTGAAGTAAGGCTTGGGCTTATGATTGAATTTTTATGATTTCTAAATGGAGTTTAAAATGTTGAAAAATAATAGTTACTTTTTAATTGTTCAATTAGTTCTCTTTTTGCTTGTATTCAATATTACAGTAAATTCTCAGACAATTACCCAGCAAAAACAAGCCGAGCATCAGATGATTATAGATTTCATAAAATCTCATCATCTAAATTCTCCGGTTAATACCAATAAAGACAGCGAAAATCTGAAAGAAAATGGAGATAAGACTCTTCGTAAGGTTGAAGGTGAGAAAGATAGAAAAAGTTATATAATGAATGGCAATAATATTACTTGCCAGGTATGGAATTACGGTGGAATCGGAGCTGGATTGGGCGGCGAAGGTCTAAGAGACAAGCTTGATTTGGTCTGGAGAGATCTTCCCTATATTTTCCAGTTTACTCCCTTTGTCGGAGCATCTGTTCCCAATGCTTTAAATCCAGATAGAAGACTGCATATTGTTTCTGATGGTCTTTATGATTACAGTAATGTTGGTTTAAGAGATGAAGATCGTGTTACAGGTTTTAAGTGGACATGGCAGCCATTACCTGGTTATGCTGATCCGGATCAAGAATTTATGGCTTCTAATCCTGCATTTGATTCTAACAGGGATGGTAAACCTGATAGCTGGCCAAGGGATTGGTATAATAACGCTTTAGGTGAATATGTTTGGCCCGGTTATTTAACCGTTGGTGAAAATAATGCTGATCTTGAAACATACTGGGCAATGGATGATAGGGACAATGTTGAATTTCCTTATTTCCCTTTTCTCAGTGATTCAGCCAGAAAAGGGATTGGACTTCAAGTAGATGGAAGAGCTTTTCAATGGAGCAATTCACTTGCTGCTAATGCTTTGTTTTTTGTATGGACTATTACGAATGTAAGTGATAAAGATTTAGATACATTAATGTTTGGCTTCTACGGAGACCCTGATCTTGGAGGACAAGTTGATAATAAAGATGATAATGGATTTTTTATTAAACCATATGGTCCGGAAGTTGAAAATATTCCTGTCTATGCACGAAGCATGGTTTATTTCTTTGATAATCCTGGAAGCCCAACAGGGGAAAGAGAACTTCCAGTCTATTATTTAGGTTGTAAATTTCTTGAAAGCCCGGGTAATCCTGATGACGGGATAGATAACGATGGTGATGGACTTATTGATGAAAGCCAGGATGATGGGATTGATAATGATGGGGATTGGAATCCTGAGACTGATGATGTTGGTATTGATGGAATACCAAATACTCTTGATCAGGGAGAAGGGGATGGTTTACCAACTGCAGGTCAACGATTATTTGATGGAAGACCCGATCCATTAGCACCTGGCGAACCCAATTTTGAATATACTGATCTTGATGAAGCTGATCAGATAGGATTAACTAGTTTCGCAAGCTCAACATGGAACACCGATTTGAAAGTTGGTGATGATGAAGTAATTTGGAATAGAAATAAACCTGGCAGCTTTAGTGAAATAACACAAGATGCAGATATAGTTTTTACATTTGGTTCCGGCTATATTTCTCTAAAAAAAGGTGAGACCAAAAGAATTTCAATGGCATTTTTATTTGGGGAAAATTTAAATGATCTTCTTACAACAGCTGAAACCGTTCAGGATATTTACAATAAAAATTATTTGTTTTTCCGCCCACCATCATTACCAAAAGTATCTGCAGTTCCAGATGATAAAAAGGTGACATTGTATTGGGATTCAAATTCAGAAGGAAGTATTGATCCTATTACAGGAAAAGATTTTGAAGGATATGCTGTTTACAGAAGTACACGTTCTGATTTTGCAGATATTCAAACTGTTACAGATGGAAGAGCTTCAAGCTTTTTATATAATCCTTTAAAGGATATTACAGGTTTTGATGCAAAATGGGATTTGAAAAATGGATGGAAAGGTTATCATCCCGTACCTTACCAGGGAAGAGGAGTACATTATTATCTTGGTGATGATGCAGGTTTAAAACACTCATTTGTTGATTCAAACAATGTAATTAATGGTCAAACGTATTATTATGCTGTTGTTGCTTATGATCATGGAGATTCGGTTGGCATTCCGCCTACAGAAACAACGAAGAAAATTTCTGTTGATCCAATAACCTCAAATCTTCTTTTTGATGTTAACACTTCGGCTGTTGTTCCAGGACCAAGAGCCAGTGGTTATTCTCGCCCGACAATTGATAATACTGATTTGCAACATGTAACTGGTTACGGGAATGGAGAAGTTAGTTTCAACCTTCTGAATGATCTCCAATTGGTTGATAATCATTACACCTTAACTTTTAAAGATACCTTGTTTCTTGAGGATACTACTATAATAGCCAAGAACTATAGTGTGATTGGAGAAAAAGTTAACTCTGAATCATTTTATCTATTTGGGACAAAGAATACTAACCTGAATAATGGATTTATAATTAATGATGCTAATTTGATTGTTAAAGGTTTAGATGGCACTACTTATCAAAACAATATTGATTATATAATCAACTACGAGAAAGGATCTATTAAACGAACCGAGAATAGTTCAATGCCGGATAATAGTGAATATAAAATAACTTATAAGAATTATTCCGTTTATCAGAGTAGAAACCTAAGCGGGGAAGATGGGAATGAGGTTTTTGATGGAATAAAATTAAAAATTACTGATTATCCAGCTTTACAAATTGATGCTGAAAAAACTAAATGGTCAAATAGTGATATTACTATTCCTTATTCTGTAGCAATTTCCTCAATAGGTGCAGTAGCAAGAAAGAAATTATATCCTGGTGATTATATCCTTTCATTTTCAGATCAGAATATTTATACAGCTAAAAAAGTGATTTCTGGTAAAATGGTAGATATACCTGTTAATTATAAAGTTGATGAAGTATCTACGGGAATAAATATTCCGATTATAACTCTATTAAATGAAAAAGCAAAAAATGATTCTGCATATACAAGAGGTGATGAGATAATTTTCTTTAAACCCGGATCTGCCGGAACATTAACGGACACACTAACCTGGGCTGTAACACTTGCAAAAGTTAGCCCAACCGATTCTTTAATGCCCGGTGATGGTTACAATTTACTTATTTACACTGACAGACCATTTACAAATGGTGATTCCTTTACTCTCCAAACCAAAGGCGGTTTTGTCAATAATGAATTAGCATCATCTAAATTAGACAATATTTATGTTGTCCCTAATCCTTATGTCGCCACAAATGATATTGAACCTGCTAATAAACTACCGGATCAAAATCGTGGAGAGAGAAGAATTTATTTTGAAAATCTGCCGATGAAATGTACTATAAGAATATTTACGCTTAGCGGTGAATTAGTAACTGCACTTGAACACGAATCAGGTTTGGATAATGGCAGAGAATACTGGAATCTATTGAATAGAGATGGCTTTGGTATTGCCTACGGATTATACATAGCCCACATTGATGCGCCCGGAGTGGGTGAAAAATTAATAAAGTTTGCTATAATAAAGTAAAAGAGCTGCAGGAGAAAAATTATGAAAAAATTATTTAGTGTTTTTTATTTAACTATTGCAGCCGCTTTATTCTTTGGTGCTTATGCTCAAACTACAAAGACGGGTACTACATCAGGGCAGATTCTTAAACTGAATGTTGGTCCCAGAGCAATAGGAATGGGTGGAGCATTTACGGCAGTTGCAAATGACATCACATCATTTTACTGGAATCCAAGCGGGTCTGCCAGTATTGAATCTAATGAAGCATATTTTAATCATAACTCATTATACCTCGATTTAAATTATGACTTTGCAGCAGTTGCAAGTAATGTTAGTGGCTTTGGTACAGTTGGTGCTTTTGTTTCCGTTCTCTCTAGTGAAGACATGCTTGTGAGAACTGTGGAGCAACCTGAAGGAACAGGTGAGTTCTTCAATTACGGCGCAATAGTAGTTGGATTAAATTATTCCAGGTTTCTTACAGAAAATTTTTCAATAGGATTTAATGCTAAATATATAAATGAATCTATTTGGCATATGAGTTCGACAGGATTTGCGATAGATGTTGGTACACTTTATAAAATTCAGGTTCTTAACGAATTAAGAATAGCAGCAAGTGTCTCAAACTTTGGTACAAAAATGCAAATGTCCGGAAGAGATGCTACGGTTAATTTCCCTGCCGGTTCCGGTGGAGATAATCTGGTTAATGCTGATCTCGAAATGGATAAGTTTGATCTTCCATTACTTTTTAGATTCGGTATTTCAGCCGATGTTGTTAAGGAAAATACATCAAGGTTAACGTTGGCTGTTGATGCAATTCATCCCAATGATCATACAGAGTATCTGAATACCGGATTAGAATATGCATGGAATGAAATTATTTATTTTAGAGCCGGATATAATTCTTTGTTTGAAAGAGATTCTGAAAAAGGATTAACGCTTGGTTTTGGATTAAATTATCGAATTGTTGATATGATAAAAGTAAAATTAGATTATGCATATCAGGATTTTGGCAGATTGAAAGATGTACAATACTTTTCTATTGGTGTAAATTTCTAATGGTTTAATTTGATTTTTTAGATGCGGGAATATTTATAATTCCTGCATCTAAATTATCTTCTTCTTCCACCAACACCAAGCACTCCTAAAATTCCACGCGTAATTTCTCTCACTAATGTTCTACCTACCTGTTTGGATAGGGGACTGTTAATAACTTTTTCCATTGTACTTTTTTCAGATCTGCTGGATGTTTTAGATTTAGAAGTTTGCTGCGGTTCATATTTCCCCGAATTGAAATCAGGAACCTTTAAATCAAATTCTCTTGCCGTATCGAGTTTCTTATTTAAAATCTCATACGCACTTTCGCGATCGACAACCTGATTATATTTACCAAAAAGAGCAGATGAATTTATTTTATTGGTCAATTCTTGTTCACTTAAAATATCCATTCTGGATTTTGGTGCACAAAGCAAAGTAGCTGCAAGTGGTGTTGGGACTCCTTCTTCATTTAAAGCGCTGATTGCAGCCTCACCAATTCCTAAAGAGGTGAGTAATTCATCAGTTTTATAATAGCTGGATATTGGATAGTTTTCTGATGTAAGCTTTATCATTTTCCTATCTTGCGCAGTAAAGGCTCTAAGTGCATGTTGTATTTTTAACCCAAGCTGACTTAAAACAGCGGCAGGAACATCTGTTGGATTTTGAGTACAGAAATATATACCAACTCCTTTGGATCTAATTAATTTTATTATTGTTTCAATCTGATTGAGTAAGGCTTTGCTGGCTTCATTAAAAATAAGATGAGCTTCATCAATTACAATAACCAGTTTTGGTTCTGCTTTGTCACCCAACTCAGGGAAAGTAGAATAAATCTCCGCAAGTAAAGAAAGCATAAAAGTTGAGAACAATTTAGGACGATCTTGCAAATCAATTAACCTTAACACAGAGATAAATCCGTTCCCGTTTTCATCAATTCTTAAAAGATCTTCGACATCAAAAGATTTTTCGCCAAAAAACTTTTCTGCACCTTGCTGTTCAAGTTCAACAACTTTCCTTAAAATTGTTCCTAGAGAAGTTGTAGAAATGGCTCCATAATCTTTGCTTATGCTGTCTTTACCTTCGGCTGATGCATATTGTAAAATCTTTTTAAAGTCTTTTAAATCTAATAGAGGTAAGTTATTATCATCACAATATTTAAAAAGTATAGCAACTAATCCTGCTTGCGCATCGTTTAATTCTAAAATTTTAGAAATTAGGACTGGACCAAATTCTGATACAGTTGCACGTAAGCGTGTACCTTTTTCATCTGATAAAGTTAGGAACTCGACAGGAAATTTTTTGGGCTGATACGGAATACCGATTTTTAGATGCCGATCTTCAATTTTAGGATTTGAAATTCCTTCTGCCGCAATTCCACTTAAATCACCTTTTATATCCATGAGTAAAACAGGAATGCTCTTATCAGAAAGAGCTTCAGCAAATACTTGAACCGTTTTTGTTTTACCGGTTCCTGTAGCCCCTGCAATTAAACCATGTCTGTTAATGGTGCTTAATGGGATTTTAATCAGCAAATTATTTAGAGGTTCCTGATTATAAATTGCTGTCCCGAGTACTAACGAATCACCCTTAAATTGGTATCCTTCAGTAATTTCTTTAATAAAATCTTCTGCTAAACTCATTTTAAACCTGTTAACCAAGTTGTTAAATATATTAAAATTTTAAGCAAATTTATTTTTTAATCCTTATTAAAAAGATGTACATCAGTCTGCGGAAAAGTTATCGTTAAAATAAAGAATATGAAAAACCAAGTTGCAATGCTTCTCTTACCTGAGTTCTTCTTGTTTGGCTGATTTCATGAACTACCGTAACGTTAAAGTTTACATTTACATAATCATTTATTTTTGCGGTTATGATGTTATTCCATCTAACGTCCCAAACATCCAGAGAATTAAATCTGGTAAAAAGTCTTAAAAAACTATTATAAGTCATATTTGGAAGAAACTCATATTTAACATCTGTAACAGATTCAATACCTGTGTCTAATTTAAATTTTTCAATTTCGTTTGGCGTTGCAGGATCGTCTGAATAAAGTAATGCAAATTTGTTGGCGAAAGTTTGCTGTAACGCAATTCCAAGCCTTGTAGTAACAATTTTATTTTTATCATACATAAAGCCAATTGCTTCAGTAATATAACCGGGATCAAAAAAATCAACTATTTGCACAGCAGGTTCAACATTATAATTATAACCTTTTGTTAAAGCACTTCTAAAATTAGCAGATAAATATGGATCAACTGCCCATCCAATGTTTCTTGAAACAACACTACTATAATAAATATCATTATCAGTCGTTCGATATCCGACATCTTGTAGTTTTGTTCTTCCATAAATTATATTAAGTCTGTTATGCCACTTCCAGGGGAAACTTGAATAAACACCTTCAAGGTTAGTAAATATTGAATATGCTAAAGAGTTTGAGCCACCTTGTGACCAGTTAGAGAAAGCTGTCTGGCTAAGATTTACCCCAACATTGCCAGCCATATTCCAACCTTCCTTTAGTAAGGAATCAGGAATTTCTTGTGCAAATAACTGTGCTGAATATAAAAAAAATGATAGTATTAATATTTTTTTCATTGATGTATCCTTTTAATTAGATGCTTTATTTAGTATAAACTTTTTATGTATTAACTCACGTTATACAGATTACCAAACCTCCGAGGTTTCAATGAATCTTTTTGAAAGAGTATTTAACAAAACCTCGGAGGTTTTTAACACACTTGCATAAGGTGACGTATTAAGTTAATTCGACTTATATAATTAAATAAATAATTTAATTTTAACTGGCGACGTCAAAAACCTGGTCCATTTTGAAGCCAAATTTAAAGTAATAAAAATCTTTATCCTCTTTGGATATCTTATCCTTAGATAAACTGTAATTTTCTATCGAAGAATTATTTTTTAGATTTTTATATGGGAAATACAGACCATCTTCATAGTAGTATTTCGGCAGCCTGATAATATTATGCTTTGCTAAAAAAGCCATGTCAATAGAAAATTTTCTAATGATTCCGTCTTTTTCAACTCTAAGATAAATTGTTCTCATATTGTTCACTTTTTGATTATGAAATTAGCTATAAATGATAAAAACTAAAAATTATTTCTATTCTTAGAACACATCTGAATTATTCATCATCAAAGTTTATATTTAAATATGAAAATAAGGATTACTTGATGAAAAATTATTTATTGTTCACATTTTTATTGTTTTTTTGTTTAACATCATTTTCTTTTTCACAAGTAGAAAGTGTCCCAATAGATAATTCAGTTTATACATTTCTTAAAGAAATGAAGGTAAAAGGAATTTTGTCTTTTATCCGCGATGATGATCCGGTTCTGTCAAGGTTTGAAGTTAAAGATTTACTTAATACGATAGCCGCACACGAAAGTGAGCTGAGTGCGACCGAAAAAAAATTGCTGACGAAATATCAAATTGAATTTTCTGATTCGATTAATCCCGATACAACTACTCAATTATTTAACCCGCAAACAAATTTTTTCTCTGACCTTAAAGACATGTATTCTGATAAAGTAAAATATTTATATGCAGTTAAAGATGAAGAAAATAATATATTTTTTGAATGGCTAGGACATTTTTATCACGGACAAAAATTTCTTCCCGGTAATACTACTAATTCTGATCTATATGATATTGGGTTTAGAATCAGGGGAACAGTTTTTAATCATTTAGGCTATAATCTTACAGTAATAAAAGGTGGTGCAAGCGGTAATCAAAGATTTGCTGAAATAATTGAACCCCGTTTGCTTTACAATTTCAAGTGGATTGAAGCTATTGAAAATATCGGTAATTATGATTTTACTTATGGTTACTTAAAGTATCACACAGAACCAATTAAAGATATGAATATAATGGTTCAAATTGGAAGGGAAGATGTTACGTTAGGTTATGGTTATGGTAGCAAATTAGTTCTCTCATTAGATCATCCTACATTAGATTTTATAAAATTTAATTTTGATTATGGGATTGTAAATTTTTCATCAATGCACGCTTCCACAACGGGATATTTTAGTGCTAATCGCGATGACCGCTACACTAAATACATAGCATTTAACAGACTAAAATTAAAGTTTAATTGGTTTGATGTTGGTATTGGCGAAACAATTATTTATTCCGGCAGAGGTATTGATCTGGGATATCTAAGTCCTGTTAATTTCTATAAATTTACCGAAATGGAAATTCAGGATAGGGATAATGGGAATATCTATTTTGATATGCAGACCAAATTCCTTAAAGATCTCGAATTACAAGGTACATTTTTATTAGATGAAAATATTTTAAGTAATCTTGGAGATTTAGAAAAATACACAAATAAAACCGCTTACCAGCTTGGTGCTTTTTGGTATCAACCACTTTCGATAAATGATTTATCATTGATTATTGAATACACCAGAATTCGTCCTTACGTTTACACACACTATGATATAAAAAATAATTATACAGCTTTTGGGGCTAACCTTGGGCACAGAATAGGTCCTAATGCTGATGAGTTGATGACCAGGGCTGCTTATAATTTTAATGAATGGGTCAGATTCTCTTTGGAATACCGTTATGTTAGGGAAGGCAACAATATTTACGACAATTTCGGAAATTTGATTAAAAATGTCGGTGGTGATATAGCCCTTTCGCACGGGACAATAATAATAAATGAACATGCACCTTTTCTGGATGGTGAACGAGTGAATTACAACTTGTTTTGTGCCAGAGTTAATTTTGAGCCGATAAGAGGTTATATATTTGACTTATCATTTAATTATCAAAATCAAAAAAATATTACAAAGAATCTTTCGGAAGATCTTAGTTTTGCATTATTTAAGTTCACGCTTGAGTACTAAAAAGCTAACAAAAGTAACAATTGGCTTTTTCTTCCATAAATTGCTATTAAGCAATTCCTGAAATCAATATATTATACTCCTTTGCCAACCAATATTAGTTGCTAGATGTGAAATTTTCTAAAAAATAATAAAATATTATAAGGAACTTCCAATAAGTGAGAAGCCGGGAAAACTTATCAAAATTTATAGCTAAAAAATTAAGAAAAAGCTAACTTTTCCACATTACAATAGTTTCTCATTATCAATTATTTCGGCATTAACGTTGAGATGATTAATTCAGATTTTATGCTGTTCTGGATGGATCTGATTGATTTATTGAAAATCAATTGATCATTTCAGTGGAGAAAATTCGAATTCATTTACTAAATAATTAATTTAATTTCAAAACTAAGGAGTAATTTTAATGAAGAAAAGCATACTACTCTTAGCCGGATTTTTGTTTATGTTATCTTCTGCGCTTCTAGCACAGAAAGTTACCTTAACACAATTTGGTGTCGATCCAAGAGATGTTGCACGTGATACTTCTGTCCCAAACTATTTTGATAGACCTTTTAATGGCTTACAAAATGTTGGAATACAGACCAAAGTTTATTTAAAGGGATTCTTCTACTTCTGCACTTACAGGTCCGTATTGGAATTTTGTTTCCACACCTGAAGGTTCTAATGCTGCATTTGGATCAACTAAAGATCTTGATACTTCAAATCAAATTGTAACCTTTATTCCAGATTTAGTTGGAAGGTATATAATTACTTTTGGTGAAGTCGGATTATATCAGGACACAATTATAATTGATGCTGCAACATATTTAGGTCTTGGTGCTGATGCTAGCTGTAAGAATTGTCATGGTCCTCTTCCTTCCAATGATCCATATGTTTATAATAAATGGCTTGGAACAGGTCATGCAAATATTTTCACAGAAGCGATGGCTTAAAGGAACTTTAAGCGACCATTATGGACGCAGCTTGTGTCAGCTTGCCACACAACCGGGTATAATCCTTATGCAAACAATAATGGTTTTGATGATTAGACATTTTGTTTATCCTTCAGGACCAGATTCATTGGAGTCTGGATACATGGGCAAAATTATTGATTACATCTCCAAACGCTATGAAATTAGCAAACATTCAATGTGAAAGCTGCCATGGTCCTGGAAGTGGTCATGTTAATAATCCATATGATACTAAAGCACAGATGAAGACTTTAACAATAGATAATTGTGCATGGTGTCATGATTCAGGTTCACATCATGTATTCCCGGAACAATGGAAACATTCAGGTGATGATGGAACAGAAGTTACCGGATTTGGTTTTGATGGCGGACATGCTAAAGGAGCATTTGTTCCTGCGTGGTGGAACCGATGGATGCGCAGCATGTCATAGCGGTTCCGGATATGTTGAATGGGTTCACGAAGGAAGACCTGTTGATGCATTAGGATTACCAGGCAATAACAAATTCGTCCCGACTGCAACCAATATTACATGTGCAGTTTGTCATGATCCTCATGATGCTACAAATATTCATCAATTAAGATCATTAGGTAACTCAACTTGCTGACAGTACTCAAATTACTCTCTGCTTTATACGGTACAGGCGCTCAATGTATGGATTGTCATAGAGCACGTGTAAATGCAGTTGCTTATACCTCTGTTGTTAAGGGAAATGCGCATTTCGGACCACATCATGGTCCACAAGCAGATATGTTATTGGGTAAAAATGCACCTGACTTCGGTTTTGAATTACCAAGTTCACCTCATGCAGTTGCTGGAGGAAACTCTTGCAACGATTGTCATATGGCTGGTCCAGCTCTTGCTGATGCAAAGGCAATATTTATCTTGTTGGTGGACACTCCTGGAATATGAGTGATGCGCAGGGAACAGATTTTGTTGGTTCCTGTGCTCCTTGCCACGGTGATATTGGTACTTCATTCGCAGACAAAAAATATTATATAAATGGTAATGCTGATCTTGACGGTAATGGAGTAGCTCAAGGTTTACAAATAGAAGTTGAAGGTTTAATGGAAAAACTTTCTTCTTATTTGCCACACGATCCTAATGATCCTACAGCTGTCTTAATAAACACTCCAAATTATGAAGGAATGGCAGCTTACTCCAGCAAATCATGAAAGCAGGTTATGCATATATTTGGATTGAAGAAGATAGAAGTCTTGGTATTCACAACCCTGCATTTACTGTAAGCTTATTAAAAGCTTCTATTAGAACTTATGGGTGGTGTAACAAGTATTGATTATCCTGATAATGCAATGCCTGAGGATTATCAATTATCACAGAATTATCCTAATCCATTCAACCCAACGACAACAATTAATTTCTCACTACCAACCGATAGTAAAGTTAAAATTGTTGTTTACGATATTACGGGTGAAGCAGTTAAAGTGCTAGTTGATGGAGATTATTCTGCAGGTAATCATCAAGCACAATTCAATACAAATTCTGTTAGTGGATTAGCTTCCGGAATATATTTCTACCAAATCAATGCTGTTTCTAACAACGGCGGTGCAAACTTTACGCAAACCAAAAAGATGGTTTTACTAAAGTAATTGTTCTGAACTTAGTTAATGACTAAATAGTTGGTCTGAATCAGGGCTCGAATAATCGAGCCCTTTTTCATTTTAAATTTTAATTTAAAATGGAATTGGTAAAAACAATAAAGCTAATTAGAAAATTTCCTACACCATATCTTTTACTGTTTAAAATTGAAAAATAATAATTGAACTCATGATTGAATACGTAAACATTTTTTATTCTAAAAACTTTGACTAATTAATTTCATAAAATTTTATTTTTTGTAAAATGAATTTGAATATTACAGTGAATAGGTACCGAAAAATCAATTGTATATAAGCCCTTTTTTAACAAATTTTACAAAAGATAAATTACTTTTCAGGAATAATTTTTTATTGTCTGAATTGATTACTTGCAATTTATACAGAATTATAAAATCAGGAATTTTGTTAATCCGACTTGTACAAAAACGCGAGTATTGAATTGAATACTGTTACTTTTTATTTTATTAATTAATAGCGGATATATTTATGAAGTTAAAAATTCTCTTCCCATTGCTGTTGCTGTTTGTTTTTTCACATACCGGAATCCCTCAAACTGATAATGGCAAAGCCTCAGAGTTGTACACCTGGTTAAAATCTATACCTGACCTTGATGTAAAAAAGATTAAATCGGATACAATTTTTACTGAAGCTTATGAAATTATGATTACACAACCAATTGATCATAATAACCCGGATGGACCAAAGTTTAAGGAACAATTTTTCTTATCACACGTTGATAAAAATAAACCTATGGTTATTGAGCTAGATGGTTATGCTGTTGATAATCGGACCTCTGAATTAACCAGAATATTAGGCTGTAACCAGATAATGGTTGAGCATCGTTATTTTGGTGAATCAGTCCCGGAACCATTTGATTGGAAATACCTGGACTATAGACAAGCAGCGGCTGATCATCATCGGATCATACAATTGCTCAAGGAATTTTATAAAGGCAAATGGATAAGCACAGGTATTAGCAAAGGAGGCTCCACAGTTATTTTCCATCGAAGACTTTATCCTGATGATGTGGATGTTTCAGTTCCGTATGTAGGACCAATTATTCGCTCTCCCGAAGATCAAAGGTTTTATGAGTTTCTCAAAAACGTTTCTACACCTGAGTGCAGAGACAGAGTTAAAGATTTTCAAACTTTATGTTTTAAAAAACGGGATCAGTTATATCCTATGTTTCTAAAAAATGCTGAAAATAAAAAATTGACTTATAATATTGTTGGGAATGAGAGGGCTTATGAATATTCAATACTTGAATATTCCTTTGCTTACTGGCAATTCGGAAATGGTGATTGTGCAAAGATTCCGGACTCAACCTCAAGCCTGGATGAAATATTTGAACACCTTAGTATTAACGGTGGGTTTAATTATTTTGATGATGCGAGTATTAAAACCGGCTGGCCTTTTTATTATCAGTGTTATACTAACTATGGATATTACGCTTATGATATAACTCCATTTAAGGATTACATAAAATATGCGGATGGACATACCCGATTTTTTATTCCACCCGGCGTTAATCCAACTTTCGATCCTGAACCAATGAAGGATATTACCAATTGGGTGCAGAACGAAGCTAAGAATTGTATTTTTATCTATGGTGATAATGATCCTTATTCTGCAGCAAGTGTTTGCCTTACCGGTAAAACTAATTCGATAAAAATGATTTTACCAGGTGGATCACATAGAACCAGAATTAAAAGTTTCTCTAAAAAATCCAAAGAGTTAATTCTTTCTAAACTTGAAGAATGGCTGGGGATTAAAATTGATAGGTAAGTAAATATTCATAATCTGAAATTAAAAAAGCCGACTTAATATTTAGTCGGCTTTTTAATGGTCACTCTTTATTTAATATCCGGTTTAATTTTATTTTCAACTCCTCTTTTGCAGGTTTTGCTTGTTCAAAAATTGAATCTGCCTTTACAAAATCAAAAACACGTACATCATAAATCTCTGGTTTGATGTAAATATCCGGTCTGAGAAATTTTAATCTTTCATTGATAATGGAATTTTGCATTGTCTGATAGGTGGTAAAAACTGAATCGAAAGTTGGGGGAATTTCTTTGTCGCTTTGTGCTTTTACTGCAGTAACATCTATTGCAATTGTTATGTCACAATGATCTTTTATCAAATCAAATGGAAGCGGATTAACTACACCACCATCAATCAAAATTCTATTTTTTATCTTAACAGGTGTGAATAATCCAGGCATAGAGTAACTTGCTTTTATCGGTTGTATCAATTCACCTTTTTCAAATATGACTTCTTCTTTTTTCCAATAATCTGTTGCAACAATTTTTAATGGAACTTTTAATTCATCAAACCTGGAAACTTTGAGATGGGTCTCCATGTATTTCTGAAACTTTTCACCTTTTATAAAACCTGATTTGATAAATTGAGGATCAAACATTGTGAAGAGTTTTACAATATCTGATTTAAGAAGAAAATCAAAAACTGAATCACTTTTAGGATTAATCAGCTGATTAAGAATTTTCCTCATCTCTTTGCTGTTGAATCCAGCAGCATAAAAAGCCCCAACTACTGCGCCGATACTTGAACCAGAAATGATTGAGGGTTTAACACCCAGTTCTTCAAGTGCTTCAATCATTAAGAGATGGGCCAAACCACGGGCACCGCCAGCACCAAATGCAATACCGATAGTTGGAGAATTCCAAACAACTTTATTTTTCATAATTCCTAATCCGTGAGAATCCGTTCAATCTGTGCCATCTGTGTGCTATTGCCTTTATTTCTCTACTTGAAATACAGAATCAATCACTGTTCCATCAACCCATTTAACAATTGCAACAACTTTTTCTTTATTAACTTTTGGTTTAGCCGGAACGCCGCCACAAATTTCATCAACTTCTTTTTTGATTTGTTTGATATCTTTTATTGGAAGTCCTGAACCTTTAACTGCTTTTATCAAATCTTTTCTTATTGGGTTAATAGCAATTCCTCTTTCTGTAATGATAACATCAATCAATTCCCCAGGTCCACAAATTGTAGTTACATCATCAACAATAACAGGAATGCGATCTCTAAAAGATGGAATTGCAAGTATTGTACATTTTGAGTACAAACAATTCTGCCAACCACCAATCCCGTGCAGCAAATATCCATCTGAGTGGGTAACAACATTAGCATTAAACTTTACATCGACTTCGGTTGCACCAAGAACAGCAGTATCAACTATCGATGCAAAATTTCCTTTACCATGAAAATTATAACTTGTAAACGGAGAAGTGTTAACATGATTTGCATTTTCACGCATACTTCTTACACCTTCAAGATCAAAGGTTTGTCCGTCAAGAATGTAATCTGTCAAACCTTCTTCAAGCATCTCTACCAGATATTTTGTACTGCCGCCGCGCATAAATCTCGCTTTAACACCTTTTGCTTTCATCTTTTCTTTTAAGAAAAGTACAAATGCGAGATTAGTTCCACCCGCACCAGCCTGAAGTGAAAAGCCGTCTTTCATAATTCCAGCCGCCTCAATAAAATCTGCAACATACTCTGCAATCAATAACCGATCCGGTGATTTGGTGACTTCAGTTGTACCGGATACAATTTTTTTAGGATCACCAAGTGATTCCACTTCAACAACAAAATCAACATTGTTGCCTTGGATTTGCCAGGGCACACAAGGGAAGGGAACAAGATTATCTGTAACAATTATAATTCTATCTGCGTATTCAGAATCACCAAGCGCAAAGCCAATTAATCCGCAAGCAGATTTTCCACGGTCACCTGTTGCATTTCCAAATGGATCGGCAGTCGGTGCAAGTATAACTGCAATATCAACATGAACTTCACCATCCTGTAAAGATTGATATCTTCCACCGTGAGAACGAAGGATTCCCACACCGCGCATCTTTCCTTCAGTCGTAAATTTACCGAGCGGACCGTTCATACTTCCTTCGATGTGGTGGATTGTTCCATCCTCTAAATATTTTATTAAATGTGAATGAACTGGGAAAGAAGCTGAAGGAAACCAGCGAATATTTTTTATTCCCATTTCGTGAATCACATCAAACAACATATTTGTAACTGCATCACCATTGCGCAGATGATGATGAGTTGAAATTGTCATTCCATCTTTAAGTCCAGCTTTCTTCAAAGCAGTTTTTAAATCTTTAACAACTTTATTCCCATCAGATGGATAATCAATACAAGTGCGGATTGGAGGCTTTGCTTTTACTCCGGTTGGTCTGTATTTATCTACTCCTTTAAATGGGATTTGAGTTTCTCCATTTACTTCTGTTGGTACAAATCTTCCTGCTGCGTTTTTTACAAGTTTCATTTATTTCTCCAGTCTTTGCTGATCAGCTTGTTCATCAGTGCAAGATTGATTGTATTCAAAGCACGTTTAACCACGGGCGGATCAATCATTTTACTTCCGAGTGAAACAACACCTAATCCTTTTTTCTCAGCTTCTTCAAAAGCTTGAACAATCTTTTTAGCTTTTTCAATTTCTTCTATAGTTGGAGCAAATGCTTCGTGAACAACTTTTATTTGTCGTGGATGAATACAACCTTTACCCTCAAACCCAAGTGATTTTGCTTCGATAACACTTTGTCTTAATGCATCCATATCTGCAACATCAGAAAATACTGTATCGATAGCTTGAATGCCAGCAGCCTTTGCAGCATTAACTAACATCTGTCTTGCAAAAATACTTTCGCGTCCTTCGTTAGTGCGTTGAGTTCCAATATCCGCAGTGTAATCTTCAAGTCCGATTGCAAGTGCACAATTATTTTTTGAAGCGGACGCAATCTCATATGCTTTGATTACTCCTAGTGCACTTTCAATAATCGGCATAAAGTAAATTGGATTTTCTACATTGTATCGTTTTTTAAGTTTCTCAACTTCATTTTCAAGTTGCTGAATTTGTTCTGCCGATTCACACTTGGGAACAAGTATAACATTTACATTATTTGGGACAATATATTTCAAATCATCCAATCCTTTCGGAAGCTGATTTATTCTAACCATTCTTTCAGCACCATAAAAATCCACTGATCGTAAAGAATTTCTTACTAGTAATTGTGCTGCATCTTTTTCGGTTGGGGCAACACTGTCTTCAAGATCAAGAATAATTCCATCAGGTGAATGGAGTCCCGCATTTACAAAAAACTTTGGTTCATTTCCTGGAAGATATAATCTGCTTCTTCGTAGTTGATCTTTTTTTGTTGAATATAAATTCTTTTCGTGGAATGGAAGTAGATATTCTTTCTTTAGATCAGGAAATAATCGCTTAACTGCAAGTTCAAATCTTGCTGCAATCACAAAAGGTAAAGCCCCATTGTCTTCCAGCAAAATCTTTGCGTCTTTCAATCCAAAGAATTTGGACATATCGAGAATCATTAGTTTGATTGATTCTCCATACATCACATCGACTTTGCTTTTCAAATCAATTTTTATTCCACCGGAATTTTTGAGTTCAATTTCAAAATAGCAATCGGAGCGAACTGAATCACCTCTTTTACCACTACTTGATTTATTTGTTTTTTTATTCATATGATTATTCTATTCTTTATTCACTATTTCAAAATTTAGGTCCATTGTTCAATTGTTTTATTGTTTCATTGTTATTCGGATAGTTTTGTATTTGTAAATTTAATTAATTGATGTATTAACTTAGGAAGTTTTTGTAACTCAGAAAAAATATAATCGTATTCACTCTTGTTAATTAATTTTCTTTTCAATGCTTTTTCATTCCAATCTAATGATTCATACATTGAGCCAAAACTGATATGATAGAATTTAACTTTATCCTTCTTTGAATATCTGCCAAATCCTTCAGCTAAATTGGCTGAAATGGAATCGATAGATCGAACAAATTGTTTTCCAACTGTATCAGAATAAAATCGATCCCATTTAACAATTAGATCCCAGACATAATTACTTAAATTAAAAGCAATTTTATAAGCATCAATATCATTTAGTTTTAAATATTTCTTTTCAATCATTTTAACAATGTATCAATTTAACAATCAAACAATGAGCTTCTTCATAAATTCTCGTGCAGTCATTAATTCAGCACTAAAAATTGCATCTTTAATTTCTTTTCTTCTGCCAGCGACAAGTAATTGCGATGAAAGGGCTTCAAACTTATTATCAAGGTCATCCATTGTCATTGGTTCTCTTGGATCACCTTTTGGATATTCCAGATATTCTGAAAATTCTCTCCCATCTTTTGTCCTGACAACGACTTTACTCGGTTGTTTTGCAGGGAACATTTTTTCAAATTCAACAGATGGTTCACCTTTAATTCTATCAATTACTTCCCAGATTCTTGGATCTTTCAATTTCTCATCTGAGAAAGATTGCGTTGTTACTTTATGATCAACCAAAGCAGCAGCTACACAATAGGGAAGTGAGTGATCAGCAGTTTCTCTTGATTCCGGACGATACTTGTGAGGATCAAAAAGAATATCGTAAGCTTGTGCTAATGTAGTAAGCGTTACAGTTTCAATTTGATCGTAACTGATATTATTTTTTGTTACAACATTTAATGTTGCCGAAAGATGTGTATGAGTAAGTGCCTCAGTTGGAAATGCTTTCATTCCACATTCAAGAATCTTGTACGATTCACCAAGTCCACCGATAAGTTTATCGATATTCCATTTCCATTCAGAAACTCCGTCTCTACCTTTCATACTTTGTGGTTCCACTTTTTGTTCTTTAACATCGTAGCCAAAGAAGCAATCCATAAAACCTTCTTTACCTTCAAACACAGCCTCTGTACCGGTGTAACCTCGTTTGGCCATAAGTGCTGCAAAAACCCCAGCTTGTGTTGCCATTGGATCGACAGTGTTTTTCATCATTGTGAGTTTGCCCGCAGTTGGACATCCGATAGTGTGATTATGACTTCCGCTAATTCCAATTGCATTTACCATCTGATCAACAGTTAAACCCAGAATCTTTCCGGCAACAATTGGAGAAACGAATTGTGTTAATGTTGCATGATGCCACTTCCGTTCGCGAATTCCCGGCACAGCAAACTCGCAAAGTCTTTGTTCAAATTCATAAGCAAGAACAATTGCGGTGATAACTTCTTCCATAGATGCACCAGCCATTTCAGCTACGGAGAGTGCAGCAGGAATGAGATCTGATGGATGTGAGGGATCTTCTTTCCAGTAAATGTCATTAAAATCCAATGCGCGAATCATAAGTGAATTTACAAGTGTCGCATTAACGGCAGGAATTTTATCTCCAAATCCGATTACAGTAGCTTCTTCTGTTCCACCCATATCTTTATAAATGTTGCGGATTATTCTGACATCTTTTGTATGATATCCGCCAAATGCACATCCTATCGAGTCGTAGAGATATCTTTTAACTTCGTGAATTACATTTTGTGGTAAATCTTTATATTGCAGATTAACAGCAAATTCAGATATTGTTCTTGAGATTGATTTGTTCATATACTTCTATTGTTTGATTGTTGAATTGTTTTATTGCTTAATTATTTTTTCTTTTTCTTAGATGTTGTCGATAATTCTTTAATTTCGTTTTCTAACACCTTAAGTCTTTTAATTTCTTCTGCTGATTCTACCTTTTTAAATTTTTCAAATTCCTTGAAAGCGATTTCATCAGCTTCTTCTTTTGATATTTTACCGGGACTTTCGAGTATTTCTCTTTCATTAATTATAAGAATGTCATTTAGTTTTTTTATCCAGTCATTCATGTACATTACTTTTCTTTGATGTGCTTGAGACTCTGCAAAAGCAAGAAACTGTTCAACGAGCAAGTTTAGCTGTTTAATTTCATCTAAAGAAAGATAATTCTTAGCTACAATCACATCGTGTTTACGGATTTTAGCACCTTGCCATGTAGTCAATCCCATATTTGGTTTATCAACGCTTACTCTTTGTACAATAAGTTCAGCAGCAGTATGATGATGAACTGCCCAATGAAATTTATTTTGAATAGTAGCAAAAAATTTTTGGGTTAATTCAGCATTAGCATTATAATCAGCAGATAAAGCATAAATCTCGCGTACCTTATAGTAAAAGTTTTTTTCAGAAGTTCTTATATCCCGAATACGCTCAAGGAGTTCTTCGAAATATTTATTTAGATAACCACCAGCTTTTAATCGTTCATCATCAAGTGTAAATCCTTTTATAAGATATTCTTTAAGATGTTGTGTTGCCCAAATACGAAATTTTGTGCCTTGCAATGATTTTACACGATAACCAACCGAAATAATAACATCAAGGTTATAATACTCCAAATCTCTGATAACACTTCGATCTTTTTCAATTTGAACTGTTCGGAAATTCCGAACAGTTGATTCTTCAGGAAGTTCTCCTTCATCATAAACGTTTTTGATGTGCTCACTAATTGTGGATTTAGCTTTTTGAAATAACTCTGAAATTTGATTCAAGGTTAGCCAAACAGTATCATTCTCCAGACGAACTTCAATTTTGGTTTTACCGTCCTCAGTTTGGTAAAGGATTATTTCGGAGTTTGGTTTTTGTTTATCCATACAATTTAAGATTTCTATAGTCTATCTAAGCGAGATTGAAAATTGGTCTTGAGATTGATTTTTGCATATTGTCCCTTAATAATTTTAGTCATTGCGATCCCGATTTATCGGGAGAAGCAATCTTTATAATAGGTGGATTGTTTCATTGCTTTATTGTTACATTGTTTTTGGACATCACAATTAGTGATCTCCATTTTTGTTGGTATCACATTTTGTGATGCCATCTATTTGTTTAATGTTTTTGTTTAATCTCTTAATTTAAATTCAATTCCTATGTTGTTCTTGATATTGATTTGTTCAAATGTATTTATGTTCCTTATTGTATTAAATCTTATGATTTAATTCATTATTGTTTTAATTCGTTTCATTAAATATTCAATATCAATTGATGTTAATATTGTATTTGGAAATTGAGCGATTAATTGATTGTATAAATTATCTTTTGAAAAGCCTACTTTTCTTTTAGAAACATTTTTCACTCTTTTCTTTATATAATTCATTAAAGCATTTGTTAAAAAATGTCCTCTAATGATAAAAGGAAGGCTTTTATTTGTTTTCTGAATTGAGGTTTTGATTTTGTTTAGCTCTTCGGAATTAAAATGCGATTTTAACGATTTTGCAATACCCTTTACTCTTTCTACACAAACATTATAAGAATCATTATTCTTCAAAACTCTACACGAATTATCTCCGAGAACAGAAAGTCCCCTACTGAAGGCTTCATTACAGATGTCAAGGACAATCAAATCATATAATGAAATACAGAAATCATCTAACCATTTTTCAAAATCTTTTGTATGTGAATTCGTTTGTCTTGAATAAATATTTATTATTTTTTCAATATTTTTTGAGGAATACAGACTATTTTCAATTGAGTATCCATATGTGTATATAATATTTGGATGTCTATTTTGTGTATGTAGAATATCTGAATAATCATTGTCTGCGAATGCATAGATATTTGTATTATCTTTTAAAATTGATTCCATATATTTTTTTAGCTCTTCGATACCACCCGAGCTTTTCAAGTAGTAATCATTAATCCCAAAATGATTTAGAATTACTTCCCAAAATACTACATCCTCATCTCCTTCAACGAAAATTACATATTTCTTTTGATGGAATTCGGTGAGGGTTGATAAAGCCTCACTTGAATATATCAAATCAGGCATAAATAATTTTCTCCATATTGACTAAAGATTTTTTTCTACTTGCAGCGATCTCAGGTGAGTGAGTTGCTACAATAATTTGAGTATTTTTGTTTAGTTTTTTTATGGAATTCAGAATTTTTGATTGCCATTCTATGTGCAGTGATAATTCTGGTTCATCAGCTATAAAAATAAAATATTTGTTCCTCTGTACGAGTGTTTCAATAAGTAGTATTAATAATTGTTTTTCACCAGAGGATAGCTCAGTAATCGGTATTTCGCGCTTATCTTTTTTGAATATTAAAAATCCACTCTGGTTAGTATTTATCTCTTTGTCCTTTATGAATTCTCTCAAAAGATCTAAAAAATTTTCAATTGGTTCAAAAATTCTTTTACGTTCCTCATCAGCTTTTAAAGACAAATCCAAAATATGTTGCGTCCTTTTGAAAAGTGGAAGTGGAAGCAAAGCATCGATAGTAAAAACACTCTTATTTTCTTTAAATTGCTTATAACTTTCAATACTCTGTTCTAATTTTATAATATGGTTATCAATTTTCTCTGAGAGTTTATCATCATATATACCCAAGTCTTTGTATGCCTTTACCAAGGCTTCTTTCTCTTTTTAAAAGCAAAATTTTCAATTAATATCTTTGCACTGTCAAATTTCTTATCATATAATATAGAAGAAAGGACTTCTTTTTGGAAATTTTTTGAAACTCTTTGAGCTTCTTCGGCTAAAGCAAGTTGATAAACGGTTAATGATTTCATTAAACTTTCTAATCTATTTTCAACAGGCAGGATATGGCCCCTTCGTTTTTTATGCAGGTAATAATCTTCTTCTTCACTCAGTTCAATGTTTGGTAACCTATAAACCGATAAAGTTGATATATTGATTAAAGAATTCAGTTCTTTTTTTAATATATCAAAATCAAGTCTTCGTGAACGACTACCAAAATATCTTCTTTCATCCAATTCACTATTATATAAAGCCACTTTGAAAGGTTTTCTACTAATTCTATAATAAGCAATGTCATAACCTAAATTTTCTTTAATCCGCTTTTCAACAGTTATTGTTTTCTCTTTATTATTATCTCTCAATTGCAATTTTATTTTTTTGAACTCAAGATTTGAGAGAACAGGGATATCAACTTGTAAAACAGCCTGAAGAAAAAGAATAAAAGTGGTTTTACCAGTTCCATTCTTACCAATAAATATATTTACATCCGATCGGAATTCTGTCTCAACCTTATATTTGCCCCAAAATCCTTCTATTATCACGTGTTTTATGTGATACATAATTGCCTCTACTTAAATTATTATAAATTCTTTTTCACCCAATCTTCTAATCCGCCAGTTACAATTAATTCTTGTGCTGCTTCACCAACTGGATCGATAGAATAAGTTTTGTTATCAAATGTTAAAACTGAATTTTCAAAATCTATTTTTACATTTATTCCTGATTTTACAGTAAGCCTATCTTTTCCATATTTAGATTTCAAATCATTTACAAGTTGCGGACATTCAATCAATAAATAACCATTATTAAGTGCGTTGCGTTTATAAGTTTCATTAAATGTTCCGGCAACAACAAGTTGGATGCCTTTATACTTTAATGCAGTTGCTGCTTGTTCGCGAGATGAACCAGTTCCAAAGTTAAATCCGCCAACAAGAATATCACCTGCTTTTGTAATTTTAACAAATTCAGGATCATAATTCTCCATTACAACTTCTGCTTGCTGCTGCGGAGTCATATCATCATTGTAAGTGTATTTGCCGGGATAAATGCCATCTGTATTCATATTATCCTGATGGCAGAAAATTAATTCACCTTCAACAACTTGTTTAAATCCATTAATAATTTTTACAGAAGATTTAGCTCCAGCTTTTTTCTCATTTACTTTTATTGAACCTTTAAGTTCCCGATGCTCTTTATTCTTCCAATCGTAGTCAATCTTACCAGAAATTGCAGATGCAGCTACAACTGCGGGAGAAGCAAGGTATGCCTGAGCATTTGGTGAACCCATTCTGCCTTTAAAATTTCTATTCGTAGCAGAGATTCCAACTTCTCCATCTTCAAGTAAACCAATTCCAAGTCCGATACAAGGACCACAGCCTGAAGGAAGGGGAATGGCACCAGCCTCAATCAATGATTGCCAGTAACCATATCGTTCTGCTTCTTTTTGAACTTCACTGGATGCAGCTGCAATGTAGAATTTTACATGCTCTGAAATCTTTTTCCCTTTTATAACGGCAGCAGCTTCTGCAATATCATCAACACGACTGTTAACACAAGAAACAAGATAAGCTTTGTTGATTACAATATTTTTTTCTTTTAGTTCTGAGACAGCAGAATAAGTTTTAACTGTATTTGGTCCGGAAACAAAAGGTTCTACGGTTGATAAATCAATTGTTAATTCTTTTGCATAAAATGCATCAACATCTGCTTGTGGAATATTGTGTTCAAGTTCTTCAATTCTTTTATGATTAATTCTTGGATGTTGTCCTTTTCCATCAGCATCAGAAAAAACTCCTTCAAGTCCGCGATGTTCAATAAATCGCTCACGTTTTTTTAACCATAGAATCGTTGCAAGATCAATAGGGAAGACACCAACAAGTGCGCCCCATTCCGTTGTCATATTTGCAATCGCCAAACGCTCATCAATTGTTAGATAACGAATTCCATCTCCAACAAATTCTATTGCGTGATTTAATACTTCATCGTGATTAAAGTATCCGCACAAAGCAATGATAACATCTTTGCCGGTTACGCCTTGTCTTAAACTACCTTTCAGTTCAACTTTCGCGATTGGAGGAACTTGCCACCACGTTCTACCTGTAGCCCAAATTGCAGCTGCATCAGTACGGACAATTGGAGTTCCAAGACAACCTAATCCACCGTACATATTTGAATGTGAATCAGATGCAACCACCATAGTTCCTGGCCACGCATAACCTTCTTCGCACATTATTTGATGTCCGATTCCACGACCGGCGGGATAGAAATCTATTCCCATTGATTTAGCAAACTCTTCGATCTTTTTATACTTCTCTAAATTCTTTTCGGTTTTATCCTGAACATTATGATCGAGAGTGTTTACAACTTGTCGTGGATTGAAAAGTTTTGTTGCACCGATTGATTTGAATTTTGGAATAACTGCGCCTGTGTTGTCGTGTGTCATTACATATGCTGGTTTTATGGAAAGATAATCACCAGCATGAACTTGATTTTTGGGATCTAATCCTACAGCAAATTTTTGTGCTATTTTTTCAATGAGAGTCTGGCTCATTTTACCTCCGAAAGATGAAAAACGAAAGATGAGAAACGAAGATCGTTTTCACACATTTGAAAATTTCTTAATTAGTTTAGTTAACATAGCAAAGATATGATTGGAAGTTTCAGTTAAATCGATGATATCTTTTTCATTTAAATATTTAAGTTTTAATGCGATTTCAATCTGAGTATCCACTTCGACCAAAGATGATCGGGCAATATCCAGAAATCTTTTTGTTTCTAAATCCGAGTTTCTTGCAAAACCTTCAGCTATGTTGGAAATAACAGAGACTGAAGCTCTTCTTAATTGTGAAGTTAATCCAAATTGTTCATCTCGAGGGAAAGATTGAGTTAACTTATAAATTTCAGAAACAAGAATTAAACTTTTCTTCCAAACATCTAAATTTTTATGAGCCAATTTTAACATATAAAATGTTTCTCTTTTTCGTTTCTCGTCTTTCGTTTAACGTTTCACACTTTAAATGGCTCAAACGAAACAAAATCTGCATGATGAACTATTATTGCTTCAACACTACGTTTTGCCAGATCACCTTCTTTTGCGTGATAAGCAATTATATGTTGAACTTCATAAGGTAAACCAAAACGATCGGCGATTGATACTCCGCTGAATGGATGACGAAGCAGATGTCCGGCTTTACTTGTTACAAGTTTGCCATCTACTTTATCATATTCAATCAATTTCCCAATATCAATCAAAATTGCACCGGCAATTAACAAATCCATATCGATTTTTATTTCATTGCCAAAATTTGCTTTCATACGTTTTGCAATATCCACAGAAAGTTGAACTGCGGTACGTTTGTGATTCATAAAAGATATTTTACAATCATTTATTAACAAAGAAAATGGAATTATTTCTAAATCCTCTGGTGAGAGAACAGAATTCTCAATTGCATAAATCCAGCAGTTTAAAACTTTTTCTCTTAATACTGGATTTTCAATCCAATTAATTTCCGGCCATATTTTTAAAACTTTTTCTTTCATTTTTTCTCCGAGAGACGAAAGAAGCAAGATGTAAAACGTTACCTTGATTCCTTAGTCGATTTTTAATGAATACAAAACTTAAGACGAATTGATCAATTTTCGTCTTTCGTATCATTTCTTGCTTCTCACAATTTAGAAATTATTTCGTCCGTCATTTGTTGAGTTGTACAAGCACCTTTACTAAATACATCCGGACCACCGCGAAGTTTCATCATATCATATGTTTTAACTTTACCTTCTTCAATAACTTTTGCAATTGCATTTCTAATCTTATCAGCTTTAACTTTTTCATCAATATGATCAAGCATCATACATGCACTTAAAATCATAGCAATTGGATTTACGATTGAAGGACTTAATTCCTGATATTTTGGTGCGCTTCCGTGTGTTGGCTCAAATACCGCAACCTCTTCACCAATATTTGCACTGCAGGCAAACCCAAGTCCGCCAACCAATCCTGCAAACCCATCAGAAATAATATCACCGAACATATTTTCTGCAACAATTACTCCATAAGTTTCAGGATTTTTTGTAAGCCACATCATTTGCGCATCAATGTTTGTATCCCACAATGAAATTCCTGGATACTCTTTAGCGATTTCTTTTGCTTCTTTAAACATCATACCAGAAGTTTCACGAAGTACATTTGGCTTTTCGCAAAGTGTAAGATTTGTATAGTCGTATTTTTTAGCATATTCAAAACCAGCACGAATAATTCTACGCGAAGCATTTCTTGTAACTATTCTTGTTGAGATTGCCATATCTTCACTTGGAACATTTTTAAAAAATTTCATTTTTGGATGAGTTTCAAGTGCGTCACGAACTTGTTTTGGAGGATTTGTCCATTCAACGCCACCATAAAGACCCTCGGTGTTCTGTCTGAAGATCACTGCATTTACTAATGGTTCATCAAATCCACCTTTTGCATTTCTGATGATGAAGTTTAATGGATTTCCCTTAAATGATTGGCAAGGTCTAATGCAAATATCAAGATTGAACTTTTGCCTTAAACCAACAATTGGAGAAAAATAAACGTACCCTTTACCTCTTAATGATGGATCAAGTTCTTTATCAGCGGCATCTTTAGGTTTAGAAGTGATAGCCCCGAACAATCCGATTTTATGCTCCTCAAGAAGATCAATTGTTCGCTGCGGAAGTGCATTACCTTCACTGCACCAGAAGTCCCAACCAATATCTCCATGAACATAATTAGCATCAAAACCTGCTGTATCTAAAACTCTTATTGCTTCAGGAAGTACCGTTTTGCCAATGCCATCACCGGGCATTGAAACTATTGTTCGCTTCATAAAAAATCCCTATAAAATTAGAAATTAATAACAAATGAAACTTAAATATTTGCCATTGGGGAAGCAAGAAAGCACCTTATACATTTAACTAAAATATTTTTCAATCTTAAAAAAAATAGACTAAATTGTACTTAGTTAATAAAAATTTAGTTTTTAATTGGCAATAAATATTACACCAGACATACTTTCCCAGGTTAAACAACTTGAATCTCTAATTGATTCATCGCTGGATGTTATTTTTCGTATCTCTCCAACAGGTAAAATTAATTTCGTTAGCGCATCAGTAAAATACCTTTTAGGATATACACCTGAAGAAATTTTAGGGAAATCTATTCTTACGGTTGTTAAGGAAGATAAAATTGCTGAATATTTTAATTCCATTATCGCTCTTTTCAGAGAAAATAATATAATTACATTCCAGGCAGATCTTAAACATAAGGATGGTTCAGTCATTCCAGTTGAAATTACAGGGAGAGTAGTTACAGTTGCTGGCAGAAAAATGGGGCAAGGCACTATCCGTGATATCAGGATGAGACTTGAAACCCAAAATAAACTTACCAGCTCTGAAAATATTTTTCAGGCTGTCTGGGAAAATTCTAAAGATGGAATGAGGTTGACAGATCACGATGGCACAATAATTTTATGTAATAAATCATTTGCTCTTTTATTCTCTAAAACTCAAGAAGAACTTATCGGGAAACCAATCACTGAATTATATCAACAAGCACACGAAAAGAATGTGCTTAAAAATTATAGAAAAAATTTTATACAGGGCAACATTAAAGAACATTTTGAAAGCAGCTTTATCCTTTGGAATGAGATAAAGATATTTTTAGAAGTTTCTAATTCTATGATTGAAGATTCCGAAGGGAAAAGATACCTGCTAAGTATTTTCAGGGATATTAGTGAAAGAAAAATTAATGAAGAATTGCTCCAGAAAAAGACAAGACTTTTACAGGGAATAGCTAAAGCTACTACTGCACTAATAACAGATTCTGATTACATCAACGGATTTAATACGGCTTTAAGAATATTAGGTGAATCTGCTGATACTGATAGAGTATATATTTATAAACATATTGAAGACAATGAAACAGGTGAGCTTTACTTTGCACCTATGTATGAGTGGGTTGCTGAAGATATTTTATCACAAATTAATGATAGCAACCTTCAAAAGATATCTTACTCACGCTTTGCACCATTAAAATTTTATGAATCATTTATTAATGGTGAATCTTTAAAATTTATAGTTCGTGAACTTCCGGAGGAATACAGAAGAGTTTTTGTAGATCGCAATATCAGATCAATAATCTTAGTCCCGATATTAATTGATGATGCTTATTGGGGTTTCGTGGGATTTGACGAATGCCATTCTGATCGCCTCTGGAGCAGCGATGAAGAATCTATATTAAGTGCATTTGCCGGAACATTGGGTGAAGTGTTAAAGAAAAATTTGTTTCGTGATGAACTTATTAAGAAAAATTTGGAACTGGATATTGCCGTTAAAGAAGCTGAAAAGGCAGCTAAAGCCAGGAGTGAATTTCTCGCACTTATGAGTCACGAAATCAGAACGCCAATGAATGGTGTAATAGGAATGACCGGGCTTTTACTTGAATCAATGCTTTCAGAATTGCAAAAAGAATATGTAAATACAATCCGGTTAAGCGGTGAGCAGCTTTTAGTTATTATTAATGACATACTTGATTTTTCTAAAATTGAATCTGAAAAACTTGAACTTGAAAATCAACCATTCGATCTGAGAGAGTGCATTGAAGATTCAATGGATTTAATATCATCCAAAGTTGCAGAAAAGGATATTGAACTATTTTATAATATCGACGAAACAACTCCTTATGCTATTATTAGTGATGTTACAAGATTAAGACAGGTACTGACTAATCTTTTAAGCAATGCAGTTAAGTTTACTGATAAAGGTGAAGTTGAAATAATTGTTAAATCAACGCATTTAGATTTTAAGGATTATCTTTTAAATTTTACTGTTAGAGATACAGGGGTAGGAATACCAATAAGTAAAATGGAAAAACTCTTTAAACCTTTTAGTCAGGTCGATTCATCCACAACAAGAAGTTTTGGTGGTACAGGATTAGGGCTAGTGATCAGTAAAAGAATTGTAGAATTGATGGGCGGGGAAATTGGTTTTTATAGCGAAGAAGGGAAAGGAAGTACATTTTATTTTTCAATTAAAGTTGAATCAGTAACTTCAGATAAAAAAGTATATTCATTTGAAGCTTCTCCGCAATTAATTGCAAAAAAAATTCTTATTATTGATCAAAACAAATCTGATGGAATGATGTTGAATCAACTTGCAAGAAGATGGCGGATGAATTCGGATCTACTTACCGATTTAAACGATCTTAACCATAAACTTAATTTTTCATCTGATACAGATTTATTCGTTATAAACGTTGCGGGTTTATACGATAAATTATTATGGTTGATTGATGTTATTAAAACAATAGCTGTTAAAAAGAATCTCGGCGTTATTATATTAAAACCTCACGGTAAAGATATTGGAATTGAAGAATCTGAAGGTAATCCGTTTATCAGGTTTGTTACAAAACCCATTAAACGAAAACATTTTCATCAAGCAATATTAAGTTTTATTGATGTTCGTTCACGATATTCTAAGCAAACATCTATGAAACCTGTGGTTGTTGAAGCCGCGAGGCACTCGACGAAGATAAAAATTTTGTTAGCAGAAGATAATAATATAAATCAAATGGTTGCTATTAGAATGCTTGAAAGACTTGGCTATCGTGCAGATATTGCATCAAACGGGAAAGAAGCTGTTGATGCCGTAGAAGCAATCCAATATGATCTGATCTTTATGGATATTCTTATGCCTGAAATGGATGGACTTGAAGCTTGTAAAATAATCAAATCAAATACATCGCTTAAACCACTTCCAATAATTATCGCAATGACTGCAAATGCAATGTCTGGTGATCAAGAAAATTATTTGAAAGCCGGGATGGATGATTATATCAGCAAACCAGTCAATTTGGATGATTTAAAAAATATGCTGGAAAAATGGAGCGATAAAATCATTAAGGAGAAATCAGAAATAATGCAGCAATCGATTCAGCAAGAAATTGAACTTAAATATATAGCGGAAAAGAAAATCTCATTCCTGCAAGATATTAAAACTCAGGCAGATCTTGATTTCTTTAAAGAAATGATAGACGTTTATATCAGAGAGATTCCCAAAAATATTGAATTTATTCGCAACTCGATTTTCCAAAATAATCATGATCATCTTCGTTTTTATGTACATAAACTTAAAGGTTCAACGCTAACTTTAGGTATCGAAAGTGTAATTGGTAGTCTTAAAATTTTAGAAGACATGGCGCTTGAAAATCAAATAAATGAGGATTCACTAAAAGAGTTTAAAAAAATTTCCGAACAATTTGATTTGATACTGGAGGAAATAGTTTTATTAAAAAATAAATATTCAAATATTAAGTTGGATTAGTTTCGCAAGTATGTCTTTGCCTTCAAAAAAAAGAGCTTCCCAAAATCGGACTTTAACATTAACTGATGAAGAAGTTTTAAATTACAATTCAAAATATTTAAAGCTCAACAGCAAAATTGATGAAAAAGAAATTGTTAATCGAATAATCAATCAGAGCATTTTTAATGTATTGGATTTCTTACCTGATAAATTTGTTGACCTTTTGTTTATTGATCCACCTTATAATCTCAACAAAAAGTTTTCAACTTTAAACTTTAAAGAAATGAAAGAACATGAATATGAAAAATGGATTGATTCCTGGCTTTCTAAGCTGATACGGATTTTAAAACCAACTGCCTCAATTTATTTTTGTTGTGATTGGAAAACTTCAATTTCTGCTTACAATGTTCTGAAGAAATATTTTCATAATTCGTAATAGAATTACATGGGAACGCGAAAAGGGAAGAGGTGCTAAAGACAACTGGAAAAACTCTTACGAAGATATCTGGTATTGCACTTATTCGGATGAATTTACTTTTAACACCGAAGCTGTAAAACTTAAACGTATGGTTCGTGCACCATATAAAACTGATGATGGCAATCCAAAAGATTGGCAGGCTGAAAATGGAAAAAATTTTAGGATTACACATCCATCTAATTTATGGACTGACATAACCATTCCATTTTGGTCAATGCCGGAAAATACAGATCATCCAACCCAAAAGCCGGAAAAGCTTTTAGCTAAAATTATTCTTGCCAGTTCTAATAAAAATGATTTAGTGTTTGACCCTTTTCTCGGCTCCGGGACAACCGCAGTTACTGCAAAAAAGTTAAACAGAAATTTTAGCGGAATTGAAGTTGATGAATTTTATGCCTCGCTAACATTAAAAAGATTAGAACTTGCTAAGGAAGATTCATCCATTCAAGGTTATGAAGATGGAGTATTTTGGGAAAGGAATACTTTACAAGAACAGAAAAAAAGAAATAAACCACAATAAATTATTTCTTGTTTAGTAAGTTAAAAATCCACATTTTTACACCCCGGGATTTAGAGTTTAGGGCACCGGTTAACAGGTTAATACCCAACCCCGTCAGGTCCGGAAGGAAGCAGCGGTCAGTATATAATTTGTGTAACTGTGTGCCCCTTTTTTATGTCATTTCGGTAAACAATCAAGTAAAACGATCCGTTTCCGTTGCTGAAATTACTTGTTAAATTAAAGATATGCCAAAACTTTCAAATGCTTTATTTTATCAATTGATGGTACAAGAAAAATTAATCTTCCTCTTCCATACTTTATACTATTTTCAAATTCAATCTTTGCAATAGTTGCTGGAGGGAATAACCAAATTAAAATTTCCCTTTCCGCATAAATTGATTATATGAATTGAAAGGTCAGGTTGATGCCCAATTACTGCAACGTCGCTTGCTTCAGTTAAATTTAAAATTTCAATTAAGTCGGATGTTCTGCTTCCTGTTCCCAGATTATTTTCAATTATTATATTGGGATTTATTTGCATAATCGAACTAACAATTTCTGAAGTTTGAACTGCACGCTTGAGAGGTGAAGTTAAAATAATATCAAATTTACCAATATATTTCTTCCATGCTTCTGCAGCATTTTTGATTACAAATTTTCCTTCTTCGGTTAACTCACGCTCAAAATCTTTTTTATTTAAGGAAGCATTTTCTGATATGCTGTGTCTGATCAGGTATAGATTCATTAATAACTGTAGTTTATTGATATGACTGTAATAAGCTGATGAAAATCCATCAAATCTTTATTTAATTGTTTGCCCGCTTTTGTATTCAGTAATTCATTCATTTTATCTTCCGTATCATATTCAATTTCACAATAAAAAGAATATTTTTGATCTAACAATAAATTACTTTCAACTTTTGCCAATTTTATTTCTTTGCCTGCTAATTCAGAAAGATGTACTAAAATCACTTCCCTAAAATGAGCTAATGCTTTATCATCTTTTGTTTTGTGCAGAAAAAATAATTGTTTATACATCAGCATTTAATCTTAAATGACTTAAAAATATTATTAAAAATATCGCGATAATTTTCATAAGTAGCTTTTGGTGCTTCAAGAATTAAAATAAGTTTTTTTGTGGGACAACTATACTCAAATAATTTATATCTGTTTTTTGCGTCCTCAAACTCATCCGAGTTTCTCTTTGAGTTTTAGTTCCATTAGTTCGGATTATTAATGCTTTATCAAAATAACCTTCGAGAGAATCATCAGGCGCGATTTTAAACATCGAAATGCCTGCCCCGATTTTTGTATTAATAAACTTAAAACCTTTCATTTCTTTTTTAAGAAGACCAGCTATTGTATAACCGCCAAGTTTTTTCCATTGATTATCAAGCTTAATTTCAAAATCGTTATCATTAATAGTAATATCAGTATCTGATTTTACAGTATCCTTTAATTCTCCCAGTAATTTTCGGATTGACTGATAATCTATTATTTGAGATTCTTTTGTATCGATGTGTAATCCATTTATTTCATTCATTACAATCGTATCAAATTTATTTTGATTACTCAGATATTGATTTTTTGAAACATTAAAGCGAAAGAAATCCTTCCCGGGTTTTGAGGAAGCACTGCTGTCAAAAATCTCAGTTTGTATAGCTGAATCAGAAACAAAAACAATAATCTGGTCGGCTTCTTTTTGTGGAGTTTTTATTTTAGTGAATTGCCTGAATACTAAACTTGCTCCAAGCGAATCAATTGAATAATATGATATTCTATCCAGCATAATTACATCTTTCGATCTGAAAGATTCATCCACGACTGCTAAAATTTTTGAACCTGATTTTTTCCAGCCCGAGTTTAAATATCCATTAAGAGATTCATCTTTTAGTAAAAGATTCATTTTCCCATCTATAATTGCAAATAAATTATAAATTGGATTCTGATTCTCTACTAAAACTGAATAAAATGTTTTTTTATCAATTTGAATACTGTCAATAAAAATATTATTGTAAGTTGTAAAATCTTTGGCAACAAAAGTAAACAAGCCTGTTAATCTATCACTGCTGGAACTATCTCCCTGCAAGGATTGATCAACCAATGTTTTTAATACGGAACCATTGAAGGGAGAAATATTTTGTTTAATCTCTTTGTTGCAGGCAATAAAAATTAATATTGTTAAAAAGAAAAATATCTTTAGCAAATGTTTCATAACTAATCTGATTTATTCAATACAAAGATAAAAAAATCTTATGTTATAAGTTCAGGAAGAATGGTCCGATTTTATAAAAATTAGCAGTGCAAAATTTTTCAATCCAATAGATCTTCGATAAAAGCAGCCGGCTGAGGAATTTTTCCCCTCGCTGAAATCAACTGATATGATTGAGCTAATTTATTTTGGGAAATGTTATAACCCTTAATTTCAGGCATTGCATATTCAATAAATAAATAATCAGGCTTTAATATTTGGTGTTTATTAATTTTATTTCCATCTCCAACAGGTAAACCAGAATGATCGATATTTTTATTATCAATCAATAATTTCGGTTGATACGAAAGTAAATACTTACCTTTATAAAGTTCCTCTAATCTATTTGTTACAATATGCTTTAGCTCAAAATTTGATAGATACTGTATCTCTGTATCTTTTTTACTTGCAAATGCAATAGAAATTGCCGGATTTCCTTTATGAACAATAACAGGTGTGCCGTATTTAATTTTTTGATATAGTTCGCTTGCAATTGCTCTTGAAATTCTGACACAACCGTGAGATGATTTTTTAACTCCAAGATATTTGTAATAACTATTTCCGGCTAATGCGTGAAATCCAATGCCCCAATTAAAAGTCATAAAGTCCAGCATCAATGTACTATCGAACTGAATGGAATGCCATCGTTCAACTTTAAATTGAATAGCATAAACTCCTTCATTTGTGTCCATCCCGTCTTTTAGTTTTTTTGTCCCTGTAGAAACTCCAAAAGATTTAGTGCTATCATAACGAGAATGAAGATAAGCCATCTGATTGGAAAGATTAACTTCAATAAAATAATCCCCAAGAGTGTAAAGTGTATCTTTAAGATTAAGGTAATTTATTTGATATTTTTTTGTCTCATCAGCATTCTTCCCATGATTATTTTTTTTATCATCTTCGGCTAAAAGTGATGAACTAATTAAAAGGATAATTAAAATTGATTTCATAAACTATTCTTTTGCCCATTAAAATATGAATTTAATAACTCTGCTTTTTTCTTTCCTATAAATGATGCAATTTCATCAAAAGGTAAATTTTTAATTGCATCCACACTGCCAAAATTTTTTAATAAACTATTAGCTGTTGCTTGCCCTATGCCGGGAATTTCTGTTAACTCAGTTTTAATTGTTCGTTTACTTCTTCTTTTCCTGTGAAAAGTAATTGCAAATCTATGTGCCTCATCTCTAACCTGCTGAAGCAGTTTAAGACCTGATGAGGTTTTAGGAATTAATTCCGGATCAGAATTTTCCGGAAAGAAAACCTCCTCTAATCTTTTTGCAAGTCCAATAATATTATAATTCTTAAATCCAAGTTTATCCAAAATCTCGACTGCACTGGAAAGCTGTCCTTTACCGCCATCAACCATAATTAAATCCGGCAGCAGTTGATTTTCTTCAAGCAGTCTTGAATATCTTCGTTCAATTACCTCGCGCATACTTGAAAAATCATCAGGACCTTCAACAGTTTTAATAATAAATTTTCTATAAAGACTTTTTTTTGGTTTGCCGTCTTCAAACACAACCATACTTGCAACTGAATCTGTGCCTTGCAGATTAGAAATATCAAAACATTCAATTTTTTTTGGAAGATCTTTTAATCTTAAATCTCTTTGCAAAGCAGAAAGTGAATAGGGAACACTGCCAAGATTTTTCATCTTTTGCAGTTGGATCTCTTTCAGTTGAAATGATGCGTTTTCCTTACACATTTTTACTAATGATTTCAAATCACCGCGCTGCGGGACAAATATTTTTATTTTTTTACCCGATTTCATTATTAGCCACTCAGCTAAGGCATCTGCATCGTTTGGTTGAATCTCCAGAATAATCTCTTTTGGTATTTCTACAAAATCATTGTAATAAAATTTAATAGCAGCGGAATAAATCTCAGGTAACTCTTCTCCTTCTTCGATAGAAAGTTTTAACTGTTTTTTACCAATCAGCTTTCCGTCTCTTATATTAAAAACAGCGCAGGTGGAATCTTTACCTTCATAGGCGATTGCAAAAATATCGCGATCTTCAAAATCATCGCTTACAATTTTTTGTTTTGCCGATAGACTATTTAAATGATTT
The DNA here is from genome assembly GCA_963809415.1 of uncultured Ignavibacteriaceae bacterium. Lineage (GTDB taxonomy): Bacteria > Bacteroidota > Ignavibacteria > Ignavibacteriales > Ignavibacteriaceae > IGN3. Next base: position 747,347 of record CAWEJJ010000003.1, on the reverse strand, counting down.
ATTTTATCTCTTATCTCAGCAGCTTTTTCAAATTCTAAATTTGCTACGGCTGTTTCCATTTTTAGCTTAAGATCTTTTATCAAATCATCAGTTTTACCTTTTAAAAGTTTGATAACTTCATCAACCATGTCATTATACGCTTTTGCAGTTATCAAAGCTTCACAAGGTCCATCACATTTTTTTATGTGGTAATCAAGGCAGACTTTAAATTTTTTATCGGCAATATTTTTTTCAGTAAGATCAAGTTTACAGCTTCTTATTTTAAAAATCTGGTTTATCATTTTAAGAGATGATCTCATACTTCTAATATCAGTATAAGGTCCAAAGTATTTTGAGCCATCATTGGTAACATTTCTTGTCGGATAAACCCTTGGAAAAAGTTCGTTTGTTACTTTTATGAAGGGGAATGATTTATCATCCTTAAGGTTAACATTATAACGCGGTTTGAATTGTTTGATTAGATTATTTTCAAGAATCAAAGCCTCGAGTTCACTGTCGGTAACCAAAATTTGCAAATCATCTATCTTACTAACCAATGCAAGTGTTTTAGCGGAAGTGATATTTCCCTGGAAATAACTTCTTACCCGGTTTTTAAGATTTTTAGCTTTACCAACGTATATAACCTTCCCGTTTTTATTGGAAAATTGATATATACCGGGTGAAGCCGGCAGATTTTTTAAATTTACTTCCAGTTTTGAATTCATATAGTTTGGATAGCAAAATTCATTCCTTCATAAAACCCGACACAAAGCTTTATTAAAGGGCAAAATTGAAGTGATTGATAAAAATTATTCAGGCAATATCATATTTTTTGAGATTACAACAATACCTGTCTCAGAAACTGTAAACTTTTTCTTATCACCATCAGGATCAAAACCGATTTCATAACCTTCGGGAATAGTAACATTTTTATCGATGATTGCCCGGCGAATTCTTGCATGTCTTCCAACCACAACATTATTCATAATTATAGAATCAGTTACATAGGAATAACTGTTAATTTTAACATTTGGTCCAAGCAGTGATCTTTCAACCAAACCTCCGGATACAATTGTTCCATCACATACAAGTGAGTTTAAAGTCCTACCAACTCTTTCACCTTCGTGCGAGACTGTTTTTGCCGGTGGATATTGATGCTGATGAGTGCGTAAAGGCCAATCCGGATCGTAAAGATTAAATTCCGGGATAACGCTTATCAAATCCATATTTGCAGCATAGTAGCTGTCAATAGTTCCAATATCTTTCCAGTAAGGCTGACTCTTTTTATTTTCATCAAGGAATTTATAAGCAACTACTTTCAATCCTGCATTTATCATATAAGGAATAACATCTTGTCCAAAATCATGATTTTTAATTCTTTTAGCTTCCATTTCGTGCAGCACTTCTCTTAAGACATTAGCGTTAAAAACATAAATTCCCATATTAACAAAAGAATTTCCCGGATTATCAGGAATCTCCGGCGGCTTTTCCGGTTTTTCGATAAATGATTTAACGTTATAATTTTCATCAACACCAATAATTCCAAATCTGCTTGCTTCATCTTTGGAAACAACTATAGATGAGATTGAAAGATCAGCTTTTTTACTTATGTGATTATCAATAAACTTTAAATAATCCATTTTGTAGATATGATCACCGCCAAGAATTAAAACCCACTTTGCTTTTTTATCAGAAACCAAATTAAGATTTTGATGTATTGCGTTTGCAGTGCCTAAATACCATTCATTATTTAATTTACGTTGCGGTGGAACTGAATATATAAATTCACCAAGCTCGGGATTAAAAATACTCCAGGCTTCGTAAAGGTGCATATTCAGGGAATCAGACTTATATTGGGTAAGAACATAAACTCTTCTGAAACCTGAGTTTAAACAATTTGATAAAGCAAAGTCTATTATTCTATATTTCCCACCGAAAGGAACGGCAGGCTTGCCTCTAAAAAGTGTAAGGGGAGCGAGTCTTTCCCCTTGACCGCCAGCTAAGATAACAGTAATTGTATCTCTTAACACTGAAGAACCGGGTGATACCATATTCTCTCCAAAGTATATACTAAAATATATTGAATTATGAATTGTTTGGCAATTAAACAAATCGTTAAATTATTTTAAATTGAAATAAAACATTTTTAATTGTGGATAATTTCTTATGCTAAAACATTATAGACCCGGGTTTAACTTTTTTATTTTATTCGCCTGGCTGCTTTTGATGATAAATCCTTCATTTTCCTTTTCAAATGACGGCGGTTCAAAGAACACAGTGTCAGCAGTTCAAAAACAATTAGATGTTTTAAATTATCACTTTAAAATTCATTTGCTGCCGGCAGATAAAAAAATTGAATGTGAAAGTGAGATAACTGCTTTATCTGCAAATCCACAATTAAAAGAAATTGAATTGAATCTTTATGATAATATGAATGTAACAGAAGTTTTATTAAATAATAAATCTGCTGATTACTCAAGAGATAATAATAGAATTTATATTACTTCTGACAAGGTGCTACCTGATACAAATAAAATATTTATAAAATATAACGGTAAACCCAAACGAGCAGGTTTTGATGGATTTGTTTTTGGCGAAGTTAATGGTACAACTTTGATATACAATATTAGTGAGCCGACTTATGCTCCAACCTGGTTTGTGTGCGATGATGATCCTGCTGATAAAGCATTTCTTGATATCGAAATAACAAATGATGAACAATTCGTTTCTGTTTCCAATGGTATTTTGGAATCTGTAAAAAGTAATGCTGATAAAAAAACTTATCATTACAAAACTCTTTATCCTATTTCAACTTACCTGGTAGCAGTTTATTCTGCACCTTATGTTACTTTCAATGACGTTTATAAGGGATTAGATGGAAATGATTCGATGAAAATTGATTATTATGTTTTACCGGAACATCTGAAACAGGCTAAGGTAGATTTTGCAGGACACGCCGACATGATTAAAGTATTTTCAAAATTGTTTGGCGAGTACCCGTTTATAAAAGAGAAATACGGTGTTGCTGAATTTCTCTGGAACTTTGGCGCAATGGAAAATCAAACTATAACAGGAATTGGTTATAACTTTTTAAATGGTAATGATTTTTTCAAAGATACTTATGTGCACGAACTTGCGCATCATTGGTGGGGAAATTCTGTTTCTCCTAAATCGTGGAAAGACATCTGGCTTAATGAAGGATTTGCAACTTACTGCGAAGCACTTTATGCCGAAGCCAAATATGGAAAACCCGCTTTGATTTCTAAAATGATGAGCAAATTCCGTGAGAATTTCGACGGAACTTTGTATGCACCCAAAGATCTTTTTGGCGAAACTGTTTATGATAAAGGTGCATGGGCTTTGCATATGTTAAGATTTGAGTTAGGTGACAGCACTTTTTTTAAAACATTGCGGAATTATTATTCACTTTATAAATACTCAAATGCTTCGGTTGAAGATTTTAAAATTGTTTGTGAAAATACATCAGGAAAAAACCTTGATAAATTTTTTGATCAATGGATTTATACCGGTGATGAAATGCCTGATTGTGATTACTACTATTCATTATTGCAAAAAGATGGAAAAACACTTTGCAATTTGAATATATTGCAGAAACAGGAAAAATATCCTGATTTTAATTTTCCGCTTGAAATAAAACTAAAATATGCTGATGGAAATTCTGAAGTAAAAAGGTTTTATATTGAATCGAGAGAACAGGAGTTAAGTTTTGAGGTACAAAATAAAGGTTTTGAACTAACACTGGATCCGGACAATAATTTGCTTGCTATCTTTAACAGAATAAAACATGACTAATGGAAGCGTATTTTATTTCTTTCAGCATATCTGTAAATTTCACATCAATAATTACGATTCAGTGTGAATAAAACTTATCTGTTCATCTCCGATATTCATCTTGGTCTTCAATCCAAAGAGATTGAAAACAAAAAGGAAAGACTGCTTGTAAAGTTTTTGGAATACGCAAAAGAAAATTGCGATGAACTTTTTATTGTCGGTGATCTTTTTGATTACTGGTTTGAATATAAAAGAGTATATCAAAAAGGTTTTTTCAGGACACTTACTGCTTTGCAGGATCTAACTGAAAAGGGTATAAAGGTTCACTACTTTATTGGTAATCACGATTTCTTTCATAAAGATTTTTTTGAAAAAGAAATCGGTGTAATCCTTTATACGGATGCCAGCCGGTTTATTCTTAACGGTAAAAACTTTTTTATCGGGCATGGTGATGGGCTTGTTAAAAATGATCTGGGATACAATATTCTTAAAAAGATTTTACGAAACAGGTTTATACAATTTTTATATGGATTACTGCACCCTGATTTTGGCGTTGGAATAGCAAGATTTACAAGCAGATCAAGCAGAGATTATACAACAAAAAAAGATTATGGTGAAGAAGATGGTTTAGCTGAAGCAGCCAGAAATAAAATTGATGAAGGCAACCAGTATGTAATTTTTGGTCACCTGCATAAAAAATGTTTTGAAAAATATAAAAACGGTAATTACATTAACCTTGGCTCCTGGATCGATTCCCCTTGCTATGGTGAATACAAAGATAATTTTGAAATAAAAGAACTGAAATAAAAGAATCTTAATAATGGCTAAAAGTAAAATCAAAAAAACAAATAATAAAAAAACTAAATGGATAGTGATCGGTTCGATTGTGTTTATTTTTTTGGCACTGTCTGTTTATACTATAATAGGTGTACCTTCTTTATCTGAATTAGAAAATCCTAAACCTGTTCTCGCAAGTCGTGTGTTTTCTTCAGATGGTGAATTGATAGGACAATTTTTTATTGAGAACAGAATAGAAACTGATATAGACAGTTTACCAACGTATGTGGTTAAAGCATTAATCTCAACGGAAGACAGAAATTTTTATCATCATTGGGGCGTAGATTTACCCCGCTTTTTTAAAGCAATGGTAAAAAATCTTTTCTCACTTTCGCTTCGCGAAGGAGCAAGCACAATAACCCAGCAGCTCGCAAAAAATTTATATTCGTTAAAAGAGGGAAGGGAAAATGTTCTTGATAAAGGTGTTAGAAAAATAAGAGAGTGGATATCTGCGGTCCAAATTGAAAAGACATTCACTAAAAATGAAATTGCCGAACTCTATCTTAATGTTTCATATTTTGGTAAGAGTGCTTATGGAATTGAATCGGCTGCAAAAGTATATTTTAATAAACAGGCAAAAGATCTTACTTTACCCGAAGCAGCAATGCTTGTTGCTCTTCTAAAATCTTCAGAAAATTACGACCCGGTTAGAAAATATGATAATGCATTGCAAAGAAGAAATCTTGTAATGAGAAATATGGTTACTAATGATTTGTTAACTGAAAGTGAGTATGAAAGACTTAAGCAGGAACCTATCCAACTTGCTTCTGAAAGTTTGACGCATGTTAAATCTGAAGCTCCACATTTTCTTGAATACATCCGCCAGCAGATGACCACATTAGCCGATAAATATGGCTATGATCTTTACAGGGATGGATTAAATATTTATACCTCGCTTAATATGAAGATGCAAAGGATTGCTAATCGCTCAGTTGCAAAACATTTGCAGGAATATCAGACCCTCTTTAATAAAAACTGGAACTGGGATAAAAATAAAAGCCTGCTGGCTAATCTTATAGATGTTGCGATAAAAAGTGATCCTCGTTATAAATCTGAAACATCAGCGCTAAAGAGAGCTTCAATTTATAATCAGCTTAAATATGACGTTAATTTTGTTGATGCAGTGAAAAAATTAGCAGCAAAAATTGAAGTTGGCTTTGTTGTAATAGATCCTAAAACCGGCGAAATAAAAGCGCTTGTTGGAGGAGAGAATCAAAATTTTGGAAGAGGTCTTAACCACGTTACCGGAATTAAAAGACAACCAGGTTCATCTTTTAAGCCATTTGTTTACGGTACTGCTATTGAGAATGGCTATTTCCCGGCTACCACAGTTCTGAATCAAAAATTTGATTACAATGGCTGGTCTCCATCAAATTCTGATGATGAATATTCCGGGTATGAAACTTTAAGATGGGGATTGGCAAATTCTGTTAACGTAATTGCGGGCAGGTTAACAATTGGTGATATGGCTCCGCCTTACCAGGTGGTAAGATTAGCTCAAAGAATGGGAATTAAATCTCATTTGGATGCTTATCCTTCAATAGCTTTAGGCACAGTTGAAGTTAGTCCGCTTGAAATGACTTCCGCTTTTGGTACTTTTGTTAATGAAGGCGTGCACGTAGAACCGATTTCAATTCTTAAGATAGAAGATAGAAATGGAATTTTGATTGACGAATTTAAACCGGAATCCGTACAATCAATTACACCACAAACCGCCTCAATAATGGTTGATATGATGTCTGATGTAGTTAATTATGGAACCGGTGCAGGAGTGAGAAGATATTTTCAATACCCGGCAGCAGGTAAAACCGGTACAACACAAAAATTTTCTGATGCATGGTTTGTTGGATTTACTCCGGATTTAGTCGCCGGTGTATGGGTTGGATTTGATGATCATCGAGTTAAATTTACAAATTGGTACGGGCAGGGTGCAAAAGCAGCACTTCCAATCTGGGCAATGTTTATGGAAGGTGCTTATAAAGAGTTAAAACTTCCATTAAAATATTTTACACTTGCACCGGGAGTTGAAATGGTTACATTCTGTAAAAAGACAATGGAACTTGGTGACACCAGATTAGCCACTGATGCTTGTCCGGAAACGGTAACTGATATTGTAAATTCTAAAAACCTGCCTCCATATTGTGAAATCCATTCCGGTGGTGGCGGGAGAATTATACACGAAAATAAGGAAGGGGACACCGGCTGGTAATCGTTAGTGAACAATTAAAAATTAAAAATTTAACCTGATGTAAAATTTTTATTATTTTTATACGCCTGTTATAATTTTCTTAATTGTTCATTGATAATTGTAAATTGTAAATTGAGAAAGCCCGGATGGCGGAATTGGTATACGCGCTAGTTTCAGGAGCTAGTGAGAGCAATCTCTTAGGGGTTCGAGTCCCCTTTCGGGCACAAACTTTTTATTTCCTTTCTAAAATATTGACCCGCAACAAGGCAAAAATAGATTCAATAATGATCCCCACAGAACGCACAGCAATCGAAAGACAAATACAAGCAACAGATGCACAAATAGACCAGCTGTTTACCGGCTTTACGGATTGACAGAAGCAGAAATAAAAATTGTGGAAGAAGCACGACCTCATCCTAAATCCTTCTCCTTGCAAAGGAGAAGGACTTTTTATTTTTGTGAGAATGCAGTTCTTTGTTCGTTCATTCCGTTTTTCATTTATTCACAAACAGCCTAATTCAAGATTAAATTACAATTTTGGTAATGTTTTTTCTTCGCAACAATTCTACGATATTTTTATGCTAAAAATATATTTATATAGCAGTTACTTTATGTTAAAATAATTTTAATAATTTAAGCCATCTGTTCCTGATTCTAAAATTTTAATCAAATTTTAAGAAAACAATTAGTCTGTTTTAAGAAACAAAAAGTAAATTTGCACTAAAAAAGGAGAAATTATGATCGACTTAACCCACTTACACCCAATGATAGTTCACTTTCCAATAGCATTATTATTTGTAGGTTTTTTAGCAGATGCAACCGGATTAATATTTAAGAAAGAATTTTTTACACGTGCGGGTTTTTATTTATTGATACTAGGAACTATAGGAGTGGTAGCCGCATATTTATCCGGTAATTATGCAGGTGAAGGTGTTACGGAAGCCGGCGCCTTGAAGCAAGCTCTTGAAACACACGAAAATGCTGCAACTCTTACACTCTGGCTTATGGTCGGAGCAGCTTTAGTAAGGATTGCAATGGTTGTACTTAAAAAGTATGTAGGAATCTATAGATGGGTTGCATTTTTTATTTTCTTCTTAGGTGTGCTGTCCATTGCCAGAACTGGATTTTATGGCGGTGAATTGGTTTATAAACACGCTGCCGGTGTTAAGTTTGATTTAGGTTTTGGTAATTTAGAGTAATTAAATAATAATAATTCTGTAATTAAAATTGAGGACTAAGATAATTCCAGATGCGCATACTTGTAATTGAAGATGAAAAAGGAATTGCTAACTTTTTACATGATGGTTTAACAGAGGAATATTTTGCTGTTGATATCGCTTATGACGGAAAGAGCGGGTTACAAATGGCTCTTTCAAATGATTATGATTTACTTTTAGTTGATTGGATGCTTCCAGGTTTAAGCGGAATCGAAATTGTTCGGGATATAAGAAAAGTCAACTCGGCAATACCGGTTATTTTTCTTACTGCCAGAGATACAATTGATGATACTATTTTTGGATTGGAAAGCGGGGCTAATGATTATATCAAAAAGCCATTTCAATTTGCAGAACTTCTTGCCCGTATTAAAGTTCAGCTTCGGTCTAAGGATTTAGAGAACGGATATCTGGTTCTAGGTCCTATAAAATTATATCCGGATACACACCAGGTATTTAAGGATGATAAGGAAGTTACACTTACGCAAAAAGAATTTTCCTTGCTGGAATATCTAATAAGAAACAAAGGAAAGGTTTGCACCAGAACCAGAATAATTGAACACGTGTGGGATATTCATTTTAATGCTGATACTTCTGTTATTGACGTTTATATAAATTTTATAAGAAAAAAACTCGAACTGGAAGCTAAAGAACTCATACATACGTTAAGAGGAGTGGGCTACATTGCTAAGGAAGAATAATTGAACCTTTCATTTAGAAATAGAATTGCTGCGCATTACCTCGTTGCAACTTCACTTATAATAGCTTTGATTTTTATTGCTATTTATTTCACTGTTCACAAAACAGTTTATTCTCATTTAAATGATGATTTGGATTCAGAACTTAAAGAATTACAAAACAGCCTTGTCATTTATAATGATAGTATAATAGTGCTTGCCAATCCCTTTGAATGGGAAGAGGGAGAGCATAAGCAAATAGAAGTAAATCCGACATTCATACAAGTTTCAGATAGATATGGTAAGACAATCAAAAAAACTTCAAATCTTTTGAGCGACAGTCTTCTTATTAATAAAAACATTAAGACCAAGTTATACAGCAACACTCAACTTTCTAAATCTCCGATATATCAGGTTCAATATCCAATCATTAATAGTAAAAAAGAAATCCTGGCTTATTTGCTTGTAGCCATCCCACTGCAAGAATCTGAAGTAGTTTTAGAAAATTTGCGTAAGGCTCTTCTAATATCATATCCAATTATTCTGTTTATTCTATTTTTTACTACAAGATACATTGCGGGTAAATCGATTGAACCTATAAATAATGTGATTACAACTGCTAACAGAATAACCCGGGAAAATTTAAAAGAAAGAATTTCACTGCCTGGCAACAAGGATGAAATTTATTTATTAATCTCAACAATAAACGAATTATTAAATCGACTTGAAGACAATCTGTTGCGTGAAAAACAATTTACGTCAGATGCCTCGCACGAATTAAGAACTCCACTTTCAGTAATCAAAGGGACTTTGGAAGTACTTATAAGAAAGCCTAGAGAAATTGCCCAGTATGAGGGGAAAATTGACTATTGTATAAAAGAAACTGACCGGATGACAAAGTTGATAGATCAATTATTACTTCTTGCCAGGTATGATTCGGGGAAGGTGCTGCCCAATAAAATCAAAGTTGATGTGAAATCAATATTATCTGATATAGTTAATAGGTTACAGCCAATTCTTACAGATAAAAATATTATTATAAAGTTGAGCAATGGTGGAAATACGGTTGCAACAGTAGATCCTTCAATGATGGAAATAGTTTTTGAAAACCTTATTACTAATTCTATTAAATATTCCGATAGTTATAAAAATATTGAAATTGAACTTAAAAATGATTCCGGTTCTCTTATTTGTTCTATTAAAGATCAGGGTCATGGAATGAAAGAAGAGCAGATTAAAAAAATATTTGATCGATTTTATAGAAATGATGATTCCAGGAATTCTGAAGTTGGTGGCCTTGGTTTAGGACTTTCAATAGTAAAAAAATTATGCGAAATGCAGAATATTAGTCTAAAAGTTGAAAGTAAAATAGGACTGGGCACTTCATTTTATCTTCAAATATCTATATAAGTCACCTTACACAAGTGAGTTGAGAACCTCCGAGTTTTTGTCAATTGCATAGTCAGCGACTTTTTTTATGGTTAAAAAATCAAGAATATTCTAATAAAACTATTCAATGGAACCTCGGAGGTTAGGTAACCTGCATAACATGACTAAATAATTCTCACACATACCCTCAATTAAATTTAAGCATATTTTAAGAATCCATTAAGGTTGATTTTAGTCTTCAATTGTAGTTTTGAATCAACAAAATAAATTATTCAAATCATTAAGGAGAAAAAATGAAAACAAAAATATTTGGAACCATTGTCATACTCATAGTGGCAGTAATAAGTTTTAACTTCACTATGATCAACAAATCTGCTTCAAAAACCGTGGATAATCTTAAAGCCGCAATAATTGGCGAAACAACTGCAAGTGCTAAATATCTTGCTTATTCTAAAAAAGCGAAAGAAGAAGGGCTTAATAAAATTGCATTACTCTTTGAAGCTGCTTCAAGATCAGAAGGAATACACGCTAATAACCATAGATCAGTACTTGAACAACTGGGTGTTACAATGGAAGAAGTAAAACCAAAGTATGAAGTAAAATCCACAAAAGAAAACCTTCAGGATGCAATTAATGGTGAGTCATATGAAGTAGCTACTATGTATCCTGATTTTATCAAAACTGCAAATGAAGGGAATGTAAATCTTGCAGTAATATCATTTAACTATGCTTATCAAACTGAAAAGAAACATAAAGACCTTTATAAAGATGCACTTGATAAATTGAATAATAAACAAGAAAACATAATGGCAGCTAATTATTATGTATGCCCAACTTGCGGTAACACTTATGCTGGTACGGCTCCTAACAGATGCGGAATTTCTATGACTCCTAAAGATCGCTTTTTATCTATAAAGTAATCACCCCTTGATTTTCAACCCGCTACTATAGATCATAGGAGCGGGTTATTTAATTCTATAAAAATTGCTAAGATGGAATAAATTGTTGCAGAAAAAAAACTCCCACTTTGCTCATCAAATTCCTTAACTCTTCGATTATGTTCAGGACGGGTCAGGGAAGGAATCAAATATGATAGTTTATAACAACAAATATATAAAATAGAATTATTTTAGTAGATGAAGTTAATAAATAAATTTAGAGAACCGATGAATGGGTTTACCCATTTTATTGGGATAATACTTGCAATCATCGGAACGATTTTACTAATAAAAATAAGTTTACATCCTTATAAACCTTATCATCTTTTCCCATTTGCAGTTTTTGGTTTTGGAATGATTCTGCTTTACACTACAAGCACTCTTTATCATTGGTTAAATTTGTCCGAAGCCGGTGTTAAGAGAATGAGAAAAGCTGATCATATAATGATATTTATTTATATAGCAGCTACTTATACGCCAGTCTGTGTAATAGCTTTAAAGGGAACTTTTGGATGGGGATTATTGGCATCTGTCTGGTTAGTTGCGCTAATCGGAGCAATAATTAAAATTTTCTGGATGACAGCTCCAAGATGGTTATCAACCTTTATTTACTTACTTATGGGTTGGTTAGCAGTTATTGTAATTTATCCACTTATAAACGTTCTGCAATTAGAAGCATTGTTGTGGCTTTTCATTGGAGGATTATTCTATACTGTTGGTGCTGTTATTTATGCGCTTAAAAAACCTGATCCTTATCCCGGTATTTTAGGTTTTCACGAAATATTTCATTTGTTTGTTTTATTAGGAACCTTCTCACACTTTTGGTTAATGTACGGGTACATAAGTATCCTTAATTGATGAAGCTTACTAAATAAATTGTAATTTATGCTGCATCCATCCTCGAAAAGCATACTGATGAATTCGGAAATCTTTGAAAAGAAGATGAAGAGATATTTGAAATAGTTACTGTTTATACTGTGCGATGTTTTTTAGTAAAAAACTGGATTCACCTCCATCTGGGCATTATAAAATATATTTAAATATTGAAGAGGAGTTGCGAAATAATCTAACTGTTCAGCGGTCTATTCCGGTTTAATTTTAAGTTAAGCTATTAATTGAAATCATTTCCCATTTCTTAATTTAAAAATATGTGTTTCATAACTAAACCGTATTAAAGAATTCTGAAGCATATTATAACCGGAGAAATATTGGGGATTTGGGGAATGATACTTCTAAAGTAAAATGACAAACGAGTAATTAGACGATTCAATGAAGCGTCTTTTTTAATACTTAATGTTGAAATAATTTTTCCTAACTATAGATTATTCAGAATATTTATAATATCTTAATAAAAGAAATACCTAGAGTTAGCACATAAAATTCTTTTTAACTTCTATAAAGGAGGGGACATGAAAAAATTAACTATTATCTTTTTACTATCATTCAGTTCAATTCTATTAGCTCAGTACGGATCTTCTGACTTCAGAAAAGTCGGTGTACTGAGAGGAAATCAAATTCACACTGTCTTTATGAATACTGGTGTTATTGCGCAACCAGTGAATGTAGGCCCACAATTGGCCTGGAAATATGACGATAATGGATATGCAAGCGATTTGAGTATTATGATTGGATTGGAGTTACCTACTCAAGATTATAGAAAAGGTACAATTCCTAAAGATGGAATACCTGACACGATCCATTCTGTTATAATTACATCAGTTGAAAGACCTGGTGGCGGTGAGAGCGGTGGATATACATTTGAGCCAATTCCAGGATATGCAAATCCTGATTTAAATGAAATTGGAAAAGGTGTGGCGATGAGTCACTTGCCAGAAACCTGGCCCGCAACCTGGCCTGATCATCCGGAATATGGAACAGGTATATGGAATGGTTTACTTGCAGCAGATAATTATGTTGGGACTCAGGAGGCGTATTTTGCAATGGATGATTTTAATGATGAAGAAAATTATCTAGTAAACGATTTTGTCCCAAGTACAACTGATCCAACTATGAGGGGACATGGGATAGAAGTGAGAGTGAGGTATGTTGTCCTGGACCATCCTTTATATAAAGATGTACTTTTTAGAATTTATGATATAATTAATAAATCAACATATAATTATAATAAACTTGTACTCGGAAACCTTGTAGGAACTTATATAGGAATTCAAGGTGACGAATACAATGATGATGTATCACTTTTCTATCCAAAAGATAATCTTATTTTAAGCTACGATTATTATAATTCTATCAGACCTACTGCTAATCCGAACTGGCAAGGAGATGTTATTATGTTTGGAGAATCATTCATTCATACTCCAACTACTAATAAAATTGCAAGTTATGATTATTTTGTTCCAAGCGGTTCTATTAATATGTCGGATGATGAAGCAATGTGGGGAAAAATAACGCCCGGTACCTTTAAATATTCATCAAGTGTTGGTTTTACAGATTCGATCCCATATGCAATAAGAGGAGATGATGGTGATTATGTCTGGGGTGGAGAATATTTTTCATTAAATGCTGGGGAGACAAAAAGAATAGTGACGGTGGCTGCTTTTGGATATAACAAAGATGAAATACTAAAAAAAATAAAGTATGCCGAAGCATTATATCATTCAAATTTTGACACAACAGGGGTCACAAATTCCATCTTAATTACAAGTCAAACCTATCATAAAATTGCATCTGGAGTTGAAACAATCAATTGGACTTCAGTTAATTCAAATGGTACTGTTGAAATCTGGTACAGTGCGGATCGAGGAAATACTTGGGAAACGATAGTAAAGAACGCAGCCAATACTGGAACTTACAGTTGGAATACTTCGCAATTTAAAGATGCAGCATTTGCTAAATTAATGATATGCGTAAAAAATGCTGAAGGTTATATCTATGGAATTGATGAAAGTGAATATTTTACGGTTAACAATGCTACGAACGGTTCCCCTTATGTTGAAATAAAAAATAAGGAATTATTAGAAGGGAGTACATTAACGAATTTAGGATACAGTTTTGATTTATTTGCAGGGGACCCAGAAAATGATCCTTTGTTATTAAAAGTTTTTTATAGTAATGATTTCGATACGAGTTTTCATTATTCCCAGAGTTTTTATATTACCGGAGATACAGCTAATCTAAGTGTGAATTTAGATTTAAATATACTCCCCAATACTGACAGGATGAGACTAAAATTTGAAGTCAATGATGGAATAAATTCATATTCTGATATTAGTCCCGTTTTTGCGAAACAGACACCAAGGCATTCATTACAGCCTACGAATTTCGAATGGATAAGTCATTTTACCGAGGTTCCAGTTGAGGTGAGGGTATTAGATGCAGCGCAGGTTAAGGGAGAGGAATATATTATTTTTTTTTCAGACTTGTTATCAACTGAACCAAAAACATTTTCTGTGTTTAACAAAACACTAAATAAATATACATTACAAAATCAGCCGTTTTATCCTAAAAGTGAATCAATACTATTTGATGGGATGGTAATTTATACAGAAGATATTACGACAGTATTTGATACTGCGACAAGTAGGTGGAACAGTCCACAGTCCAATGACTTAAGATATATAATGGATCAAGTAAACACACCGACTATTAAAAGTTATAGATACCCATATGATTATAAGATAGTTTTTTACGATACATATAATGATTCATCAAATTATCTTATAAATGCAATTCCTCCACCAAATTCACCACCACCAATCAAATCAAATATAAATTTTAGAATTTATCGTTATTCTAATAACCTATGGGAAAGGATACAGTTTGCTTTCACTGAAACAAGACTAGATAAAAAAGATACGCTTTCTTATTTAGATCAGATTTACTTATCTGATCCAACCGGGAGTGACTTATCTTGGCGAATAGTATTTACTGGTGATGCAAATTCAAAAATTCCGGGTGGAGGAGATACATTATATCTTTGTACAAAAAAAGGTATATCGAATTTTGACACTATTAAAGTATTCGGTATTGCAAAAAATGTAACTGAAGTATTTAAAAATTCAAATCTTAATTTACAGATACCTGATAATGGAGAAATATCTGATATAATTAATGTAAACTTTGGATTGAAGAAGACTCAAGAATACTCTCTTTCGGGGATTGAAGTTAAAATTGATACTCTTTTTCATACTAATGTTTCAGATTTAGTATTACTGTTATCTCATAACGGTTTAACTGATACGCTTTTTAGTCAGATAGGCGGGACAGGGGACAACATTATTGGATGTACTCTAAGTGATGCTTCATCAGGTAATATCTTTGATAGTTCATCTCCATTTTCCGGGTACTATAAACCACAAAACACTCTATCGCTATTTAATGGTGAGAGTATTAATGGCGATTGGGAATTAAAAGTTAGTGATTTAGTTGCTGGTAACACAGGGACACTAGAATCCTGGGGAATGAATTTTACATTTTTAGTACCTACGGATGTGGAACCAGATAACAATAAGCAGCCTGTTGATTATGGTTTGTATCAAAACTATCCTAATCCATTTAATCCAAGTAGTAAAATAAGTTATAGTATAGCAGATTATGGAAGAGTATCACTAAAAATTTATGATATTTTAGGGAGAGAAGTAACAACATTGGTGAATGAAGAAAAATCCGCTGGCAGATATGAAGTAATATTCAATGCAAGTGGTTTCGCCAGTGGGATTTATTTTTACAGACTACAAGCCGGGAATTATGTTGAAACGAAGAAAATGATACTTTTGAAGTAAGAGGAGAAAAGCAAGAGATCAAACTTTGATGTGCAATAAGGCGATTCAATGAATCGTCTTTTTTATTGTTATCTATAACTCTTGACATTCCAAAAATATTGTTGCTTATTAGAACGTGTAAACTTTTATTTAAGGGGTTATATGAAAAATATATTTTTACCTATAATTATTTTTACAATTCTACCTGGCTGTGATGATGATAATAGTATTGAAATTCCTAGACCGTTTGAAATTAGGGTTGTAACTCAGGATGGACAGCCGGTAGAAGGCGCCACAATTGAAGGTGGAATTGATTGGGACGCTTTTAAAGTTCAAACAAATTCTGAAGGTATTGCTGTTTTATTTGAGAATGCACTTAAAGGCGGAGTTGTGATTTATAAAACAAATTACTTGCCGATAAGAGTTTATAAAATTGTTCCAAATAATACTTATACTTTAAGAAAAACTGCAAAGCAACTTAATTTTATTGGTAACGTTGAAGGTAAAGCAGTTCGGTTCAGGCAAAATGAATTGATAACTTTAGATTACCAGGGCACTTATCATCTTTATTCATATAACGATCAATCAGTCTCAGAAATATTTTCACAACCTCTTAACGATTCAATTGTCGCTGTTCCCGAATTTCAACTGATCGGCAGCCAGTTGTGGATGGCTACTCATAGCAGTGGATTTTTTGTTTATTCAATTCAAAACCCATCTTCACCACAACTATTATTTAGTTTACCGGTAACGGATTATTTAGGTCCGTTTGCAGTAAAAGATTCCATTTTAGCAGTTGGTGATAAATGGGAGCCAGGACCTGTAAGATTTTTTGTTTATCATCAGGATGGATTCCTTCAAGAGGTTTCAAGAATTCAAAATTATTTTGTCCGTAACATGTCCTTCATCAGAAACAACCTGATAATAACAGGCAACAGTGAAAGCTTACCTACAATTTTTGATATATCAAATATTACATCTCCAAAACTTTTATATAATGGACTTGATTGGGAATATAGATCAGCTTTTTTTTATAATCAGAAATTAATTCTATCTCCCCAAAATGCTTATGGCGGTGAAAATCCAATACTTGATTATAAATTATTGGATTTAACAAATCCGGCTTTACCGGTTCAGCAAAATATTTTTTCTGCTGATTCCTGGTTAACTGGTCTTGCCTCCGACAATATAGCTTATGGCAATTATTATTCTCACAATCAAACAATAAGCATATTAGAAGGAGATATTTATAGTTACTCTTTTCAAACCATTGCCACAGTTTCAGACAGAACTTATGAAGGAGTTGGAGGATCATTACCGCCTTACTTTATAATCGGTAATAGTTTATGGAAGTTAGTTGATAGAAATTGAATTGAAATTTTTCTGTAAGTAAAGAATTATTTTGGCTAAAATATGAAAGCAATATCTGTAATTTTCTTTATAATCATAATTATAATTTTTGTATCGCCAACTTTCGCTCAATTTTCTTTAGAAATTGGCAACCGGTGGGATTATCAAGAAGGTTGGTGGGATGGATCAGGGGATAGCTCAGTTGACACAGTATCTTACACTGTAATTTCAGACACACTCCTTTCAAACGGGGAAGTATATTATAAAGTAATTCCTGAGAATTTTTATTTCTTCAAACAGTTGATGCGAGAGGATTCAACCGGGATTTATTTTTATGATATTAATTGCGGCAAAGAATGGTTGTATTATAGCTATAAATTACCTGTGGGATCATATATACCACTCCTCAATTTTTATTGTGATACAACAGATGCCTCAAAGATGTATAAACAAATTGATTCAACCTCAAACATCTTTGGCGGTTCGGTTAGATATATGAAATATTTTTATGAAGGTGGTATAGATAACTTCTACTCTGCGGGTCTTACGTTAGCCTATGGATTTATTGATTGGCATACATCAAGCCTGGATGGAAATTATTACTCTAACTTATTAGGATGTAAGTTATCTGGAAATATTTATGGTACTTTAACCTCTGCAAAGAAAGAAGAGCAGCTGCTGAAAAATTATTCACTTAATCAAAATTTTCCTAATCCATTTAATCCAAGCACCATAATAAGCTGGCAGGCGCCGGTAAGCAGTTGGCAAACTTTAAAAGTATATGATATCCTGGGAAGGGAAGTTGCAACCTTGGTTAATGAATTTAAACCAGCAGGACAGTACAACGTTGAATTCAACACATCATTAATCGGCTATCTTCCATCAACCGGGGTTTATTTTTATAAGCTGCAGGCTGGTTCCTTCACAGAAACCAGGAAAATGATATTCCTAAAATAATTTTAAATCCTCTGTTATCGATTTTTAATTCAAAGTCAGACAATTTCAATATCATTTAGCAAAATTGATTCAGCATATTAACTTCTGAAAATCTGTATATAATATTGGAAATTACTTAAATTGCAATTGGGAAGAGTTAAATTATAATTCCTGCTTAATTAAATTTATTCAGTAGTGCTTATTCAATATTATTTATCGAATGAAATTATTTTCTACATTAAATCTCACTCTTTTAATTATAATTATTTTAATCAATACAATTTTGCCACAAGGGAAAGTCTATCTTGTTCTTGGCTCCGATACTGCTATATGGGACGGAATGGATGTGGCGAAATATCATTGTTACTATAATTTAGATTTATTTACTGCTGTTAATAGTAATACTGCGGTAGTTATGAGTGAAAATTTTAGGAACCAGATACAAGATTCATACGGTAGTAAATTAAAAATGACATGGTGGATGATTGGCGGGAACATGTTTCGGTATGCGACTAATAATAATGTTCCAATCGGTAACACGATGGCTTTGCATCTGATGAAAAAATATTATGGTGATAAGATTGCGATTTGGGGTGATGAACTTTCACTTCATTACCACACTTTTTTTTGGTCCGATTATGATGGCGATGGAAAATATTGGTGGAACCAGGCTTTAAATTTTACAGAAACAAAAGAGGATTTTGATTACACACTTGCACAATTTCTTCTGGAAGAAAATACTTTCCCGGTATCATTCAGAAGCGGCTGGCATTATATGGATAATGAATGGCAAAATTATCTTAATGAGCTACTGCCATATAGCTTACATAATGATTGGCCGGCAAAAAACAAGGATTTAATTGAGCCAACTGATAATGATTACGATTGGTCACAGGCTTCATCAGAATTTGTCCCTTTCCATCCATCAACAGAAAATTATCAATTACCGGGGGATGGTAAAGGTTGGAATGTAAGATCAAAATATATGGGTTCAACCACTCAACAGTTAATGGATAACATTTTTTTGAAAGCCAGCCAGGGTACTGACCAGTTGGTTTGCCTATGGTCGCATTTACCAGATCAAAATTTTCTGAACGAAATTCAGCAAGTAAACAATCTTGCTCATCAGTCAGCTTTAAATTATCCTGCTGTAAAGTTTAAGTATTGCACTGCTGTTGAAGCTTATCAGCTATGGCTGCAGAGTAGTGATTCATTAAAGCCTGAATTACAGTTAACTGAAGAAATAAGCGGATCAGAAATAAAATTTTTGATAAAATCCAATGAGCCGATTTTCCAGAGACAGCCATTCGTTGCGATAAAGGATAGATATGAAAGATATCAGATTGCTGAATGTGAAAATGTCTCACCAAATGTTTGGAGAACAACTAATACATCACAATTATCTGATATAGCTAAAGTTGGTGTTGCTGTTACGGATACCTTTGGAAATCTGACAACATCATTTATTAACTATCTTCCTGACGACAAATTTATTGATAATAATGATTCCGGTTTTCAGGAAGTATATGGCGTCTGGAATACTTCAACTACCAGTTCCTGGAATCTTGACTCAAAATTTGCAACATTGGTCCCAGATGATTCTGCGAAAGTCAGATGGAACCTCACACCAGAGTACTCCGGTTTATATAATATCTTTATTCAATTCCCGGAAATCAATAATCAGATTGACACAATTACATTCGAGGTTTTTCAGAATAATATTTCTACAGATAAAAAAGTTTTTTATAATTTACAAAACTATAATCAATGGTTATACGTAAACAATTTAAATTTTACTGCAGGTGAAAATATCTCTATTGAAATGTCTGCAAAAAATAAAACACAGTCATCAAAAGTATTTGTTGCAGATGTAATAAAGCTATCAGCATATGTAAGGGATAGGCAATTAATTCCGGAAAAGCTTTTCATAAACATTGGGGACTTAAGCATTGAAGATAGTTTATATTTTGATTTTCAGATTAATAATATCGGGCTTAATGCCTTATCAATTTCGGATGTATATTCATCCGGCGGGAATATTAAAACCCCACTCAATTATCCAATACAAATAAATGGCATGGGGAAAGTGATTTTGCCATTAATATTTATTCCTAATGATTTAGGCTTAGTTGAAGATACGATTATTATCCGAAGCGATGATCCAATTAATCCCATATACCAAATTCCAATTGTTGTTAATGTAGTAAATTACTTCACTATTGTTGATAATGATGACCCAACTGTATATAAAGAAACGGGCAGCTGGTTTAATAGTGTTGTTCAAGCGTTTGGAAACTCGAGTCGATATGCATTTATCCAAGGTACATCAAACGGACCAACCGCTACATTTACATTAAAACTTAAGAAGGATGGTATATATGATATTTATGAAATTCTGCCTAAGACTGTCAATAGTACAAACAATGCGCTTTATAAGATAGGTAGTGAGAATTCGATAATAGATTCTTTTTACCTAAATCAAAATGAAGGCAGCGGAAATTGGAAAAACATCGGAAGATATCAATTATCGGCACAGCTGCCAATAACAATTAGGATTATTGATTCCGGAGAAAGTACAGCTGGAGATGTTATCAGAACAGATGCATTTAAATTTTCATTAATTCAGGAGTTAACTGATGTAAGCGGTAAGTTAACATCATCAATCCCATCGGAATTTAAACTTGGACAAAACTATCCTAATCCATTTAATCCAAGTACCATAATAAGCTGGCAGGTGCCGGTAAGCAGTTGGCAAACTTTAAAAGTATATGATGTTCTGGGAAGGGAAGTGGCTACATTAGTTAATGAATTTAAACCGGCAGGTTCTTACAGTATAGAATTTTCAATAAACAACTTATTGACAGGAGATGGCGGAGCGCAATTAAGTTCGGGTATTTATTTCTATCAACTCAAAGCAGACAATTTTGTCCAAACAAAAAAGATGGTTTTGACCAAATAAAGTTTGGTTAATAAAATATACTTGAGAATAAAGATGGGGATACCGGTTGCATGAATAATAAATATTTTAATTTGATTAAACCCGAATGGTGAAATTGATGGACTCGCAAGTTTCAAGCTATTTGTAATAAGCTACTTGAAATCCTGGTTATCTTTCTGGTATAAAAAACTTGAATCTTAATAGAATTTAATACTCTTATTTATTTAAATGTGGAAATCAACTTTTTTAAAAACAATATTTACTACGAATCAAATTTCCCTATCACTAAATGTTAACTTTGCAGATAATCGAAGAAATATCATCTTCCTGTGCGTGGTTATTTACAAAAGAACGGGTTGCCTGATAAAGTTGTTCAATAATTTGCTCAGCATTTGCCTCGCGATAATCTTTGATGACCTCCAGCATTCGTTCACTTCCAAATTCATTTTCATTGAGTGATCTCGCTTCAATTATTCCATCAGTAATGAAAGCCAAAATATCACCAGGTTCAAGCTTATAAGGTTTACTTTTATAATAAACATAGTTTTTTACTATACCTAAAGGTATTCCCGTACTTTTAAGTATTTCATCTTTCTCTTCTGAATATCTCAACAAATAGGCAGGGATGTGTCCTGCACTAACATATTCCAGGAAATTTCGATTAGGATCAAGCCGTGCAAATATTAAAGTTACAAAGTGTGTGTCGTCCAGGTCCTCAGTTAGCATTTTATTTATTTGAGTAAGTATGACTCCAGGATCGTTTTCCAATTTTGCAAGCATTCGCAAATAGGCGCGTGTCTGGACCATAATAAGTGCAGCTCCAATACCATGACCGCTAACATCACCGATCACAATCCCAATAGAATTATCTTCCATTAAAATAAAATCGAAGTAATCCCCGCATGTCTCAATAGCTGAGTAGGTTTTTCCGGCAATATCAAAACCGGGTAATAATATTTTTGATTTTAATAGTCTTTGCTGCAATTCACAAGCTATCTTTAACATAGATTCTTGTTCTTGATTCTTCCTAAGTTCTGTAATGTCCTTTAGCACAGAAACAAAGTGAGTAATTTTTCCATTATTGTTTTTCATTGGCGTAATTGTCTGATGACTCCAATAGAATTCACCATTCTTCTTCTTGTTTATGATTGTTCCATGATATGAATTATCAGTAAGAATTGTTTTCCATAATTTCTTATAAAAAGTTTTATCGTGCTTGCCAGATTTAAGCAATCGAGGAGTTTGACCCAAGGCTTCATCGCGGGTATAACCGGTTGTTTCTATGAAAGCCGAATTTATATACTCGATAATACCTTTCTTATCTGTAATGATCACACTATCAGCCGTTTGCTCAACAGCATTCGAAAGTATCCTTAATTCTTCTTCGGATATTTTATTTGAAGTAATGTCTTCCGTATGTATTAAAACTAAATCGGGTGGAACAAAAACATAAGAAACTTTTAATTCCTTTAGTTGGTCCGTACTTTTTAATTTGTATGTCATCTCCCTGACGAAGGTTATTTTATCATTTAAGCATTTTAAAATGTCATATTCAATTTCTTGTTTATATGGTGATTTCTCATATATTTTACTAAAACTTTTACCTATATATTTTCTGATTATTCCTTGTGTAAAAACTTCCGCAGCATTATTGTAATCTATTAAAACAAAATCATCTTCTATCTGCTGCCAGATGTATGAAGGAATTGGAAATCCTTTAAACACAGCTTTTAATCTTTCTTCGCTCTTCTTTAATTTTATTTCTGCTAATTTTGATTCTGTGATGTCTCGGAATATAATTGCACCTCCTCTTACTAAACCCTCCGGATTTTTTAATGGACTTGCAGAGACATTAACATATAATCCATCAGGACGTTGTTGGTTCTTCAGAAAAATAATCTCATTATTAATTATTTCGCCATCTATAGCCCGAGCTAAAGGTAATTGTGTAGATGGATATAAAGTATTTTTGTCGGGATAGTATATTCCGTATGCAAATGCCCATTTTTTGGGACTAATATCTTTAAGTTCCATTCCAACTATTTTCTTGGCAACCGGATTAGCAAAAACAATTTTGCCCTCCAGATCAGTTACAATAACTCCTTCCGCAATACTGTCTAATATTGTTTGCAGGGTAGTATCTTCTTGTTGGGATTTTTGGCGAACATTTTTCGTCCCTTTGGCTATTTTTTGATGAATTGAAGTAGTGTAGTTATCAATCAATTTATTATAGATCTTAAGAGTTTCATCATCACTATTGTTCCCGGGTTTAGTTAATTTACTCTTGAAACCATTAGGTAAACCGTTGATTCCAACATTTATATTTTTCATTTTCGCTTTCGTCGGATTTTTATGAATAATTATATTTAATACAATAGATCATGAAAGTTAATTTAACATAAAACAAATTTCTCTTAACGGTATTATTTCCAAATTATGTTGAATGATTACGGAAATAAATCATTATCCTTCAGATATTATGTATTAACTAAAATCTGTAAAAATTTATTTCACAAATTCCCTGATAAATATTTTTTTATAAGTAACTATACATTTAAAAATTTCTTCTATCCCAACCTTATCCAGTATTATAATAAAGTGTAAGTTTGGTGTGCATTGAAAATTTTCCTTTAAGTAAATAATTACAATTAAACATATTTATATTGTTTGTGCTATACTTAGTTATCTATTATTAAGAATTGATTAATTTTTGATTAACATTTAATATTATTTAATGTAATAATATGTACCCTTAGCGGCAGAAGCGATGAATATTGCCGAATGGGATAATAAAAATTTAATATACAAGAATCTCTCAAATATTTATTGATAGGGGAGTGAATATTTTTTCAGGTTTATAATCAATTCTAAAACTTGTTAAGTATTGTTATTAACACTATTACTTAATTTAAATAGTATAAAATATTTATAATTAATTCCAAGATAATTTTATGAAAATAAAATTCATGCTTTTTTTATTTTTGCTGCTATTTGTACGAGATCCATTGGCACAAAATAAAACTCCGTACGATTATGTAAATACATTCATCGGCACAAAAAATATGGGGCATACTTTCCCGGGTGCAACTGTTCCATTCGGGATGGTTCAGTTGAGTCCCGATACAGATACTTTACTTTATAGTTATGGAAACGGATATAATTCTGAAGTTTACAGATATTGTGCAGGTTATCAGTATGATGATAAAACAATTGTTGGATTTTCTCACACACATTTTAACGGTACCGGGCACTCTGATCTTGGTGATTTTTTAATTATGCCAACTGTTGGTGAGTTAAAAATAAATCCGGGAATTAAAGAAAAACCTGGAAGTGGTTATCGTTCTAGATTCTCACACGCCAGTGAAGAAGCGCATCCTGGCTACTATAAAGTAAAGCTTGAAGATTATAATATAACAGCAGAACTGACTACAACAGAAAGAGTTGGGTTCCATAAATACACTTTTCCCAGATCAGACTCATCTCATATAATTCTTGATTTGACTTCTGGTATATACAATTATGATGGGAAAAATGTTTGGACCTCTGTTCGGGTTGAAAATGATACTTTGGTTACAGGCTATAAACAAACTAATGGTTGGGCAAGAACCCGTTATATTTATTTTGCGATGGTTCTTTCCAAGCCAATAAAATCTTATGGATTAACCAATGATGAAAAACTTATCTACAGAGGATTCTGGAGAAAGTTTAATGAGAATGAAAATTTCCCTGAAAGAGCGGGGCATAAAGTCGTTTGTCATTTTGATTTTAAAACGAACGATGGAGAAGAAATATTAATCAAATTTGCATTGTCTGCAGTGAGTACAAAAAACGCCATTGAAAATCTAAAGACAGAAATTCCACAATGGAATTTTAATGAAGTGATAGAAAATGCAAAACAATTATGGAATAATGAACTCTCAAAGATTATGATTGAAGCAAGTGAAGAAGGGAAAGTTAATTTTTATACAGCTTTGTATCATAGCTTCATAAGTCCTGTTGTTTATAATGATGTTAACGGTGAGTACCGCGGTCTAGATCAGAATATTTATAAAGCTGAAGGATTTACAAACTATACAATTTTTTCACTGTGGGATACTTATCGTGCTCTTCATCCTTTGTTTACAATTATAGAACAGAAAAGGACAAATGATATAATTAATTCTATGCTGGCTCATTATGAACAAAGTGTGCATCACATTTTGCCAATCTGGTCCCATTACTCAAATGAAAATTGGTGTATGATCGGGTATCATTCTGTCCCGGTTATTGTTGACGCATATATGAAAGGCATCCGCGGTTATGATACTGCTGAAGCTTATGATGCAATAATGTCAAGCGCCAATTATAATTTGTATGATGGAATTGGATACTATAAAAAATTTGGATATGTCCCTGAAGACTTAAATTCAAATTCGGCATCAAAGACACTGGAGTACGCTTTTGATGATTGGACTATTTACAGGTTTGCTGATTCGTTGGGTAAAGATAAAATAGCTAAGGATTTTTATAACCGTGCGATGTTTTACAAAAATATTTTTGATCCTAAAACAAAATTCATCCGGGCAAAAAATTCGGATGGCAAATTTAAAGAACCGTTTGATCCTTTGAGTACATCTGAACAAGGATATATTGAAGGGAATGCCTGGAATTATTCACTTTATGTCCCCCAGGATATAAAAGGATTTGTAAAACTTATCGGTGGAGAAGATAAATTAATTTCGTGGCTTGATTCATTATTTACAATGAAAATTTCAGAAGAAAGCTATGCAAATAGCGAAGATATCAATCAAGCTGGAATCATTGGTAATTATGTTCACGGAAATGAACCAAGTCATCAAGTTCCATATATGTATTGTTATGCAGGAAAACCATGGAAAACGCAGGAGCGAATTCATCAAATCGTAAATTCAATGTATAAAAATAAACCTGATGGATTATCAGGGAATGATGACTGTGGACAAATGTCTGCTTGGTATATTTTTAGTGTTCTAGGTTTCTATCCGGTTGCGCCAGGCAGTAATGAATATGTAATTGGAAGTCCGTGTATTTCTGAAGCATTAATAAATTTAGAGAATGGGAATGAATTTAAGATTACGGTTGAGAATTATTCTGAGAAAAATATTTATATAAATGCATTACTATTAAACGGGAAAAACATTAATCGCAGTTTTATAACACATAGTGAAATATTAAATGGTGGTGAATTAAAATTTATTATGGCTTCAGAACCGAATAAATCTTGGGCAACAGATTCAAATTCGTTCCCATATTCAATGACTAAATAAAAAACATAATATTAGACTTTAATAAAAAACCTCTCACGATCGAGAGGTTTTTTATTGATGACACTTCCCAAAAATTGTTCCCCCATTATTAAATATTATGTGACAAAATCCTTGATCCCTGTGAAAGATAATAATTCTTTTCATTTGGATATTCAAAACTCTGTGTTGCATCATTCAGTGAGTCGTATAAATTGAAAACATTAAGTGTCCCGGCTTTTTCCATTAAAGTTTTTGCAACCTGGGCAGGTTTAACTAACCGGATATCACCGCCGATCTTTGCACTTGCTTTTAACGAAAGTACAAGTACGCCAAGAAAAGTTGAATCAATAAATTCACATTGGCTCAAATCAACTATAATTTTTTTAACATTATTGGCAATATCATTTTCAAGAATTTTTTTAAGTTGTGCAGCCTCTTTAAAGGTTGCCCTGCTAAGGTTTACAACCTCAACAACAACATCATAAATTTGCAATTTTTCGAAATCTTCAGCTATTACTCGCATAATTGCCCTCTCGGTTTTTTAAGGTTTTCCCCTTATTTTGAAATAGTTTAAGCAAGCACGTGTAGGAATAAACAAATACTATTCCATACTTTTGTGCGCTTCTTTTTGTATTTTTAGCTATAATCATTAGATGTTTGCCTCATTCTGATATTATTTACTCATAAAAAGTTCATTTTGAAATTATTTTGAAAATAGTTCAATAATTAGGAATTAGGATAGAAGTTTGGACCAGGAATTAAGAAATAGTGCAATTTCCGTAGCTACCAACCATTATGAAAATTTTCCGGTTGCTTCATTCTTAATTCCAAAATATTATCGAAAAGATATTGAAATAGTTTATTGGTTTGCCAGAACCGCAGATGATCTTGCTGATGAAGGAGAAATTGACACAGATGAAAGGTTAAAAAATCTAAATGAGTTCGAAAATAAACTGACTACAGCGCTTGAACATAAATCAAATGACAAATATTTTTTAGCATTAATGCAGACAATTAAAAACCGAAATTTAACTGTTCAAAACTTTTTCAATTTGCTTTCCGCATTTAAACAAGATGTAATAAAAAATAGATATAATAATTTTAAGGAGATATTGGATTATTGCAGCAGGTCTGCAAATCCTGTGGGTCGGATTGTTCTTGAAATAAATAATATCAGAAATGAAAAAGCGAACGAATTTTCTGATAAAATTTGCACTGCCTTACAGCTAACTAATTTTTATCAGGATACCAGGGTTGATTTTAAGAAAGGAAGGATTTATTATCCTGCAGACGAAATGAAAAATTTTGGTGTTACTGAAAATATGTTTGAGTTACAGGAAAATAATATGCATATTTCAGCATTGGTAAAACACAATGTTGATCGTGCACAGTTACTTTTTGATGAGGGCAAAAAACTTCTTGACTACTTAAACGGAAGATTAAAGCTTGAAATAAAATGGACAATTTCAGGGGGTGAAAAAATTCTAAATAAGATTCGCAAAAATAATTATAATGTTTTTTGTGATAGACCGCGGTTAAGCAAAATTGATTACTTTAGTATATTAGTAAAAAGTTTTATTAAAAATGTCTGAATCAGCAAAAGAAATATCGAAAAATAGTAAAAGTAGTTTTTACTATGCATTCAACCTGCTGCCTGAAAGTAAACGGGATGCGATGAATGTTGTTTATGCCTTTTGCAGAAAGACAGATGATATAGTTGATGAGACTAATGATCCACAGGATGTTAAATATGATAAACTCAGAAAATGGCGAATAGAGTTTGAGCGTGCATTTACAGGACATTCTGAATCTCAGTTATTAAACAGGTTAGGCAAAACTATTTCAAATTTTAACATTCCATTAGATCCATTCTTTGAATTAATAAAAGGAATGGAGATGGATATTCAGAAAGACAGATATAAATCTTTTGATGACCTGCAACTTTATTGTTACCGTGTTGCTTCAACGGTTGGGTTAATGTGCATTGAAATTTTCGGATATAAAAATCCATCTACTAAAAAGTTTGCTGTTGATCTTGGCATCGCACTTCAACTGACAAATATACTTCGTGATATAGGGAAGGATGTTGAACAGGGAAGAATTTATCTTCCTCAGGAAGATTTGCAAAGATACAACTACAGCGAATCTGAAATGATGATGAAGGTTTATAATGACCAATTTAAAGATTTGATGATGTATGAAACAGGTCGCGCAAAAAGATATTTTGATTCTGCCACTTCGCATCTTGATCTTGACGATAAGAAAACCATGTTTGCTGCCAGGGCAATGCAGCATATTTATTATAAAATGCTGGAAAAAATTATTGCTGCAGATTATGACGTCTTTAACAATAATATAAAAGTCTCAAAATTTGAAAAAGTCGGTATTGCTTTGGGAGTTTGGGCAAAGTATAATTTAGTTTATTGATGAAAAAATGCCTTATAATCGGCAGCGGTATTGCCGGATTAACTGCTGCTTCAATCTTATCTTCAAAAAAAATTCAGGTTACATTGTTAGAGTCTTCTCCCAAATTTGGCGGGAGAACCTTTTCATTTAAAGATTCCGAATCAGGTGAAACTATTGATAACGGGCAGCATATTTTAATGGGATGCTACCAGGATACTCTTTCTTTCTTAAAACTGATTGAAGCAGAAAATAATTTTTTGTATCAGGAAAATCTTGTCGTAAATTTTTTAACTGATGATAGAAAAGAATATTCAATTCGTGCCTCAACACTTCCGTATCCAATAAATCTTTTATTGGCAATTTTTAATTACAATGTATTGGATACTAATGATAAATTCAGATTTATAGGATTAATAATTAAACTGCCGTTCATCAGCACAAAATCCTTACAAAATTTATCTGTTTCTGATTGGCTTAATAAGGAAAATCAAACTAATAACATTATTAAATCGTTCTGGGAAATTTTATGTGTTGGTGCATTGAATACTAATATGTATAAAGCATCGGCAAAAATATTTTATGAAGTTTTAATGAAAATATTTTTTCAAGGTAACATGGCGTCGACCATTATAGTGCCTAAATATGGTTTAAGTGAAAGTATTATTGATCCAGCCTTATCATTTATAAAGAAAAATGGTGGAAAAATTATTTCATCTGAAGCAGTAAAAAAAATTGTAATAAAAAATGAAAAGGTCGATCAGCTAATATCTGAAAATAATGTTTACCAGGATTTTGATTTTGTTATTTCGGCAATACCTCTGCCAGCTTTGCAAAAAATAGTCCCGAAGGAACTACTCGGAATAGAAGTTAATTTATTATACTCAACAATCTTAAATATTCATGTCTGGTTAAAAGAGATTCCAATAACGGAAAATTTTTATGGATTGATAAACTCACCCCTGCACTGGATTTTTAACAAAGGTTCTCATCTTAATATTGTTATCAGTGATGCTGATGGATATGCAAAAAAAACTAATGACGAAATTATTGAAACTATAATGCAAGAATTAGAAAAATTCACAAAAATTAAACGAAGTTTTTTAATGAGATATAAGATAATCCGGGAAAAGAGAGCTACATTTATTCCCTGTAATGAAATTCTGAACAAACGACCCGAGAGTAAAACGAATATCGGAAATTTATTTTTAGCCGGCGATTGGATTGACACCGGTTTGCCTTCAACTATTGAAAGTGCTGCTAAGAGCGGTAGAATCGCAGCTGAGTTGATCCTTTCCAACATTGATTAGAAAAACAAAAAATTAGTTAAAACTATGAACGAAAAAGCAAAACACTATATTCAAAAATTGCAGTTGAAAAAGCACCCTGAAGGTGGATATTACAAAGAAATTTATCGCGGCGGTGAAATGATTTTAATTGATCCGCCTGATAGAAGATTAAAAAGAAATTATTCCACTTCAATTTATTTTTTATTAGATGGCAAACAAGTTTCAAAATTTCATAGACTTAAATCTGATGAACTCTGGCATTTTTATGATGGCAGCCCTGTAATAATTTATGTTATTGATGAGAAGGGAAAACTTTCGCAAATTACTTTAGGAAATCGGATTGATAATAAGGAGCTTTTCCAGGCTGTGATTAAAAAAAATAATTGGTTTGCGGCAGAGTTAGTAAACAAGAAAGCATTCTCATTAGTCGGTTGTACAGTTTCACCAGGATTTGATTTCTCCGATTTTGAATTTGGGGATAGGGAACAGCTTATATTAAAGTTCCCAAAATTAAAAGAGTTAATCGAAAGACTTACATGAAATTTATCCAATAATATTTTATGAGAAAAAAAATTACCTTCATTTATTATTAACTAATGAATATGTTGCCAATGCTCTTATGGGAAGTAATTGTTTTATTGAATTTATACTTGATTTTAACTAATTTCTCGCACAAAAATATAAATTTATAGGAGCCATATCGGACTATACTCTACTGATTTATTTTGTCTCACTTTAGTCAGGATTTCTGTATCAAACACAAAATAAAAAAAATCATAATTGAAACTGCACAAATCATTTCAGTTTCATTGGTGATGTTTTACGCGGGTATCAATCTTGGTTTTGGTTCCGGATTTGAATCTCAGGTTAATGAGCAGATGTTGCAGTCCGCTTGTTTCAATCTGCTTTCTGATTTTAGAAGTTTAAAACTTTCAGAACAGGCTAATTCAGATTTAATCCAGCCAAACGAAAATACTTTCAATCTTAATAAATTGAAGTTGATAAACATTCCCGCAATGCCGGATTCTCCGAATGTTGCTATTCCAGATTCCAACTTTTCATTACCAGATTCCACTGCACTAAAAAGTTTAAATGATTCTACCAGCTCATTAAATGATTTGACTGTTAAAGGGATTGATACTTCCAAAGTAAAAGTTAATCTTGATTCATTAAGATTAGTTCAAATGGCACTTGATTCAACAGACAGGCTAAAATATTTCCATTACCAAAGGGAAGACTTACCATACGTTACGCTAAAGCAAAAGAAACTCTCTAAATTTTTTATTGAACCATCTCCATCCCTTAAAACTCGCACTATAAGTATTGATTCTACCGGAAAGTTTGTTGAGATAAAAGAATTGGTTGCGGGTAAACCGAATAAAATTTTATTGAGATTACCAATTGAAGAATATCTTGCTCTTAGGTTAAGTGCTGAGGAAAGAAAAAAATGGGAAGCACTCGGTTACGGGTATGAACTAAAAAATTCTAAAATCGGATTAAGTGAACTCATAAAAAGTTTTACGGATTTTGAAATACCGCTTCCAAGTGTGGGTGTGCTCAGCATTTTTGGAACACCAAAAATTAGTTTAAAAATTGGCGGTTCGGTACAAATACACGGAGCATGGCGAAGTGAAACAACAGAAGGTATAACAACATCACGCCTGGGTAATACCAGGAATGAACCGGATTTTAAACAGCAGGTTCAGATAAATGTGAATGGGACAATTGGTGATAAATTAAATATTGTTGCGGACTGGAATACCGAAAGAACTTTTGAGTATGAGAATCAATTAAAAATAAAATACACCGGTTATGAAGATGAAATAATTCAAAGTATTGAAGCTGGAAATGTTTCATTACAAACCTCACCGCTTGTTGGCGGCAGCGAGGCTCTGTTTGGTATTAAAGCACAGTTTAAAATGGGTCCTTTTTCATTGACCACAATTGCCAGTCAGAAAAAAGGGGAAACTAAAGAAGTCTCTGTTTCCGGCGGCAGTTCAGAAGTTACATTTTCAAAGCGAGCTTATGAATATTCTACAAATCATTATTTTGTAGATACAGTTTATGCCTCTCCATCTTCAAACGTATTTTTCGATTATTATGGTAATGCCATACCGCAAATACGTAGTGATTTGCTTGTAGTTGATTATCAAGTGTGGAAATCTACAAACCAGATGACTTCAAATACTTCAAACGAGAGAGAAGCCAATGTTTATATCAACCTGCCGGAAATGCCTGCGGGTGGATATGATAATAGTTTAAGAGATTCAAATATCACTCCTATCCCCGGTGAAGTTGCCTATGGTAGATTTATTCTGCTGGAAGATGGTGTTGATTATATTTTTCATCCCGAAACAGGATTTATAACATTTAAAACACCCATAAACAATGATGAGATGATTGCTGTTGCATATAAACAGGAGCGTGGAGATGGTCCGGCAGATGATGCTGCATATGGTGAGTTTGTCGCGGCTAGTGATACAAACTCAACCCGCTCATTAATTTTAAAGATGATTAAACCTGATAATCTTCTTCCAGCGTATAAAACAGCCTGGATGCTGCAATTAAAAAATATTTATCCTACTGGTGTAAGAAATGTTAACAAAGAAGGGTTTGAGTTTGATATAAAGAGAGAAATAGAAGGACAGGAACCAACCAGTGAATATGAAACAAAGAGATTCTTGAACCTTTTTGGGTTGGACTTATTAAACGCAAGCGGATCTCCGCCGCCGGATAATTATTTTGATTACCGTCCAGCTATTACTATAATCCCGGAAACCGGTGAAGTTATTTTTCCAACGCTTCAGCCTTTTGGAGCTAATTTACCTGAAGGGTTACCTGAAGAATTTAGATACAACGATGTGTATGACACAAGCAAGACTTTTGCTCAGCAAAATAAAATAAGAGATAAGTGGATTTTAGTTGGCAAGAGTAAAGGTACTTCTTCATCTTCCTATTCTTTGGGATTTAATATTGTTGAAAATTCTGTTAAAGTAAAATTAAACGGGCAAGAATTAGTTGCGGGCATAGACTATAATATAGATTATAACACCGGGCAGCTTACTATAAGAAATGATGCAGCGCTGATACCGGGTGCAGATTTGAAAATTACATATGAACAAAATGATCTTTTTCAACTTGCATCAAAAACATTGCTTGGTGCCAGGGGGATTTATGAGTTTTCTAAAACTACAAAACTTGGTTTTTCTGTTCTAAATCTTAATCAGCAAACACTTAGTGATAAAGTACGAATCGGAGAGGAACCTTTAAGCAATACTATTTACGGTTTGGATTTTGCTACAAGTGCAGAACTCCCTTTTGTTACAAAACTACTTGACAATGTGTTTTCTACAAGCCAAATGTCAACTTTCAATTTTGCGGGCGAGTTTGCTTATATGAATCCTGATCCTAACACAAAGAAAAGTACAATTAGTTCTGATGGCGGAAAGAGTATAGCATATTTAGATGATTTTGAAGGTGCTAAAAAAACTATTCCTATCGGTATTTCTTATACAGGCTGGAAAGATTTAAGTGTCCCTGATAATTTAGATTTTAACTTAGGACTTGATAGAGAGCAGAAGATGAAACATAAAGGTCATGCTTTTTGGTTCACCGAAACTCCTTCTAATGTTACTGTACAACAGATTTATGGGGATAGGAAAAAAGTTGCGACCAGCGATCAGCAGGTTAGTGTTATGGATTTTGTGTTTTTACCGGATACTCCCGGTACTTATAACTGGTATCCGGAATTGCAAGATAGAAAAAGCTCATGGGGTGGTACACAAAAGTCTCTTTCCACAACAGCTAAAGATCTTGTTGAAGAAAACATAGAATATATTGAGTTTTGGATGCAAATAGTTGATGCTCCGGTAAACTCAAAGTTAAATATTGATATCGGAAGAATAAGCGAAGATGTTATCCCAAATAATAAATTAGATACCGAAGATAAGGATCGTAATTATGCAATAGACGCACAGGGGAAAGAAGATACAGGTCTTGATGGTTTATTTGACGATGAAGAAAGAGCCGCTTATAACAGTACTAAAGCTGATCCCAGCGGAGATGATTTTTCATTTCAGCGCGGAAGTCAACCATATCCATATGATTATTTTCACATTAATGGTACGCAGGGTAATGCAGTTTTAAGTGATATTGGGAAAATTCCGGATACAGAAGATTTAAATAGAAACTGGACACTTGATAAAGAAAATAGTTATTTTAGATACGAAATACCGCTTGACACAACTTCTGCGAATCCATTTAGAGCCGGCGGAGGATTAACACAGTATGGATGGTATCTTTTCAGAATTCCTTTAAACGACAGTACACTTTCTGTAGGTAATCCAAGTTTTTCTAATGTAGAAACTATCAGACTTTATTTAGTCGGTGTTGATAGTACGGTGCATTTTCGTATCGGCGAATTTAATCTTGTAGGCAGTCAATGGCAGAAAAATCTTCCTGCAAATATTTATAACACTGATACTGTTCTGTCTATTTCTGTTGTTAGTATTGAAGAAAATGAAAATTACACAAGTCCACCCGGAGTTTTTCAAGAACGGGATAGAACCAGGCCAGATCAAAATATTTTCAGCAACGAGCAATCTTTGTCATTAAAATTTAGCGGTTTGCCAGACGGACAGACAAGAAGTACTATAAAATATCTAACCCGACCTCTTGATGTTTTTAATTACTCACAAATGAAATTATTTATACACGGAGACAATAATCCGGCTCTTGGTACAAGTTCAATTTCCTATTATGATACTACAGGTGGAGCTTATAATTATTCTTCAGAAGTTTATTTTAGATTTGGTGGAGATACAAATAACTACTATGAATATCGCCAACCTGTTTTTCCCGGCTGGAATGAAATAACAATTAATTTTGCTGAACTTACGGCAATCAAGCAGCTTCGGGATTCACTTACTCAAATTATTAAAATGCCTGTAAGTGGCAAACCCGGGCATTACTATGTTTTAAAAGGAAATCCAACGCTAACAACTGTAAAATATTTTTCGATAGGTGTGTTAAATCTTGATAATTCATTTAATCCGGGACTTTTATCGGGTGATTTGTGGGTCAATGAACTAAGAGTTGTTGGTGCTGATGACTCACGAGGTTGGGCATACAGTATGTCTTCATCTGTTAAGCTGGCAGATTTTGCAACTGTTTCGTTTAATCTTAGTAAAAAGGATCCATATTTCCATCGTTTGGCTGAAAGATTTGGAAATAGGGTAGATCAAAGTAACTGGTCGATTTCTGCAGATGTTAATGTATTAAAAATTTTACCGTTCAGTTTGCCAGAAAGCAATTTACACCTTAATTATTCTCATACTGAACAGCTATCTAAACCATTGTATTTTCCCGGTAGTGATGTAAAAGTTGATGAAGCCATTACAAAACAAATTGAACTTTACGCAAATGATACAACAGGGCTGGTTAAATCACCAGATCAAATTAGAGAGGAGACTGAAACCCAAACGATTTCAGATTCATGGTCTGCAGCTAACATTAAAATTAAAATACCAAGCAAATATTGGCTGATACGCGATACTTTTAACGCCTTAACTATGGGATTTAATTATAACAAAAGTTTTAGTAGAAGTCCTACTGTTCTTTCGAACACGAGCTGGATATGGAACGCGAATTTTAATTACGCTTTGTCATTAAGCCCTGATTATTTCTTCAGACCTGTAGATATTCCGGTAGTAGGTGTGCTGTTTGCATTGTTTAAAGATTATACAGGAACAAAAATTTACTTTACGCCGCAAAGTTTCAGTTTTGCAGTAACTGCCCGACGAAATCGGAATACTAGTATTTCCAGACCTCGTGTTAATACTGTTACAGGTCAATTAAGTCCGCAAAATGAAGTTACATCCCGGGATTTTGTAACCACTCGCGGATTTAATTTTTCATGGAAATTAACTGAAGGCGGATTATTAAATCTTTCTACAAACTATTCACTTAATATAAGTTCATCGCTGGCATATTTAGAAACTAATCCGGATGGCACTCCAAAATCTGAAAGCGAAATATGGAATGAAATTTTTGGCGGAGCATTCTTTGGAAGAGATAACAGATACAATCAAAACATTGATATAAGAACAGCTCCAAAACTGCCTTCACTATTTGATCTGAATAAATTCTTCACTTTAACAGCTTCATATTCCGCGGGTTATCAATGGAACTATGATTTTAGACAGGAAGAAATTGGAAGAAGTGCAGGATTTAATAATAAATCCCAGGTTGGATTAACAATGAGATGGAAATCTTTGTTTGAACCATTATTTAAGGAAGATGTTATTACAGATCAACCAAATACAAAGATTGGTTTAGGTAAAGAAAGGTTAACGCAAAAAGAAAGGCAAACTCCTACAACTTTTGATTCTTTAGGAAACCCGATTGTATTAAACGATTCAACAAATCTGATAGATACCTCATTTGTTGATGATGAAAATAGACCCTCGGCAGTTTCTAAAGCGGTAAATTATCTTGTAGCTGCATTAAAATATGTCTTTTTTGATTATGAAATGATATCATTTTCTTTTAACAATGATAATACTTTATCTAAATCAGGATTAAAAGCACAAGGCAGCGGATTCAATAATTTTTGGGGAATTTTTTATAATGAAAATGCCGGTCCTACAAGAGGTTTTATGTTTGGATTAAGCAATGATGTTGGTCCGAGAGCTTTTAATAAAGGTACAAACCTTAATGATGTTTATTCACAAAAAAATAATTTTGACTTTAAGACTTCAAGACCGTTATGGGAAGGAGCCAAGATTGATATAAGCTGGCGTTCCGGTTGGTCAGTAAATAAAAATTCAACTCTTTCGGTTGCAGATGATGGATCAATTTTTATTTCCAGTATAAATTCTTCCGGTTCAATTTCAAGATCTTTCTTAACACTTCCACCGGTATTAATGTTTTCAGTATTCAAAAGTGGAATTAAACAAGTTGCTGAACTTTACAATCCAAAAGATCCAAATAGCAGTTTGACCAAAGCTTTTGTACAAGGTTTTGAAACAATCCCTGTACTCGGAAATTTAAGTTTCTTAAGTGATTATTCTAAATATATCCCAAGACCAAACTGGAGAATTACCTGGGATGGATTAGAAAAATTATTTTTTTTCAAATCAATAGCAGATAGAATTTCTTTAGACCACTCATATTCATCTACTTATACCGAAGGCTGGAAATTAAGCAGAACCGGTAATGAGGAAATCCAGGTTCAAAAAATTGAGTATGGTTTTGCACCGTTAGTTGGACTTAACTTGACATTTGGACAATTGTGGGGCGGTAATTTATCTGGAAATCTTAAATATTCAATAAGATCTAGTTATGATTTAGGTGTTACAACAAGTAATATCACAGAAAATCTTTCTAAAGATATCGGGTTTACTATTCAATACTCTAAAGCCGGTTTTGAGATGCCCTTATTTGGGCTGTCTTTAAAAAATGATATTGAATTTAGTTTAGCTTATTCCAATGCAAGAAACGCTGCTACCAGATTTAATATGGCCGATTTTAAGGAAGAAGGAATACCTCTGGATGGTACAACCAGGATCACCTTAGAGCCAAGGATAAAATATACAATAAGTGCAAAGGTTACTCTGTCTATTTTCTATAAACGCTCATCCGTTACACCAGAAGGGGCATCAAGAATTCCACCTACCACATCAAATGAAGCTGGTTTAGATGTCAATATTTCAATTAATTAAATTAATTTACGCCATTGTGATGCTGAACTAGTTTCAACATCTTTAAATATCGTAAATTAAAGTCAAGAATTAAGCAAGTAATGACATTTATAAATATTTTGCATTCTTTGAGTTTATTAATACAAAGATGTCATAATTTTTATAACTTAATTAGAATATTTTACTAAGGATGATTTAGAATATGGACAGAAAAAAAATTCTTTGGGTTGATGATGAAATTGAACTTCTTCGTTCGCACGTTATCTTTTTATCTGAAAAAGGATATGAAGTTGATACAGTAACAAACGGTACTGATGCAATATCAAAAGTAAAAGAAACAGAATTCGATCTAATCTTTTTAGATGAAATGATGCCCGGAATGGGCGGGTTGGAAACTCTTTCGGTGATCAAAAATTTATATCCTTCCATTCCCGTTGTTATGGTTACAAAATCTGAAGAAGAAGCTTTGATGAATGAAGCCATTGGTGGGAAAATTACTGATTATCTTACCAAACCGGTTAATCCAAGTCAAGTACTTTTAGTTTGTAAAAAAATTCTTGAAGGCAAAAAAATATCAGGGCAATATGCAGCCAAAGATTATCTGGTTGATTTTAATCAAATTACCCAGGCGCTTATGTCTGATCTTGATTTTACTGAATGGATAAGCACATACATCAAACTTGTTAATTGGTCTATTGAGTTAGACCAGCATCGCGAAATTGGTTTAGAACAGTCTTTGGTTGATCAATTTAGAGAGGCAAACAGGGAGTTTTCTAAATTTGTTGAAAAGAATTATCGTGATTGGATTGCAGATAGTTCAAAAAAAGATATCCCGAATCTTACTCCACAAATTGCAGAAAAATATGTTCTTAAACATTTGAAAGATGATTCTAAATCTGTCTTTTTCTTTGTATTAGATTGCTTACGACTTGACCAATGGTTAGTGATGGAGAAACATATTTCCGATCTATTTAAAATTGAAAAGGATTATTATTATTCTATTCTGCCAACAGCTACACCTTATTCAAGAAATGCTTTATTTGCGGGATTATATCCTTCCGAAATAGAAAAATATTATCCTGATCTTTGGGTCGCCGGCAATGATGATGAAAACAGTATGAACAAATTTGAAAAAGAATTATTCCAAAACTTATTGGATCGCAAAAGGATCAAATTAAAAAATGATTTAAAGTACATTAAAATTATTGATCCGGAAGTAGGAAGAAATTTTGAACAAAATATTCATTCATATCAAAATACACAATTGACAGCGGTTGTTGTTAATTTTTTGGATATGATTGCACACGGCAGATCAGATTCGGATATCTTAAAAGAAATTGCACCTGATGAAGCAGCTTACCGATCACTAACTAATAGTTGGTTTACACACTCATCCTTGCTTAATATTTTTACAACTCTTTCTAAAATGAAAAATATTAAGATTGTAATTACCACTGATCATGGAAGTATAAGATCATTAAGAGGGGCAAAGGTTTTGGGTGATAGGGAAGCTTCTACAAATCTAAGGTTTAAGTATGGCAGAAATTTAAAAGTTGATGATAAGCATGCAGTGTTTGTAAAGAATTCACAGGATTTTAAACTTCCTAAAAGGGGAGTAACAATTAATTATATCATAGCAAAAGAAGATTATTATTTTGTTTATCCAACTGATTATCATAAATTTTTAACACATTATAAAGATACTTTTCAGCATGGCGGTATATCAATGGAGGAAATGATTTTACCGGTTATTACTATGGAGCCAAAATAATAAATGAGGATTAATTATTCACGAAAAAGCAACTCGGAAGCTGATACAAATGATATTGCAGTTGAATTTTCAAAATTGATTAATGATGGAATGGTTATTTCAATAAATGGTAATCTTGGTGCAGGTAAAACTTTTTTTGTAAAACGTGTATTAGAACAATTTGATATTCAAAATACTAACAGCCCCACATTTTCTATTGTAAACGAATATATAGGCAAAAAGAAATTTTATCATTTCGATTTCTTCCGCATAAATTCGGAATCCGAACTTATTGATATAGGCATTGAAGATTATTTTAATGATGATGAAGCTATTTCATTCATAGAGTGGGCTGAAATGTTTCCCGGGATACTTCCACAAAAAAAAATCGAGATTGCAATTATTATGTTAGATGATCAATCCCGAATATTTAAATTTATAGAATATGACTAAATATTTACCAACACTCGCAATTGAAACATCGGATAGCATTTGTGGTGCTTGTGTTTATTTTGATGTCACAAAATATTTTTCGGCAAAAGTACTTTTAAAACATTCACACTCTGAAAAGCTTTTTGAAGTTATCAGTTCAGTAATGCAACAAGCCGGAATCGGATATAAGGAAATAAAATCAATTGCTGTTTCTGCCGGTCCGGGTTCATTTACAGGATTAAGAATTGGTATGGCAGCGGCCAAAGGAATTGCACAAGTATCATCAATTCCAATTATTCCTGTTCCAACATTTAAAGCTTTGGCTTTACAGATTTCTAATTACCTTCCTGAAAATTCATCCTTCATAATTTCAAACAAAGTTGGTAAAGATGAACTGTATTTTGCTAAGTTTTATATTAAAAGTAATAATTATATATTTCAGCAAGAGTTAAAAATCATACAGAGTATTGATTTTGATTCTCTATCAGATCAACAATTGGTTTTTGGAAATGTAAATGAAAACAGAATCTGATGAAATCAGATTAACAAAAACCATATCTGCACCGGACCCTGAATTTGTTGCAAAGTGGGCGGCAATTAATGGAGAGAATAAAGAAGTTTTTGATTTTGACTATCTGGAACCGAATTATTTGAAAGAATTTTTAGTTAAGGAGAAAAAATTATGATTCGCATTTTTATTATATTTTTCCTGTTTGCATTTTGTTCATTATTTGCTCAGGTAGTAGAGCCAAAAGTATCAGTTCAACAGACAGAATTCGATTTTGGCGATATTAATCAGAATGATATCGTTAACCATTCATTTATAATAACAAACACAGGCGGTGATCTTCTAAAAATCTCGGATGTAAAAGCTTCCTGCGGATGCACCGCTGCCGTCCCGGATAAAAAAGAATTGAAACCTGGCGAATCAACACAAATTGCTGTAACTTTTAATTCTAGAGGAAGAAAAGGACCTCAGACAAAAACTGTTAGCATAAAAACAAACGATCCTAACAAACCATTACTTACCCTTACAATAAAAGGGAATATAATTGTAACGGAGGACAGCAATAAAAATTCCGGAGCAATCATTTATTTCCCTGAAACACAACACGATTTTGGTGCAGTTAAAGAAGGTGAAGTTTTAAAATATAATTTTACTTTTGAAAATAAAGGGACACTACCGCTTTTTATAAAAGATATTAGAACATCCTGTGGCTGCACGGCTGCTGTTGTTAGTGAAAAGGAATTACAACCGGGTAAATCGGGAGCTATCAAAGTTGAATTTGATACTAACGGCAAGCCAGGTAATGTTACAAAAACAATAACAGTAATTTCCAATGACACAAAAGAACCAAATAAAGTAATCAGTATATTTGCAAACGTTTCAAAAAAA
Organism: uncultured Ignavibacteriaceae bacterium; assembly: GCA_963809415.1. Lineage (GTDB taxonomy): Bacteria > Bacteroidota > Ignavibacteria > Ignavibacteriales > Ignavibacteriaceae > IGN3. Next base: position 706,154 of record CAWEJJ010000003.1, on the reverse strand, counting down.
TAATTAATAATTATGCCTTGGTTTAAAAGATCAAAACAAAATATTGCTGCCGATACACAGCAAAAAGAATTACCTGCAGGTCTTTGGGAAAAATGTCCTGAGTGCGGTGAAATAATTCATAAAAAACAACTCGAATTAAATCTTTGGACTTGTATTAAATGTGATTACCACTTCAGGATATCCAGTTTAGATTATATCTCTTTTCTTTTTGATAAGAATACTTTCAAAGAAATGGATAAGAAACTACGATCGGGTGATCCTTTAGAATTTGTTGACACAAAAAAATATTCTGATAGAATTGCTTCCACAATAAAAAAGTTAGATATTTATGATGCTATAAGAACCGGTACAGGAAAAATTGATGGAAGGGAAGTAGCCTTTGGCTGTATGGATTTTCAATTTATCGGCGGAAGTATGGGATCGGTAGTTGGAGAGAAATTAGCCAGGTTAATTGATAAAGCATATAAAAATAAAATTCCCTTAATTGTCATTTCGGCAAGCGGCGGTGCAAGAATGATGGAAGGTGCTTATTCATTAGTTCAAATGGCTAAAACAAGTGCCAGGCTGGCTCGTTTAGCCGAAGCAAAGATTCCGTACATCTCCATTCTAACTGATCCAACCACAGGCGGGACTACTGCAAGTTATGCCATGCTTGGGGATATTCATATTGCTGAGCCTAAAGCATTAATAGGATTTGCCGGACCAAGAGTGATTAAACAAACTATAGGTAAAGAACTTCCGCAAGGATTTCAGCGGTCAGAGTTTTTACTTGAGCATGGTTTTGTAGATTTTATTTCTCATCGTAAAGATTTAAGAAATAATTTGATTAGAGTTTTAGATTTACTTTCTTAGTTTTAATAATAGAATTAAATCGATAGCAAAAGTTAAGTTCTAAGACTTATGATCCTAAACTAACATCGCCAAAATGAATTTTTTCAATTTTGTTTTTCGTTTTAAGCAGAAGAAATCCTTCGTCATCTATATCATCAAATATTCCAAAGATTTCCTTGTCATTTTCTATAATCGAAATTCTTTCACCGATCATATTACATTTTGATTTCCAATCATTGAGAATAACTTTTTTATCTACTTTAATTCGTTCAATTTGATTTTCAAAATTATTTAATATCTCAGCTAAAAGTTTTTCCCTTTCCACCATACGTTCAAGCTCAATTTTTATTGAAGTTGGGGGATAATTAAATGTTCCCTGGAAAGAATTTTGATTAACATTAACTCCTATACCTATTACAACCCGTTCAACTTTAGAACCTTGTGAAGTAGATTCAATTAAGATTCCGGAGGTTTTTTTAGAATTGATCAAAACATCGTTGGGCCATTTCAGGTCTGTTTTTAATTGATACAAATTTTCTATTGAATTTGAAACACTTAAGGATGCTGCAAAGTTTAGAAAATTCAAATGTTTAAATAATAATTTATCTTTAGTTAGAAGAATTGAGAATGTAAGATTGGTTTCCGGTGCACTATACCATACTCTGTCTTTTCGACCCCGCCCTTTAGTTTGTTTCTCAGCTAGTGCCACAGTCCCGTTAGTATTATAACCATTTTGTTTATCCATTAAAAATGTGTTTGTGGAATCAACCTCTTCTACATAGATAAAGGTTCTTCCTATATACTCGGTATTTAGTTTCAGATCAAAAGTTTCTATGTTAAACACAATAACTCCAAGAATAATTATAAAAATAAGTAATTCTCAACATAATGTCAGCCTGTCTGTCTAATTTGGGGGAAAATCTGACAGAATGGCTTCCATAAAAAACTAAAAAATACGTAGCTGAAAACGAAATCTCCCTAAGTATTTAATTTATAATAAGTTATAAAATATAATAAATATGGCACTATGATTGTGGTTAATACTAAGTTTATATCAATAGAATAGTTATAGAAATCAAATAAAATAATAATAATATTAAGGAGTAATATAATGGGAAAAATAATAGGAATTGATTTGGGTACAACAAACTCTTGCGTTGCAGTAATGGAAGGTAATGAGCCAGTTGTAATACCAAATTCAGAAGGTGGTAGAACTACTCCTTCTGTCGTGGCATTTACAAAATCGGGAGAAAGATTAGTTGGTCAGCCAGCTAAAAGGCAAGCGATCACAAATCCAAAGAATACAATTTTCTCAATAAAAAGATTTATGGGAAGAGTTATTGGCGAAGTAAGTAAAGAAAAAACTGAAATCCCATATGAAGTGGTTTCTGGTGATAATGGTAGTGCAAGAGTTCAGATTGGTGATAGAATGTACTCGCCGCCTGAAATTAGTGCGATGATTTTACAAAAAATGAAAAAAACTGCTGAAGACTACCTTGGACAAGAAGTAACAGAAGCCGTAATTACAGTACCTGCTTATTTTAATGATGCCCAAAGACAAGCTACAAAAGATGCCGGAGAAATTGCCGGATTGGTCGTTAAAAGAATTATAAACGAACCAACTGCTGCAGCTTTAGCGTATGGACTTGATAAGAAGACCAGTGATCATACAGTTGCGGTTTATGATCTTGGGGGCGGTACTTTTGATATTTCTATACTTACTCTTGGTGATGGAGTATTTGAGGTTAAATCTACCAATGGTGATACACATTTAGGCGGTGATGATTTTGATCAGAGATTAATCGATTTTTTGGCAGATGAATTTAAAAATCAAGAAGGCATTGATCTTAGAAAAGATCCAATGGCTTTACAAAGACTAAAAGAAGCTGCAGAAAAGGCTAAAATTGAATTATCATCCTCAGCATCCACAGAAATAAATTTACCTTTTATTACTGCAACACAGGACGGACCAAAGCACTTAAATATTAATTTATCAAGATCTAAGTTTGAGCAGCTAATTCATGATCTTGTAATGAATACAAAAAAACCTTGTGAACAGGCAATAAAAGATGCAGGTGTAACAATTAAAGATATTGATGAAGTTATTTTAGTTGGTGGCTCAACAAGAATTCCAATGGTACAGCAATTAGTAAAAGATTTGTTTGCCAGGGAACCGCATAAAGGTGTTAATCCGGATGAAGTTGTAGCAATTGGTGCCGCTATTCAAGGCGGAGTTTTAGCTGGTGACGTTAAAGATGTCCTTTTACTTGATGTTACGCCTCTATCATTAGGAATAGAAACACTTGGCGGAGTGATGACAAGATTAATCGAGTCAAACACAACCATTCCTACAAGAAAAAGTGAAGTATTTTCAACTGCATCTGATAGCCAACCATCTGTTGAAATTCATATTTTGCAAGGCGAAAGACCAATGGCAGCTGACAATAGAACTCTTGGAAGATTTCATCTTGATGGAATTCCCCCAGCACCGCGCGGTATTCCGCAAATTGAAGTAACTTTTGATATTGATGCAAACGGAATTTTACATGTAAGCGCAAAAGATAAAGCTACCGGCAAAGAACAAAGTATTAGAATTACTTCTTCCAGTGGATTAGATAAGAGTGAAATTGAAAAGATGAAAAATTCGGCTAAAGAACATGCTGCCGAGGATAAAATGAAAAAGGAATCAGTCGAGGTTCATAATCAAGCTGATAGTTTAGTATTTCAAACTAAGAAACAGATTGAAGAATTAAAGGATAAAATTCCTGCTGATATTAAATCAAGATTAGAATCTGAGATTAAAAAAGTTGAAGATGCTTTGGCAACAAACAACACAGAGCAAATAAAATCTGCAACCGAATCTTTGAACAAACTATGGAACGAAGTTTCTTCACAGCTATATTCGCAGCAAGGCGGTCAAGAACCCCAGCAACCATCAGGACAGCAAAAAGAAACAAAAACTGAAAATGATGCTTCCAATTCAGGAAAGGACAACGTTCAGGATGCTTCTTATGAGGTTGTTGATGATGATAAGAAATAATCATAAGCAATTCAATTATTAATTAGAAATAATTTAAGCCCCGAAAAACGGGGCTTTTTTGTTTACATATCATTTGGTTATTTTAACAATATTAATATTATCCATTGATAATGGTTCGAAGCGAAAAGAAACACCGAATAATTTTTATCGATTTGATGAGGGCATTAGCCGTTATTCAAATGGTGCAAGGGCACACAGTGGACGTATTGTTGGCTCCTCAATACCGATTAACTGAATATCCAGTATATTATCTCTGGAATTTTATGAGAGGTATGACGGCTCCAATATTTATGTTTACCTCGGGTACGGTATTCGCATATTTATTCCGTTTAGCACCTGAACCTTTTAAACAAAATCCCAGAGTATTTAAAGGTATAAAAAGATTTTTCCTTCTTGTAGGATTAGGCTATCTGTTGCGGTATCCAACTTATAAAATTATTGATTTTTCCGGCATAGCGCAGGATAGATGGAATATTTTTTTTACTGTTGATGTGTTACAATTAATTGGTTTCGGTTTATTGTTTATTCTTATTTGTGCATATCTTGCAGAAAAATTAAAACTTAGCGATACATTTGTTTTCTCAATAGTTACCTTTATATTTTTTGTGTCTTCACCCTTTATTTATAAGATAAATTTTATTGAATATTTTCCACTTCCAATAGCAGCGTATTTTAATTACAATACTGGTTCTTTATTTCCACTATTTCCCTGGACTGGATATGTAGTAATGGGTGGGGTACTTGGAACTTATCTTGCAAAAAATCCATTAGTTTTTAAAACAAATAGATTCAGTTTTAATCTTGCTGTTTTTGGCATCGCATTTATAATAATATCGGCTGCATCCATTATCTTATCCGAAGAATATTTTGGTATCTCTTTTAAAAATAATCCCTATGACCTGGGAACAATTAGCTACAGGGTGGGATTTGTGCTATTGCTCAATTCCATTGTTTCATACATTTCTCAAAAAATTGAATCAATTCCTAAAATTATTATTCTTGTTGGTAGAAATACTTTGTTAATTTATGTTGTTCATCTAATAATTCTTTTCGGAAGTGCATGGAATCCGGGTATAATTTTACTATTCGGCAGTTCATTAAATGTAACCTATACCGTGGCTGCCGCTCTTGCAATGATAATGTTAATGATATTAATGGTAGTTCTATTAAATAAATTAAAGTTTAGAAATAAACAGCTTGTTACATAAAAATGAGAAAATCAAACACAACTAACCCTGGTGCAACAGAAGAAGAGAAACAATTAGATACAACTTTGCGTCCTCAGTTTATAGATGAATTTTCCGGGCAAAATCGTATTACATCAAATCTTAATGTTTTTGTTTCAGCAGCAAAAAAGAGAAAAGAATCTTTGGATCACGTACTACTTACCGGACCTCCCGGATTAGGTAAAACTACTCTTGCGCATATAATAGCAAATGAGCTTGGCAGCAAATTAAAAATAACATCCGGACCTGTTTTAGAAAAACCAGGGGATCTTGCCGGTTTGCTCACAAACCTTGAGGAACATTCTGTTCTTTTTATTGATGAGATTCATAGATTAAGTCCTGTCATAGAAGAATATCTTTACTCTGCTATGGAAGATTATAAATTAGATATTATGATAGAAAGTGGACCTAACGCACGATCTGTTCAGATTAGTTTGCCAAAATATACTTTAGTTGGTGCCACAACACGTGCTGGAATGTTGACATCTCCTTTACGAGATAGATTCGGAATTAAATTTCGGTTAGATTATTACGATGCAGAAACATTAAACAAAATCATTCTTCGATCTGCTAAAATATTAAATTTAAAAATCGATAAAGATGCATCAATTGAAATTGCTAAACGTTCCCGAGGAACGCCAAGAATTGCTAACAGACTTTTACGAAGGACAAGAGATTTTGCAGATTTTGAAGAAAAAAAAACTATAGATATTGAAGTTGCTAAAAAAGCACTTTCAGCTTTAGAAGTTGATGAGTATGGATTGGATGAAATGGATAAAGATATTATACTTGCCATAATTGATAAGTACAACGGCGGACCTGTTGGACTGAACACGCTGTCTGTGGCTGTTAATGAAGATCCCGGAACAATTGAAGAAGTGTACGAACCTTTTTTAATTCAACAAGGATTTATACAACGTACACCGCGTGGAAGAGAAGCAACAGCACTTGCTTATAGTCGATTTGGGAAAAATAAATTTGCACAGAATAATCAATCACTTTTTGAATAATGAAAGGGAAGACAGTGAGAGGATTTTTTATTTTACTTTTTGCTTTTTTGTTCGTTACGATTTCTTTTGCACAAAAAGAATTTTATGTGCCTTTAAACATAAAACCAGCTTATGAAAAAGGAACACGTTCATATGATGGTAAACCCGGTCCAAATTATTGGCAAAACCATTCACAGTATAACATAAATGTAAGTATTGATCCTGCTACTAAACTTTTACAGGGATCAGAAGAGGTGGTTTATTATAATAATAGTCCGGATTCTTTATCACAAATTGTGGTAAGACTTTATCAAAATATAAGCAAACCAAATGCACGAAGAGATTTTTACTTAAGTGATGAAGCAATAACTAATGGAATGCAAATACATAAAATATCTGTTAGCAACATAAGCGTTGATCCCAATGATAAAAATAAAGTAAAATTATCCGGAACAAATCTGTTCTTAATACTTGATAAAAAGTTACCTCCTAAAAGTACAATTAATCTTTCCTTTAATTGGGATTTTAAAATTCCTGCTGTCCAAACAATAAGATTTGGCAGCTATGATTCCACATCAATGTTTATTGCTTACTGGTATCCACAAATTTCTGTATATGATGATGTTGATGGATGGGACAAAATGGATTATACAGGAACTCTGGAAATGTATAATGATTTTAGTGATTTCAATGTTAAGATTAGTGTCCCTGCAGGATTTCACGTATGGTCAACCGGAGTATGGCAAAATCCGGATGAAATTCTTAATCAAAAATATTTAGATAAATATAAACTTGCTTGGCAATCTGATCAGGTAGTCAGAATTTTTGAGAAAGAAGATCTGAGTTCAAAAAATATTTATAAAACAAAAAATGGTTTGCAGACATTCAACTTTAATGCATCAAATGTTCCTGATTTTGCATTTGGAATGAGCGATCATTATTTGTGGGATGCTGTTAGCTTTAAACCCGATAAAAATTCTGATCGCAGAGTTTATTGTACAGCTGCTTATAAGGAATCAAGCAAGGATTTTGTTGATGTTGCTTACTATGCGGAAGAATCATTGAAATATTTTTCGTACGAAATACCGGGTGTCCCATTTCCATATCCATCTGCAACAGTTTTTAACGGCGCAGGCGGAATGGAATTTCCAATGATTGTAAATAACGGAAGTGCTAGTACTAAATCGGGCACCGTGCATTTAACTTCCCATGAACTTCTGCACCAATATTTACCTTTTTATATGGGAACAAATGAAAGAAAATATCCTTTTATGGATGAAGGCTGGGCGGTTATGCTTCCTTTTGATTTTCAGGAAAGAATGGCTGAAGGGTATAAACCAAGAGTAAATACTGTAAAAATGTATGAAAGTTTTGCCGGGAATGAATATGAACTTCCATTAATGGTTCCTTCGCCAACAATTAATTGGCAATCTTATAGAGATGCTGCTTATAATAAGCCTGCATTGGCTTATGACTTTTTACGCCAAACTTTGGGTGATGCATTATTTCTTAAAGCCATGAAAACTTATATGGAAAGATGGAATGGAAAACATCCGTTGCCAACTGATTTCTTTTTTACATTTAATGATGTGGCAGGTAAGGATTTGGGATGGTACTGGAAACCATGGTTTTATGATTTTGGTTACCCTGATCTGGCAATTTCGAATGTAAAACAAAAAAAGAATTCAATTGTAGTTACTGTTCTTAACAAAGGAAAACTTCCATTACCGGTAAAACTGCAGGTTATGTTCAATGATGTTGTTGCAAAAGAAATTTATAAAACTCCGGAAATTTGGAGTTCAGGAAAAGATAAAATTGAAGTTAAAATTGATGGTGTAAAAAACTATGATGCGGTAATTCTTGGCGGTGAAACTATTCCCGATATAAATAAAGTTAATAACGTTTTTATAAAATAGTTCTATTTATCACACTGTTCACATAGGTGAACAGTGTGATAATATTAATTGTCTATCTTTTCTTATCGCGGGAAAATGATCTGCCTTTTTTATCATCGCGCTTTTCAAAATCTCTATTTTTATTTCTTGGAAATTCTGATTTTCTGAATTCATTGGGTTTTTTTCTGTCAAACTTTGGCTCAGACCTGTTTCCGCCTCTTCTTTTTTCAGCAATCTCAATATTAATCTCACGCTTACGTAAATGCTGTCCTTTAAATCCATCCATAATTTCAGATTGATATTTACTATCTGCTTCAAAAAATGAAAAGTTTTTTAGAATTTCAATTTGTCCGACCTCAATATTTTTTATCCCTGTAAAATCATTAATCATCCCAATAAGAGTGGCGGGTTTTAATCCATCAGTTATACCAAGATTAATAAAATAGCGTGTGTAAATGCTTCTGCCTGATTTTGATGAACTTTCAGTATTTCTATCATCCTTAGGACTTCTTAAATCAGGTAAGCTTTTGTAGTAATCCAAAAATCTGTTAAACTCTACAGACACAAACCTTTGTATTAGTTCGTTCCTATCCATCCATTCAAGTTTTTCATATATTTTCGGTAAGAATGAATCAACTTGCACAGTATCAACCTCAACTCGCTCCACTTTATCAACAAGATGGAAAAGCTGTTTTTCGCAAATCTCTTTTCCGGAAGGAATTGGCATACTGATAAATTTTTTATTCAACTGTTTTTCGATAGTAGTAAGTTTATATTTTTCTTTAAGATTGGCTATAACAATTGATGTACCTGTTTTTCCTGCTCTACCAGTTCTTCCGCTGCGATGAGTATAAATTTCTAATTCATCGGGCAGGTCATAATTCAGGATATGGGTTAAATCTTCAACATCAAGTCCGCGAGCAGCAACATCGGTAGCCACAAGTAACTTTAAATGTCTTGTGCGAAATTTATTCAAAACCGCTTCCCGCTGTGATTGAGACAAATCACCATGAAGTGCATCTGCATTGTATCCATCTTGTACAAGTTTTTCAGCAACTTCTTTTGTTTCCTGCCTGGTGCGGCAAAAAACAATTCCATAAATATTCGGATGAAAATCCACAATTCTTTTTAATGCAAGATATTTATCACGAGCGTGAACAAAATAACTTTGGTGTTCAACATTTTCAGCTCCAGCGTTTCTTTTACCGATAGTTATTTCCACAGGATTTTTCATGTAACGATTAGCAATAGATAATAATTGCTTTGGCATGGTTGCAGAAAACAAAAAGGTATTTCTATCCTTTGGTGTAGTTTCAAGAATTGATTCTAACTCTTCTTTAAATCCCATATTAAGCATCTCATCCGCTTCATCAAGTACAACAGCTTTAACATAACTTAAATCAACAACCTCCCGGTTGATCAAATCCAACAATCTTCCTGGTGTGGCAGAAATGATTTGAGCACCTTGCTTTATCTTTTGTATCTGCCTATCCATACTTGAACCACCGAATATTGCTGCGATCTTTATATTCTTATCAAAAGCTGCAAAATCTTTTAAATCATCGGCAATCTGTAAACATAATTCACGTGTTGGAGCAATAATTAAATATTGAACCTGTTTTAATTTAATATCTGTCTTATTAATGATTGGCAAGCCAAATGCTGCAGTTTTTCCTGTACCGGTTTGTGCTAGTGCAATTATATCATCACATTTTTCCTGCAACATAAGCGGAATAATTTTCTCCTGTACCGGCATAGGTTTTTCAAAACCCAATTCCTTTATCGCTTCTAAAATACTTTTGTTTAACTCTAATTCTTGAAATGAGTCCATTTATTTTCCTGGTTAATAATTCTTAAATAATTTATCTAATAGAATGGTTACTTTACTCTTTGTAAGATTTAACAGGCTGGAACATCAATAGAATATCAGGCAAGTTTATTTTCTATTTGGCTATAGACCGGGAATTATTAATTCCGGTAACATTGAGTAATAACTTCATTACAAATATAAGCATAATATATTTAATGGCTGCTAAGCTAATATCTCATTATTTGGAATGAATACTGTTAATAAGTGATCTTAACAAGTGAATCTAATTTCATATACTTTAGAGCTTTAATGTAGAAACATTAAATTTTATTCTGGTTATGTACTGCTAAGACTCTAAGTTTTGAAATAAAGCAATTATTTAATTGGTTTTAGTATTACCGCGGCACCGCCGCCGGGAGCTAATTTTAATTTTAATAAGTCATCCTTTTTAGCTTTATATTTTTCAATATTATAAGCCATTGGATTTTTTTCCCAATCCGCATCCTGCGCATCTTGATAAACAGTTACTTCATAATTCCCTGTATCTAAAAATCCTAACGGAATTTCAAATGATCTGGCTTCCTCATCTGTAATTGCACCAATAAACCAGTTATCTGAGTTCTTATCCTTGCGTGCAATTACGATATAATCACCGGGTTCTGCTTTTAGAATTTTTGTGTCACTCCAATCAACAGGCACCTGCTCAATAAAAGTAAATGCATCAGGAAAGCGCTCATAATTTTCCGGTAGATCGGCAGCCATTTGAATTGGGCTGTAAATAGTTACGTATAGTGCAAGTTGTTTAGCCAGAGTTGTATGAACCTGATATTTACTGCCGGGATTGTAGTAATCCATTTTAATCTGAAATATCCCTGGTGTATAATCCATCGGTCCACCAATAAATCGGGTAAAGGGAAGTATTGTTTCATGTTCGGGTGGATTACCATTACTCCATGCATTAAATTCATTACCACGTGCGGCTTCAGCAGCAAGCCAGTTTGGATAAGTTCGATGCAAACCGGTTAAACGAACAGATTCATGTGAATCGACACTTATGTGATATTTAGCAGCCTTCTCTACAACCCGAGTAAAATGATTAACCATCCACTGGCTGTCATGATGTTCACCACGCGGAATAATTTTTCCGACATAACCCGTTTTAACAGAATTGTAACCATGCTTTTTCATCAAAGTAAATGCTTCATCCATCCTTCTTTCATAATTTGTAACTGAGGCAGATGTTTCGTGATGCATAATAAGTTTAACATTTTTTTCGTTAGCATATTTTTCAAGTTCATCAATGTCAAAGTCAGGATAAGGAGTTACAAAATCAAAAACTTCCTCTTTCCAGTTTCCAAACCAATCCTCCCAGCCAACATTCCATCCTTCAACAAGTACAGCATCAAATCCATGCTTAGCTGCAAAGTCTATATAGCGTTTTGTGTTTTCTGTTGTAGCCCCATGTTTGCCGTTTGGTTTTAATGATTCCCAATCAACATCGCCAAGTTTTACATTATTTATATCTGCATAATTCCATGAATATTTTCCAACATGCATTCCCCACCAGATACCGATATACTTTTGAGGTTTTATCCAGCTTACATCCTGGTACTTGGTTGGTTCATTAAGATTTAAAATCATTTTTGATGCAAGAATATCTTCAGCTTTATCACTTACAATAACAGTTCTCCAGGGCGTTTTGCAAGGTGTTTGCATATATGCTTTAGTTCCAAAAGCATCCGGACAAAGCTGAGTTGAAAGATTAAAATTATTTCTATCTACTTTTATATACATCGCAGGATAATTTAATAAAGCAGCTTCATGTATATTGATATAAAGGCCATCTGTAGTCTTCATCATTAACGGAGTCTGGACTATATCTTCACCCGGTAATGATTTAACAATTATATCATCAAAATTTTTCCCTTTACCGGCGTCAATTTCAGAGAGCAGGGAAGTGGTGTACGTGTATTCCTGTGAATCATAATCACCGGGGATCCAAAATGCTTTATGATTTCCAGTTAAGGCAAAGTTAGATTCTTCTTCGGCAATCCTAAAATACTTAAGGTTTTCTTGCACCGGGAAATCATACCGGAATCCAAGTCCATCATTAAAAAGTCTGAATGTAACTATCATTTTCCTTTTTTCTCCTGGTTGGATTAATGTTACATCCATTTGTGTGTAGTTATTTACAATGTTATCAACTTCTCCCCAAACAGATTTCCATTCATCGTAAAAACTTGAAGTAACAATTGCATCAATTTTAAATCCTTGTAAAAAATCCGGCTGATCAATTAAATCAAGTCCGAGTTTACTATAATTAATTACTGTCTTATCATTTATTGTTAGATTATAAAGTAATTCATTTTGATCGGAGAGTTTAACAGTTAGCTTTAGTTTTCCATCCGGAGAAAGAATTTGCTGAGAGTAATTATTTTGAAATACTAAGGCAGTCAGTAAAAGGATTAATAAAATTTTCATTTGTTCAGTTCTTCCATCGGTTGATTGTTTAATCTTTTAACAGATTTAAGCCTTGATGCCAATCTGTAAACCTGAGAGCAGTAAAACTATGATGTAAAACAATTTTTCTACTTATTAGTTTAACAATTATTTATTACTTGCTTATACAATTTAAAGAATATCCGCATTTAATATTCGAATATACAGATCCTGTTTTTCTGCTAAGAAAGTACGAATCATCCCAAAGTACTCATCCGGTTTTTCGATATGAACAAAATGTCCGCTGCCTTTTATTATATGTAATTCAGAATTTTTAATTGCGGATCCCATCCTTACAATTGCATTATTTGGGATTGGATCAAATTCACCGTGAATAATAAGTGTGGGACAGTTAATACTTTTCATATCATCATATAGATTAAAATTTATTAAGTACGGTCCGAAAGCCGCAGAACTGGCAAAAAACTTTATAACTTTTAAACTGTCAAAATAATTCATGTGCATTTTTGTAATAAAGGTTGTATCCGTTGAATAACCTTTATAGCGTAAATTCATAAACTCACTGAACAGTAATGGATTATATTTTAATGCTGGATTATTTGCCAACTCAGCTATTCTTTCTTTATCCCATTGTGATAACCTTTGCATTATTGTTTTTTGAAATTCTGCCAGATATTCCGTACTGCCGGGAGCAGGTTCGAGAAGCAAAAGCTTTGAAACATAATCCGGGTACTTTACACAATACTCAATACTAATTAAAGCTCCCCACGATTGTCCGACCAAATTCATTTTATTAATATTGAATTCTTTACGAATTTCCTCCAGATCTCCCACTAAATTATTCATACAAACTGAATCATTTAATTTCAATTCAGCAGATCTTCCACTGCCGCGTTGATCGTAAAATATAAGAGTATAATTATCTGCAAGTTGTTTAAATGGTTCAAACAAATAATCGTGCGCCAAACCAGGACCACCATGAACAATAACCAATGGTTCTCCTTCCCCAATTGCTTTGCAAAATAATTCAGTGCCATTAATTTTTTTTAGAGTTTCAAATTCTTTAACATCTTTTGATTGGCTATGAATTAAAATGAAGGGGGAAAAAATAAGAGAAATGCAGATTAGTACAGAATGATGTTTCATATCCACCTCTGTATAATAAATTTTATAAAAAGTTATAATACAAAACTATAATAAAATTGATGTGGAAGAAATTATTAAATATAATTTCCTAAAAATTTAATTTAATAATAAGATAATTGGATTTATCTATAACATTTTTCTCCCATAAAAGATATGCCGATTAGGACGAAAGATTTTAATATTATTTCATAAGTAAGTTAATCAATCAAAAATAGTGGTCAGATTGATTCTTTTAATGAATAAAAATAATGGCACTATTTATTGAGTACTACGGCTCAACACTTGACTTTTTACATAACGGATTGAGGTGTTTTTTAGCAATAAAGATTTATATAGAAACTTAATTTAAACGAGCATCTTTCCAGATTAATTTTTCATTCGTTCTTACACTTAAAAAATCCGGGCACCTTCCATCTCCAGCTCCGCTAACTCCGCCATCAGGTGCACAAATAATATTTCCATTGCTATCATAAAGAGTGCTAAATTGATCACAGCATTGAGCAGGTACAAAATAAACAAGTTGCTCTTTATATTCGTATTGCCAAATTGATTGTGGTGGATTCCCGACTGGTTGAGCTTTAAAATCGTATATTAAATTATTTACCCTACCAGGTATCTCAGGCTCAGTAGTTTGTGTACATCCAAACGTTAAAAGTAAAATGCAGGACAAAACAAATATTTCAATTTTCATTATGAACCTCCCAAATAAATAGCTAATAGCGTTACGCATAAGTTGCCGCCCAGAACTAACGGCTAACTTAAAACGCAATGCCAAATATTAAGCCGAAGGTGCTTATTTTGTTTTCAGTAAGCACCGAAGGCAAGTTAATTAACTAGTCCGCCGCGTCGGGGAACACTTAGAACAAAATGCTTAACAAAAACTTAACGCCAATAATTAAAAATCCGCCGAACAAAAATGGCGGTCGGCGTTGAGGCGCTGGTTATATTTTACAGAATAATATCCATATCAGAATTATGATAAATATTTAACTCAACTCTTATCCAATCTTTAAGAGAACAAATACTATTCAACCAATCAGTTACTTGCTTATCATTTATATGACCTCTTACTAATATTTTTGAATCGTGATCTGGCAGTATTAATTTTATCTTTTTTAGAAAATCAACACCATACCTTTTTGTTGGATCATTAGGGTCAGATTGCTGTTTAGTTGGCTCCAGAGTATCAACTAAACTTAAAAGAAACAAGAACGGATGTTTATTAAGATTTATTTTAGGTTTTGAATTTGTTATGACCAGTTTATCTAATTTATAATGCCGGTAAATGTTAATGTCATCAACTGAATCAACATTTTCGATTTTGAACCACATATTATGCGTCAATATAATAGAGGCAATTAGCTGGAAATATTTGAACATCGAATCAGACCAGTATAAACCATTGTGAGTAAAACTCTTTTGTCCATTATAATAGCTGTTTTGGAAATATTTATAAATCTTAATAAGTCTATCGTATAGCAAAATACCACCAATTATTCCGTGGTCAAAACGATTGCAATTTTCATAACGATACAAGAGATAATTGTTTTTTACACTATGATAAAGTTTAGGAACTCCTAATAATCTTGGAATCTTATGTTTTATTCTTAATTGGATTTCTAGGTTGGCAAGTGACGATATAAGATTACTGTTATTCTCATAATAGTAGCCTACATCGTGATAAAAGCAAATGAGGAACCAGAAATATTTAAAAGTATTATCAACTGAAATATTCTCTGGGGAAACTATTTTTTTTATTTGATTATCAATTGATCTTTTTACTTTATAACTATTTTCATAGATGAAAATCCCAAGAAAATAATCGGTAACTATATGAAGATTTCTATATGGTTCTATTAGTTCTAATACATCATAAATATCTTTTGTTTTATTTGAATATTCTAAAAACTCTTTAATAAATCGCTTGGAGTTATCATATGCTGGAGAATTAAAAGGATTTATGAGATTGGTCATATGGTAATAATTCCATTGCCTATTATCATTAAACAATTTTTGTAATTGATCAAATAAATTATACATAATTCTCTTTTTTTAGTAAAATATAACGACGTTGCGCCTAACCCGCCGCCCATAACAAGGAAGCCGAGAAAAACACAAATGCCAATGATTAAACAAACTGCACTTAAATTGCGTTAGCAAAAGTGCGGTTTGTAAGTTAATTAATTAGAACGAACACTTAGAACAAAATGCCGAACAAAAACACAATTTCAAGAATCACAAATCCGCCGAACTAAAACGGCGGTCGGGTTGAGGCGCTTGTTATATGGCGCTTTTTATTTTAGAAATACCATAGTTTTAGTTTTAGTATTATTTCCAGTAATTATCTGATAATAATAAATTCCAGATGCTAAATTACTCGCGTTAAATATTTCATTATAATTTCCCACGCTCTTGTACTCATTAACTATCGTTTTTACCTCTCTGCCCAAAAAGTCATAAACAACTATTTTTACATTACCGGATTTTTTAATTGTATATCCAATTGTTGTTGATGGGTTAAATGGATTAGGAAAGTTTTGAGAAAGTGCAAAAGAATAGCCATTATAATATTCATCATCAACATCACCCGGGACAGGATTAAATTTTTCTTTTGCAATCCAAATATCGGTTTTATTGTTTTCATTATGCAACCAAATTATTGCAACCATTACACTATCCGAATCTGATATGTAAGTTGCTTTTGGGTTAAAGTCATCTCCCTCACTTTGGGAAATATTTAATAAACTGTCGTACAAACCATCATAAGTGTATGCTTTAATAAAAATTTCTTTATTACCTATTATAGAATCAGTGTCAAATGCTAAAAAGAATGGTGTATAATTATTTGGCGCAGAGGTTGGAATTGGATAAGAGAAAAGTATAGGATTGAAGTAATTACATTCTGTGTTTTGTGTTATTTTGGTCTGCCACCACTCATACTCAGAATATTCTGCTTTCCATATAGTATCATCTTTTGTTTGAAATGCAATTTCCCTATCCAGACCAAATCTGGGGTTTATACTTAATACTCCATTGGATAAGAATATCGTATGAAACACTGGAGGATTGTTTTCATTATGTTGATAAGTCGTCAAACAGATTTTAACGGAATCAGTAAAGTTTTTTTCATAAAGCACTTCGGTTTCTTGAAAACTATCATCCATAATTAAATCTGGAGAGGAACAACTAAGAGAGTCAAACAATATATTAGAAGATAGACTAGGATAGAATTCTTTAATAAATAGATTCCCGTTATTAATCCAAGCCAATCTATGGATGTTCAATGAGATTTGTGGATTAGCATTTAGTGAATCTAAAATTACTGTTGAATCACTTAATTGATTTGCAATGTAGTTCTTTAAAAACACTTGCCAAACATTATCCTTATGGCTCTGCCAAACTATTTTAATTCCTTGATCATATCTATTAATTGCAATTTGAGGATTTGATTTGATTAGTGAATCTGAGGAGACAATTATGTTATCACCCACGATTGGGGCTAATTGTTTCAAGTACACAGTGTATAGTGAATCAATTTTATTGATCCAACAAATAAAAGTTTCGCCATTTGGATTATTAAAATTTGGAGATAGCACATCAAACTCCAAATTATCACCAGGTAGATCAATCAAAGGAGATACTTTAAAATTTTGGCAATAAGCTTTAATTGAAAAAACAAATGAAAGCAAAAGTAAACTGAACAAGAATCTTTTAATGTTCATATTTCCCTCGCCATATAACGACGTTGCGCCTAACCCGCCGCCCATAACAAGGAAGTCGAGTAAAACACAACTGATAAATATTAAGCCGTAGGTTTGTAATTTTCTCAAGTACAAACCGAAGGCAAGTTAATTAATTAGAACGAACACTTAGAACAAAATGCCAAACAAAAACAAAACGCCAAAAATCTCAAATCCGCCTAACTAAAATGGCGGTCGGGTTGAGGCGCTGGTTATATGGCTTTTAATATTTGGTTATATATTTTCTTTACATAAACCAATTTATAAATTGAAGGTATCCCTTTGCCTCGTGACGAAAGATGTTTTTCAAAATACTCTTTAAATTTCTTTAAGTTCCCAATTTCCGAATAGCATAAAGCAAGCCTATAAAAAGAATCTGTATAAAGTGCTTTAGCCCAAAGTAAACCTTCTCCACATTCTCCGTAAGCAATTTTTTCAACACCTTTTTTAATAATTTTTTGATATGTTTTTATTGCTTCTATATTTCTGCCTAACATATTAAGAGTACCAGCATAATCCCAAAGAACTAATGGACAATTTGGTGCAAGTTTTAAAGCTTTTGCTGCTAGTTCAAATGCTTTCTTATATTTTTTCTCTTCATAGTATGTTGTGCTCAATCTTATAATTAACCAGTGATCATCTTTATGAGATCTTAATTCTTTAAGAATTTCCTTTCTTGCTTTTTCCCATTTTTCTTCCTCAATATATTTTTCAATTTGATTCATTTTACTAGCCATATAACGACGTTGCGCCTAAGCTGCTGCCAAGAACAAGGATGCAGTATAAAGCACAAATAAAAAAGATTAAGCCGAAGGTACTTATTTTGTTCTCATAAGTACCGTAGGCAAGTAGTTAATTAAATTGTAAAACCGAGAACAAGAAACTTGAATAACAGTGAGTAATTGAAAACCCAAAAGTGCCAAACAAGAATGGCAGTCAGCTTGAGGCACTTGTTAGCTGTTAAATTGTTCTTTGAAATATTGCCGATGCCTTTTAAAATCAGAGGGAGGCACGGAACATCTTTCTCAATAGATTATCATTCTAACTGAGTGATTATCCTATGTGCCCGCTGGGTTTTTATACCTTTAAGGCAGTGCCTCCTCATTAACTTATGGTATCAATGGTTTATTCCTGCTATAGACAGGATTACCAG
Source organism: uncultured Ignavibacteriaceae bacterium (assembly GCA_963809415.1). Classification (GTDB taxonomy): domain Bacteria; phylum Bacteroidota; class Ignavibacteria; order Ignavibacteriales; family Ignavibacteriaceae; genus IGN3. The sequence continues at coordinate 687,864 of CAWEJJ010000003.1, read as the reverse complement.
ACACCACCAGTTTGTCCAAAACGTGATTAGCATTTTGGATTCTGTTTGTTGATAAAGAGCGTGCCCCCTCATCATCAAGTAAGAAATTAACTTACTCATAATTAACCTCCTTTGTAGTTTGATGGAAGAAGAAGTTATTTAGATAAAGAGGGGATTTTACTCCCTCACAATAATATCAAAAAACAAAAAGGTATTGAGCAATATTTATGTTTATACAGCTAACGACGTTGCCGATAACCCGCCGCCCAAAACAGCAATGCAGATTAAAAAGACAAAGCCAAAGATTTAGCAAACTGCACTTATCTTTCTTTGCAAGTGCAGTTTGCAACAATGTTAATTAATAGAACAACCTTGAACAACAAACTTGAAACGGAACGACCAACCCAAGAATTTTAGAAAACCCGAATGCGAAAAGGCGGTCGGGTTGATTGGCTGGTTAGTTGCCTATAAGCTGTAACTTACACCTATGTGTATATTTAGTGTTAAAAAATGTTGACTATAATTTGATAAATCTCTTCCATTCTCATCGTAAAATAATCCATACAGATATCTTAATTTTATTCCATAGTACCAATACCAATTAGTTGATCTATCACTAACTGGTGTTATCATATCTATCGTTCCACTTAATCCAATGTTAAAGGAAGCTAACCTATCCTCAAAATTATCTTTGTCATAAAGAATAGATTTATTTACTAATGAAAACGATGGACCAAGTCCATAAAATAATTTATCACTCAATTTATTTTTTAATAAAATATCTATGGTATGAAATGATAATGAAGCTTCAACATAGGAAGTGCCAATATCAAAACCACTGGTTCTAACAATTTCTATAGCATTAACATTAGCATAAATGAAGGAATAATCTAATTGAACGTTATGATTAAACAAACTTTGATTAATATAGCTCGCTTCAAAGCCATAATTCAAAAGGAAATTATTATCTTCAGTAATATTTAGTGGATTTTCAGAATTGTAAATGAATAATCCTAAACTTGGAGTAAGTTTAATTTGATTCTGTGCTATAGAATTTGAAAATAAGATTGCAATTATAGAGACTATTTTTATTATATACTTTTTCATTTATTTGTTAAAATCACCATTCTTGTGGTTTCAAAATATGAATTATCGTTTATTCCTTTTGTTGTAAGAGTATAAAAATATATTCCTTCTTGAAATCCATTTGTATCAACGTTAATTTGATAGCCTCCAGCAGATTGCTGAGCGTCCACAAGAATAACTACTACGGTATTGTATGAATTTTCTAAAGTAAGTTTTACATAACTATCTGTTTGTAAACTGTAAGCTATACTTAAAGGTTGCTCTGAATTATAAGAATCTAATATTGATGATTCACATCCAGCAAATAGAATTAGAGAAATCAAAATGAGATATAAAATTTTCATTTAATTTATGTTTACCTCCTTAGCAACTAACGACGTTGCGCCTAACCCGCCGCCCATTACAAGGAAGCCGAGCTAAAACGAAATGCCAATGATTAAGCCATAGGTGCTTATATTGCGTCAGCAAAGCACCGAAGGCAAGTTAATTAATTAGAACGAACACTTAGAATAAAATCTTTAACTAAAACACAATTTCAAAAATCTCAAATCAGCCGAACAAAAATGGCGGTCGGCGTTGAGGCGCTGGTTAGGTTACTATTAGTAACTTTTTGCTATAAAAGTGCCTCTATTATTTACACCCATTACACCAGAATGGAACCACTGTCCTTCAATGGACTTTCCTCCAAATTCACCAATTAAAAAAGTATTATCATCAATCATATCAGGATTGAGATTAATATTTACTTCCAAATTGCTTATCGAACCACTTAGATTACCAGCCAGTCCGTTTTGTAAACTCCAAGTGCCACCGAAATCTAAAGTATTACTACGAAATAAATGAATGCTTCCTTTTACAGGATTTGAGCCAGTAGAATCAAACATTGTTATACTGCCCTGAAACATTCCATTTGAGTTATCAATTGTTGGAGAATTAGGATCGGTACAGGAATAAATTAAAACCATCATAAGAGAAAGCGAAAAAAGAATCGATAAATTTTTCATTTTACTCACCTTTAATTTGCGACCATTTAAGTAACCTAACGACGTTGCGCTTAACCCGCCGCCAATAACAAGAAAGCCGAGTAAAACACAACTGAAAAATATTTAGCCGTAGGTGCTTATCTTGCGTCAGCAAAGCACCGAAGGCAAGTTAATTAATTAGAACGAACACTTTGAACAAAATGCTAAACAAAAACTAAACGCCAATAATTATAAATCCGCCGAACCAAAATGGCGGTCGGGTTGAGGCGCTGGTTAGCCATTTTACTATAATGTATTTGCTCTATGATTAAGAGCTTGGATTAATTTTAAATGATCGTTGTCAGATTTATAATTCAACCATTGAAAATGTTTTAACCTATTAGGAATAGTGCAAGTTTCAAGTTTAATAGGAATAATAAAAATTGCACCTTCCGGTTGTTCATCTGCAACATCTAATGCAAACTTAATCTCTTTTTGAACATATCCAGCTTTAGTAATGGATTTCTTAGAAATACAGACTATTACTATGTCGCTCGACCTAACAGCGTTTTCTATTTCTAGTTCCCAATTTTGACCAGGTAATAAATTTACTTCATCTAACCAAGGATTTACACTTTCTTTTAGTAATCGTTTGAATAATTTTCTTACAAATTCCTTATCGTCAGAAGCATGACAAAGAAAAACTTTTAACTTTTTTCCAGTTGATTTAATTTTACTCACACTAAATTTATCAGGTTTACGCGCCCAATCAACATTGTCATCTATATCAAAATCCCTTTCAAAAATATTGCTATACATAAATTTTATTGCCGACAATGCTAATCTCTGAGTATTAAACGTGTTTTTATTTTTGGAATTTAGACTAGAAATAAATAAAGATATATCATCAGGGGAAAGATTCAAAGGATGTGTTTTATTATGGAATAAAATATAACGTTTGATCCAATAAATATAAATTTTCTCAGTTGATTTGCTATAACCTAATTTGTCAATTTCATCTTTAATCTTATCTAGTAAACGAGGTTTATTGCTTTGCATGTATAGATTAACGTATAATATTTCAAAAATATGGCTAACTATTACTTATACTGCACGTTGTTGTTAGCTAAAGGACATAGATATGCGTGCAGTTGCATACCTGTCCCTTTGGTGGATTAAATATGTTATGTGCAATTAATTAATAAATAAATTATTCTATCCACGGCTTACCTTTGCCACTCCAATAGTCCACTTTTTTTCTTCTATAATAATTGAATCGAAATATGAAAACTGTAGCGAGTGTTGTATACATAATAAATAAGAAATTTCCAAAAATTATTTCTTCAAATAATTTAATAGGAGAAAAAGCATCAGTTAAATAATTCTCATTATGTGATCCAACATTAATTAGAATATATATGAGAACAGCACACAAGTAAACTGATATTATCAATTTCAACGAAAATTTTATAAAATCTTTTAACAACATATACACCTAAAGACATGTTATGTTAAAACACAACATCGTAATTATTTTTATTTAAAAATTTCCTGTCATGTTTATTTTTATTAAACACTTTTGTTAATTAAAATTCAAAAAACTTTTTTGGCAATCCGTAGTAACGGATTAAACAATATTTCTATATCCTCTTGCTTGTCCCGATTCATCGGGATTAAAGAGGTTATACAGTTTATAATCCACTCATAAATTTTGATTTTAAATTTAAGGTTTTATTAAAATTTTTTTCAACAATAATACTATCAATCATTACATATTCTAAAATAGGAGCTGCATTGTTTTCTATTGCCACTGAATTAGTAATTTTTGATAGTTTATAATATTTATTGTAATGATAATAACGAACAAAAAGCGTGTCTCTTAAATCCTCTATTTCTTTTACAGTTTTTGGGTTTTCAGAATAAGACTCATAATGACCAAATAAATTAAACTTAATTAGACTATCATTTCTATTTTCAATAATTCTGAAAGGAATGGATTCCTTTTGATTATATCCAACTTCTTTTTGTTCAAAAATAATATTTACAGTATCAGAATTGGCAACAACATTTATATAATCTGTAAATTTTCCCCTATAAACCCTATTATTATCTGTAGATATAGGATCAGAACAATTTTGAATAAATGAACTTGACAAATAGAGAAGGAATAATAAATATTTTTTATTAGATATTTTCATAAATATTTTTTCAAACTGTATAACGACGTGGTGGCTAAGGCGCAGCCCAAAGCTACAATGCCGAACTTGTTAATAAATTTTATATAAAAAAAAATTCATAGCACTATTACCTTGAACAAGAAAGTTGAACGAAGCCACAAATCTTAAAAAACCCAAAATTTCCCACGGGAAATATGCTGTCGGGTTGAGCCGCGGGTCAGGTGGCTCACTAATTATTTTTTATAAAATGAACTATGAATCCATCAGAACCAACTATCCACGCATTTCTTGAATCAGAAAAAGTTATTGACTGCATCACTCTAGAATGCCAATTATCTTTAAGTGGATTGAATGATTCCCAAGTTTTGCCAGAATTATTTGAGAATAAAAAAGTTTGCAAATATCCTACAGCCCAACCATTAGAATCATCCACAAATTCAAAAGAAGTAATTGTATTCTGAGTTTCTGTACTTATTAATTCCCAGTTATTTCCTGCATCACTTGTCTTATAAATACTTCCTTTTGAGCAACTAATCCATCCGTTCTCTTTTCCATTAAATTTTATTGTCCATAGATTTATTTCATAAGGAGTGATCAGTTGCTCCTCCCAAGTTACTCCCGCATTAGTTGTTTTTAGAATAATTCCGTTCTCGCTAAATCCATAAAAATTCCCAATAGCCCATCCATTTAAACTATCAGTAAACCAGATAGATTGTAGTCCGAATTGATCTCCGATTCGTTGCTGAGTCCAATTCTCACCTCCATCTAACGTCGAATAAATCGCTTCGTCACTACCTACCAACCAACCGCGTTGAGAATTAATAAAGTATATCGCTGTAAAACCAATATTTATATTAATAGTTTTTTCGATCCAATTAACTCCGCCGTCTTTTGTGATTAGAATTTTTCCTTCACCACCCGCAGCCCAACCATTTAAATCACCAACAAAATAAACACTTTTTAAACCAGGGCAAGTACCATCTACTTGAATATTCCAAGATTTACCACCGTCACTTGTTTTAATTATACTGCCCCCATCATAAGCATCATATCCACCAACTATCCATCCATTTAACGCAGTCGGAAAACACACATCAAAAAACATAAACCTTGGGTTATATTGTAAAATTGTATTTACTACAATCCATTCATCTTTTGGAGGTAAAATTACATTATCCTCTGAGCAGGATGATAAAAATATCAATAAAAATATATTAAGCTTAAATAGATATTCTTTGATAATCATAAAAATACCACCTAACAGCGTGTTATGTTAAAACACAACACCGTAATTTTTTTTATTTAAAGATTTCCTGTTGTGTTTATTTTTATTAAACACTTTTATTTAAAAATTAAATTCTAAATCAACCCAACTAACGAAATAATTTATCCTCTATAAAAATGGGATATCCTGTTATTCGCTGTCTTAAGCAGCAATTTCGTTTTCATTATAATAGACCGGGCCGCAAACTTGCACTACGCTTTTTAAGCTTTCGCTTTAAGCACGCCGTTAGACGCGGTCACCGGTCTCTGTTTTTTTTGGGCTCTTATTTCAATTTCTTTATGCAGCTTTAACTGCTCTTAGTTTATTATATACTCTTCTTCTTTTTGTTATCGCTGCATATATCTTTGTCATTAACTTCCGCGCTACTGCTACTATTGCTTTCTGCTTACTTCCGCTTCTCTTATATACTCTTTCAAACTTATCAAGCAGTGCTCCGTCTTTCCTTACGGTCTTCCAGGCTAACTGTATTATGATTGATCGTAATTGCCTGTTCCCACACATTCCGCTTCTTCCTCTGCTTATCTTATCTCCGCTGCTTCTTTCCGATGGTGTTAGTCCTAAATAATGATTTAATTTCTCACTGCTCTCAAACCGGTCTTTTCGATCAAACAGATAGACACTCATTCTTACTGCACTTATTATTCCTATTCCATTTATTTTTCTATAGTATACTTATCCTTTGTCCAAGTTGTCATCTTCCTTTATCTTTTCCGATTATCTCTTCGCTGTCTTTTATCTGACTGACCGTATATTCATATTCCTTCAGTAGATTTCCAAACTTCATTTCAAACAGCTTCTCTTCAAACTTTAACTTCTTTTAATTTCTCCACTAACCCTTTATTCCATTTATACCATTTCAACGGATGATTCTTCTGCTCAAGGAATGCTTTTATCTGTCTTAGTATCTGTCCTTTTCGCATCTTCTGTTTGTCGTAGATTCTAAAGATATATTTGTATTCTCTATCTTTTTTGCCGGTACAATCACTTCTCTTAGTAATTCCCGTGAATGCTGAAGCGCTAACTTTCTGGAATCTATTTTATCTGTCTTTATTGTACTGCCGTCTTTATAGATTCGGTTTGTGGGTGTAACAATTATTTTGTATCCCTTTCTCAGAAAAGTAATCGTAAATCCAGAAACCGCTGAAAGCAGCACTCATAAACAATTCTGTAATTGCACCGGGATAATTCTTTATCAAGAATTTCTCCAACTCTTCCGCAGATGGTTTCATAGAGAATGTTTTTAGTTCCAGATCATAAGTTCTTACAGTTACAACCCATTTGGATTTATGAACATCGATTCCAATGAACAGCAAAACTTTTTCAAAGAACGAATTATTATTAATATCAGTCTTTCATTTGAGACCTCCTTATAAATGTTAGTTACTTTTGGGAAATCTCAAATTAAATAATTACTACATTTTAAACATACGTACTTGCCGATAAGTGGCGCCCAAGAACAAGGATGCCAAACAATACCAACAACTTTTTATTTATTAATAATTTTATTTAGCTGAACAACTTTGAATAAGAACCATTACACGGAACTACAAAGCCAATAACGACACTAATGTCGTATGCGAATACGGCGTCTACCTGGTTGGCGGGTTAACCATTTTTATAATTGATAGCCTAGTAATAATTGAAACCTTTTTGAAGTTACTTTAGTTAAATCTTCAAAATTCTTATTTATTAAGTCTGATACACTATACCATCCTTCTAATGCTATTGTAAAATGATAATAGTTATATGAAATCCTTCCACCCAAATCAAACGACCATTTATTAAATAAGGAACTCATATCTTCTTCATTCCATTCTCGATTTGTACTAGCAGGGTCATATAAGCTTCCGTAGAATCTACCAGTTACATCTAAGAATCTATTATATTTACCACCCATTGAAATTGAAGTGTTATAAAATTTATATGATGCAAATAATCCAAGGTCTAAAGTTTTAAATATATATTCATCTTCATAGCCATTTTCTTTCTTATCAGATTTTCCGCCAGTAATTGAATAACTAACAAAAGGCTTTAAGGCAAAATTGCTAATTATTTCTTTCTCCCAACTTATCCGAAAGGTTGGTGTTAATTTGAAAGCATCACGCAATTCAGATTCTGAATTAAAAAAGGGGGCTGTTGGTAATGCTTGAAATTTAAGTTGGTTATAGCCCAAGCCTACTTCAATGCCTAATCCTTTTGGTAAAAAGTCCAAACCTTGTGAGTAAGAATAATTGAAAAGTAACAAAAGGAACACAACAAATAATTTTTTCACTTCTTAATCCTCATATATTTTATAGATGGCTAACGACGTTGCCGATAAGCGGCGCCCCAAAGCAAGGACGTAGCTTAACTGGCAAAGGTAATAATTAAAAAATATTTATTTAGAAAGAATACAATGAACAACAAATTAACAAAACAAGGAAACGCAATAGACATCAAAAAAGCCGAACCTGAAAACGGCGTCCGCTTGATTGGCTGGTTATACGTTTTTTATAATAATCAGAATTTCATCTCAAGCCTTTCTTTATTCTTGTTTATGTATTCCCAAGCCCAATCATTAAGAACGAAAGTATCTTTATTTGTAAAATCTTTTGGTTCAAATGGACAATATAGAACTCCATTTTCAACGAGGTGGATAAGCGTGCCATCGCGGTCTAAGACTAACGATTTAGTTTTCTGCTTAAAAAACGGAAACAATTCTAACTTCTCATTTGCTGATAAATTTTTGATAATCTTAGACCGATTAAATTTCAAAATTTTATCATTAACCCATCTGTTTAACACTGGTCTGTTTTTATCTGTGATAACATTTGGGAAAATACGGGAGTAAACCAATGCAGATAGTAGGCATAATATTATTATCAGGCTACCTATCAATAACCATTTATATGTGGTTAGAGATTGCAGCCAACAATAGAAGGAACGGTCAATCTGTGATAGCACGTATGCTAAGAGGATGGATAGCAACATTAACAGGATGTTTAATCGTATTGTTAATTTTGTTTTTAATTGATCGTCCATTATTCAAAGATACTGCTATAAAAGAATGTAAAACGTATAACGACGTTGCGCCTAACCCGCCGCCCATAACAAGGAAGACAAGTAAAACACAAGTGATAAATATTTAACAGCCGTTGCGTAAATTGCGTCAGCAACGCAACCGGCTGTAAGTTAATTAATTAGAACAAATACTTAGAACAAAATGCTGAACAAAAACCAAACGCCAAAAATTATAGAATCGCCGAACCAAAATGGCGGTCGGGTTGAGGCGCTTGTTAGGCATTAAATATTAAAATTAAAACCAGCTAAGAACATTGTGTAAGTTCCTCTTGTACTAAACAAGCCATAGTAATTTGAATTTATATAACTGTTCAACTTGAACGATAAAACTAAGTTTAATGACTCAGTAATTGGGTGAGATATTCCTGCCCCAATCCCTAACCCAAATAAATTTTCCGAAACCTCTTTCTGGGAGGTAAAGTCTGGATAATAACCTAAAACTTCTCCGGTTTCTGGATCAGTGGTTTTAAAATTACCAAAACTATTATAACTCAAGTGTGAATAACCAATTTCAAGATTTACAAAAGCAGTAAAGAGTTTGTTCGTATTAAAATTTAATTTACCGCCAAAATAAACAGGAATTAAAATATGGTCATCAGCAGAATATGTTGTAAAATATTGTTGTTTTTGAACTGTAGAATAATCTTCGTGAAAGGTAATCTTATACTGATCCCAAGCTGAATAACCAGTATAAATGTAAAATTGTAAAGTTGGATTTATGTTATAATTAAATTGAAAAGATGCAGTTAATCCTTTAGAAGAACTCATTGGCATTATAATTCCGCCATTGATCTGAATGGAATTAGTTTCTTGAGCAAAAATAGAACAAGATGCAGTAATTGAAATGATAATTACTGATGAGAGCAATGACTTAAACATTATGTTACCCTTTCTAATTTATGGTTAAAAATATGAAAGGTATAAATAATCATTTCTTCCTCTTCAATTACGTTAAATGCCTAACGACGTTGCGCCTAACCCGCCGCCCATAACAGGGAAGCCAAGTAAAACACAAATGCCAATGATTAAACAAACTGCACTTAACTTGCATCAGCAAGTGCAGTTTGTAAGTTAATTAATTAGAACGAACACTTAGAACAAAATCTTTAACAAAAACCAAACGCCAAAAATTATAAATCCGCCGAACTAAAACGGCGGTCGGGTTGAGGCGCTGGTTAGGCATTATTATTTCCCAATATTCACCAAGCATCTTGACATACGATTCAGATAGTTTATTTGCTAACAACTCAGTTTCTATTGCAGCTTGTTGCATATCTTCTAATGATATTTTCTTGTTTCTATTTCTTGATGAATGTATATATGGTTTTTGATAAACTTTATCATCATCTTTAATCGTATAGAGCTCCATCAATATGTGGTTATGAGCAATAATATTTCTAACATTTATTGATAACTTAAAAGCCTCATCTAATTGGATTTTGATTATTTTGTTTATAATTTATCTGAGATTTTATTGTTGCATTCAAGTAACTCCAAGAGAAATTCTGTCCTTTTTTCAAATAAAAGAGTCCGTACAGATTTTGATATTGTTTCAACTGAAAGTAAATCAATAGAAATCGTTACAAAATGTTCTATGGCTGTGAACGCAAGAAAAAATTTTCCTATGTGCGGTTCCCATTGTTCCCTTACATTCTTGTTTTGCATTTATATGCCCAAAGTCCTATTACTCAGATGCCTAACGACGTTGCGCCTAACCCGCCGCCCATAACAAGGAAGCCGAGTAAAACACAACTGATAAATATTAAGCCGTAGGTGCTTATTTTGTTTTCATAAGCACCGAAGGCAAGTTAATTAATTAGAACGAACACTTAGAACAACAAACTATAACTAAAACACAATTTCAAAAATCACAAATCCGCCGAACCAAAATGGCGGTCGGGTTGAGGCGCTGGTTATACAACAATTTTTATTTTAACATTACTCCCCATTCCAGGACATAAAATTCTTCTTTTTTCGCAGATTCAGTTTTTGGTGTTAGTAAGTCGATGTTATTATCGTTGCGTCCTCTTATCAAGTACTGAAGACGATAAAAATTATCCGGTTTAATTGAAAACTCAATTTCTGACATCAAGTCAAGTGTACTTTTATATTGAGGATAGATTTCATAATAATTATGATCATTCAGTAAAGTAATCCAATAATCTGTAAAATCTTTGATCTCAATTTCGTTAAAACCCGATGATTCCATATTGTTCTCAAAAAATGTTTTTAGATTATTTTTAGAAATAATCCATCCGTATTTTATTTGATGCTTATCTGGAACACGGTATTCATAGAATAAAAATCGATATGTTTTATTAATTAATCCATTTGTATCAACTGTAACATCCCATCCTTGATTGTACTCGGGAATTGAATTAAGTAATTGTCCCCCCATAGGAAACGATAATTTCACATAAAGATTAATCTCTTTTGTTGGATGCAAATACAGATTTGGTTTATAAACAACAATCGTAGTGTCTCTATCGTCATTGGAAGGTTCTGTCGAATTATCCTTACAACCATAATGTAAAGAGATAAATACAATCAAACAGATTATAATTATTAATCTTCTCATAATGTACCTCTTTGTTGTATAACGACGTTGCGCTTAACCCGCCGCCAATAACAAGGAAGCTAAGCTAAAACACAACTGATAAATATTAAACAAACTGCACTTAACTTGCATCAGCAAGTGCAGTTTGTAAGTTAATTAATTAGAATGATCACTTAGAACAAAATCTTTAACAAAAACAAAACGCCAAAAAGTATAAATCCGCCGAACAAAAATGGCGGTCGGGTTGAGGCGCTGGTTATGTTTTAGCCTTTTGTAAAAACACATTTTGCCTATGATATTTAATATATTTTAAATGTTTTTTATCTAGTTTAATTTTAGAATTAAAACTAACTCCAAGAATTGATAAATTATTTTTCGAAACGAATTTTGAGATAAGAAGTTTCCCATCATCCGAAAAACTTATCATCCCTCTATCAAATAACCGATCAAGATTTGGAATAAGCAAAAGACCATTAAATAAATCTAATCTTTCAACATTATCACAGAATGACCAAGGTTTTATGTGAGAAGCTATAAGGAGATTTGGATCATCACAACCAGTCACGGCACATTTTTTCCAATAAATCAATAATGCTTTACGGAAGTCGCCTTGTCCAATTCTACTTAAGATAAGAGATTGTTTTTGAGTGTTTTTATAATTCTTACGATTAATAATTTCGCGAATATCATCTTCAACAGATGTTTTTATCCTTATAGTTTCAATATTATCCGGATTATGTTCCCAAAGTGCGATAACTGGACTACCCCAACTCGGCGGCGCTTTTATATAATCTAAAAAGATTACAATTCTTTTACCTTGATGGTGTGACAAAGTTTTTGCTAAAAAAGAATTTGCCGAGAAATATTTACCGCTACCTTTGCCGCCTACTCCATAAAGCTTTGTAATATTATTATAATCATTTAAGAAAGAAGATTTGAAATGCACAATAAATTCTTGAGTCGTAAACTTATATCCCTCAAAATACTTAAGAGCTCGGTCTATGATTTTAGTAGATATTAATTCCATAAATTACTTTGAAATCCTAAAACATAACGACGTTGCGCCTAACCCGCCGCCCATAACAGGGAAGCCAAGAAAAACACAACTGATAAATATTAAACAAACTGCACTTAACTTGCGTCAGCAAAAGTGCGGTTTGTAAGTTAATTAATTAGAATGAACACTTAGAACAAAATCTATAACCAAAACACAATTTCAAAAATCTCAAATCAGCCGAACTCAAATGGCGGTCGGGTTGAGGCGCTGGTTAGGTTGATTACTAAAAATTATTATTTAATTTAATTTATTTTATTTCATTTAGCTCTATATTTTGCGTAGAATAATTTTTCAAAACATTAAAAGCATAAGTTCCACGAATTGAATTTATAAATGCCAAAATTATTATCATTTTGACCGCTGACATTCTGAATCCAAAATCATTAATTAGAAAAATTTGTTCTAAAATATAAAATGCTAAACCTAAAATTGCGGCAGTTCTTGACATTGCATAAATCCGCCAACCAATTATTACAAAAATCATTATATCTATAAGTGAATAAGCGTCTAAATTCATTGGATTAAAACCTTGAGTACTTAATCCTAACAATAAAAGTGTTGTACCAGCTATAAAAATTGAGGCGTACATTCCTTGATTTGCTGCCTTTTTTGCTGATTCAACATCAATAATTTTAGGCCAAATCCAATTGTATTTTTTTTCTTTAATTTCTATTTTATTTTTTTTTGTTTTAAGAGGATACCCTTCTAATAATATTCTGTCAAATAGCTTTTTAATTTCCTCAGTGTCAAAGTCTATATCCTCATTTAAATTCAGCTTAGTAATGATTTCTTTCTTTATAATCTGAACTTTTTGAGGATATTTTTCTTTCTCTATTCTTCGATATACATCAACCAACTGAGATATTGAATATCTTGAATAATCTGGTATAAAGTCACTCATTTTATTTCTCAACCTAACGACGTTGCGCTTAACCCGCCGCCCAAAACAGGGAAGCCAAGTAAAACACAACTGATAAATATTTAACAAACTGCACTTAACTTGCATCAGCAAAAGTGCAGTTTGTAAGTTAATTAATTAGAACGAACACTTTGAACAAAATGCTAAACTAAAACACAATTTCAAAAATCTCAAAACCGCTGAACCAAAATGGCGGTCGGGTTGAGGCGCTGGTTATAACGCTTTTATTTATTTAAGTAATTAATAATTGTAATTGAACCAACAATTATTATAATAGCCAAAAGACTGAATAATAAACCAATAGCTATTTTAGAAATAAATGATCCTTTTGTCTTCTCTGGGTACCGTTTTTCTTTTTTTATATTTTCAACTTTTTCAAGTTCAATTAAATGAAATTCAGATTCTTTATCTGACATCGAACTGAAATTATAATTTGGATTCTTAAACGTTTTAACATCTGAGGATATTGCAAATTTTAAAACCTCCAATGCGAATCTGATTAAACCATTTTGAGTTGCTTGAAGAATTAAAAAATCATCATTTTCATAAATAAAATTAAGCCTAACTTCTTCTTGAGCAATTGGAGTTTCACTTTCAATTACATCTAAACTATTAGAAATCTTTTTAATATCCATTTAATATTGTAGCGTTATAACGACGTTGCGCTTAACCCGCCGCCCAAGCAAGGAAGCCGAGTAAAGCACAATTGATAAATATTTAGCCGTAGGTGCTTAGATTGCGGCAGCAAAGCACCGAAGGCAAGTTAATTAATTAGAACGAACACTTGAACAAAATCTCAAACAAAAACCAAACGCCAAAAATTATAATTCCGCCGAACTAAAATGGCGGTCGGCGTTGAGGCGCTGGTTATACGCATTACATAAAATTATTTATCTTTAACAAAAAAAAATTGCAATGCCATTGGTACAATTCTTATTTCCCCACTAATGATCGCAGGTTTGAATTTAAGACCCCCAACTCTACTTGCTACAATATTTTGAACAATAATATTATTTGGTTTTAATAGTTTTAAACAAATAGGATCGCCATCTTCATTTACATAAAATGTAACAAATGCCTTAAACTGATTTGTTGAAGAAAAAAGGGAGTCTTGACCTTTTATTCTGATGCATAGAGAATCAATGCTAGTTAATAATTCAGGTGCAGATTCCATATATGTAACAAAACCGTCAAATTGTTTGAAGAAATTATCCCAATAATTATTCAGAGAATCACAAATAGAAGGAGTAGTTTGCGATTTTACAATAATCGTAAAAAATAGAATAGCTACAATAATTAATAAAATGTGTTTCATAATATTGCGTATAACGACGTTGCGCTTAACCCGCCGCCCATAACAAGGAAGCCAAGTAAAACACAAATGCCAATGATTAAACAAACTGCACTTAACTTGCATCAGCAAGTGCGGTTTGTAAGTTAATTAATTAGAACGAACACTTAGAACAAAATGCTGAACAAAAACCAAATGCCAAAAATCTCAAATCCGCCGAACAAAAATGGCGGTCGGGTTGAGGCGCTGGTTATATGGTTTTATTGTAAACGAGTATACACATAGACTTCTTTAGAATTATTAGGAAATAGTTTCAAAAGATCAGGTTCTATCAAAAAATTAAAATTGACTTCTTCACCATCTTTTATGAAAACTAAATTATTCTCATTTATGCTATAAGGGAAAGACATTTGCCTTAATATAATTCCCATTCGAATGGATGCACCCTCTTTTAATATTATTAACAATCTATTGTCCAACCCATTGTGGATCCACATAGTTGTACTAGGTAAAAGAGTTTCAGAGTTAATTCTAACTAATGTGTCAACTACTGTTTTACTTTTACTCAGAATTAGTTGATTATTAATTATTTCATAATTAATCACATTATCATTTAAAATAATTTCTTTTTCAACTGAATCGGATTTTACTTCTTGAAAGAAACCTGAATTGAAAACTATACTATCTGTGGTAATTTGAATAAGTTCAGAATTAGAATCAAGCAACCAAAATCCAAACAAATTAATTTTTGATTGCGGAAATAACAAAACCGATGAGAAAAAAAGGAGAACAATAGATTTTAGCATCTAAAATAAAACCCTTTCTAACCATATAACGACGTTGCGCTTAACCCGCCGCCCATAACAAGCAAGCCAAGCAAAACACAACTGATAAATATTAAACAAACTGCACTTAACTTGCTTTCGCAAGTGCAGTTTGTAAGTTAATTAATTAGAACGAACACTTAGAACAAAATGCCGAACAAAAACACAATCTCAAAAATCTCAAATCCGCCGAACTAAAATGGCGGTCGGCGTTGAGGCGCTGGTTAGGTGCATCTTAAAATCTACGCACAACATTTGAAAATGAATCATTCGCCCCAATTATCCAATCTCCTTGTTCATCATCAATATCAGTAACCTCATATATAGCTTTGTTAGCATTATCACTTTTAAATTTAGTAATAACCTTATTCCAACCAATTTTAGTATTTACATTAAATTCGGTTATTATTTCGCGGGACGAATCAGGTATGACAACTCTCCATGTATAATAACCTTGAATTTTTGTTTGAGAATTAAAGTAGTAATACGAAATAAAATAATCTCCTACTTTAGCAAATTCGCTAGGATTGGTAATCGTGGCTAAATTTATTGGAAGAGAATAAGTTATACCGCTGTTACTTTGAGCAAACAAATCATAACGAATATATTTTAACAGATTATCAACAATGTAAATGCTATCAATAAAAATTGAGCTGTCTCCATTTATCACTGAGGTATAATTAAATGGTGTATAACTATGTAAATGATTTTCTGATGGAATTGGGATAATCAAATTAAAAGAACCGTCTACTTCAATTGCTGATTCAACAGTTGATAAAGAATCTGAATTAGGGAAGCAGGAAGTATATACTTTGTTAAAATTTCCACTAAAATCACTAACCTTTCCGGCGATCAAAAGTGAACCATCATTTCCATCTTTAATAGGATTTGATTCTTCACTGCATCTAAAAAAAACAATTGAAATAATTACGATCAAGAATAAAATATTTTTCATAATGTTGAGCACCTAACGACGTTGCGCCTAACCCGCCGCCCATAACAGGGAAGCCGAGCTAAAGCGAAAAGCCAATGATTAAACAAACTGCACTTAACTTGCATCAGCAAGTGCAGTTTGTAAGTTAATTAATTAGAACGAGCACTTAGAACAAAATGCCAAACAAAAACATAACGCCAAAAATTATAAATCCGCCGAACTAAAATGGCGGTCGGCGTTGAGGCGCTGGTTATAAACCATTTTTAATTTTTATCTGCACTTAATATTATTCCAGTTGTAACATCAAATTTGTAAATGATTCCATCAGCCGCAGTGAAAATAATGTGGGAACCATCTAAATGTGGTAGTTCTTTCATAAATCCATAATGGCTAGCAGAAATTTCAACAAGTGAATCGTCTTTGATAAGTTCTCTTGTGCTGTAAGATTTGATCAATTTATCTTTCTCATAAAAAGCTATTGCAAGATCGTCTTCAGAAGGTTTATTCCCTCTTGGCCAATTACCAATACGGATTAAATACTGTCCGTCATTTGTAATAAAAGTTTTGAAAGCATACCATCCTTCAACTTTCCAGATTTCTTTATTGTAATCGGCGTCAGTAACTTCATACATTATTCCTTTTCCCTCAGCAAACATCTTGAATATAAATTTTCCATTTTCAGAAGAAATCACATAAGTATATGGTGGCGCTTCTGTATCATAAATTGAAGCACTGAATAGCAAGCTTGTTCCTAAAACTAAAAAGATAATTAATACTATTTTCATTTCTTTTCTATGGTTTATAACGACGTTGCGCTTAACCCGCCGCCCCAAGCAAGGAAGCCGAGTAAAGCACAATTGATAAATATTTAGCCGTAGGTGCTTAGATTGCGGCAGCAAAGCACCGAAGGCAAGTTAATTAATTAGAACGAACACTTGAACAAAATCTCAAACAAAAACCAAACGCCAAAAATTATAATTCCGCCGAACTAAAATGGCGGTCGGCGTTGAGGCGCTGGTTATACGCATTACATAAAATTATTTATCTTTAACAAAAAAAAATTGCAATGCCATTGGTACAATTCTTATTTCCCCACTAATGATCGCAGGTTTGAATTTAAGACCCCCAACTCTACTTGCTACAATATTTTGAACAATAATATTATTTGGTTTTAATAGTTTTAAACAAATAGGATCGCCATCTTCATTTACATAAAATGTAACAAATGCCTTAAACTGATTTGTTGAAGAAAAAAGGGAGTCTTGACCTTTTATTCTGATGCATAGAGAATCAATGCTAGTTAATAATTCAGGTGCAGATTCCATATATGTAACAAAACCGTCAAATTGTTTGAAGAAATTATCCCAATAATTATTCAGAGAATCACAAATAGAAGGAGTAGTTTGCGATTTTACAATAATCGTAAAAAATAGAATAGCTACAATAATTAATAAAATGTGTTTCATAATATTGCGTATAACGACGTTGCGCCTAACCCGCCGCCCATAACAGGGAACCCAAGTAAAGCACAACTGATAAATATTTAGCCGAAGGTGCTTATCTTGCGTCAGCAAAGCACCGAAGGCAAGTTAATTAATTAGAACGAACACTTAGAACAAAATGCTGAACAAAAACCAAACGTCAAAAATTATAAATCCACCGAACCAAAACGGCGGTCGGGTTGAGGCGCTGGTTATGTTGTGCTTTTAATATAATCTTAATTAACAATAAAATAATTCATTCTGAATCCAATTGAGAAAGTATTAATATCTTGGTCTGGTTTGTTATAAGAGCCAATCGTGTACTGAAAATAAGGCTCTATAGCTGCACTATTAGAAATAAAATAATTTATGCCAACCATTGCTGAAATATTATTCCCTTCTTGTTCCGAACTAATAGATTTTGAATAATTTGCACTTGCACCTATAAAGGGATTAAAACTTAATTCACTGAAATAATATCTTATGCCTGGTCCAATTTGAAATTGTCTGTTAATATTTTTAAAGTCACTACGACTTGATTTGTAACTTAGTTCAGAATAATAGAATGAAACACTTCCACCTAACAATAAATTATCTATCACAAAATAATTTAATGCAGGTGATATGGAGAAATTGAAATTCTTTATTGTTTCATCAGACGTGGTGTTTTTGGAATTTGAATACGTTATTCCACCCGATAAATTATATACGCCTTTTTTTAACGCCTCTTGGGGGAATAAAAAAGTACTGCTAAGAAATAAAAATATAATAACGGAAAGGATTTTATTTGTGCGCATATATTTACCCAATAATTTAATGAATGAATTTAACAACATAACGACGTTGCGCTTAACCCGCCGCCCATAACAAGGAAGCCAAGTAAAACACAACTGATAAATATTAAGCCGTAGGTTTGTAACTTGTTCAGTACAAACCGAAGGCAAGTTAATTAATTAGAACGAACACTTAGAACAAAATGCCAAACAAAAAACAAGCGCCAAAAATTATAAATCCGCAGAACCAAAATGGCGGTCGGGTTGAGGCGCTGGTTAGGCAGTTTTAATTATATAAAAGAATTAATCCATTACCGATTATAAAAATAATACTACCACCTATAATTGATAATAATAAGAACAATGCATCAAAAAATATATCTTCATTATAATCCATTATTTTGGGAGATAGTAGGATAGCATTATTGTATGTTGTTGATAATTCAGTTTGGTTAAAGATATTATAGAAATAAGTTTGATCTTTTGATATACGTTCAAAATATGTTACAGTGGAATTATTAATAACTGGTTTGTCATAAAAATCAAATAGTTTGATATGTGCTTTTTTATTTTCTTCAATGTTTTCTTCTATTTGCGATGGGACTAAAGTTGAAATTCTTGAATGATATTTTTTCATATAGTAAATGGGTTCAGATTTATCATTCTTAAAAGGTATAAAAAAGAATGTATCCAAATATTTATCAGACTTATAATCGTTTAAATTGTGTACTATTTTCAGTTTATCTAATTGTAAATCATAATATTTTATTTTATAAAATATTGTTCCATTATCATCTGAAATAACTGAAGCATCATTGACTAACAATGGTTTATTATGAATTTGAATTAGAAAAACATTTAATTGAGTGGAAATAATTATAAAACAAATTAAAAATAAAACAAAACTATGAAATCTATACGCTTTGCTATTAACAAGTTTATTTAGTTTAGGAAATAATAGACCAAAAAATAAAACGGCAATAAATATGAAGCTGGATGTAATTTGAATTTTATTTGAGTAACTAAATGATAAATAGTAAACCCAAATAAAATAATATGTTACTAAAAGCAAAAAAGATACAATGAACCTTTTATAAAGTTCTTTTAATCCCCTTAGTATTTTTTTATCCTCTTCTTTCAATATCTGCCTAACGACGTTGCGCTTAACCCGCCGCCCATAACAGGGAAGCCAAGTAAAGCACAACTGATAAATATTTAACAAACTGCACTTAACTTGCTTTTGCAAGTGCAGTTTGTAAGTTAATTAAATAGAACGATAACTTAGAACAAGAAAGACAAACTAAAATGAAAACTCAAAAACAAAAATCATCCCGAACCAAAACGGCGGTCGGGTTGAGGCGCTGGTTATATGGTTTTATTGTAAACGAGCATACACATAGACTTCTTTAGAATTATTAGGAAATAGTTTCAAAAGATCAGGTTCTATCAAAAAATTAAAATTGACTTCTTCACCATCTTTTATGAAAACTAAATTATTCTCATTTATGCTATAAGGGAAAGACATTTGCCTTAATATAATTCCCATTCGAATGGGTGCACCCTCTTTTAATATTATTAACAATCTATTGTCCAACCCATTGTGGATCCACATAGTTGTACTAGGTAAAAGAGTTTCAGAGTTAATTCTAACTAATGTGTCAACTACTGTTTTACTTTTACTCAGAATTAGTTGATTATTAATTATTTCATAATTAATCACATTATCATTTAAAATAATTTCTTTTTCAGCTGAATCGGATTTTACTTCTTGAAAGAAACCCGAATTGAAAACTATACTATCTGTGGTAATTTGAATAAGTTCAGAATTGGAATCAAGCAACCAAAATCCAAACAAATTAATTTTTGATTGCGGAAATAACAAAACCGATGAGAAAAAAAGGAGAACAATAGATTTTAGCATCTAAAATAAAACCCTTTCTAACCATATAACGGCATTGCCGCTAACCGGCAGCCCAGAACAAGAATGCCGAATAGTTGCAACGACTTTTATTTATAAAAATATTTCTTTGAACAACCACCTTAAAGAACAACTCAGTTTGTAAACACAATTTTATAATTACCCAAATGCCGCACTGAAAAACGCTGTCCGTGTTGAGCGGCGGGTTAGGCAATTTTTTATATTAATAACTTGTTATGAATTTTTCTTTTTTTATTACTTCACCAGTGTTAATATCGATGTAATAAAATGTTCCTTTGTTATTATCAGTATAACCAGTTACGGCCCAAACAATTCTTACTCCATCTTTGCCTCTTTCGGTTGATAATTCAGCAATTATATTTTCTTGTTTATCAAGAGGGATCCCATTTAATTTAGCAATTGAAATTGCTTCAAGAGAATCTATGCCAAAGGTACAATTTGAAGGATTATGGATACAATTTGGTAACCACTCAGGGTAATGACCTTCTATAATATTTCCTAAGCTATCAAGGTACCAAATCAAAGTTAATCTTTGCCAGGGTTTTTCTGGAATAACGAAATCATAATAAATATTATAATGTAAGAAAGCCCGGAAATATTGATAATCTGTTTTATTATATTGTAAGTAATCTGGATTGCCAGGGTATAGCCCAGATTTTAGAGAGTCAAATAAAAAATATTCTTTATAAATTTTTTCTCCGGTTTTCGATACAAAAACAGAATCTATTTGTATTTTAATTGATAGCGGAACAGTTGCTATACGAATGTCATCGCTCTCCCTACAATTTATTGTAATAGTTTGTGCTTGTGAGTCTATGGCTAAAATTAATATGATTATAAGTAGATAATTGTACATTTATTTAATTGCCTAACGACGTTGCGCTTAACCCGCCGCCCATAACAGGGAAGCCAAGTAAAGCACAACTGATAAATATTTAACAAACTGCACTTAACTTGCATCAGCAAGTGTAGTTTGTAAGTTAATTAATTAGAATGAACACTTAGAACAAAATCTTTAACTAAAACACAATTTCAAAAATCACAAATCCGCCGAACTAAAATGGCGGTCGGCGTTGAGGCGCTTGTTATATAGCGTTTAATTTATTATGGTTTTTTATACTCTACATCTCCGTGAACTTTTGGAATTACTTTTCTTGTGGGAACTTCAATATGTAATCTCAATAATCCTTCTTTTCTATTTAATAAATCATTTCCATAATTTAAATCAATAAGTAACTGGTATTGACCAGCAATTAAATATGATGAAAGTATTGTTGTATCTTTTCCTTCGGGTCTATCTTCTAACCACACTTTTACCGAATCGTTAGT
The DNA here is from genome assembly GCA_963809415.1 of uncultured Ignavibacteriaceae bacterium. Taxonomy (GTDB): domain Bacteria; phylum Bacteroidota; class Ignavibacteria; order Ignavibacteriales; family Ignavibacteriaceae; genus IGN3. Next base: position 666,211 of record CAWEJJ010000003.1, on the reverse strand, counting down.
TGGTAAAGAAAAACTTACAGTTGTAAATCTTTCTGTTGGATTTGGATAAGCAGGTTTTACAGAAAATACAACAATCGCTGGAGTTGTATCATTAGGTGAATAATTAAACTGAGGAAGCCAATCATCGGAATCAATGTTTCCAATTAAATCACCATTTACATTTGTTTCAGTGATTCCATAGAAACTATTATCAACTTCAACAGGATTTTCTTTCTTACAGCCAGAAAAAATTAAAATTAATGAAATGATAATAATTGAATTTAAAGTCGAGAAATATCTTTTGGTATTCATATCACACCCTTTTTTAAGCTATATAACGACGTTGCGCCTAACCCGCCGCCCATAACAGGGAAGCCGAGCTAAAACGAAACGCCAATGATTAAACAAACTGCACTTAACTTGCATCAGCAAGTGCAGTTTGTAAGTTAATTAATTAGAATGAACACCTTTAACAAAATCTTTAACAAAAACACAATTTCAAAAATCTCAAATCCGCCGAACCAAAACGGCGGTCGGGTTGAGGCGCTGGTTAGGCTTTTATTTTATTGCAACACCTGTTGAAAAATATATTAAGTACGGTGTTTTTTCTAAAAAGAATGTTGTGTGATAACCAACTTCAAACTCAAGAAATATATTATCATCAACAGGTAACAAGTAATAAGTATTGACACCGGCATAAGGAAAAATTGCAAAGTAACTTAGAACAGAAGCAGCAATTCCAAAACTTCCACCAATAAATAAGTTTTTCGATAAACTCATTTCAGGTCCAGTTTTCACATAAGGTATTATTGCTACTCCATCAATATCTTCATCTTTAATACTCAATCCATTTACTCCAACTTCAAATGCCCATTTTACTCTAAATGGTTTTGTAAATGAATTAAAGTTGCTAAACCTATGATTTACATTAATAAAAATATTTTTAAGGTTTGGTTCTTCTTTATGCTGAATTACTCTGGAGTAGCCAAATAAAATTCTACTGCGTGATAATTTATTTTCATTTTCTCTCAAAAAATTTGAATCATCTTGGGGGAAGATGCAAGCACTAAATAAAAAATAAATAGATAAAACTTTAGAAATATTTATTTTCATGAGAAGCCTAACGACGTTGCGCATAACCCGCCGCCCATAACAAGGAAGCCAAGTAAAGCACAACTGATAAATATTTAACAAACTGCACTTAACTTGCATCAGCAAGTGCAGTTTGTAAGTTAATTAATTAGAACGAACACTTAGAACAAAATGTCTAACAAAAACACAATTTCAAAAATCTCAAATCCGCCGAACCAAAATGGCGGTCGGGTTGAGGCGCTGGTTAGCTGGCGATTAATTGAAACCATAAAGTATACCAATATAAATTTGAATACCACGCGTTTTATAATCGTAAGTTGGAATATCATAAACGTTGGCTATACCCAATGAATAACGTACTGAAGAATGTAGTGATAAAACTTCAGTTAGTACATATTCTACACCTACTCCAAAATCTATTGCTAAATCATAAGACTTGTAATTCACCTTTGTGTCAAGTTTAGGAAGAGTTTGGCCCGTGAAAAGGGTTGCTTCTTCAGAAGCGGAAAGTAAAAAACCAAAATTTGGTCCCACAAGAATAAATGGTTGGAAGTTTTTAGTGCAGAACTTAGCTTTTACATAAAGTGGTAATTCAAAATAGTTGACTGATTCAGTAGATTTAGAAGTACCAGCAAATTCGCTAATCTCAGTTATGAAACCTTTTTGAATATATCGTGGTTCAATCTGTAAGTAGAATAAGTTGGAAACTGCTAATTCGCCAATGCCTCCAATTGAAAAAGCAAGTAGAGAATTTCGTTCAGCGTTTGAAATTAAATTATTTGGAATAGTAAAACTTGCGATATTTAATCCGCCTTGAATCCCTACTCTGATTTGAGCATTAGAAAATGTGATAAATGATATTGTAAGAATCAACAAAATATATGATCGGATTTTCATTTTATTTCACCATTATTTTTAATTATAAACCCAAGACAGCTAACGACGTTGCGCCTAACCCGCCGCCCATAACAAGGAAGACAAGTAAAACACAAGTGATAAATATTTAACAGCCGTTGCGTAAATTGCGTCAGCAACGCAACCGGCTGTAAGTTAATTAATTAGAACAAATACTTAGAACAAAATGCTGAACAAAAACCAAACGCCAAAAATTATAGAATCGCCGAACCAAAATGGCGGTCGGGTTGAGGCGCTTGTTAGGCATTAAATATTAAAATTAAAACCAGCTAAGAACATTGTGTAAGTTCCTCTTGTACTAAACAAGCCATAGTAATTTGAATTTATATAACTGTTCAACTTGAACGATAAAACTAAGTTTAATGACTCAGTAATTGGGTGAGATATTCCTGCCCCAATCCCTAACCCAAATAATTTCCGAAACCTCTTTCTGGGAGGTAAAGTCTGGATAATAACCTAAAACTTCTCCGGTTTCTGGATCAGTGGTTTTAAAGTTACCAAAACTATTATAACTCAAGTGTGAATAACCAATTTCAAGATTTACAAAAGCAGTAAAGAGTTTGTTCGTATTAAAATTTAATTTACCGCCAAAATAAACAGGAATTAAAATATGGTCATCAGCAGAATATGTTGTAAAATATTGTTGTTTTTGAACTGTAGAATAATCTTCGTGAAAGGTAATCTTATACTGATCCCAAGCTGAATAACCAGTATAAATGTAAAATTGTAAAGTTGGATTTATGTTATAATTAAATTGAAAAGATGCAGTTAATCCTTTAGAAGAACTCATTGGCATTATAATTCCGCCATTGATCTGAATGGAATTAGTTTCTTGAGCAAAAATAGAACAAGATGCAGTAATTGAAATGATAATTACTGATGAGAGCAATGACTTAAACATTATGTTACCCTTTCTAATTTATGGTTAAAAATATGAAAGGTATAAATAATCATTTCTTCCTCTTCAATTACGTTAAATGCCTAACGACGTTGCGCCTAACCCGCCGCCCATAACAAGGAAGCCGAGTAAAACACAACTGATAAATATTAAGCCGTAGGTGCTTATTTTGTTTCAGTAAGCACCGAAGGCAAGTTAATTAATTAGAACGAAAACTTAGAACAACAAACTATAACTAAAACACAATTTCAAAAATCACAAATCCGCCGAACCAAAATGGCGGTCGGGTTGAGGCGCTGGTTATACAACAATTTTTATTTTAACATTACTCCCCATTCCAGGACATAAAATTCTTCTTTTTTCGCAGATTCAGTTTTTGGTGTTAGTAAGTCGATGTTATTATCGTTGCGTCCTCTTATCAAGTACTGAAGACGATAAAAATTATCCGGTTTAATTGAAAACTCAATTTCTGACATCAAGTCAAGTGTACTTTTATATTGAGGATAGATTTCATAATAATTATGATCATTCAGTAAAGTAATCCAATAATCTGTAAAATCTTTGATCTCAATTTCGTTAAAACCCGATGATTCCATATTGTTCTCAAAAAATGTTTTTAGATTATTTTTAGAAATAATCCATCCGTATTTTATTTGATGCTTATCTGGAACACGGTATTCATAGAATAAAAATCGATATGTTTTATTAATTAATCCATTTGTATCAACTGTAACATCCCATCCTTGATTGTACTCGGGAATTGAATTAAGTAATTGTCCCCCCATAGGAAACGATAATTTCACATAAAGATTAATCTCTTTTGTTGGATGCAAATACAGATTTGGTTTATAAACAACAATCGTAGTGTCTCTATCGTCATTGGAAGGTTCTGTCGAATTATCCTTACAACCATAATGTAAAGAGATAAATACAATCAAACAGATTATAATTATTAATCTTCTCATAATGTACCTCTTTGTTGTATAACGACGTTGCGCCTAACCCGCCGCCCATAACAGGGAAGCCAAGTAAAACACAAATGCCAATGATTAAACAAACTGCACTTAACTTGCATCAGCAAGTGCAGTTTGTAAGTTAATTAATTAGAACGAACACTTAGAACAAAATGCTATAACAAAAACCAAACGCCAATAATTACAAATTCGCCGAACTAAAATGGCGGTCGGGTTGAGGCGCTGGTTAGGCATTATTTTTCCTAATATTCACTAAGCATCTTGACATACGAATTCAGATAGATTTATTTGTTAAACAACTTAGTTTCTATATGCAACTTGTTGCAAATCTTCTAACCGATATATTTCAATGTTTCCAAATTCTTGATGATGGATATATGGTTTTTGATAAACTTTATCATCATGCTTTAATGCGTAATAAGAGCTCCATCAATAGTGGTTATGAGCAATAATATTTCTAACATTAATTGATAACTTAAAACCTCATTTAATTGGAATTATTGATTTTTTGTTTTAATTATAGTCATGAGATTTCAGTGTTATTCAAGTAACTCCAAGAGAACATTCTGTCCTTTTTTCAAATAAAAGAGTCCGTAATATTTTGATATTGTTTCATTTGAAAGTAAATCAATAGAAATCGTTACAATTAATGTTCCATGGCTGTGAATAACAAGAAAATTTTCCTATGTGCGGTTCCACAATTAGTATCCCTAACATTCTTGTTATGAACATTTATATGCCCAAATCTCTATTACATCAGATGCCTAACTAATAATTATACAGAATCACTTCTTCATATCACTCAATAATTTTTGCGCGTAAAGCCGAATTATTTTCAGTAATACTACAAAAAAATGTTCTGCGTTATTTAATGTGTTTATTTATAAAATAAGCTATAAATAAACTTTTTTTGTAAAATCTAATTAAAAATACTACTGAGTGATATGCAGAATTTAATTCGGCATATCACTCAATAAATTTATTACAATATCTTAATCCAGCGGACTTTTCACTCCCAATCCGCCTTTGTTTAATACATGCGTGTAAATCATTGTGGTCCTAACATCTTTGTGTCCCAACAATTCCTGAACCGTTCTTATATCGTAACCCGCCTCTAACAAATGTGTTGCAAAGCTGTGTCTAAATGTATGCGGACTTCCCGGCTTGGATATCCCGGCATTTTTTAATGCATCCTTAATTGCCTTCTGAACAGTTGAACTATGTATATGATAACGATATTCCTGTTTGCTGTCTTCGTCAATTACAAACGAACCGGATGGAAACATAAATTGCCAGAAAAAATCCTTTGAGGCATTAACATATTTTTTTCTTAATGAATAAGGCAAAACAGTTTCACCTTTGTTTTTCTTTAAATCTGCAAGATGAATTTTTTTAACATTCTTTATTTGTGCTTGCAGTGCGGGAATTAATTTTTCAGGTAAAGTCGTTCTTCTATCTTTCTCACCCTTACCATCTCGTATTATAATTTGCTTGTAGTCAAAATCAACATCCTTAATTCGTAATCTTAAACACTCATTTAACCTTAAACCGCCTCCATAAAGCAGCGAAGCAATAAGCTGTAAAACCCCGCTCATATTTTCTAAAACTAATGTTGCTTCGGCTTTTGAAAACACAACAGGTATATGTTTTGTCCGAGCAACTTTTTCAATCTCATTTATCCAGCCAACTTCTTTCTTTAAAACATTTTTATATAAAAATAAAATTGCCTGAAAAGCCTGGTTTTGTGTGGATGATGAAACATGTTCTTTTACGGCAAGATGATTTATGTACGCACGAATCTCATCGGCGCCCATTTCATTTGGATGTCTTTTGTTATGGAATAGGATAAATCTTTTTATCCAGCTTGTGTAAGATTTTTCAGTTCGTAAGCTATAATGTCTCACCCTTAACTCATCACGAACCTGATCGAGCAGCTTTGGTTTTTGATTTGCCCCCTTTAGGTTGATTTTCTTTAAAGTAATATCTGGTTTATCACTTGACAAAAATATTTCCCTTAATCTTTGATATAAACCTATAAAATTGATTTATAAACTTCAAGCATTAATTGAAAATTTAATTGTTGTGAAATAACAAACCTGAATAAGTAATTATTGAATCTTCTGCAAAATTAAATGTAAATTTTGTTATCCTCCCGTTCTTTAGCCAAAGCAAAATCAATTCATTCAACTTTTATCGTAAATGACAACAAAATTTTTCAGTACCCTCAAATAATTTATTCTGCCTTCACCGGCATCTTTGTGATAGTGTTTAATCAATCCTTTTTGTACACCTTAGCATTCCATACCAAAAGCACTAACAGGAATGATAACACTGAAGAACCTATCCAAAAACTTATTGCCATTGTAAAATCATAAGTTGCAATGCCGTTAACAAGAATTTTACTATGTTCGATCAAAAATCCGCTAAGAAGATCTTGAATACCTGCACCTACATAGCTTGCAACTCCAATTAAACCCATAACTGTACCCGAGACTTCTTTTGGTGAAATATCAATCGCCATTAAGCCACCCAGATAGCAAACAAGTACGCCAATTGAAATACCAAAGAAAACCATGCTCGCAATATCCAACCAGGGATAAGTTTTTGAGTTTAATAAAAACACGGCAATTGATATTGAATTTAGTACACCGAAAATAAGCGCCGGATAATTCCGTCTTCCACCAAACAATTTATCAGAAATTAATCCTGAAGATAATGTTCCAACAATTCCAAAAATTGAACTGATGGAAATGATTGAACTTGCTTCTAAACCTGTATATCCTTTTTGTTCCTGCAGAAATAGAATTCCCCAGCTATTTATTGAGTATCGCACAACGTAAATAAATAAACTTGATAGAGCCAAAATCCATATCGCCGGATTTTTTAGTAATCCAAACTGAAGCGACGAAAATGATTTTTTGGGGGAAGACATTTCTTCATAATCGTTTTTGTATTCTGCAATCGGCATCAATCCTTTACTTTTAGGACTATCATAAAAAAAACGTAATAGTATAAAAGTGCCGATAAGTCCAACTATTCCCGAGACCCAAAAGCCGGTTCTCCATCCTGCTAAAGATACAATAAAGGCAGTAACAATAAATGTAAGTGCTTCACCTAAACTTAAGCTTACACTTCCAAATCCATAATAAGTGCCTCTTTCTTTTTTACTGAACCATCGTACCAGCGCTACAACAGATGTTGTTGAGCCTATTGATTGGAACCATCCATTTATTCCCCAAAGCACAGCAAATAAAATAAAAAGAGATTGAAATCCCATGATAAGATTGATGATTGCAGAAATAAATAAACCGGTTGCCATAAATTTTCTTATGTTCACACGATCGGATAAAAATCCGTTAACTAACTTGCCTGCAGCATAAGAAAAAAATAAAGCTGAGCCAATTATGCCAAGCTGCGATTCTGTAAGAAGTCCTTCATCCAGGATTGGTTTTTTAATAACGTTTATGCTTAACCGGCAGATATAATATATTCCATATCCTATTGTTGAAGATAAAAAAACTGACCAGCGGTATATTTTATAGTTCTTATCAATTATTCTCTGATCGGTTTCTATTGGGATTTGAGAATCGGGTTTGTAGAAGCTTATTATTTTTTTTAACATAACAACTCAGGTATAAAAAAATGGATAAAATAAAAATTCCTGAACATTGGATTGTTAATATAAGTTGATATCCAAAAAAGTTCCTAATTCATTTTGAGGATAATTGTTCAGGATAATTGTTCAGGATATTTATTCAGGATATTTATTAAACTTCATATATTACATAAAACCTTTTAGTTTTGTCTTTTTTCGTATTAGACTTATTAAATTATAAATTAATTCGTTTACAATATGGTAACATTAATTTAACATTGAATTAATATTGGCTTAACATTAAACTGATTGGTGGCATATATATTTGGCTCATCAAAAAAAAGAAAGAGAGACCAAATGAGAAAAAAAGTTCTGTTCACAGTTGTTATAATATTTGCAGTGTTTTTGTCTTTTAATACAAATGCACAGGATAAAAATGCAGTTGGAAGTGTGGGTCCTGTTAAATTCAGTGGTTTGATGTTCGGAGATTTTTTCTATAATGCCAATGCGATAAACCCGGCTAATAAAGACTTAAACGGATGGCAATTCAGAAGAATTTATATTACCACAGATTACACCATCAATGATGCTTTTTCAACACGATTCAGGTTAGAAGCAGACCAGAGTGCTTTATCAACTAATAATAAAATTATTCCTTTTGTTAAAGATGCCTGGTTAAAATGGAAAAATATTTTTTCCGGTTCCGATTTTATTGCAGGTATTTCTCCAACCCCGGCTTATGATGTTTCCGAAGGTGCCTGGGGATACCGCTCTTTAGAAAAAACTATTATGGATTATTTTGGTATCGTTCCTTCTAGAGATCTTGGAATTGATCTTAAGGGAAAGCTTGACGAAAAAGGTGTTGCTAATTACTGGTTAAAGATTGGGGACAATTCCGGTAACTCACCTGAATCAAATAAGTATAAAAGATATTATGCTTCTCTTCAATTTAATCCGGGTGAAAATTTGCTGATAAATGTATATGGAGATTTTGCTTCATATGCTCAAAGACGCGATCCTTTCGATGGACAATTAAAAAATAACTCTGCAATTGTTGCAGCAGGATTCATCAGTTACAAACAGGGTAAAAAATTTGCTTTGGGCGCTGAAGGATTTATGAAGAACCAGCAGAATAATTATTCACCGTTAGGTAATGCTTCGTCTTTAGAATCACAAACCGGATTTGGTATTTCACTTTGGGGTAGAGTTTTGCTTACAGATAATATCGGATTAGTGGGGCGTTATGATTCTTACGATCCGAATACAAACAGTTCTGCGGAAAATGACAGACAGGCTTTAATTATTGGGGCAGTAGATTTCAAGGTGGCTTCTAATGTAAGTATTATGCCTGGTATTGAGGTTCACACACTTCAGGGAGCAGAGAATAGCGATGTAACACCAAGGGTTACATTCTTCTGGGAATTTTAGTTAATAAATAATTTTATAAAAAAAATAAGGAGTTAAAAATGAAAAGTAAAATATTTTTGATTGCAACTGTTTTGATGGGACTATTTGCTACATCATCTTTTGCACAGCTTAAATTAAATGGCGCAGGAGCTACCTTCCCGTATGTAATTTATTCAAAATGGTTTGATGTCTATCATCAGAAAACGGGAATCGAATTTAATTATCAATCAATCGGAAGCGGCGGCGGAATCAAACAAGTTATTGAAGGTACTGTTGATTTCGGTGCTTCTGATGCACCTATGAGTGAAGAACAAATGAAACAGGTGCAGGATAAACAAGGTACAAAAATCTTACATATCCCAACTGTCCTGGGTGCTGTTGTTATAACTTATAATTTACCCGGTGTTGCTAAAGGATTAAAATTAACACCTGATGTTTTAGCAGATATTTATCTTGGTAAAATTACAAAATGGAATGATTCGAGAATCGCAGCTAATAATAAAGGGGTTAAACTTCCAAATGAAACGATATTTGTAACACACCGTTCAGACGGCAGCGGAACAACAAGCATTTTTACCGGATATCTTTCAAAAGTTAGCAGCAGCTGGAAAAGTAAAGTTGGACAGGGAACTTCTGTAAACTGGCCTGTTGGATTAGGCGGTAAAGGTAACGAAGGAGTTGCCGGGCTTGTTAAACAAACCGAAGGTGCAATTGGCTACGTTGAATTAGCTTATGCTGAAAAAAATGCTTTGCCTTATGCTGCTTTGAAAAATAAAGCAGGAAATTTTGTAATGCCTACTTTTGATGCAGTTTCTGCTGCAGCAGCTGGTTATATTAAAAATATGCCCGCTGATTTAAGAGTTGATATAACAAATGCAGATGGAAAAGATTCTTATCCGATTTCAGGATTTACCTGGCTTCTCATTTACCAGAATATGAAGGACAAAACAAAAGCTAAAGCAATTGTTGATTTCTTAAAATGGGCTATTACTGATGGCGAAAAATATGCAAAAGACTTATATTACGCTCCACTTCCAAAAGAAGTTGTAAAATTAGATCAGGAAAAGATTTCGCAAATATCAATTAAGTAATGAATTTTTTAAAAAGGATTTCAAATAAACATCAAGCGGATGGCGTAAATGCTAATCCGCTTGTTTCATCTTATTCGGGACCACGAATTGCCGGAAAAAATTTAGGCGATTTTATTTTTGAAAATATAACGAGATTTTTTGCGTTCATCATTCTTGCACTTATAATCGTTATGGTGTATGAAATGACACGTCAATCACTTCCCTCAATAAAAAAATTCGGCTGGTCATTTATAACAAATACTACCTGGGATCCTGTTAGTGATACTTATGGTGCTTTACCATTTATTTTTGGAACTCTTTTTTCATCCTTAATCGCACTTATAATTGCTTTGCCATTAAGTGTGGGTATTGCAATTTTTTTATCCGAATTTTGTCCTAAATGGCTTGAACATCCCGTTTCTTTGTTAGTTGAATTACTAGCTGCAATCCCAAGTATTGTTTACGGTTTGTTTGGAATGTTTGTGATGACACCCTGGCTTCGAAAAACTGTTGAACCGTTTCTCGGTGATCATCTCGGCTTTTTACCTTTGTTTACCGGTCCGCCTTATGGATTAGGAATGTTAGCAGCCGCTTTAATTTTAACCATAATGATTTTACCGATAATAACTTCCATTTCCCGTGATGTAATGAAATCAATTCCCGATACACAAAGAGAAGCTGCTTATGCACTTGGTTCAACAAAATGGGAAGCTGTTAAGGTTGTTCTTACCGGTGCAAAGTCAGGTATACTGGGTGCAACTTTATTGGGATTGGGAAGGGCAGTAGGAGAAACGATGGCGGTTACTATGGTAATAGGAAATACGCCCGACATTTCAGTTTCTCTATTCGCTCCGGGATATACAATGGCGAGTGTTCTTGCCAATGAATTTACAGAAGCTACTTCAGATTTATATATTAGTTCCTTAATTGAGATTGCATTACTGCTTTTTGTATTAACGGTAATTTTAAATGCAATTGCCAGATTGATTGTTTGGAGTGTAACAAAAAAATATTACAAGAGTGAATGATGGCTGGTAAATTTTATTATAATTGGAGAAAGACTAAAAGTACAATTATGATTGTCCTTAGTGTACTTTGTGCCTTAATTGCCATCATTCCGTTATTTATAATTTTATTCTATACTATGTCACAGGGGCTATCTGCAATCAACTGGGCATTCTTCACACAAATGCCAAAACCTGCTGGCGAACCAGGTGGAGGAATGGCTAATGCTTTAGTTGGAACAGGAATATTGATTGCTCTTGGTAGCATAATCGGTTTGCCAATCGGAATCTTATCCGGAATTTATCTTTCGCAAAATAGATCATCATTATTTGCTCATAGCGTAAGGTTTTTAGCTGAAGTTTTAAATGGTGTTCCATCAATTGTTATTGGTGTGGTTGCTTATATTTTAATTGTGCTTCCCATGAAACATTTTAGTGCAATCGCGGGTGGTTTTGCACTTGGAATTTTGATGATACCGTTAGTTACACGAACAACTGAAGAAATGATAAATCTAATTCCAAATTCAGTCCGGGAAGCTGCTCTTGGTCTTGGAATACCACGCTGGAAAGCAACCATGTTTGTGATTTTGCCGGCTGCTTTTAAAGGAATTTTTACAGGCATTTTGTTATCGATTGCTCGTGCTGCGGGTGAAACCGCTCCTTTACTATTCACAGCGCTTGGAAATCGTTTTTGGTCTACTGAGTTAGATCAGCCAATTGCATCCTTAACAGTTTTTATTTATGATTATGCAAAAGCTCCTTTTGATGATTGGAATAGGCAGGCATGGGCTGCGGCGTTGGTGTTAATTTTATTGGTTATGATTATTAATATTTTATTCAGATTCGTAACACGTAAGAAAAAATATGCTTAACCAAACAGAAAATATTGAGTCAAAAATTCTGCAGCAAGATTCTGATGATCATCATTTATCTTCTTCAAATAGGATGGAGACAATAAATCTGAATGCTTTTTTTGGAAAAGTCCAAGCTTTAAAAAATGTTTCATTAGCAATTCCTAAACACAAAGTTCTTGCAATTATAGGACCGTCAGGTTGTGGGAAATCCACATTTTTAAGAAGCTTAAATAGAATGCATGAAGAAGTTGGTGGAACTATTAAAGGCAAAATATTACTTGATGAAGAAAATGTAATGGAATACGATCCTGTTTTCCTTAGAAAAAAAGTCGGGATGATTTTTCAAAAACCAAATCCGTTTCCCACAATGTCAATTCAGGATAATGTTACAGCAGGTTTAAGATTAAACGGTTTACACAATAAGAAAAAACTAACTGAAATAACAGAAAAATGTTTAAAGCAAGCTGTACTTTGGGATGAGGTTAAAGATATTTTAAAACATCCTGGCGCTAACCTTTCCGGTGGTCAGCAACAACGGCTGTGCATAGCCCGGACTCTTGCTGTAGAACCTGAAGTAATTTTAATGGATGAACCTGCAAGCGCTCTTGATCCTATTTCAACTGCAAAGATTGAAGAGTTAATTCACGATTTGAAAAAAAAATACACTATTGTAATTGTTACTCACAATATGCAGCAGGCAGCAAGAGTAAGTGATAATACTGCCTTTTTTTATATGGGAGAATTAATTGAACATTCTTCCACACGGCAAATGTTTTTATCACCGGGCAAAAAGCAGACTGAAGATTATATAACCGGAAGATTTGGTTGATTTTATAATATTATATTTTATTTGATAGACATAAAAATGTTAAAAAACGGAGTTTCAAAATTCAATGATTGTCCAGGAAAGTAAATGAAGGATACTAAAATATCTGTTAAAGACCTGAATTTGTTCTACGGGAAAAAGCAAGCTCTGGTTAATGTTACCTTAGACATTCCTGCTCAAAAAGTAACTGCGTTTATCGGACCATCTGGTTGTGGTAAATCCACATTCTTAAGAACTCTTAACCGGATGAACGATCTGATTGAAAATGTTTCTATTACCGGAGATGTGGTAATTGATACAAGCAATATTTATCAGGATAATATTGATGTTGTTCAGCTAAGGAAAAAAATTGGGATGGTGTTTCAAAAATCAAACCTTTTCCCAAAATCAATTTATGATAATGTTGTATTTGGACCTAAATTAAACGGCATTAGAAGCAAAAAAGCATTAGAAGAAATCACTGAAAAATCATTGAAGCAGGCGGCAATTTGGGATGAAGTAAAAGACAGACTGAATCATCCTGCATTAAGCCTATCCGGGGGACAGCAGCAGCGAGTTTGTATTGCCAGAACTCTTGCAGTTGAACCGGAAATTATTTTAATGGATGAACCGGCAAGTGCACTTGATCCAATTTCAACTGCAAAAATAGAAGAGCTTATTCACGATCTTAAACAGCGTTACACAATTGTAATTGTAACACACAATATGCAGCAGGCAGCAAGAGTAAGCGATATGACTGCATTTTTCTATCTTGGTGAATTAATTGAATTTGATCGTACAACTAAAATCTTTACGAATCCTTCTAAGAAACAAACTGAAGATTATATTTCCGGAAGATTTGGTTAACTAAAATTATTAAAAACTTTAAAATATTGAAGAGGGTATAAGGAGATAAAATGGAAAGACTATTAGACGAACATCTGGAAAAATTAAAAACGCGTGTTCTTAAAATGTGCAGCCTTGTTGATGAGCAAGTTCAATTTGCAATAAAGGCTTTTGAAACCGAGGACATGGAATTGGCGCAATCTGTAATTGATCGGGATAAAAAAGTTAATAAGTATGATGTTAAAATTGATAAGATTTGTCAGAAGATTTTTGCTTTAGCTCAGCCTGTCGCTATGGATTTACGATATATAATGTCTTCAATGACGATTAATAGCAACCTGGAAAGAATGGGTGATATAGCTGCTAATATTGCAGAGAATGTATTAGTCGTAAAAAAGAAACCTGCATATTATTCTCAAACCAAACTTGAAGAAATGTTTAAAGTTACACAGCAGATGTTAAAAGATTCAATTGATGCATTCATAAGTGGTAATGCTGAACTTGCTAAAAAGGTAATTATAGCTGATGATATTGTTGATAATTTACATGCGGAAAATCATACAATCTTAAAAGGTATTATGAAACAAAGCCCCGATAATATTGAATCTGCTGTGGCTTTATTAGTTATTTCACGTGAACTTGAGAGATTGGCAGATCATTCTACAAATATTGCTGAAGATGTATTCTTTATTGTTGAGGCTCAGTTGATTAAACACAAGTATGAGAAATATATCTTTAGTGATGAAGAAACCGATTCAGAAGATGACAATTCTTAATCTTTTATTGTTTGAATTTACCTGGTGAAAATTATTTCCTGACTGAGTGAACTTTGAAAGCTTAAAAAAAGCTTCTCTGCCGTTGTTAGTCTCAGATTGATGTAAGTATTAAAATTACCTTGCTAAAAAGGATTCTAATGATTTTAAAAATAAATCTTTTATGGTATCGGGTTTATTTGAGTTTGTCAGCAAATTTAATTTCCTTCCAAATAAAATTCCCCAGCTGTTCATAACAAAATAAGAGGGTAAGAGAAGGACTTATACTTGTAATCTTTTCATGGTAAGCGCTAATCAATATTTTTTTTACAGATTCCTCTTCTTTAGCAAGCATAAACTTCAATTGTTCATTTTCTTTTTCTAAAGCTTTATCATTAAAGTAATTCAGAAGAGTTTCATAAATCAATTTATAATTTTCTTGCGCGCTATCTTTAAGTAAAAAATATTCTAATAATTTTTCTGCGGCAGGTTTATCTGGATTGTTAAGAACTGATTTTACTTGTTCTAAAAATAAATCAATTTCCCATTTTAAAGTCTCAATATAAAGCTCATCTTTTGAAGTAAAGTAATGATAAATCGTTGCTTTCCCGATTCGTATATCGCGGGCAACTTCATCCAGAGTTGTTTTGTTTACTCCGTGCCGTGCAAATCTTTTTGCCGCTGCTTTTATTATTTGGGATTTTCTTTCGTTTGCCATTAGTCATTAAATAATCTATCAAAAAATAATGATAAGTGAGTTAACAATTGATAATTCCCGGAAAATATTTGTATCATTCAATTATACAGAAATTCGAATAATCATTACATTTTAAGACATTTAATTACTAAATCTTATTCTTGTAACTAATCTTTTATGTGATATATCAGGTTGTCATGTATTCATAAAGAGCTATATTTTTCATATTTTCACAAGTAATTAAACAAGAATATTTTAATGAGTGTAAAACTAAAAGAAATTGAAATCGGCAATAACAAACCTTTTGTTTTAATTGCCGGACCTTGTGTTGTTGAAAATGAAAAGATGATTTTGGAAACTGCAGAGGCAATCAAAAAAATCACTTCTGATTTGCAAATCCCTTTCATCTTTAAATCCAGCTTTAAGAAAGCTAATAGAACAAACTTAAAGTCATTTACCGGATTGGGTGATGAGGAATCCATAGCCATCTTAAGAAAAGTAAAAAACATATTTAATTTGTCAGTAGTTACCGATGTACATACAGAAGCAGATGTTGATAAAGTTGGTGATGCTGTGGATATTTTACAGATACCTGCCTTTCTATCACGCCAGACTGATTTATTAATCGCAGCAGGGCAATCAGGCAAAGTGGTTAACATTAAGAAAGGACAATTTCTTGCTCCTGAAGATATGAAGCACGCGGCAGATAAAGTTTTATCAACCGGTAATAGTAAAATTTTACTTACAGAACGCGGAACAACATTCGGTTATCATAATCTTATAGTGGATATGCGTTCGCTGGTGATTATGAAAGAGCTCGGTTACCCTGTTGTTATGGATGCGACTCATGCGGTTCAACTCCCAAGTAAGGATTTAACAAGCGGCGGGCAACCAAAGTTTATAAAACCTTTAGCGCGTGCTGCAATGGCTGTCGGTATTGATGCTCTGTTTCTTGAGGTCCATCCGGATCCCAGGAATGCATTAAGTGATGCTGAAAGTCAGTTGCCGCTTTCTGATCTTAAAGATCTTTTAATTGAACTGAAAGAAATTGATCAAATAACCAAAGCCAGGTTGATTTGAAAGAGAATATTTATCCGCGAAAATTATCTGAATCAGAAAGAGCAATTTTGTTTTCTCTTTTGCCTGATGATAAATCCGGTTATAAAAATTACCATTCATTAATTGATAAATATTACCTGATAAGTGAAGGAAGATTTGGAAATGGTAATTTAATCCTGGGTGAGCTGGATGACCTTCCAGACTTATCAATCTCTTCATCACCCGTGTTTGCAATTGGAAATGTTTATACCGCTTATGAAAATTATTATGTAGTTATACATTCCAGTAATGAGGGAATGATTGAAATACAGATTGATCCTTATCCTGTAAAAGATGGAATTGTCATTACAAAAGTTATAAACTACTCTGATTGGAAGCCAGGGATGAAATCTCCCGAATATAATTCTGAAGTGCATCAATATTTAATTAAAGATAAAGAATATCTTTTAGCTGTTTGCCAGGCATCAAAAAAAATATGGCTGCATGAATATCTTACAGGAGTAAACTACATTATTCCTAAAAGTAATTTTATCAATGAATTAATGCGTATTCAAAAAGTGTCTGCTGATAAATCTTTAATTAATCCGGCAAACTTTTTTGATAATCTGAATAAATTTTCAGACAGGGAAATAAGATTGGCGTTTTTACTTTATAACAAATATCTAAAACACTTTAATCTTGGCGATACACTTGAGAACATATTAGATGAAAATGGAAAAAGAAAAAAAAGTTTCAAACTATTTGGCAGAGGTTTAAATTGAATTCCGATCAAATAATATCGAATGGAAAAGAAGTAATAAGAATTGAAGCAAAAGCTGTTGCCGATCTTCAAAACAGTATTGATGAAGACTTTGTAAATGCTGTTGAAACTATTTATGCTTCACACGGCAGAGTTGTTCTTACCGGAATGGGCAAATCAGGTTTGATTGCACGTAAAATTGTTGCCACATTAAATTCGACTGGCACGGCTGCAATTTATCTGCATCCTACAGATGCGCTGCATGGCGATCTTGGCATGGTAAGAAGTGAGGATGTCGTGATATTAATTTCGAAAAGCGGCGAGACTGAAGAAATTGCTAACCTGCTTCCAATGTTAAAAAGAATGAATGTTAAATTAATTGCAATGTGCGGCAATAAAAATTCAAAACTTGCAAAGGAATGTAATATCTTTTTAAACGTCGGTGTAACGGAAGAAGCCTGCCCTTATGATCTTGCACCGACAGCGTCAACTACCGCAACATTAGCTTTAGGTGATGCTCTCTCTGTTTCGTTATTACAAAAAAGAAATTTTACAGAAGAAGATTTCGCTTTTCTTCATCCCGGCGGCAGTTTAGGAAAACGATTATCGCTAAAAATAAAAGAGATAATGATTACAGGTGAAAAGATTCCTAAAGTTTTTGAATATACTCCAATTAAAGATGTGATATTTGAAATAACAGGTAAACGATTAGGCACCACCTGTGTATTCGATAAACAAAATACATTAGCTGGAATAATTACTGATGGTGATTTAAGAAGATTACTGGAACTAACTCTTGACATAACAGGGCTGAATGCAAAAGATGTAATGACACACAAACCAAAGGTTTTAAAAGAAGATTATCTTGCTTCATTTGCATTGCAGCAAATGGAAAATTTTAAAATTACAAGTCTTGTTATAGTTGATGATCAAAATCATCCTGCTGGAATAATACATCTGCACGATTTAATAAATCTTGGATTACAAAGCAGATGAAATCTGTTGTCATTATTTATAATAACGCTGTTACTTTTTCCATTCTGCTCCTCCAAAAGAGTAAATCCATCAATTGATGCAAATCTGAAAATCGAAGAGACTGCCTTCACAGGAAAGCTGGAATTCTATAATTACTTTTTCTGATTCAGGAAAAACAAAAGCAATATTATGGGCAGGGCATTTTAGAAAGTATGATGAGAAGAGAGAAACTTTTATGGATGAAAATATAAAAGTCGATTTTTATGATCAGAAACGAAATTCATACAACAACGCTTACATCCAAAAAGGGAAGAGTTGATGAAGCTACAAATAATCTTTATGCAAGTGATAGCGTTGTTGTTTTTAGTGATAGTGTTACAATAAAAACCGATGAAATGATGTGGAGAAATAAAGACCGCAAAATTGTTTCAGATAAATTTGTTACTGTTATTTCACCAAATGAAACGATTGAAGGATACGGTTTTGAATCTGACCAGAATCTGAAAAATTATGTTATTTATAACATTACCTATGTTACCAGATAGATACTACGAAATAAACTTATAGCGTTTAATAAAATTATGCAAAATATTTTCGGCTCCATAAAAACAGGATTGACTTCAAGAGTGAACTATGAAATTGGATAGAAAAATTTTCCTGATTAAAAACTTTCCGGAAATGATGTTAATGTATTTGAGTAAATATATATTCGGAATTTTATTGTTTGTTCTATTTCTAACCGTATCAAATAACGTTTAGCCCAGAATAAACAATTATAACTGTTATCGGTGATTCACTTGTTGGTAAAATGATTAGTGGTGAATCTACACGTGAAGTTTATGGGAATGTTATAATTACTCAAGGTGATGTTGTAATTACTTGTGATAAAGCTATCCATTTCATTTCACAGAAACGAAGCCGAATTAATTGGAAATGTTGTTGCAAAAAAAGATACGCTTACAATTAAAACTCCGCGTGGATTTTATTATGGCAATCTTAGTAAAACAAAAAGTAACTCCGGTGTTTATCTTGATGATAAGAAAGTTATACTTAACTGCAGATAGCGGTGAATATTATTTTAATGAGGATCGTGCATTTTTTGAATCCAAAGTAAAACTGTTATGATACAACAACAACACTTACATCAAATCAACTGACTTATTATCAACAGCAGAATAGGGCTATTGCAATTGGTGATGTACTTATCATCGATTCTGAAAATGAAATTATTAGCTGACACGCTTGAACATTTTCGAAATACAAAAATTACTTTTGCTTTTAGTAATGTTAGGATTAATAAATCTTAAAAATAATTCTGAGATTTATGGTGAGCATCTCGAAGATTATCGTGAACGTAGGTTATTCAATCATTGATGTTAAGCCCTTGTTTATTCAGGTTGATACAACATATATGTTGAACGTGAAGATAGTACAAAAGAAATGAAGCTTGATACATTATTTATTAAATCAAGAATAATGGAAGCTTACCGTGATTCATCACAAAGATTTTTTGCTATTGATTCCGTTAGCATACTTAAAGAATGAATTTGCTTCCAAAAATGATTTTACAATGTTTTACCGTGAAGGAAGATAAAATCATAACGAAGAAAATAAATGAAACAGCAAAGCAGCCAATTACTCTGGCATGAAACATCACAACTAACCGGTGATTCAATAACAATCTATCTTGATGATAATAAAATTAAAACAGCTTGATGTTGATGGAACTTCTTTTATGCTTTCACAAAATGAAAATTATTTGGAAAGATATGATCAAACTTCAAGTGCACAGATAAAAATATTTTTTGATAAATAATAAAATTTAGCGTGCTGAGTTTTATCGGAAATGTTTATTCAATCTATTATATGTATGATGTCGAAACGAGCAAATGGTTTAACTAAATCAAATTCAGCAGAAACAACAGTTTTATTTGAAAACAATGAAGTGACGAAGTGAAACTTTATAGTGAATCCTGCAAGTGAGTATTATCCTGAAAAGCAGGTAAATGGAAATGAAAAATCGTATCTTTTACCAAGGTTTGTTGTTTTGCAAAACAAACCGACTAAAGAAGAAATGTATCAAACTTTTGAACGAGCTTAGATAAAATATATGAGTACTACTTTAAGAAGTGAAAATCTTGTTAAGATTTATAAAAAACGAACCGTCGTTAATAAAGCTTCCATTCAAGTTTCTAAAGGAGAAATTGTTGGATTGCTTGGACCAAACGGAGCAGGGAAGACAACAACTTTTTATATGATAACCGGAATGATAAGACCTGAATCTGGAAAAGTTTTTCTTGATGATAATGATATTACAAAAGTTCCGATGTATAAACGTGCACGAATGGGAATTGGCTACTTACCGCAGGAAGCATCAATCTTTAGAAGTTTATCTGTTGAAAATAATCTTCTTGCTGTTTTAGAAATGACAAAGCTTGATGCAAAACAGCGCAAAGAAAAATGTGAAAAACTACTTGAAGAACTTTCCATTGCTCATATAAGAAAAAGTTTAGGATTTCAATTAAGCGGTGGTGAAAGAAGAAGAACTGAGATTGCCCGTGCTCTTGCAACTGATCCTAGTTTTATTTTATTGGATGAACCCTTTGCCGGAGTTGATCCGATTGCAGTTGAAGATATAATGAATATAGTTTCCAATCTTAAAAATCGCGGAATTGGTGTTTTGGTTACTGATCATAATGTGCACGAAACATTAAGCATTGTTGATAAAGGCTACATTCTTATAAACGGATTAATTTTTAAACAAGGCAGTGCAGATGAACTTGCCAACGATGAAGAAGTAAGAAAACTTTATCTTGGTGAGAAGTTTAAGCTGGACAGGTATTCTTGATCTCATAAATTGTTACAAGAAAAGTTCAATTACTATTTTTTAAGTAGAATGTTATAAAGTTCTTCTGCTCTTTGCAGACTATCAATCTTTCCAACATCAATCCATTTTATATCATTGCTAATGTATGCGTGAATGTCTTCTGTTGCTGCAATTTTAAGATACGCTTTGATTATTGAGAAAACTTTATCCTTAGGAAATAATTCTATTAAATGTGGATTAAGAATATGAATTCCGTCAAATGCTAATTGCTTTAAGTGTATGTTCATCTCTAACAATAATCTTCTCATCTTTCTTGGTATCCTGCCATCCGCAAAGAATGTTTTCATCATTAAAAAGAAGATAGCGGCTGCTGGTTCTTTTGCTTACTACAAGTGAAGCAATGGCATCATCAATTATATGATACTGGTAAAATTCTTTAAGATTAAGATTTGAGATTATATCTACATTGTGTACAAGAATAGGGGAATCATCAAAATACTTTTGTGCGTGTTTTATTCCTCCGCCGGTATCAAGCAGTAAATCAGATTCATCAGAAATAAAAATATCAGCGGCAAATGTGTTTTTATCTAAAAACTCTTTAACCTTATCTGCAAAGTGATGAACATTTATTATAATTTTTCTAAAGTCATTTTCAATAAGATTTCTTATTGCAATTTCAAGCAGAGTTTTTCCATTCAATTCAACAAGTGCCTTTGGTATGTCTTCAGTAATTGGCTTTAACCGTGTGCCTAATCCTGCAGCAAGAATCATTGCTTGCATTATCTTATTACCTCTTCTTTAATTCCTTGTTCGATATGTGACAGAAAAAGATTAATATCATACTTGTTTTTTAGATGCTCAAACATTTTATCTGCACAATAAACTGAGCGATGCTGACCGCCTGTGCATCCAAAGTTAATCATCAAATCTTTAAATCCTCTTTCAAGATAAGTTTCAATTGTTGAATCAACAAGAGGAAATGTGTGGGACAAAAAATCATTCAGCCTCAGAATTTTCTTCAAGAAATTTAATCACTTCAACACTGCGTCCGTTAAGAAGTTTAAAATCTAAATGTCTACCCGGATTGTTTAATCCTCTGCAATCAAAAACAAATCCACCGCCATTATCTGCAAGGTCAATCGGGATTTCACGCTTATAAGAAAAACTTGTAATAGTTACAGAAAGTTTATTATTCGGTAAATACCCTATCTTCATACATTTTAAATTCATTTGAGGTTATCAGATTTTCAAAAACATGATGAAGGTGTGGAATATCAAATTCAAGTTTACCACTTTCTAATAAATACTTTAAGTTCTTAGTTGCGGGGATAATACTTTTTATCAGATGTACTTTCTTTTCAAATAATCCGCGGAAACCGTAAGCACCCATTGCCTGCATAATTCTAATCAGAACAAATGCGTAATAGGATTTCATAAACTCAGCACGACTTAAATTGTACTCAGATTCGAGTTTATCCAGATAGTGATTGAGTAATTCTTCTCTAAGTGGATTTGGAATTTCTGCTTTTGCATCATACAAGAAGTGAAGCAACATCATATTGCAATGCTCCTTTTCTTCCGCCCTGGTAATCAATAAAATAAATTTCATCATCTTTTATCATTATGTTACGCGATTGAAAATCACGGTAAAGAAAATAATCCGAATTAACTGATGCAACAAACTCCGAAAATTTCTGAAAATCATTTTCAAGTAATTGTTCATCAAAACCAATTCGTCCAAGTTTTAGAAAATCATATTTGAAGTAATTTAAATCCCAAAGAATTGATTGGCGATCAAACTTTGAGCGTGGATAACAATAATTGTAGTCAATTTTTTTATCAGCCACGATTTGAAATTTTAAGAAGCTGCTCAAGAGCTCTTTTGTAAAACTAACTAGTTCGGGTGATGAGTATAATCGTGTTTCCTAAATGGATAAGTGAATATAATGTTGTCATCGCCAAGATCATTTAGAAGATAAACATTGTTTCCAGATCCGTGATGCAAAACTTTTGGAACATTAAGATTTAATTCTTTAAATGTTTTTGAAAAAGAAATGAAAGCTTCATTCTCTTTTAAATCTTCATTAATTACTCCAATAACCGTATTTCTCTTTAAATGAAATTCGATAATACTCACGATAAGAAGCTGTTTGCGGAAGCTTCTGTATAAAATCAGCTTTGTTACCATTCCAATCTTTAAATAGTTTTCCTGATAAGATCAAGTTTAAGATGATTAGCGATCATATTTAAAATCTTCCTTCAATAATCCGTATATGTATTGATCTAAAAATCTATTTTACTTATTAAACACTATGTCCTTCCTGTTCCAAGAACAAGGTTTGATTCAATATCTACTAATAAGATAATGCTTCTTATCAAAAAAAAATTATCATAATATATTATATTTACGGTAACAAATTAATAGCAATTATTGTATGAAAAAACTCCAACTGTATTTTATCTTTTCCCTTTTGTTTAATCCGCTAATGATCTCTCAGGTTAAAGTCCAAATAGTTGTATCGACAAATATGATTGGTCCCGATGAAAAAATATTTATTACAGGAAATAACTCTGAGTTAGGTAATTGGAATCCTGAACTTATTTCTTTGGGAAAAGTAAATGATTCAACATGGATTAGAGACTTCTTTTTTGATAAAGGATCAATTATTGAGTTTAAATTAACAAAAGGCAGCTGGAACAATGAAGCATTAAATTCTGATGGAAAGGTTCCAGAAAATATAATAATAAAAGTTTCCCGAGACACTACAATTTTGTTGAGAATCAGTAATTGGAACGACCTGCATCATAATGTTTTTGGACAAATTACGGGTCAGGTAAAATATCATTCAAATTTTCATGGAAAAGATATCCTTCCACGTGACATAATTGTTTGGCTGCCACCAAGTTATGATTCATTAAGCTATAAACATTATCCTGTTTTTTATATGCAGGATGGACAAAATATATTTGATCCTGCCACCTCGTCATTCGGAAAAGATTGGCAAGTTGATGAAACTGCCGATAGTTTGATAAAAGAAAAAGCTATTGATGAAATAATTATTGTTGGAATATACAACTCTATTCAGAGGAGCTCTGAGTACGAAAATAATGATACAGGTTATGCTTATATGAAATTTATAGTTAATGAGCTAAAACCTTTTATTGATAAGACTTATAGAACTTCACCTGATAAAAATAATACTGCTGTGGGTGGTTCCTCACTGGGTGCCCTCATCTCACTAATGCTTGTTTGGGAATATCCCGATATTTTTTCAAAAGCGGCATGTCTTTCACCAGCATTCAAAATTTCTGATATTGATTTTGTAAAGACGGTTAGAAATTATCACGGTACAAAAAAAGCGATTAAGATTTATATTGATAATGGTGGAATTGGATTAGAGAAAAGACTTCAGCCTGGGGTTGATGAAATGTTATCTGCTCTTAAAGATAAAGGTTATGTAGAAGGGAAAGATCTTTATTGGTTTAACGATGAAAAAGCTGAACATAATGAAACCGCCTGGGCAAAAAGGGTTTACAGATTTCTGGAATTTTTATTCCCTTATTCAGATTAACCTTATTTAAATTAATTTTTATTTTTCTCAAAATGTTGATAATCTTTTGAACTACTCCAAAAACCGCCCCATTGCCATCCTCGTTTTTGAAATTCTTTAACTAATTGCGAATCTCTTAAAATGGTTCCCGGTTCTTTTTTGTTGTAGAAGTCTTTTGACAAGCTAATTTTTTTCCCTTTTAAATGTGGATTTAGCAAAGGATTAATATCAATTGCTAATCCGTATGAATGAGCTGATAAAACTTTTTGTCCACGCACATTTCGGTAATTAAATGCTGATGTATTATTATCATTCATAGACGCTTCATCAGACCAGTTGTATTTGACGATAGGTATGACTTTACCTATCGGGAATTTTGACTTTGTGATAAACTCAAATATCTCTTTGATCTCTTTTGCCACAGATTTATTTACTATTATTTGTCCTCTATGAAGATTAGCATCAAATGAGAAATATTCAACATCTATAAGGACTAAATTTTTTAATATTAACTTAGGGATATTTATTCCGCTTGTTGCTTCATCAAAAGAATAACTGCAATCAATAATTACTTTATCTTTATTTTGAATTACATCAATATGGTTATCTATAAAATTTAGAAATTGGAAAACAAAAATTGTGAAGAAAAGTAAGTAAGTCATGGATATTTATTTGTTTATGTTTTATT
This sequence comes from uncultured Ignavibacteriaceae bacterium, assembly GCA_963809415.1. Classification (GTDB taxonomy): domain Bacteria; phylum Bacteroidota; class Ignavibacteria; order Ignavibacteriales; family Ignavibacteriaceae; genus IGN3. The sequence continues at coordinate 641,484 of CAWEJJ010000003.1, read as the reverse complement.
TAGACAATTGAATATATTTAAAGCTCAAATTAAAGGAAAAAATATGAAAAAAATTCTTATTGTGCTATTAAGCGTTATTGTTGTTGCTGCCTGCTCAAAAAGTCCTGATGTTGTAACATTAAAATCAGGATTAAGATATAATGACGCTAAAGTTGGCACAGGTAACGAGGTTAAAAATGGTGAATTAGTTGAAGTCAATTTTAAAGCCTGGATAATAAAAGATTCATCCAATCTCTTTAGTGATTGGGCTGCTGATTCAACAAAAAAGATGGACTTAATTGCAGATTCTTATGCGATGAAACAACCATTAAAATATATACTTGGATCAGAATCTTTCATCAAAGGATCGGATGAAGGAATAGTTGGAATGAAACCAGGTGGAACAAGAATTATAATTATACCAGCAAAACTGGCTTATGGTCCTCAAGGGATGGGTCCAATTCCACCAAACAGTAGCTTAAAGGTATTAATTGAATTAGTTAATGCAAAAGTTGCCCCTGTAGTTAAAATGTGGGATGTTGACTCTACACTTTATAAGACTACCGCTTCTGGTCTAAAATATGCGATTATTAAAGAAGGAGAGGGAGTTAATATTCAAAAGGGAAAACAAGTTGTTGTTAATTATAGCGGGTTTTTACTTGACGGAACTAAATTTGATAGTAGCGTAGAACGTGATGAACCTTTTACTTTAGTTGCAGGTATCGGACAAGTGATTCCAGGTTGGGATGAAGGACTTTTATTACTGAAAAAAGGCAGCAAAGCAAGATTTATTATTCCACCAGCGCTTGCTTACGGTGCAAGAGATTTAGGAAAAATTCCACCAAACTCAACTTTAGTTTTTGATATTGAAGTTATTGATGTAAAATAAAATTATCTAAAACACGATTTTTGAAAATCCTGCTCCTTTAGAGCAGGATTTTTTTATTAATTGATCTATATGACTAAATATTAAACAAAGCATATTTTCCACTTTTTCCCAATTCTTATAATTTTTTTTTGAAATCCCTTCAGCAACAGGTAAGCAGTAAAAATTTTATAAGCAAACAAATAAAACTTTCATTTTGTTTATTAAATACTTGAATAAAGCTCTTAAATTGTCTTGATTAAATTGATATTATTTGATTTCAAAAAAAGTCATTCTATCTATTTTAATCTACACAATGTTGTTGATTATAAAAGACAAATAATTTTTTGTGTTGCTTTAAGCCGAATTTGTAACAATATCAAATTGGCTTGTTTCTTGAAAGTCTTCATCATCAAACAAAGGTGATGAAATGAAAAGAATAATTATGTTAATGTTTTTATTAACGACAGGTATTTTTGCACAATGGAATACCGGGGCAGTTAAACTTGGTTATTTTAACCCTTCAGCAACGGATGGAGGATTTATTATTGGTTTTGAAGGCGGTAAGCATATAGACAAATTTTTAAGCTGGAATTGGAGTTTAGATTGGTTTCACACAAACTATATTGATAAAAAACTCGTATATGAATTGGACCAATATTATCCTGGTACAATCGGTGAGGTGAATGAATTACGTGCAACTACAAACATACACGATTTCCCCGTTATGGTTGGACTTACAACAAGATTCCCGATGTCCAATAGATCTCAATTTTATTTAAGCGGGTCAGTTGGTGCCGAAATGCTGCTTATCAATTATAGGAATTTTCAAAATCCAATGGATGATGCTTTTGACGCAGCTTTTGATTTTAATTGGCAAATTAGCATTGGGGCAGCTTATGCAATTGGTCCAAGATCAGAATTTTTTGGTGAGATTTCTTACCATGAATCTAATCCAAGCTGGACTTATGAATCTGATAATTATTATTATCCTGCAGCGGTTTTAGAACGATCTTATGATATGAGTGGATTTATGACAAGAGTTGGCATAAGATTTTATTACTAAGATTCTCCATTAATAGTAATAACTAATTTTCTTGTTCCTCCATTATTTCTATGTTCACAAAGATAGATACTTTGCCATGTGCCAAGATTTAGTTTACCGTTTGTAATTGGAATAGTTATTGAATTCCCGAGAAGGGAAGTTTTAATGTGAGCGGGCATATCGTCCGCTCCTTCTGATGTATGTTCAAAATATGATGTATTTTCAGGAACAACATCATCAAAAAATTTTTTCATATCTGATCTAACATCCGGATCGGCATTTTCATTTAATGTAATTGAAGCTGAAGTATGCTTCAGTAAAAGGTTAACTAAACCGATTTTTATTTGTTTGATCTCAATTATGTTACTAATGACTTCATCAGTTATGAGATGGAACCCTTTTGTTCGAGATTTTAATAATATTTCTTTTTGAATCCACATTATTATTAATCATAAAATTTACTTAATTATTCCTGGCATAACTCTCAGCTAATTCATTCGGCCAGATTAATCCGATGAGGTAATCCTGCGAATATGATTTTTAAATCTTATCTGGATCCTAATACAATATCAAATTTTAATTCTTCTGCACCACGTTTTACTAATACATTAACTTTATCTCCAGGTACATAATTTCCTAATGCATATGTAAAATCATAAATGTTTGAAATTTTCTTATCGCCAAATTGGATAATTATATCACCAGCTTTTAAACCAGCCTTGGCGGCTGGACTTCCATCTGTAACTCCGCCTAATTTATAACCATCAACGTCACCGGCAAAATCCGGCACTGTTCCCACATATACTTTTGTTCCTCCCATTCTACCCGTATCTTTTTTCGCAACAGAAATATAATCAGGTTTTATCGAAGCATTATCAACCGCTTCTGCAACATCATAAACATAGTTAAGAACTTTCTGCTCGCCAATGGAGTTAATTTTTTCTGTATCATCTGATGGTTTATGGTAATCAGAATGTGTGCCTGTGAAGAAAAATAGCACAGGTATTTTTTTCCCGTAAAAAGATGACTGATCACTTGGGCCAAATCCTTCATCATTAAAAGTCAGATTTAAATCAAAATCATTTTTATCATCTAAAAGAGATTTCCAGTTAGATGAAGTTCCGGTTCCATAAACTATTAAATCATTTTTATCGTTTAATCTTCCTATCATATCCAAATTTATCATTGTAACTGCATTTTCTATTGGAATGGGGAAGTGATTAACAGTGTATGCTGAGCCTAATAAACCAAGTTCTTCACCGGAAAAAGCAATAAAAATAATTTTTCTATCAATTTTGTTTTTATCAGATGCAAACTTTTCCGCAAGTTCAAGTAAACCAGAAGTTCCTGAAGCATTATCATCAGCACCATTGTGAATCATTGGTTGGCCAACATATAATGAATTTTGTTCACCCAAGCCGAGATGATCAAAGTGTGCACCGATTACTAAATATTCATCAGGATATTTGTCAGTAGTCGGTTCAATATATGCTCCAACATTTACACTTGTACCTTTTACTTCATTAACATCAGTCGAAATGTTTACAATTACTTTTGGCTCAACTAAAAATGAATGTGGAGTTAAGGTTGAATCAATTTTGTTTTGTAAATCATTTAATTGTAGAAAATCTAAAACATTTCTTTTTACCTGTATTGCGGAGATTTCAGAAATTTTTGCAGCATTATCATATTTAAGCTCAATTAATGGATCATCAGTTTTATCATTTGTGTTGATAAAGATGATCCCTATTGCTCCTTTATCACGCGCATTTGTTGTTTTATATCTTAAACTGGAATATTGATCAAACTTTGAATGCGGATTTTTTATATCAGGTTGATTTCTGAACGCAACAACAATTTTATCTTTTGCATCAATATTTGCGTAATCATCATAGTTTAAATCTTTTGCTGAAATCCCATAACCAGCAAAAACAAGTTCTCCCTTAATGTTAAGATTATCCGAGAATGCCAATGGTGTAAATTCTTTTAACGCAATTGGAGATATTTCTTTTTCGGAACTAATTGATAAACTATTGTTACTTCCTAATTCAATTTTTTTTATGAAAGGAAATTCCTGAAAATAACTTCCATCGTAAAACGGTTTAAGTCCATAACTTTCAAATTCTTTTTTAAGATAATCAGCAGCTTTATATAATTCAGGTGTCCCTGTCATTCTCCCTTTAAGTTCGTCGGAAGCAAGATATGAGATATGATGAATAATTTCATCAGAGGTAATTTCCGGATTATTATTTTGTGCAAAGACGATTCCGGTTAACGATAACAGTATAAAAAATAATTTTTTCATTTATCTACCTTGTAAATTTTTATTTATTTCAATATTCAAATTATTTATAAGTTTAATTTTTCAATTTTTCAATTTTTCAATCTTTCAATCTTAATTACTCTACCCAATCTGCGATAAAAATATTTGTATCTGTTTCTTTTTTATTAAACCTGTTTGAGGCAAAAACAATAGACTTCCCATCTGGTGAAAACATTGGAAATCCGTCAAAGGAAGAATTATACGTTATACGTTCTAATCCTGTTCCATCAATATTTATCATGTACAAATTAAAATCTCTCGGGTTATCACCCTTGTAGTTTGTAGAAAAAATAATTTTTTTGCCATCCGGGTAAAAGAAAGGGGCAAAACTTGCTGATCCAAGATTAGTAATTTGTTTCATGTTTTTTCCATCTGCGTCCATAACAAAAATTTCTAAAGCTGTTGGTCTAACATAACCGTTTTCAACCAGATCATCATAGTCTTTAAATTGTTCTTCAGTTTTAGGTCTGCTTGCTCTAAAAACTATTTTAGAACCGTCTGGTGAAAAGAATGGTCCGCCATCATAACCTTTTTCAAATGTTAACCTCGTTTGATTGCTGCCATCAAGATTCATAACATAAATTTCAGGATCGCCATCTCTGAGTGATGTGAAAACTATTTTATCACCTTTAGGAGAAATTGTAGCTTCAGCATCATAACCCGGAGTAATAGTAAGCTGCTTTAAATCTGAACCATCAGAATTTCCAGAGAAAATATCAAAACTATCATAGAGCTTCCAAACATAACCTTTAGATCTGTCGGGCGGCGGGGGACAGTTAACATTAAAAAGATGAGTTGATGCATATAATATTTTTTCTCCATTTGGATAATAATATGAACAAGTTGTTCTGCCTTTTCCTGTTGATACCATTGTGCGATCGGACCCATCAATTTTCATTGTAAATATTTGATCGCATTCCATTGAATCAAAAGTTGCTTGATAAATTAACTTTTTACCATCAAAAGAAAAATATGCTTCAGCATTTTCTCCTGCTGATGTTAGCATTCGAATATTATTTAAATGTTTCTCACCTTCGAATCTAAAACTATCATTTTGCGGGATAAGTTTGGTTGTTGAAATAAAAAAAACTAACAATAATATAACAGATTTAATCTTCATTGAGCCTCTTAAATAAATTATGGGAAAAATTATTCAGGAACGTGCACTAAAAAATATTCTTTCGCAGATTCTCCTATGGATTTAGCTTCTTTTAATGTCATATGCATTTCATCCGGAGTATCTTCATCGTGTCCGGCTTCAAGAATTGCAAGATCAGAATTACGGGCATTTTTTACAAGTGTATCACAATAAGCCGTATCTCCACCATAGCATATCCTGGTGTCAAGAAAAGTAAACTTATATCCAAGGGCAGGGACCTGTCTTGTGGTTTTATGGTCAGATAAATATTCTTTGTGGATAACTGGGAAAGGTTTGATTAAAACTTTTTTACTTATAAAAGCTTTTGCACCATCAATTTCTTTAAGATAAATTTTATAAGAAATATTGTTCTTGTAAACATTTATAAACGCATTATAGATATGAATGATCTCAATACATCCTTTTGGGTAATGAATTACTAAAGGAGATTTTTTGTTCATTACACGCAAATAAGTAAGCAAAGACCAAACTCCCCCAACATGATCATGATGACCATGAGTAACAAGAACATCGGTTATATTTAATATTTCGATTGTCTTAAGTTCTTTGTTCAAATCTCTTAATATTCCATCACCCGGATCAATAATAAAATGTGAATCTCCGGCTTTTAACAGAATTCCCGTTGCAATGTTTGGTATAGAACAGAAAATTTTGATAAATAAATTATTTTTTTCCCATTTAATCGGGTATTTTATTTTCTTCATTAAACTGAGATTGATTAGTTAAAGGATTATTTTCTACTTATACAATCTTTTTTATTCTTACATCTTCCAAAAATATTAAAAGAGTAACTATGTAATTCAAAATCAAAGTTATCACATATTTCTTGAGGTATCTTTTTAACGCGTGGATCTGTAAACTCAATAATTCTTCCACAGTCAACACAAATGAGATGATCGTGAGTTTGCTTTTTTAAGTTGCTTTCATAATGAGTCATATTATCCCCAAAATTTCTTTTGCTGATCAATTCACATTGTGTCAGCAATTCAAGGGTATTATAAACTGTAGCACGGGATACATCCGAGTTAGAATTTTTCATTTTGATATAAAGATCATCTGCACCAAAATGTCCTTCATGTTCTAGTGCAGCATCAAGTACTTCAAATCTTTCGGGTGTAATGCGAGATTTTCCTTGCTTCAGAAAATCTTTAAATATTTCAATTGCTTTTTCGTTTTCCAATTTATAAATCTTTCTTACATCAATAAAATAAAATCATATTGAGCTAATTTCAAGAATCAGTTTCATTTATATCTATTCAACACCTAATAATCTTAATCCATTGACAGTTAAAAACGCTAAAAAATAAGCCATAGATGTAAAAATTAAAACTTGAAGTATCGGTATTCGCCATCCACCGGTTTCTTTTTTGGAAACAGCTACAGTAGAAAGACACTGCAGTGCAAAAATAAAAAATATAATAAGTCCAATTATGGTTGCAGTAGTAAATAGTTTTTGTCCGGTCTCTTCATTTTTAGCATTCTTCATTGCTGAAAGAATGGATGATTGCAGATTTTTGTCATCAGTAACTTTAAATATCAGAGCAAGTGAACTTACAAATACTTCTCTTGCAGCAAAAGTAGAAATTAATGAAACACCAACTCGCCAATCTAAACCTATGGGACTCATAACAGGCTGAATAAATTTTCCCAACTTGGAAGCATAAGAATTGGATAATCTTTCTGCCTTTTCTAATTGTAAAGTTTGTGTTTGTGATAAACCTGTTTTATTTATTTCGGGAGAATGATTTGGAAAATATGTTAGAAACCAGATGCTTATGGAAAGAATTAAAATTATTGGCCCCGCTCTAAGAATATACTGTTTTGCATTATCATAAGTGTTTCTGGCAACATTTTTAAATCTGGGGACTCTGTAAGTTGGTAACTCTAAAATAAACGAAGAATTATCTTCCGCTTTTATAATATTCTTTCTAAATCTATTAACGATGCCTGCAACAGCAAGGGATCCTACTATGCTAAATATATATATGGATGACAAGGCAAACCCGGCAATCCATGGTTTTGATGCTGGAGTTAGAAAAGCAATTAATAAAACATAAACCGGGAGTCTTGCACTACAACTCATCAAAGGAATTATAAAAATTGTTAGAAGTCTTTCGCGTTTATTGGGTATGGTTCTTGCCGCAAGCATTGCAGGTATTGCACATGCAAATCCTGAAAGCATTGGCACAAAAGATTTACCATTTAGACCAATTTTTGAAAGAGGTTTATCTATTAACATTGCACCGCGTGCTAAATATCCGGTATCTTCAAGTAAACCGAGAATTAAAAATAATATTAGTATTTGCGGAAGAAAAACTAAGACAGCTCCAGTTCCACTAATTATTCCATCAGCAATTAGATGACCATACCAGGTATTGCCCAATAAACTAGTTAGTGATAAGCCTAAAAAACCAAATATCTCATCAATCAAAGCCATAAAAGGTTCTGCAAACCAGAATACCGACATAAAAATGAAAGTCATAATAATAAAAAAGAAAAATAATCCCCAGGTACGATGTAACAGATATTTATCAATCTTTAGTGTTATTTCATCTGGTCTGTTGATGCCGTATTTTAATGTTGGATTAAGAATCTTTAATTTTTTATTTATTGATTCTAATTGATCTCTGGAAAAATTATCAATTGGAATAACAACTTTTTTCTCGATTGCTTCAATAATTTCAAAAAGATTTAGTAAAGCTTCTTTTCTCTTAAAGGATATATTTACCTTTGGTTTTGATGAAACATTCTTTTCGGAAACAACAAGTCTTACATTAATTAATTCAATTAATTTATCTAACCCGATTACATTTCTGCTATCAATGCTGATTACATCACATCCAAGCTCTTTCGATAAGCCTGTATCATCAACTTTGTATCCGCGTTTAGCAAGCAGGTCTATCATTGTTATAACAACAATTACTCTAAAACCTGATTCAAGCAGTTGTTTAGCTAAAAGTAAATGTCGTGATAATTGGCTGGCATCAACTGTGGTAATAACTAAATTCGGTGATCCAAAATCCGGATGATTATAAAGTGAATTAACTGATACTTCTTCATCAGGTGAATTAGGATTGAGACTAATGATTCCAGGTGAATCAAGCACTACAGCATTAATTCCAAACTTTGTATGAATTTTTGAAGTAGTATATTCAACAGTAGAGCCGGGATAATTTACGGTTTTAAAATTTTTACCGCTTAAAAGATTGAAGAGAGTGGTTTTGCCTGAATTTGGGGGACCAACTAAAGTGATAACGGGTAGTTGATCTTCTGCCGATATTTTCATGATAGGATTATACAATCAGCTTCGTGTCTGCGGACTGCAATTAAAGCTCCCCTTATCGAAAATGCCATTGGATCATTAAATACTGAACTATTTATTAATTCTATTTCCTGTCCAGGAGTAAAACCAATTTCGAGTATTCTTGCACATGATGGATGAGAAGCATCAACATCTGCTATAATTCCATGTTCCCCACAATGTAATTCTGAAGCTGTTTTCATATTTTGTAATATTATTTAGATTAAGTCTATGTAAACTTAAATCTAAAAATTGAACTTGTCAAGATATTTCTTAACAAGCAATATGAGTTTTTAAGGTGATTGCATAGACAATCTTAAAAATTTACCCGATAACTTGCTGTTTCCATGATTATATTTTTTCCGGTAAAACTTTCTTTTTCTGTAAAATTAATTACAGTTGTATAGATTTTACCAGCCAAGGTTAGATAAATTTTGCATGTATTTTTGTTATTAAATCAGTTTGCAGCTAACTGACTATGATCAGCAATTTAAACAACTATTTGAATTATTTTCAAATTCATTGTTTTTGGCGACATATTTGTCGTCATCAAAATATTATTAAAATTAACCTCATTGCAATAATTACATCATTTAAGACATAAAATCACAATATTAAAGTGGCACTCTTATTGAAAAATGAATATGAAAAATTCAAATCAAATTAAAGTTAAACCGGAGTTATAAAATGGATATTGGGAAAATTGCTTTTTTAGAGACCTACACTTTAAGTGAAAATGGCGGTGTTATGGGCGCCATCTTGGTCACCGATGCTGAGACAAAGCCTTTGGAATTTAGAGTTACAGCACCAATCCGCCCTACAAGCTTTCAAAAGACTCTTTATGGAGATGTCCTTTTAGAGCATATTCTTGTTGAATTAATATCTGTACCACTTTTAAATGCAGTTAATGAACAGATTGATTTAATTGTTGTTAAGGATCCTTTGTTTCTTGGTGCAAATGCTAAGCAGGGAGTTAGAGTTGTTAGGTTAGTTGGTGATGATAAGCAAAAATCAAAATCCAACACAGCCATAGAACCACTGAACACACCAATGAACGGGTCTGCAAAAGCTTTTATCGAAACTTCTAAGAAATTTGAAGAAGAGTTAAAAGGAATAAAAGAGAGGTTAGAAAAAATTGCTGAATCAAGGAATTTATCCGAACCTTTTGAAAGATTGAAAGCAGCCTGTGAACAGGTGCAATTACAACGAACAAACGATTAGCTAAAATAAACTAAATGCTTCGTTCAACCAGATCTAAGATTGCAACCAAAGTTGCAAAAATTGAAGTTACAGATGATTTTCAATTTTCTAAGTGGCTTCGTGTTCCTCAAATTCATCAGGAAGAAGTAACATCGCTTATTTCTTATGATGATGTAAAGGAATTGAAAATTGATCAGTTTCAACTGCCGACATTATTAAAACTGAAATTTATACTTCAATCCGTATCCGTGCCCACTTCAAATCCGTTCCTAAATTTAGTTAAACCGAAAGCATATTTAATATTTTTTGGATTAACGCGTCCGCAGCTTTTTGAAATGCGGGAAAAATTTCTCAAACAACCGGTTTTAAATGAATTTAATTCCAATTTTACTTTTTCACAAAAAGTAATTGATCAATCAGATATTTTTATTGTTAAACCAGCAAGTACACTTAAATATGATTATAATTTTCCCGATCTTTCGTTTAAAGAAATACCATTATTGATTGATGCCCCAGAAATTACGGATCATCAAAGAAACATTGCGGAACCGGACATAAATGATCAAGTAATAAAAATACCAATTCCTATTATAACCGATCATTTAGCAAATCTAATTCCCGAAATTTATAATATCGAGTTACTTAATAACGAAAAACTAGAAAACATTATTGTCGATTCAAGAAACTTTGAAGTAAAAAAATTAAAGCTTCCTATAATTGATAAAATTGAAGTACCTGGGATTGATGATATCCTGAAAAGCACGGCAAAATCTTATTCCATATCATTAGATGTAATTAATAAACCCGAAATAAAATATTTTTCGCCAGAGATAAATTTTTCATCGCAAATATTTAAAGTTAAGATTGATCATACTAAAACAATCGTTAAAAAAGTTGTAATCAAGCAAAAGAATTTTGATACAAAAGTTTTTGACGGATTGAATGATGAAAAAATTCCTGCAAAACGAAGGGAAAATGTTCGTGCACTGCTTTCTTCTTTTCGTGAACTTACATGGGAAGAATATTCTAAAACAATAGTTGGACTTAAACCATATGAAAATGATGGAGCAAAATTTTTAACTGAAAATAATTTTGCTGTTTATGGAGATGAATTAGGCTATGAAAAATTTTCACAAAGTATTTCTGCTGTAAATTATTTGTTCAAAAAAGGGAAAGTCAAATCAGCATTGATAATCAGCGATAAAACTAGATTTGATGGCAGCTGGCCAAACGCTTTATACGAATATGGTAAAGGATTGGAGATTAAGAGAATTGATTCTGATACATCCGCAGAAATTTCAGGTTACTCAGTTGCGTGGTGCTTAGATGTAAATGATTTAACAAAAATTGATTTGGGAAATTTTACACAGGTTGATCTGGTTATTTTAGATGAACAAATTAATCTGAAATCTGTTTCAACTATCTTAGATGAACTTGTCGAAAAGATCGAACCAAATTATATATGGTTTTTAACTGCAATTGTAAACCAAAAATTCAATAAAAAGTTTTTAGAGAATTTTGTATTCTCATCAAAAGTTGAGTTTAATTATTTTGGAAAAACTTTAAGTGATATACAGCAGGATGAACCTGTTGTTGCTTATAAAGATTATTGGCTGGAACTTGATGAAATGCAAGCAATAGAATACGCAGAGGCATTAAATCAATCCCGGGAAGAATTATCTAAAATGATTGACTTTCCAAATCCAATCAGATTTCAATCGAACATTTTTACATTTATTCATAAACTCAAACAAATACTTAATTTCTCATCATTCAGGAACATAAGCCCTAAAGCTAATTTACTGATTGAACAAGCAGAAGCAATTTATCGTAATAAGAAGAAAGCTATTGTGTTTACTCAGTATGATGCAAATGGAATGAAAAAAATTGAAAAAGCATTTGAGATGAATAATATAAAACATATTGTGGTACGCAACGGAATGTCGACCGAAGAACTAAAAAGTTCTCTAGGCACTTATTATGATAAGAAGGAAATTCCTATCCTTCTGACAAATCTAAAACCATCACGATTGAAAATAAACCTGGATAAAATTTCATATATAATAAATTTCGACCAATGGTGGAACCCTGTTACTAATTGGCAGAATGATGATGAAATTGGACTAACTGAACTTGTTAATTCACCGGTAATAGTTTTTAATTATCTAATTAAAAATTCTTTTGAAGAGGCTTTGAAAAATTTAATAAACGAAAAAGGTTTATTTAACAGGAAACTTTTTGATAATGTAAAAAGCGAAACGATCTCCGAGCTAATTTTAATGGATGATTGGTTATGGGTATTTGGAATGAATAATAAATATCATCAAAAAGTTGTAGATGAAAGATCTATAATTCAATCTAAACTACAGGCTATTGATTTAGATGGATATAAATCATTGATGAAAACATTATTTACATTATTAGGTTATCGTGATTTAAATATAATGGACATACCGAATGACCAGGCGTTTTATATTATAGGAACGGCACGACGTGGAACAACTCCTATCCATTTACACGGTAAATGCTTTTTAACAGGTGGTTTAAAGAATGATGATTATGAAGAAGTAATTCATTTAAAGCAAAGTGCTAATGAAATTAAAAGAAAATTTGTAATTACAACAGGTGACTTTGAAGAAAAAGTTACCAATGGTACTACTTATTTAAATGGTGCTGATTTAGCAAATTACATTCTAACTCTTGGCATTACTTCCCATTTAATCAAAAAGAACTTAAAAGATTTATTAAATAATTCATTACTCTTTTGATCCAAGATAATTTTCATAAATCTTTTTCATTGCTGTTCTTGCAGAGTTGAATGCCCAAATAATTGAACCACCTTGTTTACCTGCACTTAAATCACCGGTTAAAAATAAACCCGGTATAGTTGTTTCATAACCTTCTTTTAGGATTGGATTTGCTCCATCAAAATCAATTCCTATCAACTTTAAAAAATTTTCTGGAGTAGTTCCACCAAGTGCATATACTATAAAGTCAAAAGTTTCACTGTCGCTTTCCGCAAAATTTACTTTTGGTTTTCCGTTTTCTTCTTCGATAGATGTGATATTTGAATTGAGTTTTAAATTCATTTTGTTTTGAACGGATAGGATAGTAATGCTTTCAAGATTTATTTCATTCATTCTGCCGAATTGTAACTTACGATAACTTAATGTTACATTATTCATTTGCTGAGAAAGATATTGGCAATACTCAGAAGCAGAATCACCGCCTCCAACTACAAGTACCTTTGAGTTCTTGATTTCTTTTGATGTTACATCAAACAAAATTTTTTCATTCAGAGTTGCAGGAATTTTATAATCAGGTTTATTTGGCTTACCAAGAATTCCAACTGCAATAACAACTACTTTTGATTCATAAATATTTTTATCAGTATAGATAACAAATTTCTGTTCATTTTTTTCCTGATGGATTTTATTAACAGTTTCTGTGTAGTGAACTTTAAGATCATTTTCTACAATGGATTTATCCAGGTAAGAAATAGTTTCTTGCTTGGATGAATCTGCTAAACACATTACTCCAGTACATGCAGCAGCAAATCCTTTAAAGTTAGCTGTAACTAATTTGTTATCAGGATAATATTTTTTAATGGTAAAAGAATGTTCTTCAGCTTTTTCCAAAATCAAAATTTTATCTTTTGAAATTCCTGCATTAATAGCTTCGACTGCCATACTAATTCCTGCGGGACCAGCACCAATAATTATAATTTCTTTCATCGAAAACCTCAAATGTATTTAGAAAAACTAATGAATTGTCAGACAAAAAAAAATTTATTTAAGATTATAAGAAAATAAATATGTAATTAAATCTGATTTGAATTTTATTCAATCAGTTTAAACAGATTACAATAGACACTATAAATATTATTCTTTTGTTGGCCAGGGAAAGCAATTTCCAACTTTGTCATGCTTAAAGTAATATTTTGATACTCGATATATAATATCTAATAGATGGGGTTTAGTATTCTCTTAATTTTTAATTCTCAATTCTTCGTTGTTTAAGATTGGTTTTTTTAGACCCGCTCTATATATTTGACAATCAATTTTTGAAGAAAATTACAGATTTTTATGCAGAAAATATACAATTAGTGATCTTGGGAAATTTGTTGGACAGGAAGTTACACTTCAAGGCTGGCTATTCAACAAACGTTCAAGCGGAAAAATTAAATTTATTATTCTTCGTGATGGTTCAGGCTATCTTCAATGTGTTTACTTTAAAGGTAATCTAACAGAAGAAGTTTTTGATAAAGCAGATAAGATTGGTCAGGAATCATCAATTGAAGTAACAGGAAAAGTTAAAGAAGAACCACGCGCTCCAGGTGGATTATGAACTTGATGCTACAGATTTAAAAATTATTTCAGAAGCACACGATTATCCAATCACACCAAAAGATCACGGAATTGAATTCTTACTTGATAACAGGCATTTATGGCTACGTTCAAGTAAACAAGTTGCAATAATGAAAATCCGTCATCGTGTTGTAAAAGCAATTCGAGATTTCTTTGATGATACGTGGATTCACATTAATGGATCCGCCAATCCTTACTCCAAACGCTGTTGAAGGAACATCCACACTTTTTGAAACACCGTATTTTGATTTAGGTAACGCTTATCTTAACACAATCCGGACAGCTTTACGCTGAAGCTGGTGCTATGGCACTTGGCAAAGTTTATACTTTTGGTCCAACTTTCCGTGCAGAAAAATCAAAAACCAGAAGACACTTAACAGAATTCTGGATGGTTGAACCTGAAGTTGCATTTAATGATTTGAATGACGATATGGATTTGGCTGAAGAATTTTTGGAATACATTGTTCAAACTATTCTAACAGAAAAAGCAGAAGAATTAAAAGTTCTTGAACGTGATACAACAAAACTTCAAAATGTAAAACGTCCTTTCCCGCGTGTTCATTATGATGAAGCAGTTGAGATATTAAAAAAGAATGGTATTGATTTTAAGTGGGGAAATGATATTGGCGGTGCTGATGAAACCATTGTATCCGCACAATTTGATAGACCTATTATGGTTCATCATTATCCTGCTGAAGTAAAAGCATTTTATATGAAACGTGATCCGCAATGCTCCAAAGTATGCTCTTGCTGTTGATGTTCTTGCACCCGAAGGTTATGGAGAAATTATTGGCGGAAGCCAGAGAGAAGATAATCTTGATTTTCTTTTAGAAAGAATTAAAGAACATAATCTTCCGCAAAGTGCATTTGAATGGTATCTGGATTTAAGAAGATATGGTTCAGTACCTCACTCAGGTTTTGGTTTGGGATTGGAAAGAACTGTTAGCTGGATTTGCGGATTAGATCATTTACGAGAAGCAATTCCTTTTCCAAGAATGATTTATCGTAATACTCCTTAGCAATTAACAATGTACAATTTATAATGTACAATTAACGATTAAAAGAATATTTAAAATGGACATTAAACGTAATTTTATTTTTTGTTTTTGGAATTGTTTCTGCAGTAACTGCTGTTATAATGATAACCAGAAGTAATCCTGTAATCTCAGCATTATTTCTTGTATTAAACTTTGCATCACTTGCTGGATTATATCTTACTTTAAATGCTCAGTTTATTGCTGTAACACAAGTTATTGTTTATGCTGGTGCAATAATGGTTCTTTTTCTTTTTGTATTGATGCTATTAAGACCTGAAAATGAAAAAAAATTTTTAGAATTGAATCCAAAAATTAAAATCTTTGCTTTGATTATTGCTTTTGTTGTGTTTGCTCAACTTGCTTATATAATATTTTTTCACACGTCCATCACAAAATATTACTAAAGATTTAGCAAAAAGTGTTAAAGCTGGAACAATTGAATCAATTGGAAGAGTATTATTTACAAATTATATTGTTCCATTTGAAGCTGCAGGATTTTTATTACTTGCAGCCACAATCGGTGCATTAGTTTTAGCAAAAAAGAAATTTGATTAAAAAAGTATTATTATGAGTATAACAATTGAATATTATTTAATTCTTAGTGCATTTATGTTTTTTGTTGGAGTTGCCGGCGTTCTTACAAGAAGAAATGCAATCATAGTTTTTATGAGTATTGAATTAATGCTTAATTCAGCAAATTTAACATTGGTTAGCTTTCTCATCTTACTTAGGAAATTCAATTGGTCAGTTATTTGTATTCTTTGTTATGACTGTTGCTGCTGCAGAAGCTGCTGTTGGACTTGCAATAATAATTGCAATCTTCCGTAATAAGCTTACTGTTAACATTGATGAAATAAATATTTTGAAGTGGTAAAAGAGCCCCATCCAACTTCCCCTAAGGGGAAGGGTAAGGCAAAATCAAGATTAGTAAAAATTCATTTGAAAATTATGAAATTAAAATTTAGCAGAAGTTTTTATTCTTTCTCTCTCCCCTTAGGGGAGAGTAGGAGAGGGGCTTCTTTCTGATGCGTGAATTAATTTACTTAACAGTTGTTCTTCCATTACTTGGATTTTTAATCAATGGAATTTTTGGCAGCAAAATTAAAAATGAAAAACTAATTGGAATAATTGGCAGTGGTACAATTGGAGTTTCATTTCTAATTGCTCTTGGTGCATTTTTCGAAACACTCGGATTGCCGGTTGATCAAAGACAAAAAATTGTAACATCTATTTAGCTGGCTTACTGTTGGAAATCTTAATGTAAGTTTTGCATATCAAGTTGATCAGCTTTCTCTTGTAATGGCATCTAATTGTTACCGGAGTTGGATTTATAATTCATGTTTATTCAATCGGTTATATGCATGGCGATAAAAGTTTTTGGAGATTCTTTTCATATATGAATCTTTTCATCTTTGCAATGATGAATCTTATTCTTGCCGATAACTTTGTTCTTCTATTTTTAGGATGGGAAGGCGTTGGTCTTTGTTCATATTTATTAATTGGTTTTTGGTATGATAGAAAGTTTGAAAAAAGTACAACTTGCTGATGCTGCTAAAAAAGCATTTATTGTAAACAGAATTGGTGATTTTGGATTTTTACTTGGAATGTTTTTAATCTACATGACTTTTGGAAGTCTTAAACTTTAATGAAGTTTTTTCTCGTGCAGTTTCATTTGATGTTTCAACGGCAATATTCGGATTTATAGCAATATTTTTATTTATAGGTGCAACAGGAAAATCTGCACAAATTCCTTTATTCGTTTGGTTACCGGATGCGATGGCTGGTCCAACTCCTGTTTCAGCACTTATCCATGCTGCTACAATGGTTACTGCCGGTGTTTATATGGTTGCAAGAACTTCAATCATATTTGCAAGTGCTCCGGATATTTTAATGGTTGTTGCAATAATCGGAGCATTAACAGCATTCTTTGCAGCTACAATTGGTATAGTACAAAATGATATTAAAAAAGTTTTAGCATACTCAACTGTTTCTCAACTTGGTTATATGTTTCTTGCAATGGGAATGGGAGCATTTTCAGCGGGAATTTTTCATGTAATGACTCACGCATTTTTCAAAGCACTTTTATTCCTTGGTGCCGGTTCTGTTATTCATGCAATGCATGACGAACAGGATATTCAAAAGTTTGGCGGACTAAAAAAATATATGCCTCGCACTTATCTAACATTTTTAATTGCTGCTCTTGCAATATCAGGAATTCCACCACTTTCAGGATTTTTTAGTAAAGATGAAATTCTCTGGCAATCTTATGCAAACGGTGGATTTATTTTTCTGGATTACTCGGTGCAGGTACAGCAATGATGACTGCATTTTATATGTTCCGTCTTTACATCCTTACATTTGAAGGAAAAGAAAGATTTGGACACGATAAACATCCACACGAATCTCCAGCAGTAATGACAATTACCATTAATAATTTTAGCAGTATTAGCAGCTATTGGTGGATTCATTGGAATTCCTGAAATATTTTCTGGTGAACATGGAAATCAATTTCATAATTTCTTAGCTCCAATATTTAAAGATGCTGATAGAAAACTTGCAACATTCAATTCGCATTCACACTTTGAAGAAATATTATTAATGGTTCTTTCTGTTGTATTTGCTATTGGTGCAATAATGTTTGCAAGATATGTTTACTTAAAGAAACCATCCATTGCAGTAAATACTTCACAAAAATTCAAAGGATTATACAATCTTCTTTGGAATAAATATTTTGTTGATGAAGCTTATGATACTGCAGTTGTTAATCCAATTTTACAAACTTCAAGATCGTTTTTGTGGAAGATTGCAGATAATAAAATTATTGATGGTGTTGTAAATGGTGCAGCAAAAGTTATTGATGTTATTTCAGTCAACATAAGAAAATTACAAACAGGTGTGGCTCAGTTTTATGCATTAGTAATGGTGCTTGGAATTGTTGCTGCTTTCTTCTGGATAATTTTAAGTTTATAAAATGGAACAAAATTCACTGTTAACATATTTAATTTTAATTCCACTTATCGGATCATTCCTGATTTTATTTATCAAGAAAGAACAAACAAATCTTATTCGATATGCTGCATTGGAATTTCAACAATTGCTTTTATTACTTTCAGCTTCTAATCTATTTTCAATTTGATTCTGCAAATTCTGATTTTCAATTCATTAATAAAATAGAGTGGATAAAAGGATTAAACATTCATTATCACGTTGGTGTTGATGGAATGTCTTTGCTGCTTGTATTGCTTAACAACATTTTTAACCCCATCTTACTTTGATTTCAAGCTGGTCAAGTATTCAAAACTAAAGTAAAAGAATTTACATTTTTCTTTTTGATGCTTGAAGTTGGAATGCTTGGTGTTTTTATTTCACTTGATTTATTTCTCTTTTACATTTTCTGGGAAGCGATGTTAATTCCAATGTATTTTATAATTGGAATCTGGGGAGGAAAAGAAAGAATTTATGCAGCAGTTAAGTTTTTTATTTATACAATGTTTGGCAGTTTGCTAATGCTTGTCGCAATTGTCTGGCTTGCTGTTTATGCAATTGGTCCGCTTGGATATTTTACAACAAACTTAGTTGAACTTTACAAAGTTGCACCACAAATTCCAATGAACATTCAAATATGGATGTTCTTAGCATTTGCATTCAGCTTTGCAATTAAAGTTCCATTATTTCCATTACACACATGGTTGCCCGATGCACACGTTCAAGCACCAACAGCAGGCTCTGTTATACTTGCAGGAGTTTTACTGAAAATGGGAACTTATGGTTTACTAAGATTTAATCTTCCACTTTTCCCTGAAGCTTCAATACTTGCTGCACCATACATTTCAGTTCTTGCAGTAATTGGAATTATTTATGGTGCACTTGTTTCAATGGTTCAAACAGATATTAAAAAACTTGTTGCTTATTCGTCTGTATCTCACTTAGGATTTGTTGTGCTTGGTATTTTTGCAATGACACAGGAATCAATTCAAGGTGCAGTTATACAAATGATAAATCACGGTTTATCAACAGGAGCATTATTCCTTTTAGTTGGAATTATTTACGAAAGAACTCACACACGTGAAATTGCAGACTACGGCGGTATTGCTAAACTAGTTCCTGTTTTTTCATTTGCTTTAATGTTTGCTTCACTTTCATCTGTTGGATTGCCCGGATTAAATGGTTTTATTGGAGAGTTTTTGATTCTGCTTGGTTCTTTCCAATCACCAATATTAAATAGCTGGTGGTATACAGTTTTTGCTGCAACGTGGAGTAATCTTTGCAGCAGTTTATTTGTTATGGATGTATCAACGAGTTGTCTTTGGAGAAGTTAAAAATCCAAAGCTTGATGGGATTAAAAGATATGAATGCAAGAGAAATTTTTGTTCTTGCTCCAATTTTTATTTTTATAGTGTGGATTGGAATTTATCCCGGTACATTCTTAAAAGTATCAGATAAATCATCAGCCAAAGTTGTTAAACAGATTTACAATCCGGTTAAAATTAATCCTGTTGAACTTGGCATAAATCAATCATCAAAGTAATGAAGTTATAAAAAGATAGATCACTAATGTTTAATAACGCTCAAGAATTTTTTAATGTACTTGCCGCTTGTAATTATTGGTGCAGGAATTGTTATTTCACTTTTAATTGAAATGTATTCAAAGAAAAGTGAAATCTTACTTCCCTGGTTTTCTGTACTTATTATTTTTTGCTGCAGGATTACATTCTTTGTACTACGTGGGTGATGTTTCCATTGTTATTACAGAATATGCTTGCAACAGGCGGTAATGTAAATGTATTTTATGCAATCTTTACTTTCGGTGCTGCAATTGTTGTTTACTTTCAATCGATTACATAAAAAAATACGGAACATATTTTGGCGAGTATTATATAATACTTCAATCATCTGTACTTGGCATGATGTTGATGGCTGCCGCAAAAGATATATTTGTGATATTTCTTGGCTTAGAATTGATGTCCGTTTCTTTCTATATTCTTGCCGGAATGAACAGAAAAAAACTTAATGCAAATGAAGCATCGCTTAAATATTTTTTACTTGGAGCATTTGCAACAGGATTTATTGTTTACGGCATCGCTTTGATTTATGGTAGTGCTCACACAACTTCAATTGATTTTATCACAACAAATTTTGCAGCGCTTAACAAAGAATTTATTATTTATAGCCGGTATTCTTTTATTCTTAATCGGTTTTTCATTTAAGATTGCTGCATTTCCATTTCACATGTGGGTTCCCGATGTTTACGAAGGTTCCCCAACAACAGTTGCAGCATTATTTTCAACTGGCGGCAAAGCTGCTGCATTCAGTGCGATCTTAGCAACTTTATTTGCTTTGTTCAATGGACCAGAACGGAAATTTATTTACTCCATATCTTGCAGTCATTTCAGTTCTTTCAATGTTTTATGGAAGTATCGTTGCAATTGCACAAACAAATATTAAAAGAATGTTAGCTTACTCATCAATTTCACACGCTGGTTATCTTACAATTGGATTAGCTGCAGGAAATCATGATGCTGTTGCAGGAATAATATTCTATCTTGCTGCATACACATTTATGAATCTTGGTGCATTTGGAATTGTATCGCTTGCTTGAAGGAAAAGATGAAACAAATCTTAATATTAATTCTTATGCTGGATTGGGAAACAGAAAACCATTATTGGCAGCACTTCTTTCAGTCTTAATGTTTTCACTTGCTGGTATTCCACCTTTGCAGGATTCTTTGGTAAATATTATATTTTTATTGCAGCTATTAAAGCAAATTTAACCTGGCTTGCAATTCTCGGAGTTATATCAAGTGCAATAAGTGTTTATTTTTATTTACGAATTGTAGTTTTGATGTACTTCAAAACATCTGAAAATGATTTTGTAATTGAATCAAGCAATAGTTCTATGCTTGCGATTATTTTTTCAGTTCTTGTTGTAATCTTACTTGGTGTATTTCCAGGCACGTTGATAGATTTGATAACAAAGTTTATTTAAAGATGTTATGGATAAAGTAATTGTCGTCACGAGCGAAGTCGAAGTGATCTAGTTACTTTGTCAATAAAATAGATTGCTTCGTCGTAAACTCCTCGCAATGACATTAATTGAAAAAGAATGAAATGAAATGATTCCACTTTATAACACATCTCAAATCCGTAATCTTGATTCATTTGCAATTAAAAGACTGCAAGTCCTCAGGAATTGTTTTGATGGAAAATGCTGCAATAGGAATTTATCAATCAATTGTAGAACGAGTTTGATAAATTAAATGTGTTGGAGTTGTTTGTGGTAAAGGCAACAATGGTGGCGATGGTTATGCTGTTGCAAGACATTTTTCAAATGCTGGATGTGATGTTAAAGTTATTTCACTCGGAATCAGAAAAGATTTAAGTGAAGATTGTAAAACAAATTTTAATATTCTTCAAAATCTTTCATCGCAAAGAAAAAATCTTCAAGATAAAACCATTTAAATCCGTCAAATGATATTAACTGGTTAAAAGACTGTAATATAATTGTAGATGCAATTCTTGGAAGTGGATTTACTGGTGAACTGAAAGAACCATATTCATCAATAATAAAATCATTAAATAAAATCTCTGCATTCAAATGTGCAATTGATGTTCCAACAGGATTAAATGCTGATACAGGATACGGTGAATGTTGTATTCAAATCTGATTTAACTGTTACACTTGGTGAGTTTAAAAAAGGTTTGTTCATTGGCAAAGGATATGAATTTTGTGGTGAAGTTGTATTAAAAGAAATTGGAATTGGCAGAGATTATTTTGAATCGATATAAATCCTGATACTTATTTGATCGAACCGGAAGATGTTTATTCTTAGTATACCTAAAAGAGGGAAATCAGTTCACAAATATTCTGCGGGAAAAGTTTTAACAATTGCAGGTTCGTATAAATATCCGGGAGCAGCAGCATTAACATCTCAATCATCGCTTAGTTTCCGGTGCTGGTGCATCAATACTTGCAATTCCTGAAAGTGCAAAAAAACTTATACATAAAAATATTGCTCGAAGTTGTAGTTGAATCCTATGGAACAATTACAACAAAATATTTTGATGAAGCAGCATTAAACTCTCTTCAACAAAAAATAAAATGGGCAGATGTTGTTGCAATTGGTCCTGGTCTAGGCAGAGAGGATGAAACAGTAAAAGCTGTTAAGAGAATTTTTAATTCAGAGAAAATTTAAATTTGCGGTAATTGATGCTGATGCTTTATTTGCATTAGATAAAATATTTTTGGAAAAAGTAAATCTTAAAAATTGTATTCTAACTCCGCATCTTGGTGAGTTTTCTTCGCTTGATTGGTGTTGAAGTTGATGAATGGAAAAAGATTTATTGGGTTATGGAAGAAACTTTGCACTAAAACATAAATGTATTTTAGTTTTAAAAGGTGCACCAACAATAATTTTTAATCCCGAAGGAGAAGCATTTGTAAATACAACTGGCAACAGTGGAATGGCAAAGTTTGGTTCGGGTGATGTGTTGACTGGTGTAATTGCTGGTTTATTATCTCAAAATAAAAATCCTGAAGCTGCGGCAATTTCAGGAGTTTATCTTACATAGCCTTTCAGCGGATTTACTTCTTAATGAAAAGCCAATCTCAACTTACCTTGCATCTGATATTATAAATAATTATCCTAATGCTATAAAGTTTTTAGAGGGAAGTATTGTATAGTTTCCTGAAAAAACATAGATAAATTTTTCATCTATTTTCCCTTAGCCATCTATTGGATAATATTGTTTGTGTCTAACATCCTTACCAACAACAATGGCAATTTCTGTGGGTATTAGTGATAAAATAGAACATTTTGGTGCATATGGTCTTTTAAGTGTCTTTCTGTTTTTATCGCTAAATCTTCAGAAAGATTTTCATTCTTAAACAAATATGCCGCAACTTTTACAATATTAATTGCATCAATTTATGGAATGATTGATGAATTTCATCAATTACTTGTACCGGGCAGAAGTACAGAATTTTTGGATTGGTTAGCTGATTTTTTAGGATCTGTTCTGGCAGTTCTGATAACCCGTTTCATATTTAAAAAGTTAAGCAAAATGAATTGAAAAAATTCGATTAGAGACTAAATCATTTTAAAAAGTATCCGACTTATCCTAAACGCAAAACCAGTATCCAATACCAAGAAAACTACCAATCCTAAATAGCAGCAACAACTTTTGATATACTGAAAGACTGTTAGATATTAAATTCAGAAACTTTTTTTACTTTGTATATCAAATGGATACGTGAAAAAACAACTCAATTTTACATTTTTTTGAACAATTATAATTAGTATTTTTTAATAAATAATTATATCTGATATTAAATAATAAACACATTCATTGAAATGGTGACTAAGAATAATAAAGGCAAGACTTCGATATCTCTGTTTATAATTATTCTAACAATAATAATTGATCTATTATTTTTATACTTCATTAAATATCATAATCAAAGACTCAGTTTAAGCGAATTTAGTCTAAATAGTATTGGAAATGTCCTTAATTTATTTTTTACTGCTCTAATTATTATAGGAATTTTAATAGACCATTTTACCCAAAGAACTGTTGTGAAATACGAAAACATTCATCACGTTTTTTGGGCTGAATCAATTTTTTCTAATTGCTGCATATATTTCCACAATCATTACACTACCATTTAAAGAGATTTATTTATTTGGACAAAATGGCGATAGACTCTTTATAGCCTCGTTATTTATTCTGTATGGTTTTTCAAATTTTGTACTTTTATTTATTATTTGGTTAACTGTTATTAAAACAAAAAATTTGATATTACTTCGTTCACTTTTTAATTCTGTTCTGTTAATGTTAATGATTTTGATTCTCGTTTTTTTATACATCTTGAAAAGGGAAGCCGGAATAGGAAATAATAACATTATAAATAGATATAATAATATTGGCGTTGTACTGGGTGCAGCCGTTTGGTCCAACAACAAACCAAGTCCATCACTTTCTGCAAGAGTAGATAAGGCGATAGATTTATATCAGAAGAAAAATATTTCCAAGATATATCTTACTGGAAGTAATGCTCCGGGAGAATTAGCTGAATCGGAAGTTGCACTTGCTTATATAAAAGCCTCTGGTAAAAATATTCCAGATGTTTTTATTGAAAAAAAAACTACTTCAACTAATGAGCAAATTGAATTTATTAAAAACGAGTTGTTAGCAGATAAACATTATAATGTTTTTGTCATATCAGATGGTTATCATTTAGTAAGAATTTTAGAAATTAGTAAATTTCAAAATATAAATCTAAAGGTTGTTCCTTCAAATCTTAATCAAAGTTTTGAAAAAGCTATTTACAATAATGTTAGGGAAGCATTGGCTTTAACATTATTTTGGTTTTTTGCAATTTAATTCAGGTTGAATAAGGAGTATGAAATGTCAGCTGTATTTAAAAGAAGAGTTAGTTAGGGAAAGAGTATTACAAATTTTGTATGCTTATGAAATGAATAATGAAAATTTATCGGCTCTTACTAAAAGTATTCTTGGTGATGTAGAAGAAGAAAATGATAAAAAATTTGGTGAAGATCTTGTAAATCGTGTACTTATTCATAAAAAAGATCTTGATGAAAAAATTAAAGATAGAATAAGTAATTGGGAAATAAACAGAGTAGCATTAATAGATAGAATTTTATTAAGAATGGCTATTTGTGAAATTTTATTCTTTCCCGATATTCCCCCTAAAGTCTCTATAAATGAGGCTATTGAAATTGCCAAAGAATTTAGTACAGCCGGGAGTGGAAAATTTATAAACGGAATTCTCGACAAAATTCTTTCCGATGAAAAATCAGCTGGACAACTAAATAAAAGTGGCAGAGGATTAGTTGATGAAACTATTTCAAAATCTCATCATAAAAATTCCTGATGAGTGATAAGAAAAAAATATTTATCTGGTCACTTTTCGATTTTGCCAATACTTCATTTTCTATTGTTGTAGTTACATTTATTTATGCTGTTTATTTTAAAAAAGTAATTGCAAACGGGCAATCAATTGGTGATCTGTATTGGTCAATCGGGACAAGTGCTGCGATGGTGATTACAGCTATTATTGCACCTGTCCTGGGTGCTATTGCCGATTATTCAGCAGGTAAGAAAAGATTCCTTCTATTTTTTACACTATTATGCATAACCGCAACTTCTTCTTTATTCTTTGTTGGAAGAGGTGATATTTTTTCAGGTATTTTACTTTTTATACTTGCAAATGTTGGATTTGAAGCAGGCTTAGTTTTTTATGATGCTTTTTTACCTGAAATAACTGAACCAAAAAATTATGGCAGGGTAAGCGGATATGGTTTTGGTATGGGATATTTAGGTTCTTTGGCGACATTGGCTATAGTATATCCTTTTATTTTATCTGATAAGGTAAGAGAAACTTTTCCGGTTGCTGCATTGTTCTTTTTAATTTTTTCACTTCCACTTTTTATTTATTTAAAGGATAATCGTAAAAAAGTTGAAGAACATAAATCATTTATTTCAATAGGGGTTAGTAGAGTTTGGAATACATTATCTCATCTTAAATATCATAAAAATTTAGCACTCTTTTTACTTGCATATTTTTTTTACATCGAAGGAGTTAACACAATAATTTTTTTCTCAGGTAATTATGCAAGCACAACGCTTGGATTTTCCGATACCGAGTTGTTAATATTTTTTTTAACAGTCCAAACCACTGCCATAGCTGGTTCAGTAATACTTGGAATTGTTGCTGATTCCATCGGTCAAAAAAAAACCATAATAATAACTTTAATTATGTGGCTAATTACCGTTTTAATTGCATATTTAATTACTGATAAGAATGGTTTTTACGTGGTTGGTTTGATTGCTGGTGCAGCGATGGGTTCCAGTCAATCAACAAGCAGAAGTATGATGAGTAAATTAACGCCCCCGGAAAGAAAAACAGAATTTTTTGGATTTTATTCATTCTTTGGTAAAAGCTCCGCAATTATTGGTCCACTGGTTTTTGGTTTAGTAAGTTATATTTCTGGTAATCAACGATTAGCAATAATATCGATTGGATTTTTCTTTATTGTCGGATTATTAATTTTAACAAAAGTCCAGGATCCGCAAATATCCAAAACTAAGAGTTAAAAACTTTGTAAACAGGTTTACCAGTTAGTTTGTTTATATTCCAATTAATAGATTTTGATTTTATTTCACTTCTTACATTACACTCCTGATAGTTACAAAACTTACAGAGATCTGGCAAACAATAATCAAAATGAATTTTTAAATCAGCATTTGAAAAATCTTTCTGCAACTCAGACTCTATAAAATTTTCTTCTTCGTGAGCCTGTTTTATATTAAAATAATAGGGGATTATAAGATGGAAATCTATAAACACTTTATCCCCCGATTGCCAGAATCTTAATTCATGTATATCAATCCAATAATTTTTTTTAGCATGAATAAGCGTATCGGATAATTTTTTTAATGTAGCAGGATTTACTTCATTCATTAATCCACCCACTGATTCACGAATAAGTTTCCATCCTGTAAAAAGTATATTGATTGCCACAGCAATAGCAATTATTGGATCAAGCAGAACTATATTTGTCACCATCACTAATAAAACCGCTACTATTACACCAAAGCTTGTTATTGAATCAGTTAAAACATGTTTACCATCTGCTACAAGAGTAAGTGAATTTGTTTTCTTACCTGTTCTGATTAAGTAATTTCCGAGCAGTAAATTTACTGTGGATGCAATTGTTATAATTATTGCACCAACTCCAAGCTGTTCTAAATGCGGGCCTTTAATAATTGATAATATACTTTCATAAATAATATAAATAGCTGCAATTATAATAAGCAGACCTTCAGTGCCAGCGGAAAAGTATTCAATATTACCGTGTCCGTAAGGATGTGAATCATCGGCGGGCTTTGAACTTAATATGATACTGAAAAGAGCCATCCCTGTTGCTAAAACATGAACTACCGATTCTGCGGCATCAGAAAAAATAGCGGCTGATCCTGTTAACAGATAAGCCCCGAATTTAAAGATAAACATTCCAATGCCAATGGAAAGAGAAATTATTGCAGCTCGTTTTTTTAATTGAATATTTTCCATCATTTAATTTTTATTAATTAGTAATTAAATACTGCATAATTTAAATGCAGCCATTTTTAATACTTCATCCTTTTTAGCAAAACAAATTCTAATCAGTTTCCCTTCAGTTCCATTGTTATAAAATGGTGAAAGAGGGATAGTGGCGACCCCAATTTCTTTAGTCAAATACTCACAAAATTCTAAATCATTTTTGTTAGATATTTTACTGTAATCTAAAAGTTGGAAATAAGTACCATTGCACTGCTTTAAAGTGAATCTGGAATCCTTAATTAGTGACGCAAACAAATCACGCTTATTCTGATAAAATATATTTAACTTGTAAATATTGTCCTGATCCTTCATAAATTCTGCTATTGCAAGTTGTATCGGTGTATTAACTGCAAAGACCACGAATTGATGAATCTTTCTGAATTCCTGCGTCAGCTTTTCGGGAGCACAGCAATAACCCATCTTCCAACCTGTAGTATGAAAAGTTTTTCCGAAGGATGAAATAATAAAACTTCTTTTTGCAAGTTCATCATAACCCGCAAAACTTAAATGCTTTTTAGAATCAAAAACAATATGTTCATAAACTTCATCACTAATTAAAAATATGTCAGTCCCTCTTACAATTTTTTCTAACTCCTTTATATCATCTTCTTTAAGAATTGATCCGGTAGGATTATGGGGTGAATTAATTACAATACATTTAGTTTTTGGGGAAATTTCTGTTCTGACTTTTTCCCATGGAATACTATAATCATTTTCATTTAACTGGATGCTAACGGGAATTCCACCATTTATTTTTATTGCCGGTATATAACTATCGTAAGCAGGTTCAAAAATTATAACTTCGTCTCCTGGTGATATTATTGTTGAAAATGCTGTAAATAATGCCTGAGTAGCTCCTGCAGTGATAGTTATTTCATTTTCATAATTATAGTGCCGTCCATAATCTCTTTTAATTTTTGCTGAAATTTGTCTGCGAAGTTCAATCGTTCCCGGCATTGGGGCGTACTGATTAAATCCATTTTTCATGTAATGGTTAACCAGGTTAATAAGTTCGTCAGAACAATTAAAATCCGGGAATCCTTGTGAAAGATTTATTGCATTAAAATCATTAGCCATCTTGGACATTACTGCAAAAATGCTTGTCCCGATTTCAGGCAACTTAGAAGATATATTTTGAACAGCCATTTTAAATCTTTTTTAATTATCCACTTTGAATTGCTTCGATGTCGGTCTAATCTGGTCATACAACCGCTTTAATTGTTCGTACGCAAACTGACTTCCACGCTGTGTCGCAGAACGATAAAATTTGACAGCCTCAGGTATGTTTTGTTTCACTCCGATACCTGATTCATAACAATAAGCTAAAGTGAACTGTGCTAATAAAGATCCTGCACCTTCAGCTTTTTCTAAAAATGAAATTGTTTTTTCTAAATCCGGCTTTTCAACTGAATCATAAATTTCAGATGTCGCAATGCGGACATTTGCTTCAGTACTGCCAAAATTTTTAGCAAGTTTCCATAGGGTTAAACCTTTTTGCTTATCCATCTTTATATATTTCCCGGTGTAATAGTTAAAACCTAATTCGATAAAAGCAGGATAATATTTTTGATTTACGGCTTTAGTTAAAAGTTCAATGGCATCAGCATCACTCAAACGATTATCATAACCAAGTTTTTTTAATCCATACCATACAAATTGGGCAGTTGGTTCGCCAAGTTGAACTGCTTCATTTAATTTTTTATAAAAATCTTTTTTACGGATAAGATTCCATAACAAAAATGCAGCACGCGGTGAATCCAGAATGGTGGCTCTGATATAATACTCAGCAGCAAGAAGAATATTAGTTTTTACAAAATTACCTTTTTCATAAAACCTGCCTAAAATGGTTTGTGCTTCCGGGCTGCCAGCATCTGCAATGTTTTGTAAAATATTTATTTGAGATTGATGCTTTAGCGCCGAAAGTAGCGAATCATTTTTAATTCCAAGCGAATCTAAAATATTATTTATTCCAATATGGTCTAAATCATTCAGTAAAATTTTATCAGGAATATCTTTAATGG
Source organism: uncultured Ignavibacteriaceae bacterium (assembly GCA_963809415.1). Classification (GTDB taxonomy): domain Bacteria; phylum Bacteroidota; class Ignavibacteria; order Ignavibacteriales; family Ignavibacteriaceae; genus IGN3. Next base: position 612,063 of record CAWEJJ010000003.1, on the reverse strand, counting down.
TATCTGTTTGTGTATTAAAATCTATATAAACTAAACCGAGGGAAGGTTGAATCTGTGAATTATTAATTCCCTCTAAAAGTTTCGTATCATTTTTTTGTGCAAATAGATTTTTATTGACAGAATCCCTGAAAGCCGGTGTAACTTTTGAAGATATTTCGTTAAGTATTTCTTTGGCAGGATCATAACCTGCATCAGAGGATTTTTTAATCCAGTAATATGATTCATTCCAATTTCTTGGTACAATCAGATTATCCGTATTTAGTACGCCCACAACGTACTGTGCCTGATTCATCCCAGCCTCTGCAGCAAGTAAAAAATTATCATAAGCCTTAAACGGATTCCATTCAGTTCCCCAACCATTGATGAGCATAATACCATAGTTATAAAGTGCAGATGTAAGTTTTTGATCCGCAGCTTTTTTAATCCAATAAACAGCAGCTAAAGTATCAGGAGCGGTACCTTCACCTGTAAGTAATCTTAAACCCAGTTCGTGCTGTGCTAGCGGGTCACCGCTGTTTGCAATTTGAACCAGCTTAAATTGTTGCAGCAGTTGATATGACAAATCCGGCTGATAGAGGTAAGGGTTATTTCTATAAGGTCTGTTTTTCTTAAACGCTAAACTTTTAGTAGAATCTTGTGCTGGAATTGAAAACGAAATTAAAAAACAAATTATAGTTAAAATTAACAGAAAATATTTTTGGTTTTTGATCAAATGTTTCTCTTGTGTTTTCTTGATAGTAAATAAATGGGAAATATTTTTAATGTTATATCACAAATTTAGTTTATTTTTCGGTTATTATTTAACTAAATTCTTCCCGAATTAAAAGCTTATTTATGTTAGACAAAATTAAACAAATATTATTCCCGCTTTTTATCCTCATCATTTCTCTCATTTGCATTAATTATCTAATACCTGAATATCATCCATTTGGTGGTGTCAAAATATCAAAAAATGGGAATTTTATTCTAAATGAGAGCAAAAATTATCTTAGAAATGCCGATATAAATTTTGATAAGGAAAAACTAAAACTTCAATTTGAAAGTGATCAACAGCTTATAAATTGGATTGATTCAAAATACCCGCTAAATAAAGCAAATGATTTATTAAAAGAATCACCGGCATATTACTGGCAGATTATTCAAACCGGGGAAGAAGATTCTTCTATAGTTATTTCTTCCAATTCTGATGATAACATAATTAATAAAAATGAAATCATAAAACTGAAAATTATGGAGGATGGTAAAGCGTTTGGGTTTGCAAGAAAAATCAAAAATTCACTTATAACAAAATCATTATCAACCGAAGAAGCAAAAAAACTTACAATAGATTTTGTTCATTCATTCAGGAAAGATATATCTTTTAAAGATGACTCATCTCAAGTAATAAAAGCAAATTCATCGGCAACATTTTACTTTAAAGAAATTGAGTCTTTTCAAAAATCCAACCGCATTGATTTTCAGATAACATATCAAAGCAAAGATAAGTTTGGATTTGAAAATTTACTCGTAGCAATGGTTGTAGGCAATCAGGTTGAAAGCTTTAACATTCAACCAGTGATTCCACAGGAATTTAAAAACAAATCAATTGATGTTTTTGAAGTAGCAAAAGAAATAGTGTTCTTACTATTGATTATAATTTCAGTTATCGTATTGGGATTTAAAAGATTCAGGGCTTTTGAAATAGGTTTTAAGCAGGCAATAATATTTGGCGTAATTATTCTTATATCTTTTATCTCTAAGCAAATATTTGAAAGATATACGACTGTTGAATTAAATCTTCTGCTTGGCTTAACTCTGGGAGGGATATTTATATCAGGAGCAGCAATAATTTTATGGTCTGTAAGTGAAACAGTATTTAGAGAAATATGGAATGAAAAATTTCTTTCTTTTGATTTGATTTATAACCGAAAGTTTACTCATTCTGTTGTGGGCAAATCCTTACTTAATGGAATATCATTTGGCTTGGGTTTAACTGCTCTGTTTTTTATTCTTTTAAGAATTATCAGTGAAACAATTAATATCTCATTTACCGGTGATTACTTTACATCTCAATATTTTATAACAGCTTATATACCAATATTAAATATTTTGTTCGGAGTGATTAATTCCTATGCCATTCTTGCCATTGCATTTTTTATGTTTCTTACGGCTGCGATAAAAAGATTTATAAACAACGACACCATTTTTATTTTAATTAGCGGATTAATCTGGACACTATTAATTGAATCGAATGTTAATCCCTTAACAGCGTCATTACCAATAAATTTGTTGCTGGGATTAATCTTAAGCCTTATTCTTATCAAATATGATTTGCTGACAACCATAATTTCTTTCCTGCTTTTTCAATTCTATATTAAAGTTAGTGAGTTTTCATTTATACAAGAACCATCGCTGCATAATCAATGGTATCTGGTTATTGGTTTAACTATAACAGCAGTAATTTTAGGAATTATCTTTATTCTTAAGAAAGATAAGTTTACCGATTATGAATCCATTACACCCAAGTATGTTGAAAATGTAACCGAAAGACAGAGATTAAGTAGAGAACTTGAAGTAGCCCGGCATGTTCAAATGAGTTTCTTGCCAAAGGAGAATCCAATTTTAGATGGAATTAATATTGGTTCTACATGCATTCCTGCTTTCGAAGTTGGTGGTGATTATTATGATTTTATCAATCTTGGAAAGAATAAACTGGGAATAATGATAGGTGATGTTTCTGGTAAGGGAACTCAAGCTGCATTTTATATGACTTTGACAAAGGGATTTTTGAAAGCAATTGCAAAACAAACTGAATCACCTTCCGAAGTCCTTTCAAAAATGAATGAACTTTTTTATGAAAATGTGGAGAGAGGAAGATTCATTTCAATGATTTATGCAATTGTTGATTTGGATAAAAAGGTAATTAAAATAGCAAGAGCCGGACATAATCCGGTAATTTTAAACGATATTTCAGGTAAAGTAAGTTTAATAAGCCCAAAAGGCTTAGCGTTAGGATCTGGAAAAAGGCCCGCTTTTTAGAAAAGTTATTACCGAATTTGAGGAAAATCTTGATCCGGGTAAAAATTTCATCTTTTATACTGATGGATTTACTGAAGCAGTCAATAAAAAAGGCGAAGAATATGGCCTGGAAAAACTGTCTGAAATTGCCTTGCTTAATTATGAAAAACCGGCGATGGAAATAATGAATAAAATTATTGAAGATGTTCAGAAATTTATCGGAAAAGCTAAACAGCATGACGATATGACGATAGTTGTATTAAAAATTGAATAGATAATTTTTTTTTTAATACAGAATCAAATTGCAAATCTTGATGTGTAACTCTATATTTCAGGGCAAAAAAAAGTAAAATGTCATCAAGAAAAAAAGTTAAGTTCATCTTCGTTACAGGCGGTGTAGTATCGTCTTTAGGCAAAGGAATCACAGCCTCATCACTCGGTTTACTTCTTAAACAACGCGGCTTTAGAGTTACAATCCAAAAATTTGATCCATATATAAATGTTGATCCCGGAACTATGAGTCCATTTCAACATGGTGAAGTTTATGTTACCGATGACGGTGCAGAAACTGATTTGGATCTTGGGTCATTATGAGCGTTTTTTGGATGTTAATATGACTCGTGCGAACAATACAACAACAGGTCAGGTTTATAATGAAGTGATAACTAAAGAAAGACGCGGTGATTTTTTAGGTGCCACCGTACAGGTTATCCCGCATATCACTGATGAAATAAAAAATCGTATGCTAAAGCTTAGTGAGCTTGGTGAATATGATATTATTATAAGCGAAATTGGCGGAACTGTTGGTGATATTGAAAGCTTACCATTTCTTGAAGCGATGAGACAAATGATGCTGCAGTTTGGTAGAGCGAACACCATGAGTATTCATGTTACTTTAGTTCCATACATTCGCTTCCGCTGGTGAAGTGAAAACAAAACCCACACAGCACAGTGTAAAAAATCTTTTAGAGCTTGGTATCCAGCCAGATGTTCTAATTTGCAGATCAGAAAAAAAATTATCAAAAGATATTACGTGAAAAAATTGCTCTTTTTACAAATGTGGATGTCAAAAGCCGTTATTTCTGCTTATGATTGCTCATCCATTTATGAAGTTCCATTAGTTTTATATAAAGAAAAATTTGATCAAATTGTAATGGAAAGACTTCATCTGCCGGATAAAAAAATAAATCTTGGAAACCTGGGAACAATTTGTTGCAAGTGTAAAAAATCCATCGCAAAAAGTTGAAATTGCTCTTTGCGGCAAATACACAGAGCATATGGATGCTTACAAAAGTATAATGGAATCCTTTGTTCATGCAGGAGCAGAAAATAATTGCAAAGTTGTAGTAAGACCAATCAGTGCTGAATTGCTTGAAACGGAATCTCCTGAAAAACTATTCGCTGGTATTGATGGAATTCTTGTTCCCGGTGGTTTTGGTGAAAGAGGCATTGAAGGTAAAATTCGTGCTGTTCAGTATGCACGCGAAAATGATATTCCGTTTTTAGGAATTTGTTTGGGATTGCAATGTGCGGTTATTGAATTTGCAAGAAATGTTTGTGGAATTTCTCATGCTCACAGTTCAGAATTTAAGAAAAACCGTTTTAGTGTAATTGACTTAATGCCCGATCAAAAAAATATTAAAGCGATGGGCGCTACAATGAGATTGGGTGCTTATCCCTGTAACATAAAAGATAAAACTCAGGCTTATAAAGCCTATCAAAGTAGTTTTATTTCCGAAAGACACAGGCACCGGTATGAAGTGAACAACAAATATCAGCAGTGTGTTAACTGAAAATGGTTTGGTATTGTCTGGTTTATCGCCTGATCGTGAACTTGTTGAAATGATTGAATTACCGGATAAAAGATGGTTTGTTGCATGTCAATTTCATCCTGAGCTAAAATCACATGCTACCAAAGCTCATCCACTTTTTAGGGAATTAGTTGCAGCTTCTCTAAAATATTCATTTGCTAAAAAAAATAATTTTGAATGATGAATAACAAACTGTTATATAATAAAATAAAAATACTAATTAGTGTAATCCTTATTATATTTTTATTTACCCCACTTACTTTTGCACAGCACTTTACAGATAAACAAATCCAAGTTGGGTTAGATAAAATTTATAATTTCAATTGGAGTGATGGCACAAAAATATTTAATACATTAATAAAAAAAGAACCAAAAGATCCCAGAGGATATTATTATAAATCAATAGTTTACCTTTGGTATTATTTAGGGAATTTTAATGAAGCGTATTTAGATACATTCAATTACTTATCTGATAAAGCTCTAGAGCTTTCAAATGAAAAAATAAATACTAAACCAACTGCTGAATTAAATTATTTGCTCGGTTCTATTTATTACAACAAATCTATAGCTGAAGCTCGGTCAGGTAATTATTTACAAGCACTCTGGACAAGCAATCAGATGAAGAAATATCTTGACGAAGCTGTTAAAATTAAACCCGACCTTTATGACGCATATTTGGGTTTGGGACTTTATAATTTTGCACTGTCTCAAATTCCTTCATCGCTTGAGTGGGCTGCCAATCTTGTTGGAATTAATGCGGATAAAGAAGCTGGATTGGATTTTGTGAAAAAAGCAGCACAAAAAGGTAAGTTATCAAAAGTTGATGCTGAATATTATTTATCACAAATATATTCTCGAGTAATTGTTAATCATCCGGCGGCAAAAGAATTATTGAATAATCTGGTAAGGAGATATCCTAAAAATTTATTATTTAATTTTTCACTTGCCTGGGTTGATTATGAGTTAAATGATCTTAATGCGGCTGAAAAGCAGCTTAAACCTGTAATCTCATCAAAAGATTCATTGTATCCATTTGTCGTTTCAAATTCATATTATTTGATGGGAAATATTTTCTACTCTAAAAACTTGTGTGATTCTGCAATTACTTACTATAAATTATTTTTAAAGGATGCAGTTAACGATGATTATAAAGGGATTGCAAATCTTGAAATGGGTTTATGTTATGAAATGGATGGTAATAGAAAAGAAGCGTTAAAATTTTATGAAAACGCATCAAGTGGCAACTCTGATATTGATGAAGATCGTTATGCCGAAAGAAAAAAAGATGAATTATTAGATAAAAAACTTTCTGCAAATCAAATTAAGTTAATTAGATTATCAAATTTAATTAAGCAAAATAAATTGTCGATTGCTAAAGATTCACTTAAAGATTTTATTGAACTACCTAAATTAGATAATCAGAATCTTGCTGAAGCTTATCTATATCTTAGTGAAATTAGTTTCTATCAGAAAAAGTACAAAGATTCTTTCGACTTTGCTGTAAAATGTATAAAAACGGAAATAGAAAAAGAAAAATGGATTCATGCTTATGCGCATTATTATGCGGCATGGGATAGTTATTATCTTAAAAATTATTTAGATGCTAAACTCTTTCTTTTGCAAATTGATGAGATTGATGAATATGATTTCAGCAATTCATTATTGAATAAAATTTATTCACTTCAGCGGTTGCTGCCCGAGGAAATAAAAAAATAATTTTTAAGTTGCCAAAAACAATCCACTTTATTTTTTTTCTATCAAAGGGGCGTTAAATAAAATAATATTGTTTGCTGCATATTTGGATGATTGCATGGAATTTTTAAAACATTTGAAAAATTTAAATATTACCTTACACAGATTTCATGCTGTACTGGAAGCTTTCGGGATGGAATGACAATAAAAATGCTTTTGCGTAAGGTAAGGTAGAATTAAATTCATTCATATAACATTGAATCATGCAACCATGCCTTCATAATTGGGTGTTTGTAAGTAAATTGATTTTATTTTTATGAATACCTAATTTTTATAATAATTTCAGATGATTTTAAATTGAAAATAGCAGTGTTCGTTTCAGGTCGAGGCTCCAACCTAAAAGCTATTTTAGATTCACCCGAATTAAAATATCTTGTGAAAGTTGAGGCAGTATTAAGTGATAAATCTGATTGTAAAGCTTTTAATATTGCTAACCAGTATAACATAAAAACTTTTACTGTTGGTGAAAGTGAAAAGAAGTTAAAGTCAAATGAAATAGTACCTGTTTTAAAAAATTTGAATATTGAACTGATTGTTCTCGCTGGTTATCTTAAATTAATTCCCTCTGAGTTATTAGAGGGTTTTGAAAATCGAATTATAAATATTCATCCGGCATTACTTCCATCCTTTGGCGGAAAAGGAATGTATGGAATAAATGTTCATCGTGCAGTTTTCAATTCATCTGCAAAAGTAAGTGGTGCTACTGTGCATATGGTTGATAAGTCTTATGATACAGGTAAAATTATTGCACAAAAATGTGTTGATATTTCAGATGTAAAGTCACCTGAAGAAATTGCAGAGCGTGTTCTTGAGATTGAACACAGCATATTACCTGCAGTTGTTAAAGCATTTGCAGAAGATAGGATCAGGATTGAAAATAATAGGATTGTCATAGTAAAATAAGTGCATTATAGATGCTTCCCAATCAATAGGAAAATTTAATTGAAAAAATTAGCGTTATTAAGTGTTTCAGATAAAACTAATATAGCTGAATTTGCAAAAGGTTTAGTTAAATATGATTATCAAATAATTGCGACCGGGAACACTGCAAAAATTCTTTCTGAAAATAATATCGCTGTGACCGAAATTAGTACTATAACAGGATTCCCTGAAATATTTGATGGAAGAGTAAAAACACTTCATCCAAAAATATTTGGAGGAATACTTTTTAGAAGAGATAATCTTTTAGATGAAAAACAAGCAGCAGAAAATAATATTGAAGGAATTGATATTGTTTGTGTTAATCTTTATCCTTTCGTAAAAACTGCTTCAAATCCTGAAGCAACTTTAGAAGAAATTATTGAAAATATTGATATTGGTGGACCAAGCCTGGTAAGGGCTGCTGCAAAAAATTATAAGTTTGTTTCGATCCTTACTAATCCGGATCAATATGATTTATTTCTTGAAGAATTAAGTAACGGTAATATTTCAGATGGAAGCAGGAAGAAACTTGCAGTTGCTGCTTATTCACATACTGCAAATTATGATACGCATATTGCTAATTATTTAGAAAACAAATTTTCTCTGTCTGCTTCGCATATCAGAATTAATGAAAAACTATCTGCAAATTTAAGATATGGCGAAAATCCACATCAAAAAGCTGAAGTATATGGAAACTTTACCGATTATTTTGAAGTATTTCATGGTAAAGAAATATCCTACAATAATATACTTGATCTAATTTCGGCTGTAGAACTTTGCGAAGATTTGGGTGAAATATCCTGTGCAATAATAAAACATAATAATCCGGCAGGCGCAGCTATTGGGAAGAATGCTTTTGAAGCGTATATTCGAGCATTAAAATGTGATCCGGTTTCATCTTTTGGCGGAATAGTAGCCTTTAACAAAGAGGTTGATGTTGAAACTGCTGTTGAACTAAACAAAATCTTTTTAGAGATTGTTTGTGCTCCATCTTTTAGTGATGGTGCTTTAGAAATTTTAAAAAAGAAAAAAGATAGAAGACTTGTACTTCAGAAAAAAACTGTTTTAGTTGCAGGTAAAATTTTCCGTTCTATTCCTGGCGGAGTGATTGCACAAGACTCAGATTCGATTTTACTAAATGAAAATGAATTAAAATTCGTTACTCAAAAGAAACCAACTAAAGAGGAATTAGAAGATCTTAAATTTGCATGGAAGATTGCAAAACATACAAAATCCAATGCAATAGTTTATGTAAAAGATAAAGCTACATTGGGAGTCGGAGCAGGACAAATGTCCAGAATTGATTCTGCAAAAATTGCAGTGATGAAAGCGAAAGAACATGGATTAGATTTGAAAGGTTCTGTTGCTGCATCAGATGCATTTTTTCCATTTGCAGATGGATTGCTTGAAATAATAAAATGCGGTGCTGTTTCTGTTATTCAGCCCGGCGGATCTGTCCGCGATCAGGAAGTAATTGATGCCGCAAATCAAAATGGAATTTCTATGATATTTACCGGAATAAGGCACTTTAAACATTAAGAGGAACTATGGGCATATTTGATTTTTTCTCAAACGATATCGCAATTGATTTAGGTACTGCAAACACTCTTATCCATGTTAAAGGTAAGGGAATTGTTTTAAATGAACCTTCTATCGTTGCTTTTGATAAAAACTCCAAACGCATTATTGCTCTAGGAAATAAAGCAAAAGAAATGCAGGGAAGGGAACATAAAGAAATTAAAGTTACCCGTCCTATGCGTGATGGCGTTATTGCTGATTTTGAAATTGCTGAAGGAATGATTCGTGCTTTTATAAAGCGTGTAAACGGAGGCAGTTTTATGGCAAGCAGAAGAGTTATTGTTGCGGTACCAAGCGGTGTAACTGAAGTTGAAAAAAGAGCTGTTAGAGATAGTGCCGAACATGCCGGTGCGAAAGAAGTTCATTTAATTGCTGAACCAATGGCAGCTGCTATTGGAATTGGGATTGATGTTGAAGCACCTGTGGGAAATATGATTATTGATATTGGAGGTGGTACAACTGAAATTGCAGTTATTGCTTTATCTGGAATAGTAAATGAAGAATCAATTCGTATTGCCGGTGATGAAATGAATTATGCAATCATGCAGTTCTTCAAAAAAAATCATAATATACTTATTGGTGAAAGAACAGCAGAAGCAATTAAATGCGAAGTCGGTTCTGCCGTTCCATTGAAAGAAGAAATTACAATCCAGGTTAAAGGTAGAGATTTAGTTGGTGGTATTCCTAAAACCACCGAAGTTAGCTCAGTTGAAATACGTGAAGCCTTAAATGAAGCTGTTGTTCAAATCGTTGATGCTGTAAGACAAACACTTGAACGTACTCCACCGGAACTTTCTGCTGATATCCTCGATCGAGGCGTAATGCTTACAGGTGGCGGTGCTTTACTAAAGGGATTAGATGAAAGAATTAGAATGGAAACAAATCTCCCTGTGCACGTTGCAGAAGATCCACTTACTGCTGTAGTGCGTGGTGCAGGCAAAGTAATTGATAATCTTAACCATTACTCAAAGGTTTTAATACGTAACAGAAGATATTGATGATTAGATTTTTTGTTTCAGTTTGGTCAAACTTTAAAGAATATATAGTATTAATAATTCTTTTGATCATCAGCCTGCTACTTCTTTCACAAAATAATACTGCTGGTGTTCAACGAGTCCGATCTATAGCGTTTGGTACTTTTGCGTCAGTTACCTCATTATTTACTGATATTTTTAATGTAAGTAATCTTAAAAATGAAAATGAAGAATTGCGCAAAACAAATGCTGAAATGATGCTTCAACTTAGTAAACTTCGCGAGTATGGGGTGACAAATCATGAATTAAAAAATTTGCTTGATTATAAAGACTCGACAAATTTCCCATTGATCCATGCAACAATTGTCTCTAAATCACTTACTAAATCTCAAGGAACGATAACTTTAAATGTAGGTAAAAATCAATCTGTAAAAGTTGGAATGCCTGTTGTTACTGATAAAGGATTAGTTGGAATTATTTTTTCTACATCAGATAATTATTCGATTGCCCGCACTCTTACAAATGTTGATTTGAAACTTACGGTTAAAAGTGAACGCACACGTGAAAACGCAATAATGAAATGGGATGGTGATTGGTTAGTGTTAATAAATGTTCCTAAAACTTATGATATCAAAAAAGGCGATAGAATTGTTACCTCCGAAATTAGCTCAATTGTTCCGTTCCCTTTACCAGTTGGTGTAGTTGCTGGAATGGGTGATGTAGAAAAAGGAATTTTTAATGAGGTAAAAGTTCAGCCATTTGTTGATTTTCAAAAAATTGAAAATGTTTTTGTTCTTGGAATTGTGAAAAGCAAAGAAATTGGCAATATTGAATATAATTTTCTGAACCGCGAATGATTAAGCCACAACACATACTATCGATAATTTTATTCTTTCCTATTTTATTAATCCAAATTACGGTTGTACCACTTCTTTCAATTAATACAGTTATCCCAGATTTAATTTTAATACTTCTCGTTTACTATAGCATAACTGAGGGGCAGATTTATGGATCAGTTTTGGGGTTTATTTACGGATTATTATTTGATATAATTACGGGCAGTTTAATTGGCAGTACGATGATAGCAAAAACAATTGCAGGATTTACAGCAGGATATTTTTCATCCGAAAATAAAAGGGATCAGTATCTAATTCCATATAACTTTGCACTCATAGTTCTTTTATGTGCTGTAATTGATTCAACAATTAATGCATTTTTCTCATCAATTGAATTTAACTCAAATATTTTTCTTTTATTTTTTGAACATTCTCTTTTACCTGCTATTTATTCTGCCGCCATTGCTTTGATGATAATGATATTTTATCCAAGAAGGAAAAACTTTTGAAGTCCGTAAATTTTGCATCTATAAATAGAAGAACAATAATCTCCGGGTTTGTTATTGTTCTTTTCTTCTTATTATCCTTTAGACTTTTTCAAATGCAGATTGTTAGTCGTAAATCATATGAAGAAAAATCTGCAAACAATAGCATAAAAGGTATCGAACAAATACCATTCAGAGGTGTCTTTTATGATCGAAACCTAAAAGTTATGGTAGATAATATCCCTGCATATACACTAAGAATAACGCCAGCAGATTATGATCCAAAACTTAATCGATTGCTTGATAAAATACTTGGTGTAGATTCAGGTTATGTAGCCTCAATCTTACAAAAAAATAAAATTTATTCCCGTTACATCCCGATAAGAATAAAAAGAGGGATCGACTTTAATGTTGTTTCATGGCTCGAAGAAAATTCCGAACATCTACCAGGTGTTGATTATATTGTTGAAATGCAGCGTGGTTATCCTTTAGGCATTAAAGGTTCACATGCATTTGGTTATACAAAAGAAATCTCACCGGATCAATTGGAAAAAGAAAAGGAGTATTATAAACCTGGCGATTATGTGGGGCATAATGGAATTGAAAAGCAATATGAAAAAGAATTACGCGGGATAAAGGGATTTGACTATGTGCTGGTGAATTCCAAGCGAAAAGAAATTGGCAAGTATAAAGATGGAACCCAGGATGTCAAATCAACGAAAGGTAAGGATCTGGTTTTATCATTTGATGCTGATGTTCAAAAAGTTGCTGAAGAAGAAATGATAGGTAAAAGAGGATCCGTTGTTGCAATTGAACCAAAGACCGGTGAAATACTTGCTTTAGTAAGTGCCCCTGATTATGACCTTGAACAATTTTCTTATGTAACATCTAGAGAATTTCTTCAACAGCTTTATAATAATCCTGATAAACCTTCCTTTAATCGTGCGACGATGTCGTTAAATCCACCTGGATCGACATTTAAAATGCTTGAAGCAATTGCGGCATTAGATATGGGAATTATCACTCCAACTACAACGTTTTATTGCGGTGGCGGATTTACTTATGGCAGATACTTCAAATGCCATGGTTCACACGGCTCACTGGATGTTGTTCATGCAATAGAAAAATCATGCAACACCTATTTTTACAATCTGATCTATAAGATAGGATTAGAAAAATGGAAAGAATATGCTGTTAAATTTGGTTTCTCAAAAAAGACAGGTGTTGATATTGGTGAAGAATCTTCCGGATTTATTCCGGATGAAAATTATTATGTGAAAAGGTACGGTGAAAAATGGCCACGAAGTATTATGGCAAGTCTTGGCATTGGTCAAGGGGAAGTTAGTATTACTCCAATACAACTTGCTCAATATGTTGCACTGATTGCAAATGATGGAAATTCGTTTCAACCGCATGTTGTTAAAGGTTACCTTAATGATAAAACAAAACAAATCATTCCTTTTAAATTTCCTGAAATTAAAACTGGAATAAGAAAAGAAGTTTTTGATGTTGTTAAAGAAGGTATGTTTTTAGTTGTAAATGGTGCAGGTACCGCCACACATATTAAAATGTCGGATATAACAATTGCAGGTAAAACAGGAACTGCTCAAAATCCGCATGGAAAAGATCATGCTCTTTTTGTTTGTTATGCCCCGGCTGAAAATCCTAAAATTGCAATCGCAGTCGTAATTGAAAATGTTGGTTTTGGCGGGACTTATGCTGCTCCAATTGCTAAAAAGTTAATTGAAGCTTACCTTAAAAAAGATACTCTTAAAGATCAAATAAAAAAAGATGAGAGTAGTGATTTGAAATTTGCAGGTTATAATTTTGCAGATTGATTATAAACTTAGCGATAAATTTGATTTCGGATTATTTGTTCCAATGTTAATCCTTTTTTTATTTGGATTAGCTGCTATTTATAGTTCTACGCTTAATCATCCAACAGCAGGTGGTAATTTTGAAAGACAGATTATTTGGGGAGTAGCTTCATTCATTGTATTTTTTATTACATACTATTTACCAACTACCACTTTTAAGTCAATAACAATACCAACATATCTGTTCTCCTTATTTTTATTAGTTGTGGTAATTGTTGTTGGAAGAAAAATCTCAGGGGCAAGGAGCTGGTTAGATTTAGGTCCATTCGGGTTTCAACCTTCAGAAATTGCAAAGATCGGGACCATACTTGCGATGTCATCTTTTTTGAGTCGAAAAAATACTGATATAGAGTCATTCAAAGATATTTTAATTACTTTAGCGATTGGATTCATTCCTGTTGCATTAATTTTAATGGAGCCCGATTTGGGGACAGCATTTGTTTTTGTTGGGTTCATTTTGATGCTGATTTTTTGGAAAGGAATAAGTTTATTCGGATTGTTCATAGTTTTATCACCTGGCTTTGTCGCAGTATCTGCATTGTTTGGATTTTATTATTTCCTTGCTTCACTTCTAATCGTTATAATATTTCTTTTCCTTTTCAGAAAAGATATTTTTTTTAGCGGATCAATTTTTGCGCTAAACTTAGCTGCTGGATTTTTTACTGATTATCTTTACAATGCTTTAAGTCCACATCAGCAAAAAAGAATTCTCTCTTTTATTGACCCTAACTCAGATCCTTTAGGAGCAGGTTACAATACAATCCAGGCTAAAGTTGCCATTGGTTCTGGCGGATTTTGGGGCAAAGGATTTTTACAGGGTAATCAAACACAGCTACAATATATTCCAGAACAATGGACCGATTTTATTTATTGTGTAATTGGTGAAGAGTTTGGATTTGTTGGTTCAATTATAATTTTAATTTTATTCCTTTATTTATTTTTAAGGATTTTAAAGATTGCTTCAACAACTAAAGATGAATTTTTAAGTCTTACAGTTATTGGTATTCTTTCAGTTTATTTAGTTCATTATTTGGTAAATATTGGGATGACAGTAGGTGTACTTCCGGTAATTGGTATACCGCTTCCGTTTGTTAGCTATGGCGGCAGTTCCTTAATTGTAAATATGTTTATGATGGGCATTGTAGCTAATGTTTATCGTAACAGAAAAAACTATACATAATCTTATGAATTCAACTGAAAAAATTCTAAAAAAAAATAATGAAGATAAATTTATCTGCGTTGGACTTGATACCGATCTAAAAAAAATTCCCGCCTTTCTGTTAAAAGAAAAAAATCCGGTTCTAACTTTTAATAAAGCTATTATTGAAGCCACAAAAGATTACGCTGCTGCATACAAAATTAATTTTGCATTCTATGAACAGAACGGCGCCAAAGGGTTTGAAGAACTTGAAAATACACTGCAATTAATTCCAGGAGATATTCTAACTATTGCTGATGCAAAAAGAGGCGATATTGGTAATACGTCTAAAATGTATGCAAGTTCAGTTTATGATCACTTTGGTTTTGATTCAGTTACTCTTAATCCGTATATGGGTAAAGACTCACTTGAACCATTTTTAGAATATTCAGATAAGCTAAATTTTATACTTATACTTACCTCTAATCCGGGGGCGAATGATTTTGAGAAATTAAAACTTTATGATGGTAAATATCTTTATCAAAATATTCTTGGTAAAGTAAATGATTGGAATACAAAAAGTAATTGCGGAATTGTTTTTGGAGCAACTAAAATTGATGAGCTAAAAGAGAGTATTTATAGCTTTGGTGATCTGACTGTCCTTTTACCAGGCGTTGGGGCGCAAGGTGGAAGCTTAGAAGAAGTAGCTTCTTTGTTTAAAACTAATAACCGCAAAAATTATATCATAAATGTAAGCAGAGGTATTCTGTACAAGAATAATGGGGAAGACTTTGCACAAGCAGCACAAAATGAGCTGGTAAATCTTAATAAGATTATTTCTAAGACTATTTTCTAATATTACATGATTAAAATCCGTAATATTTTAATATATCCAATCCAAAATTAATAATTTAAATATGATTACTTCTGCTTTATTAAGAGTTTAAAATCAATTAGATTAGCAGTAAGGCATTCGATTATACTCAGTTGTTATAAAATTAATTACTGTATGGAGAAATAGGTGAGTAACAATTCCAAAATTTCAGAAGAATTAATTTATAAGATTTGGGAAGAAAAAAGGCTAAATAATTCTCTAACAACCGCTGAAGGTTTAGCTGTCGAAATAATCGATCCCGGTGTCAGAAACACTGATGAAGCTGGTCCTGATTATCATCATGCAAGAATCAGAATCGGGAATATTACTTTTGCAGGGGACATTGAAATTGACACATTCCATTCGGATTGGAAAGCTCACGGCCATCATCTAAATCAAAGATATAATAAAGTTATACTTCACGCCGTTTTATCAAATAATTCTTCATATCCATTTGTGGTTACCTCCGGCGGAAGAAAGGTACCGACGCTTGAATTAGAAAAGTTTTTATCATCAACTATTAAAGAAAATCTTCCCAAAGATTTAACAGCAATAAATGATGATAACAATATTAAGATGCCTTGTAAAGAATTAAATTCACAAATAGAGATCAAAGAGAAACTTATATTTATAAAAAATCTTGGGCTGCTTCGCTTTCGTCGAAAATGTGAAAAAAATATTGAACGCTTAAAGGAAATAATTCTGCTCGAAGAATTAAAATTAAAGGAACCTAAAGTTTATCATGATTTTCATCAGCAAGTGAGTACACGCGAATTTACTGAAAGAGATTTTGAACCTATAATATTTTGGCAGCAGCTTTTGTATGAGCAAATTTTTGAAGCTCTTGGTTATTCAAAGAATAAAGATATAATGTTAAAATTAAGTCATGCTGCTGAGATAAAATTTCTTAAAAGTATTGAAAATATCTCGGCTGAGAAAATTGAAAGTGTTTTGCTTCACATAAGTGGCTTAATGCCAGCAGTACCAGAAATTCCGGATGAAGAAACATCACATTATATGCGGAAATGTTTAGATGATTGGTCTGCAGTAAAATCAAAATATGACTCACAAATATTTAATAAGAATGATTGGCATTTTTTCAAATTGCGCCCACAAAATTTTCCCACAGTAAGGATAGCTGCCGGTGCAAGATTTGCCGAAAGATTAATTAAAAATGATCAGTTCAATCGGTTACTAAAAATATTTAAGGATGGGACAGAAAAACAAAAAACTATATCCCATTTAAGAAATGAATTAGTAATTAAAGGGGATGGATATTGGGCAACGCACTTTAATTTTAATAAACCTACAAAAACAAGACTGAACTACTTTGTAGGTATTGGTCGTGCTGATGAAATAATCATTAATATAATACTGCCCATATTTTCTGTTTACTTCGAGATTTCTAATAAAAAAGAACTGTCCCAACAAGTGCTGGAATTGTATTTAAACTTTTATCAGAAAGAAAGCAATCATATAGTTGATCAGGTTAGTGAAGTGGTGGGATTTAAAAATGAAAAATTCCGCAGCATTTATTACCAGGGAATGATTGAGCTATTTAGAAATTACTGTATAAAACAGAAGTGTCTTGAATGTGAAATAGGGAAAAAGGTATTCAACTAATTGTTTTGGGTCAATCTTTTTATTTCATCACGCAGTTTTGCTGCTCTCTCATATTCTTCGTTTTCTAACGCTTCCCTAAGTTTATCCTGCATAGCAGCAAGTTGAGCTTCTTTGGTCAAAGATTTCTTATCGTTATTCAACTCGGCAATATTAAGTTCATTTGTCTCATTTTCTGACTCTTCGGAAGGGACAAATGCAGCGGCATCCATCACAGATTCACTTACAAATATTGGGGCATATGTTCTAACAGCGAGCGCAATGGCGTCACTTGGTCTGGCATCAATTTCATTAGTTAGACCAGACGCTTCTAAAACTATTTTAGCGTAAAATGTATTGTCTTTCAGTTCACTAACCACTATTTCAACTACACTCGCTCCAAGATTATCTACTAATTGTTTTAAAAGATCATGAGTAAGGGGTCTTGGTGGTTTAATTCCTTCTATCTCTAAAGCAATTGCTTGTGCTTCAAATGCTCCAATGATAATTGGTAATCTTCTTGAGCCATCAATTTCTTTAAGCAGAATAGCATAAGCCCCACCTGTAGCAGGGCTTGTTGATAATCCTAAAATTTCACACTGTATTTTATCCAAAGTAATAGCTTGTTAAAATTTATGATCGCAATTTTTTTATTTCTTCGGTCAAGACTGGAAGAACTTCAAAAACATCACCGGCAATTCCATAATCAGCAACACTAAAAATAGGTGCTTCTTTATCTTTGTTAATTGCAACAATGTATTTGGATGAAGACATTCCTGCTAAGTGCTGTATAGCTCCGGAAATACCGCAAGCGATATACAGTGAAGGTGAAACGGTTTTACCCGTTTGTCCAACTTGTTCGCGATGAGGTCTCCAGCCGGCATCAACAACTGCTCTTGATGCACCAACCGCAGCTCCTAGAACATCTGCTAATGATTCTATAAGATTAAAGTTTTCTGCACTTTTCATTCCTCGTCCGCCGGATACAATTATATCAGCTTCAGCCACATCGATTTTACCTTCAGATTTTTTAAATGCTACAACTTTTGATTTTAAGTTAGGATTAGTTATCTCTTTTTCTGTAATAGTAGCATTTTCTGTCCCAGAAAGTTCAGCTTTAAAAACATTTGGTCTGATTGTAAAAATCTTAACATCAGAATTTAATTTTAATGTTACGTTAGCTTTGCCAGCATAAACCGGGCGTATAGCAATTACATTACCTGATTCAACATTTAGATGAGTACAATCTACCAGGCAACCAGAGTTTAACTTTACAGCTAATCTTGGTGCTAAATCATTACCTAAAGCAGTATTACCTAAAATCAAATAGCCAGCGTTAACTTCTTTAGCATAATTGCTAATTGCTTCAGAATATGCACTTGAAGAGTAGTTAAACAGATTGGAATTTTTTAGTAATGTTACTTTTGATATTCCGTATTTCCCGACTTCAGACAAATTACTAATATCCGAGCCAACAGCTACTGCTTCTAACTCAACATTAAGTTCCTTTGCAAGTTTCACTGCAATGCTTGCAGCTTCAAAAGAAACTTTTTTTAGAGAGCCTTCTCTCTGTTCTAATATTGCTAAAATTTTATTTGCCATATTTTTTCCTATATAACTTTTGCTTCTTCTCTTAATAATTTAACTAATTCAGGGACTGCAGTACTGTCTGTTCCAATAATTCTTCCTGGTTGTTTTGATGCAGGAAGACTCATTTCAATAACTTCAGTAAAATTTGTTGATAAAGCAGCAGGTTTTTCAGTTATTGTTTTTTTCTTTGCTGCCATAATCCCTTTTAGAGAAGCG
The DNA here is from genome assembly GCA_963809415.1 of uncultured Ignavibacteriaceae bacterium. Taxonomy (GTDB): domain Bacteria; phylum Bacteroidota; class Ignavibacteria; order Ignavibacteriales; family Ignavibacteriaceae; genus IGN3. Next base: position 593,415 of record CAWEJJ010000003.1, on the reverse strand, counting down.
TATCTTGGTTCATTCAGTCCTTTCTGAGCAGTTATAATTGCAGGAAGTTCGGTCTCTATAACTTCTCTTCCACCTTCAATTTCTCTTTCAGCAGTAATTTTATTACCGTCTAATTTGAAATCTACAACGATATGAGCACAATTATAATTTAAAATTTCAGCGGTTATTTGTCCGGTTATTGCATCATCATAATCCACCGATTGTTTGCCAAAAAATACGAGTTCACAACCCAAAGATTTAATTTCATCAGCAAGTGCATGTGCAATCCCAAAAGAATCTCTTGCATTTTCATCTTTAAGCAAAACTGCTTCATCAGCGCCCATTGCAAGTGCTTTGCGTAATGTTTCTTTATTAGCATCAGTTCCGAGGCTTATAACATAAACTAACGAATCTCCTCCGAGTTTTTCCTTAGTCTTTAAAGCTTCTTCAACAGCATACTCATCATAAGGATTTATGATATAAGTAACACCATTGGGATCTATTGATTTCCTTTCTGTTCCAATTTTAACCCTTGTGGCTGTGTCCGGAACATGGCTGATACACACTGCAATTTTCATGAAACCTCCAATAACTTCTAATTATTTTATATAAAAAATATACCTGCTTTTTACTAAAATCAATTCATATGCAAACAAAAGATTATACTGAAAAAAAGAAATTCTTTTGTAAATTTAAACTAATAACTATTTTTATCTTATGGAAATAAAGCCTAAAGAATCACCGCAAATTGAAATAACAACACAGGAAGTAAATAATAGCGAACTTTCCTCAAGGGTTGTTTTATATAATGATGATTGGCATACATTTGATGAAGTAATTAATCAGCTTATTAAGGCTACAAAGTGTGGTTTTGAAAAAGCGAGGGACTATGCTTTTGAGGTTCACGTTAATGGCAAAGCAATAGTCTATAATGGCTCATTAAGGGAGTGTTTAACTGTTTCTTCAATATTAGAAGAAATTGCACTTAATACACAGATAATTACTTAATTTTGATGCATAAGATTTTTGTTTGCACATAAATTACAGGAACAATTTTCATAAATTTCATCATAACCATAATCAATAGTTAATTCTTCACCTTCCAAAATATCTCGTGCAGCTATCAAAATTAAATTTCCATTCTCATCTTCATCCACATCGCAGTTATATTCACAGGAATGATTTATAAACTTTATAACTGAATGATTTTCAACGTCAACATACAAATCATCTTCCTTCCAAAAGATATAGACATTGCCTTCTTGTTCACGTTTTACACATTCGTCAGCAGAAATCATTTCTCCTTCAATTTTGGTTATTGTATTTCCGGAAGGAACTATTTTTGTTGAGAATAATCCTTTACCATGCAGTAAGGAACTTTTGACAGTTAAAATATCACTTAATGAAGATGGGAACATAAAATATATCAATTTTGGTTTATAAGTATAATATTCTATCAAACTCAAAACCATTTATTAGGAGAAATAATTTGATAAAATATTTGACGGTGGTTTTGTAAAATTTCAATATTAAAGATAATGAAATAGTGCCACATCATAAAATAATATATTGATTTTAATTTTATAAATTAAATACGTCTTTCAGTAAAAATTTATTCTTATGCATTATGCATTATGCATTTGAAGGTTATATTTAATATTAAAAAAATTCTGAGAGCATCTTAATGTATGAACAAGAGGATATTAAAATTTAAGTGTATCTTTTTTCAGAATATTCTGACTGCAAAAATTTTCAAATTTGGGACAACGGATTTGTAATTATTTTCAATAATAAGAATTAAGACTACTAATTAGGAATAAAGTAAATATATTCTATGGTATTAAAATTGATAAAATCTTCACTTTTGATTAACACAATAGTTGTTTTACTTTGTATTTTAGTGATACTAATTATAAAACTTCAATAAATCGAAATATTGAGGGGATTAACTTTTGTCTTTGTTAAAAATTCTTTCAATATTGCAATAGTAATAATCACTTTATTATAGGAGGTCTTATGCGACTTTCAGTTTTTGTTCTCGTTTCTCTTTTCTTAATCCCTTTCACATCAATTCTATCGCAAACTAGCCATAAATATGTTGGTGTAGAAACATGCGGTATGTGCCATAAATCGGACAAGCAAGGCAGTCAGCTTTCTATTTGGAAAAATAGCATGCACTCAAAAGCTTACGAAACTCTTAAAACTGATAAGGCAAATCAAATTGCCAAAGAAAAGGGATATACTAAACCTGCGGTTGAAACCCCAGAATGTCTAAAATGTCATGCCACTGGTTATAATCTTGAAGCATCAATGTTAGAGAAAAAATTTAAAGTTGAAGACGGTGTTCAGTGTGAAACTTGCCATGGACCAGGATCTGACTATAAAGATATGAAAGTTATGAAGGATAAAGAATTAGCAATAAAAAATGGATTAATGATTCACGAAAATCTTGAAAAATTCTGTGTTACTTGCCATAATTCTGAAAGCCCAACCTTTGTTAAATTTAATGTCGAAGAGTCATGGCAGAAGATCAAACACGATATCCCAAAAGGAAATTAATTAATTTTATTTATTGATATAATTTGATTGAAAGATTAAATGAAAAAGTTAATTATTTTGCTCTGTTTTGGGGCAAGCATGTTAGTTTATGCCCAAAATATAAATGGTAGATTTTCAAGCTCTTTATATTCATTTGAAAGATTTGATGCCGTAAATTCATCTGAAAAATATTTAAGAGCTTATGAAATGTTAAATCTAAATTTTAATTATGAAAACATTTCTGTAAGATCCTTTTTCAATTTAGAAGGAAATCTTTCCAATAAAATGGAGTCCGATCCACGGTTAAGATTTTACCATCTTTATTTTGAAGCAAGGAATATTTTAGATTTAGCTACGGTTAAAGTAGGCAGACAACCAATTATTAACAGCGTAGCCGGGGGTATTTTTGATGGAGCTTCGATTCATTTAAAAAAAGATGTTTATAAATTTTCCGTCTATTATGGCGCTAATGTCCCTCCTTATCAGAAGTTAGAAATTATTGACAATTGGAGTGATAATTATTTATTAGGCGGAAAATTTACTACTACAGTTCTTAAAGACTTTCAATTTTCAGTTGGTTACATAAATAAAAATTTCAAACCACAACCATATCAAGCCATTAGACTTTTACCTGATTTAGTTACTAACCCAATCCTTGTTGATATTGAAAATAAATCAAATCAGTTTGAGTTTGTTACCGGTGAAATTTATTATACAAATAAAAAATTAGTTTCCGTTTTTACAAGTTATGATTATGATTTAAACTTTAACCAAACTTCCAAATTTGCTATTGATGCAAGAACCCAGCCCATCGATAAATTAGGTATAAATGCTTATTTCAATTATCGTCAACCTAAAATTAGATACAATTCCATTTTTGCAGTATTTGATTACGCAAACACTTATGAAATTGAATTAGGTGCTGATTACCAGATATCCAGCGGCATAACAGTAATTGGAAAGTTTGCTAATGTTGAGTACAAAGATGATAACTCGCAAAGATTGGGTATTGGCTTGGCAACTCAATGGGGAACACTTAATTATCGCAAAACATTCGGATATGCTGGAGAACTTGATGCTGTTTCGGTCTATTCCGGTTATACATTCTTTGAAGGATTATTTACACCATCAATTGGCTTATCATATACTAAATATAAACTATCTCCAAATGATACTGAATCAAACAATCTGACTACTTTATTAGCTGGAGTAAACATTCGTCCAATACGCATGCTTTCTTTTGATCTTCAGGCACAGTATATGGATAATAAAATTTATAAAAATGATTTCAGATTCTTTTTTAAACTTAATTACTGGTTTAACATTAACGTATAATTTACTTACTATGCAAAAATTAAAAATCATTTACCTGTTTCTCTTTTTAGGTACAGTCGTTTTCCTTTTAATCGGAGCGATGGATACTGTAAAAGTTGAAACGCCTTTAGGCAATGAAGGCAGAATTAAGTTTTCTCATCAACTACATAAAGATTTAGCTGGTTGTGAAGATTGTCATAGTTCGGTTACGGAAAGTGTCAGTTTAACTAATTCACTTTTCCCAAATCATGATAATTGTTCCACCTGTCATGATGTTGCGAATGAAAAAGAATGCTCTACTTGTCATTTCGATGATAAATTTGAAGCATTAGTTCTTCCCGAAAGTGGATTATATTTTAATCATAAACTGCATTTACAAAGCCTCAAACTAAAATGTGAGGACTGCCATAAAGGTATTGACTCTACGGGTTATGACTTGCAAGCTGCCGCAGTTAATCCAACGATGGAAACTTGCTACACTTGTCATAACGATAGATCCACGGCAACAAATGCTTGTGAGTCCTGCCATATTTCAACAATAAATCTTCTTCCGCAAAATCATAAAGTGGCAAACTATATTGATATGCATAAATTTTCCGCAATGGCGTTTAATGCAAACTGTGCAATGTGTCATACTGAACAGAGTTGTGAAGAGTGCCACGTTTCAACGATTGGTATAACTGAAACGAACACAGCAAATAATTTTTACCAACCCTATTATCCAAATAATTTTGTTGATGGTGCCAAAGTTCAAGCAATCACACGTGTGCACGAATTAAATTATAGATTTACTCATGGAATTGACGCAAATGGGAAGACGGCTGAATGCCAAACCTGTCATGAGGTAGAAACTTTTTGTGCATCCTGTCATCAAGCTGAAGGAGAAGGAATAGGATTTACCGGATTGGTGCCTGCTTCGCATCTAAAACCAACATTTAAAACAATTGGTGTTGGAACCGGCGGAGGAGATCACGCAGATTTAGCCCGGAGAGATATTGAAAACTGCATGTCCTGTCACGATGTAAATGGTGCGGATCCAACCTGTATCATGTGTCATTTGGATAGTGATGGAATTCAAGGTACAAATCCAAAAACGCATGCAAATAATTTTATGAGAGGTGAACATGGTGATTGGCATACAGATGCAAATTCAATCTGCTATAACTGTCATACAAGTGCTTCACCAAATTCAAGTCAAGCAAGTGGATTCTGTAATTATTGTCATGGATTGTAAAATGAAAATTTTAATATTAAAAATTTATTCGATTAGCATATTATTGCTCTTCTTAATTTTCGTTGTTGCTGGTTGTAGTGATCTGCAAGATGATATTGCTTCAGCCCCGCAATTAAACATTCATGGAACCGGAGTCTTCAATCCTCAAAACGCAAACTATCATGGCAGAGTATTAGTTGATAGTAAGGGAAAATTTGATGACTGTAAACAATGTCATTCTGCGGATTTCAGTGGTGGAGTTGCAAAAGTAAGTTGTATAACTTCTGGTTGCCATCCTTCTTTAAATGTCCATCAAACAGGGATAACTGATCCGCAATCTCCAAACTTTCACGCAAAATTTATTGCTGATAATTTTGGCGGACAAATGACTACTTGTGCAACCTGTCATGGAGCAACTTATGAAGGTGGATATGTTTCTCCATCTTGTGCAACCTGTCATCCGACAATTAACGTACATCAAGATGGTATTGTAAATCCAACATCTCCAAACTTTCACGGAAAATATATTGCTACAAATCTTGCATGGGATATGCGTGCGTGTGGTTCATGCCACGCAGCAAATTATTCAGGCGGATTAGATGCTCCAACTTGTTTGACCTGTCACACGGGTTCTAATGGTCCTGAAGCATGTAACACATGTCATGGAGACTTTAATGATCCAACAAAAATAGCTCCGCCACGGGCGCTTAATGGAAGCACAGACACAAATTATCCCGGTGTTGGTGCACATGTCTCACATCTTTATGATAATCAGTTAGGAAGTCTTATCCGATGCTCAACTTGCCATAAAGTTCCTTCATCAGTGTATGCTGAAGGGCATTTAGGCAATGACGGTAATGCAGAAATAACTTTTGGAAAATTATCTATACAGGGTGGTGCAAATCCAAGCTTTAATTTTACAAACTATACTTGCTCAAATTCTTATTGTCATGGAAATTTCACCTTCTATCGTGATTCAACAGCAAGTATAAATCAATTTGTTTATACAGGAGCAACAATTACCGGAAATAATGCTACAGTAATTTGGAATAAAGTTGATGGTACCCAGGCTGAATGCGGTTCATGTCACGGATTACCACCCACAGGGCATTTGTCCTTTAAACTGACAGATTGTTATTCTTGTCATGTTGGTGTTATTGATGAGAATGGAAATATTATTGACAAGAATAAACACATAAACGGGGTAGCAAACGTATTTGGTAATTAAAAAATTTTAACTCAAAAAAATAAAGAGGTTATTTCAAAATTCTTGCTTGTTCAATATTATTGTTTTTATTAATTAAGGTTTTGATCCTGAATCAAAACTGATAGTAAAAGAAAAATATAATGGAACAAGTTAACTTTTTTGATAGAGCCTCTTTTTTTTTAACATCATTTCAAACAATTTCTCTTCTTCCAGATCATATCAATATCAATAACTATAATATTTGAAATAAAATCATCGATTTATTTTTATTAATCATTTTCATTTTAATGAATATGAATTCTATCTATAAAAATATTTCTGAAATGAATTGAATAGAAGTGAAAATAACTCCACAATTTAACATTGTATTAAATTCGCTTGATGAACGGTAAAATATTTTAATTCAAACTTAAACTACACACAATGCGTTTGGTTTTAGTAAATGGGAATCTCTCTAATCACTTTTATTTAATAGGCTTATAAGGAATGAATGTATTTTGTAAATCAATAATTTAAAGACAGAGAAACAGTTTATTATGATAAATGGTAAAGAAAAATATTTATCTACCAACTATATTTTCACATCAATTTTAAAATAAAATAAAGGGTTCACTTAAATGAAAAACAGAAATATATTAGGATTATTTATAATTCTATTTTTTGCCGTTCAGTATAATTTATCGGCAAAAAATTTAGCACCATCCGGTAACGACAAAACCGTGATGGAATTGAATTCATATTTGAAAACAGTAAATCTGGATGGAGGAAAGATATTAAATAAGGATTTGCTTAATAAATTTATTCAGCTATCAACTGAAGAAAATTGGTATGATAATATAAAATTCTGGGTATCCGCCCAGTGGGGAATAAAAGAGTATGATGGTTTGATTTCAAAACAATATGGATTGAAAGGTGAAGAATTAACTACACCTATTACAGAAAAACGTCCTAAAAAAATTATGAATGGAAATTTGTTCGGTGTTCGTTATGACGGTGTGAACAACTTCAGTGAAAATTTAGATGTTAAAGTTCAACAACCGTTAAGCATGTTACTTGTTTTTAGCGGCGATAAAAATACTGGTGAAAATTTTCTGATTGATGCAAAAGGCGATAAAGGTTGTCAGATAAGTATAGAAAAAAATAATGCAGGTGAATCAGAGCTGCTTATAAAAAGTGCCGGTGAAATTAGAGTTAAAGGTCTTGTTGATGGTATTAATATAGTTTATATCGAATTTAATCTTAAGGACTCCAGAGTATTTATAAATGGTCAGTTAGCATTTACAGGTATAATTGGGAAAGTTGGAATGGATGGATTAGTTATAGGTAAAGGAAATATTAATGATAAAGTAAAATATTTTAACGGTGTAATGTATGAAACAGGAATTATCAATAATTATATCAGTGATGAAGCCCGTACAGGTCTGTTTAATTTGATGAAAGAGATTTATCAATAGAACAAATAATTAATTTTTAATTTAACCCCGATTATTAAATAAATAATAATTCGGGGTTTTTTATTTTAAAATTACTTGTTAATGGTCAATTGAGTTTAACAATAAATAAACTTAAGTTGCACAGGTACAAATGTATATACCCTCCACAACGCCTTATCTGACGCCGGAGGGGGATCCGTCAGAGTCGGACAGGCCTTATTCGGGAGAAGGTAGAACGAATAATTAAAGATTAAAAATCTAAGATTAAAGATTAAAATTATGCGCAACTTATTTTTAAATATTAAGTTTCTGAGCGATTTTCCAAGGAATTGGATTATAGATTTGCAACAACGTGCATATTTATATTTTTTAACTAACAATATTGTGCAGATTAAGTAATAGTTATGTCTCAAGGTAAAAAATGAATGATATTAAATTTTTAGTTCAAGGTTCTGCATCTGAGCCATATGTGGTTGTATTTAGAAAAAGTACAAGTAATCTTACGGGTTTATGTAGTTGTCCTGCCGGTGAAAATGGAATGTATTGTAAACATAGGTTTAGAATTCTCGCTGGTTCAATCGAAGGAATTGTTAGTGAAAATGTCAATGATGTTGAAATTGTCAAAAGTTGGGTGAGAGGTTCTGATGTTGAAAAAGCATTGGATGAATTACATCAAGCTGAAACCGAGTTAGAAAAAATGAAAAAGAAGGTTTCGGCATTGAAAAAGAAACTCGCACGTACATTAATGGATTAAACTTTGAGGTTATCTAATGGAATCAGATTATTTTATTGGTTTTAAATGGCCTTTACCGAAATCATTTGCAGATGCTTTATCAAAATGTCTCTTTGAGGTCGGAGATATAATTTATGATACCCCAAAGGCATACTCTCTATCTTGGAATGATGCAAGAAATATTATAAAAAACTCTATTCAAATAAAATCTATTTCAGCTATAAATATTTTTCCGGAGGATAATAATAATGAATCAACCTTTTCCGAAAATTGGGATTCAGAAGTCGTATTTGATTTTTACTATTATCCATCTCTTGAGAAAAAAGAAATTAAATCAACACAAGGAAGACTTTATTCATTTTTATGGAAAGGAGACGATCGGTATATTCTAACAAAAAGCTCACCTGTCGAAAAACCAATTATGTTGAAAAAAGTTTTTAAAAATAATTCCGATTATCAATTTGAAATAACTAAGAAAGTTAATCCCAAAAGTGATTTTATTTTTTATTTCCCTATTGATGTTGCTAATGAACAGTATAATGAAAAGACACAAAAAATTATTAGAAGTTTTAAACACAATAGTAATTCGATTACTTATAATTTGAAATCTTATACTCTACAAGAACTTAATTTGAATTTAGCAATTAATTTTTGCCCGACAATACAATTTATGGTTTTTGAAATTGATGGTTCCTCAACAGTAATTAATGAAGCTCTTAAAAGTGCGTTATATACTCCAAGTAAAAACAAGAAATCGGATAAAGAATATTTTCGTTTAAAGTCTCACGGTATACTTTTGCAAAACAACTAAATTGTTCTGGGCGGCAAGTTAGTTGCCACGCCGTTATGTGCTTAATTGAAAGGGAAATTTTATGTTAAGTTTTTACCTTTTCTTTTCTCAAATAGAAAAGGAAGGTATATTATGAAATACTTATTGATCTCTTTTGTTTTATTCACTTTATTGTTTATTAGCTGCAATAAAGAAAATTGCGATCCTATTACACCTCCAATTGATGACAGAGTATCGTTTGAAATTAATTTTTTACAATATTCTGACAACAATTATTTTATAGATCAAATCTATACTGATACTTCTTCTGCATTGAATCTTTATAATCTTTATTATGGCAATGTAAATCCAATCATAAACCCAAAATATTTTGTAAAGTATATCGAGGTTTATAAATCTGTCAATTCAATATTGGATCCGGATCAATCAATAATTGCAAACGCATATATTAATTTGCCAACTCGATTTTCGGGAAATATGTATGATGATACATACAGAAATAATAATTTGCAAATTCCTGGTGAAGTTGAATTGAGCCGTTTTATTCTATTAAATGAAGGTAGAGATTATATTTTTCATCCATCAACAGGTTTCATAACTTTAATTAATCCAATAAATGATTATGATATAATAGCAGTAGCATATGTTATTGAGAATGATTCTCCGTCGGTATCAGATGATTTATATTACGGAGAATTTATTTCTGAGCTTGTGAATAATTCCAAAACTCGAGGAGTATTGAAACTTGTTAGACCAACCAATCTCCATCCTCAATATCAAGCTGCCTGGAAATTGAAGATGAAAAATATTTATCAAATAACCCCATATATTGGGCAAATAACCAATCTGGATTTGGATATTTATTTGAAGATGTCAGATGGTTCCGAAACCAATACAATTAACGGCATCAGATTATTACAGTTATTTGGTCTTGATAGATTGAGCGAAAATGGTATGTCAGTTCCAGATGGTAAATATGATTTCTTCCCTAATACTAATTTTGAAACAAGGACTTCTGAAATAATATTTCCAATGATAGAACCTTTTGGTAATAATATTCCACCTTTGTTGGATGGATACAAATATCAAGCAATTTATGATACACTTAAAACGTATTTATCAATGCCGGGAAATAGTTTCATTATTAAAGGAAAATATAAACCAATTTAATCGCACCTAACCTCTTTAATAAGCACAAAGTCAAAGGGATATATTTGTCAATTGGATTTATTAAAGATTCTGGTAAACAATTAGACACGAGACATTAATTAAGTGACATGGAAATTTTTTAAATAACATTAACTTTTTAACAACTTGTCCCGATACTATCGGGATAACACATTTTTATAAATCAAATAATCTATGGGAGTTCTTATGAAAGCTTTATCTATTTTTCTTTTAGTTTTTTCAATTTCATTTGCTGCAGTTGCACAGAATACCAACTATAGAACCACTGCGCTGAGTTTTAGCTTTAATGGTTTTAATCTTGGAAGTTATTATGGTGGTGTCGGCGGAAGGTTATGGATTTCAGGATCCACTGTTTTAAATGCAAGTATTGGTGGTTCAATCTCCGAAACCAAATATGACCCGACAGGAAATTATACTAGCGGTTTAAACAAGACTAAATATTTAAACATCGGCTTCGGTTTTGAAAAGCATTTTGATTCTGACAAAGATTTATCACCATATTATTCTGCAAGGTTATCTGTTGGTATCAGCGACCAATATTATCGTCCTTCTAATATTCAGGATTATTCTTATGAAAGTATTGATAAATCGAATAGTTTTAATCTGGATTTTGGTTTCGGAATTGAATATTGGATACTGGACAGGATTTCACTTTCAGGTCAACATTTATTTAATGTAAGTTACTTAAGTGGCAAAAGGACCATAGCAGGGCGTGATTTAGTAACCCAGGATTTAGATGGATTCGGAGTAAATTTAGGCACTACATCATTAATGCTTTCAATTTATTTTTAATATTTATAACATATCAATATAGATGGACGCAATTTTCGCATCTGGTATTTGTTCATTTATTAGCTATGTACTTCCAGGCATTGTTACTTCTTGAAATTATTGCAATTGTCTTTTAAGTGACATAGTTGTGTTGGGTGTGCAAGTCATTAGCAGGTCGTTATTTTTACAATTTTATAATATCAACAAAGGAGTGTGGTTAATGAGAAATGGACTGGAGCGAATAACAGTTTTTGCATTTGTAATGATACTGGGATTGAGCAATTATGGTTTTGGACAAAAAGAATTTATGACAGTGAACGGAAGGAAAATAGAAGTTTTTATTTCCGGACTGGAAAATAATCAACCTGGTAAACCTGTAATTGTCCTTGAAAATGGAATGGCAACTAAATATGATTATTGGAAAACTATAATTGATGAAGTTTCAAAAACATCTGCTGTGTTTTCCTATAACCGGCCAAGAATTGGAGAATCTGAAAATGACAGCCTGCCTCCAACAGTACAACATATAAATAGTAACTTAGAATCAATGCTTTTAGAGAAGGGTCTTAACCCGCCATATTTGTTAGTTGGTCACTCATTCGGCGGTGCATATATCAGAAGTTTTGCATCAAAACACCCGGAAGAAATTGCCGGACTAATATTTGTGGATCCAATTGATTTCACTAAAAAGGGAGATGACGGTGATCTTCCATATTTAGAAATTGGATTAACAAAGCACCAAATCGATTCGATGTTTGCAAAACCGTATACTAAATTCAAAGAAAAGCTTTATGAAGAAATGCCGAATTTTTATGTTGAGGAAGTGAAAATCTCCAGTCAATTAACCAAAAATGATTTTAAAGATTGCGACAGCATACCCCTGCCTGATGTTCCGGTTCATTTTATTAAAGCAGGTGAATATCCTAAAGGACCAGATGACCGGGGAGAAACTAGTTTTGATAAGGAGAAATTATTTAGAATTAATAATAATATTCAAATGAAACGCTGGATTGAGTTATTAAACCCACTTAAATATGGGAAGCTGATTTATTTGTCAAATTCGGGGCATTATATCCCCAAAGACGATCCTGAAACAATTATCACAAGCATCAGGTTGGCTCTGAATGACTATGCTAAAATTCAGAATGAAAAGGCAGATAAGTAAGAGAAGATAATATAATATATGACGGGTAGATAAACATTGGCAGATCCATGGAGAGAGAGCTGTGTAAACTAATTTAAGTGCAGCATGCCTATTGTTATATATTTGAGTTGTAAAAGTTCGCAGCTCTCTAAGTTTGGTAAACAAAATAAATTCATGAACAATTTTTAACGTTGGTTTTTCAAAACCCTTTTCTGTTATTGGGAATGGTTTAAAAACAAAGCTGTTTTATGTCTGTAGAATGTAAAAAATAAATTTTATTTTTATTTTTGATTATGAGTATTTCGCTGCAAAGTCAAAGTGATTTTTCCCTCTCTAAGTTAAGGATCGTTCATCGGGAACTACTCTAATAAATCAAACGAAGGACAATTTTTTGATATTTCTTTTATGAATCAAATGACTGCTGATTCTACATATTTAGAGACAAAAATCATTACAATAAAAGTTTTTATATTTTAAAAAGTGCAATATGACAATGCGGGAAAGGAATAACACTTGATTTTGCATTACCTTGGAATATTTATTATTGGGGTGATAATCGGGTTTCTCGGTGGACTTTTCGGTAAAGGAGGCAGTGCCATTGCCACTCCAATGTTAAGTTTAATCGGTGTACCAGGATTTATTGCGGTAGCTGCACCATTACCGGCAACTGTACCCGGTACACTCGTTGCTTCGATTGCATATTGGAAATCACATCTTTTAGATTGGGAAATTATTTTATGGAGTATTCTATTTGGCGTACCAGCCACTATAATTGGTTCATTTCTTACCAAATATACAGGCGCCGCACCATTGTTGATTGTAACTGGTTTGATGGTTCTTGCATTTGGCATAAGTTTTCTGATTTTCCCAAAGGAAAAAGTTAGTAAATCAATCATAGCAGACGCATCAGATACAGTTCGACCATCCTTCTGGCGTCTTCGATTGTTTCTAATTGCAATCTTTATTGGATTAATTTCTGGTCTCTTAGCCAATTCAGGTGGATTTTTGTTAGCCCCAAGCTATGCACGCATTCTTCATCAACCTATAAAAAAAGCATTTGCATGCTCACTGGCTGTTTCAATATTCCTTGCTTTGCCCGGGACAATAGTACATGCTTACCTCGGTCATATTGATTGGTTAATTACATTAATTCTTTCGCTGGGGTCTATACCTTTTTCATTATTAGGAGCTAAGGTTGCCATTAGATCAAATGCAAGTATTCTGGAACGCTTTTATGGTTTAGCTTTAACTTTGTTAGGTATTTTTTTCCTTTTGAAATTATAATTTGAAATTGCGTAAAACAACTGCCTAAAAGTGAGCTTCTAATTTTCAAGTTTAGTTGATTTATTAAGCTGGATTACACTTAATTCAAATTTTTTTGATAACAAGGGTACTAAAAGATAGAATTCTTTCCAGGTTATTTTTAACCGATCGTCTGTTAAATATTCTAGATTATTTTAATATAGTATGATTTGATTTCTTGATATTTAGAGATGGGATTAAGGAAAAGTTTTTCAATAAATTCAATAAACTTATTCGTCAATTTTGAAAAATATTAAAAAAATAGCTGACACATATTTACAATTTCAAAATTACCTGACCAGCTAAATGATTAAATTATCAGGAAATATAGGGTCTTGCGGAGAGGGTGGGACTTCTTTCAAGCTCATAAATCTTTTTATTTTGTAATGAAATCGCAACTATTTTGGGGTGTGGGCTCCACTTTGGTACCATTTCAGTATTTATAAAATATTTTTCACTCGCTATTGACTTCTGCATGTTCACCTTCTATATTAAATATATAGAGACGACATTTCAAAACAGCCAACCGGACAACTGATTAAAACTGATTTATAAAACGAAACAACTTATCGAAAAGAAAAAGGCGAGAGTAATTGGATTTGAATCCATTAATGACGGCCAATATAATGTATGAAAATAAAGAATAAAAAATTTGCAAATCAGATTAGGAATTAATACATTGTATTAGGGGCAAGCTGATTAAGGTTTGCTTTGAAAACTGATAACTACAACTTACAATAGACCACAAATACAACTCTCCAAGACTTTACTACAAGAATAATTGAAACTCAGGAAACTTAAAACCGAAAACTAATTTATAGGAATGCTCTTTCATCAGAGAGGGCATTCCACCTGAATAAAATAAATCGGAGTTAATCTAATGCAATCCTATTCAAACTCAGACTTTTACCTATCTGCATATTTGCTTGCCTCAGGTTTCAAGTTGATTGAGCACACCAGAAAACAAGGACTGACAACATTTGTATTTGAGACGAATGACAACATTGAAAATGCTGTAAAAGAATACTACTCAATGAATGCAATAGTAGAACCTATGAAATATGGAAACTCAATTCGTGCATTAAAGAGCATCATTCACTCTTATACTACATCAACATCAAACCAAGGTAATAACAATGAATACCAATTACACACAGAAGGAAGGAGATAAAAGTTATGAACAACTGAAAAACAAGATAAACGATTTACCAACAGAAAAGATTGCAGAAAAACTCGGACTTGAAATTAAGAAAACTGGAAACAGTTATCAGGGTGAATGCCCGAACAGGACATCCATCAAAAGGTGGTAAATGTTTTTCAATAAAATCTGAAAAGAAGTATTGGAACTGTTTTGATTGCGGAAAAGGTGGCGATAACATTGAGCTCATTAAGATTACCCGGAAGATTGAATTTATTGACGCACTCAAGTGGGCATCAAAAGAATTTAACCTTACTCATTCAGTTAATTTCAATAATCCTTACGATCATAAATTAACAGATGAAGAACAGGAAAAGATAAGAGCTTTTAATTCAAGGGCAGAGCTGTTTGAGACTGCATATGAATGGATGCACGAACTATTGTTTACTGATATAGGAAAAGAAACTCTGGACTATTTAGTTAATGATAGAAAATACGAAGTCGAAATTCTTAAAAAATCTGAGTTCTGTTATTTCCCACCAGGAAGTGAAATAAAAAAATATTTACTTGATAAACATCCTGATAAGGGAATTGATATAAATAATCTTCCTTTATTTGGTTCAACAGGAGATAGCTACAGATTAGCATTGCCATACAGAAATCTTAAAGAAAAGATAACTGGTTTTATTAAAAGAGCAACTCCAGATGCAATTGTCTTTGAGAGTGATAAAAATGGAGAGCCAAAAGAAGTTCGATATGATTCAACTTCCGGCTTGAAGAAAGATGACATATTTAATTTATGCAACTGTAAGGATCAGGAGACTATTATTCTTTTTGAAGGTTATCCTGATGCCACATATTTCTACGCCGCAGGAATGAATAATGCCACTGCAGTTGGGCAGGGAAGACTTGGCAGTTCACATCTGAAAGGTCTGAGTATCTCAAAGGTTAAGAATGTTATTATCTCATTTGATAATGATAAAGAAAAAGATGGTAAGATCGGTAAACAGGAAGGGCCTGGAATTGTAAACACCGAAGAAGCAGTGAGGTTAATCTTGAATGAATCAGAGATTACTCCATTTGTTCTTGATCCTAAACTACTGAGTCCTCATAAGGATCCTGATGAATATTTTCGTGCAAATGGGCTTGATGCAACTAAGGCACTCTACAAGAAAGTAACTAAAGGGATTTTATGGCTGGCTGATAGAATTCTAGTGGCATATGATGAGAATGATTCGTTATCCAAGCAGAATACCAAGGATCAATTACTCTACCTAACCACCCTAACCCCTGATGCAGAGGATGTAGCTCAGTTGACAAAACTTATAATGGAAAAACTCAAGCTTGACAAATCCCTGGTAAACAAACTAGTTAAAGAAAAGCAGAAAGAGTCAAGAATAGAAAGGTATAAGAAGATTAAGAATGCTAATCTTACTGGGCAAAAGAGATATTTCCCGTTTATTGAACGAAGTACTAGCTCATACTCATACCTCGATACAAAAGAAGGTGAAATATATATGAGTGTTCAAGAGGGGATTTTGGAAAATATTCTTTTATCAGGGGAAGAGACATTACCTGATATTCTTCCTGTACTCAAGGCAGACTTCAATGTTCGTTCCAATGAGAGAATAGACCTTGAAAAAGAAATTATAAATCTGTTTGTTCCAACGGAGTATATGCTTTTAAGTAAAAACTTGAAAACCTTCTACCCTAAAAAAGATTTTCCTCATATATACAGATTAGTTATGAACCTGATCCCAAAATACGGTGAGAGAAAGAGATTTCTGAACTGGCTTGCTGGTATTTTACAGACAAGACAAAAACAACTAACTGCCTGGGTACTCAAGGGAGAACAAGGAGCAGGGAAGGGAATATTTCTGGATTATGTTCTTAAGGAACTCTTTGGAAGAAGACAGACAGTAAAAGTAGAAGACTCAGATCTTCAAAGTGATTTTAACCCCTGGTTAAAGAACACAATACTCATTGCATTTAATGAAGTAGCTCACGATAACAGCACAAGAAATAATATCAAGTCACGGATAAAAGCTATAATCACTGATCCTGATGTAATGATAAATGAGAAGAATATTCGTAATTACTTCATCACCAATTATGTTAATTGTCTTTTCTTCAGTAATGAAAAAGTTCCTTTGTTCATTGAGCAAAAAGACAGAAGATTAAATGTTGTCTCTACAGGACCCAACCTACTTACCTTTGATTGGTTCAGGAAGGATCCAGAAGCTTATATTAATTCATTAAAATCTGAGGTTCCAAGCTTTGCTCAGTTCCTTATGAATTGGCAGTATGATCCTATTGAAGCGAAGACCTGTATTGACAATGATGAAAAAGCGTCGATGGTTTCTGTTGGCTTAAATAAGTTTGAGGAATTTGCAATACATTTAAAGAAAGCAGATCTGGAATGGTTTGAAGAGAACATCATTCACAGCAGCTATGAAAAAAATCAGGATTTCATAAACAGAAAAAGCTTGTTTAAAATGACACAGGATGATCTTGGAGGAACAATTAAGAAGGAACGAGCACTAGAAGCATTCAATCATATATATGTAAATCAACAGGTAAATAATATTCAACTCGGGAGAAGCCTGAAGCTGTATGGAATAAGATCCGAGAGATCAAGAAAAACAGATGATAATTATTGGTACTATATGTGGGGGTAGTTAGGTAGAATAATCTATGGCAATTGCCATACTTTCTGCCATGCCTTTTTTTAAGCATTCGTGTCTGTAAGTTCTTTAAAATAAGGGGGTTGCCATAGAATGTCATACTTTGTCATAGATTTTAAACTTAGGTTTGAAAAAGATAAATTTTTTAAAAATAAATATCCTACCAACCTTGTTGGATAATCTATGACAATCTATGGCAAGTGTGGCAATGTTCGAATTCGGGCTAAAATCTAAGGATTGTCTGCCATACTTGAAAATAATCTATGACGCAATCTATGGCAATCTGGAATATTCTATGACAGAGGAAATTCAGGTCTAATGCAAAGAGATATAAGAGAAATGATTAAACCGTGGTAGAGACGTTTAATTAAACAGACAAAAAGAGGCTTAAAAAATGGGGATAAGAAAAAAGAGGGATACCAGTTATAGTATGACACAAAGACTATTGAAAAAATTAGGCGAGGGTAGGGTAGTAGAGTATTTGACCAAATATGGAATGTACAAAGCATCCGAGCTGCTATCAATCGAAATGCAGGAATACGTCAGCCCCTACATACTCCGGTATATGAGCAACAAATACGACTGGAAACGACCTGTAAACAAACTAAGCGCCATCTACAAAGGCGTAAAAGCTGGCACAGTTCCAGCAGCTTATTATAAGCACCTCATTTTTAATTTGGAGGAAGAAGAAAATGTTAAAATTTGACATAATAAATTTCTTAAATACAAATCCTGAACTCACCTATAATGGTATAGAGTGGAATAAAAATAACCCAAGGTATAAGGAGCAGAGAGTTGCTCTTTATGAAAGTCTTGATGAAATAGTTAAATGTATGGACTGGCTTGATAGCTTTTATGTCCCATCCAATCGTAAAAAAGATGAAACTAACAGCTATACACTTAAGCATTATGTTGAAAAGTATTTCAAGCAGTACATTTCCAATGGTGCTTTTGTAGCAGCTTATAAGATGAAAAATTATGATTACAAGGCAGAAGAAGATAATCCTGTTATTTATATCAGATTGCATCCAAAGCCGCTTGCAGATCATAGAATTTTATATAGGAACAGATAAACCAATATGTTAAGCCTCTTACTGGGGCTTAACTAAATTATGGAGGAAGTAATGAAAGAGATAATAATCAATAACAAGTCTTTAACCGAAAGCTTAAACAATAGAAAATCTCAGGACAGAGCGACTGAGGTTTTTAATAGACTACTTGCAATAAATAAAAAACCTAAAAATCCTTTTGATGTAACAAGGACAACTACTTATCCAATAAAAGAAGATATTAAACCAGGGGTCGAAGATGCATAGATATATTTTTACACTTTGTACATTGCTCGATAATAAATCCAGAATTAAAAAACATTATAGCCCAGACACAGTAATCTCAAATTTGTTTGATGACAATCTGGATGAGATAGATTTTATAAATTCTTTGTCGGAACTGGAGCTTGTATATGGGTTTGAGGTGCCCAAAGAGTTATATGATCGCTTGGATCTTTCGCTTGGCGAGTATGCTTATGAACTTTCTCAACTTCCGGTGATTCCTGATGATCAATACGAAGAATTCTTTGATATAAAATTTACTTCTATGAAATTGACGAAAAGGTATATTGAATTGGAAACTAAAACCGATGAAGATTCAGTTCTGGAATTGCAGAGAATAAACGAGAAGTTCGAAGAACTTACGGATCGCTTGAATGTTTTACTTGGGAATATTTTAGTTAATTAGAAGGGGGAGTAGTTAGCTCCCCTGAAGCTATTTGAGTAAAATCATTTTCCGATACAATCAAAAATCTAAATTGTTGATCTAGATATCTGCGAAAATAATCGAATAAGTGGCATTGGGAATGACTGTGTGATTTAGATAACGCAAAGCATTGCGCAGATTCTAGTACTAGCAATAGGGGAAATACTTTGATTGTAGATCATAATAGCAATATTTATATTTTTTATAAATTATTCTTGACACAAAGCCTAAAAAAAGTTATGTTTAGAACAATCGTTTGCGCAATTTTTGCAAAAACTATTTCTATAAATTATTTACTAAAGTGTAATGAAAAAAAATCTTCTCCCTACACTTGAGAGCATTGCAAAGGAATTAGACATATCTATATCCACTGTGTCCCGGGTTTTAAACGGTCAATCACTAAAATATAGAATTAGTAAAAAGACAACTGAATCAATACTTAAAACTGCTAAAAAACATAATTATCAACCCAATCAATTAGCTCGTAGTTTAAGATTAAATCGTTCTCATACAATTGGTTTAATTATTCCAGATATATCCAATCCATTTTTCGCTAAAATTGCAAGATATATAGAGAAAGCAGCAAGAGAAAATGGTTATTCTGTTATTGTCACAGATTCTGATGATAATACAGAAATCGAAAAATCCTCAATCCTTTTTTTAACTAATCGAAAAATAGATGGACTTATTATTTCTCCTGTCGGCAAAGAATCTGAGCATTTAATTAAAGCAAATCATAAGAATATCCCTATAGTATTAATTGATAGATATTTCCTAGATCTAAAACTTCCTTTTGTTGGTTCTGATAACTTTAAAGGTTCTTTTGAAGCCACTGATTATCTGATCCAGAATGGTCATACAAGGATTGCATTTATTCAGGGGATAAGAGGTACAACTGTAAATCAGGATAGATTAAATGGATTTATCGAGGCATTCAAAACAAATAATATCCCATTAGATAGTAGTTTAATCGTAGGAGAAAATTTTGGGGAGCAAAATGGGTATGTTGAAACGCGAATTCTTGTGCACCTTGAAAATAAACCAACCGCAATTTTTGCAGCTAGTAACCTCATTTCACTTGGCTCATTGAAAGCTCTTTATGAAGAAAATTTAAATGTACCAAATGATATGTCAATAATATCATTTGATGATCAACCATATTCAGAGTTTTTATCAACTCCTATGACTACGGTAGCGCAGCAAAGTCAAGAGATTGGATCAATTGCATTTAATTTATTGATGGATAAGATGGAATCAGACAATACAAGGCAATTACCTAAAATTCTTCTGCCAACAAAATTAATAATGCGAAAATCAGTAAAAAATATAAATTTAAGAAAGGAGACAGTATGAATAATTGTTACAGAATGATCGTCAAGATCAATCTTTACCGTATTCTGAGAGTAATGGATGAATAAGTCTAATTACTCTTCGAAAGTATTTTATAACTAACAATCCTAAAAGTTAAAAAAATGTAAGGTAAAGAAATGTATAAATCACATTTTTTAATATTGATCCTCTTTACGATAATTTTTATTTCTCCAAACTTTTTATTTGGTCAATCAGGTAAAATTTCGGGTACAGTTGTTGACTCAACAACTAATGAACCCCTTGTTGGAGCAAATGTAATGATTATCGGCACAAACATGGGTGCAGCTACTGATATTAATGGTAACTATTTTATTATCAATGTACCATCAGGAACTTATAGTCTTTCTGCAAGTGAAGTCGGTTATATTAAAGTAGTACAAGAAAATGTAGTTGTTAATATTGACCGAACCACGACCATCAATTTTAATTTAAAAACGGCGGTTTATGAGGGAGAGGAAGTTATTATATCTGCAAAACGTCCGCCTGTGGAAATAGACCGAACTTCCAGTGAGCAGATAATTGGGGAAAATGATATTAATAAAACATTTGCGAGAACAATTCCTGGCATTTTAGAGACAAAAGCTGGGATATTTGATGGACTTTATCGAGGTAGTTCCGGTGTTCAAGCCATTTATGTTTTGGATAATATGAGTTTAAATAACGGATTATATTCGGAAAATTATACTGGTATTAATACCAGTACTATCCAGGAAATATCTGTGCAAACAGGTGGTTATAATGCGGAATTCGGAAATGCACGCTCTGCAATAATTAACATTGTTACTAAAGGAGATATATTTTTTTCAAATGAAAAAGCTCCGGTACTTTCAAAAATTCATGGAACTGTATTAACAAGATTAAGACCAGCAGGCCAGTATCATTTTGGACGAAACATGTACAGTAAAGATAATTATGACTGGACTTATTATAATCTTGAGTACTGGACTGAACAATCTCAGAATCCGGACGGAGAATTTTATGGTCAGGATCCAAATGCTCTTTTAACCGAGTGGCAAAAGCAGATTACTCCAAATGATACCACCGGTAAATATACTGAAAGACCGCAATGGGAAACGGAAGCGACATTATATGGAAATATTTTAAATAACATGGGGATTTTTGATTTCAGGCAGGTTCAAGCGAGGAGTAAACATTTACCCGCAGGCCCTCCCTTACAATGATGAATATAATTTCCAAGGAAAATTTACATACGCTTTTTCCCCGGCAGCAAAAATATCTATTAGCGGTTTGGTTGGAGGTTGGGAATCAGTTCCTCCTTTATCCTCGAATTATACAAGTTATGAGAACTCACAAGAGACCTCATGGACAGGACTCTATCAAGTTACAGATCCATACCAAAGTAATAAATACGCATTAATGGGTTCGGACTGGAGTTACTGGCCTGAGAAAAGAAATTTTACACAATTCAATCTCAATTTTACAGATGTTCTTAGTAAAAGCACATTTTATGAAATTAACGTCGGTTACCTTCGCGATAAAAGCGATAAGAGCAATAGGTATACCAATGTAGATGATAAATGGGACGATACTGATATTGAATATTTAATGGTAAATAACTTCATCAAACAAGCATATTCACGCCGTATTGATGAATTTGATTCCGAAGTTTTTACGATTAAAGGAGACTTAACCAGCCAGCTTACTCAAGAATTACAAATGAAGACTGGTGCCCAATTCAACTATTATGATTTCTCTAACACTACTAATTTGCCTTATTATGAAGGTGGTGAAAGATGGAATCTACCAAATGTCTACTCAGGCACTCCTTATGAAGGAAATTTGTATTATCAAAATAAAATTGAATTCGAAGGCATGATAATTAATGCGGGATTAAGATTGGACTTTTTTAACCAGAACAGAAAGACAGCAGAGAATATGTTTGATCCTATCGCTTATGAATTAACTACTGAAGGTCATGATTCGAACGAATCAGACGGTATCCCAGGCAATCCTATTATGACAGATACCAAAATGCAAACAGCAATTTCTCCACGTATTGGTGTTTCTCATCCTTTAAGTGCAAATACTGTTATTCACTTTTTCTACGGTCATTTTTATCAAAGACCATCATGGTCAAAAATGTTTGGGTTCCCGTTTATTAATTTTACTGAAGATATGTCAACTGTTTTAAATCCTTATGCTAAACAAACTACATATATGGATCAGTGGCAGGGATATTTAGGAAATCCTTTTTTGTCATATGAAAGAACCATTCAATATGAAATTGGTTTTGACCAAAATATCGAAAATCTATTCTTACTAAAAGTTGCAGGCTATTATAAAGATGCTTCAGATGAAGCAAACTCATGGTCATGGTTATATTCGGCATCTAATTCATATAATACTCCAATTATGGTCAGCAATTCTAATTACTCAGATGTGAGAGGTATTGAGACCAGCATTGACTCAAGATTTAATTTTCCGGTCAACTTCGGTATTACACATGAATTGTATTGGTCATGGACTGGTGATGTAGGTTATTCTAACATGTTTGAACCAATCTCTGGACAAACAAATACTCCCAAAGGCCTTGTAAATGAAAAAGGAGCATGGAGTGATTTTAATAAATTGAAGGCATATGTCGATATTAATTTCAATGAAGGTTTTGGTCCTGTACTTAACGATTTACACATTTATATTTACACGTGGTGGAGACAAGGTCAACCATATACTTATCATGGTCCCGGCGATGTTTCAACAAAACCACTTAATATGAGATGGTTTTCTTATTATCAAACTAATCTAAAAATTTCAAAGGGATTCGAAGTTCTTGGAACACGAGCTGAACTTAGCGTTGATATCACAAATTTATTCAATTCAAAATTCTTAAATCTACTTTATGGAGACGAACTCATAACATATGAACAAAATAGTGATAAACCTGACTCGGAAAGACTACCAAAACATTGGTTTTCAAATGAGCCGAATGAGTGGGGTTGGTATTCTTATGAAGTTCCTCCAAGACAAGTAAATATACAGGTTAAATTGGATTTTTAATATGATACAACCATTGAGAATTTATTGTTTGATTAATCATAAGGAGAATTAAAATGAGTATTATTACTCGAAGTCAAAAAAAATATTTTAGAAGTATATTTAAATTTTCCAGAATAATTTTAATTTTAATTATGCTTCTCATTTCCTCTGACCTTTTTGCTCAAACTTGGACATACTCGAATTTGTTTAGAGGGAAATTGTGGACTACTATATCGAATTCATTAAGAAGAAATGGTAACGCGGTTGATCCTGGCACAGTTAATTTTACATTAAGTTATCCTGGCTATTCCAAAACCACGGATAATTATAATACACTAAATTATGCACAGGCAGTTGGGTTTGCCATTTACGGAGTGAAGGACGGTTCAGCCAGCGCATACACAGTTAATAGTGTTTTTTATCCCTCCTCTCAGTATGTAACTGCTATGGAAGATGAACAGGTTATAGAAAATTATAATTTTGTTGATCCGTCAAATCCTGCTGAAGAAATGGCAACTGGCAGTCAATTGATAAATGACCTCGGTTTGGAAGTAGCTCATAAAAGTATGGTATGGAGTCTCCCAAAATATAACAGCTTTATCATTCACGAAATAACTCTCACTAACAACGGGGCTTCGAGTGTGACAAATATTTATTTTGGAATGCGATATGGCATTGAAATAACCGAAAGAAGTGCTACCTCGCAAGATGAAAAATATGGTTGGGATGCGGCAAGAAAGACATTTTATTTTTATGATGACAGAAGTTTCACTTATTCGAATGAGGAGTTGATACAATTTAACTTTGGCGTTGGTCCTCAACGTGGTGATCAATTTGATGCAGCTGATATATATGAACAAGGTTCGAGGGATCATGAACTTAATGCTCCTGGTTTCTTCACTACAGTAGTCTTAGATTCAGGCGAAGGTAATGTTTATCAAAATATTTTGGAATATGTTGGACAAAGCACTTCAACACAATCTCCCATTGAAGATAGAATATTCAAATTAGGGGTTGATGATCCGTCAAGATTTTTAACAGTTATGACACATCAACAGCCAAGATATTCCTGGGACCAATTGCATCAGGGCGTGGCTGGCATTACCGAAGGCGGCAACAAATATGAAAGATTCCCTGAGTTTTTAGTTAGTTGTGGTCCAAATAATCTTGCACCAGGGGAGTCGAAAACAATAGTTTTTGCTGAAATAGTCGGCGAAATGGATAGAGCTAAAATTGTAGTGGGTGGAGTTCAAAATATTGATGACAATGTAACTTTGGGATTGGAGGCATTACAAGCAAATATTGATGCG
The DNA here is from genome assembly GCA_963809415.1 of uncultured Ignavibacteriaceae bacterium. Lineage (GTDB taxonomy): Bacteria > Bacteroidota > Ignavibacteria > Ignavibacteriales > Ignavibacteriaceae > IGN3. The sequence goes on along the minus strand of CAWEJJ010000003.1, from coordinate 568,548 downwards.
GCCAAGGAACTTTATGCTAATAATTATATTCCTGATGCATATCCTCCGCCGACTCCCACAGATGGAGAAAACTCTCTTGACTTAACACCTGTAGGTGCCGGGGTAAAAATAGCTTGGTCCCCAATCTCAGATTCATATATAGATCCTTTAACAGGCCAAAATGATTTCGTTGGTTACAAGGTATACAGGTCAAATTATTTTACAATCGGACCCTGGATTCAAATTGCAGATATTCCAGCGAATTCTGCTGTTATTGAGGATGGGAAAGTGGTTTATACCGACGAAAATTTACCACAAGGTGTTGGCATTTATTACACAGTAACTTCCTATGATAATGCTGGGAATGAAAGTGGCAAAGTAAATAATAACCGAGAACCAGTTTATCCTTTACTTAAACCTAATGATGATTTATCAAAACAGGTTTATGTGGTTCCCAATCCTTTTAGACAGCATAGTAGACTGATGGGATCAGGCGAGCAATATAGAATTGAATTTATAAATGTTCCCTCAAAATGCAATATTAAAATATATACACTAATGGGAGAATTAGTAAAAGAAATTCAGCACGATGACGGCAGTGGCAGTGCTTCTTGGGGCAGTAATGCCAAATTAGATTATATGCTTAATAATTGGATGCTTGCCGTATCTCCTGGAATTTATATCTTTCGCGTTGAGGATCAGGTTCCGGGTCATGAAGGTGAAGATTATATAGGAAAGTTTGCAATAATTAAGTAATAATTGAAATCAGTTTAGCTATAACAGGAGTATTAAAAATGAATGCATTTATACAAATTAAAATAATATTTATTGTATCAATTGTATTACTTATGTCGTATAAATTGATAGCACAAGCAGGAATTGAACCTGCAAACACTGAAAGAGTGGGTCAAAGCGGCTGGCAGTTCCTGAAGATAAACGGCGATGCAAGAATCGCTGGTATGGGAGGTGCTTATGTTGCTGCCTCTAAAGGAGATGCAGCTTCAGCTTTTGGCAATCCTGCATCTCTCTCAGATGTTAAAAATATAGACATATCATTAAGTCATGTAAACTGGATAGCCGATATAAAGTATCAAACAATCGCTATTGCGAAAAATTTTGAAGATATTGGGGTATTTGGAATAAATTTAGCTTATCTAGACTACGGGGATATTATTGAAACAATTAATAGCCCTATAGAAGGAGAAGATAGAACAAGTCAGGTTGTTACGGGAAGTACATTCTCTGCAAGCGATATGGCAATAGGCATTTCATATTCAAAACAAGTGACGGATAAGTTGTCTATTGGCGGTAATGTTAAATACATAAAAGAAAGTATAGCCGAACTTAGTATGGATAACTGGGCTTTTGATTTTGGTACAGTTTATTATACTGGGTTTAGAAGCTTAAGAGTTGCAATGACTGCAAGAAATTTTGGACCTGATGTACACCTGACAGGCTATACCGAAGAATATCAGGCAGAAGCTATGGACGTAAGAATGCCCATTGATTTTAGAATTGGCATTGCAATGGATTTCTTTGATTATGAAGGCAGCTCTAACTTGTTAACTCTATCGCTTGAAGGCGATCATCCGAACGATGGTCCTGAAAAAGTTAACTTTGGTGCAGAATATTCTTTCCAAAATATTCTTTTTGTAAGAGGCGGATATAAATTTAATTACGATGAAGAGGGATTAGTCCTTGGAATTGGATTGAAATATGAAATTTCCGGTTATTCAGGGCGGTTTAATTACGCTTATGTTGATTTCGGAAACCTAAATAAAGTTCATATGATCCAATTAGGAATTTCTCTTTAAGTCTATAGTAAATCCGAATAAAATTTCCGGGTTAGTTTTTTTGAATGCTAACCTGGAAAATTTTCAATACGATAAGGATAAGGAAAGAAATAATAATGAAATTAGAAAAATTGTTGTACACATTTTTTTTCTCTGCGATATTATTAACTAATAGTTCAAATGGGCAAAATTTTAAAAAGATTTCCGTAAAAGAATACAATGCAAAGGTCTACGCCTCTTGGCTAGGACAATGTGTTGGAAATATTTATGGATTACCCCATGAAAACGCTTATATCGATAGTGCTGGTCCCGAAAAATTTCCATATGGTTACGGAAGAAATGCTGGCCAGTTAAGGAAATACAATGGAGCTTTTTCCGATGACGATACAGATATTGAATATATGTATCTGCTTGCAATGGAAAAATATGGTATTGAACCAACACTTGAGGAATTAGTCGAGCTTTGGAAATATCATGTCCGTGATAGAGTATGGCTTGCAAACCGTGCAGCATTAGCTGCTATGCATTATGGTTATACACCGCCGGTTACTGGTTGGAAATCCTTAAACCCACATTGGTTTCAAATTGATCCACAACTTATTAATGAAATTTGGGCAGTTACTTCACCCGGTATGATTTCTTATTCAGCGGCTAAGTCTCACTGGGCAGCGACAATAATGGATGATGACTGGGGAACAGCACCAACCATATTCTACGGGGCTCTTTATTCTGCTGCATTTTTTGAAACAGATATTGAAAAACTCGTTGATTTTGGTTTAAACTCTTTGCCTGAGGGGAGCAGATTTAGAACCACAATAAATGATATGATTGAGCTCAATAAAAAGTATCCCGATAATTGGAGAAAAGCTCGTGACGAAATGGCGGAAAAATATTACATAAATGAACCTATTGATACTAAGACAATTTGGAATGCTAATCTTAATGGAGCTTGTGGAGTATTGGCACTCTTATATGGCAATGGAAATTTTCAAAAAACATTGGATTTAGCTTGTGCTATGGGATTTGATGCCGATAATCAAGCTGCAACACTTTCGGGTCTTATGGGTATTATCAATGGAATAGACGGTATTCCGAAAAATCTTTTATTTCCGTTTGACGACCTAAATTGGAAACTTCCATTAAATGACTTTTATAAGAATATTACGCGTTACGATATGCAGGATGCGAAGTTAACTGACATGGCAAACAGGATTGCAGACCAGGGAGAAAAAATAATTTTTAAAAGTGGTGGAAAAAAAGTAACTGAAAACGATGTAGATTATTATTTAATAAACACTGATGCTCAATTTAATGCACCATTAGAATTACCAAAAGGTCCTTTACCCATTATTGAATTGAATAAAGATATTAATTATAAATTTATTGTTACCGGTGGTACTGGTAATTATAAATGGCGTTTAGTTGAAGGTAATTTACCAGAAGGATTAAAGTTCGAAAACGGATATCTAAAGGGAAAAACTTCACAAATTGGAGTATATCCTCTTTCCTTACAAGTATTAGATAATAATGAATCACTTGAAGGTAAATATAATTTGATCGCTAGAGGCAATAATCTTGCTGAAACTGCAACTGAGGTATTGGCGAATGTTAAGGAAACAAACGTCAAGTTGCGAGATTCTTTTTGGTTGACAGTCCCTTATTCTCTTTATGCTAATAAATTAGAAGATATAATAAGAGATGGTAAATATTTAGGAAACGGTTCAACTTTTTATAGTCTTATAAACGATACTCAAAAAACGGTAGATTATTACGGATACAAATGGGCAAATCCTGTTAAGATAGGAGTAATATCATTTTATACAGGATCCGTCGAAGAAATGGGCGGATGGTTTAATTCTCTCGACGTGGAATATTTGGATGAAAGTGGAAAATGGGTAAGTGCAAAAAACGTTAAAATAATTCCTGCTTTACCTTCCCCTGAATTAATGTTTATCAGGCCTAACTTTGTTGAATATATATTATCATTCGACAACGTTAAATCAAAAGCTATAAGAATAATTGGTGAAGCGGGCGGGATTGAACATTGGTTCAATAAAAGAATATTCCATTTTACATCAATAACAGAGCTCAGTGTTTATGATTCTATTGACGGATTATAGAAATTTTTAATAACAAATTAAAGGAGATGAAATGAAGAGCATGAAACCATATATAAAATTGTTTTTTTTGCTTCTGATAGCTACTTCAATTACCGATGGACAAGTCAAAATTTCTAAAGAAGTACTTCAAGATAAAATAAAAGGTGGGTGGGCAGGACAGACGATTGGTTGCACTTTTGGTGGGCCAACAGAGTTTAGAAATCGATCGACTTTTATTCATGATTATCAGCCAATTGTATGGTATGATGGATATATGAAATGGTATTATGACAATTCACCAGGTCTATATGATGATATCTATATGGATCTTACTTTCGTTGATGTTTTTGAAAAGAAAGGCTTAGATGCTCCTGCAAGTGATTTTGCTGAAGCTTTTGCCAATGCAGGATATATGTTATGGCATGCGAATCAGGCTGCTAGATATAATATTCTCAAAGGAGTAATGCCCCCTGAATCGGGGAACTGGCTAAATAATCCACATGCCGATGACATTGATTATCAAATTGAAGCAGATTTTTCAGGATTAATGAACCCGGGAATGCCATCAAGCGTTGCTTCAGTTGGGGATAAAATTGGTCACATTATGAATTATGGAGACGGTTGGTACGGAGGAATTTATGTCGGGACCATGTATTCACTTGCTTTTATTTCGGATGATGTAAATTACATCGTCGAGGAGGCACTCAAGGCAATACCTGAGAAAAGCAAGTATTATGCTGTAATAAGTGATGTTATTAAGTGGCACAAAGAAAATCCTAAGGATTGGAAAGAAACATGGTTTAAAGTTCAAAAAAAATGGGGAGAAGATATTGGGTGCCCTGAGGGAGTATTTAATTCTTTCAATATTGATGCAACTATTAACTCAGCTTGGATAGTTTTAGGACTTCTTTATGGTGAAGGTGATTATGGTAAAACTATTTCTATTGCAGCTAGGGCTGGAGATGACTCAGACTGCAATCCGTCCAGTGCTGGCGGAATAATGGGAACTATATTAGGTTATAATAAAATTCCAGATTACTGGAAACAGGGTCTAGCAGAAGTTGAACCAATGGATTTCAAATATACTACTATATCTCTAAATGATGTTTATAATTTGTCTTATAAACACGCCTTAGCTATGATTGAAAAAAATGGTGGTTCAGTTAATGAAAAAGATGTAGAAATTAAAGTTCAACCCATAAAACCTGTAAAGCTGGAAATCGGATTTGAAGGTCATTATCCTATCGAAAGAAGGCCCCTAAATGCAAAACTAAAAAATGAATATTCCTTTGAATTCGATGGAATTGGATTTGCGTTGAATGGTGAGGCTCGAAAATTAGGTGCTGAAGATTATATTTTCGATACAGAGTTATATATCGACGAAAAATTGGTCTCAAGCCCTAAATTACCAACAAATTTTACAATTAGAACTGAAACTCTTTTTTGGAAATATCAAATACCAAAAGGTAAACATACAGTTACAATTAAAAATTTAAATGAGACTGATAAAGCTGAATTGAATCTTGAAGATGTCGTGATTTATAGTGATAAGCAAGTAAATCCTAAATACTAATATTAATTGAGATTATAATCTCGGAGGTATAAAATGGTTGTTGTTAGTTCTTATTTTACAGCTGTTATAATGTGCATTATTACAATGTTGTGCTGGGGTTCATGGGCAAACACTCAAAAACTCGCGACTAAAGAGTGGCGATTTCAATTATTCTATTGGGATTACGCTATTGGGGTTGTTATACTTTCACTAATCTTGGCTTTTACATTAGGCAGTACAGGTTCTGAAGGAAGAGGTTTTTTGAATGATTTAAATCAAGCTGATTCTTCAAACCTTCTTTCTGCTTTTTTAGGTGGAGTTATCTTCAACCTATCAAACATACTTTTAGTTGCAGCTATTGATATAGCTGGTATGGCCGTTGCATTTCCGGTAGGAGTTGGCCTAGCTTTAGCAATTGGTGTAATAACAAATTATGTTGGTGCACCATTGGGAAATCCTGTCATTCTTTTTCTTGGTGTTGCTGCAGTGGTTATCGCAATAATAGTAGATGCTGTTGCATATAGGAAGCTATCTGCATCAACTCAAAAAACAGCGACAAAAGGTATAGTGATTTCAATTTTAGCTGGTGTTTTAATGGGTCTATTTTATCGTTTTGTTGCGGCTTCGATGTCAACTGATTTTGTAAATCTGGAAGCGGGAAAACTTAGTCCGTACACTGCTGTAGTAATTTTTTCTGTGGGCCTTTTTCTATCAAATTTCATATGGAACAGTGCTGTAATGGCAAAACCATTTGTTGGTGATCCCGTCCCATTTTCGGATTACATTAAGAAAGGAAATCTAAGGTTGCATTCCACTGGAATATTAGGTGGTATTATTTGGAGTCTAGGTATGGCATTTAGCATAATTGCTTCAGGAGCAGCCGGATTTGCTATCTCATACGGATTAGGACAAGGGGCAACAATGATTGCAGCTTTCTGGGGAGTTTTCATTTGGAAAGAATTTAAGGGCGCTCCTGTAGGTACAAATAAATTATTAACCATGATGTTCATTTTCTATCTAATTGGTTTGATAATGATTGTTGTATCTAGGTTTGCATAAAATAAAAATATTTATCTGTCTTCAAGTTTGATTTAATGGACTTGAAGATTTAATTTTATTTCTTACCGCCTAGTGTAGATTTAAGTGGAAATGTGGTATGGTTGATTTGTTTCTGAATAATTTATAAAATTTCTTAACAATATTCTTTTAAGGAGAAATATAAGAATGTCTAAAAATATTCTTGTTATCGGTAGTTCTAATACGGATATGATTATCAAATTAAAAAAAATACCGATGCCAGGAGAAACTGTGATTGGTGGAAAATTTTCCACAGCTGCCGGTGGAAAGGGAGCCAATCAAGCGGTTGCTGCTGCAAGAGCTGGAGGCAATGTAACTTTTATAGCAAGAGTCGGCTCAGATATATTTGGTGAGACTGCTCTAAAAGGCTTTAAGAATGATGGTTTGAATGTCGACTATATCATAAAAGACCTCATAGAACCTTCTGGGGTCGCACTAATATTTGTTGATGAAAACGGGGAGAATAGTATTGCTGTTGCCTCTGGTGCCAATGCAGCTCTTACTCCTATGGATATAAAAAATTGCGAACATATAATTAGAGAAAACGAATTCTTATTAATGCAGCTTGAGACACCTATTGATACTATCGAAACAGCTGCAAAGATAGCTGCAGAGAATAATGTTAAAATTATTCTGAATCCGGCGCCAGCTCAAAAGTTAAATAAAGAGTTGTTGAAATCTGTTTCTATCATAACACCTAACGAAACCGAAGCGGAATTGTTGGTTGGATTTCCCATAACCAATGAAGAGGATGCAGAAAGAGCTGCAAAAGTTTTAATGGAAATGGGTATCGATATAATTATTATAACCCTTGGATCAAAGGGAGCTTTTGTATTAAGCGATTCTTTCAAAGGTTTAGTACCTTCATTTTCTGTAAAAGCAGTTGATACTACTGCTGCAGGTGACATTTTTAATGGCGCACTCACAGTTAGCCTTTCTGAAGGCAAATTAATCAAGGATGCTGTAATTTTTGCAAATGCTGCTGCTGCTCTTTCGGTCACAAAATTGGGTGCTCAAACTTCAGCACCTGAAAGAAAAGATATTGACAGATTTATCTTAAAAATGACAGAATAGTTTATGTTATTATTTGCTGGAAAGGTAAAGTATAAATAAGTAATCACAGACATCTATTCAACAAATGCTAGAATAACGAAAAATTTATTCTTTTTTTATTTATTGTATCGATGAACAATTTTTTCGAAGCCAATGAAATTAGTACTTAGATGAATTTCCGTAGAATTAAAACTTCCTCCATATTTTCTCAAATCACTAATATTAAAAAGTAAATGAAATTAGACTCATTTAAGCCAAAATTATGAAACGTTTAATTTATTTTGTTTTGATGTTCATGTTCCTGTTTATTTCAAACATTTTCTCGGCAAAAATTGATACAATATATGTTCAGAGTAAATGTATGAAAAAATCAATACCTAATATTATAATTTTACCCGATACCTATTCAAAGCAAAAAGATGGTTATGCGGTTCTCTATTTACTTCATGGTGCTGGTAATGATTGTGGGGAATGGCTAAGACATGTTCCTGAACTGACTAAATATGCAGATAATTATAATTTTATAATTGTTTGCCCGGATGGGGGAGGAACAAGTTGGTACTTCGATAGCCCGATTGACTCGACAATGAAATATGAAACTTATATTTCAAAGGAGCTTGTAAGTTTTATAGATTCAAATTTTAGAACAATCCCAAAAGGAAATAAAAGAGCGATAACAGGTTTAAGTATGGGTGGCCATGGTGCATTTTATTTAGCATTCCGTCATCAGGATATTTGGGGTGCTGTGGGAAGTTTAAGCGGTGGACTGGATATCCGACCTTTTCCAAATAATTGGGATTTGTCAAAGAGGTTGGGCAGTTATGCTGAAAACAAAGATAACTGGGAAAATAATACAGTGATTAATTTACTTTATTTGTTAGATGGAAAATCGATGAAAATCATTTTTGATTGTGGTGTCGATGATTTTTTTTACGAAGCAAATCTAAGAGTCCACAAAAAAATGCTGGAACGAAATATTCCTCATGACTTTATTGTCCGGCCTGGGGCACATGAGTGGGATTATTGGATCAACTCAATTCAATATCAGCTCCTGTATTTTAACAATTATTTTCATAGTAATTAATGGTATGGACTTGAATTAGAGATCAAATCAGAACTAAATATCTATTATTATAAGTTAATATAAAATAAAAATGAGAAAAGTTAATAAGAGATATAATTTCAATAGCAAAACAAAAATGTGTGAAAATGGAAGTTACAAAGATAGAAAAAATGAGAGGTTTGTCGGTTCAGAAAAGTTAGTTATTTAAAATTAAGCTAAATAATTCCCGAATAATTTGTATCGGAGAAATAAATGAAATTTATTAAACAACTTTTTCTGGGAGGGTTAGTTGCTGCATTACTCTTTCCCGGAAAGTTGAATGCGCAACTAAAAATAATAGCAGAGCCAAATGATGTGACACCCAGAACTATCTATATATCAAATGATAGTTTATCAATGACCATTTCAATAGATGATAAATTAGAAGTGAGTTCCTTGAAATATATGTCCCCCGGCATTGAGCTTATTCAAACCGGAAATCCAATGCCACTAGTTAGTATAGATAATTCATGGTCGCTGAATAATGTTGGTTTTGGTATCCGTAACGTCAAAATTACCCGTGAAGATGGCAGAGGAAAAATCCTAATTCATGCCTACTCTAATTATTTGGAAAACCCATTTCATCTTTATATTGAACTAGGGTTTAATAGCAGTGCTTCAATAACGGCAGACATAAAAGTTGTAAACAAATATGAGAACGATTATCATGATCTTTATAGAGCTGATCGTCGATCTTCAATTGTACCAGGCATCCCATGGTTGGCTTTTTTAAAACCTGATCTAGGAGGCAACAGAAAAATAATTTACAAAAATACTTCGGGTTATGTGCTCGAAAATTATTCCGAATCGTTAATGAAGGATTATCATTCGATTGAAATGTGGGAAAGACCGCCAAAAGCACCGCCGGTAGATCTTGAGTTTTATAACAATCCGTCATTTCCCACAATATTGGAATTTCCGGACAAGAATCTCTGCGTTATGATTCAAAGTGATCAGTCGGATTTAAAATGGAATTCAGATAATATAAAACAAGCTCTATGGCCTTCAAATGAATTGCATATTGGCAAGCGAGATACAATAACAATAATTAATGGAACATTTAAAATATTTTCCGGAGACTGGCACCAGGCGTTCAATTGGTTCAGAAATAAAATCAGAAGTAATTTCGATTTTACTTTTTATAATAGACCGGGTTTCCAAAAATATAAAAAAGATTTTTTGGCTTATCATTCTTTCGTTTATAATCATAGAATTTATGATCCCGAAAACAATAAATATTTAATTGAAAATTTTCTTACCAATGCAAAAAAAGAATATGGCGGGTTTGATCAATTCTATTTTTGGCACGCATATCCGCGCGTTGGTGTTGATCCAAGAGATCAGTTTGCTTTATATGATGACTTACCAGGTGGAATAGAAGGGTTAAAAGACTTTGTTTATACAGCCCATCAATTAAGTACACATGTTTACCTGGCGTATAACCCATGGGATGTGATTGGAAAAAGAAAAGATATGTACAAAATCCAAGCAGAAATACTTGGAAAAGTTGATGCTGATGGACTGCTTCTCGATACGATGGGGAAATCCGACAAAACATTTAGAGAAGATGTTGATGAGTTCAATCCTGACGCGCAATTTGTAACTGAAGGCAGACCCGGACTGGACGGTCTGGAGGTTACAACAACAAGCTGGGATCATCCAATTAAAAGCTTACCTATGCCGAGGATAGATTTGCTGCGCTTTATTATTCCTGAACACAGATCATTTCAGATAGTCAGATGGGATAGAGATAGAACATTATTAATAAAGAAAGCTTTCTTTAACGCAACCGGTTATGCAGTATGGGACGATATCTTCGGTGAAATCAATTTGCAATCTCAGGATGAAAAAATATTATTATATAGATACAATACCATCATGCACGATTTCTCAGATGCAATTAATTCTATAAACGTTGTTCCTCTTTTGCCAACTAAAAAAGATGAATTGTTTGTAAATGGATTTTTTGGATCAGATTTAAAAGTCTATACTCTTTATCAGGCAAATCACGTGCAGGTTTCCCATTTTTTCGATAACAGAATTATTGGTCAATTATTTCAAGTAGATATTCCTGATAATTGGCATATGGTTGATGTTTGGAATAAAAGACCTGTTGAAATAAAAGTTGAAGAGGGTAAAAAATTTGCTTTCCTTCCGCAGGAAATGCCTGAGGATTTGGGATGTTTTGTTGCTTGTCCTCAAATATTAAAAGTTGAAAAAACAGAGAATGGATGGATTGCAACCGCGCCTCGAATAAAGGATGGAACAATCGAATTAATTGGCTTTGATGTGGCTTTAAGAAATGAAGTAACAAAAAGTGTTAGTGCAAATTTACAAATGGAATTCGCAAAAAATATAGTTAAGCAAACAAGTGACGGTTACGTAATGATTCAATACAGAAACGAAAATAAGGAGGTTAAAGATGTGCTTCTTGTTAAAGTCGGTTATTAATAGCTTTTTAATAATTGTCTTCACCTTGATTCTCTTTACCTCTGTTAATGCACAGAAGAATGTTGAAGGAATGGTGTTTGTTAAAGGTGCAAAATTTCATTATGTCCAACAAAATAGATGGCGTGAAGGACTTGAATTGAATAAATACGAAGAAGGTCCCATTGGTGACGCATATGTTGAAGATTACATAATCGATTTAAAAGATTTTTATATCGATAAAACCGAGGTTACAAACAAAGAGTACAAAAGATTTATTGACGCAACTGGTTACCATCCCAATTTCGATCGAAATTTTCTAAAGCGCTGGAAAGATGGAACATATCCTATTGAGGAAGAAGACTATCCTGTAGTTTACATTGATTATTGGGATGCAAAAGCATATGCTGAATGGGCAGGCAAAGAGCTTCCCACCGAAGAGCAGTGGCAGTACGCAGCTCAAGGTTTAGACGGAAGATTATTTCCGTGGGGTGATCAATGGGATAGTACAAAAGCAAATATTGGTTCAGATGGTGTCAAACGTGTTGGTTCTTATCCACAGGGCGCCAGTCCTTGTGGCGCATTCGATATGACTGGAAATGTTGCGGAAATGACCGCCAGTTTTCACGATGACGGTATGCATTGGTTTTCATACTTGCGCGGAGGAAGCTGGTTTCAATCTTATTATAGTTTATGGTATACGGAGAATGGATTACTAACCAATAATCAGCGTCTTAAATTCTGGTGGTTAAATCCTGGATTTAATAGATCGCCAGCTATTGGATTCAGGTGTGTAAAAAATTGATAAAAAGGTATTAATCCTTTCAATAAATTTTTTAGGTAGAATTTTTTGATAAATGATAAAAAATAAGAGGAGTAATAAAAAATGGATTTAAAAATAATTAAACAGGTCTTACTATCAATATCTCTCATTTTTATTCTCTTGGCGATAGGTTGTATTAATAATCCCAATTCACCTGTGGATTTTCAAACTAAAGCAGCAACAAACAGTTTCTTAAACCTGAATGGGGTAATGTGGTACTATAACACTTGGTTTGGAAATAAATATACCGATATAAAAAATGATCTTACAAATTTGCAAGATAATGGTATAAATATCATTGCTTTCTTCTGTCCATATAATGGAGACAAGAATGAATATGATGGATGCGACCCACTGGATTGGTATAGTGTGCCTCCTCAGTGCGGTACAATGCAGGATTTTAAAGATTTGACAGCTGCTGCTCACGCCAGAGGAATGAAAGTAATATGCTATTTTGTAAATATATATATAGATAGTAATTCTGAATTTTTCCACACGGCTGAGGTGCAATATGCCGCAGGAAACAAAACAGCAAAAGAATCCGCAACTTTCCATTGGACTTTAAATAATAACGACTCCTTTCCATCTAACAGCACCTTTGGCGCTAAAAATAGATTAGGTTTTGAGGATAGATGGATCTATAGCAATACTGCAGGAGCATATTATGCTAGCATATGGAATGAGGCAGCGCTCGACTTTAATATGAAAGGAGCTCACAATACATCTGTCGACATTGAGTATTTCTGGCTTGATGCAGGGATGGACGGATTCATGTTTGATGTCGCCCGTTGTGAACCAATGATGAAAAACCTTTGGATTACAATACCTAAAAATTATACTACCACTGATAAATGGCTTTGCCCTGAAGTTAGTAATATTAGCCAGGCACAAAATTATTATAATTACGGTTTTACATGTTGGTTTAATTATGCTGACAATGATCAATTAAACGATTATGGCCGCATAATCAAAGGTGATATTAATGCCGATGGACTTGAATCGGCTCTTGCAAATTCTGATTGGGCACATGAGAGAAATTGTTGGACATATGCCTGGAGTATCTGGCACGACGATGTAGACAATTTAAACCATAGTGTCCCTTACCCTACTTATTCCAATGATGACTTAATGCGTGTACAGGAAGCAGCTTTACTAGCCGGGGCAGGGATTACTTATGGTTGCGGAATGTATGATCAGTATTTAACCTGGTCATCGGAATTGAGAACTAATTGGGGTAAGGTATTGAAGACAGTTAATTCTAACTCATGTTTATTACCATCAGCAAGTAGAACGAGACTATCGACTGCGAACCAAACCACTTATGCAATGAAACGAACAAGTTTGGACGGCTCAAAGACAGCACTTCTAATCTACAATTTTAGTAATGAGGCAAAGAATGTTACGGTGAATTTGTTTGGTTCTGGAATAAACACAAATCAAAAGCCTGTAGACTTATACAACGGCGGCAATGGCCCTGCTATAACATCTTCAAACTATACTGTGAGTTTACCAGCCTATGGTTTCAAGATGTTAGGTGTTTCTAAGTGATTTGGGAAATAATATTGATTTGAAATTAGTACACTTTGCTGATACTGTTATAACAAGTTTTATAAAAGGTTTTAATAAAAAATATGAAGTCTGTTACAAAAATACTTAAGCTTCTAATTATATTTCTAATTGTTGCGGGTTGCACCATAGAAAGCAAGAAAACGAGGGTGATTTTAGATACAGATGCAAATAATGAGCTAGATGATCAGCACGCAATTGCTTATATGCTATTTAACGGTAATGATTTCGAAGTAGAGGGAATTACAGTAAATAAAACTATAAACGGTGGCGATGTGGAGGAACATTTTAAAGAAGCTGAAAGAGTAGTAAAATTATGCAATCTATATCCCGAAATAAAAATTTATAAAGGAGCTAATGGGTCATTTGAAGAGATAAAAAAACATGTAAATGATTCTGATTTTGATGGAATTGATGCTGTTAACTTTTTAATAGCAAGAGCTAATGAAAAATCGGATCGGAGGTTAGTATTATTACCTATTGGTAAGCTAACTAATATTGCGCTCGCATTAATTAAAGATCCATCTATTGCTTCAAAAGTCAGAATTGTATGGCTTGGTTCTAACTATCCTGCTCTAGGTGAATACAATCAAGATAATGATATTTCAGCATTAAATTATATTCTTGATATTAATGTTGATTTTGAGATAGCCTTAGTACGTTATGGTAAACCATCGGGTACAGATGCCGTAAGAGTATATATGTCAGACATAGAAGAGAAAATGCCGGGGAAAGGACCCCACATTTCAGACCCAGTAATTGGAAGACACGGCAATATATTTACAAATTTTGGAGATTATTCTGTGAACCTTTTTAAAAATATAAATTTACAAGGCGAACACCCTTCACGAGCATTATTTGATATGGCAGCAGTTGCAATTGTTAAAAACCCATCGTGGGCAATTTCATCTCAAATCCCTGCTCCGAAATTAGTTGATGGTAATTGGGTTGAGCGGTCGGGAAATTCCCGAAAAATAACGCTTTGGGAAAACTTTGATAAAGAAAAAATCATCAAGGATTTCTTTTATAGTATGAAGAATTATGTATTAGTTAGAAAACAGTAAATGCATTACAAATAAAAATAAATAAGTTGAATTCTGAAAAGAGAACGCAGACAAAACCTTTTTAATTGTATTGAAATAAAAATTTCCCTCATTATAAATAAGGGACGATATATCTAGAAATAAGGAGACCAAGAATTAAATTCCATCGGATTATTTTTCAAAAGTTTAATATTAATTATCGTAAAAAGTTGGATGATAATGATATATATATTTAAATCATTTTGATCGTAATAATTAAAACATTAATGAGAGAGAGGAACTAAAATGTACAGAAGAATTATTTTCTTGACGATGTTGTCACTTTGTTTTGTTTCCATCTTATTCTCACAGGACACAAAGTATCATACTCAAAATCAACAGATTTCAGCTCCCGATTGTTTAACAATGAGAGGTGCGTGGGAGGGTGGATCTACAGAATGTGGTGCGCAGGTTCATAATGATTGGCTTGCCGATCTTAAACACTGGAGATTTGAAAGACTTATCCGAGTTGGGTATGATGGTTCTCGATACAACACACCTGCTCTTAAATGGACTCAGTCAAGTTTTATTCAACCGCAGATGATGGTGCAAGATCGTTACTTTTATGACCCTGTGACAAATAAATATACAGTTGATAAATATCTTCAAGATTTAGAGAAACGCTATGGTGGTATTGATGCTGTACTTATTTGGCCTACATATCCGAACATGGGTATAGATGACAGAAATCAACTTGATATGATTAGATCAATGCCGGGAGGATTAGAAGGTGTTAAAAAGATGATAGATGATTTTCATTCTTATAGTGTGCGAGTTTTGTTTCCTATGATGATGTGGGATCAGGGAACACGCAAGATAGATAAATCATGGCCCGACGAAATTGCAGAATTGATGGCTGAAATTGGGGCAGACGGGATAAATGGTGATACACAAGACGGGGTTCCACTTGCATTTACATTGGCAGCCGATAAAACCGGTCATCCTCTTGCATTCGAACCTGAAGGTAGTCCCTCTGATGAAGCCCTTGCATATAATTTACTTACCTGGGGTCAATATAGATACCAATTCGTTCCTTTGGTTGATAAATATAAGTGGCTTGAAACCCGTCATATGGTAAACATATCTGATAGATGGAACAGGGATAAAACTAATAATCTTCAGTTTGCCTTTTTTAACGGAGTTGGATGGGAAAGTTGGGAAAGCATCTGGGGTATATGGAACGGTATTACTCCTCAAGATGGTGAGGCGACACGTAGAATGGCAACTATTGAGCGAGCTGTTGCTCCATTTCTTGTTAGTCAGGATTGGGAACCTTATTTTCCTACCCTTCAATACGGCGTATTCGCAAGTCGATGGCCATTAAATGATCAGACAGTTTGGACAATAGTAAATAGAAATTCTTACAATATTGAATGTCCTCAAATCGAACTTTCATTTCAGGAAGGTATGCATTATTACGATCTTTATCATGGAGAAGAACTTATTCCGAAAAAGAACGGAGAGAAAATTACTTTAAGTTTTAACTTAGAAGCAGAGGGTTTTGGCGCGTTGCTAGCATCAACTACTACTCCAGACGATACAATAAAAACTCTTCTGTTGAAAATGAAGAAAATGACAGAAAAACCCCTATCAGAATTTTCGGCTGAATGGGAAGTGTTACCTCAAAAAATAGTACAGATTACATCTACAAAGATTCCAACTGATTCGCCGCAAGGAATGATAAAAATTCCAGCTGGAGAATATCTATTTAAAGTAAAAGGAATAGAAATAGAAGGAGGAGATGATATCGGTGTTGACGTTCAGTATCCATGGGAAGATTCTCCCCGTCGTTTTCACGAACATTTTATGGATATGAAATCATTTTGGATAGATAAATACCCTGTAACTAACGAACAGTTCAAAAAGTTTCTTGCTGAGACTAATTATCATCCAAAAGACGATTTGAATTTTCTTCGTGATTGGAAAAATGGTAAATATCCAGATGGTTGGGAAAATAAACCAGTAACATGGATTTCGATTGAGGATGCACGAGCTTATGCTGCATGGGCTGGCAAACGGCTTCCTCATGAATGGGAATGGCAATATGCGGCTCAAGGGACAAGTGGAAATGTTTATCCATGGGGCAATACCTGGGATTCAACTGCGGTTCCGATTCCAGATAAAGGGCACACACTACGAGGGCCTGATCCGGTCGATTCACATCCTACAGGTAAAAGTTCCTTTGGAGTAATGGATCTAGTAGGTAATGTTTGGCAATGGACTGATGAGTATGCTGATGAGCACACCCGCGGGGCTATCCTAAAAGGTGGTAATTATTATCAACCCCAAGGATCTATATGGTATTTCCCTCAAGCTTATAAACTTGATGAACATGGCAAATTGCTTTTAATGGCACCAAGTTATGATAGGTCGGGAACAGTAGGCTTCAGATGCGTTCATGATGCAGAGTAGATAAACTATGTATATAAACTATTTTTGAAGTAAATTTAAATTTTTAAATCTGAGAAACATTCAAGATAATTGTGTAAGAGTCTTGTTAAAAAAAGAATAATTTATTTGTTACTATATAATCAAACATATTTTAGAAGAGAGGTTGAATAATATTCTGTAACTTTAAGACACATTCACAATAAATATTATTATGGGCTCAAAAGAATTGAAGGAGTTAAGTGACCGGTATAATTTGTGATTCGATATCCAAAACCCTAATCCCTTCTTCAATCTCATCCTTAAGTTATTCTGAATTCTTATAGGACAAGAATATTCTAATAATATTTTATTGAATTTATTGAGACAAATAAAAAGAGTGGCTTGATGCTATTTTAAAGCAAAGATCATATACTATTTAGATGTAATATTTTAATTGTTCATCAAACTAATTCTTCTTTTATGTTTATCAGTATTGAATCACCCTTCCATTGGATATCTGAAAATTGGCTCAGTATTTAGGCCCATCATTTTTATTTCTTCGATCTCTTCAGAATCAAGAGGTTTAAAATCCAGTGCAAGTTTAAGTGCAAGTGAGAAGAGACTTTCATCTCCAGGAGGGATTGCAGCTGTAACAGGGTGGCTAAGTGTGAAACGCAATGCTTTCCGAGCATCTTCAGGGTTAGTAAGAGGTTCATACCAGGTTTTTGAAATGGTTTTCGGCTCACCTTTCTGCCATGGTCGCCTAGCCATTGCTTTAAGTGCAAGAATTCCCATATCTTTTTCTTTTGCTTTTTCCATTACCATGGGAC
Source organism: uncultured Ignavibacteriaceae bacterium (assembly GCA_963809415.1). GTDB lineage: Bacteria > Bacteroidota > Ignavibacteria > Ignavibacteriales > Ignavibacteriaceae > IGN3. The sequence continues at coordinate 550,795 of CAWEJJ010000003.1, read as the reverse complement.
CAAAATTTCCGGCATACCAGGTTGCATAATTAAATGGGAATAAGATTGTATCAAAATTAAATCGGCTCATTAACTCAAGTGCGGCCTCAACCGAGTGAGCTGAAAAACCAAGAAAACGAACTTTGCCCTCTTCTCTAGCTTCCAGAAATGTTCTCATTGCACCTTCATTGCTAAATATAGTGTCAACATCCTTCAAACTTGTAACTGCATGTAATTGGTAAAGATCGAAATAATCAGTCTGGAGATTCCTAAGTGATTCTTCAAGTTCTCTCCTTGAACCATCTTTTTTCCTCTCACCTGTTTTACAGGCAAGAAAGACATTTTTTCGGTAAGGCTCCAGAGCGGGACCCAGCATAAGTTCTGCATTACCATAGGAAGGCGCAACGTCAAAATAGTTGATTCCATATTTTATGGCCTCTTTAACTCTTGCAGAAGCCTGTTCAGCTGAAGCATTCATTACTACAATTCCGCCAAACCCAATTATGGAAAGTTTTTCTCCGGTTTTACCAAGATTTCGTTTCTCGATCCTACCAGAAATTTTCTCTCGCTCAATTGACAAAAGGTTAGCTGGGAATAAGGACATAAGCGGAACTGAAAGAGCAGTAGTTTTAATAAAATCTCTTCTTTTCATAGGATTTAATTTTATTTTGAAAAAGTCATTAAATAATTATACCATTTTCATATTCATTAAAAACTAAAGAAATAATTAATGCGAGTCAATTATTTCATCCCGTTTTATTAATGAGCTGTAACTTTAATTTTTACTAATACATACAAGTTTCTCAACGCGATTACCAAATTATTAGCTAAAGGAGAGGCAAGCTCTCCTTTGATTACTGTAATGTGTTCCCATTTATTTTACTTCTCGCAATGAACAAAGTCACTGCCAGTGATTTTGCATCCATCAACTCCGCCAAGTTCATTCTGAATTTTAACTGCATCTCTGCAAGAGGTAACATCAGCTCATAGAAGTTATCAGTCATTGTTTTTATTTATTTCATTTACAGGACTTTCAAGATTTTTCTTCTCAACCTTAACATCGTACGTGGTCATAATTTTCATTCCTTTCTGTTCCGCAAGCTTGGTGATTTCAAATCTATCACCTTTACGAAGTGATTTAATTTGTTCATTAACTTCTGCAGGTGCAAAGAATGAATATTCCTGATCAGTTCCATTCTTAACTGCATAGAGATAATACTCTCCATATCTGCTTTGACCAACCATCGGCTCATCAAACAACAGCTCTAAGCTCATTGTTTTGTTCAGCTCCAGTTCCAGTTTCTTTCTTTCTGCCATTATTTTCTTCTTCCTCACTTTCTTCTCTTAGTTTATATGTGAATTCCTCTTTCCCTTCAATTACTTTTACTCCCGGTGGAACAGGTTTTGTTTTTATGTAGTTCTTGATCTTATTCATATCAGGTTTATAACTTTCAGGAACAACAGTCAGCATATCGGGTTTTGCTTTCTTTAAGAACAGATCAAGATCTTCAATTTCAACTTTATCCGGTTTCTTGTGCATCTTGAGTGTTCCGTTAGGTAGTGAAATTGTCTTCTCTTTCTTTTCTTTAATGAAAGCCTCTAGCTTCATCTCTAGCCATCTTATCTTTTCCTGTAACTGTGCATTCTTATGAAGAACAAAACTGTTAATCATAGAACATTCTTTCTCAGATTGTGAGAAGTTGTATTCAATCTGTTTAGTAAGCTGTTTTATCTGAAGTAAGAGCAGATCAAAGTATGCCTCAGTCTGCTCTTCTTCTTTTAACTTCAGCTTCCTGAAGCAGCTCATCTAAAAAGTTTACTTCCAAAATCTGCCTCCTCTTATTTTTTTGAATATTATTACAATTGCAATTTCAAGAACTATCTTACCTGCTGTATTAGCTATTTCTTTTAACCACCGTTTTCTGTTTGCGCGCATTCTTTACCTTCACTTTCTTATCATCTCTAAGTTCTTCCTTAAGTATTTCAACTATAGCTTCTGTAAGCTTCATTCCTATTCGAATCAATTTCTTGCTTTCCATATTTTCTTTTCCTTTCTAAGTATTGTGTAACAGCTTCATTAACTAATTTTGTCATTGGTATCTTTCTTTCATTTGAATGCTTAAGCAGGTAAAGTTCTCTTACAAGATCTGGTTTTATCTTTGGACTATATGACATACAGATCCTCCTCATTTATTCCCATTCCGCACACTTCACATTTATTAAACAGTTTTCCATCATAGTAAGTAGTTTGTGCAAAACACCACGGACATTCAATTATCATTTCATCAAAATCAGATGTCACCGGATAATTGAAATCTTCTGTCAAACCATTTACTCTTTGATGGATAGTACTTCTGATAACTTTCAACTCCTTCACTGTTTATGAAGAGAGCATAGTTGTTCTGCATCTCATAGAAATGAAAATCTTTTTCTCCCAGGTTAAATCCACGAACAGTTGTTTTCTCAATATTCAATGCTTCCTGCATTATCTCTCGTTCACTGAACAGAAGTAGAGAATATCATCCTTTGAATCGTAGTAGAGATCAATTGGATTATCCTTCTTAATCAGAACTAATCTTTCAGGATGATATTTATCAAGCACTGCAACAGCAAATGATCCTTCTACTCTTATCGAATAGTCGTTTTATTTTATCACCTTTCATTTTCATTGAGAGAAGATGAAGAATGCTTTCTGAATCTACTTCTGCATCTCTCTGTTTCTTTCCGAAGATTTCTTTGTCATTATAGATTATTCCATTATGAACGATTGCAATTCCGTTCTTTGAAAACAGAGGATGATTGTTTGCATTGTTCTTTTCTGATCCTTGAGTTTTCATTCTTGTATGTAAGATCATTGAAGAGGGAAGAACAAGTTCTTTCCAATCATCTGTCTTTACAAACTCAGATGATTTCATTGGAGCTTTGTGTAACTATCAGATTGTTATCTCTTATAAAAGCATATCCCGAAGCATCTCTTCCTCGGGATTCTAAAAGACTGAACATATTTGTTATTTTATTCTTTATCGGGCATAGTATTGCCAAAGCAATACCAGCCCATTATTCCGCACATTTTATTTTACTCCTTGTTAATTGTTAGGCGGGAACCAGTTCTCTTACAGTGGTAATCTGTTTAATCAGTTCAATTATTTCTTTCTGATTATTCTTTCGAAGTGATAATGATATTCCAAGTCGGTTGCATCCTGGACTGGATACAACAATTGCTTTAATATCATTAAGCATGAACAAAGCTTTGAACTTTATCAAAAAGATCAGCACTTACTGATAGTTGATATTCATCTCTGTCTGTAAGACCAAATAGATAAATTGGATTATCAACCAGTCCAACTTTGTCTTTGATTGTTCTGAAGAAGAATATCTTTATCGTTGATGAACATTGGTCTTCTTGTTTCAATTTTTCCTTGCAGCCAGCTTCTTGAAAGTTTTACAACAAGTTCACGATCAGAATCAGAGACATCAGGATTGTCGGGGCATCATCATCAAAATTATCTTCGTAGCAATCACTACAATACGGATCACCTTCATCATTATAGTGAGCAGATTCTCGATAGATAACTCCGTCACAACGGCAGCAATAGTTGAACATATTATCAAAACAATCTTCACAGTATGGTTCTTCAAATGCCCAGCGAACCTGATCATCACTAAGTTCATCATCACAATTATGACAGTGCATAACTACGCAGCCCTCCTTAATCCCCAGTTTGGTAAGTATATCCTGATTCCAGTTTAATCTTTTGCCGAGAAGTGTATCAAGTTCTTTAAGTCCTTCTCTGCAATCTTCTGGAATTGTATGAAGTGAATGTTTAAGTGATTTAAGAAATGTGCAGCGTATGCTGTCTGTTCTTAAGTTCATTGAAATCAACTTTATCTTCAAGAACTCCAACAACAGTAAGCTTTGAAAAAGTGAAATGAACAAGTGTAACAGAAGGTGAAAGAAGAAAACTTCCTGGTGTACGATATTCAAAACCATAACTCTTTCTTCTGATAAGCACCTTTCTTACCATAACCAGATCGTTCTCTTTTTTGTCTCTGCATTTTATCATCAATGCAGTTCTGAGAGAACTCCAAGAACAATATCCAAGTCCATCAATAATTTCTGGAAGCGGATCGATAGAAAAATGAGTATGACCTCCAATTGCAATAATCATTAACATAATGACCTGATATAAACTCAAGATCAGGTGCTTTGTCGTGACCGTAATCTAATATCTGATAAATCTTTGAAGTTAGATCAACAGGTGATTCGGAAAAGCCTGGACGGATTTCCGCAGTGGATTCACATCCATCAAGACCAAATGAAGAATTAGATTTGAAAAAATTATGAGCAGGAACAAACTGACCGTTGCGATGACAGTATCAAGCTCTGGATCGCAGCCAATGGTGAAAGACATAGTAACACTCCTAATTAGTTGTTAGTATATCTTTCTTATACCAAAAACTATTAGGAAAATGTTAGACTATAACAATTCCTTTTTATAATTTGTAATGTAATTTTTGAAAACATTGTGCATTGTTAATTATAGCATTGTAGATTGTAAGAAATTACACTCCCTTCATATATTCATTTCTATATCGGGGGTGCTGAGTTGGTGGGACCACTTTTATTAGAAATTAAAATTGCAGAACTCAACTTATGGCCAAAAAAAATAACTCCACTCAAGAAGAACCTCTCGAAAAGAAACTCTGGAAAACTGCCGATAAACTCCGCAAGAATATGGATGCGGCTGAGTATAAGCACGTTGTACTTGGACTAATCTTTCTTAAAATACATTTCCGATGCTTTTGAAGAACAGTATCAAAAACTTGTTGCACAGAAGAAACGAAGGTGCCGATCCCGAAGACAAGAACGAATACACAGCAGAAAAAGTTTTTTATGTTCCACCATCTGCAAGATGGAAATGGATACAAGGCAGAGCAGCATTCCAACAATCGGCAAAGATGTTGATGATGCAATGGATGCAATTGAAAAAGATAATCCTAAATCCTTAAGAGGTGTCCTGCCTAAAGTATATGCTCAGGAAAAACTTGATAAAGCAACAGTTGGTGGATTGATTAATTTAATCAGTACAGCAGTGCTTGGAACAAAAGAAGCACAAAGCAAAGATGTTCTTGGTAGAGTGTTTGAATATTTTCTCGGTGAGTTTGCTCTTGCTGAAGGCAAGAAGGGTGGACAGTTCTATACTCCTTCACAGTGTTGTAAGATTATTGGTTGAAATGCTTGAACCATATGAAGGAAGAGTATTTGATCCTTGCTGCGGTAGCGGTGGTATGTTTGTGCAAAGTGAAAAGTTTATTAAATCCCATTCCGATCATTACAAAAAGAAAAATGGTAAAGGCTTAAATCTAAATCCGTTAGACCGTATTTCTATTTATGGACAGGAAAGCAACCAGACTACCTGGCGTTTGTGTAAAATGAATCTTGCAATTCGTGGTATTGATAGCAGTAATGTTAAATGGAATAATGAAGGAAGTTTCTTAAACAATGCACACAAAGATCTTAAAGCAGATTATGTTTTAGCTAATCCTCCGTTTAACGACAGCGATTGGAGCGGTGAACTTTTACAGAACGATGCACGATGGAGTGTGCTGGGTGAAAAAATAATTCCTCCTGCCGGTAATGCAAACTATGCCTGGATAATGCATTTCCTTTATCATCTTGCACCAACAGGACAAGCGGGATTTGTTCTCTCCAAAGGTTCTCTAACAACTCAAACAAATAACGAAGGTGAAATAAGAAAAGCACTTATTGAAAAAGGATTAGTTGATTGCATTGTAAATCTTCCGACAAAACTTATTCTTGAATACACAGATACCGGCTTGCTTGTGGTTTTTATCCCGCAATAAAACCAATGGTGGATTTCAGAGATAGAAAAAATGAAATTCTTTTTATTGATGCACGTAATCTTGGCTATCTTAGTTAACAGGCGTAACCGTGATTTAAGTGAAGAAGATATAAATAAAATTGCCAGCACTTATCACAACTGGAGAAGTAAAGAAAGCAAGTATGAAGACATTGCCGGATTCTGTAAGAGCGAATCTTTAGAAAGAGTAAAAGAACTTAATTATGTTTTAACTCCGGGCAGATATGTTGGCTTACCTGATGATGAAGATGATTTTAATTTTGTTGAACGATTTACTTCACTCAAAGCTGAATTAGAAAAACAGCTTGCTGAAGAAGATGAACTTAATAAAAAGATTTTAGAAAATCTGAATAAGATTAAGGTGCAATGATGAAGAAGGAATTGATAGCTGAATTATTTAACAAGTTTGAAAGCGCCTGCTACATCTACAAAAATGTTGAATGCTGGAGTGCAAGAGAACTACAGGAAGTTTTTAATTATGCTGAGTGGCGTAATTTTCTTAAGGTTATTGATAAAGCAAAAGACGCTTGTAAGAATGTTGGTGAATCAGTTGCAGACCATTTTGTTGATATTAACAAAATGGTTCCTTTAGGAAGCGGAGCGGAAAGGAACATTGAAGATATAGCTCTTACAAGATACGCCTGTTACCTGGTTGCACAAAATGGTGATCCTGCAAAAAATGAAGTTGCTTTTGCTCAGACCTATTTTGCTGTACAAACACGCAAGCAGGAAATAATTGAAAAGCGTTTGCTTGATGTTGCGCGAGTTTCTGCACGGGAAAAGCTTTCTAAAACTGAAAAGAAACTTTCAGGAATTATTTATGAAAGGGGAGTTGATGAACAGGGTTTTGCTTTAATCCGTTCTAAAGGTGATGAAGCATTGTTTGGTGGATTAAGTACGCAGATGATGAAACATAAAATGGGTGTGCCGGATAAAAGACCGCTTGCTGATTTTTTACCAACTCTAACTATTAAAGCAAAAGATTTTGCCACAGAATTAACCAGCCACAATGTTGTTGAAAAAGATTTGAAGGGAAAAGGACAGATTACAACAGAGCACGTTGATAACAATAAAGCTGTTAGAAAAATATTAAAAGAAAGAGGTGTGCAGCCGGAAAATCTTCCTCCTGCAGAAGATGTTAAGAAAGTGCAACGAAGACTTGATAGTGATAACAAAAAAGTTTTGAAGGATGTTAAAAAAGTAAAAGGGAAGAAGAAAAAGTAGTTATGTCCTTAAATAAACTTCACAACACTCTCGAAATCCCCGGCTCATTCCTTGTGCCCGGGTTTTGCATTTATGTTTTGGAGATAGTTAAAGAAAAGCAAAAGTGGTTTTACATTGGGATGACAGGTGATCCTCATTATCCTTCTGCTAGAGCTGCGTTTCATAGAATAAGCGGACACCTGGAATTAAGCAAACGCTCTACACAGAACCAATTAAGAATTGCATTAAAAGAAAAACTTGGGATTGCAACTGATGATGATTTAAGAAAGATTACAATTAAAATGCACCATTATCCAATTGAAGGTTTTACAAGAATAACCGATAAGCAATTGGACAATGAAACAGTGCAGCAAATAAAATTAACCCCTGCCTACAAAGAATATAAAAAAATACAACAGCAAGTTTTAGTTTTAGAGAATGCGTTAATCTTTGAATTGAAAGACAATCTGCTAAATAAAACTGTCGGTAAGAAGATTAAAAATGAAAATATTTCTTTTCCTGAAATTTATAAAAGCATAATTGAGTTGGTGAATAATGGGTGAGTGGAAAGAATCCGAAATTGGTACGATACCAAGTGATTGGACTGTGGGAATATTTGAAAATGATTTGAGAGTCCAGGGTAGAATTGGTTGGAAAGGTTATAAAACAAGTGACCTTGTGGAATTCGGTCCTTATGTGGTTGGAGGAGCAGAAATTAAATCAAGCATATATCTTAATTTGAATAATGCACAACATCTAACTAGAGAAAAGTTTGATGAATCTCCAGAAATAATGTTAAAGGATGGTGATGTCTTGCTTGTGACCAGAGGAAATTTAGGTGAGGTGGGGTATTTTTGGAAAGAATATGGAGAGGCAACTATCAATCCGAGTGTAATTATACTATCAAATTTTGTAGGAAATTCGAAATTTCTTTTCTACTACCTAATTTCACGGCAAGGGAATGCTAATGTGCTTTCACTCTCAGGGGGCAGCTCCGTCCCAGCGATTTATCAAGCCGATGTTAAAAAAATTAAATACCCCAAACCCCCTAATGAAGAACAAACTAAAATAGCTGAAATCGTTTTCTCAATAGATCAAAAAATTGATTTACTCCACCGCCAAAACAAAACATTAGAGCAATTAGCAGAAACACTTTTTAGGCAGTGGTTTGTGGAAGAAGCTGATGAGAGTTGGGAAGCAGTAAAGTTAAAGACGCTTTGTGAAATAATTACTAAAGGTACAACTCCAACAACTTTGGGGAAACAATTTGTCTCAACAGGAATAAATTTTCTGAAAGTCGAATCACTAACTGAGGATGGCGATTTTATAGAGTCCAAATTTGCACACATTGATCTGGAAACAGACAAGTTATTATCAAGATCAAGAATTAAGACTAATGATGTCCTAATCACAATCGCTGGTACAATAGGTCGAGTTGCTATTGTTCCTGAAAGAATATTGCCTGCAAATACTAACCAGGCTATAGCAATAATAAGAGTTAATAGTGAGATACTAAATCCTGTACTAATTTTTTTATTACTTAAATCACCAGTTGTTATAAATGATTTTGAATCAAGAGTTGTACATGCAGTCCAGCCAAATCTAAGTTTGGGAGAGATAGGTGATATTGGTTTAAGGCTGCCACCAAAAGAATTGCTAATTAAATTCAGTGATGAAATCAATTTAGTCTTTAGTAAAAAAGAAAAAAATAATATTCAAATCCGCACACTCACACAACTTCGCGATACACTCTTACCCAAGTTGATGAGTGGTGAGGTGAGGGTGAATATTAAATAAGGGATAGTATAGGGCGTTTATTCCTAATATTTGCATTTATGTATAAATAAGATATATTTGACTACACTATTTAGGCATTTTTATGACAAATAAGCAAAAATTAAAACAAATTGAAGACTATTTAATCATAGATCGACTTCGATTTGAAAATCCTTGGTGGATAGCAGGAAAGATAGAAGAGGATTATCTAAATCTAAAACACCGTAAATACTTTGAACTTTTCTATCCTTTGGTATTAGAAAAGGATATTAAGCGCGCGGTAGTTTTAATGGGGCCACGCAGAGTTGGTAAAACAGTTATGATGCATCATACCATTCAGTATTTGCTTGATCAAAAAATTGATCAACACAAAATATGTTTTATCAACACAGAAAATCCTATTTATAATAATATTGGACTTGAACAATTATTTAGACTTGCTATGCAAGCTTCTGCAACTACAGAACCAAAAGGCTGGTTCGTATTTTTTGATGAGATACAATACTTAAAAGATTGGGAAGTACATCTTAAAGTGTTAGTTGATAGCTACCCAAATACAAAATTTATTGTTTCGGGTTCTGCTGCTGCAGCATTAAAATTAAAAAGCGGAGAAAGCGGTGCAGGAAGATTTACTGATTTTATGCTTCCACCACTAACATTTCACGAGTATATCTATCTTAAGGGTTTTGATCATTTAATGCGCCCTGCAAATATCGACTGGCAAGGAAATCTAACTGAGTTTTTCACAACAATAAATCCTGCTGAACTTAATAAACATTTTTTAGATTATATAAATTTTGGGGGATATCCTGAAGTTATTTTTTCGGAAAAAATTCAAGCTAATCCCGGGCGTTACATAAAGAATGATATAATTGATAAAGTATTATTGCGGGATTTGCCAAGTCTTTATGGTATTCAGGATGTTCAGGAGTTAAATTCATTTTTTACTACACTTGCCTACAATAGCGGCAACGAAGTATCCTTAGAATCTTTAAGTAAAAGCAGCGGTGTGGAGAAACATCAGTTAAAAAAATATTTAGAGTACCTGGAAGCTGCATTTTTAATAAAAACTATACATCGCATTGATGATAACGCAAAGCGATTTCAGCGTGCAACTTTCTATAAAATTTTTCTAACAAATCCTTCTTTACGAAGCGCATTATTTTTTCCAATGCAAGCAACTGATGAAGCTATGGGTAATATGGTTGAAACAGCGATTTACGCACAGTGGATGCATAGAGAATGGTTCAAGCCGTGGTATGCAAGATGGACACAGGGCAGAATTCACGGTGAAGTAGATATGGTAGGTTTGGATGAAAAGAAATTTAAGCCATTTTGGGCTTTAGAAATAAAATGGAGCAACAGATACTTTGAAAAACCAAACGAACTAAAAAGTCTAATTTGGTTTTGTAAAAAAAATAAACTGGACACTGCTTTAGTAACAACTATCGATAAAGAAGGAACTGTTGAGTATGAAGGAATAAAGTTAGTATATGTACCTGCATCGATTTATGCTTACGTAGTTGGAAGAAATACTATTGAACAAAAGCGGAAAAAAGGTTAGTGATAAATGAAGATAAAATAGAATATTTCGCAATTGAGCAACTGAACTCGCTGGGTTGGGAATATATTCACGGAACAATAATATCTCCGGATGGAGAAAAACCAGAACGTGAGAACTATGAACAAATAATTTTAGTTAAGCGATTTCGCAAAGCAATTTCAGTAATCAATCCCCACATTCCACAAGAAGCACAAGAACAAGCAATACAAAAAATACTTCGCATTTATTCGCCGGATCTTCTTCATAACAACGAAACATTTCACCAGCTATTAGTTGAGAAAATTAAAATTCCTTATCAGCAGGATGGATATGAAAGAAGTTATGAAGTTGCACTTATAGATTTTGATAATATTGAGAACAATCAGTTTCTTGTAGTTAATCAGTACACAATCTTAGAGAATAATCAGAACAAGCGCCCTGATATATTACTTTTTGTAAATGGTATTCCATTAGTTGTAGTAGAGTTAAAAAACGCTGCTGATGAAAACGCAACAATGGAATCTGCCTTCAATCAAATACAAACTTACAAAGCTTTTATTCCTGGTTTGTTTACATACAATGCAATTTGTGTAATCTCGGATGGATTAGAGTGTAAAGCTGGAAGTGTATCAGCAGGCATCAAACGTTTTATGGCGTGGAAGAGTTCTGAAGGAGTTAAAGAAGCTTCACGTTTTACTCCACAATTAGAAACTCTTATCAAGGGAATGCTTAATCCTAAAACATTACTTGATATTACAAGAAATTTTATAGTCTTTCAGAAAACTATGAAACCCTCACCTAAATCCTCTCCCAATGGGAGAGGACAAGGTGAGGGTGTATTGCAGATACATACTGAAAAAATATTAGCAGCTTATCACCAATACTATGCAGTAAACAAAGCTATTGGAAGCACTATTAAAGCCATAGGCTTCCAACCCTCTCTTAATCTCTCCCAAGGGGAGAGAAATATGAATGATGAAACTCAGAAGGGTACAAATTATCGAGGTGGTTTTAAATTTAGTGGACTGGTAGATGAAGCAAGAGAATTAAGAAAGAAACAGACAAAAGCTGAGGAAATATTTTGGGAATTAGTTCGAAACAAAAAATTCGCAAATCTAAAGTTCAGACGACAGCATCAAATCGGTTCTTACATAGTTGACTTTTACTGTGCTGAGCATAAACTAATTATAGAATTTGATGGTGAAGTTCATAATAATGAAGAACAACAAAAACACGATAGCATCAGGGATAAATATTTAACCTCAATTGGAAATAAAGTTTTAAGATTCAAGAATGAAGAATTATTAAACCATCCTGAATCAGTATTTGAGAAAATAGTTTCGAATCTCCCTCTCACTTTGGGAGAGGGTCAGGGTGAGGGTTACGGAAGCCGCAAGGCTGGAGTAATTTGGCATACTCAGGGTTCAGGCAAAAGTTTAAGTATGGTTTTCTATGCCGGTAAACTTATTACAGCACCTGCAATGCAGAATCCAACTATTGTTGTAATAACAGACCGTAATGATCTTGATGATCAATTGTTTGATACATTTGCAGCCTCAACACAGTTGCTAAGACAGGAACCTGTTCAAGCTGAAAGCAGAGAACATCTAAAGAAACTATTAAAAGTTGCAAGCGGCGGAATTGTATTTACAACTATTCAAAAGTTTCTACCGGAAATTGGTAAAGAAGAATATGATCAGCTATCTGACAGAAGAAATATAATTGTAATTGCAGATGAAGCGCACAGAACACAATACGGATTTGAAGCATCGTTAAAAGATGTAAAAGATAAAGAAAGCAAAGAAGTTATTGGGCAACGTATAGCGTATGGTTTTGCAAAGTATATGCGTGATGCTCTGCCAAATGCTACTTACATTGGTTTTACAGGAACTCCAATTGAAGGAACGGATGTAAACACTCCACAGGTATTTGGTAACTATGTTGATATTTATGATATAGCGAAGTCGGTGGAGGATGGGGCAACAGTAAGGATTTATTATGAAAGCAGATTAGCAAAAGTAAACCTTGATGAAGAAGGTAGACGTTTAATAGATGAATTTGATAAAGAGCTTGAACAAGATGAAGAGATAACTGATAAACAAAAAGCTAAAGCTAAATGGTCAAAGTTAGAAGCGATTGTTGGAAACGAACATAGGTTAAATAATCTCGCTAAAGATATTGTAAATCATTTTGAGCAGCGTCAAAAAGTTTTTGATGGCAAAGCAATGATTGTAGCAATGAGCAGAAGAATTGCTGTTGATCTGTTTAATAAAATAGTTGAGTTAAAACCTGATTGGCAGAATGATGATCTTGCAAAAGGAACAATAAAAGTCGTAATGACTGCTGCAAGTTCTGATGGTCCTGTAATGGCAAAGCATCATACAACTAAACAACAGCGTAGAGATTTATCGGATAGGATGAAAGATCCTGCTGATCCATTAAAGATTGTGATTGTAATTGATATGTGGCTTACTGGATTTGATGTCCCTTGTTTGCATACGATGTACATTGATAAACCAATGCGCGGACACAATCTGATGCAGGCAATCGCAAGAGTAAATCGTGTATTCAAAGATAAGCCTGGCGGATTAGTTGTGGATTATCTTGGCATAGCTACTGATCTAAAGAAAGCGTTATCGTTTTATTCTGATTCAGGTGGTAAAGGTGATCCAACAGAAGATATTGCGCAAGCTGTTGAAGTAATGATGGAAAAGCTTGAAATAGTTCAGCAGATGTTTAATGAGGAAAGTAAAACACAAAAAGATATTTTGGTTGAAGAACCAGCAGCATACTACAAAGGACAATATCAGATTTAACTACAATCGTTTCTTTACCGGTGCACCAAATGAAAAGCTTTCTATTATTCTCCAGGCAGAAGAACACATACTTGGCTTGCAGGATGGTAAACAGAGATTTATCAGAGAAGTAACTTTACTTAGTCAAGCATTTGCATTATCAATGCCTCATCCACAGGCAATGGAAATAAAAGAAGAAGTTGCATTCTTCCAGGCAGTCAAATCAAGATTAGTAAAGTTTGACGGTGGGGAAGGTGGAAAATCCAGTAAAGATTTAGACACTGCAATTAAGATGATTGTTGACCAGGCTATCAGTTCAGATAAAGTGATTGATATATTTGAAGCAGCTGGAATTGAGAAACCAGATCTTTCAATTTTATCTGATGAGTTCTTGTTAGAAGTGCAGGGAATGAATCATAAGAACTTGGCAATTGAGTTGTTAAAGAAAATATTGAATGATGAGATAAAGTCCAGATTAAGAACAAACCTTGTTAAGAGTAAGAAGTTTTTAGAGATGCTTGAAACTGCAATTAAGAAATATCAGAATAACTTACTATCAACTGCTCAAATAATTGAAGAGCTTATAAGAATTGCAAAAGAAGTTAAAGACTCAGATGATGATGCAAAGCGACTTGGATTATCCCAGGATGAATTAGCTTTTTATGATGCACTCGAAACAAATGACAGCGCTGTAAAAGTTTTAGGCGATGAAACATTAAAGATTATTGCAAAAGAGATTGCTGATAAAGTTAAGCGCAATGCTACAATTGATTGGACTATCCGTGAAAGTGCAAGAGCAAAGTTGATGGTGCTAGTAAAACGTACGCTAACAAAATATGGTTATCCACCGGACAAACAACAAAAAGCAATCGATACCGTTCTTAAACAGGCTGAGTTAATTGCAGATGAAATAGTAAACTAAAATAATTTAACAGGGAGACAATATTGAGCACAGGAATTTTTTTACTACAGAAAGATAAATCACTTATTGAAATGAATCAGGAAGAATATGTAACAGAAAATGTTTTTCAGGAACTGCTTGAAAATTATCCAAACTTACTAGCTGGGGATCAAATTGATGAATTAAATCCCCGTAAATGGCTGCTTGTTTCAAGAGAAATCGCTGTACCCGACACTGAGGCGAGTAATGGCAGATGGTCAGTAGATCATTTGTTTTTAGACCAAGATGGGATTCCTACTTTAGTAGAGGTTAAGCGCAGCAGTGATACTAGAATAAGACGAGAAGTTGTAGGGCAGTTACTAGAGTATGCTGCAAATGCAATGAATTACTGGAGTGTTGATTCTATAAGGAGAAATTATGAGCATCGTTGTGAGAAAAATAGTCTTGATGCTGATAAACTTATAAAAGATGTTCTTGGTTCAATTGAGATAGAAGATTTTTGGGCACGAGTTAAATCAAATTTAGAAAAAGGAAAATTACGGTTACTATTTGTTGCTGATGAGATTCCGTTTGAGCTTAAAACACTTGTTGAATTTTTGAATGAGCAAATGAATAATATCGAAGTTCTCGCAATCGAAATTAAGCAATTCGTTGGTGGTGGAAACAAAACTCTTGTACCACGAGTGATAGGACAAACTTCGAGAGCTCAGATAATTAAATCGGGCAAAAAGGAATCTCGCCAATGGGATGAAAACTCATTTATGCAGGACATAGAGAATAAATTTGGCCAAGGGAGTTCATTGATTGCACAGAAATTACTTCACTGGGCAAAAGAAAATTATTCTGATATTTGGTGGGGTAAGGGTGCTGGTAATGGTTCATTTTTCCCAATGTTTAATATAAACGGAATTAAATTATATACTTTCGCTTGTTGGACTAAAGGTGGGATTGAACTTCAATTTCAATGGATTAAAAACCAATCATTGTGCTCGGACGTTGAATATAGAAAAAAAATATTAGCAAGGTTAAATGAAATTCCTGGGGTAAACATACCGATAGAAAAAATAGAATTTAGACCTTCAATCTCTTATGATGTGCTAAATACTGAGAAAGCATTTGGTATGTTTATGAAAATATGGGATGATTATTTAATTGATTGCAAAACATACAAATCTTAAGGGGGATGGGTAGTATATGCTCGGCGCAATAACAGGAGATATAATAGGTTCTGTATACGAGTTCACGGATGAAAAACCAGAATTAGACTTTCCACTATTCGTAAAGGATTCAGAGTTTACAGATGATACTGTATTGACTGTCGCACTTGCTGACAGTATTCTAAATAATTTTCCCTATTCAGAAAAAATAAAACAATATTACCTAAAATATCCTGATGCCGGATATGGAAGTATGTTTCATAATTGGGCTCGATTTCATAAATCAAAACCTTATAATAGCTGGGGAAACGGATCTGCAATGCGTGTTAGTCCTGTTGGCTGGCATATAATGATCTTGAAACTGTTTTACAAAAAGCAAAAGAAAGTGCAGAAATAACTCACAATCATCCTGAAGGAATTAAAGGAGCACAAGCAACAGCTGCATCAATATTCCTTGCTCGCACAAAACATTCCAAAAAGGAAATTAAAGAATTTGTAGAAAAGAATTTTAATTACAATTTAGGTTTTGATTTAGAAGACTTAAGAAAAAATTATCGATTCAATGAAAGCTGCCAGGATACGGTACCTCAAGCAATTTTTACTTTTTTAGTTTCGGATTCATTTGAAGATTCAATTCGTAAAGCAATTTATATAGGTGGAGATTCTGATACTTTGGCTTGTATCAATGGATCCATAGCAGAGGCTTTTTATGGTGGTGTGCCGGAAGAAATTCAGGCTGAGGTTTATAAGAGAATGGATAGCAGAATTACCAAAATCACTAATGATTTTAGAGAAGCGAAAGGGATTCCATAACGGGAAAACATAAAATGAAAATATTTTTAACTTTAATTTTTACAATTATTCTGATTACTGGATGCACAATGAGCAATGAAGAAAAAATCGATAAGATATTTAGTGATTATAATAAACCGGATATGCCTGGAGCTGCCGTGATGGTCGTAGAAAAACGGGGAGATTATATTCGAAAAAGGTTACGGGCTTGCAAACGTTGAAAAGAATCTGCCGGTTACCGAGGCAACTAATTTCAGATTGGCTTCAGTTACTAAACAGTTTACCGCAATGTCTATATTAATGTTAATAGATAGAGGTCAACTTAAATTGGAAACGACCCTCAAAGAAATATTCCCACAATTCCCGGAATACGGGAAGAACATAAAAATAAAAAATCTGCTTCAGCATACATCAGGATTAATCGACTACGAAGATTTGATTTCCGATACTGCAACAATACAGGTGAAAGATAAAGATGTTTTAAATTTGATAATGCAGACAGATTCAACCTATTTCCAGCCCGGGAGTCAGCATCGATACAGTAATACAGGTTATGCGTCTGCTTGCATTAACCGTAGAAAAAATATCCGGTAAACCATTTCGTGATTTTCTGAGAGATAATATCTTCGAACCACTTGGAATGAATAATACAATTGCATTTGAAAATAATATAAACGAAGTCAGAAACAGAGCTTACGGCTATACTATTAAAGACAATATCGTTGAATTTACAGACCAAAGCCTCACAAGCGCTGTGCTTGGAGACGGTGGTATTTATTCGTCATTAAATGATCTTTATAAATGGGATCAAGCCCTATATACCGGAAAGTTAATTGACAAAAAATATCTTGATGAATCCTGGACCAGGGGAATTACCAACAATGGAATTGAATTTCCTTATGGGTATGGATGGCGATTGGAAAAATATCACGATATGGAAGTAGTCTATCATACCGGCAGCACAAGAGGATTTCGTAATATTATATACAGAGTGCCTGAGAAAAAATTTTACAATTGTAATTTTAACAAATCGTGATGCTGGATCTGAGTTTAGCACACTCAAATTCGCACATCAGATAATTGATTATTATTTTCCTGTTACGAAATTTCTATAAAAATAAGTTTCCAAAATATTTTCTGGAGTAGCAATGTCTGACTTAATCACGAGAAAAGAATTCATTAAGAAAAGTTCAGGGGCAGCAATATCTGTCGGTTTAATGGGCGGAATTTCAACAATGCTTATTAGTTGCAGCAGACCTGCTTTAGACCTTTTAATTAAAAATGGTAGTATCATTGATGGAACCGGTAAGAGTGAGTTTCCTGCTGACATTGGGATAAGAGATGGAAAAATTGTTGCGATTGAAAATTATGGAATTATAAAAGATGATAATTCAATAAAAATTATCGATGCAAAGAACTTAAAAGTAACTCCTGGTTTTATTGACATTCACTCCCACACCGATACTGGATTGTTTATTAACCCCAATGCCGAAAGTAAAATCAGACAAGGTGTAACTACGGAAGTTGCAGGGCAAGATGGAGGTTCTGTTGCTCCAAGGAAAAATAATTCAGATGATGACGATGAATATGAGATAGGGAATAAAAGTTGGTCAACCTTCCCGGAATTTTTCAAATTACTTGAGGAAAATAAAACAGCTGTAAATTTTGTTACATTTGTTGGTCAGGGAACGTTGCGAGGTTTTGTTGTTGGCCAGGATGATAGGATTGCGACCCCGGAAGAAATTGTACAAATGAAAAAACTTGCGATGGAAGCTTTCGATCAGGGTGTTTTTGGAATTTCATCCGGATTAGAATATACGCCGGGTAGTTTTGCAAGTACTGAAGAAATCTCTGAACTATGTAAGGTTATGAAGGACCGGGGAGGGATATATGCAACTCATATGAGGAATGAAGCTGATACGGTATTGGAAGCTATTACAGAAGCAATTCAGATCGGAAAAATTGCAGGTGTTCCGGTTAATATCTCTCATCTAAAATTGCAGGGAAAAGCAAATTGGAATAAGATAGACCAAGCCTTGGCTTTGATCGAAGATGCAAATAATAATGGACATAGAATAACGTTTGACCGGTATCCATATACAGCTTTCAGCACCGGATTATCAAATCTATTTCCTTTATGGAGCAGGGATGGGGGAAGAGAACGATTTTTAGAAAGACTTCAGAATACAAATGATCTTATAGAAATAAAAAAATATGTACTAGATAAAGTAGCTTCTCTTAGTTCCTGGGATGCTGTTTTAATAGCTGGAGTTAAGAAAGAAAACAATAAAAAGTTTGAAGGGAAAACTATTCAGCAGATTATATCGGAATCCAAAGAGTATCCATTTGAATTTACGAGAAATCTTTTGATCGATGAAAACGGATCCGTCTCAATGTGTGGATTTGGAATGAGTGAAGAAAATACAAGCAGAATATTAGCTCATCCACTCTGTATGGTAGCTTCAGATGCTTCAGCCAGGGCGACTTACGGTAAGCTTTCAGAGGGCAATCCGCATCCGCGCAGCTATGGGACTTTCCCAAGATTTTTGGGTAAATATGTTAGACAAAACAATATTGTTACTTTACCTGAGGCAATAAGAAAGATCACTTCGTTTCCGGCAGAAACTCTTGGTATCTCAAACAGAGGTATTATAGCTAAAGGAATGATGGCTGATGTAGTTTGCTTTGATTATGAAAATATAATTGATAAATCAGATTATGTTAATCCTCATCAATATTCACAAGGTGTTCAATATGTTGTTGTGAATGGTGAATTAGTTATCGAGAAAAGTGAGCATACCGGAAAATTACCCGGTCAGATTTTGAGGAAGAGCTAAATAATTTAACAACTAAACAGCGTTTCTAAGGTTTCCAGGTTTACGATGAATTCAACCCAACTATCAAATTTGAACTATTTTCCCTCACTTAATACATCCCAAATCTTTTGATAATGCATCGCCTATAATTTTTATTTTGTATTTAATCAGCATACAAAATATTAAGGCAAATGTTTGAAAGAAAGTAAATTTTAAATAATGAAGGTGACCTTTAATAATCTAATCATTCATTGCTACAAATGGAATAGCAGTGTGGAGACTGACTTGTAAATTTAGTTAGAAGCCGAGGATATCAGTCCTAAATTTATACTTAGACAAATCTTTTTTTTAACTGCTTTTTCACATAGATTAAACGTATAATTTTCAAAAAAGACAAATCTGTCTCATAGTATAATTAAAGGAGTGTTTTTAGTTCAATTAAAATTCTTACTCAATTTTCAAAGTTTTCTACTTTTTATAATAACTAAATGATTAATAAATATTATAAATATCTTTTCCTTTTTACACTAATATCAATTACAGCGTTGTTTCTTTTCCTTATTAATCATATATATTCACTTATACTTGAGGATACCAAAAAAAGTCATCAGATGCAGCAGTTAGAAATGACAAAAGTTGTTTCCGGAGGTATCAGTTATTTTCTTGATCACCTTGTAAAGGATATGGATTTTTTAATTAGCAATCCAAAACTAGAAAATGATAATATTGAATTAAAAAAGTTAATAGATAATTTTAGAATCAGTTACGATCAAACAATTATTTCTACAATAATTATTGCAGATTCTACCTCAAATACTATTTATAATACAGGTAAAAAACCACCTGATTGGGTACCTGGCAAATTGAAAGAATTGGTGAATGGATTTAAAAATAAATCCACAATTAAGAATTTTCTAAGTTCTGAGGTATTACCGGAAAAATTAGATGACACAAACAGTGAAAAATCTTTTCTAATTGTTTTACCTTTAAAAAAATCTTTTAACGGAAAAAAGACATTTATAGCATACCTTGTAAATTTTGATTCTTTGATAAAACATTTTATTCTTCCTTTAAAACTTAGCAGTAACGATTTTGTGTGGATACTTGATGGAAATGGTAGGCTTATTTATCACCCAAAGCACAAAGAGATGCTCTTTAATTCTATATTCGAAACAAATTCTGAGTGTCATTCGTGCCATACTTCTTTTGATACACAATTAAAAATATTAAAATCTTCGGAACCAGCAATTGGTGAGTATTGGGTTAAGGGAGATGAGCCAAGTAAAATTTTTGCTTATGTGCCGATCAATATCGGAAATCAAAAATGGTATATAGCCATATCAACTTTGTTGACCGATGTTACGGCAAAAATAAGAGATAAATTTCAATCGTTTTTTATTCTGGGTATTATAATCCTGGTAACGATGTTTTCATTTGTTTTTATAATCTATTTTCTAAACCTTAAAAGAATTAAATCAGAAGAAGCCCGAAAGAATTTAGAAAAATTACAAGAGTATCAAGAACAATTAAATCACTCAGCCAGACTAGCTTCAATCGGTGAACTTGTTGATTCGGTTGCGCATGAAATCAATACTCCAATGGGAATTATATCCGCTCATACGGATTCAATTTTATTACAGGAGCAAAAAACGAATATTCATAAAGAAGAACTTGAAATTATTAAGAAGCAAACGAAAAGAGTAAGCGAGTACACGAAAAGTCTTCTTAATTTCTCGAAACGAATAGCTTTTAATCCTGAAAAAGTAGATGTCAAAGATCTGATAAATGAAAGTCTTTACTTGCTGCAGCCAAGATTTAGAGAAAAAAATATCCAAGTAATAAAAGATATTCCTGCAGACGGAATAATAATTATTGGAGATAAAAGACAGTTAGAACAAGTGCTTATAAATATTTTTAATAATGCAATGGACTCGCTCTCCACAGATGGTAAGATTATTATTCAGCTAAAAGTAATTAATGTTTTAACCAGTAAAATTTCACACGACCAAATAACTGAATGTGTCAGCATATCAATTACGGATAACGGCATCGGAATTATTAAAGAAAACCTGAGCAAAATATTTGATCCGTTTTACTCAACAAAAGAAAAAAATGGAACGGGATTGGGTCTTTCAATAACCAAAAGTATTATCCAGCGACATAAAGGAAACATTGAAGTAAAAAGTGAAGTTGGTAAGGGAACAACTTTTACAATAGTTATTCCCCAAAATTTAAAAAGAGATTAATAATGAATAATAAATCAAGAATACTGATTATTGACGATGAGCCTGATATGCTATCGGGATGTGCTAAAATTATTTCGGTGCTTGGTAATGATCCGGTTCCGGTATCTGACGTAAAGAAGGCAATAAAATTTCTTGAGGAAGAAGAATTTGATTTAATATTTTGTGATTTGCTTATGCCCGAACATGATGGAATGGAAGTTTTGGAAATATGTCAGAAATTAGCACCAAACACGCCAGTAATTATATTTTCAGCTTACGGTACTATCGATAGAGCTGTTGCTGCTATGAAAGCAGGCGCCTTCGATTTTATTGAAAAACCATTTGATGCAAACAATCTGAAAATATTAATTGAAAAAGGGCTACGTCAAAGAAATCTTTTTCGCGAAAGGGTTAATCTCTTAAAACAATTAGAAGACAAATATCATTTCGATAATATTATCGGAAAAAGTTTAGTGATGAGGAATGTTTTTGAAATGATCGAAAATGTTTCTAAGACGGATGCCAATATTTTAATAACTGGAGAAAGTGGTACCGGTAAGGAATTAATAGCTCGTAGTATTCATGCAAGAAGTCGCCGTAAAATTAAAGCCTTTGTACCCGTTAACTGCGGTGCATTTCCGGAAAATCTTTTTGAAGCTGAATTATTTGGATATGAAAAGGGAGCGTTTACGGGTGCTGTTCATAGAAAAATTGGACTAATTGAATTTGCAGACGGCGGTACATTTTTTCTTGATGAAGTTTGTGAATTGCCCGCTAACCTTCAGATAAAATTACTAAGAACACTACAGGATCAAAAGTTAAGACGAGTTGGCGGAAATGATCTTATACAAGTTGATATTAGGCTTATTTCAGCAACTAATCAAAACATGGAACAGGCTTTGAAAGAGGAAACTCTTCGAAATGATTTTTACTACAGGCTAAATGTAATTAATATTCATGTGCCGCCGTTAAGAGAAAGAAAAGAAGATATTCAATTACTTGCCGAACATTTTTTAGATAAATGTCTTGCTTCATCAACAAAAAAAATTGACGGATTTACTAATGAAGTTATACGCACATTAGAAAACTATAGTTGGCCAGGAAATGTTCGGGAATTAGAAAATAATATTGAAAGAGCAGTAACACTAGCAAAAGATAATAAAATAACTCTGGCTGATCTTCCTCCGAACGTTTTAAGCGATCAGACTGAACCAATATTCTATGATGGAACATCATTAATTGATCTTAAACATAAGGCAGTAGAGGAAATTGAAAAAAAATATCTGCTTGTTCTTATGGAAAAATATAAAGGCAATATTACACGGGTAGCTGAAGAAGCGGGTCTGACGAGAAGACATATTCATAGAATGATTAACATCTATAAAATTGATCCGGATATTTGGCGTAAGAATTAAGAGTTTGATTAAATTCATTTAGTGTGACATCCCAAGTCTGTCTTATGTGACATTAATATCTCATTTCCCCAATTTAGTGTATTTTAAATAACCCAAATCAACCTGCTTTTTATTTTTTTTAATAGCAATACCTTCCTTTCTTTTCAAATTAAAATCTTTTCTAAAAACAAACGCATTTGGAAAAACCTGTGAGATTTCTGGTATAGAATCTGCCTTTGTGCTAAAAAATTAAAAATACAAATGCGAACAGGAATAATTTTTAGCTCGGATAATATAGTAGTTGATACTTGTTTCGACAGCTGTTCTGAACTTGGAATGGCTTTGGTCAAACAAACCGAGTTTACAAATTTTATTTTCAAACTTCAACAGGATTTACTTGATCTAATTATTTTTGATTCTACAAACCAGTATGCCGATTGCTTAAAACTTGTAAAGATTATAAGAAAAATTAAACCGAAGACTCCTCTAATTGTAATTTTAGATGACGTCGAAAATATTGAAGGTGGAAAAATTTATGAAGAGGGCATTTTTCATCTCGCTCAAAAACCAATCGATAAAAATATTATTAAAGAGATTATAGGTGCTTCAATTAATACTTTAAAACAGAACAACTAATAATCATAAACTATTTTTACTTTATATAGAAGTTAAAAAATGTACAAGATCTGCTCATTCCTATTATCAATAATAATAACATTAGGTTTTTCGGGATTAACTAATACTGCAAATGGTATAAACGAAGATGATAAATTTATCGGTGCAAAGTTGTGTGCAATTTATCATAAATCAGAAACTGCCGGAAAACAATTTGTAATCTGGGAAAGCAGTAAACACGCACAAGCTATTAATACTTTAACAACTGCTAAGGCTGATAAGATCGCAAAAGAAAAAGGGTTTACAACTAAAGCTGCTGAAACAGAATCATGTTTAAAATGCCATTCTACTGGTTGCAATGTTGATGCATCTTTATTAACTGATAAGTTCAATATCTCTGATGGTGTTCAATGCGAAACTTGTCACGGACCCGGTTCTGAATATAAAACCAAGAAAATAATGAAAGACAAAAAAATTTCAGTTGAGAATAGATTAAAAATTTATGATAACATCGAAGAACTTTGAGTAAAGTGTCATAATGAAGAAAGTCCTTCTTTCAAAGAATTTAATTTTAAAGAGTTGTGGGCTAAAATCGAGCATTCAGTCCCTAAAAAATAATTGATAAAATACTAAAATCGGAAGCACTAAATGGATAAGACAGAAATTAATAAAGTAGAAAAAAATGACAGAAGAAGTTTTTTGAAAGTTTTGCTTTCCGGAGGGTTAGCAGGATTTGCTGCCATAACGATCTATCCAATTATTTCTTTTTTAATTCCTCCAAAGCAAACGGAAGTAGAAGTAAATAGTGTAGTTGTTGGAAAAGTTGATGACATTAAACCAGGAGACTCGAAAATAATAAGGTTTGGAAGTAAGCCCGTAATAATAATTCGAACGGATGATAATAATTTTAGAGCTCTATCCGCCACATGTACCCATCTTGATTGCACTGTTCAATACAAAAAAGATGAAAAAATTATTTGGTGTGCCTGTCACAATGGTAAGTATGATTTATATGGAAAAAATGTTTCTGGTCCTCCACCGCGACCATTGGAAAAATTTAATGTTGCAATAAATAATGATGAATTAATAGTTTCAAAAGAAGCGTAATCAATAATGGAAAATAAATTAAAACAAATTTATGAGTGGGTAGATAGCCGCGTACAACTTGCTGATCTTGTTAAATTTATGAGTAAGAAATACGTTCCTGTCCACAGCCGTTCAATGTGGTATTACTTTGGGGGAGTTTCTTTATTCTTCTTCATAATTCAGGTAGTAACCGGAATTCTTTTGTTGTTTTATTATAAAGGCAGTTCAGACCTTGCATATGAGAGTATTCGTTTTATCATGTCTAAGGTTCAATTTGGATGGTTGATAAGATCAATACATAGTTGGTCCGCCAACCTTTTTATTTTGAGTGTGTTCATTCATATGTTCAGCGTGTACTTTGAAAAATCGTACAGAAATCCCCGCGAAATGACATGGGTTATTGGTGTGATAATGTTTGTTATTGCCTTAGCATTTGGATTCAGTGGTTATCTGCTTCCATGGAATGAGCTAGCATATTTTGCTACAAAAGTTGGAACAGATATAGTGGGTGCAGTTCCTGTTGTGGGTGGTCCTCTGAAATACTTTCTTAGAGGTGGAGATGATGTAACAGGTGCTACTCTTTCCAGATTTTTTGGTTTTCACGTAGCCTTGTTTCCAGGCATATTTACATTTTTACTGATTGTTCATTTGCTTTTGGTTCAGCGACAGGGTATGAGTGAACCTCTGCATTTTCAGAACTCAGCCAAAGAAGAGAAAAAAACAATGCCGTTCTTTCCGAATTTTATGTTAAGAGATCTTTTGCTTTGGCTTGTTGTTTTAAATATTCTTGCAATTCTTGCTGTGTTTTTCCCGGCTGAACTTGGATTAAAAGCAGACCCACTTGCATCTGCACCTGCAGGAATTCAACCGGAATGGTATTTCCTTTTTATGTTTCAAACTTTAAAATTTTTACCTGCTCATGTTTTCTTTATTGAAGGTGAAGTATTAGGTGTATTACTATTTGGACTTGCTGGTGTGCTATGGTTACTAGTTCCTGTGTGGGATAGAAAAAGTGCCAGGGGTCAGAAAAATCGCTTAATTAATTACATAGGAATCTTTTCTGTTATGTTCATAATCCTTCTTACCATTATTGGATGGGTATTAAAATGAATTATATACCTAAACTCAGATTAATAACGATAGTCTTATCAATATTTACTATTCAATATACTTATGCTGCTGATGATCAATGTTTGAGCTGTCATCAAGGGTTAGATGATAAACCCTCACAATTATTTATTGAAGACGTACACTATAAAGCAGGATTATCTTGCAGCAGTTGTCATGGAGGAAATTCCAGCAGTGATGATATGGATTTGGCAATGAGTAAGTCTGATGGATTTATTGGAGTGCCGGTATCGAATAGTATTTCAGAGATGTGTTCTAAGTGCCATTCTGATTTTGATTATATGAAAAGGTATAACTCAAATATTCATACAGATCAATTTGCAAAACTGAAAGAGAGTGTTCATGGCAAATTAGCTGTAAATGGAAAAGGAATGATGCTCCAATGTATAACCTGTCATAATGCTCATGGTATAAAGAAAGTAGTTGATCCAAAGTCACCGGTTTATCCGACCAATGTTCCTCAAACGTGTAATAAATGTCATGGTAATGCCACATTTATGCAATCTTATAATCCCGCAATTTCTGTTGATCAATTGACAAAATACAGAACCAGCGTTCATGGTGTTTTGAATTCCAAGGGAAATATAAAGGTTGCTGAATGTGCAAGCTGTCATGGCAGTCATGATATTTTTTCTTCTAAGGATGTCAGATCAAAAGTTTACAAATTGAATATTCCAAGTACTTGCAGCCACTGTCATAGTGATAAAAATTACATGAAAGCTTTTGATATTCCTACAGATCAATTTGCAAAATATCAAAATAGCGTACATGGGAAAGCAGTTTTTGAGAAGCAGGATTTATCCGCACCTGTTTGTAATGATTGTCATGGTAATCATGGTGCAACACCTCCCGGAATTGAATCTATTTCTAAAGTATGCGGTAGCTGTCATGCTTTAAATGCAGAATTGTTTTCGGCAAGTCCGCATAAAAAAGCATTTGATGAAAAAAAATATCCCGAATGTGAAACATGCCATGGTAATCATGAAATTCTTATCGCGAAAGATCAGCTTTTAGGAGTTGATAAAGGAGCAATTTGTATTCAGTGCCATTCTGAAGATGAAAATAAAAAAGGATACTTAATAGCTAAAGAAATGAAAAAACTTACTGATAGTCTGATCGTTTCAGATTCAGTTGCAAAAAACATGGTTTTTCAAGCTGAACAAAAAGGAATGGATGTTGAAGAACTTAAGTTTAAACTTAGGGAGATTTATCAGGCTAGACTAGAGGGAAGGACGATTGTACATTCTTTTAATGAATCAAAATTTAAAGAAGTAATTACTAAAGGATTCAAGACTTCTGATACAATAATAACTGAGGCTAAAGCAGCCGTAGATGAGTTTTATTTTAGAAGATATGGTTTAGGTGTGGCTGTGGCTGTAATTACATTTTTAATCGTAATGCTTTTTTTATACATAAAAAAAATAGAAAAAACCAAATTATAATAGTAAAATATTTTAAGGTGACTTATGAGTGATACAATAGAAAACAACGAAATTACCAGATTAGTCAAAATGCTTGATGGCATAAATGCAAGACTTTCTACTATCGAATCAAAGATAAACTTACCTAAACAAGTTGATTCTGAGTTAGTTGAACAAGAAGTTGCACAAATTCAGAAAGAGACTAGTGAGGATTTAGAGTTCAGAATTGGCGAACAATGGTTTGGTAAAATAGGTATTATAGCTTTTTTATTAGCCGTGTTTAATTTTCTCGTCCTGCCATTCCCAAGTATTCCATATCACTTAATTCTCTTTTCCGGATTTTTTATTTCGGGCGGGCTGACTGTTTTCTCACTACTAGGGGTAAAGTTGTTAAAAAATCTTGCCGGTTATACAATGGGCAGTGGATTGATCTTGTTATTTGTGTCAACATTAAGACTTCACTTTTTTAGCACAGATCCTCTTTTAAATAATAAAATAATTTTAATTGTTTTACTCTTTTTGGTAACTGCAGTTTCCTTGGTATTGTCACTAAAAAAAGAATCAGTTTATTTAACAATATGGACATTAATATTTTTATTTAGTGCTGCTCTTATATCAGATTTCCCGATATTAATATTTGCAGTGCTTGTTCTCGGCGCTATAGGAGTTAGTTATCTTGACAAAAAGAACAATTGGAATTCCTTAAGCATATTTGCAATTTTACTTACTTATCTGGTTCATTTCTTATGGTATGTAAATAATCCTGCTATCGGTAAAGAAATGACGATAATTCCAAATTGGAATTTGAACCTTCTTATTATACCTATTTATATGATTATTTATGGGGTAGCTAATACAAATAAAATAACTGATGAAGTCGATAATTTTTATGCAATTCAAAAAACGACTTTTAATTCCATCGGGGGTTTTGGTTTATTTATTTTTATTACATTAAATTCAAATTATAATATTGCTGGCTTGCTAAATTTTGGACTCTCTCTGGTCCTGTTATCTCTTGCTTCACTACACTGGACTAAACAAAAAAGTAAATTCTCAACATTCTTATACTCTATGCTTGCTTATGCAGCACTTAGTGTAGCTATAGTTTTAACATTTTCATCACCTGACTATTTTATCTGGTTGTGCTGGCAAAGTATTGCCGTGGTTTCAACAGCACTTTGGTTCAGATCCAAATTTATAGTTGTTGCTAATTTTTTCATTTTCCTTTCTATTATTCTAGCCTATCTAGCTATTGCCGGAGAAACATCTCTAAGTGCAATAAGCTTTGGTATTGTCGCGCTAATAAGTGCCAGAGTCATGAATTGGCAGAAGGAAAGACTTGAACTTAAAACAGAAAATTTAAGAATTGCATACCTGGTAATTGCATTCCTTATACTACCGTTGGTTTTATATACAAATCTACCATCCCAGTTAGTTGGTATTTCATATATCGCATTAGCATTTATTTATTATATGCTTGGTAAACTCATCAATAATAAGAAATATAGATTGATGGCTTCCGGAACCTTAATTCTATCAATTGTCTACATTTTTATATTCGGAATAACAAGTTCAGATACTACTTACAAAATATTCTCCTTCTTGCTTGTGAGCGTTGCCCTGGTAATAATTTCAATTATATATGCTAAAGTGCGTGCTAAAGAAAAAATTAGTTGAACCCACTTCTCCAAATTGCAATTTTTATTGCTTGTTATATATTAATTACGCTTAAACAAAAAAGAGGCTTAATATATTTAGTTCATCTATGATTGAAGAAAGCGGGGCTAAGTTTGATAGAATCAAAAGGGTTAATGTGAGATAAGTTTGCAGTTGCAACAGACCTGCAGACATTCTCTACTTTCTATCTAACGATTAAAGGATTAACAAAAAAGAAAATCCGAACGAAATTAGAGAATTAAATAAAGTAATTTAAGACTAAATAATTATCGCTTAATTGCATAACAAATTTAAATTATATTCAGAACTTAAATGCAAACAGAGGCGAAGTCTATTAATCAATACAATACATACTCATTTAAAAATGATGAATTACAATCTTCTCCTCAAATGATATTGTTTGAAACAGAATTTAAACCTGCAGAAAAGCAGATTATCCATTTTGAAAAAGTATTTAAATTTCACTTTAAAATTTTTGTCAACCTCAGGGTGGGAAACCAAAATTTATAAGGTGAGAGAAATGGAAATAGTATTAATGTTCAATAATTAAATGCAGAGATAAGTGTGTAAGTCAAAAAGTTAAGATTGATTTTGCTCCTGGTCAGAAGAAGGTTTGCCTCCAGGCTTTTGTTAACACAAAACCATGCGGCTTCGGTTTTAGGGTTTTTTATTTTGAAGAAGCTGACCCGGAAAAGGTAACAGCCACGATTTCTGATACAACTCATAAAGTCCTTTTGTTAATTGAACTAGAACAGGATTAACAGAAGCATCAAGCCAATGAACTATTTCTGTAAGTTTTGCCGGTTCCAATTCTGTGCAGCCAGCAGATGTTTCATCGGGCTTTGACCAATTATGCAAAAAGATACAAGAACCAGCACCACTTAGAGTAGGATTTGTATTTTGTTCAACAATAATTCCTTGTTCGTACCAAATATCTGCAAAAAACATTTTCTCTGATGAATTCCAATCTACTTCTTTAATTTTATCACGATTGACAATCTGATTATAATAGTTTGATTTAATGTCATCTATGCATTCAACCATTTCTGAAATTGGAATGTAGGGAATTTTCAAATCTTTCATTTTATCTGCACTTGCATAGCCAAAAGCTGCACCTAATTTAAAAATCCCAGCTGGACTTCTTCCATCACCTTCAGTTTTTATAGGTAGCTTTGTTGAATCTATTGCATTTAAACCTTTTCCCCATCCTAATCCATTTCTTCCAATAACTACGGAAATCATTTTCGTTATTTGTTCCCAATCATTTTTTTCTCCTGATCTTTCAAAGCGTACTAGAATTCCACGAGTGGCAGAGATTGAATCCGTTAATACCAAAATCATTTGCTTGCTATCTATTGGTATTGGCAGATTAGTTTGACTTTGCGAAAAATTAATTGACGTCAATACCAAAATCAAAATTGAAATACATTTCATCATATAAAATCCTGTGATACCGCGTACATAATAAAAATATTTTTTTAATGATCAACACTTATTTCTTTATAGTATTTCTGTAAAGTATAAAAAGCCTTTTTCTTATTACCATCGTTAGAAATTAATCCTTTACGATTAAAATAATCCTGTATGTGAGGTAAAGGTCGGCGCGGGGATCTGAAATCATATAAAATCCAAGGACTAATTCCCCTCAGAAATTTAATTTTTCTCAGCATACTGATTTGTTCTCTATAAATAGCATTCTGAAATTCTTCAGTCCACCTTGCGTCTTCATCTCCATGTAATCCATAAAGAGCACCGCCGCCGAATTCAGTTATAATCAATGGTTTATCAAAGTCGCTGCTCCAATTAAATTCTTTTATTTCATCAATGGAGTAAGAGTACCAGCCAAGATATTCATTAGCGCCGATTACATCCAAATATTCTGACAATGGATCATCGACTGTTATATTTTTTTGATGATAAGTCAGTTCTGTGGCTGCTGATATTAATCGCGTGGGATCAATTTCTTTTGCTTGTGAAATTAAATTGGTCAGAAATTTTAATCTGTTTTCAGATCTGGGAGTTTCGTTAGCAACAGACCAGATTATCACTGAAGCTCGATTTTTATCCCGCGTTATCATTTCCGAAAGTTGTTTTGAGGCAAGTTTATATGTTTCAGGATTGTCCCACAAGATCGTCCAATAAACAGGAATTTCGGACCAGACCAGCAGTCCCATTTTATCAGCCAGTCTTGTCATATATTCGTTATGAGGATAATGAGCAAGCCTTACAAAATTACAACCGAGTTCTATTGCGCTATTAAGTAATTGTTCAGCATCATCTAACGAGTTAGCTCGTCCACCAGTTAAAGGCGACTCTTCATGAATAGAGATACCTTTAAGGAAAACCGGTTTACCATTAAGTAAAATATCATTTTCCCTTACTTCTATTTTTCTGAATCCGATCTGATCAGTAACAGTATCTGTTTCTGTCTGGATTAAGACATTATATAATTTGGGTGATTCTGTAGACCATGGTAAAAGTTCTGCGTTAAAAGAAAATTCACAAATACCATTTTCATTAGTAGTAATCGATTCCTGGATATCGGCTTCTTTAATAGTTAATTTTATTTGTTGTTTAAGCTGCTGTCCGTTCAGCTTTATCCATCCTTTAACCATGTTCTCTGATTTGGGATCTAATTGGATAAAGTAATCCTGGATAAATGTTTTGGGAAGTTCAACAATATTTACGTCTCTTGTAATCCCACCATAATTCCACCAATCAGTATTCAGTGTTGGCACGCCATCCCGAAGTCTTTTATTATCAACCTTTACAACAATAAAGTTATTCCCATTTTTAATTAACGAGGTTATCTCAAAATTAAATGCAGTAAATCCTCCCTGATGTTCACCAATCTTTTCACCATTTACGTATACCTTGGCATCGTAGTTTATTGCGCCAAAATAAATAAACACTCTTGTGTCTGGTTTTGGGTAATATTCAAAAGATTTTTTGTACCAAATAGTTCCTTCATAGAAAAAAAGATCTTTTCTCTGTGTATTCCAATCGCATGGTACTTTTAATTTATCTAAAGAATCAAAATCATATTCCACAAGATCGGATTTTGATTTTGGTTTTGCATTCTTAAAATAGCCATCTGGGTTTTCCTGATATCTGTAATCATAGTATCCATTTTCATACGGATTTATTATTATAGACCAATCACCATTAAGAGATACAGTGTTTCTATTCGGAATATTAATTATTTGTTCCTGTGCAAATAGATAACCGGTTATTAAAAACACAATAAGTAGAAATCTTTTCATGATTAGAGAATGATTATTAATGGTTTAACTTAAATTTAATTAATCCTTCAATCGGAAAGAAATGCTAAACTTGACTCAATTATGCTTCATCTATAAATGAGTTGATGCAATATCTTCTTAGAGCGTCAAGAACCTTAATTCACTTAGAAATTTGTTAAGAAGTTAGAACGGGTGGAGAGAATTATGAGTATATTTTAATATAAATATATACTAAATATAATTGAAAGAGTTATAGAGGGATCTATAAGTGAAAACACAAGATGAAACACCGTTACAAAATACGATTGCGGTTTTTATAGACTTTGAAAATCTATATTATTCTTCGGTTAATAATTATGGTGAAGAACCCGATTTAATGATAATCAGAAAGTTATGTGAGAAAAAAGGCGGGATCGCTTCAATACAGGCTTTTGGTGATTGGGTTCGGTTTAATGAACAGATTAATAATCTTCAGACCAGCGGCATACAGCCGGTCTTTACACCTTTGTCACGCACAGAAAAAAGCAGTGCCGATACATTTATTTGTGTTCACGCAATGAAGCTGTTTATGCAAAATCAAAACATAAACACTTTAATACTTGTTTCAGGCGATCGTGATTTCATCCCACTGTTGAATGAGCTAAGATCACTCGGGAAAAATACTTACTTGATGGGTGTTACGGGCTCAATATCCAGGGATCTGGTGAATGTAGCAGATGGAATAATAGAATACCGTCCGGAAAAAATTAAACATCAGGAATCGAAACAACTACAAACTCAACAAAAGAAGGTGAGCGATCAAATAAGGGACAGGGTTCTTGCTTTACTTAAGAAAGAAAACCGCAGAATAAATGTTGCCACAATTGGGATAATGATTAAGAAAGAACATCCGGCATTCAACCACAAAGAGTTTGGATACGAAAAACTTTCGCAGTTCCTGGATGGTTTCCCACAGATTAAAATCGAGTATGATGAAGATAAACTGGTTGCTTATACCTGCATATCTAAATAGTGGGCGTTGGGAATGTATGACTCAGTAAAACATAAGTTATGGAATAAAAAATCTACGGAAGATTAATATTTTCTGAATAAAAAATCCCTTCAGAAATTTAGTCAGAAGTGAGTAGGGGGAGGACATAAACGTTGATTTTATGCCAAAATCAAGCTTTTTATGTAAAAACAGACCTAAGAAGTTAATTTTCGGCGTCAAACCGGATAGTGAATCACGATTTTCGGACGAAAGTCTTAAGTGAAAGTAAAATTTCGGAGACAAATCTGAAGTGAATGAGGATTTTCGGAATAAAACTTGAAGTGAATTGCATTTTTCGGAGCAATTGCTGAAGTGGAAATCATTTCTAGGATAAATTCTTTAAGTGAAAAAGAAAATTAGTTTTGAATTTCAAATTGATTTAATCATATGATATTAATCTTTGACCCTGTTGGAAATCTAAATTTACCAGAAAGTATAAAAGAAGAGAAGTTTATTTCACTTTATACAGAAAATTTAGCTCAACTCTATGATCGGCTACAAAATGTTCCAGCTGAAAATATTGGAAAGATTACTGAAATATAGCTCCTTGTTGACTCACCCATGTATTCTCAAATGATCCAGAAAAATTTAAAAGAAAATGTTAACTATCGTTGGGAAAAAAATAAATAAATCTGCAGCGGTTAAACATCTTTTGAAGAAAATGGGCATCATTGATATAGAATCGGACTACGACAGAATGTCTAAGTTGGAATCAATCTTACATAAAGAAATAATTTATTTTGATTTCTCACTTACAAGTCCTCTAATACTCGTCCTAATCCTAGCCAGACACATTTTTGGTTATCGATTTGTAATAAATGAAGAAATCGGAAGTTGGGAAGAAATTAAGGATTCAAAAAAATATTTAGTTTATGGCGTAGCCTTGATCTACAATCATATTGGAATTGATAACCTTAAAGAAGTTTTAAAAAATAATAAAAAGAGCCTTATTGAAAAATATATAGAATTTATTAAGCTAGATTTTGAAAAAAAGAATTTTAGCAAACATAGATTTGCTTTTGTAGACCCAGATAAAGAGAATTATTTAATGTTCATTGCTGCATTACAATTAAACTTCGGGCAATTATTCATTGCACATTGTTCAATAGATAATATAAGTCTACCAAAAAATAAGGATAGTCTGCTGATACTAAATGCCGAAAAATTAGGCAAGCAAAAGCAAGCAGAACTGTATCATGAACTCCTGACAGGAGAGTATAAAGAAAAACTTGTAATTGTGATCGATTCGATCCCGATAGAACTAGAAGGATATCCGCAGTTTAAACAATGGTTAATAGTCTCCGATAATGAAATCACTGATTTGTTAAACAAAGAATTATATAGGACTCTCCCAGTAATTGAAAAGATAAATGAGGAAGCAGATAAATTCATGTATTTAACTCGGCATATTGTTTCAAATGTTAAAGATAAGCAGAGACAACTAGCAATCATTGAACAGTTAACTGTAATGGGTCGTAATTTATACGTCGATGTTATAAATTTTTGGTATGATTATAATTTGATAAAAACAGATGAGATGGAATCCTGGGAAGTTAGCACTGAAAAAGAGTATGATAAATATTTATTAAATAAAAAATTTATTGAAAATGTTTACTTTAAATTGTCTCACAATAAAAGTAAAAAGATTTGGATTATAGAAAAAGATGGGACAATCGTAAAAGAAATCCCCTACTCTAGATCTAAGGGTATAAAGTACATTGCTTATTTAGAAAAATATTATAAAGAAAAGACTATTTCTGATGTCGATCTCAGGAGAGTAGTAGATAAATGGCACGGTAAGAGCAGCAAAACAGCTGAGGTAAGTACTGATGCGAAGAAGATACGCCAGGATCTTATTTATTTTTTTGAAAAACAATGTCCAATTCTCGCCCCTGTTAATGAATGTATGGAGATTAGTTCCAAAGCGAACGGGTGTTATTTTCGGAATAATACAAAAATCATTCTTGAAATAATTGATGAAGATATTCCAGACCCGATTTGTTAATTTACTTAAATTTTTTTTGCCCCATCTTTTTATCCTTCAAATTAAAACGATTGTTTGACATTTCTGGATTTCATAAGAACCGATTCTTAAAGCTTCCATAAAACTTCTTGTTGATGTTTCGGGGGTCATTTGACACCACTTATTCATCAACTAATTATAGGAGGATTTATGGAAACAATAAATCTCAAACAAGCGAAACCTGAGGAAACTGTTAATAATACAGCTCAGGTTTCCAATCAACAGACCTCTGCTCCGGAGCAGAAAAACAACAACCCTCAGAGTACTAAAAATGCTGCTGAGGATAACAAACCTGTTTCTAAACAGGAACAAGGTAAGACTTCAGGTAAAGCAACTGAGCAAACTGGTATGGCAACTCCTGATATTCTTACTGATAATACACCACAAATCTTTGCGTGGTTAGAAGAAGTCAACCAGAACCCAAGGCAACTAAAGGATTTTTTAGATACACTTGACACAAGGATTGAACTGATAGAAGAAATTCAATCCAAACAGAGTGAAAAATCTAAAAGAGTTCCTGGTATTGATAGACGTATAGAAACGCTGGATTTATTTGACGTGCAACTGGAGACTGGTGAAAGGTACTTATCTGAGTTGAACAAAATTAAGTTACAGACGGAGTTGACAAATTTGAAAGAAAAACGATTTCAGGTTTGGCAGAAGTTTGTAAAGGTTTGTGGTTCAGAAAAGAAAGCCTTGAAGTACGAGGGTCTCCGTGCGAAAGCCAAATCTCAGTTTTACCATAAAACCGCAAGTTACTTCATTAAACAGAAGATTCTAAAAATCTTTAATATCATTATAGAGAAGGATAAAACTGCGCTGGTTGAGGTTAGAAACCTGGAGACAATACTTCGGTAGATGGAATTAAGAAGTTCAATGAAGAATTGCGGAATTTATTGGAAGTTCACGATGACGATCTGGTGATCCAGTGCTCACATCACAAACGCGAGTATTACTATCAGATATTCCGGTTGACAATTATGAAATGGAACCCTGAAAGTGATATTCAAATAAACGAGATCGTCGAACCGGATGAATCTAAATAATTCCAAACATCAAACAAACAACGAGCCATCCATAAAGGGTGGCTCCCATTTATTTAATATTCACAAGAGGTACTTATGAAAAATCTAAAAAAAAATAATATAAATAATTTCGCAAAGCAAATCGAGAAAGACCAAAATACAGAGAAATATTTCTTTCCATCCAGATATAGTAAATATAAAATGGATTGAAGAGGACCGGTTATTTGAGGTATACAAAAATGTCAGGTTCAAGAAAAATCCATACCAAGAACAACACGATAAATATAATCGGAGAGTTGTAAATCCTTTAAAGTACTTTATATAAAATACTATTTGAGAAAAGTAGCACATAGAAGGATCGATTAATTTAATCGATCCTCCATTAAAGAAAATAAATACTTATTTATAAATAATATAAGGAGAAATGCCTATGAAAACTTGTCTAGAATGTTTCAATCTTTTTAATCGTTATTCAGATTCAGTACCATATTCACCGTGCCCAATTTTACATTGTGGTGGAAAAGTAGTTGATATTGATGATAATATCTTACAAACAATAATTCAATTAAATCAGAAAGGTTACCCGACCGCATATTGTTGTGCCGGTCATACTTGGGGTAACGATCCCTACATTGTTTTTGCGGATAGCGTTTATATAAATGCATTTCCAAATTTACCTAAAGCATTCAAATCTGAAATTATTCATAATGGTGCTCTTAGAATCTATAAATCAATTCCTCCC
The DNA here is from genome assembly GCA_963809415.1 of uncultured Ignavibacteriaceae bacterium. GTDB lineage: Bacteria > Bacteroidota > Ignavibacteria > Ignavibacteriales > Ignavibacteriaceae > IGN3. The sequence continues at coordinate 514,343 of CAWEJJ010000003.1, read as the reverse complement.
AGTTCTGTAATTGACACCCAAAAACTGTTGATGGATGCAGCTATAGATTTATTGGAATGGTCTTATAGGCTAAAATCGTCTATGCTTTTAATGGCGGACTTTGAATTATGTGACCAGGCAAATCTATTAGAAATCAGAAATGAGATTCAACAGAGATTAAATATAACTGCGAATCTTTCAGAAGTGGATGATGGTAGCAAAAGATTAGTCGTAACTACATTTATATCTCTCAAGAATTCCAAGACTCTCGAAAGGGAAATTAGATCCTTCGCTAATGAAAAGGGAGTTTCAGTGTCAATAGATATAATAGATTAATGAAAAATATCAGTACTTCTAATATTCTCATTTTTTATCTAAACAGGTATAAGAATATTATATGTCTCAGCTAATCAACTTCGATAATTACAAAGCTCCAAAATCAACATGGAAGAGTGCTACTATAGCTTCTTCCTTAGTTGATTCATTGGATGGTGCACATACGGTGGTTGAAGTTGATGATGCTTTTAGAATTACGCTTGAAGTACTTTCCAAAAATAACCCTAACAAAACATTATTCTCACTTGATGAAGCGGCAAGGCAATTGACAGTGGGCGACGAATTTATCAGGCGCAGAATAAAATCAGGAAAGATTAAAGCTACTTACCTTGGGGATAAACCACTAATTAACATTGTTGAGCTAGCACGAATAATAACAGAAGGAGTATAAGATGTCGATAAAACAAAAGAAGAATGGACATTATTTAGTTAATACAAGGGACCAGACGGGTACCAGGTTAAAAAGAACATTTAGAACAAAAAGGGAAGCTGAAGCTTTCGACAGCTCAATCAAGTTGCAGAAGTATGAAAACCAGCTGGTACGAAATGGTGTTAAATCAGCCAGATATCTATTCAACCAGGCTATAGAAGATTATCTTTTAACAAAGAGTGATTTACGTCCTGCCAGTTATACAAAATATTGTTTTGTGCTTTTAGAGTTGCAGAAGTTTGCTCAGGCTATTGGATTAAAATACATAGATGAATTTACACCTGATCATGCAACGCTTTTATACAATGAGCTCACCAGAGAAAGAGAAACAATTCGCGGAAAGAAAAAGATAAAAGCAAAAGCTAAACCAAAGACTGTAAACTTTTTCTTAGTCGCGGTAAAAGCATTTTTTCAGCAGGAGTACATTAAAGAACATATTAAAAGAAATCCAATGCTGCACATAAGAAACTTAAAAGTTGAAAAAAGAAAACCGGAGTTTTATACTAAGGAAGAGTTGAAACTGTTTTTTGCTCAGCCAATGGATGATGCTTACAGGTTAGCATTTATGGGGTTACTATTTACAGGTATGCGTTTTGCTGAATTGGCTAACATTACCTGGGAAGATGTTGATTTTGGCAAAAGGTTGTTACTTGTAAGACCAAAAGAAAATTTTAAAACCAAAACACATAATGCAGAACGTGCAATACCGATAAATAATATTCTGTATGAGTTGATAGCTTTTTACTATCCAAAAAGGTTGTCCGAAAAATATGTTTTTACTTCGCCGCAAGGGAATCAACTAAGAGAAAGAAGAATGCTTGGTGTATGCAAAACTATTGCGTTAAAAGGGGGAATTACTAATAACTCTTATCTTCACAAATTCCGTCACTCTTATGCAACAATGCTTATTCAAAGTGGCGTTCCAATACAGAATATTAAAGAGCTGCTTGGACATTGGTCGGTGATTGAAACCGAAAGATATGCCCACAACAATTCAGATCATTTACATCAGGATGTTGAACGACTTAATAATTTATTATCCTCTTAAATCATTGATCTTTTATTTTTTTAAGCCATCAGAAATGATGGCATTTTTTTTATCATAAAATATTAGTTGCTAGTAGCAAGAGGGTACCAAAAAGGTACCATGTGGGGGTTTGGAAAGGGGTATTTGGGTGTATCAGGGAGAATAAAAAGTTCAAAATCTTCTTAAAATCGAAGTCTTCAAATATATAAAAAGTGGAGCGGAGAGGGTGGGATTCGAACCCACGGTACCCTTGCGAATACACTACCTTTCCAGGGTAGCCAATTCAACCACTCTTGCACCTCTCCAAATTTGCTATTCAAATATATCGATTCATTTTTTTTTTACAAAGTTTATAGCCTGATCTGAGCAAGAAATAAAATATTTTCCTTATTTTTCAGCATAAAATTTTGGAAAGATGGCAGAGTGGCTGAATGCGGCAGTCTCGAAAACTGTTATACCGGGTAACTGGTATCGAGGGTTCAAATCCCTCTCTTTCCGCAATTTAATTTACATAAATCAAAGAAAATTCTTGTGAGTATTTTTAACATCGAGAAAAAGAGAGATGACTCTAAACAAAATATTGATTTAGAGGATTATGAGAGGAAAATTGAGGAGCGGAAAGAAGAATACCAGCACTTAAATAAAATATTACATGGTATGCGTACTGAGGTATCCGATTTGATGGAAGAGATTAAAAAACTATCCGATGAAGTAATTAAAAAAAATGCGGAAAAATTTTTAGTTGAGCAAAAGTTAGATGATCTTGACAACAGCTATCGTTTATTATTGCAAGATATTGAATACAAGCAAAACATAGTTCTATCCTTAAATAATAACATCGAAAATGTAAAAGATGAAATTAATGCCGACTTATCTATACAAGTAGAATTAGAAAAAATTGAGGAAGAAAAAGCTTTACATCCAAATGCAAAAGAACAATTCCCAGGATTGGAATTGAAGCAGGGGACTAAGAAAAAATTAAAGAGCTGTTCTGCCAAAACAAAAGATGGGAATAAATGTAAAAGAGTTGCAGTCGAAAATTCTAAGTTCTGCAGCATACATTTGAAAAAATTTAAAGGATAAAAATTATGTCCGGAGACTTTACTATAGAATTAGTCGGGGGAATAGCAATCATTAAATTAAATATGATGAGAGCTACTGTGAAAGAAGCACAAGAGTTTAAAAAAACTATTCAATCAGTTCTGCATGATGGAAATAATAAAATTATTATTGATTTCAGTGAATGTAACTTTATTGATTCTTCCATTATTGGTGTAATAGTTACTTTTTCAAAAGATTTAAGAAACAAAGGGGGTGAAATAAAGGGAATTATTAACGAAAGAACTTTGTTGAATTTATTTATTCAAACAGGTTTAGAGAAGATAATTCATCATTATCCAAATCGAGAACTAGCCTTATCAAGTTTTATGTAGTAAAAATTGCAGATAATTCTTTTAATATCAGCTACTTAAAAACCTCAATTGAATCTATATCAATAATTAGAGCCCGCTTCATTTGATTTTGATCTCCAGAGTAATAAAGCACTCAAAAGTACGGCAGAGCCGATTTGAAAATATAATGGAGTTGAAAACAGCTTATCATCAATCAAACCGTAATTTATAAAAGCAGATTTGATTAAATAGTAAATTATTTTACTTGCAATAACGCTTAATAAAAATGAAGTGAAATTATTTTTTATCTTTACTTTAAGTAAGAAAAAGAGACTTAAGTTAATTAATAACTCACCACTTAATAAAAATGCTTTCATTATTTGTGGATGAGCAGAAATAAAAAATGAAAATATAGGAAGGGTTAAAACTATCAAAAAAGAATTTTTCTTTGAAGTATGAATTAATGCAATTACTAACGCAATCCTCATCGGGTCGAGATAGTAAATTGGGAACGCAAATAAGTGCGAAATAGCAGGTATCATATAAATGAACAATAATAAAGAAAAATCAATTAAATAAGTTTTTATGTTTGATTTCAAATCCAGAATGCTAAACGCTTTTTCCATCTTAATCCTTTTTTGATGTTTGCTCGACAAAAATAAATTAAATATTTGCTAACTCAAACATTAAATATTTATATGCTTTATTGTCAAAAATAATTATTTTTACGATAGTTATATTCATTCATCATAATAATTCTGAGGTGATATGAAACGAAGAGAGTTTATTAATAAATCTTTTCAAGCAGCGTTAATTAGTGGTGCGGCAATTTCGATGGGAGGCTATTCTAATATATTCCCGTCATCTTTATCTCCCTTGATTGATAATTATACATTAGCTGCAATCAAAGGTGGCGAACCAGATAAAATGTTTGATGAAGCAATCAAAGCATTAGGCGGTATGAAAAAATTTGTTAAAAGAGGTCAGACTGTTGTTGTTAAACCAAATATTGGCTGGGATGTAAGCCCGGATAGAGCCGGTAATACAAATCCTCTTCTTGTTAATAGAATTATAAAGCAATGTTTTGAAGCAGGTGCAAAGGATGTTTATGTATTTGATCATACTTGTGATAACTGGAATAGATGTTATTCAAATAGCGGAATAGAACGAGCAGCTAAAGATGCAGGTGCAAAAGTTGTTTCAGGAGCAAGTGAAGGTTATTATCAAGATGTTAGTATAAAGCAAGGGAAGAAATTAAAAACTGCTAAAGTTCATGAGTTAATACTTAGTTCAGATGTATTCATCAATGTTCCAATATTAAAACATCACTCCTCAGCAGAAATGACCGCTGGTATGAAAAACCTTATGGGAGTTGTTTGGGATCGCGGTTATTGGCATTCAAATAATCTAAATCAATGTATCTCCGATTATACATCTTTCCGCAAACCGGATTTAACGGTAGTTGATGCTTACTATGTAATGAAGAAGAATGGTCCACGTGGAGTTTCTAAAGATGATGTTATTACGATGAAATCACAAATTGTTTCTACAGATATTGTGGCTGCCGATGCTGCTTCAGCAAAACTTTTTGGAGCTGATCCGTCAAAAATTGATTACATCAGGTTTGCCAGCGAAATGAATTTAGGTGTTATGAATTTAGATAAGATTTCCATTTACCGAAAAATCTTTTAAACGATTGAATTACTCTGTGCTTAGAAAAATTAGAATTGTAGTATCACTCCTTTTTCTTTTATTTACATCAATTCTGTTTCTTGATATAACAAATATTTTACCGCCTCGATTTTTTGATTATGTAACGTTCCTTCAATTTGTCCCATCTTCTATTAAATTTTTAAGTCTATTAATTCTTTCTTCGATTGGGTTTATAGCAATTCTGATACTTGGCTTTACTTTTTGGCAGAGTATATTGTTCAAGCATTTGTCCCATAGGAACAATTCAGGATATTTCATCATACTTAGCCAGAAAAATAAAAAAGAAAAAGAAGTTTACTTATTCGAAAGAAAAATTTTGGCTGCGATATTCAATACTGATTTTGGTTATTGTACCTATTTTTTTGGGTAATTTATTTTTGGTTAATCTTCTTGATCCTTATAGCAATTTTGGGAGAATACTTACACAGATATTTAATCCTGTAATAACCCTAATTAATAATGTTGCTGCATTTACTTTAGAAAAATTTGATATCTATCTCCTATACCCAATCGAAATTAAAAATACGTATTTATGGTTAACCATATTTCCACTAGTATTTTTTATAATTATAATTTATTTATCATATACTAGGGGAAGATTGTACTGTAACACTATTTGTCCGGTCGGGACATTACTCGGTTTTGTTTCAAAGTTTACAATATTTAAATTAAAAATTGATAAACCGAGTTGCGAAGGATGTGGAATTTGTGCTAGAGTTTGCAAATCTGAATGTATTGATAAAGAAACAAAGGAAATTGATTCTAGCAGATGCGTTGCCTGTTATAATTGTCTGGATGTTTGCCCAAGTGACTCAATTAATTATCAGTTTGCAAGCCTTTCAATGGTAGATTCTAAAACGGATGATTCAAGAAGAAATTTTATATCCAGAACATCACTTTTCATTTTAGGATTGACCACATCAACATTAGCTCAAATAAAGATAATTCCTAAAAAAGCAAGTAAAGTAGAGATAAAGAAAAACTCAGTGGTATCACCGCCTGGTTCAATATCAACTGATCATTTTACAGCAACGTGTACAGCCTGTCATTTATGTGTAAGTGCTTGTCCAACTCGTGTACTACAACCATCTTTTACTGAGTGGGGAATCTTTAATGTTTTTCAACCATTCATGGATTATAGCACAAGCTTCTGTAATTTTGAATGCAATGCCTGTGGTGAGGTTTGTCCTACAGGTGCAATACAATCAATTGTTTCAGATAGAAAAAAAATAACCCAGCTTGGTAAAGCAGTTTTTATAAAAGAAAATTGTATTGTTGAAACAGAAAATACGGCTTGCGGCGCTTGTTCAGAGCATTGTCCAACAAAAGCAGTGATGATGGTTGATTATAAAAATGGGTTAAAAATTCCTGAAGTTACAAATAAATATTGCATAGGCTGCGGTGCATGTGAGTTTGCCTGCCCGGTAAAACCATTTAAAGCTATCTATGTTGATGGAAATTTAGTGCATCAACTTGCGGAAAAGAAACCGACTGAAAAGTTAAATCAAAAAATAGACTACAAGGAAGAATTTCCGTTCTAATTTTAAGATTATTTTGTAAAAAACATTTTAATAGATATAACGAAAAGTACAATTGCAAAAATCTTTTGTAAAACTTCTCGAGGTAATTGGATTGCAATTTTTGCTCCGAACCATCCACCCAAAATAAATCCTATGCCGATAAGGGCTGCAATTTTGAGATCAACATAGCCATTTTGGTAATAAGCATAAGCAGCTAATATACCAATAGGCGGCACCATCAATGCAAGAGTGGTTCCTTGTGCTTGTTGTTGCGTTAATCCAAAAATAAAGACAAGTGCTGGCACAATTATAATACCGCCACCCAATCCTACTATACCGCTAAAAAAACCAGCAACCAAACCTAGAATAATGAAAAGCATTTCATTTGACATATTTATACTCTTAATTAATTGTAAAAATTTAATTGTTTACTTTATTTTGAGATGCTCTAATGAAATATAATGGTAACCCAAGTAGAATCAATAATGCGCCCATAGCAGCATTACTTACATCAGAAATTATAGTGTTTACAAGAAATAAGAAAGAAAATATTACAAATAATATAGGCGTGTATGGGTAGCCCCAAACTTTATACGGGCGCGGCACATCTGGCATTTTTTTTCTTAATACAATTACTCCTAATGCTCCCAGCATATAAAATAACCAGGCTGCAAAAATTACATAATCAGTTATTGTATCAAATGTTCCGGATAAAACAAGAACGCATGACCAAATACCTTGTGCGACCAATGAAGTGTGAGGAGTTCCAAATTTAGGATGAATCTCACCAAGTTTCTTAAAAAACATGTTACTTCTTGACATTGCAAAACATACACGTGCAGTTGATAATATACTGCCATTTAATGCCCCAAATGTTGAAATTATAACAGCGAAAGAAATTATAACAGCTCCATAATGCCCAAAAATAATCTCCGCGGCAGTAGCTGCTACTAATGGTGATTTTGCCATTTGATCAACAGGCAAAACATAGAGATAAGCTGCATTGATAAGCATGTAAACTACAATAACTATTAAAGTGCCAAGTAATAATGCTAATGGAACATTTCTTTGTGGTTGTTTTACTTCGCCCGCAACAAAGGTAATATTATTCCAACCATCGTAAGCCCAAAATGCTCCAGCTAACGCTAACCCGAGTAATGAAATTAAATTTGCAGAAGTGGCTGCAGGAATTTGAAATCCGGTTGAAATATTGTTGAAACTTCCTGATGTACTTGTGAAAAGAAAAATTGAAAGAAAAACAATGGTTGCAATTTTGATAAATGTTACAACAGATTGAACAACACCACCAAAAACCACTCCGATATAATTAATTCCGGTCAAAAATATTATTACTAAAATTGCTGATGCTTTAGCTCCAAACTCTGCAAAGGGGAAAATATTTCCAATAATTGGAATATAAAATGAAAAATTTTGTAAGGCTTGGGGTAATTCCGGGAACTTTACAAAATATCCAAGATACTCACCAAACACATAAGCGATTGCTGCCTGGCTGCCAGTTTGAATTACAGCAAAAACCGACCATCCATATAAATATGAAATAAAGTTGCCATACATCTTTTGAAAATAAACATATTGACCTCCGGTTGCATCAATCATTCCGGCAACTTCAGCATTACATAAAGCTCCGATAAAAGTAATTAAGCCAGCAACCAGCCAAACTAATCAGAAGTAATTCCGGTGACATTAGTTGACCAGCCATGGTTGCAGGTTTTCTAAAAATTCCTGAACCAATCATAGAGCCAGCTGTAATCATAATTGCCGCGGTTAGAGTTAATCCACTAATAAGTTCTGTTTTTGGTTTATTCATTTGGTAGGATTTTATTATTCAAAAAAAATTATTACGTAGTGGTAATCTTTATAATTATTTATGATTGAACATAAATAAGTTTTTTAAAAGGAACAATTAAGTTTAAAAAATATTATTTTCTGATTTTCAGTCTCGCTTATAATGATTATTTTTATTAAGAATAAAATTAATTACAATAATTATTGAAAATGACAGCTATCCTTGAACAACTTAGCTATTGTGTCGAAAAGGGAAGAGTTAACAAAGATTCAACTTATCCATCTGATATGAGAGGCCTCCCCGGTGCGGTAGAACTAACCGAAAATGCACTTCAAAGTCAAATATCTGCCACAAGATATTTTAAATCTTGGGTTAATGCCGGGAATGAAAATTGTGGGAGATAAATTTAAAAACGGTAAAATATTTCTTCCTGAAGTATTAATCTCTGCTAAAGCCATGAAGAGTTCTATGGAGTTATTAATACCATATTTTCAATCTGGCGAGATTAGTTTTAAGGGTAAAGTTGTAATGGGAACTGTTTCAGGTGATTTGCACGATATAGGTAAAAACATTGTCAAAATGGTTTTGGAAGGCGGCGGATGGGAAGTTATTGATCTAGGAGTAAATGTTTCCGCAGAAAAATTTATTGAGGCAGTAAAAATAAATTCAGTTAAGATTGTTGGTCTAAGTGCCTTACTTACTACAACAATGCAGAATATGGATTCTATAGTAAAAAGACTAAAAGAAGAATCAAAGGATATTTGCTGTAATTATCGGCGGAGCGCCGGTTACAAAGAAATTTGCAGATTCAATAAATGCCGATCAGTATTTTCAGGATCCGCAAGGAATGCTGGATTATCTTAATAAAATAATTGTCTGAAAAATAAATGGATAAAATTGACGTTATAAAACAATCTTACATTAAAGAATTTAATTTTAATTACAGTGATTGCGGTGTAAGCATAAATCAAATAATCTCATTACTTGGCTATAATATTGAAACGGTTCCTGCCCCTGTTTTAGAATCACTTGAATCAATTATTCAGACAATCCCTTCAATATTAAAACTGCAAAGCGGTTTCAAAATATTTGATTCAAAAAAAATTAAATTATTGAGTAAAGGCTTTACTATTGAAGATCAAACCTTTGATTGCGGTACAATTATTCAATCAAATCTTAAAAACTCGGACACAATAGTTTTTATTATCTCAACTTTGGGCAATGAGCTGGAAACCTTGTCTAAAATTTATATGGATAGCAATGATATTCTAAACGGTTATTTGATTGATAAAATCGGTTCCGAATTAGTTGAAACTTTGGCAGATAAAACAGAAATTTATCTTCAGGAATTTATTGAACCGTACGAACTAAAAATGACAAATCGTTACAGCCCCGGTTATTGCGGTTGGAATGTGTCTGATCAACAAAAACTATTTTCCCTTTTACCCGATAAGTTTTGCAATGTTTCATTGAATGAGGATTCACTAATGATTCCAATCAAATCAATTAGTGCAGTAATTGGAATCGGAAAGAACGTAGAACGAAAGAATTACCAATGTTCAATTTGTGAAATAGAATTCTGTTATAAGAGAGATCATAATGAATAAATTAATTGAGCTGCTTAAAACTGGGAAACTCTTAGTCTCTGATGGAGCATGGGGTACATATCTTTTTAAAAAAGGATTAGTTAGTGGTGATTGCCCTGAAGCCTGGAATCTAACTCACTACCAGGACGTTTTAGATATTGCAAAAAGTTATATTGAAGCCGGTTCTGATATTATCTCAACAAATAGTTTTGGAGCAAATATATTTAAATTATCTCAGTATAAACTTTCTGAAAAGTTAAGTGAGATTTGTAAAATTTCTGCAGAAATATCGCGTAAAGCAGCAGGTAAAGAAAAAATTGTGATGGCATCTTTGGGTCCGACAGGAAAATTTTTAATGATGGGTGATATTACTGCAAATGAGTTATATGATTCATTCAAACAGCAAGCTATTGCATTTGAGGCAGGCGGAGCAGATGCAGTTTGTATAGAAACCTTTTATGCATTGGATGAAGCCGAACAAGCAATCAAGGCAGTTAAAGAAAATACTTCATTAGCTGTTATTTGTACTTTTACTTTTGACAAAACTCATGATGGATATAAATCGTTAATGGGAACAACTCCACAGCAAATGACTGAATCACTAACTTCGTTTGGAGCTGATATTATTGGTGCAAATTGTGGTACCGGATTTGGAGATATGATTGAGATTGTTAAAAATATTCGTGAAGTATCAAAGGAAATTCCGATCATCATTCAGTCAAATGCAGGTTTACCGGTTTTTGAAAATGGAAATCTTGTTTATTCTGAAACACCTGAAAAAATCAAAAAAATTGTTCCTGAAATAATTGAGGCAGGAGTAAATATTATAGGCGGCTGCTGCGGAACTACTCCTGAACATATTAAAGTAATTTCCGAAATTGTTAAAACTTATAATCAGAAAAGATCGGACCTGATACTAAAGTTTAGAATTTATTTCTTTTACTGTTTGTATCATAGCGATATAGTTTTCTAATTTTACATATTCAGGAATTGAATTTCCTGAACCTACACAATAGCCGCCATCTTGACCAGCTTCCTCAATATTCTTATTACATATTCTTCTTAATTTCATCAACTAGTTCCTCTGGAAAGCAAATCAACATCAATATTTCCGATAAGGCATAATTTCTTCCCGTAACGTTGCTTTAACTTCACCAATATTCATTGCTTTTGGTTCGATTGGATGAATTGCATCAACCCCGCATCTGAATAATTCTATCCATTACATCGTAAAGAATTCCATCAGTATGGTAAATTAAAGGTTTATTATAATGCTTTGCTAAATCACCAATTTTCTTTAACCAGGGGAAAAAATATTTATCAAGAACATTCGGGGAAACCAACAGAGCCATTTGTATAAGCAATATCATCACTGTACCAAATTGCATCAACTATCATCTGATTGAACAAAGTATTCAAACATACTTATTACAAGTTCACCTAAATGAGTATTAAGATCTGCTAACAAGTTCTTCATTTTCAAATAGAGCTAAGGAGAATGATTCAAATCCCATCATCTCCCATGTCATCGTAAAAATATCTCCATATTGTCGCAACTACTCCCATGCCATCAGGTAATAAGATTTAACCTTTTCGAAATTTGAGTATTCGAAATCTGCAGAAGTAGGGAAATCTATATTTTTCCAAATCATCAAAACTGCTGATTACACCACTATTTTCTGATGCCCATTTTCTAAATATTGTCCCATCATCATTGAAGGATACGTTATTATCTAAGCCGATTTTTAAAGGATTGAAATCTGCCTTTGGTTGGAGTTTAATATAATCGTATCCTGCACGATGCCAGAATTCAACTTCATCCTTTAGAGTGATTGATGCTTTTGGATAAAAATAGCTTCTTTATTTTTGGATGAACACCAAGTTCCGCTAACGGAAAATAATTAGCATTTTCTCGTTTTAAAGTTTTTAAAAATAAATTAATATTTGGAGAATTCTTTACGTTGACATTTAGAATTTAATTGAATTTTGATAAGTCAAAAATAGTCATTCCTGAATAGAAATAGTCATTAAGTATTTTATGGATTTCTAATCTCTTTGCTGAGCGTCCATATTATTGAAAATTTAACCTCTAACCAGCTATTGATTTTGAACTTAATATTATTCAATTTCAAAGTAAATTAATAAAAAGAAAGAAAAATACTATGTTCCGGATCATCTTATCTTTTATACTACAGTTTTTTTATTTGCCGGTTTGATTGGAACAGCTAACGTTTTTTTCAAAACATCTAAATCAAGTGATCAAAAAGTCATAGCTCAATTATCCGAAAGAAAAGATAAAAGACTTTCCATAAAAGAAATCGAATCCATTACATCAAACAATAACTATCCTTTTACTTTAGCAAATGCTTTAAGGTAATTTTAAAGTAATTCCTTATTTATTTTTCTCATCTTATCATCTCATTCTGCCTCCTATCCATAATTGATTTACAAACCATTGTTTTAGTTTTATAATTGCCGCAGATGTTAAATTAAATTTTCATTGAGGAGGCAACAAAATGAAAACACGATTATTAGTTAGTGCATTGTTGATTATAGTGATTACAGTTACTTCATTTGCAGCAAAATCGTTATCAACAGAGATTTGATAATTACAATCTGATGAACGGAATTAATCCAAAATCAAGGTTTAAGATTGAGTTCTCTTATTTTCTTGGAGAATTGAAATCAGATGAAGCTGTTATCCCTTGATGAGAATTCTAAAGTGATCAAATGAAGAAGCAGAATTATGGCGCATTATCACTGTTAAGATAGGAGATGCAAAGGTATGTTTACAATAAAGCAGCTATACGTTTTGACAGCAGTGAGAGAGTTAAAAAAATGTGCTCAATATTTTATCATATTATTTGTCTAAAAAATAATCCACAAGATTTTCCCCTCATATCTCAAAAGTGCTCCTGGTTGGTTGAAATAAGCCGGTAGATCGAATTTTTATTTTTAGTCAATTCTTTCTTAAGCTAAATGCAAACCTATTTTGTGCTTCAAATTATTTCAATAATGAAATCAATAAATCTAAAAACTATAAAAGAAGAAGTATTTAAAACTTTCTCCACTCGCATATCCTGTAATTATTGGTCAGCTTGGTATAATTATGATGGGTGTTGTTGATAGTATTATGGTTGGGCGGCTTGGTTCTGTTCCTCTTGCTGCTGCTTCACTCGGAAACAGTTTGATATTTATTGTTTGATAATTGGAATTGGTTCGTCCATTGTTATTAGTCCATTAGTTGCAATTCTTGTTGGAGCAAATCGTCATTCGGAATGCGGAAATTATTTCAGACAATCCTTGTTAATTAATGTAGTTCTTTCATTTGTTATGCTTGGGAATCTGTATTGTTAAGTGTGAATTTTATCAAATATCTGAATCAGCCACCTGAAGTTGTTGAACTTGCAATTATTTATATGACAATAGTTGGATTCTCAGCAATTCCGCTTGATGATTTATCAAACCTACAAACAGTTCATCGAAGGTCTATCAATTATGAAACCAGCAATGATTATTGCGATTCTTGCAAACATCATTAATGCTTTTGCTAACTGGGTATTGATTTTTGGAAAACTTGGATTTCCTGAACTTGGTATAGCAGGTGCAGCGTGGGCAACTTTTTCTTCAAGAGTTTTTATGGCTGTTGTGATTATGATTTATGTTATGAAAAATAAAAAATATAAGCAGTATGATGTAACATTTTCATTTTCGTGGATTGGATTTTCCGGTAATAAAAAAAATACTAAGCTTAGGTTTGCCAAGTGGATTCCAATATTTTTTTGAAGTCGGAGCTTTTTCTTTTGCTGTAATTATGATTGGATGGATTGGTGCAAATGAACTTGCCGCACATCAAATTGCAATAAACCTTGCTTCAATTTCTTTTATGGCTGTGCTTGGGAATTTCTCAAGCTTCAAGTATTCGGGTTGGTAATGCAATGGGAGATAAAAATATTGCTAATATCCGCAAAGCTGGATTTACTGGAATTATTCTCGGTGCATCAATAATGTCTCTTGCAGGATTAACTTTTATACTTTTTAATAATTTTCTTCCAACATTATATATCAGATGATAAAGCAGTAATATCAATTGCATCAAGATTAATAATTATTGCTGCATTGTTTCAACTATCTGATGGAACGCAAGCAGTTGGAATTGGAGTTTTGCGTGGTCTAACTGATGTAAAAGGTCCAACCATTATTACATTTATTGCATATTGGGTGATAAGTCTACCGATTGATTATTTACTTGCATTTACATTTTAACCTTGGTGTTGAAGGAGTTTGGATTGGTTTATTAATTGGACTTACGGCTTCAGCAATAATGCTTACACTTAGATTTAATTATAAAAGTAAACATCTTATTGAGATTTAATCAGTAAATATTTTTGTTATTAATTCTTTTTCAATTTCTTCAAAGTCTTCATTTCTAAATTTTAATCTTGATTGCCTTTTAATAATGCAGATTTATTTCCCTTCGATTTTTTTGTTTTGTCAGTTTTTCGATATAACAATTTTATCTGATGAAGCAAAAACAAAAACGGGAATTTTCTGATATTTTGCCAGTACAGCCAGCATTCTGCTTCCCGTTTTATTTATAACATTTCCATTAGCGCAATATCTGATCAGCTCCTAAAATAATCTGCATCAACGTCTTTTATTACATTGCCAGACATTGCCTCAGTTATAATTTCAGTATCTATTTTTAAATTTGAAAGTTCTTTAGCCATCAAAATACCTTCTTAATTAGGTCGTGATTCACAAACAATCACTTTCAAATTTGGATTATTGATTTTTTCCAAAGTCTCAAATATTTTAATAAGAGTTTTGCTGTGTGAAATGGTTAGAACAGTTTTATGTTTTGATAAATATTTTTCAGCCTTTTTAAAAATTGTTTGATAGATTTCATTTTGCTTCTTACTAAAATCACTCAGATAATCTGATAATGAATCCTGGTTCCTGCCATTTAAAATGTTCTCAATGTCTTTTGTAAAATTGATAATGACAGGGAAGTGAGATAAGTTTTATTGATTCTATTTAAGCTTTTTCTAAATAATCTATGTCATTTCATTATATTTTAAAAAATGAGTGCAAATTAAATTCAAAAGTTCAGAAGAACCATGAACTTTATCATTCAGAATTATTTCAAGTTCTTTATCGGCTTTTTTCATAGATTAAAAATCATAATCATATTTTGGATCTTCTTTAACCTGGATAACTTTTTCCGATTGAGAATAAATTTTATCCGAGTGCCGGATATATTTTCATAAAGTTCAGTTTTTGATTGCATAGTCCTTTAAATAAAAAACTCTAACCTGATTTCTATTTTTCACTAACCAATTTAAAGTAATTTTCATCTTTTCAAGATCTTCTTCTGTAGGATTTGCATCAGATTGAATTGTCCCGCTGTAATAATCATCCAAAGCCTTGCTCAAAAGTATCTTTATGATCATGCAAGATATTTTTTAATATAAAATTTTCCTTCAAGCATAAGAACATAATCATTTTCAAATCGTGAATTTATTTCAAACAAAACATTTGCACGATTTACCGGTTCCGCTAATATTAGATGATTTTTGTGTTTGATCTAAAATAAAATCAACTAATTCCTTTATTTCTGCAGCTTGTTCATATTTTTGTTTAGCTGAATATTCTTTCATCTTGTTTAATAATCTATCCAACGCATATTGATTTTTTCCGTACAGAAATTCATAAACTTTTTCTAATTCATCCTGATATTCATATTTATTTAATTCTGTATCATCAATGCAAGGTCCGGTACATCGATGGATATCATACAAAAAACAAGTTTTACCTTTTTTAAAATCTTTATCTGAACATTCTCTAACTGCAAATGCTTTATTGATAAATTCCAAAATCTCAGTGGCTTTTCTTCGTGGAAATGAATAATCCAAAATAATCGTTTCCATCAAAATCAAAATGATTTGTCAAATCAATTCGAGGTGCTTGATGAGTTCGAGTAATTCGGATAAAATATTTATTGCCGAACTTTTTTAACTGTGAATTATGTTTTGGATGATAATAATTTTATAGTTTCTGCTTCGGTTAGCAATGCAGTTAATTCACTGTTTGTAATAATATGTTTTAATCGTGCTGCCTGTTTAATAATTTTTTGGGCTTTGCGCGGAGTAGAAGGGGAGAAGTATGTTTTAACTCTATCGCGAATTGATTTTGCTTTACCGACATAAATTATTTCATCTTTTGTGTTGGTGAAATAATAGATACCGGGTGCATTTGGTAAAGCTCTGAAATCTTCCTGCAATTCTTTTTTAACATTTAATAGAGGAGATTCTTGAATATCCTTTTTGATACGAAAGTAATTCAGCCAACCGTGTTAATATTATCTTTCTGCCTGCAGTTCTTTAATCATCTTTAACAGAACTTTAGCAGTAATTTCTGCATCACCCAAGGCACGGTGTGCATTTGAATTTTTAAGATTTAATGATTGGGCAACTGAAGAAAGTGATTTACTTTTTAAGGTTTGGATAAATATTTCTTGCGAGTCTTTAAGTGCAGCATGAATGTTCATTTACAAATTCACGTCCCGGAAATCATAAACTCTGAATTCAGAAAAGATGAATCAAAAGCAAAATTATGTGCAGTTAAAACTGTATTTATCAGTAAATGAAATTATTTCATCAACAATATCAGAAAAAATTGGCGCACCAATAACATCATCATTATCTATTCCGGTTAGTGAAGTAATAAATGGAGGAATGTATGTTTGTGGATTAATTAGGTAATGAAGTTTATCGGTAATCTTTAAATTTTCAATCTTTACCAATGCAATTTCAATAATTCGATTTTTATTTGCAGATAATCCGGTCGTTTCAACATCCACAACACTGAATGCGGCTTTTTCTAACGGAAGATCTAAAAGATTCTTGTATTTCATATTTAAATCTAACTTATAAATATCAAATCATTCAAAGTATTCTTGTTGTTACTTCATTTCTCAATTACTCTCAATTTAGATATATTTCTCACAAAGATTTAGGAAAGTATGGCTTCAATTAATTTACTTTTTGTTGGTGATATTATCGGTCAACCCGGAATGGATATTGTACAAACCTGGCTTCCGGGACTAATCCAAAAATACAAAGCAGATTTTGTTGTTGTTAACGGTGAAAATCTTTCTGATGGAAAAGGCTGCACAGATAAAGAAGGACCAAAACTTTTTAATATTGGTGTTAATGTTATTACCGGTGGAAATCATACATGGGATAAGCATCAATCACAAGATTATCTAAAAGTTGAACCTCGTTCACTTCGTCCAATCAACTATCCTAAAGGAACACACGGAAATGGTTATAATATAGCTGATACTAAAAAAGGAAAAGTTGCTGTTGTTAGTTTGCAGGGAAGAACTTTTATGACTCCAATTGATTGTCCATTCAGAACCATGGATTGGATTCTTACACGAATTAAACAAGAAACAAAAGTTGTGTTTGTAGATTTTCATGCAGAAGCAACCGCAGAAAAAATGGCAATGGGTCATTATCTTGATGGTAAAATTAGTGCTATAGTTGGAACTCACACTCACATTCAAACTTCTGATGAGAGAATTTTGCCAAATGGAACAGGTTACATTACCGATGTTGGAATGACCGGACCTTATGATTCTGTTATCGGAATGAAATCCACAGCTGCAATAAACAGATTTTTATTTGCAACTCCTCAAAAGTATGAAACTGCAAAAGATAACGTTCACTTAACCGGAATGTTTTTTAAGATTGATACTGAAACTGGAAAGACTTTAGAGTTAGAAAGAATATTTTTTCCAGAATTTGATAAACTTAATTTGAACAAAGATGCTGAATCATCCACTACCCAGAATTGATAAAGATGAGAAACTTAGAAAAATGCTTCTGCCTTATTGCAGATTCAAAGAGGGAACAGTTTGGATCGATGCAAATGAAAGCATAAAATTGCCTGTCTTGATGTAAGCAAAATAACTGATGTAAGTCAAAAATATTTTTGGAAAAACTAAAGTAAAACTTTCAGTTCAGGATCCGCCATACAATTTTATTGCTTTCACTGAAAAACAAAATGATGAATTCATTCAGTGGTGCAAGGAATGGATAACATTAAATATAGAAAATATCAGATAAAAATTCTTCTTTCTATTTTTGGCTCGGTGCTGATCAATCAAATCATTTTGAACCTTTTGGTAGTTTTATTGAAATGATGAAATCAACTGGATTAACTTCTCGTAGTTTTATTACGATGCGCAACCAAAGAGGTTATGGTACACAGTATAATTGGATGGCTATTAGACAGGAACTTCTTTATTACACTAAAGGAAACCCAAAATTTAATATAAAATCTGAGTACACAGATATTCCAAAAGTGTTAAAAGGATATTACAAAGAAATTGGCGAGGATGTAAACCGAAAATCTTGAACGAAGTAAATCGCAGTTTATTCGTGCTGGTAATGTTTGGATTGATGTACAACAAGTGTTTTACAGGATGGAAGAAAATGTAAATGGATGTTATGCACAGAAACCATTAAAAGCTATTCAACGAATTATTGAAGCATCATCAAATAAAAATGATTTAGTTACAGATTTCTTTTCACACTCAGGAACAACTTTGATTGCAAGTGAAATTGCTAGACAGAAAATGTATTACATTTGATATTGATCCGGTTTATTGTGAAATAACTTTAAGAAGATTGGAAAATTATAGAATCAACAAAAAAACCGGCTGGCAGAATTCAAATCCATTTTATAAAGAGATAAAAACGATAAAAAAATATTAAATCTACTTAAAGAAAAAATATAATATAACTTATAATTGAGATGACAATGATATTAATTGATGGGAAAAAAGTTGCTGCAGAAATTCGAACTGAACTGAAAGAAAAAATTTCTCAGCTTAAAGCGGAAGGAAAAAATGTTCCCGGTCTTGTTGCAATTATAGTTGGTGATGATCCTGCATCGCAAATCTATGTTGCAAGCAAAGGCAAAGCATGTGAAGAAATTGGAATGAGAACAAAAACCGAAACATTTGATGCATGATATTTCTGAAGATGAATTGTTTGAAGTCATTAAATACTTATAACCAGAATAATGATTATCACGGAATACTTGTTCAGCTTCCATTGCCAAAACACATAAATGAAGATCGAGTAATTGAAACAATCTCACCATAAAAAGATGTTGATGGATTTCATCCAATCTCGGTTGGAAATCTTGTAATTGGTAAAGATACTTTTGCTTCCTGTACTCCTGCAGGAATCCAGGAATTATTAATTCGTTATAATATTGAAACAAAGGGTAAACACGTTGTTGTTGTTGGAAGAAGCAACATTGTTGGAAAACCAATTGCAAATATTATGCTTCAGAAAAGCAGAAGGTGCAAATTCGATTGTAACTATATGTCATTCCGCTGCAAATGATATTTCATATTATACAAAACAAGCGGATATTTTAATCGCAGCAATTGGTAAAGCCGAAATGATTAAAGCCGATATGGTAAAAGATGGTGTTGTCGTTATTGATGTTGGAATAAATAGAATTGAAGATCCGACAAAGCCCAAGGGTTACAGAATTGTTGGTGATGTTGATTTTGAAGATGTTTCAAAAAAAGCTTCATTCATTACTCCGGTTCCAGGTGGAGTTGGACCAATGACAATTGCAATGCTGCTAAGTAATACATACAAAGCTTATAAATTATATGGTGAATAAATGAATTGGAAAGAAAAATTAACTGATGAAAATGTAAAAAAGATATTAAATGATTTTTCTGAATTCGAAAAATCAAATAAAATATCTGAAATAAAAATTTCAGCACAAGAATTAGCAGGAATGATTGATCACACATTACTAAAACCAGAGGCAACTTTCCCTGAGATTAAACAACTTTGTGAAGAAGCAATGCAATATAATTTTGCTTCTGTATGCGTTAATCCATCCTTTGTTGAAACTTGTTTTGAGATTGTAAAGTCATCAAATGTTAAAGTTTGCACTGTAATTGGATTTCCGCTTGGAGCAACCACAAGTCAATCCAAGCTGCTTGAAGCTGAAGAAGCTATAAAGAATGGGGCAGAAGAACTTGATATGGTGATAAACATCGGGAAATTAAAAGATAAAGATTATGATTTTGTTTTTGGTGAAATCAAATCAATTGCAGAATTATCCAAAAAGCACCTCTGCGTTTCTAAAGTTATAATAGAAACTTGTTTACTATCAGATGAAGAAAAAGTTATTGCTTGTTCACTATCAAAAGAAGCCGGAGCAAATTTTGTTAAAACATCAACAGGTTTTTCGAAAGGTGGTGCCACGGTTCGTGATGTTGCATTAATGAAATTTGTTGTAGGGAATAAATTACAAGTTAAAGCTTCCGGTGGTGTTCGTTCTTATGAGGATGCGATTGCAATGATAAATGCTGGTGCTTCCAGACTTGGTGCAAGCGCAGGTCTAAAAATTATTGCAGGGCAAAAATCCGAAAGCAGTTATTAGTCAAATATTAAGTCATTTCGAAGGAGTCTTCGACTGAGTAATCTGTATCTATTCTCAGACTCATCCCGTAGATCGAAGTGAAAATTAAGAATTAAATATTTTTTAAAACATGGTTATTGATCTGATTGTTACAAAAACCAATGACGGATTACACTGCTGAAGTTCCATCTATAAAAGGCTGCGAAAGTTGGGCGCACGATGAAGAAACAGTAATTGATAAAATATTTGAACTAACTTCATTCTATTTGAAATTATCTGCAAAAGAAATAAAACTTGATAGAGCCCGGAAAGAAGAAAATAAAACTATTTATAAACTTATTTTTCATAAATAACAGTTGTGAGAAGTACTAAAACAGAAAAACGACTCGAGAAAATTACCAGGGTTATAAAATCCCGCCAACATTCATTAACAGTTGTGATTGGAAAATATTCATGATCCTCACAATGTGTCTGCAATTTTCAGAACGTGCGATGCTGTTGGAATTCCAAAGGTAAATTTAATTTATAATCTTGAATCATTCCCTCGTATTGGTAAAAAATCGTCTGCCTCCGCATTTAAATGGGTAGATAAAGAAAAATATAAATCAGTTGAGGAATGTTACCTCGATTTAAGAAAAAGTGGTTACAAAATATTTGCTTCTTCTTTATCGGAAAATTCAAAAAATCTTTATGAATTGGATTTAACACAAAAAGTTGCAATCGTTGTTGGTAATGAACATCGTGGTGTTTCTGATACAGCCGCTGAAAATAGCTGATGAAGTTTTTTTAATTCCTCAATTTGGAATGGTACAAAGTTTAAATGTTTCAGTTGCAACTGCTGTAATTCTATATGAGGCAATGCGTCAGCGTATTCGAAAGGGGATGTACGATAAAAGTGAACTTGATAAAAAAATACTTGAACAACTTATTGATATTTGGTGTGAAAAATAATTGAAAAAAAGATTTGAAAAAATTAAACAAGTTAATGGCGAACTTAGTTTACCGGGTGATAAATCAATTTCGCATCGAGCTGTAATATTTTCTGCAATGGCATCTGGTAAATCTTCAATTAAAAATATTTCACATGGTGAAGATGTAAAATCTACAATTAAGATTATGGAAGAATTAGGTGCAAAGATTACTGTTTCTAATGACAAAACTATTCATTAACTGGTTGTGGATTTAATGGATTTAAAAAACCTGATGGGAAATTTAGATTGTGGAAATTCGGGAACATCTGCCAGATTGATTACAGGATTATTAGCAGCACAAGATTTTAATTCTACTCTTATTGGCGATGAATCACTTTCCAATCGTCCAATGAAAAGAGTGATTGAACCTTTGATGAAAATGGGAGTTGAATTTAAATCAAATGAAAATCTAACATTGCCGTTGACAATTATTCCAAGTTCAGAAATAATCCCAATAAATTATGAAATGCCTGTTGCAAGTGCTCAAGTTAAAAGCAGTATTTTAATTGCCGGGCTTGCATTGTGATGATGAAACGAATGTCATTGAAAATGAGCAAACAAGAAATCACACAGAAAAAATGCTTGGTTTACCTGTGAAAGTTGCCAATGGAAAAATCATTTCATCTTCGTCCCAAAAATATTATCCAAAAGCAAATGACTATTTTGTTCCCGGGAGATATTTCTTCAGCTGCATTTCATATTGTTCTAACTTTGCTAACTCCAAATTCAGAATTGATAATTAAAAATGTTTCTCTAAATCCAACAAGAACTGGATTTATAGAAGTACTTAAAAAAATGGGTGCGAATATATCTTTTGAAGATATCGAGAACTTCAAGTAATGAAGAATATGGAAATGTAATTGTTAAATCTTCTCAACTTAAAAATATTAAGATTGATTCACAATATTATTCCAAACATAATTGATGAAATTCCAATACTTACAATTGCAGGAATATTTGCTGAAGGTGATTTTGTCATTGAAAATGCAAAAGAACTTAGAGTAAAAGAATCTGATAGAATAAAATCTATTTGTTCCAATTTAAAACTTCTTGGATTAAATGTTGAAGAAAGTGACGATGGATTTTTTGTTTCCGGTGAAATAAAAAATTCAAATCTAACTTTTGAAAGTTTTGGTGATCATAGAATTGCAATGGCTTTTTCAATTTTGAGTATGATTTTAGATAACGGGGGAGAAGTTAATGGATTTGAATGTGTTAGTATTTCAAATCCAATGTTTGAAGAACAAATAAATCAATGTAATTGTGAATTAAATTAATCTTTCGAATTGTTATCCTAAGAATTGTAAGAGACTTGTCACACTGAGCAAGTCAAGAGTGAAATTATCTGATGTTCAAATTCACTCACTGAAATATCATCATAAATTTTTCTGATAAAATCTTTACCATACTTGTTATAAAAATAAGTAAAGTTTATTTCTCTTTCCTGAAGATTTCCTAATGGATAAAGCAAATTTGAAAGTCGGGTCAACTGCCTGATTGTTGTTTCGTGCTTTGCTTCCTGTGCTTTGGCAGCTTTTGTTTTTAATTCATTGATTGATGAAATGACCTTCTCTCTGTAACGCGAACTTGCATCGACCAACGATTTATCAATTGCGAAAAGATTTTCTTTTAATCTTATCAAAAGTAAGTTCAATCTCAGTTGAGGCTTCTTCAAAGGCTTTTTCGATATTGTTTTCAGAAAGTTCTGAAATAACTTTTTCCTTAAGTTCATCCAATCCCAGAAATATATCATTCATAAGTCAAATCATATTTATCTAAAGCTGCACCAACATTTTTTTCCAGAATTGTTACAGATGATCTCGGGAAACATAATTGGAGTTATGATATTATAAAAATCATAAAGCGGTGTAACTTGAGCGAAGTAGGAAATCTCACTCGGACCAGCGATGTAAAATCCTGTTGGTAATAAGTAATCCTGACAAATTGGTCTTAGTAAAACATTAGGACTAAATCTTTCGGGTGAATTTTCTATCTCTGTCAGAATTTCTTCTTTGGTAAATTGTTTTCTTTTTCTTCGCAGCTTAAAAATTTCATCAACAGGTTCTACAGAGTATCTTCCATCATCCGTATGATAAAAAAGATTAACCGGTTTTACTTTTACCTGTGCGTGATAGAATTCCTCAAGCTTTGGCACTAACCTGGATTAGCTTCTGTGTATGAAGCGAAAAATCATTAATTTCTTTTTGGAAAATTGGTTTTAATAATAATTTTACCTGCGGATCTTGCGGATCAAATATTATTAATCCGTATTCATCAAACAACCAAAATAATAATTCTTTAAAACTTTGTTTAAATGATTTTCCAACTTGATAAAATTCTTTGAGTTTTATGACTAATTCATTTTTAAAATCACTATCTCTTAAACAGTTATCTCATACTTATTGAAAAATTCATTTAATGATTCATCAAAATTAATTTTGCCGATGCTTTGCTTCGCATCATCATCACTAATTTCTTCTTTGTAACCAAGATTTATAATCTTGTTTTCATTATCAAACAAATTTATTGAACGTACTTCATTAAAATCATGATCATCACCTTCTAAGCCAAAAAACTGGAATAAACTTATATTCATCATACCTTTCCGTAAATTGATTTGCAAGTCGAATTGCAGGTAATATTTTGTAAATTGTATAAAGTGGTCCGCCTAAAATTCCAAGTTGCTGACCGGTAACAACAGCAATGGTTTTTTCCTTATCAAGTAATTCAATATTCCTTAATAGTTTTTCCGGATACATTGGTCAAAGAAGAATATTGATTTTTTAAAATTGAGGAAAGGTTAAATTGTCTTAACTTTCTTGATTCAGAAATACTTTTGAATAAAGGTAAATAACCTTCTCTGTTTCGGAAGTCGTGTTTATAATATTCCTGCACATTCTTGAACTCATACATATAATCAAGAAATAAATTCTGATGTTTAGGAATATCACTGAAATTTATAAACATTCTAACCTCAAATGTTGAAAAAGGATAAACAAATGTAAGAAAAAGCCTTAAGCATCACAATACAGCTATGTTTAATCGTAAGCTAAGGGTTATCTTTTATCAAACTTATGCATTGTTTATCTTCACAATTAAAAATTAAGAACAATTGGAAATAAATCTTCTTAAATACTTTACTTTTAAGCGTACCTTAAACGCTATTAAAATTATTTTATCCTTTACTGTATCAAGAATTGTTCGCAAGCCAATTGTATGGGGAATGCCCATTTCTTATTCAATCGAACCAACTAACCACTGTAATTTAAAATGTCCAGAATGTCCTTCAGGATTGGTGCATTAACACGTCCACTTGGGTTTATTAAACTTTGATGATTTTAAAAATTGGATTGATCAGATAAAAGATACAGGATTTTATGTGCAATTATTTTTTCAAGGTGAACCATATATCAATAAGCAGCTTCCCGAAATGATTAAGTATGCTCAAAAGAATAATATTTATGTTTCGATAAGTACAAATGGACACTTTGTAAATGAAAACAACGTAGATTATGTATTAGAAAATGCACCTGATAAATTGATTTATTCAGTTGATGGGCTTGATGAAGAAAGTTATCAGAAATATCGGGTTGGTGGAACATTTAGAACAGGTGGATAAGGGATTAAGGATGTTAATTAATCGCAAGAAGGAATTAAAGAAAAAAAATCCTTATGTGGAATTTCAGTTTATTGTGATGAAACAAAATGAACATCAGCTTGATGATGTTAGAAAATATTGTGATGAAGTTGGTGTTGATAAACTTGTTCTTAAAACTATGCAAATATCATCTTATGAAAATGCTTTGAAGTTTCTTCCGAACAATCCAAAGTACAGAAGATATTTAGTTAAAGACGGAAAATATTTCTATTAAAAATAAATTAAAAAATCACTGCTTTGCTTTGTGGAGAACATCTGTAATTACATGGGATGGTAAAGTTGTTCCTTGCTGCTTTGATAAGGATGCTGAATACACATTGGGAATTTTAAATGGTAACAAATTTTCCGATATTTGGACATCAGATGCGTATCAAAAATTCAGAAGTTTTGTGCTTGCAGATAGAAAACAAACAAGTATGTGCACAAATTGTACTGAAGGATTAAAGATTAATATTTTGGAAATTGAACAATATAAAGTGACAACTGATGAAGTAAAAAATATTTTACAGCAAAATAGTTTTATAAGTAAATATAAAACTGCTATTCAAGTATCGGCTAAAGTCATCATTGCTTTAGGATTATTAATCTATTTAATCTATGCAGTCAACTTTCAAGAAATTATATCATGCCATTAAACGAAGCTAATGTTTTATTTGATTGCTGCAGCTTTTCTTTTAAGCTTTGTTAATATTTATTTGCAATTTTATAAATGGAAAATCACTGCAAATGTGGTTCTGCAGGAAAATCAAAATTCTAAAATTTGGCTGTCATTATTTTATGGATTTTCTGCCGGCGTTTTTACTCCGGCAAGAATTGGTGAATATTTTGGGCAGAGCAATTGTATTTAAGAATCAATCCTTAATACAAGTTTCACTTGCAACATTATTAGATAAGTTATTTCTTCTTATTGATTGTTTTATTCTTTGGCTCAATATCCAGCATTCTTTTTATTCATTATCAAAACCATGCTGCATTATTCCTTAACAATTGGATTATTCATTTTATTATTCGCATTATTCTATTTGTTCTTTTGGTTGATATTTAATGACTGGTTTTGGGATAATGTATTTTTCACAAAACTAAAAGATTCAATAAAACTTCATTGGTTATTTGAAAAGATAAAAATATTTCGCAAGCTTGATAAAAAATATGCCACTAAAATGTTTTTAGTTTCATTATATTTTATACTTGTGTATTTTGTTTCAATATGCGTTTTTAGCTGCTGCATTTTCAAATCATATTCAATTCTTAGAATATTTTTGGGCTGGCAATCTTATGATGTTTGCCAAAACAATAATTCCTCCGGTTTCACTTGGTGAACTTGGTATTCGTGAAGGTGCTTCAATATTTTTTATAACACAACTTGGTGAATCAGCTTCAACAGGATTTAATGCCTCAATATTTTTATTCTTTATTAATGTTTTAATCCCGTCATTAATCGGGTTAACATTATTACTTAAGAAGAAGCGATGATTGAAAATATAATTATTATAATAATTATACTGCTTCTAATTCATTACATAATATTTTTATTTAAAATCTATTTTGGATTAAACAAAGCTATCTAATAAAATAAATAATTCTAAAATTTCAGAGTTTGTCTCAATTATTGTCCCTTTCCGAAATGAAGAAAAAAATATTTTAAATACTTATAAAAATCTTACCAACCAAAATTATCCGATTGATAAGTATGAAATAATATTTGTTAATGATTCATCAGATGATAATTCTTTACAAATATTAGAAGGTTTACCAAAAAAAACAAATGTTTCCATTTATTCAGTCTCCAATAGATTATTCCATAAATGCTCACAAAAAAAGAGCAATTAGATTCGGAATTGAAAAATCAAAAGGGGAGATAATTGTTACAACCGATGCAGATTGTATATCATCCAAATGATTGGTTAAAAAATCTTTTAAAGTTTTATGGATAATAAAACTGGATTTGTTTCAGGTCCAGTTGAAGTTTCTAGCTGGTCTCAAATTTATTTAGAAAAATGCAAAGATTAGAATTTGCTGGATTAGTAATTGCTGGTGCCGGATTGATTGGTTCCGGTAATCCAATAATTTGTAATGCAGCCAATATTGCTTATCGTAAAAAAGCTTTTGAAGATGTTGGTGGATTTGATTATCAAATGAGACTTTCATCTGGAGATGATGAATTGTTAATGCAAAAAATTCATCGAGATTCAGATTATAAAATAAAATTTGCATTAGATAGAAATGCAATCGTAATTCAACAAAATCAAATCCCTCACTAAAAGATTTTTATCATCAGCGTAAACGATGGGCAAGCAAAGGACTATTTTATGGTGACAATCTTCTTCTATTCAAGCTGGTTCTAATATTTTTATTTTATTTAACCTTAGTTGCTCAACCAATTTTGGGGATAGTTTCTATCTGACAAAATTTTTCATAACATTTTTAATTTCATTGCTTCTAAAAATATCTGTGGAATATCTTGTACTCAAAAAAGGTATCTGCTTACTATTTGATTCGAAGATCCTGCAGCCTTTTCTAACCACGGAAATTTTTCAAGTTCCATACATTTTTGTTTCGGGATTTATGGGAATGTTTGGCAACCTTGTTTGGAAAGACCGCAAAATTAAGCGTTAAACGATTTTTATTTCCTTCCAAATACAGTACTGTTTATTTGACTATACAATTTTAAAATTTAAATCGCATTTTTACTTCAGAACAGCAATTTATTAGTGGCATGATCGTTGGATAAAAGAAGTAAGAATCAAAGGAGAAAGTCATGAAAAAGTTAATAATAGTAGCAGTTTTAATAGTTTTTGCTTTATCAGCAAATGCTGAAGCAAACACAAACGATGCTAACAGAGTCGGAGGATATTTTTATACTTCACTCTCGCCTTATGGAACCTGGATAGACATTGGTTTCGGTTCGCCTGTTTGGCGCCCAACTAATGTAAGGAAATCCTGGGCACCTTATTATCAAGGACAATGGATATACACTGACTACGGTTGGTATTGGAATTCTTACGAACCTTTTGGTGAGATAGTTTATCACTACGGAAGATGGTATCGTGATGATTATTATGGCTGGATTTGGATTCCAGATGATGAATGGGCACCTGCCTGGGTCGATTGGAGATATGATGACGATTATATTGGCTGGGCTCCTTTATCACCTTATGCTTTGTTTACGATAAATATTGGAATTCATTACACTTATGATTATCACGTTCCTTATAATTATTGGAATTTTGTAAAATACAACCATTTCTGCGATAATAATGTTTATAACTATTATACAGCGCCTAAATATAAATATAGGGTTTATGAGAGAACCAAAGTAAGAACAAACTATTCATACTATGATGGGCGAGTAAGAAATGAAGGAATTGGATTTGATAGAATTCGCGAAAGAAGTGGCAGAACTATTGAAAAGAGAAATCTGATTTCAGTTAGTGATCCAAGAGAATTATCCGGAAATAAAGATTCTAATAATCGGAACAGGGAAATAAGAACTTATATTGCAAATCGTGAAGATATGTCTCGGGACGGATTAAAAGATATTAAAGTTGAAAGAAAGGATAGAAAAACTACTTTGGATCTTTCTAAAGTTGAAATTGGACGTGATAGAAATCTTAATCGAACAAATGAAAGAAACGACAATCGTGATGTTATAAAACGTCAAAATAATGAAAATATCGGTACGAGATAGAAATCAAATAGATGAAAATGTTCAGAGAGATTTAAATCGTAATAAAGTAAATGAAGAAAGAAAGATTCAGGAAAGACAAGATATTCAAAAGAGAAACTCTGAAATTGAAAAAAGAAATAATGATCAGATAAAAAGAAACGAAGAAATTAAGCGAAATGAATCGAATAAAAGAAATGAGCAAATTGAGCTTCAGAGAAAATCGAATGAAGAAATCAAGAAAAGAAATGATATGAATATTCAGAAACGTGAGGAGAAAAAATCTAATACTGAAGTCTTAAAACAGAATAATGAAAGAAAGATTGAACAGAAAAGGGAAGTAAGCAAAAATGATCAGAGAACTTTGAATTACAATACGAACAGAAATAGAAATACTGAAGTAAAAAGAAATGATACAAATGTTCGTACCGAAAAAAAGAATGACACAAGAAACGAAGATAAAAACAATATTACACGTAAAAGATAAAAGGAATTAAACTCTCCTCAAAATAAAGCGATCCTGATATTTGGGATCGCTTTGTTATTATTAAATGATGATCAAAATCAGATATAATTTTTAATAAGATTACTCCAATAAAATAATTTATTTACAAAAATACCCTCGCAGATTTGTAATAATAAAACATTATAATTCTAAATTTTCTTGGCACAACAATTAATTTTTCCCTAATTTTGAATTAGAAAATATTTATAAAAATAATGTTTGCTAATTGATTTAGTTGTGCATCCTGTAATTTAGGTGAAATTTTGATATACTTCGACTTAGAACCACGCAAAAGATATCCGATAACTATTTCTCTGTTATCAGGTTATTTTATATCTCACCAGAATCTTTTTACACTTACCATAAATAAGCAACTAAAACAGTTAATTAACCATCCTACAAATTTTAAAAAATCCTTATTTAAGGGAGAAGAAAATGAAAATAACTAAAGAAGAATCTTTAAATATCATAGTAGCGAACGTAAAGGTAAAATTGAAGTTGTTGCTACAAAACCTTGTCTTAACAGCAAGAGACCTCTCTATGGCTTATACTCCGGGAGTTGCGGAACCATGCAGAGAAATCCATCAATAATGTTGAAGATGTTTATAAATATACTGCAAAAGGAAATTTGGTTGCTGTTCTTTCAAATGGTACGGCAGTATTGGGATTGGGAGATATCGGACCAGAAGCAGGCAAACCAGTGATGGAAGGAAAAGGAGTTCTATTTAAAAGATTTGCTGATATAGATGTATTTGATATTGAAGTAAATTCGCACGATCCAAAGGAAATAATCAGACTTACACAAATGTTGGAACCAACTTTTGGCGGAATTAATCTTGAGGATATAAAAGCACCGGAATGTTTTGAAATTGAAGAAACTCTAAAAGCAACAATGAACATTCCTGTTTTTCATGATGATCAGCATGGTACTGCAATTATTTCTTGTGCAGCTTTATTAAATGCTGTTGAAGTTGCTGGTAAAAAAACTTAGGTGATATTCAGGATAATTGTAAATGGCGCAGGCGCAGCAGCTATTTCCTGCTGTAATCATTATGTTCATGCTGGTGCAAAGAAAGAAAACATTTATATGTTTGATTCAAAAGGTTGTATCACCATAGATAGAAAAGATCTTAATAAATACAAAGATGGTTATGCACAGATAAATGGTTTTCCTTCTCTGGAAGCCGCATTTAAAGATGCTGATGTTTTTATAGGATTATCTGTTGGTGGAGTTGTTAAAAAAGAATGGGTAAAAACAATGGCTCCAAATCCAATCATTTTTGCAATGGCTAATCCTGATCCAGAAATTTCTTATGAGGATGCTACTTCGGTTAGAAAAGATTTAATTATGGCAACCGGAAGAAGTGATTATCCAAATCAGGTTAATAATGTTTTAGGTTTTCCATTCATCTTTCGTGGTGCTCTTGATGTTAGAGCAACTAGTATAAATGATGAAATGAAAATGGCAGCTACCTTAGCTCTTGCTAAATTGGCAAAAGAAAAGGTACCTGAAATGGTAATGAAAGCCTATGGTGGAGAAGAATTTGAATTTGGCAAAGATTACATCATACCAAAACCATTTGATCCAAGAGTCCTTATGGTATGTTGCTCCTGCTGTTGCAAAAGCCGCAATTGAAACAGGAGTTGCGAAAGTGAAAGAAATGAATTGGACAGCTTACGAAGAAAAACTAAAAGAACGTTTAGGGCTCTCAAAGGAAATTCTCAGAGTAATGATTCATAAAGCTCAAAAGACACCCAAAGAAAGTAGTATATCCCGAAGGTGAAGAAGAAAACATTATAAGAGCTGCGCACGCTGTTTATACGGATGGACTTAGCAACCCCGATTCTTTTAGGCAATGAAAAAGTTATTAAGACAAGAAATTGAAAGAATCGGATATGACTCTAAATGAATTTTTAATTATTGATCCAGGTAAGAGTGAAAAATGTGATTCCTATGCAGAAACCTTTTTCAAAAAAAGACAGAGAAAAGGTGCTACTCTTTGGGATGCAAAAAGTCTTATACCGGAACCAAATTATTACGGTTCAATGATGGTTGAAGTTGGTGATGCTGATGCTTTGATAAGTGGTTATTCTACAAGTTACCCTAATACAATTAGACCGGCTCTACAATGCATCGGAGTTAAAGAAGGATTTAATCTTGTTTCTGGTATGTATATCGTCATTACAAAAAAAGATACTTTTTTCTTTGCTGATTGTACTGTTAATGTTAATCCTACCGCTGAACAATTAGCTGAGATTGCAATTACAACAGCAGAAACAGTCAAAGCGTTTGATGTAATCCCTAAAGTTGCAATGCTTTCATTTAGTAACTTTGGAAGTGCAAGTTATCCTGAATCTTTGAAGGTAAAAAATGCTGTTGAGATTGTGAAATCAAGAAACCAGATCTTATTATTGATGGGGAAATGCAAGCTGATACAGCAGTTGTCCCTGAGATTTTAGACAAGACTTTTCCTTTTACAAGTATAAAAGGTGGAGCAAATGTTCTTGTTTTCCCTAATTTGGACTCAGCAAATATTGCTTATAAACTGATGGCAAGAATTGGACAGGCAACCGTTATTGGTCCTATATTAATGGGGATGAAAAAACCTGTTCATATTCTTCAAAGAGACGCTACTGTTGATGATATAATCAATATGACTTCAATTGCAGTTGTTGAGGCTCAGGTTTTAAGTAAATAATTTAATTCTTCGTTATATGATAATGAGGCTGGATAGAATTTTTTTAATCAGCCTCATTTTTTATATAAATGCTAAACTGACTCCCCCAAAAATCGTTTTAATTTTACGTCACAATTATTTTTTCAAAGGTATTATTGCTTTTTGGGATATTCAAAAAAAATAATTTTGCAATCTTTTGTGGTTATGTTTTTCCAGGAATTATCGAAAGTTAAAGCTATTACTCCACAAGTGGGTATGTTTGTAATAAACTCTGTTGATAAATAATTAGCAAGATTTGTTAATCCCGGATTATGTCCGACAATCATCACTTTGTTAAGGTCTATATCGAGATTTCTAATTTTGGATAGTAGCTTTTCTAATGTGGCTTCATATAAATCAATATCAAAACGTATTTCCTTTAAAAAGCCAATTTCCCTCGCAATAATTTGAGCAGTATCTTTTGTTCGCTTAGCCGGACTAGAAATTATAAATTCAACTTCAATTTTCATTTTATTTAACACTTTCCCCATCATTGGGGCATCGTGTAAACCTCTTTTATTTAAATGTCTATCAAAATCTTTTAAAGACGAATCTTTCCAACTGGATTTTGAGTGCCGAACTAAGTATAAAGTTTTCATTAAACTAAATTCCTTTCCAATTTAGATCAAAATCTGTGATAATTATCACCAATCGTTCGCATTCTTAAACCTAAGTTTCCAAACAAAATCATTAGACTTTCAGTTAAAGTTAATAAAATTTAAAAGAAAATAGTTAACCAGTTATGGCAAGTATTAGAAGTAATAAATCAAACTAAACTTTTAGATGGTTAAAGTAGAAAAAATGCAAAAAACTTCTATTCTAAATAAGGTTGAAAAATACGCCAGAGAATTATTGAATGATGTAAGTTCCAAAAAGATGTTATATCATAATCTGGATCATACTCTTGAAGTAGTAGAAGTTGCTACTGAAATTGCCTTAGCTGAAGGATTGACAGAAGAAGAAATTGAACTTGTAAAAATTGCTGCGTGGTTTCATGATACCGGATATTTAAAATCATGTGAAGAACACGAGAAACAAAGTGCTTTTTATGCTAATGAATTTTTAAAAAAAGAATCATATCCTTATGATAAAATCGAAAAAATTATTGGTTGTATAATCGCTACAAAAGTGCCACAATCACCTAAAAATAAGATGGAAGAGATATTATGCGATGCTGATCTTCATCATTTAGGTTTGCCTGATATTAAAGAGAGAGGTTGTTTATTAAGGCTCGAGGTAGAAAATAGAGATTTAATAAAATTGTCAGATATCGAATGGTTAAAAAATTCATCCAAATTTTTTAGAAACCATAAATATTTTACAGATTATGCGAAAAAAAAATTTAATAGACAAAAAGAGATTAACCTCATTAATTTAGAAAATGATTTACAAGCTTTTGAGAGGACTAAAAAATAATTTTTTGAAATAGTGGAAGGAAAAAAGCCCGGGTATTTTGCCCGGGCTTAAATTTTTATAAGACAGTTACTTTTGATTTTTCTAACAATACTGGATAAAAATATCCTGCACCAAAATCTTTATCTGTTATAACTTTACCTTCAGCAACAATTACTTGCCCCACTCTGGGAGATGCATCGCTAGTAATTAGTAAATCGTGTGTTGCATCCTTACCGGTACCATCTTGAATATGAATCCAATTAGTTCCCATAATGTTTTGATTAATCTTAACCACAACACCTTTCACTTTAACAACCTTGTTAACTAATGAAGACTTTTTATTATAAATATTTTCAACTGTAAAACCATCCTTAAGAGGTTCAACATTTATATTAATATCTTTTGGTGCAGCTATATTTGAATGTGGCGAAGTCATTTGCTGGTTATCGCTATTTTTTCTTGCATCATCAACAAATAGGACAGATTCAAAAGTTCGTTTTAATGTTTCGCTTTTAAAATCTTTCATTTCCATAAATTTAGAAAAAACAATTGTTTCACCGGGTTTTACTTCCATTTGAGGGACAGCAATCCAATATGAATTATTATTTTCTAAAACCTTAAGATAGCTATAACTGCTTGCATCCATTTTCTCTTCAACTTTAACAGTATGTAAAGCTGGATTGGTCATATTATTTGTTTCTGTTTGATTATTTTCAACTTTTGGTTGTTCCTTTTCACCACAAGAAATGAGAAAAAGAAATGAAAAGACAGTTATTATTTTGATTAATACACCACGCATTGGAACTCCTTTTATTTTTAATTTCAGTAATAAAAATAAGAAACATTTTGTTAGATAACACCTATTTTATTTGCCCCAAAATTATAATTAAAAACAAAAAAGGGAGATTATTTTAGACTCAAACAATTTGGTAATATTATTTCTATTAAAATCATGATAACGGAATAAACCATTAAAAATTTTCTAGTCTTACGACCTGAAACAAATGGGGGAAAACCTAAATGCTTTACCTGCAATGGAAAATATTTTTTCTCTAAGTTCATAATTCGGAATTCTATCAATATATTTTTTGATGAGCCACAATATTGAGATAAGATCAATAATTAAACTGATATGAAGCAATAACTCCCTAAGTTTAACTATATTTATTTATGTTAACTTCTGTAATTATATCAACCATTCTGATAACACTCGCACTTATTTTCTATTCTTTAGGAGTTTGGTCTGAAAGAATAATAAAATATCTTAAACCATGGCACGTTGTTGCATTCTGGATAGGTTTCACTTTTGATATATCTGGTACATATACTATGCACTTGTTGGCGAATGGACCATTCAACATTTTAGAACCTCATACATTAACCGGGCAAATAGCTTTATGGCTTATGCTGCTGCACGCAATATGGGCAACTCGTGTGGTCGTTAATAAGAACGAAGCTTTAAGAATTAAATTTCATAAGTTTAGTATTATAGTTTGGTTGCTATGGTTAATCCCTTACTTTGGTGGCATGTATCTTGGGATGTTTCATTAGCAAGATAGAAATAAAGAATTATTTGACTAATATCATCTTCTTAGTCTCAACAAATCCTCCTGCTTGTAATCTGTAGAAATAAATTCCGCTGGAGAGATTGGCTGCGTTCCAACTTACTTCATAAACTCCAGTCGGTTTTTCTTCGTTAACCAATATTTCAATTTCGTTACCGAGTATATCAAATATATTTAAAGTAACTTGAGAAAGGGAAGGGATTAAAAATCTAATTTTTGTTGATGGATTAAAAGGGTTTGGATAGTTTTGAGACAATTCAAATTTTGTTGGGATGTTGTAGTTATTAAATTCCCTTTCATCTATCTCAACTATGTATCCTGGATTTCCGGTTGAAATTACTGTTCCATTATCACCACAAATCCAGGCTGTGGTATCATCAAAAACCGTTAATCCAAATAAATCATATCCGGTCTTTGCAAATTCACTTTGCCAGCTTAATCCGCCATTTATGCTATGAAGAACTAATCCTGAATCACCAACTGCCCAAACTGAATTATCGGAAGCCCCACTAACCACGTAAATATTATTTGCAGTATTAGTAACTAATGAAGACCAGGTACTTCCACCATTTGTAGTCTTAACAATAGTACCAAAAGATCCTGCACAATAACCAACATTTTGATTAATAAAATATGGATAAAAAAGAGCGTTTGAAGTTGAACTGTTTTGCTGGATCCAGGAAACTCCACCATTCGTTGTCCTAAGTATTAGCCCATCTTCACCGGTAATCCATCCATTATTCAGATCTTTAAAAGTAACACCAAAAAGAAGTTTGCTTGTTCCCGAATTTTGATTTAACCAGCTTATTCCAGCATTTGTGGTGTGAATTATTTCGCCTAAATCTCCAACTGCCCAACCAGTATTTGCAGTTATAAAGCTGATACTAAATAAAGTATAGTTTGTATTTGTAGTTTGTTGAATCCAGCTGCTGCCACCATTTGAAGAATAAAGCAGAACTCCAAGATCGCCTACAATCCATAGATTATTTTGATCTGACATTTCTGCCCCATAAAATGAATCACCCGTAATTCCGTTGTAAACATCTTTCCATGTTCTACCCCCATCAGTGGTTTTTATGATTCTTCCATATTGTCCAACCCCAAATCCATGTAAACCATCTGAAAAGGTAATCCAGTTTATACTAATGTTCATGCCTTTATTCCAATAATTCCAGGGATCAGAGTTATTTTTTTTTGCTAATAAACCATATTCACCGGCAATAAATTTTATACCTGAATATTCTGAAATGTCTATGTATAGAAGCATAAGTATCAAGATTTTCTGAATACCATGTCGATCCAGAATTTGAGGATCGAAGAATCGTTCCATTATCACCAACAATCCAAAAATCGTTTGGTGCTGCAAACAGAATATCATTTAATCCAAACGTTGTGTTCGCGTTAATTTTATTCCAATTGGTCCCGGAATTTGTCGTTAAGTAGATAGAACCATTTGAGCCAATAACAAATCCCGAAGTAAGATTATAGAAATCAACTCGTTGTGCTGTCTCATCATTGATTTTTTGAACAACCCAGTTATTACCGCCATTAGTGGTATGTAAAATATATCCAAAAGATCCAACGATCCATCCTTCAGTCTGACTTACAAAATGTACGCTGTTAAAGCCAACAGTGCTCGGAACATCTAAAACTGTTTGTGCAATCCAACTGCTTCCGCTATTAGTAGTTTTGATAATTGTTCTTTCATCACCGACAGCCCAGCCATTGTTTTTATCAACAAAGAAAACCGAATTTAATCCATGTAATGTTCCGCTATTCTGCTCTAGCCAGTGATAACCGTTGTCGGTAGTTTTCAATATCATTCCATTATCACCAACTGTCCATGCGGTAACGGAATCGACCAATGCAATATCACGCAAATTATCTGTAACAGCTTCATATTGAATTTCCCAGGTTAAACCATGATCTGAGGAAAACAAAATTGTACCCCAGTCCCCGACAGCATATCCATAATGCTCGTTATAAATTTCGATTGCCCATAAATTGTTTCCTTGCGGTTCTGGATATTGCCAGTTCCATTCATTCGCAAATATGAATGTGTAAAAAGTTAAAATATAGATTATAGTTTTGTAAATCATTTAAAACTCCGTGTAAAATCCAAAGCCAATAGATAAAGAAATGTAGTAGGATGAAAAATTGTTGTAAGTGTCATTCGATTGATTACGTACAAAACCAGAACTTAAAGCGATTCCCATCCCAAGATTATCTGATAAATTAAAATATCGCGAAATGTAAAGTTCACTAAATGTTCGCAAGTCAGTTCTTTGGTCGGCTATTTTAGTCCCTACTAAATCTAGTGCCGGTGCTCCAAATAGTTTCTGTTGAAAAGAAAGATCAAGTCTAATTTCGATATCATAAAATATTTTTTGATTCAAAAGTGTACTTAATTCAAATCCTTCATAGCTGAAATAATCATTATAAATATCTTCTGTAAGGAAAGTTGTGTTTGCGTATTGAGCCAAATATCTTACTAAGGTGTTTGGATTATATCTATAAAGTAAATTTGTTTGAAGGGAAGTACTTTCCCAATTTGTTCTTATAAAAATATCTGCGACAAATTGAGATGTTCCATTTGATAGTGGAGAAATTAGTATCCCTTTATCTGATGGAACTGTTATTTTAGCTCCTGTTTTACCTTTGCCGGTGTACTTAGTGGTAAAACTTCTTTCAACTTCAAATCTACTTGTATCATAAATTGATTCTGTATAATATTTAAATCCACCAGAAAGATTAAGACCATAGTTAAATGAGTCATTAAGTTTATTTCCTATCTGAAGATTTAAAATATCTGTAATGTTAGATAGAACTGTAATGTTGTTATAGTCTCTGTAACCGAATGTATTAGTGAGTTCCAAATAATAATTATCTGAAATCATAAATTTATATAGCAGCTAATAAACTTGTTCCGAAATTATTGAAGTCCTTGAAAATATCTTTATCATGTCTTCCTCCAACTTTAAGAGCAAATTTTAGGGCCGGACTAATGGAATCATTAGAACTATTCTCAGAATAATCTTCTGCAAGATTATCATCTTTGAAATCAATTAAGTAAGTCGAAGTTAAATTATGCTCATAATAATTTCTATCTTCGAATCGGTTAAACAGCACCAAGCCGCTAACATAGCTTAAATTTAATTTTGAACTTTTGAATAGTTTGGTGTAGTTTAATTCCGTATATGTTTGCTTTAACTGATCGTCAAGCTCCTGATAATTATAAAGCGGATTCTGAAAATACCCATAACTTGCAGAACTATAGAGAGACAGTTGAGCAAAATTGTTCGCGACAAATAAAACAAAAAATATAAATATTTGTAATCTAATTTTCATTGGTCTTTTTCTCTGCAGCTAAATCAAATCTTACTGTTTTATCCCATACATGTTTTTCTTTTTTTATATACTCGATGTAAAATGATTTTATAACCAGATAAATCCAAAGTTGGCAATAACTGAAATACATTAGTATTATAAGCCAAATTTTGCCAAAAGTATCTTCTTCATCATAAGAGATGGAAACAATAATCTCGAATATGAAAAGTATAAATGCCATAATCCAAACGGTGGTATATGGTCCTGGCAAAGACATACTTACTAAGTCGGCTGCACTGATGATGAAAAGAAAATCTGAAATAAGAATTGCGAAGAAAAAAATATAATACAATGCAAGATTGTAAAGTAAATCAAAAGCAAGACGCTTATTTTTAAAATGCGGTATTTGTTTAAAGAATTTTGAAATTACATAATGATTACCTCTTACCCATCGTAACCGCTGCTTTATCCAAACTTTCCATTCCTGCGGCTCTTGCTCATAAGTTATTGCATAAGGAATATATTTTATTTTATATCCTTCCTGATAGATTCTGATGCTTAATTCAGAATCTTCAGTCAGAGCTTCTTCATCCCAGCCATTTAGCTTTCTAATTAAGTCTGTCCACATCACAAAGTTAGTTCCGGGTAAAGTTGCAATATTATGTATTTGCCATCTGCCTGCCTGGAGCATTGATTGGAAACTTAGGGTTTCAATGTTAATAAATTTTGTAAGTAATGTTTCGTCTTTATTAACAGTTCTAAATTTGCCCAGTACCGCGCCAAGCTCTTCATGCAAGCTGAGTTGTACAGCTAAATATTTTAGTGCGTTTTTATCTGGAGTATTATCAGCGTCATAAATTGCAACCATTTCTGATTCAACAATTTTTAGAGCAAGGTTAAGTGCTCTCGATTTACCTTTGCCTCCCAAGCCTTTGGGCACATCATATAGAACGATTCGATTATCATTTTCGATGTATTTATTTATAATTTGCCTGGTCGAATCAATTGAGCCATCGTTGATAACTATAATTTTAAGTTTTTCCTTTGGATAATCCAATCGCAGCATCGATTCTATAGTTCGTCCGATTACTTTTTCTTCATTGTGAGCTGGAATTAAAATAGAACATGTAGGCAAGTCAAAACTATTTTCATCTATAAGTCTTTTTTCTTTAAAAGATTTTAAGTAATTAATATATCCAAATACTGTAAGCACAAATTGGTATGCGATCATAAACCAGATGAGTATAACTGTTATTAGAAATAATACGCTTAAATCTAATTCTAAAGCTGTCATTGCTTAATCTCTTGTAATCTATACTTATGGTTTAAAAATTTAATCGACAAATACATTATTAAAAGCAGTGCTATCGAAAGAGTTCCAAAAATCGCAATACCCGTTGATGACCAGAAACTTGTTAGATTTACACCTTTTGAAAAAGCATCACCAACCGTTATATCAACATTGTGTTTTCCAACAGGAAGGAAAATGCTGAAACAATCTTCACCTTCCATAACTTTGAATTTATAGTTTGTTCCATCTACTTTTACTTCAGTTGGTACCCGATTAAGTGAGATAATAGTCCTGGTGTCAGACTCGTATGCAAAAGATAAATCCTGATAACCATAACTGATTGAAAGCAGATTGCCGTTGAAAGAAAGTATCTGCGTTTGTAATTCAGTCGGACTAAATTGATCATCAGAACTATTGAATTTTACAAGATGATTTCCTGCAGGGATTATAAATGAATTGTTTCTTCCGTGTGTAATTGTTGAACCATTCAGTGTAATGCTGGCAATGCTTTTTGGTAATTCCAATGTAAAAGAAGTCGGAGAATAATATTCTAATCCATCATCGACAACTTTATATTTAACTTCACTTGCTAATGCGTAAGGCATAAAATATATATCTTGAGGGTTCACACTTGATTCTGAATAAATAGTAAGTCTTACTGCTCCCAATGAAGCGGATCTGACCATGTGAAAACTTTCTGTACCAGTTTGCGTTAAAGTTGGAAACGGTATTATATCATTCTCATTTCTGAATTTCAAAATATTTAGATCCAGCATCAGCTTACTTTTATCACTAATCTTTTCGAGATATTGTTTTCCAATATCATAATACCGGTTTGGATTTGTTGACCATAAGTGCTGGGGATCTTCAACTTGCAGTACAAAGTTGTATTTATTTTGCAACTTTAAAATATTATCCATATCATCAGCGATATACTCACGAAGTTCAGGAGAACCATAACTATCCATCGCGGTAACAATAATCTGGAATCCCTTTTTTCGATTAGCAATTTCATGAAAGGATGTTAAAAGTGTTTCATAAACCTGATTTAGCTTATTAACTCTATACTCAACAACGTTTTTTCTGACAAAAGAATTATTTGCCCAATAAAAATTTGATGTCGGTTCAAATATTTTCGAAAGGTCAATATTATAGTTCTCTTTCAGATCCTTTAAAGCTGAAGGATGCATTGGAGTAAATAGGGATGGACTTTTGAATCCTGATCCGGCTTCAAAATATAGCTCTGCTAAATTTACTCCGTCCCAATCATAACTCTCCAGGAATTTTACAAATTCATTTTTCATAGTATTTACACATTGTGCATCCGTAAGTGCAACCGGATAGCGCCAGGAAGGACGAACATCCTGTCCTAAATAATTTTTCTCTCTCCACTCCGGATGATCTGCCCAGAACTTTTGACTTACTTGCGGTGGCTCTAACCAGGCATAAACAAGAATACCATTTGCATGCGCAAGTTCTATCAAAGTTTTATAGTCGTATGTATATTTTGGATATTGATGCCAGCCGGCTGCATGTAAAATTCTAATTCCTTGCTTTACCCATTGCTTAATCAATTTTTCTACACTGATTTTTGATCTGAATCCAGGATCAAAATAAAACTCCAGATTATTTTTTTTGATAATTGGTTTTAACTGAAAATACTTTCTTACATATTCCAGTAAGTATGGATAGTGACTGTAACCAAGCTGTGAATGAGGATCGAATTTGGAACTTATATAAATGAACTTCCCACCACCATATTTTTTCCCAATAATCATGGGAAATTCAGTTGCTTGATCAAAACAAAAAATTTCATCAACATCTTTTGTTTCAAATTTGTTTACTAATTCCGGATCACCCCAGGCAATCCTTTCTTCGTGAAAATTATTATCGCGTATTCCCTCAACCATAATATTGTGTCGAGGTATATTTAATACCAAGTTCTTCGGATAAGTAATTTTTAGTATCTGTAATTATATTTCCACCACTTTTTACAAAATTGGTTATAATATTATAATCTGTTGGCTTAAGCGGTTCTACAGATGCATAAGGGACAATTAATAAGTTGTATTTTTTAAGATCAATGAGTTGATTTGAAAATATCGTATCAACTACTACGTTAACACTTTGAAATACTGAAGCCAAAGACGCTTGATCATTATAAGCCGCTCCTCTTGCAAAGTGATTCCATAATATAACAACGCGTGGGTCACTCCAATTTTCTTCGATATCAAATATCTCATCATATTTTTGACTTACGTTTTGGAATATATTTTCTAAAAAGCCGGGTTCGCTTTTTATAAACTCTGTTAACTCAGCTTTATAATATTCCCCGGGTTTTAGAATTATTTTTTTAGAAACTGTCCCGATTATCCTTTTATCAACAATATTTTTTTTCTTTACTCTTCCATCCTGATTGAAATATGTTTCGGTTAAGTATTGATCATCAACAACTAAGGAAAAATTTTGGGTGCCGGAAAGGAGTATCTCTTTTTTTGATTTAACCGAGTTGATGTCTTCTTTTACATTTAAAAAAGTATAGCCTAACTTTTCAATTTTATCAATCAATTCTTTTAGTATTTCGATATCAAGAAAAGAGTGAAAGAAAAATGATGCAAAACCATCACGAACGTATAAATTTGCTTTGAGCCCCTTTTATAATTTCATCCACAGCATTTTTAATTACTTTTGGATTAGGATCAAGAGGGATATAACCTAAATTCTCCGGGTAAATTTTCTGACCATATAAATCCTTATAAATAATGTAGGGGAAAAACTGGCTGTAATCAGAATTTTCAATTGAGAGTCTCTGTTCAATCACCGAACTAAAATATTCAGATATTGTTTTATAAAAAATATTTGAAGCAGTATAATGAGGTGTTTCCCAAATTAATGGATGAAGACCATTTTTTGAAAATTCATTCAATCCCATTTCAATTTTTCGATTAATCAGGTTTGCATTTTCATCCTGTATAGGTAGATTGAGATTTGCATCCCAGAATTCGAAATCCGAAGCTGTTACATCTTTATACTGATGAGTAATACCGTGCATCACAATTGTCCCACCATTTATTTCAGCATAACGCAGCGCATCAGCCATATCTGGCTTTTCTGAAAGACTAATTCTAATTCCAGCCACAGGATCAACATAAAATGGAACAACACCAATTAAAAAAGGAATGCCTCTTTCAGATAAGTAATCAGTAATATCTCGAATTTTATCAGGATCATCTAATAACGTAACATCTTCAATCCTTACAATCGCAGTATGAGATTCCTCGTGATGTTCATTTAATATTTCATGAAGATAATCAGCAAATAAGCAAATAGCGGTCTGTCGAGTTTGCATAAGCGAAAGGTGAGTCAGCAATGTAAATTAAATTTTTAGACTTAATGAAGTAGGGCACTTCCTTTTTCTTTTTTGATGAAAAAGCAGTAGCAATAATTTTAACTTTGCTTTGATCAGTTATCTCAATCAAATTTATATTCCCTTCACCTTTAGTAAAGTATTTACCGTTTGATTTTACAAAGTCAAAAATACTTGAGGTGTCTAAATTTCGATACTCTAAATCCATACAACTCTGATGTATTAAATTTATCGGAGAATTCTATAAATCCTGTATTGATCCAGGTTAATTGGTTTATTTGTTTTTATAATATCATTGAGGAAGTTAAGTTGGACTGAATTTTTCGGATAGAAACCTATATAAAAAATATAATCATAGTTAGTAATTGATGCTGCTTTATAATCATCAACACCTATTACGTCTGTTATTGTATTAAAGTGACCCAGGAGTTGAGCCAATTGTCGTCCATCACCCATCGCAAGGTTCGTTAATTGAGAACTTCCTTGAACAGCAACTAATACTTTTTTTTGCTGATAATGACTTTCACCAAAAATCTGAAATGGTAAAAATGATAAAAGTAATATCAGAAAATAAATTTTAAATATTATTTTCATATTCTATATTCTCTGTTAGAATGATATGATTTGAAACCTCTTTCATTGATAAAGGTTCAAATTCATTAACCGGTTCATTTGACAATTGAAAATAATTTTTAATAATCTGTATTGTTCGTTTAGCTGCAAAACCGTCTCCATAAGGATTTACAGCTGTAGCCATTTTAATGTATTCTTCTTCGTTACTAAGTAAGTTATCCGCTGCTGTAAAAATAGAAAGCTCATCCAAGCCAACAAGTTTAACAGTTCCATATTTAACAGCCTCAGGTCTTTCAGTAACTTCTCGTAAAACAAGTATTGGAATTCCAAAATGTGGACCTTCTTCCTGAACACCGCCGGAATCTGTCAAAATTAAATATGACTTTGACATAAGATTCACAAAATCTATATAATCTAAAGGCTCGATAAGGTGAACATTGGGGATGTTACCGAGAATAGAATAAACTACATTTTGCACTTTCGGATTTAGATGCACGGGGAAAACGAAGTTATAATCTTTATAAGTTAAAGCTAAATTCTTTATTGCTTTACATGCGTTGCTCATAGGTTCGCCTAAGTTTTCACGACGATGCATAGTGATCAATATAATTTTTTTGTTTTGGTTGATAATCTGATTCAAAGAATTTGATGAATAGATATAATTTTTCTTGACTGAGTAACTTAAAGCATCAATAACAGTATTTCCTGTAATAAATATATTTTCAGAATTTATATTTTCTGCAAGTAGTGAATCCTTTGCCGTTTGGGTAGGTGCAAAGTG
The DNA here is from genome assembly GCA_963809415.1 of uncultured Ignavibacteriaceae bacterium. Classification (GTDB taxonomy): domain Bacteria; phylum Bacteroidota; class Ignavibacteria; order Ignavibacteriales; family Ignavibacteriaceae; genus IGN3. Next base: position 470,276 of record CAWEJJ010000003.1, on the reverse strand, counting down.
CAAATCGGTTATTGCACTTGTCAATCGGCGATTTATTTCTTCGGGAAAAGGATTATTTTTATCATTTGTTCGTAAACCTGCTTCAAGATGTCCAACAGGAATATGTTGATAAAATGAAGCTAAACTGCCAACAAAAGTAGTCGTGGTATCGCCTTGAACTAAAACTAAATCGGGCTTTTCTTTTTCAAAAATTAAATCAAGTTCTTCAATTGTATTTTTTGTAATTACAGCCAGGGTTTGCGAAGGTTTCATGATATTCAAATCGTAATCGGGCTTTATTTTAAATACATCTAAAACCTGATCAAGCATTTGACGATGTTGAGCAGTAGCTATGGTTATTAACTTGAAATGTTCAGTTTGGCATTCCAATTCTTTAATGATGGGAGCCATTTTAATAGTGTCCGGCCTGGTTCCGAAAATTACAGCGACCTTTTTCATTTTATAATTCCTATAATTTGATTCCAGTCTATAGTCAAGCATCTGAAATGTTGTAATAAGATTAGATAAACGATTTTGTATTTCACATAAGTACAAAATCATTTAACTCTTTATCATAAATATTCAAGCCAGAATATTTACTTTCTTAAAGTTTATTTTTTTGAACAAAAGAGGTTTTGGGATTGCTGTAATTATTGATTATTGATCCATTTCGTCGAGAGATTCAACAATTTGGTCGAACTTAACATTTGGGCATCTTAAAATAAAAAAGGCATGGAAAGAATTTCTATTTAAAACATTTTGAAATTTAACAAGTTCATCTATGATATTCAGAAAATTCATGTATAATTATAAAGAACAAATTATTGGCAAGAATAATCCCAAATTGATTATATGACGCATTTCTATAATCATTCATCTTTGACAATTATTGATGATTATACTAATGAAAGTCAAATGAGGACAAGAATTTTAATTCTTCATATTAAGAATAACAATTATTAGAGAGTTTAATTTTATTCGATTTTCTTTAAGATAAGTATCTAGTCAAAAATACTTAATCGGCTCAATTATTGATGTGGGAAATGTTTTTAATATTTTAATTCCTGATTAATCAGAAACAGATTTATCCTAAAATTAAATGAAATCAATAAAAGCTAATCAATTACTTAGCCTTATCTTTATTTTCATACTAAGCTCAAGCTTTGATTTTGCTATACTTATTTCTCAGCCCAAAACCCAAATTAAATTATCAGATACTTGCAGCAAACCAAAGATAGAATGGATTGAAGAAATTTCTTCGGAAACTATCAATTCATCTGCTGGTGGATTTTTAGAAACATTATATAATTTTATTGTTGGCAGTGATGATTTGACAATCTTAAAACCGTTTGATCTGGTAACGGATAAGGAAGGTTCTATCTATTTTATCGATCAAGACAACAAAAAAATAATAAAATATATTCCTAACAAGGATGAAATAGTTTCTTTAATAGAAGATGATATTGAATTAAAATCACCGGTTAGTTTATGTCTGTTTGAAAATAATCTTGTGTTTACAGATTCAGAGCTCAATAAAATATTTATATATAATTTTGATTCTGAGGAAACTTCAGTATTAAATTCGTCACTTGAACAACCAACCGGCATTATTTATTTGGAAAATATTCAAGAGTTTTGGGTTTGTGAAACTCATCAACATCGAATTGTTCGCCTTGATAAAAAAGGTGATATAATCGAAACATTTGGACGGAGAGGGAAAGAGCAAGGACAGTTTAATTTCCCAACATTTATTGAGTCTGATAGAGATGGAAATGTTTATGTTAATGATAGTATGAATTTTAGAATTCAGATTTTTTCAAGTGACAGAAATTTTATAAAACAATTTGGGAATGCCGGTGATGGAAGTGGAGACTTTGCGCGACCTAAAGGAATCGCAATAGATTCTTTTAACAATATTTACGTTGTTGATGCACTTTTTAATAATGTGCAGGTTTTCGATCAGCAGGGAAGCCTGTTATATTCTTTTGGTGAAAAGGGTACCGATTCAGGAATGTTCTGGCTTCCAACGGGAATATTTATAGATCAAGAAAACAAAATATTTGTTGCTGATAGCTTTAATTCAAGAATTCAAATCTTTCAATTAAGCTGTGAGAAATAATTTGTTGTCTAAAATCCTAAAAATTATTTTCATTTTCTTCTTTCTCACAATTAGTTCACTTAGTCAATCTATTATTAATTCAAAACACAATCTTTCCACATCTGGATCTGGGACAATAAAAGCCTCAAGCGAAAGTGAAATTTGTATTTTCTGTCATACACCCCATAATAGTAGTCCACAAAAACCATTGTGGAATAGAGATGATCCTGCTTCTAATTATACGCTTTATACAAGTTCCACAACTGATGCAACGATTGGTCAGCCAGATGGTTCATCAGTGCTATGTCTTTCTTGTCACGACGGAACTATTGCATTAGGAAATGTTTTGAGTATAAATACTCCAATTCAAATGACAGGTGGCATAACAACAATGCCGAATGGGAATTCAAATCTTACAAAAGATATTTCAAATGATCATCCTGTGTCGTTTATTTATAATTCAACTCTTATTGCAATAGACGGACAGTTGAATAATCCATCCTCACTTACAGGTTCTGTGAAACTTGAAAATCAAAAAATGCAATGTATTTCTTGTCACGATCCTCATAAAAATCTGTTTAATAATTTTTTAGTAGCAACCAATGAGTACTCAGTTTTATGCCAGTATTGTCATGCCAGAACTTATTGGGGTTCATCAAGTCATAATCTATCCAATTCGACCTGGAATGGAAGTGGGATAGATCCTTGGTCTCATACTGATTTTACAACGGTTTCAAGGAATGCATGCGAGAATTGTCACGATCCACACAATGCAAATGGCAGCAGAAGATTAATGAATTTTCAGCAAGAAGAAAATAATTGTTATAACTGTCATAATGGAAACGTATCAGTCAAAGATATTCAGACACAGTTTACAAAACCTTATAGACACAATATTGGGGGATATTTACAAATCCATGATCCTGAGGAACAGAATCTAGTACAGACGAGGCACGTTGAGTGTGAAGACTGCCATAATGCCCATGCAAGTAATAATCAATTAGCAGCTCCTCCAAATGTAAATGGATTTCTTTTAGGTGTAAAAGGAATTAATGCAAGTGGTACTCCAATTAATCCTTCACAATATGAGTATGAAGTTTGCTATCGATGTCATGCCGAGAGCCCCGATAAACCTGGCAGCGCAACAATTAGGCAAATTGCTCAAAATAATGTTCGATTAGAATTTGATATAGCTAATCCATCATTTCATCCAGTTGAAGGAGCAGGAGTAAATCCAAATGTTCCAAGCTTAATTCCGCCATATACCGTTAGCCGTAAAATATATTGCAGTGATTGCCATGCTAGTGATGGAACAAATTCTCCGGTTGGACCGCATGGTTCTATTTATCCGCAAATTTTAAAAATGCAATACTTAAAATCTGATAATACTCCAGAATCAGCTATAGCTTATGCATTGTGTTATTCCTGCCATAATAGAAATACAATTATAAATAGTACGGGAAGTTTTGGTCAAAAAATTCACAAAAAACATATTGTTGCAGAAAATACACCATGCAATATCTGTCATGATCCGCACGGAATTAGCAGCTCTCAGGGTAATTCCACTAATAATACCAATTTGATAAATTTTAATATAAGTATTGTTAATCCGGATGGCTTTGGAAGATTACTTTATGAGGATAATGGTACATTTCATGGCAGATGCTATTTGGTTTGTCATGGAGAAAGTCATAATCCAAAATCTTATTGATGAAATATTTTTTAGTTCTAAAGATCTAGTTTCATTATAAATAAACTTAATATCAAAAGGAGAGACTATGAAAAACCAAATTCTTTTTCTGGCAGTAATTTTATTTGCATTCTCACAAGTAACTTTCTCTCAAACCGGAATCACTGGTTCGGCACATGATTTTTCCGGACAAGGATGGGGAACTACGGAAATATGTGAACCTTGCCATACACCACACAATTCTGATGCTTCTATTCAAAATGCTCCGTTATGGAATCATCAATCCACAACAACGGCATTTACATTGTATTTAAGTTCAACTTTAAACACAACCACACTTACTCAACCTGATGCATCGTCTAAGCTTTGTTTAAGTTGTCATGACGGAACAATCGCTTTGGAAAATTTCAGTAGTACGACAAATGGTACCCATTTTATAAGTGGCGGAAATAATCTTGGAATAACTTTGGCAAATGATCATCCGGTTTCATTTACATATAATACTTCGCTTTCAACCTCAGATGGTGGATTATTTGATCCAGCTACACATATAACAAATTTAGGCGGCACAATTAACGATGATTTATTAATTGATGGTAAACTTCAATGTGCATCTTGTCATGATGTTCATAACGGTTTTAATAATCCAAGTTTATTAAAAATTGGAAATAATGCCAGCTTGCTTTGTTTAACATGTCATAATAAGTAATTGAATTAATAATACAGCAAACAACTTAAATATTGCTCTTCAACTTTAGGATAGATATTAAATGAGACGGACACTAATAATATTTTTCATTTTGAATGTTTTTGTTTTTATTTCATGCTCAGGCAGCAATCAAAATATGAAAAATATCGAACCACTTCTATATCCTCCGCCACCTGATGAACCAAGAATTCAATATCTTACTTCATTCAGTAAGTCTACAGATTTTACTGGTGAACAATCTGTATTTTCAAATTTTATAGTAGGCGAAGAAGATCCATTACTAATTCTTAAACCTTACGGTATCGCAACTGGAATAAAAAAAATCTACATATGTGATACACAGTTAGGCGGGCTGGAGGTTATAGAAATTGAAAATGGTGAATTCTCATATTTTATTCCTGAAGGAAGAGGGAAATTAAAAAATCCAATTAACTGTTTTGTTGATGATGCAGGTTTTTTATATGTGGCAGATACTGAAAGGGGACAAATAGTAATATTTAATAATGAGCTAGATTATGTTGGCGAAATTGGGGATAGCTCAATAATAAGACCTACTGATGTTTTTGTAAATGATAAAGAAATATTTATTAACGACATTACCAAACAAAGTGTAGAGGTCTTTGACAGATTTTCATTGAAGCATATAAAAAGTATTCCGGTTATAACAGAGGGAAAGAACAAATTGTTTTCTCCAACTAATATTCATGTTTCTAAGGAAAAAATTTATATAAGTGATATTGGTGATTCAAAAGTTAAAGTTTATGATCTGGATGGAAATTTTGTCAATTCAGTTGGGTCAATAGGAATTTCGCCTGGTAAGTTTTCCAGACCAAAAGGAATTTCAGTAGACAGAGAAGAGAATTTATATGTTGTTGATGCCGGTTTTGAAAATGTGCAAGTATTCAACAAAGAGGGAAAATTGTTAATGTATTTTGGCGGAAGTTATTCAAAATCCGGTGATATGTGGTTACCAGCAAAAGTAGCTATTGATTATAATAATATTGAATACTACCAAAAGTATGTGGATTCAACTTTCGATTTAAAATATTTGATATTTGTTACAAATCAGTATGGACCCGATAAAGTAAATGTGTATGGATTTATTTCGAAGAAAAGCTAAAAAAATACTTGTGGATTTAAAAATTAAATATGGCTTCCTTATAGTAATAATAATTACTATATCCTCATGCAGTTCAAGTACAACAAATAATATTTTAAATATTTTTTTTGATGGCGTTTCCCAACCTGATTCTGTATTTATTTCTTCAGAATCCATAACTCCAAATGATTCTACGACTAATGATTTTAAAAAAAACAAAATCATACCTTCAGAATATTATATTCATGCACCTTATGAAGAAAAAATGTGCGAAAGTTGCCATGATGTAAATGCCTCTTATAAAAAAATTATTGAGTTACCGGATTTATGTTATCAATGTCATGATAATTTTCAATCAGTTTACAAAAATATTCATTATCCGGTTGAAGCAGGGGAGTGTAATGACTGCCATCATCCTCACCAATCTAAGCTGACTAAGTTATTATTAAAACCTGTGCGGGAACTTTGTGGTGATTGCCACGATCTTAAAGAACTTTATTCCGGAGATATTCACAATGGCATTGGTGATGCAGAATGTACTGAATGCCATAATCCGCATGGTTCAAATGATAGTTCATTATTAAAATGAAAATGAATAAAGTATTTACATATTTTATATTCTTCGTGTTTATTTTTGTAGAGGCTTTTGCTTCGACAGGAAAACTTAAAAAAAAGGATAATGGATTTGATTTCTGGAAATTAAAATCTATTTCTGGTTTACTGGCTCTTGAAGGAAATTATCGTTCTGGTGTTTATAATTTACCCGGTTATTTTCGTGATGAAAGAAAATCAACTTTTATAACCGGACAATTAGATATAAATACATCAAGTATTTTTTTACATCCAAACTTCTTCCAGCTTGATGCTAATTTTTCATATAGTCCGGCAAAAAATTTGGATCTATATATCATTTCACCGGATAACTCTGAAATAAATACTACTGAAAGGGTAGATCTAATTGGAATTTTCTTTTCAGAAAGAGTGATTTCACTTAATCCATATTTTTATTTTAATCATACATTTAGTCGCAGGGAATTTACAACAAACATTGAATCCTTTTATACTAATTATGGCAGCCGGTTATTTAGTCCTAATCCGTTTTTACCTTTCAGTATTAATGTTGCACAAAATAATTGGGATGAAAATGAATTTCAGACTGGCAGAAGCTTTAATACTAATCAGTTTATGGTAAATTCTGAATTTAATAAATCCATTAGTAATATAAGTACTAACAGATTAAGTATAGATTATTTCAACTATAAACGGAATTATTCTCCTTCTGCTTTTATACATAATAAAGCAATGAATTTTAATTTAATTAATAATCTCCTCATTAACTCTAGTAACAATTTTAATATCGGTTCATTAATTTCCATTAACAATCAAACCGGCAGTCAAGCTCTTAATAGATTTATGGTTAATGAATACATTTATTCTAATTTAATGTTTGGTTTTAGCATTTACGGACGCTATCAGTATTATAAAATAAAACAAGATTTAATTGAGTCCAGGCAAAATGATGTTGAGGGCAGGATTGAACATCAACTTTTTGAAAGCTTAAGATCGCATATATCCTACAATTATGTTACTGTTTCTCAAACGTTTTATGATGAAAAAATAAATCGTGGAGAAATTGGATTTGATTACATAAAAAAAATTCCGAGTGGATCTTTAAGACTTAATTATAGTTATACTTTAAGTAATGAAAATAGAACAAATGTATTTGGAACCATCAATATTCTTGATGAGTCAAAAATACTTGCAGATGGGACTGTTATTTTGTTAAACAATCCATTTGTTGATAGAAACAGCATTATAGTCAAGAACTCAGCAGGGACTATCATATTTCAGGAAAGTTTTGATTATGTACTAATTCCACGAGGTATTTATTTTGAAATACAAAGAGTGCCCGGGAGTCAGATTGCAAATGGAGAAATTGTACTTGTTTCTTATAAAGCAGAGCAACAGCCATCTCTTGATTTTGATTCTAAGTTAAGCCGGTACGGTGCTGGTGTATCCCTGCTGAACAATTTTGTAGAATTCTATTTTAACGGTACAAACCAAAACTATTCAAATATATCTGAAGTAAATTCTGATTATCTAAAAACATTAAATCAAAAACTTTATGGTATAAGAATTTCTTACGAGTATCTTGACATAGGGGCAGAATACGAAGATTATAGAAGTAATATTACTCCATATACCTCAAGTAGATATTTTTTCAGATTGTTTAGACAAGCAAGTGATGATCTTATAGCAACAATAAATAGCGGTTACAGGATTTATAATTTAATTGATGATAACTCGATACAAAAATTTGCTGATGTATCACTAATGCTAACTTATTTATTAGGTCCAAATTCCAGGATTGCTTTTGAAGGTAATTATATTTTTCAGGATGGATACCAAATAGATCTTAATCTTAGCTCCCTAAAATTAGAATATGTTACCTCTTACAGACAAATTGACTTTATTATAGGTTACGAGAATTACAATCGTAAACTGCTGTCCGATGAATCCAAATATTCGAGAGTATTTGCAAAAATTTTACGTAGATTTTAAATCCAATCTATCTATTACACTTGCTTTGTCCACAACTATTCAAATACTTTAATGTAATTTTATTTTTAGTGAACTGATATAAAATTTTGTTAGGATACAGTTGATATTGTCTGAATAATTTTAACAGGTAGGAATTTTTTATAATTGTAAATGATTTATATAAAAACATTGTAAAATTTTCTTTTTATGAGGTATTCCTTGCTAATTGTTAAGCATTATTTTCTTGACATTAAGGAAAAATATTTGCTATTTACTATCAGTACTTTTTCTCTACTCCGTGAGAGGGCGAGTTGCAGAGATTAGAGATATTGATACTTTCCGAGACATCACAAAGAATTCTCTTTCGAAGTAGAATATTGTTAAATAATTATTTATCAATTCTTTTCTTGGAGGTATCTATGAAAAAGTTTTATGTACTATTTCTGTTCCTTTTTGTTCCGCTCGTTTCAGTTTTGCTTCTTCAATGCACTGAAAATCCAACAGTCTCCATAAATGATGAGCAAAACATGATCACAGAAAAAGGAAAGGGTGGAGGAGGCGGAGGAGGTCACACCACTGTCCTGACTAACAATCTTTCTTTCCCGGTCTTTGCAGCAGATGGTTTTATAATGACGCCACTTGCTAATCCATCTTTTTCAAACATATATTTAGGACCATACACAGGTCTAACAAATGAAGACTTAGCTGTATTGGAAGGTTCTAACTGGTATGCACAAAAAGTTGAAAACAATGTTTGGCAGGCTGATTTTAAAATGGTACAAGGTCAATCAGTTGATGTTACGTTTGTTGACTGGGGAGATGCCATTGAATCAATTGATCCCAAAATCGGAAGACCGTACCGACTCGAATTAGCTCTCTACAATAAGTTGAGTACACCTATGGAAGCTTATACAATGGCACTGCTAGCTTTTCCAAGCAGTCCTAATGAAACTCAGGGAACAAACGGTATTAAATATTCAAGTTCCTATGCAACAATTACCTCTCCAAACGGAAAACTAGTTGTTCAAAAATTTGAACCAGCAGAAACAGTAACACCAGTGTGGACAGGTGACAGATGGACTGGAGATGGAATTGGAAATCCTGTGCCAATTGCTTTTGCACCCGAACTCAATGTGGGTGGTAAATATATTTTTGGTGCTTCAACCGGCGGCTGGACACCAACTGAAATCGGGAATTATAGAATAACTTTTTATATGGCAAATTATATGGGAAATGAGAGCTCAGTTAATTTAGGCAACGCCTTTATTGCTGATAATATCGCTCCCACGACTCCAAAGGATGCAGAGAATAATCAACCGGTGGTTGATGCAACCTATAAAATAACTTATGTGGATGTACAGGCAACTTCTGGAGGTGGAGCGGGAGGACATTGATTTAATAGTTAAATTATTTTTTTTGGTAAAAAATAATAAATTTTAAATAAATGATCTCTTGACAGTTTATTATAAAATCAAATCTTACAGATAAAGCAATTAACCGTTTGATTGATGCAGATACCCTGATATATTTTGTATCAGGGTATTTTTTATACACAAAGTAAATAAGTGGATATTTTTATTTAATAATATTAATAAAGTATAAAACTTTTTGATATAGAATTATCATATAAAATGACATAATAAAGCTAAAAGTGCTTTTTCTGATAAAAGAACAAAACCTTGTCTAAAGTATTAATGTTTTTAAATTGTCAAAGCTTTATTAATGACTTAACAATTTGGCAAAATCATCGATAATAACGATAAAGGTCGCATTAAAAATGTGTTATTTGGAATATCTGCAGAAAATGTTTAGAACTCATTCTGAATGAAAAGTGATTAATTGGGGGAAGAATGGAACAAATATATAATAATGTGTTTGGTTAATTATTTTGCAAAATATTTTAAAAAATACAATCAAATAATCAATTCAAAGCAAAGAGAATGGGAAAACGATTTTTTTTACTTTACTAAAATTTATTGAGATACAAAATGATTAAATAGATCATGAAAAAAGAAGATAAAAACAAAGAAGAACTTCTACAGGAATTAATTCGCTTAAGACAAGAAAATGATTCTCTTAAAGCAAGGTTTGAGAATGATATTACCGAACGCAAGCTCGTTGAAGAAAAACTTAGGATGTTCGAGCAGACAATAAAAAGCATCAATCATGTAATCAATATTGCCGATTTAAATGACGATATTCTTTTTGTAAATCCTGCCTTTTGTAAAACTTATGGTTATTCTGAAGAAGAGCTTATTGGTACGAACAGCAGCATATTCTGGTCAAAGCGAAATCCAAAAGAAGTTGTAGAAAAAATACTGCCTGCAACTATAAATGGTGGATGGAAAGGGGAATTATTTAATAAAAGAAAAGATGGTACTGAATTCCCAATATATCTTTCAACATCGGCGATTAGAAATGATGCTGGAGATCAAATTGCGGTAGTTGGAGTTGTTGAAGATATTACTCAACGTAGAAGAGCAGAATTAGAACGTCAGGTATTGTACGAGATTACGCAAGGAGTAACAACGACTGTTAGTCTGGATGAAATGCTGAAGTTGATACATCAATCACTAAGTAAAGTTATTTATGCTGAAAATTGTTTTGTTGCATTGTACGATCAAAACACTGAACTTTTTAGTTTTCCGTTTTATATAGACAAGTATGATCCTACACCTGCACCGTTAGCAATGGAAAAAAGTTGCACTGCTTATGTACTCCGTACTGGCAAATCATTAATAATAACACAGGAATTATTTGAGAAACTCGAAGAACAAAACCTTGTGGAGTTGGTTGGATCATCTTCACCGTCATGGGTTGGGGTACCATTATATACTCCTTCAAGAATAATAGGTGTTTTAGTACTTCAGCATTATGAAAAAGAGAATATTTATTCTCCAGGTGATATTAGATTTCTTGATACTATTGGAAGTCAAGCTGCTCTTGCCATAGAACGAAAATTGGCTGAAGATGAGTTACGAGAAAGTGAGGTTAAGTTAAATGCTATATTGCAATCCACAGCTGATGGTATTTTGGCGGTAGATGGTAATAATAAAGTTATTAAATATAACAGGCGATTTGAACAGCTCTGGGGTATTCCGCAAAGTTTAATTTATTCCAATAATGATAGTGCTTTTTTGGAATTCGCTGCGAATCAGTTAAGTGATCAAGAAGAGTTCCTTTATAAAGTTAAAAGGCTATACAATTCCAAAGATGAAGATTTGGATTTGTTGCATTTTAAAGATGGTCGTATTTTTGAAAGATTTTCTGCTCCGCTTATGATGAATGATTCTTCATTTGGGCGCATATGGTCCTTCCGTGATATTACTGAACGAATGCGCGCTGTAGATACATTACGCGAAAGTGAGGATCGTTTTCGCAATCTGGTTGAAAATATAAGCGATGTTTTTTTTATAGCAGATGGCGAAGGAAAACTGATTTATTGCAGCCCAAATTTTTTCACCAGAACCCATTTTTTACCGAAGGATGTAATTGGCAAGTCGTATATTCGCATTGTTGCCCCTGCTGATAGAAAAAAAATTCTGGATTTTTATGCAGAGGTAACTAAAAATAATGTACTTGACTCAAAAATTGAGTTTAGGGCTATGCTTAAAGATGGAATTTATTTATGGGTAGAACAAAACACACGTATGGTTCGTGATAATAATGGAAATGTTTTACAATATAGAAATGTTGTCCGGGATATTACGGAACGAAAAGAAGCTGAGAAAGAAATCCAGAAAATTAACCAGGAGCTGCAGGAACTAAATAAAACAAAAGATAAATTCTTTTCCATAATAGCTCATGATTTGAAAAGTCCTTTTCAGGGGTTGCTGGGTTTATCAGAATTTATGGCAATGGAAGATAGTAACTTTACAAAAACTGAATTATTAATGTATGCTAAGGAAATGCATAAATCAGCTTCGAATCTTTATAAATTATTGGAGAATTTATTAGACTGGGCACGCATTCAACGTGGTACAATAAGTTTCCGGCAGCAAGAACTTGATTTATCCATAATAGTTTTTCAAAATGTTGAGGTTATTAATCAAAGGGCATTGCAAAAAGGTATCACTATAATAAATAATGTAACTAAAACTGAAATAGTTTTGGCTGATGAAAAAATGGTTGAAACTATTTTGAGAAATTTATTATCCAATGCAGTAAAATTCACAAATCGAAATGGGATAATAAATGTTATGACAAAAAAGATTAATGATAAAATGATTCAGGTTTCAGTGAGTGATAATGGTATTGGAATCTCTGAAAAAAATATTCAATTGCTGTTTAAAATAGGTGAGAAAATTTTTTCAAAAGGAACTGACAACGAACCAAGCACTGGCTTGGGATTACTGCTTTGCAAGGAATTTGTCGAAAAACAAGGTGGAGAGATATGGGTAGAAAGTAAAGAAGGCAACGGTAGTACTTTTAAGTTCACTTTGCCTACATCTTTATGAATATTACTTTATATATTTATTAAAGTAACTTTATTTTTGATTCATGATCCAATTCAATAAAATAATCCTATATAAAAATTTTCTGTAGCTAACAATATTTACCTCTCGAGTATTTGTACCATAATTCCATTCTCAAATACAGGTATTTGCTAATTGTCCAGCATTATTTTCTTATTGTTTGATTTTATATCCCATACATTTTTTACATACAATAAGCAATTTCCATTTATTTAGAAGCAAATGTAATATAAAATCATTTAGTTGCATTGAAGCAAAAATGGAGATATGGTGTTTATTATACAATAAAACAAAAAAGCCTTGAAAACGCACTCTAAATGCGTAAACAAGGCTTAATTATTTTATGCGGAGAGGGCGAGATTCGAACTCGCGGTAGAGTTTAACCCCTACGACGGTTTAGCAAACCGTTGGTTTCAGCCACTCACCCACCTCTCCAAAGCTGAAAAAATGTAGGGCAAAGATAATATTTTCAGTCAAATATAAAAAATCATTTTCTGTTAAAAATTCCGCGCTAAAATAAGTAGTATTGAGTGTTTTAAAATTATAATCTTATAAAATCATATTTAAAAAATGAATTTAAAATTCAGTATTATATTTCTCCCGGGCATATAAGCAAAATCTTTAATTGCTGAAAGATTATCTTTATATGCTTGATCAAGAAGATTGGTTACTCTTAAATCAATGATATTAGCAAATTCACCAGTTAAAAGTTTTACTCCGGCATAAATTCCAACTAATCCATAACCAGCGGTTACTTCTTCATTTGGTGCTACATCTTTTTGTGATGCTGCTAAATTCCAGGTTGTTCCAAACCAATATTTTGAAGTAGCATAACGTAAATCAATTGAAAATCTAAAAGGAGGAATTAGTGGTAGATTTTCATTTGTGGTTTTATTTTTAGCTCTAACATAATCTGAAACTATTGTAGAAGTGAATCCATTAACTAGTTCATAGCTAAACTTAGCTTCAAAGCCATAAACATCAGCATCTGCTTGATTGTATTTATGAACTCTAAATCCATTTCCAGATGAATTAAATCCAATCGTATTGCCTGTGATTGGATCGATATCTTCAGAATAAAAAAGAGCAAGTGGTTGACGATATATTAGATTATTTACTTTATTAAAATATCCTGTTAATTGAAGGTAATAGTTTTGTCCTTGTGATCTAAATCCAACATCTATTCCCGTTGAGTTTTCTTTCTTTAATGACCTATTCCCAATATCAAAACTTAAAAGAGCTTCGTGGATAGCATAAGAAGATAATTCCTCTATTGTTGGTGCTCTAAAGGCATTTGCAAGATTAGTAAATATGGATGTGCTTTTATCTATGTTATAGACAAGCCCTAACGACATTGACAATGTATTAAATTTATTTTCACCACCATCAAAAACAGAATCAGTTAAAGTTGCTGTTGGAAATTTTACATTATTTATTTCATATCTTGCCCCGAATGATAATCCTATAGGATCAAAATTAAACTTTTCTACAAAGTAAGCTGCTAAGCTTAAATAATCAGCATTAGGAGTTAGCGCTTCATCTCCGTTTACATCATATTTTTGAAATAGACCATATAATCCAATAATACCATTGGAATTATTAATCAACGGTTTGTGTATAAAAGACAAATCTGCACTTGTTGTTTTCATACCAAAAGCAGTCCCTATAGTTCCATCTAATTTAGATATTTCATTATGATTATAGTTAAGGTATCCGGCTTTTAAACTCATTGAAGTAACAAAAGAATTGATCTTATTAATATTGGTTGAAAACCTATACTCTTTCTTGTGCATATCTATGTAAACAATTTCATCCGCATTGGGTAATGTTGGTAAACCATATTTGTTGTTATAATCATCATAGCTTAATCCTACCATTCCCCAATCAGGCAAATAGGATAATCCAAGTAGTGAACCATAGGAATTAATATCAGAATTAAATGTTTTGCCTCCATTTGGTACCTTATAATCAGAACCTTTTCTTTTAAAAAACTTTCCGTGAATTGCTAATCTGTCTAATCCATAATTTAAATGTACATTCCCGAGATATTCATTATTAACCGAAGCCCCTTGAAGTAAAAACTCACCGTTTAAACCTTGTTGCACACTTGACGGTATTGCATCGGTTATGATATTAACAACGCCTCCAATTGCATTACTTCCATAGAGTAAACTGGAAGGTCCTTCGATTACTTCAATTTTTTCGGCATCACTACCGTCATCAGAAACTGCATGATCATCGGATGCACTTGATAAATCACCCATCCTTAAGCCGTCTTCTAATATAAGAACTTTGTTGTTACTAAACCCTCGGATCACTGGTCTGCCAGTTGCAATACCATTCGATCTAACTGCAATGCCTGGTTGAAAGTTAAGCACGTCAGCGACGGTTCCACCACTTTTAACAATCAAATCAAGTTTGGATAAAGATATTGATGATTGTGATAGATCTTTAGTTTCAACTAAAAAAGGATTCCCGGTCACCATTATCTCACTTAAATCAATAGCAATCTCTTGCAATTTCAAATCAATATTGATGGATGTGTTAGATGTAACTTTAATTTTTTTTATAACGGGCAAATAACCTAAATATGAAAATTTAAGATCATAATTTCCATCACTTAAATTATCAAATTCAAAATATCCTTTTACATTTGTAACAGTACCAATTTTGGATTGAAGGATCAGGATATTAACACCTATCAATGGCTCATTAGTTTTAGCATCAATTACTTTTCCTGATATTTTATTTTTTGGAAAAATAGTTGATAAGCTCAATAGAGTAATTAAAATAAATACATAAAAAAATTTCAACATTATTGCTCCCAATAATTTAAAAACGTTCGTTTATTGATTGTTTTATTAGATAAACAGATAATTAAAGAGATACAATTCACAATTTGTATTGAACTCAAAAATTATTTTACTGAAGTAAGAATTATATAATTTTTATAAATATATTTTAACAACAATTAGGAGGAGCCCTAAGGAACGAATGAAAGGTATTTTGGTTTAGTATTTTAGAGGGATCCGAAGGAATACTTAATTTTTCAGAATAAATTATTAAATTAAAATTCGAATTGAGGTTTGAAATAATCGAATTATGAATGGAATTAAATACAAGATGAACCGGGCAAAAATCAGATTTGTCTGAGGAATTATTTTTATTCTGTTTCTCATTTACTGATTTAATTAATTCCGGTTTAGTTCCAAGATCAATTTTGTGAAAATGGAATATATTTGCCGTGGTTACAATTAAATAACCAATTAAAGCAAAATAAATTGGAATTTTTTTTATTTTATATATTTTTCTTAACACGTGCAAAGATTAAGTAATTTAAAGTGTTTATCAAGGTATTTTTCTTAAAAAAATTGATGTGATATGGTGAATTAAAATTGATTATAGGAAAGGCTTTTAATAATTTTCGCCAACCAATTTTTTAAGGTGTTATGAATAAATTCTCTGGGATTGACTATTTTAATATTGCTTCACTTCTATCAGAAGAAGAAATAATGATAAGGGACACAATTCGTGATTTTGTTAGTGAAGAAATCATTCCCATAATAGAGGAATATAATCGTGAAGTCTAAGTTTCCAGAATATCTTAATTCCTAAAATGGCTGAATTGGGATTGTTCGGACCTACCTTTCCTTCAAAATATGAGTGTGCAGAATTGAATAATGTATGCTTATGGTTTAATTATGCAAGAATTGGAAAGAGGAGATAGTGGAATAAGAAGTTTTGCATCTGTACAAAGTGCATTAGTTATGTATCCAATATTTTCATTTGGAAGCGAAGAACAAAAAGATAAATGGCTTCCAGGATTAGCTAAGGGTGAATAAGATTGGTTGTTTTGGATTAACCGAACCTGATTTTGGTTCAAATCCTGGTGGGATGATTACAAAGGCTGAGAAAGTTGATGGTGGATATATCCTTAACGGTGCTAAGATGTGGATAACAAATGGTACTATTGCAGATATTGCGGTTGTTTGGGCAAAATTAGATGGCATTGTTAGAGGATTTCTAGTTGAAAAAGGTATGAAAGGGTTTTCTGCTCCTGAAATGAAAGGGAAAACACTCACTGAAAGCTTCAGTTACATCAGAATTAATTTTTGATAATGTATTTATTCCCGAATGATAGACTTGCTCCCCAAAACAGAAGGATTAAAAAATGCTTTGATGTGTCTTAAATCAGGCCAGATATGGAATTGCATGGGGTGTTGTCGGTTCAATGATGGCTTGTTATGATTCTGCATTGAATTATGCCAAATCCAGAGTTCAATTTCATAAACCTATAGCTGCATATCAACTGACACAAGAGAAATTAGTATATATGGTTACAGAAATTACCAAAGCTCAATTATTGAATTTACAATTAGGAAGATTAAAAGATAGTGGAAAACTGAAATTTACTCAAGTTTCCATGGCAAAAAGAAATAACTGTGAAAATGCACTGGATGATTGCAAGAATATCAAGACAAATTTTGGGAGCAAATGGAATACTGGATGAATATCCGGTTATGCGTCATACGGCAAATTTGGAATCTGTAATTACTTATGAAGGTACACACGAAATGCATACTTTAATTGTTGGTGAAGATATAACTGGGTATCCTGCTTTTGGTTAATATTAAATATAAATTTTTAATAGATATTAGGGAAGTTAAATATGTTACCTAAAAAGTTTCTTGAAATGGGACTCACATTTGATGATGTTTTGTTAATTCCCGGAAAATCTTATGTGCTTCCCAGAGAAGTTGATATTACCACTTATCTTACTCCCGAAATTAAATTAAACATTCCTATAATTTCTGCAGCAATGGATACTGTTACTGAATCAGCGATGGCGATTGCTATAGCAAGAGAAGGGGGAATTGGGATATTACATAAAAATCTTTCTATTGAAGAACAATGTGGTGAAGTTGATAAAGTTAAACGATCGGAAAGCGGTATGATCAGAAATCCTATTACTTTAACTCCGGATAAAAACAATTGGTGAAGCTTTAGAAATAATGAAAAAGTATAGAATATCTGGAATTCCTATTATTGATCATGGTGGTAAACTTAGTTGGTATACTTACAAATCGGGATTTGAGATTTGAACCAAATAAAGAATTCTAAAGTTTCTGATTTAATGACAAAGGAAAATTTAATAACTGCTGCAATTGGAACTACATTGGAAAAAGCAGAAATAATTTTTCAGAAGTACAAAATTGAAAAACTTCCTGTAGTAGATAAAAATGGTAAATTAAGAGGCTTAATAACATTCAAAGATATACTAAAAAAGAAAAAACATCCATATGCATGTAAAGATGAATTAGGAAGATTAAGAGTTGGGGCAGCAGTTGGGGTTACATTTGATACTATTGATAGAGTAAAAGCCCTTTCTGATGCTGGGGCTGATGCAATTGTGATTGATACTGCTCATGGTCATTCACAAGGCGTAATAAAAAGTATTAAGGAAATTAGAAAAAAATTCAAATATATTCAGTTAATTGCCGGTAATATAGGGACTTATGAGGCTGCACTTGATCTTATCAGTTGCAAAGTTGATGCAATTAAAGTTGGAATTGGACCAGGTTCAATTTGTACAACCAGAGTTATTGCAGGAGTTGGAGTTCCTCAAATTACTGCAATTGCTCAAACTTATAAAGCCAGCTAAAAAATATGGTATCCCACTTATTGCTGATGGTGGAATAAAACAAACAGGTGATGTTCCTAAGGCAATCGCTGCGGGAGCAGATTCGGTAATGATTGGTGGACTTTTTGCTGGTGTTGATGAAAGTCCAGGAGATAAAATTCTTTATGAAGGACAGAAGCTTTAAATCTTATCGTGGAATGGGTTCACTGAGTGCAATGAAAAAGGGTAGTAAAGATAGATATTTTCAAGATGCTGAAGATGATATTAAAAAACTTGTACCTGAAGGTATTGAAGGAAGAGTCCCTTATAAAGGTCCTCTTGAAGATACAATTTATCAACTGGTTGGCGGATTACGAGCTCAATGGGATATACGGGAAATCCAGATATAAAATCACTTAAAACTAAAAGTAAGTTTATCAGAATTACACTTGCCGGACTTAATAGAAAGTCATCCTCATGATGTCATTCTGACACAAGAAGTCTCCAAATTATCAAAGTCATAAATAGGTAAATATAATATAATGTTTAAAGTTCTTAGTAGTTGCATATTATTTTCCTCCAATGGGTCTCAGTGGTGTTCAACGGACTTTGAAGTTTGTTAAGTACATGAAAAAATATAATTGGGAACCAACCGTTATTACTACGGGAAATGTAGCCTATTTTGCGCATGATAATTATCTAAATAAGGAATTGACGGAATTAAAGAAGTTAAAGTAATTAGAATTTCCGGAAGTATTGATCCAAATTCATTGCTTTCAAAGTTAGGTACAGTAAAATTTCCAAGTGAATTCATTAGAAATTTATTTGATAAAATTAGTCAGACTTTCTTTATTCCTGATAACAAAATTTCCTGGTCAAAACTTGCATTATCAGAAAGATTGATGAGATATTATCACATCGAAAAGTTTGATGCTTATTTGTAACAGCTCCACCTTTTTCAGCATTTGATATTTTATCAAAATAAAGAAAGAACATGATATTCCCTTTTTGCCGATTATAGAGACCTTTGGTATAGAAGTTATTTCTCTTTTTATGCAACACCGTTTCATAGATTGCTGCATAAGAAAAAGGAGTATTGGGCTTTAAAAGCTGCCGACAGAATTATTGTTACCAATCGTAAAATAAAAGAGAAACTCCTTAAAGTATATCCATTTTTAACTTTTGAAGATGTTGTTATAATTTCTCATGGATATGATCATGAAGACTTTGATAAAATACCTGGCTCAACCAAAACCGCAGAATAAAATGGTACTGATGTATTCCGGAATTTTTATGGTCTACAATACACCAAGTTTATTTTTTGAAAGCATTTAAAGCAATTAACAATTGAAAGACCTGATATTGCATCAAGTATTGAGTTACACTTTGTTGGATTTTTAAGAAAAGAAAATCAAAAGACTAATACGAAAACTAAAATTGCAAGCCTTTGTTAAAGATTATGGATATGTTAATCATAATGAATCAATTGCCAAACTAAAATCTGCTGATGTTTTATGGTTTATGGTTGGCAGAAGAAGAAATATTGATGCAATTCTTCCGGGAAAAATTTATGAATATATTGGAGCGAAGAAACCCATAATTGCTTGTGTACCAGATGGAGCAGCTAAAATGGCTGTTGAAGAATCTGGATGCAGGATTTATCTGCAGCCCTGATAATATTGATGAAATAAAAAATACAATCTTAAAAGTTTATGAACTTTATAAAAGACAATTCTCATTACCAATTCCAACAGAAGAAGTTTTACAAAATTTAGAAGAGATAATCTTACTGAACTTCTTACAAAACAATTTCAATTGAAATTGAGAGCAGAAGTTTGATGAATGTTTTATTAATTGGTTCAGGTGGAAGAGAACATGCTATTGCATTAAAAATTTAACAAAGTAAAAATCTTTCATACACTCTATTGCTTCTCCTGGAAATCCAGGCACTGAAAAAATTGCACATAACATTTCTATAGATTTAATTAAGATAATCAAACTGTATTAAATTTTTGTCTTAAAAATAAAATTGATTTGGTAGTTATTGGCCCGGAACAACCATTGGTTGATGGGCTTTCAGATTTTCTGAAAAATGCGGATTAAAGTTTTTGGGCCTTCTGAGAAAGCTGCACAAATTGAATCAAGTAAAGCATTTGCAAAAAAAATAATGATTGAGGCAAATGTGCCTACTGCTAAATATAGTGAGTTTCGAACTGCAAAATTAAAAGATGCAGAGGATTACATCTTGGGAATTAAACTTCCTGTTGTTATAAAAGCTGATGGACTTGCTGCTGGCAAAGGTGTATTGATTTGTAAGAATAATGAAGATGCAATTGAAACTTTAAAAGAAATATTTGAAGAAAAAATTTTTGGTGATTCCGGAAATAAAATTATTATTGAAGAATTTTTGGAAGGGGAAGAAGCCTCAATATTTGCTATAACAGATGGTGAAAATTTTATTTGTTTACCTGCTGCTCAAGATCATAAAAGAATTGGTGATGGTGATACCGGAAAAAATACTGGTGGAATGGGAGCTTATGCACCTGCTCCAATTGTAAATGATGAATTATGAACAAAAATTGAAAAAGAAATTATTGAGCCCTATTGAAACAAATGAAAAAAACAGGAAGTAAATTTGTAGGTTGTCTATATGCCGGATTGATGATAACAAATTCGGATTCCAAAAGTTATTGAATTTAATTGTCGTTTTGGTGACCCTGAAACACAAGTTGTTCTTCCAATTCTTGAAGGTGATTTTCTTAACTTGTTATATTCTGCAGCTAATGGAAATTTAGATAAAAATTCTGTAAAATATTCCGGTGGTTGTTCAGTATGTGTTGTTGCTGCTTCTGAAGGTTATCCTGATGATTACAAAAAGGGATTTGAAATTAAAGGGCTGGATGAAAATGATGAAGATATCATTATTTATCACGCCGGTACAAAAAAGATTGATGATAAAATTTTAACAAATGGTGGTAGAGTATTGGGAGTAACATCCGTACTTAAAAAAATGATTTAATTTTGGCGAGACATCAAGTCTATAATGCGATCAATAAAATCAATTTTGAAGGTATGTATTATAGGAAAGATATAGCTCAAAAAGCATTTAAATATCTAAAGTGATGTTCTAATAAATTTAAATCTAAAGTTTTTGAATTACCATCTACTGACCTGGAAGTAAATAATCAGTTTTGTAAACTTTAAATTGCTTATATAAGCCCCATTCCAAGATGGTTATCTTAGCATAAAAAAGCCTCCAATAAAGGAGGCAAGTGTACCGAAGGCCGGACTCGAACCGGCACCTGGTGTAAGCCAGACTGGATTTTGAGTCCAGCGCGTCTACCAATTCCGCCACTTCGGCATTAGTTTTTAATCAAAAAACAAACCTTTTATTCCCAACAATACCTTTTGGTGACAAAGTTGTGTTACAGATTTGTTAGAAAATTGTAGGCGAAATTAATAAAGAATTTTATGGGAAACAATTTGAACAGTTTAAATAAAAATTTGTATTCTGATCTTAATAACATTTGATGAGTCTAATTCAAAATATGTTTGGGAATAAGACTTGGACTGACTAGTAATGTCAAAATGAGAATTCCGTTCTAATTTGAAAAATCTTTTTAATTGATTATTGGAAATTTAGCTATAAATCAAATTGGCATATCTTTAGTTATATTAAACTTGCAGTGAAAAACTCTACACATAGCTCCCACTATGAAGTAGTTTTTGGAAGCCCAGTCGATACCCTGGGCTTTCAAATTGTTGATTAAAATTCTATTGCAAACATTTTTCTGGATTTTTATTTAGGATTATAATTGAAAATAAATTCTATAAGTGTACAAGAGGACTTTAACATTGAAATTGTTGAGGGAATACCTATTGTAAAACTAAACTCAATGAGACTTACATTAAATGACGCGAAGGTATTCAGACAAATACTTAACACATTAATTACCGCAAATCATTTTAAAGTTATATTAGATTTTACAGAAACAAGATTTCTTGATTCAGCAATTACCAATGTTATGTTAAATGTTGTTAAGGAAGTCAGAAAAATGAAAGGTGACATCGTAACTGTTACACCAAATGGAAGTATTAGTAATATATTTACTCAAACAAAATTAAATAGAATCTTTAAACAATATAGTACAGCTTTTCAAGCATTATCAGGTTTCTCTGAAATTTGATGTATCATTAAATATCTATAAACTAAAAACTATTTACATTAAAAACTTTACCCACCAAAAATTACTCTAACATTAATGTCTATGTTATCAATATTAAAAATTTTGAATGCAAAATTATTTATGCAAAACTTTCTTTATTCTATTGATTCCTTCCGCAATCTGTGTGATACTAGTAGTTGAGTAAGAAAATCTTAAATTATTTTGAAAATATTGACCGAAACAAGAACCATAAACAGTCGCAACTCCTGCATCTAACAGTTTATTAAACACATATAATTTTCTCTCATCTAAGCTTATATTCTTTGGAACAAATTCTGAAAAATCCGGGAAAATATAAAATGCTCCATCAGGTTTACTTGGAAGTTTTATGCCTTCAATGCTGTTTAAACCTTCATATAATGCATTTCTTCTGTTTGCAAATTCATTCATAAAACCTTCGACAGCTGCTTTTTCTTTTTCTGTATTCAACAAAGCTTCAGCACCTGCAAATTGTGTGTATGTTGGTACACCCGCTGTTTGAGTATAGTCACCTAATTTTATGAGATTTGTTAAGTGTTTATTTCTACTTACTAAATATCCTAATCTCCATCCGGTCATGGAATAAGTTTTAGAAAACGTATAAACAGAAATAATATTTTCATAGTCTAACTGCATCGGGCTAAAATGATTTTTACCATCAAAAGTTATTCGTTCATAAGCTTCATCAGATAAAATATAAGTGTTATACTTTCGGCAAATTTCAACAATAGTTTGGAT
This sequence comes from uncultured Ignavibacteriaceae bacterium, assembly GCA_963809415.1. Lineage (GTDB taxonomy): Bacteria > Bacteroidota > Ignavibacteria > Ignavibacteriales > Ignavibacteriaceae > IGN3. The sequence continues at coordinate 447,122 of CAWEJJ010000003.1, read as the reverse complement.
TTCATCTTTGCTAAAAATTTTACCCGTTGGATTATGAGGAGTGTTAAGGTATAGAAGTGATGCATCTTTAATTTCACTTTCAAGTATATCATAATTGATACTAAAATCTGCCTCTAAAGGAACCTGCTTAAAGTTAGTGCTGGCATAAGGTACAAAATTTTCCAAAACACAACTCCAAACTGGTGCAAATCCAACAGCTTTTTTCCCCTGGAATAACTTGAATGCTAATTGAAGTCCTTCCTGACCACCGTGAGTAACAGTTATATTTTCAGGTTCTATCCCATTGATATTGTTAAATTTATTTAGCTTGTTAATTATCGCATTCTTTAATTTAATGTGACCGCCAGATATTGGGTATTTTGTTAGTCCTTGATTAAGTGCATCTACCATAGCATCAATTATATATTGCGGAGTTGAAAATCCAACTTCCCCACGCTGGAAAAGAATAAAATCTTTTCCTGTTTCCAAAGATTTTTTATTTACCAATTCACTTATTGCAACAATAGGTGAGAGGGTAATGTTTTCCATTGCATTGTTAAACAATTTTTCTCCTTTTAATTTTTATAATACACTCTGGGAATTAAGATATTCGAAAATAATCATTAAAATACTTTTTAAAAAGAAATCTGCATTAAGAATAATGCTATCATGATGGAATTAAAGTTAGGTATTAATTCATAAATAATTGTGAGGCAACACAAAAAGGACTCTATTTACGCTAAACTCTAATCTCTAATCTCTAATCTCATTTTATTAACACTCGATGAATTAGAGCATTTTATATTAAATATTATTGATAAATGCATTACGGTATCGTTTTAAGATTCTTAAATAATTAATAATTGGGATAAAATATTTTACAAATTCAACTTTAAATAGGTAGTTTTTACAAATTTATTTCATCCTAAAATATTACACACTATTTATTTTTGATCATTTCTCATCATTTTATAGGAAATATTCATTTTATGGAAAATTTTTGATTTTTTAGCACATCTTACCAAATGAAAATCATTTAATCATTTCTATTGACTTAATAATTACAAAATTTTTTCGATCATAATCTCAGAATAGAATTTATTTATTTGAGGATGATTTATCATTAACATAATTATTTTGGCACAATCATTGTTCATTTAACTAAACAAATAAATTAGAGGTAAACATGAAAAATTCTACAAAGAAAAAAACAAAACATAATAAAAAAGAAAAAAATGTTTTTGTTTTGTTAAGTAAATGGGATAATGTTGATGATTACAGCGAAGAGGAAATAGAAGATCTCTTTGATGAATACAACATTCCTGAGATTTCTTATATCGAAAAGATTGAAAAACCAGAAGAACTAATTTTCGACTAACAAAATATAAGGCGGTCTATGAGTAAAACTTACATCGGTCAAGACGGTCATTATGATATTGAAGATGATGGCAAGATCATCCAAAGAATGGTAAATGAGTTTGGAAGATTAACTGGAATTACAAAAGTATTTTCCAACGTAAAAAAAATTCCAAATATTATTGATAGAAATAAAATTGAATATCTTCTTCAATTGACGCAAATTTATAAGTTTTCAGGACGAGTTTAATTTCAGTAGTTAACTCGTCCAGATACTTCTGCACAAAATTTTCTTTTCTATTTTCTTTCCAGTCCTATTACGCTTTATCCCATCTTTCTTTATTTTTGAAACAAAAATCAATTATTGGAATTATGGAAAATAATATCACAAACAAAAACGATTCACATAAAGAAAAATCGAAAAATTTTATTTATGAAATTATTGATGATGATTTAAAAACAAGTAAATTCAACGGAAATGTTCATACAAGATTTCCACCTGAACCTAATGGTTATCTTCATATTGGACATGCAAAATCAATCTGTCTTAATTACGGAATTGCCCGGGATTATAAAGGTAAATTTAATTTACGATTTGATGATACAAACCCAACTAAAGAAGAACAGGAATATGTTGATTCAATAATAGAAGATGTAAAATGGCTCGGTGGTGATTTTGAAGATAGGATTTTTTATGCATCAGATTATTTTGATCAGATGTATGAATGGGCTGTAAAGCTAATTAAAAAAGGGAAAGCTTATGTTGATGATTCCGATCCGGAAACAATGCGAGGCTTACGAGGAACAATAACCGAAGCAGGAAAAGAAAGTCCTAATCGTAACCGTTCAATTGATGAGAATCTCGATTTATTTGAGAGAATGAAAAAAAGTGAATTTCAGAATGGTGAAAAAGTTCTACGTGCTAAAATAGATATGTCATCTCCAAATATGCTCTTGCGTGATCCGGTAATGTATAGAATAATCCATTCCGAACATCATAGAACAGGAAACAAATGGTGTATCTATCCAACCTACGATTGGGCTCACGGTCTTGAAGATTCTATTGAAGGAATTACGCATTCAATTTGTACACTTGAATTTGAAGTTCACAGACCTTTGTATGATTGGTTTTTAAATGAACTTGAAATTTATCATCCGCAGCAGATTGAATTTGCAAGATTGAATTTAACTTATACTGTAATGAGCAAACGTAAATTGCTTGAGTTAGTTGAACAAAAATTTGTTGATGGATGGGATGATCCAAGAATGCCAACCATATCAGGTTATAGGAGAAGAGGTTACACTTCTGAAGCAATTCAAAACTTTGCTGAGATGATTGGAGTTGCAAGACGCGATGCAATGACTGATGTTGCTTTACTTGAATTTGCAATTCGTGAAGATTTAAATAAAAGATCACAAAGAGTAATGGCGGTTCTGGATCCATTAAGAGTTGTAATCACAAATTATGTTGGCGAAGAAGACCTTAATGCTGTAAATAATCCTGAAGATGCATTAATGGGACATAGAATAGTTCCATTTTCAAAAGAAATATTTATTGAAAAAAATGATTTTATGGAAATTCCTCCAAAGGGATTTCACCGGTTAGTTCCCGGTGGTGAAGTAAGATTGAGGTATGCCTATATTATTAAATGTGATGAAGTGATTAAGAATGAAAATGGGGAAGTGGTACAGCTAAACTGCAGTTATGATCCTGATACAAAAAGTGGCACCGGAACCAGTACTAAAAAAGTGAAAGGAACAATTCATTGGGTATCTGCAAAACAAGCTATTGATTGTGAAGTCAGATTGTATGATAGATTATTGACTGTTGAAGATCCAGCCAGTGAAAAAGATAAAGATTATAAAGATTTAATAAATTTAAATTCTCTTGAAATTATTCAAAGTGCTAAACTTGAGCCATTTTTTATTTCGGCAAAACCAGGTGATCGTTTTCAGTTTGAAAGGCAAGGATATTTTTGTGTTGATACAAAACATACGACAAAAGAGAAACTTGTTTTTAACCGTACCGTAACTTTAAAAGATACCTGGACTAAAACTGGCGGGAAAAAGTAATTTTTAACTCTTTAATAAATACTGTCACGCTAAGATTTTCGAAGTGTGACAGTATAAAAAATTATAATTTTATTTTTTCAATTGCAGATTCAATTCTTCTAATAACTTCATCCTTACCAAGGATAAAAAGCAAATCAAACATTCCGGGACCAGTGCTTTGTCCGGAAACTGCTAATCTTAAAGGATGAATAAGTTTTCGCTTTCCCGACATTTAATTCTTCCGAAACTTTTACAAGTGCATTTTCAAAATCTTCTTTTGTCGGATTATTTAAGAAAGCAAATTCTTCTTTTAAGTTTATTAAGATGTTCTGATGTTTCAGGTTTCCAATTTTTCTCAACCGATTTTTGTTCATACTCCGTTGGTGCTTCATAAAAGTAAGTGCAAGTATCTATAAACTCTTTAATAAATGAAACACGTTCCTTCATTGCTTCAATTACTTAAAGTTAAAAAATCATCTGATATTTTGATTTTTGAATTTTGATTTTTGAATTTCATCTTTTAATAAATATAGTAATTCTTGCAAGACTTTTTTTTCTAAGATGTTCAGCATTAAACCAATTAAGTTTTTGTAAATCAAAAACAGCTCCAGCTTTATTAACTCTCTCTAAAGAAAAACTATTAATTAATTCATCCATATAATAAAATTCTTTATCATCACCTGCATTCCATCCAAGTAAAGCAACAAAGTTTATAAGCGCTTCTTTCAAAAATCCTTTATCCCGATAATCTTCAACAGCAACATCGCCTTGTCGCTTTGCTTAGTTTTGATCTATCAGGATTTAGCAGAAAAGGGAAGGTGAGCAAATATTGGTCTTTCCCAACGAAAGCATCATAAAGTAAAACATGTTTTGGTGTTGAAGAAAGCCATTCTTCACCACGAATAACATGAGTAATTTTCATTAAATGATCATCAACAACATTTGCAAGATGATAAGTTGGATAACCATCACTTTTAATTAAAACCTGATCATCAACATTATTGCTTTCAAATTCAACATGTTCACGAATTATATCATCAAACTTAATTGTACTGATTTTGTTCTACATTTAATCTTACAACTTTTGGAATTCCAGATTCTTAAATTATTTTCAATTTCTTCCTTAGAAAGATGAAGACAATGTTTATCATATTTTGCCTGAGGAAGTTTTTGTTTTTCTTGTTCTTCTTTTAAAGTTTTTAATCTTTCCGGAGTACAAAAACAATAGTATGCTTTATCTTTTTCAATCAATTCATCAGCATACTTTTTATAAATATCTAATCTTTGTAGATTGCATATAAGGTCCAAAATTTCCACCGACCTCTGGTCCTTCATCAAATTCCAATCCTGCCCACTTAAGAGCATTTATTAAATTTTCAACTGCACCTTCAACATATCGGTTTCGATCAGTGTCTTCGATTCTTAAAACAAATGTGCCATTATTTTTTTTTGCAAATAAGATAATTGTATAAAGCAGTTCGTAATCCACCAACGTGAAGATAACCTGTTGGACTTGGTGCAAACCGAACTCGAGGAGTTTCATTGATCATATTGTTTGAATTCCTATAATTGAATGAATAAAAATACAACAAATGCATTTTGCATTTCTGAATCACGTGAGATAGGGAAGTAAAAGTAATTACAATTTTGCTAAATTTTATTTTCCGTGTAGTACTTAACTTTTTCAATAAATTCCTGGCTATCGATTGGTTTTGGAATATAATCTGTTGCGCCGGCTTCCAAACATTTTTCACGATCACCTTTCATTGCAAAAGCTGTAAGTGCAATAATAGGAGTTTCTTTATAGTTATCAAGTTCACGGATTTTTTGAGTTGCTTCAAATCCATTCATTACAGGCATTTGCATATCCATTAAGATAAGATCATAGTGCTGTTCCTGAACCTGTTCATAATGCTTGTAATCCATTTTCCACAACAACAATTGATTCGAAATTATTTTTCTTTAATAATCGTGTAACAATTATTTGAGAATGTTTATAATCTTCTACTAGTAGAATTTTAACTGAATCCTTTTTTTCCTTAACTTCTTCCGGAGTTGAAGGTTCATCGTATCTGATTTATCATAGCACTTACAGTTTCAGCAAGATCTTCAATATTTGTACTGCTCTTTAGAAGCAAGTCTGAAAATAATCCATCAATCTTTTTAAGATCATCCTGATAAGTTTCTTTACCAGTATAAATTATTATAGGTAAGTTTTGAAAAACTTTTATTCGATTTAATCATTTTTATTAAATCAAATCCATTTACAACAGGCATATCAAGATCAATTATTGCAAGATCAAGATTCATATTTTCAATCATACCCATTACCTTTGCATGATTGATTTTCAGCAATAGCATTAAATCCTGCTTGCTCAACAGCTTCCTTTAATTAAATTTAATGTTGGAACATCATCATCGACAATAAGGATATTTGAATCTTTTTTAAGTTTATAACTTGTTAAGTACCTCAACAAGAAATTTATAATTAATTGGTTTCACAAAATATTCAACAGCACCCATCATAAAAGCTTTTTGTTGTTCGGCTTCCACAGAACAAACAATAACGGGCGTATGCTTGTGTTAGTGGATTTTCTCTGAATTGTTTTAGTAATTCAAATCCATTTGCATCAGGAAGAATTATATCCATTATAACTGATAAGAACTTGCTGCGTCTCAATAATCTTCAATGCTTGCTGTGCAGAATTTACAATTGTAGGTTCATAGCCCCATTTTGAAAGATAATTGCTTAAGCAGTTTGGATGTTGCATAATCATCTTCAACAACAAGTACTTTATTTTTAGATGCCGATTGGTTTTGGTAAGCGCAAGCTAATTGCCCTTCAACCGAGGTTAAAATTTCTCCAGCAACAGAAAAAGTATAAGTTATTCCCTTTCCTATTCCGGTTGAAATACTAATATCGCCATTTAAATACTCAATATATTTTTTAGTTAAGGTTAATCCCAATCCTGTTAAGATTACCAAACTTAGAAGTATTGAAGTTCATTTAGTGCAAAAGGTTGAAAAAATTCCGTACTCTTTTTTGCATTTAATCCTGGGCTTGTATCAGAAACTCGAAAAACAAGTCTTTTACTACTTGGTGCAGAAACAGATACAGAAATTTTTCCATGGTTCGGTAAGTCGTACCGAGTTGGTGAGAATATTAAGTAATATATATCTAATTTTTGAGTATCCATTTTTATGATATCAGGAATCCTGAATCAATATCAACAATAAATTCTATCCTGGATTTTTCAATTTTGGAATGTAAATAAACTGATAACTTCATTTAAGATAATCTTTAAAATTAACTGATGTCAATATTATTTTTAGTATATTCCGCTTTCAAGCTTGCTAAAATCAATTAAATCATTTATAACTGATAAGAAGTTCAAAAGCATTGTCTTTGAGTGTGCTGACATATTCAGTTTGAGAAGGGGATAGATTTTCTTCATTTAGCAATGAGGCAAATCCCATTATACTGTTTGTGGGTGTGCTTAATTCCTGTGCTATGGTTGAGATAATTGTACTGAGAGAATTATCAAGACTTCCTTTACTTCCAATCCATAATTTCAAAAGATTTTTAAAACTTTCACTTATTAGTTCTATATTATCAACTTCATTTTTGAAAAAGATGTTTTTTTTGCAAATTTTATTAGAGCAGACTGTCCATCTACCACATTGATTAAAACACAACCTTCATTTATTAACTGATCAGTAATATTAAAATTGCAATTAGATTGTGTATTAAATTGATTAAAGAAAGATTTTCATCGATGATATTTTTACAATTTGGGCAGCTTAACTGAGTTTGAGAGTTTAAAGACTTTTTTACTGCTAAGGGATTTTCCGATCAACTCCAGATTTTTGCTATTGTTGACTTTAAAAATAGCCGCTGCTTCTAAGTTCAAATTCATTAGTGATAAAATCGCATAATCTATTCGGGAAATCCGCAGATGAACTAATTGCTGATTGAACAAGTTCATTGTACTTGCCCAGAAAATCAATTTTTGAACTTTGCATATATCTTTTTTCGATTGTGTGAGACTTTTCTTAAGAATTTTTGTTAAACTAAACAGATTTTTAACTAATGCAAAATTAACGATTAGTTATGATTTAATCTAAACCTTATTAATTTATTATTGAATAGTTAAATTTTAAATCACAACTATCCTTTACCCAAAATTAGCATTTTATTTAAGCATCACAATTATTTAGTTCAATAAATAGTAGATTAACATCAACAATAACTAATTGATCCATTCTAAAATATGAAATTAAAAAAAGTAATAATAATAGGAGCCGGTTTTGGTGGTTTAACATCCGCGAAAGAATTGAAATCTGTTAATTTTGATATTACTGTTATTGATAAAACAAATCATCATCTATTTCAACCATTACTTTATCAAGTTGCAACTGCGGCTCTTTCTCCTGCGGATATAGCAATCCCTATTCGATCGATACTTTCAAAGCAATCTAACACAAAAGTAATTTTGGATGAGGTAATTAGTATTGATAAAGAGAAAAGCATTATAAAATTAAAAAACTCTGAAATGACTTTCGATTATTTAATTATTGCAACAGGTGCAAGTCATTCATATTTCGGGAATGATAAGTGGGAAAAATATGCGCCCGGACTAAAAACCCTTGTGGATGCTCTGACTATTAGAGAAAATATAATTAGTTCCCTGGAATTAGCAGAAAAAGAAACTGATTTAATAAAGAAAAAAAAATATCTTACTTTCGTAATTGTTGGCGGCGGTCCAACAGGAGTTGAATTAGCGGGTGCGATAGCAGAGATTGCAAAGAAAACAATTATAAAGGATTATAAAAATTTTCAAAATAGCGATACGAAGATAATCCTGATTGAAACTTTACCAAAAATTTTAAATACATTTCAAGAAAGTCTTTCAAAACACGCGGAAGAAGATTTGAAGAAAATGGGTGTTGATATAATGTTAAACACAAAAGTACTGGATATAAATGAAAATGGAGTTAAGTTATCTAACGGATTTATAGAAACGGTTAATGTTATTTGGGCTGCAGGAAATGTTGCTTCTCCGATAATTAGAACATTGAATATTAAAACAGATAATTCATCTCGTGTTTTTGTAGAGAGTGATTGTTCTATTCCAAATTATCCAAATATTTTTGTAATCGGTGATGCAGCCAATTTGAAAGACCAAAATGGAAATCCTTTGCCAGGTATAGCACAGGTTGCAATTCAACAAGGTAAATATGTAGGAAGAATTATCGCTGCTGAAACGGTAAAGCAAAATCGTAAGCCATTTAGATATTTTGATAAAGGAATAATGGCAGCTATTGGCAAGACAAAAGCTGTGGCACAATTTAAGGGATTAAAATTTTCAGGATATTTTGCCTGGCTAATGTGGTCTTTGATTCACATATCTTACTTAATTAGTTTTAGAAACAGGTTTCGGGTAATGGTAGAATGGATTTGGTATTATTTTACTAACAAACATGGAACAAGATTAATCGTCCGAAAATAATTTATTAGCCTTGATAAAACCATCAGCTTAATTTAGTTTTCAAAAAAAATTCTACTACTTTTTGAAATCTTTTAAATATTTCTACATCATTTCAATATCCTTATTCATTTGGCAGTTTACAAACTATGCCCAAACGAAGTACAATTCATTTATTGTAACAGACACTTTAACAATAAATTTTGATAATCATTATCCAATATCCAAAGTAAATATCATTCCAAATACGGAACAGATTTATCTTAAAGGGAAACTGTTATCACAAAATGCTTACAAATTCAATTATTCCAAAGGATATTTTACTTTATCAGATTCGCTTCCTTACTCAATCTTTGATACTTTAATAGTTAATTTCAAATCACTAAAACTTTCACTTCAAAAAGAATATAAGCATAGAAGTCTCGTTGTTAAATACGATGAAAAATTTGGGGATACCGTTCGTGTACTAACTTCAACCGGAAGTGGACTTACACCAGAAGCGATATTTGGTCCGGGATATGCAAAAAAGCGGAATCTATCGTTCGTGGTTTTACAGTTGGAACCACAAAAGATTTTTCACTTAACAGCGGTTTGCGTCTTCAGCTATCCGGAAGAATTTCTGAAGATATTGAAATCGTTGCTGCCTTACCGATGAAAATACTCCAATTCAGCCGGAAGGAAATACAGAAAGATTGGAAGAACTTGACAAAGTTTTTATCCAGATTAAACATCCAAATGTTATCGGTACCTTTGGTGATTATCAGCTTAAACAAAAATTTGGTGAATTTGGAGTGATTGATAGAAAATTACAAGGGTTAACCACTGAATTTAATTTGGCTGATATTAATGGTTATTTATCAATTGCTAATTCAAGAGGAAAGTTTAATTCAAATAGATTTAATGGCTCTGATGGTGTGCAGGGACCGTATCGTTTAAATGGAATTAATAATGAACGGGATATTATCATCATTGCAGGAACCGAAAAAGTTTTTATTGATGGAATTGAATTGAAGCGTGGTGAAAATAAAGATTACTCAATTGAATATTCTAATGCCACAATTACATTTACACCAAATCGATTGATTACTTCTGCAAGCAGAATAAACGTTGATTTTGAATACACTGACAGAAACTATGCCCGTAACTTTTTTGGTGCCGGTACATCAGGAAAATTTTTTAATAATAAGTTACAGGTAAAATTTCAATATGTGCGTGAGGGTGATGATCAGGATGCGCCTATTGATATTTCGTTAAGTGAAGAAGATAAAAATATTCTTGCCAGTGCCGGCGATGATAGGAACAAAGCTGTAAAATCCGGTGTGCGATTAGCAGAACCTGATTCACTGGGAATAGTAAAAGGGACTTATACTAAAGTTGATACGTTAATTAACAATGCAGCTTTTTCATTTTATGTTTATGCTCCGGGTGATTCTCTTTCCCTTTATAATGTCGGTTTTAGCTATGTCGGAGAACAAAAGGGTGATTACCTTAAACAAAGCTTAGGCTATTATAAATTCGTTGGAATTGGACAGGGGAACTATTTACCATTAATTTTTTTACCAATGCCAGAATTAAAACAATTAGGAAATATTGTTGTTGAAGCGAATCCTTTTGAAAATGTTTTTTTAAGTGTTGAATATGCCGGAAGCTTATGGGATAAAAACCGTTTCTCTTCATTAGATGATGGAGATAATTTTGGTTATGCAAGAAATATTTTATTAAAAGTTATTCCATCAAAAATTTCTATCGGAAATATATATTTGGGTACAGCTGGTTTAAGTTATCGGGACCGATTTGTTCAAAGCAAGTTTACAGCATTAGATAGATATAATGAAGTTGAGTTTAGCCGGGATTATAACATCACAAATCAAATTCAACCAGAAGACCAATCTCTACGTGAAGTTGGTCTGTTTTTACAACCACTTACTGAATTATCAATAACAGGTACCGCCGGGTTTTTACGAAATGGAAATAGTTTTTCATCGGATAGATTTAATAACGTCCTTTTATTTTCGGATCAAAAAACTTACTCTCTTGAGTACAATCTTGATTTTGTAAAATCTAACACGATTGCTCTTAAAAGCAATTGGTGGCGCCATAAAGCAAATGCTTCTTACTCTTTCTGGAAATTGCGGGCTGGGATTGAGTTTTTAGCTGAAGACAAAAATGATAGAGGAAATCCTGTTGATACTTTACTTATAAGCAGTTTAAAATATTTTGATTATGCTCCTTATCTTCAGTTGATTGATTTCCAAAACTTTGGTGTGACTGCAAAATACTCTTTAAGAGATGATTATTTGCCTGATAATGGTTTGATGATAAAAGAGTCCCGTTCAATTACACCTTCATTAGAAATTAATTACAATGGTTTAAAAGAATTTAATACAAATCTTGTTTTTTCATACAGAAACAAAAAATTTGAAGAAGCATTTAAGCAGAAAGGATTTCTGGATAACGAAACAATTCTTATTCGTTCACGTTCAAAGTTTTTATTTTGGGATCCTTTACTAAATGGTGATTTGTACTATGAAGTATCAACACAAAAATCTGCACGTTTACAAAAAATATTTGTCCGTGTTCAGCAGGGGACAGGCAATTATATTTATCTTGGCGATTTGAACAACAATGGAATTGCTGATGAAAATGAATTTGAACTAACACTATTTGATGGTGATTATATCCAGATAACTATTCCAACTGATGAATTGTTTCCCGTTATTGACTTAAAGACAAGTACACGATGGAAATTGAATTTTTCAAAATTGTTTGATGCAAATTCATTTGTAAATAAAATTTTAAAACCATTAACCTCCGAAACATTTTGGAGGATTGAAGAAAACAGTCGCGAAACAGATTATGCAAAAATTTATTTACTTAATCTTTCATCCTTCCAGAATGAAAACACAACCATTCGCGGTACAAATTATATTCAACAAGATTTTTTCTTATTTGAAAATCAGCAGGAACTTTCTTTTAGATTCAGATTTACACAAAGAAAAGCATTGAATGAATTTAGTAATGGCTATGAACGATATTATAACCGTGAAAGAAGTGTGAGAATTAAATTCAAGATGGTTCAGGAAATTTCCAATCAAACTGATATTGTAAACCAGGTTGATAATGTTAGTGCGCCAGTAAATTCAAACAGAATCAGACAAGTTAATTCAAATATTGTTTCATCAGATTTTTCTTATCGACCTGATAGAAATATTGAAGTTGGATTTCGACTTAAGGTGGGAAGAAGTGAAGACTTGTATCCGGCCAATCCGACAATAATAGATTTTAACTCACAGCTTATAAGATTCAATCTTTCATTTCTTGGTACAGGCAGATTAAGAATTGAAATTGAACGAAACGAGTTTAATGCAAACACGACTCAAAATTTTATTCCCTATGAACTGACAAATGGAAATCAGATTGGTAAAGAACTATTACTGGAGATTAAATTTCGATTACAGATTAACTTCATTTTTGCAAACGACAATTAGTTATGATGGAAGAGTGCAGGGAGCAAGTAAAATTGTTCATACTGCACGAGCTGAAGCAAGAGCGTATTTTTAATGTTATAATGAGCCCCGATAAATCGGGATAAACTCCGTGGAAGTGTGATCTTTAGGAAATTGAATATCGAATAATGAACAGGGAAGATTGAATATCAAAGTGAAAGTTTGGTTCTTTCTTTATAATTTCATAATTCATCATTCCTAATTCGATATTCATTATTCTTAAAGAATTAATATTATAATTGTGATATGAAAATAATCTCAAACCTAATCGAAGCACATATTTTCCGTGAGCAAAATGGAATTTTAGAATTTCTGATTCTTAAAAGAGCACCGTACCAATATTATCCAAACCTCTGGCAGATGGTTTCCGGAAAGATAAAAGACAATGAAACCGCTCACGCTGCGGCATTGAGAGAAATAAAAGAAGAAACAAATTTAACTCCTGAAAAATTCTGGGTTGTACCAACTGTAAATTCTTTTTATTCTTCCGATGGTGATTACATTTGTATGCTTCCTGTTTTTGCAGCAAAAGTTAATTACTCATCTGAAGTGCAAATTAGTTCTGAGCACGTTGAGTTTAAATGGGTTACACCGGAAGAAGCAAAAAATCATCTGGCATGGGAAGGACAACGTAAATCTGTGGATGTGATTGTTGATTATTTTCTTAACAGGAATTCCTTTTTGAATTTTATAGAAGTTAAATTGTAGGAAGCAGATCCCCATCTGATCCGGGAATAATTTATAAGCGATTGAAAAGGTCGGGAAATTGCACCATATAGATCAATTAAAACAGGGCAGACGGATAATCATTCTTTATAAATAATTATTGCTTTCTGTTCGTATTTTTCTATTTTTCTGATGTCATTTATTAACAATTAAACAAACCCAGTTCCTTTGAGGAACTGGGTTTGTAAAAATCAAATCAATTACAGGAGAATACTTTGGGTTTATTAGTTGTAGGTTCACTAGGTTTGGACACAGTTGCAACACCTTTTGATAAAGTTGAAGATGCTTTGGGTGGATCAGCAACTTATATTTCGACTTGCCGCAAGTTATTTCGGTGGTCCTGTGGAATTAGTTGGTGTGGTTGGAAGTGATTTCCCTCAAAGAATATATAAAAATCCTTTCGGATCATAATGTTGATCTTGAAGGACTTCAGATTGTTGAAGGTGGAAAAACTTTTAAATGGTCCGGCAAGTATCATTACGATTTAAATGTTCGCGATACTCTTTTTACTGAGTTAAATGTCTTTGAAAAATTTGATCCTGTTATTCCGGAAAGTTTTAGAAAATCAAAATATATTTGTCTCGGTAATATCGATCCAGTACTTCAGGCAAAGAGTTTTGGATCAGATGGAAGATCCGCAATTTATAGTTTGCGATACAATGAACTTTTGGATTGAAGGCAAAAAAGATGAACTGCTAAAACTGTTACCAAGAGTTGATGTTTTGATTATTAATGATAGTGAAGCAAGATTACTTGCACATGAACCAAATTTAATTCGTGCGGCAAAAAAAATCAGAGCACTTGGTCCTGAAATTCTAATCATCAAAAAAGGTGAGCACGGTGCATTATTGTTTGCTGGAGAAACAGTTTTCTCGGCACCTGCTTATCCAATGGAAACAATTTTGATCCAACCGGTGCTGGTGATTCTTTTGCGGGTGGATTTACAGGTTACTTATACAAAACCCGTGATCTTTCTCCGGACAGTTTAAAACGTGCAGTTATTTACGGAAGCACAATGGCTTCCTTTCTGTGTTGAAAAGTTTAGTACAAAAGGTTTAGAAGATTTATCTTATTTGCAAATTCAGGATCGCTACAGAGAATTTATGATGCTTTCAAGATTTGATGAACAAGAATAGAGAATCATTAAAATCTTGCAAAGAAACCTTCAAGGTTTTTATTTTTGATATGTGACATAAAATTTTAACATTACAAAAAATAGTTATAGCTAAACCTTGAAGGTTTTTAAAGATGCAAAACAGTTATTACTCCATAAAATTTTCAGATGATCATCTATCATTTTTAGATCAAACAAAACTTCCATTGCAGGAAGTTTATGTTGACACAGATGATTATGAGAGTATCGCAATTGCAATTGAAAGATTGGAATTACGCGGTGCTCCGTTAATTGGAATATCTGCTGCATTTGCTCTTGCACTTTCATTCAAAAATATTTCAACAAATCATTCAGAACATTTTAATAAAGTTTATAAAAGATTAGCATCAACCAGACCAACAGCAGTTAATCTTTTTTATGCTCTGGATAGAATGAAAAAAGTTTTTGATTCAATAACTGATCATTCCAAATCATATCAACCATTGTTGAATGAAGCTTTTGCAATTTATAATTTTGAAGAACTTTGTTCAAATAAAATTGCAGAAAACGGTTTTAATATCTTTACAAAAAAATCTAATGTGCTAACACATTGCAATACAGGTGCACTTGCAACCGGCAGGATTTGGAACTGCTTTTGCAGTAATCAAAAAAGCTTATGATGAAGGATATGTAAATCATGTTTACGCTGATGAAACAAGACCTTTGCTGCAAGGATTACGTTTAACATCGTATGAACTCGAGAAAAATGGAATTCCATTTTCGGTTCAAACAGATTCTATGGCTGCAGTTTTAATGCAGCAAGAGAAAATTGATTTAGTAATAACCGGTGCTGATAGAATTGCACTGAATGGTGATAGTGCAAACAAAGTTGGAACATATAATCTTGCTGTACTTTGTAATTATCATAACATTCCATTTTACATTGCCGCACCATCAACCACGATTGATAGAAAAATTGCAACAGGAAGCTGATATAGAAATTGAATATCGAAGTGGTTCGAGGAAATCTTATCTATAAACGGAAATCAAATTGCTGATCCAAACATAAAAACTTTTTCTCCCGCTTTTGATGTAACTCCATCTCACTTAATCAAGGGTATAATTACAGAAGAGGATATTTACTTCTTCCCGTATAATTTTATAAGATGAGCGATATAATTAAAACTGAAGCCGTTGTGCTTTCAAAAATTAATTATGGAGATACAAGCAGCATTGTTTCACTTTACACAGAATCTGATGGAAAATTATCTGCAATTGTAAAAGGAGGCAGAGGTCCAAAATCCAAAATTGGAAAGATTATTGATCCACTTAATCATCTTCAAGTAATTATATACAAAAAAACTACAAGAGATGTTCAAATACTTTCTGATGCGAATCTCATCTCACACTTTGTAAATATCAAAGAAGATCTTGATGCAACAAAATATTCATTTGCAATAATTGAGCTTGTTAAAAATTTAACTGTCGGAACACGAATCAAATCCATAAGCTCTTTAAAGGATTAATTAAAATCTTAAATATGATTGATGAGAAAAAGGAAGCACCCGGCATTTTTATTCGGCAGATTTTTACTTTTCTTTTTATCAGAACTTGGTTATGAAATATCTGTGGATAAATGTTCTATTTGCGGAAACAAATTGATATACTAATCAGACTTTAGGTTTTAATTTCGAATCAGGTTTTGTTTGTTCAGATTGTTTTGAATCACATTCCGGACTTGAAAATATTTCAGCGGAACTTTTTGAACTGATCTTTTGTCTAAAAACCAATAGATTAACAGATAAATTTAGTGTTGATATTGATGGATAAGTTTAACTTATTATTAGAACGTTATCTTAAATTTCATATTAGCGATTTTAAAGGAATACAATCATTACAAATTTATAAGTAGAGGAAATATAGATATTAACGATACCAATGATCAAAAAGTGAATCTAATTAAAAACAAATTATCTATCGGAGTATAAAAATGAAAATTAAAGGAATTATAGGAGCAGTTGCTCTTGTTGCAGTTGGAGTTCTTTTTGGAGCATTACTTGTTTCTGGTTTTGGCTTAGTAAGACCGGGCTGGGCAGATATAAATCTTGGTGCAAATAATCCACCTGTTAATCTTGATGCTGATGCTACTTCATTCTCAAAAGCATTTATTGAAGTTGCAGAAAAAGTAACACCGGCAATTGTTCAAATAAATGTTGTTGCTGAGAGAGAAAATCCGCATCAGGATTTTTTCTTTTTCCCATTTGATGATCAAACTTCCAAAAGAGCAGCAAGGTTCCGGCAGCGGTATAATAATTTCTGATGATGGATATATATTAACAAATAACCACGTTGTTGAAAAAGCAAGTAAAGTTACTGTTGGATTATCAGACAAAAGAACATTCACTGCTAAAGTTGTTGGAACCGATCCATTAACCGATTTAGCTGTAATTAAAATTGATGCAAATAATCTTACCAACTGCATATTTAGGTGATTCAGATAACTTAAAAGTTGGGCAATGGGTGATGGCAATTGGAAATCCGCTTTCACTTTCTTCAACTGTTACTGCAGGAATTGTTAGTGCAATTGGAAGAGGACAGCTTGGTTTGATTCGTGATAGTTATGGTGTTGAAAATTTCATTCAAACTGATGCTGTTATAAATCCCGGTAATAGTGGTGGTGCTATGGTTGATCTTTCCGGTGCTGTTGTAGGAATTAATTCTGCAATCGCTTCGCAAGGAACAGGAACTTACATAGGATATGGATTTGCAATTCCAATTAATCTTGCTAAAACAGTTGCTAAAGAAATTATAGCTATATGGAAAAGTTAATCGTGGTTATATTGGTGTAAATATTGGTGAAGTAAATGATGCTCTGGCAAAATCTGTTGGATTAGATAAACCGCGTGGAATAATCATTCAAGGTATTGTTGAAGGTGGAGCTGCTTCTGAAACTGATTTGAAATCCGGAGATATAATTCTTTCAATTGATGGTAAAGAAGTTAATCAACCAAATGAATTGCAAAGTTATGTTGCATCAAAATCTGCAGGTACAACTATTAATCTTAAAATTTTTAGAGATGGGAAAGAGATCGATAGAAAAATAACTCTAAAAACTCGTGATGAAGATTCGAAAACAACACCAGTTATGAAAAAAGATAGTGATGGTTCAAAGAATGAATCCAAATCCAATACGATAAGTTTTGAAAATATTGGAATGTCTGTTAAAAACTTTCGTGAAAAAGATAAAGAAAGCTTAAAGTCAACTAACTGGAGTTTTGATAACAAATGTTGAAAATTTCAGCAAAGCAGAAGATCAGCGTTTGGGCAGGGTTTGGTAATTGTTGAAGCTGATAAGAAAAAAGTTAACAGATGTTAAATCTTTTGAAAAAATTGTTGAAAGTAAAAAAGGTAAAGCAGTTTTGTTAAAAGTTCAGGATAAAGATGGAAATTCAAGATTTGTTGGATTAGAAATTCCTGAATAACTAAAAATTATAATATTTTATTTTAAACGTCCCGATAAATATCGGGACGTTTTTTTTTATATTTGCTAAAAGCATCGGAGAGTTAATGATAAGATTTCTTACTGCAGGTGAATCACACGGTAAATCTTTAACAACAATTGTAGATGGATTTCCATCCAACTTACAAATTTCTGAAAGTTATATTAATCAGCAGTTGAAACGAAGACAAGTCTGGATACGGTCGCGGTTTGCGAATGAAAATTGAATCTGACAAAGTTGAAATTTTATCAGGAGTAAGATTTGGAAAAACAATCGGTTCACCAATTTCAATGTTAATAAAAAACAGCGATTGGGAAAACTGGCAAACAATTAATGTCTGTTGAACCGATAAATCAGAAAGTTCAAAAAATTTCTATTCCGCGTCCCGGTCATGCCGATTTAGTTGGAGTTTCAAAATATAATTTTGATGATATAAGAAATTCAATCGAACGATCATCAGCAAGAGAAACCGCTGCTCGTGTTGCTGCTGGATCTATTGCAAGAAAACTTCTTGAAGAATTTGGAATTTCAATTGGAAGTTATGTTGAAAGTATTGGAGGAATTTATCCGGAAAATAATTTTTCTGATAAACTTTTTAACAATTCATTATCATCAAACTTTTCTGCAAAATCAATTTCTGATAAAGCAGATAAAAGTTCTGTTCGTGTTTTAGAACTCAAGCAGGAAGAAAAAATAATTCGAAAGATTAAATCCGCAAAGAAAAATGGCGATACACTGGGTGGAACTTTTATAACTTTTGCAACCGGTGTTCCAGTTGGGCTTGGCAGTTTTATGAATTATGATACAAAACTTGATGCTGAAATTGCACATTCAATTATGTCGATCAATGCTGTTAAGGCTGTAGAAATTGGCGAAGGATTTTTATTAGCTGAAAAATTTGGTTCAAAATCTCACGATGAAATTATTTTAAAAAAAGATTTTATTGGAAGAAAAACAAATCGTGCCGGAGGAATTGAAGGTGGTATTTCAACTGGATTACCAATAATTGTTCGCGCTGCAATGAAACCAATTGCCACATTGATGTCTCCAATAAAGAGCGTAGATTTATCAACAATGAAAAAAGTTGATGCAAGACGTGAGCGAAGTGATTTTGTTGCTGTTCCTGCTTGTGCAGTAATTGCAGAATCTATGCTTGCCTGGAGTATTGCAAAATTCTTTTTGCAAAAGTTTGGCGGTGATTCTATTGAAGAATTGAAAGATAATTATTCATACTTACAATAAAAAATTATTTAGCAGAATTAAAAACAATTTTAAGAGCTGAATATGATTCAAATAAAAAAGTTTACATTTAATTATGTTTGGTGAAAATACTTATGTTCTCTGGGATGATGAATCAAAAGAATGTGCCATTGTTGATCCCGGTTGCAGTGATACACATGAAGAATATAGAATTAGAAAATTTTATAATAGATAATAATCTTAAAGTAAAATATCTTAATCAATACACATTGCCATATTGATCATATTTTAGGTTGCGAGATTTGTAAAAGAAAAATTTAATCCAATCTATTAGCCCCTGAAAAGGATATTCCGCTTTTGCAAAATGCTAATGTGCAAGCAAGTTTTGATGGGACTTGGATTTTTCAATTTCAATTTTAACCAGATCAATATTTATCTGAAGAAAACAATGTTGAAACTTGGAAATTCTGAATTAAATTTTTTTTTACCCCCGGGCATACACCTGGTGAATATTGCATTTATATTCCTGATAGTAAAATTTGCATAACTGGTGATGTTTTGTTTTTTGATAGCATCGGCAGGACTGATATTCTGGGGAGGGAATTACGATATTTTAATAAAAAGTATTAAGGAAAAATTCTTAACTCTTCCGGATGAAACAAAAATTTATCCCGGGACATGGTGAAAAATCTACTATCTGTAGAGAACGAAAAAAAAATCCTTTTTTAAATGAAATTAGTTAATTATAGAATATTAGTTTGATTTATGTTTAATTACACAAATAAAACAAAGATTAATTTTTATCTCATAGTTATTTTTATAATTATCTGGACAATTTTGACTGAATTATTATTTAAAGGCAGTCAAGTCTTTCCTTCACCATCTTTGATTATTATTTCATTCATCGATTTATTCACAAGTTACAATTTTTTGATAAATTTAATTTCCAGCATTTCAGTTATCTATATCTCAATCATCTTAACCATTGCAATCATTAGAATTAAATTCCCATTACTCAATTATAATTCCACAATTATAAAATACTTAATGCAGATTCCCGTCATTTTTCTTAATCGTTCCTGGAATAATGATTGGAGTACTTTTAATCTATTGGTTTGGGGACAGCTATTTAATCAAATTGTTTTATACTGTATCTTATAACTTCGTTATTTAGCTATCAAATCAATTTTAAATTATGATTCATCTGAAATTACTAATCAAATTAATGCAGCTAAAGTCCTTCGGTATTTCTGATACGCTAATTAGATAGAAAAATAACCTGGAAGTTTATCGAACCGGAGATATTAAAAAATTCATTGGATAAACATCTTATACTTATGGTCAACAGTTATTGCTTTTGAATTTATACAAAATTCTTACGGAATTGGCTCAGTATTAAGAAGTGCACTCGAGTTCAATGATTTATCGATTATAGTTTCACTTACTATATACTTCTTGCTATTATCTGTGTTTGCTGGTGAAATCAATTGTTGGGATTTATTAATGCAAAAATATTTCTATTGGAAATAAATGACTGATTTAATTGCAATAAACAATTTGAACAAATCGCTTACTCATCGAAAGCGGGATAAAGAAAACTATCCTTAAAAACTTATCATTAAAAATTCCTGCTACAGAACACTGGTAATATAACCTCTATCATTGCGCCATTGGGGGCAGGGTAAGACAACATTATTAAAAATTATATCCGGAATTGAAAAATTTGATTCTGGCAGTCTTAACTTTTGTGATTCCAGTTGCACAATTAATACCATTGATCCCTGAATCTAGATATTCACATGGCTTGCCTTGGCTCAATGTTAAAGAAAATATAACACTCTGGAAAAAATTAAAAAATGAAAAAGTATCTAATGAAAATATTAGATCAGGTTATTGCGGATGCTGGACTTACAAATTATGAGAATTATTACCCGGGAAATATAAATTCAGGATTTCAATTTAGGATTGCTTTTGCGCGGGCACTGATTCTTTAATCCAAAGATTATTTTGATTGATGAGTCATTTAAACATTTCGATGTTGATACCCGCAATGAAATTTATCAGATGTTAAAAGACTGTCGTAGAAAATATCAACTGCTTACAAATTATTCTAACTACAACAAATCTTAATAGAAGCAATTTACCTTTCAGATCAAATTTTTTTGATGAGCAAAAATCCGACAGAAATTTATTTCTGAGTTGAAAATAGAAACTAAATTCAACGATTTCCAGTCTATGTTAGTCTCAAATAAATTCAAATTGCTTGTCCCAGCAAATCCAAACAAACTTCCAAGAACATTCCGGTATTGGTTTAATTCAGTATTCGGTTTAATTAATAAGGGAATTAAATGAAAGAAAAATCTAATGAACTTCAAACCGCAAAGAGCAGGCAAAATTGGGCGGTGGTCGAATCAAAATTAAAAAACCACACGATAAAGGAAAATTAACTGCACGAGAACGAATTGATCTTTTAGTTGATGAAGGAAGTTTTGAAGAAATTGGAATGTTTGTTAAACATCGTGCAACAGATTTTGGTTTGGATAAACATAAATTATCCCGGTGATGGAGTTGTAACCGGATTTGCTAAAATTGATGGAAGACCTATTGCGTTATTCTCACAGGATTTTACAGTATTTGGCGGATCACTTTCCGAAACACATGCAGAAAAAATTGTAAAGATAATGAAGCTTGCATTGAAAGCTGGAATTCCTGTTATTGGATTAAATGATTCCGGAGGTGCAAGAATTCAAGAAGGAGTTATCAGTCTTGGCGGTTATGCTGATATATTTTTGTTAAATACACTTAGCTTCAGGAGTAATTCCACAAATATCTGTTATACTTGGTCCTTGTGCCGGCGGAGCAGTTTATTCACCTGCTATAACAGATTTTGTTTTTATGACTCGAAAGACAAGCCATATGTTTGTTACAGGTCCAAATGTTGTAAAAACAGTTACTCACGAAGATGTTTCTTTTGAAGAGCTTGGCGGTGCAGATACTCATGCTCAAAAAAGTGGTGTTGCTCATTTTGTATTTGATAATGAAATTGAAACACTTATTAAACGTAAGAAAATTGATTGAGTTATATTCCGCTTAATTATAAAGATAAACCTACAGATTATTGATTTTGATTTAGAATCATTAAAACTGAAAATGAAAAATTGGATCAATAATTCCTGATAATCCAAATAAACCTTATGATATGAAGGAAGTTATTCTATATATTGTAGATGATCAGACTTTTTTGAAGTTCATAAATACTATGCTGAAAATATCATTTGTGGATTTGGCAGGCTTGGCGGAATGACTGTCGGAATTGTCGCTAATCAGCCGCAAGTTTTGGCGGGAGTTTTGGACATCAATGCTTCGGTAAAAAGTGCAAGGTTTGTTCGATTTCTGTGATGCTTTTAATATTCCACTTGCTTGTTTTAGTAGATGTGCCTGGATTTTTACCTGGCACGGAACAGGAATGGAATGGAATAATAAGGCATGGGGCAAAATTATTATATGCTTTTAGTGAGGCAACTGTTCCAAAAGTTACTTTGATTACACGAAAAGCTTATGGCGGTGCATATGATGTGATGAATTCAAAACATATTCGTGGAGATTTTAATTTTGCATGGCCTTCTGCTGAAATTGCAGTTATGGGACCAAAAGGTGCAGTTGAAATTATTTTTAAAAAAGAAATTGAATCATCTAAAAACCCTGAGCTTGAGCTTGAACGCAAATTGAATGAATACATAGAAAAATTTGCTAATCCTTACATAGCTGCTGAGCGTGGATTTTTAGATGATGTTATTGAACCAAAGCATACAAAAAAAGTATTGATTAATACCTTTGAATTGTTAAAAGATAAAGTAGATTTCAATCCAAAGAAAAAACATGATAATATTCCTTTATGATTTTTAAGTTATTGAAATAATTAAGTCTTAACTTAAATTGATTTGAATATTTTACTTGATTAAAACAAAATCAACATTTATATTGCAACTACCTAAAATTTATTCCGGAGTATTAATGAAGAAATTTATCCAGATTCCTATCCTTGTTTTTGTTTCCTTATTCATTTCATCTTGCGGAAGCAATTCATCAGAGATTACCAATCAAAATCAAACTGAAATGACCGACTAAGCACAAGCAGAGTTGGAATTGTTTCAGAAATGCTGGAAGAAGCAAGACAATATTATGTTTTGGCTTTGAAGAAACAAGAATTGAACAGTACTAAAGAAACAGTTGAAAATTATGAAGCTGCGTTACGAATTATAAATAATTTAAGTTATTACCCTGGAATTGATGAAAACGTAGCCTATACGTGAATTAGAAACATTCAATAATTGATGATTATAAAAATTTTGTTGATGGACTTACTGAATTCCGGAAGGTATTTCATTTGCAGCTTATGAAGAATGGATGAAAGAATCTGTTCCTGAAATTGAATTGACTAATACCAGAGGTTGATGAAACCAAAAGAATTATTATTACCAGCTGATATTCCCTTAGAAATAAATTCTTATGTTGAACAATGGATGACTTACTTTACTGGCAAAGGCAGTGTCTGTAATGAGAAGATGGTTAGAACGATCTGGTAAGATATTTTCCATTGATGACGAAAGTTTTTCAGGAGGTTGGTGTTCCTCAACAGTTAGTTTATCTAAGTATGATGGAAAGTGGACTTAATCCAACAGCAAGATCCTGGGCAAGTGCAGTAGGATTATGGCAGTTTATCAAATCCACCGGAAAATTATACGGATTAGAATCTAGTTTTTATTTTGATGAAAGAAGAGATCCTGTTAAATCAACCTATGCAGCAGCAAGACATCTTAAAGATCTTCATACAGTTTGGGTGATTGGTATCTTGCCTTAGCTGCTTACAATTGTGGTGAAGGAAGAGTTACCCGTGCACTAAGAAAAGCCGAAGATAATTCATTTTGGTCTGTACGACAAATCTTCCGAAAGAAACAAAAAATTATGTTCCTATATACATTGCAGTTAGTGTTATTGCTATGGATCCTGAAAAGTATGGTTTTACAAATATTAATTTTCATGAACCTTACGAGTATGATAGTTTATATGGTTGATGGCGCAATAGATTTACAATTTCTTATCTACTTGTGCAAATACTGATTTAAATACATTTACAGGAAATGAATCCGGAACTAACTCAGTTTTCAACTCCTTCAAATTATTCTGGTGGATATCCGCTTAAAATTCCTAAAGGTTCAATTGAAATTTTTGCATCATAATATGAAGAATATTCCTGAATCTGCAAAACGTACTTTTCTTGTTCACACTGTTAAAAAAGGTGAAACGGTAACAAAAATTGCTAAAGAGATATGGAATATCTAAAAATGATTTAGCTGATGCCAATAACATCATCTACTAAATCAAAATTATATTCTGGTATTCAACTTAAAATTCCGGTTCTTACAAACCTTAATGTTGATAACTTATTCTGAAAATACTGATACACAAGTTGCTCAGGATCAAAACAATAATAACTGAAAATGAACAATTATATATCTCCTTATGCAAATCTGAATGGAAGTAATAATATTGCCATCAAATCAAACAATGAATCAGAGACTCAGAAGTTAAATGAAGAATCTATTAGTGATGATGTTGCTCATGAATGAATACTAAGAAGATCAAAATTGAAGAATCAACGATTCCATAATTCCTGAGGGAACTGTTGCCGTTACTTACAGAGTTAAAAATGATGATAGCCTTTTAGGAATTGCTGATCTTTTCAATTCAAGAGTAAGTGATATAAGAAACTGGAATAATATACCTTACACAACAACAATTAAAATTGGACAAACTTTAACATATTTATGTCCCTGAGGAGATGAAAGATTACTATGCGTCATTAGATAAAACAACTGAAATTGAGAATAATTCTAATGTTGTTACCAAATCAACTAAAACAACAAAGAATTCTTGGCTGTTGTATTATCACAAAGTAAGAAGAGGTGAAACTTTAGGATTAATTGCTGCAAAGTATGGTGTAAGTGTTAATCAATTGAGAGATTGGAATAATATTTCCGGTAATAAAATTATGTCTGGTAAAAATCTCCGTATTTATCCTGATGGCAATTCAAATTACGTTGCATCAACGAAAAGAAAAATACTAATTCTAAAATAATCTTTATAAATATAAAGTAAAACAAGGTGACTAGATTAGGTGAAATTGCTGAAAAGTTTGGTGTATACAACACAACAAATAAAAAAGTGGAATAACATTTCTGGAAATAAAATTATTGCTGGAAAAACTTTAAAGATTTATAGTAGCAGTAATTCAGTACTTCTTACGGAGATAAAACAACTAAGAATACATTCAAATGTTAATTACTATAAGATTAAAAGCGGTGATTCTATTGGAAGTATTGCTGATAAATATGGTGTAAAAATATCGGACCTTCAAAGATGGAATAAAATTTCCGGAAATAAAATCTTAGTCTGGTAAAACCCTTAAAATATATTCTGATGCAAATGTAAATGATATTCCGAATGAGAATACAACGAATAAAAATGTTAAAAAAAATCTAGCAATCTTATACTGTTAAAAAAGGTGATACGCTTTACTCAATAGCACTAGAAAATAAAACTACTGTTGCAAAATTAAAATCATTGAACAATATAAATTCAACTAACATAAAAGCAGGACAAAAAATAAAACTTAATTAAAAATTATTTACTAACGAGCCGTTAGGGGTGTTATCCCGCTACCTGTGGGATATCTGAGATAATACCCTAAAACCTGATCTGGGTAATGCCAGCGTAGGAAAACGGGCTAAAGAATGATTTATTCAATAGCCGTTTCTCCAACGGCTATTTTTTTAGGAGTAATATCATGAAAAAATTAATCATTCTTTTTTTATTCTTTTCCATTTCAAATCTTTCCACAGTTAAAACCATTAAACGGATATTGTAAAAGACTTTGAGACAAAATCCGTTTTACCATCATGCTAACATCTATCATCAAAGGAACGAACTATCGGAACTATCAACTGATGAACATGGAAAGTTTACTTTAAAAGGATAATTTCAAAAATTCAGATACATTAATTATTAGTTTTGTTGGATATAAAAGTTTTGTGCAATTAATATCAAATATTACTTCGGATCAAATAGTTATTGAACTTCACAAAATAATTCTTCCTTCTCAAACAATTCTTAGTCGAAGCAACTGTTGGGCAAAAAGGAATCACCCCAATTTCTTTTGATAAATTGAAAAGAAAAGAAATTGAAAAAGATTATATCGTACAGGATATTCCAGACTATTTAAGCCAACTTCCATCAACAACTTTTTATTCTGAAAATGGAAATGGAATTGGTTATAATTATCTTAAGTATTCGTGGGTTTGATCAAAGGAGAATTTCTGTTTCAGTAAATGGAATTCCACAAAATGATCCTGAAGATCATAATGTTTATTGGTTGGATTTTCCCGATTTGCTTGCAAGTACAGAACTTATTCAAGTTCAGCGTGGTGCTGGTTCTGGAGTTGTTGGATATCCTGCAATTGGTGGTTCAATCAATATTATTACTTCTCCATTTTCTGATAAAGCCAAAGTATAGATCTTTCAGCTTCTTATGGAAGTTATAACACAAGAAAATACAGTGCATGCTTTTTCAAGTGGATTGATGGATAATAAATATTCTGTATATACAAAGCTTTCACAAATACTAAGTTCGTGGTTATAGAAATTAATCGTGGTCTAAATTTAATTCATATCATTTTTCGGTTGTTAGATATGATGATAAGTTAACTTCACAATTAAATCTTTTTGGTGGACCAATTTCAGATGGACTTGCTTATACTGGAATTGCAAAGTTTGCAGTAAAAGATAAAAAACTTCGAAAAGATAATTATTCTTATTGGGAAGCAGATGAAAATGGTTATACCTATACTTTAGATAGAAGAGCCGGATGAGATTGAAAACTTTTCCCAACCTCATTTTGAATTGTTAAATGAATATAAGTTAAATGAGAAAATGAAATTAAATTCAGCATTGTTTTTAGTTCTTGGTTCTGGTTTTTTTGATTATGATGGTTCGTGGTCGGTTTATTATGATGATTATTTTAGATTAAAGTAAAATGGATTTGATTCCACAATTATGTCCCAACAAATGCTTTGATCAGAGCGCAAGTTGAAAATAAACAGTTTGGCTGGATTCCAAGAGTTTAGTTATTGAACATACAAATGGACAATTAATTTTTGGCGGTGAATTTAGAATTCATCGATCTGAACATTGGGGAAGTATTAATTTTGCTGAAAATCTTACCTGCCGGAATTACAAAAGATTATCGCTATTATTTTTACAATGGGGCAAAAGATATTTTTAATGGATTTATTCATGAATCTTATAATCTGAATGAAAATATCAATCTACTTGCTGAACTTCAATTAGCATATCATAAGTATAGATTATACAATGAAAAATATTTAGAAAATGATTTTCAGTTAACTGATTTGTTTCATTAATCCACGAATTGGAATTAATTATAAATTTAATGATGATCAAAATATTTTTATCTCCTTTGCCAGAGTTACAAGAGAACCAAGATTAAAAAATTATTATGATGCTGCTGAATCAAGTGCGAGGTGAAATTCCACAGTTTGAATTGAATACTGATGGTACTTATAATTTTAATTCACCTTTTGTAAAACCTGAAACAATGAATGATCTTGAAATTAGGATATTCATATCAATACTAATAATCTCACTTTTAATCTAAATCTTTACTATATGCTATTTAAAATGAAATTGTTAAGAATGGAAAACTTGATAGATTCGGTCAACCAATTACGGGTAATGTGGATCAAACAAATCATACTGGTATTGAACTTATTCTGTCGTATAAATTAATCTGACATTTTGAGTTTTATGGTAATATAAGTTACAGTAAAAATAAAATTATTAGTGGTAAATATTTTGTAAGTGAAAATGAAGTTATTGACATTTCAGAAATACAAATCAGTGGTTTCCCGGAATTTCTTATCCAATCTTGGTTTACAATTTCAGAAGGATAGAATATTTTCTAAAGTTAACTGCAAAATATGTTGGAAAATTTTATTCCGATAATTTTGATGAGAATTTTAACTATGTATCTAAATCAATTTCCCGGATTTATATTGATTATAATGATAATAAAAATGATTCTTATTTTGTTATAGATTTTTTTGGAAGTTTTGAAATGAATCTATTTAATGGATTAACAAATTCAAAAGTATTTATTCAAGTGAATAATATTTTTGATAATTTATATTCGGCTTATGCAATTGGTAAAGAATTTTTTCCATGCTGCTGAAAGAAATTTTATTGCTGCATGGTCATAATTACACGATTAGTTTTATTAAAATTCGTGAAATTGTGGCTGTTCTAAAATGAAAAAATGTGAAAGTTGTATAATATGCAAACGGAAAATCACCAACAAAAAAAGTTGTTGAATACTTTTTAAATAAAGGATATTCCACAATTATTTGTGCAGATGGTGGAGCAAATTCTGCTAAGAAAATTAGAATTACTCCGGATTATATAATTGGTGATTTAGATTCCATCGAACCAAACACATTAAAGCATTTCAAAAACAAATCAATAATTCTACAATACAAAAGACAAAATGATACTGATGTTGAAAAGTGTTTAAAGTTTGCTATCAGTAAAAAATATGAAGAAGCAGTTTTATTGGGAGTAACAGGTGATAGACTTGATCACACAATTTGCAATCTTGGAATTGTAATTAAGTTCTTTAACAAAATTAAAATTTCATTATCTCGCAGAAAATTCTTTTCTATCAGCATATAATAAATCTATTGTTATTAAAATCAAAGATTGACGAAACCATTTCTTTCTATGCATTTGATAAAAAAACTTTAATTAGTTCTAAAGGATTAAAGTATCCTTTAACAAAATCCAATTTAGCTTTTGGTGTAAAAGAAAGTACTTCAAATGTTTCTACTTCAGATAAGCGTAGAATCTAAAAATAATTGGCGGAATTGTATTTGTTATTCGTGATTTTAATTTTATGAAAAAATATGATCTCTTTTAGTCCAACTGGATATAATTGTAATTCTGCTCTTTTTTTTAGTCACTTCTGTTAATTGGATTTATCTCATCTACGAAAAACAAAAAACAATTCTGAAGATTATCTTATTATCAGGCAGAAAAATTGGTTTATTTCTTTTTGTCCTTGTAAATGTTTCTACCTGGTATGGTGGAATAATTGGAGTAGGGGAGTTTACTTATCGTTATGGATTGGTTAAGTTGGTTCACACAAGGATTTCCTTATTACTTTTTTGCTTTTCTGTTTGCATTATTCTTTGCAAAAAAAATTCGTGAAGCATCTTTATTTACAATTCCTGACAAATTAAGAGAAGTTTACGGAAAAAAAGTTGGACTAATTTCTGCGATTGTAGTTTTTATTTTAGTTTCACCTGCACCTTATCTTTTGATGACCGCAAATCTTATTTCGATAGTATTTAATATTAACATAATGATATCATTAGCTTATCGATATCACTTCTATTATCCGCTTCTTATCTAATTCACGGTGGATTCAGAATAATGTTTATGCAGATGCTTTTCAATTTTTTGTAATGTTTGCCGGGTTTATACATTATCCTGATTGTTAGTGTTTCTTCTTTTGGTGGAATAGATTATCTTCAAGCACAATTTACCATCTGCACATCTTATCATTTACAGGAGAAACTTCTCCTGCATTTTATAATAGTTTGGTTTTTAATAGCACTTTGGACTTTTGCCGATCCGGGTTTTCATCAACGATCATATGCAGCAAAATCAGGTGAGATAGCACAAGAAGGGAATTCTAATTTCAATAATATTCTTTTGGGCTTTATTTGATTTCTTACAACATCAACAGGTTTATATGCAAAAGCTGTTGCTTCCCAATTTATCGCAGCCAATGATGGCTTTTCCATTATAGCTGAAAAAATTTTATCACCCGGTTTGAAAGGAATATTTTATGCTGCAATGTTTGCAACAATAATATCAACCCTAAATAGTTTTCTGTTTTTAAGTGCAACAACAATTGGCAGAGATTTTATTTTTAGAATTAAAAGATTCAAATGATGAAAATAAAATTAAATTGTACACAATAATTGGAATTGTAATATCGGGATTTATTTCAATAATTATCGCATACTTAATTCCTTCAGTTGTTGAAATATGGTACACAATTGGCTCATTGTTTATTCCGGGAATTATTTTTCCGGTGATTAGTGCTTATTATCAGCGCTTAAAGATATCAAAGAATATTATTCTAATAGAAATGATTGGAGCTGTGCTGGTAAGCGTATGTTATTTTGCAATTAGAGGTAATTTTTCGCAGGGAATTTTAAGTGAACTTGAACCAATGCTTGTGGGATTAAGTTTTGCTGTATTTATACACTGCTATGGTTTATTGTTCAAACTTTTTTCTGTTAACCAAAGATAGAATAATCGACCCGCCTAAAAATATAAGTATTACAATTAATGAAACTTCAGTAGGGATTTTGTAATATTCAGAGATCAACATTTTAATTCCCACATAAAATAAAATAATGGCAACACCATATTTCAAATAAATAAATAAATCAACCAATCCGGATAAAGCAAAATAAAGTGCACGTAAACCTAATATTGCAAAAATATTTGACGAGATAATTATGAAAGCATCATTTGTTATTGCTATTATAGCAGGAATAGAATCCACTGCAAAAACAATATCCGAAGATTCAATTAGCATTAGTGTAAGGAATGTGGTTGTGATGTATATTTTCTTATCAATTTTTACGAAAAATCTTTTACCAATATAAGCAGTGTTTAACTTAAAATATTTTCTTGCAAATTTTATAAACCAGTTATTTTCGATATCTATTTTTTGATCACCGCCAAATGCCATTTTATATGCAGCAAATAAAAGTATAATACCAAATAAATAAATAATCGGATGAAATAAATTTATTAAAGCTACACCAGCAAGAATGAAAATGATTCTAAAGACAATTGCACTTAAAATTCCCCACTTAAGTATGTGGGGTTGATTTTCAGGTTTAACATTCATCACACTAAAAATCATAAGGAAGACAAAAAGATTATCGACAGAAAGAGATTTTTCTATAATGTAACCAGTTAAAAATTCCAGTGCTTTTTGATGACCGTTGTTAGATAGAAATATAAAAATAGATTGAAAAGAAGAGCGGTGGTTATCCACACACCGCTCCAGATAAGACTTGCTTTTAAAGTTATTTTCCCGCGCCTATGATCAGTTACATATAAATCAATAAATAACATTACCACAATGACTGCAGAAAAAATAAACCAGAATGTATATTCAGTTAACAAGGTTAATCCCTTATTATGGTAAAAAAACACCAACAGCAATTACTGTTGTCCACAATCCATTTTTATCGCCTTCGGCTGATTGAGTTACATTGAATGTGCGAACAATTTTTCCGGACATTTTATAAATATCTTCTCTTTCACTCCAATCTTTTTCGGATCAAATTCAACTCCTAAAGTTGAAGCAAGCATAGTGGCAGCTAAATCTTCTGCATATTCACCGCATACTTTTTCAGGTTGTCCGTAAGGATGATGTTCTGATAAATAACCGTATGCATCTGTATCTGCAGGTAAAGCAACACCAATTGATGAAGCAATTAATCTGTTAGGTTCATTTGTGGAGTTACGCGCCATAACGCAATGTGTAATTTGTCCGGGTGTAATCAGTTTAACTCCTTCATCAATTGAAACACGTTTACAACCGATTGGAAAAATACTGCTGACAGTTACAAGATTGCAGATTTCTATTCTTGCATTTCTTAATGCAAGTTCAAAAGAGCTTAAATACTCTTTGTGTCTTCCAACACCTTTAGTAAAAAATATTTTTGTTGGTAGATACAATTTTTTTCCTTTCTAATACTAAGTTAAATGAGTTTAATGAATTTACGTTTACCTACTTTAAGAATCATTCCTGCTTTTACAGAAATACTACTTTGAACATCGCTGATTTTTTCACCATCAATTGAAACACCGCCTTGTGTTACCAATCTTCGTGCTTCACCTTTTGATGGAGCGAAATTTACTAAAATAATTAAATCTAAAATATTCATTTCTTTTTTATCCTCAATTTTAAATTCTTCAATTTCATCAGGCAAACCTTTGTTGATAAAAATATTATCAAACTCCTGTTGAGCAATTTCTGCAGCTTCCTGGTTATGATACATAGTTACCAAAGTTCTTGCAAGTTCACGTTTAATGTCTCTTGGATTTGATTTTCCATCAGCTAAAAGATTTTTTATTTCGTTTAATTTTTCATTTGATACATTTGTTGCAAGTTCAAAATATTGATAAATAAAATTATCTGGAATAGATAAAGTTCTTCCGTAAATCTGTGATGGTTCATCAGAAATTCCAATATAATTATCATAAGATTTGCTCATCTTTTCAACACCATCAGTTCCAACTAAGTAATGGCATTGTTAATATTACCTGTGGTTCAATTCCATATTCACGCTGAATATCTCTACCAACAAGCAAATTAAATTTCTGATCAGTTCCGCCAAGTTCAACATCACTTTCAATCGCAACAGAATCCATTGCTTGAGCAAGTGGATACAGAAACTCGTGAACACTAATTGGTTCACCAGCTTTGAATCGTTTTGTAAAATCATCACGTTCAATCATTCTTGCAACAGTATATTTTGAAGCAAGTTTAATTACATCTTCAAAAGACATTTTAGCTAAGCCATTCAGAGTTATAAACAATTTTAGTTTTTTCTTTGTGCAAGAATTTTTGATGCTTGTTCAAAATAACTGTTACCATTTATTCTTGTTTGCTTCAAGTGAAAGGGCAGGGCGAGTTGCATTTCTTCCGGATGGATCACCAATCATTCCGGTAAAATCACCAATAATTAATATTGCCTGATGACCAAGTTCCTGAAATTGTGCAAGTTTTCTGATTACAACTGAATGACCAATATGTAAATCAGGTCTGCTTGGATCGCAGCCAAGTTTGATGTTTAATGGTTTAGAATGTCTTTAATGATTTTTCAATCTTTTTAACAAGTTCATCTTCTGGAATTATCTCAACAACACCTCGTTTAATGAGATCCATTTGTTCATTGAATGGAAGGGAATTTAATCATTTATAGAACACTCAATTTTATTCGATAATTTGCTAATTATTTTACAAGCATGATTGTATGATTGTATGAAAAATCATAACTTTCAATTATATACATTTCACATGCAATCATGCATCTACGCTTTTGTTTTTTAATATTTAATTCTTCGTTCCTGATCTCTTTGAAAATCTCTTTTCGCAATATCATGTCTTTTATCGTAAACTTTTTTACCTTTAGCAAGAGCAATTTCAACTTTTACTCTGCCGTTTTTGAAATACAATCTTAATGGAACTAAAGTCAATCCTTTTTCTTTTATTTTACCAATCAGCTTTCTAATTTCTGATCGGTTCATCAATAATTTTCTATCACGAGTTGGAACATGATTATTAATATTTCCTTGCTTATACTCGCTAATGTGCAAACTTAACAGCCAAACTTCATTATTTTGAATCAATGCATAACTATCAACAAGATTGGCTTTTCCTTCACGTAAAGCTTTTACTTCGGTTCCAACTAAAACAATTCCTGTTTCAAATGTTTGTAGAATTGCAAATTCGTGTCTGGCTTTACGATTAACCGCAATATTTTTTTCTTCAGTTCTCTTGTTTCATTTTGTTCAAATTGGAAAACAAAAATCAACTTAAATGTGATAAAATGCAAGAAACTAAATAAGTAGAATTCATTACTTCACATTGTATTGTAATTGTCAAACTTAAATCAGTGGTAAATCCAAAATGGAAAAGAATACATATTTAAGCTAAGGTTTGAAAAAATACAACATATGAGCAAATCAATTTCAGAAATTGAAATAATGATTATTCAGTATTTTTTTTCAATTGATTCACTCTGTTAATTCCATTCAATGCTGCAACGCGATATGCCTCAGCCATAGTTGGATAATTAAAAGTTGTGTTTATAAAAAACATTAAAGTATTTCCTTCACCTTTTTGAGACATAATTGCTTGACCAATATGGATAATTTCTGCCGCGTCATGTCCAAAACAATGTACCCCAAGTATTTGTAACGTGTCCCTATGAAAAAGAATCTTTAACATCCCTGTAGTTCTGCGGGTTATTTGTGCACGCGCTAAATGTTTAAAAAAAGAACGACCTACTTCATAAGGAATTTTTCTTTTTGTTAATTGTTCTTCGTTATAACCCACTGAACTTATTTCCGGAATAGTATAAATCCCTGTCGGAATAAATTCAACCAATTGATGCTCACACTTACCGAAAACAATATGTGTTGCGGCAAATCTTCCCTGATCGTAAGAAGCACTTGCAAGATTTGGAAATCCAATTATATCGCCGACAGCATAAATATTTGGCAGCAGAGTTTGACTATTTTCATTAACCAATATAGACCCTTTTGTATCCGTTGTAATTCCCAGATTCTCTAAACCCATATTATCTGAATTACCTGTTCTACCCTGTGCCCATAAAAGATAATCGGTACGAATTTCTTTATTTGATTTTAAATAAACAGTAACTCCCTTATCATCCGCTTCTACTTTTTCGTATTCTTCATTATGCCGTAAGATCACACCATTTTCTCTAAGATGGTAACTTAAAGCATCGATAATTTCATCGTCAAGAAAAGCAAGAAGTTTATCACGGGTGTTTATTAAATTTACTTTAATACGCAAACCTCTGAATATTGATGCGTATTCACAACCGATTACACCTGCACCATAAATTGTAATTGATCTTGGATTATCTTTTAAATTTAAAATTGTATCGCTGTCTAAAATTCTTGGGTGATTAAAATCTATTCCTTCCGGATGATACGGGCGGGAACCTGAAGCAATTACAAAATAATTTGATGTGTAGGTTTCTTCAGCTCCGTTAGAAAGTTTGACTAAAATTGTATGTGCATCTATAAATGTTGCTTTGCCGTCAATTATATGCACGAGATTTCTCTCGTAAAAACTTTTTCTAAGAATAAACTGTTCTTGAATAACTATTTCTGCTTTTTTTAATAAGGTTTGAAAATTTGCTTCATCAAGGCTATTACTTTCATTTAAAATCTGGCTGGCATGCCGTAAAGCCTTACTTGGTATTGTGCTTGTGTGGGTGCAGCTTCCGCCAATCATTGAAAAGGAATCGCACATTGCAACACGCAGCCCTTCTTTAGTGCATTTCATTGCTGCACCTTCGCCTCCGGGCCCACTGCCAATTACAATTACATCGTATTGGTTTTTCAATCTTACTTCCTTAGAATTTTTGTTGTTACTAATTTAATTAAATTAAAATGAATGTGCCCCTCAAAAGTAAGAGAAAATTACGAGGAAAAGTGCAGTGAAATATTAAACAAAATCTTTAAAGGTTTCTTAAAAAATATTTATAAATATGAATAAAATGTCTCTTACATTTAATGTACTATATTTAAAATAATTAAATTTTATTCTCTATTTTTACATAAATAAAAATTTATTGGTGTTTTTGTGAAGCTAAAATTACTATTGGCTGGATTCCTTTTTCTTAAGATAACTTCTGCTCAGGAGTTTTCAATAACCCGCATTGAACCGCCCAATTGGTGGGCAGGAATGAAATATGATACTGTACAGATAATGATTTATGGTAAAAATGTCGGAGATGTTGATATATATCCACAACATGGTCCCATCGAAGTAGTTGATGTTCATAAAGCTGAAAGTCCCGATTATCTTTTTATCGATTTATTTATCTCACCCGAAATTAAAACCGATTACAATTTTGAAATTGGATTTTCAAAAGGATCAATGGATACTGTAATTAAATTTCCTATCTATGTAAGAGAAAACACTAAAGATAAATTTAAGGGCTTCAATCAAAACGATGTAATGTATTTAATTATGGCAGATAGATTTGATGATGGAAATCCTGCTAACAATATGATTGGCGATAGTTTAGATCAGTTTACCTCTAAGGATTTGGATGGCAGAAAAGGTGGTGATATTGAAGGAATTACATCAAAATTAGATTACCTGAATAATCTTGGTGTTACGACACTTTGGATAACCCCAATGCTTGAAAATAATATGTGGATGAGTTACCACGGTTACGCTGCTACTGATTTGTACAAAATTGATCCGAGATTTGGAAATAATAAATTATACAAAGAACTTGTAAATGACGCACATGATAAAGGACTTAAAATCGTTATGGATCAGGTCCTAAATCATATTGGAATTAATCATTGGTGGATGAAAGATCTTCCTTTTGCTGATTGGATAAATGGAACTGTTGAACATCATCTCTCTGCAAACCATAACAAAATGACTTTTCTGGACGTTCACAGCCCAATGGAATCAATAAAATTGACCTGGGATGGTTGGTTTACTGATTACATGTCGGACCTAAATCAAGCAAATCCGTTTCTTAAAAAGTATCTAATTCAAAATACAATTTGGTGGATTCAATATTTAGGTATAGATGGAATTCGGGAAGATACGTATCCATACTGTAATCAATACTTCATGTCTGAATGGGCAAAAACAATACTGGATGAATATCCTAACTTCAATATTGTGGGTGAAATTTGGACAGGCGAACCTTCTTATCTTGCAGGCTATCAACAGGATAATAAATTTGGATTAAGGATTAATTCACATCTTCCTTGCGTTACCGATTTTGGATTGTCTGATGCACTTCGTGATTATTTAAGTGATAAAAGAGGTTTAGATGGAATCTTCAATACACTAGCGCAGGATTTCCTTTTTCATGATTTCAATAATCTTTTAACTTTTTTTGATAATCACGATATACCACGTGCATTATTTGTTGCTAATGGCAATATCGAAAAATTTAAGATCGCATTGACAATACTTTTAACTACGCGTGGGATTCCAAAATTATTATATGGCACTGAAATAGGAATAGTAGGAGATAATAATCACGGAAACATACGTGCACCTTTTCCCGGTGGATTTGAAGGGGACACCCTTAATGCTTTTTCAAGTTGCGATAGAACAAAAATTCAGAATGATCTTTTTAACTTCACTCAAAATCTTTTAGAGTTAAGAAAAAAGTATAATTCACTTTCAAATGGAAAGTTAATTCACTTTTATCCGTTTAATAATATTTATGTCTTTTTCAGAGAAACAGTTGATGAATCAACAATGATTATCGTAAACAATAACGATAATGATATTGAAGTAGATTTAACCAACTACAAAGAGCCATTAGCAAACTCGATTAAGATTGAGAACATTAAAACAAGTGATATAATAGATATTACACATAACAAAAAACTTTCAATTAAAAGGAAATCAGCAGAAATATTTTTGCTGATTAAAAACTAAACTAACTTAAGGCTGAATCTATGTTAGCAATCCAGAAAAAACTTACAAATACTTTTTATGCAATGCTGGCTTTACCTGCAACCGCTATGGGCTTCGCATTATCAATTCAAATTTCAGCATTAAGCTGGATATTGAGCACGAAATATCATTTAAATATTCACGATGTTGGTTTAGTTTGGGCTGCCGGACCAATTGCTGGAATTTTGGGACAAGTTATTATCGGTATTATTAGTGACAAGGTCTGGTTATGGAATGGAAGAAGAAGACCATTTATTTTGATTGGCGGATTTCTCGCTGCCTTGATGTTGCTTGCATTACCAAGCATTGATATAATTTCATCATCGCTTGGAATTGGTGGAATACTTGGCGTTGCAATTATTGTTGCCCTTACTTTAGATCTGGCAATAAATGTAAGTTTTAATCCTACACGTTCAATCATAGCAGATGTTACGCCTGAAGGAACTGAGCGCACAAAGGGTTATACGTGGATGCAAACCATTTCCGGAACATTTGGCGTGCTTGCCTATGTTATCGGAGCCGTTTGGGATAATTATGTCTTAATTTACTTCGGGGTTTTTCTGGTGCTTGTTCTTTCCCTTGTTCCAACTTTCTTTATCGAAGAACCAAGATATCTTGCTGGTGAAAGTGAGAGTGATTCAAAATTAAAAGCAAAATCTTCTTTTGGCGAGATTTTAAATTACATCCAACCTTTGTGGGGATTTTTATTGTATGCGGTATATGCAATTACTATGAGATTACTAAACATCAAGTTTGATAATTACTATGCCGAAATTATTTGTTTTATCATAACATTATTTTTCATTTTTCAGGTATTATTTCAAAAGGGCGAAGGAAAAACGGCACAAGAAAGAGGAATAATAGGTTTTAAAAAAGTACTTGCTGCGCATTCATTTACTTGGATCGGCGTGCAGACAATGTTTGTTTATATGTTTGCTTATGTTCAATACAAAGTTTATGGTTATTCAGAGGGCAGTATAATTCCAAATGAAGTTTCTGTGCAGATGGGAAAAGTTGTAACAATTTCATTTTTAATCTTTAATGCTATTGCTGCAGTTTTGCCGGCTTTTGTATTGGAACCAGTTGCAAGAAAAATCGGGAAAGTAAAAACTCATTTTATTGCTATAGCTTCAATGGCAATTGGCTATGCGATTACGCTGTTTTTTGGTTTTACACCAGTAATTATTTACATCATAATGGCTATTCTTGGAATAGGCTGGGCATCAACAATAAGCTTGCCATTTGCAATTATGTCACAGCAGGTAGATCAAACCAGAATGGGATTGTTTATGGGATTGTTTAATCTTTCTGTTGTATTACCTCAACTTGTTGCAAGTTTTGGAATTGGATTAGCAATAAGTCAAGCGCAAGATAAGAATTTGATATTCATTGTAAGCACTGTTACACTTGCCATATCCGCTTTTTTGTGGATGTTTGTAAAAGAAGAAACTATCCATACAGCTTCATAGACACTAAAATAAAATTATGAAAATTAAATAATATAGGAATCGATCTTCAGGTTGCCCCAGGTAAAAATAAGAAATATTTTATTTCAAGATTGCAATAAATATATCGTCAATTAAGAACGAACGAGAGTTCGTTCCCTTCAAAAGAAAGTTATATAATGATTTTTCTGATTCTCTCAATTATTTGTTCCAGTAGCTTAGCATTATTTTTAAAACACGGTCATGTTAAAAATGCAAATACAGTTTTGCTTATAAATGGGAATTATGCCACTGCTTCGTTTCTCTCACTGATCTTTATAATATTTAAGTATGGATTCCATTCGTCAGTGGAAGCAATATTATTTGGTTCGTTGCTTGGATTTCTATTTGCCGGAACTTTTGTACTATATTCTAAAGCCATATTATTAGCCGGAACGGCTCTTGCAACGGTAAGCGCCAGATTATCAGTTCTTATTCCAGTCTTGTTCTCTATTATTATTTTTGGAGAGAGTCCAAATATTGAAATGATTTTCGGTTTTGCACTTGCACTTGCAACTCTTTATTTATTTTATCTTTCATTAAAAAATCATGGACCTAAAACGGAAAGGTTAGGAAAATATATTTATTTATTTGCACTGTTGGTTGGTATTGGTTTTATTGATTTTTCAATGAAGATATTTGAACATAATTTCCTTATTGCTGAGAAGGGTATTTTTGTTTTTTCAATTTTCTTTTCAGCATTTATTTATACTTCAATATACCTGATTGTAAAAAGAATTAGTTTTGATAAAAGCACTTTTACCCTTGGATTGATGCTAGGAGTGCCAAATGTTTTATCAATACATTTTTTACTAGCCGCATTAAGTTTATTACCTGCAATAATTGTTTTCCCAATACAAAATATAGGAGTAATTGTTTTAACTGCAGTTGCTGCTTATTTGATTTGGAAGGAACAAATTAATCTTTATGGAAAAATTGCAATTGCGGTTGGAATAGCAGCAATAATTTTATTGAGATTGTAAAATTGTAGGGATCGATCTCCCGATCGATCCGCTTAGAATGCAGTAATAATAAATTATGATTATTTAAAAGATTTCAAAAAATATAAGATCATTCGGAACGGACGGGAGTCCGTTCCCTACAAATAAATGGAAAATGTAGGGATCGGTCTCCCGACCGATCCGCTTAGAATGCAGTAATAATAAATTATGATTATTTAAACAATTTCAAAAAATATTAGATCATTAGGAAACGGACGGGAGTCCGTTCCCAAATAAATGGAAAATGTAGGGATCGATCTCCCGATCGATCCTCTTAGAATGCAGTAATAATAAATTATGATTGTTTAAAAGATTTCAAAAAATATAAGATCATTCGGAACGGACGGGAGTCCGTTCCATACAAATAAATGACAATTGATCTGATTAGGAAACAGTAAAAAATTATTATTTTTTAATTAAGAGATTACAACAAAAATAAAATTCCACTACAAAAAATGATTGAATTACCAAAACGAAAACATCAGCGATTAAAAGAATTTGATTATTCACAATCCAGCTATTACTTTGTTACTATCTGTATTAAGGAGAGAAGAGAATTCTTTTCACACATAATCAATAATGAATTGGTTTTAACGGAATATGGTAAAATACTTGATGCAGTGTGGAATAATCTCCCAGAATATTATAATGTAGAATTAGATTGTTATGTAATTATGCCCGATCATTTTCATGGTATAATTATAATTGATAACACTCTGAAAGCAAAAGATAACAAAGGTAACAAATCATTTAGCTTATCAGATATAATTGGTAAATTCAAATCATTTGCAACTAGAAAAATAAGAGAGCTATTAAGCGACAAAATTGGATTTAATTGGCAAAAATCATTTTATGATAGAATAATTAGAAATGAAAATGAATTATATAATATCAGGAAATATATTCAGGAAAATCCAATGAGATGGGAGATAGAAAGGAACAATCACGAAAATTTAGAAATGTAGGGATCGATCTCCCGATCGATCCGATTAGGATGCAGTAATAATAAATTATGATTGTTTAAAAGATTTCAAAAAATATAAGATCATTCGGAACGGACGGGAGTCCGTTCCCTACATTTAATCTAAATCATCAACGAACATTACCATCAATCCTGCAATTATCATCGAAGCACCACCAAGCAGCAATGCATAAATTGCCTCACCGCCAACAATATTTTTTACAAAGAAGCCAAGAATTGCCGCAGCAGTTATTTGTGGAATTACGATAAAGAAATTAAAAATGCCCATATAAACGCCCATTTTTTCCGGTGGAAGTGAACCGGCAAGAATTGCATAAGGCATTGCAAGTATTGAAGCCCACGCTAAACCGATTCCAAGTTCAGAAACTAAAAGTAAGTTTGGATCTTTAATAAAGTAAAAAGATGCAAAGGAAATTCCGCCAATGATTAATGAAATCATATGAACTGTTTTTCTGTTTGTAAGTTTTGCAACCCACATAATGACAAAAGCCATCACAGCGGCAAAACCATTGTAAACAGACATCAAAACACCAACCCAATCTGCGCCTTGATTATATAATTCTGAGGAAGGATCTGTTGCACCATAAATATGATGAGTTACCGCGGGCGTTGTATAAATCCACATTGCAAACAAAGCGAACCACGAAAAGAACTGAACTACTGCAAGTTGTTTCATTGTTTTTGGCATTTTGTATAGATCATTTAAGATCGAAACTAATCCGCCGGAAGTTTTATTTTGATTCGTAAAAAATCCAGCAACTAATTGTAATAATCCAAAAATTATTGAACCAACAAATAAAACATAAAGACCGTAATCAGTTTCATGAAGAACAAAGTAAAGAATTGCAGAACCCAGTAATCCAATAAAAATCCAAATTAATCCATTTTTATTAAACGATTTTGGTGTGATATAATTTGAATCTGATATTTTGGATTGAGATAATTTCTTTTCATCATCAGAAAATTTTTTTAATTGTTCAGGTGAATATTCTTTAGTAGAAAAAACTGTGTAAAGAACTGCAAGAAAAAAAACTGCTCCACCAATGTAGAAAGAGAATTTGACAGAATCAGGAATTTCACCAGCCGCCGCAGTGTTAGCAATTCCAAACCAATTTGTCATCATATATGGCAAAGCAGAAGCTACTATTGCTCCAATTCCGATGAAAAAACTTTGCATTGAAAATCCAACTGTTCGCTGTTCAGATGGAAGCATATCGCCTACAAATGCGCGGAAAGGTTCCATAGAAATATTTATTGATGCATCCATAATCCAGAGCATTCCGGCAGCAACCCAGAGGGCAGGTGAGTTAGGCATTATTATGATTGCAGTGGATGCGAGTATTGCTCCAACAAGGAAAAATGGTCTTCGCCTTCCGAGTTTATTCCAGGTTTTGTCACTCCAGTGTCCAATGATTGGTTGTATGATAAGTCCTGTAACCGGAGCCGCAATCCAAAGTATAGGGATTGAATCAATACTTGCACCAAGTGTTTCAAAAATTCTGCTTACATTTGCATTTTGAAGTGCGAATCCGAATTGAATGCCAAGAAATCCGAAACTCATATTCCAGATTTGCCAGAAAGAAAGACGAGGCTTATTCATAAGTGTTCTCGAGTATTATTAAATTAATGATTACGAAAAATAGTAAAACGGGTTTAATTTAGATAATCAATCAAAACTGTAGGGATCGATCTCCCGATCGATCCGATTAGGATCAATAAAAGTAAATAATATTTATTTAAAAGATTACAATTAAATATAAAATTAACCAGAACGGACAGGAGTCCGTTCCCTACAATTATGCAAATGCAAGAAATAATAAATAAGGTACTAGATTCTCCAAACGCTGCATTCTTTTACACTCCACCAATTTATGGCAAGAGCGATTCTTATCTTTTCTTAAAACCAAAAGAAATCATAACTATTAAATCTTTAAAAAGTCTGAATGAAAAATTTAATAGAATAGATGAACTTGTTGCGAAAGGATTTTATGGATATTCATTGTTGAATTATGAAGCAGGTTATTTATTTGAGAATACACTGCATAAGTTTTTGCCAAAGAATGAAAATCTAATACAATTCTTTTTTTATGATAAAAAAAATGTCCAGCGAATTAAATCATCTGAAATAGATTTTAATGAATCAGAAAAGTACAAGATTAAAAACTTCAAATTGAACACATCAAAAAATGAATTCACGAAGTCAATTAGCAAAATAAAATCTTATATTAAAGAAGGTGACACTTACCAGGTTAACTATACAGTAAAGGGTAAATTTAATTTTGAAGGCTCATACTCGGGGTTATTCAGTAACCTCGTTTTCAATCAATCTGCTAAATACATTGCTGTAATAAACAACAGTAATAAGATTATTATTTCACTTTCGCCTGAATTGTTTTTTGAAATTAAAGGAAGAAAAATCATCTCTAAGCCTATGAAAGGGACAGCAAGACGAGGGATTGAACCTTCAAACGATTCAATGATTCGATTCGAATTGGAAAGAAGTGAAAAAAATCGCGCTGAAAATGTGATGATAGTGGATTTGATTCGTAATGATTTAGGGAAAATCAGCGAATATGGTTCAGTTATTGTTAAAAATCTTTTTGAGGTTGAAAAGTATGAATCAGTTTATCAGATGGTTAGTACAATTGAATCTAAATTAAATAAAAAAATAAAACTTTCTGATGTTTTGAAAAATATTTTCCCATCCGGTTCGATAACCGGCGCACCAAAAATCCGAACTATGGAAATCATTAATGAATTGGAAAAAGAGAAACGTGGAATTTACACCGGTGGAATAGGTTTGATAAGAGAAAAGAGCATTATATTCAATGTTCCTATCAGGACATTAACAATAGATAAAAAATCAAACGAAGGTGAAATTGGTTTAGGAAGCGGGATTGTTTGGGATAGTGCTGCAGATGAAGAATACGAGGAAACAAAACTTAAAGGGAAATTCTTAACAGAACCGGCAAATGTTTTCCAGATTATTGAAACAATGTTGGTTAAAGGTGGGAAAATATTTTTGCAGAACGAACATCTTGATAGGATGCAGCAAACCGCTGATTATTTCACCTTTAACTTTGATAGGAAAAAAGTTCTTTCTCAATTGAAAAAATATATCAACCAAACAAATAGTAAGGATTATCGATTAAGAATCAGTTTGGATAAATCTGGAAGAATTAATCATAAGATATCACCAATAATTAAAAAAAATGATTCAATTAATGTTATCATTTCTCCAAACAGGATTGATCCTCAAAATAAGTTCCAATATTTCAAAACAACAAATCGTAAATTATATAACAATGAGTATTTAAAGTATGCTAATAAAGGATTTTTTGATGTTATCTACTTTAACTGCAATGGTGAACTTGCTGAAGGATCGATTTCAAATATTTTGATTTATAAAAATGATCTTACATCAACTCCACCTTTAAATGCCGGAATTCTACCAGGCGTATATAGAAAATATATTTTAAGAAATAATTCAATGATTCGTGAAAGGAAATTAAACATTGAAGATCTGATTGGTGCTGATAAAATAGTTTTGATTAATTCAGTACAAGGTGAAGTTGTGGTTAATAAATTATTTATTGATGAAAATGAATTTATCCATTTTCAATAATCGAATTGATTTAGTGGTAATTCTGTCCCGGCATTATCAGGTTTGAATCCGTAGAGACTTAGGCAAGTTGGCTTGATAAATTGTAAGTCTTACCGCACATTTCTCATCAGCATATTTATTTTATTTTCTATATCTTGCAAACGAATAATAAATCAACTCAAAAATGTTATCATCCATAAGCGAAACATCAAAAAGAAAGAAAGAGCACATAGAACTTTGTCTTACGGACCAGGTTTCATTTCGTTCTAAATCTAATGGCTTTAGCCGTTATGACTTTGTTCA
Source organism: uncultured Ignavibacteriaceae bacterium (assembly GCA_963809415.1). Classification (GTDB taxonomy): domain Bacteria; phylum Bacteroidota; class Ignavibacteria; order Ignavibacteriales; family Ignavibacteriaceae; genus IGN3. Next base: position 402,426 of record CAWEJJ010000003.1, on the reverse strand, counting down.
TAATGCAATTACAGAAGTTGATATTTCTAAAATAACATTTGAGACAAAATTCTTTTCACATAAAATAGATTATCCATTTCTGATTTCCTCTATGACAGGAGGAACTGAGGAAGCTGAGAATATCAATCAACGGTTAGCTGTGATTGCAGAAGAATTAAGAATCCCAATCGGAGTTGGAAGCCAGAGGCAGGCGCTTGAGAATAAAAATTTTCATAAATCATATAAAGTAATTCGTAAAACAGCTAAAAATGTTCCCGTATTAGGGAATATTGGAGCCGCGCAATTAGTGCGGTCCAATAATTTGTCAGAAATTCTATCATTAATAAAAATGCTTGAGGCTGATGCGTTTGTTGTTCATTTAAATCCTTTGCAGGAACTATTACAAAAGGAAGGTGAACCTAACTTTGTTGGATTGTTAAAAAAAATTGAAAAGTTAGTATTAAAATCAGAAGTCCCAATAATTATAAAAGAAGTTGGTTCCGGGATTAGTAAAAGTGCAGCACAAAAACTTTTAGATATCGGAGTTAACGGAATTGATGTTTCGGGTGCCGGAGGCACAAGCTGGGCAGGAGTTGAAATATTGAGAAATAATGATAATGAAAAAAATGAATTTTGGGATTGGGGATTACCAACCGCATATTGTTTAAAAGAAATTTATCCACTTAAGAAAAAATATAAGTTTACTTTAATTGGTTCAGGTGGAATTAATTCTGCCCATGATTTATCTGTTGCATTTGCCTTAGGTTCCGATGTTGTTGCCTCAGCAAGAATTATTTTGCAGACATTGATGAAGGAAGGGGATGATGCTGTTAAACAATTAATTTTAAAATGGTTTGATCATCTAAAAAACGTAATGTTTTTAACCGGTTCAAAAAACATAAGTGAACTTAAAAAAAATAAGATTATAAAAAGGGAACAGTGGTATTGAATTCTAAACAAGTAAAAAAATATGCGTCTTTCTACGAAAGGGAAAGAAAAATTATTGACAAAAGAATTTCTTTAGTATTAAAGGAAAGAGAGCCTCAATCATTATATACTCCGGCTTCTTACATTCTTGGAAGCAGCGGTAAAAGGCTTAGACCATTACTTGTTATTCTTTCAGCTAAAGCTGTTGGTGGAAATCCGAAACAAGTTTATAATGCTGCTCTTGCAGTTGAGATGCTGCACAATTTTACTTTGGTGCATGATGACATAATGGATAATGCTGATTTACGAAGAGGTAATTTAACTCTTCATAAAAAGTATAACATTAACACAGCAATACTTGCAGGAGATTCGTTGCTTGCAGTAGCTTATGAAACTTTATTAAAGGATTGCAAAGTAAATTCAAAACAAGCTTTAAGTTCATTTACAAAAGGACTTGTTGAGGTATGTGAAGGACAAAGTTTGGATACTGAGTTTGAAAAGCGGCAAAATGTTTCGTTAGTTGAGTACATAGAAATGATAAGAAAAAAAACTGCATCTTTAGCTCAAAGATGTTGCGAACTTGGTGCTTACTTAGCGGGAGGTAATTCAAATGATATTAAAGCTTTATCAAATTATGGGAATTATCTTGGAATTGCTTTCCAGATTCAGGATGATTTGTTAGATATTACTGCCGATAAAACTGAATTTGGTAAAAGAATTGGCGGTGATTTAATGGAAGGTAAAAAAACATTTTTATTTCTAAAAGCATTAGAAAAAGCCAAAGGTGATGATAAAGATGATTTATTAAAAGTAATTATAAATAAAGGTATACGATCGAACCAAATTTTAAAATATAAAAGAATATTTGAAAAACTTGGGGTTCTCGACGATGCAAAAACTGAAATAAGCAAATACACAAATAAAGCATTAAAATCAATTGATAACCTGACAAATAAAAATGAAATTGGTATTTTTTATTGGTTAGCTGATTCATTAATTAAAAGAAACAAATGATGATTGAAAAAACAGTTAAAATAATTAACAAAGCTGGGCTCCACACTCGTCCTGCTGCTACTATTGTTAAACTTGCTGCAAAATTTAAAAGTGAATTTTATATATATCGCGATGGGATGGGAATTAATGGTAAGAGCATAATTGGTGTTATGACTCTGGCAGCAGAGATTGGATCAGAGCTTAAATTAACTTTTGATGGACCTGATGAGCAACAGGCTTGTGATGAAATTGTCGCTTACTTTGAAAGGGGCTTTGATGAACTATGAAATCATTTAAAGACGTTTATAAAAATTCTACAAATAAAATTATAGGTATTGCTGCAGCCCCGGGAATAGTAATTGGTAAAGCTTATTTGTTTTCAAAAGAAAAGTTAGAAATAAGCAAAGCCCCAATTACAGATGTTAATGAAGCAGTTCTAAATTTTGAAGAAGCGTTGAAACAATCAAAAAAAGAACTTAATAAAATATTTGGAATAGCTCGTGAAAAGATGGATGAAGTTAGAGCTGCAATTTTTGAAGCTCAATTGATGATTTTAGATGATCCGATACTGATTCAAAATATTGAAACAAGAATATTAAATGAAAAAATACAACCTGAGTTTATTGTTGCCAATGAAATTTCAAAGTATCAGGATTTGATGATAATCTCACACGAGTCTTATATGAAAGAACGTGCGCAGGATATCGAGGATATTAAAAACAGGATTATTCGTAATCTGCAAAAGAAAAGATGGCAATCCAAAATTGAAAAAAATCTTATAGTTGTAAGCGAATACTTAACACCTGCCGATACTCTTTTATTTTCAAGACAAGAAACTCAGGGTTTTGTAACCGATCATGGTGGTTTAACTTCGCATGCCGCAATCATTTCAAGATCATTAAATATTCCTGCTGTGGTCGGGACACATAAAGCGACACAATTAATTAAAGATGAAGATTTTATTATTGTTGACGGGTTTCATGGTTATATAATCACAAATCCTACAGATGAGCAACTAGAATTTTTTAAACAGAAACAAAAAAAATTAGTTGAGATTCAAAGAGGACTTGAAGAATTTCAGGATCAACCCGCTATTACTTTAGATGGCAAAGAAATTAATCTTGAAGCCAATGTTGATGTAACTGGTGAAATTGATATTGTTATTACAAGCGGTGCTAAGGGTATTGGTCTGTACAGATCTGAACAAATAATTGAGGAGCTTGGTGTTTTCCCGGATGAAGAAGAACAAACTGCAATCTATTCCAAATTAGCCTCAAGAATATATCCAAAATTTGTAACTTTAAGAGCATTTGATATAGGAGGGGATAAATTTCATATTACTGACTATAAAGAGCCAAATCCTTTTTTGGGTTTAAGAGGTATAAGATTTCTCTTAGAAAATGAATCTTTGTTTCGGATCCAAATTAAATCTGTTTTAAAGTCAAGTGAAAATAAAAATATCAAATTTATGATTCCTATGGTTTCAACTTTAGATGAAGTCCGGAAATCAATAAAGATAATACAAGAATGCAAAACTGAACTTAAAAAAGAAAAAATTAAATTTGATAATCAAATTAAAATTGGAATAATGATTGAAGTTCCATCTGCGGCAATCATGACAGGTGATTTTGCTGAAGAAATAGATTTTATAAGCATTGGAACAAATGACCTCATTCAATATTTAATGGCTGTTGATCGTGGGAATGATCTTGTCTCAAATCTTTACCAGGAATTTAGCCCTGTAGTTATTAGAACTATAGATCATATTGTAAGAGGTGCAAAAAAGTTTAATGTGCCTGTCAGCATCTGTGGTGAAATGGCAGCCGATACGTTAGCTATTCCACTTTTAGTAGGCTTAGGTTTGGATTCACTTAGTATGTCTCCCGCAACTATACTTTACGCAAAAAGAATTATCAGAAATTTTGAATTTAAAAAAGCTAAAGCTTTAGCAGAAGAATGTATTCAGTGTAAAACTGAAGTTGAAATTCAGAAAAAAGTTAAAAAGTTTTTTGATGAAAATAACATAACAAGAACAAGGAATATTATCTAACAATGGAAATCAAAGAATACATTAATAAGTACGATCCTCAAAATCAGTTTGATGTCCTGGCTAATTCTTATAAGCAAATTGAGTTTGCCTGGAATAATGAAATTAAAATATCCGGAATTAAATTATCGGATATAGCAAACATTATTATTAGCGGGCTTGGCGGTTCTGCAATCAGTGCTGATTTAATTAAAAACTTTTTGGGTGATGAATTATCTGTTCCGGTGATAGTAAATCGAAATTATAATCTACCAAAGTTTGCTGGTAAGACCACACTATTTATTGCCTCATCATATTCAGGTAATACTGAAGAAACGATTTCAGCATTAAATCAGGCTGTTAACCTTGGATGCAAAATTATTTGTATAACTACTGGCGGTGAAGTTGAGAAGATCGCAAATAATAATAAGATTCATTGTGTGAAAGTTCAAAAAGGTTTTCAGCCACGTTATGCACTGGGTTTGAGTTTTTTTTCACTTCTTAAAGTCTTCCAGGAATTGAAACTGGTTAGAGATCAAAGTGAAGTGGTTGAAAAAATAATATCCAATTGGAAGAACAATGGAATTCAATTTTCTCAGAATAATAATACTGCGTACAAATTTGCTGAATCTTTAATCGGATTTATACCCATTATTTATTCTGTAACTGATTCAACAAGCGCAGTTGGATATAGATTAAAAAGCCAATTGAATGAAAATTCTAAATTACATGCATTCCATAATGAAGTTCCCGAAATGAATCATAACGAAATTATTGGCTGGGAATCTTATCACGAAAAAATAATGTACGCAAAAATTATAAATATATCCGATACTTCTTATCATCCACAAATAAAAAAGCGATTTGCAATATTATCAAAAATCTTTTCCAAAAGCGGTGTTGAATCTCTAATTCTAGAGAGTAAAGAAAATGATTTTAAGGTCAGGATCATGGAATTAATTTATTTGAGTGATTGGATATCTTATTATGTTGGCTTGCTAAGAGGCTTTGACCCAAGCGAGATTGATAATATTCATACTTTGAAAAATGAGTTAAAGTAGAAATAACCTGCATCCTCCTACTAATGCTGGATGAAATTGAAAACATTTATTAAACAAATATTAAAGCTTTAAGTTCTTACTAATTAATTTTATTCTATGATAACGATTTTAGAAGCAATTAAGCTTTCGACAGAGTATCTCGAGAAAAAAGATGTGGAATCTCCCAGGGCTAATGCTGAAATACTACTTGCAGAAGTTCTTAAATGTAAAAGATTGGAATTATATCTTTCTTTTGATAAACCTCTTAAAGAAGATGAATTAAATATTTACCGTGAGTTCATTAGAAAAAGAGGGATGAGAAATCCATTACAGTACATTATTGGTTATGTAGAATTTTATGGATTGAAACTAACTGTAAATGAAGATGTTTTAATTCCACGACCAGAAACTGAACAACTTGTAGAGCAAATCTTAATTGATAATTCTGAAAAAGGTGAGATAAGAATTATTGATATTGGTGCCGGAAGTGGAAATATTTCAATTGCGTTAGCTAATAATCTTAAAAAATGCGAGGTAATTGGGATCGATATCAGCGAAAAAGCATTAGCAGTTGCAAAATCCAATTCGGAAAAATATTCATCAGAAGGTACAATAGATTTCAAAAAATTCGATATAATGAATGATGACGTTACTTTACTGGGTAAGTTTGATTTAATTGTTTCTAATCCACCCTATGTTTCCTTAACTGATTATCAACAGCTTGAACCTGAATTAAAAGTATTTGAGCCGATTGAAGCATTGACTGATAGTTATGATGGTATTTCATTTTATAAACGAATAATTGCTTTAGCTAAAGTAATGTTGAATAATAATGGTAAAATATATTTTGAGATAGGTAAGGATCAGTATAAAGCAATTTTTAATCTTCTAAATGATTTTGGATTTAGCGAAATTAATGTAATTAAAGATTATGCCGGAATTGAAAGAATAATTTGCGGGAAGTTGCGATGAGAGCGCTTGTGCAAAGAGTTTCTGAAGGCGGCGTTTTTATTCTTGATGAAAATTATAATGCTGAAATCAAAAAGGGTATGATTATTTTACTCGGTATTAGGTTTGATGATAACGAAAACGATGTAATATTTATTGCAGATAAATGCTCTAACTTAAGAATCTTCGAAGATGCAAATGAAAAAATGAATTTATCTATAAAGGATATCGATGGTGAAGTTTTGGTTATATCTCAATTTACTTTATATGGTGATGCTCAAAAAGGAAATCGTCCAAGTTTTACAGAAGCAGCGCGCTCTGATATTGCAATTCCGCTTTATGAAAAGTTTATTCAACGAATGAAATTAAACCTTGGTGAATCAAAAATAAAAACCGGAATATTTGGGTCGATGATGAAAGTTAAAATAATTAATGATGGTCCCGTTACACTTCTTGTTGAATCAAAAAAACAGGATAAAAATTGAACCCGGTTTTAATGATATTTATTGATGGAGTTGGAATTGGTAAAAAAGATTTTGATTCCAATCCGTTCTTCAAATATGGATTTAAAACATTTGAAAATATATTTGGCGAAACTCCACATTTAGAAAAATTAAATATCGAACGAAATGGATTTTATTTATTCCCGAGTGATGCTCAAATGGGAGTGGAAGGATTACCGCAAAGCGGGACAGGTCAAGTTTCAATCTTTTGCGGAATTAATGCACCAAAATTTGTAGGTAAACATTTTGGTCCATTCCCTTATTCCACGACCATTCCAATTATTGCTGAGAAGAATATTCTAAAGTATTACAAAGACCAAAATAAAAAGGCATATTTTGTAAATGCATATCCAAAAATATTTTTTGACTATATAAAATCCGGTAAAACACGATTAAGCACCACATCATTAAGTTGTAAATTAACCGGTATAAAACTTAATTCTGTATCTGATGTTAGAAATGGAAAAGCACTTACCGCTGAAATAACAAATGAAAGATGGAATAAAAAACTTAATTATAATCTTAAAGAGATTAAACCGGAAACAGGTGCTAGAAGATTATTAAGATTGGCTGCTCAAAATGATTTTACTTTATATGAATTTTTTTTGACGGACCATTTAGGACATGGAAGAATTGTTGATGAATTTGATATTATTTACAATAATATTGATCGATTTTTGTTTACGATATTAAATGAACTTAAACAAGATGATATGACTTTAATTATCTGTTCCGATCATGGAAATTTTGAAGATCTCTCTGTAAAGACGCATACAACAAATCCTGCACTGACAATAACTGGTGGATTAAATGCTAAAGTATTAGCAGAAAACATAAAAGATTTGAGCGATATTAAACCATCAATAATAAAATATTGCACTTGAAGGATTATCCATTTTTAAAATTTGCATTGATCTTTATCATTGGAATAATTGGCGATCGATTTTTCCAATTGACACCATTTATTTATCTCACCATTATTCTTTTATTCGCTCTGCTCTTTTTCGTATCTAATTATTTCATAAAACAAAAAACTTTAATTTCATCAATTATATTGTATTGCGTTATATTTTTTACAGGTAGTTTTATCGCAAACACTGGAACTGATAAAATCCATTCACCTTTATCTAATTATCAAAAAGTTAAAAATGCAAAATTGTATGCAGAGGTAAAGAAAGTTGAATTAGAAAAATCTTATGAAATAGTATTTACTGTTGTTACAGATTCACTTTATCTTGATAATAAAATATTCATTTTGCAGAATAAACTTATTTGCAAATTCAGGGGAGACTCTCTTCAGCGTAAAAATCTTTATGCAAGTATTGAGGCTGGCAATAAAATATTTATGACTGGTACATTTCAAAAGGGCAGAGAGAGAAGAAACCCAGGCGAGTTTGATTATAATAAATATTTGCTTTCCAATGGAATTGTTGGATTATTTATCTCTTATGATACTGATAGCATGAAAATTCTTGATCACGGTAAATATTATTTCAATGCAAATCTGTTTTCTTTAAGAAAATATATTGATGATATAATTACACAACTACACGATGAAGAAACAACCAGTTTGTTGCGTGGTTTAATATTAGCAGATCGTAGTGGTATTGACTTTGAAACTAAAAATGCTTTTGTAAATGCAGGTGTTGTTCACATACTTGCAGTTTCAGGCCTAAATGTTGGATATGTTATACTGATTTTCATAATTATTTTTGGTCGATTTAATATTCGCACAAGGTCAGCTTTAACATTACTTGGATTAATTATTTTTATGTTGATTACAGGTACAACGCCACCAGTGGTTAGGGCTACTATAATGGGGGCTATAGTTATCCTAACTTTCCTATCAAACAGAAATACAAATATTTATAATTCACTTGCTATTGCGGCAATAATAATATTACTTTTTAATCCACAACAGATTTATGATCCCGGGTTTCAGTTGTCTTTTGGAGCAGTATTTTCAACTGCAATAATTTATCCTTATATAAAATCTTCGATTCATAGATTAAAAATTAAATGGAAATGGCTGGAAATATTACTATTGTTTATGGGTTTATCATTCAGTGCTCAAATCGGAACCATCCCATTCACACTTATATATTTCAGTAAACTATCCATTATCTCAATTTTTGCTAATCTTTTTGTTATTCCAATCTCTGGAATAATTACTGCTATCGCATTTTTAACAATATTCCTAGGTGCGATATCTTATAATCTTGCTTTTTATTTTGCGTATGCAAATAATTTATTAACGCTTATAATGATGGAGTTTATCAGATTTACCGGTACGCTAAATTTTTCTTTTTTGTGGATAAGAAATTATTCTTTATACGATTCGATTGTATTTTATTCAACTTTAATTATCTTGTTTATCTTCCTAACAAAATCATATAAATTACCTGTTAAAATAACCTTAATAGTTGCTGCAATTATTGGAGTTATTTTCATATCAAGATTAGATGATAAATCCTTACTTGCTGAAAAAAAACTAAATATACTTATGATTGATGTTGGACAGGGAGATTCATTCCTTATAAAATTTCCAAATGGGAAAACAGCTTTGATTGATGCTGGTGAAGCTAATGCTTATCTTGATAATGGTGATAGAGTAGTTATCCCATTACTAGATTATCTTGGTATTAATAAAATTGATTATGGATTTATTACCCACTTAGACATTGATCATTATGGAGGTTTTATATCCTTGATTTATAATAATAGAATAAAAGAACTTTACCTGCCAAAGCCAGATTCTTCTGATAAATCAATTAGATTAGAAAACTTTTTAAATAAATTAAAAATTCCAAAAAAATATTATCATGAAGAAAAAATAAAAATCGGAAATACAACTATGCATGTATTAAACGATTTAGAAAATGAATATTTTGATAAGCTTTCTTCAAATGATAGAAGTGGGGCAATAAAGTTTGTTTATGGAAGTACAAGTTTTTTATTTATAGGTGATGCTGAAATCCCTGCTGAAAATTATTATTTGAAACAGCATAAGGAAAGCCTAGATTCTGATGTCCTTAAAGTTGGGCATCATGGTAGTAAAACAGGATCATCTTTTGAATTTCTGAAAGCAGTTTCACCAAAAATATCTTTGATAAGTGCTGGGATTGAAAATAAATTTGGGCATCCATCCGATTTAATTCTACAACGATTGAACTTGTTAAATTCAAAAATATTAAGAACAGATTCGCTAGGTGCTGTTTTAATTCAATCTGATGGAAAAAAAATCACACAAGTAGATTGGAAAAGTTTGTAATAAATATTTTAGTAATTAACCATTAAGGAGATTTTATGTCAGACAAAATATTAGTTGGAATTATAATGGGAAGTGATTCTGATATTCCAGTAATGAAAGAAGCATCAGATATTTTAAATGTATTTGGAATATTAAATGAAATGAAAATTATTTCCGCTCATCGTACACCCGGCGTTTTAGCTGAATATGTTACTGACGCACATAAACGCGGTATGAAAGTATTTATTGCTGGAGCAGGTGCTGCTGCTCATCTTCCGGGAGTTACTGCAGCTTACACTCCATTACCGGTAATCGGAGTTCCAATTAAATCAAAATCTCTGGAAGGATTAGATTCATTATTGTCAATTGTTCAGATGCCTTCCGGTGTACCAGTTGCAACCGTTGCAATTAACGGAGCAAAAAATGCGGGAATTCTGGCTGCTCAAATTCTTGGAACTGGAGATAAAATTATCTTAAATAAAATTATTGATTTTAAAAAAAAATTATCTGAAGAATCAATTAAGAAGAATGAAAAATTAATTTAAGAGTAAAATTTTAGATTTACTTTTAATTGCTACTTCAAATCTAAATCGATAATTTTGAGCGCATTTTTTATATAAACAGGAATAATAATGAAAAAGTTGTCAGTAATATTTTTAATAGCGATTTTATTTATATCGTGTTCAAAAACTTCGGACCAGGAATATTTTGATCAAGCTGAAAATTTGTTAAAAGAAAATAAAGTAAATGAGTCAATAACAAGTTTGGAAACATTATTAAAGGAATATCCCGAAAGTAAATTAGCACCCAAAGCTGTGATTCAATTAGCGACCATTTATCAAAATCAACTTGATAAAAATTTATCTCGGAATAAAAGTTTTGATAAAGCACAAAAATATTTTAGGGAAGTATTTGATAAATATCCCCAAAGTGAGGAAGCTCCTAATGCATTATTTATGTCTTCATTTATTTTGGCAAATGATCTTAGAAAATTTGACGAAGCTACGGCAGGATATAAATTATTTTTAGAAAAATTCCCTAAAAGTCCATTAGCTATTTCAGCGCAAGATGAACTTGATAATATGGGGCTTTCACCATCGGAAATCCTTAAGAAAAAAGAGGTTGCTAAGAATTGAACGATTCCTTTTCAACAGATTATCGTCGGTATTTAGATCCTCAAATAATTTCTAAACTGAGCAATTTAGAATTACGTGCTCGCTTGGTTGTTGAAGGTTTTATGATTGGATTACATAGGAGTCCTTACCATGGTTTTAGCGTTGAGTTCAGTCAGCATAGACCATATATGCAAGGTGATAATTTAAAGGATGTTGATTGGAAAGTTTATGGTAAGACAGAGAAATATTATATAAAACAATATGAGGAAGAAACAAATTTAAAGAGCTATATAATAATTGATACCAGTAAATCTATGGGTTTTAATTCAGGTAATAATATTTCAAAATTAAATTATTCACTTACTCTTGCAGCTGCTTTAAGTTACTTAATGATAAAGCAGCAAGATTCAGTTGGACTAGCTCTTTATTCTGAAAAGATTAATAAACTTTTACCGCCAAAAGCATCCAAAGCATATTTACAAGAAATCCTAAGACAGCTCTCAACGGTCACATCTCAGGAGAAAACAAACACATCCGTTTCCTTAGGTGAAATTGCTGAGAAGATAAAGAAGAGGGGATTAATAATTATTATCTCTGATTTTTTTGATGATGTTGATTCGGTAATTAAATCACTAAAAAAGTTTTCTTATAAAAAGAACGAAGTAATTGTTTTTCAAATCCTTGATCCAATTGAAAGAAATTTTTCATTCGGTAAGGATGCAATCTTTCGGGATATGGAAACGGAGGCGGAAATTACAACTCAACCGTATCAAATTCAGAAAGCTTATAAGCAAGCGATGGACGAATTTACAAACAAAATAAAACATGAGTGCTTGAATTCTAATTTTGATTACAATCTGATTGATACTTCCACATCTTTTGATACAGCACTTTTTACTTACATACAAAAACGAGCACGCCTACATTAAAAAAGAGATTTTATTTCTTCATAATATTTTTGTGAAAGTTCAATTGCCTTAGATTCAGTTTTCGCTTCTGTAATTATTCTAATAATTGGTTCGGTATTAGATTTTCTGAAATGTACCCAATGATCCGCAAAATCAATCCTTAATCCGTCCTCAATATTCATTTTTTCATTTGAATATTTATTTATCATTGCATCAATAATATTTTCGGGGGCAGTGTCGATTAGCTCAATTTTTTTCTTGGAAATAAAATATTGCGGAAGTTTATCCTTCAATTTAGAAATTGTGATATTCTCTTCAAGCAAATGTTGAAGTGTGAATGCAATTCCGACCAAAGCATCTCTTCCATAATGTAGAGCAGGATAAATAACTCCACCGCTTCCTTCACCGCCAATTACAGCTTCAACTTCTTTCATCTTTTTAACAACATTTGCTTCGCCAACAGGTGAACGAAACACTTTACATCCAAATTGTTTTGCTATATCTTCAACCGCTCGTGTTGTGGAAAGATTAATAACAACACTACCGGGAGTTTTAGATAATACAAACCTTACTGCCTGGGTAATTGTATTTTCTTCACTAAAAGGTTCCCCTTTTTCTGTGATAAGCACAAGTCTATCAACATCAGGGTCAACAACGATTCCTAGATCAACTTTATTTTCATTAACGGCTTTCATCGTATCAATAAGGTTTTCAGGAATAGGCTCAGGTAAGCGCGGGAAAATACCAGATTTATCGCAATTCATCTGAATAAATTCACACCCAAGTCTTTCAAGAAGTTTTGGGACAGAATATACACCAGCTCCATTCACACAATCTAAAAGAACCTTAAATTTTCGAGCACGTATTTTATTAACATCAAGAAAATTGATTTTTAGAATTGCTTCGATATGTTTATCAATTGCTTCAAAAAACTCAGTTCGCTTTCCAATTTTTTCCCAGTTTTCGTAAAAAGAATCTCTATCTAAAAATTCTTTCATCTTTTCATGCTCATCGGGACTCATAAATTGTCCGGTTGAGTTAAGTAGCTTCAAAGCATTCCATTGGTTCGGATTATGTGAAGCAGAAATTGCAATCCCGCCCTGTGCTTCTATAGTTTTTACAGCAAACTGTACCGTTGGCGTCGGGACGATACCAATATCAATTACATCCAGTCCTTTCGCTAATAATGTGCCAGTTACAATCTGATTGACCATATCACCGGTAATCCTTGCATCTCTCCCAACAACAACCTTCCCTTGCTCAACAAAATCTGCATAAGCAGAAGTATATTTAACAAGCACTTCGGGAGTTAAACCATCACCAACAATTCCTCTTATTCCTGAAATACTAACCATTAAAGTCGCCATTTGCTTTCCTTTTCAGTATTGATTTCAAAAATAATAAAATAATATTATTCTGACACATCATAAGGTTAGTTTTGGTATTTAATGGCTCATATTTTTTTCTGATAAAAGATTTTACAAAATTTGAAATAAATCTTATTCGTAATATTTATAATGAAAAAGAAAATTGAAAAAATAAACCAAATTCTGATCCAGCATTTTGGCATTCCACATAAAGCTAAAAAACTCCCTGATCCACTTGATACGATCATTGGAACAATTTTATCTCAAAATACTAATGATCAAAATTCTTTTAAGGCATATAGAAATCTTAAGGATAATTTTAAGAATTGGGAAGAAGTTTCAGAGCTTAAACCTGCTGCGATCGAAAAACATATAAAAGTTGCCGGACTTGGTAAACAAAAATCCAAAGCTATTTTTGAACTATTACAATCACTGAAGAACAAACAAAATATTATCTCGCTAAATTATATAAAAAAAATTAGTGATACAGAAATATTAGATGAACTAACATCATACAATGGTGTGGGGATTAAAACTGCAAGCTGCGTATTACTTTTTTCGTTAGATAGAAATATTTGTCCGGTTGATACTCACGTTCATCGTGTGTTAAACAGAATAGGTTTGGTAAAAACAAATAATCCTGAAAAAACTTTTTATGAAATATTAAATAAAATACCGGATGGTGTAGCTCATTCATTTCATACTAATTTAATTAGATTGGGACGGGAATTCTGTAAACCAACGATGCCAAATTGTCCCCAATGTCCACTTCTAAGGATTTGTAAATATGAAAATAAGACGACGGAAATAAAATCTAATTACAGAAAACGGGACTTTATGTTATTGGATAATTTAAACTAAGTTTATTTAATTGATTGCTTAATGAGAATATGTAAATCTTAACAAACTCGATAAAAGATTTATCATAGCAATTGGTAAACCTTAGTAATTAAAAAATGATGGATCAACAAAAAAATATAACTGCATTTATTCTTTCTGGTGGATCAAGTTCCCGGATGGGAGAAAATAAAGCACTTCTAAAAATTAATGGAATGTATCAAATACAAAGATTGCTTGAAATACTTAATCCTATTTTTGATAATATAATAATTAGTTCAAATGATATTCAGCAGTTTAAGTTTACCGGGAAAAAAGTTATAAAAGATATCTATTCAGGTCAAGGACCATTAGCTGCCATTCATGCCGGGCTTACAGAGACTGAAACTGAAAATAATTTTTTTATTTCATGCGATATGCCATTCATCTCAACTGAGATGATTAAATACTTGATTCATTATAAATCCAACGCATTAATTGTTCTTCCAAAAGTAGAAGGGAAAATTCAGCAATTATGTGGCATGTATTCAAAATCTATACTACCAAACGTTGAAGCACATTTATTGGAAGCTCAAAAAAATAAAAGTACAGTAAAAGGAAGTATATTTGAATTGCTGGGAATTGTGACTAATGAAACAGTAGAGGTAAGTAAGTTAAAAATTTATAATAAGGAAATTTTTTTTAATATGAATACTCCAAATGATTATGAATATGTTAAAAGAAAATATTCAAAAAATTAAATTATCACGAAAAGAGTTTTTGAAAAAAATTTCTTTTCTATTATTTGTACCACTTATCTGGCTTTGGGATTCGTCTGTAAAACAAGTTATAAATAAAAATAATTCTGCTAATACAATACTTATTCCTTCAGATTTACCGTCCGGAGTTTCTTTTTTTGGTAAAGCAGCAGCAGTAAAAGTAAATAATAGATTAGATATATTTTCAACATCCTGTACGCATCTTGGCTGCAGGATTAAACAGGTAGAAAATGGGAAATTTATTTGTCCCTGTCATGGATCAGAATTTGATTATCAGGGTGAAGTAGTAAAAGGTCCCGCCGCAAAGTCTTTGCGCAGATTAAAGTATGAGTTTACCGCGGATAAAAAACAAATTAAGATTTTAAATGCCTGATAATACAATTAAAAAGAGATCCTTTTTTGTTTCATTCTTAGCTTATCCTTTTGGAAATATTTCAATTGCTTCTTTAGTAATTATAGTTATTTCGGGCATTTTGCTGGCAATTACTTATGATGTGCATAATCCGCTTGATTCAATATCTTATTGGCTGCTTGCGGACCCAGCATCAACCCTGCTTAGAAATATCCATTACTGGGCAGCACAACTATTTTTAGTTACAACCATTCTGCACATCGTTGATCATCTTCAGAGATCGACAGAAAAAGGTGTTAAAGATGGAGTTTGGTTCCGATTAACTATTTCTTTGTTTTTTATTTTTTATGTAATGATAAGTGGTTTTTTACTTAAAGGTGATGCAGACAGTGCTCAGGCAGGAAGAATTATAAGATCATTGTTTGAGCAGATTCCATTTATCGGTTCACAAATTGCATATTCACTATTTGGTAAAGATGGAAATTATCAGATAATATATGTTCATCACATTGCAACAGCTACCATAATTATTATCTTCATTTTATTTGAACATACAAGACAACTTTATCCCAAAGTATCAGTATTTCTATATACAACAATTGCGATATTTATTATTTCGTTATTTTATTCTGCAAATCTGCATGATGGCAAAAATCCAATCGTTAAAGGTCCCTGGTATTTTTTGGGATTGCAGGAAATATTGCACTGGGTTAGTGAACCCATTTATATAATTATTTTTAGTTTTCTAATATTATTTATTTTTTATTACTTAAAGTTTTTCGAGCTGAAAAAAGCTAAAGTATTAAAATATATTTTTCTTTACTTAGGCATTACGTATATAATCCTGATTTTTATAGGAGCTTTTTTTAGAGGTGAAAATTGGAAATTAATTCTTCCCTGGGAATATGATAATGGATTAAGATTGAATTACCTTCCGTTATTTTCTTTTTCTGACGCAAAAAATTATTCAAAAATTGTAAACGTGTTAGGTAGAAATGAAGGATGCTTAAGCTGCCATAGCAATGTAATAGGCTTTGAAGAGTCCCATTCACCAAAAGCCATTGGATGTTACTCTTGCCACCTTGGCAATCCTTTTACATTAAATAAAAATAGTGCACATCAGGATATGATTTTAATTCCCGGGAACTTATCAGATGCAAATAGAACCTGCGGAACAGCACAATGTCATCCGGATATTGTCCCGAGGGTAAATAACTCTATAATGAATACGCTAAGTGGAATTATTAGCGTAAATCGTTTTGTGTTTAATGAATTAAATGAACCTGAAGGAACATTTAATATTAAGAATTTAGAACAGACAAATGCCGATAATCATTTAAGAAATCTTTGTGCATCATGCCATATTGGAAATATAAAATCGGAATATGGACCAATAACCGAACAATCAAGGGGCGGCGGTTGTAATGCCTGTCATCTAAATTACAGTAATGAAGCGTTAGCCCAATTGGACTTATACCAAAAATTAAAAAGTAAGAATCAGAGATTAAATGAACAGGATAATATAGATTTAAATTTACCCAAAATTCATCCGCAATTGAGCTTAAATATATCTACAAATCATTGTCTTGGGTGTCATAGTCGATCAGGAAGAATATCTACTAACTATGAAGGATGGTCTGAAATATTTTCTTTTGAAGATGAAATTAAATCTTTAAGACAAATAAATAATTCTGAGCCAAATATAAATTCTCAAAAATCTGTTGTTGATCTCAATTCAAATTATAGAGTTTTCATGGATGGAAGAGTTTTCAAAAAGCAACCTGCAGATGTTCATCATGATAAAGGAATGGATTGTATTGATTGCCATATAGCACAGGAGATAATGGGTGATGAAAATCTATATGAACATAAAGAAGAACAAGTGAAAATTCAATGTACTGATTGTCATTCAGATCAAACCAAAACAATAAGCTATAATAAACTTGATTATGAATCAAGGAAAATTGTTGATTTAAGAAAATCAAAACGAGATGGTGATAAATTTCTGTTAGCACAAAAATCAAGTATAGCTTTGATAAATTCATACCAAAATAATAATAGAAGCAAATATCTGATAACAAAAATAAAAGGGGATTCGCTTCAGTTAAAACCGCCCGCATTTATTTGTATAGAAGGTAAAGCACACAATAGATTAGGCTGCAATAGCTGCCATACTCAGTGGGTTTCATATTGTGTTGGTTGCCATACGGAATATCAGCCCGATAGGGAAGGATATGATTTACTTGATAATAAAGAAATAGTTGGGTCATGGTACGAGACTTCATCTGATTTTTATGTTGATTATCCAACGCTTGGAGTAAGAAAAGAAAAATCGGGTAAAGAAATAATTGATACATTTATTCCGGGAATGATAATTACAATTGATAAATTGAAAAATGAAAAGGACAGGAAAATATTTAAACGATTATTTGCGCCAACTGTTGCTCATACAGTAAATAAAATTGGAAGAAGTTGTAAATCTTGTCATAATAATTCTTTGGCAATTGGTTACGGAAAAGGCAAGTTGAGTTATAATATTTCTAATTTTAACCAAACCCAATTTCTTAAGGGAATTGGTATTGTAACTATTGGAGGTAAATGGAGTTTTGAAGCGGAATACCAAAAACTTAATCAAGATAGTCTTCCAAAAGATGCTTGGATTGGTTTTATGCAAAACAGAAATGAAAGTTCAACAACAAGAATAAATACAAGACCTTTTAATGTTGATGAGCAAAAACGGATTTTGTTAGTTGGTGCTTGCTTAACTTGTCATGATGAAAATTCTAAAGTGATGAAAGAAAGTTTAATTGATTTTGAGAATTTGCTAAAAAAAGTTAGTAAGAAATGTGTACTACCTTCGGATTGATTGTTAGCACTTAAATATTAAACTCAATGAAAAATCATTCCTATTCATAATTTAATTCAGTTTATATTTTCTAAAAATTTAGAAAAAAAACTTCTATTCTCTAACAAATGAAAAATCATTTATCCTTAATACTGCAAAATCATTTGTTTTTAAAGAAATTTATTGGCAATAAAGTTGGTATTTATAAATATCAATTTTTATATACAATACTCTGAATGCACAACGAAATTGCTACTGATGAACCAATTTATCCAATAAGAATTGCAGCAAAGCTTCTTAATATTTCTGTTCATACACTTAGAATGTATGAAAGAGAAAATTTAATACTCCCTTATAAAAAATCCACAAAGCACCGCCTTTATTCTAAATCTGATATAGAAAGAATCACTTGCATTCGAAGTGCAATAAATGAATCGAAGATTAGTATAAATGGAATCAAAACAATTTATTCAATGATGCCATGTTGGGAAGTTATCAATTGCAGCAAGATTGATAGAAACAGTTGCAGTGCTTTTCTAAGTCATTCCGGACCTTGCTGGTCGGTGAAAGGAGAAGATACAATTTGTGCCTTTAAAGATTGCAGAAACTGTTCCGTGTACCAGGATTATGGTGAATGTGGAGCTATAAAAACTTTTATTAGAAATAAACTATCGGGTTAAGAATGAATTCCTTATCAAGACGAAAATTTCTAAAAATATCCGGGGCAACAATTGCAACCACTGCTATACTTGCAGGATCAGCAAAAACAATTGTTAATGCGGCGGAAAATGCTTCAAAGAAAAAAGGGTTGCAAATCATTCCCAGCTACTGTGATTTGTGTTTCTGGAAATGCGGATTGCTTGCTTACGTAGAAGATGGTAAACTTTGGAAAGTTGAAGGTAATCCAGCAGATCCTCTAAGTAATGGAAGACTTTGCCCGCGAGGTACCGGTGGAATTGGTGCACACTATGATAAAGAAAGACTCAAATCACCATTAATAAGAAAAAATTTACGCGGTGAAGAAAAATGGGTAGAGGTAACCTGGAATGAAGCATTTGATTTTATCGCTAATAAAATGAATAAGATGAAAGCTGCTTATGGACCTGAATCAATGGCTTTGTTTTCAGTCATGGTATTGGTGGCAATTTTTTAAACATTTACTTCGAGCTTATGGAAGTCCCAACGAAACAGCACCATCTTTTGCTCAATGCCGCGGACCGCGCGAGGTGGGATTTGAGTTAACCTTCGGTGATATTATTGGATCACCTGAAAGAACGGATATTGAAAACGCAAATGTCTGGTACTAATTGGTTCGCATCTCGGTGAAAATATGCACAACACACAGGTACAGGAATTTTCACGAGCAGTTGAACATGGATGCCTCAATAATTGTTGTTGATCCAAGATTTTCTGTTGCTGCAAGTAAAGCAAAGTATCTATTTACCAATTAAACCTGGAACTGATTTAGCTTTATTACTTGCCTGGATGGGTGTAATAGTAAAGAAAAACTTTACGATGAAGATTATATTAATCAAAGTATGGAATTGGATTTGATAAATTTGCCACATGAAGTTTCTCAGTACACACCTGAATGGGCTTATATCGAAACAGGAATTGATCCTGATGTTATAAGAGAAACTGCAAGAGAAATGGCAAGATACAAACCATCAACTTTAATGCATCCGGGAAGACACGCAACCTGGTATGGTGATGATGCACAACGAAGCAGAGCAATTGCATTACTAAATGCTTTGACTTGGAAGCTGGGGAAGAAAAGGTGGATTTTATGTTCCTTATTCGTATTCAATTCCCAAATATCCTTATCCAGCTTATCCTGAATTAAAAAAAGAACCCGTTGACAATCCAAATGGAAAATATCCTTTTGCAACTGGTGAACAAATTTCTACCGGAATTAGAGAAGCAACAATTAACAGGAAATCCATATCCAATCAAAGGATGGTTTATTTATGGAACAAATTTAATTGCAGGCATTACCGAATAGAGATGAAACTATTAAAGCTATACAAAACTTAGATTTAATGGTTGTAGTTGATGTTATTCCAAGTGAAATTGCGGGATGGGCAGATGTTGTTCTTCCTGAATCAGTTTATCTTGAAAGATATGATGATTTAAATGCTTCTCCATTCAGAGAAGGATTTGTTGGAATACGACAACCAGCTAGTTGAAGAACCAAATGATCAAAAACCAAATTGGTGGATGGCAAAAAAACTTGCTGAAAAACTTGGACTGGGTAGCATACTTTCCCTGGAAAGATATTGAAGAATATCTAGATACAAGATTGAAAGTAGCGGGACATTCACTCGAAGAATTAAAGAAAGTAGGAATAATTAAAGGACCAGAAAAACCAATTTATTTTGAAGATGGTGTTGAACCTGAATTTGCTACTCCTTCAGGTAAAATTGAATTTTATTCAACTCAATTATGCAGATGCTGGATTTGATCCGGTTCCGCGCTATACAAAACATCCGGAACCACCATCAGGATTATTTCAGACTTCTTTATGGAAGAGCACCTGTTCACACATTTAGTAAAACTCAATCAAATCCATTGCTTGCAGATATGATGAGTGAAAATGAAGTCTGGATTAATGCTGATCTTGCAGAAAGATATGGATTGAAGAATGGTGATAAAATCAAATTAAAAAATCAGGATGGAGTTGTGAGTGATCCAATAAAAGTTAAAGCCACTGAAAGAATAAGACAGGATTGTGTTTATATGGTTCATGGATTTGGTCAAAAATCAAGACAACTACGAAGCACATACAAAAAAGGTGCAAGCGATGCAGAACTTGTTACTCAATATAAAACTGATCCGATTGATGGGAGGAACAGGTATGAATGTGAACTTTGTAACTTTTGAGATGGAGGTGTAAGATGCCGAGATACGGAATGGTAATAGATACAAGAAAATGTGTTGGATGTCAGGATTGTGTTATTGCATGCAAAACAGAAAATAATATTCCCGAAGGTTACAACAGAGATTGGATTGTAACAGAATCACACGGAAAATTTCCTGATATACAATTTGAAATAAGAACTGAAAGATGTAACCATTGTTCGGAAACACCTTGCGTAAGCTGCTGTCCAACCGGTGCAAGTCACATTCACGATGTTGGGGGAGTTGTTCTTAATTAACACATGAAATATGTATTGGATGCAAAGCTTGTGTTGAAGCTTGTCCTTATGATGCAAGATTTATTCATCCTGATGGTTATGCCGATAAATGTACATTTTGCATTCACAGAGTTGAAAAAGGACAGAAGCCGGCTTGCGTAGAAGTTTGTCCGACTTATTGTATGCACTTTGGTGATCTTGATGATCCAAACAGTGAAGTAAGTAAACTGTTACAATCGCGTAAATGGCATGTTAATCTTGCAGATGCAGGAACACAGCCAAATATATTTTATTTAGTCTGAGGAATTAATTAATGAATGATTTACTTGAATTAACAACTACAAGACATAATCCTCACGTTGATCCATTAATGGCAATGTGGGAATGGCAAATACCTGTTTATCTTTTCCTTGGCGGAATGGTTGCCGGGATGATGATTATTTCCGGTTACTTTTTATTTAGCGGACAGACATAAAGAATCAAACTGTTCCTGCTTTTCAATTCCGATGATAAGTGTTATTTTATTAAGTCTTGGAATGTTTGCTCTGTTTTTAGATTTAGCTCACTAAGCTTTATGTCTGGAGATTGTACACAACATTTCAATTTAATTCTCCAATGTCCTGGGGCGCATGGATTTTGATTTTGGTTTATCCCGCACTAATCGCAAACATTTTAATTCGTCCTCCATGCCTGGATGCTTAATAGTTTTCCAAAGCTTATCTGAGTATCGCAGGAAAAATAAATCAAGCATCCATTTCTTCATAAAAAATATTGGAATCCTAAATATGATTTTAGGATTGATGCTCGGTGCTTATACAGGAGTTTTATTAAGTTCGATGGGATCACGTCCTTTATGGAATACATCATTACTTTGGGTTTTATTTCTTGTTTCAGGATTATCAGCGGCGGCAGCTTTTGTTCACCTCTTTGCAAAAAATAAATTGAAAGTGAACTACTGGCAAAAGCTGACAACGGATTTCTTGTTGTTGAACTTTTCATTTTTGTAATGATGTTTCTTGGATTGTTATCGTCTGCAAGACCGCATATTGAAGCAGCACATCTTTTATTGAATGGAGCTTATGCACCGGTGTTTTGGGTTTTTGTAATTGGACTTGGAATTGTAATTCCACTTATCATACAGCTTCTTGCAGTCAATCATAAAATACGACACACAGCAATTGCACCAATTATGGTAATTGTTGGCGGATTAATTTTAAGATTTGTAATTGTTTCGGCTGGGCAATACAGCCATTGGTTTAACGCACATTTTCATTAATGGAGAATTAACAAAATGACTTCTATAACAAAAATTATTTCTCAAGCTTTCGAAAAGGATGAAGGTCATGTTCATGTGGATATAAAGCTCAGCCTTATTCGAATCCTTATCTTGTTGGTATTGGGCTGGGACTCGTTCTTCTAGCTGCATACGTAATAATGGGTAGAGGATTAGGAGCTTCAGGTGCACTTTCTACCGTAGTTGCTGTTGGAGTACAAACGATTGCACCTGAACATGCAGCAGAATAACAAATTTTATTCAGAATATCTTGGTGATGGTAACAACAAATCCATTTAAGGACTGGTTAGTATTTGAAGTTATCGGTGTAATGGCAGGTGGATTTCTTTCTGGATCACTTGCTCATCGTGTAAGAAAAGGGATTGATAAAGGTCCACGAGTATCAAATAGAACAAGATTAATTTATGCATTTGTTGGAGGAGGTTTGATGGGTATTGGTGCTAAACTTGCGCGTGGCTGTACAAGCGGTCAGGCTTTATCAGGAGGAGCAATCCTTAATCTTGGCAGCTGGGCATTTATGATGATGGTTTTTGCTGGCGGATATGCCGCTGCATATTTTTTAAGGAGGCAGTGGATATGAATGCACCATTTTATCAAATTTGATTTTTCGGTGCAGATGTAAGTCTTGTCATCGCTTTTGTGATTGGAATAGGTTTTGGCTTTATGTTAGAAAGAGGCGGCTTTGGAAGTGCTAGAATTCTTGCTGCTCAATTTTATTTTAGCAATATGCGCGTGCTTAAAGTTATGTTCACTGCAATTGTAACAGCAATGCTTGGTGTTTATTATTTTATCCGTAATTGGATTTATGGATTTATCATTAATCTATGTAAGTAACACTTATATTCGTTCCACAAGTATTGGGTGGATTTATACTTGGTGTTGGATTTGTCATCGGAGGTTATTGTCCTGGTACATCAATGGTTGCTTTTGCTACAGGTAAAATAGATGGTTTTGTTTTTATCCTTGGGAGTAATCGTTTGGAATATTTGTTTTTGGTGAAATGTTTCCTTTGATTGGAAGGATTTTTCAATTCTACTGATTTATGGGCAGCGAACTATTCCTTCATACTTTAAGCTTTCTTACGGATTGGTTGTTTTTCTTGTTGTAGTAATGGCGATTGGTGCTTTTGCAGCTGCTGAATGGAGTGAGAAAAAATTTGCAGACAATAATCCGGAGAAAAATTTATGAAAAAGATTTTTCTCAAATCTATCCACTGAAAAAAAACTTGCTGGTGTTGGTTTGTTACTTAGGGTGATAGCATTGTTTGCAGGCAATCCTTATGGCGGAACAACAATTAAAGTGAATGAAAAAGATATTGCACTTTCAACTGTTGGTAATGCTGATAAAATTTCTGTTATGGAATTAGCCGATTGGATAATTAAAGACAAATCTGATTTTGAATTAGTTGATTTACGAAGTGAAGAAAAATTTAATGAGTATTCAATTCCGAATGCTCAATGTATTCCAATTGCTCAATTGCCGGAATCAGAATCTTCTAAGAAATCAAAAAATTATTTTTTATTCTGATGATGATATCGCTTCACACAAGCATGGTTTATTCTTAAATCAAAAAACTATAAAGGCGTTTATATACTTGATGGTGGATTGAATTCATGGAAAGAAAAAATCTTTTCCCAAAGCACCACTTAATCCAACAAAAGAGCAATCAGTACAATTTGAAAAGATGAAAGAAGTTGCAAAATATTTTGGTGGACAGGCACAAACTGATTCGACTGTTGCGGAAATCAAAGACGAAATAAAACTTCCTACCACAAATACAATCACAAATAAAACTACTGTTCCTATTGGCAAGAAAAAGAAGAGGGAAGGTTGCTAATCAGTTAACAATTAAAAATGTTCAGTGTCAATTAGAAATATTCAAAGAATATCATTTTTGTAATCCCGAGCTTGTTGAAGGATGACTATTAAAATATAATTTCACACTTAGACAAGCTCAGTGTGAGAATATGTGTTAAGTAATTGTTTAAATTTGCAAAATCAAATTAAAGGAAAAACATATGAAAAAAATGTTTCTTGTTCTTTTAGTAATGTTTGGATTTACATTTCAAACAACATTTGCAACCGATGGATATTTTCGTCACGGTTACGGAATTAAATATTCAGCACTTGCTGGTTCAGGTGTTGCAGTTTCGTTAAGTTCACTTGGTGCAATAACAAATCCTGCATCTATTTCTAATCTAAATAATAGTTTTGAAATAAACGTTTCATATTTCAGTCCTGATCGGTTATTATGAAGTTGGTGGTAACCCAAGTGGTTTTCCTAGAACATTTGGTTTGATGCCCGGTAAAGTTGTCAGTGATCAAGAAAGCATTTTATTTCCCAACTCTTGGTGGAAATATGAATCTTATCAAATAAAATTTCTATTGCTTTATCACTTTATGGTAACGGCGGAATGAATACAGACTATCCAACAATGACATTTGGTGGATCCTACTTCTCCAGCAACTGGTGTAAACATTGAACAGATGTTTGGTAACTTTCATTTGCTTATAACTTTTCTTGAAAACCATTCAATTGGTGTTGCGGCAATTGTTGGATGGCAAAGATTTGCTGCACAAGGTTTGGCTGCTTTCAGTGGTTTCTCAAATGATCCCGCTAATTTAACTGGTAATGTCATGGTCAACAGCTTTAGGTTTTGGATTTAAAGTTGGATACCAGGGACAATGGTTAGATAGATTTAAGATTTGGTGCTGCATATCAATCAAAAATTTATATGAGTGCATTTGAACGATATGCAGGTTTATTTGCTGAAGCTGGTGATTTTGATGTTCCTGCAAACTGGCAAGCTGGTTTTGCATTTACACCTGGTAATTGGAAATTTATGGTTGATGTAAAACAAATTCTTTACAGTGGAGTTAAATCAATTGCAAATCCAATGTTACCAAATTTAATGATGGCGACGCTTGGTGCAGATGAAGGTGCTGGATTTGGTTGGAAAGATATTTTAGTAATTAAATATGGTGTTATGTTTTCTGGTTTTTGCGGATGGGATTTAATGGCTGGTTATTCATTAAGTCAAAATCCCGATTGATGATGCCAAGGTAATATTTAATATTCTTGCACCTGCTGTTATTGAAAATCAAGTAACATTTGGTGTAACAAAAGATATTGCAAAAAATCAAGAACTAACAATTGCATTTATGTATGCATTTGAAAACTCACTTAAACGGAGCAAATCCTTTAGAAGCGCCGGATCAGCAATCCATTGAACATCGGAATGAAACAATGGCAGGTTGAAGTTGGATATGCATTCAGCAGTTTCTAAATAATTTTATTCAGGGTAGAGAAGGGCATCTTTTTGATGCCCTTTTTTATTTATTATTTTTTATCTAAAATATCATCAACCCAGCTCATAGCAGCCATTGTTGAAGGTAATCCAACCGTTGGCAAAGCGAGTAAAACTGTTTGTCTTATTTCTTCTTTAGAAATTCCAAGTTCAATTGCTTTACGAGTATGTGAATGAACTGCTCCTTCTAATCCTGCACCAGTTGAAATTGCAAGTTTTATTAGTGCTCTTGTTTTATCATCAAGCGGACCTGAAGAATGAACAGCTTTTCCAAGTTGTTCATAAGCTCTTGCAACTTTCGGATAATCCTGATGTAACTTTTCAAATCGTTTTGGTAATTGTGTCATTGATTAGTCCTTTTAACTAAGTAATAAATAATAAAATGATGTTGATAAAAAATAATGAATTCTTTTAAATCCTTTTTTATCCGAAGAGTTTTTCCAGCAATAGGATACAACTTTTTCTAAAATGTGGAAACAAATTCCATTATTTCGTCAATCTCCTTAGCGTAAAAAGATTTTTTACCTGCCAGGTATTTCTGAAATAATTTTTTAACAATTGGTGCAAGTAAAGTATACCAAATAACCGTCAACAATAACTGAACGAATTAACATTATAATAATTTCCCAAGATCCTACACCCGAAGTTGAGGTGGAGATAGTATGAGAAAATTAAAACAGTAAAATTGAAATTATAATGAATATTATTCCAGTTGGACGTAATAACCAGTTTTTCTTTTTCTTCTTATCTTCTTTTTGGGAATTCCAATGTTCATTCTGATCAAAATTCTTTTCAGATATTTGGCTGTGAGTAAAAGTTGATTTTTTTTGGTAATATTCCAGCATAAAATCCTATAAAAATTCCTGCTGCAATATGAATTGAAAGATAAAGCCCAGATCAGTATATGTCCATAATTAATCTCAGAACTAAGTCCGTACTAAAAAACTCTTTAGAAATTTGTTTTATAAAAATGTTAATTGATTTCCATAATGTATTGCCAAAGAAAACTGTAAGTACAACTATTTTTTGAATTCCTGAAAAAAATAAAGTAAGAATTCCAAGCAGTATTGCTGATATGACGAAAAAACTTTTTGTTAATAAAAAGTAAGTAACCAAGCAATCCTTGAATGCTAACAGCAAAGTATGCAGTTAATGGTGTGTGTGGACTAACTAAAGCTTTAATCAATATCACAATTAATGTTGATTTAAAAATTTCTTTACTGCTTTTTGAAAATAGCATTATCAGGGAAATAAAAAGAACAGCTGCAGCACTTATAAATAATCCTCTGAAATGGAACTGTTAGTGCGTGAAATATTCCACCAAAAGCTGATTCACTGAAAGCCCATAGCGCTGTAATTTTCAAAATTGAGATTTGATTTCCATTTTATCAACAGTGGCAATATTATATTTTTGGCTGGATTCTTTTTGCATCACACTTCAAGTTTTTCTTCCCAGATAATTATACCATTCTCTAAATGATGTACTTTTTCAAATCCCATTTTAAGCATAAAATTACCAGCATGAAAACTTCGGTTACCGCTACGGCAATAAAGGTAATAAGTCTGATTTTTATTTAGTTCCATGATTTTGCTCTGAAAAGTATGATGGTAAATATCAATCAAAATTGAATTAGGTATATGTCCTTGATTATACTCCTGAGGTGTCCTTACATCAACAATTATGGCAGATTTATCCGATTTTATTTTTTCTGCAAATTCTGCAGCACTCAGGTTAATTGGGTTTAGCATGTAATTAAATTCCATATTATGAGTTTAAAGATTTAAAATATTATTGGGGCAAATATAGATTAATTTTGTATATCGCAATGTGATTGTCCAAAATTTACCAATATTTATAGTGACCAATTAGTCATAATTTATTTGTTCTGACATTTTATTTTTTATTATGACTTCATATATTTCATGACAAAAATAACTAATCAGGATTAAATTTTATGCCAAATAAATATCAAATAGCAATACTTGGTGGTGGTCCGGGAGGATATGTTGCTGCAATCCGAGCTGCACAATTAGGATTTAAAACAGTTGTAATTGATAAAGATAATTTAGGTGGAATTTGTTTGAATTGGGGATGTATTCCAACAAAATCACTTCTAAAAAATGCTGAAATTTTTGACAATGTTAAAAATCATGGTAAAGAATTTGGAATCTATGCAAAAGATCTTTCCTTTAACTTTAATGAGATAATTCAAAGAAGCAGAGACATTTCTGAAAGATAAGTCAAAAAATGTTGAAATACTGATTAAGAAAAACAAGATTGATAGAATTCGTGGATTTGGTAAACTAATCAGTCAGAATGAAATTGCAATACATGATAAAGATGGAAAATAATCGGAATTCAATCTAGTAGCTGATAATATTATTATTGCGACCGGTGCTCGTCCTAAAGTCTTCCCAAATATTCCTGTTGATAGAAAAAACATAATTACAAGTACTGAAGCGATGTCTCTTTCTGAACAGCCAAAAGAATTAATTATAATTGGTGCAGGTGCAATTGGAATTGAGTTTGCGTATTTCTATTCAGTACTTGGGACAAAAGTAACAGTTATTGAAATGCTTGATAATATTCTTCCGGTTGAAGATGCTGAAGTTTCACAAACACTTGAAAAGAAGTTTTAAGAAACGTGGAATAGATATCTTACACAAAAACAATTGTTGAAAAAGCTGAAGTTAAAGGAAATAAAGTTTTAGTTACAATAAATCAAAATGGACAAAAGAAAGAATTAAGTGCTGATAAAGTTTTAAGTGCAATTGGTGTAACAGGTAATGTTGAAGGATTTGGTTTGGAAGAATTAGGAATTGAACTTTTAAAAATCATATCAAGGTTGATAAAAAAACTTATCAAACAAATATTCCAAATATTTATGCAATTGGTGATGTAATTGGTCCGCCGTGGCTTGCACATGTTGCATCTGCAGAAGGAATACATTGTGTTGAAGGTATAAAAGGAATTAAAAATCCACAGATTAGATTATGAAAATATTCCTGGCTGTACTTATTGCCAGCCGCAAGTTGCAAGTGTTGGATTAACTGAAGCAAAAGCAAAAGAACTTGGTTATGAATTAAAGATTGGTAAGTTTCCTTTTATGGCAAGTGGAAAAGCTTTTGCTGTTGGTGAACGTGAAGGATTTGTTAAATTGATTTTTGATGCTAAGTACGGTGAACTTATTGGGTGGACATATTATCGGAAGTGAAGCTACTGAACTTAATTGCAGAAGTTGCCTTGGCACGTGCGATGGAAGCAACGGCACATTCAATAATAAAAACTGTTCATGCTCATCCAACATTATCCGAATCAATTATGGAAGCAGCGGCAAATGCGTATGGTGAAGCAATACACATTTGAGTTTAAAGATAAAAAGTCATTGCGAGTGAGTCTTCGATCGAAGCAATCTAAAATTATTTTGCAGATTGCTTCATCCCTTTGGGATTCGCAATGACATACTAAGAATATAATGAATAAAGAAACAAGAAAATTAATTTATTGTGATTTGGGTTTCATTGATTATAAAGAGGCCTGGGATTTACAAAAATCAATTCATCAGTTAAGAGTTGAAAATAAAATTGATGATATCCTTTTTTTACTGAACATCCACATACTTATACTCTTGGGAAAACTGCTGATAAAGAAAATCTTGTTGGTGATGAAAAGTATTTGAGTGATAATAAAATTTCTGTTTATGATATTGATCGTGGTGGAGATATAACTTATCACGGTCCGGGACAAATTGTTGGTTATCCGATTATAAATCTTACAAACTGGAAGCAGGATACTCATAAATATTTAAGAGCTCTTGAAGAAATTATTATTAAAGTATGTGCTGAATATGGATTTACTTGGAAGTCAGATGACAAAATACTTACAGGCGTTTGGATTGATGATAGAAAAATTGCTGCTATTGGAATTAAAGTAAGTCGATGGATTACAATGCATGGATTTGCTTTTAATATAAACACTGATTTGAAATTGTTTAATGGAATTATTCCTTGTGGAATTTCTGATAAAGATGTTACTTCGTTAAAACAGGAATTGAATAAAGAGAAATTTCGTTAAATGAAGTTAAAGAAAAAATAATTTATCATTTCATTGATGAATTATGATTATGATCAAATTGAATTCAAATCAAAGGATGAAATATTAACGTTTACTTTTCTAAAAAGAATAGGTTTTAAATGGCAAAAAAAATACCGAGACACAAAATAAATCCAGAGAAAAAACTTCGATGAAACCAGTTGATAGGAAAAATCTTTCAATCAAATCGGTGGGAAAAGAATTTTATAAAGATGATTTGCTTTATGTTTTAAAAATGATGTTAACTGCCCGTAGCGTTGATAATAAAGCTATGAATTTACTTAGAGCAGGGTAAAACTTTTTTTCATATCGCAGGTGCCGGGCATGAAGCTGTACAACTTGCAATAGGGCTTTCTCTTGAATCCTAAAAAAGATTGGCTGTTTCCTTATTACAGGGATTTAGCTACGGTTATAGCTGCTGGTATAAGCCCTGAAGAAGTTTTTCTTGGTACATTTGGCAAAGCAAATGATCCCGCAAGCGGTGGAAGACAATTACCAGTTCATTGGGGAGCAACAAAAATAAATTTACCATCACAGTCTTCTCCAACAGGCACACAATTTTTACAAGCTGTTGGAACCGCATTGGCTTCGGTAAAACGCGGTGAGCAGAAATATTTCTTACGTTAGCAGCGGTGAAGGAACAACTTCACAAGGTGAATTTCACGAAGCAGTAAATTGGGCAAGTCGAGAAAAACTTCCTGTACTTTTTGTAATTCAAAATAATAAGTATGCAATCTCTGTTCCCGTATCATCGCAAAGTGGTGGAAAAGATCATTCAATTGCTGAGATGATGGATGGTTATAGCAACCTGCACAGAGTTAAAATTGATGGCACAGATTTTTTTGAGTCTTATGAAAAAATACAGGAAGCTATTGAATACATAAAAGTCGGAAAAGGTCCTGCTTTATTGAAGCTGAAGTTGTAAGATTGGAATCACACTCATCTTCTGATGATCAGAGAAAATATCGTGATAAAAAAGAACTTGAAGAAGATTTAAAGAAATGTCCTATTGAAAAATTTGCTCAAATACTTAATAGCAAAAGGATTTCTAACACAAACTGATTTATGATGAATTAAAAAAAACTGTTAATCATGAAATTAATGAAGCGGCAGATAAAGCTTTTAATTCTCCTGATCCTAAACCGCAGGATGCAGCAAAAATTTGTTTATGATGAAAGTGGTTTTAAAGAAAGTCTGGATTATGAATCATCAAATTCCATCCGGTAATAAAATAGTAATGGTCGATGCAATAAATCATGCACTTCATGAAGAAATGGAAAAGAATTCCGAGATGTTCATTTTTGGTGAAGATATTGAAGATGCAAAAGGTGGAGTTTTTACAGCAACAAAAGGATTATCAACACGATTTACAAAGAAAAGAGTTTTTAATTCACCGCTTGCAGAAGCAAGCATTATGGGTGTTGCTATTGGTATGTCATTACCGGAATGAAACCTGTCGTTGAAATTCAATTTGGAGATTATATCTGGCCGGCATTTATGCAAATGAAAAATGAAATGGCACCAATGCGATATCGCTCCAACAATGCCTGGGCTGCACCTGTTGTTACAAGAGTTGCAGTTGGTGGATATATTCATGGAGGACTTATGTCACAGCCAGAATATTGAAGCTTTCTTTGCACACATCCCCGGAATTTTAATTGCATATCCAAGCAATGCAGCTGATGCAAAAGGATTACTTAAAACTGCATGCAGAATTAATGATCCGGTTCTTATTTTGTGAACATAAAGGATTATATAGACAAAGTTTGCAATCAACCCTGAACCTGATGATAATTATTTACTTCCTTTTGGTAAAGCAAAAGTTGTAAAAGAAGGAAATGATGTTACAGTTGTTTCCTGGGGACTTTCTCTATGGGATTCAATGCTTGCTGCAAAGAAACTTGAAGATGAAGATTATTCTGTCGAGGTAATTGATATTAGGACAATTGTCCCTTTAGATGAAGAAACAATTTTTAACTCAGTAAAGAAAACAAATAAAGTTATTGTAATTCACGAAGACACTTTGACTGGTGGATTTGGAGCTGAGATTGCTGCACGAATTGCAGATAACTGTTTTCAATTTCTTGATGCACCTGTAAAAAGAATTGCTGCAAAAGATGCTCATATTCCTTATTCACCGATTTTAGAGAATGAAATTCTTCCTAATCGTGATGAAATTTATAAAGGGATAAAAGAATTATTGTTGTATTAATCTCTGTGCCTTTGTGTCTCTGTGGTAAAGATTTTTTGCCACAAAAACTCTAAGACACAAAAAAGCACAACAGAATATCGAACAAGGAATAAGGATTTAAGAATATTGCAGTATAATCCTTTAATTTATTTCTAAATTCAAAGTTCGTTGATCGATTATTCATAAATCAAAATTAAATTGTTTTAACTAGTATTTAGTATAGGAGTTTGTATGGATATCATAATGCCAAAAATGGGTGAAAGTGTAAGTGAAGGCACAATTATAAAATGGCATAAGAATGTTGGTGATGTTGTAAAACAGGATGAAATAATATTTGAAATCAGCACTGATAAAGTCGATACCGAAATTCCTGCTGCTTCAAGCGGTGTGCTTTCGGAAATATTAGTTAAAGAAGGTGAAACCGTTGAAGTTGGAACTGTTGTTGCCAGAATTCAATCTAATGATATTTCGCACAATGAAGATGTCAGTTCGAAGTCCGCCACGGTGGATTCAACTGAGAAATCTGAAGCAACTGATGCAGATAAGATTTCTCTCCCGATAAAGTCGGGATCGGAATGACAATCCTAAGACCACAACTTTAAACGAACAATCAGAAAAGTAAAGAAAAAGTAAATGAAAATATAATTGAGATTGCAATGCCTAAAATGGGCGAATCAGTTATGGAAGGAACAATTATAAAGTGGCTTAAAAAAGTTGGTGATGCTGTTAAAAAAGATGAAACAATTTTTGAAATAAGTACAGATAAAGTTGATACAGAAATTCCTTCCCCGGAAGCAGGTACCTTAGCTGAAATTCTTGTTGGTGAACAGGAAACAGTGGAAGTTGGAACAATCGTGGCAAAACTTGCTGTTGGATCAAGATATTAAAGTTCAAGTCCAGGATCAAGTCAAGAAAAACCTCAAGTAAATGAAACAATTAGCATGCATGATAATTTTGCTAAAGAGATTGATATTAAACCAAAAGAACAGGGAACAGGTTCAGCATTTTTTTCTCCGCTTGTTTTAAGTATTGCTCAAAAGGAAAATGTAAGTTTTGATGAACTTGAAATCAATACAGGGAACGGATTGGAAGGAAGAGTTACTAAAAAAGATGTACTTGAATTACATTGAGAAAAGAAAAACTTCCGGAGTTCAAAGGCAGTTCAAGTTCAAGAACAAGTTCAAGTTAAAAAAGAATTAAAAACAGCAGCACCAGCTCCATCATTTATTCCATCAACATCACAAACAGTTTATAATGAAGCAGATGTTGAAAGAATTCCGATGGATAACATCAGACAGAGAATTATGGATCATATGATTCTTAGTCGTGATACTTCCGTTCATGTTACTGAATTAATTGAAGTTGATATGACACGAATTCATAATTTCATCAAAGCAAAAAAAGATGAGATTATGAAAAATGAAAATACTAAGATTACTTACATGGCTTTTATTGCTGATGCAGTTGTTAAATCTTTAAAGAAATATCCGCTTGTAAATTCAAGTATTGATGGAAATACAATTCTGCAAAAGAAATTTATTAATCTTGGTATTGCTGTTGCAATTGAACCGACAGGATTAATTGTTCCAAACATTAAAGGTGCAGGTGATAGAAATGTAATTGGTCTTAGCAAAAGCAATTGCTGATCTCGCTAATAGATCAAGAACAAAAAAATTGACTCCGGATGATATTTCTAATGGAACATTTACAATTACAAATTACGGTGTGTTTGGAACTATATTTGGAACCCCAATTATAAATCAACCTGAAGTTGCAATACTTGGAGTTGGAGCTGTTCAAAAAAAACCTGTTGTTATTGAAGTTGACGGTTCGGATACTTTTGCAGTAAGACATATTATGGCATTAACACTTTCACACGATCATCGTTTGGTTGATGGGATGTTGGGCGGAATGTTCTTGAAAATCATTAAAGAAACATTAGAAAATTTTGAAGGTGATTATTTAGATTAATGTCATTTTCGATTTGATCATCCTGAGCGAAGTCGAAGCTGACCTGTACATTTAAATTATGTCATCACTTCGTCCTTCGGGACTCAGTGATGACAAATCAGAGAATGTATTATGATAAATCAACATCAACGCGCATTTAAAGAAGAAGCAGAAAAAGCAAAAAAGATATTAGGTAAAAGACCTGATTGGCTTAAAAGTAAGATTACCAATTGGTGAAAATTATTCCGATGTTAAAAATCTTATGCGCAGACAAAAACTTAACACTGTTTGCGAAGAAGCTAAATGTCCAAATATTGCTGAATGCTGGAATCATCGTACAGCAACTTTTATGATTCTTGGTGATACTTGCACCCGAAGCTGCGGTTTTTGCAATATTAAAGTTGGAATTCCAAATGAACTTGATATTGAAGAACCTAAACGTGTTGCTGCAATCTGTTGTTGAATTAAATCTTAGACACGTTGTAATAACATCTGTAAACCGAGATGAACTAAAAGACGGCGGTTCAACAATATTTAAAGAATGTGTAAGATTAATTCGTGAACAAAAACCTGATTGCACAGTTGAAATTCTTATTCCTGATTTTAAAGGTGATGAAGAAGCATTTAAAATTATTATGCAAAATCCACCTGATATTTTAAATCATAATATGGAAACCGTTCCAAGACTTTATCATGCAGTTCGTCCGCAGGCAAAGTATGAAAGAAGTCTTAGAATTAATTAAATGGTTTAAAGGTAAAGGACTTAAAAACTAAAAGCGGAATTATGGTTGGAATCGGTGAAAAGACAGAAGAAGTTTTAGAATTAATGAAAGATTTAGTTGCACACGGATGTGATATTTTAACAATTGGACAATATCTTGCAGCCAACAAAAGAACATTTACCTGTTGATCGATTTGTTACTCCTGATGAATTTAAAATGTATCAAAGAAGAAGGATTGAAAATGGGATTTAAAATCGTTGAATCTTCACCACTCGTTAGAAGTTCTTATCATGCAGATGAACACGCAAGAGCAATTTTTAATGTGAAATATTAACAATTTATTTATATAGAAATTCATTTATTCTTAACTTTAATCTGCTTATTTTTACTCCGCCAAAAATCAATCAAGTTTATTATTGAAATATTTTTACTTAATGAAATTAAAATCCACTTTCCTAATCCTGCTTTTGCTGATATCTTTTTCATTTATTGTAATTGCTCAAGAAAATCAAACTATTTTACCAAAACGATTTCAGTTGATCAAAGCAAGTACACAAATATTGGCAACATTGGTCTTTCCGTTACAAATTTTGGTATGTATGGAAATGGTTGGGTTTATGGCCCAATCATCCTTCCTGCGAATATCCTATTGGAAGCGGCATTGAACATTTATTCGATGGAGGCTTATGGGTGGGTGGTTTTCAGTCAGATTACTTAACAGTACATAACAAAATTGGTCCTTTCGTAAGCACTGGCTCGGTTGATGCTTCATCTATTAGCTCAACTCGGGGCGGTGGTTTTGAATTTACCAATGCAGCCGGGAAGCAAATTATTGAAAGATCAAGTCTCTGCTCGATTCAAGATTTTATAATCCTTATGCAATCTCACATCAAGATTTTTTAATGGATTTTTCTGATACTAAGTTTAGATACTTAAAATGGAGCAAGCAATTCCAGGACATATTCCATTAGGTATTGCTGTGCATCAGGAAAGTTATGCATGGAATTATCCCTTTGCAGACTTTTTTGTGATACTGAATTTTACAATTAAGAATGTATCTAACAAATATATTGATAGTGTTTATGTTGGATTATGGACAGATGCAGTTGTAAGAAATACAAAAATAACTTCACCAAGAACCGGGGCATCCTTTTTTGATAAAGGTGGAGATGGTTACAGTGATTCACTGAAAATTGCATACGAATTTGATGCAACAGGCGATATAGGCTACACTAACAGTTATGTTGGTATTCAGTTTTTGGTTCTACTCCGACCTTGGATAGTTTTTTTATTGCTGGTTCTGATACATTACCATCAGTAAACTTTGTAAGCTGGCAGTATAAAAATACGTCGGATCCAAATTTCTTTTCACCTATCACTGATATTGATAGATACAGGAAAATGCAAGGCTACTTTGGAGGAACAAACAGGTATGATGATGGAGTGAATCCTGAGGATTTAATAAAGCCTTCTAATCGATCAATATTAATTACGAATGGTGGTTTTAGAAAAATTGCACCTGGTCAATCAATTAAATGTTGTATTTGCGATAGTCTGTGCAAAGAAATTCGGTACTGATCCTGCTGCACTTGATAACCCGATACAGAAATTTAATTTATATTCAAATGCTGAATGGGCTTTACGTGCCTATTATGGTGAAGATAGAAATCGTAACGGGATACTCGATCCGGGTGAAGATTTAGATGGTAATCATGAAATTACAAGATATATTTTACCTGCTCCACCAAGAACTCCTGCTGTTAAAGTAGTTCCGGGAAATCAGAATGTTAGCATTTATTGGGATAAACGTTCGGAAAGCTCAATCGATCCTATTTCTGGCAAGAAAGATTTTGAAGGATATAAAATTTATAGAACTGAAGCAGGATTTGATCTAGACCTTTCTCAGGATGCCAGATCATCTCTTGTAACACTTGCACAATTTGATACGGTTGGAAATTTGGTAGGATTTAATACCGGATTTTCAAAAGTTGAATTAAAAGAGCCGGTTACTTTTCCGGATGATACAACAAAATATTATTACAAATTTGAAATAGATAATTTATTAAATGGATGGCAGTATTTATTTTCAGTAACAGCGTTTGATAAAGGTGATCCTGAAAATAATTTAGAAAGCCTGGAATCAAGTCCATTAGCTGCGTTAAACAGAATTCTTCCGGGCACATTACCCAATAATAATAATCAGGCAGAAGTTGGTGTTTATCCGAATCCATATTACGGTAATGCATATTGGGATGGAAGCAGCGAGAGGTTAAGAAAAATATATTTCTATAATCTTCCTTCCGAATGTCAGATAACAATATATACTCTTTCCGGAGATATCGTAAAAAGAATTGATCATAATCAATATAGCAATGGATCTGATATTAAATGGTTCCAAACCTATGCAAGCGACGGCAAGCAAGTAATGACAGGCGGGGAAGACGTTTGGGATTTATTAACTGATGACGATCAGGCTATTGCTACCGGTTTATATTTATTTACAGTTAAAGACACAAATACCGGTGATATTAAACGAGGAAAATTTTTAATAATTAAATAAGAAGGAATAAATCTTATGAAACTTAGATTACTGTTGCTTTTATTTGTTGTTGGGGTGAATTTTACTTTTGCACAATTACAAAAAACAACAAAGGAATATCCACTTGTTACCATTCACGATATTCAATATATCGAAAATGTAGGTACAACGGGATTTGTAGCTTCTCCTTTAGAAGGTGATACAGTAAGGGTTCAAGGGGTTATCATGGTTAGACCATTAGTAGATCCTGATACAGCCAGAACTACTATAATGTATTATGGTGCAAGATGGGGAACGTATATTCAAGATACAACAAGTGGTCAATTCTGGGGTGGTCTAAACGTTTTACAAATGGATACAACAGGCGGCAATCAAAATACTTTTCTTGATTTAGTAGATACTACAGATATTGTTGAAATAACCGGTGTTGTTACAGCATATGGTCAAACTTATGAATTAGTTCCTTTACTAAATCCAGTTACGCCGATTAATATTGTTGGAACTGTTCCTAAAAGACCGGATCCAATACAGCTATCTGTTACTGATTTTATGAATAATTTACAAGAAGTCAAAGAAGCTTTTAAATATTCCGGTATGTATGTTGAATTACATAATTTAGTTTCTGCAAATAGAAATACTACTACTGGTCAATTTAATGCTTATGATGCAAATGGTAATTATTTAATAGTCTATCCGCAATCAAGATACTTTAGATTGAATTATTTACTTCCATACACAAATTATCAAGTGCCTGCAGATGGAACACCGATAAATACATTACGTGGAATTGTTACAGTTTATAATGATGTATTTGAAATTATACCGCTTTATCCGAATGATATTTATATAACTGCTACCCCTCCAGGAATTTCGAGTATTACAAGAGATAAAATTCAGGTTAATACTAATCAGTCGGTGATAGTATCTGCCAAAATTTCCGATCTTGATGGTGTAGTAAAAAGTGCTGCATTGAATTATAAAATCGGCAATAGTACAAGAGTTTCAGTGGCTATGGATAGATCTGTTACAGATACTACATTATATACTGCTACAATTCCTGCAGCTAGTACAGACTCAACAATTGTTAATTATTACATATCCGCTATTGATAATGACGGATTAAAAAGTTATAACCCAAGTGATACTGTAAGAGGTAATTATTTTTACCAGGTTTTAGATGAAACGTTAAAAATTCGAGATGTACAATACAGTCCATTTGGAAGCGGTTACAGTGGATACAATGGTTTTTATGTTACACTAACGGGAGTAGTAACTGCAGATACTTCTGATCTTCCCGGGTTTGGAAGCAGCACTCCGCTTCGCGTTTATATGCAGGATGGAAATGGACCGTGGACTGGAATCTTAATAGGTACTATGGGAATGAAGGGCATTGATGTCCTAAAGTTTAAACGTGGTGATAGTGTAACATTAACAGGGAAAATTGTTGAAAACTACAGTGTTACTTCGATAGATTCTTTAACTAATATAGTTGTTAATTCAGATAGTAATGCTTTACCAGTTGCCGTTGATTTGAAAACCAGTGATATAGCAAAGAAAGCCAGTGGAGATGTAAGTGCGGAACAATGGGAAAGTGTTTTAGTTGATTATAAAAATGTTACTGTTACGGATGATAATGCTGATGGTGTTTCCGGTCCTGGCACTACAAATCATGGCGAAATATTTGTAACTGATGGTTCCGGTGATTCCAGGGTTGAACTACAAGACGGGAATCATAGTTATGAAAATTTATGGGATGCCGCATTAGCAAATGATCCTTCAAATATATTTGTCGGTCTGGGAGCTAAATTTTCTGAGATTCGTGGAATATTATATTTTTCATTCAGTTATTATAAACTGGCTCCAAGAAAAAATGATGATTTTGTAGGATTTGTTACTGATGTTAAGGAGAATAAAAATATAACTCCTAAATCATTTAAACTTTCACAAAACTATCCTAATCCTTTCAATCCTTCAACGGTAATAACTTATTCAATTCCGAATGAGAGTTCGGTTTCGCTTAAGATTTATAATATGATTGGTCAGGAAGTAAAAACTTTAGTGGAAGAAAATAAAGCTCCGGGAACTTATAATGTAAACTTTAACGCAAGCAATTTAAGTTCAGGCGTTTACTTCTACAGTTTACGCGCCGGGAATTATTACCAGGTTAAAAAAATGATGTTGCTTAAGTAGAATTTAAAATGCAGGCTGGGTTATATACTCAGCCTGCAAATGATTCATTATTATTATTATCGTTTAAGAATGTTTAGAACAATAAAAATTATATCACTCTTTGCTCTTGCAGTTTTATTTTCATCATGTGTTAAAGATATGGTGAATAATCCTATAGGGAATCAGCCTCCGCATACAGGAGTATTTCTTTATCCCGATTCAACAATCAGCAGACAGCCAAGCAGGATTGAAATGCATTGGTGGGGCGATGATCCTGATGGTTTTATTATAGGATATTATTTTTCGTGGGATGGTAACACCTGGGCATTCACAAATTCGAACGATAGTCTTTTTTCTTTACAGATTGGAATAGTTGATACTAATTATACTTTCCAGGTTTCAGCAGTTGATAACGGCGGTAACGGAGTTTATGATCAAAGTGTTATACAGAACGGAATCGATTATGGTTCTGAACCTTTCATTGATAAAAATGGTAATGGTGTTTGGGATAACGGTGAAAAATATTTTGATATTGGTTTGATTGATCCTCATCCGGCTTCAATCGGAATACCGATTAAAAATTCTGCACCAACAATTAAATGGGATCCGCTTACTGTATTACCTGATACTTCTTTCCCGGCAATGACGTTTAGCTGGATTGCAAATGATCTTGATGGTGATGCAACAATTGCAAAAATTACAATTGCTCTTAATGATACCACTAATCCCGATAATATTATTACTTTGGATGGAAGTATAAGAAATATCAGTATTAGAACTTATGATTTTTCATCAGCCTCGCCTTTAATGGATATTCTAATCGGCGGTTTAGAATCTAATATTGCGCAACAAAAATTACCTGGATTGATATTTAATGGTAATAATAAGTTGTTTGTTCAAGCAGAAGATATCTCAGGTGCAAAGTCAAGCTATATAACAATTCCTGATCCGGGAAAATCCTGGTACGTTAAAAAACCAAAGGGTGATCTTCTTATTATAGATGATTATGTTACCACCGATAATGCTGCTTCATTTTATAATTCTATGTTTGATAGCTTATTCAATCATCAAAGTAAATTTGATGTGTATGATTTTCATAATCAAAAGCCTCCGTTTATAAACGTAACGTTTTTACTGACAATGAAATTATTTAAATATGCTTTCTGGTACACTGATAATAATCCTTCTTTAGATTTGTTAAGTGCTGCAACTCAAAAATATATTGATGGCGGTGGAAAGATTGCTTTTTCAATGCAATTTGCTCAAACAATAGATTTATCAGTACTTCAGGGTTTCTTACCGATTTCTCCGGATTCAAGTGA
This sequence comes from uncultured Ignavibacteriaceae bacterium, assembly GCA_963809415.1. Lineage (GTDB taxonomy): Bacteria > Bacteroidota > Ignavibacteria > Ignavibacteriales > Ignavibacteriaceae > IGN3. The sequence goes on along the minus strand of CAWEJJ010000003.1, from coordinate 361,856 downwards.
GGCAAAACTATCATTGTTAGGAGGCACTAAAATATCTTCTGACTTGACAGTCCCTGAATATCCAAACTTAGTTTTGTCTTCAACAATATTCAGAGTCAAATCATTTTATATAAATCCGTTAGGCGCTATTCCAATTTATTATTTCCCCAACCGTGAACTAAAAGGATATACCGGATTTACAGATACACAAAAGAAAATGTTTTTCATTGGAATTCCATTGCATAAAGCAAACGGCGGGAGTGCAAACGTTAAGAGTTTACTGAATAAAGTATTCGTTCAAGATTTCGGGTTAATTCCATGATGAAAAAATTTCTACTGATTATTCTTTTATTAAGCATTACTTCAATTTATAGTCAAAACACCGGAAGACTGAGTGGTAAAATCATTGACGCTGCCGATAACCAACCATTGATCGGTGTAAATATTTTGCTTAAAGGAACTTATTACGGCGCAGCATCTGATATCAATGGAAAATTTACAATTCCCAATATAGCTCCAGGTAATTATAATATCACAGTTTCTTTTATCGGGTATAAAAGTATGGAATATACCGGATATAAAATTGAAGCAGGGAAAACCACGGAATTAAATGTTACGATGAATCAGACATCTTTAACTTTAGATCAGGACGTTGTGGTTGTAGGCTCTAAACCATTATTGGATGTTAACGAAACTCAAAGTAAGACAACTATTTCTGCCGATGATATTAAGAATGCAGTAGTTGAAAATATTCAGGATATCGTATCACAACAAGCCGGAATTGTTCATTCAGATAACGAAATACATATTCGCGGTGGTCGTGCTTACGAAAATGCATACTTATTAAATGGTGTGTCTGTTCAAGATCCTTTAGCCGGTACAGGATTCGGACTTCAGTTAAGTACAAATGCAATTAAGGAAGTTGAAATTATAACCGGTGGTATTAATGCGGAATATGGTCAAGCAACTTCAGGAGTCGTTAATGTAACAACTAAAGAAGGCGGTGATAATTACAGCGGATTTATTTCTTATAAAACTGATAATTTTGGAAATAAATCATCCTATCATGTTTTTAACAGCAAAATGATGGAAATAGATTTTGGAGGACCAGAACCAATTACATCATCCATATTGCCAATGTTAGGAATTAATATTCCTGGCAAATTTTCTTTCTTCACCAGTTTCTATATGGGACTTACCGACGGAATTACTCAAGGCTATTATAAACCTACAGCGGGAAGACTTAATTCAACTACATTTTATGGAACCAGGTTTGCACCCGAAGCAAGTAACAATTGGTACTGGTTAGCTAAAGTTACATATAAACCTTCATCAACATTTAAGATATCTTATTCATTTAATCAATCTGTTTCCATAAGCCAGAATACAGGGGCACTTCAAACTAATTTAGAGCACGTAGAACCAAGCCCGGGTTATCAATATACTTTTCAGAATATACTTCCTCAGGCTAACGTTTATACGCACGACAATAAATATAATACAATAAGTTTAACACATACATTAAATGCAAATACATATTATGATTTAAGTTTCAACTACTTTTATACCAATCTTAGGGCAGATGCCAATGGCAGGAATTGGTATGATTATGTGCAGCCGAAAGATATTCCAAATTTCCCAATTCAATATTACAACACAAATCGTGATACAATCGGTATCATTCCCGGAGATGGCTTTTGGGATGTTGGCAATCCTTATACCTGGCATGATCATTTTGTTGAGGAGTATTCAATTAGGGGAAATATAACAAGCTTCTTTGATGAAAGAAATAAATTTAAAGCAGGTTTTGAATGTCAGTTCCAGGAAATGCAGGTAGTAGATATTTATCAACCCTGGATTGGAGATTTAGGGCTTAATAATGATATATATAAAGTTTATCCAGCTATTGGAGCTTTTTATGCACAGGATAATATAAACTTTAGTGGAATGATACTAAACTTTGGATTACGAATGGATTATTGGTTCCCTGGCAAATATGTTGATGATGCAGTCGATAATCCGGATGTAGTTACTATACCAGATCAAACAAGACAGGATTATAAGAACGATACCTTTGGCTGGTTTGGAAATAGAAGATGGAAAGCAAGATTAAGTCCACGACTTGGAATTTCACATCCGGTTTCAGACAACCAAACATTGTTTTTTTCATACGGTCATTTTAGTAAATGGCCGCGTCCACAATTTGTGTATGCCAAGTTAAATCCTCTTAATGCGCAATCTTCTTTCCAGCAATTTGGTAATCCGAATTTAAATCCTGAAACTACTGTTGCATATGAATTAGGACTTAAAACTCAATTTACTCCGGATGATGTACTAACAGTTACTGCTTACTACAAAGATATTTTTGATTATATAAATACAAGAACCGCAAAAATAACATCAGCAAGATTTATATCTAAAAATTTTATTACGTACGTAAATTCAGATTATGCCAGGTCGCGTGGTCTTGAACTTGAATTCAAAAAGAGAATTGGTAATTGGTTTAACGGTACACATTTCGGCAACTTATGCAATTATAACCGGTAAAAGTTCTTCATCAGATGAAGGAGCGCTTAGTGATTCAAGGAGATGTTAATGAATCAGTTAAAGAAAAATATATGCCCTGGGATAGACCTGTTACAGTATCTATCAATACAAATTTTTATGTTGGAAAAGGTGAAGCATTATTTGGATTTGGTAATGGAATACTTGATGAATATAATTTACATTTAAGATTATTCTTTGAATCCGGTAAAAGATATACACCTGCTTATTTTACAGGTTATGATGACCGAAGGGAGACCTGTATATTTAGGTTCCACAACAGATTTTTACACTAATATCGCACAAAATTGGTTTTGGGTTGATCTGAATTTTGAAAAATATATTCCAATGGGTGGTCTCGATCTATCATTTACTGTTGAAGTAAATAACTTATTAGATATTCAATAACTCAACTATAATTAATCCAGCAACCGGAAAAGCTTATGAGTCTGGTGATCCGGTACCTTATTCGTGGAATGATCCTTCATATCCGAATTTGCAGGCACCAATTTCTCCATATCCTTATGATCCTTCACGCTATTTAACAAGAAGAAATGTAAAATTGGGACTTAGTTTAAAGTTTTAAGCATGAAAAAAATATTTATCATAATAATATTATTAACAACTTTCATTGATATAAAAGCGCAATTGTTTCCTATACTTGGCGGACAAAGAGCTGGAATTTCTACTGCACAATTTTTAAAAATCGGTGTAGGCAGCAGATCTTCTGCAATGGGTGACGCATTTGTAGCTATAGCTAATGATGCTTCTGCATTATACTGGAATCCTGCGGGCTTGGTTCAATTCAATGAAGACCAGGTAATATTTTCGCGTAATAAATGGGTTGCAGATATAAATCATGATTTTATCGGTGCCGTTTATCATTTAGATGAAACAAACACATTTGGTGTTGCTTTAACATCTCTTTCTATGGATCAAATGAAAGTAACAACAGAGTTTGCCCCCTTTGGCACAGGTGAGTATTTTAGTTTTGGAGATATAGCCTTAGCAGTTACTTACTCCAGAAAAATGACAGACCAATTTAGCTTTGGCGGAACTGTTAGATACATTGAAGAAACTTTAGACAAGCTTAAAATGCGTGGAGTTATGATTGATTTGGGTACATATTATTGGACCGGATTAGGGACTACCCGTTTTGCTGTAACTGTATCAAATTTTGGTAATCAGCTTGCACCTGATGGTAAGGTTGTTTTAATTGGCAAGCGCGAAAAGTCTGATTGGCAATCCTTTTCTCCGCCAACAATTTTTCGTATAGGCTTTGCATTTGAACCTTATCAATCAGAGGATAATAGAATAACAACATCAATACAGTTAAACCATCCCAATGACAATAGTGAAAACGTTTCTACAGGATTTGAATATAGCTGGAAGGATATTGCTTACTTAAGGGGTGGCTATTTATTTAATGTTGATGAACAGAATTTTTCATTTGGTTTCGGAGTTCATATTCCTATAAGTATTGCATATTGTTCAGTTGACTATTCATATTCAAATTTTACTAAATTAGGAAACGCACAAAGGTTTTCAATTATTCTAGGTTTTTAATGAAACGTTTTTCCCATTTTATATATTTTGCACTGCTATTATTATCGTTTGTAAGTGGATGCGGTGATAAATTTGACGTTAGTGAATTAACTTCTACGGGTGGAAGTAATGCCAATATTACTGGTGATACAGTCTACGTTCAAATAAATCCTGAATGGAAGGGATTTAATAATCCTCAGGACATAATAATTGGCAGAGAACCATTTATTTATGTAGCTGATACTGAAAACGATCGTGTTGTAATGCTTAATTTGAATGGGGACATTCTTGGATCCAGACATATTAGAAGACCAGTTGCCTTAGGTCAAGATTATAAATTAAATCTTATAGTGTGTGCTCAGTTAGATACTGTTGTAAATGGTCAAACAAATTCATTTGGGGCAGTATATAAATTAGATTTAGTTGCAGCTCAGCATCAAATAGCCGCTGCTCCTATGATTAAATTATTACCGCGCCCTGTTGATTTAAATTATCCTCAGAGAAGATACACAGGAGTTGCTGTATTTTATAATAATACTTTTTATGTCGCTCGAACTGGTCCTAATAACTCTAGTTTTATTGATCCTGACAATTCAATTTTATACTTCAGTCCAAAAAAATTATTTGCAGGTGGAGAAGGGGATACTTTAATTGGAAGAATCCCGAATATTGATCCGCTTAGTTCCGGTCTGGTTTCTGCAAATCAAATTAGCTCGCTTACTTCCTTTAACCGCAAGAATATAGATTTTATTGAAACCCTTACCGGCAATAACGCTTTAAAAACTCAGTGGCTTACATATGTTATTACTCCGGTCTCTGCTGATTACGAAGCAAGATTAACTCCTTCCGACGGAGGTGCTTTAATGACTCCAAATAAATTTATTAGACCAGAAGGAACATGCATCGATGATGCAGGAAATATTTATGTTGCCGATGCAGCTAAAGACAGTATATTTAAATTTACACCTTTGGGTGATGAGCTTCAGTCTTTTGGCGGCATTGATGTTTTCGATGGTCCTTATGCGGTAGCTTATTTTGATAATATTCTTTATGTAGCTGATACAGGGAATAATAGAATATTAAGATTTATGCTATCTACAGATTTAAGATAGTGAGAAATATAAATCTCATTTTTTACTCTTGGGATGCAGCATCCTTAAATACTTTCTTTCTGGATATAGTTTTAATGAACTGAATGTAAAATTTAATATTGCCAATAAAACATTCCTCAAGAACCTTCCTAATAAATAGCTTGACATAGATGTTATTTTTAGATCGGAATAGTTGGCAATATTTTTGTTGAAATATAAGTTTTCTAAAATGTTAACAATAAAAAGTTAATAGATTGATATAATTCCTTCTTTAGAAGGAAAACGAAAGGAACAAAAATGAAATTAAAAAATAATAATCCGACATTATTTCTTTCTAAAACTTTGTCGTACTTTTTATTTGTTTTAATTATCTCTTTTGGGAATGTTATCTTTTCTCAAACGAATCATCTTGTAATAAGTGAAATACTCATTGATGGTGTTTATGAGTCTTCTGCTTCGACTAACGATGAGTTTGTTGAAATTTATAACCCAACTGACAACCCTGTTGATGTTAGTAATTGGACTATTGATTACAGAAGTGCAACAAGTACTACTTTTACTCTAAAATATACTTTTCCTGCTGGGACATTAATTCAATCTCATAAATATTATTTGTTTGGTGGTGGCGGAGTTTCGAATAGAGATAATATTAGTGAGTCGGTTGTTTTAGGATTGGGGAATACTGGTGGTGGAGCTTTTTTAAGAAATTCAACTGGTACAACAATAGATTTGATAGGGTGGGGCACAGCAATATCCAGTAATTATGAAGGTTCAGTTGCAACTAAACCTGCTCAAGGAATTTCACTGGAAAGGAAAGCGAATATAAGCTCGACTTCAACTTCAATGGGAATCGGAGGAACTGATGAGTTTGCTGGGAATGGATATGATTCTGATAATAATGCAAATGATTTTGTACAGCGTACCACTCCGCAGCCTCAAAACTCAAGTAGTCTCGCTGAACCAGTTATAGATACAGGTGGTAATGGAACTGGGATATCTTCTATATCGCCAACATGGATTTATGCTTCTGAATCAACAAATATTACAATTAAACTCGCAGGAAACGGGACCAATACTCTTGACAGTGTTCTTGTTGTTATTCCAACTTCGTCAGGTTGGATGTGGAGCGGCAATTTATCTGATGTGAATCTTACAGGTGCCGCAGCATCATCACCATCAGTTTCAATTGTTTCTGATACAATCTATATCGGTTCGTTAGCAGTAACAGCAAATGATAGTCTGATTGTTAATGTTAACAATGTTACATCTCCATCAGGTTCCGGCTATACAGATTTTACTATCAAAACAGCTCTATCAGGCGGTATCCCTCTTCCAATTTCATCTTTCCCGAGGATAAATGTTCTTAAGGTCGTTCCAATTATTCAGGTTCACGTAAACAACTCAATTGGCGTTCCAGCCGCTCCTTATGGATTGGGAACCAGCGTTACTATTAGTGGAATTATTACTGCCGATTTTAATTCTACGAGAACGGATGTTTATGTCCAGGATGCAACCGCCGGAATAAATCTTTACAGTCCTACCAGATATTTTGATTACAAGATTGGTGATAGTGTTACGGTAACGGGAACTATTCTACAATTCCGGGGACTAACTGAAATCTCCCCTGATCCAAATTTATTTTTCATTCATTCGCATGATAATAAAATCCCTGATCCAAAGATTTTAACAGCAGCAGAAGTTAGCTTAACTTTTAATTCGGATGATTTTACAGAACCTAATGAAGGAAGATTAATTAGAATTAACGGAGTAACATATAATGCTTCCAACTCAACTGTAACAGATGTAACTGGAGCAACAGGCACTTTTGTTGGAACTTTAAATGCTCCAGCAGGAACGTTTGATCTTATAGGTATTTTAAAGCAATATAAACCAGGTACTACTGTTACTGCACCTTATACATCTGATTATGAAATTGTACCCCGCTTTCAGGAAGATATAATCCTTCGTTCAGGTATTAGTTTTACAAGCAACCCTGTGGAAGAAAACATTCAACCTAACTCAGTATCAGTCTATTTTAAAACATCCGGATTAGTTCAAACTATTATTAAATATGGAAAGACATCTGTATATACTGATTCAATAATTGTATTGACAAAGGATTCTATCCATACTGTAGTGTTATCTTCTTTATGGCCCGCAACTGTTTACCATTATCAGGTTGGATTGAGAGATACATCAGGAACAAATTATACCGGTGATGCTTTATTCTCAACAGCATCCCCAATTGGTTCCACTGGGACAATGAATGTTTATTTCAATCAGTCTGTTGATTTTTCAGTATCAACTGGTGAGAATGCTCAAAAAGTTGATATTTCACAAAAATTTATAACCCGTATTAATGCAGCCAGCTATTCTATTGATGTTGCTTTGTATAGTTTGAGTGGAACGGTGGGCGCTAATATTGCTAATGCACTTATTGCTGCAAAAAATCGTGGTGTAAAAGTTCGCGTGATTGGAGAAAAGGATAACCAGGGGACAGTGCCATGGAGTACTTTAAAGAATGCAGGAATTCCGGTTATCGATGACAGTTTTGATCCTTTAAATTATGGTACTGGTTTAATGCATAATAAGTTTGGAATATTTGACTTTCGCGATACAACTTCATTCGTGGATGATTGGATTTGGAGTGGATCCTGGAATGCTACTGATCCGGGAAATAACAATGATGCTCAGAATGTGATTGAAATTCAAGATAAGTCGCTTTCAAATGCTTACACAATTGAATTCAATGAAATGTGGGGAAGTAATACTGATGTTCCAAACTCTTCTAACTCACGCTTTGGAATTAGAAAAACTGATAATACACCTCACCAGTTCAATGTAATCGGAACACCAATACAACTTTATTTTGATCCCTCGGATCATACATCATATCACATAGGTGAAGCATTAAATGCTGCCAAACAATCAATAAATGTTGCTATGCTTACCTTTACTTATGATTTACTTGCACAGATATTAATAGATAAAAAAAATGCTGGAGAAAAAGTCCGTGTAATTCTTGATAATAATACAGACAGCGGAAATGAATATAGTAATTTATTAAATAGTGGAATAGATATTCATTTAAAGGGTGATGCATTACCTGGTTTATTGCATCACAAATATGCAATTATTGATGGTGAAGATAACTCTTTGAACCAAACTGTAATAACAGGATCGCATAATTGGTCAAGTTCTGCAGAATTCTCTAATAATGAAAATACTCTTATTATTCATAGTAATCGGATTGCAAATCTTTATTTACAGGAATTTAAAGCCCGGTACATTGAAGCTGGTGGTACAGATATAATAATTGTAATAACAGATGTTGAGGAACAACAAAATTTTGTTCCTTCTAAATACTCTTTAGAACAAAATTATCCAAATCCCTTCAATCCTGTAACAACTATAAGATTTGAGGTTCCTAAAGCACAACATGTTCAGTTAGCCATTTATGATGTTTTAGGAAGGCAAGTAAAAGTTTTATTTGATGATTTTGCTCAGCCTGGTACATTTACAATTGATTTTAAAGCAGATAATTTAGCAAGTGGAATGTATATTTATCGTTTAAAAACTGATGGTTTCTCAATCTCAAAAAAAATGACATTGCTTAAATAATGGCATAATTTAGTCTTAATCTCATAACTGCCTTATTAAATCAAACTTTAAAATTTGTAAAAATAAGGCAGTTTCTATAATTTTACACCTCAAAATTTAACATAAAGGAATTGCAGAATGAGTGATATTAAAGGTAAAATAATACAGATAATTGGACCTGTAGTCGATATAGAATTTGAAGAAGGACATTTACCCAAAATTTTTAATGCAATAAGAATTCCCCGAATTTCCACTGAAGGGAAAACAGAAGATTTAATTGTTGAAGTTCAGCAGCATCTTGGTGAAGATAGAGTACAGAACAGTTGCAATGGATTCTACAGATGGATTGGTTAGAGGTATGGATGTATTTGATAATGGTAAACCGATTTCTGTTCCTGTTGGTCCTGCTACATTAGGAAGATTAATTAATGTAATTGGTGATGGTATTGATGGACTTGGAGAAATTAAAGCAGAAAAAAGATATCCGATACATCGTCCTGCACCATTATTTAAAAATCTATCTACACAAAGCCAAATGTTTGAAACAGGTGTTAAAGTTATTGATTTAATGGAACCTTATAGCAAGGGCGGAAAAACCGGTTTATTTGGCGGTGCTGGTGTTGGTAAAACAGTTATCATTCAGGAATTGATTAACAATATCGCAAAGCAACACGGTGGTTATTCTGTATTTGCCGGAGTTGGCGAAAGAACTCGTGAAGGAAATGATCTCTGGCTAGAAATGAAAGAATCCGGTGTTATTGATAAAACTGCCTTGGTTTTTGGTCAGATGAATGAACCGCCCGGAGCAAGATTACGAGTTGCTTTAACAGCTTTAACAATTGCAGAATATTTTAGAGATGAAGAGGGAAGAGATGTTCTTCTTTTTATTGATAATATTTTCCGTTTTACTCAAGCTGGTTCAGAAGTATCTGCACTTTTAGGAAGAATGCCATCAGCTGTTGGTTATCAGCCAAATCTTGCTACAGAAATGGGTGCACTGCAAGAAAGAATTACTTCAACTGATAAAGGTTCTATTACTTCAGTACAAGCTATTTATGTTCCTGCAGATGACTTAACCGATCCGGCACCTGCAGCAGTTTTTGCTCATCTTGATGCAACTACAGTATTAAGCCGCCAGATTTCTGAGCTTGGTATTTATCCTGCCGTTGATCCTCTTGATTCAACATCAAGAATTCTTGAACCCGGAATACTTGGACAGGAACATTATGATGTTGCAAAAAATTGTAAAGAAATTCTTCAGCATTATAAAGATTTGCAGGATATTATAAATATTCTTGGTATGGATGAATTATCAGACGAAGATAAAATTGTTGTTAGAAGAGCAAGAAGAATTCAAAGATTTTTCAGTCAGCCTTTCCATGTTGCAGAAGCATTTACAGGTAAAGCAGGTAAGTATGTAAAGCTTGGAAGATACAATAAGAGGATTTAAAGGCATTATTGATGGAAACTATGATGATTTACCTGAATCAGCATTTATGTATGTTGGTACAATTGAAGAAGTAGTTGAAAACGCAAAGCAGTTGGCTTAAAAATGGCAGAATTAAATCTTGAAATAGTTACTCCATCAAAATCTGCTTTTAAAGGTGAAATAAAATCAATAACAGTTCCCGGCTACAAAAGGCAGGATTCCAGGTTTTGAGGAATCACGCACCGCATAATAAGCACTTTTGAAATTGGAATGATTAAAATTGATTGCCTGATGGAAAAGCAAATTATTACTGCTACTGCAGGTGGAACAATTGAAGTGCTTGATAATAAAATAATTGTTCTTGCCGATTCCATTGAATTGGTTTCGAAATTGATGAAGAAAGAGCTTTAATAGCTAAACAACGTGCAGAAGAAAGATTGGCGGAAAAGAATAGTGAAATAAATATTGCAAGAGCAGAAGCTGCATTATCAAGAGCAATAAATAGAATTAGCATTAAAGAAAAATATTTTAACAAAGATTAAAGTTTTTAAAAGTAATTTTTTAAAAAGCGAGTTTGAAACTCGCTTTTTTTTATTAATTTAAATATCCATCGTTCATTTATGATTTTTCTAAGAACTTTCATACTACTTAGTTTATTCTTAACAGATGCAAAGTAACTGATCAGATAATTTAATCTTTCATTTTCATTTCTAAGGATTAATAATTCTTGTTGCTGTTCGTAATTCAGTCCTGATTTTTCAGCAATTTTAAAGGATTTTAAATTGCACTTTTAGATAATTGTTTCCAAAAATTATCTTCAATTTTATAATTTGCTAACTCAATTATTTCTTCAAACTCAGTTTGCAATTCTTCAACTAAAGTGAAATCGATATCAGTTTTATTATCATCATAGTTTTCAATTTCAGCAATATAATATCCATCTGGATGCATTTTTGTATCGAATTAATTAAAAACCTGTTCAATTCCTTGAACTACAATATCAAGTTCACCATTTTCATATTTTCTTAAAACATCTGAAATTTGAACCATAAACCCCAACATCGGAAATGTTGTTATCAATAGAAGCAACCATTCCAAAACCAGATTCACTAAGTAAACATTTTTGTAACCATTATTTTATAACGTTCTTCAAAAATATGCAAAGGATATTTTGAATCTGGAAAGACAACTAACTTAAGAGGAAATATTGGTATGATCTTATTCATTGATAATTTTATTTATAAATGTGATAATATAAAAAATGTCACTCACACTAATGGGAATGACATTTTGAATATCGATTAAAGATTTAAATGAAATTATAAAATCAATAATTAATTATGCTTTTGAATAAAGCTCATTAACCTTATCCCAATTAACAACGTTCCACCAATTTTCAATATATTCAGGTCTTCTATTTTGATACTTTAAATAATATGCATGTTCCCAAACATCAAGTCCTAAAATAGGTGTTCCTTTAACTTCTGCAACATCCATTAAAGGATTATCCTGATTCGGGGTAGAAGTAATTAATAATTTACCATTTTGAAAAACAAGCCAAGCCCAACCAGAACCAAATCTTGAAGCGGCAGCAGCACTAAACTTGGTTTTAAAGTCATTAAAATTTCCAAAAGTAGAATTAATTGCATCGGCTAGTTTTCCAGATGGTTGTCCGCCTCCATTTTGTTTCATTAAAGTCCAAAATAGTGAATGATTCCAATGTCCACCGCCATTATTTCTAACAACCGGTGGAACTTTTGAAGCCATTGCTAAAAGTTCTTCTAAAGATTTACTTTCAAGTTCGGTACCCTCAACTGCTTTGTTCAGATTTGTTACATATGCACCATGATGTTTTGTATAGTGGATTTCCATGGTCAGCTTATCGATGTATGGTTCTAATGCATCGTAAGCATAAGGTAATTTGGGCAATTCAAATTTTGCCATTTTATTTTCACTCCTAATTTTATTTGAAAAATTTCGAATATGATTATCAAATTTACCTAATGTAGATACAATTGGTATTGTACCTAAAGTAAATAGAAAATTTCTTCTTTTCATAAATTTACTCCAATATTATTAAACACCAAATGATTCACCGCACCCGCAAGTTTTTGTGGCATTCGGGTTATTAAAAATAAATCCTTTCCCATTTAATCCATTTGAATAGTCTAACTCAGTTCCGGATAGATAAAAAAGACTTTTCCCATCAACAAATAATTTAATTCCATTGTACTCAATCAATGTATCACCTTCACGTGAAGAAGGATCGAATCCAAGACTGTATGTAAAACCTGAACATCCACCGCCTTTAACACCGATTCTTAATCCAAATTCTAATGGGATTTTATTTTCTTCCATTATTTTTTTTATTTCATTAACGGCTTTATCAGTAATTGTAATTTCTGATTCAATTTGTATGTTAGACATAAATACTCCTCAAATTATTAATACTTTAGAATGAAAATGGATCACCAGGTTTGGCTGTAGTAAATTCAGGGTAATTTACTCGCCAACCTTGCTTACTGGTTTTTATAAATATACCCTGGTTGATATAGTAATCAGAAAGAAGCTTAGAAAGCTCATCGGCAACTTCAAATGTTATAGTAAATCCTTTAGTCTCAAGAAATCCCATTATCCCATATTGAAAATCTCTGAAAAATAAATTTGAATTATGAAACAGAGGAAACTTAGCTTTCAGGTAATTTAGAAAAATCTGGTTCTCATTTTTAAGATCATTAAAAAGAGAAGTTATATTTTTATTACTCATAATTGATTATTGTTCTTTAATAGTTTTGAAAATTAGGTTAATTTGTTTTTATTATTAATAAACTAATAAAATTTAAATGAAAATTTAATGACCCTAAATAATATTAGATAATTTTGTGTCGTTAAACACTCTCTCAATTTTTTTTTGAATTTCAGCTAAAGGGTCTCGTATTTTACAGCAATCTATATTACTGCAATCTTTACTTGTCGAATCACTTCTAAGACAATTTGTAATCTGATAATTGGGCTCAACTGCTTTTATTAAATCAATAAGAGAAATCTCTAATGGATTTTGTTTTAAAGAATATCCACCTCTTGCTCCTTGAAAAGATTCAACAAGATTATGTTTAACTAAACTTTGCAAAACCTTTGCAACTAATTCAAAGGATATTTTATGTATATCTGCAATTTCTTTTGCGGTTGAAAAGGTACCATGATTCTTTTGCGCCATATATCTGGCAGCAATAAATGCATATTCTGTTCTTTTTGATAATTTTAGCATAAATAAGACTATTATTGTCGTGTATAAAAATAATGATTACCAGAAACTATTTGCAACCGTTGGATTAAACTAAAATCCTAAAAGTTGAATAGAATCTTTTGCAAGATTTAATGAGAGGAGTAAAATAAATTCCTAAAATTAAAGTAGGTGCAAGTAATACTAAAATTATTACAAAATTGAGAGGTGAAATTTCAATTTCGACATGTTTATCAGTTCTAACAAGAAAAAGTGCTTTAAGAACGCGAACATAATAATAAAGTGAAACAACTGTGTTAAGTAATGCAATGATTGCAACTACAACCATTTTAGCATCAACTAGTGCAATAAATAAATAAAGTTTTCCAATAAAACCTGCAGTAGGCGGTAAACCGGCAAGAGAAATAAAAAATATTGCTAAAGAAGTTCCAAGGAAAGGAATTGAATAACCTAAGCCTTTATAATCATCAATATTTTCTGAATTTATTTTATTAGCAATTAGCATCACAATAAAAAATGCACCAAGATTCATAAATAAGTAAATTGAAAAATAAACTAATACAGCTATCAATCCCTGATCGGATAAGACAGCAACACCGAGCATTAAATATCCTGCGTGTGCAATACTTGAATAAGCTAGAAGTCGTTTCAAATTATCCTGCCAAAGGGCTGCAAAATTACCGAATGTCATTGTTATGATAGAAAATAAAACTAAAAGAGTTTGCCAATCAATATAAGATAATAATCTGCCAGTAACCTGCTTTACTTAAACTTTCTGCAAAAGTAATTTTGATAAATCTAATTAATACTGCAAAACCAGCTGCTTTACTTGCAACCGAAAGGAATGCAGTGATTGAGATTGGTGCGCCTTCATAAACATCCGGTGTCCAGAAATGGAATGGAACGATTGAAATTTTAAATCCAATACCTGCAAAAATCATAATGACTGAAATTAAAAATGTAATTTCGGGTACATTAGGAAATTTTAATACTGAATTTATTTCGAATAAATTTGTACTTCCGGTAATTCCATATAAGAATTGAAATTCCGAACAACATAATTCCAGATGAAGTTGAACCGTAAATAACATACTTAAGTGAGGCTTCGCTATTACGGATTGAATTTTTAACAAATCCTGCAAGTACATAAGATGATAATGAAAGTAATTCCAATAGAAAGATAAATTAAGATTAAATCATTTGCAGAAACAAGAAAGAACATCCCGATAACCATTCCAAACATCAAAGAATAATATTCACCTTGCCTATCAGGACATGAATTAATTTCTTTTGAAGACATCGAAAAGAGAACAACGAAAATAGTTGCGATAATAATCAATACTTTAAAGAAAGATGAAAAGCTATCAATTGAAAGCAGGGAAGTAGTTCTGAGAAGTTGAAAATGCTGAGTCTGGGATGTTCCAAATTCGAAGATCAACAAAAATAAAAGCTATTACTAAACCCAATATTGATATTAAGGGTAGAAACTTCTTTTGTTTACTAAAAATTAAATCAAAAACAACAAGTAGCAACAAGAGTTAACGATAAAATTATCTCAGGATATATTGCCTGAAGATTTCCGGATAAATTACTTAATATCAATGTTAATCACTTTACGGAATAAAAGTTAAAATGAATTTAGTGAACTATAAAAAACTTGTGCATCATTAATAAATTTAACCATTGAATTTACAGATGCATTCATAAGATTTAAGCATTGGTGAAGGATATACACCTAAATAATATTACAATAACTGTTAATGGTACTAACATAAAATATTCACGTGCTGTAAGATCTGTTAAATTCTTTCCATTTATCATTTAGTGTACCAAGATAAACTCTCTGAAGTGTCCAGAGCATATAACCTGCACCTAATAAGATTCCAAGAGTTGAAATAATAGCTAAAATTCTTGTTGTTCCAGATCCAAATCCACCGAGAAAAACTAATGCTTCAGAAATAAATCCGCTTAAGCCTGGTAATCCAATCGCAGCAAAGAAATGCGACTGTAACAAATCCGGTATAAATTAGGCATTTGTTTTCCTAATCCGCCAAATGCATCCAGATCTCGTGTATGTGCTCGATCGTAAATAACTCCTACAATTAAGAAGAGCATTGCTGTGATTGTACCGTGATTAAACATTTGAAGAATTGCACCTGAAATTCCCATAGTATTTAATGATGACATTCCAAGTAACACAAAACCCATGTGCGAAACAGATGAATAAGCAATAAGTTTCTTAAAATCTTTTTGAGCCATCGCTGCACAAAGCACCATAAATAATATTTATCATTCCAAACAGCGCAATAAACCACGCTAAATTGATACGTGTAATTTCAGGGAAAATTGGATAGGATACTCTTAAGAATTCCATAAGTTCCCATCTTTAAGTAAAACTCCGGCAAGAATAACGCTTATAGCTGTTGGAGCTTCAACGTGTGCATCGGGTAAGCCAGGTATGGAAAGGGAAACATTGGTATCTTAATTGCAAATCCAATAAACAATGCAATGTAAGCAATAAATCTGAAATTGTTTGGATTAAGCGGTGATAAAATTCCAGTATTGCGTATAATTGTTTGGATCCATTATTGTAAGCAAGATTAAATGTAAAAACTTTTGATCCATCTGCAAGTGTTTCCATTGAACTGAAATATAATCCAATCATTACTAATAAAATAAAAATACTTCCAAATAAAGTGTAAAGGAAGAATTTGATTGCAGCATATTCTCTTCTTGGACCACCCCAGATACCAATTAAAAAGTACATTGGAAGTAGCATCAATTCCCAGAAGATATAGAACAGGAAGAAATCAAGAGAAACAAAAACGCCCATCATTCCTGTATCAAGTAAGCAGGAACATTATAAAATAACCTTTAATAGATTTATCAATATTCCATGAAGAGATAGTTGCAATAAAAGTTACAATTGCGGTAAGAAGAACAAGTGGAGTGCTTAAACCATCAACTCCCAGGAAGTAATCTATCTTTATTTTTCCAATCCAGGAAAAACCTGGTATGTCAATCCATCTGAATTTTTCAATGAATTGAAAAGAGTTCTGGATCGTTAATCCCACCAGCGGAATAGTTATAATTCATTAATAAGCACTATTGATAAAACAACTTGTAATCCCGTAATAACAAGAGTGTAGTAACTTTAATTGATAACTACTTGTTTCTTGGGTAAGAATAAAACGATTATCATTCCAAGTATTGGCAGAAATGTTAAGAATGAAAGTATTGGAAAATTATTCATGGCTATTGATACCTGTTTTTCAAACTTTAAGCTTAAATAAAAAGAGCAAAATTATTATCGAGAAAATTACAAGTACAATATATGTTTGAACTTTACCTGTTTGTATTCTTCTGAAAATCAAACCAATAAAACCACTTATATAAGCAGTTAAATTAACAAGACCGTCAACTACAATTCTATCAAACGCCACCAATAAAAATGGAAAACAATCTGGTTAATTCGGCTGCACCATTTACAATACCATCAATAATCTTTGAATCAAACCAGCCTAAAAATTTGCTTAATCCAATTGTACCGGCAACAAATGTTTTATCATATAATTCATCAAAGTACCATTTGTTCAAAGAGAAATTATAAAGAGGTTTGATAGCTTCTGTTAGTTTATCAACATTAACTTTTTTCCATTGATAGAAAATAAATGCAATTAAAATTCCTGATAACAGCAACAAATAATGATAAGAACATTGCAGGATAATGAGCTGAATGCATTGCCTCTGTATATGTTTCAGAATAAGTAATTTCTCCGTGCGAAGAATTATGTTCAGCAACTTTCAGCTTCTTGCACGTCTTCAGTTTCATAAAATCATAACGTGTGTTCATTTGGTGCAGAAAGAACTGGTGCAGATTATCCACTTACTTAAAAACCAACCTTGATCAGCATTCAATGGATTTGGTGTATACCAAATAAAAATTGAAAGCGTAGCAAGAACAACTAATGGCATTACCATAACAAAAGGAGATTCGTGAGCATGTTCATATTTATGATGATCTTTTGGTTCACCATGAAATGTAATAATAACTAATCTGAACATATAAAATGCTGTCAGCAATGCAACTAAAAATCCAACCATTGCAAAAATCCAATAACCTGTAAGTGAACCAAATGCAAATGTTCCGCAAGAATTCCATCTTTACTTAAAAATCCTGATGTTAAGGGAATACCTGAAATAGCAAGAGATGAAATTAAAAATGTTGCATAAGTAAATGGAAGTTTCTTTCTCAAGTCCACCCATATTTCTAATATCTTGTTCATGGTGCATTGCATGAATAACTGAACCTGAACCAAGAAATAAACATGCTTTAAAAAAAGCATGAGTTACAAGATGGAAGAAAGCAAATTTATATGCTCCAACTCCAAGTGCCATTATCATATAACCAAGTTGAGAAACAGTTGAGTAAGCTAAAACTTTTTTAATATCATTTTGAGTTAAGGCAATTGTTGCAGGAATGAATGCAGATAACATTCCGATAATTGCAATGAACATCATTGCATCAGCAGTTAGCAATCCAAAAATTCTAACTGTAAGATAAACACCAGCGGCAACCATTGTAGCAGCATGAATCAATGCGCTAACAGGTGTTGGACCTTCCATTGCATCCGGTAACCAAACATGAAGAGGGAATTGAGCTGATTTTCCAATTGCACCCATAAAAAGTAAAATACCGGTTATAGTTAACCAGAAATCAGAATTGAATGGAAGTTTACCTGCAGCAATTGAATGCAAAAATTTGTTCAAAAGAAAAAGTATTATATGTAAGAAATAAAATCAGAATTCCTGCAAACATTCCAAGATCACCAACTCTGTTTACGATGAATGCTTTTTTGCCTGCATCAGATGCAGATTTTTTCTCAAACCAAAATCCGATTAAAAGATAAGATGATAATCCAACTAGTTCCCAGAAAATATACATCATTAAAATGTTGTGTGTAAGTACAATTCCGTTCATTGAGAAGGTAAAAATTCCAAGATAAGCAAAATATCGATTGTATCTTTCATCGCCTTTCATATATGCGATTGAGAAGTAGTGAACAAGGGCACTAATTAAAGCAACAACAAACAACATTAATAACTGTAATGTTATCAATCAAAAAACCAAGATTAATTGCAATTGTATCACTTAACCTAAACCATTCAATTTCAGCAATGATTTTATCATCAATAAAATATGATAAGCTTACCAAATGCAACAACATATTGACGCAATAAGTACTACAGAAATAATAAATATTTCAAACAGATAAATTGATTTTATTTTTTTACCAAGTAAAAGAGTAACAATAAATCCAAGTAATGGAAGAAATAAAATTGCGAGCGAAATATTTATTATTCCAGTTTTCAGTCATTATTAATCTTTCAAACTATCCATTTCATCAATATTTACTGTTGATAGAGTTTTATAAATATTTAAAACAATTGCTAATGCAATTGCAGCTTCGGCTGCGGCAAGTACGATTACAAATAATGCAATTAAATGTCCCTGCAATCCAAAATTTCCATATCGAGTAAATGCGATAAAGTTAATGTTTGCCGAATTAAGAATAAGTTCAACTCCCATTAAAACCATGAATAGCATTTTTTCGTGTAACGATGGCATAAATTCCCATCGAAAATAAGAGATGTGCTTACAACAAAAAATGATTTAATCCAACTTCCATCATGCTTTTTCTCTTCTCGCAATTGATGCTGCACCAATAAGTGCAATTAAAAGAATAATTCCGAATAACTCAAAAACAAGTAGTATAATCCTGTAATCAGCATATTCCAAGTACAGCAGTTGTAGGAACAGGTGCTTCAGTTAGGTAATGATTTCCAATATGAATTTATTAATGCAGCAATTAATGATCCTGCAAATAATCCAACTCCAATTATTGCGGGAAAATATTTATTGTACCAGTTTTAATTTCAACATTGGTTATTTTATTTGTCAGCATAACACCAAAGAGAAGTAAAATTAATATTCCGCCAATATAAACTATAAGCTTGGACAATAGCTACAAAATCAGCTCCGAGTAAAACATAGATACCTGCAACACCAAAAAAAGTAAAAAGTAAAAAGAAAGCGGAGTAAACAATATTCCTGTTTGTAACAACAAAGAATGCTGAAAAACTGTTATCGCAGCAAACAAATAAAATATTAAATCGTAAATATTCAATTTATTTTTCCTCTTGCTGATCTTTTTTAATTTCGGGTTTAGGTGCAGACGCAGCTTTTAATTTTTCAGCTTCTTTTTCTGCAGTAAATTTTGCAAGATTATCTCTTTTTTCTTGTCGTTCTTCAAGAGTAAGAGTAGCAAAATCATATATCAATTTTCTCTTTCCCATTCAGAAAATTCATAAACATCTGTCATATAAATACATTCAGTAGGGCAGGGGAAAACACAAATTGGCAATAACAGCATTTTGCAAAATCAATTGTAAAAGTTGGTAACCCAAAGTGCTTTCTTTTTACCGTTAGATGTTTTCCAAGATCTTCACCAGGTAATTGATTTTATAGTTTCAATTGTCAATACAGCTTACCGGGCATGCTCTTGAACATTGATCACAGCCAATGCAATCATCCATATTAACATAAAGTCTGTTACGTTCTCTTTCAGGTAAGCTGCTGGTTTAACAGTCTGGATATTGAATAGTAACAGATGGAACGAAGAGATGTTTAAATGTAATCTTCATTCCAATAAAAATTGTTGTAAGTGCTGTATAAATATTTCCGAAATATTCTTTCATTATAAAAGTGTAATTATTCCGATTATTATAAGATTAACAAATGCAATTGGAATTAAATATTTCCAGCTTGTAGTCATAAGCTGATCAACACGTAACCTTGGTAAAGTCCATCGTAACCACATCTGAACAAAAACAAAAAATACATCCTTTAAATGTAAACCAGAAAAACTGCTCAATTGGTATCAGCCATGGTGCATCAAATAAATTTCCTAAATAACCAATTGGTGATTGATATCCACCTAAGAATAAAGCAACAACAATTGCTGAAACAGCAAACATATTTGCATATTCTGATAAAAAGAACATGGCGAATTTCATTCCGGAATATTCAGTATGATAACCTGATACAAGTTCTGATTCAGCTTCAGGAATATCGAATGGAGTTCTATTTACTTCTGCAAGTGTGCTGATATAAATAATAAGAAATCCAATAAACATAAAAGGGATTAAAAGAAATTTAGATATGCTCTGAACCAGGTCCACCAAAGATATACCAATTCCAAAAGTAACCTGTTTGCATTTCGCTTAGAGTATGTAAGATTCATTGTCCCGGTTATCATTACTAAACTTAATACTACAAGTAAAGTTGGAATTTCGTAACTAATAATTTGCGCAACTGAACGCATTGAACCGAGTAAGTGAATATTTATTATTTGATGCCCAGCCAGCCATTAAAATTCCTGCTACAACTATTCCTGTAATTGCAATGATATAAAAATTCCAAGATCAACTATTAGTTCCAATAAAAATACTGGTGAACGGAATTGCAGCAAATGCGGCATAACTATCCGGTAAATACAATTATTGGTGCAAGATTGAAAAGTAAGCTTATCATTATCTTTTGCAACAATATCTTCTTTCTGAATAAGCTTTAACATATCTGCAATAGTTTGAAGTCCAGCCATGCCAACCTGTCCGCATTGGTCCAAGTCTATCCTGCATATGAGCAGAAACTTTTCTTTCAAGATATACAGCAAATAAGTAGCATAAAGGCAAAATGAAAGTTAACAATGGGAGTAAACTTATATATTATTCCGCGAAATTAATTCCGCTGACCAAATTATATTATAAAAATATTCGTACATTATCTGTCAATCTCTCCTAAAACAATATCGATACTTCCAAGAATTGCAACTACATCTGCAACCATATAACCTTTACATAATTCATTTAATACTTGCATAGTAACAAAAGATGGTGCTCTAACTTTAACACGATATGGACTTGTAGAGCCATCACTAATAATAAAATATCCTAATTCACCTCTGGGATTTTCAACTCGCGCATAAACCTGTCCAACAACAGGTTTAATTCTTTTTGGAATTGCAGAAGTTGACATCACCTTCAGGTAATTGATCTAAAGCTTGTTCGATTATTTTGCAGCTTTCTTCCATTTCTAAAACCCGAACATAATATCTATCCCAGCTATCACCTACTGTTCCATTACTTTCCATCACCAACAGGAATATCATAATCAAATTTATGATAAATTGAATATGGATCATCTTTTCTTATATCCCACTTCAATCCGGATGCCTCTTAAGTTTGGACCGGTTACTCCATAATTTATTGCAGTTTCTATCGGTAACATTCCCACATTAGCAGTTCGATCAATAAAAATTTTATTGTAACTTAATAAATCATTAACCTCTTTTAATGTAGGTCTAAATTCCTTAATAAATTCTCGTGTCTTTCTAACAAAATCCGGATGAAGATCATGTGATAAGACCACCAATCCATATATAATTATACAGTAATCTTGCACCACAAGTATATTTCAAAAAGACTGAAGTATTTTTTCACGATCTCTAAAACAATATAAGAAAGGAGTAAAAGCACCAATATCAGCACCATATGTTCCAAGAGCAACAAGTGTGATGAAATTCTTTGTAGTTCTGCCATTATTACTCTTATATAATCAACTCTTTCAGGAACTTGAATTCCTAAGAAGTTTTTCCATTGCAATAGCATAACCAAATTCATTACCCATTGAAGCAAGATAATCCATACGATCTGTATAAGGAACTACCTGGGGATAAGTCATTGCTTCACAATGCTTTTCGAAACAGCGATGCAAGTAACCGATATGCGGAATTACATTAATAACTAATTTCACCTTCAAGGATCAGCTCCAAGTCTTAGCACACCATGTGTTGATGGATGCTGAGGACCCATATTTAAAACCATTTCTTCTGTTCGTTGCTAGCCATAATTTTGGTAATTAGTATGGAACTTTCATTCCCTGATAAACTCAGGATTTTCATAATCTTTTCTTAATGGATATCCTGCTTCCCAATCATAAGGCATAAGAATTCTTCTTAAGGTCCGGATGATTTAAGAAAAATAATTCCGAACATATCATAAGCTTCACGTTCATGCCAATTAGCACCTTGCCAAACTTCTGACAACTGTGGAATCTTCAGGATTATTTCTACGCGTTGTAGAAACTTTTAATAGTAATCTTATGTCTTGAACTTCGTGGATTCAAGATGATAATAAACACTTAATTATTCTCTTTGAGGTTCATCTACACCGGATAAATTCATCTAATCGAATCAAATTAAAGTTCATTTTCTGAAAACAAAAATGAACAAATTTTATCAATTTCCATTGATTGTATTAATAATAATAGGCTTCAGTAGGTTGATCTGTCTTTAATTCCAAATTTGAATGCTGGAAATTTATCTTTTAATAGTTGAAAAATTTCTTCAGCGTTTTTTCATTCGGATTTTTTAACCATACTTTCATTTCGAATTTTTTCCTGAAGTTTTAATAATCCTTCAAGCAAAGCTTCTGGTCTTGGAGGACAGCCTGGAACATAAACATCAACCGGAATTACTCTATCAACTCCTTTTAAGAACATGATATCCGTGTTCCCAATAAGGTCCACCGCAATTTGAACAACTGCCCATTGAAATAACATATTTTGGATCAGGCATTTGCTCATACAGTCTTTTAATTCGTGTAGCCATTTTAAGTGTTACAGTGCCGGATATGATAATAAAATCAGCTTGCCTTGGTGAAGGGCGGGGAATAACACCAAATCGGTCAAAATCATAATGTGAAGCTGATGTAGCCATCATTTCAATTGCACAACAAGCTAATCCAAAACTAACCTGCCAGAGAGAAGATAATCGTGCCCAATTAAGTAAGTCTTCTGTTGTCGAGATAACTAAATTGCTGTCAGAAAATTCTTTATCCAAAAGATCCCATAAATTCAAACCTCTACCAATCTCTTTGTTTACAACTTGAATTATGTTCACCTTGTTTAATAACTGGAGGAAGAACTTTTGGTTTTTCCCATTCAAGATCACCTTTGCTCCATTCGTAAGCCATTCCTAAACCTAATAAGAACTAGAAAAATTCCTCCGATTAAAAATCCTGCTACCCCAAAGTCCTTGTAAACCAAGGCCCAGGGAATTAAGAGTACAACTTCAACATCAAATATTAAGAAGATAAGTGCCACTACGTAAAATCTGATATTGAATTTTATCCAAGGAGAACCTTCAGGATTTTCACCGCATTCATAAGTTTTTAAGCTTCTCGTGAGTTGGTCGAGCGGGACGAATTAACTTTGCGAGATAAACAATACAAATAACAAAGATGAATTGCCATTAAGATAAAAATGAAAACTTTTCCGAATTCTGTCAGCATTATTCTTTAAAAAATTTTATGCCAAAATTAACACTGCTAAATTGGAATGTCAAGAATTCTTAAACAAAAACATTTCTAATAGCAATATTTTTTATTCATTCTTAACTTTGATAAAACAGTTTAATAATTTTTTCAATCATGAGAAAAATATCCAGATTATTTTTAGAAATTATTAAAATAAATAGTAGAAATTAACTTAGTATGCGTTCTATAAAATAAAAAAGCTGTATATAGATATGTCCTTTTATGAATTTTTTATAGTGTGTTCGATTAGCAAAAGTTTTATAGTAAGATTATTTCAGAATGACCTTATAAATGGATTTCTATGAAAATGAGTTTATTATTTTAAAACCTTTCCTAAATTACGTTCAATCAAAATACAGATGTTGAAGAAGATGTCATTACTTTAAATCAATTATCCGGAACTGATACTGGCAGCCTGTCCAAAATGTACTGAGCATTCCAGTAAAGAAATTTCCAGCCTTCTATTGTTATAAAACGCGCGTCTGTGTTTAGTGAGTCTTTGTAAACATTATCCACCAAATCCTGAAATGATTTTAACTGAACTCTGCAAGCAAGTGAATCTTTATTTTGTAGGTTTGTTTTTGCTGTTGTTAAAATATTTTTTAGTTCGTTGGAGAATGTTATGTCACCAAGCCAAGAGTAGTTGTATAAAACATTGATGAATGAAATTGTTGTATCGATACTTTGAATTGTATTCTCTGTAGCTGGTGGTTTAGGTGTTACTGTGGAAAAGTATGTTGCAATGCCTTGTGCTCGATGTTCATTTTGGATTGGTGGTCTGTAATTTTTTAATATGTATAATCTTTCTGGTGTATTTAGTCGATTAGCTATTGTTAAAGCAACTTGTGGTCGCATAATACTATCTGGGTCCATATATAATTTATAGATTACAAGTGTATCTAATCCTGAGTAATTTAATTCTGTCAAGTAATTTAAAGAAGCACCTCTAATTGAAACTGATGGATCAAATAGAAATGAATTAATGATTAAATCCGTCATACCTAAATCATATTTATCTTTAAGGAAAGATAATATTCCAGATCTTGGGTTGCCTAAACCATCTGGCATTGATTTATAATTGTTATTGTTAAAGAAATATAACAGTTCCTCTTTTGCTTGATTTTCAAATACTGGATTATATAATAGCTTTGATAATAATGCTATTATCCCAGGCGTTATAGTTCGTTGTTGTTTATCTCTATCAATTACTTCAAAAATATAATTAACTTTTGTGAAGTCATTAAAATCTATAAGTATTCCTGAAGCAATTGCTTTGACTTTTAAACGATCTATTTGTTTATCAATATCAGGGAAATAATCTATAGTATCAATAAAATGTTGCGCTATATTATATAGATTTGGAGAATTTAAGGTCCCTAGTGTTCTTAAGAATGAATAAACAAGATTTGGATCGTCTTGTAAAAATATTCTCTGCTCTAATGCAGAGGCATATTGATACAGTCTTTCCTGATCAATTATCATTGAAGCCTCTAATCGATCAACATATTTAGGGCTATCTAACTTTTTAATTATAGGGTCATTTGCTTGAGCAAATATTAATGATGAGTTGATTATTGTAATAAATGAGAATAAAATATTTATTATTGTTTTTGTATTCATTATGTCCCTCTTAATAGTATATAAGTCCACTGCTTTTGTAAGTGTACCATTAAACTTTAGAACTAACAATAAAAAGAAGAATGTAAAAGATTGCTATATCTTTATGTTCAACGTATTCTATAGAAATTGTTTTGTCAATAGTCAATTCATGCTATTTTCAAAACAAATGTTTTGTTTTTAAATCGTTTTTATTTGTCAGCGAACAATAGTTTTTAGACAAAAAAGGCAATTCCGAAGAATCACCTTAAGAAATAAAATAAAACAGTCGCAGGAAAGGATCCGTTAGCTAACGGACTGCGCTACTAAAATCATTTACACGAAACCATTCAAGTTTTTGAATAAATAGCAATATTTTTGATTATTATTTAACTTTCCTCAAGTAATTTTAACTATTTTCAGTAATGATTTTTTAAAGTCTAATTCATGCGCAGTACACAAGCAATTATTAATCTTAAAAACCTTAAAAAAAACTATTTTAACATTAGAAAAAAAGTTAGGAGTGCTAAAGTTAATGGCTGTTGTTAAAGCTGATGCTTACGGGCATAATGTTAAACATGTAACAGAAGCACTAAACTCTTTAGGTAAGAATAAGCCGGAATATTTTGCTGTTGCCATTGTTGAAGAGGGAATTGAGTTAAGAGAATTAGGTGTTAAACAGCCAATATTAGTTTTTGATCCCGCTGATAAAGAACAAGCTTTTAAATATTTAAAATTTAATTTATTACCTACAATTTTTACAAATGAACATTTGAATATTTTATTAAAGGAAAAGAAAAAATTAAAAATTAACAATAAAATTAAGGTGCATGTTAAAATCGATACCGGTATGAATAGATTAGGAGTTGATTTTAATAATGCAGTAGATTTTATTAAAAAGCTTAACTTAAAAAAAGATTTTGTGATTGATGGAATTTTTACTCACTTTGCGGTTTCGGATGTTGTAGATAGCAGCTTTACCAAGCTGCAAATTAAAAGATTTAACTCGATTATTAAATCCTTAAAGGATCTAAACATCAATTATGGATTAGCCCACGCTGCAAATAGCGGTGCAATATTAAATTTTCCTGAAGCTTATTATGATATGGTTAGACCGGGAATATCTTTATATGGTTATTATCCTTCACTTCAAACGTCGGAATTTATTAAATTATATCCGGTAATGTCATTAGTTTCTAAAGTTTCGACAATCAAGAAAATTAAAAAGGGAGAATCAGTTAGTTATAGCAGAAGATACTTTGCTAATAAAGAAACAAAAATTATTTCTGCAGCATTAGGTTATGCTGATGGTTTTCCCAGATTATTAACAAATAAAGCAAAAGCAATAATTAAAGGTAAATTTTATAATCAAGTTGGTACTGTTACGATGGATAGAATTATGTTTGATGTTGGAAATGATAATATTTCGATCGGTGATGAAGATAATTCTTTTAGGAAATTCTGGTAATCTTAAAATTGATGCCTGGGATTGGTCAAATACATTAAATACAATCCCTTATGAAATTACTTGCGGAATCAGCAAACGTGTTCCAAGAATAATGAAATAAAAATGGATCTAAATAAACAATATATAAATCAAAGCATTACAATCGCTGCAAATAATTTGCGATTGAACAATCAACAGATTGAAGTGGTTGCCCTTTTAAAAGAAGCAATTAATAAATCTGAAAATCTTAGTGATGATTTAATTAATATGAAGAAGATTACCGAATTATCATTACTTGCGATTCGTCTGAATGAGATTTATAATTTTCTTACCCAAAACCCATTAGACTTATTAAAAATATCTGATCAATTTAAGGAACATAGCCGGCAGCTAATAAAAGATCTTGGTCATATGCTTGATATAAGTACTCCTGCTTCTTTTAACATCGCAATTGCAAAATTAAAAGGTGAATTTAATTTTGCAAAAGAAGAAATAAATGTTGATTTATCCAAAAGGGTTACTGAAGATGAGCTGTTTGTAAAAAGTGAAACTGAAAAAATCAAAGAAAGAATTATTCTTGATGATGTAGCTGAAGAAATAGATGATGATGAATTAATACAAAAATTTGAGACCAACAATTATTAGTCCGATAAAACCTCTTGATAACCTGTTAAAAAAACTTACTAACTGATGAAGTAGATTATGAAGAGCTTGTAAAGTTTGCACAAGATAATGAAAATTAACGCTGAGTTATCAAAAAGAATTGGATTTGAAATTCTTATCCGATATGCACTCAATAATTTCAAAAGCACTTTTACTAATAAGAAACAGAGACTTAATGCCTGGTAAAGAAGTGATAGAAAGTTTACGTGCATGTTTGATTGTAATTGTTGCTGTAGTGCGAGGTAAAGAAGTTGATATAAGTAATTATCTAAACAGAGCAGAAGATTTCGGAAACAAATTAGCTACAATTAAATTAAGGAAACATCTTAATGAAATTATATGCTGTTATAATGGCGGGTGGTGTTGGTTCCCGTTTTTGGCCAAGAAGCAAGAAAAAATTGCCAAAGCAATTGTTAAAGATCTTCGGTGATCATACTATGATCCAGGCTACAGTTGATAGATTATCAGGTTTGGTTGAAAATGAAAATATATTTATGTGATCACAAATGAATTGCAGAGACCGGAAGTAATAAATCAATTAGCAAATATTCCATCAGAAAATATTATTGAAGAACCATTTGGAAGAAATACTGCTGCATGTATTGGATTAGCTTCCATAATTATAAAAGCAAAAGATCCTGATGCAGTAACAATAGTTCTTCCTGCTGATCATATAATTAAAGATGAAGATAAATTCAAACAAAATTAGAAAATGCGGCTCAATTACGCCTATGAATCAAAAGGATTAGTAACGATAGGAATTAATCCAACAAGACCTGAAACCGGTTATGGTTATATTCAGATAGATGATAAACCTGTTGCAAAAAATATTTTTAAGGTATTTACTTTTGCAGAAAAACCAAATTATGCAACTGCGTTACGATTTGTTGAAAGTGGAGATTTCCTTTGGAATAGTGGTATGTTTATCTGGCGGTCTGATGTTATTCTTGATGAAATAAAAAATTTAATGCCTGATTTGTATGAAGGATTAGTGGTAATTGAAAATAGTTTAACAAGTCCAAATTTTAAAGAAAAACTTAAAACTGTTTATGCCCAGTTAAAAAAGATTTCGATTGATTACGGAATAATGGAAAAATCATCTAAAGTTTTTCTTACAAAAGGTTCATTTAACTGGAGTGATGTTGGAAGCTGGGAAGAAGTTTATCAATTATCAGAAAAAAATGAAAATGGTAATGCAACTGTTGGAAATGTTTACACCAAAATGGTTGCTGATTCTTATATCTATTCTCCTGATAAAGTTACTGCTGTAATTGGACTTGATAATGTTATTGTAATAAATCATCATGACACACTTTTGATTTGCAGAAGAGATAAAGCACAGGATGTTAAAGAAATAGTAGATTATCTTAAAGATGAATAAGATGGATGAATATCTATAGCTATTTTATTCGGAAATTTTTTATAGAAGATAATAATTTTGATGATGCAAATTTGTGATTCATTTTATTTAACCATCTTTTGATTTGTAAATCCAATACAGTTGAAATCGATTTTAAGAGGAAAATAATTGTTCATAGTAAATTCTCCGATCGTTGAAACGAAACAAGTTCACGAAAATATTTTTATCCAAAAAATTCACTCACCTGAAATTGCCCGATTAATTAAACCCGGACAATTTCTAAACATTCGTGTTTCTGAAAACAACTTTCCCTTTGCTAAGAAGACCTTTTAGTATTTGTGATGTTGATGGATGAAAATATTTTTTTAATGTTCAACATCCTTGGTGAAGGAACAAAAATTTTAGCTCATAAACAAAATGGAGATTTAGTCGATATACTCGGTCCACTTGGCAATGGATTTAATATTAGATGGAGATTATAAAACAGCAATTATAGTTGCCGGCGGATTAGGTGCAGCACCATTTCCATTTGTTACCAGAAAAATCAAAAACAGAAAGAAGATTTTAACATTTGTTGGTGGCAGAACTAAACAGGATGTTATCACTTATGGTTTAGATAATTTTAATCTTTCATCAGATGATGGCTCAATTGGATTTAAAGGAAATGTTGTTCAATCTTTAGAACAAAATCTTTCAAAGATTGATATTCCTTCATCAAAAGTTTTTGCTTGTGGTCCAAATGTAATGCTTAGAGTTTTAAAAGAATTTTGCATCAAAACATAATCTTGATTGCGAAGTATCCACAGAATGTGCAATGGCTTGTGGATTTGGAATTTGCCAGGGCTGCCCAATTGAATCAACATCAAACTCGGATAAATATCTTTTAGTATGCAAAGATGGGCCTGTATTTAATATTAAGGATGTTGTGATATGAGCAAAATAGATTTATCTGTAAAGATTGGCTCATTACAATTGCGAAATCCAATTATGCTTGCATCCGGAACGGTTGGATACGGGAATGAAATATCTGAGTTCTCAGATTTAAATAAACTTGGCGCAATAGTTACAAAATCATTAAGTTTAAAACCAAGAAAGGGAAATCCGCCACAAAGAATAGTTGAAACTCCTGCAGGAATGTTAAATGCAATTGGATTAGCAAATGTTGGAGTTGAAGAATTTCTCAAAGAAAAAATTCCATTTCTAAAAAAGTATGATGTTCCATTAATATGTAATATTGCAGCAAGCACTGTTGAAGAATATGTTGAATGCACAAAAATATTAACTACCGAAGAAACTATTAAAGCTTTTGAAATAAATGTTTCCTGTCCAAATGTTCGGGATGGCGGATTACAATTTGGTAATGATAAAAATGCAGTTGGAAATGTAACGGCAAAAGTTCGGGCGGTTACAAACAAACCTTTAATTATAAAATTATCACCAAACGTTTCATACATTTCAGAGTTTGCACAAGTTGTTAAGGATGAAGGTGGAGATGCAGTATCAGCAATCAATACATTGGTTGGAACGGCATTTAATATTTTTACAAGGAAACCAAAAATATTTAATATTAATGGCGGACTATCCGGTCCCGCAATTAAACCTATTGCATTAGCTAAAGTATTAGAAATTTCACGAAAGGTAGATATTCCAATAATTGGTATTGGCGGAATAATGAATTGGAAAGATGTAATCGAGTTTATGATTGTTGGTTCATCTGCAGTGCAAATTGGAACATTAAATTTTATTGATCCAACTGCACCTGAAAGAATGATAAAAGAACTTGAAGATTATTGCATTGCAAACAAAGTAGAAAAAATTTCAAACTTAACAGCATCATATATTTTATAATATGAATATTCAGGAATCATTAAATAAATTATTTGCACTTCACACTTTTGGAATAAAGCTTGGATTGGATAATATCCAAAAGTTTTTGAATAAAATTGGTAATCCACAAAGTAAATTAAAAACTATTCACATTGCCGGTTCAAATGGAAAGGGAAGTACATGCATCATTTATTGCAAGTATCCTCATGGAAAATGGATGCAAAGTTGGATTGTACACCTCACCTCATTTTGTAAAGTTTAATGAAAGAATATTCAATTAATGGTGAGTACATCCCAGATGATTTTATTGCAAACTTTATAGACAGGCATCAAAAATATATCGATGAATATCAGCTTACGTTTTTTGAAGTTACCACAGCAATGGCGTTTGAGTATTTTGGATTTTCAGGTGTTGATTATGCAATAATTGAAACGGGCTTAGGTGGAAGACTGGATGCAACAAATGTTCTTGATCCACTTGCTTGTGTTATTACTTCGATAAGTTTAGAGCATACAAATGTTTTGGGTAACAAGATTGAGGGAATTGCTTATGAGAAGGGTGAGATAATAAAAAAAGGTTCAAAAACTTTTATAGGTTTATTACCCGAAGAAGCAATCAAAGTAATTGAAAAAAAATGTTTGTCTGTTAAATCACCATTATTCTGTTTAGAAGAATACATCATCGAAAAGGATGAGCATATAGAATTATATACCGAGGAGTTAGAATTTGATAACTGGGAAGTACCGTTATACGGTAAACATCAAAAATATAATGCAGCTTTAGCTTCTCTTTGCGTTGCAAAAACTTTCGATATTGATAATCCTGCAGTTATAACTGACGGAATAAAAAATGTTGTCAAGAACACCAAGCTTCAGGGCAGATATGAAATTATTAGCAATAAACCCAGAATCATTCTGGATTCTGCTCATAACCCTGAAGGGATTGATTGTTTAATCAATCAGTTTAAGAAAGAAAAAAATAATTACAAAGTTTGTTCATTATTGTTTGGTGCAATGAGAGATAAAAATATTGATGAAATGCTGGGATTACTTAAGGATAAGTTTTACTAAAATTTACTTTTATGAAATTAATTATGAAAGAGCTGCAAGTACACTATTATTAAGTGAGCGCGCTCAAAAACGAGGTGTAAAATTCTCTGGTCGTCAAAAACTTAAAGGAATTTCTATATCAACAATTAAATGGGGACAAAGATAGCTGTCTGGTAATAGCGGGAAGTATGTATTTATTAGGAGAAGTTAAATCTATTTTACCCGAACTTCTTTCTTGACAATATAATGTTAAGTGCTTAAGTTTGGTTAGGGCTTCAGGTTCCTTATCATACATTTAAGAAATACCACGAGAGCTTATCAGGATATTACCAATTTGAAAATTTTTTTAATCTAAACATTTCAACAAACAAAATAATAGGTACCGCAAATGCCGATGGATATTTCTGAACTCAAATCAAAGAAGATTGTCGAGCTAAACGAGCTCGCTAAAGAACTTAATATTGCCGGTTACAGTGATCTCAGAAAACAAGAATTAATCTTCAAGATATTAGAGGCTCAGAGCGTTAAAGATGGGTTAACATTTTCTAAAGGGAGTGCTGGAAGTGCTTCCTGATGGATACGGATTTTTACGATCTTCAGATTATAATTATTTACCCTCACCTGATGATATTTATGTTTCACCTTCCCAGATTAAAAAGTTTAGTCTAAGAACAGGTGATTTTGTAAGTGGACAGGTAAGACCTCCAAAAGAAGGTGAAAGATTTTTTGCTCTGCTAAGAGTAGAAGCTGTAAATGGTCTCTCACCTGAGCACATAAGAAACAGAACATTATTTGATAACCTTACTCCGGTTTATCCAACAAAAAAATTATTACTGGAATCAGTTCCCGGTGAATATTCAACCCGTATTATGGATATGCTTGCACCGATTGGTAAAGGACAAAGAGGATTGATTGTTTCACCGCCAAAAAGTGGTAAAACAGTTTTACTCCAAAAAATTGCTAACTCAATTACACGTAATCATCCCGAAGTAAAACTTATTATTCTTTTAATTGATGAAAGACCTGAAGAAGTTACAGATATGGAACGATCTGTAAAAGCTGAAGTTATAAGTTCAACTTTTGATGAACCTGCAGACAGACACGTGCAGGTTGCTGATATGGTTATCGAAAAAGCAAAAAGACTTGTTGAAGCAAAAGAGGATGTTGTTATTTTGCTTGATAGTATTACAAGATTAGCCCGTGCACATAACATTGTAGTTCCTCATAGCGGTAGAATTCTATCCGGTGGTGTTGATTCAAATGCACTTCATAAACCCAAAAGATTTTTTGGTGCTGCAAGAAATACAGAAGATGGCGGAAGTTTAACAATCATCGCAACTGCATTGATTGATACAGGCAGCCGTATGGATGATGTTATCTTTGAAGAATTTAAAGGTACCGGAAATATGGAACTTGTACTTAACAGAGATCTTAGTGACCGAAGGATTTTCCCTGCTATTGACGTCAATCGTTCTGGAACCAGAAGAGAAGATTTGCTTATGAAGGAAGACGATCTTGCCAAGGTTTGGATACTTAGAAAAATTCTTAGTGATTTCAATCCGGTTGAAGCAATGGAATTTTTACTTGATAAAGTGAGAGGAACAAAAAACAATAAAGAATTCTTGAACAATATGAACAGCTAATTTCTGCTGATTATATCCAATAAATATTAGGGCAATTCTTTTTCCGGTTTCTATAAACTGATTGAATATTATTCAAGCTATTAAGAAATTAGAGCTAAAAATTTGAAGAAAATATTTTATTTCTGTTTAATTACAGCATCTCAACTAATAGCTCAACAAGATTTTAGAATTGAGCCGAGACATAATTCAATCCGGAAAGTTTTTTAATTCCGAGATTCATTTCTTTCCATCTAACCATGATTATTCAGTTTATCTATTCTTACAAAATTTCATACTCACAGCTTTTTTTTGAAAAAAAAGATGAGCAAGTTTTATGCCGGCATTAAGTGTTAATATCGAGATTAAAGATTCTGCAGGGAATACTATTAAAAGAGCTTTCGATGAAAGAAATATTTCAGTTGAAAATTTTGATTTAACTAACTCACCAGAATTCTTTTCTGCAAGGTGTATTGAATTCAATCTTACCGGCAGGTAAATATAATCTGCTTGCAATTATTTCGGATCTGACTTCAAAACGAGAAAGAAGAATATCCTCCAATTGATTTAGTCATATCATAAATCAAATACAATTCTTAAACCCAATCGTTGTTAATCCGGATAAAATTAATTGTGATGAGGTATGGAGTCTTATGTGCTTATCAAATAATTCATCATCGATTCCATTTAATAAACCAAATAATGATTTAGTTATTCCGGTTTCTGATCCCAAAATAAATTCTATAACATTTAATATAAAAGATGGCGATACTACATTAGTTTCAAGTGAACAGATTAAAGATTCTTTCCTAGCCAACCCTGAGATTAAATTATGTGATGATAAGATTGTAATTACGCAAAGTGTAGATACATGCAAATGATTAAAGATTTTTCTCATAGAGAATTTTTCTTCCAAATCTTACAGAAGGACCAATACAATTAGAAATTTATCCTGATGAGAATATAAATGACAAAGAAAGATTTTAATTTAAATGTCATTTGGATTGCAAAACCAATTTCGTTAATGGATCCTGAATTGGCGATCAAACTACTTGAAATAATAGAATCAAAAGAAGTAGTTTCTAAATTCTATGTAAGGAGGGGAGTTATACAAATAATTTGTTTCTTATTGGGATTCAAAAGATCCTACTCCAGAATACAAAATACAATGAGCTTATGAATGAGTTTTATACAAGGGTTGATTATTGCTGAAAAACATTTAAACAATTGCTGGTAACGGTGGAGCAAATCCGATAGAGGAAAAATTATATTAAATATGGTGCTCCTGATTCGATTGATCGGGACACGAATAGCGATGATAAAGTTGTTGAAAGCTGGTTCTATAAAAAATCAAACAGAAAATTTGTTTTTGTTGATAGATGAAGGAACAGGAAATATTTCAATTAACGGAAGGACAATGATCACGGTTGTTTTTACTTGCGGAGATATTAACGGAATTGGACCGGAAATAGCGGTAAAAGCTTTTTCTAAAATCTTTATCAAGAAAAATAATAACCAGATAATTTTTATTTGTCCTAAAAATGTATTTGAATATTATTATAAACACTAAAGGCAAAATTTGATTTTCAATTTGTAAAAGATCATAAAGGATTTTCAAATCCTCTTCATTAAATATTATTCCTTTACCAAATAGTATAATTATCCTGGAAAAATCAACGGCTTCATCAGGAAGAATCGCTTTTACAATCGATCAACAAATCAATAGAACTTATTCAAAATGATAAAGCTGATGTTTTGATTACTACTCCAATTTCTAAAGAAGCCATTAATAAATCCGAAGATAAATTTTCACGGTCATACTGAGTTGTTAGCAAGATCTGAAAACAACTGCAGATTATTTGATGATGTTTCTTTCAAATAAAATTAAAGCTGGATCTACTAACCATTCACTCACCGATTTAAAAAGTACCTTCATCTATTACTATTAAAAAAATAAATTTAGCAATTAAGTTATTAACAAAACTGCAATTATAGATTTTGGCATTACAAATCCAAAAATTGCTGTGCTGGGATTAAATCCGCATGCCGGTGAAAATGGTTTGATTGGAAATGAAGAAGATAAAGATTATCAAACCCGCAATTAAAACTTTACAAAAAAAAATAAATGTTAGTCGGACCATTTGTGCCCGATGCATTTTGGGGAAATAAAACTTATAAAAAGTTTGATATGATTTTGGGAATGTATCACGATCAGGTTTTAATTCCATTTAAACTTATTAAATTTTAATTCAGGTGTTAATTTTACGGCTGGATTAAATTTAATCCGCACTTCACCGGATCACGGAACTGCTTATGATATTGCTGGTTTGAATAAGGCGAATGAATCAAGTTTGCTGCAATCTTATAAGTATGCAATAAAAATATTTCAAAACAGGAAACGTTTCATTGCCCGATCAAAATCTAACTGATCCATATCTGCACGTTTCGAATATTTATCCTCACCTAATGGATTTTATCAGCTATAAGTGGTGGGCAAGATATTTATTTATCATCACTAAAAGTAAAGAGCTAAAAAATCCAGCTGTACTTGAATTAGCTGCCGGTAATTGTACTTTAGCAAAACATCTATCAAAGCCTTATAAAGATTATATTCGTTACAGATATTTCAAAAAGCATGCTTAATCAGTGTACTGATAAACTGAATAAAGTATGCTGTGATATGACAGCTTTACCTTTTAAAAAGAAGTTTGATCTAATACTTTCTTCGTTCGATAGCGTGAATTATTTAAGAAGCAATAAAAATTTACTTCAATTATTTAAAGAAGTAAATAATTCACTTACTGAAAAAGGTATTTTTACTTTTGATGCTGCACTTGAAAGCAACAGTTATAAGCATCAGAAAACGGCAACAATAAAAGGCAAGATCGAAAGGATTTACTTATCAGAGAAAAAGTATTTATTTACCAAAAAGCAGAATCCATAAAAATATTTTTACAATTACTTATCCGAATGGAGATGTTTTTTACTGAAACACATAAACAAAAAATATTTTCTTACAATACATTTTTTGATATTGCTGAAAAATCAGGATTATATGTTGTAAAT
This sequence comes from uncultured Ignavibacteriaceae bacterium, assembly GCA_963809415.1. Lineage (GTDB taxonomy): Bacteria > Bacteroidota > Ignavibacteria > Ignavibacteriales > Ignavibacteriaceae > IGN3. The sequence goes on along the minus strand of CAWEJJ010000003.1, from coordinate 325,359 downwards.
TGCTACAAAGCTTTTTCATTTCAAAAGGGAAAGGAAACTTCTGACCGGGTACAATTTATTATGAAAAGGAAAAACTGATGTTATCATTTCAGAATGTAAGTTTTAATTATGACAAATCAACCATTGTTTGAAAATGCAAATCTTGAATTAGGTGCAGGTGAGTTTGCATTTCTTATTGGAAAAAGCGGTTCAGGAAAGACACACTTTTTCAAATGATTTACATGAATTTACTTCCTCAATCAGGAACTGTTACTGTTGGAAATTTCAATTCCAAAATAATTAAAAAAAGTGAGTTACCTTTATTGAGAAGAAAAATTGGAATCGTATTTCAGGATTTTAAACTGCTTGACAGATAGAAACGTATTTGAAAATTTAACTTTTGTACTTGAAGTAACAGCAACTCCCAAAAAAGAGATGAAGAAAAAAGTAAATGATGCATTGAACGAAGTTGGACTATCGCACAAAAGATTAAACAAACCCGAACAACTTTCCGGCGGAGAAAAACAACGTGTTGCTATTGCCAGGGCAATATTAAATGATCCGCTGATTATTCTTGCTGATGAACCAACTGGTAATCTTGACCCTGACACATCAAATGAAATTTTGGATTTACTTACTAAAGATTAACAAGCGCGGGACAGCAGTTTTATTTGCAACTCATAATTATGACATGGTGAGAAAGGGAAATTCAAGAATATTTAAAATTGAAGATCGAAAAATTCTTAAAGGTTTCTTAAAGCAAAAAGATTAATGAGATAAACTTTTTTCTTTTAATGACTCAACTATTTTCTTGTTTACATTTTCAATCGTATCAAATCCATTTACATTAATCACTCTTCCTTTATTTTCATAATAATCAAGTACCGGTTCAGTAGTAGATTTAAAAATATCCAATCTGTTTTTTATCACTTCTTCTTTGTCATCATTTCTTAAATAAAAGCTATTCTGTGCACCGCAAACGGACAAGTATCTAAACCCTCTATATCATTTAAGAGCAAAAATATTACCGCAAACTTTACAAGCTCTGCGGTTATTTAACCGTTTTATGATTTCATTTTCATCAGCAGTGATATTTATTAAAATAACATTATCAATTCCGATCTGGACAAATAAATTATCTAAGGCTATTGCCTGATTTGTAGTTCTTGGGAATCCATCAAGTATAAATCCTTTATTACATTCTTCGGATGTTAATACATATTTAATTAATCCGATCATCAAATCATCGGGTACAAGTTGTCCCTGTGACATAAGTTCTCCAGCTTTTTTACCTAGTTCGGTTTGTTCTTTAACTGCTTTTCGTAAAATATCACCGGTTGATATATGAGGAATGTTAAAATTCTTTGAAAATATCTTTGCCTGGGTGCCTTTTCCAACCCCTGGAGAACCAAATAATATTAAGCGCATAAAGTGTTTTCTTTTTATTGCAAGTTAGAAGTAAAACAACTTTTAATCAACAATTAAATTATCAAATCTTTCAATTAATTTTATATGGGATTGTTCTTTTCTTACTAAAAAAAGACTTTAATAAGTCTTCACTTTCCTTGGAAAGAAGCCCTGAATAAACTTTTATAGTATGATTAGTTTTATTTTCCTCTGCAAGATTATAAATGCTGCCACAAGCCCCAAACTTCAGATCACTTGCGGCAAAGTATAATTCCCGTATTCGTGATGCAAGTAAAGCTCCTGTGCACATTATGCAGGGTTCAAGTGTTACATAAATATCACATTCATTTAAACGCCAGCTTCCCAAATGATTAGATGCAGATGTTAGTGCAATCATTTCTGCGTGAGCGGTTGCATCCTTTAATTTTTCAACTTGATTGTAACCTTTCCCGATTATTTTATTATTATGAATGACAACAGCTCCAATTGGCACTTCATCCTCAGCAAATGCTTTTTCAGCTTCCTGGAGTGCTGCATACATAAAACGATATTTATCTTCCGAAAAAAGCATTCTTTAATGGATTATAGAAAATGGACGATGGTTGATGTATAAAAGCAAAATTAAATCCTATTCGCTTAACAGTAATAACACAAAAATGCACAATCTAGTTTTTGTTCTAAATTGTATATTGTTCATTGTAAATTGTTAACTGAAAAAGTACGCCCGGAAGGATTCGAACCCTCAACCCTTTGATCCGAAGTCAAATGCTCTATCCAGTTGAGCTACGGGCGCATATACAAATTTACTATTAACATTTAAAAACAAAAAATTGTATTTACTTATTTCTCAGCTTGATTTACACATATTTTTAAATGATATTCACGATTAAAATAAAGTACACACTTATTTAATTATTAACATTTCTTCAGAAATATTTCTTTAAATATTATATGTAAGGATTAGAATGAAAGAAATACGAGAAAAAATTAATCATATTGATAAAAAAATGATAAAACTCCTTTCTGAAAGAAGAGAATTAAGTGTTGAGATAGTAAAATTAAAGAATAAAGAAAAATCATCTATCCGGGATAAAACCAGAGAAAAAGAGTTGTTAACGAGATTAATTGAGACTGGGAAAGAATATGGTTTAGATTCTCATTACGTATCAAAAATATTTTATGAAATTATTGATGATTCGGTTAAACTTCAAAATAAATTTGTTCAGAATGAAGAAAACAAGAATAACTAGCCGAAATACTAACAGTTTCAATACAGGGAATTGAAGGTTCGTACAGTTATTTAGCAGCAAAACAATTTTTTGGTTCGGATAAGGAAATTGTTTTTAAAAAATGAAAACTTTTGATGAAGTAGTAGAAGCGGTTGAAGATGAATCTGCTGATTATGCAGTTTTTCCGATTGAAAATACAACCTCAGGAAGTATAAATGAAGTTTATGATTCACTAACAAATGGGAACCTTTATATTATTGGTGAAGAAATATTTCCGGTAAAGCATTGTCTAATAGGATTGGAGGACATTCCGCTTAAAAAATAAGAAAAATATATGCCATTTTCAGGCAGCACGTCAATGCAGTAAATTTTTAAAGTCATTACCACAGGCTGAGATTGAGTATTTTGAAGATACTGCTAAATCTGTACAAAAAATTAAAGATGAAGCCAATAATTATTTTGCGGCAATTGCAAGCAAAGAAGCCGCTGAAATATTTAACGTTACAGTTGTAAATGAAGATATTGCAAATCAACCCGGTAACTTTACAAGATTTATAATCTGCTCTCGCAATCCAATAAATGTTGATGAAAGAATTCCGGCTAAAACATCGCTAATTCTTGCAACAGCTCATCAAGCTGGTTCACTAGTTCAGGCTCTATCTGTCTTTAGTGATTCAGGATTAATATGACAAAACTTGAATCACGTCCGATTATCGGAAATCCCTGGGAAGAAATGTTTTATTTGGATTTTCAGGGAAATATTCAGAATCAAAAAGTAAAATGCTTTGTAGATGAAGTAGGTAAACATACACGATATTTAAAAGTCCTTGGCTGTTATCCCGCAAAAGATGTTGAAAAAACAAAAGTTGAAAATATTCTAAGTTAAGGAAGAAAAAGTTGAACAACCTGGCGAATCTGAAGTTGTAATTGAAAAAAAATCTGCAAAAAGTTTCTTACAAGCTTGCCAGCAGAGAATACAAAAGAGATGATACAATAATTTCTGTAAGCGATGTAAAAATCGGAGGAGGCAATTTTATAATTATTGCTGGACCTTGTTCCGTAGAATCTTATGAGCAGATTATGGAATGTGCAAGAGAAGTGAAAGATAATTTTGCAAATATTTTACGAGGTGGATGTTTTAAACCCCGAACATCACCGTATGCATTTCAAGGATTAGGATATGAAGCATTAGACTACTTAAGACTGCAGGTGATGAATATGATCTTCCAATCATTACAGAAGTTCTTTCAATTGAACAAATAGAAAAGGTAGCTGAAAAATCTGATATACTTCAAATCGGTGCAAGAAATATGCAAAACTTTTCTTTGCTTTCTGAAGTTGGAAAATCATTTCGTCCTGTTATGCTTAAGCGTGGATTGATGGCTTCTATTGAAGAATTGTTGAATGCGGCTGAATATATTCTTGCACGAGGAAACAGACAGGTTATATTGTGCGAACGTGGAATCCGAACCTTTGAAACTGCAACTCGAAACACTTGATTTAAGTGCAGTACCTGTTCTAAAAGAACTAACACATCTTCCTATAATTGTAGATCCATCACATGCGGTTGGACATCGTGATAAAGTAATTCCACTTGCCAAAGCCGCAAAAGCTGTTGGTGCTGATGGAATAATGGTTGAAATTCATCCTGATCCGGACAAAGCCTTAAGTGATGGACCACAATCACTTCGGTTCGATCAGTTTCATAATCTAGTAATTGAATTAAATAAAATGAATTAAGTTGTAAGATGATGAAGATAAATAGAATTGCGATACTTGGATTAGGATTAATTGGAGGTTCACTTGCAAAGTCATTAAAGCATTCAATTCCGGATATTAAAATTGCAGCGTTTGATTTTACAAATATTTTAGAAAAAGCAATTGCAGATAAATCAATTGACGTTGTACTTCCATCATACAAAAGTGCTCTTGATTATGATTTAATATTTATTGCATTACCTATTAACGAAAGTTTAAAAGTTTTTAACGAGTTAGCTCCTTTACTTGGGGAAAATCAAATTATATCCGACTTTTGTAGTGTAAAAGGAATTTTTGCTGATGCGTGGCAAAAAATATCAAGCAAAGGATGTTACATAGGCGCACATCCGATGGCTGGCAAAGAAAAGGGTAGTTATCAAAATTCTGATAGTTTACTTTTTGAAAATTCAGTTTTTATAATTTCAGATTTAAGCAGGAAGTATTCTTTGTTAAACGATTATATAGACATTGTAACCCAAATTGGTGCAAGAGTTACATTTCTTAATCCTTATTTGCATGATAAAATTCTTGCTGAAGTTTCACATTTACCTCAATTATTATCTGTTATCTTAGTCAATCAAGCGGCAGTTAATAAAGATGGGATAAATTTTTTAGATTTTGGCGCTGGTGGATTTCGAGATATGACAAGAATTTCTTCCAGTGATTATGCAATTTGGGAATCAATTATTGCAGCTAATAAAGTTGAAATAATAAATTCATTATCAGCCTTTAAGGATAATGTTGATAGAATGATTACAATGATACAAAATAATTTGTCGATTGATATTTCAGCCGAATTTAATAAGGCTAGAAATTCACGCGAAGAAATTCCATTTAATAATAAAGGTTTTCTTTCTCCATTATTTGATATCACGATCTTTCTTGAAGATAAACCCGGAATAATTTCTAAACTTTCCACAATTCTTTTTGAAAACAAAATAAACATAAAGGATCTGGAATTGTTAAAAATACGAGAGGGAAGCGGCGGCAATTTTAAATTATATTTTGAAACCGCAGAAAATGCTAAAATCGCAAAATCATTGCTTGAAAAATCCGGCTTTAAAAGTTGCTGATAATAACAGATAGTTTAATTATCGATCCAACCAATCCAGCAAGCCATTTATAAAAGTAAGCGGATGCGGCGGACAACCCGGGATGAAAAGATCGATTTTATTTTTTTCTAGAAAATCTCTTTGGATCACATGAGATTCTTTAAATATTCCTCCACTGATAGCACAAGCACCGAAAAGAATAATTATTTTTGGATTCGGAACCGCCTCATAACAAATCTCGGTTGCTTTAGCCATATTATTTGTCATTGGTCCTGTTATCACAATGCCATCAGCGTGACGAGGTGAGGCAAGGAATTCAATTCCGTATCGCCCCATATCAAAATTAACATTATTTAATGCATTCAATTCAAGTTCACAACCGTTGCATCCGCCAGCGGAAATTTGTCTTAGCTTTAATGATTTACCAAAATATTTTCTGATTTTCTCAGATGCAGCCTCGGGTGAAATGGATTTAATTTCTTTAGAAATTATTAAACTTTCCCGGGTATCAACTGCTGTGTGATAATCATTTGTGAAATGAATAATCTTTTCAGGGCAAACTTCTTCGCATAATGGACAGAACACACACAAACCTAAATCAATTTGTAAAGGATTGAGTTTTATTGCGTTGGTTGGACAAATATCTGCACATTTACTGCAGCCATTTGCACAAACTTTATCTTGAATTAAAGGTAATCCACGATAACGTTCCGGGAATTTAACATTCCTAATATCATGAACAATTGGATCGCCTTGAAGTATTCTTATTTTAATTGCGTCATTCATTATTTATAAATTTAATTTCTTTTTACAAATCGTGACCAGCATAAGATAAATCAAAACTTTTGTTGCACAGCGGAAAATCTGAAATAGCTGTTTTACGTAAAGCCAGACTGAATCCATACCAGTTATTAAATGATGGATCTTTAATCTTATACTGAATTATCTTTCCGTTTGCATCAGTGATAGCAATGTGAACAATTTCACCGCGCCAGCCTTCAACAATTGAAACTACACCAGAATTGTTTTTTATTTCTCCCAACTGAGATTTAATTTCACCTGATGGAAGATTATCTAACTGATCAAAAATAAATCTAAGTGACTCATCAATTTCTAAAGCGCGTAATCTTGCACGGGCAAAAACGTCACCACTTGAAAGAGTAATCATTGAAACAGGATTGTAACGATATGCACTATATGGAAAACTAATACGCGCATCATCTTCAAGTCCGCTTGAGCGTGCTGCCAATCCAACCAAGCCAACACTTTGTGCAAGTTCCTTGGTAACAGTTCCAGTATCTTCAAATCTTGTAAGCACACCTATTGAAGAAAATAGATAATTATTTATTTCAGTAACATCGCTGCGAATTGTCTCAAGATTATTTCTGATTAAACCTAAAATCTCAGTATTAAAATCAAATCTAACACCGCCATATACAAATAATCCACGTCCAAAACGGGAGCCGCATAAAAGGGCGAGACTGTTTATTGCAAGTGTGCGTAGTCTTCCATAGGATGATGAAGGCAAAGCAAAACCAACATCATTGGCAACTCCACCAAGGCCGGATAAGTGCATTGCTATCCTTTCAATCTCAGAAGCGATTGTTCTTATTACTTCTGTACGCAAACTTAGTTGTGTCTGAGACAAGCTTTCGATTGCACTGCAATGAGCGGATGTATGTCCAATTGTTGTATCTCCAGCAATTGATTCTGCCAAAATAATTCTTTGATTTGGGTTAGCTTCGAGTAAAAGTTTTTCTACTCCGCGATGCTGGTATCCTAAATTAATTTCAAGATTGTAAACCAATTCGCCGTGGCATTGGAATCTGAAATGTCCGGGTTCAATTACTCCGGCGTGAATCGGACCAACTGCAACTTCGTGGACTTCTTCTCCCTCCAGTTTATAAAAATGATAGGGCTTGTTGCCAAGTATAGTATCTTGTTTTCTTACAGGTCGTAACCATGGATGATTAAGTGGTACATATCCATAATTTTCTGAGAGCTCACATTCAAAATAATTAGTTTGGGGAAACTCATTTGCAAAACTTTCAAACTCTAATTTTGATTTATCAAACTCACCGCCGATAATATGAATTGATGAAGAAATATTATCAGCAAATACTGCAATTATTTTCTCAGGTGATTGATTTTCAATTGGAGTAAGTGCAATCATTCTGTATCCAGAAGACAATGCTTCCATCACCTTTGCATGAATATCAATTCTATTTAAAAATGTAATTGATGAAACATCAAAACATTGATTATTTTGCACTTCGAGTGCTGTCATAACTTTATTCCAAAATCTTTAGCTACATTAACAATATTTTGATATAAAATATTTGGTGATGTAACTGCAATCGTCACTAAAATTATTAAAAGAAGTATTGCCGCTAAATTAATAAGATCAAATTTTTCTGCTGCAACTTCATCCGAATCTACAGATTTTTTTTTATAAAGCATTGTAAAAATTATTTTACCCATATTTATAAAAATGAATAGCATAAATATCATTACAAATGCGAGCACAAAGGGTTTATCGGAAAAAAGAATTCCTTCAAATATTTTTATCTCGCTAAAAAATATTCCAAACGGCGGGATGCCGGAAATTGCTAAATAAGCAAGTAAGAAAAGCCAGCCTGTTATTGGTAAAATGTTCATTACATTTCTTACTTTATCTACTTCACGGGATGCAAATTTACTGTGTATGTTTCCTGCGCTTAAAAATAAGACAACTTTTGTAATCGAATTATAAACCGAGTGGTACATCGCTCCGATAAATGCAATACCGCCGGTTGCAATACCAAGAGTAATTAATCCTAAATGTTCTACACTCGAATAAGCAAGCATTCGCTTATAATTATTTACTTTGAACATAAATACAAATGCTGTAAAAAGTGAAAGTAACCCGCCTATGATTAATATCGTTCTTGCAAATTCAAATGATGTGGTTGGGATGATTATTTGAAATATTCTCATTACTCCAATTAATGCAGTAAGACGAAGTGACCCTGACATGAGAGCTGCAATGGGGCTTGGTGCGTTGCTTGTTGCATCCACATCACCGGAGTGCATAGGTGCAATTCCTATTTTTGTACTTAATCCAACAAAGATAAAAATAAAACTTGCTTTAAGCCAGATTGGATTTAACTCTTTTGCGTTTCGAATAAACTCCCAGAAAAACAATTGTTTTCCTTCCAGCAATGTGCCGCTTGCTGAAAGAGTTAAAAATAATATTCCAATAAATGCGAATGCAATTCCAATGGAAACCAAAAACAAATACTTCCACATTGCTTCAAGTGCTTCTTCGTTTCGATAGTAATAAATTAAAGGTGCAACCGCTAACGTGGTGGTTTCAGCAGTGACCCAATACATCCCAAAGTGATCGCTTAGCATTGCGGCTGAGTTTGAAGCAAGATAAAAATTTAGAAGCAGGAAATAAAATTTCTTACCTTCCTGCGCTTTAGAAGTCACTGGTCGCTTTAGATATGTATAGGAAACAAGAACCACCCAGAAATAAACATTTGAAAGAATTAGCAAAAATAATTTGCTTAATGAATCAAAACTAAAAAAGGTTGGAAGCTGGATATGATATAATCCAAGAAAAACTATAAGAGTTAGAACTAAATGTAAGAGACTGACGATCAAAGAAACATTGTACTGTACACGAAGATCCTTTACAAAATAACAAAACAAGGCTGTAAGCAACGGAAGTAATATTAAAACTGAAAATCCAAGCATCAGTCTTTTAACCTCCCGAGATCAGTAACTTCAAAACCTTCGAATGTACTTCGTATTTTGTTCAATGCAATTCCCATTAAAAAGACAACAACAAAAACATCAAGTAAAACTCCGAGTTCAATCATCATCGGAAGTTCTGATGCAACAGCAGTGCCGAAAAGGAATATCCCATTTTCTAAAACAAGAAATCCGCAAACATGAACAATAAGTTTTTTTCTGAATATGATTATATAAATCCCGATAGCTATTGCAGAAAACCCGCTTGCAAAAGGGATTACATTTAATTCTGTGCTTTTAGCAATGACACTTGATGAATGAAATATTACAATCATTGTAGCAATTACTAAAAGCAAAAAAACTATTTGCTGAATTGTAGGTTCTATAACTCTTTTAATATCCAGATCGACAATTATTTTATTGATGTAGCGTGGAATTAAAATTACCTTAACAAGTAAAAGAGTAATCGGCAAAATTATCCCGAAGATTGAAAAGTTTTTTACGAATGGAAGTAAAACCAGGATTGATAGTATCAGCCCCTGAAATCGTAAAACGGCTACATATCCCTTAACTCTTGAAGTTACAGAAACATAAAAAAGTGAAAGACTAAAAAGTATGCTTAAAACATTTTCCATTATATCATTTTGTAAAAGTATAAATCAATAAATTTAAGATTCCAATTGCAGTAGCGAATAATAAATACTGCGGGATATTCTTCATTTTATATCTTGTAGTGATTGTTTCTGCAACAGCGAGCGAAAAACTCAACACAATGCTTCCAATTACAAATATTAATATACCAACCAAATAACTTTGCTGGCTGAATGGATAAAAGAATGAAATTTCGAGTATAGTGTATATAAACAACTTAATATAGCTGGAGTACTGATAAAGGAATAGATCAAGTCCAGAATTATCAAGAATCATTACTTCATGTATCATCGTCAGTTCAAGATGTGTGTTTGGATCATCAACCGGCATTCTTGAACATTCGGTAACAGCAAGCATAAAGACGGAGATTGAACATATCACAATAAATACTTCGTAAGAAATATTATCAAGCTGGATAGAATGATAGATATCGAATAGGGAAGTATATCCACTAATAAATGAAATGCTTCCGATAGTAAAAAAGAAAATTGGTTCAGCAAATAGTGCGAATGTAGCTTCGCGTGCAGCACCCATTCCTTCGAATGAACTTCCGATATCCATCGCAGCGAGAATTTGAAAAAATCTGGATAATCCTAAAATGTAGGCGAATAAAATTATGTCGCCGTTAAAACTTATTAACGGTTTCCAAAAGCCAACAGGAAGCATTGCCGCCACTGTAATCAATGAAACAAAATTTAATAATGGTGAAACACGACTTATAAAAGATGATGTGCTTGCATTAATAGTTTCTTTTTTGAAAAGTCTTTGTAATTCGTAGTAAGGTTGAAGAATAGGTGCACCGATGCGTCCGGTTAGCTTTGCTTTTTGTTTGTTTACTAACCCTATAAACAAAGGGGCAAATCCAAGAATTATTAAAATGGAAATAATTCCTTGTAAAATATCCATCACCATAAAAAAGCCATAAAACTATAAATTGTAATGATGATCAAAATAAAGCCAATGTAATAGCGAATATCAGTTTGGCTTAAGAACTGAATTTTTGTAATCAAAAATCTTAAAAAGCGAAATGAAGGTAAAATAACTTTGTTATCTATAAAATCTGTTGAATGACTTTCAAATTTAGATTGTATTGGAAAAGCATTTTCAGAAACTTCGACTTTCTTATGATAGACTAATACAGATTTGGGAATTTCATTAAGTTCATCCGCAAAAGATGAAGCCGTGTACTGCATTCTTGGATTAAGATTTTCATAACCGCATCCCCAGGCTGCCGAATTTCTTCTTCCATATTTCTTTTCGAGTTTAACTTTAAACAGATACAAAAAGAAAATCCCAAGTGCGAGAAATGAAAATATAATTGTAAAATAAAGCCAATCAATATTAAGCAATGCCGAAGATGGATTTCCTGTAGTAAAACTGCTAACAATAACTTTATTAACTATTCCAATAAATGGTTGTGGATAAAATCCGATAACAATACAAAGTAAAGAAAAGATGCCAAGTGATATGTAATCGTATGCGGAAGTATGAAAATGTTTAACTTCTTTTCGTTCACTCCCTAAAAACATTATTGAATTTACTTTTGTAAAACAAGCAACTGCAAGTCCACCAACAAACGCTAATCCAACTACAAACATTAGCATGAGAATTGGGTAATAATTTTTGAGTTCATTTGCTGTTTTAAAAAATCCGGTGTAAATAATAAATTCGGAGATGAATCCGTTAAAAGGAGGGACACCGCTAATTGCAACTGAACCAATCAGAAAAAATACTGCAATATATTTTGCGCGGTGAACAAGTCCACCCATCAATTCAATGTTGCGTGTTCCAAGATTCTGATAAACAACCCCGCTTCCTATAAACAACAGACTTTTAAATATTGCATGATTCAAAGTATGAAGCAGTGCTCCACCAAATCCTAAAACCTCAACAGCGGGCAGGTTATTTGCTGAACCGATGAAACCTATTCCTATTCCAATTCCAATAATTCCAATATTTTCTATTGAGTGATAAGCAAGCAATCTTTTTATATCGTGCTGTGCAAGTGCATACCAAACACCGAATATCGCACTGAAAATACTAATGATGAGAATGAACCATCCAGCCCACTCCGGAACGGGTTTAATAAAAAGAAAAGTCCTCAGGATTCCGTAAATACCCATTTTTATCATTACACCTGAAAGAAATGCGCTCAACACAGTTGGGGCAATTGGATGAGCTTGAGGCAGCCAAAAATGAAATGGCATAAATCCGGCTTTAATTCCAAATCCAACGAATGATAAAATGAAAATGATTGGAACAATTATTCCTGATGAAAAAGAAAGATGATAATCACTAAAATACCAGCTTCCGATTTGTTGATGCAGTAAGAAGAACATTATGTATAATATAAAAATCAAAACGTGTGAAGTGGCGAAATAATAAAAACTTCCTTTCTGAACTTCTTCTTTTTCTTTTTCCAGAATCATTGCGAGATATGCAGACATACTCATGACTTCCCAGCTTACTAAAAATAGAATTGCCTGATTAGCGATTACAACAAACTGAGTCGAAATTAAAAGTACAATATAAAATATTACAAAACTTTTTATCGATCTTTTTTCTTCTATGTAATGATGAAGATAAGAAAAGTTATAAATGGTTGTGGGAATTGCTACCAACTGAATTATAAATAGAAAGTATGTCCCTAATCCATCCAACCGAATGAAATTAAAATAAATTGCTTTTGAAGATATCTCGGCAGAAGAAAAAAGTGCAGATGATAATGTTGAAAATAATCCAAGTGCTAAACCAATTAACAAAACTGTGTTACTGGTAAATAGCGCTTTACGCTGATCTTTAATTAACAAAAATGCAATTGAGATTAACTGAATTGCAAAAGCCGACAAGAATAAAATATTACCGGAATTAAGTAAACCATTCATTAAGAGTTATTTCTTGTTTCCTCAATCTTTTGAATAATGTCTAATATTTCTTTGCATTCAAGCCTGTTTTCTAATGCAAATCTAAATGTTTCTTTTGACAGTAAAAAGCTAAGATGGGCGATTAAGCTTAAATGTTGTTTTATTGTTTGCGAGATTAACAGAATTAATGTATGTACTGGTTTACCATCTATTGAATTTAAATCGAGTGGTTTATTTGGAAAGAAAAAATTTATTAACGGTTTGTTCCTGCCAACCATCAACGGAACGCGAGGATGAGGAAGACTAATTCCGTTCCCAATTGCAGTGCTCATCATCGTCTCTCTGCTTTTTAAAAGTTGAATGATAATTTCTCTATCAACATTCTTTTCAAAACTTATTTGTGAAACCATTTGTTCAATGTAAGAATCTTCTGTCAACTTGCAGTTGTAGCGAAAGGAATCTTTATCAAGCAACGTGCTTAAAGTATCAATGTGATATTCACTTAATTTATGATGACCGGAAACATTAATCGGAAGATTACGGCCAAGTGCCCATTCAATAATTTGATGTTTGTTAAAAACGACTTTATCGTGAAGATGCTGGAAAGGGATTTCTTTTTTCTTAATCAATTGCTGAACTTCCTTTTCAGTAAGCATTAGCAGGTGCGAAATATCTTTTGTGTTTAAATCCATATTATTACAAAATTAATTCTTCATTTCCCTTTTAACTGAAGGAATAAAATCTTTTGGTCTTCCTAATTTAGTTAAGCCAAGAATTTCTCGTGCTCTATCAAGGGCATCATCAATGTTTCCATATATATTTTCTTCACCGAATAAATCGAATATTCCGGCTTGAGTCATTGCATATAAGGGTTGTGTGTGTACACCAGAAAGAATCATATGTGTTTTTTGTTTTAAAGCATCGTGATGGAATTCTTTCAATGTTTGAAGCCCGGTTGCATCAATTGCAGGAACATTTCTCATTCGGATAATCCTGACCTTTGGTGGTTTTTCTACAATTGCCATTTCATCTTTAAATTTCTTTGCCGCACCAAAGAAAAATGGCCCGTTGATTTCAAATACTTCAACTCCTTCAGGAATTTGTTTCTTGTCAATAGCATTTGGATCAGGCTGATCTTCTTCATCTTCAATTTCTCTTGTAATAACACTTACGTTGGAAACTTCGGACATCCTCTTCATAAATAACAGAACCGAAAGCACCATCCCGATTTCAATAGCTATAGTTAAGTCAAATATTACTGTCAGAAAAAAAGTAGTTAGCAGCACCGCAATATCACTCTTTGGACTTTTTAGTAAAGATTTGAATGAGTGCCACTCACTCATATTATATGCAACGATAACAAGTATAGCTGCTAAGGTAGCCATCGGAATAAGTTTAGCATAACTCCCGAAGAAAAGCATAATCAATAAAAGAGTTATTGAGTGGATAATTCCGGCTACAGGCGTTCTTCCACCGTTTTTGATATTAGTTGCCGTTCTTGCAATAGCACCAGTTGCGGGAATTCCACCAAATATTGGTGTGATAATGTTTGCTAATCCCTGTGCAACTAATTCCATATTGCTTCTGTGCTTGCCTCCAATCATACCATCTGCAACAACTGCGGAAAGAAGAGATTCGATAGCTGCAAGTATTGCAATTACGGTGGCAGGACCAATAAGATTACGAATTACGCTTAAATCAATTTTATAAAAGTTCGGAGCTGGGAGATTTGATGATATTTCCCCAAACCTGCTGCCAATAGTATCTACAGGAAGTTTAAATACAATTACAATAACAGTGGTAACGATAATTGCAATGAGCGAACCGGGAATTCTATGTGTAATTTTTGGCCAGAAAATCATTATCAACAATGCCAATATTGCAATGCCAAACACATTAAAATTTATGGTAGAGATGGATTCAAAGTAAGCAATCCATTTTTCGTGAAACTCAGCAGGTACTTTTTCTAATTGTAACCCAAAAAAATCTTTTATCTGCGTAGAAAAAATCAGTAAGGCAATACCACTTGTAAATCCAACAACAACAGGGTAGGGAATAAATTTTATCAATGAGCCAAACTTAACCAATCCCATTATCACTAAAATAATTCCAGCCATAATTGTGGCAATTGCTAATCCGGTCGTTCCGTACTGTTGAACAATACCGTAAACAATAATTATAAAAGCACCGGTTGGTCCGCCGATTTGAACACGGCTGCCGCCAAAAAAAGAAATAATAAAACCCGCAATGATTGCAGTGATAATTCCTTTTTCTGGGGTAACGCCGCTCGCAATACCAAACGCAATAGCCAATGGGAGTGCAACAATTCCAACTATTACACCAGCTGTTGCATCAGCAATGAATTGTTGTTTATTATAACTTTTTAGAGTTGTAAAAAGTTTTGGTTTTATAATTGGCAAAATTAACCTCGTATTCGATAAACATATATTTATAAAACGGAACTACTTAATGTTCACGTTTTACTTTTTTAAGCAGCAATAAATATACTGTTGCTAATAAAAATTAATCTTCACACTACCTTAACATAGAATGTCTTGTGGGCAATATGGATAATTATCATTTAACCTAAACAATAATTAAAGAAATAAGCTTTGAAAAACTATTAAAGCCTGAGGTATTTTCAAAGAGAAATGATAGATATCATAATAAACTTATATGCTTTTGATAATTAATTAAAGGATCAGGAAATAATTTTCAGAAATTTAATATTTTAAGTTCACCATGTAATTTAAACGTTCATTTATCTCGTAGGCGCTATTTGCGTTATTATTATATTTTCTAAAACACTTTAAATTTATGTGATTTTAATCATTGATATTTTATTATTTAATTAAATTTATTTATTTTTCGACCCAATAAGTTAAATAGTCAAATAAATCGAAATAAAAATCATGATGTCTGAAATACTCTTAAAGGAAAAAGAAAATTCTATAATTGAGGCAGCCCGTAAACGATTTGCTCATTACGGCTTTTCAAAAGTTACAATGGATGAAATTGCCTCAGATATTGATATGAGCAAAGCATCACTCTATTATTATTTCCCGACTAAAGAAAATTTATTTTATGCAGTTTTAACACAAGAACAAAATGAATTTATAAAAGAAATGGATGGAATTATTAATACTAAACTTTCTTCCAGTCAAAAATTAATTACATTCGTAAACAAAAGACTTATCTATTTTCAGCAGTTTCTTAATATTGGGACACTCAGTTTCCATACATTTCTAGATACAAAATCATTCTATAAAAAATATTTTGTGGATTTTGAAGAGAAAGAATTAGGGTTGATAAACCGAATCATATCTGAAGGGAAAGCAAATGGAGAGTTTGATAAAAAATTAGAAGAAAATACGGGGATAGTTCTGCTTCATGTGCTTCATGGTTTACGAATCCGAACACTTAGAATGATTAAAGAACCAAACTTGACCAACAAAGCAATTCTCAAACTACAGGGTGAAATGGATTTGGTTATAAAAATATTTATTAAAGGGATTTCTAGATAAAAATACAAAAGGAGATTAGAAAAATGTCCGATAATGACAATATAAAGAATAAGGAAGAAGAACTTGAACAGGGAATAGATACAGTTCCTCTGTATAAAAAGAAAAGTGCGTGGATTGGATTATTTCTGATAATAGTTGTAATAGCAATCGGGGCATACTGGTTTATCAGCAGTTTAGGATATATAACATCGGACGATGCTTATATAGATGGGAACAGACTTAATGTTAGTTCCAAGATATTGGGCAGAGTTGTAAAGCTATATGTAGATGAGCGCGACAGTGTAAAAGCGGGGCAGTTAGTAGCAGAATTAGATTCGACAGATTTTGTTGCCCAGCTAAACCAGATGAAAGCGAATTTAAATAATGCCCAAGTAAGTATCGATCTATCAAAAGTAAATGTTGAGAAGGCTGAGATAAATTTTGTTAGAGCAGAAGCACAGTACAAGGATAAGGTAATTCCAAAAGCAGATTATGATAATGCACAAAAAGGATTGGAAGCAGCCCAAGCGGAATATAAAATAGCCAGGAGCCGAATAGTTATGGCACAATCGGAAATAAAGGTCATGGAATCAAATCTAAAAAACACGAAATTATATTCTACAATAAATGGAGTAGTTGCGAAGCGATGGATATTAGCGGGAGATGTAGTTCAGCCGGGTCAGCCCCTCTTTACAATATATGATATGAAAAATATATGGGTAACAGTTCAGCTTCAAGAAACAGATATCAGTAATATACAATTAAACGACGAAGTAGAGATAACTGTAGATTCTTACCCGGAACAAAAGTTTTCGGGAAGAATATATGAAGTAGGGACAAACACAGCGGCTCAGTTTGCTCTTATTCCACCATCAAATGCATCAGGCAACTTTACAAAAGTAACACAAAGAATACCAATAAAGATTTCGATAAAACAAGACAATACAAACAAAGCATTAAAATATGGATTACTGCCCGGGATGTCAGTAGAAGTGAAGATCAAGGAAAAGAGTAATGGCTAAGAGTCTTCGGAATAAGGCAATTGGTTTTGCGCCATCGCTTCATCACGAGCACACATTTTACAAATGGTGGGTACTTGCAAGCGTTATGATAGGTACATTTATGGCAGTGCTTGATGCGACAATTGTAAACGTTGGACTTTCAAAAATGACTGCTGCATTCGGAACGAGTGTTGATAAGATTGAATGGGTGCTAACTGCTTATTTACTAATATTTGCTGTGGTGCTTCCCTCATCTGGCTGGGTTGCAGATCATTTTGGATATAAAAAAACTTATCTCGGTGGATTATTACTTTTTACTATTGGATCTTTACTGTGCAGTTTATCCTGGAATGAAAACGTACTTATTTTTTTCAGAGTAATTCAAGGTGCTGGTGCAGGGTTTGTGATGCCGGTTGGTATGGCTATAATTACACGTGAGTTTCCTCCGGAACAGAGAGGAACCGCAATCGGATTTTGGGGGATTGCGTCTGCCGCATCTGTTTCCCTTGGTCCCCTTGTTGGAGGTTATTTAATTGATACGTTTTCCTGGCATGCAATATTTGATGTCAATGTTCCGGTTGGTGTAGTTGGCATTATTGCAATCATGATTATACAGAGAGAATTCAAAACTGAAAAAACCAGAGATTTCGACTTTATAGGTTTTATCAGCATGACAGTATTTTTAACATCTCTACTTTTGGCTTTAGCAGATGGAAACGCCTCCTGGAATACCGGCGGTTGGACATCACCGTTTATTTTGTCTTGCTTTTTTATATCTGCAATCAGTTTCATAGTTTTCATTGTAACTGAAATAAATGTAAAACATCCAATAGTTGATTTGACTCTATTCCAGGATAGAAACTTTGCGTCTGCTAATCTCATCCTTTTTGTTTTCGGTATTGGATTTTTCGGAAGCACTTTTCTGCTGCCGCTTTACCTGCAAAATTCTTTGGGCTATACTGCATTTCAGGCAGGGTTGGTTTTTCTTCCACTTGGAATTATTCAAGCTTTTGTTTCACCAATTGCCGGGCGATTAACCGATAAAATCAATCCAAAGTTTATGGTGATGATAGGAATTGTTTTACTTGCATGGTCTCTATATGCATATGGATTTTTTTCCCTGCAAACAGAAAGTGCGCAAATTCAAATTCCATTATACGTACGGGCTTTTGCTCTCGGTTTAATTTTCATTCCTCTATCAGCTGTTTCTCTAATGAATATTCCGAAACAAAAAATGGCTCAGGCTTCAGGATTATTTAATACAATTCGTCAAATCGGTGGAAGTTTTGGTGTAGCACTTCTTGGTTCATTATTAACAACACGGACAATTTTTCACATGCAATCATACGCTCAGGGAGTAGAGCCAAGTTCGCCTGTATTTCAAAATACTTTGGCACACACTAAAAATTTTGTGATGAATTCTGTTGGAGGTTCGCCTGCCGAAGTTGCATCGCGAGGTAAAGCTTTAATTATGCTTAATCTTTCGTCTCAATCTTTTATACAGGGAATTAATGACGATTTTTTAGTTGCAGCGGCATTAACGATTATTCTTGTTATACCGGTCTTTTTCTTAAAAATCTCAAGAGCGAAGTCATCGGAAAAAATTGAAATACTTGAATAAATAAAATATTATGGATCAACAATGAATATAAATTTGAAATATATTATCACCGCTTACATCATATTTGTCTTCTCAGTTTCATTCGCACAAAATCAGGAGAATAATGCACTCACAATTGATGATGTAATAAAACTAACCATGGAAAATTATCCTTTAATTAAGCAGAATCAGCAGCAGTTTCTTGCCGCACAATTTAGAGTTGAACAGCAAAAAAGTGCATATCTGCCAAACATAAATGCTCAGGCTTCATATACAAGGATTGGCCCGATACCTGCATTTTCATTTGGCGGAGAAAATTTGGATCTGGCACCAGCTGATAATTATAACATTGCTGTGTTTCTCCATCAGACACTTTATGATTTTGGAAAACGCAATTCACAAGTTGAATATGCTACTTCTTTTCTAAAATCTGTTAAGGATAACGAAGAATTAATTAAGACTGATTTATCGAATCAAGCCGTTAATGTTTTCTTTGGGATTTTATTCTTAGAAAAAAGTATTGCAGTAAAAGATTCACAATATTCGGCGCTTCAGGAACATTTAAAGATTGCTGAATTAAAAATTAAAAATGGCGTTGCAACTGATTATGATGCTCTTAGTACAAAAACCCGTATGATAGCAATCCAAAATGAAAAGATTGAATTGCAGAACGAAAAACAAAATCAAGAACTTGCACTAAAAGAATTGATTGGTCTGGACAGACAAGCGGGAATCAGTATTACGGGTTATTTTGATTTGCCCAGGTTCGGCTTAAATAGCGATTCGCTTTTGAATGTTGCATACAACGAACGACCTGAAATGAAAATTGCTATAGATGCGCGAAACACAGCTAATCTTCAGAAGGAAATGGTAAGTGAAATAGATAAACCAATTTTAAGTGCAGATTTGAGTTATGGATTCAAAAACGGATTTGAACCAAATATAAATGTATTAAGAGGGAATTGGGTTGCGAGTTTTTCCGTCGGCGTACCAATCTTCAATGGAAGTCTAACTGAAAACAAAGTAAACGAGGTTACAGCCAATATCGATGCTATCGATCAAAATATTGATCAAGTTAAACAAACTATTTCAACAAATATTTATCAGGCAATAGAAAATCTTAAAACAAGTGTTTCAAAAATTAATTTAACAAAAGATCAAATTGATTATGCGAAACAATCTTTAGAGCGCGCAAATCTTCAGTATCAACTTGGGGCAGGGACTAATTTAGAAGTATTAGATGCTGAGACTGCTTTAACGCAGGCTCGATTGCTCAATATTCAAGCTTTGTATAAAAGTATAATCAATTACTACACATTACGCAGAGCTGCTGGTGATAAAATATTCAATGATTGATAGCGAAAATTACTGACTTAAAAATATCATTTAAGATTTAATAATGTGACTGATTTTTAAGATTAAATCTGTTTGTTACAATACAATTATTGGATTGATCTTTAATTCCTTTTTAGTTTTTCTAAGACTTTTCGTTACCTGATAAATAAGGTAACATCTTTTAGTAGAGCTGGAATTTAAAAAGATATAATTATCTATTTGATATATTTTCCCCCATTTATCGGGGCAGTTTCAATTATTAATATATTCTTTCCATCAATAAATACTCTCCCTATTTTTAGCTAAAATATTTTATAACCTGATATAAATTTTGCTAAACTTTACCTTTAAATCACACTATAAGTGATCCCGATTTAATATTATTGCTATTATAATTCAAATTGGCTTGCTATAAATTCCAAACGAGTAAAATTAAGAATTTAAATAGTCAGGTTATTCTGCAAAATCAGTTGGTGATTTTTCGAAATAAGAATACAAAAGGAGATTAGGAAAATGCCCGGTCAAGGAATGGCTAGGAGTCTTCGGAATAAAGCAATTGGTTTTGCGCCATCTCATCATAACGAACACACTTATTACAAATGGTGGGTACTTGCAAGTGTTATGTTTGGTACATTTATGGTCGTGCTTGATACAACGGTTGTAAATGTTGCTCTTTATAAAATGATGGCTGCATTCGGAACGAGTTTTGACAAGATAGAGTGGGTTGTTACCGCATACCTTTTAATATTCGCAATTACACTTCCTTTCTCCGGTTGGGTTGCAGATCATTTTGGTTATAAGAAAAGTTATTTTATTGGATTACTTTTCTTTACTCTCGGATCTTTTTTCTGCAGTTTATCCTGGAATGAAAATGTACTTATCTTTTTCAGAGTAATTCAAGGTGCTGGTGGAGGATTTGTAATATCGGTTGGAAGAGCGCTGATTACACGTGAGTTTCCTCCGGAACAAAGAGGACTAGCAATTGGTTTTTGGGGAGTCGCATCTTCTGCCTCTGTTTCGATTGGTCCCCTTATTGGTGGTTATTTAATAGACACTTTTTTTTGGAACACAATATTTATTGTTAATATCCCGGTGGGAATTGTTGGTTTAGTCTTCTCATCGATTATTCTGAAAGAAACCAAAAATCAAAAAATAAAAGGATTTGACTTCATTGGTTTTATCAGTATGACAATATTTTTATTTTTTCTACTTCTTGCACTGGCTGAGGGAAATTCTGCCTGGAATACCGGTGGCTGGAAATCGCCATTCATTTTGTCCTGCTTTTCTATATCTGCAATCAGCTTCATTGTTTTTATTGTAACTGAAATAAATACAAAGTATCCCATAGTTGATCTCTCACTTTTTAAAGATAGAACTTTTGCATTAACTAATTTAATATTTTTTGTTTTTGTTAGTGTCTTTTTCGGCAGCAGCTTTTCTGTTACCATTATATCTGCAAAATTCATTAGGATACACAGCACTTCAAGCTGGAATAGTATTTCTTCCCGTCGGGATTATTCAAGCTTTTGTTTCACCAATTTCCGGATGGTTAACGGATAAAATTAATATTAAAATTATTATGATAATCGGAATTGTCTTATTAGCCTGGTCTCTTTATGCTTATGGATTATTTTCTCTACAAACAGAAAGTGCGCAAATTCAGATTCCGTTATTAATACGTGCTGTAGCGTTAGGATTTATATTTGTCCCATTATCAACAGTTTCTCTTTTAAATATTCCAAAACAAAAAATGGCACAGGCATCAGGATTATATAATACCATGAGATATGTTGGTGGAAGTTTTGGCATTGCCTTTTTTGGTTCTATACTTACAACAAGAACAAATTTTAGTACACAGTTATATTCTCAGCAGATTAATTCAAACTCAGCCATTTTTCAAAATACTTTAAATCAATTATCAAACTTTGTAGCACATTCTGTTGGAGGATCTCCTGAAGAAGTTGTATCTCGGGCAAAAGCTTTAATTGAGCTTAATCTTACATCCCAATCTTTTATTCAGGGAATCAATGATGTTTATTTATTTTCTGCAATTTTACTTGTTACACTTGTAATCCCAATCCTTTTCTTGAAACTATCAAAAAAGAAGCTCTCTGAAAAAATTGAAATAGTTGAATGACAAAAATATTATGGGAAATTTAAAGAGCAGGCACTGAAAATATAAATTTGATATAATACCAAGACTGCCCAATTTAATATTTTATATTAATTAACTTAATCTTATAAGTACTCACCATTAAATCTTATTCTTTAGGAAATTTATTTCTCTGACTTAATATGGAATTGATTTTGGCATTTTATGCCTTTATGTTAAATTTAAATTAAGATGAATAATCAAAATGGAGTATTATGAATATCCCAGTAATGCCTAAATCGATAATCTCGATAATTAATTACCAATCAGATGCGATAGTAAGTAAACAACTTCTGAAAAAGCCAAATGGCACTGTAACTCTTTATGCATTTGATAAAGATGAGGCTCTTAATGACAGCACTTCTCCATTTGATATACTTATTCATGTCTTGGAGGGGACAATTGATTTAAAAGTAAATGGGACTTCAAATCTTATCAAAGCAACTGAATATTTTTCACTTCCTTCTAAAATCCCATATGCAATTGAAGCGAAAGAAAAAACAAAAATACTTTTAACAGTAATAAAATAGATTATTCTTCGTTTGAATACTCAAATAAAACTTGAAACAATAGGTAAGGGAGTTATAAAAAAAGCCCGATTATATTTTATAATCGAGCTTTTATTTGTACACCCGCAGGGATTCGAACCCCGAACCTTCTGATCCGTAGTCAGATGCTCTATCCAATTAAGCTACGGGTGCATTGAAAAATTGTGATGCAAAATTAATATAATTACAATGTTTTACCAATTTTATGCCGATAATTTTCGGTTATACACCACAATATTTTTGTTCGAGATTAATCCATTTTTGAAAAATGAAGAAAAATAATCTTAACTAATAATATGAATTCCAAACTATTTATCGCAAAAGATTATTTCTTGGTTTTAGTCCCTTTTTGCTTTGCTTTTAAATAGTCAATCTGCGCCTGACCAGCTTTTTTATAAATCGGATCTTTTATTGCGAGAGTAAATGACTCAATAGCTTTATTGTCTTCGCCTTTGTTAAGATATATCATCCCTCTATAGTATGCTATTGCTCCATCCGTAACATTCTTCTGCACGGTCTTCAGACTATCAAGTGCATTTAATGCCTCATTATATTTCTTTTTCTCTATATATGATTTTGCCAAACCTAAATAAGCTGCATCTGATGGTGAACTTGAAATTGATTTCAACATCCAATCGATTGACTGATCATATTTTTTATCATTATAGGAATTGTTGCCCGCAGCCAAATATGTCTTTGAAATATACTCGTTAATGTTGTTTTTAAGATTTTCGTTTTTTGTAACAGTCTGAGCTTTCTCATAACTTTTTATTGCCCCTTCATAATCTTTATTCACTGTTTGTAAGCTAGCTAAAGCAAGATAACCAATATCAAATGAATCATCTAAAGCTATGGCAGATTTAAAAGATTCTTCAGCATCTTTATTCTTGCCTAATTTTGAAAGGACCAGACCCTTTTGGTAATAATATTTTGGGTCTTTTGAAATAGTCAACGCCTGATCAAAACTAGCAATAGCTTCTTCAAATTTATTCTGCTTATATAATTCATTTCCTTTGTTATAAAAATCAATCGATTTTGTGTTCATAGCAAACTTAATCGATTCTTCTGCCTTACTTTTGGTATTCGGGTCTTTAGTTACTTCCGCTACTTTTTTAAAATCATTTATTGCCTGATCATAATCTTTTAAAATAAGATTAGCGTTACCTACAGCAAACCATCCCATATCATAATCCGGATTTAGTTTCAGACACTCGTTAAAAGATTTAACTGCATCACTAGTATTCCCAAGCTTAAAATATGCCTGCCCTTGTAAATAATATGTTTTATAACTTTTTGTAATCATTAAACTTGAGTCAATTGATTTTAATGCGTTTTCAAATTGTTCTGCTTTCATAAATTGAATTGCTTCATTATAATAATTTGCTGCTTTCGGATCCATTGTTTCGGTTGATGAAACGCCGGTTTCTTGAGCGTTGATAATAGTTGATAAAGCAAAAGAATAAACAACTAGCAAAAAAAACAGTTTTTTCATAACACCTCGTAATAATTTTTGATTAAATTAATAAAACATTTGTAGCACTAAAAATATAACCCTTTAATCATTAAATTGTCAATATTTAAATTCATTCTGATTATTGGTAAATGTTATTAGTCAAACCCTCAGCTTCGGATAAAAACCTTGATATTCTGAAGTTTATCAAACTTGCACCAACAAATCTTAAAACTTGTAATTGATTAATAAAATCAATTTAAAATAAAAAGGGTGTCTATAAAGGCACCCTTAAGAATTCAATATTGATAGAATTATTTCGTTCTTGTGAATTCAATTCTTCTGTTCATTGCTTTACCTTCTTTTGTTTTGTTGTCAGCAATTGGTTTTTCTTCACCATAACCAATTGTGGTTATTCTATTGGCATCGATGCCTTTTTCTACTAACCATGCCTTAACAGCCTCAGCTCTTTTTTCAGAAAGAACCAAATTACTTTTTGCACTTCCATCACTATCAGTATATCCAGCAATTTCAACTGAAATATCAGGATAGGTTTGAAGAGTTTTTAAAGCTTTCATCAAAGTAGCCTCAGATTCCGGTCTAATTGTAGCTTTATTAACATCAAAGGTAATACCGTCAAGTATGATTGGAACACCAATCTTAACAACATCATCTTCAGCATTTAGTGGATCTGTACCACGTTTAACTTCCGTACCATCATCAACAGAACCGCCATCAGTATCTTTATTTAATGGATTGGTCTTGTACTTAATTACTTCTTCAGAATCGGTTAAACCATCACCATCGGTATCTTTATTTAACGGATTGGTTTTATATTTTAGAACTTCTTCACCGTCTGTTAAGCCGTCACCATCTGTATCAGCCTTTAATGGATCGGTTTTGTACTTAAGAACTTCATCACCATCACTTAAACCGTCACCATCAGTATCAACCTTTAACGGATCAGTTTTGTATTTAAGAACTTCGTCACCATCAGTTAAGCCATCACCATCTGTATCAGCTTTTAACGGATCAGTTTTATACTTAAGAACTTCTTCACCGTCTGTTAAGCCGTCACCGTCAGTATCAGCTTTTAATGGATCAGTTTTATATTTAAGAACTTCATCACCATCACTTAAGCCATCACCATCTGTATCGGCATTGTTCGGATCAGTTCCAAATTTTTCCTCGTCACATTTACCAAGTCCATCATTATCTTTATCAGCTGAACAACTTTCACCAGTAAAAGTTAACCCGAGACCAGCATTAAAGTATGAATCCCAGATTTTGCTATCATTACCTCTGTAACCATCTATATCATAAGAAGAGGTAATTGCACCGCCAATTGAAAAGTCTAATAAAACTCTTTCAGCAAGTGCAAATTCTGCACCTATGCCAAGAGGTGCAATTGCGACCCAATCACTGTTTTCAATAGGTTTAGGAGAAGCAATATTCGGTTTTGTATCGATACTATAGTTTATTACACCACCGCCAATGTAGAAATAAGGATTCCATCCTTTAAGATCCCAAGGACTAACTCTAAATCTTAAGTTAATTGGAATTATGCTCGCTTCATAAATCCCGAAATCGGTTCCTTTTTCAAACATTGCTTTTCCTTTGTATTTCCCATACCCACCGGTTAACTGTAGCTCAAAAGCCGGTGATAATTCAAATGCAAAGAATGCTTCACCAAGATATGAAAATTCAAACCAGTCAAATGAAAAATTATCATTGCCGCCAAAACCGAGATTCGCAAAATCATTTTCTGGGAACAGAATATTTCCTCGAATCCCAAATTTTGTTCCCCAATCCTTAAATTGCGCCTCAGATGGTACGGCAGCAAAAACAACTACCAATAATATTAAGAAACTAGTAAATTTTTTCATAGTATGATCCCTTTAGTTTGTTATAGAATGGAATTACGCCTAATTATTATTAAACTTACCCCTGAGTATGTACTTAGTAAAATATAACTGTGATTAAATGTTATAATAAAAATAATTATATACAAACAGTTCGCAAAATAAATTTAGTTCATTTTCGTACAAATTTCAATTATTCTGATCTGAATATATATATTCGCAATCAGATGGTATTTCAGGTTTGACTAATAATATGTTCTCTTTTGTAAGTGAAACCTGTCCAACAGGCATACCTTTTCTCTTTATAACATATTTCTTCAACGTGTAGGCAACAGGAGCTAACCCGGATGTTTTAGCTTTACTGTGATATGCAGCTAAAGAAGCTGCTTTTTTCAAAATATTTTTGGGAATTCCTTCTTTAACATTTTCAACCCGCAGTACTAAGTGAGAACCAGAAACTGATCTTGCATGAAACCAAAAATCATTTTGTTTTGCAAACTTAGTTGTAAGAAGATCATTGTTTGCACTATCTTTTCCTACATAAACGTGGTATTTCTTTTCTATCAGATAATGTTTGAATTTTGAACTCAAATCCTCTTTATGCTTATCGGTATTTTCATTTTTAATTTTTAATTCATCCATAATATGATCCAGATCCTTTATTGAGTTTTCATTATTTAAGCTTCTTTCAATCAGTTTAAATTTTTCAAACTGCTTTTGAGCTTCAATTTTTAACTTAAGAGATTTTTCATAATTAGTTCTATTGTCCCTGGCTTTATCAAAATAGCGTTTAATATTTTGATTAGGCGTGATTTTGGGGTCCAACTTAATCGCAACATTTTTGCCAGATATCATAGATATCAGCTAACTCAACTTTTTCATCACCTTTTTTTATTTTATTTATATTAATCAATAATAAATTAGCAAATTTGTTTAGCTCTGCTTCATTTGATCCTTTTTCAATAACAGTTTTAAGGTTATTTAGTTTATTAGTTACTCTCTTTAATTCTTTCTCTAAAAAGGATTTAATAATTTTTTGTTTAGATAATTCCTCTGATAAGTAATATTTCTGTGATAGAAAATTATTAAAAGCAATTATAATATCATCAAAATATTCCTTTTTCATCCCCCCAAATATTTTCATATTATCAAATCCAATTTGAATGATACCGGCAGACTCATCATTATAAATAACTGGTTTCCCAAACTCAATCACTTCTAAAACTTCCACAAGTGTTTTTGCAATATCAGATTCTAACTCAGATTTTAATTTTATTTCGTTTGATATTTCTCTGCCAACAAAAGGGAACTCTTTTCTAACCTGATCTAAAGTTTTTCCTTCTAATTCATTTGAATCAATTTTATTAAAATAATTTAAATATTTTTTATCCGTAAACTCAACTTTAAATAGAGTTAGATTTTCCTCATTCACTTTTTTAAAAGATTCGATAAACCTTCCTGAAATAAAGAATACATTAGTAAATTGTCCGCGTATTGTAAAGTAAATTTCTCCTTTGTTTGTCGATATCAAAATAATTCTATCGTCTGAAGCTATTAACACATCATTTATAATTGCATTAAAAAGTTGCGGAAAGAAATCTAAAGTATTTTTGTGTGCTCTATGAAATTTATTTCTAAGGTTAATAAATGGCTCTCCAGGATTTGATGATAACTCAAGGTAAAACTCACTTCCATTATTCAATTGAAGAATAAGTTTTTCTTTTTCTTGAGAAAAAACCGAAGTGATAATCTTATTGACTATTTTTGGTTTTAGCTCAAGAATATATCTATTTAGAAAGTAATAGCTTTTATACATAGAATTTTTCCTGTTGCAATTTAAGTTTTGCTGAGCAAGATTAGAAATAAAAATAATATCCAGTAAGATAGTTTGTTAAAAATTTTACCAATTGATATATTTGAATCAGATGAAAAAACTTTTCGAAAACCCATTTGTAAAAAAAATACTTATTGTATTAGCTATTCTAGTTGCCATTATTCTTATAATGGATAACATTTTACTTCCAATGTATGTAAGCGATACAGAAACCACTGTTCCGAATGTTGTTGGAATGACTGAAGAAGATGCTTTTCAAACTTTAGAAGATCAGCAGATTTTGACCCAATAATAGCAGATACATCTTTTGGAGTTTCACTTCCGGCAGGTACAATATTTTAAACAAAAACCTGAAGCGGTAAAATAGTTAAAGAGGGAAGAACAATATATTTATTTTTAAGTGGAGGTGAACAAACAGTTGCTGTTCCTTTATTAAAAGGTAAATCAGTGTTAGATGCAAGATTTGCATTGGAAAGAATTGGACTGAAACTTAGGCAGTATTGAAGAAGCAACATCCACACAACCTAAAGATATGATCTTTGATCAGCAATTTGCTGAAGGTACACAATTAAGAAAAGGACAATCTGTAGGTGTTTCAGTCAGCATCGGTAAAGGTGTTGGAGATATTGAAGTTCCTGATTTTATAGGCAAATCATTATCTGAAGCAACAAAGAATTCTTACCGACAGTTCGTTGACTGTTGGAAAGATCAACTACCAATTTTCAAATTCATTATTACCCAATACAATTTTAGATCAATATCCCGCAACAGGAAATAGTTTAAATGCAGGAAATAAAGTTGATCTTTTTATAACTAAAGAAGGAAGATGTCGAAGAAAGAAACGAGACTCAGAAATAGAAAATTATGAAAATTTTAGCACCATCAATATTATCTGCTGATCTTTCAAACCTTGCACAACAAATTCGATTAGTAGAAATGAGCGGTGCAGATTGGATTCACTGTGATATAATGGATGGTCATTTTGTTCCTAATACTACATTTGGTCCTATTCTGGTTGAAGCCGCAAGAAAATGTACTAAAGCTTCCTCTTGATGTTCATTTGATGATTGAAAATCCTGATAACTATCTTGAAGATTTTCGGAATGCTGGTGCAGATATTATTTCAGTTCATTTTGAAGAAGTTATTCATCTAAACAGAACTATAAACAGGATTAAAGAATTAGGGGCAAAAGCCGGTGTAGTTATAAATCCTTCTACTCCAGTATCATCATTAAAGATATTGCTGAGTATATTGATATACTTATTAATTATGACTGTTAATCCGGGTTTTGGCGGACAAAGTTTTATATCTAACTCTGAACGAAGAATTACTGAAGCTGTTGAATTAAGAAAATCACGTAAAACAAAATTTCTAATTGAGGTTGATGGCGGAATTAATAACAAAACAATATTAAATCAGTTCTTAAAGCTGGCTGTGATGTTTTTGTTGCAGGTTCATCTATCTTTCATTCAGATAATATTTCTGCATCTACAACTGAGTTAAAAAATATTATTTCATCTTAAAATGTATATTGATTACTGTATTTTATTGAGCGGCTTTGAACCGCTTTTTTTGTTGAGAAAAGTTATTAAAATTTAATTAGAATATTCATTATCCTAAGCTTACTTATTAAATTTTGGAACAATCTATTTCTTCGATCTTCCAAAGTTATGGGGATTTTAAATGTTACTCCTGATAGCTTTTCTGATGGAGGGAAATACTATTCTGAAAAGTCAGCAGTTGATTATGCATTAAAAATGATTGATGATGGTGCTGATATTATAGATATTGGTGGTGAATCAACAAGACCAGGGTCAGAACCAGTTTGTTTGGAAGATGAATTGCAAAGAACTATTCCTGTTATTAAAAAAATTAAATCCTTAAGAAAA
Organism: uncultured Ignavibacteriaceae bacterium; assembly: GCA_963809415.1. GTDB lineage: Bacteria > Bacteroidota > Ignavibacteria > Ignavibacteriales > Ignavibacteriaceae > IGN3. The sequence continues at coordinate 295,509 of CAWEJJ010000003.1, read as the reverse complement.
GATATTATTAATTTCAATTGATACAACTAAAAGTGAAGTTGCACGAACAAGCATTAGATTGCGGGGCATGTATTGTTAATGATATTAGCGGATTAACTTTTGATGAAAAAATGATTAATGTTGTTAAAAAGTTATAATGCAGGCAGTTATTATCATGCACATCAAGGGTAATCCAAAAACAATGCAGCAAAATCCTCACTATGTTGATGTTGTTAAAGAAGTTTAAAAGTTTTTATTTTCAGCAAAGTAATAAGGTTATTCAAAATGGAATTGATAAAATAATTATTGATCCGGGAATTGGATTTGGGAAAAGAGTTGAAGATAATTTTGAGTTGATTAAAAGATTAAAAGAATTTCAATCAATTGGTTTTCCGGTTATGATAGGATTATCCAGAAAATCATTTTTAGGAAAAACACTTGATCTTAAAATTGATGAAAGAGATATTGCCACAGTGATTATGGAAACCGTCTCAGTATTAAAATCTGCAAGAATAATTCGTACACATAATGTAAAATATTGCAACCAAATGGTTAAATTAGTTTCACATATTCTACAGTCTAATGATTGATATTATTTAAAATCGGTTTTCTCACAATAACACTTTCAGATGTAATTGATATTGCAATTGTATCATTTATTTTTTATAAGCTATACACAATTTTAAGCGGAACAATAGCTGCTCAGATATTTCTTGGATTGTTAATAATTATTTTAGTTTCATTTTTAGCACAAATATTAAATCTTAGAGCAGTAAGTTGGCTGTTAAGATTAATAACTGATATTTGGGTAATTGCATTCGTAATATTATTCCAACCTGAAATAAGAAGATTATTAGTAATACTTAGCCCGCAATCCATTCTTCAAAGTTTTTGCAAAAACAGAATCACACGAAGTTGACAGACGCAATTGTTGATGCTGCATTTGAATTATCACAGCACCAACATGGTGCATTAATTGTTTTAATAAAATCATCCGGCATAAGAGGTTTTGCAGAAACCGGTGAAATACTAAACGCAAGAATAAGTACACCATTGCTTACATCAATATTTTATCCAAGATCACCTCTTCATGATGGAGCGGTTATCATAAATAAAAATTTAATAGAAGCTGCAAGATGTACTTTACCGCTTCTCACACAGACTACTGTAAATGGCGAAAGTCTTGGTATGCGGCATAAGGCCGGCTTGGGAATTTCTGAACAAGCCGATGTTCTTAGTGTTATTGTTTCAGAAGAAACCGGTAGTATTTCTATTGCTGAAAATGGTGACACTAACAAAAGGTTTATCAAAAGATGCATTGAAAAACAAGACTGAATACAGCATTTAAAGTCTCTGAGAAAAAAGGATGGAAGGGATTTATTGAACAGCTTAAAAAGCAAAAGTAAAATTTGTGCTGTTATCCCTTTTTTTAATGAAAAAGATTTTATTCTGAATGTTGTTCGTGAAACTTTGAAATATGTTGATATAGTTGTTGCGGTTAATGATGGCTCGACTGACTTATCTGAAAAACTGATTGCAGAATTTGAAAATGTAAATATTTTATCGTTCCAAAATCAAACAACGGAAAAGGATTAGCGCTGCAAATTGGTTTTGATGAATGTTTGAAAAGATAATTTTAAATTTATAATTACTTTAGATGGTGATAATCAGCATGATCCAGATTTTATTCCTGATTTTATTAAGAAGATTTAAATGAATATGATATTGTAATCGGCAATAGACTTGGTGAATACTAAATAATGCCATTTACTGAGAATCTTAAGTAATAAATTAACTTCGTTATTTATTATCACTAAAAACAGAACAAAATATAATTGATAGTCAATGCGGATTTAGAGCCTACAAAAAAGAAGTCCTTAAAAAATGTTAAAACCAGTTAGCGGTTATGAAGCAGAAAGTGAAATTCTGATTTATGCATCACGAAAAGGATTTAAAATCGGATTTGTTGAATATTCCAACTATTTATGGTAGATGAAAAAAGTAAAATGAAACCGTTGCAGTAATAATTGGATTTTTAAAACTTTATTCAGATAATGCTATGGAAAAAAAATGAAATGGGAAATTGAAAAACTAAAAGATTCAAAGCAGCTTAAAAAATCTGCTAATCAATTTTGAGTTTTAAAATTGAGAATCTAATTATCTATAGTGAAAGATACTTCAAAGATCAGACTGTTGAAAATTTGCACGATGTAAGAATTGCATTAAGACGAGTAAGATATTCGATGGAATTATTTATAGTTTGTTATGACAAAAAAGATTTTATCTTAAATTTTATAATAAAATTCAAAACTTCAGGATATTTCAGGTTCGGTAAGAGATGTGGATATTACAATTGAAAATGTAAATTCTCTATTTGATGATAAGAACATTTTAAAAATGATTTTGGAATTCTGAAAAAGCTAAAGAAAAAAAAGATTCTGCTTGAGGAATTATTCAAACTTGAATTAATAAATTTATTCACGGAAAAACTTTTAAAGATTTTTATAAACAAAATTTTAACAGAGGAGACAGTCATGAAAATTAAAATACTTTGGTCATTCTGCTTTTCAAATAACAACAAATAGCGGATACACAATTTTAATTGATCCATTTTTGGATGATAATCCTGCTTAGTCCGGTAAAATCAAAAGATGTTAATGCCGATTTTATAATCTTAACTCATGGTCATGGAGATCATGTTGGTGATGGATTAAAAATCGCGAAAAGATGCAATTCACTTTTTATTTGTGTTAATGAATTAGCTGAATGGATAAAAGGATAAAGGGCTTAACGCACATAATATGCATATCGGTGGAGCACATAATTTTGATTTTGGCAGAGTCAAATTTACTATCGCTCATCATGGTTCATTAACACCCGATAATCAATATGCAGGTGAGCCTTCCGGAGTTTTGATAACTATTGATGGAAAAACAATTTATCATACCGGCGATACAGGATTATTTTATGATATGAAATTAATAGGTGAAATGAATCCGGTCGATTATATGCTTCTTACCTATTGGTGATAATTATACAATGGGAATTAAAGATGCAGTTAAAGCTGTTGAATTGGCAAATCCCAAAATAGCAATACCAATACATTACAATACCTTTCCTGTAATCAATTCTGATCCACAGGAGTTTAAGAAATTGGTTGAGGCAAAAGGATATAAATTGCAAAGTAATGAGATTTGGTGAAGAAATAGAATTATAAATTTAACTGTTTATATAAAGCTGTCATTCAATTATCTTTGAATTCAATTTTTTACAATTCTATTAATGGCAAAAATAATTTCTATAGCAAATCAAAAAGGTGGAGTGGGTAAAGACCACCACTACAATCAATTTATCTTCGCTGCTTGCTGCTGCCGAAAAAAACACTTTACTTGTTGATATTGACCCCCAATCAAATTCATCATCAGGATTGAGTGTAACAAACCATAATCCTTCTGTTTACGAAGTCTTATCGGTACTAAAGATATTAGTGAAGTAATTATAAATACATTTATGCCTTTTCTGGATATGCTTCCTTCAAACATAAATTTAGTTGGAGCAGAAATAGAAATGGTAGATATTGAGAATCGTGAAACTCTTCTGAAAGCGTGCATTAAGTTGAGTATAGAAAGTAAATATGATTATATTTTGATTGATTGTCCTCCATCGTTAGGATTACTAACATTAAATTCGCTCTAACAGCATCAGATTCAGTTTTAATTCCTGTTCAATGTGAATATTTTGCTTTGGAAGGATTAGGGCAGCTTCTTAATACACAATAAACATTAGTAAAAAAACATTTTAATAAAGACCTTGCAATCGAAGGTGTGTTGTTAACAATGTTTGATACAAGATTAAGATTATCGCACCAGGTTGCTGAAGAAGTAAGAAAATATTTTGGTGAAAAAGTTTATAAGACAGTAATTAATAGAAATGTCAGAATTTCAGAAGCACCAAGTTATGGCAAACCAATTATTCTTTATGATGCCATTTCATCTGGTGCACAAAATTACATGGCATTAGCTTCTGAATTATTGGAAAAGAATTCAGATAATTTAGAATAACTAATGATATGAGTAAAATGAAATCAAGTTTAGGCAGAGGATTGGATGCACTTATCAATCCAAACAGGTTTAACGAAAGCGAAGAACAAAAATCTCCAGATTATTCAAATGTAAAATTTGATGATGGAAAAAAGTTGATATACTTGTAAAGATTGCAGTTGATTTTATCTCATCCAAATCCTTATCAGCCAAGAATTAATTTTGAACCGTAGCCTTAGAAGAATTAAAAAAATCAATTATTGCAAATGGATTAATTCAGCCGATTACAGTTCGACGAACAACAGGAAATCAATATCAACTTGTTTCCGGTGAAAGAAGATTAAGCGCATACAAAGATATTGGCTATAAAGAAATTCCAGCCTATATAATTAAAGTTGATTCAGATGAAATAATGCTTAGCTCTTGCGCTGATAGAAAATATTCAAAGTGAAAAATTAAACCCAATTGAAATTAGCAAAGCATACAAAAGATTAATGGATGAATGTCATCTAACACAGGAACAAATTGCTGATAAAGTTGGTAAAGATAGAACTACAATTGCAAATTCAATAAGACTTACTAAAATTACCTGAGAAAATTCAGAATTGTTTGGTAGATGAAAGCATATCAGCAGGGACATGCAGTGCTATGATAAATTTGCCCGAAGAGGATTTATCAGCTTTATGTCTTGAAAGAATTCTTAAGAAAATCTATCCGTTAGAAAAGTGGAAATCTTAGTTAAGAAATTATCATGCAGATGGAATTCCGCAAAAAAAATCATTCACTTTAAAATCAAGAAAACAATTGAACTCCAACTTAAACGGATGTTGAAGATAAACTTAGAAAAATATTTGGAACAAAAGTAAAGTGCAAACAAAGCAAAGAGGGTGGGGGTGAAATTGTAATAGAATTTTTCTCCAACGATGAATTAGAAAGATTGTTTGAACTTTTTGAAATCATTGACAACAAATACAATTAAGATTATAATTACTTTATCTTTTATCTAACCTATCAAGTTTAATCGCTCAGCAAGATACAATTGCAATTGCATGATACACATCTAATTCTCAGAACTTTTGTAATGCAAAAATCACCTTGGGGTGCAGTTGCAAGAAGTGCTATTATTCCGGGTTGGGGACAAATTTATAATGAATCTTACTGGAAAGCACCGGTTGTTTGGGGAGTTATGGGCTGGTTTGTTTATGTTTGGATTGATAACAATAATAAATATATTGATTATAAAAATCTGTTTATTCAAACCGGTATGTGATATCATTATAAAAGACGGCAGAGATTTTTATAGAGATCAACGAGATGAATTTGCGATATATCTTGTACTAACTTATTTCTTGAACCTCGTTGATGCTTATGTTGATGCGCATCTTTTTGATTTTAGTGTGGATGAAAATTATATGACAGGAACAAAAATGTATAATCTTAGAATAAATTTTTAATTGAGTTGTATATGCAAAAAATTGAACAAATAACATGTAAAAAATGTTCAACTAGTAATCCGCTTTATACTTCTATCTGTGTAAGACTGTAAATCCTATTTAAGAGAAAGAGTTGTAAATATTGATCTTTGGAAGATGATTGGATAATTAATTGAAGATTCTCAGAACGCTTTTCGACAATTAATTTTGCAGAAAATAAAAACTTTATTATCTTCATTTTATTATTTCTATCGTTTAAAGAATTTAATTATATCACGGTTTTTTCTGTGCCATTACTTGGGTAAAGAAGGAGTAACTACTTCTTTCATCATAAGTTTTTTGTTAGTGATTATTCTTTACAGCATTAATTATTTCGGGTTCTCATTCCTGCTAAAGAATGTGTATAAAAAATTAAAAATTCAATTAAGATTTAAAGACATCTTTGCAATAAATGTATATGTATTCATTCCGCTTATATTTAGTTTAATATTTATTTTACCGGTGGAACTTGCAGTATTAGGTGGTGATATATTTTCAAACAATCCAACTCCATTTCAAATTAAGTCAACTGTTTCTTATATGCTATTAGGTTTTGAAGTGATTGCTTTTTTATGGTCATTTCTCTTATTGGTCAAAAGTATCATATTTATATCAGGCAAATTATTTCTTTCAATTTTACTCACGGTGTTATTCCTTATTGTTGTTATGGCATTATACTTTGCTTCCTCCCAAATAATCTTTTCCTTATAAACATTTTAGTTCACTTATTAATCTTATTTAAGATTACAATAATATTTACTAATATTACTTAATAATTTTAGTGAGAAATTTATGTCTTTAAATACTGATGTATTAATAATAGGAAGTGGCATTGCAGGATTATTTGCTGCACTTAAAATTTCGGAATATGCGGATGTAGTTTTAGTTACAAAAAAGAATAATGCCGAATCAAATACAAACTATGCACAGGGTGGAATAGCATCAGTAATAGATCCAAATGATTCTTTTGAAAAACATATTGAAGACACTCTTATTGCAGGTGCGGGATTATGTGATAGAGAAGTTGTTGAATCGATGGTTCATGAAGGTCCTGAAAGAATTAATGATTTAATTGATATTGGGACTCAGTTCACAAAGAAAGGAGATGCATTTGATCTTGCAAAAGAAGGTGGTCATTCTATGGCAAGAATTCTTCATGCAAAAGATTTAACAGGACAAGAAATTGAAAGAGCATTTATTAAAGCAGTTGTGGAAAAAGATAATATCCAAATATTTGAAAATTCTGTTGCTATTGATTTTTTTACAGAACACAATATCTCGGGTTCTAAAAAGTTATTAAAACAAAATTTGAATTGCTGGGGTGCTTATGTTCTGGATTGTTCAAAAAATGATGTAATTAAAATAATTTCAAAAGCTACCGTTTTAGCGACCGGTGGATTAGGACAGGTTTATCTTCATACGACGAATCCGCTTATTGCTACTGGTGATGGATTTGCAATGGCTTACCGTGCCGGAGCGGTGATTGGAAATATGGAGTTTATTCAATTTCATCCTACTTCTTTATATAACGCTAAAAATCTAAAAGAATGTCGAATCAATCTTTTCTAATTTCAGAAGCCGTAAGAGGTTTTGGTGGATTGCTGAGAACAAAAGATGGTGAATTTGTTCATGAATAAATATGATCCAAGGAAAGAATTAGCACCAAGAGATATTGTTGCAAGAGCTATTGATAATGAACTTAAAAAAAGGGGAGATGATTTTGTTTATTTAGATCTAACACATAAAAATCCAGATGAGATAAAAGATCATTTTCCGAATATTTATAATACCTGTTTGAAGATTGGGATAGATATTACAAAAGATTTTATTCCGGTTGTTCCTGCAGCACATTATGCCTGTGGTGGTGTTAGTGGTTGATTTAAAGGGAAAGACTCACTTAAAGGACTATTTGCTTGCGGTGAAGTTACAATGACTGGGGTTCATGGTGCAAACAGACTCGCCAGTAATTCACTTTTAGAAGCATTAGTATATGCTCACGAGTAGCTAATCTATTAAAAATTTATTTCAATCCAAGACAACAATTTTACCTCAAATACCGGATTGGGATGATTCCGGTATTTTAACTGCCGGATGAAAAAGTACTGATTTCTCACACTGTTAATGAAGTAAAACAAACAATGTGGGATTATGTTGGCATTGTACGTTCAAATTTGAGACTTGAAAGAGCATCAAAAGAATTAGAAATATTATTGAGGAAACAGAGACACTTTACAAAAGAACAAAATTTTTCCCTCAATTTTTGGAATTTAGAAATCTTATAACGTGCTCCGACTTAATTATTGAATCTGCGCAATTGCGAAAGGAAAGCAGAGGATTACACTATACAATTGATTATCCTTTTCTAACGCTTGATGGATCTGTTAATAATACAATCATCAAAAATGAGAATGCTTAATTAGATAGTATTATGTTTATATATAATATATATCCTATTAAAATATAGTTAGTTATAAGTATAACTTATATTTTTATTAGCACTAACATAATATGCCTCATTTTATTGAGATTTGAGAAAATTTGAGTGACAAGTAAGCAATTATCTTTTTAAATGATTCAGAAGACAGTCCCCTATTTAAGTTAAAACTTAATATCCCGTTCCGTGCTCCGGTATTCGAAACCACCAGTAAAGGTAATTAAAGCTGATTGGCTTTCTCTAGTTTATTGAATTCAATAATTGGTTAAAAATGTTTTAACAGATCTTGGAGTAACATTCAACTTTTTTTCTTATTTTGCTTCACCCTTTTGAGCAAATTATGAAAAAATTATCTACATACTCGAAAATCTTAGCATTCCTTTCCTTAACTGCCAGTGCGGTATGGATTGGTTCTTATTTAACAAGATTATTTGCAGTTTATCAGTTGTTTGATGGGACTAATCTTACGTTGAGAAATTATATTACAAACGAAAACATAAATGGTATAGTAATTTCATTACTCCCGGTACTTCTTGTTCCATTTGTTTCATTCATCATTATGATAATAGCTTTTATTTTATTTATTACTTTATCAAAAATAAAATTAAAAGATAATGGATGGCTTTTTATAATTTTAGTAGCTGTTATTATTACACTGCCTTTTGAAATTTACTTAATGACAATTGATTATAAAATCATTTCTTTATTACAAAGTACAACTATTGATGCTAACCTTGTGATTACTTTATTAAGGGAAAGAATTAAAGTACTCAGCAGTTTCCCATTGATAATTATATTGTCTTATTTATCATTTTACTATTTTATTATATTCCAACCACTTACAAAATTGACTAAAGATTAAACTTGAAAATTAAAGAGAAAGAATTTGATGATCTGATTCAGGATCTTAAGGCGGTTGCAAGTCAGCTTGGAGCTACCGTTAGATTTGAAAAGGGAGATTTTAAGGGTGGATATTGTTTGATAAAAGAAAATAAAGTTATCGTGATAAACAAAAATGCAAACTTGCAGCGCAAAGCAATAATTCTATCTGCCGCCTTAAAGGAATTAGGTGTGGATGAAATTTATTTGAATCCAAAATTAAGAGAAATAATTGAAGAGATGGGTGATAGTAAATGAAAATATTAGTACTTAATGGTCCCAATCTTAATTTGCTTTCTAAAAGAGATAAAAAAAAATATGGGGATAAAGACCTGAGCAAGATCGAAACTCTCATCACAAAAGAATATCCCAAAATCAACTTTACTTTTTATCAGTCGAATCTGGAAGGGGAATTAGTAACCTGAATTCAGGAAGCCGATAAAAGTTTTGATGGTTTGATAATTAATCCAGGCGGATATTCGCACACATCAGTCGCCATCCATGATGCGTTAGAACTTTGTAGGATTCCTAAGATTGAAGTTCACTTATCACATTTAGCTAATCGAGAAGATTTTAGACAAAACCTGATAACTGCTAAGAAAACAGATGGTTATATATCAGGATTTGCGGAAAATGGTTATCTGGCAGCAATTTATCTGATCTTGAAAATTCTTGGTTAAGATTGCTTTTTTGCTTTAACCTTAACAATTAGTGATGGTAATATATTTCCTATGTGAGCTATATTTGTAGAGTTAATCTAAACATTAAATTAAATAATCTTATAAAGTTGATATTAAATAAGAGATTAGTTATTTTCGATTAAACATTTTTGAGAAGCCTATGAAGGATTTATCTATTAAAAAGCTGTACTACTCAATAAGTGAAGTAAGTAAAATAACTAATATTGAACAGTATGTTTTAAGATATTGGGAAACCGAATTTGAACAGCTAAAGCCTCAAAAGAATAGGGCTGGAAATAGAATTTATACAAACAAAGACATTCAACTTATACTTCATATAAAAACGCTTCTAAGGGAAAGAAAATACACAATTGAAGGGGCAAAGAAGATTATGGAAAATTATTCTCCCGAAAAAATACTTGCAATCTTCTGAGCCTGAAAAATCGACGGAATAAAATACTGATCCTCAAATGATTAAAAAGGAAAAATCAAATCTTCATAAAGACCTTGAAGAAGTGAAAAATATTTTAGAATTTTTAGTATCCAAATTGTAAACTTCGGAACGTGGCGCAGCCCGGTAGCGTACTTGAATGGGGTTCAAGGGGTCGCGGGTTCAAATCCCGCCGTTCCGACAAAAATGATGTGTGAGAGAATTTAATTTGCGAAATACAATATTACTCAAGCCGATATAAATATCGGCTTTTTTATTTCTTACAATTCTTTACCTATCCACAATCAAATATTTTAGACTTAAGGAAAACATTATTCGGTAATACTATTAGTGAATATTTTAAAATTGTTACTCTAAATTTCTTGCAACTTTCCGAATTTATTAAGAAGTTTGAATAAAGATAAATCAGAATGGGACTCAAATGAGAGTTCAGATTCAGTTTTATATTACTTCTTATTCTCCTCTATTTTTTCTGCCTGCAAAGACACAACCAGATACTAATATTCTTTTCAATTCTAAAAAAGCAATTTCGCAAATTAAATATGAATTAGTTGTTAATAATTTTCTAATTATTAATTTATTAAACTCTTCTGCGAATAATCATAATTCTATTTCTGGTGAAGTATAATATGTCATCTAATTCAAAAAAAGAGGTTTCATGCATACCACTGCCGGTAATTATAAAAGCTGCAATCAAAAAAAATTTGGAAATATCTAGAATCCTTGATGGAATTCCTTACGAGCTTTCATATCTTTTTAACAAACATGAAAGAATTGAATGGTGGGTTTTATGTAAGTTAATTTCTAACATCAGGTCATATTTTACTATAAAAGAATTTATTCAATTGGGAAAAGATTTTGTGGAAAAAGAATCTTATATCGAAGGTTTTATTTTTTCTTCAATGCTTTATTCTTCAAGCAACATTAGTAATATTTTCAAAAAGCAATTAATAAAAGCTGGCGCCTCAATAGTTAGGCCAATCTATTCCTGTGTTACCCTTCAAGCAAACTTCATCGGGAAAAATAAAGTGCATCTTCAAATTGATCTTTTCCCCGGTTATAGCCATTGTCCGGAGTTGTTTTATGTGAGTGTTGGAGTTCTGGAAAAACTGGGAAGTCGATCTGCTAAAAAAGGATTTAAGGTAGATTTTTCTTTAACAGCAACTGGTGGTATTTATGATATTTCGTGGGAGAGTATGGGTAATATAGATAAATCAAAAAGCTGGCTTCGGTGGATGTTCAATATCCGAAAAGCATTTTTGGACTTAACTGAATCTCACGATGAATTATTAAATCAGTACAATAAATTAGAAGAATCTAAAACACTCTTACAGAAACAAACTACCCAGCTTAGAACTGCACACGAAATTACAAAGTCAATCCGGCAAAGTTTAGATATCAATACTACGTTAAAAGCAATTACAGATGCGTTGGTTAACGAAGCAAATTTTGCTTACGCACATATCAGACTATTTAAAGATGCTGAAGATAATAAGTTGGATATTGAAGTTTCCAGCGGGGTTACTGAAACAATAATACAGCCGGTCATTAATCCCATTATAATAAATAAAAGTAAAATAGGTGAGCTGATTATTTATCCTGATATGAAATCAGGAATTTTTGAATATGAAGAACTTCTTAATTATTTGCTCCCTATTATAAATATTTCAATTCATGATTCACTAATACTTAGAACAGTTACGGATTATAAAAATAATTTAGAGAAAAAAGTTGAAGAAAGAACAGCAGAGTTAAAAACTGCTCAGGCACAATTGACAAAAAACATTGACTTACTTCAAGCAGAGCAGCAGGTGCAGAATAGATTTTTTACGAACATTTCCCACGAATTCAGAACACCCCTAACTTTAATTCTTGGACCTGTTAAGCAAACTATTGAAAAACTGAAAGATGAAAAGATAAAAGAGCAGCTTGGTATTGTTTATAAAAATGCGAAGCGTTTATTGACATTAGTAAACCAATTGCTTGATCTTTCAAAGATTCAGGCTCATAACATGAAACTTAAAACTGCACCGCTTAATATTATTCAGTTTGTAAATGATATAGTGCTGTCTTTTTCTCCTTTTGCGGAAAGAAAAAAGATTACTCTCAGATTTAATTCATTTGAGAGTGAAATAATTGTATATCTGGATATGGATAAAATGGAAAAGATAATTACTAATGTGCTTTCAAATGCGTTTAAATTTACACCGGAAGGAGGAAAAGTTGAGGTTTATATCAATAGAGGAGAGAAGTATGTAAACATAATTATTATCGATACAGGCATTGGTATTCCAATAGAAAAACAGTCTAAAATTTTCGATCGATTTTATCAGGTTGATGGAAGTCATACAAGAGAACAAGAAGGAACGGGTCTTGGTTTGTCTTTGACAAAAGAACTGATCGAACTTCATAAAGGTAAAATCGAAGTTGAAAGTGAAGAAGGAAAAGGGACAACGGTTAAAATTAAAATTCCTTTAGGTAAGGAACATCTAAGCTCTGATGAAATTATTGAACTGGTAAAAGATGAAGAAAATCAGCATTCGATTAATAGAGAGCATTTATATTTTGAAAAAAACGAATCAGATAAACCTGATATTGATTTAAGCACTAAAGAAGGGAAACCCCTTGTTCTGATAGTTGAGGATAATTCAGATGTAAGGAATTACATTAAAGACAATTTGAAAAAGGATTACAAAGTTTCAGAAGCGGTAAATGGTGAAGATGGCTGGAATAAATCAATTGAGGATTTACCCGAATTAATAATAAGTGACATAATGATGCCAAAGGTTGATGGATTTCAATTATGTGAAAAATTAAAATCAGATGAAAGAACCAGCCATATTCCGGTAATTTTGCTTACAGCAAAAGCCACAGTGAATGACAAAATTAATGGATTGGAAACCGGTGCAGATGATTACATAGTAAAACCATTTGAACCAGCGGAATTAAGAGCCAGAATTAATAATCTAATAGAACAAAGAAAGAGGATTCACGAACATTTTCAAAAAAAGGGACTGTTCGAACTGGGAAAAGCTGAAATCACATCGATTGATAAAAAGTTTTTACAAAGGTTATTTGATTTAATAAAAAGTAATCTTAGTGATCCTTCATTTAGCGTTGAAAGATTAGCGGAAAATTTAGCAGTTAGCCGATACGTTCTTTATAAAAAAATTATTTCATTAATAGGTGAATCTCCCGTTGAACTAATAAGGAGAATAAGATTACTTCGAGCTGCCGAGCTGATTGAAGGAAAATTCGGTAATCTATCAGAGGTCGCACTAGAAGTGGGCTTTAATAATCCGGCTTACTTTTCTGATTGCTTCAAAAAGCAATTCGGGGTGCCACCTTCTCAATATCAGCAAAAAGTTAACAGTAATTGACAACTATGTCATCATTATATTAAAAACGGCACAAATCTGAAAGTATTAGACACAAATCTGGTAGATTAACCTTTCCTCAAATCTTATTATATCCACAGTAATTATTTTTTTTATTGATTCTTTAAGACAGGAAAGTAGGCTTAATTCAATGAACTTGCTTAAGAATTCTGTAGCCAACGAATTGATTCCATCAGATTTTTATCTGAGTCAGAATTATCCGAATCCGTTTAAAGAAAAAACTATAATTAAATACTGTATACCTTACAAAACAAATGTTGCTATAACAATCTTTGATTCTGAACGAAACGTTATAGAACAAATAAAAAATAGTGCTCAGGAGGCAGGTACCTATAAATTTGAATTTTCGGCACAAAGAAATAATGGATATAAAAAACAATCAGCTTTATTATCTGACAATTATGATCAGACCATTTTTTTGCCTGAAGGCATTTACTATTACAGATTAGATGCCGGATGCTATTTTGATGAAAAGGAAATGAACCTGTTAAGATGACGATTCAAATAAAGATATGGAAAAGCTTAATTCAATACTGATGCAGTAAAATATAAATGACTCTCTAAAGTATTAGAGAAAAATTAAAAACAATTTAAGGAGTAACTACAATGAAAACACTCATCAATTTCTGGAAAATCTTTTTTGTTCTTTTCTTGGTTTTTTTCATTTCCAGTTGCGACCAAATCACTGATCCAACAGATAACACAATGATAGACAAAACATCAAATCAACTATTGGATAAGGCACACCCAACCAGACCGATCGTTGGTGATATAGTCTATGTTTTATCGTCTCAAGTAAACGATACTGTTTATTCTTACAACGGCACAGGGAATGTAACTCATTTAGGTCTTTGCACTGTGATAGATATTACAACACATCATTATGTGTTTGATGCTGACTATAATATGATTGGTCTTACAGTTGATGGAGATGATTGGATTACTGCGGCTAATGGTTCAAAAGTCCATATGACCTGGTTTATGGATTATTTCGACCCGAGTACATGGACCTGGAAAATTATTGGCGGCACAGAACGATTTGATGGAGCAACTGGTAGTGGTACATTTACAGCAGAATATACTGATACTGGAGATTTAGCAGTTAAGTATACAGGTACTATAACTTATTGATTATCAATTTACAGATGATATTATAACACCTGGATCATGACGTAGAAATATTAATAAGCGAAGAAATACAAATTGGTACTTATTAGTTAAACTGTGGTATACAGCTAATTTTTAAAGCGGAGTTTATTTCTCTCAGTTGAAGGCTGGTGATTATGTTTATATAAAGAAAATGATTTTGCTCATGTAATAATTAGGGAGCTAAATGCTCCCTAATTATTTTCAGTTAAATTATAAGAGAAAAGTTCAAGTTGATTATTTTATAATTTATATTTATTTATCTAAAGTAAGTGTATTACTTCCGGATAACTTTCCCTTAATTTTGTATAGTGCATTTGTTTCAACTTCTGTAAGATAAAGTGTTTTGTAATCGCTATCACCGAATTCAAGGTTGGTTGGTTTAGTTCCGGGAGTTTCAATTTTTTGTATTTGTTTTCCTTCAGGTGAAAAAATATAAACAGCTTTGCCCCCAAAGTGTGCTGCATAAAGATTGCCATCCACATCAAATTCAATCCCATCAGGATCACCGCCAGGAAGAAATACAAAATCTTCTTTATCAGCAAGTCCACAACCATCTGTAATATTAAATCTTACTATTTTTTGTTTTGCAGATTCGCCTACGTAAAGTTTTCCATCAATGGGCGAGATGTTTATTCCATTTGGAAATGCAAGACTATCGGCAACAAGCTTAATTTGTTTTGATTTCGCATCGATAAAAAATATTCTGCCATCCAAAATATTCTTGTCGTAACTTTTGGGGTCAGTAAAATATATGTTTCCATTCGCATCAATAACTAAATCATTAGGGCGATTAAATTTTGTGCCGTTATAACCATTCGCATAAACTTCAACATTTTTATTTTGATCGATCCTTAAAATCTGACCATAACCATATTCACACACATATAGAAAGCCATCTTTACCAAAAGCCAATCCGTTTGTTTTATCAATACTGATCCTTGAATTATTTTTTATAACAAAAGTATCAGCCGCTCCGTTTGAGTATTTTGTAATCCATCCGCCATAACAATTAGAAAGATAAATTGAGGAAACACCATCATAAGCCGGACCTTCAGGAAAGTTCAAACCATCAATTACTTTTACCCATTTTTGTGATGGGTCAATTACCTGTGAATAATTTGGTAATGCTGATAAAAGAAGTGATAATATTAATAAAATTATTTTTGGGTTCATTATAAATCCTGCTACAGTTTGATTTTTAATTTATTATTTAATTATAAATTTATAAATTTCACATCAATATTCTTAAGAAAGTTATGTATGAAACGATTATTATTTTCTATCCAAATTATTCTAATATTTACAACTTTATCATTCAGTCAACCCAAATTACAGATTGGCGAGATAGGTGATTTAAAACTAACATCCGGTGAGAAAATAGAACAATGTAAAATAGGCTATCGCACATTCGGACAGTTAAATGAAGGAAAATCAAATGCCATTATTTATCCATCGTGGTTTGCTGGAACGAGTGAATCGATAGCTTCCTTAATTGATAAGCACAACTTTATTGATACAACAAAATATTATATAATTGCTATTGATGCCTTGGGAAATGGAATTTCAACATCACCATCAAATTATAAAATGGAATTTCCGCAGATTACAATTAGAGATATGGTTAATGCCCAATATAAACTGCTAACTGAAATATTAAAGATTAAACATCTCTATGCTGCTGTTGGCGGTTCAATGGGCAGTATGCAGGTTTTAGAGTGGGCGGTGGCATATCCTGATTTTATAAATAAGATTGTTGCATACGTGGCAACGCCAAAGATGACAAGTTATGATTTGTTATGGATGAACACGCAGTTAAATATGATTGAGTCCTGCCTTAAACAAGGTATGAGTGAAAAAGAAATTAAAAAGATATCTGATATGATGACGGCAATGATTGCCCGGACACCTGCTTATGTTGTTGAAAATATAAAGGTTAGTGAACTGCCGGAATATTTATCCTCATTTGTTAAAGAGCCATCAAAGATATTTACGCTTGCTGATTATGTATTGCAGCTAAAAGCTATGATGAAGCACGATATATCACTTAATTTTAATGGATCGATGGCGGAAGCCGCAAAAGCGATTAAAGCAAAATTATTTATAATAGTAAGTGAAACAGATATGATGGTTAATCCGACCGAAGCACTTAAATTGGCTGATTTAACCGGCGCAAAAAAACTTATTCTACAAAATAATTGTGGACATTTAGCCGTTTCCTGTGAACTTGATAGATGTAAAAAAGAGATCGCTGATTTCTTAACAAACTGATTACCAGTAAACACAATTCACGGTATTTTAATTCGGATATTTACCGATCAATTTCCAAATACCGCGATGAAATCTGTGCAGTGAATTTACAGGTTCACTGAACATCATAATGCATTCACCATGTACAAAATCAATATTATTTTCGTCACAAAATTTAATTGCATTACCTGATTCCGAACCCTGCTGCATCCAGATTTTATTAATGCCAAGTTGTTTTGCTTCCTGGACAATTTTTTCAGTTTCTGTCGGGGGAACGATTGTAATAATTCCCTCGATCTTACCTTGCACTGATTTTAAAGACGTTACCAACTTTTCACCATCAATTTCACCACCATTTGAGTTGATAGGAATAACTTTATAATTTCTATCTTTTAGATGTTTGTAAACAGAAACTCCAAAACCTTTGCCTGATGAAGAAACCCCGACAACGGCTATATTTTTTAAGCCTAAAAATGATTTTATAGAATCTTTTTTCATAAGATGATCCTCCTCTGAAATTTACATTTCAAATTTACGGTTTATTCAATGAATTATTAATGCACACCGGATAAATAATTATCAAAGTATTAGGACTTAAAGTTATTTCCAAAATCAAGAATGAACCAATGTATGTGTTGTAAAATTAAATTTTAGTTTATTTAATCATTATTAAATATTGAAAAGGGGACAAGTCCTGTATAAATCATAATATTATTACATTTCATAAAATATGTTCATTTACTTAACTTTGCATCAAATTTTAATCATACAAAGTCGTTTAATAAAATGAATTACGAAGAAGATAAACCTATTTCTTATTGCGGAATATTTGGTGTTTATGGATCAGATACAGCAGCAGTTAATACTTATTACGGACTGCACGCACTGCAGCACCGCGGACAGGAAGCAAGTGGAATTGTAACCCGTTCTTTTAATGGTGAAGGCAAAGCACATTTTAATATTGTTAAGGGAGAAGGTTTAGTTTCTGAAGTATTTGCTGATCATAGCATTTTGGATAATGTTCTATTAGGTAATTCAGCGATAGGACATAACCGATATTCAACTACCGGTTCAGCAAAATCAAGAAAAAATATACAGCCATTTATGGTTAATTACAGACTGGGAAATTTAGCCATCGGTCATAATGGAAATCTTACCAACGCAAAAGAACTGAGAGAAGAACTTGTAAATGAAGGAGCGATTTTTCAAACAACAAGTGACACAGAAGTAATATTACATTTAATTGCACGGTGCAAACTTGAAAATCAAATTGATCAAATACTTCAGGCGTTGAGGAAAATTGAAGGTGCTTATTGCGTTGTTATACTTACAGATGATAAACTTATTGCTGCCCGTGATCCGCTTGGATTCAGACCGTTAGCATTAGGAAAATTAGATGATGCATTTCTGGTTGCATCGGAAACTTGCGCATTTGATATTCAATCGGCTTCCTTTTTAAGGGAAGTTGAACCTGGTGAATTGATTGTAATTGATACTGGTACTTTAAAATCCAGTGAAATAAAATCGTTTAGAATAAACGAAAAGCCTGAACAAAAAAAATATTGTGTTTTTGAATACATTTATTTTTCACGTCCCGATAGTTTTATTTTTGGTCATAATGTTGATAAAATGAGAAGAAGACTCGGCAAGGTTTTAGCACGGAAACATCCTGTAACTGATCCTGATGGAGATCGGGTTTATGTTATAAGTGTGCCTGACAGTTCAAATACAACCGCACTTGGATATGCACGTGAACTTGAAAAGGAAGGAATAGATGCCCGTTCTGAAATTGGTTTAATAAGAAGCCACTATATTGGAAGAACTTTTATTCAACCAGGGCAAAGTAACAGGCAGATTGGTGTGCGAATAAAGTTTAATGTTGTAAAAGGTGTGCTTGAAGGCAGAACTGTTGTGATTGTGGATGACTCAATTGTAAGAGGAACAACATCAAAACAGCTTGTCCATCTTATACGGGAAGCAAATCCAAAATCTATTCATTTAAGAATATCATCATCACCAATAATGCATCCTTGTTTTTATGGTATGGATTTCCCGAGCAGGGATGAATTAATTGCACATCAAATGAATGGCAATATAGAAGCTATAAAAAATTATCTTGAAGTGGACAGCCTTGAATATTTAACTATTGATGAGATGCTTGAAGCAGTTTCTGAAGCCGGTGAAGATAATTTTTGTACCGCTTGCTTTTCCGGAAAGTATCCAACAGATATTGATGTTAACTTCAAGAAAGAAATGTATGAAGTTTAGTCCTTTACTGATTATTACGCTTCTTGTTTTCCTTTCATTACCCTTATCAGCACAAACAACTTACTTTATTAAATATAAAAGTGATGTATCTCATCTCTTAGTTGATCAAAAAATTAAAGAACAAAAGATTAGCGGTTCAGTTTTTAAAAAATCTGCTGCTTTACCAAATTACAAAATGGATTATTTTGCAAAAGGGATGTTTAAGGGAAATGAATCTTTAGGCAGAATTATAAAGGTAAGTTTTGATAATACTGTAAACGAGGCTGATTTTATTTCTATAATATCAAATGATCCGGAGATTGAATATGTACAAAAATCTAATACGTATAAGCTGGATTTTGTACCGAATGATAGTCTTGTCACTGAACAATGGGCGTTAAATAAAATAAAAGCATTTGATGCCTGGAATATAACTGAAGGATCTGATACCGTATTATTGGGCATAATTGATACTGGAATTGATTACAATCATCCCGATTTAACAAATCAAATATTTATTAATAAAGGAGAAACAGGATTAGATAATTTTGGAAGAGACAAACGCAGTAATGGAATTGATGATGATGCAAATGGATTTATAGATGACTATCGCGGCTGGGATTTTACTGATCGTGTTGGATTTCCTTTTGATCCAACCAGCGGAGATTATTTGGGCTGGGATAATAACCCTTTTGATGATCAGGGACATGGAACTTTTATTGCAGGAATAGCGGCGGCGCAATCAAATAATTTTTACGGTATTGCAGGGACAGCGCCTAAAATAAAAATACTTAATCTTCGTTCATTTGATCCGGGTGGATACGGTGAAGAAGATGACGTTGCTGCAGCAATACTTTATGCTGTTAAAATGCATTGTAAAGTAATTAATATGAGTTTTGGGGATGATGCTTTTTCTTATGTATTGCGCGATGTTGTACAATATGCATATTCACAAAATGTCGTATTGATTGCAAGCGCAGGTAATTCAGGTTCTGATGCGCCGCATTATCCTTCCGGTTATTCCGAAGTTATTTGTGTGGGAAATTCTACGGACCAGGATTTTGTTTCAGGTAGTTCCAACTTCGGCTCTACAATCGATCTTGTTGCTCCTGGTTCATCAATAATCACTACAGCAAAAAACAATAGTTATGCATTAGTAAGCGGGACATCAGCTTCCGCACCATTTGTTTCGGCTGCTGCGTCACTTGTTTTATCAATTTACAACTTCACTAATGAAGAAGTTAAACAGATAATAAAATCAACAACTGATGATATTGCACAAACCGGTTGGGATTTATGGAGTGGGGCAGGACGTTTAAATATCTATAAAGCACTTACTGTAACAGCTCCGTCAATTATTAAGTTTCATAATCCGAAACAAGATTTTGCAACATCACTTGATTCTTTGCCAATAAGAGCTTCAGTACTTTCTCCATATTTTGTTAGTTACAGTTTGTTTGTTGGAACCGGATTAAATCCAACAATTTGGACTTATTTAATTGAAAACAGACTTTACCAGATTTCAGACGAAGAAATATTTGATTTAGATATTACGAGTTACGATGATGCAGTATATACATTGCGTTTAGTTATTAATCAATCAACCGGAATAAATTTAGAAGAACGAGTTAATTTTTATGTTGATAGAACTCCGCCTGTTGCAGAACTTATCCAACTAATACCTTCATTCTATGGCGATAAATCAACGCCACTTGCTGCAGTTTATACAAATGAGCCTTCAATAGTCAGAATGTATTACCGCACAACCGGTGAAGCAAATTTCAAGTTTATCACGTTGGATGGATTTTCAATTAACAATCAATTTGTAAAATCACTTCATTATGGATTCATTCCAAGGGACATTGTACAACAAAATGCTGCTTATGAAATTTATTTTGAGGCTGAAAATCTTGTTGGATTAAAATCACAAATAATGGATGCAGGAAATTATTTTAAGATTTCAACACAATACAATGCCGAATATGCGAAAGAATACTTAATGCCTTATCATTTACCTGCAGGAAGTATTTTTGAAAATCCGTTAAATATTTCATCAGGTGATTCAACTAATATTATATTAAGGGCAGATTCAAATCCTAAGACTTCTAAAATTTACAATTTCAATAACCAAACATTTACAAAAATTGATTCATTAAATGATAATATTGTCAAAGATTTTGGTGATTTTAATAATGATGGCTTAATTGATCTTTTAACTTTGTGGGTTAGAAATGGATATATTTATGAGCAGGTCGCTGAGAACTCATCTTCTTTTAATCAAATGTATTCAAACACCGGAGGTAAGTTCTGGCCTATTTTAGCGGATGATATTGATTCAGATGGAATTGTCGAAATATTTTCTGTCTCTTCTGATACTACGGTTGATGTGTGGGAAGTGCAATCAAATTTAGATCTGAATAAAGTTGCAGCATTAAGAAATTTTTCACCTAAAGGTTTTGGTGAAAATATAATAAATTCTCCCAATGCTGTTATTGCTGATATTGATGACGATGGAATTAGCGAGTTCTGGATGGTTGATTCAGATGGCGATGCTTATAGTTACAGAGTTGACGGTAATAACAAATTCACACAGCAATACTTTATTCAAACAGGATTTATGGGCTCATCTGCATACCTCACAAAAGGAGATTATGATGGTGATGGCAAGGATGATATTGCGTTAATGCTTCATTCGAATGAAGGACTTGACATAGCCCCATTTTACAGAACAGTAGTCTTTAATTTGCCAAACTCAAAATTAAATATAGTATTTGATCATGCTTTTATTGATGCTGCAACTGAGTTTAACAACAGTTTTAATCGGGCGGAGAATAGTATTGGATTAATTGATATTGATAACGACAATAAAGATGAACTAATGCTTTTTGTTTTCCCTTATTCTTATATTTTCAAACAAGGTTTAGCAGTAGATAAAATTATCAGTTTTAAAGAAAACATCAATTCAAATTCTATATTTGTTGGTGATTTAAATAAAAACGGAGTTCCGGAAATTGCATTTCCTTATTCTGATAAAATTACTTTTTCTGAATTTGCAATTTCAAAGTTTGCAAACACTCCGTATAATTTGGAAGGTTATAGCATCAGCAGTGATACAATTAAATTAAACTGGTCCGGAGATGGAAGTAAATATTATATTTACAGAAGTTTAAGTCCCGTTGACCTGGTATTGATTGATTCAACTAATACACCATACTATTTTGATGTTAATATCGGGAATAATATAAATTATTATTATGCAGTACAATCATTTGATCTTAATAAGACAGAACATTTATCAGCTCTAAGCAAAACGGTTGAAATTTATTCTCATACTCCAGCAGTTCCGATCATTGCGGAAAGCAAAAGTCATAAAAGTATAATTGTAACTTTTTCAGAAAAGATAAAAACTACAATAGATAATATTAATTCATTTGAAATTAGCGAGTTTGGTTATCCGAATTCAGTTTCCGCGAATAATCAATTTTCTTACCTCTTATCGTTTGATAAAGATTTACCTGTTGGTACTTCTTCACTTATTATAAGGGATCTGAAGGATTTTTATAATTCGCCAATTTATTCTGATACGTTACATTTTAATATTACGCCGACTCAGTTTTCAGAGTCATTTTATGTTACCTCATTTGAAATTGTAAATGCTTATAAAATAAAAATCATATTTAATATAAAAGTTGATGAAACATCAGCATACAATATTGCAAACTATATCTTTGAACCTGAGAATAGAGTTTCTGCAGTTACAGTAGATCAAGATAATGCAAAAATTATTTATCTTGATTTAAGTAATCAAAAACCGGTTGGGTCAGTAGGGAAGGAGTATGTCTTAAGAATTGAAAATCTTATTTCAGATTTTTCGACTGGCAATGTTCCAATAAATGAAGGTGCCGGAAGTTATCTTGTACTTTCATCATTCGCTAAGGATCTTTCGAACGTTTATGTTTACCCGAACCCTGCTCGAAATATAAGTATTGATTCAAAGATTACATTTGCTAATCTTCTCAAACAAGCTAAAATTAGTATCTGGACAATAGACGGGAATTTTGTAAATGAAATTGAGGAAACAGATGGTAACGGAGGTGCAGATTTTTTACTAAAGGATAATAATGGCAACCAATTATCTACCGGGATTTATTTTTATAGAGTAGTACAATTTGACGATCAACATAATGAAGGTGAAGAAAAATTAGGTAAATTTGTAATAATAAAATGAAGTTTACGAAAAAAGAAATATTTACAATCTCCAATGGAATCAGTTTACTCCGGTTACTGCTTGTAATTCCATTATGGTATTTATTAGATCATTTCGAATATCAATCCGTAAGATATATTACATTCGGTTTATGTTTATTTGCAGCCGCAACAGATATTCTTGATGGTTATCTCGCAAGAAAATTGAAACAAGTGACAGAGATTGGAAAAATAATTGATCCTTTAGCAGATAAAACTGCAATGGCGCTAATTGTAATAAAGCTTTATTTGATTGGCGATATCTCAGGTTTTTATTTTTATTCAATTATACTTCGTGATTTACTTATTTTTAGCGGTGGTATTTACGTTACAAGAAAAATTGGAAAAGTTCTTCCATCCAACAAACTTGGAAAGATTACTGTATTAAACATTGGCATTGTTATTTTGTTTATTATAATTGGTTTATCACGAGAACATTTTATTTTCCAGATATTTTATTACTCAAGTATCATTTTAATTTTTATATCATTTGCTGCTTATCTTATCAGAGCAAAAGAATTTTTAGAAAAGAAGAACAATGAGCCTATTTAAAAACTTTAATATTAATAAATTAAAAGAAGGTCTGGCAAAAACCCGCGAAAAGATTTTTAATTCAATTACTGAAACTGTAACAGGTAAGGCAGTAATTGATGATTTAACTATTGACAAAATTGAAGAAATACTAATTACTTCTGATATCGGTTTTGATTCAGCTGAACGAATTATTGAGGATTTAAGAAAAAACTTGAAATCTGAAAAAGATCGTACGGCAGAAAACATTTTACAAATAGTGAAAAATGAACTTATTAAAACTTTACAGGTTTCTAATAGCTCAAATGATTATTTATCAATTAAACCTTATGTTATTTTAATTGTGGGTGTAAACGGAGTAGGGAAGACAACAACTATTGGTAAACTTGCAAATAATTACAAAAAGATTGGTTCAAAAGTAATTGTAGGTGCTGCAGATACATTCCGTGCTGCTGCAAATGAACAGCTCGAAATATGGGCTATGCGGGCTGGTGTTGATATAATTCAAAGCAAAAAGGGCTCCGATCCGTCTTCCATTGTTTATGATACCGTTAAAAAAGCAGTGGATGATAATTATGATATTGTTTTAATCGATACGGCCGGTAGATTACATAATAAAGCTAATCTTATGAATGAACTGGATAAAATAAGAAGAGTTATTAAAAAAATAATTCCGGATGCTCCGCATGAAACCCTATTAATTGTTGATGGAAATACCGGACAGAATGCTCTTATTCAAGCCGATGAATTTTCTAAAGTTACAGATTTAAATGGATTGGTTATTACTAAATTAGATGGAACTGCTAAAGGTGGTGTCGTTTTTCAAATAGTTGCAAAACAAAATGTTCCTATAAAGTTTATTGGTGTTGGCGAAGGGATAGATGATTTACAAGAATTTGACGCAAGTGCCTTTGTTGAGGCA
Source organism: uncultured Ignavibacteriaceae bacterium (assembly GCA_963809415.1). GTDB lineage: Bacteria > Bacteroidota > Ignavibacteria > Ignavibacteriales > Ignavibacteriaceae > IGN3. Next base: position 270,835 of record CAWEJJ010000003.1, on the reverse strand, counting down.
ATATTCAATTAAACGGGTCTAATAAATTATATCGACAGGAGGGTTTTAGGGGAAATCTAAGTTTACATAATATACATTATCGGACAAATAAGCGGGCGGAATCGTCTACCATTCCGCAGACTTTTTAATTTTATCTTCAGGACCAAATAATACCAATATATCATTCTTACTTATTTTATAATCGTATCCAGGCATAACTATTTCCGATTTAATTTCAGTCTCATCAAATAATTCTTTAGTTTTTTTTATCATAAGTACTTCTAATCCATATTTATTACGAAGTCTAAGTTCTGCCAATGTTTTGCCAACAAATTCAGAGCTTGGAATCCTTTCAACTATTGCATATCCATCTGCTATTCTAGAAATATTAATCTGCTTTAGTGACTTTATTTCTTTAGTTAATGCATCAGCTAAATCATGTTTAATGCTTTCTTTATTATAAATGTCTAAAACATCCTGTTTTGATATTACACCTATAATTTTTGTTTCATCATTTTCATTAACTACTGGTAATTCTTCTATATCAGTTTTAGTAAACAACTTAATAACATAGTCAAGATCATTGATTCTAAATACCTTAATTACTCTGGTATCAGCTATATCTCTGGCAACAATTGACTTTTGCAGTGATTCATATTCAGTGATCAATGGTCTGATTTGGCTGTTTGAAATTGCTCCCATTAATCTGCCTGAATCGTCAACTGTAAAGATGATTCTATGTGGTGAATCTATTATTAAAGGTACTATTTCATTCAGCGGAGCATTTTGATTGATTAAGATAGGATCATTATGCATTATACTTTCAACAGGTATAGATCTTAGAATACTGGTTTCTTTCCCTTCGGAAATTCTAAAACCTTGTTTTTCCAGTAATTTGAGATAATAAGATCCTTTATATATTATCTGAACTAAAGTTGTACTAATAATTACCGAAAGCATAAGTGGCAGAATAATTGAGTACTCTTTTGTCATTTCATAAACTAAAAGTATTGAAGTGATTGGGATCGAATTTATTCCTCCGAGTGTTGCACCCATTCCAACAAGAATATATGCTGTTGGATTTGTAGGAATACCTGTAAAAGTTGTGACAGCAAAAGAAAATAAATATCCTGTTGTTGCTCCCATAAACAAAGCCGGAGCAAAGATTCCCCCAAATCCACCCGAGTTTAGAATTAGTGGTACCAGTATGAATTTCAGCGCCAGTAATATTAAAACAACTTGCCAGGTAAATAAATTATTTAGAACATTATTAATCCCTTTGTATCCTATTCCGAAAATATCTCGAAAGAAGTATCCGCTTACTCCGACCATCAATCCAACAATAATCATAATCGCCCATTGCGGAAACACCTTTAAAATTTTTTTCCTAAATAAACCAGATAAGAATTCATCATATTTTAAAAACATTACAGCAATAAAGCCACAAAGTACTCCTAATAAAATAAAAAGGTAAAAATATTGGTACCCTCCTATATCAGGTGTTGGAAAAGAAAACAAGCTTTCGTTACCAATATAGATTCTAGAAATAGCGCTGCCTGCAACAGATGCTAATATTAAAGCAGAAAATGTAGTTGTTTGAAAATCATTCAACAGAACTACTTCAAACGCAAAGAATACCCCGCTAAGCGGCGCATTAAATATTGCAGCGATTGCCGCACCAGTACCAGCCGCTGTAAATGTTCTTCGTCTCTGGTCGGAAAGATGTAAGAACGTTGCAATTTTACTTGCAACTCCCCCACCTATCTGAGCTGCAGGAGCTTCCGGTCCAACAGTACCTCCGGAACCAATACTTATTACTGAGGCTATAAAATTAAAAATGGTTGTTCTAAAAGGAATGAAACCACCTCTCGATACAACAGCTTTTATAACTTCAATAACTCCTTTTCTTTTTGAAATATCAGGGGCTGCAGAAATCATAATACTCTGAATAAGCATACCAATAGCTGGGATGATAATAACAACTGCAGCACCAAGGAAGTAAAATCCGCGGTTAGTTTTTCCAAAAAAAAGTTCGTTTAACAGATCAATGGAAAAATGAAATAAAACGGTAGCTAACCCCACAACTATTCCTATCAGGACAGCATATAGACTAAAGAGTGTATAATCAGGAAATGATATTTTTGAAAAATATTTTTTTAGCAGTCCAAAATTCAAATGAAATTTATTATTTAATGATTTCAATGGATTAGCTTAATTATAACCATTTAATACTTATAAAATCCTTCACCTGTTTTTCTACCAAGTTTATTAGCCGCAACCATTTTTTTCAAAAGCGGGCATGGTCTATATTTTGAATCATTGTAGCCAATATAAAGAACATCCATAATTGCTAAACAAACGTCTAGCCCAATAAAATCTGCCAATGTCAACGGACCCATAGGATGTGCCATTCCAAGTTTCATTACAGAATCAATTGCTTCTTTTGACGCTACACCTTCCATCAAGGCAAAGATTGCCTCATTTATCATCGGCATTAGAATTCTATTCGAAATGAATCCGGGATAATCAAAAACTTCGACGGGTTCTTTATCTAATTTTTCTGTTAGTCCTTTAATTATTTCGTAGGTCCCATCAGAGGTAGAATAACCCCTAATTATTTCAACTAACTTCATTACCGGAACAGGATTCATAAAGTGCATTCCAATAAATTTATCCGGTCTGCATACGGAAGACAGTTCAGTTATTGAAATTGAAGATGTGTTTGAAGCGAATATACAATCTGGATTGATTTGTTTCTCTAACTGTCTAAATATATTAAGCTTAGCCTCTTTATTCTCATAAATTGCTTCGATAACGAGTTGAACTTCAGATGGAATATTTTCAATACCGATCACCTTAGTAATATTACCGAGTATTTTACTTTTTTCATCTTCACTAATTACTTGTTTTTTTATTTGCCGATCAAGATTACCCGAGATTGTACTAAGAGCTTTTTTATATAACTCTTCACTCATTTCTGTTAAGTAAACTTTAAATCCCTTCATTGCAAAGACATGGGCTATTCCATTACCCATAGTTCCACCGCCAACTACAGCAATTTTATTTATTTCCATATTCTAAAATCTCCTTAGTTTATTTGTAGTTTTTAACTATCAATGCAGAGGCTTCACCACCGCCAATACATAAAGAAGCAAGACCAAACTCCAAATTTCTTTTTTTCATTTCGTAAATCAGAGTTACTAATATTCTTGCACCACTGGCACCAATTGGATGTCCAAGTGCAACAGCCCCACCATTTACGTTAACATTTTTATTTGTTAATCCAAGTAATTTGTTAACTGCCAGCGACACAACAGCAAATGCTTCGTTAATTTCATAAAGTTGTATATCCTTTGTTGACATACCTGCTTTTTTTAATACTTTATTAATTGCGTCAGCTGGTGCTGTTGTAAAATCTATTGGAGCTTTAGCTGAAGAGCTTTGAGCAACTATTTCGACTAATGGTCTTAATCCTAACTCTTTAGCCCTTTCCTCACTCATAACTAATAACGCAGCAGCACCATCGTTTATACTTGAAGCATTAGCCGCTGTTACAACTCCGTTTTTATCAAATACCGGTTTAAGTGTTGGTATCTTATCAAATTTGACTTTGGTTGGCTCTTCATCTTTATCTACTATTTGTTCGCCAGATTTTGAAATTATTTTTACTGGAATTATTTCACCTTTAAATCTCCCGGAATTTGTTGCCTCAATTGCTCTTTTATATGATTCAATTGCAAAGGCATCAAGATCTTCACGTTTGAATGAAAAATCCTTGGCACATGATTCTGCACAACTGCCCATATGAATATTATTATAAACATCCCATAATCCGTCAAGGACGATTGAGTCTTTGATTTCACCATGTCCCAGGCGATATCCATTTCGAGCATTTGGGAGCATATAAGGTGCATTACTCATACTTTCCTGTCCACCTGCAATAATAATATCAGCATCTCCTAATGCGATAGCCTGCTGTGCAAGCATAACAGCTTTTAACCCGCTTCCGCACATCTTATTTATTGTCATACACTCTGTTTTATTTGGCAAGCCGGCGAAAATTGATGCTTGTCTTGCTGGTGCTTGTCCTTGTCCGCCCATCAGAACATTACCCATAATAACTTCATCAATTAATTGCGGATCAATTTTAGAATCTTCAACAACAGCTTTGATTGCAAAGCTTCCTAATTGACCGGATGAGAATGAAGATAGTGAACCACCTAATGAACCAATGGCAGTTCTTTTAGCTGAGACGATTACAACTTTTTTCATAAACTTTTTCCTGAATTTTATTTTATGTTTTTGGAAAAATAAAGAAAAAACGCTTAAGATTCAGAGTTGAATATCATTTACTTTGTTATCAGGGATGATAGTTGAAAAACTATATTACTCACTGCAAGATTGAGATTGATGTTATTTTTGAGATAGGAAGATATTTTGTCAAGGTTATCTGTTGCATCTTTTATTTCTAATTCGGGAAATTTTGTCTTGAACTTTTCTAATGTTTCTTTGTGCTTGACATAAAATAAATTGTTTACGTTATTGAATCTAAATTTTTGAAAATCATTTAGCCAGATCAATAACATTTTAATAAGTAGTTTAATTTTAGTTTGGTCCCCTTCTGATAACGCATCTTCAAATTCTACAAAAGCAGATTGGTATCTTTTAGCGAATGAATTTCTAAGAATTCTGATAGTTTTTTCTCTTAGTTCTTCAAAATCATTTTCTAACAATTGCATTGCTTCTTGAACAGAGCCACCCGCAAATGGAGTAACTTCTTTGGCTAAAGTTACATCCACTTTAAAATATTCTGTCAGTATATAAAATAAATCGTCATTATTTAACGGTTGAAAATGGACATTCCAGCAGCGTGATTTAATTGTTTCTCTTAATTTTTCCGGGTATGCGGTACATAAAATAAAAATCACTCCATCCGGTGGCTCTTCTAAATTTTTAAGTAATGCGTTCTGTGCTTCTTCATTCATTAAATGCGCTCTGGAAATTATAACCACTCTGTATTTTACATCGTCATAGTTAAGTGATAAATATTTTTTTATATCACGAATACTATTAATTTTTATAAAATTAGCTTTTGGAATTTGGATCCTGTAAAAAGGATTAAGTGATTTTATTTCAAATTCATCATTTATTAATTCAATTTCATCACTGCTCAATTTTTCATACGGATCATTTTGGTCGGTTTCGCTTTTACCTCGGGGTAAAGGCATAATATACTTTATAAACGGCTCGGATAGTTTTTGTATTGATGCAATCCGCTTGATTTCTTCAGCAGAATTGTGTTGAAATGAATTAACTGATTTAGCCAAAGCGAGAGCTGCATTTTCTTTCCCAATGCCTTCGGATCCTGTAAACAACAACGCATGCGGAATATTTGCTTGCCTCAGCATGTTATTAAAGATCAGTTTTGCTTTTTCATTACCTACTATTTCATCTAAAAATATGCTCATAAAAAAAGGCGCTCAAGGCGCCAATCCTCATTCATCTTCATCATTATAGAAAAAGTCCTCGTCAGAAGGATAATCTGGCCAAATATCTTCTATAGATTCATAAGGTTCATCTGAATCCTCAAGTTCTTTTAAATTTTCTATAACTTCATAAGGTGCACCGATACGCTCGGCATATTCTATCAATTCATCTTTTGTTGCAGGCCAAGGAGCATCATCAAGAAATGACGCTAATTCTACTGTCCAAATCATCTAATTAAATCCCTCCGGAAAATTTATTTACTATGGGTAGATTAAAAATAATTATATTCATCAAAGAAAAATTCAGCGGGGTTTAAATTTTGTCCATTATGTATAACTTCGTAATGAAGGTGTGGACCTGAAGATAGACCTGAATTACCAGTTTTTGCAATCAAGTCTCCCCTGTTAACTTTTTGTCCCTCTTTTACTTGAGCACTCGAAAGATGTCCATAAACCGTTCTGTAACCAAAACCATGATCAATCTCAACAGCCAAGCCTAATCCACTTTTTTGACCAACAAAAACAACAGTGCCATTTCCTGTAGTCTTAACATTAGTGCCAACATTTGTAATTATATCTACACCATTATGCATCCTCATAACTTTAAGTATTGGATGCATTCGCATACCAAAACTTTCGCTGCTGTAATGTCCCGTACAAGGAACAATTGCGGGAATCGACTCAAAAAGCTTATGATTTAATTTTAGTTTCGAAGATATCTCATCAAACTGTAACTTTTCATATTCAAACTTTCTGGTAACGTTATCAACAATTTTTAATGCATCCTCAATATCCGTCTGATTACCAGAAAATAAGTTTTCAAGTGAATTACTACCACCGATTCCTAACGATCTTTCTTCAACACTAATTGGTTCAAGATTAGCTGCAAGACGCAAATCATTGCTTAAACTTGTAAGATTTTTCAATTGATTGGCTAATGTGGAATAATTACTACTTATAGTGATTAGTTTTTCTTTGAGTAAATGGTTTTCTGATTTAAGAGATTGAAGTTTATCTTGATTATTTGAAAGATTTGAAACAAGATAGAAAACACCAAATAAAAGTGAGCTAAAAACGATGATTGAGCCTGTAAAAAATGCTATAAGCTTAGCCCTGAAGTGCTTTATTTCAAGGAAGTTAAGGCTTTTTTCTGAGAAGTAATAAAACTTTTTCATATTGTTGCCGCAACATAAAGATTAAGGTTGCTTTTGTCAATATCTAAATGGTCAAAAATTTATTCAAAATCGTGCTCAAAATACTCAACCCCTCTATTCCCAGAATTGCTTTTATTTCTTAATTTTTCATTTAAACGATCATTGAAAATCTTTGCCGAATTATGTCCATAATGTTTTAGTAAATAATTAAGACTAATTACCTCAGAAATAACAGTAATATTTTTACCTGGAATTATAGGAAGTTTAATATGTGGTATTTCGACATCCATAATGGAAATAGTTCTTTCATCAAGTCCTGTTCTCGTGTATTCTGCGTTCTCGTCCCAAGACTCTAATTCTACTACAATTTCCAATCTTTTTTGATATCTAATGGCACGAATGCCAAACATGCTCTGAATATCAATGATACCAAGACCACGTATTTCCATAAAATGTTTACCAAGTTTGGTTCCTGAACCCATCAAAATCCCCTCACCTTTTTTTGTAAAGATGATTACATCATCACCAACCAAACGATGTCCTCTTTCAATTAAATCTAATGCAACTTCACTTTTACCAATACCTGATTTACCTACAAATAATATCCCTACACCATAAACATCAATTAAAGAACCGTGGACAGTAAGACTTGGTGAAAATTGGTCATCAAGAAAATCACTTAAAAGATAAACTAATTTAGTGGTTGAATAACCGGTTATAAATACTGGGACTTGATGGAGGTTGGCTTTTTCAATAAGAATAGGAAATGGCTGATTATTATCAGTTAAGATAATACAAGGAATATTAAACTTAAAAATACGATCTAAAGATTCCTTTTTCTTCTCATCAGATAATTGTTCAAGATATCGCATTTCTGTATTCCCAAATACTTGAACTCGATCGTATGAGAAAAGATCAACAAAACCAGCCAGGGCTAAACCTGGCCGGTGCAAATTCTGATCAACGATTTTCTTTTCAAAGTCATTATTTTCCGTAAGTAGTTTAAGTTTACAGATGCTTTTTGCATTTTCGTAAAGAAATCCCACGTTAATATTTTCTTTACGCTTAATTGAATTCTGATCAATTTTAATCATCTTTTTTTAGCTACTTTTTTTGATTTAATAGTCACTAATTGTTTCCTTAATTTTTCAGTAGCTGCAGTTACAGATGTCTTAAAGTCCTCGGTTTGATCTGTTGCGGTTAAAGTCTGCCCTGGAATACTTAATACAATTTCTGCTTTTTTTGTACTATTTAGATTATTCTGGAAACTTAAAATTACATCAGCATCAATGATGTCATCATTAAATTTGTTGAGCGAGGATATTTCGCCTTCAATAAAGTCCTTTAATGTCGGATGTGCTTTGAACTTTCTTGCTGTTATCTGGATATTCATTTTATCCTCCGTTATTAAGATTTTGGATGTGATTTTTTATAAGTTGATTTAAGTCTTTCTATACTTACGTGTGTATAGATTTGCGTTGTCGATAAATTTTCGTGTCCCAATATATCCTTCACTGCCCTTAAGTCAGCACCATTATCAAGCATATGTGTAGCTGCACTGTGACGCAGGATATGAGGACTTTTCTTTTTTATATCTGTAACACTACTTAAGTATTTATTCACAATTCGATGAACAAATCTCGGATATAATTTAATATTATTTTTATTCCTTATTAGTGCATCAGAGTAATTATTAACAGGATTAATATTTAAATATTCTTTCAAAACTTTTAATGATTTTTCTCCAATCGGCACAATTCGAGTTTTACTACCTTTCCCGAATACTCTAATTTGGGATTTATCAATATCAAGATCAGAATATTTAAGATCACACAATTCGCTAACACGAAGTGCACAACCATAAAGTAATTCAAAAATTACTTTTACCAATTCAGGTTTTACATCATTTTCATCGGCTTTATCATAAACCTGTAGAATCAAATTTGTGGCAACTATCTCCGGTAACTTTCTGCTTGTTTTTGGATTTGAAATGAAAGCAGTTGGATTAGTCTCAATAATATCTTTCTGATAACCATACCTAAAAAGACTCCTGATGGCTGCCAATTTTCTGGAAATTGTTTTCTTATCAAGATCTTTTTCATTTAATACCATTAAATAAGATTTTATAAATTTTTCTGAAATACTATATAACTCTGATTTATCATAATCTTCACAATATTTCAAAAACTCATTTAGATCAGTTTGATAAGCTTTAACCGTGTTATTAGAATACCGACGAATACTATTAATCTCGCTAAGATAATTTTCGATTACATTTTTAATAATCATAAAATTAAGTTCTTATTCAATAACGATGATATACAATTTATAAAATTCTTCAAATGATAAAGATTTTGATGATCCGCAAACATATTTTTAATAAACGGGATCAAGTGGGATTCATATATTAATTTGATTATTTCTAACTACAATAAAATAAATTTTAATGTATTAAGCAATTTATTTTCCTGTCGTTTCATTTTTATTTTATCTTTTTTGTGCTGATCATCATAACCTAAAAGATGTAAGATTCCATGTATTATAAGTCTTGAAATTTCTTCCAGTAACGTAACCTTGTATTTTCGAGCATTTTCATTTGCATCATCAATAGAAATGAATATTTCCCCATCTATTTTTTTTTGTTCGTCAGAATAATTGAAAGTGATTATATCGGTGGAATAATTATGATTTAAATGCTCAGAGTTTATTTCTTTTATTTTGTCGTCTGATATAAAATTAATCTCTAAGGAATTTACAGTAAATTCAAGTATGGTAGATAAATCTTTAACAAGAACACCGACTTTTCGTTTCTTTATAAATTTATAAACGCCGTAAACTCTAACGTTTTTCAAGTTTAAAATTGATTTGTTAATCTATATTATTTAAAGAACTTACAGTTATCTCTGTATACTTTTTATATCTTAAAGCAGACTTTTCTAAATCAGCAATTTCATCAACAGTTAAATCCCTAATAACTCTGGCTGGAACACCTGCAACAAGTTTCCCGGAAGGTACTACAAAATTTTGTTTTACAACCGCACCAGCAGCGACCATTGAATTTTCTTCAATTACAGCCCCATCTAAAACAATGGCTCCAATACCTATTAAACAAAGATCTTGTAATGTGCAGCCATGCAATTTAACCGAGTGTCCAATTGTAACTTTGTTTCCTATATTCAATGGATATTTTCCATTAGTAACATGCAGCATTGAAAGATCTTGAATATTTGTCATCTCACCTATCTTAACATAATGAACATCACCTCGTATAACAACGTTATACCAAACACTTGAGTTTGCACCAATTTCAACATCGCCTACTATCTTTACACCTGAAGCTAAGAAAACAGACTGATGAAGTTTTGGGAAAAGATCTTCATAAGGAAATAATTTCACCTCATTATCTAATCTTTGAATTTTGGAGGCGTCCATCCTTTTTTCTTCCATTCTTTTAATTCAAGTGTTATACTGCCAATAATCACCTGCATTTTTGCAACTATCGGGACCGCCTGATTATCATTAGAAAACCAACCTTCAAAGTATCCTGTCAATCCAAAAATTCCTCTAAACTCAGTTTCTCCATCAAGTTTAACAGTTGCTATATCGTAATCAACTGCATCAATATCCATATCTTCAACTTCATTATAAAAATTAATGTAAGTTTTTTCATACTTTTCATTAATGAAACACGGAACATTTACTGTTTTCTTTTGCCCGGTGCGCATTCTGGCAAAATAAAAAAGTGACAAGCCATCTTGATAGTCGTGATTGTATGATGCAATGCTATCTGTCCATATTTTGGGATGTATTCCTTCTCGACCCTTTAAAATATGGATAATCTTTTTTTGACGATCAAATTCATAAATTGTATAAGTAGTGTCGGATGAAATAATAGTTCCTTTGAAGTAATATGAGATCTGCTTTGTATCAAATTTTGTTTCATATATCTGGTGAAGATCTACAAATGGTATCCCTTGGTAAGAATCAATATATGCTACTGCCGTAAATATGGTATCCTTTCCTGAAATTTGCTGATCGGTAACTTTTAAGTGAATCTCACCAATTTCAAACATTAAATATTTAACCACATAGGTTATATCTTCACCAACATCTATCTTTTTTGGAAAGATAGGCTGAGTGTTACTTTGTAATTGCTTTGTAAGCACAATTATAGAGGTTGAGATAATAATTACGAATATTGAAATAAATAATTTTTTCACTTTAAATTTTCTAAATCTCTGGCTTCTCCGAATAAAGTAATTGCTTTATTATATTGACTATCGGCAGGCAGCAAAACTGAATACCAACCTACGTTATTCCAATAATTCCTTGCAATTTGAGCTTTTAATCTTGCACGGATATAATTATTATCTTTTTCTAATTCATCTTTGTTTACTTCAACATCCTTTGATTTTGCATAATTGATAAAATCATTTAGCATTTCATCAGTAATGATGAAATTTGTTTTAAACAAATTCAGATCGTTATTATATTTATTTTTTATACCTACTCCATTTTTATCAAGATAAGAAAGTATAAAGGTATAAAATATATTTTTTCTTAAAAGGTTTCTTGTGTAATCGGTCATATATTCTGATTTTACAATGTAATCAGGAGTTATACCACCGCCGCCATAAACAATTCTGCCTTTTGAAGTTTTATATTCCGGACGTGAAGAATCTTCTTCTGCTGTATGATTTAAATTATCGCCTTCATTTTCATGTACACTATCTATTTCCGAATAATATTCACTTTTGTCCTTCAAATTTTTATAGTCACGCTGTATTAATCTGCCCGAAGGAGTATAATATTTAGATATTGTTAAACGAAGCGCCGAATTATCCGGTAGTTCAAACTGTCGTTGAACCAACCCCTTACCAAAAGAAGTTTCGCCGACTATCAAACCTCTATCCCAATCTTGTACAGCACCTGAAACTATCTCGCTTGCTGAAGCACTCCCACGATTAATTAGGACTATCAGAGGTATATTTTCAAACTTTGAGGAATTAGAAGCAAAGAACTCTTCATCGAATTCCTTTCTTCTGCCTTCAGTGTAAACAATTTTTTTCTTATCGTTAATAAAGAGATCACTTATTTTTACAGCTTGATTTAAGTAACCGCCTGGGTTACCTCTTAGATCAAGTACAAGCTGCTTCATCCCTTGTTTATCAAGATCATTTAACGCATCAAGAAGTTCATCATAAGTAGTTTCTGCAAACCTTGATACACTAACATAACCGGTTTGGTTGTCTATCATAAAATGAGTATCAACAGAGTATAATGGAATTTTATCTCTTGTTATTGTGTACTCTATTGGTTTATTTAGACCAAACCTCATTATTGTAACTTTAACTTCAGTACCTGCTTTGCCTCGCAGCTTTTTTCTAACATCATCATTTGATATCCCGATTACAGGCTTTTCATCAATTTTAATTATTCTATCACCGGGCATAATACCTAAGGCTTCACTTGGGCCGCCAGAAATAGCAGATACAACTGTCAATGTATCATTAACAATTTGGAATTCTATCCCAATGCCATCAAAGTCACCACGGAATGATTCCTCAACCTGTTTAAATTGATCCGGTGAAATATAAACCGAGTGCGGGTCTAATTGATTTAGCATCCCATTTATTGCAGACTCAACTAATTTTTGAGTATCAACATCTTCAACATAATATTTTTCAGTAAGTGTAAGGACATCATTAAATTTTCTTATACTTTCGCGAAGATTATCAACCGAAAATATTTTATTAATCGACATTCCGAGAACAATACCAATTACCAAAGCAAAAAATAAGTAAGAGATTTTTAAGGATTTAAACATTATTAATTTTCTCCAATATAAACTTGTCTATATCAATATAATATATTTAACTCAGCCGGTAAACCAATAAATAATTACGCGTTAACTTTTTACTTCTGGTTTCATTTGCGGAAAGAATATTACATCACGAATTGAGGGCTGGTTAGTTAATAGCATAATTAATCTATCGATGCCAACACCAAGCCCTGCTGTTGGCGGCATTCCATATTCCAATGCTCTTACAAAATCTTCGTCAATCTGATGCGCCTCATCATCGCCTTCTTCTTTCATCTTTACCTGATCTTCAAATCTTTTCCTTTGATCAATAGGATCATTTAATTCTGAAAATGCATTGCAAATTTCACGTCCAAAAACATAACCTTCGAATCTTTCAACAACACCTTCTTTGCTGCGATGCTTTTTAGCCAGCGGAGATAATTCAAGTGGATAATCAATTATAAATGTAGGCTGTATTAACTCCGGTTCGACTGTTACACTAAATAATTCATCAATCAATTTGGCTCTTGTATGAATTGAATTTGTATCGATTCCAAATTTATCAGCAGATGCTTTTAATTCATCCATAGAGCAATTTAAAACATTCAAACCTGTTTTTGATTCGATGGCTTCTATCATGGATATTCTCTTCCAGGGTGCACTAAAGTTTATTTCTTTCCCGTCGATATTAAAGGTCAAAGTTTTAAACACATTATTACAGACATGCTCAAACATATTTTCAACAAATTCCATCATCCAGTTGTAATCTTTGTAAGACACATATAACTCCAGCATCGTAAATTCCGGATTATGTGATCTGTCCATTCCTTCATTTCTAAAATCTTTTGAAATTTCATAAACACCATTAAAGCCGCCAACAATTAATCTTTTAAGATAAAGTTCATCGGCAATTCTTAAATACAGTTCTGTATCAAGAGTGTTATGGTGTGTAATAAAAGGACGTGCTGCTGCACCGCCGTAAAGCGGCTGTAAAATTGGAGTTTCAACTTCGAGATAATTATTTGAGTCAAGATAGCTTCTTAAGGATGAAATTATTTTACTTCTTTTAATAAATACATCTTTAATATCCGGGTTTACAATTAAATCAACATATCTTTTTCTATATCTTAATTCTATATCAGAAAATTGATCAAAGATAACTTTATTGCCTTGTTCATCTGTAACCTCTTTTGCAATTGGAAGTGGTTGTAATGATTTTGAAAGTAGTTTTAATTGGCGTGTATGAACAGATATTTCACCCGTTTTTGTTTTGAAAACAAAACCTTCCACTCCAATTATATCCCCAATATCCATTAACTTAAATGCATCGTAAGAATCACCAATTTCATCTTTCTTCAAGTAAATTTGAATTCGACCTTTATTATCCTGTAAATGAGCGAATGAAGCTTTACCCATTCTGCGGATTGCCATAATTCTTCCTGCAATACTTACTTTTAATTCATTTCCTTCTACAAATGAATTTTTAATTGTCTCAGAATCCGAATTTACCTCATATGAGTAAGCAAAAGTTTCCACACCTTTTTTTGTCAGTTCATCAAGCTCTTCGTATCGTCTTTTAATTAAATCGTTAACAGATGGTTGAACATTGTTTTCCACTACTATTTTCTCCTGAAATTTGTTATTCTTAAACACACTAGATCTTGTAAATTTTCTGCAAGTTTTACCGGAACATTAAAATTATTAGCAATCATAGTAAATGCAACAGGTTCATTATCGCCTGTAACTGCATAACCCGAAAGACTTCTACTATGACTAATAAAACCGGTTTTTGCCCTAACTACATTTTCTGCAGTAGTTCCTTTCATCCTGTTTCCCAGGGTTCCATCTATACCAGCAATAGGTAATGAATTGTAATAATAAGGAAACAGATCTTTATTGAAGTACATATACTTCAGCAATTCTACAACTTGTTTGGGAGTAACCATATCCAAAGGTGATAAACCACTTCCATCAACCATAACTATATTATCTGGATTTATACCAATCTCACTTGATAACTCTTTAATTGCTGAAATTCCTTTTTCGGCGGAACCGAAGCCGTTTATTTCTAATCCAATTGTTTTTAATAATTGTTCCGCAAAAAAGTTTTGACTGTTTTTATTAATAACTTTTATTATTTCACTTAATTCATTGGAATAGTTTGTAAACATTAAAGTCATTTTATCATAATTTAAGTTTCGATCATAATCATCAATATCAATAGCATAACCATTCACTCTTATTCCTCTGCTCTCCAATCTGTTTTTTAAAGCGAGCATCGCAAACTGTGTGGGATTGCGAACAGTAGAGTATGTAACTAATGTATCAGTCCCTTTTTTAAATTTTCCAAAAACAGAAATAACATTTGTTCCTCTTTCACGATAAACATTTACTCTTGTTTGTTCACCTACTGATGCAGGTTTAATATTATTTAAAATTACAATATTTTTTAATTCAGGTCGAGTTTTGATCAGAACTGAATCACGCTGGTTATCGTAATAGATAATTAAATCAATACAATTATCATTGAAAGAAATTGCGCTTGATTGCGCCGCATACCAATCTGTCTCATAATCCCAAGACCATCCTTCCCCTAAACCAATGTTATCAAAAAGATTGTCATCACCAATGATATTTCCTTTAATTTTATCTATGCCTAATTCAACAAGTGAATCAATCCATGTATCAAACACAAAATTAATATCATTGTTATAAAATCTGCCGGAGATTGTGGGATCACCACGACCTTGAATAATCAAATCTCCATACAATGTTGAGCCAGAGTGATAACCATTAGTCCAAATTTTAGTAGAGAATTTATAATTTGGTCCTAAGAGTAATAAACCAGCCGCAGTTGTAAATAATTTAAGGTTCGAGGCGGGAATAAAAAATTTATCTTCATTCCGTTTATAAAAATATTCGCCATTTTCTAAAGATTGTATAACAACGCCCCAATTTGCGTTTCTAAAACTTTGATCATTAAATATATCATCTAATTGTTGCTGAAATTCCGGGATACTTGTTTGTGAAAACTTATGTAATGAATCTGTCACAAATTTGGATGAATCCTGAGCAAGGATCGGGAATGAAAGAATAACAAAAACAATTAGTGTTTTGTTTATAAATTTAAGATAATCTTTGTATTTCATCATTGGTCAACTTTCTATATGATCCAACAGGTATATCATCAATGATACCTGCAAAACTTTTCCTGTGCAGCCTTTCAACATTGTACCTAAGCGCACCGAACATTTCTTTTACAAAATGATTTCTTCCTTCAGTACAAGTAACGGTTATTGTCTTTCGATCTTTTTTCTTTTTAAATACTACAGAAATAAACTTACCTCTTTTATTATTGATAAAAACACCATTTAATAAAAGCTGTTCATCTTTAAAATCTAATTCTCTGTCTATACGAACTTCGTACTCGCGGATAATATTATTTCTTGGGTGAATTAATTTCCCGGCAAAATCTCCATCGTTTGTAAGTAAAAGTACTCCGGTTGTGTTATAGTCTAACCGCCCAATAGGAAATATTTTAAGATTTGTTTTGATAAGATCAGTAACTGCTAATCGTTTTTTTTCATCATCTGTGGTTGTTACAACACCCTTTGGTTTATTTAGAAGATAATAAACATGATTTTCAACTTTTATTTTTTCACCATCAAAAAATACTTCATCAACTTCCGGATTTACATTGTAGGATAATTGAGTAATAGTTTTATTATTAATTGTAATTCTACCTTGAAGAATTAATTCTTCGGCTTTACGTCTGGAGCTGATACCACATTCCGCAATAAATTTATTCAATCTCATCATTACTTCCGTTTTCATTCCCTAGTTCTTGTTCAAGATTTTCTTCAACAAGGTTCATCATTATTTTATTTTTTTGTTCGATAAAATCTTCATCTTTCATAATTTCTTCAATTTCACGAGGCTTAGGCAGATCACTTAAATTATAAAGTCCAAAATATTTAAGAAACTCTGTGGTTGTACCGTAAAGCAAAGGTCTTCCAATACCTTCTGCCCTTCCCGTAATGGTAATAAGATTTTTTTCTAATAAAGTATTAAGGATATAATCAGAATTAACCCCACGTATTTGTTCCAGCTCAGGTTTTGTAATTGGCTGCTTGTAAGCAATTATGGAAAGTGTTTCAAGAGCGGCTTGACTCAATCTCCTCTTCGTTTTTTCTGAAGACAGGAAGCCAACATATTTTGCATTATCTTCTATGGTTGCAAAAAGATATCCGTTTGCAATTTTTACAATCTGAAAAGCTGCATTGTTCTCTTTATATTTTTTGTTTAAAACTTCAATTAAGTTTTGAATATCATTTACATTCAGTTCAATTTCTTCTCCATCTATACCTTTTATAACGCGAATTATCTCATTCTCAGAGATTGGTTCATCTGAAGAAAAAATTAATGCTTCAATTACAGAGTTATAAATATTATCCATTGTTTATACCGTAAATAACAAAATCATTAAACTCAATTGATTCCTTAATATCGATTAATTGCATTTTCGCTAACTCTAAAATTGCAACAAATGTAACTACTATTCTTATTTTTTCGGTCATACCGGCAATTAAACTTAAAAAGTGCAAATTACCTGCTTCTTTTAATCGATTTAAAATAAAATCAATCATTTCATCAATACTTATATTTACTTTTCTAATTTCATGTACAGCAACAGGTTTAATACCTTCAATGACTTTTTTAAATGCTTTGGCAAGATCATATATAGAAATATTTTTTAGTAAAACTTCAAATTCTGGTGGTGCTTCAGCCTCATCCTCACTAAAATTCCCACGATAACTAATTTTTCTTTGATGTGATTCAAAATAAGTTAAGTCCTCAGCAACCTCTTTATATTTTTTATATTCCAATAAAGCTTTTATCAGATCTGCTCTTGGGTCAATTTCTTCACCACGTTCATCAACTTCTCTTGGTAAAAGCATACGGACTTTAATATGCATCAATGTTGAAGCCATCAAAATAAAATCACCGGCAATTTCGAGGTCCAATAATTTTATGAGATTAACATAATCAAGAAATTCTTTTGTAATCTTTGATATAGGAATATCATAGATATTCAGCTCATCTCTTTTTATAAAAAATAAAAGTAGATCAAGTGGACCTTCAAACTGTTCTAATTTTATTTTATACATTATCCAATTTTCATATTATTGTGAACTTCATCCATAGTCGCTTCTGCAACTTTTCTTGCTCGTTTTTCTCCATCAAATAAAATGTTTTTAACATCATCCATTCTAACTTCATAATACTTTCGCTTCTCAATAATAGGTTCAAGAAAATTTGAAATCTTTGATGCACATTTCATCTTACAATCAAAACAACCCAATTGACCGCTTCTGCATCCGGATTCTATTTCGCTAATTTCTTCAGAATTAAATTTTTTATGATAAGAATATACAAGACAAATATCAGGATTTCCGGGATCACCTTTCCGAACTTTTTGTGGATCGGTTACTGCTTTTTTTAATTTAGCTTTGACTATTTCAGCATTGTCTGAAAGAAGTATTGTGTTACCGAGCGATTTACTCATCTTGGCATTTCCATCTAAGCCTGATAATCTAGAGAATTTGGTTAGTAAAGCTTCCGGTTCCGGAAAAACATTTCCAAAGTGATTATTAAACTTTCTTGCAATCTCTCTTGATATTTCTACATGAGGGACCTGATCATCACCTACTGGGACAGCATTTCCTTTGTACAGTAAAATATCTGCAGTCTGAAGCACCGGATAACCAAGGTGTCCGAAAATTACATGCTCAATATTTAAATCCCTCACCTGATCTTTTAAGGTTGGATTTCTTTCTAAACGATTGACAGTTATAAGCATTCCTAAAATTAAATTTAGTTCTGTGTGCTGTTTAATTTGTGATTGTCTGAACATCGGGCTTTTAACAGGATCTAAACCAGAAGCCAACCAATCAATTAACATCTCAATTGAATTCTGATAGATATCAGAAGTATCCAGAGTTGTAGTAAGAACATGATAATCAGCAATCAAATGAAAACTTTCATATTCATCCTGCAGTTTGACCCAATTTTCAAGTGCGCCAACATAATGACCGATGTGTAATTTCCCGGTCGGGCGCATTCCACTAAGTATTCGTTTTTTATGCATTTATAATTTAAAATAATGAAATTTTACTGTGAAAGATAATAATAATGAGCGTAATAATCAGGATAGATAAAGATATGGTTTCCAGCGCTCATCAAGTCTGCCAACTACATTTTTAATAAACATGATATGACTTGGTTTAAATGGCTGATATAATAATTTCATTTTGGCTTCGTCTGGTGTACGATCTCCTTTTTTATTGTTGCAAACCGTACATGCTGTAATAAGATTTTCCCAGGTTTCATCTCCACCACGTGCTTTAGGAATAACATGATCAATAGTTAAAGGTAAATCGGATCTGCCGCAATAAGCACATTTAAAGCCGTCTCGCCTTAAAATATTTTTCCTGGTTAGAACAACTTTTTTATAAGGAACTTTTACAAATCTGGATATTCTAATTATACTTGGCCATGGATATGCTTTACTTACAGAATGCAAGGCTTTACGATCGTCAACTATTACAGACTCTGCTTTACCGAGATATATTAATACAACCGCTTTACGTAGATTGCAAACAGAAAGTGGTTCATAGCTTTGATTTAAAACCAAAACCTTAGAGTTGAGTTTACCATTTATTGGGATAGATCTTTCGAAGACTAACTCTCCTGATTCTTATTTTTTGACTTCATAGAAAAATATATTCTGGCTACAATTCGCAGAATAAAAATTATAATTGTCAGAATTAGTAATGGTACATAAAAGGATCTTGGAATAAAATTAGTTACAATTAAGACTAAAATTATTAGTACAAAAATTATAGTACCGTAATTAAAATATTTATACCAATCATTTTTCATAAAACATTTATTTATTTTAACTAAAAACTAATGATTTGAAATCTGTTTTACAATTCATATATAGAGAATTGAATCCCAATTTCTTAACTCTTTTTATAAATTATAGCCACTGCCGTTACATAATTATCTGAATGGCTAAGTGAAATTTTAATGTCTTTGTCTTCGGAAATAAATTCGTTTAGTTTTCCAAAAAATTTTACTACAGGTAATCCATTTGTTTCATTGGTTATCTCCATACTTTTCCATGTTGCATCTTTTTCCCAGCCGCTTGTAAGGGCTTTGTAAATTGCTTCCTTTGCGGCAAACCTTGCAGCAAGATGCTGATATTTATTATTTTTTGATAAACAATAATCTAACTCGTTAGCTGTGTAAATTTTATTAAGAAACGAATCGCCAAAAGTATCCACACTTTTTTTAATTCTATCTATTTCAATAATATCTATGCCGATTCCGATAACCATTTTTTATCCATTATTTAATAACCGATTGCAGCGCCAAAACCTCTGGAGTCTGTTGCACCGTAAAATATCTGATTCTTGTAATCACAAATTATTCCCTCAACTCTTCCTAATATTCTTTCATCTCCAATTATGTATCCTTTTCGTTTAAGGGAATTAATAACATCCAAAGTTAAACCAAATTTTTCAAAATCAATTTTATCTGGTAACCACTGATGATGAATCCGGGGCATATTAACAGCCTGTTGAACATCCATTCCAAAATCTATAGCATTTAATATTACTTGTAAAACAACTGTAGAAATTGTTGATCCTCCTGGTGAACCAACAATCATAAATGGATTCTCATCTTTCAAAATTATTGTTGGAGTCATTGAACTGAGCATTCTTTTCCCCGGTTCAATTTTATTTGCTTCACTCCCTATCAATCCAAATTGATTCGGGATGCCAGGCTTACAACTAAAATCATCCATTTCATTATTTAATAAAAATCCAGCACCATCTACGACTATTTTTGAACCATAACTTGAATTAATTGTGGTTGTTGTACTTACAGCATTACCGAATTTATCAATTATCGAGTAATGTGTGGTTTCTTCACTTTCCTTCATATCAGCGCTGTTGCCTGGTGAAATCATTTCTGAAGGAATTGCATTATCCGTATTAACAATTTGATTGTAAATTACTTTTGCATAATCTTTAGATAAAAGCCAATTGACAGGGACATCGTAGAAATCAGGATCCCCAATATGTTTTGAACGATCTGCAAAAACATACTTCATTGTTTCCACTAATAAATGAATATATTCACTGCTCCCCCATTCATCATAAGTGAAGTTATGGTTTTCTAAAATATTTAACATTTGAAGTAAAGTGATTCCGCCGGCACTTGGTGGTCCCATCGTAACAACATCATAATCTCTATATCTTGTTTTAATAGGAACTCGTTCAACTGGTTCATAGGATTGCAAATCCTCAAGAGCTATAAATCCTCCATTTGATTTTATTTGTTTAACAATAAGTTTAGCAACATTTCCATCATAAAACCCTTTTTTACCATTATTTCTAATCTGCTTAAGAGTATATGCTAAATCACTTTGAATTAATTTCTCACCTTCCTGAAAAGGTAATCCATTTTTAGTAAATATTTTTTTTGAAGATTCATACTTGTTGAAATACTTATTTTCATATTCAAGTGATTTGGCAAAGTTATAATCAATTTCAAAACCATTTTCTGCTAAATCAATTGCTGGTTGAATTACTTCTTTAAGTGAAAGTGTTCCGTATTTTTCTAAAGCATAAATTAATCCCGCCACACTTCCTGGTACTCCTGATGAGGTAACACCGAACTGACTGAGGTTTGGATTGTAGTTTCCGGATGAATCCCAATATAAATCTTCCCTGGCCAGAAGTGGAGCTTTTTCACGAAAGTCTAATGTAGTGTTTTTCCCGTCATTCAGATGTATAACCATAAATCCACCACCGCCCAAATTTCCTGCAGCCGGAAAAGTAACGGCTAAAGTAAATCCAACTGCGACTGCCGCATCAACAGCATTACCACCTTTTTTAAGAATATCAATTCCAACTTGTGTAGCAATTTTATTAGCTGAGACGACCATGCCATGTTTACTACGAACTTGATCCGAAGACTGTGAAAGTATTATTGCTGCTGGCAGTAACGCCAGCAAAGCGATTATTACCGATTTAGAAAATATTTGCATCTACATTAACACCATCATGCTTTAATTGTTCGATCAGTATTGAAGTAAGCTCATTAACTTGTTTTAAAGTTTGTTTCAAATCTTTTATGATATTTTCATCGTATAAAAGTTTCCCAATATTATTTTGCTGATTCATAGTTTCTTTTGTTAAGGAATTCAAATCAGTTAATAACGTATCACTTTTAAGAAAAACAGTTTTGAGATTAACAACTAATTCTTTAATATTTTCTTTATTTTCAGTAAGCAACTCATTGCTCTTCTGTGTAAGTTCAACTGCGTTAGTTGTAAGTGATTTTATATCATTTCTATTCTCATTTAAAATGCTATTTATCTTTTTTGTTAATTCATTAAGGTTTGCCATTGAAGATCGAATGTTGTTACTTAATTTTTCATCAGTTAAATATTTGTTCATTGAATGGAGTGATATCTTTACATCCTTTAAAACAGTAACAAGATCATCCTGCACAGAACCAAACAAAGACATCACAGATGGGATATCAGCATAGAATTTTCCAGCAGCTAATTTATTTTCATCCAATGGATTAGCAGATTCGCCTGGAAATACTTCGACTTTTTTGCCACCCATTAAATCAAGCATCGAAATTGCAAATGTTGCATCCTTTTTAAGTTGTATATCCTTATCAATCAGGAGTTCAACAATCACATAATTTGGTTCAACTTTCATTTCTTTAACATAACCTTTTTTTACCCCGTTCACAGTTACAGGATCTCCAATTTCAAGACCAGCTACATTATCAAATTTAACATTAACAATTTGTTCATTTGATTGGAGAGAAAAATTTTTTGCCCAACCAAGTATCCAAATAAAAACTAATATTCCAACAAGAACTGTTAAGCCAACTCTTATTTCGGTTTTCTTTTCATCTTTCATAATTTCATTCCGATATTAATTCTTTACAAAAATTAGATGTACTTATATACAATGAGACAACACAAATATTAAAATGCTATTTATCAATTATTTCAATGATAACTTTTTTCACTCTCTTTTTTTGAACTTCTTTTACTGTGTATTTGAAATTACCATCTTCAAAATTAAATCCTTCTTTTGGAATATTACCCGCTTTATTAAAAATAAAACCTCCCAATGTATCATAATCATCCTCAATAGCTATGCCTGTTTGTAATTGTTCATTCAAATCATCCAGTTTAGTTTTTCCCAAAGCAATATGACTATTTTCATTAAGACGAATAATATTATTTTCTTCCTTATCAAACTCATCCCATATATCACCCAGAACCTCTTCTATAATATCTTCAAGAGTTATTAAACCAGAAGTTCCTCCGTATTCGTCAACAACAATTGCAAGATGTACTTTTTTTTCCTGAAATTCTCGTAAAAGATCATTGATTAATTTAGTTTCTGGGACAAACAATGGTTTTTTAATCAAACTTAACAAGGAAAATTTTTCATCAGAATCTTTTAAGGTGATATTTTTAAGGAGATCTTTCGCAAATACAATTCCTATAATTTCATCTAAATTATTCTTATAAACCGGGATTCTGCTATGTCCTGAGTTTGTAATTGTTTTGATAATTCCAATATAATTTTCCTCAATTGGTACAGCAACGATATCAACCCTTGGGGTCATAACTTCATAAACAGTCAAACCACTAAACATTACAAAGCCACTAATTAAAGAATGCTCACCCTCCTCAATCGCACCTTTTTCTTTGCTGATATTTGCAAGATCAACTAACTCGTCTTTTGAAATTGCCGATTTAGACTTATCAAAACTTATCTTTGAAGAAGATAATCTTAACATCTCAGTAATGAATTCAGCAACCGGATAGATGATAATACTATATATATTCATTGGTATTGCAATATATTTTGCAAACTTTACAGGATTTTGAGAAGCAATCATTTTGGGAAATAATTCTCCGAACAATAATACTAATATCGTAATAAGAAGTATTTGAATTGTAAGCAGCAAATCTATAGGAAGGCTAAAATAATTTGTTACGTCAAGAGCTAACGAAACAGCAACAATTGAAGCGGCTACATTAACGATAGTATTACCAATCAAAATCGTTACAAGCAGCCGCTTAGGAAAGCTGATCAAATTTGTTAGGTAGCGATAAATTAAACCTGGTCTCTTAAAATTTGAATCTAATTTTTTTTTATCTAATGAAAATAGAGCAACCTCTGATCCTGAAAAAAAAGCTGAGGCTAATAGTAAAAATAAAATTATTAAAAGTTTTAAAGACCACACGAATTCCAAATATTATAATTCCCTTTTACTAAAATGATTAAAAAGGTAAATCATCATTTGAATCAACTTGTGGTATATCGTTTACCACACCATTATCACTTGATCCAGTTGACTCGCCTTCACTGTTATCACTTCCCGAACTTTCTAATGGTATTATTCTTTCAGAAACAACATCTGTAGAATATCTTTTGATTCCTTCTTTATCAGTATATTCTCTTTTAGTCAATCGACCTTCTACATAAACCTTTTTACCCTTTTTAAGTTGCTCTTTCATAAAATCAGATAAATTAAATACAGTTATATTGTGCCATGTAGTTTCATTTACCCAATTTCCATCTTTCCCTTTGTAACTGTTTGTCGTTGCCATAGAAAAATTGGAAATCGAAACATTACTGGTAGTAAATCGTGTTTCTACATCGCGGCCTAAATTTCCGATGAGCATGATTTTGTTTAATGAAAAAGCCATATGAGCCTCCAGTTTTTAATTGGAATGAATAATAATTAATTAAAAAGAACATATTTATTTTCTGTTATAATTTAACCTTTGTTTGATAAAAATTCCATAATTTATAAAAATTCCTATATTACTATAAGTAAAGTAGTAATGTAATATTTACCGCCATAATTTGTTCTGAATTTGTCAATCCTAATAAAATAATTGAAGATTTTAAAATAGCTTCAAAAAACTTGTTAAAAGAGTTCTATAAATGAATAATTTTCTCAATATCGTACAATATAAATAGTCTTTGTATATAATAAGACTTCATAAATCAAAAATTATTGGCTTAATACTTGAATATAATAAGCAAAACAATAAATGATGGATCTAATAAATGAATACTGGACAAATGATGCTTTCGATGGGAGCAATGATGCTCCTTATCATTCTTAATACTAAGATTTAATAGTGTTCAATTAACATCTGCTCAGGCATCTTATAATGCAAAATTTGGAATTGTTGCTACTTCTTTAGCAAGCTCAATGCTGGAAGAAGCAAAAGATAATGTATTTGATGAAATTGTACTCGATACCACTAAACAAATCTCAAGCGCTTCCGAGCTATCAACAACATTAGGGCCTGATGCAGGTGAAGTTTATCCATTACTAAATGACATAGATGATTTTAATTTGTGGGACCCTGCGATAGGGCGCAATATTGTTATTAAAGATACCGCATCCCTTTCAAATTCAATAAACACAAATTTATACACTCCATTCTATATAACATCTAAAGTTTACTACGTTGATATTTCAAATTTGAACCAAAAAGTAAATTATAAAACATGGTTTAAAAGATTAGATGTTTTTGTCTGGACGGATGGCGTTGTTGATACACTGAAATATAGCAGCATTTCAACCATCTGGTAATTAAATAAGGAATTAACTATGGGTTATACAACAATTTTAGATATTCTTGGTGCAGCGATCATCGGCGGAATACTTCTAATCAATCTGTTAAATGTTAATGGAAATTTACTTGAAAATGAAAGTATATATAATCACGATAAAAATTTGCAAGTTGACCTTGTCAATAGCGGCAACCATAATCGAGAGAGACTTTAATTTACTTGGATATGTTGGAAATCCTACGCAAGTAGGACTTAATCAAAGTATATTTACGGACACAAAATACCATCACTTTTAGATCTGATATTGATAATAATGGCGTTATTGATACTATCAGTTATTCAGTAAGCGATACTGCCGCATTATCTAATACTCCAAATCCAAGAGACAGACTACTATATAGAAGAACTAACAGCGATATTCCATTTGTTCTTGCAAACAATATCACCCGATTCAGACTAACATACCTAGGTGCTCAAATGAATGAAGTGACACCTCCTATAACTTTAACACCTGGTGTCAACTATATACAAATAGAAATTAGAGTTGAAGACCCATATGCTTTTGACAACAAATATAGTGAGGCGATTTGGAGAAGAATCACTGTATCAACTAATAATGTTAATAGAATTTAGTATAAGAAGGAATAAATATGGATGGTAAAATATCTTTATTTCTCGTAATGGGTTTAGCGCTCTTTTTGGTTTGGTTGGAAGAAATATACTAAGTTCCTCAATGTAACAGTTGAGAATTTTTCTTTTTATTTTGATAGAACGCAGGCCAACCAGATTGCTAAGAGTGGAGTCTATATAGCTTTGGCTAAATTGATTTATTGATCCTAACTGGACTGCCGGTTATTCTAATAAATCTTTTGCGAATGGAACAGTTGACGTAAAATTAGATGCACCTGCAAGTGGTATTCGGAGAATTATTTCAATCGGAACTTATAGAAATATTTCCGATACAGTTATTGTTTTAGACACAGATCATTTTCCCAATATGGTAATTATTATAATCAATTTAAGTTTCCTAATCCTGATGCTTTACACTTGTCTAATGTTTGGGCTGCTACTGGTGATACTTTTGACGGCAGATTTCATGCCAATGACTATATTAGATGTTATGGAGATCCTGAGTTTTTAGGTGCTGTTACTTCAACAAAAGGAGTAAAATTATATGATAGTAAACTCTCATCCTAATTTTTTGTGGCACCTGAAATTGATCCTGGTCCACTACCAGTTTAGATACAGCAACGATCCGTACTGCTGCATATTAAAATGGTAAAAGTATTTTTCGATGACTACAGGTACAAATAAAGGTTAGGCAACATGTTGATCTAAACTTTAATGCCGACGGGAACGTAGCAATATAAATTAAAAATTGGAACTGTGGCTATGGACTACTTTAAAACAGCTCCCGTCACGACACTAACACCAACGGAGTAATATACGTCCAAAAAGGTCAAATAACAGTTCAAGGCACTTAAAAGGACAGAGCTACAGTTGTTGCCTCTCAAACAAGGTCAACTGATGCAAGGCTAGAACAAATTGCCAAATTCATAACATATTCAACATCCAGTTAGTCACTATGGTAACATTCACCACCTGTATGATTGTTCAGATTAATGGCTTAAGCAGAAAATAAAGTGAGGGTGCCTTATAATAATTCTAAGAGGTGATATAAACATTCATGCTTCAATATTCTCTCAAAAGGATGGGCTGGTTATTGATAACTATAGTAGTTATACTAATGCATATAAAATGAATTTAGTTGGGGGAGTCATTGGTCAGCAAGTGCAAGCTACAGCTGACTTATGTTTTAATAAATGGTAAATGGGTTCCCAGTACGGATACAGTTATGTACATAAATTTGATACAAGATTCACAATGGTTCGTCCACCCTTTTTCCCGAGGAACTAAATATTACAGAGTAGGTAGTTGGTATGAATAAATACTTCAGATAAAATTAATTACTTTCATTTCTACAGGCTGATTGAAATAATCAGCCTTTTTTTATTTGTTTACTGTTACAATCCAGGCATCATTAAATTCAGGATTAAGTTTTATCTCATCCCTAACTAGCTCAGCTTCCTTTTTTGATTTGTAAAATGGAGTAATCTGAACGACATATAATTTTACAGGATCACTATAAGTAATATCAATCTCATTTTTAATTTTTGATTTGCTCATCTCTGCAAAAGATTCGGCTTTTTCTTTTGTAGTAAAAGCCCCAATTTGCACAACGTAATAGGTTTGATTTAAGTTAGGATACTCCCCTGTTTTCGGAGCTTCGATTGTATTTTCTTTAGGTATATCATCAAATACATAAATCTTATCTTCTCCGGTTGAATCCTGAGATGCGGTACAACTTATTAATAATGTAAATATAAATAAGACTGATAATGATGAAAAAATAACTTTCATTTATAATCCTTTATTTTGTTTGACTAAAATGTATAAAAAAAAGGGATGGTAAACCATCCCTTTAAATGAAATATTTAACACTGTCAGAATAATAAATGATCGAATGCTCCTGCTGGAATTATCGGATATCCATTTTCAAAATTAACTTGCTTATGCAAAATTAAACTGCCAGGAATTGAAGATACATCAATCAATGGAATTGTTGCACCAAATTTACTATTGATGACTTTAATAAATTCATTTGCTACAATTGCATGTGCCTGATTTGTCGGATGAACTCCGTCTAGGCTAAACAATCCACCTGTAACGTAAAGTGTTTTAAATACTATTCCATTTATAACAGTTCCGGTAGTAAAATCTGCAGCTCTGAACTGATTGAATTTGGTATTTATATCAACCAAACCAAAACTAAAAGTTTGTGCTAATCCGGCAATAATTGCGTTATAGCTTGCAACCGCATTATTAGAAATGGTTATCTCACCAGGATCCAAGACATAAGCATTTGGAAAAGGATTTTGTGGATGAAAACCAAAAGGTTTGGTTGTATCTATCCCAGCTGGTAAAGCCGAGAAATGCTTATCACGATAAAATTTTCCTGTTGGCTGACCTAATAAAGTTGCATAAGTACTTCCTAAAAGCGTTACTAAAACCTGACCAGTTAATAAATTTTGTTGAGTTGCTGAACCACTACCAATTCCGGTTTCACCAGCTTGCTGATAAACAAAACCTAAAGGCAAGCTACCCCAAGGGATGCTTGTATTGGTAGCAATCTGCAAACCAACAGTTGTAAAAAATGGAATTGCTGCTACGTTAGGTATGTTTGCAACTACTACACCAGCATGTGATTGTGCTGCATACTGAGATAAACCTAGTGCAATTCCACCAAATAATTGCTGGAAATCAGCAGTTGAAGTTGGTGCCGCAGGTGAAGTTCCACCGCTTGTTGCATAGCCGAGAACATCATTATTACCAATCCAAAGTGTAATAAATGTTGGTGCTTGTGCTAAAGCTTGCTCTAATGGTGTTCCTAAATTTAAAGAACTGTTTCTTAGTATTAAATCAAAGTAAGGATTAGGAGAATTTGCAAAAACATAAGATGCACATGTAGTTGAGCTTTTTGCAAACAAAATATCGTAAGTTAATGCACCTGGCACACCTAAATTATTATAAGGTGCTGGATAATTCAAATTTAGTGGAACTCCGGAAGCTGGATTTGTGTAAACTGAAAATGGAGACATAGATTGAATTTCCATTCTTCCACCTAGACCAGGATCAGACACTAATGGCATTTCAAATTTTGTTCCCACTTGTTTTGCTATCAAATTAGCATAAGAATAAATTTGTGCACTTTCATATAAAGTGCCTGATTGATACCCCGCAGTAATACTATTTCCTAAAGCAACATATCTTGTAAAATTTGCATTACCACTTACTTGATTTTGAACAGGCGGTGTTAAATCAGTAAAATCATCACAACTTATAAATATAAGTGCTGTTAAAAATATAGAGACTATTAATTTAATTTTCATTTTAATATTTCCTCCTTAAAAGCTATAAACAAAACCAAGTGAAAAGATGTTGGCACTTGAATTATATGTTCCATTAAACATAGCGCCTGGATCCATGTAAATTTCATCTGAATCTGTTACAGTTAATTGTTGTGCACGAATGAATAGATATGATCCTGTTATTGTAAGATTATCAAATAATCTACCTTCAACTCCAAAGCTAAGCCCTAATCTATCTGCTTCAGGTAGCGAGGGACTTAAATATTTTGTTGAAACAGGCATTTTATCAAAATAAATACCGCCCATAAAGGTTACTTGATCGTTAAATCTATATCCAGCACCTAATCTAACAATGTAAGAGTCTTTATAATTTCTTGGGCTCACTAAATCTGTATAAGCTGGATCAGCAAAATCTACATTTAATGAATTATAACTACTCCAACCAACAAACTGATAATCAGCGCTGACTTTTAATCTGTCTGTAACATCCACAGCAACACCAACCGCTATATTTTGCGGAGTAGTTAAGTCAGCTGTTATATCGCCATTAGGAAGTTGTGAAGCAAATTGAGCCGGACCTGAAGTTACTGAGGTACCTTTAAAATCATATTTTACTTCACTATGATAAGAAGCACCAAAAGTTAAATAATCAGTAGGTTTAAACATTATTCCTGCGTTAAATCCATAAGCAAAACCATCGTCGCCAGATAAATCTGCATAAGCTTCTTCAGCTAATATAGTACTCAATTCACTTTTTTGCGTAATTTCTACGTTTGCAAAACTGTAAACAAAACCAGCACTTAATGATAAAGATTTAATAGGTGTGTAAGTTACAACCGGTGTAACTATAAACGTCATAAGTGTTGTTTTGACTGCAAGATTTTTACCCACCCAGTCAGGATCCCATTCTGTTCCTAAACCAAATGGTGTTGTAAATCCTAACCCAACCGACCATTGTTCATTAAAAGCATGTGAAGCAAAAAAGTGTGTTGGAAAGAAAATAAGATTTTTTGCATCGTATTCTGTGATAGCAGGTGAAACACCTCTAAAAGTACTTTGAGGAGCAATTAAGGAAGTACCAATCATAATGTTTGTTCCTGAAAGCTGAGATAAACCTGCACCGTTCCAATAGATTGCAGATGGGTCATTTGCAACTGCTGTAAATGCTCCACCAAGAGCCAAGGCTTTGGCTCCATGTTCATTTAATTGAAAGCCACCAGCAAAAATGTTAGTGGAAATCAATAATGAAGAAACTATGAAAAGAAGTAACTTTGTCTTCAATTCTCTCCTCCTGATGAAATTAATGTATAAGTATTTCTCTAAAATTAGCAATTTTTAGTAAATAACAAATTATTTAATAGAAAAGAGCAATATATTTTTTTCTATGGCTAAACCCGGCTTTATATTTAGTTCAACTATTTGCCCATTAATGGGTGATTTGATTTCATTTTCCATTTTCATTGCTTCTAAAACTAAAACAGTTTCTCCCTTTAACACTTTATCACCAACACTTTTATTAATCTTAAGAACAAGTCCCGGCATTGGAGACTTCACATATGTTTGATGTAATTTACTGCCTTCTGATTCTTGTATAATTTTTAATGCTTTTTCCTGAAGTGAAGTTAAGACACTAATCTTATAAGTTTTATGATCCAGAAATAACTCTAAAGTTCCATTTGAATTGGAAAGCAAGGTTGCTTCATAGATTTTGTTATCAATTTTTAATAAATATTTATTATTCTCTAATTCTGTTAAGGAATAGCTTTTCTTTATATCATCTATAAAAATAAATTCATCATCTAAAATTTTTGCTGTCATGGAATTATCATTATAAGTAACAACATAATCAATCATATAACTGTTCTCTCCATAAATTTGAATTAGATGAAGTTCTATTTTTTATAGTAACTTCAGATTTTTTTGATTTCATTATCGCGGCAAAAATTAAAGCAGCTGTATCCGAATCGCTATTAGGTTTTTCAAATATTTTATTGGGATCATCCTTAAATAAGTTATCGATAAAATTAATATCGTAATTACCAGTCCCAAATTCTTTACTATCTAAAATAAATTTTAAAAATAAAATATTGGTAATAACACCAGAAATTTGATATTCACTTAAAGCACGTTTCATCCTATTAATTGCTTTCAAACGATCATTATCCCAACAAATTAATTTCGCAATCATTGGATCATAATAAATTGAAATATCTGAACCAGCCATAAAGCCTGAATCAACTCTTACTCCTGGTCCGGATGGTTCTTTGTAATTTAGTATTTTTCCTGTTGATGGCATAAAATTATTAGTTGGATCTTCGGCATAAATTCTACATTCAAGTGCATATCCATTAATTCTTACATCTTTCTGCTCAAAGGAAATCTTACCGCCTGCAGCAATTGAAATTTGTTCTCTCACTAAATCTATTCCGGATATTAGCTCTGTAACAGGGTGCTCAACTTGAATTCTGGTATTCATTTCAAGAAAATAAAACTGTTTATCCGGAGCCATTAAAAATTCTATTGTGCCGGCATTAAAATAGTTGCAGGCTTTAGCAGCGTTAATAGCAGCAATTGTAATTTTATTTCTGGTTTCTTCATCTACAAAGGATGATGGGGATTCCTCAATTATTTTTTGATGTCTGCGCTGGATAGAACATTCTCTTTCGAAAAGATGCCTGTAATTTCCATGTTTGTCTGCAATAATCTGCACTTCAATATGCTTTGGTTTCTCGATAAACTTTTCGATATATACTTCATCATTAGCAAAAGATTTTAATGCTTCACGTTTCGTAGATTCAAATGCAGATTTGAATTCCTCTTTTGCTGATACTTTTCTCATCCCCTTTCCACCGCCGCCGGCAGAAGCTTTTAACAATATCGGAAATCCAATTTTTTCAGCATAACTGATTCCTTCCTCAATACTTTTGATCGCTTCCAAAGTTCCGGGAACAACAGGAACACCATTTTTACTCATTAATGTTCTTGCTGCAGTTTTGCTTCCCATCATCTGAACAGATTTTGAAGAGGGACCAATAAAGGTGATGCCTGCTTTTTCTACTTCATCTATAAATTCTGCATTTTCGGAAAAAAAACCGTAGCCTGGATGAATTGCATCAGCTCCAATTTCTTTAGCAAGATTTATAATTTTTTTTATATCAAGATATGATTCACTTGCTGTTGAAGCTCCGATATGATAAGCTTCATCTGCTAACCTTGGATGAATAGCTGTAATATCAGCATCGGAATAAATTGCTGCTGTCTTTATGCCAAGTTCTTTACAGGCTTTAATAATTCTAACGGCTATTTCACCACGATTTGCGATTAATATTTTACTAAACAATTTGTATCCTATTTAAATTCAACAATTGTAATTCCTTCACCACCATATTCAATTGGTGCAAAGTTATGAGTCTTAATTCTTTCATCAGATTTAAGAATGTCCCACACTGTTTTTTTTAACGCACCTGTTCCCTTTCCATGCAAAATTTCTACTCGTTCAAGTCCTGCTTGAAAAGCTTCATCTAAGAATTTAATAATTTCAAATTCAGCTTCTTCAGGTTTTTCACCCCTAATATCGATTCTGTAATTTGCTTGCGGTGCACGATATGATGAAAATTCTTTTTCACTTTTTTCTTCTTTTTTCATTTTAGTGTGGAATATTTCATCAATCTTTACTTGCATCTTGATAGCGCCTGCTAAAATCGTTACTTTGTTTTTACTTCTATTTAGCTCAATAATTTTACCAACTGTATTGGATTTATTTATTCCAACATATTCTCCAATCTCAAACTCTTTATCAACATTAACTTTTTCAATTTCCTCAATCAGAAACTGATTATTCTCGGTTTTAATTTCTTGTATAATATTTCGGGTTGATTTAATAACATCTTTGCTGGCATTAGATTCACGTAAATCTTTAATTACTTTTTCAATTTTCTTATTAATTCCTTCAAGATAATCTTCAGCTTCAAATTTAACCTTTTTTAATATTTCCTTTTTTTCACTCTCCAATTTTTCATAACTTCTTTTATAAGCACTGGATAAACCAGTTAACCGTGCATTTTCTATTTCCATCTCTTTCAGTTTGATAGAGAGTTTACGTGATTTTTCTTCAAGATCGGAAAGAAATTTCTCAACATTATATTTATCAGTATCAATATAAGTTTTCGCTTCATCAAGAATCTCTTCACTTAGCCCGGTTCTATGTGCAATTTCAAAAGCATAACTTGAACCGGGTATTCCAAGTTTAAAAATATAAGTCGGAGAAAGATTTACATGATCAAATTGCATTGCGGCGTTTTGCATCCCATCTAAGTTATAAGCAAATATCTTTAAGCTACCATGATGCGTTGACGCAAAAACTGTTGAACCATTATTTAAAAGTTTTTTAAGTATAGCTGCCGCCAATGCTGAACCTTCAGATGGATCAGTTCCTGTACCTATTTCATCTAATAAAACTAGACTTTTTTCATCAGAATTATCTATAATATTTTTAAGATTATTTAAGTGTGAGCTAAATGTTGACAAATCATCTTCAATAGATTGTTGATCTCCAATATCCAATAAAATATTATCAAAAATATGGAAATTAGAATCCGGGTTTACAGGAATATGTATGCCCGACTGAAGCATCAGATTAAGTATCCCAATAGTTTTAAGTACGACTGTTTTTCCTCCGGCATTTGGCCCTGTTATAATAACAACTTTATCTTCAATTAATTCAAAATTTAGTGGGACTGTATTTTGCCTTCCTAATTTTTTAAGTAAAATCGGATGTCTTGCATCAGAAAGAAATAATGTTTTACTATTATCAATTTGTGGGAATGAACCAATAATTTCAATTGAATATTTAGCACGAGCAAAAATGGAATCGATATAAGTTATTGCGATTAAAGAAGATTTTAGTTTTTCACTTACGCCGCCTATCATCTTAGTAACTTCTTTTAACAATCTTTCAACTTCTCTTTTCTCTGCAAATGAAAGCGATATTATATCATTATTTAAATCTAAAGTTTCTTCAGGTTCAATATAAACTGTTTGCCCGGTTGAAGATTCTGAATGAATAAAACCACGGATATGTCTTTTATGTTCCGACTTTATTGGGATAACCATTCTTCCATCTCGAAGGGTAAGGTAATCTTCACGGACAATATCATCATCCTTTAAACTTTTTATGATTCGATTTATGGAATTTATTAAATCATTTCTTTTTGAAATTATGTCCCTTCGTATATCCGATAAAGTTTTACTTGCGTTTTCCTTAACCTCACCTTGTTCATTAACAATTTTTTCAATCTGATGTTCAAATACTTTGTCGATAAACAAATTTTGGAGAACATTGTGAAAGTAAGAATTAGTATTGGATTCCGTTTTTAGAAACTGGGATAGGAGTCTTGACATTTTTGCAAGCTTAAGTGCTTCAACAATTCTTGAACTGGAAAGAATGGCTCCTTCGATTTTACTTTCAGAAAGATATCTTTCAAGATCAGAAATAAAATCAATGGGCGGATGACCGGAATGATTAATTATTTCCTTTGCTTCATCAACAAGCAAACCTTCCCTGCTTATTAAATCCTTTTCATTTGAAGGGAATAGAGAACTGATTAAATATTTCCCACGTTCAGTTGTGGCATAATTAGAGATATAATTTAAAACTTTATTGAATTCTAATTTTTCAAGAATCATTTCATCTATCATTGGATAGAATCTTTTTGATTAATATAGTCTTTAATTACGTTCTCTGTATTTGGAGTGTACTTTTTAAATAAATCGATTGATGTTGGTATTACAGCATAAGCGTATTTATAAAATATAGACGAGTTTTGCATCTTTTTATCTGGATAATTAAAAATATTTAATAACAAGAAAAGTGCACTTATAAAAAATAAAAGTTGAATAACGCCAACAAATCCGCCAACTAACTGGTTCATAAAATTGTTTACTTTGTCGAAAGGATGGATAACCCTTTTTAATATAGTTGTAACAATCATAATAGCTACAAAAACTGCGACTCCTCCAACAATCTCAGCCAGATAAAATTCTATTCCAAACAAAGATTCAATTATTTTACCAACTGATTTACTGAATAAAACTGCAAGAATAATAGCAAGTATAAAACCGATAATACCAATTAACTTACGGACAAATCCATCCTTAAAACCAAGTATAAATCCCACAGCCATAGCAGCTAAAATTATTATATCTATAAAGTTCAATTTGCTACCAAATAATTATCAACAATAGATTTTATTAATTTCCCATCAGCTTTACCTTTTAATTCTTTCATAACTAACGGCATCAACTTAGGGAAATCATCTTTTGTTTTGGCGCCTACTTGTAAAGCCAATTTTTCAACTTCTATTTTAATTTCGTGTTCATCAAGCTGCTTTGGCAGGTAACTCATTAATATTTTTAATTCAGCTTCTTCAGTATCGGCTAATTCATTTCTGCCGGCATTACGAAATTGTTCGATTGAGTCTTTCCTTTTTTTTGCAGCTGTACTTAACATTTTTATTTCTTCATCAGGCGTCAGCTCTTTAGATGTTCCGCTTTTTTCAAATTCTAAAATTAATGCTCTTATGGATCGTACTACTGTAAGTTTAGTTTTATCCCCGGATTTCATTGCTAATTTTAAATCCTGGTTTATTCTTTCTGTTAAATTCATTTTGCCCTCATTAAATTGAAAAAGGCAGTTGCAAATAATTTTAATCTACCTTTTAGTGAAATGACATCATCAATATTTTTAATATAAATAATTGGAATCGCAAATAAATTTCTTAATAATCGGTTTTACAATAATTATTTTGAAAAACAAAGTCAAGAAAATGTTTTTAGCTTATTATTGTAAGAGTTAATATAATTTTATTTCGCAAACCTGTTTTTAAGCTCGATTATATTGCCTGAAACAAAATTATAGTTGTCAAACAATGAATTAATCAATTCTCCAATTTCTTCCGGTTTCATCCAACTTTCGAAATTTGCATTCTTTTGCCACTCTCGATTTGCAGGTGTATCTATTATAAAAGGTGCAATTGCATTTATGGATAGGTTAATTTTCTCCCCTTCTAATGAAGCAACTTTTACAAGATAGTTTAATGCTGATTTTGATGCTCCATAGGCAAATTTTAATGATTCATGTTGAAATGAAGTAAAAGCTGAAGTAAGACAAATTGAACCTGCGTTAGATTTTTTTACTAACTTGGCAAATTTCTTAACAATAAAATAATTTGTTTTTAAGTTTAGATTAAACATCCTATCAAAATCAATTTCTTCGGTCTCCCAGGTTTCTAAACCTCCGTAATATCCACCGATAGTTGAGAATAAAAAGAAGTTGGAATTAGAATTCTCAACTATATTCTCGAAAGCATCATTAACATTTTTTTCGATGCTTAAATCTTTAATAATGATCTGTTTAATTCTATTATCTTCTGTTGAAGAATCAAATTTAGAATCAAAAAGAAAAATCTTATCAAAATTTTTCTGTATTAAAGTTTTAGAAACACCTTTACCAAGTGCTCCGTTTGCTCCAAATATTAAAAGTTGTTTATCCATAAATAATTTTATCGCATATTAAACTTGGCAATTACCGGAAAATGATCACTATAACCGCCAAGATACCTTTGTCCGCCATAAGTTGGAAATGGAGCTCCTTCATATTTACCGGTTTGCGTAACCATAAGTTTAGGTTTGTACACTTCAAAAGAATTACAGATGTAATGTAACCCATCACTAACTAACAATTCCTTTGATACAATGATTTGGTCGAGCATATTAAAATCAGAGCGATAGAAATAACTTCCTTCACCTTTAGACCAGCTTTGGTAAGATAAATTAAATAGATCCGTATTTTTATCTTCAACCAAATCACTTTCAAGTGTTGAATCGCAAATAAATGGTTGTGCTTTTAAATTTTCTGTAATTGAAATATTTGTGGGCTCATCATTAAAATCGCCAACAATAATAATTTTGCTGTTCACGTTTTTAGTTAAAATTTCATCAACAGATCTTCTTAAAGTTTCTGCTGCTTTTATCCTTCTCCCTTCTGATGCCTCCTGACCTCCGCCTCTTGAGGGCCAATGATTTACAAAAAAATATAATGTGTCTTTTTTACCCAGAAGAAATGTAGCAGATAATATTAGCCTTGTATTATGACCTTCACCAATATCGACGGTTAAACCGTTAAGAGCAAGCAAAGAAAGTCGGTTGTTATTATAAATTAAACCATTATCAATTCCACGTCCGTCAGGTGATTCTAAGTAAGCAATTTTATAATTTTTATCAGAAAAATAATTGTATATCATTGTATCAAGTACGCTCTGATGTTCAACTTCACATACCCCTAATAAATCAGGTCCACGATAATCATTCATTGATCTGATTATTCTGGAAAGATTATATATTTTTTTATCAAGGCGATCTTGAGTCCATTCTTTAGAGCCGCCGGGTAAAAACTCTTCGTCTCTGGTCCCAGGATCATCTATTGTATCAAATAAATTTTCTAAATTCCAATGAGCAACAAACAAAGTATCATTTTTAATTTGTGCCAATGAAATGATGGACAAAGCAAAGAACATTAAAGGTAAGATTTTATATTTCATTTTTTAACCACTTGTTATCAATATTTTTAATAAAATTTAAATTTCAATTCTGGTTACAACACCATGTAATTTATTATACGGAAAATCAAAATAACTTATCCAGTTTGGAGCAATCTTTTTTAGAACTATAAATATTTTTAAGAAAAACTTTCTAGTTTTAATTTCTTCAGAACCATAAAATATTGCTTTCTCATGAAAATGCCATTCTTTAAATAATTTTGGTAAATCAGGTACTTCCATATAACCATAAAGAACCCGGATTATAAATAATCCAGGTGAGATTTCTTCGTTTTTATCTAATTTTATACCATACGGTTGATCTGTACTTTCAACCGAAACTAAAACATTTTTTTCATACATAATTCCTGTTCTAAACATACAATGCAAAATATACGGGGAAACGGAATTAACATTTTTGGTAAAAAATAATGCCTCCCCATTAATAAAATTACCTGTTTCATAAAGTTGTTTAAAACTTTCAGTAAAAACATCAATCGATACAGAGCGCAAATATTTTCTTAGCGTACTCATCCCGATTACCCATAACATAATAACAAAGAATGTTATGCTTGCAATTATGATAGACCAATATCCGCCGTAAGGAATTTTATGCGTAACAGCTACAAGGTAAGCGAAGGTGATGAGAAGTACAAAACCTGCCACTGACATTTTAAGATATTCTTTTCGAATCTTTAAAATATTTACTATAAAAATAGAGCTGATGAACATGGTTGCAGTTACCGCAAGCCCGTATGCGGCTGCAAGATTTGAAGATTCTCTGAAAAGTAATATCATAAATATAACTGCTATAAGTAGAATCCAATTGACAGCCGGGATATAAATCTGAGTCCTCAACTTTGTAGATGTATATTTAATCCTCATTAAAGGGAATATTCCAGGTATTAATTCCTTGAAAGACCAACGACATTACTGCACTAATCATTGCCTGGGATGCAATGATTGTTGCAATTAAGGTTAGTATTAAAAATGGAATATAAAAGTACTCAGAAAAAGTACTTACTAATTTGAATAAAACCTGGCTTGTATCATTATGTTCAACTATATAAGCGCCCTGCCCAAAATAATTAATTATCAAAGCAAAAAATACGAAAGACCAGGCTTGCCTTATTGGTTTGGCACCTAAATGTCCCATATCAGCGTATAATGCTTCACCACCAGTAGCACAAAGTATAACTTCACTTAGAATGAAAAAGCCGGAGATACCATTATTAAAGAAAAATTGTATTGCATGTAAAGGATTGAATGCTAAAAATATTTCCGGGATATGGATTAAGTAAAAGAAACCAGAGAAAAACAAACTTAAGAACCATAAAAACATAATAGGACCAAAGGAAGTTGCTACCTTTGATGTTCCTTTGAATTGAATTGCAAATAAAAGTATTGTTATTATGGATGTTATGATTATAATATAATTTGTACTAATGGATTCCATCCCCGGGATAAGCCTTAAACCTTCGACTGCGGAAAGAATGCTAATTGCCGGCGTAATAACTCCATCACCTAATAATAGAGATATGCCTATATATCCAAGAAATGAAACAACACCAATCTTACGGCCTTTCTTTAAAATGGAGACAAGAATTTCTTTTAGAACAATGATTCCACCTTCGCCTCTGATACTCATGCTCATTGCAAGCCAGGCATATTGAATTGTAACTAAAGTAATTAAAGTCCAGAAGATTAGAGAAAGAACGCCTAAGATATTTTCCCTGGTAGGATCAGTAAGTGTAAAAATTATTGGAAGTGTGTAGATAGGGCTTGTACCAATATCTCCAAAGACAATACCCATTGCTTTAATAATACCTTTAAAGCTTTCTGTTTTATGATGTTCCATTTATTTTTGATATAAATAATCAGGATTTTTTACTTACACGATTGGTATTTAATTAATTCCTTTGATTTATATCGAAACCTCGTCTTTTAATTTTTTAAAATGTCGTTCAAATATAAACAGTTGCATATTGAAAACAACTTTTAATATAATAATAAAGGTCTTTTAATTACTTTAGCTATTCATAGTTTTATAGTTAATGATTATTTTCAAACAACAAATAAAAATATCTTAATAAAAAAATAAAATGGTTAATAAAAAATTTGTAATAATAGACGCACTTGCTTTAGCGTATAAAGCTTACTTCGCATTTATAAACAGACCACTTAGTAATAGTAAAGGCGAATCTACTTCTGCTGTTTATGGTTTTCTAACTCAGCTTATAAAAGTTTTGGAAGATCGAGAAACCTGATTATCTGGCCGTTGCGTTTGATTCTAAGGAAAAAACTTTTAGACATGAAAAGTATGAATTATATAAATCATCCCGTCAAGCAATGCCTGATGATATGATTCCGCAGATTCAAAGAATTAAAGATATAATTGATGCACTTAATATTCCCTTTTACATTCTTCCCCGGTATGAAGCAGATGATATTGTTGGAACTGCAGTAAAAAAAGCCGAACATCTTGGTCTATTATCTTTTGCCATCACACCGGATAAAGATTACTTTCAACTAATTACCGATAAGATAAAAGTGATCAGACCGGGTAAATCGACCGATGAAGCCATTCTATATGATAAACAAAAAGTAATTGATGAATTAGGATTTGAACCTGAATTTATGGTTGATTATTTGGCTTTAATTGGTGATAGCAGTGATGATATTCCGGGTGTTGCAGGAATTGGACCAAAGAGTGCTGTTCCATTAATTCAAAAATACGGTTCCATTGAAAATATTTATAAACATATTGATGAAATTGATAAAGCCGGAATTAAAAAGAAACTTGAAGTCTGGAAAAGAAAATGCTTTTCTATCAAAAGATCTTGCTACAATCCATTGCGAAGTTCCGATTGAGTTTGATTTTGAAAAAACAAAATTTACTAATCCGGATTTTGAAAAACTTAAAAGAAATATTGTTTGAACTTGAGTTTAAATCACTTTATGCTAAACTGTCAAAAGTATTATCAAAATAAAGTTGATGCTGTCCTAAAAGATAAAGATGACAAAACGGAAATAAAGAAGAAGTCGTTACTTCTTATGAATAAGAATAAAGTAAAGTATCAGTTAATTACTAAAGAAAATGATGCAAAAGATTTGCTGCAATGTTAACCAAAGTGGAATTATTTGTGTTTGATACTGAAACAGATAACTTAAATACATTTGAAGTTAACCTTGTCGGTGTTTCATTTTGCATAAAACCAGATGAAGCATTTTTTGTTGCTATAAATCCATTTAGAAGTGAATCGGGATTTTTGAAAACAAATATCAGTGATAGATTATCTTTGAATGTATTTATAAAAATCTTTAAAACTATCTTTGAAAATGATCAGATAAAAAAAGTTTGTCAGAATGGTAAATATGATATTGCTGTTCTGAGAAGTATTTGAATCGAGGTTAATAATTTTTACTTCGATACTATGCTTGCAAGCTATGTTCTTGATCCGGATCAGAAACATGGAATGGATGATTTGTCCGAAAAATATCTTGATTATAAACCTATTCCTCTTATCAGATTTAATTGGACAGAAAAAAGATCCTTCAAAGATTTTTGAAGTTGATTTAAATGCTTTATCCAATTACTCTGCTGAAGACGCAGATATTACTTTTAAATTATATAAAAAGTTAGATAAGGAATTGAAGAAAGAAGGAATAGAAAAAGTTGCTTACGATATTGAGTTTCCGCTTGTGCCCGTTCTTGAAGATATGGAATATGAAGGAATTAAAATTGATATGGCAGCTTTAAAATCCTTCAGTAAAGATTTGCACAATTTTATTAGAAAACTATACTACTGAAATATATAAAGTTGCAGGAACAGAGTTTAATATCAACTCACCAAAACAGCTGCAGGAAATACTTTTTACTAAACTTAATCTTGCA
The DNA here is from genome assembly GCA_963809415.1 of uncultured Ignavibacteriaceae bacterium. Taxonomy (GTDB): domain Bacteria; phylum Bacteroidota; class Ignavibacteria; order Ignavibacteriales; family Ignavibacteriaceae; genus IGN3. The sequence goes on along the minus strand of CAWEJJ010000003.1, from coordinate 229,288 downwards.
ACCGGAAGAAAAACAAAAACCGGTTTTTCAACTGATGCACGTTCACTTGAATATCTGCGCGGTGAGCATGAAATTATTGAGTACATTTTAAATTACCGTCAGGCATCAAAACTAAAATCAACTTATGCAGATGCACTTCCAAATCTAATAAATAAAAAAACCGGAAGAGTGCATACAAGTTTCAATCAAACAGTCGCTTCAACTGGAAGACTTTCCAGTAATGATCCAAATCTTCAGAATATTCCTATCAGAACTGAAATGGGAAAGGAAATCCGGAAAGCATTTGTACCGCGTGATAAAAATTATAAAATCTTAAGTGCTGATTACAGCCAGATAGAATTAAGAATTATGGCTTCGATATGCGGTGATGAGGCTTTGATTAAAGCATTTAGCGAAGGAGAAGATATTCACAGAAGTACTGCAGCTTTAGTTTTTAAAGTTGATCCAAAAGATGTTACACCTGACATGAGACGAAAAGCAAAAGAAGTTAACTTTGGAATTCTTTATGGGATTGGTCCATTTGGATTAAAAACAAGATTAGGATGTTACACAAACTCATGCTAAAGGAAATAATTGATACATACTTTAAAACATTTAAACGTGTGCGAGAATTTATGGATAATTCTGTTCGATTTGCACAAGAAAAAGGTTATGCAGAAACTTTAATGGGAAGAAGAAGATATCTTAAAAATATAAATAGCAGCAATAGAGTTGTAAGACAATTTGAAGAAAGAGTCGCAATTAATATGCCGATTCAAGGTACTGCTGCGGATATGATTAAGCTTGCGATGATTAATATTCACAATGAATTGAAGAAAAGTCTAAAAACAAAAACTAAAATGATTCTTCAGGTTCACGATGAATTACTTTTTGATGCACATAAAGATGAAATTGAAACAATTAAGCCTATAATTAAAAAGATTATGGAAACATGCGCTTACCATTAAAAGTCCCGATAGTTGTTGATGCAGGAATTGGAGATAATTGGTTGGATGCACATTAAAAATGAAATTTAAGTTCAAGTTCAACTTAAAAAAATAATATTTAAATGAAAATAAATCCTACTGAAATAAAAAAAATACTTTTTATAAAACCACGGGGAATTGGAGATATAGTTCTTTCAACAATAATTCTTGGAAAATCTGCATAATCATTTTCCCAATGCTAAAATAGATTATCTGACAGAACATTTTGCCAAATCTGCATTGATGAATAATCCATTAGTAAATAAAGTTTTAACAATGCATAAAACAGAATTTCGTATTAAAAGTTGCATGGAGTTCCGCAAAGAAAAATATGATATGGTCATTGATTTTGGTCAAATCCTCGAAGTGCACAAATTACATTTTTTTCTCGGAGTTAAATATTAAGTTGGTTTTGCTTATCGTGGAAGAAAGTATGCTTATAATATTTTAGGAACTTCTAAGAAAGGAGAACATCATTCTGCAGAACATAATCTTGAATTACTCAAACCACTTGGTGTAAATATTATTTCAAAAAATATTCATTATACGTGGGAGATATTGAAAAATTCTTTGCAGATGATTTTTTCACTGAAAATAATCTTATGACGAAAGGTAATTTGGGATAATACCTGCCGGCGGTTGGGATTCAAAAAGTTGTACAAAAATAAATGGGTAGAAATTTGCCAGGAATCAATTAAATCATTTAATTGTAAAATTTTAGTTCTTTGGGGTCCCGGAGACGAAAGTGATGCTGAATTTATAAAAAGAAATCTTGGTGACGATTGTTGCCTTGCCCCAAAATCAAACCTGCTACAGATGGCTGCATTAATTTCAAAATGTAATATTGTAATTGCTAATGATTCAGGTCCAATGCACATTGCTGCTGCATTAGAAGTTCCTACACTTGGAATATTTGGTCCAACAAATCCAAGAGGTCATAGTCCATATTCCTTAAATTCTGATTATGTAATTAAAGAAAATTTGATTTGTATAATTTGTAACAAACTTATTTGTCCTTTTAAACATGAGTGTATGACTGAATTAGATGTAAACATTATTGTGAGCAAAATTAAGGTTCTGTTAAATGAAAAGGATTGAATCTTTTATAAAAAATATTTTGTTAAGAACGCTGGTTCTTTTAAATCCTATTGCAAAAAAGACTCCGCTACCTGTATTCAATTCAAAATCAAATCTTCTATTTATCAGATTAAATCGAATTGGTGATGCACTTGTTACAACTCCCCTGTTATATGAAATCAAACGACAGCTTGGTTGTAAAGTTTATGTTTTAGCAGATAAAAAAAATCATTTTGTATTTCGTAATAATACTTCAGTTGACGAAGTAATTATTTATAATAAAAGAATAAAAGATTTCTTTAATATCAATCAAATAATTAAAGATAAATCAATCGATGCAGTCATTGACTTACATGATGATGTATCTACCACAGTTAGTTTTATAATTGCAATTTCAAAGAGCAAATATAAATTTGGATTAAAAAAATCTAACTTTACTATTTATACACACGTTGTTGAAAAAGCAGATCCAAGGACCCATCATGTCATAGAGCGGGTATTAAGTTTATCAACATTGTTTAACCTTCAAATAGATAAAAAAACTATTTCTATAAGATATTCTCCTACTGAAACAGAAAATGAAATCGCTGCTACTCAGTTAAAATTAATTAATCCTGAAAATAATTTTCTTATCGGGGTTAATATCTCAGCCGGTAGTGATGCAAGATTTTGGGGTGTAGATAATTTTAAAAATCTTATAAATATGCTCAAAAAGTATAATGCCAAAACTATTATTATGTGTTTTGAAAGGGATTTACATTTTGCTAATCAAATTGTTGAACAATCTGATCTATATCCTGTAACAAATAATTTTGGTATTTTTGCCTCAGCTGTTTTAAAATTGGATTTTTTAATTACGCCGGATACATCGGTAGTGCATATTGCATCAATAAAAAAAATACCAGTTTTTGGTTTATATGTTAAATATAATACCGAGGATGCTATCTGGAGTCCATATAACACAGAGTTTGAATTTATAGAAACTGAAGAACCCACATTAAAAAATATTTCGTTCGAACAAGTACAAGAAAAACTAATTCCATTTTTGGAGAAGCATATAAATGTTAAAAGAAATTCCTAATTGTAAAAATTTCACCGGGTATAAGCCTTGTTTTCCTGATCATAATTGCTGGGAAGATGGTTGTAAGAATAATAGTCCTATTGGTAAAAAGATTTTAATAATTAATCTTGATGCAATGGGTGATGTACTTATGACAACTGCTCAATTACCAGCTATAAAACGGAAATATCCAGATTCAACAATTTATTGGGTAACATTTAAAATTTCAGCCCCACTATTATTTCATAATCAATTTATTGATCAAGTTTTTTCATTCGATGCTGAATCAATCTTCGATTTTGAATCAAATGGAATTTGATATTGTAATGAATGTTGATAAATCGCAAAGATCCTGTGCTCTTATTAAACTCTGTTAAAGGCTCAAAAGAAATTAGGTTTTGGATTAGATAAGAATGGAAAGATTGTTCCCGTTAATGAAGGAGCAAATTACAATTACAATCTCGGAATGGATGATAATCTAAAATTTAAAATTAATCAACGAACAGGTCAGGATTATCTTAGCAGAGACATTGGAACTTGATTACAAACGTGAAGAATACACTTTTAATTTTACTGATGAAGAACTAAGATTTGTTGAAAATTATAAAAAAGATAATAGATTAAGAGTTCCGATAAAATAATTGGTTTTAACACAGGATGTTCAAATCTATATCCAAATAAAAAAATGTCTGTAGGTCAACATATTTATCTTAATCAATAAATTTCTTTCTAAAAGAAAGTATAGAATAATGCTTATTAGGTGGACCAGAGGACGCTGAAAGAAATAAAGAAATTGCAGATCATTTTAGAGGAAGAATAATCAATACGCCAACAGATGAAGGTGTACGAAGAGGTGCTTGTTATGAATCAATTCCACAAATTATAATAACCGGAGATTCTTTTGGAATGCATCTTGCCATTGCACTTAAAAAAATTGTTATTGCCTGGTTTGGTGTAAGCTGCTGGTCTGAAATTGATTTATATGATAGAGGTGTAAAAATTTATCAGCCAGATCTATTTTGTTCTCCTTGCTGGAAAAAAGAATGTCCTTACGACCTTGAATGTATAAAAAACCTTGATCTTCAAATAGAATAATTAATGCTGTAGATAAATTTTATGAAGATTTTGATAAAGTTAGGATTCAAGAACGAGATAACCCTTTTGAAAAAGCAAGACCAATAAAACGACCTTAGTACTTGATGGTGCAATGGGAAGTATTTTCAAGAAAAAAAAGCTTACCTCCAAATAAAAGAATTTGGAGTGCCACTGCTAATGAAGATTCTCAGAATGAGGTTATTACACTTCATAAAGATTATATAAGAGCTGGTGCTGATATAATAACCACAAATACATTCCGAACAAATCCGTATTCCCTTATTTCATCAGGTATTACAGATATTGTTGGAAATGTATCTAATGCTGTTGATTTAGCAAAGCGAGCACGGGAAAATCTGCTGTTCTTATTGCTGGTTCTAATCCTCCGGTCGAAGATTGTTATCAGGTTGAAAGAACAATTTCACAAAAAGATTTGGAATGGAATCACAAAGTTCATATTGATGCCTTAATGGAAAACGGGTGTGATTTTATATATGAATGAAACTCAAAGTCATTTTGATGAGATTAAATTTATTTCAAAATATTGCGGTGAAAATAGTATTCCCTTTCGTAATGAATTTCTTTTTTATTGATAAACCAAAACTTCTATCCGGTGAAAATCTTTCAGATGCAATTGAGTATGTTCTTAAATATCATCCACTTGCGATTGGATTTAATTGTATAACTTTTGAAGCACTAGAAAATGCGGTTGTAAGATTAAAACCGGATTTGAATTGGGGATTTTATTTAAATTGTGGAAGTGGTAAATTAACAGATAACAGAAATTGATTGTGCAATTTCTCCTGCAGAATATGCAAAGAAAGCAAAAACATATCTGAAATATCAATCCATCATTTATTGGTTCTTGTTGCGGCTCATCTCCTGAGCACACCAAAAGAATAAAGACCATAGTTGATGAGTGAAAGATTGATAGTAAAATCTCCTGCAAAAATTAATATCGGTCTTAATATCATCAACAAAAGAGATGATGGATTTCACAATCTTGAAACAATTTTTTATCCGCTGAATCTTTTTGATGAAATTGGATTTACCAAATCGGAGAAGTTTTACTTTTAGAAGTAATGATCCAAATCTTAATAAAGAAAAAACAAATCTTATAATTAAAGCTAAAGAATTGTTGGAAACAGAATTTAATGTCCAACTTCCTGTAGATATATTTTTAAATAAAAATATTCCAATTGGAGCCGGACTCGGTGGTGGAAGTTCAAATGCAGCATCAACATTGCTTGCCCTGACAAAACTTTTTAATCTTCAAATCGATTCACAACATCTTTCACAATTAGCACTTCAACTTGGTTCTGATGTGCCATTTTTCTTAAATCCAGTTCCCTCCTTTGCTGAATCACGCGGTGAAGTTCTTGTTCCCATTAATTTAAAGATTGAAAAGTATTTAGTTATTGTTAATCCGGGAATTCATATTTCAACCAAATGGGCATTTGGATTGATAACTCCAAATCAGCCAAAACTTAGTCTTCAATCATTGATAAATAAATCACCAATTGAGATTGAAGATTTAATGAGTATTGCATCAAATGATTTTGAAAAGATTGTCTTCAATCATTTTTCCGGATGTAAAGGAAATAAAAGATAAGATGATGGAATTTGGTGCCGTTTTTTCAATGATGACTGGAACAGGTTCAACAGTTTGGGGTATGTTTGATGATGAAGAAGCTGCATTATCAAACAGAATTATATTTTAAAGTGTAAGAATTATTTTACATACATTCAAGCAGCCTATTTAACTGCACTTTCTGCAAATTCAACTATTCCTTTGGTAGCATTTAAGATTAACTTTTAATCCAAATGGAATTGTTATAAAATCTTTTATATGCCCATGTGGGAAAGTATAAATTGAGGGAACTTTTAGAGTTCCGAATATAATCAGAAATAACTTCACCAAGAGTTAAAGTTTTTTTGTTTGGATCATGTTCGTGGCAGTCAACAAATCTTCCAAGTATTATTCCTTTAACTTTTTTTAATGTCCCAGAAAGTCTTAAGTTGATTTAACATTCTATCAACACGATAAGGCAATTCACCAATATCCTCAATCATTAAAATTTTTCCGGTAAGATTTGGGAAATATTCCTGTACCAAGTAAAGCAGCAAATACGGCCAGATTACCGCCAATTAATCTACCTGAAGTACTTCCCTTCTGAAGATAAGGAAGTTTTTGATTTTCAGGATATTTCAATTTACCCTAATTTTTTGTTGGATGTTATCGTTGCCCAAAAATGTTCATTAGTAAATGCACTAACTTCATCATGAAAATCAACAGCAACCATTGGTCCGGCAAAAGTTATCAAACCAGCTTTTTCTAAAAACGCCATTTGTAGTGCAGTCATTTCACTATATCCAACAAAAATTTTGGATTATTTCTAATCAAACGATAATCAATTTTATCCAATAATCTAAAAGCTCCATAGCCACCACGAATAGTAAAAATTGCATTAACTGTTTTATCTTTGAACATTGAATGCAAATCATCCAATCTTTCATCATCTTTACCTGCAAGATACCCATGATTTTTTCCAACATTTGCTCCAACTTTAACTCGATAACCAAAATTCTCAATATATTTAACTCCTTTTTCAATTCTTGAAAATTCATCAGGAGATGACGCGGGAGAAATTATACCGATAACATCTTTTTTGTTAAGTTTTTTGGTTTCTGAAGCAGGCATTCTGAACCTTTCTCTTGGTAATTTTAATAATATAAATTTAACAAAACATAAAAATCTAAACAAACTTATGAATTTGTTCAGTAATTTATGCTATAATTCTATGTTTAACTTATTTTGATTTTTATCACTTTTAAGATAGTGTCTTTTATATCATTTTTTTGCAAATTTAAGTATGTATAAATTTGAAATATTCAATTTCAGCTCATTTCAGTTGTTTTTAGAAGTAATTTCAATTTTTTAATTAAAAGAGAAGTTTGCTGAATGAAAAACCAAAAATACTTTTTATTGGTGGTTCAATTAATCAAACCACAATAATGCATAAAATCTCAAAAGAACTTACGGAATATGATATCTACTTTACTCCATATTTTGCATCAGCGAACCTCTAGGCTTAATGGTCAAATTGAAAATGCTTGAGTTTACAATTATGGGTGGTGAGTTTAAGAGAAAAACTCTCGAGTATATAAAAACAAAATAATCTTAAAGTTAGATTTTGTGGAAGAAATGATGATTACGATTTGGTTTTTACTTCTCAAGATTTAATTGTACCAGAAATATTAAAAAATTTAAAACAATTCTGGTGCAAGAAGGAATGACAGACCCAATCTGATTGGCGTTATCATGTTACAAGATTCCTTCGACTTCCACGTTGGTGTGCAAGTACATCAATGACAGGATTATCTCATCAGTATGATTACTTTTGTGTCGCTTCCGATGGATTTAATGATCAGTTTATTGATAGAGGTGTTAATCCAAATAAAATACGAGTTACAGGAATTCCAAATTTTGATAACTTTGAAAAATTTAGAGAATATGAATTTGAGCATAAAAATTTTGTGCTTGTTGCTACTTCTGATATTAGAGAAACTCTTAAAGTACGAAAACAGAAAAAAATTTATTAAGATGCTAAAAAGATTGCGAATGGCAGGAAACTAATCTTAAACTTCATCCAAATGAAATATGTAAAAAAACGAACTGCCGAAGTAAAAAAATATGCTCCGCAAGCCTTGGTTTATCATGGAATTAGTATTGATCCGCTGATAGCTAATTGTGATGTTTTAATTACAAGATTACTCCAGTACAATATTTCCTGCTCTTGCATTAGGAAAAGAAGTTTATTGTGATATTGAAATCGTACAGAATGTTAAACGTTTGATTCCCAATTCAGAATGGCTGGAACATTCTGCCAAAGTAATTGCAGAAATTGCCAATGAATTATACTTTCAACAAATCCAGTAGTAAGAGTAAAAGAAAAAAATAAATATTTGGAAGATTTGAAATTAGAAATAAAGTATTTACTTAAGCAAAAACTTGTAAGGGCTAAATAAATTTTAATTGTTACACCATTGAATAATCCAATAAAAATAGTAACTGTAATTCAAGCAAGAACAGGGTCAAGTCGGCTTCCAAATAAAATACTTCTTCCCTTAGCTGGTAAACCATTGCTATATAGAATGTTTGAAAGAGTTGCTTCATCAAAACTTAGCAGGTAAAATTGTAATTGCCACCACAATCGATGAAAGTGATGATAAAGTTGAAGAATTTTGCAAAGAATATAATCTAAATTGTTTTCGCGGTCATCCAACAGATTTATTAGATCGGCATTTTCAAGCTGCAAAATTATTTAATGCTGATGCTGTTGTTAAAATTCCTTCAGATTGTCCATTATTGATCCAAATGTAATAGATAAAGTTTTGAATTTTATCTATATAATTCTGATAAGTTTGATTTTGTAAGTAATCTTCATCCTGCAACTTATCCAGATGGAAATGATGTTGAGATTATGAGTTGCAATCTTTAGAGATGCCTGGGAAAATGCAAAACTTGCAGCTTGAACGTGAACATACAACTCCATATTTATGGGAAAATCCTGATAAGTTTAAAATTGGAAATGTTGAATGGGAAACTGGATTAGATTATTCTATGTCTCATCGATTTACAATTGATTATGAAAAAGATTACAATTTCATAAAATCTAGTTTATGATGAACTTTATTCCATAAACAATATATTTACACTTAAAGATATTATAAATTTACTTGATAGAAAACCTGGATTAAGAAAAATAAATGAAGAGTACTGCGGAGTTAACTGGTACAGAAATCATCTTAATGAATTAAAAACTATTACAATTTCTGATACAAAAATTATTTGAGGATAAATTTTATTATGCCAAACAAAGTTGAATTTAACAAAGATTATCCAACCATTACAAAATCGGATGAATATTATAAAGTTGCACTTGAATTAATCCCTGCACAAACTCAAACACTTGCAAAAGGCGCGGGACAAAATATAAAAGGTGTTGCACCAAAGTATTTGCAGCGTGGTAAAGGTTCACACGTTTGGGATGTTGATGGAAATGAGTTCATAGATTATCACAATGGGCGTTGGTCCTCTCTCGCTCGGATATGCTTATGATAAAGTTGATGAAGCAATTAAAGAGCAATTAAAAGATGGAATTACTTTTTCATTAACTCATCCTTTGGAAGTTGAAGTTGCAGAGCTAATTCATAAAGTTGTTCCAAATGCAGAATCAATTCGTTACAGCAGAGGCGGTGCAGATGTAGTTTCTGGAGCTGTAAGATTATCGCGTGCTTATACAGGAAGAAATAAAGTTCTATGTTGTGGCTATCACGGCTGGCACGATTGGTACATTGCAGTTACCGATCGTAACAAAGGAATTCCACAAGCTATTCAGGATCTAACTTATACATTTAACTATAATGATATTCAGTCTGTAATTGATTCTATTGATGAAGACACTGCTTGTGTTGTTTTAGAACCTTATGTTTTTGAAGAACCAAAAGATAATTTTTTACAAAAGCTTCGTGATGTTTGCACAAAAAATGGAACTCTTCTAGTATTTGATGAAATGTGGTCTGGATTTAGAATCGCACTCGGTGGTGCTCAAGAATACTTTGGCGTTAATGCTGATCTTGCATGCTTTTCTAAAGCCGTTGCCAATGGCATGCCTCTATCAATTTTAACTGGAAGAAAAAGAGTTATGTCTTTACTTGATAAAGATGTTTTTTTCTTTAATACTTTTGGTGGCGAAGCTCTTTCTTTGGCTGCTGCTAAAGCAACAATAACTGAAATGATAGAAAAAAATGTTTCAGCATATTTGGCTAAACAAGGGAATAAATTAAAAGTTGGCTACAATAAAATTGCCGCTAATACTTGGAATGGATTACACAAAGTGTTCCGGGTTTGATTGCAGAACAATAATGACTTTTGATGCAGAAAAAACCGGATGTAATCCTCTTGAGATGAAATCTTTACTGCAGCAGGAAATGATTAAACGTGGAATACTTTGGGGTGGATTTCATAATATGTCTTTCTCCCATTCTGATGAAGATATTGAATATACTTTGAAAGCGTATGAAGAAGTGCTTCCTATTCTAAAAAAAGCTGTTGAAGAAAATAATGTAAAAGGATATTTACGTGGTGAACCTGTTGAACCGGTATTTCGCAAGACGAGTAACTTTAATATGAAACCAAAAAAGAAATAAATTATTTTAACTCTGTTATTTCTCTGTTTCCTCTGTGGTAATAGGTTTTGGTTCACGCAAAGAACGTAGAGAATTTTCGCAAAGTCCGCAAAGACAAAATAGATGAGATTTTATGGAACATAATTCATTAGAACTATTCTCACTAAAAAACAAAGTTGCAATTGTAACAGGTGCACTTGGATTAATTGGGAAGAATCATTGCAAAGCATTAGCAGAGGCAGGTGCAAATGTCGTTGTATGTGATCTTGATGAAAATAAGTGCAAAGAATTTGCTTCTTCCCTTACAACAAAATCTTTGGGAGTTGGTGTTGATATAACAATAAATCTTCTGTTGAAAATCTGAGAGATAAAACTCTTTAAGGAATTTGGCAGGATTGATATACTTGTAAACAATGCAGCAATAAATGATATGTTTGAAAATCCGCAAGCTGCTGCTGAACTTTCTATGTTTGAAAATTATCCGCTTGAAATGTGGCAAAAATCTTTGGATGTAAATGTAACAGGTACTTTTCTTTGTTCCCAGATTATTGGAACAGAAATGGCTAAAGCTGGTAAAGGAAGTATCATAAATATTGCTTCAACTTACGGAATGGTTGGACCTGATCAATCTATCTACAAAAAACCTGATGGTACACAAACATTTTTTAAATCAGCTGCTTATCCAGCAACCAAAGGAGCAATAATAAACTTTACAAGATTTCTTGCAGCTTATTGGGGCAACAAAGGAGTTAGAGTTAATACACTTTCACCAGGTGGAGTTGAAAATAATCAGGACGAATATTTTGTAAACAATTATTCGGCAAAAACTCCGTTAGGAAGAATGGCTTATCCAACAGATTATAAAGGTGCAATAATATTTTTATCAAGTGATGCTTCAGCATATATGACCGGAGCAAATTTAGTGGTTGATGGAGGATGGACAGCATGGTAATCGATACAAAACTAAGAGATAAAAATCTTCATCTAAAAGATAAAGCAGAAAAAATAAAAGTGATTTTAACAGATGTTGATGGTGTTTTAACTGATACCGGAATTTATTATGGACAGAGATGGTGAAATGCTAAAAAGATTTTCAATTCGTGATGGAATGGGTGTTGAACGATTGCGAAAGTATGCCGGAATTGAAACAATAATTATCACGGGAGAAAATTCAGGAACTGTAAAATCACGAGCGGAAAAATTAAAAATTACAGAATTTTATCTTGGTGTAAATAAAAAAGAAGAAGTACTTGAAATCATAAAAAAGAAAAATGGTTTTGAAAATGAAAACATCGCATACATTGGCGATGATTCAAATGATTTTAGATGTAATGAAACTTTGTGGATTTACTGCTGCACCTGCTGATGGAATGAGCTTTATTAAAGATATTGCTGATTATGTTTGCGAAACTAATGCTGGATATGGTGCATTTCGAGAGTTTGCAGAATTAATATTATCATTCAAGAGGGTTCTAAATAATTCAAGGGAGTTTTATGAGTAGAAGAGAAATTAAAGTCGGTGATCGTTTAATCGGCGATGGTCATCCTGTTTTTATCATCGGAGAAATCGGGATAAATCATAATGGTGATCTGGATATTGCAAAAAAAATAATTTCGGGTGCTAAACATGCTGGTTGTGATGCAGTAAAATTCCAAAAGCGTACTCCTGATATTTGTGTTCCAAAAGATCAATGGAATATTGAACGTGATACACCATGGGGAAGAATGACTTATATTGATTACAGGTATCAAAGTTGAATTTACCAAGGATGAGTATTCAGAGATAGATAAGTTTTGCAAAGAAATTGGTATTATTTGGTTTGCTTCATGCTGGGACGAACCTTCAGTAGATTTTATCGAACAGTTCAATCCCCCTCTTTATAAAACAGCCTCAGCATCATTAACAGATTTTTCACTTTTAGAAAAGCATAAAAAATTAAATAAACCAATAATGATGTCAACCGGAATGTCCACAATGGAAGAAATAGATAAATGCAATTTCATTTATGGATAAAAATAATTTGATGATTGCTCATGCAACTTCAGCGTATCCTTGCAAGAATGAAGAACTAAATCTTCAGTATGATTGATACGTTAAGAAAAAAATATTCACAACTTCCAATTGGTTATTCAGGGCACGAAGTAGGTTTAGCACCTACCTGGGCTGCGGTTGCACTTGGCGCTTGTTTTGTTGAAAGACATATTACTCTAGATCGTGCTATGTGGGGCACCGATCATGCTGCTTCAGTAGAGATTGGTGGAATGGAAAGATTAATTGCCAACATTCGTGATATTGAAAAATCTTTAGGTGATGGAATTAAAAAAGTTTACGAAAGTGAACTTGGACAGATAAAAAAATTTAGACGAGTAAAATAGACTTTCATTAATGTCTTTGTAGTAAGTCTTCGAATTCCTTTTTCTTCGCCCAGGATGAAGGCAGAATAGTTTAACAGATATAATATTTAATTTGATTAAATATTGTGGAAGTAACAAATATGCAAGCAAATATTCTTTCTGATTTGTTTAATATAATTAGCAATTATCTTAATGAAATTTCTTACGCAGAGAAGATTTCATTATTATTAATAATTGCAGCTGCAATTCTTTTTATGATTCTTGAAAGATTATTTCCATATACCAAAGGTCAAAAACTATTTCGCGAAGGTTTCTTTGATGATTTTGCACTGTACACAATTGCTCAAAGTTATATTTTAAGTATCCTGATCTTTAGCGGAATAATTCGTTTTGTAGATAATACTACAGGTATTATCAAGACTAAAACTATTTGCAGATGTTCCGATCTGGATGCAACTTGTTTTTTTTACTGTTACACATGATATTTATATTTATTTTATGCATCGCTGGCAGCATAGCAATAAATGGCTATGGAGAATACACGAAGCGCATCATTCTAACAAAAATAGTTGATTGGCTGGCTGGTTCACGTTCACACGCTCTGGAAATCCTGATAAATCAAACAATTGAGTTTTTGCCAATAATATTACTTGGCTCACCATCCGAAGTAATTGCATACAAAGGTTTAATTAGTGCTGTTTGGGGAATGTACATTCATGCAAATATTGATGTAAAATCCGGTTGGCTTCAAAAAATTATTAATGGTCCTGAAATGCACCGCTGGCATCATTCAACTGGTAAAGGAAGAAACAGAAACTTTGCTACTAAATTTGCTATTTGGGATTGGATTTTCGGAACTGCATTTCTACCTGAAACTAAACCTGATGAATATGGATTAAAAACATTCTTCCCTAAAAATTATTTTGTACAAACCTTTTATGCTTTTAGAAAATTTCATAAAGCCAAAAGTGAACAATAAAATATTTTGGTAACTCTATACAAAATTCAGATCTAATTATAATTATTTTTTTGTTGAGATATATTTTATTACTTCTGCTTTTTCGATTGTTACAAGTCCACCAATATTCGCTGTTTCAAAAATGTTATGTACCGTTTGAATAAAACTTTCAATTTTTTCAAGAGTATCAACAATTTCAATTACCAAAGGTAAATCTTCTGATATAGTTAATAATTTTGATGTGTGAATTTTACTATTTGCACCAAATCCCATAATTCCTTTAGTAACCGTTGCACCTGCAAGTTTTGCTTCTCTTGCCCTGAGAACGATTTCTTCATAAACAGATCTACCTCTTATTCTATCACTTTCACCGATGAATATTCTAAGCAGTTTTGCTTCGCTATTAGTTTGCATAAATTAACCTATAAGTTTTGAAATCAAGTATGCCAAGTAAATCCCAATAAACATAGAACTAAATTCAGAAGAACATTATAAAAAGCAAGTCCAATATTCAGAATCGCGAAATAAAATTAAATGTTTCATAAGAAAATGTTGAAAAGGTTGTAAATCCACCGCAAAATCCAACTGTAAGAAATAATCTGTAATTCATTACCAATCAATTCCTTATCGGTAAGATAGAACATTACAATTCCTAGAATAAATGTTCCTACAACATTTACAACTAAAGTTCCATAAGGAAAGATAACGGAAATATGTTTTTGAATGTAGCTTGAAATTCCAAAACGAAATGCACCGCCGATTGCGGCTCCAGCTGAAACAAGAATATAATTTAGCATAGCTTAATTTTTTTTACCGAAAAATAAATCTATTCAGTCAGTCAACAAAATTATTTTAACAAATTCATTTTGCCGCTTTTTATTTTTTCTCCAACTTTTATGTTGTAAAAATAAACTCCGCTTGATACATTTTGATTATTTTGATTCTTCCCTTCCCACTTAACAATATAATTTCCTGCAGCAAGCTGTTGATTAACTAATGTGGCAACTAAACTTCCCTGAACATCATAAATTTTTAATTCAGTATTTTCATTTGTAAGATCATAAGGAATTGTAAATACAATTAGTGTAGATGAGTTAAATGGATTTGGATAATTAGCAATTACTATTTCAGATTGTGGAATGATATGTTATTGTTCGGATTGATCATCTACAGAAGTAATTAATGTTGGACCACTTCCTCGTGAATTGCCGATAGAATCTGCAAGATAAATATTTACCCAATCTGGTCTTAATGCCGATTGAAGATATTGATTATTCCATTCTTGATCAGTTAATCTTAAAAAATCACTCTGTTGTATATTCATAATAACTCATCACAGGACCAATAAAAGCAGTTTCAGTTCTCCATCATTCCAAGGTGTTACAAAAACACCAAATTTATTGGACCTGTCCCTACATGTTTACCCAACCCAATAGTCCCACCAAAACAATCTGTTGGAATAGTATGCATATCAGCAACAAGATGATCACTTTCCAGCACCAGGATTCCTGTTGCTTCTATTCGTACTGATCATCCTTATAAAACAATTTTGGGTACCAACCCGTATATGGAGGTATCACCAGAACCTCCATTTCCGTTTCGATAAATCATACTTTGTAAAAAATTTATTTCATTAATTGTCAACATTTCCTGGTTAATTCCTTGGTTGCATATTGATTTCAATGTATCAGACATGTTCCTCAAATCAGTAAAATATTCTGCTATCATTTCTCCGTATATCACGGTTCAGAGTAAAATTTAATGTCTGAATTTTATTTACAGCT
Organism: uncultured Ignavibacteriaceae bacterium; assembly: GCA_963809415.1. GTDB lineage: Bacteria > Bacteroidota > Ignavibacteria > Ignavibacteriales > Ignavibacteriaceae > IGN3. Next base: position 213,802 of record CAWEJJ010000003.1, on the reverse strand, counting down.
TGCGTAGAAAAATCCTTAAGGTTCTGATAAAATTCCGGAAAAGGTTCAACATAACTGTATGGATATGAACAAATCGTTCCACCAGTATAAGATTGTTTTGCATAAAGTAGATTATCATGCCTTAACTCTGTCCACGAAGCAAGTTGTGTATTCATTTTTTCCTGCCAGAAAGCTGCTGTGTTCATAAATGATGGTAGATAATGTTCTGTCTTCAGGTGGATTTAATTTCCTTAATATCTCTAACCAATTTGAATAAAAATTCGCACTCCAAAACTCATTATCATATGAATCTATCAAATATCTTAATGCTGCAAGATTTGATTGAATAATGATATTGATTCAATTCATCTATTAATAATTGAGCAGAAGCAGAATTACCAATTGCAAACAAGTACATCTAAAATGAGGGAATTAATCTGCAATTTTTATTCCATTATATTTTATTCTATCAAATACACATTGAACCAGTTACATAAGAATCAATTACAAATCTTTGTCCAAATAACATAAATGCTGATGCTGGGACTATGCTATCAGGAGTGAAAGGATCACTAATTAATATTTGCGATAAGATTACTGATAAGCAAAGCTCTGATTTTGAAGAGTATCCTGGAATTCTAATCTTTAGGACTATCTAAAAATTCATTCGCGTTGTTAAAGTTAACTGCATTTTTAAGATATGTAAGATTATCCAGCGTAACATTATCTTGCTCACCTGCAAATATTTTAATTGTGCTTTCAATTTCTTGATACGTTGAATAAGAATTAGTTTCATCAATCAGTTCTTTAACAAGATATGAGTCAATTAACTGTCTTGCTAGATCCTTCAATGAGACATCATCTTCATAGGTTCCAGTAGGACTTGTTAAATATAACTCCATCCTTCCTAACCAAATCATTACCTTAAAGTATTTAGGTAAATCAGTTTTAAACCATTCATCCGGATCTTCATAATAATGTCCCCTGGGTTTAAACTGACTCCAATCTATAATTTTGCAAGTATCCGAAAAAAGACTTATTGTATCTGGTTCAAGTTTCTCAATATCGTTTAGTATTCTGTTTATAAACGTATTGTTTTCAGAATAATAAGGACTGACATTTAATTCAAATAATTTTAATGGGACAGTCAAATAAACATCCACATCTCGTAATATTTTTTGCATCTCTGATATTGATCCATATTTTGAATCAAGTAAGCTTTGATTTGAATGGAGTGTGGTCAAAAGTTGTTTCACCTTTTCAATCAGAATTCCTAATTCAACATCTTTTAGAATTCTATCATAAGAAATGTGAAATGCATGAAGAATTGCATCAGTTGAAACAAATACTGGTAAATCACGATGAAAGATTTCAAGAAATGCCTGTCCGAAAGATACTTTCTTCATTCTTTCTGAAACGACAAATCCATTTTTTATTAAAAGTGATTTTTCATAATCAGTTAATCCATACTTAATTGCTATTGAATCCAGATATCTTGCTTCACTAATAGATAAATTCAAATCAGAATAAAAAGTACCAGCCGAATGCATCTGCATTAACTGATTAGCTTCCATATTTTGATGGTCTGCTAAAAATTGCTTATATGATTCTATATTAAAATTTGATTGTGAAAATAAATTTAGAGATGATATTAGAAGAAAAGCGATAACGATTAATGCTGTTATTTTTTTCATTTCGCTCACCTTTTTTTTAAATGTAAGAAAATGGAAAGATAATATCAATTAACAAATGGCAAATAAAAAACCCGTTAAGAAATTTCTTAACGGGCTTTTAAAGTGACCCCAAGGGGATTTGAACCCCTGTTACAGCTGTGAAATATAAGGACTTAGCAGCATTTGCATACCATTTTGCATACTCAAACATCAATAAAATGAACAAACATTACTAAAAATATTTTAAATATCTGCTTATATAAATAACAAATTATTTTATAAAAAGATATACGATCCATTCTCACTCACAACCTTAATACCTTAGAAATGCTGTTGATTTGTTGAATTACCTGCTAATTCGCAATCAATTCTATTTGACAATGTGAAAAATTCGATTATAATCATCAGTATAATTTCTAATCTACTCCGAGAGGGCAATAATTTTGAGCCATCAAATTGTTAAACTCTGATAGATGACATACCGAAATTACTTTCCCGAAGCAGACTGCTGATAAATAATATTTTAATAATTATTTCACAGGAGTATGCTATGAAAAAGATTCGAAGTGCTTTTGTTCTATTTGCTTTTTTATTTCTTGCAATGCTTGGATGCTCTGATCAATCTCAGTCACCTGTTGCACCAGCAGAGCAAAGTTCATTAGATAAAGCTATAATTACTGAATACACAATTTCAAGTTCACCTGCACCATTTATTGCGGACCCCAATGATTACATTAATATTGCGGGAAGAACTGTGCATTTAATGAAATATCCCGTGATTGATAATGTTGAGTCATCCGATGCCCGTTTAACAGGACGAATGGAACACGTGCTGACTATTAAACTAGATGTTATTACTGGTGAAGGCCCTTGTAACGGAAAGTTCACTTTAACGCCAACAGATCTTGCAGCAACAGGGGGAGGTGTATGGGAAGGTACATACGAAGGATATAGATCAAAAACTGATAATCCTTATGTCTTCGTATTACCGCTAAAAATGGTAGCGCACGGTAATGGTGGGACAATAGACAAAATCCAAGGATTTAACGATGTAACTTTAACGGTTTATACAAATCAAGCCTATTATCCGTTACCAATTTACTGGACTGCAAAAGGTACTGGTTTTATGATAGAACATTGAATGTAGCATTACTGAACATTGTTTGGCAGTCATTCTTCATATAGAGAATGGCTGCCAAGTAATCTTAATTAACATTTTAATTATATGGAGGTTTTATCCAAACTAAGAAATGATTTTGTTGAAGTAAAACGATAAGCATAAAACATTTGACGATAATATTTAAGCCACAATGCATTTGTATTGGAGTTTTTATTATTTGCCAATCGTGTAACATTATTTTATTGCAGATTTCAAAAATTATTTTAAATTTATCAGCAACTAATTCCTACTACTCCGTGAGGGCTTAAAGTTGAAGACATTTGACTGTTAAAGCCTGAAGACTATAATCCGAACAACTCTCCCGAAGCAGCATAATTAACAAATCATTATAAATTATTTATAGGAGACTTATTATGCGCAGTTTCATTACGTTCATCTTATTGTGTACACTTTTCATTTTAGGGAATCAAAATACCGTATACTCTCAAGATGAAAAAACACCAATGCTAATGTTGGTACAGAGCGAAAGAGCTCTGCCGAACAAAGTTTTTGAGTATGAAGATGCTCAAAAAAATGCAAATGAATTTATCAAGAAGTATCTGCCCTCAATGCAATTATATGCATATTCATCAGAGGAGGATACTTATTACTACGTAATGATGATTGAGAGTCTGGGTGATATTGAAAAAATGGATCAGGCTTTGGGTGAAGCAACTGTGAAATCAGGTAAGGACGAAATGAAGAAAGTATTTGGAGGCTTCAGAGATAAGGTATTCTCAATGGAAAGTGATATATACCTTTATGATAAAGGAGGTTCGTACATTCCTAAGGAACCAAGACTAAAGCCTGAAGAAGCTGGATTCGAAAGATGGATAATATTTGAGTTTTATCCTTATTATGATCAGGAGGCATTAACTGCCTGTACAAAAGAAATCAGAGAGTTTTACGAGAAAAATAATGATTCATCTGGGTTCAATATATACAAAAAAGTTCTTGGTGGCAAAAGTAATATAGCGGTTATGTCACAAAGTGGTAAAAACAGAATTGATTTTCTTACTTATCAGAATGAGTGGAATAAAAAGTATTGGGAAGAATTTAAGCCTTTATACCTAAAGTATATGAATTTTGTAAAAGATTATAAAATTATTGATGTATGGTTTAGAAAAGATCTGTCAGTAATGAAAGAAAAAACAAAATAGTAGGAATATTATAAGATAGCTTTATTAGTTTGATTGATAACTGAATCTCATCAGAGAAATTTTATTGTTTTTCCCCTATCGAAATGGTAGGGGTTTATGTATAACAATAATACTTTAAGGAGTAAAAATATGAGCCTCAAAAATCTATTTGTTATCAAAGCAATTGTTTGTCTTGGTTTTGGTATTTTATTACTTGCCATACCAGATCAACTAATTTCATTATTTGGTGCAACATTAAGTGATGGCGGTATGTTTACAGCAAGAGAATATGGCTCCTCGTTATTTGGCAATCTATTTCTTTGTTGGTTTGCAAGAAATGCAGCAGAGTCAGATGCAAGAAAAGCGATAATACTTGCATTATTTGTCTATGACCTAATAGCTTTTGTAATGACCACAATTACAGTAATTGCTGGAGTTCTCAATGTATTGGGTTGGGCAATAGTAATAATCTATTTATTCTTTACACTTGGATTTGGCTACTTTTTAGTTAGACCTCCAGAAGCTAAAGTAGCATAATTTTATATGAAAAGTTTGATGTGCTGATTTTGTATAAACTAAAAGAATGATTTTGCTTAAATAATTTTTTAGTCTCTGACAATACCTTTCTTTCAGAGTAGAGAGGTCAGAGCTGGGCCCCTATCAGTATGGTAGGGGTTTTATAAGAAGGGGAAATGGTGTCTTATGAAAAGATATATATATGCAATCTTAGTCCCCTGCCTTTTGTTGCAATTGTTAGCTGGCTGTTATTCTTATAAAGAAATCACTTTGGATGAACTGCAAAAATATTATGGTCCCAACGATGTAAGAATAACAACAGATAAAGACAAGATTGTAATTAACAGAGAATTTACTGGTGAAAGTATAATGGATTGGAAAACTAAAGACAGCTCTATTATAGTCCAAACCACTGAACTGGTTCTTGATAGTAGCGGTTCTAAAGCAATGGAGAAAAATTATGAAATAAACTTTAGAGATAGGGAGTGTAAATAATTCTGTGTAAGTGGTTAAAGTAAGAAATTAGTTAAGTGCTTTGTGAATGAACATACTCCAACAGTTGTATCTATTGCTTCGTTTAATTTATCCTCAAAATATTTTGGGTTCTTTTTTCTTTCTTCAAATTTCTGTTCAACAATTTTTTTTCGATATATTTCTGGAATATTGACAGGCAAAAGATCGAACATTTTTTGTTTTATTTGAGTATCCGTACATAGATCATACCTCAAGGGAATCTGCGAATCGAATGGATCATTCAGATCCAATCTACTCGATAATCGAATTGTATTATTCAACAAATCTTTGTAATAACCTTTTTCATCAAATGATTTGAATTTGTACAGACTTGGTATACCTGATTTCGGTAATTCTTCAAAATCTAATTTGAAGCCCAATTATTTTTTCTCCAATAATCTAAGTGTTATCCTGGAGTAATAATAAATATTTCTTAAACGAACGAATAAGTTTAATCCTTTTTTATCATAGTCTTGTTTTATATAGGAGATCATTAAATACAATCTATCCAACATTGTATCCAGATCAGTATCGAGCGCTCTTGGTGCTGGAATATTGCCTAATATTTCTTTGGTAACTTTTCTCGTCGAAATTGTATTAGTGGGGAAGTCTGATTTATTAACAGCCTCAATCATATCTACTTTTAACTTCGGAATGATTCTTAATAATTCATTTGTATCTGGCTTATTATTCTTCTTTGAAAAATCAGATAAAAATCTAAGATTGAGTTTAATTTCTAATATAAGGTTCTTTTTTATTTTGGATTTAGAGACTCCTCCGCCCAAAATATCCTTAAGAATATCGTAACCGTCTTTTACTATGGCCATAATAATTCCTTTTAGTTAGTTGATTTTCCCCAAACTCCATCTATTACTTCTTTTATTTTTTGTTCCATTTTTGTTTTGAGTTGTTTACAATATTCAATCGTCTTTAATTCTTCTTGAGTTAATGAAACAATTTTTGATTGGATTTCTATTGGAGGTAAATAAATATCAAGACTTTTTAATATTGGCATATTTAATCCACTTCGTTCATTATCTCCAGTTAAATTCCTTATTTCATTATATCTGGACTTTAATTGTAAATATATAAAGTAAGGTAGCACTTCCTCAATATCATTAACGATCATTGCTGCTATTGACTGATTACAGGTTGCCTCTGTTTTTAATATTGCAACTGTTCCTCTTGTTTTACCTTGTCCATTTAATGCTATTAAAACAGAATCTACTGGTAGCACTTTTGTATTAGAGTTTTCAAGTCCCATTTTAGTGATTCGACCCTCGCAATCGAATATTTCACCTTGGTGAATATCCCCCGATACAAGCCATTTGATATCACCACCATAATACTCTTTATTTTCGGTTCTTGGCGTTCCACCAGTTCTAAATTCACACAACTCACCCAGCTTTAATTTTTCCCAGCTTTCATCAATGTTAAAGGAGGGTTTGTAATTGTTTATCACAAGATTACAACCATCAATTACTTTCTGGTAGCCATCAATTTCAGCCACAATTTTTTGTTGGACATCAATTGGAGGTAATGGAATTTCAATATTGTAAATATCATTTCTGTTAACACCTGGAACACCTGCTTGATTGTTAAGCTCTGAAAGGTTAAGATCTTTAAGGATAAAGTAAGCATACTTTAATAAGATTTGATTCTCTTCTTCTAACTTTATATAGAATGTGGTATCAATCGGATACCCACTTAATTCAGAATAATGAACCTCACCAGCCGACCCTTTTCGTCCGACTACTATGAAAGGGGACTCAACTAAATATTCATTATGAAAATCAATAATTCCATTCGATCCATAAACAGGATACTTACCAGTAATCCTATTTTCTGTCTTCAATGGCTTACCATACTCAAGAGTAAGTAATTCTCCAATCCTAACTAATGCAAATTCTGTTTGAATAGCGACCTCAGAAATGTAGCGATCGATGCTTAAATTAAACTCTCTCTGATCATCCAAATATTTACAAAGTTCTTGTGACAATTTTACAACATTACTTCTATCCGCACCATATTTAATAGCATCATCCTTTAATTTTTCATTAACCCATTGTTTAATCATTCCTTCATCAAAAGGGATTGTTTCAAAACCAGTTACATCAATGAAATGTTTTTGATTTTTATGAAATGTGTCTATTGCTTTTTGTTTTTGTTTTTCGTCCTTAGCTTTTTGATAGCTCTCTTCATATTTTTCTTTTGCTTTAAGAAATCTATTATACTCCCGCTTGCAGAAATCAATTGTAGAAGAGACTGCCTTATAACTATCAAGTGCTGCAATTTCTTTTCTTGTTAACAACTCAAATTTTATTTTATACTTATCAGAAAACTCAAGAACATTCTGTTCTGATTCCTGAGACTTTGAAGCGACAGCAGGTAGTACTTTTTTATAATCCATTAAAAGGTTTAGTGCTAAAGGTAAATCATTTTCTTTGGTTGGGTTTCTATTTGTGTTTAGAGAAAAGCCATCGTTTTCAACTTTTACAAGTATAATTTGATCTGTCAATCTTGCAAGTGTTCTATCAACAAATAGAATTGATGTTTTAACTCCACTGTATGGCTCAAATATATGAGCTGGCAGAGAAACGACAGCCCATAATCCCATATTTTCAGTTAACCACTTTCTAAGTGTTACATAATCACCGCTCCCCTGGAATATAATTCCTTCAGGGACAATCCATCCAGCTTTACCATTAGGGTTCAAGTGTTCAATAATATAATCTGAGAATAGTATTTCAGCTTTGCTTGCTCTAATTCTAAATTGTTCGTGTGGTTCTACACCACCTTTTGGTGTCATAAAAGGGGGATTAGCAAAAATACAATCGTATTTATCATCCCATCTGCTTTTAGTTGAAAGTGTATCGTAGTCGTGGATTAAAGGATTTGGGAAGTGATGCAAATACATATTTACCTGAGAAAGACGAACCATTAAAGGAGTAATATCATAGCCTTCAATTCTTTTAGTCAGTTTATCTTTCTCAGTAACTTTTAATTTATCACCCCAGTGGATTGAGATGCCTTCAATTTCATAATTATTCAAGCTTATGCGATAGTCTTCATAACCATTTGTATATTTTCTTAGGATATGTTTGTATGCAGAGATCAGAAAACCTGCCGTGCCACAAGCAGGATCAAGTATTTTATCATCCTTGTCAGGGTCAACAACTTCAACTATAAAATCAATTATGTTTCGTGGAGTTCTGAACTGACCATTTTCACCCTGCGAGCCCATTGAATCGAGTAGATATTCAAAAGCATTACCAAGTTCTTCAGAATGTTCATACTTAAACTTGTTTATCTCATCCAGAAATAATTTTAATGTTCTTGAATCTCTAAACTTTAAGAATGTGTTTCTAAAAATACTCTTGAAAAGTTCTGGGATATGGGGGGCTTTTGTTATTGCTTCAATCGCGTGAATAAATTTTTGAACTCTTTCTTCACCAGATAGCTGGTTGCTCAATAATTTTTGCCAGGAATAATCACCAAGTCCATTTCTAAAGAAAGATATCTCACCGCCTAACTTTCTGCTTTCTTCATCGATGTCATCCATAAATTTGTATATAAGAGCTATTGTAATCAGTTCAATCTGATCAGATGGAAGTGGAAGTTGACCAACTAAAATGCTTCGTGCATTGTATATCTTATCTTTAGTTTCTTTACTGAGCATATTTCAATACCTAAACGGGGAGAAATTTATTAAGTGGGACGTTATCTTTTATATAATTTACTGTCAGCAGAATTTGTTCTGGACCAAGCTGGGAGAGTTCCGTTAAATTCAAACGAGCATCGGTAGCAAGTTTTGCATATTCTTTTCTGTCAATTAAAGGTCTAAGATCATCGAATAACAAATATGCTTTGAAGAGAGATTTTAATTCATAATATTTTGAGCCATCTACACCTTCGACCGATAAAAATCTTTCAAAGTAATCTTCAGCAACATCTTCACGTGACTTAAAAATTGATATTTTGCCTAATGCTTTAAGAATTATTTCTTTAAGTGAAAGTCGTCTATCAACTCCGTACGCTTCCTGGAGTTTTTCTTTATTCCAATATTCTTCTGGTTTATTGAAAAGATGTGTTTTAACGTGCTCTTCAATAATATCCCATTCTTCCTGGTTAAGCGCTTCTATTAAGTTCGGATATTTTTGAACTTCTTCTTTAGTTTTGTTTTCAAAGCTCTTTGAAAAAGCTTCACGATCAATTCGCATCCCATCAAGACCAATTTGAGTTTCTTGCCAGTTCTTCATTTCGTCAGGACCAGTATAAATATATTTTTCGGGTTGAGGTGGAGGAGGATTTCCACCACCACTTCCTGTTTCCCTCGGAACTTCTAATTCTTCATCATAATCATATTCGTCAAAATATTCACAATTTGCAAAGTAGTCGAATAAGTAATAGTTATCTTTATCCTTTTCAATTCGTTGGTTGCCATCATCAAATTTGAATTTATAAAGACGGGTGCCTCTTCCTTTAATTTGGACAAATAGAGACGGAGAAAATATTGGACGAGCAAGAACTACATTTAATATATCTTCACAATCATAACCAGTGGTCATCATTCCAACTGTTACACAAACTCTTGTTTTACTTGATTTATAATCGATGAATTTTGGTTCAAAATTGGTTAAGCCATTAAAATTATTATTTGCAAAGTCTACTGTCATATCTTGAGCGCCAGGAATATCAGAAGTAACCTGAACCGCAAAATCGGATTGATATTTACCAGAATACAATTTTTCAATTTCTTCGTTTAACAACTTTGTTATTTTAGCGGCGTGGGGTCTGCTAACTACGAAAAAAATAGTTTTACCAATTTCATTTGTTATCAGGATCTCTTTTCGCTTTTTTCAGAAATGCGTCAATGAATGCCTGATTTGTTTCAGGCAAGAAAAACTTTTTCTCAAAATCTCTTTTATAGAAAGTATCTTCTTCTTCCTCTCCCTCATCATTTACCCATTTTGCGCTCCATCCTTCTTCACTTAAAACTTTCGTTGTAATCTCAGTTCTTCCGTCTAGCTTGCGGGGATTTACTAAATAAGGCGGCTTATGATTTACAGCATCGATGAGACTAAAACTAAATGTTGGATCACCAGGTTTGCATCCAAAAGTTTCATATGTATCCAGTAACAATCTTTTTTCAAGTTGTTTGGGATCATTTTCACTCATTTCAGCTTGGTCAATACCTTTTAGGTAGTTTTTCGGAGTTGCAGTAAGTCCTAGTTTTGAACCGATAAAATATTCAAAGATAACTCGGTTATTCCCACCTATGGTTCTATGCGATTCATCTGAAATTATCAATTGGAAATCATTTGGACTAAAATTTTCAAGATATCTGTTATCGTAGGATAAACTTTGGATAGTAGTAATAACAACCTGCGCACTCATCCAGCTATCTTTTTTTCTTTTGTAAATTACAGATTCAATCGAATCCTTAGCAAGATAATTAACCAAATTTTTATAAGCTTGTCTTTCAAGTTCTAGGCGATCCACCAAAAACAAAACTCTGTCTGCATTTCCAGATCTTATGAACATTTTTATTATTGCTGCGGATAACAAAGTCTTACCTGTTCCCGTTGCCATTTCAAGTAAAAATCTTCTCTTACTCTTTACAAATTCTTTCTGAATTTTTTGTGTGGCATCAATCTGATAATCTCTTAATACTTTGATTCCTTTATTTAATCTGGCGGTTTCTTTTTCTTCTGCGGAGTATGCTAGCCATTGCGAATCCTGTGAAACTGCGATATAATTTTCATCAATAACCTGATTTTGCATCGCTTCAGGATTGGGTGTCCATTTTTGCGCAACACCTAATTCATCTAAACTTAAAAAGTTTGAAATCCTGGTAGGATTACCATTGAAAAGATCCCAGTAATAATGGAGATTGCCATTGGAAAGAAAAATGAATCTTATGTTCAAACCTCGCGCATATTCACGAGTTTGTTGTTTTGCATCTAATGGATTGATACTTTCACGTTTTGCTTCAACAAGAGCTACTGGTCTTTTATCATCATTAAGAAGTAAATAATCTACAAATCCATTCTCAGTATTTTCGAAATCTTGTCCTAATTCATCTTGTTTATATTTCTTTTTTGTTACACGATGTTCACAGATTATGGAGGTTGGTTTGCCATCTTCCTCAAAGAATCTCCAACCTGCTTGCTCAAGTTTTTTATTTATTTTAATTCTGGCTTGTGCTTCTTTTGGATTCATACGTTTTAGCATTAGTTATTAAATTTGCCTTACCCACCTACTCGGCACTTCGAGGGATCTTTCAGAGGTCTAACGAAGGAAGATCTGTATATCGTACGTCAAACGATTGTTACAATCACAAACAAACTTAAAATTTTTATGCCTTATTATCAATTGTCACAGGCTAATTTTAAACTGATCAAATAAATATTACTTATTAACTAACTATTGTATCTGATAAAATCTCAATAATCTTTTTACAATTCTATGACAAGTATTTGGTTTGCCTCTTCTAAATTAAAATTAGAGTTAATTGTAAGCATAACTCTCAAACAAATATTTTAATTAAATAATTATATAGGAGAATCAAACAATGTTACATACTGCAAAAGTTTTGGGAATTGTATCCGTTGTAGCTTTATTATTTTTTCTTTCATCTGCTACAATTGCTCAGGAGAAACAGTTTGCCACCGAGGGAACTACTGAATTAGCAGGCACTATTTCCTATTCAAATTTCACTATGGTTTCTAATGGTGAAACTTCAGATAATGACCTTTCAATATTTACTCTTGCACCGCAGATTGGATATTTTATTGCAGATGGATTTGAACTAGGCTTAGGAACAGGTATTTCCTTGTTGCCTGGTTATTCGTCTATATCCCCAAATGAAGGAGAAAGTACAAATATTTTACAATTGTTCCTTGCCCCTTCCTATAATTTAATGATAGAGAATAAAAGTCTATATCCATTCCTTGAAGGTCAATTAGGATATACTTCTATGAGTTCAGGGAATAATACAGAATCTGGTTTCAGTTATGGAGGTAGAATTGGAATTAAGGTTGTTGCAGCAAACAATTTCCTGATTACATTTTCAGCACAGTATCTACTCATTACGCTTAACAGGGAGGGTGCTGAAAAAAGAAATGGGATAAACTATCTAACAATTGGAGTAGGAGTATCAGGTTTCTTTTAATAACACAAAAAAATAACACTTGCAATTTGTATCCCCTGCCAATGTAAACTGGCGGGGGTATTATTCAAATAAACTGCATTTGAGTGGGGGTTTTTTACAAGAGTCATTTGGTTAGGGTAAATCACTAACCAGCTAAAGTTATGTTAGAAATCGTCTGTTGAGTGGGAAGAAATTTTAAGACAAAAGAAATCTAAATAATACTTTAAATGGAAAAAACCACAGATGAAATTATCTGGCATCCACCATCCTGAATTTTATATGCAGATTATCTTTTCAGCAACTTTTAAATGCCCTCAACTTTCACAGGTCTCATCTTAGTTACTGATACAAAAATTGCAATGAAAATTATTATACCAAGGAGAGCGATAATTGCTTCGGTAGTAAGCATTCCAAATGCTCCCCACTTTCCGTGTGTCCATTCATCAATGTAAAGCATATAATAAATTGGTGCATTTGAAAGAGAAGCTAATACATTGTACTTTGTAGCAGCTGCACCTTTTCCGATTGCTTCAAGAACAAAAGCACTAAATCCAGCATACGTTAAACCTGTACTAAGTGCGTAAAGAGAAGTCCATATGATAAACATCAGTTCTGTACTCGGACTAAATGCCATTCCCACTGCACATAAAGCCTGTATCATTCCAAATAATATATATGCTTTTTTCCGATCCATAAGATCGCATATCCATCCTCCAACAAGACAGCCAATCGCAGAAAGTACTCCTCCTACAACACCTATTAAAAGAGCTACCGTATCAGCGGATGCATGCCAATCATTTGATATTGATGACCAGAGATTTGAAGCTGCACCAGATCCTATCGGCAAAAAGCATAGAAAGACAGCTAAAAATCCCATACGTGATTTTACAAGTTTCCAAATATCTCTATTCAAATTGCTGATTGTTTTAATGTAATTTTTCTCCCTGATGTACGATGTGGGTTCAGAGAGAAATACTAAACCCAGACTACAGAATAAACAAGCCAACGCAATTATTGCACCTGGCATCCAGGGCTCTGGTAATCTTTCTGCCAACCATAATCCAGCACCTCCTCCTAAACCAAACCCTCCAAGATTACCTGCCTGTAACCAACCACCAGCCCTGCCTTTCAAATTATCTGGAGTATCATATGCTGCCAGGCTTTCTGTAGTCATAGCAATAAAAGTATTTATAACACTTGTGAAAAATATGATCACAGTCATCAGTGTCAGATATTCAACTTTCAATGGTAAAATTCCAGTTGCCAGAATACCAATTGCGGTTATTACATTGGCAATGATATACCACCTTTTGACTGTAAGAGTCGTATCAACAAGCGGTGCCCAAATAAACTTGAATATATTTGGTAACAATGTCATTCCAATAATAGGTGCAACCTGCACCAACGGCACTCCAGCTTTTGTTAAAAGGAATCCAATTGTAACAGTTACATATCCACCCATCACACCGAATGGAAGAAATAAAAACATAAAAACACTTGGATGTGGATGTTTTCGTAATGTGCTTGATCTGAACAGATTATTAAAGTTCATCTGCTAATTTCCCATTGGAAAATCAAGAATTATATATTTTATTATAGTTTGAAGTTATCGGATTAACTACAACGAGAATATAAAAAAAAAATCAGGATTACAATTGATCATTATCCCATACTTGGGTGGAGTAAATATTATTATTTCCATTCACCCAGGGTAAACTATTACCTGAAGATAATAATGCCTCCTATATTCGTATAGTGAGTAAAATTTTGAATCCTGGTGATGTTAATAGGCTCTCTTAGTTGTAAATACTGATAATGATCAAATTGTTCATAGCTGATCCAACAACTCAACGGCATTTTTCAAATCTTCATTTCTTAAGTGTGCATAGATTTGCGTAGTCTTAATATCTGAATGGCCAAGTAACTTACTCACTTCATAGATTGAGACTCCCTTCTGTACCAACCAGGAAGCAAATGTATGTCGGAGTGAGTGAAAATTTAACTTTGTATTTATTTTGGCTTTTTTTACATATGCAGCAAATTTATGGGATAGAAAATCCTGACTCATTATTTCATTGTTATATGTAAATACATTATTGCCAATTTTAGTTTTTAATCTTTTATAGAGAATCTCTAAGGCTTTTGAATTCAGAGGAATTGTTCTAACCTTCTTCCCTTTCGTTATATGATTCTGATTATCAAGTATCAAAATTTTATCTGTAAAAATAATCTGCTGCCACTGAAGATTGATAAGTTCCATCTGTCTTAAACCAGTATTAACCGCAAAGATTGTTATATCCAGAATATCCTCACTGTCTATTGTATCAGTTAGTTTATTAAAATCATTTAGTGAATAATACAATGGTAACTTTTGAGGTACTTTAATTCTTATTACATTCTTACAATGGTTCTCGGTTAAATATCCTTGAACATTTGCCCAATTAAATGCTGCACAGATATTTATCAGATCTTTTCTTGCCTGATAGATTGATGCTTTCTTGATTCTGTACTCAATATATCTATTCAGATCGGATGGCGTCAAATCATCCAGAGATTTTTCTGGAAAATATTTATTTAGAAATCTGAAAGTTTGCTTGTAAGAGTAGTTAGTCCAGTAAGTATGCACTACTTCAGAATGTTTTTCAAATTCATCAGTAAATTGTTTCAGACTTATTGGCAATACTGATTTATTATCTACCTTTTTCAGCTTCCCAGAAAAGTTGATAAGAAATTTTATTGCCTCTGACTTTAGCTTAGTCTTGGTAGAAATGGAAGTCCGCTTACCATTTGGTTTTGTATAATACAAATGATACACACCGTTAGGACGCTTAGAAAGAAACATAAAATTTTTCCTTTCTGTCCATTGAGTGATGTCAAGGAGAGTAGCAAAAAAATGCTTACCATTTTGCTTACTCCGACCCTAGAAATGGTAAGCAAAAGGTAAGCAATTTCAGAAATGGGCATAAAAAAACCTCGAAATTTTTACATTTCGAGGTTTTTAAAGTGACCCCAAGGGGATTTGAACCCCTGTTACAGCCGTGAAAGGGCTATGTCCTAACCACTAGACGATGGGGCCGAGATCAATTAAAAATGAATAATAATATAAAAACTTTTCAATTATAATGATTCATTTTAATTGTTATTGGGTGAGCGATGGGAATTGAACCCACGACCCCCAGGGCCACAACCTGGTGCTCTAACCAACTGAGCTACGCTCACCATTTAAAGAACAAAATTTTCTATGTACGCCCGAGTGGACTCGAACCACTAACCCTCAGCTTAGAAGGCTGATGCTCTATCCAATTGAGCTACGGGCGCTCATAATACACAAAATTATAAAGAACATAATAAATACGAAAACTTTTAATCACTGATTGAAATGAGGTATAAAAGCTAAAAATATTTATTTAAGTACTTTCAACTTGTCGGGGCGGCAGGATTCGAACCTGCGACCTCCTGCTCCCAAAGCAGGCGCGATAACCGGACTACGCTACCGCTACGCCCCGAGTAATAGATATTTTACTTTTTTAATCAATATTTTTAAGATTTCGAAATTCCAATTAACTCATCAGAAATACATCAGAATTGCCAAATTCTTAAAAAATGAGGCAAAAATATATACGAATATATTCTGAAAAACAATTTTTTGTCTCAATGATTAAATAAAGTCAATCATGACATTAAATAAATTTTTTTGCAAAATTATAATAATTAAATTGTATATAAATAAAATCAATCATTTTTGTAATGAAATTACCCTTTTTTTATATCAACAAGATACATCCTTTCAAATAAGGATTCCAGGTTATTAAATCTTAATTTCGGTAATTACAATTGCAGGTATTTCGTTGGGGTTGCTACCTTAATAATTGCTTTAAGTGTGCTTAAAGGATTTGAAAATACACTTAACTCAAAAAATCACTGATTTTGATTCACATATAAAAATCACTTTCTTACAAAGAATCTTTGCCTAATTCTAATGTTTTATCTCATAAACTAAAAAATCAAAATTAAGTGATCAAATTGATTTTATCTCACCTTATGTTTCCAAATTAGCAATTATCAGTTCGAAGAATCGTAAAGAAGGAATAAATATTAACAGGTATTTTACCCGGCAAAGGAAGCAGAAAAACTTCAGATCAAATATCAGTCTCTGGTCAACTTGATTTTGAAAATCAAACTCAATAACTCTTGGTAAAACATTAGCCACAAAACTTATGGTAAAGGTTGGAGATAAAGTAACTTTGTTTGCATTAAATAATGATAAACTTCCCTCACCATCGAATTTGCCCAATATCGAAAAATTTTTAGTTGACTGGAATTTTTGAAAGCGGTATGGCTGAATACGATAATTTAATCGGTTACACAGGAATGAAATCTGCACAAAATTTATTTTCTATGAATGATGAAATAAATGGAATAGATATAAAATTAAAATCAATTGAAAAAATAGACAGCCTTGCTCAAGTTGTACGTAAACTATCAAGATATCCGTATCACGTAAGAACAATTTTTGAAATTCACAGAAATATTTTTACCTGGATTGAATTACAAAAAAAACCTATCCCGATAATTTTAGGATTAATAATAATCGTTGCGGTTTTTAATATCATAAGTG
The DNA here is from genome assembly GCA_963809415.1 of uncultured Ignavibacteriaceae bacterium. Taxonomy (GTDB): domain Bacteria; phylum Bacteroidota; class Ignavibacteria; order Ignavibacteriales; family Ignavibacteriaceae; genus IGN3. The sequence continues at coordinate 197,052 of CAWEJJ010000003.1, read as the reverse complement.
CATTGCTTATGCTCGTTCTTGAAAAAACTAATGCAGTTGGAGTATTAAAATCATTGGGTGCAAAAGGAAGTGAAATTGTTAAAATATTTATTTATCAGGGAATTTATCTTACAATAATTGGAATTCTTTGCCGGTAATTTTCTTGCCTGGCTGTTAATGTCAATCCAATTAAAGTTTGATATAATTAAAGTTCCATCAAGTGTTTACTTTGTAACAAAAGTTCCGATTGAAATGACGTACAGATATTTTTGTTTTAATTTCAGCTGTCACATTTGTACTTTCATTGATGGCTGCAATAATCCCAAGTTTTTTTGCTTCAAGAATAAATCCAGTAACAGCATTGAGATTTGACTGATGAGTTACGAAAAATTTATAGCCAAAAGATATCTGCTTTCAAAGCACAAAATTAATTTTATAACAATAATTTCATTTATTTCAATAACGGGAATTACACTTGGAGTTGCTGCACTTATCGTTGTTCTTTCTGTGTTTAACGGATTCGGAAGTTTAGTAACATCTTTCCTTATGAATTTTGATCCACATCTTAGAGTTGAATATAAAATTGAATCCAAATGATGATGATTACATAAAATTTAAAATCAATACTTGAATCAACACCAGATTTAAAAGCATTTGCACCTTTTGTAAGCGGCAAAGTGCTTGCGTTTAATCAAGGTATAACAGAAGTAATTTCACTTAAAAGGAATTGAACTTAAAAATGCAGATGCGATTTATGGAATTAAAGAAAGTATTTTATTTGGTAAAGGTGAATTGAATGAAAATGATGAAACTCCGGGAATAATTATTGGCTTACGATTAGCTGACCATCTTCAAGTACTTGTTGATGATACTGTAACAATCATTTCTCCGGCAGGAATAGAAAAAGTAATAACTCAATTTGGAATGCCAAACACACAAAGGTTTGTTGTACGCGGAATTTTTTCTTCGCAAAATAATGATTACGATGAAGGATTAGCTTTCTGTTCATTGGATGAAGCTCAATACTTACTTGGTTATGGAAAAAGTTACCAGGGTTATGAAATAAAACTTAATAACTCTGATAATTCATTTAAAGCTAAAGATTTTCTTTCATCAAATTTGGATGAAAATATTTTTGAAATAAATACCTGGTATGATTTTCATAAAGAACTTTATTCCGTTATGCAGATTGAAAGATGGGTAGCCTATATTTTACTTTCACTAATTATTGCAGTTGCAACTTTTAATATTCTTGGTTCACTATCAATGTCTGTGATTGAAAAGAAAAGAGATATTGGAATTTTACGGATCAATGGGTTCACAGAGAAAAATCCATTCTTAAAATATTTATGTATGAAGGTATAATGATTGGATTAATCGGAACAGGATTAGGAGTTCTGCTGGGATATTTTATTTGCTTCCTTCAGTTTCAGTACAACATCTATCCGTTAGATCCAACTCAGTACAAAATTGATTCGCTTCCGTTAGAATTAAGAATAGGTGACTTTTTTGTGATTACCGGTGTTTCATTACTTCTTTCACTATTTGCATCACTCATTCCGGCAAAAAGAGCTGCTAAAGTTGATGCATTACAAGCTATTAAATGGGAATAAAATAATATGAGCATTATCCTAAGCGCAAAAGAACTTTAGTAAATCTTACCAGTCCAATAAAAAAAATAAACTGGAAGTTTTAAAAAATATTTCTGTTGAAATTGAAGAAAATAAAATTTCTGTTATTGTTGGTGCTTCCGGTGCAGGTAAATCAACCTTACTGCATTTACTTGGCGGATTAGATAGACCTGACAATGGAAGCGTTTTTTATGAACAGAAAAATATTTTTGATTTTAACAATGATAAACTTGCCAAGTTCAGAAATGAAAATATGGGATTTGTATTTCAGTTCCATCATCTTATTACCGGAGTTTACTGCAATAGAAAATGTTGCAATTCCGCAGATGATAAAAGGAATGAATCTTGAAAAAAGCTTTAATCCATTCTAAGGAATTATTAGAAGTGGTTGGATTATCACATACGGGAAGAACATAAACCTGCAGAACTTTCCGGTGGTGAACAGCAAAGAGTTGCAGTTGCACGTGCACTTGCAAATAATCCTAAAATAATTTTTGCCGATGAACCAACAGGAAATCTCGATTCAGCAAACAGTGAATCAATACATAAACTTGTTATTTGAATTGCGTGATAACTTTAAAAAAACATTTGTTATTGTTACACACAATCCCGAACTGATGAAACTTGCAGATGTAATCTTTGAAATTAAAGATGGAATTATTAAGCGTACAGAGAATTAAATATCTATCTTATTCTTCTGCAAAGAATTTTTATAAAACATATCCAACTATTTATTTCTCTGCATTTAAGAATTATGCTGATGTATATACTTACACATCAGCATCATCCCATTATTAAATGAAGCATACTTTGTTTATTTGCATTTAATAAAATTTTTAAGTTTAATTGTTACTTGTTTTGGTCGAGTCACACATCATTTTGTGTTCCATTTTTTGACCTTCCATTTTACCTTCACTTTGCATTTTCTTCATCATCATCTGGTGCATTTCCGTATTGCCCATCATCTTTTTGCACATTTGCATCATAGATTCTTTATTCCCTTTACAATGGTTGATCATTTTATCCATCATTTGCATTCTCATTGTGCTGTCTGCAGCAATCTTATCCATACACTTCTGCATATTTTCATCCTGCATCATCATTTTTGTTTCTTTCTTTTCCATCGGCTTCTCTTGTGCATTAATATTCGGCATAATTGCAAAAAGAATTCCTAATACAAAAACTATAAATAAATTATTTTTAATCATTTTATTGCTCCTTTAAAATTGTCTGAAATATTTTTTGTTAACTGTATTCTTCTTTATAAATAAGTTTTATGTTTTGTTGAGGATAAAATCAAATCTTTTTCAGTCTGTTACCAACTTAATCATCATAATTCTATAATATATAAAATTTAACTTGAGAACTTGAAAATAATCTTTAGATGGCTAATATTTCATAAGATTAACTCAGATCTTTCATCATCTGCTCAAATTGTTCTTTTGAAATTTCACCTTTTGCATATCTCTTTTTCAGGATATCAATTGCAGTTTCCTGTCTATGTGCCTCATAGTTTTGCCTGCTCCTGTTGCTTTGATTAACTACTAACCATATAACCAGCACAATAATAATAACCCAGAAAAACCAGCCAAACCACATTCCACCGCCCATCCATTCGTGAAACATTTTAATTCTCCTTACTTTCATTAAAGATTATTTACAATATTCTTCGACCCTGCTTATCTTTTAAAATTATTTAGAAAGAGCAAAAAAAATCTTAGCCCTCTAAAGCAATTCCAACAAGTATTTCCATATTTTATTCCCATTTCTTAATAATAATATAATTGAATAACTGCTTATTACTCGTGATCCTTGGCATTGTCATTGGTTTCATCACTTTCACATTTCATTTCATTATCCAGAAATTGATATTGCTCTTTGGTCAATGTCGGAAGCTTATTTGTGAATGCAACTATAGCCCATATCATATCATCAGTATGTGTTATTCCAAATGCAGGCATGCCTGTCATCTTTAAACCATTTTTTGTTATCCAGAAAAGTTGCTGAGGAGTCCGAGCTTTAACCACTTTAGCAAGCATTGGTGGATTTGGATAAAGCCCTTTTGCTATTTCATTCTGCTCTATGCCAGGTCCGCCGTGGCATCCAACACACATCTCTCTGTAATGAACAAAACCCATCCTGATTAACGAACTATCAGTAAGGTCTGGTGTTTTAATATCATCATCTACATTATGTTTAATTGAATTTTCCTTTACAGTATTCATCATCCACAGAGTCATCTCATCGTGGTGCACTAATGCGCTGATGTTATATATGCCGGAATAAATAAAAATAAGGTATCCAACAACCAACAGTGCTAATACAGTAACTGCTCCAACAAAATATTTCATTATATACCTATTATAATTTTTTTGAAAAATATTATTTATTTTTTACATTTTTCAGACTATTAACTGAGTTATTTAATTAAGGCTTAATTGAATTTCATTTTGTTTTAAATCCACTTTCAACAAGATTCTTTTTTGCTTCTTCTATAGTAACTTCTGATAATGTCATCCCACACAACGGACATTTGCCCGGTTCATCGGAAATAACATTCCAATCCATCATATCCTGATAAACCATTCCATCTTTGTTTTTATCAATCATTACTAAATCAATTGTACCGCTGCGAACAATTGAAGAATCGATTTTCTCTTTTGACATATTCATTGTGTTATGATCAGGTTTTTTATTATCCTGACTACAAGCTGTAATAACTGAGCAGAAACAATATTAGCGCTAGTAAAAAATACCATCTGAAGTTTTTTATTTATTGGTGATTTCATAATTCTTACCTTTCTCTTATTAATTTATGTTTTTTATTAACTAAATAATTTATTCCTCATTTATTGAGACATATCCATTCCCTCCATATTGTCAGAAGATGATTTTTTTTGCTCAGGTGAATTTAATCCAAAGCCGTGTTGATGACTTGTTGGTTTACCGGTTTCTAATTGACTCTCAGAATCAATTAAAAATCCACCTGAAGCTGCTACTTCATCACCCTCTTTTAGTCCTGATAAGATTTGGTATTTTTCACCAAATCTTAATCCAACATCCACATCACGAGCCTTGAACATATTATCTGAAGTTTTTATCCAGACAACATTTCTATTCCCGGTAAAAATAATTGCATCAGCAGGAACTAATAAACCTGAACCTGCATCTGCAGAAAATAAAGTTTCTCCATACATCTGCGGTTTCAGCTTGTTATTCATACTCGAAAACTCGCTTCTAACTTTTATGGTTCTTGTTTGAGGATTGATTACCGGATAAATAAATGAAACTCTACCTGTAAATATCTCTCCAGGGTATGCTTTAACTTTTAATATTACTTTGCTACCTGTCTTAATGAATGAAAGATCAGTTTCATTTACTTCAGCAATATTCCAAAGAGTAGAAAGTTCCGCTAACTCGTAAATTTCCGTACCTTCATTAACATACATTCCTTCCTGCACTTTCTTCTCAATAACGGTTCCGTTTACCGGTGAATAATATGTTAATGTTAAATTAATTTTACCGGATTTTTTAAGATCATCAATTTGGCTCGATGTGAAACCAAGCAACTCAAGTTTTTTCTGAGATACTTCAACCAATGAATTATCTTGACTTTTACTGCTATTTACAGCAATTAGAAAATCATTTTGTGCCTGCACAAGATCTGGACTATAAATCTCAAAAAGCGCTTCACCTTTCTTTACATAATCACCAGTTTTATCAACAAATAATTTTTCTATCCTGCCGTTAAATTTTGCAGGAATTGTTTTCCTGTTTTGTTCTTCAAAATCAAGATAGCTGTAGGCTGATAATTCTTTAGTTAGCTTTTCCATTTTAATCTTGATGGTTGAAACATCTGCTAACACCTGTTCATCGCTTGTAAGAGATATCATCCCTGTCGTATCTTTTTTATTAGTGTTTTCAGTTTTTACATCGGTTACTTTTTTTATTAATTCCATACCGCATATCGGGCAAACACCCGGTCCATCCTTATGAACCTGAGGATGCATTGTGCAAGTCCAGTATTCTTTTTTGTTTTTATTTGTATTGTCTGAGTTTGAACAGGAATAAACAAATAATAACAATAATGTAATTGGTATTAAATAATATTTTATCTTTTTCATTTTAATGATTTCCTTTCAGCGATAGTATTTTTTAAGATTTGCACCGACCATCATCTCAACTTCTGCAAGCGACATTTGAACATCCGCCTTGGACATATAATAATTCATCTTTTGCATCAGCAGCATCCTATATGAATCAATCACTGTTGTTATGCCTGTCTTTCCAATTTGATATGCTGCAGTCTGGGATTCAGTAGAGCTTGTGTATAGCGGAATTACTTTTTTATCATAGAGTGATGTTAGTTCTTTTGCTGTATTATATTTTACAATCGCTTCTTTAAGCTGTGCAGTCATTTCTCTTTGCATATCATTTTTTTCCTGCTCTATACTATTTATTCCAGCAGCAAGTTCTTCTTCTTTATATTTAATTTTACCTGATGACCAGGGAACAAATGGTAAATTGATTGAAAACATTAAGGAATACATTACCTCAGTTTTTGGATCAAGCATTGATAAATCCGATGCGGATGTTAATGTCATTCCTTTCGGCATCCTCATTAACATACCCTGAACCATTAAATCGGGAATTAACTCTTTATTGTTTGCGGTTATCATTGCTTTATTCATATCGATCATGCTGCTCATCTTTTTTAAAGATGGATTCGAATCAGATAGTAATTCTTCCAGTTGAGATTGCGATAGTTTCAATGAATCAACCTCAAACTTTTCTAAAGCAAAAATAGTTTTTGAGTTTAGATCTCTTCCGAGGAGTTTGTTCAGTTTATAAATCTCAGATTCTCTTTGCTTTTCAAGAATTAAAAGCTGGGTTTCATTTGATGCTATTTCACTTTGAACAGTGAGTAAATCAGCCTGATTAATTTTATTTGTGTAATATGAAACCTGAATTGCTTTTAGCAAATCATTCAAAAGTGCAATATTATTTCGTTGTATTTCTAATTTTCTATCTATTAGCCAAAGTGAGTAATAAGACATTTTAACCTGAGCAATCAAATTAACTTTGTATGTATTATAGTTATCTCCTTCAACCAATGTATTTTTATTCTCAACTTCAGCCATCGCATTTAGCTTTCCACCAATTGGAAACATCTGAGACAGAGCCAGGTTATTCGAAATAGATTGATTCAGAATATCATATTCATTAATCGGTACCTGTGAAAACTCTATCGAAAGATTTGGCGGAGGTAAATTGTTTACAGATTCACTTCTATATTCCGAAGCCTTAATCTTATACTCCAATGATTTTAGTTTAGGATTATTAACAACGGCTTCATTAACTAATGAATCAATCGACTGCGCATTGATGAATATACTTGCAAACATTACTACTAATACAGCGAACAGATATTGGCAATAACAATTTTTTTTGACCGACTGAAGACTGCCTACTGCCGACTTCTTTTTATAAAGTCGCAATTCTTCTTCATTCAAATAATTATTCTTAATTCTAATTTTTATATTCTTCATTTCATTGTCCCTCCTTCATCCAATCAGACATTTTAGATAACTCAAGTTTCCCTTTCTTTAACGCACGTTCTTTCATTATCGTGAAAAGAATTGGCGTTACTACAAGCACGTGAATGGCAGAAGTTAACAATCCGCCAATCATTGGAGCAGTTAAAGGTTTCATTACATCCGCTCCCGTACCGGTTGCCCACATAATAGGAATTAGACCAACCATCGCTGTGAAAACAGTCATTAGTTTCGGTCTTAATCTTAAAACGGAACCTTCAACAGTGGCTTCATAAATATCATCGTTCGTAATTGGTCCACGTAAACCTTTTTGATGTGCAATTAATTTTCTATCAAGAGCCTCATGCAAATACACAACCATTATAACACCGGTTTCAACTGCAATTCCATATAGTGCAATGAATCCAACCCATACTGCAACTGAGAAATTGTAACCAAGAATGTAAATCATATACATCCCTCCAATAAGTGCAAAAGGTACGGAAAGCATCACCACTCCGGCTTCAACATAATTTTTTAGGGTAAAGAACAAAAGGAAAAAGATTAATAAAAAAACAACCGGCATTATGATTTCAATAGTTTGCTGAGCACGAACTTTACTTTCATACTGCCCGCTCCATGTATAAGAATAGCCAGCGGGAAGTTTTAATCCGCTTTCGATAACTTTTTTGGCGTCAACCATTACACTTCCCATATCTCTGCCGCGTGTATTCATAAATACAATTGAACGAAGCATTCCGTTTTCACTGCTTATCATCGGAGGACCGGTTAGTACTTTAACATCTGCTATAGCTGAAATTGGCAGATAAGTAATTGCATTTTGCTCTGTGGCAAGCAAGGAAGAAACATTCTGTTCATTTGTGGGCTGCAAAGTAACAGCTGAATTGTTTGAACTTCCCATTGTGGACATACCGCTTGAACTATTGCTGCTTGTTCCAATTTGTAGATTATTACTCATTGTAGATTGGACATTCATTGGGCTTGATAACGATACCGGAACAATTAGACTTTTAATCTTTTCCACATTATCGCGGTAGTCAAGTTGATAACGCATTCTTATAGGAAATCTCATTCTTCCATCAATTATCACTCCTAAATTCTGTCCTCCAATAGCAGTTTCAATTATATCCTGCAAATCACGAACATTAATTCCATATCGTGCAGCAATTTCTCGTTTGATTTGTATATCTAAGTAATAACCATTCTGAACTCTTTCAGCAACAACATCTGCTGCACCGTTTACAGCTTTCAATAATTTTTCAGCTTTGATAGCATATGTTTCAAGAGTGTCTAGATTTGGACCGAATATTTTTAGTCCGATGTCTGTTCTAACGCCGGTGGAAAGCATATTTATTCTATTGATGATCGGTTGAGTCCAGCCATTACGAACACCTGGTATTTGTAATTTAGAATCAAGTTCGGCAACGATATCTCGCTTAGTAATACCGGGTCGCCACTGATCTTTTGGTTTCAATAAGATAATAGTCTCAATCATACTTAATGGAGCATTATCGGTTGCAGTTTCAGCTCGTCCGGTTTTCCCAAGAACGTGATCAACTTCAGGAACAGTTTTGATGATTTTATCCTGTTCCTGCAGGATTCTGTTTACTTCATTAATTGAAGCACCCGGAAGTGTTACAGGCATATAAAGTATTGAACCTTCATCGAGTGGAGGCATAAATTCGCTTCCAGTGTTCAGAATCATCGGGATAGTTAATAAGAGAGCGATAACATTAATTGCTATGGTGATTTTTCTATGTTTTAGTACCCAGTGAATTACCGGCTCGTATAATCTTATAAAAAATCTTGTGGTTGGATTTTTATCTTCCGGTTTGAATTTACCGCGCATAAGCATTGTCATTAAAACCGGAATCAAAGTAATTACAACAATTGCTGAACCGATTAAAGCAAATGATTTTGTATAAGCAAGTGGATGAAACATCTTACCCTCCTGACCAGACAATAAGAATACAGGCAAGAATGAAACAAGTATTATCAACTCTGAAAAGAAAATTGCTCTACCAACCTGTTTTGCAGAATCAACCGAAATTTTTTTGTATTCATCCGGTGTTAAATGTTTTTTCTCTTCTAATGCTTTTGCCAGATTACGGTACGCATTCTCAACCAGAACAATTGAGGAATCCACAATTACCCCAACAGCTAAAATAATTCCACCGAGAGACATAATGTTTGAAGTAATCCCAAACAAATACATTAAAATGAATGCAATTAGGATTGCAATTGGAAGCTCGATCAGAATTCTTACAATACTTCTAAAGTGTAATAAGAAAATCATAACCATAATTGAAACTATTATTGAAGCCTCTAACAGCGCTCTTTCTAAAGTTCCAACCGCTTCTTTAATCAAAGTACTTCGATCATAGGAAGTAATAATTTCAACTCCTGGTGGAAGACCTGGAGAGATTTCTTTAATTCTTTCTTTTACTCTTTCAATTACTCTTTCTGCATTTTCACCTGTTCGCATTACAACAATGCCTCCCACAACCTGTCCATCACCATTTTTTTCTAATGCACCACGTCTTATATCACCACCAATTTGAACTTTCGCAATATTTTTAATCAGTATAGGTATTCCATTTGTCGTAGATTTTATAACAGTGTTTTCTATATCCTCTTTAGATTTTATGTAACCCTGCCCGCGTATAAAATACTCAGCATCGCTTACTACTAATATTTTTCCTCCCACTTCATTATTGCTTCGCTGAATTGCATTTACAACATCTGATACCGTTAAGTTATAACCTCGTAAGTTATTTGGATTAACATCAACCTGATACTGTTTAACAAATCCTCCAATACTTGCTACTTCCGCAACACCCTCTACTGAAGATAATTTATATCTGACATACCAATCCTGCATTGAGCGCAGTGTACCGAGATCATAACCTTTACCTTCAACGGTGTACCAATAAATATGTCCAACACCCGTCCCATCGGGACCCAAAGAAGGAGTAACTCCTGAAGGTAGTTGCGCTTGAATTGTATTCATTCGTTCAAGAACTCGAGAGCGTGCAAAGTATGTATCAACATTGTCATTGAAAATCACAAAGACAAATGACATACCGAACATAGAATTTGCTCTAACTGCTTTTACATCCGGTAAGCCCTGTAAACCTGAGACTATTGGAAATGTAACCTGATCCTCAATTATTTGCGGTGAGCGTCCCATCCATTCAGTGAAAATTATCACTTGATTTTCAGATAGATCAGGGATGGCATCAACAGGCAAATTAATTACGCTGTAAATCCCAAATCCGACAATAATTATGTAGAACAGAATTACAATTAATCTGTTGTTGGCAGACCAATCAATTATTTTTTCGATCATTTTCTTTTCCTGATTCAATTAATAAAATGCATTAATAGACATAGCTAAAGGATATAGTTGTTCCTTAGGACTAAAATAGAAAAAGAAATATCAGATTAGAAGTATAGAGTTGTTGAGATACAAAGAATTTGAATTGTTAAGTGGAGGTGATAAATCTGATACAAAAAAAGCATTAGACAATTCTTCAGTAAAATATTGCTTTACTGGAATAATAAAAACAAGACTTTTCGTATCAGTTTTTTGAAAGTCATATGAAACCGATAAGTATTTTTCATCAGAGGATGCTGCAATTATTTTATTGCTGCAGCAAGAAACATCATTTGCTGATTTTACATTTAAAGTAAAACTATCTATATCACAGCAAGTGGTAATTTTCGTATCACACATTCCACAAGTTTGCAGAGATACTGAACCAGTCATTTCACAGTAATGCAAACTAATTGGTATTCCAATCGTTGAAAAAAGGAATACAGTTAGAAGGAAATATGTGATAATATTCGGTTTCATCTAATACTAACGTAAGCAATCGGTTGTTATTTGTCAATAATTAAAATATTCCCATTATTGATTATTGCCATAATCACGACGTAACATTTACTATAGATGTGAATATTAACTACAAATCAGAAAATGTTCTGATCTATCAAGCATTGAATACAGAATATTTTAATTCTCATTTTTAATTATAAACACACATAAACCAATTTGCTATTCCTGATCAAATGGGAAAGTAATATCTGACAAAGATGGAATAAGTGTTAAACTTTGGTGGATAAATAATCAAACAAAAGTCTCACACCAAAACCAGTCATATATTTTTTAGTATAACTTCTGGAGTCATTATTCATTGCTGGTCCTGCAATATCCAAGATGTGTCCATGGAATATTTTTATCAACAAAATGCTCTAAAAATTTTGCCGCAGTAATTGCACCGGCCCAACGGCTTTTTCCTAAGTTGGCAACATCGGCAACATCGCTTGTAATCAATTCATTAAAATCATCCCACATAGGTAAGCGCCAAACTCTATCATTAGTTGTCATTCCGCTTTTATAAAGATTTTCTGCCATCGCATCATTCTTTAGTAAACAAACCGGCAACAAACTCACCAAGTGCAACAACGCAAGCACCGGTTAGTGTAGCTAAATCAATTATCTGATCCGGTTTTAATTGTGAAGCATAATGCAATGCATCAGCTAAAACAACTCTGCCTTCTGCATCAGTATCTTCAATCTCAACAGTTTTACCAGATGAAATTTTAATGATATCCCCGGGACGAATTGATTCACCCGAAACCATATTTTCTGCAGAAGGAATAATTCCATATAAATGAACAGGCAATTTATTTTTAGCTGCAGCAATTAAAGTTCCAACAACAACTGCTGCACCGGACATATCAGCTTTCATTTCGCCCATATTTTTAGCTGGTTTAAGTGATATACCGCCGGTATCAAAGGTAATTCCCTTTCCAACTAAAGCAATTTTTTTAGTTTTACCTTTTTTGTTCTTCTTTGATTTTAAGTTGGCTTATATTCCAAGAACAATAAATCTTGGTTTGTTTATACTTCCCTGCCCGATTGCAATTAATCCACCCATTTTTCTTTTTTGGATTTCATCTTCATTAAATACAGTCGATTTTATTCCGTACTGTTTTACCTCTCCGACAATTCTTTTTGCAAATATTTCAGGAGTCAAATTATTAGCAGGTTCATTCTGTAAATCTCTTGTTAGATTGACAGAATGAAATTAAATTCTGTGCAATTTTTAATGCACCTTTTAATATCTTTTCATTATCTGAATAAAAATAAACATCTAATACTTTTTCTTTGCTTTTTTTGGATTTATACTTTTCGAAAGAATAATTACCAAGCAAAATTCCTTCAGCAAAAGTCTGATAATAATATTCTTCGGATTCAAAATATTTTTTTACTGCTGAATATGCAGGAATAAATATGTGAAGATTTTTGGTTACTTCAGTTTTAAAATTAGAAATAAACTCAGCTAAATGATTTCTAAAATAATCAGCATCAAATTTTTCATCCAACTTTACCTTTGAAAGAATAAGTGCATCAGGTTTACCGGATGCTTTTGTTACTCTGAATTACTCCGCCTTCGTTAGATAAGAAATTTTTTCTTTGTAGTTCGGAAAACTTAATATTAAATATTTTTTCAAGATTAGGTAAACTTTTGTCTAATTTTTTATCATCTATAAGATATTTAAGGCTAACTGATAAAGGCTGGTAAGAAATTTTTGAACCACCGGAAATAAGATTGATTTTGAACATAAACTACACTTTCAGTTATTTAGATAAAGTTCTGCTTTTGAAAGAATTACAGGAATCATTTCCTGCATATTATTTGTAAAAAATCTTGCACCTGCTGCATTTGTATGTCCGCCGCCGTCCAAATTCATTTGCAAGTTTGTTAACAGGGATATTTCCCTTTGAACGGAAACTTACTTTAAATCCATTTTTTAGTTCAATAAATAGAATACCAAGTACAACATTTTCAATCGAAAGATTATAGTTAACAAAATTTTCAGTATCACTTTCTATTGCATCTAAGTTCTTCAAAATCTTTTTGTGTGATTGTCATATAACCAATTTTATTATCAGCTATCAGATTGATAGAATTTAATGCTCTGCCAAGTAACTTAACTTTGCTGAACTTACTCTGGTCATAAAGTCTTATCATAAACTTGCTCCGGATTTACACCAAGCTTAAGTAACTCAGCAATTAATGTTATGAACTTCAGAAGTAGTTCTATCAAACCTGAAAGAACCTGTATCAGTCATTATCGCAGCATAAATTGGTTCTGCAATCTCAAAATCCAGTTCAACAATTTTTGTTTGCTTGATAAAATCAAAAATGATTTGTCCGGTTGCACAATAGTCTGTATCAATAAATTGGTGATCAACAAATTCTTCCGGATCCTGATGATGATCAATACAAATCTTTAATCTTATTTGATTTGCGAAATCCCTTTTCCATTCTAACAGTTCTATCAGCACGATTAAAATCAAGAGCAACAAGTACATCAACTTCATTAAAAATATTTTTATGCTTGTCTTCATCAAATCTTTGAATGATATTATTCTTTATTAAAGAATTCCATATTGTATGGCAGCGAACTATGATTGACTATGATTGATTTTTTTCCAAGTTTTTTTAGAAGATAATAAAATGCTACTTCAGAACCAATTGCATCAGCATCCGGATTAACATGAGTAGTTAATAAGGAATGATGAATTGTTGAGAATAATATTTTTTAGTTTTTCAAAATCAATCATAATTTTCTAATAGTTTAAAATTAGATGCTGAAACGATTCGCCGTGACATAACTAGATAAAATAGAAATGGGCTTGAAGCTGTTTCAAGCCCATAAAATAAATATAAAATTTAATTTTACATTTACTTTTTTAATCAATTAACTTCCCACGTATTTCCACCAAAAAGAACTTTTGTCTAAATCACCTTCACCTTTTTTCTTTTTAACATCTTCAATCTGTGCAACCAATGCTTGATCATAAGTTGGTTTAAATACTTGTCTAAAAACTCCAATTGGTGTTGGTAAGCCAGGTGTTTCGGTGAATGTATGAAAGAATTGCAGAACGAACCGAACTTTCTTCAAATTCATCGTGAATCCATAAATCATCTTTAGAATATTGTCCGCTGGTTAAATCAACTACACGCGGAGTAAAACCATCAAGCTTAATTCCCTTTCATCCATCTTTACCAAATATCATTGGCTTTCCTTGTTCAAGAACTAAAACATTATCATCTTTTGTATCTTTTTCAGTTAGATAGTGAAAACGCTCCATCATTAAAGATGTTACAGTTCTGATAAATCTCTAAGAAATGCAGTACCTTTATGCTTTCCAACTCTTTTAATCATTTCCTGCAAATGCTTTGGTATGTCGATCAATTGAACGCGCAACAAATGTGGCTTCGGAACCTGTTGCAAGCATAGTTGGATTAAATGGATAATCAACACTTCCATAAGGAGTTGTCTTTGTAACTTTTCCTTTTTCTGATGTTGGTGAATACTGTCCCTTTGTTAATCCATAAATACGATTGTTAAACAAAAGAATTTTTATATCGATATTTTTTCTGCAAGCATGAATAAAATGATTTCCTCCAATACTAAGTAAATCACCATCACCGGTTGCAACCCAAACAGAAAGTTTTGGATTTGCTAAGTTTAACTCCGGTAGCTAAAGCAGGTGCTCTGCCATGAATTCCATGAAAACCATAAGTATCCATATAATATGGAAAACGACTTGAACATCCAATACCTGAAATCCAAACAATATCTTCTTTTGGAATATCAATTATTTCAGGAAAAGTTCTTTGAACTTGTGCAAGGATTGAATAATCACCGCAACCCGGACACCATCTAACATCCTGATCTGAAGCAAAATCTTTTGCTGTTAATTTAACTGTTTTCACTTCAACTTTATTTTCCATTTTTTCCTCCGTAAACTTCCTTAATCTTTTCTATAATATCAGATACTCTGAAATGGTAATCCTCTAACAACATTAAATTGAATTACATCAACTAAATATTCACTTCTTAATAAGTTTAGCTAATTGTCCAAGATTTATTTCCGGCAATAATAACTTTTTTAAATCTTTTTAAGACTTCTTCAGTATTTTTGGGGAAAGGATTTAGATATTGAAAATGAGCTTGTGAAACTTTATAACCTAAGTGCTCTTGATTTAGTTACAGCTTCTTTAATTGCTCCATAAGTTCCACCCCAACCAATACAAGCAAATCACCTTCCTGATCACCATCAACTTCTAAAAGTCGGAATATCATTTTCAATATTTTTAATTTTTTCTGCACGCAAGATGAATCATTTTATTATGATTATCCGGATCATAATTAACAGTTCCATAAATATTTGCTTTTTCAAGTCCACCAATTCTATGTTCTAAATCCGGTGTTCCAGGAATTGCCCATGGTCTTGCAAGAAATTCATCTCTTAAATATGGATAAAATCCTTCTTTTTCCGTTCTGAATTTCACATCAATTTTAGGTAATGAATCAACGGTAGGAATTCTCCAGGGTTCTGTACCATTAGCAATGTAACCATCTGTTAAAAGAATAACAGGTGTCATATATTTTAAAGCAATTCTTGATGCTTCAATTGCCATATAAAAACAATCTCTGGGAGTTTTTGCAGCAAGTACAGCAACAGGAGCTTCACCATTTCTACCATCAACAGCTTGCAATAAATCTGCTTGTTCAGTTTTTGTCGGTAAACCAGTACTTGGTCCACCTCTTTGAACATCAATAATTACTAGTGGTAAGTTCAGTCATCACAGCTAATCCAATAGCTTCGGTTTTTAAAGCTAAACCAGGACCGCTTGTAGTAGTGATTGCAAGATTACCAGCAAAGGAAGCACCGATTGCAGAAACGATTCCTGCAATTTCATCTTCAGCCTGAAAAGTTTTTACACCAAAATTTTTAAAATTACTTAAGTACTGTAAGAATTTCAGAAGCAGGAGTAATTGGATATGAACCTAAGATATAATGGTAATCCGCTTCTAACTGATGCAGCAAGAAAACCAAACGCAGTTGCTTCATTACCTGAAATATTTCTATATGTTCCTTTTGGAAGTTTTGCAGGTTCAACATATATCTGGTTGTAAATGCTTCAGTTATGTCACCAAAATTATATCCCGCTTGCAAGGCTTTTGTATTTGCTTCAACAAATTCAGGTTTTTTCTTAAACTTTTCTTGAATCCAATTAAGGGTATTTTCGAATAGGTCTGTTGTATAACCAGTACATCAAACCAAGTGCAAAAAAGTTTTTACATCTTGCAACTTCTTTAGGAGAAAGTGTAGTGTCTTCTAATGCACTTTCTGTAAGTGAACTGATTGGAACATTAAAAACAGTGTATCCTTCCAGTGTTCCATCTTCTAAAGGATTTGCTGAATAGTTTGCAAGTTTTAAATTTTTTAAATCAAATGCATCTGAATTAACAATTATGATTCCATTCTTTTTCAATTCAGATAAATTTTTCTTTAATGCTGCAGGATTCATAGCAACCAGAACATCAGGTTGATCACCTGGTGTGTGAATATCTTCACTGCTAAAGTGCAGCTGGAATCCACTTACACCATAGATAGTCCCGACATGGAGCTCGAATTTCTGCAGGATAATCAGGAAGTGTTTTTAAATCATTACCAACAAATGCAGTAGTATCACTAAACTGTGAACCGGTAAGCTGCATTCCATCACCGGAATCACCAGCAAAACGTACGGTAACTTCGTTAAGCTGTTTAACTTCTTTTTCTTTAGCCATTTTTCTCACTTAATTATATTAAATATTTGCTATTTCAAAACTAATAAGACTGTTATGAATTTACAATTACATTATTTTTCAATTAATCGCTGAGAGAATTTTATAAAACTCTTCAGCGCTTATAAATCCGGTTATACGATTTTTTTCTTCACCTTTTGAATTCAAAATTAAAACTGTGGGAACACCAACAATTTTATATTTTTCTCTTAAAGCTGAAACATCAGTAGATAATGATTTTGTCATATCAGCTTTATAAGTTCCAAACTCTTTTGAAAGTTCTATCACTTTAGGATCAGAAAATGTTACAGCATCAAGCTCTTTGCAAGGGATACACCAATCTGCATAAAAATCAATTATTACTCCGCGTTTGCCATTAAGGTTTGATAATGAATCCTCAGAATATTTAGCCCATGCAATTTCTTTTCTATCTGATGGGATAAGTGAATAAACAGAAAGTACAATAACAATAATGGCAAAGATGGTTTTAAATATTTTAAATCCTTTAACGCTTGCAGCTGCTTTATCAAAGAATAAAAGAAACGAAGCTGCTAAGATTCCAAAGACTGGTAAAACATAACCGGAAATTTCTTTTGGAAGTAATGGAATTAAAAAGTAAAGTGCCATTGCAATTAGTATCAAACCAAATATATGCTTAACAGCATCCATCCATAGACCGGCACGAGGAAGATTTTTAATTTTTCCGGAAAAGATTGCAAGGAATAAATATGGTAATCCTAACCCGAGAGCTAAAACAAAAAACATTAAGAAACCGAAAAACGGATCAGCTTTTGCAGCAACATATGTAACCAATCCAAGTACAAATGGGCCAATACAAGGTGCAGCAACAATACCCATCGTTAATCCCATAAAAAATGCGCCAAACAATCCGCCTCTTGCTCCTCCTGCTTTAGCTACAATACTGTCCGGCAGTTTAAACTCATAAACCCCAAACATGCTTAATGAAAGTACAAGAAATACTGCAACAATAATTAAAATCACAATCGGATTTTGAAGCATTGCGCCGAATACGGCACCTGTTAATGAAGTTACAACACCAACAATGGAATATGTAACTGCCATTCCAAGCATAAAAAGTAAACCCATTAAAATTAATCTGCTTGTCTTCCCTTCACTTTGTCCTCCAAAATAACCGATAGTTATTGGAATAAGTGGGTAAACACATGGAGTAAGATTTAAGGCTAATCCGCCTAAAAAAACAAAAAGTAAACCTAATATTAATCCGCCTTGTTCAAGTTTTGAAGCGATTAAGCTTTCATTATTGTTTGGTCCTGATTCAGCAGGAATTGTTGCAAATTCAATACTTTTAAAAACGTCTTGATTAATTTGATTTACAACTGCTTTATTGTCTGCAACTTCAATTTTTAATGTATCTGTAACAGACGTAGGAGCAAGGCAACTGATTTCGTTGCAAGCTTGATAATCAAGGGTAAATATCAACGAATAAACTCCAGGTTTTACATTTTCATTTACTTTGACTAAAGCCCCGATAACGATTTCTTCTTCCCAGACTGAAAGTGGATTATCAGAAAAATTAAATTTATAATCTTTCGCTTTAGGATAAACTACTTTTACTAATTTAAAGTTTTCATTTTCTGCTAAAGACAAAGAAGTTGGCACTAAAAAATCATCATAAGGTTTATTTGAATTGATATGCCATTTTTCTTCTATTGTTACTTTTAAAGCTAATTTATTTTCACTTCCACTATATAATTTATCCAATGAAGAAAATGTTTTTATTTTAACATGATCTTCCTGCAAACCAACTTGAGAAATTGCATTTGCCTGGATCAGAAGGAATAGGATAAAAAATAATTTTAATGATTTCATTTTGATACTTACATTGTTATTAAATCATTTGTATTTAATTATTACTTTGCTTCTTGCAGTTAGGACACTGTCAGTTGTAAACTGGATTACTTACGCCAGCCCTGTACAATTGGATATCTTCTTCCATAACCAAAAGCTTTAGAAGAAACACGCAGTGCGGGTGCAGCTTGATTGCGTTTGAATTCATTTAAGTCCACCATCCTGAGCACTTTGTTTACAAGTTTTTCATCACCAATAATTTCTTTTATTTCATTGAACTCTTTATTTTCTTCAAGATACATTCTTAGAATCTTATCCAATACTTCATACGGCGGTAAAGTATCCTGATCGGTTTGATTTGGTTTAAGTTCTGCTGAAGGCGCTTTTTCAAATATAGCTTTTGGTATAATTTCTTTTGCCCTATTAATAAAACTTGCAATGCGATAAACATCTGTTTTGTAAACATCCGCAATAACTGCTAAACCTCCACACATATCTCCATAAAGTGTACAATAGCCAACTGCCATTTCAGATTTATTTCCTGTAGTTAACAAAAGATGACCAAAATTATTTGAATAAGCCATCAGGTAAATTCCACGTACTCTTGCTTGTAAATTTTCTTCTGCTAATGGTTTGATGCTAAAATTAAAAATTGGATTTAATTGATTTAAATTTTCGTCAACAACAGGTTGTATGCTTATGTTATTTGATTTTATTCCAAGATTTCTAATTAATGCCTCAGAATCTTTTATACTTCCTTCACTGGAGTATTTTGAGGGCATTAAAATTACATGAACATTTTCTGCACCTAAAGATTCAACTGCAATACAAGTTACAAGAGCAGAATCCATTCCACCGCTTAATCCAACAACCACTTTTTTAAATCCTAACTTGCTGCAATATTCTTTTAAACCGAACACAAGTGAATTAAATACTTCTTCTTCAAAACTTTTTTCACACGTTGTAATCTCAGAAGAATTTTCATCCGTATCATATACAATAAAATCTTCTTCATAAAGATTTACCAAGTTTGACCAGATTCCCCTTTGTATTAAAACACATACTGGCACCATCAAAAATCAAATCTGTCTGAGCACCAACACAGCAAACATAAGCTAATGGAATTTTATACTTCTTAGTTAAAGTGGAGAGCATTTCTTTTCTTGCTGTTCGTTTACCATAAGAATATGGACTTGCAGAAATGTTAATCAGTACAGAAGCTTTCTGTTTTAGTAAATCCTGGATAGGATCCTTACGATATCTTCTTCGATACCAATAATCCGCATCGTTCCAAATATCCTCGCAGATTGATATTCCAAGTTTATCACCCTTGAAATCAAAAACGGAGACATTATCAGCAGAATCAAAATATCGCATTTCATCAAATACATCATAATTGGGTATTAGTGTCTTATGCTGCACAAATTGTATTTTACCATCAAAACAAAGTATTGCGGAATTATGGATATCAGTACCGATTTTATCATCATCTTCAGTTATTGCTCCAAAAATTAACCCGGCATCTTTTGTTCTCGAAGCAATTTCATTAATAGCTTTGCTTACTGCTTTTCGGAATTCTTGTTTTTCAACAAGATCCAATGGCGGATAACCAACAAGTGAAAGCTCAGGAAATATTGCAAGATCAACTTTAGCTTTAATAGCTTTTTTATATCCATCTAAAATCTTTTGTTTATTATATTCTAAATGTCCAATGATTGGATCTATTTGGCAAAGAGCTATTTTCATTTAATGATTTCTATTTCAAATTTTAATAAAATCTTGTAACTAAAATAAGCTAACTTTTATTTATTGCAATAAAGATGATTATTTTTCTACCATTCACCGACTCCATTGGCCCGACAATAAATTGATTTTCCCTTAATTAACCTCCATCTACCGTTAGTAACATATAAAATGCCTTCTATGTATTTCTTAAGTATTATTGCAGTGGAAATTACAGACAGAAAGGAGTTCTGAAATGTACAAGAAACTTTATCGTTCCGTAACAGACAAAATGATTGGCGGTGTTTGCGGAGGCTTAGCTGAATATTTTTCAATCGATCCAGTCATCGTCCGCTTAATTTTTGTACTGGCAGTAATATTTGGTGGAAGTGGAATTTTAGCATATATAATTTTGTGGATAATAATTCCTCAAAAACCGTATATAATAACACCATATAATTCTGAAAAACCAACGGATAAATCTGATAATAAAAGTGAAGAAAAAAATACCGACACCGAATTTAAAATGAGCTCAGAAAATAATAAGACCACAAAATAACAAAACAGTATTTATGCCGGAGCATTTTTAATTGTTTTAGGTGGAATATTTCTTTTGGATAATTTTGTCCCACGATTTCACCTTGGTGATTTTTGGCCTTTGATTTTAATCGGCTCTAGGTATTGCAATAATACTTAATGCAAAAAACAATTACGTAATGAGGTGAGACAATGAAAACATCACATATTTTTTGGGGAGTATTTTTTATTTCAATAGGTGGTTTAGTTCTGCTAGGAAATTTAACAGATTTGAATTTTAGCTGGGATTCTGCCTGGAAATTCTGGCCAATGGTTTTAGTTTTAATTGGAGTTATCGATACTGGTAAAAAATCAAATTGGTAAAAATATTGTAGGGGTTTAGCTGCGTTTAGTATTAGCACTTACTCTTTATGCTTCAGTAAGGCCACCACAAATCTTATTCCATAATGATTTTGAATTTAATTTTGGATGATGAATGTAATGGCAGTATATGATACAACATATTTATCATCAGAACTTATAATGATTCCATTAAAACTGCTACACTTAACTTTAGTGGCGGGTGCTGGTGATTTAAAATGCTTACACCAACGGATAAATTAGCTGAGTTTAGAACTGAAGGATTATGAGGGGAATTATAAATTAAAAAGCAATGATTTCGGCACACATTCCGAAAGTAGATTTTGATATGAAAAATACAAAAATCAAGCTTGGGAAGAATAATTATAAAAATACTGTCGAAATGTCTTTAAATTCAAAATCCTGAATGGGAACTTAACTTTGATGTTGGAGCTGCCTCTGTTGATCTGGATTTAACTCCTTATAAGGTTAATAAAGTTAGATATAGATATGGGTGCGGCCGCTTTGAATGTTAAATTTGGAGATCTTGTCTGATGTAACAAGATTTAAAATTGAGGCAGGAGCATCTGATATTGATATTTTAATTCCTGATAGTGTCGGTTGTGAAATAAATTCTGATGCTGCGCTCTCAAGCAAAAATTATGAAGGTTTCAATAAGATAAACAAAGATATTTATCGTACAGAAAATTTTAACACAGCAAAGAAAGAAAATGTATATAGAAATTGATTGCGGAGTTTCCTCAATTGATGTGAAAAAATACTAACCCAGTGTTTATGTAGCTCACTTAAGTAGTGGGCTACACTTTAAATTAAAATGCTTTCAGTCCCCCTTTTTCTTACCATAAATTATTTCTTTTTTGGCTTCCACAAATGTTTATCCAATCTAACACAACCTTTTTCATCAAACTCTACACCCTCACTTCGTAAAAGTTCTTCCATTAAATTCGGATCGCCAAAATGTATTTTACCAGTTAATGCTCCAAAACGATTAACAACTCTATGTGCCGGAATATCCGGTCCACAGCCATTTAATGCCCAGCCAACAGTTCTGGCGGATGACCTAATTCCACAAGCTTCAGCAATATCTCCATAGGTGGTAACTTTACCGTAAGGAATTTTCTTCGTCACAGAATAAACTTTCTTAAAAAAATCTTGCTTGGATTTAGATTTTTTATATTCCGTTTTATCAATCGTCTTCTTCATCTTTTTACTTTTTACATTTATCTTTTTTTACTAAGTCACCTTACGCAAGACAAGAGATGATATCTTTATTGAAGAAAACAAACATTAAATTTTAGGTTAAAAAAGTAATTTTTATCTGAGTTCAATGTAAGAATAAAGATGTCATCACTAAATAACTAACTTTTTTGCGTCACGTAACTAATTAATTCTGGCTAAACTTTAACAAATAAGCTTTTATAAATCTATTCAGATCTCCATCCATCACAGCTTGTACATCCGAAGTTTCTTCATCAGTTCTATGATCTTTAACCATATTGTAAGGATGAAAAACGTAAGAACGAATTTGACTTCCCCATTCGATTTTCATTTTACTTTTTTCAATTTCATCATGTTCAGCTATCTTGTTTTTCAAGTTCCAATTGATATAATCTTGATTTCAAAAGTTTCATTGCATTTGTACGATTTTGCAATTGTGAGCGTTCTGCTTTGACAGGCGGCAACGACTCCTGTCGGTATGTGTGTGATTCGAACAGCGGTTTCAACTTTGTTTACATTCTGTCCTCCTTTCCCACCTGAGCGATAAGTATCTACTCGTAAATCAGCAGGATTAATATCAATTTCAATTGTGTCATCAACTTCAGGAATAACAAAAACAGAGGCAAATGATGTATGTCTTCTTTTATTTGAATCGAACGGAGAAATTCTAACTAAACGATGAACTCCATTTTCTGCCTTGAAGTAACCATAAGCAAACTCACCTTCAACCTCAACAGTCGCAGATTTAATTCCTGCCCCATCACCATCAAGCATATCCAGCATTGAGTCATCTTAAAATCATTTTGTTCACCGTACCGTAAATACATTCTCAAAAGCATATCAGCCCAATCCTGTGCTTCAGTTCCGCCAGCACCAGAATGAATTGTTAAAATACAGTTTTTATCATCATCTTTTCCGCTAAGCATATTTTTAAACTCAGCATCTTCAATTGCTTTATCTAAATCAGTTAATTCTTTTGCGATTTCATCAGAAAGAGATTCATCTTTTTCCGATTTGTGCAAGCTGAATAAATTCTTCAAGGCTTCATAATTTATTATGTACTGATTTCCCAAAGATCAACCCAGGATTGTAACGATTTTATTTCCTGAAGAATTTTTTGTGCACCCATCTGGTTATTCCAAAAATCCGGATGCTTCGGTTTTTGATTGTAATTCTGCTACTTCGAGTTCTTTTATATCTACGTCAAAGATAACTCCGTAAATTATTCATTCTTACTTTATAGTTACTTAAACATCTTTATTTCTTCTTCAAACATTTTTTTAACTCCAAATTTCTTATACTTTTTTAGAATTACTTAAATTTGGTTTTAATGTTAATAACTATTAATCTGAATGCCTGTATGAATGCATGGTTGCATGATTTATTTATTCAATTCTTTTTATGCATTCTTGTACACGTGCAGCCATTGGTCTGTATTTAAATTTCTATTTCCATTCTCAACAGAGCTGCATGCAAGAGTTTTCCCTTGTGCATCAAGTTTAAGTGAAACTGTTCCTCCTCCACCTAAAGCGTTGTTAAGAATAAAATTCAATGCTCTGATGTTCGGCATTTCATATCTTTCAACTTCTGCCGTAACAAATTCCTTCAAAGTGTTTTTTTACTCTTTCTGCAGTAAGATATTTTTCAATGATTTTGTAACCATTATCATCGTAGGCAATTATGCCGATATTTGCTGCATCTCCTTTATCACCGCTTCTGCCGTGTGCAATATCTCTAAGTTTATATTTTACTCATTTCAATTCCAATATTTTTACTTTAGGTTCTAACTAATTTTCTTGCATTAACGCTGGCCAATAAGCAATTACATCTTTTGGTTTAGGTCTTCCACCCGCAAATCCCGTTACACTTGGTGGACCAGTTAAAATTAATGGTGCAATTTCCTGTCCAAATCTATTTACAGTATTTCTATCCTTTGCTCTTACTGAAAATCTTAAAACTATTTCATTTATTTTATCTTCATCTAATTCTGGAGCTAAATTTTCGTGAGTAGCATTGTAACCAACAAATTCTGATCTTATTTCATCAAACTTAAGTCCAAGGTTCTCAAGTCTTTTTCTCAGAATTTTATCTGCAGCTTTTGCTTTTGTTAAAGCTTGAGGCCAGGAGTAGGTAAGCGATCCAGTTGCGCTGTATCCGTCGTGATAAGAACAGGAAACTTTATAGAATTCAGTCTCTGGTTTACCTTTTACATCAAATACTTTAACTCTATCCTTACCAATTTCTTCCAAGTTTGATCGAAGAAAAATCAGCTACACAATCTGGTGTTATATACTCTTTTGGATCACCTATTTCATAAACTAATTGTTCAGCGATAGTTTCAAATGTAACTTTTCCACCAGTGTTTTCATGTTTCGTTATAATCACTTCTCCATTTGGATAAGCTTCTGCAATTGGAAATCCAATTTCAGCCATATTCGGAATCGATTCCCAATCACCTAAAAAATTTCCACCGGTGGATTGTGCTCCGCATTCTAAAATATGTCCCGCAACAGTTCCTGCTGCAAGAAGATCATAATCTGTATTCTTCCAACCAAATTCATAAATCATCGGAGCAAGAGTTAAACCTGTATCAGTCGTTCTTCCGGTAATTACAATATCTGCTCCTCTTTTTAAAGCTTCAACAATCGGGAAAGCACCAAAATAAACATTTGCACTAAGAAGTTTATCTTTAACTAAAGTTATAGGTTCACCAGTTTCCATATTATTAAGATCACAGCCTTTTTGAATAATTTCATCAAGACAATCTTTAATATCATCCCCAAGAACAACAGCAACATCAAGTTTTCCAATATCCAACTTCATCGCCACTTCAAGAATTGCATCTGCACAGGCAATTGGATTAACTCCGCCGCCGTTTGTAATTACTTTTATTCCTTTTTTTGAAGTGATGGGAAGAATTCTTTTCATCAAATCAATTAAATCTATTGCATAGCCTAATTTAGGATTTCTGCTTTTCTGTTTCTGCATTATAGACATCGTAACTTCAGCAAGATAATCCATTACAAGATAATCTATATCTCCTTTAGTTACCTGGTGATATGGTGCATCAATTAAATCTCCCCAAAACCCCTGACCTGATGCAATTCTAATTTTATCTTTCAAAATTTCTCCAGTAAAGTAAAATTGATTATTAGTACTAATTTATATCTTAAAAAAACTGAATGATAATTTATTAAGAAATGTTGAAAGTAGAAAACGATAATTGATTCACTTATTTAACCAGATATGCTATATCTTAAGAATATAGCATGTCAATTAAATATAAATTCAAATCAGAATTGCTTTATACCCATAACAATGAAGTCCGGATTTTCCTTCATCCTGAATTTTCCGGAATACCATTTTTACTTTTAATCCAATTTTTAGATGTTCAAAATTAACATCAGCTATCTGTGTAGTTATTTTTACGCCATCATTCAATTCTACAATACCAACAGCAAATGGTGATTGTTGTGAGAATTTATCAGAACCAACTCTTACAACCGTATAAGTTAATAATGTGCCTTCGCTGCTCTAGATTAATTTTTGTAAACTCTTTTGATTTACATTCAGGACAAACTAAACGTGGTGGAAAATAAGCAGTCCCACATCCATTGCACTTGCCTGCTTCCAGACGATATCTCTGTGGGATTTCCCGAAAATATTTTGGACTTATCATAACGCCTCCAGAATATTAATTACACAACTTGCACCGGAGCCGCCCATATTTTGGGCTAACCCGATCTTTGCATTTTTTACTTGTCTTTTTCCTGCCTGTCCGGTTAACTGCTCATAAACTTCGATAATTTGAGCAATACCTGTTGCACCAACAGGATGACCTTTTGATTTCAATCCACCACTTGTATTAATTGGAATTTTACCACCTAATGATGTCAATCCATTTTCAACAGCAGGACCTCCTTTTCCTTTTTCAAAGAATCCTAAGATCTTCCGATACAACAATTTCTGCAATTGTAAAACAATCATGAACTTCAGCAAAATTAATATCTTTAGGAGTAATCCCAGCACTCTTATAAGCTTTAGCCGCAGCAGTAGAAACCGCTGACTAATGATGTTAAACTTTTTCTGCTGTGTAAAGCAATAGTATCTGATGCCTGTGCTGTTGCTTTAATTCTAATCGGTGTACCTTTAAACTTTTTAGCAATATCCATCGAGCAAAGAATTACTGCCGCACCGCCATCACTAACAGGCGAACAATCAAGAAGTCTTAACGGATCTGCTACTAAAGTAGAATTAAGAACTTGTTCTAAAGTTATTTCACCACGGAATTGTGCGTTTGGATTATTTGCACCATTTTTATGATTTTTAACTGCAACTGCTGCAATCTGTTCACGCTTGGTTTTGTATTGATGCATATGAGCATTTGCAATCATAGCATACAGACCCGGGAAAGGTAATTCCCTGGTAAACTTCATACTCCTGATCAGCCGCTGTAGCAAGTGCTTCAGTTACATCAGCACCATCAGTCATCTTTTCCAGCACCACCGGCAAGAACAATATCACTGCCACCTGAAGCAACTTCAAAATATGCAGAACGAAATGCAACTCCACCTGATGCACAAGCTGATTCCACTCTTGTTGCAGGAACAGGATTCATTCCTAAGTAATCAGCCATTACAGCACCAAGGTGTTCCTGCCCAACAAATAATCCACTGGACATTGATCCAACATACATCGAATCGATATGATCAACACCTGCATTCTGGATAGCCTTTAAAGCTGCTTCAACAAAAATATCTCTTAAAGATTTATTCCATAGTTCACCGAACTTTGTCATTCCTACCCCGATAACTGCTACATCTCTCATAGTTTTTTTCCTCCTAATCGTTCAGAATAATTTTACCGCGGAATTTTGCATATTCACCGTAATCAAGATAAATCTTATCTTTATCAAGCATATCTCTAAGTTTTACGGCTTTATCCTGAACATCCAAAATTTTATCCGTTACATTAAATATGAATCCGTCGCTTCCAGCACCGGAACCAAATGAAACCATAAATATTTTATCACCGGGTTTAGCTACATCAAGAACTGCTGAAAGACCTGTTGGTGAAGAACCGGAATAGGTATTTCCCATCCAGGGTGCAATCCAGCCAGTTTCCATCTGCTTTTTTGTGAATCCTAATTTCTTTGCTGCCATTTGTGGAAATTTTCCATTGGGCATATGAAATACAGAATATTTAAAATCTTCTGGTTTCATACCAGATTTTTTAAGAAGATTTTGTGCTGCATTAATAACATGTCTGAAATATGCAGGTTCACCTGTAAATCTTCCTGCGTGCCGTGGATAAAACTCATGTTCACGTCTCCAAAAATCCGGTGTATCGGAAGTGTAAGAAGTAGTAAATAGTATTTCTGCTACAACATTTTCTTTTCCCATAATAAATGCAGAGCCGCCTGCTGAAGCAGAATATTCAAGTGCATCGCCGGGCGCACCTTGAGAAGTATCTGCACCAATTCCCATCGCATATTTCATTTCATTTGCTTTTACTAAGCTGTAAGCTACATACATTGCTTCTGTACCTGCTTTACATGCAAACTCATAACTTGCTACATGCACGTTCGGACCAATGCCAAGTGCATCAATTAAAGTTGTTCCGCTTGGTTTAACAGCGTAAGGATGCGATTCGGAACCGATATAAACAGCACCAATCAATTGTGGATCTATTCCGGCTCTTTTCAGAGCATTCCGAGCTGCTTCAACTGAAATAGTAATTGTATCTTCATCTAAGCCGGGAACTGTTTTTTCGAAAAGCTGCAAACCTCTTTTGATGGCTTCAGGATCAGAGCCCCATTGCTTTGCGATGCTTTCTACTTTTATGCGGTAACGAGGGAGGTAAGAACCATAACCAACTATTCCGATCATTTCTTTCTCCGTAAATAGTTTGAAAAAATATAGAATTAAAATATTTCCTAAGAAAATTAGTTCAACTTATTTATTATCCAATAGGTTCTCTAATTTAATTTGAACTTAATACAAATTTAATATATTGACTCATATAAAGTTTTTAAAATAAAAAAATTAATTGATAATTATTTCTTTAAATGTTTTAATTATTTTCTCACAAACGTCAAGTAAATCATCCGTTCTGATGAATCTGATACCAGGTTATTCTTTTATCTTTATTAAACCATGTCATTTGTCGTTTGGCGTAATGCCTCGTATTTCTTTTTATCAATTCAATAGCACGATCTAATGAAATTTCGTTATCTAAATATTGAATTATTTCTTTATACCCAACAGTGTTAAGTGCATTTAAAGTTTTTGAATATCCTGAATCTAAAATATTTTCTAACTTCTTTAACTAAACCATTTTCAATCATTTCATCAACACGTTTTTCAATATTTTTATAAAGTTGTTTTCCTATCCCACAAAAGCCCAAACTGTATAAAATTAAAATCATTTGTTTTTTTTTGTTCTAAATGATGATGCCAGATTGGTTTTCCTGTTAGTTAAAAACTTCTAAGGCACGCATTACACGCTTCCAATTTTGCGGAAGCATTTTTGATGCACTATTCAGGATCAACTTTTTTTAACTCATCGTAAAGATAATCATTCCCAAACTTTCGACGAAGTTCTAAATATTTCAGTTCTTAATTCTTCATTTGTTTCTACAGTTTCACTAATACCATCAACTAACGCTTTGATATATAAGTCCTGAACCACCTACAATTATAGGAAGTGTTTCTTTTCTGAACAATATTTTTAATAATGTCCTTGGCCTTGCTCTTCAAATTTACTTACATTAAAATCTTCTGTAGGATCAAGTTCATCAATAAAATGATGTTTAACTTTTTTTAATTCAGTGTCTGATGGTTTTGCTGTTCCAATATCTAAATACTTATAAATTTGTCTGCTATCTGCTGAAATAATTTCTGAATTTATTCTTTCAGCAATTTCTAAACTAAGTTTTGTTTTACCGGAACAAGTTGGTCCAACAATAACAATTACTTTTTCCAACCTTCTCTTCCTATTAAGTGGAACAAAAGTAAATTCAGGTATAATTTCAGATTCGAAATCATTTTCAGACAGTTTTAATCGAATAAGATAAAGTTTTTGAGAGATTCTATCTCCAACAGGAATTACCATTCTTCCGCCAATTGCAAGTTGATCTTTTAATTTTTGAGGAATGAGTTGGTGAGCCTGCAGTAACAATAATTCCGTCAAACGGTGCAAATTCTGACCAGCCAATTGTTCCATCACCATATTTAGCATGAACACGAATTCCTAATTTATCAAATAGTTTTGCTGTACGATGATGAAGATCAAGATTTCTTTCGATACTGTAAACATCACAACCCATTTCATTTAAAATAGCTGCCTGATAACCTGATCCCGTTCCGATTTCCAGAATTTTCATTCCTGCTCGATTGATATTTAATAATTGTGTCATATAATGCAACAGTATATGGCTGTGAGATCGTCTGATCATATCCGATTGGTAATGCAACATCCTTATAAGCCATATGGTGCATAGTTTTTTCAATGAATTTTTCTCTTGGAACATTACCAATCGCTTTTATAACTGCTAGATCAGTTATGCCCTTTTTGTTAACTCGTCAACTAATTCTTCTCTTTGTACTCTGAACATTTATCTTATTTATTTTTAGATTTATTAAGCAAAGATAAAATATTTTAGTGCAAGTAATTCTAAGTATATCAAACAAAATTTATAGGTTTAAAATGCTGGAATCTATTTTGGGTGCTTTTTTAATTATGGTTATGAGAATTTGTGATGTTTCAATCGGTACAATGAGAACAATATTAGTTGTGCAAGGTAAAAAATATTATGCGGGTTTTGCCGGAATGATTGAAGTTTTAATATGGGTCTTTGCAATAAGATATATTTTTCAGAATCTTGATCATATACAAAATCTATTTGGATATGCAATTGGATTTGGGATTGGTAATATTCTTGGAATTACCATTGAGCAAAAAATTGGATTTGGTTTTGCACAGCTGAACATAATTTCAAGATCTGCAAGTGCCGAAATTGCAAAAGCATTACGACATGAAAAACATGGCGTAACTGTTTTACCTGCGCAAGGTGTTACTGGTGAAATTTCAATTATTGTTGTGATAGTTCCACGAAAATACCAGAAAAAAATAATTACATTAATTGAATCAATTGATAACAAAGCTTTTATTACTGTGCAGCATTCACTTCCATACCGCGGATTTATGCACGGTTCACGAAAATAAAATTATATGTGAATTAAAAATTCGCCTTACAAATGGTTAATATTAAAAGCACGATTTTTAACAATACCTAATTAATTCGTTTATGGCAAAGCCATCGCTTTGAAAAAACCATTCGTTAGCCAACGGATTGTCTGGATATTTTTATCGTGATTGTGTGTAATGTGAGCTAAAAAGTTAATATTTTTAAAGTTATATAAAAGATAATTATTGCATAAATAATATGATGATATTATATTTGCCCACGTTGAAATAAAATTGTTCTCACTATTTTGTATGCGGGAATAGCTCAGTTGGTAGAGCGCAACCTTGCCAAGGTTGATGTCGCGGGTTCGAGTCCCGTTTCCCGCTCTTTAATCCACAAATAAATCCACTGAAAGTGGATTTTATTTTTTAAACTTTTGGCGCTGTACCCAAGTGGCTCTAAGGGGAAGGTCTGCAAAACCTTTATTCGTCGGTTCGAATCCGACCGGCGCCTCAAAAGAGCTCGATTTTAACTTAATTTCGGGTTTTATTATAAGCAAATCTCTAATGCCAATCCAATTTATATTTGTTTCTTTTTGCAACAAATTATTATTAAATCTCTCCTTGAGAAGGACAAAACCTTAAAACATTTATAAATTTTTCACTTTTTAAGAAACATTCTGGCACAAGTCTCGCTTAAGTATAGCACCTAACTTAAACTATTTGTGTCATGAAAATATCTCAATTTATAATTTTACTGATTATTAGTGTAGTTTTTACAAATACATCTTTTACACAGCAAAAAAGCGATACATCAAAGGTTCTTGTAACGTTCAATGAACCAATATCTCACGATGGGATCTTTGATATTCATAATTATCAGATTTATAAAGATGACTCTACTCCCATAAAGATTTTCAAAGTAGGCGTGGCAAAAGGTGATAAGGCAATAGTCCTCTTTACAGAGAAACAAGCACCTAATTCTAAATATAAAATCTTTATTAACAATTTGAAGGATAGATCAGGTAATTTAATAAGTGAGAGTCATAAAATGGCTATTTACTAAATTCAAGTTTGTCCGAATCTTCAATTCTATTTTTTAAAATTATACTTACCTAAAAAAGAAAAATATTTTTATTATTTTTCTATCACATAACAATAAAACTTAAATGGAATATATTTTCAGTACAGTAATCGGTTACCTTTTGGGATCTATCCCAACAGCGTTTTTAGTGCTAAAAAAATCCAGGGGAATTGATATTACAAATACTGGCTCTGGTAATGTAGGAGCAATGAATTCTTATGAGGTCACAAACTCAAAATATATTGGAATTTTAGTATTTCTTATCGATTTTATAAAAGGTTTTTTGGCTGTCTTAATTACGCGTTTAATTTTTAATGATATTTTTATTTATCCGGCATTAGCTCTTCTGTTTGCAATATTCAGCCATTGTTTTAACCCATGGATTAAATTTAATGGTGGAAGAGGATTAGCAACTGCTGCAGGCGGATCAATTCTGATATTTCCCTACTTATTATTTGTCTGGATTGTTTTGTGGTTTTTAATGTACATTATAAAAAGAGATATTTTAATTGCTAACATAATTGCAACAATTTTTTCATTATTAATAATTTATCTTACAGAAAAGGTGGCTTTAAATTATGTATATCCGGTTCCTGTTACTGCAGCAGAACTTATGCTTTTTACAACAGGTGGATTATTAATTATTTTTATTAAACATATTGATCCATTAAAAGAAATAATTTCAAATAAACAGAGAAATAAGAATGATATCACGTAAAACTTTTATTCTAACAATTTTAGTTGTTGGGATTCTATTTTCTGCTTCTTTTTACTATCTAAATTCTAAAATAGAAAGTCCTCTTTTCTATTCTCAACATTCTAATGATCTTTCTTTAGCATCACTAAAAACAGCACAGCAATTTCAAGACGATATTACAAACTCAAGAAAAAATATTATAACCCAAACGGTAGAAAAAGTTAGTCCGGCAATTGTTGGAATAAATGTTATAGAAATCAGAAAATACAATGATCCTTTTGGTTCAATGTTTGATGATCCGTTCTTTAGACAATTTTTTGGAAACCGTGGTAATTATAATCAAAAAGTTCAGGGACTTGGTTCAGGTTACATTATATCTCCCGATGGATATATTGTTACAAATGATCATGTTGCCGGTAATGCTACTGAAATTACAGTTACAATGACTGACGGATCTCATCATCAAGCAAAAATCATTGGATCCGATCCTGTATCGGATATTTGTTTATTAAAAATTGATGGAGAAAATTTACCTTATGTTGAACTTGGAAATTCAGACGATATAATAATTGGTGAATGGGTCATTGCTCTTGGTAATCCATTTGGATTATTTGAACTGAATGATAAACCGACAGTTACTGTTGGTGTAATTAGTGCAACAGGAATGAATCTTGAACCAATTAATGATCGCTATTATTTAAATATGATTCAAACCGATGCTGCAATTAATGGTGGAAATAGCGGCGGAGCTTTAGTTAATTCACTTGGGACAAGTTATCGGGATGAACACTCTTATTTATACTGCCGGCGGTGTTCAAGGAAATATAGGACTTGGTTTTGCAATTCCTATTAATAAAATTAAAAGAATTATTACCGAACTAAAAAAGAATGGAAAAATTGATAGTGATTTTCAAATTGGAATGAGCATTCAATCTATTGATGCCGGTATTGTTAATTACTATGATTTACAAAGTAATAAAGGTGTAATAATCACAAAAGTTATTACCTGATTCTCCTGCGGATGATGCTGGATTAAAACCAGGTGATATAATTACAGAAATTGATGGTTATAAAATTAATAATGAACAAACTATATTTGGTGTGTTTCAGGAATTTAGAACAGGACAGGAAGTATCCAGTAAAAATTATAAGGGATAATTCAGAACTAACTAGTAAAATGAAATTGAAGAAAAATTAATGATTGACAGATATACTCTTCCTGAAATGGGTAAAATTTGGGAAGACAAATTTAAATTTGACACCTGGTTAAAAATTGAAATTCTTGCTTGTGAAGCTCGGGCAGAATATGGGTGAAATCCCAATAGCTGATGTCGATGTAATAAAGACGAAAGCAAATTTTGATGTTAAAAGAATTCTGGAAATTGAAGAAACAACCAAGCACGATGTTATTGCTTTCTTAACTAATGTTGCAGAATATGTTGGACCAGAATCAAGACATATCCATTATGGAATGACTTCATCTGATATTTTGGATACTACACTTTCATATTCAAATGAAATCTGCCGGTGAATTATTATTGAAAAGATTATTTGATTTGAAGAACCACTTTAAAACAAAGAGCAATCGAACATAAAAATACTATTTGTGTTGGCAGATCTCATGGAATTCATGCTGAACCAACATCGATGGGATTGAAGTTTGCTTTTTGGTTTGAAGAAACAAAACGAAATATTGAAAGATTAGAAAAAGCTATTGAAACTATTAGTGTCGGACAAATTTCCGGTGCTGTAGGAACTTTTGAACATCTCTCCCCCGATGTAGAAGAATATGTTTGCAAAAAAATGGGACTAAAGCCTGCACCTGTTTCAACACAAGTTATACAAAGAGATAGACATGCCGAATTTCTTAACACACTTGCAATCATTGGTGCTACATTAGAAAAAATTGCAATTGAGATAAGACATTTGCAGCGTACAGAAGTATTAGAAGCAGAAGAATATTTTTCTAAGGGACAGAAAGGTTCATCCGCAATGCCTCACAAACGGAATCCAATTATAAGTGAAAGGATCACCGGATTATCCCGAATACTTAGAAGCTAATTCAATGGCTGCTCTTGAAAATGTTGCACTTTGGCATGAAAGAGATATATCTCATTCTTCCGTGGAAAGAATTATTGTGCCCGATAGTTGTATTGCTCTTGATTATATGCTTGATTTAATGGTTAAACTAATTTCTAAATTAATTATCTATCCTGAAAACATGATAAAGAAATTTAAACCTAACCAGAGGTTTGGTTTTTTCTCAAGCTGTTTTGTTAAAACTTATTAATAAAGGAATTACTCGCGAGGAAGCTTATAAAATAGTTCAAACTTCTGCAATGAAAGTTTGGGAAAATGATAAATTAAACTTGAAGGATGAATTGTTAAAGTCAGTCGAAGCAAAAAAGTATTTGTCAAAAAAAGATTTAGATGGATGTTTTTGACAATAAACAGATGTTAAAAAATGTTGAATTTATTTTTAATCGTACCATTTTAAAGGAGGACGTATCATGAATAAAATTATCAACTCATTGACGATTTTCTTAACGTTAGGTTTCTTTTTTTTCCAATCATGTGGTGGAAATGCTCAAAACCTAAAAGTTGGAAGCCCTGCTCCAAATTTTACACTTGAAGATGCTTACCGTAATAAATATTCACTTGATGAGTACAAAGGCAAAAATCCTGTAATAGTTTATTTTTATCCAAAAGCTAACTCACCGGGTTGTACAACTGAGGCATGTGGAATTCGTGATAGCTGGGAGTAAATTTAAAGAAAATGGTATTGTTGTTTTTGGCATTAGCGTAGATTCTAAAAGATGCAATAAAACAATTTATAAATGATCATAACCTAAACTTCCCTCTTCTTTCTGATGAGTCAAAAAAAGTGAGTAAAGAATATGGGGTATTAAATAATTTAGGAATAGATTCACGTATTACTTTTATTATTGATAAGAATGGAAAAATTGCTGATATAATCCGTGATGTTGATGTAACAACTCACGCGGATGATGTTTTCAAAAAGGCAATAAAATTAAAATAATAATTTTTTATTCTTCACTTTTTTTATTGAACAATTTATAAAAACCGTAACCGGCAATGCCTAATCCTATAAGTCCGCCAGTGGTTTTTAGCACTTTTGAATTAGCAAGTTTTTCTAAACTCATGCCACCGCCGACTTGTTTCATCTCTTCATTGGCATAAAGTGAATTCATAAATTCAACTCTATCTTTAACAGATTTAAATGCAATAATTACTTTTGCTGAGTCATTTAGCGGATTAAATTGAACCGCGCATTTGTCCGGTTCATTCTCTTCAATATCCTCCAATAATTCAAATTCCCATTTGCCTCTAAAGATGGAGTAATTAACAGTACTTCTGGATTCTTGTGAATAAAGCGGATCATTGAAAACCAGAATTTTCTTCCCATCTTTTTCAATGTATTGGATCTCATCTTTATTCTCAATCTCATTTTCTATTTCTGCAAAAATATCATCAACAGAAGCGCTTAATGGATCTGAATACTGTGATTTTCTTCTTAAAATTTCTCTTGCTTTCAAAATAGTTCCTATCAAAATTATATTTTTAACTATGTAAAATTTATAAATATTTTTATCCATTTCTATTAACATTTTCAAATATTGTTACGGAACACAAATGAATTTCAGTTCGTCTTATTAACTTGAATAATGTGAAATATAAATGTATTTAAGCCTAAGTAAATTTTTTTAATGTCTAAATCCGGAAAGTATTTAATGTTTGTAATATTTAAAAATAATCTAACCAAATTATCATTAGTCTTATATTTGTTTGTTTTCGTGAATCAAGGATTTGCGGTAACTCAGAATCAAATTAGTAATTCCATCACTACCTCCGACACTCTAAAGTTAATAGAACCAAAAGATATCTATCCTTTGGAAGATCAGTTGGTTACATCAATTCTATCCAGATATCATTACAGACATTTCGAATTAAATGATTCGCTATCCAAAGTTATTTTTAATCGATTCATTGATGCTTTAGATAATGGTAAAAATTATTTTCTCAGTTCAGACATAAAGTCTTTTGAGACTAATGAGTTAAACCTTGATGATTATTTATTAAAAGGTGATGTGCAATTTTATTATGATGTGTTCAATATTTATTTGAAGCGGCTTAATGAAAGAGTAAAATTTGTTGATTCATTACTCAATAAAGAATTTGATTATACACGTGATGAGAATTTTGAATTTAACCGTGATAAAGCAAAATGGGCAAAAGATCAAAATGAATTAAATGAAGTTTGGCGAAAAAGATTAAAAAATGATGCCTTAACTTATAAGTTAAATGGTAAAGATTGGGCATTCATTCAAAAGACATTGAAGAAACGTTACAATAATCTTGCGCAATTTCTGAATAAATATAATTCTGAAGATGTTTTTCAATTAGCTATGAACTCATTTACAGAAGCCATCGACCCGCACACAAATTATTTTTCACCGGAAACTTCAGACAACTTTAAAATTGATATGAGTCTTTCTCTCGAAGGAATTGGGGCAAGATTACAATCCGAAGATGATTATACTAAAATTGTTGAAGTGATTCCCGGAGGACCCGCAGCAAAAAGTAAATTATTAAATTCCGATGATAAAATTGTCGGCGTTGCCCAAAATGAAGATGGAGAATTTGAGGATGTAATTGGATGGAGAATAAATGATGTCGTTAAATTAATCAGAGGTCCCAAAGGAACTTTAGTACGCCTTCAAATAATTCCGGCTGGCAGCGATCTGAATACAAAGCCAAAAGAGATATCTCTAATCAGAGACAAAGTAAAATTAGAAGATCAAGCAGCCAAAAGTAATGTACTTGAGATTTTAGATGATGGCAAACCTTTTAGAATTGGTGTTATAAATGTGCCTAAATTTTATAATGATTTTGAAGGACAACAGAATGGTGATGGAAATTATAAAAGCACAACTAAAGATGTGAAGCTAATATTGGATTCATTAAAAAATAAAAAGGTTGATGGTGTAATTATTGATCTTCGTGAAGATGGAGGCGGATCACTTCAGGAAGCAATTGAACTTACCGGATTGTTTATTAAAGACGGACCTGTAGTACAAATTAAAAGTTCTGACGGAAATATTGATGTTTCTGATGATCCTGACCCGACAATATTTTATAATGGTCCTTTAGCTGTTCTCGTTAATAGATTTAGTGCTTCAGCCTCAGAAATTTTTGCCGGGGCAATCCAGGATTATGGAAGAGGATTGATAATCGGTGAGCAAACCTATGGTAAAGGCACAGTCCAAAACTTAATTGATTTAAATCGCCTATCACCAAAGAACAATAAAGATTTCGGACAGGTAAAATTAACTATAGCTAAATTTTATAGAATTAATGGAGGAAGTACACAGAATCTTGGTGTCATTCCAGATATTCAATATCCAACATTTATTGATCCAGCTGAATTTGGGGAAAGTTCTGAACCGAGTGCTTTACCCTGGGATGAAATAAAATCCGCAAAGTATCAGAGATATGGTGACCTTTCTAAAGTAATACCGATCCTGAACAAAAAACATCTGAGTCGAATTGCCAATAATCAGGATTTTGATTATCTGATTGAAGATATAAATATTTATAAAGAAAATATGAAAAAGCCATTTATTTCTCTCAATGAAGTGGTTAGAAAAAAAGAAAAAGATGAAGAAGAACAAAGAAAATTTGAGAGAGAAAATGAAAGACGGAAATTACTCGGGTTGGATTTAATTGATAAAAAGGAAGTTCCTGAAATTAAATCGGATAAGAAGGATTTCTTACTTGATGAAACAGCAAAAATACTTTCTGATTATATAATGCTGACTGTTGGTTAAATGTATGGTGTTATGCCATTAATTGCTTCAAGCAGTTTGTTTTCTATAATGGGAAGAAGAGTTTCCTTAAAAGGGAAATCTATTTCTGTTTTACATACATAGATCATTGGATCATATAACAACTGATTATGTTTAATAAATTGATTCATCAATTCTTCAGGACCATTTGTTACAAAATCAAAAGGAATAGAACGTAAGAGTTCAAGGTCTAAATATTCCACTGGTTCATCTACAGTCCAGCTAATTGATAATTCATATAAATAAATTTTATAAACTCTTTTTTTAATATCGGGAATAAGTATAAAACCTTTGCCTCTGTATTTATTCGTTTCACTAAGCGGTAAAATATCGACGTTATCATAAACAAACTGTTTTATAATTTCGGCTTCATCAAACAAATCATTATTAACTTCTAAAGCCCATTTCACAAATTCAATTAATTTTTCTAATTGAGAACTTATTTGATGTGCTTTTTCTAAAACAACTAATTGATCATTTATAAATGTACCTCTGACTTCCCTATCTAACCAACCTTTTGATTCAATGTTTTCATTTAAGATATCATTAAATTTCTTCTGAAGTTGAGCGGAATAATCGATTACAGGATATAGCTTATATCTAATTAATTCAGATTGCCAGCCCTGTATTGTCTTTAAAAGAGTATAGTAATTAGTCTCCCAATCGGAGCCGCATGACGTTATTTGTGAGATATCTAAATTCAATTTGTTTAATTTTCTTTTTTAAATGAGTTAAGCAATTATCGAACCAAATGTAAAATGATTTGTGTTTCTCAAATTAGAAGTAGTTTTTGAAATAATTCTTAAGTTGTTGGAAAGATTCTTTACAATATGAGGGATTTTTCAAGCGGAAAATAATGCAGGTAATTTTTTCATTAATAAAAACTTACACAAAAAATTTTGGGAGGTAAAAATTTACGTTTCACCTCCCTTTTTTTACATCCTTATTTCTACAGTTTAGATATCAAATTTAATTCCCTGGGCCAGAGGAAGAGTAGTTCCATAGTTTATTGTATTGGTTTGTCTTCGCATATAAGTCTTCCATGCATCTGAACCAGATTCCCTTCCGCCACCTGTTTCTTTTTCACCACCAAAAGCTCCTCCGATTTCTGCACCGGAAGTTCCAATATTAACATTTGCAATTCCGCAATCAGAACCTTCTGCAGATAAAAAGATTTCGGCTTCACGCAAATTATTTGTAAAGATTGCAGATGATAATCCTTGTACAACTCCATTATGTAATGCAATTGCATTTGTAACATCGCCGGAATATTTAATTAAATATAGTATTGGAGCAAAAGTTTCTTCCTGAACAATTGTATAATTATTTTCTGCTTCAACAATAGCAGGGACTACATATAACCCGGATTTGTATTGCTCACCTTGAAGAACTTCTCCACCATAAACAATCTTACCACCTTCTTCTACAGCTCGTTTTAATGCATTTGTAAAATCATTAACTGCACTTTTATCGATTAGCGGACCAACATGATTTTTGGCATCTAACGGGTTTCCAATTTTTAATCCTTTATATGCTGTTACTAATACATCTTTTACTTTGTTATATATTGATTCATGAACAATTAATCTTCTTGTAGTTGTACATCTTTGTCCGGCAGTACCGACGGCTCCGAAAACAACAGCAGGTAATGCTATCTTAAAATCAACATCCGGCGTCATAATTATTGCATTATTTCCGCCAAGTTCTAAAATTGATTTTCCAAATCTTCTTGCTATAACTTCAGCGGCATGTTTTCCTACACTTGTTGAACCTGTTACTGAGATAAGTGGAATTCTTTTGTCATTAAGAATTTTTTCTCCTATAGTCGAGCCTTTTCCTATAACTAAGGAAAATATACCTTCAGGTAAATTATTTTCAACGAGTACTTCTTTAATAATGTTTTGGCAAGCAACTGCTGATAAAGGTACTTTTGAAGATGGTTTCCAAATATTTACATCACCGCAAACTGCCGCTAACATTGCATTCCATGCCCACACTGCAACAGGAAAATTGAATGCTGAAATTGTACAAACAATACCAAGTGGATGGTACTGATCATACATTCTATGTTTCGGTCTTTCTGATTGCATTGTAAATCCATATAATTGTCTTGATTGTCCTACTGCAAAATCACAAATATCAATCATTTCCTGCACCTCACCCAGTCCTTCTTGAAGTGACTTTCCCATTTCAAAAGAAACCAGGGTTCCTAAATCCTGCTTGTGCTGTCGCAGCTTTATTCCAATTTGCCTAACAATTTCACCACTTTTAGGAGCAGGAACCGTTCTCCAATATTTAAATGCTTCTTCAGAAGTTTCCATTACCTTTTCAAAATCAGCTTCTGAAGCTTGATATACAGAAGCAATAAATTCACCTGTAGCCGGGGAATAAATTTTTAATTCTCCTTGACTAGCAGTCTCATTCCATTTTGTTCCGGTTGATGATCCAAAGTTTTTCTCTTTGATACCTAATTTCTTTAGAAATTCCATAATATAGCTCCTTAAAAGTTTGTTATTTAGTTTTATTTATAATTGATGATAAAGTAATTCCTGACATTTTATTTTCTATTTCTACCTGGATTTCAGAAAACAAATCAAGAAATAATGAATTTATTTTTTCTGATGAATTATTATTTTTTGATTTAGTACTATTAACGTTCAGATAAAATGCTTTTCTATCTTCTATCGCACAATAAATTTCCTGCAAATGAATATCATCAGGATTCTTATTGAGTGAAAATCCACCTAACATCCCGCTGCCACTATTTACAATTCCGGATTTAACAAGTTTTGAAAGCAGCATTCTAATTTTTGAAGCATTTACTCCAATTTGCGTTGCAATTTCTGAACTATTCATTGGTTTATCATTTAATGCAAGATAGCATAAAGCTTTTACAGATGAGGATAATTTTGTTGATGCTGACATAATATTTATAATTGTTACAGTAAGTGTAACATATTTTAGATTATTAGTCAAGTTTAACATTATCATAAAAATAAATGATCAATAATGCCTATTTCTCAATAAATAATGATAATTATGTACATTTTAGGCGCGATCTAAATATATATCGAATAAATAGTCTGGAAAAATTATTGCGATAATCATATATTACAACTGTAAAAATTAAGATTATGAAAAAGATTTTTAATCAAATATTTAACTCCTTTCCATACCGAAGTTATTTTATATCTAGCTTCGAAAACGTTTTCTAATCCCTGCTTTCTTTATCTATTCTAATTAATCTTTTTTATTTATCCTTATCATATAAAGGAGTGGATATGAATTCAAATTTAACCAAAGACAAAAATTTAACATTAAATATTACCCCTTCCATAAAACCTGAAAATGTACACGAAGTTCTTTCAAAACTCATGCTGGTAGATGGATTTAACATCGTATTGGATCTTGAGAATAGTAAAGGTGCTACATTAGTCGATGAAATAACTGGTGAAAAATATCTTGATTTTTTTACTTTCTTTGCATCATCTCCACTGGGAATGAATCATCCATATCTTCACTCCGAAGAGGTAAAAGAAATCTTATCAAAAGTTGTA
The DNA here is from genome assembly GCA_963809415.1 of uncultured Ignavibacteriaceae bacterium. Taxonomy (GTDB): domain Bacteria; phylum Bacteroidota; class Ignavibacteria; order Ignavibacteriales; family Ignavibacteriaceae; genus IGN3. The sequence continues at coordinate 155,171 of CAWEJJ010000003.1, read as the reverse complement.
GTAAACAAACCGTCTAACTCTGATATCTACACAACTTACATGGCTGATTTTGTTGATTCTTTTGCTCGAATAGCAAAACCGGATTATATGAAATATCTTTTCTTTGTATCAGGCGGAGCATTAGCCGTCGAAAATGGATTGAAAGTTGCATTCGATTGGAAAGTTAGAAAAAATTTTATTAAAGGCTACAAAGAAGAAAAAGGACATAAAGTAATTCACTTTAAAGAAGCGTTTCATGGAAGAAGTGGATACACGATGTCTTTAACCAACACAGAGCCAAATAAAGTTAAATATTACCCAAAGTTTGATTGGCCAAGAATTACTAATCCTAAAATTAAATTTCCATTAGAAAATCATCTTGATGAAGTTATCCAGCTAGAAGAAAAAGCTCTGGCTGAGATAAATTTAGCTATCAAAAAAAATCTTGATGACATTGCAGTAATCATAATCGAACCAATTCAAGCCGAAGGTGGAGATAACTTCTTTCGAAAAGAATTTTTTGAAAAACTTAGAAAGATTGCTGATGAAAATGAAATTCTTTTAATGTTTGATGAAGTACAAACAGGGTTTGGATTAACCGGAAAATTCTGGGCATCAGATTATTATGTTAAGCCTGATATTATTGCATTTGGAAAAAAAGCGCAGGTTTGCGGTATTATGGTTTCAGATAGGATTGATGATATTGATGATAACGTTTTCAAAGTGTCAAGTCGTATAAATTCTACCTGGGGCGCAGATTTAACTGATATGGTTCGTTCCAAATTTATTCTTGATGTTATTAAGAATGAAAATCTTGTTGAGAATGCTAAAATTGTTGGTGAACATTTAAAATCCGAATTAATACTTATACAAAATGAATATCCAAATCTCATCCACAACGTTCGTGGTTTAGGACTGATGTGCTCATTTGATTTACAAACTGCTGATCTAAGAAATCAGTTTAAAGACAATTGCTTCAAAGAAAAACTCATGATTTTAGGTTGCGGTGAAAGATCCATTCGTTTTAGACCGGCATTAAATATTACAAAAAATGAAATAGATAAGGGCTTGAATATTATCAAAAAAGTTCTGAGTTTAATGTCGTCCAATAACTAAAATAATCATTAACTACTTGCACATTACGGCTCCTATGTTGGAGCCGTAATAGTTTTAAACTATTTTTAGATATGAAACTTTATATTGTAAGTACTCCAATTGGGAATCTTAAAGATATTACTCTCAGAGCGATTGAAACTTTTAGAGAAGTGGATTTTGTTTTGTGTGAGGATACACGCACTTCAGGAAATCTGCTTAATCATTTAGAAATTAAAAAAGAATTAATTTCATTAAACGCTTATAATGAAAAAAGTAAAATTGATCATATAATAAGAAGAATTTTATCAAACCAAACTGCAGCTTTGATTTCAGATGCCGGCACACCCTTAATATCTGATCCAGGAGTAAGACTTGTTTCCTCTTGCATAGAGAATGGTATAGCTATAATACCTGTTCCCGGAGCATCTGCCCTTATTGCCGCATTAAGTATGAGCGGTCTGCCCACAGACTCATTCGTGTTTGAAGGTTTCCTTCCGCAGAAAAAAGGAAGACAAACAAAACTTAAAGAATTAGCAATTGAACCGCGAACCATAGTACTTTATGAATCAATGTACAGAATTGAAAAACTATTAAACGAATTAAGCGAATATCTGCCAGAAAGATTTATTGTGGTTTGCCGTGAAATCACAAAAAAGTTTGAAGAAACCTGGCGTGGTTTTCCCAAAGAATTAGTTGAATCATTTCCCAATAAAATTATTAAAGGTGAATTTGTTATTGTGATATCACCACTAGATTGGAAAGTAAAATAACATTAATGCGATGTTAAAATTGGTATGAAAATTTTATTCTTCATTTTCATAATTAACAATTGAACGAACATCGTAAGATTTTAATTTATTTCGTCCATTTAAAAATGATAATTCGACTATAAAAGAAACCTGAACAATTTCACCACCAAGTTTTTCAATCAACTGACAAACTGCATTCATTGTTCCGCCTGTAGCAAGTAAATCATCGTGGATCAACACTTTGTCGCCAGGTTGAATTGCATCTTTGTGCATTTCAAGTTTGTCCTCTCCATATTCTAATGAATATGAAATTGAAACTTTTGTCTCGGCTGGAAGTTTCCCAGGTTTGCGAACAGGAATAAATCCACAATTTAGTTTATGTGCCAACACTGAACCAAAAATAAATCCACGTGATTCAATCCCTACCACTTTAGTTACTTTTAATCCTTTAGTAAAAGAAAGAAGCTGTTCAAGCGTATAATTAAATGCTTCTGGATTTTTAAGAAGTGTTGTGATATCTCTGAACATTATTCCTGTTTTCGGAAAATCTTTTACATTTCTGATTTGAGTTTTTAAATCCATCTATTTATCCTTACTTAGAAAAGATTCAATTCCCTTTTTGAAATCGTCTGTTGACCTGCTGATGGTATTTAGATTTATACAATGATTAACAGCTTCTCTTACAGAAAGATTTGAAACATTAATTAATCATTTGCTTTGTCAGTTTCATGCTTTCAACAGAATTATTATTTAACCTTTTGGCAAGATTAATTGATTCTCCTAACACATCTTCTGCCAAGATAATTGGCAAATCCAATTTCATAAGCTCTTTTCCCTGAAATTAATTCGACCTTCCAACAACAATTGCTTTGCTAAACCTTCACCAACCTTTTTTATTAAAAAGATTGAAACGATGGCAGGAATAAAACCAATTTTTACTTCGGGTAGCCAAATTTACTTTTTTCAGAATGAGCAATAATGAAATCACAAACTGAAGCAAGTCCACAACCGCCGGCAATGGCTGCGCCATTTACTGCAGCTATAATTGGTTTTGGAAATTCATAAATCATCAAAAACATTTCGGCGAGTGATTTTGAATCTTCATAATTTTCAATGGCAGAATTAACTTGATATTTGTTGAAGATACTCTAAATCAGCACCAGCACAAAAAGAATTTCCTTCTCCAGTAATGATTATTGATTTTACATTTTCGTCTGACTTCAAACTCAGTAAGTTTTATCTTTAAATTTTTTACCAGATCAGGATGAAGTGCATTTCGCTTTTCTGGTCGATTTAAGAGTAATGATTGCTGTATTATTTTTTATTTCTGATTTAATCATCTAGCAAACTCTAATTACTAAAATATTTAATTATCAAACTCATTTGAATATAAACTGAAAAGAATGCCAATAAAACTCCTGCTATAACTTGTGAAAAAGTGAATGACATTTCAATTTTATCCTTGACCATCCAACTAAAATTACAACAGGTAATAATATCAATCCTATTAATCCAAATGAAACAATTAATGCTGCAAACGGACCTGAAGCTCCCATTGAGTGTGCACTAATTTTCCAGAAGTGATTAATAAAAATTGTTATTAATGTGTTTGAAATATAACAAAACCAAAATGCGATTGAAATGATGTGAAGATTAAATTTTATCATCAAGAATAAGTCCGAAAGATAAAATATTATAGCAATTAAAAACGGAAATGTTCTTTCTTCTTTAATTGATGCATCCTGATCAGCTAGTTTCCCTTTTTTTCTGAGTATTAAAAAAAGTGTAATTGGAGCTATGAAACCAAATATCAATGCTATTAAAATTGTTGCATACTTGTTTACTGGATTCAGATTCTAATGTAAAAGCAAATATTGTAAAGATAATAATTGTAAATGATGGTGGAACAAAAACTGTTGAAATTATTCTTGCAAATTTATGTGAGTAATTAGAATTCAAATATTTTGTATAGCTATAAATGTCAAAATTATTATAACATAAAGTTCAGTTTTTTTAACTTCATCAAATAATTAAGTAATTTTTCTTTAACAGAATTAAATCAATTCACTTGCATCAATTCATTCCTGATTTTTGATGCGTGATGCATTCCTTTTAAGATAACCTGAATAAAATTTTCTATGTTCAATAACAGCTCTTCGTTCACCTTTAATACCAATAGCTAAATCCAAATGACGCAAGCAAGTATTTATTTTCATTTCATCATCGATCTTAGTATGGATATAACCTTTTTCAAGTAATCTCTTTAGCTTCAAGAAAAATCCAGGGATTTCCGATTGCGCCGCGTGCAATCATTACAGCATCGGCACCTGTTTCATTAAATGCCTGCTTAACATCACTTGCATCAAGAACATTTCCATTCAAAACAATTGGGATCGAAACAGCCTCTTTAACTTTTGTAATCCAACTCCAATCAGCATCACCTTTATGTCCCATTACACGGGTTCTGCAATGAACCGTTAATGCGCTTACACCGACATCTTCAAGTCGTTTTGCAACATCAACAATTTGAATTGAATTATTATCCCAGCCTAATCTTGTTTTTACTGTAACAGGAAGTGAAACAGAATCAACAACAGCTTTTACAAGTTCACTTAAATATGGAATATCTTTTAATAAAGCAGAACCAGCACCGTATCCAACTACATTTTTAACCCAGCATCCTGCATTAATATCAATCATATCAGGATTTTCTGCTTCAGCAATTCTTGCTGCACCAACCATCGATTCAATATTGCTTCCATAAATCTGAATTCCAACCGGTCTTTCTTCTTCAATAATTTTTAATTTGTTGTGTGTTTTTTCATTTGAACGAATTAATCCTTCTGAGTTTACAAATTCTGTGTAAACAACATCTGCACCTAATTCTCTGCAAACCAAACGGAAAGAAATGTCTGTAACATCTTCCATCGGTGCGAGGAGAATGGCTTTATCTATTTTAACTTTTCCAACTTTAAACATTTATTTAGGGATTTTTAATAAAATTTATTTTTTTTGGTAGATAAAAAATTGTAATTAATAAAATAATAAAAGTAAAAGCAGAACCTGTTAAAAATGGGAATGAATAGCCCAAATATTCAAATGTAAATCCACCCCAAAGCGGTCCAAGTACACGTGCAAAAGATGCCAAGGACTGATTTAATCCAAGTGTAATTCCCTGCTCTGCATCAGAAGTCACTTCCGAAATAAGACTTAAAACCGAGGGTTGGAATGTTCCTGTACCGTAAGAAAACATAATTGAAACAATGGCTAATCCTAAAAAGGTACCTGCATAAGGAATCATTGCCAAAGTTATCATTATAAAAAATGAGGAAACGATTAAAATATTTTTTTTAGACATTATTTTGTTAATTCTGCCAATTAATCCGCCTTGAACAATTGCGGAGGATAATCCTACAATACCAAACATATATCCATTCTGCATATCAGTAAATCCATAAATTTTAAGTCCTAATAATGCAAAAGTTCCATAAATATTGGCAAAAGAAAAAGTTAGTATAAAAAACAAAAGAATTAAAATGGCAAGACCGGGATTTTCTAGTACTTTTTTCATTGCAGAAAAGTCTATCAATTTTCTTTTAACGGCTGTTTCATTATTTTGATTTAATTGATCCAGTTTTAATGATTCCGGCAGAAAGAAAATAGAAAGAGTAAAAGCGCTGAAAGAAAAGCCAGCAGCTACAAATCCTGTTACTAAATAACCAAAATCTGATAATAACCCTCCGATAAGAGGACCAAATACAAAACCAAATCCAAAAGCCGCACCAATTAATCCCATACCTTTGGAGCGATTCTTCACGAGTTGTTACATCAGCAATATATGCTTGAGCAACTCCAATACTGCTTCCACCAATTCCAGCTATTATTCGCGATACGAGAAGGATTACAAATGAATGAGTAAACGCAAATACAACGTAACCTAATGCATTTAGAAATAAACAGATTACAATAACCGGTCGTCTTCCATACCTATCGGATAATTTGCCAAGTATTGGATTAAATAAAAACTGAACAAACGAATAAATTGCGATGGCTATACCAATAGACGCTTCTTCAACTCCTAATTCTTTCACAGCAAATGATGGGAGTATTGGGATTAAAATTCCAAAGCCTAACAAATCAATAAATACTGTAATAAATATTAATGTTAAAGCTGATTTATTTTTCAATATTTTCTCGTTTAATTTTTCAGTTCTTATGCTAAAATATACTGATGGTTAATATAATTAAATGAATAAATTCTTATCTTTTAAATCATTCAATACTTAAATTCTTTTAATCTAAAACTATTTGAATACTTTGTTACAATTTCCCTGGTATCATTATAAATTTGATTCATCTTATCTAATTCAGATTGGGAAAGAAATTTATTTTTATCCAAAGAAATATTAACAGGTAAAATTAAATATTTATTTTTACCAGCCATATTTTCTTTCAATACCATAGTTGGAGTATAATTTACTTCATCAATTTGGATTTTATTGTTAGCAAAATTTTTATTGATCTTAAAAGTTAGAATCATTCCCGCATTTGTATATCTTTTACTTTGATTTGAAAAGAAATTCCCCATTGAATACGCAACAAAACCTGTATCCAGCGTTGCATTTTGAGTCTTAAAAAATTTAACCGGCTGAATAACATGCGGATGTCCACCAATAATCACATCTGCACCGAGAGCTATTGTTTTATTAACAACATCTTTTTGAAACTGAACAGGTTCACGTTTGTATTCTTCACCAAAATGATAATGTACAAAAACTAATTCTGCTCCATTTCCTCTAGCTTTAAGAATATCTTTTTCAATTAAATTGTAATCAATCAAGTTGATTAAAAAAGATTTTCCTTTCGGAATTGGATTACCATTTGTTCCATAAGAATAAGCCAAAATTGCAATCTCTAATTCCTTTAATATTAAAAATGCGGATTGAATCTCTATCACTTGCATTTGAAAAAGTCCCAACATAAGTAAGATTATTTTGATTTGATTTCATCAATCGTTTTAAGAATTCCCTTTTCACTTCTATCCAAGGAATGATTGTTGGCGGTTACAAGTAAATCAAATCCAACTTCTTTTAATGCAGAAATGTAAGAAGCTGGAGAATTAAAAAATGGATAACCAGTGTAACCGCCATTTTCTTTTCCAGCAGTTACTGTTTCCAAATTTCCAAAAGTAAAATCAGATGATGAAAGCAAAGATTTTCACGTTTCTATGAAAGGCGGAACAAAATCAAAACTATCTTTACTTACCCTTGCAGATTCAAACTGGGGTGAATGACACATCAAATCTCCAACCACAGAAATGCTGAATGGTAACAGAACTATCGCGATTCCATAATTCTATTACTTTCCATCATATCTAAATGCAAATGGTTGAGAATTAAAAATAAAGAAGTATAAAATTGATATTGTGATTATTACAATTTTCATATAATACAAAATAAGGCTGAACTATTTCTAACTCAGCCTTGTTAAGTTTTTGCTAAAGAATGCTCTTATGGTTTTGGAGCTTTTCTTGCAGCTTTAACGTCCTGAACATCATTTCTGATTTCCTGACATAATTTTCTGAGATCGCTCAAGCCTTTGCGCACGCGTGTACCTGCAGCAGCTTGTTCTTTCACATAAAATTTTTGGAAATCACCTTCCAAACTTTGAACGAATTGTACGAGTTGATTAAATTTTTCCATGAGAACCTCCTATGAATGTGTGAATGAGTTAATTAATGTTTTCCAGTACTATTTCTGCAATATCTTTTACAGCTACTTCTTCAGTCTTCTCAAAATGTTTTACTCCGTCTGTCATCATTGTCATACAGAACGGACACGCCGAAGCAATTGTATCTGCATTTGTATTCAATGCTTCTTTGTTCTTTCTTCATTTATTCTTCCGCCTTCTTCATCTTCAAAAACATTCTTCCGCCGCCTGCACCACAACAAAAACCACGACTTTTATTCCTTTCCATTTCAACTAAATCCAATCCTGAAACTTTGTTTAAAGAATTTCTCGGTGAATCATAAACTTCATTATACCTTCCAAGATAACAGGAATCGTGATAAGTAACTTTATGTTTTTCAGAATCTTGTTTCAGTTGAATTTTTCCACCAAGCTAATAATTCTTCGATAAATTGTGTATGATGTTTAACTTCAAAGTTACCGCCAAATTGTGGATACTCATTTTTTAATGAATGAAAACAATGTGGACAAGCAGTAACAATTTTTTTAACACCATAATTATTTAAAGTTTCAACATTTTCCTGCATCATCATTTGAGCAAGATACTCATTACCAAGTCTTCTTGCAGTATCACCATTACATTTTTCTTCAGTACCCAAAATTCTAAAATTAACTCCGGCTTTTTGCATTATTGTAGCAAATGCTTTAGAAACTTTTTTATATCTATCATCAAATGAACCTGCACAGCCAACCCAAAATAAAATTTCTCCATCTTTATCTTCTGCCATTGTTTTGATATTCATTCCATCAGCCCATTCTGCTCTATCTGCAGGATTAAATGCCCATGGACGTAAAATTAGTTTCCAAACTTTTAAATACATTATTTAGATTTGATGGAAATTGCTGATTCAGTTAAAACCAGGTTTCTTCGCATATCAACAATAGAATCAACATGCTCAATCATAACAGGACATTCCTGAACACAAGCCATACAAGTTGTACATTCCCAAAGAGCCAGTATCAGTTATATAATCATGAACAAGAGTTTTTTCAAATACTTCACCTTCAGTTTTTCCTTCAACAAGTAAAGGAGCTTTGTCTTTTGTTCGTTTTCTAATATCAACAATTATTTCTCGTGGTGAAAGAGATTTTCCAACCGTATTTGCAGGGCAAACCGACGTACATCTTCCGCATTCTGTACAGGAATATCCATCCAAAATTTGCTTCCAGTGAAATCTGATCAATATCAGCTACTCCAAATGTATTCAGCATTTTCATCATCAAGATTTAAGTTTCTTAATTGTATTTCTTACCGGATCCAAATTTGAAAAGAACACATTTGGTATAGAACTTAAAACATGTAGATGCTTTGAATATGGCAAATAATTCAAAAATCCAAAAATCAATAAAATGTGCATCCACCAAAAAAACTCATAAAAGAAATACTGTTGATGATGTTTGTCCCTGAAAAAATAATTCCTCCAAAAAAGCAGAAACAGGTCTTAATTCTGATTCCGTGATAAGACATTCCATTATTTGCAAATCCAGCAGCATTTTGTCCATACATTCCGAAATACATATAAACATTATCAAAAAAGAATGAAAGCAGCATCAAGTTTCCCATGTTTATCAACAACTAATCTTGGAACTTTCTGGATAAATCTTCTGTAAAGCGAAAGTATCACTGAAACAATTACTAACAATCCAAATAAATCCTGAACCAAAGTTATAACCGAATAAAAAGATCCAAGAAACGAAAGAGAAAATCCGGAATAAAATCCTTGAATAATTGTTTCAATCACAGCAAAAATAAAAAGAACAAATCCCCAAAAAATTATAAATGAATGATGCCAGCAACTGGATCTCTTAAAAGTTTAGTCTGTGCAAAAGCAATTTTCCAAACCCGATGTAATCTTGCTGAATATTATCAAATCTATCATCTTTTTTCTTTGCAACTCTTAAGATATTTAATAAGATTATTTAACACTGTATGTAAAAAATCCAAAAGAAGCGATAAAAACAAGAATAAAAAGGATGTTCTTTAATTCCATTACAAACACCCAAACTATGGTTGATTTAGGAATATGTTTTAATTGAACAATTTCTTTAAGAAACCGTCTGTCTTTTCTAAAACTTCATTAAATTTTTGATTTGTTTTTTCAAATGGATGAATTATATCAAATGTATGCCCTGTATTTGCAATTTTTAAACATTTCAGTTAATTCTTTTTTACTCCATTTAAAAATTTGTTCTCCTTCAGAAATTGGAACTGTCAAATCCTGTTCCCCATGTATAATTAAAAGCGGTTTGTTCAAATCTTTTATAGCATTTTCGAGATTAAGTGAACCATTAATATTTTTCTCAATATCATCTAAAAGATCAATATTTAATCGCATCATCTGTTTTGTTCTTGAATTTAAGGCTTCGATAAATCCTTTTTCTCTCCACTCTTTTTTTTGTCTTCCAGTATATCTATCAATTTTTTCCACGGATGCCCAAACTATATAGCCAGATGGCTTTGAGTTTATAAATGAAGTCAACAAACTAACAGCTCCGCCTCTGCTATGCCCAATCAAAGCTATTTTGTTTGATATATGATTACCAAAAAAACCTTCATCATAAGCATTTATCAAATCATTAAGTTCTGATACTTCAAGAGATATTGTATTTTTTGCAAATTTATCCATCTCACTGAAGTCCGAATTAGAGAACCCGATACCATTATGTGAAAAATTAAATGTCAGAACAAAAAATCCCTTTTTAGAAAAGTAGTCCCCTAAAAATGGATAAAAACCCCAATCCTTAAAACCTTTGAAACCATGTACAAATATTAAACAAGGTGCCGTTGAAAGATAATCTAAACCATAAGCAGAAATGTTAAGTAAATTACCGTGTTTAGTTTTTAACCTAAAATCTTTGTTCATTGATTGAAATATGGGTAATAATGAATGAAAAGTCAATATTTTTTACTTTTTTGCAATAATTTAAAATCACATCAAAAATGAGGTTTTTAAGTATTCTGATGGCGTAATATATCTGCTTAACATCACAGTTATTGCTTGAAAAATTCATTATTTAAGTTTTGATAATTTGGTTAAATATTTCTTAGATAAAAATGATTCAAAAATTCTATATATGCTTAGATTTTAAGAACTGAAATATTATGCTTGACTTAGTTGCTTCTTTATAAATAAACAACTGTTTTGTTTTTAGCATTTTATACTTTCTTTTTTAATTTTGGTTAGTAATTAGTTATTTTTTAATTGAAACTTTAATCTAAATATTGTAAAAGATGAGTGTCATAAAAAAAAATCTTCTTGTCATACCGTCAATAGATATAAAAGACGGAAAAACCGTAAGAGTTGTGCAAGGAATTCCTGAATTAGATTGCAAAGAATATGGTAATGATCCGGTGGAAATGGCAATGATTTGGCGTGCTGAAAATGCAAAAATGCTTCACATTGTTGATTTTGATGGTGCTATTGATTTATCAAGAAAAAATCTTGATATAATTAAAAACATCTGTTCATCTGTTATTATTCCGGTTGAATATGCTGGTGGTATCAGATCTTTAGCTGATGCCGAATTATTTTTTGATCTTGGGGTCGCAAGAATTACAATTAATACGATGGCTTTAGAAAATAAAAACCTGTTTATTAAACTTTTTGAAAAATTTGGACCATCAAAGATTGTGCTTTCTTTGGATATTCTTGATAACGAATTAATAACTCGTGGAAGGCAAAGGAATACCAGGTTAAATTATTTAAATTTTGCAAAAGAAATAGCACAGTTTGGCGTTGAAAGATGTATTGTTACAGATGTTAAAAGAAATGGCTTGGTACAGGGACCTAATACATTCTACTCAAAAGAGATTGCTCAAAATACCAGTATGAAAGTAACACATTCCGGCGGCGTACGCAATAAAGATGAACTAATAGATTTACAGGAGTTAGTCCCTTTGGGTATCGACTCAGTAATAATTGGAAGAGCCTTTTACGAAAATAGATTCCCCTGCCAAAAACTTTGGAGGGTCGCTGAATCAGGATTATTTAATTAGAGGATTATATGTCCGAAACTAAAGTTGTACATAGTAATTTCTGGGTTAATTTTTTTAATACGCCAACCGAAGAAGCGGACTTAAAAAAATCTTTGCATTCAATCCCATTGTTTAAAGAACTGACAAAAAGAGATTTATCAACTTTGATAAATATTCTTCATAACCGGACTTTTGTAGCTGGAGAATATATATTTTGCAAAGGTGACCCAGGTATTGGTTTATATATAATTCGTGAAGGCGAAGTTGAAATGCAAAGAGAAAATTCTTCGGGTGAAATAAAAATACTAGCTGTTTTCAATAAAGGTGATTTTTTTGGTGAGCTCGCTTTAGTTGATGGAGAAAAAAGATCAGCATCTGCCATTGCAAAGTCTTCATGTAAAGTATCGGTTATTTTCAAACCCGATCTGGATGAGTTTATTGAGAAGTACCCCAGAAAAGGCATAAAAATTTTAACGGGTATCTCAAGTATAATAGCTTTAAGATTAAGAACACTAAATGAAGATTATTTCAACCTTCAATATAAATAACTAGTTAAGAAAGGGAATTAAGATGGATCTTTCAATAAAAAAAGTTTTGGTGCCAATAGATTTTTCTGATTATTCTAAAAGTGCATTAAAGTATGCGGTTAATTTTGCGAAATCATTTGGTGCTGATATGACACTTATATATGTTGTTGAACCCATAATTTATCCCCCTGATTTTAGTATGGGACAAATCGCTATTCCTACAATAAGTACTGAGTGGGATGATAGAGCCCGTGAAGAATTAGATAAACTTGCTAAAACAGAAATTCCGGCTGAGGTTAAAGTTAAAACGATAATCAAAACAGGTAAACCCTTTGTTGAAATTATTGAAACTGCGGCCGAAGAAAACATTGATATTATAATTATCGCTACTCATGGACATAGCGCAGTGGAACACATTCTTTTTGGAAGTACTGCAGAAAAAGTTGTTAGAAAAGCCCCCTGCCCTGTTTTAACTTTACGTGAACCAATAAAAGGGTTTAATTATAAAGAGGAAATTAAAAAACAGAAAAATTAGATTTCTTAAAAACTAATTCAGCTTAAGTCTATGTAAATAATTTAATCTAAATTAAGAAATTGTTTTTATTATTCGCTTTATTTTGAGTCATTTATGCTTAGAGACCGATCAAACAAATCGGTCTTTTTTTTAAATGCTAAAGTATAAACAATAAGATATTTCGCTGAAGAATCATCCTTTTGAAGATGTGTCATTTCTTGCTGAACGAACCTCTTTCAAAGTATAGAGAAATGCCGGGATAGCAATTATAATCATGAAAAGCCCAATCAAAAAATATCCAGCATCTACTGGTAGTTTACGATCTAAACCAAGAAGAGTAAATACACCAAAGACTAAAAAAAGCATTCCACCAAAAAATAAAGTTCTTCCACCTGTTTGAGCTCCAATTCTTTGGATTTCTTGTTCACTAAATAATTTAGTCCATCTCATAGATGCACCAAAAACATATCCAACAATGACAAGAATAATCATTGTTCCAAGCCCAAAAACAAGCCCGGGCAAGAAACCTAACCATGGACTTAACATTGCAGGGGCGGCAATTGTGTTAACAAATAAAGAGAAACCGCCAAAACCAAAACCAGCGATGAATCCATGTATAATTGTCCACTTTGCCGGAGGTGGTGTTATTACTGTTATTTTTTCGGATTTATTATGATGCTTTGATAGAATTTCAAATGAATTTTCCATTTCCCCTGAATTATTATGATGATGACCAAAGAGATGGAAATGAATATAGCGATTTCTACGAAGGACAATCGCACCTGCCACAGACATAGCAAGACCTACAATAGTATAAACGATTCCATTAATTGTTGGAGAAAGTAGAAACGGAGCAAGTGCCAGATATGAAACTTCAGAAAGAATTGCCCTTTGAACTGTAAAAGCAGCTGAGAAGTAGAGACCCGCTTTAATCCCTTCTTTGCCGCTTGAACCACCAATAGCATAACTAAATGTAATTGGCCAGGTATGTTCATCCGGTAAAATACCATGCAACAACCCGAACAGAAACGAGTATATTACGGCTAAAAACGGAGACATATTAATTACTTTGAATTACCAAATTTTAGGGGACATTATAGAAAGATTTGTTAAATAAATCCAACTGGTCTTGAGTAAACAAAAAAAATATAACCTATTCCAGACCGGCAACTAAGTAAAAAAATAATTTAATTTTTTCTTTCAGATACAAAATCAACTAAAGCCTGCATAGCTAATTTGGTTTGAGAATCAGGAAAAACTTCTAATGATTGTTTTGCTTTCATTGAGTAATCTTTTGAAACAGTAAAGCATAGTCAATTCCATTATTCTCTTTAACAAATTGCATCACTTCTTTTACTTTTGTTTTTTCGTTACCATTTTTTAAAATTTTTCTTATTCTGGCTGCTTCGCTTTTTGAAACATTATTTAACGAATAAATCAAGCGGAAGTGTAATTTTCTTTTCCTTGATATCACCGCCAACAGGTTTACCAATAAGATTTGATGAGCCTTCATAATCAAGTATATCATCACGAATCTGAAAAGACATTCCAAGTGAGTGACCAAAATTTTTCATTGCTTCAATATAATCTTTATTATCAGTCGTACTCATTGCTCCAATTGAACAGCAAGTTTCTAAAAGTGATGCTGTTTTATCAGAAATAACTTTAAAATAAGTTTCTTCATCAATATCAAGTTTTCTTGTTTTCCGAATTTGTAAGAATTCACCTTCAGACATTCTTTTAACAGCATTTGTAATTACACCTAAGAAATCATAATCTTTTCCATCAACTGCAATCATCAGTCCCCGTGATAACAGATAATCGCCCATAAGACAGCAACTTTATTTTTAAATAAAGCATTTATTGACCACATTCCTCTTCTTTTATCAGCATTATCAACAACATCATCGTGGATTAAAGTTGCGGTATGTAAAAGCTCAACTAAAACTGCACCACGATAAGTTCGTTCTGTGATTCCACCTGATAGTTTTGCAGAAAGCAATACAAGAAGGGGTCGAATTTTTTTCCCTTTTTGTCGGATAATATATCGTGCAATAAGATCAACCATTCCAACATTTGATCTCATTGAATCTTTAAATATTTCATTAAATCGATCAAGTTCTGATTGAATAGGTCGACTTATTTCAGTTAAGATTATTTTTAATCACGATTTCTTTTGAGATAGTTTAGAAATTAATATACTTATTTCATATAGTACTACCAATGGAACAGCAAGTATTATCTGCGAAACAGGATCTGTTCCCGGAGTTAGAAAAGCAGCAGCTATCATTATTATTACAAATGCATGTTTTCTATACTTTTTCATAAAAGAGGGTTTTAATATCCCAAGCTTTGAAAGAAAAAATGAAATCATTGGCAGTTCAAAAATCAACCCTGCAGTAAGCATAACGCTAATTATAATTGACATATATTCATCAATTGCAAACTGATTTTTAATAGCGGTGGAACCAAACTGTGCTGCAAATTTCAAAGTTAAAGGAAGCATTACAAAATATGCAAATGCAATTCCGAGCAAAAAACAAATTGATGAAAAAACAACAATTGAAAAAATATATTTTCTTTCATGTTTATGAAGAGCTGGAGAAATAAATTGCCAGAATTGATAAAAAATGTTTGGAATGCTGATAATAATTCCAACCATAATTGCAATTTGCATATAAAGAAACAATTGTCCGAATGGTCTGAGATTTTGGAGATTGCACCGGAGTCTTTGGCAGGTTTCAGTAAAACAACATCAACAAGAAAATCAATAAATATCCAGGCGATAATTGTTCCAATCACAATACCAATTAATGAATAAATAATTCGCCATCTCAATTCCTCAAGATGTTCGAGAAAAGTCATTTCCTTTTCTGCAATCAGGTTCCTCTTCATTTTACTATTATTTAATATTTTCTGACACGTTAATAATCTATCTTACTTTATTTCTGCAAATAATGGAAATGCGACAGTGAACTTTTTTACTTCTTCTTGAAGATCAATTAAGAATTTTTTCATTTTCAATATTTGAAATTGCTTTATCGATAATTCCTGCAATCGTTTCCATTTCTTTTTCTTTCATACCCCGTGTAGTTAATGCAGGAGTTCCGATTCTTATTCCACTTGTTACAAACGGACTTCGTTTATCAAATGGAACCATATTTTTATTAACAGTAATTCCAGCTTGCTCCAATGCAATTTCAGCTTGTTTACCCGTAACGTTTTTATTTGATAAATCAATTAACATTAAATGATTATCTGTTCCACCGGAAACAATATTAAATCCATAATCAATTAATTTTGCTGATAAGTGCTTTTGCATTTTTAATAATTTGTTTAGCATAATCTTTAAATGAATCTGATAGCGCTTCGCCAAATGCCACAGCTTTTGCCATAATGATGTGCATTAATGGTCCACCTTGAATACCGGGCATAACCATACTATCAATTAAGTTCAGACATCATTTTAACTCTATCACCTTTTGGAGTTGTTAATCCCCATGGATTTTCTTTATCCTTTCCGATCAGAATAATTCCACCGCGTGGTCCGCGTAAAGTTTTGTGAGTTGTTGATGTAACAACATCACAATAATGAAGTGGATTATTAAGTAAACCTTTTGCAATTAAATCCTGCAGGATGCGCCATATCGCACATTAAAAATGCACCTACAGAATCAGCAATTTCTCTGAATTTTTTATAATCCCAATCTCTTGAATATGCACTTGCACCGGTAATTATCAATTTTGGTTTTTCTTTTTTAGCAAGATCAGCAATTTTATCATAATCTAAGTAGACCTGTTTCTTCATTTAAGTTCATATCCAACTGCTTGATATAATTTTCCGGAAAAGTTTACTGGTGAACCGTGTGTTAAATGTCCGCCGTGAGCAAGACTTAATCCCAAAAATTTATCACCGGGTTTCAAGAAAAGTCATTAATACAGCCATATTTGCTTGTGAACCGCTATGTGGCTGAACATTAACATACTCAGCACCAAATAATTTCTTTAATCTATCTCGTGCAATATTTTCTGCCTGATCAACAAATTCACAACCACCGTAATATCTTTTACCCGGGATAACCTTCAGCATATTTATTTGTTAAAACAGAACCTGCTGCTTCAAGACTGCAGGACTAACAAAATTTTCTGAAGCAATAAGTTCTAAGTTTGTTTGTTTGTCTTCCAATTTCGGATTGTAAAATATTAAAAATTTCAAGCATCTTTTTTTAGATATGGTTCCATATTTACCGCTTAATTTGATGAATGATTGTAGATCAAAATTAGAAAAGGTTTCCTGAAATCTCAAGAAACCTTTGATTCAGTTAATAAATAAAAGTTAAATGAAGTTAAACACTTTTGTAAATCAATTAAATTATTGAAAATGGAAATAACTTGATTTGATTTTACATCATAAAAGATAAAATAAACTTTAATCTGTCTCTTGACAGACAGATAAACTATTCTAAAATAAGTATGATTGAGTGAGCCATTCATAGAGACGGCTTATTAAAATTTTTAGACTAAAAAGTTGCTATTAATTTTCGAACAAAAGTTTACTCATACATTTGGAAAACATTGTTGGCAGGAAATAATAACAAAACTTTGAAACATTAGAAACTTTCGGTTGGAAGCAGCTTTTCTTATATAATATATTTAATTAAAAGATCACTAGAATATTTTTTTATCCGGAATAAACTTACCCATTCGGCTTAAGTGACCACAAACTTGTTAATTATCTATTCAGAGACAATTCAAACCATAAACAAAAATGGGTTGCTACTTTTCATATCTTAAAAACCAAAGTTCTCCAAAACTGATTCCAATATATAATTTTACAAATTTTTCTTGTAATAAATTATTTTCTTTTGTTCCTCTCATTGCATACTGTATACCCAAATCTATGCTGTTATCAATTCCAATCGGGAATGTTAACCCTCCAAATACAGAAAATTGATCAATCCCTTTTCCATTAAATTTATATTGAGTCTCCTCATAACTCAAACCACCACGCCAAATAATTTGTTCCAGAATACTCATACCTGCATTTCTCTTAGGAACATATTCAAATGCAGTACTAATTCTTTGTGCATTTCTTAAATTATTATCTTTCAAATCATTTAACCTGAATTCACTCCAGGGTTGGTATACGTAATCAATATTGAAACGGTACGAATCATTAAAAACAAAACTAATACCACTATTAATTCTGATAGGAACTCTCATTGTAGTTGAATGTTCAGCAATAGTATCTATTAGTGTACTCGAAGTAGATGTCACGAGTGTGTCTGTATTTAGATCAGCAGTATAGCTTACTGACACTCCTAATCTAAGGTCCAGAAAGTGATTGTAAATTAATCATCCCTGCTAAATCTGGAGATATAATACCCACCGTTGAACCAAAACCTGTTGAACGATGAGAGTTTTCATATATCGTATTTATATTTGAAGTGCTGTTTATAAATTCAAGATTGGAATAATACCTTAAATTTCCAAAATAATAGTCTAGCGTTGCACCACCCAAAAATCCCAAAGGTAAATTTACCGAAGAACCTAAAAATAATTTTGATATACCTCCCTTGCCTTCATAAGTAACCTGATATGAAGGTAATAGACCGCTTGTATTTTCATAATTTTTTATCGCTTTGTAACTTACTCTGTGAAAATGGGATTATACCTGCCACCACTGCGATCCCGTTATCTCTACTTACAGGAAATCCAATAGTAAATCCTTTAAATTCAGTTTCACTGGTAAAATAGTTCCCCAGATTATCAGACACATCCACACCCTTATACCCAAGGCTCAATTCAATTCTGGTTTTAATTAATGCTGACCAACTTGCAGGGTTGGTTAGGACTAAATGATCGGGATCCAATTGAGTGACTCCTATATCCCCAATGCCCAGCATTTTGGGAGAATAACCATAATTGATATCACCAATCCCATATCTTGAATATGCAGAGCCATTTTGCCCATTAACTAATGAAATGGAAACAAGGACACTGAAAACTGTTAAAAGAAAAATTCTCATTAAATAACTACTTCTTTCTTGTATAAACAATTTCTAATTTTGGTCGTTTGGTAATATCTGCAGCATTACTTCCCTTTAGAGCAAATATATCAACCCCATAATAATTATTTGTAGCCTTTATCAAAAAACCCTGATTATTAAGCCCATTATTAATTGCCCGGATTAATGTTGTTATAGATCCCGTAAAGGTGTTGTTGCTTTTTGTTAAAATATGTAACATAGTTACTATCTATAAGATGAGATGATGAGTCTTTCAAAATATATGTGTTCAATGAATTTATGGAGGTCAGAACTCATTTTTGTTTCTGCTGGATCCACTGTTAAAGTAAGACTTGCAGAATTTATAACAGCGTTTTGCGGAATCTTAGATAAATCAAAAAATAAATTAATTTCACTGGACAAGCTTGGTTGAATGGATAAGTTTTCGGATCCAACTGATGGTAAACTACCTGTAACAATACTAATATCTGAAGACACATATCCTATGATAGTATCTGTAAACACCAGATTTTTCAAATGCAATTTTTAATACTGGTTCTGAAACTCCACCAGTACTGTAAGCAGTAAATCCAATTATTTTTTGTGTGTTAGATGTGGGGCTAAGTAATATTCCATTATTAGAAGCTATTAATGTATCTGAGTAATTTTTAAGCCAGGAATCACTTAATGAATTGTCAATTCTAAATGTATAAAGTGTATCACCATCATTTTGCTTTGCCCTACTTAAATCAACTTCATCAAATGATAATGTAACTATTAGCATCCAATGAGGAGGTCCAAAAGTTATTCACTTTATAAACATAATAATCAAAGCTTGATGTAGAATCACCGAATAAATAACTTTTATGCAATTCTATCCAGGAATCTTTAATAGTAATGTTATTGTTTAAAATATCTTCCTTAATTGAATCCGGAAAAGCAAAAACAAACTTCATTAGATATTTTGGAAGTCACATTATCTGCATTTCCTAACATAATAATACTTGAAGAAGATAAAGGATGAACAAACTGTAAAAGAGTTTGAATTTTGGTAAGTTGAATCAACCGAGGAATCGAGTTTTAAAACTTGAACATCATCCTGGCTTAATAAGCCATAGCCAATATCAGTTGGTGAATCATTACACTTTGTAAATAATAAAACACTAAATACGATCAAAAGAAAAGCAATTATTTTATTTTGCACTAACAGTATCTCCAAAAGAATCTTTAATTATAAACTTGCACGCTTCCATTAAATTATTGGCTACAAAACTTGGGAAATTATTTCCTTTTTGCAACACAGAAAAACTTTCCATTCCTTTTCCTGTTTTTACTAAAATCGTCTTTAGTCCAGCACTGATACCAGCATTAATATCATCAATTTTATCACCAATTATATAGGAGGAATTTAAATCAATATCATTTTCCTGTGCTGAATCTAAAATCATTTTGGGGGATGGTTTTCTGCAATCACAGTCATTTTCACTACTAAAATCAGGATGATAAGGACAGTAATAAAAGCCATCAATTTTTACATCATAAAGAGATAGCTTTTTGTTCAATTCATTATTAACAGCAATAACGTCTTGTTCGGATATTAAACCTCTTGCAACACCTGATTGATTTGATATAACAATAAGTTTAAAATGATATTTATTTTTTATCAGGGAAAGTGACTCACCAACTCCAGGTAAAAGCACCAGCTTATTTGGATCACCTAAATAACCGGTATCCTCATTAAGAGTACCATCCCGATCCAAAAAAACTGCTCTATTCTTCATCAAACTATTCTGTAGTAAGGATAGTTTTATAAAGTTCAATATACTGTTTAGCAGAAACTTCCCAGCTAAAATCAATTTTCATTCCTGCTTTAACAATCTTCTGCCAGATTTTTTTATCCTCAAATAATTTAAGAGCGCGTTTCAATTCTTTTATCATCTCATCACTATCATATTTTTTAAAAACAAATCCGTTACCTTCTTCAGTTTTTTCATTATATTTAATAACTGTATCAGCTAATCCACCGGTTTCGCGCACAATTGGAACAGTACCATAAACCAAGCTATACATTTGATTTAAGCCGCAAGGTTCATATTGAGATGGCATTAAAAACATATCTGATCCAGCTTCAATTAAATGAGCAAGTTCATCATTAAATCCTAAGTAGCAAGCAAATTTTTTTGGATTTTTTGATGCCATCTTTTCAAAAAATGCATGATATTTTTTATCACCGGTACCTAAAAGAATTATCTGGCAATTTAATTTTAATAAATCACTAAATCCTTTTTGAATAATATCAAATCCTTTTGAATCATATAATCTGGAAATTAATCCAATGATCGGAACATTTTCATCAAAGTTAAAACCAAATCGTTCAGCAAGTTCTTTTTTGTTCTCAATTTTGTTTTCAATATTTTTTATAGAATAGTTTTTAGAAATTAGTTTATCTTTTTCAGGGTTCCAGACTTTTGTATCAATCCCATTTATAATTCCGAATAAAGAATCTTTTCGCTTTGAAAATACATCTTTCAAGCCTTCGCTATATTCCGTTTTTGTTCTTATTTCATTAGCATAAGTTTTACTTACCGTGTTTATAACATCCGAAAACATTAAACCGCTTTTCAAATAATTAACTTTACCGTCAAGCATAATTCCTTTAGAAACAGATTCTAATTCTTTTGGTAAACCTGTTTTTTCAAATGAAGATTGATTGAACTCACCCTGATAAGCAAGATTATGAATCGTAAAAAGTGTTTTAAATTGATTAAATCCTTCCTGATCTTTATAAATAGTTTTAAGATAAGCCGGAACTAAACCACATTGCCAATCGTTTAGATGAATAATATCCGGTATCCAGCCGAGTTTAATAATTAATTCCATTACCGATCGATTAAGGAGAATAAATCTTTCATCATTATCCGGATAATCTTTACCAGTATTTGGGTCCGCATAAAGACCATTTCTGCTCCCAAAATATTCTTGATTATCTAAAAAATAAATTTGAACTCTTACTCTTGGACCAGGTAAAAAACAGGATTTGAGTGAAAATGTTACATCCTTGTCGCCTATCTTAACTTGAAGATCTTTTAATCTTACAATTTCATGAATTTTAAATTTTCTATCATCAACAGCACCGTATTTAGGAATAACAATTCTGACTTCGTGACCTAATTCAGATAACATTTGAGGCAGTGCTGAAGAAACATCTGCAAGTCCACCTGTCTTTACAAATGGGAAAACTTCAGATGAAACAAATAATATTTTTAGTTTTTTTGGTGGCATTATTGCTATTCTTCTATAAATGAGTGTGCAAAATTACTAAAAATTGTGCACTTTCTCAAAAAATGATATATATATAATCCAGACTTAACTCTTTCACTCATTTTACAGCTAAATACTTCAAATAGCTTTATAAGAAGAAAAATCAATAATGGACCGAATTTTATTTCCAAAATTCTGATTTAGTAAAAGATTTTACGTTAATTAAACATTTTAACCCTTAATGAAAAAAGTTTATATTTGAGACAATTCAATTAAAACAATTATTATGAAAAATAAATCGGTTATACCTGTAATTGTATTATCACTCTTTTCTTTAATCCTATCTTCCTGTGCATCTTCAACCGGGAGCAGATATTCAAAAGATGGATTTACAAAACCAGTGGATTCTTCAACAATTACAGAATCCAATAAAAATGACATAAAGTTAACGGAGGATTTTGATATATCTCCCTACAAAATCAATATTGAAGTTCCCGAAAAAAATAAGATCGGCAATACTGGTGATAATAATAATATCTGGTTTGATTATGGGTCATCCAATCCTGAAAATCAGCAAAAAGTTTTAGTTGGCACAGAAGAAGGATATAGAGTTTTAGTTATAAGTACAGATAATTTGGAAGATGCAAACAAAATAAAATCTGATGCTGACTAATTTGGATGATGATAATGAAATTTATATTGACTTTGAACCACCATTCTACAAAGTGAAAGTTGGTGATTTTGAAAGTCAAAAATAAGCGGATGATTTAAGATTTAAATTGAATCAGTTAGGATATAAAGAAGCAAAAGTTGTTCAAGAAAATATTAATATCTTTAAGTAATGATAAAGCTATTTACAAATCCTGCACAAATCGTTACGTGCAATACTAAAGGTAAGAATTATAAACGCGGCAGCGAATTACAAAATTTTAGAGTTCTTGCTGATCACTTTATTCTTTCCGAAAATGGAATTATAAAAGATATCCTGCCAAATAGTGTATTAAGTAAATTTGTTACCGCAGAAAGAATTAGTCTTAAAGATAAAATTATACTTCCCGGTTTGATAGATTGTCACACGCATACCGCTTTTGCCGGTTCGAGAGCAAATGAATTTAAGGATAGAATTGCTGGTAAAAGTTATGAAGATATTGCAAAGTGTGGCGGTGGAATACTTAAAACCGTTAATGCCGTTCGCAATACTTCAATTGCAGAACTTGTGGAGATTATGAAACCAAGAATAACAGAATTTATTTCACAAGGCGTAACAACATTAGAAATAAAAAGCGGTTATGGTTTGGATTTTGAAAATGAAATTAAGCTTCTTCATGCAATAAAAATTATAAATGAAATATTTCCGATCGATATTGTTTCAACATTTCTTGGTGCCCATACTTTCCCCCCGGAATTTAAAGATAATCACAATGGTATGTTGATTTAATAATTAATAAAATGATTCCACATATTGCAAAAAATAATCTTGCAGAATTTTGTGATGGATTTTGTGAATCAACAGCTTTTAGTGCAGAAGAGATTGATAAAATATTTGATAAAGCATCGGGTGAAGGTTTAAAATTAAAGCTTCACACAGAACAATTTAATAATATTGGCGGATTGGATATTGCTTTAAAATATAATGCAACAAGTGTTGATCATTTAGAAGTTTTACAAGAAAAAGATTTATTCCAGATTTTCAGAATCGGAAACTGTGGCTGTCCTTCTTCCCGGAGTTTCATTATTTCTTGATTATCAATTTGCTCCTGCAAGAAAACTAATTGAGAATAATGCAATTGTTGCTCTTGCTACAGATTATAATCCCGGATCATCACAACATTTTAAATCTGCATTTATTATGAGTCTGGCTGCTCTAAAGATGAAAATGAAAGTTGAAGAAATCATAAATGCAGTTACGATTAATGCTGCAAAGGCTTTAAATCGTGAACAGAGTGTTGGAAGTATTGAAATTGGTAAAAAAGCTGATTTTGCAGTCTTCGATGCTAATGAGTATTCAGAAATAATTTATAATGTTGGAAGAAATCTTTTATCGCATACAATAAAAAATGGCGAAATAATTTTCAGAAAAGAATAGTCAAGCACAATAAAATAAATATTATCTAACTATCACTTTTGAATAATATCAAAATCTGTTACACTCCAGCGAGGAGGAAGTTTTAAAGTATCCTTAACAAAATAAAATTCATCAGAATATCTAAAAGGATAAGGATAACCATAATTATAATGTCTCAGTACTATCCGGATCAGCAAAATACCACAATGAATATGTCCCAGGTTGAATTCGAGTAAAATTATAGGTTGATGTTTTATCCGGCTTTGTTATATAAGTTAAATCCTGAAGTTTTATTGTCCTGTAAAACAATTACAAGATTTTTCAATCAGTTTTAATCTTACCTGAAAGTCCGGTAAATTCAACTCCTGATATTGTTGAAAATTTAAGTTTATAAATTGAATCAATTTTATTCCCTGCGCATCAATAAATCTTTGATAAATCAATTTTGATCTACATAATCCTTTATCCGGTTTTAAATCTTTTTCCGGTTTGATAGATAAAGTAGCATCGTCAATAAATTTCAGTTAAAGGGAACTTTATTTTTTGACGTATCTGTAAACTGGATTGCATCTTTAATTAGTTTGTTTTCGCAATTGCATCATCAAAATAAAAAATAATTTCCGGATGCTTAAAATCCGTTGTATTTTTTGCTGGTAGAGTTTGTACAAAGTTTTGGTGCTGTGGTATCAGATTTTTCTCTAACTACCAAACACGCTAATTCATTTTCAAAAATATTTCCATCTAAATCCTGTAACTTTTTGGCAAATAAGTAATACCGTTTCCTTATTCAATTGGCTTTAGTCTGAACTAAAATAAATTCATCCTTCTTTGTATTTCCTTTAATACAATATTCAATATTTAATCTTGAATTTGAATGTTGAATCGATTATAAAATAATTATCTGCGTGAAAAATTGATGAGTCACATTCCTCGCTTAATGTAACAACAATATGATTCTTATCCGTCATCACCGAACTAAGCATACCTTGGTTTAAGTGTATCAACTTTCATTAGGAAAAAATCTAAACCAGTAATAAGATGAATCACTTCCAGTTAAAGAAATATTTTTAAATGGCATTCCTATCAAATCCTGATCAGCTTGATATAATAAATCCCTGAACTGATCCTTAACTGCAAAAACACGGTAAATAGATTCAGCTAAACCATTAAGTTTATAATCTCCATCTTTTCCAACCTGTGAAATGTAATCCGGCTTTCTTTGAAAGATAATTAGTCGTATCATCAGAAAATTTATAACCAAAAATTAAAGTGCCTTCAATATCTTTTCCATAAACCTTCCCACTGATAGTTCGCTTATCAATTTTATCTCCCGTCGCAAATGAAAAAGAATATGAACTTGCCATTCTGTTTTTATTGTTCACATCAACAACATCTGTTCCGATTGTTACAACATAAGTTAAATTTTCTTTTAATCCATTTGGAAAAACTATTTTAACAGATTTGCCGCTCCAATTAATTTCAAGTTGCTCATCAATTGAAGGAGAAATAAATAATGCGTCTTTAAATGAACGTTTATCAACATACTCAGAAAATTCAAATTCAATAAAATCTTCTTTATAGTTTAGTTGTTCCATTTTCCGGATAAGAATAAATAATTTCAGGTGGAATTTTATCTACTTCTCCACCGCCCGGCGGTAATTGGTTTGCACAACCGGCTAAGAAAAAAAGTGTAAGTGAAAAAAGAAAAACAAATAAATAAAGTTTAATTGCAAACAATGGACGTTTGAAATAAAATAGTCTGTCATTTCTAAGTCCGACGCGGCGAATTCGACTGAGAAATCTTAAACTAATTAAGCGTATAGATTTCTCTCTTCGTTCGATATGACATTCATCTTTTCTTAATAACATTTGATAAACTTTTTAAATTACTTGTTTTGGCTGCTTAACCATTTTCGGTACTGTGCTACATTTTTTAAATGATCTGAATATGATCTTGGCAAACTTATGTCCGCCATTTCCATTGGCTACAAAATACAAATAATTATTCTTTTCCGGGTAAAGCCTGCAAGAATTGCATTTGCACCCGGATTATTAATTGGTCCCGGCGGTAAACCAGAATATTTATAAGTGTTGTATGGTGATTCAATTTCCAGATCCTTGTAATTTAATCTTCGCCAGCCATTTGGTAATAAATACTGTATCGTTGGATCGGCTTGAAGACGCATACCAATTCTTAACCTGTTATGATAAACACCAGAAATTAGCAGGCATTTCATCAACAAGATTTGTTTCCCCTTTTATGATTGAAGCAAGAGTTAAAACCTGGTGAACTGTTAATCCGATTTTATGTGCTCTTTGCCTTAAAGAATCAACAAAGAAATCATTAAACCCATTGTAAAAAGTTTTTATTGCTTCTTCAGGCGATGTTCGCTCATACATTTTATAAGTTTTGGGAAATAAATATCCTTCCAAAGTAGAAACATTTAATCCTAATGATTTTATAAACTCTTTATTGTTGCAAGATTTACGAATGCAGCTGAATCAATTTTCACATCTCGTCTAACTTTTGCACCAAGCCACTTTAATTGTTTGTCCGTCATTTATTCTTAATTGCTCTTAAATAATCTGCGGGACCGTTAACAAGAAGATCTAACAAATCGAGATAACTCAAATCATTAGGGATAGAATATCTTGCCGCTTTAACATTTTTTTCTGCGCCATAAATAAAAGCTGCAACTCTAAAATTAAACTTGCTTGGAATTATAGATTGGTCGTAAAGTCTTTCCGTTACGCTTGAAAATGATTCGCCATCTTTAATCTCAAATGTAAATGGTGCAGGTTTATCAAAATGGTTGGATGTAAAAAAAGTTATGTACCCGATTATAAACAGTGCAATAAAAAATATTGCTACTATAATTAACTCTTTTTTACTTAATATTTTTCCGATATGTAATTTCATTTAACTAAGCAATTAAATCAATTTGAATTAAAATGCACACCCAAGACTGATACCACCAAACAGTAGAACTTTATCTTCCATAGTACTATATAAGGGGGTAAATGAAAATCTCAAGATTATATTTGAATTTTCTTTTTGATATTTATATCCGATAGTTGAGCTAATCAAAAACTCTCCATTGTGGATTAAACCACCCTCCTTAGGAAAATAATCAGTGTAAACGGCTCCAATCCCAAATTCTAACTGGCTATTACTTCCAAAATAATAATTGATCATTGCAGGTATGGTCAATCCATAAATACCTATTGTGCCAACACCAGTTCTTAATCCTATTTTGTTAAAAATCAGTCTTTCATAATTAATAGACAGCATACACCATTCCCGCCTGCTTCAACAAACAAAAAATTTGTTTCAAGTAACTGGATTCTTTAGTCCAGTATTATTAGAACTTACCTGAGCGGAAATTAATGGAATCATAATAATGAGATTCCAAGCAATGTTATCGAATTAAATAACAGCGCCTTGTTGAAGAGATTATAAGCTTTTACCTGCATTTACTAAGATGATATTATAAAGATTTTATTTAAAGAATTTTCTTAATTACTGTTTGTAATTCATTCTTTCTGAAAATTCTTTAAATGCATTTTCAGGTATAACTAAATTTATCTATAAATATTTGCTTCACTTATTTACCCTTTCTGGTTTGTTAATCATTTTATATTTAAATCACTTATTCCCCGTAAGCAAAAACACAGGATACTTACCATGTGGTTTTTCATCAATACTTGCAGTTATGTTTTAACATTCTTAAATCCAGCGGCAATAGCTTTGATCCTGGAAATGCTTTTCTATCAAACCCAAAATGAAAAACTCCTGTATCATCAGTATGAAAACTTCCATCTTCAATATCCAGATCAGAAATTGCAATTACGCCATTATCATTTAGCATTGTGTAAAAATCATTAAACATTGCCTGAGTATCTTCTATATGATGCATTGTCATTGATGAAATTATACCATCAAACTTCATATCCAATTTTGTTTTTGTTAAATCCAGTTGAAGAATTTCAACTTCACAATCCAGGTTTTTTATTTTTTCGCTTAATTGTTTTGTCATTGATTCTGATACATCCACCGCTGTTATTTTTTTTACAAACGGAGCCACTCTTTCTAACAGCAAACCTGTACCGCTGCCAAAATCCATTATGTGCATATTTTTATTAAACGTAATGCTGCTTAAAATTGAATTAGCAATGTTATCAACATTACTAACCCTGTTTGTATTCTTATCGTAGCTTTCTGCTTTTAGTTCAAAATAATCTTTACTCAATTATTTGTTACCTTAAAAATGTTTAATCAATCGTAAGTTTAATGATATTATACTAAATTCTGGTTGGTTCTAAGCTTTTCCAATTTGGTTTCTTTAATAACAGCAAAAACCAAAACCACAGCAAAGAAAATTGAGGCGCCAATTGTCCCAAGATTTATTCCGCCCATCTCAATTGGTTTGGTTAGCAAATCTCCAAACGTTGCACCGAAAGGTCTTGTTAAAACAAAAGCAATCCAGAACAATGCGATCTTGGATGTCTTAGTAAAGTAATGAAGTAATATTGTTACGATTAACATTCCCGTAATTATTCCGGCACTTAACAAAAAACCGAATCCCAAACTATCTGCAAGAAAGTCACCCGCCGCTGTGCCTAAAGTGTTAGCAATAAGAAATGCTATCCAATAATATATTTCTGCCGAACTGGTTGTTATTAATTCCACAGATATTGATTTTTCCTTTGAGTACCATAATCGCAAGAATGATTAATAGCATTATGACTAATATTAGTGCGCCTACAGCATAACCTAAGCCCAAGTGTACGGTCGATAAAATCTGATATGCCTGTACCTACTATTGCAGTTGCAGTAAACACAGCCCAGTAAGTAACAGGATTATATTTTTTTATTCTAAGTTTTACTGCAAGTAATAAAAGGAAAAGACTCATAAATATTATTATTGTTTCTCCATAACCTAAGTTTAATGTCATAGAGAACATATCTGCGCCGGTTTCACCTAAAGTTGTTGATGCAATTTTTATTACCCAGTAGATAAGAATTATATGCGGTACTCTGTTTACAAAGTTATTATTCACAATTGCTCAGTTAATAATTAAAGGTATTTTTTAATTACGGTTTGCAATATAAAGGAGTTGAAGGGAAATATTTATACCAAAATATATTTATGCTGAGTAAACCGTTTCCATCCTTTTTTGTTTTTTGCTTCTACTGCCCAGTTGATGCTGCCATCTTCATTTGGCCAGTAAATCATTCGTGCAAGACCAGCAGGCATTTGTGCTTCGAAAGCAATTGCATCTGGATGTACATCTTTGCCATCTGCAATAACACCTTCGGATCTTTTTCCATCTGAAGTGAATGACCAGAATGAAAGTTTATTATCCTTTACTCCGTAAACAGCAAACTCTTCGTAGATTTTTTTACCAAACTCCCAGCGTGCAACAAGTTGAATATATTTACCGCCAAGAATTTTTGTAAATGTGCGTGTGCAGCTAACTTTACCCATTGGTGATTCTGCATTTGCCTGCCACGTACCTAAAAGCGGAGTTAGCACTCCTAATTTGCCTGCCCCTTTTTTCCAGTTTGTGTTTTTTGTTTTCATTTATGCTCTTTGATTATTTACTAGTTGCAATATAAAGGAGATGAAGGAATATTTTTACTCATAACTTCCGGTTGTTACCTCGCCAGCTCGCGCGTAATTAACGGCGATGATGCCGCTTGAGCCAACTGAGCTTTCCGTTACTTTGAACGCCGCCGGGATTGTGCCATCAACAAACAAACGTTTTCCACTGCCAAGTGTTAACGGATATATTTTTAGCCAGAACTCATCTACCAAATCATGCTTCATCAAAGTTTGAAGAAGATTCGCGCTTCCGTAAACGTGCAAATCCGGTCCATCCTGTTGTTTTAGTTCTCGGACTTTTTCTGCAATGTTGCCGCTTAAAAACACGGAAGGTTTCCATTCGCTGGAAGTTAAAGTATTTGATGCTACATACTTGGTAGCTGTCATAACGCCTGGCCAAAAATCAAAATGCTTAGGCCAATACGGCGCCCAAATTTCAAAGGTTTTGCGTCCTAACAAAAGATCGAACGGCATACTCATCTGCTTCTGAATGATGCTTCCAATAACATCATCATCATAAGGAACTTGCCAACCGCCGTAAGCAAAGTCGCCGCTGGTATCTTCCTCTGGCCCGCCTCCTGCTTGTATTACACCATCAAGTGTAATGAATTCGAGTGCAATAACTTTTCTCAAGATGAGTTCCTTACGATTTATTATTTATAATTTAATCTTTAGAGTTAAACTAATAAATTCAGAATGAAATATGCGAGAACTTTATCCCTACCATTTACTTAAAATTGGTTGAGGTGCTATTTATATTCAAATTACTTTTTGTTGTATAAATAACTGAATCTAAATTTTTCTAAATCCTCATTAAGCAGTAAGAGTGGCTCTCTTTCTAGATTTAGCATAAATAGAATTCCGAAGATATTTATAATAAATACTGTAGCTTTTTCATTAATATTATAAATACTTTGTAAAATATTTTGAGGAGTAATATTATTCATAATAAGCAGATTATTGTAAGGTTCAATTTCATTTTTAATAAAAGTTCTAGCATCGTCATATTTTGCAGATAACACAAAATCTTTACCATTTTTTAAAGCTAATGTTTCATAAGCAATTTTATATAATGAACGCATAACATTAATAATATTGAAATGGCCACTTCGAAAGGTTGTATTAAATTTGTAGAGATTCCCAGATAATTTTTCTTTCTTTAGTTTTGTTGATTTATCCTTAAACTTAATATCTATTTTATTAGCACGAGATTTAATGATTGCCATATTTTGAAAATTAGCAGAAGGTAGTTTGCCACTTTTTGTAAATGGGGTATAGTATATTCTCAAAAAAGATATGGGCGAAAACTTCTGTAAATCTTCATCAATTTTTGATAGAATCTCACTATTGCAAATATCACAGACAAATCCTTTTTCTAGAATTAAGCCGCTATTGCCAAGTGAATCTGGAAATATATGTTCTACTGCTTTAAAGGTTTTTTCTACAGACTTACAGATTATACATGGAGTTATAGGAATTTTTTCAGAAAATTCTTTTTCCAATTTTTGAATTAAATTAAATATCTTGGAAAGAATTGTAAATAGTGTAATAGCATAAGTATAAAATTCATACCAAATAATTTGACTTACAACTGGTTTTTTAATAAGAGAGATGATGCTATCATTTAGATTTGCAATAGAATCAGAATTATATGATTTAAATATTTCATCAAATATTTTATTTGGCGGATATTCTTCATTAATTTTTAATATTTTGAATTTATCGTTTGCTTCTATTTCACCTGAGATTTTTTCAATTTCTTTTTTGTCAACTTTATCAGAATAATGTTGTTGAATAATTTCTAAAATTTTAAAATGATTAAGTCTGCTGTTATCATTCACGAATGAATGCAAAACCGCTAGATATTCTGCAAATTCTTTAGAATCAGAAGTAGATTCAGCTCTTATTTCTTTTACAGTATTATCAACCTTAATTTTTAAATTTCCATAATCCTTAAGGTTAATAAACCTTTTTTCTAATTTACGATAAGAATCTTTAAATTCTGATAATAAGGAATTCATTTGGAATCACTAAAACTTAATGTGATAATATTGTTAATATTCGAATCATCATCCCGCCAGCCCCAGCCAGAAAGTAGTAAAGGGGTGAGTTAAAAGTGTGTAAATCAAAGTTTAAGCATCGTAACACCTGCAACTTAAGTTTATAAAAAATAAACATCAAGAAATTTATTGTTTTGCAATCATCAACAATTAGTATTTCTAAGACAGGATGCAGGCTTAAAATCTTCAAAATTCCATTTCCAAAAATGGAAATAGGCCGCTGAACCTTCAGGCTCGTACTTCCAAAAACCGAAATAAGGCTCTGAACCTTCAAGCACGTACTTCCAAAATCGGAAATAGGCCGCTGAACCTTCAGGCACGTACTTCCAAAATCGGAAATAGGCCGCTGAACCTTCAGGCACGTACTTCCAAAAATGGGAATAAGCCGCTGAACCTTCAGGGGCGCATTCGTAAAATTAAGAATAGGACTTAGAAGGTTCAGGATGGCATTCGTGAAATCAAGAATAGGGCTTTGAAGCTTCAGGATGGCATTTGTGAGATTCAGAATATGGCTCCGAAGGCTCAGGGTGGCATTCGTGAAATCAAGAGTAGGACTTTGAAGCTTCAGGGTGGCATTCGCAAAATCAAGAATAGGGCTCAGAACGTTCAGGATGGCATTCGTAAAATCAAGAATAGGGCTCAGAACGTTCAGGATGGCATTCGTGAGATTCAGAATATGGCTCCGAAGGCTCAGGGTGGCATTCGTGAAATTGGGAATAGAGCTTTGAAGCCTATAAATGGTTTTTGTAGATCCCAGAATCAACCTCATCCCAACCTTCTCTCCAGAAATCGGGATCTTCGACTTAGTAAGGAGAAGGAGTTTAAATTCCCTCTCCTTAATAAGGAGAGGGATTAAGGGTGAGGTCGCCTTTGTTTTAGTTGTTTTATTGCCTCTTCAATCTTTGCAAAAGCCAAATTAGCATTTTCAAGTAATTCAGTATTAGTTAAACGTAAAAAAGTAATGCCAAAAGTCTCTATAAATTCCTGCCGCTTTACATCATATATCTTCTGATCTTTATCATCGTGAACATTTCCATCCAACTCAATTGCAAGTTTTAATTCAGGAGAATAAAAATCTATAACAAATTGGTCGATAGAGTATTGTCTTCGGAATTTACAATTAAGCAAAAGTCTATCGCGTAAATAATGCCAGAGTATTTTTTCACAAGGTTTGATCTTTTCTAAGTGTGCGGCGTTTTTCTTTTTCAGATGATTTGTTGTAGTGTTTAGTCAATTTACTTCTCCCAATATAAATTCTTAAATCAACCTCATCCCAACCCTTCTCCTTATTAAGGAGAAGGACTTTTATTTCCCTCTCCTTTGCAAGGAGAGGGATTAAGGGTGAGGTTTAACTACTTGCTAACTCACCTATCTCTAAAAAATGATTTTCACTTAGTGCTGGAAATGGTTTGCAGGAAAGCGTATCTCTAACTCCGCTTTCATAAAGAGATTTACCTCTGAATGCAATCATAGCGGCATTATCACCACAGAATATACCCGTCTGAACAGTTTTAACAATATACTATGGCATTAAAACTAATTCAATTTCTTCGATTCT
Source organism: uncultured Ignavibacteriaceae bacterium (assembly GCA_963809415.1). Lineage (GTDB taxonomy): Bacteria > Bacteroidota > Ignavibacteria > Ignavibacteriales > Ignavibacteriaceae > IGN3. Next base: position 122,025 of record CAWEJJ010000003.1, on the reverse strand, counting down.
GGAAAAATCTTTTTGATTATATGTCGCGATGTTTTTTATTTTGTTTGATAGTGCGATACTTATTATTTCGTAATCATGTATCTTAATACCACTCGGCGAGTATTTTTTAAGTAAATCTATAAATATTGAATAAGACTTTTCGGTAGGATATAAAATTTTAAACGTACTTTGAAATTCTTCAACTATTACTAGAGCTTCTTTTACAGAAATACTTGTGTTGGGGATGCGTGTAATAACAGAAAGAAATTCGGAAATATTCTTTGAGGTAGTATAGAGATTTAATGCATTATCATTTATTAATGCTTGAACCGAATTAAAATATTTCGAATCTTCATCTATAGCATAAAGCAATAAATTAGTATCAAACAACACATTATTCATATGCTCTTTCCCGAACATTGATATTGTCGAATTGTCCCTTCAATTTATATGTATGAAAAGTCTTTTTATTTGTTTTTGGGGCAGTTAGCCCATTAATATATTTATAGACTTTTTCCAACAAATCGTTTGGCATCCGATCTATTTCTCGTTTTATTTTTTCTTTTGTTATCATATTTTTCTCATTATTTCGGTCTAAATATAATTCTATCCTTACATACATTCAATTTATTTTTTAGAATACCTGATTACACAGCTAAATATACTGTCCATTGCTGATCGCAAATTAATATTAACTCTCACAAAATAATTTTTTATTCTAACTCTTAAATTCAAGAAAATGATTCTCACTTAATGCTGGAAATGGTTTACAGGATAATGTATCTCTAACTCCGCTTTCGTAAAGTGATTTACCTCTGAATGCAATCATAGCGGCATTATCACCACAAAATTCTAAGATCAGGAATAACAACATTCTTTTCATATTGATTATGCAAGTTTTGTTACCTCAGATTTCAGATAAGTATTAGCTGCAACTCCGCCAACAACAGAAATAGTTTTAACATCATATAATTCTAAAGCACGTTTTACATTTCTTGTTAATGCTTTAACCGCCGCAACCTGAAACGATGCAGCAATATCATTTTTATCCTGCAAGGATAATTTATCAACTCCACCTTGTGATTGAACATAACGAAGCACAGAAGTTTTTAATCCGCTAAAAGAAAAATTTAATTTTTGTTTTAAATCAGAAACCGGAAAATCAATTTTGCTTGCATCACCTTGCGTAGCAGCATTTTGGATATTTGGTCCGCCGGGATAACCTAAACCTAAAAGCTTTGCAACTTTATCAAACGCTTCACCAGCCGCATCATCAACTGTACTGACCAAGTTTATAAATTTCAGTAAAACTTTTTACGAGCAGTAACAAAGTATGTCCGCCCGAAACAACTAAACTTAAAAATGGAAACTCAGGTTTTTGCGGCATTAAAAAACCTGAAAAGATATGTCCTTCGATATGATTAACTCCCATAAAAGATTTATCAGAACCAAAGGCTAATCCTTTTGCATAAGTTAATCCAACAAGCAAAGCACCAATTAAACCGGGACCGGCAGTTGCTGCAATTAAATCAATATCATTTAAGTCAATATTGGATTTTTGTAATGCAGACTTTACTAATGGATTGACAATTTGAAGATGTGCACGGCTTGATAACTCAGGAACAACACCGCCGTAATTTGTGTGGAAATCCTGAGAAGAAATAAGATTGGCAGTTAATTCATCATTCTTTAATACCGCAACAGATGTTTCATCACAAGAACTTTCAATTCCTAAAACAATCATCTTCTTCCAAATGTTAAAAAGCTTTTGGTAATATGTCCGGCAACAGAAGGATTTTCTTTTAACCTTCTTACTGAGTATGCATACCAATCTTTACCAAATGGCACATAAATTCTAATCTTATATCCATCACTATTTATTTTATCTCTTAAATCTTCTCTAACACCAAGCAACATCTGAAATTCAAATTTATCTTTTGGAATATTTTTTTCTTTGATTCGCTTATAAGCAGCATCAATCAAAGGTTTATCGTGAGTTGCAATTCCAACATAATTACCGTCTTTAAACATCGCATCTAAAATTTTCAAGATAATTCTCACGTAATAGTCTGCTTATCTTTATATGCAATTGAAGCCGACTCAACATAAATTCCTTTGCACAACCTGTAATTAGTTCCAATTTTATTTAAAATAACAACATCATCAGCGATCGTTTCATATATGCCTGAATTACTACACCAACATTTTTATAATCGTTCATAAATTCTTTTGTAAAGATTTATAGTTTTATCTGTAAATGGAGAATCTTCCATATCAATACGAACAAAGTTATTATACTCAGCAGCCTTTTTTACAAGCTCAAGTACTTGTTCGTAAGCAAACTGTTCATCAATTGCTAATCCCATTTGTGTTGGTTTGATTGATAGATTTGCCATCAATTTATTTTTTTCGATAGCATCTAAAACTTCTAACGCTTCATTTTTGCAATTGATTGATTCATCTTTATTTGCAACAGATTCACCCAGAACATCCATTGTTGCATAAATACCTTTTGAATTAAGTTTTTTTACGAAGTCAACTGCTTCCTGAAGTGTTTCACCAGCGATATATTTTTTAGAAAAGAATCCCAACAACTGATTTTGGTAAAAGCTGTACAAATTGAACAATAAGATTATTAAAAGCATCCACAATAAACTCCTGAAAAATTGCTTTCCAAATTTAGTGTATTTTATTGATTGGAATAAAAATTCTTTTGTAGTCATTGCGAGTTCTGATTTATCGGAATGAAGCAATCTGTTATTTTATGTAAAGGAGATTTCTTCGCTCTCCAAAGGGATGCGCTTGGCAGAAGACTCAATCGCAATGGCAATAATAATGCTTCACTCCGACATATCGGAGGATTCGCATTAATGAAATCCTATTTTATTCCCAGCGTTAACAAGAGAAGATTAAATTTCATTTTTAAATCTTCTTTTGTTGTATCATTTGAAAAAACAAAATCCGCTCGTTTCTTTTTTTCTTCTTCAGGAATTTGGTTTGATTCCCTTTTACAAAAATCTTCTTCTAGATAATTCCGGATTCAATTTTTCTTTTTAATCTGATATTTCTTTCAGCAGTAATTAGAACAACATAATCAAACATATCTTCAAGATCAGCTTCATAAATCAATGCTGCTTCGATAAATACAACAGTATTATTTTTTAATAATTCTTTAATCTGATTTATCAATTGATTTTAATAACTCTGGGATGAAGAATGGATTCTAATTTTTGAAGTTTAACAGGATCAGAAAAAACTTCCTTGGCAAGAAAATTTTTATTTGGTTTGCTATCTTATAAAGATTTATCTCCAAATTCTTTTATAACCAATCGCACGAACTTTTTCATCATTATCTAAAATGCTTTTTGAAATATCATCTGCTCTTAAAACCGGAAGTCCTGCTTCTTCAGCAAATCTTGCAAAAGTACTTTTACCTGAACCAATGTTACCTGTTATTGCAATTTTCATTTATCTTATTAAATAATTATTTGATACAAATTGAAATATCTCAAGTCATCAAAAAGAAAGGGCTTAAAAGCCCTTTACTAATTTTTATTTTGCGTATCCAATTTTTCTAACTTCCCGAATTACAACAACTTTTATCTGTCCGGGATAATCCATTTCCTCTTCAATCTTTTGTGCAATCTCTCTTGCAAGTCTATCTGCAACAACATCATCAACTTTATCATGTTCAACCACTAACTCTAATTTCTCTTCCAGCCTGTATTGCATAAGTTTTAGCAACTCCTTCAAAAGATTTTGCCAGAGTTTCAAGATTTTCCAATCGTTTAACATAACTTTCCAGTGGTTCTCTTCTTGCACCTGGTCTTGCTCCGCTTATCGCATCAGCAGCCTGTACAAGAGCCGCAATTGGATGTTCCATTTCAATATCTTCATGGTGAGATCCAACAGCATTTACAACAATAGGATGTTCTTTAAATTTTTTAGTAAGATCATATCCTAAAAGTGCGTGCGGACCTTCAACACTTTTATCAACTGTTTTTCCAATATCGTGAAGCAAACCAGCTCTTTTAGCCATTACTGGATCAAGTCCTAATTCAGCAGCCATTATACCAGTTAAATATGCAACTTCAACACTATGCTGCAAAAGATTTTGTCCGTAACTGGAACGATATTTCATTTTGCCGATATGTTTAATAAGTTCAGCGATGCATATTGTGTATCCCAAGTTGAAGAATTGTATTTTCACCTTCTCTTTGAATTTCCTCTTCAAGTTCCTGTGTTACTTTTTCAACTACTTCTTCAATTCTTGCAGGATGAATTCTTCCATCTGCAATTAATCTTTCTAAAGATATTCTTGCAATCTCTCTTCTAAATTGGTCGAAAGATGAAAGGATTACAGCTTCCGGTGTATCATCAACAATTACATCCACTCCTGTAGCAGATTCAAAAGCACGAATATTTCTGTCCTTCTTTACCAATTATTCTGCCTTTCATTTCATCATTCTGAATCTGAACAACTGAAACAGTTGTTTCAATAGAATAATCAGCTGCAGTTCTTTGAATTGCCTGAACAATAATTTTTTGCGCTTCTTTTTTAGCATCAATTTTTGCTCTGATCATGTACTTCTTTTATTGTTTGATGCAGCATCAATCTTTGCCTGGTTAACCATATTTTCCATGAAGCATTTTTTTTGCTTCTTCAGAAGTTAAACCGGATATTTTTTCAAGTTTATTATTCTGTTCAACTTCAAGTTTTTTAATCTCAATCGTTTTTTCATCAAGACTAACTTTTGAATCCTGAACTTCTTTTTCGAATTTTCTTAAATCTTTCTCTTTTTGAAGGACAAGTTCAAATTTCTTTTCGCTGTTTTCTTCTCTTTGTTGAAGTTGTTTTTCAAGATTTGAAGTTTTTGTTTTTTCTGATTTACTTCAGTATCAAATTCAATTTTCTTCTTATACCATTCATCTTTTACTTCAAGTAAGTTTTTCTCTTTTAAGGTTACTTGCTTCTTTTTTAGCATCCTGAATTATACTGTTCTGCTTTTTCTGCAGCAGCGTTAATACTATTCTTACCAAACTTAGAATTAAAAAACCATCCTAACCATAGCAGACTAACGTATAAGAATAACAACCATTGGGATAATTATAATCAAATCCATATTTACCTCCGTACTGTAATTAGAATTATAATACCGACACTGCCGCGGCTAATAGGAAAAACCCTATAAAGCACGGTGGGAACGCGCTCGAAAGCTTTTTACTTCCACTGTTCCGATAAATCGAGAATTCCCGAACAAGTCCGGGATGAGGCCTGTAATACACTCCGAAGGTCACACTCCCTAATTAATTCAACTGTTAGTTTTTCATTAAAAAACGGCAGTGCGGTAAAATTAAGATGGGTCAGACATTTCAGGTTCTTTAAGAAGAAGCTTTATTCTTTTTATTTTATCCGTTGCTTGTATTAGAAATTCACGGTTTTTATTTTTTTCTATAAACAAATCGTAAGCAATATTTAAACAAGCAATTATTGCAATAGTTTGAGCCGGCTGATCGGGTAACTCGTCTTTGGTCTCTTCCATAACTTTATTAACATAAATTGCCAGCTCTTTTGCTATTTCTTCATTTTCAACAAATAGAGAATACTCTTTATCAAAGATTTTTATTTTTAGCTTCTTTTTGTCAGTCATTGAACTATCTACACCATCAAACAATCATTTTATTATTAAGAACTTAAGTGATAATCTATTTTAGAAATTATATCCTGTAATTTTAATTTTAAATTTTCCTTCTCCTTGCTATTAAATGTATTAAATATATTACCCTCATTCATCTTGTCTAGTCAACTACAATTTCTTGTTCGAATTCAATAATTTTTTTTTGCAGGAAAGAATTATCTTGTCGTAATTTTGCTAAATTCATATTTCCAATTCAGTTTTATGTCTCCTGAATATCCTTAAGTTTATTGCCTATTGTAGCAATTTCTGCTTCTATTGCAGAAAGATCCTGAATCAAGTGAATCATATTTTGCTAAATCAACCAATTAATTTCCTCTTAATTGAGCATTAAACTCTTTTGTAATTAAGCAATTAAATTATTAAAATCTTTTTCAACTTCATCTTCGTCAAGAGTTCTATTCTCATCATAATACTCAAGTGAAAACGCAAACTTTTTTTATCTGCTCCCAATGATTCACTTTCAAAAACATCAAATACTTTAACTTCTTTAAGAAACTCAGAACTTTTATTCTAAAATAAAGTCTTTTAACATCAAGATATTTAACAGATTTATCAAAATAAAAGCAAAATCCCGTACTATTTTCGGATATTTTAATGGTTCTTTATAATATTTTGACTTCCAGTTTCAATTGATTTGATTTGTGTCAAATTAAATTCAAAACAGTAAATATCCTGATTAATATCAAATTTTTTAAGAACTTCAGTTTAAGCTTTCCACCAGACCCTAAAACCAACTTTATTAAAGTTTTTTGTTAAGTGATAAGCGTAAATTTCATTTACAGTCGAATAATATGAATCAATTAAAACATTGTCAAGAGAAATCTTCTTAAAAATTGAATCTATGTAACCTTTAAGTAAATAAAAATCCACTTACTTTTCTTTCGTATTCCAACTTTTTTCTGATCTATTACCAGTTATAAGGAAAAGCAAATTTTGATTTTCTTCAAAATCAGTCAAAGATTTTAATTTCCAATCTCAGCTGATTTATTAAATACATTGCCTATTTCAAAAAATTTTAAATCTTTACACCTTGTCTGTATTTTTTTCTACATTGTAATTAATGCACCAGGTAATAAGAGAAGTTCGAAGATATTCCATATCCGCACTTAAAGGATTAGAAATTCGAATTGGATTACCGGTTAATTTGCATACTTTCAGATTGTAATGGATTATTAATCATCTCAAAAAATCCAAGTGAAGTAGCAATCTTGTCTTATACTTTCATCAAATTCAGTATCGTCACTTTTCTTCTCTAAATGTAATATTAATTTTTGAGACAGTTGGAATATTATCGTAACCATTAATTCTTGCAATCTCTTCAATTAAATCAATCTCACGCTCAATATCCGGTCGAAATGTTGGAACAGAAATTAATAACTTATCATTCATCAATAACTTTTAATGCTAATCCTAATCTTGAAAGAATATTTTTAATTTTTTCTAGCGGATTTCATATCCCAAAATTTTTGATGTGCGGGAAAATCGTAATTCAATTTCTTTTGGATTGATCACTTTGGATAAACATCAATAATACCTTTAGCAATTTTTCCATTTGCTAATTCTGAAATAATTGTGCAGCTCTTTCAACAGCAAACTTTGTAATATTTGGATCTGTACCTCTTTCAAATCTATATGATGCATCAGTGCTTAAACCTAATGCTTTTGAAGTTTTTCTGATACTGGATGGATTAAAATAAGCACTTTCAATCAAAATATTTTTTGTTGATGAAGTAATTTCAGAATTTTCTCCACCCATAACTCCTGCCATAGCAACTTCATTTTTGCCATCACAAATCATTAGAGTATTTAGAGGTAAGTTTTCTTTCTTTGGAATCGAGAGTAGTAAATATTGTTTCTGATTTTGTACTCTTCACAATAATTTTATTATCATTAAGTTTATCAAGATCAAAAGCATGTAATGGCTGTCCGATCTCGTGCAAAACAAAATTTGTAATATCAACAATATTATTTATTGGTCTTAAACCAATCTTTTCCAAGCTTATCTTTTAACCACTTTGGCGATTCTTTTATCTCACATCTTTACAACTTTTGCAATATAACGGGACAATTAATATTATCTTCAATTACAACTGAAGCTAATTTCAATTTACATCATCATTTGTTTCATCAAGTTTTAATTTCTGGAATTTTCAAATCACGATCAAAAATAGCAGCCAAATCTCTTGCAACTCCAATGTGTGAAAGTGCATCAGGTCGGTTTGGTGTAATTGCAATTTCCAAAATTACATCATTAAGATTTAATGCTTCGGTGATTGGTTTCGCCTACTTCAAGATTTTCATCAAAACCATAATACCGGATGATCATTACTTAAAAGTAATTCGTCTTCAGCGCAAATCATCCCATTGATTCAATACCACGAATTTTAGCTTTCTTAATTATCAAATTCACCATTTGGAATTTCAGTTCCGATTGGAGCGAAAACAACTTTTTGTCCTGCCTTCACATTTGGAGCACCGCAAATTACCTGTAAATCTTCATTTGTCCCATCAAACACTTTACAAATAGTAAGCTTATCGGCATTTGGATGTTTTTCTGTTTCTTTAACAAATCCAACAATAAAATCTTTATAAATTTTTTTGATCAACAAAATCTTCTACTTCTAATCCAGACATTGTAAGATGTGAAATTATTTCATCAGTTGATGATTCCATTTAAGATCAACATAATTCTTTTAACCAATTAAGTGAGATTTTCATTTACTTATTTCCACATTAAAACTGTTTTAAGAATCTCAAATCATTATCAAAGAAAATTCTTATATCAGTAATTCCATATTTTAACAAAGCTATTCGTTCTATTCCCATTCCAAATGCATAACCGGTATATTTTTCTGAATCATAATTTACATATTTAAAAACATTTGGATCAACCATTCCGCAGCCAAGAATTTCTAACCAGCCTGAGTTTTTACAAATCTTGCATCCTTTTCCATGACATAAATAACAGGTAATATCCATCTCAGCACTTGGTTCAGTAAATGGGAAGAAACTTGGTCTGAAATCTGTACTTAAGATCCGATCCATAAAATTGTTTTGCAAATGAAACCAATGTTCCTTTTAATTCAGCAAATGTTACATCGGTATCAACATAAATTCCATCCACCTGGTGGAACATACAATAGCTTCTCGCACTAACAGCTTCATTTCTGTAAACTCTTCCCGGCATAATTGCTCTAACAGGCGGAGTATTGTTTTTCCATTAATACGAATCTGTACAGGAGTTGTATGTGTTCGAAGCAAAAAATCTTTACTTACAAAAAATGTATCCTGCATATCACGTGCAGGATGATCAGCAGGAAAATTTAATGATTCAAAATTGTAATAATCAGATTCCAACTCAGGTCCATCTGCAACAGAAAATCCTAATCCTTTAAAGATAGATTTAATTTCATCAAGTGTTTGAGTTAAGAATATGTTTACTGCCAATAATAAATTCATTACCGGGTAAGGTTAGATCAATTATATTTTCTTTATTACTATTGGACGCAGTAATTTTTTCTTTAACAGTGTCAAACTGTGAAGTAAGATCATTTCTAAGAAGATTTAGTTTTTTTCCAAGTTCAGGTTTATCTTCTTTAGAAGCTTCTTTTAGTTTTTCGAAAAGCTGTGAAACAAGACCGTTTCTGCTGAAATATTTTATGCGTAAATCTTCAATATCTTTTAATGAAGAAACTGATTCAATATCAGCAGCAAAACTGTTCTCTGATTTCTGAAATATTTTTATCAAGCATAGAAATTCTTTAAATAGAAATATACCCTCACAGGATAAATAATTTAATAAATCCTGAGAGGGTATAAAAATTAGTTATTAGAAAATTTAACTACTTCAGAAAATGCTGTTGGATTTTCAACAGCAAGACTTGCAAGTAACTTTTCTATTAATATCAACACCTTTTTTATTAAGTGCATCCATTAATCTTGAATAAGTTGTTCCATTAATTCTTGCAGCAGCGTTAATTCTGATTATCCACAAAGATCTAAAACTCTCTTTTTTTAAGTCTTCTATCTCTATAAGCATGTCCCAAACCTTTATCAATAGCATTTTTAGCTGCGGTTAGCACATTACCTTGATTACCCCAATAACCTTTAGCAAGTTTTAATACTTTTTTTCTTCTTCTGTGTGATGCAACTTTATTTTTTGATCTTGGCATTTTTTATCCTTCTCTATCTTATTGAACCATAATCCTAACACGTTTTTGTTCAGCATCACTAACTAAAGTGCCTTTTCTTAAGCCTCTTTTTCTTTTAGTTGTTTTTGAAGTAAGAATGTGGCTTTTATAAGCCTTTCTTCCTTTTAAATTTTCCTGATGCTGTCTTCTTAAATGTTTTTGACAGCACCACGATTGCTTTTCATTTTTGGCATTTAATTATTCCTACTACTTATTTGTTTTCTTTCCTTTTTTAGACTGAGGAACTAAAATGGTTGCCATATTTCTTCCTTCAAGTTTTATTGGAGATTCAACTTTGGCAACATCTTCCAATTTTTCAATAAATCTTGTTAACAATTCTTCACCTTGATCTGTATAAGCCATCTCTCTACCCTTAAACATAACGCTAACTTTAACTTTATTTCCTTCTTCCAGAAAATTTATTGCATGTTTCACTTTAAATTCAAAATCGTGTACATCCGTATTTGGATGCATCCTTATTTCCTTTAAGATAGAAACAACCTGATTTTTTTTCTGAATTTTTTCACGCTTCTGCACTTCGTATTTAAACTTACCAAAATCAATAATCTTACAAACAGGTGGGACTGCCTGAGGGGCAATTTCAACTAGATCCTGTCCTCTTTCTTCAGATAATTTAATTGCATCTCTAACAGTATAAACGCCTAATTGCGTACCATCAACATCAATTACTCTAACCTTTGAAGCTTTAATTTCTTCATTTATACGAACCGATTGTTTCTGAGCGATACTTAACCTCTTATAATGTTATTTATATTTTATTTTTAATTTCAGATGCAATTTTATCAATAAATTCTGATAAAGCCAAAGTACCCTTTATCACCTTCTTTGTGCTTTCTGACAGAAACCAGACCTGATTCTTTTTCCTTTTCGCCAACAATTAGCATATAAGGAAGCTTCTTCATTTCCCAATCACGGATTTTGTATCCTATTTTTTCATTTCTTTCATCAACTTCTGAACTGTATGCCATTTTTTTTCAATTCATTAAAAATTGTGTTGGCATACTCTATATAATTTTGAGAAACCGGAATGACTACCGCCTGAGTTGGAGCCAACCATAACGGGAATTCACCAGCATAATGTTCAATTAAAATTCCAAAAAATCTTTCAATCGAGCCGAGCAATGCACGATGAACCATAAATGGTCGATGCTCTTTTCCATCTTCACCGATATATATCATATCAAATCGTTCTGGCATATTAAAATCAAACTGAATTGTACTTAACTGCCATTCACGTCCCAAGTGCATCTTTAATTTTAATATCTATTTTAGGACCATAAAAAGCTCCACCACCTTCATCAACCTCATATTTCAGATTTTCAGATTTTAAAGCTTTTATTAATGAATCTTCAGCTTTATGCCACAGGTCATCTTCACCAACGGCTTTTTCCGGTTTTGTTGATAAATAATAATTCATTTCAGTAAAACCAAATGCACCAAGAACATACTTATGCAAATCTAATAACTTCAATAATCTCAGATTCAATTTGATCGTGAGTACAGAAAATATGAGCATCATCCTGAGTAAATCCTCTAACACGAAGTAATCCATGAAGCACTCCACTTTTTTCATAACGATAAACTGTTCCTAATTCAGCCCAGCGCAAAGGAAGATCACGATAACTTCGTAAATGAGTTTTGTAAATCATTATATGAAAAGGACAATTCATTGGTTTGATGTAATAATCCTGTTCATCCACTTTCATTCCGCTATACATGCTGTCTTTATAAAAACCAAGATGCCCGCTTGTTTCCCAAACCAGCTTTTACCCATATGAGGTGAATACAATAATTCATATCCATTTTCTAAATGTGCTTTACGCCAAAAATCTTCTACTTCCAAGTCTTATACGCGCTCCTTTGGGATGCCAGTAAATTAAACCTGCACCAGCTTCTTCATGAATACTAAACAGATCAAGAGCTTTCCCAAGTTTTCGTGATCTCTTTTTTTAGCTTCTTCTAACATAAGAAGATAATCATCAAGCATTTTCTTTTTCGGGAAAGTTATGCCGTAAATTCGTTGCAGCTGTTTATTTTTTTCATCACCACGCCAATAAGATCCAGAAATATTTAAAAGTTTTACAAACTTAATCTTACCGGTATTGGGTAAATGTGGTCCTCTGCAAAGATCAGTAAATGAGCCTTCTTTATAAATGCTTATCTTTTCTTTGGATTCATCCATTTCAGAAAGAAGTTCAACTTTATATTGGTCACCTTTCTTCTTAAAGAATTCTAATGCATCCTGTTTGTTTAATTCTTCTCTTTCAAATTTAGAATTAGCTTTTGAAAGTTCAATCATCTTATCTTCAATAAGTTTAAGATGATCCTCAGTAAGTTGGGTATTAATATCTATATCATAATAGAAACCTGCATCTATTGCAGGACCAACACCAAACTTTGCTTCCGGGAAAATAATTTGAATAGCATGTGCCATCAGGTGCGAAGATGAATGCCAATACACTTCTTTACCCTCAGCATCTTCGAAAGTTAAAAATTTAACACTGCCATTTTCAGTTATAGCTTTGTTAAAATCTATAATAGCATTATTAAACTTAACAGCTAATACATCGTCAGCTAAACGATTTGAAATGGATTGTGCTATTTGCAGCCCTGTAACTCCGCTTTCAAATTCCTTAACTGCACCATCCGGAAATGTTATATTAATTTTATTCATATAAGCTTTTCATAAAAAAAATCGGAGAAAACTCCGATGTGTTATTTACCTCTTTTGACTCAAAAGGATTCTTACAAATGAATTCCACTGTTAGAACCATTGAAGAATTTAGCAGTAAAAACTTTCAAAATCTTGTGGGCTCTAAAGGATTCGAACCTTTGACCTTCTGCACGTCAAGCAGACGCTCTAACCAACTGAGCTAAGAGCCCAGAAATTCAAAACACTATGTTCTTTCTACCAATCGAACCTTTGACCTCCGCGATCCAATCGGGGCGCTCTAACCTCCGTTAGCTAACGGATGAGCTAAGAGCCCAGAAATTCAAAACACTATGTTCTTTCTACCAATCGAACCCTTGACCTCCCCGATCCAAAATCGGGGCGCTCTAACCTCCGTTAACTAACGAATGAGCTAAGAGCCCAGAAATTCAAAACACTATATTCTTTCTACCAATCGAACCTTTGACCTCCCCGATCCAAAATCGGGGCGCTCTAACCTCCGTTAACTAATGGATGAGCTAAGAGCCCAATTCAATTAACAATTTATAATTAAAAATGTACAATTAAGAAATTGTTAATTGTACATTATCAATTGTTAATTAGTTATTAGTACCGAGGGCCGGACTCGAACCGGCACGGGAACAAGTTCCCACAGGATTTTAAGTCCTGTGCGTCTACCAATTCCGCCACCCCGGCAAACTTTATTTAAAGAAATCCTTGGTAGTTTGATTTTTTCAAAAATTAGCGTGTAAAAATAGAGAAAATGATATTTTATTGCAAGAAACATTAAAAAGTTTTTATTTAATCACTTAAGAACGGATTCAATAGTTTTAACTTTAAATAAATACTTATTATTCTCACTAACAGGAATAGAAAATATTTTTTTTTCTTTTAATAGAATTGATTAACAATTGTCAATTTACTCTATTGACATTAAAATCAATTTACTTCAAATAATTGATGATGGCATTAACTTTGTCAAACTGTAGCGACTTTAAATTATTTCTTATTTACTAATAATCAATAAGTAAAAAATATGAACATCTCACACTTAGAACACATTGGTATTGCAGTTAAAAGCCTGGATGAAGCAATAAAATATTATGAAGATGTACTTGGACTTAAATGTTATGCTGTTGAAGAAGTAGCTGATCAAAAAGTTAAAACTGCTTTCTTTATGGTTGGACAAATTAAAATTGAACTTCTTGAATCAACATCTGCTGATGGACCTATTGGAAAATTTATAGCTAAAAACGGCGAAGGTATTCATCATCTTGCATTTGCAGTTAATGATTTACAGAATTCGCTCGATGAAGTAAAATCTAAAAACATTATGCTTATTGATGAAAAGCCAAGAAAAGGCGCTGAAGGGTTAAATATTGCATTCCTTCATCCAAAATCTACATTTGGTGTGTTAACAGAATTTTGCGAAAAACCATAACGAATAAAAATGGAATGATATTCACCACTGTGGATTATTCGGGATCTTAGGCACTTAGATTTAAATACCGAAACAAGTTCAGCTTGTCATTTAATTAAAATAAAAATATACAGGTAAACACAATGGCTATGGAAGATAAAATCAAAGAGTTGATGGCACTTCGTCAGCAGGCAAAGCTTGGAGGCGGAGAAAAGCGTATCGAATCTCAGCATAAAAAAGGTAAGCTTACTGCCAGAGAAAGATTGGAACTTTTACTTGATGAAGGCAGCTTTGAAGAATTTGATATGTTCGTATGTCATAGGAGTATTGATTTTGGTTTGGATAAAGAATCTTATTTATCAGATGGAGTTGTAACAGGATATGGAACCATCGATGGAAGATTAGTATATGTCTTCTCTCAGGATTTTACAGTATTTGGTGGATCATTATCAGAAATGTACGCACAAAAGATTTGTAAGGTAATGGATAAAGCGATGAAAGTTGGTGCGCCAATTATTGGAATAAACGATAGCGGCGGTGCTCGTATTCAGGAAGGTGTAAAATCTCTTGGTGGATATGCCGATATTTTTCAGAGAAATATTTTAGCATCCGGAGTAATACCGCAAATCTCGGCGGTATTCGGACCTTGTGCCGGCGGTGCCGTTTACTCCCCTGCTCTTACTGATTTTATTATTATGTCTAACAAATCAAGTTATATGTTTGTAACAGGACCCAAAGTAGTAAAAACAGTAACCGGTGAAACAGTTACAGACGAAGAACTCGGCGGTGCAATGATTCACGGAACAAAATCTGGTGTAACGCATTTTGTTGCCGATAGTGAGGAAGAAGGAATATCATTAATTAGAAAACTTCTTAGTTATCTTCCACAAAATAATCTAGAAGATCCGCCAATTTTCCCTTGTGATGATCCAATAGACAGGCTTGAGGATTTTCTAAACACACTGATTCCCGAAGCAACAAATAAACCTTATGATGTTAAAGATGTTGTTCATGCAGTTGTTGATCAACATGAATTTTTGGAAATACAAAGACACTACGCCCCAAATATTGTAACAGGATTTGCAAGATTTAATGGAATACCCGTGGGTATCGTTGCTAATCAACCAAATTATCTTGCAGGTGTTCTGGATATTAACGCGTCTCGTAAAGCTGCTCGCTTTGTCAGATTCTGTGATGCTTTCAACATTCCGATTGTAACTTTTGTTGATGTACCGGGATTCTTACCGGGAACAACCCAGGAGTATGGTGGAATTATTATTCACGGTGCAAAACTTTTATTTGCTTATGGTGAAGCGACTGTTCCTAAAATTACAATCGTTCTTCGTAAAGCTTACGGTGGTGCGTATGATGTAATGAGTTCAAAACATTTGCGCGGTGATATTAACTACGCCTGGCCAGGTGCTGAGATTGCAGTTATGGGACCAAAAGGTGCAATTGAAGTTCTTCATCAAAAGGAATTACAATTAATAACCGATCCTGAAGAAAGAATTCAATTTGTAAAAAAACGTGAGGAAGATTACCGAATGAAATTTGCCACTCCTTATGTTGCCGCAAAGTATGGCTACATCGATGATGTAATAGAACCAAGAAATACAAGATTTAGAGTTATCCGTGCATTGCAATCGCTTGCAACAAAGAAGGATATAAATCCACCTAAAAAACATTCTAATCTTCCATTATAAGAAAGGTGAAAAAATGTTTTTAGGATTATTACTTCAAATAGCACACGATTCATCACGTGCAATAATAAAACGAAATTCCGATATGTTTCTTAAACTGGATCCTTTAGGTATAGGAATGACGGTCATCGGGTATGTAGTTGTTTTTATCGCATTGTTACTTCTTTATATACTATTCTTTAATCTTACCAAAATTCTCCATATAAACGTTAAAAGATTATTACGAAAAGAAAATAAAGTGGTTGAGCCGAAAGAAGATATTTCAATATCGGGTGAAGTTAATGCCGCCATTGCAGCGGCGATATATCTTTATTATTCAGAAATACACGATAAAGAAGACACGGTTTTAACAATAAATAAAGTATCAAAGACCTATTCACCGTGGAGCTCCAAAATTTACGGATTATCAAAGTGGCCAAGATAAGCAAGGATAAAAATTATGAAAAATTTTAAGTTTACAATTCAAGGCAACAAATACGATGTAAACATATTAGATGTTGAAGAAAATGCTGCTGAAATTGAGGTTAATGGTGTTGTTTACAAAGTTGAATTAGACAAAGTAATTCCAAAGAGCAAAACCCCAAAACTGATACGATCTGTTGCTGTCCCATCTACAGATTCTGTCCCATCTCAGCTAAAAACAAGTGCACCTGCCGGTCCTAAAGGTGCCGGATTTATAAAATCCCCGTTACCGGGTGTAATTTTAGGTATTCATGTAAAAGATGGGGATGCAGTAAAAGTGGGAACAAAATTAATTACCCTTGAAGCAATGAAGATGGAAAATAATATCAATGCTGATAAAGAAGGTATCATCAAATCAGTCAAAGTTAAAACAGGTGATTCTGTGCTTGAAGGTGATATACTTATAGAAATCGGAGTTTAACAATGGATCAGCTGCTAGAATTTATGACCCACGGTTTTGATCAGTTCTTTAAGTACACTGCCTTCCCAAACTTTACAATAGGACATGTTGTAATGTTAATCGTTGGACTTGTATTCATTTACCTTGCAATCAGTAAAGGATTTGAACCGCTTCTTTTAGTACCGATTGGATTTGGAATTCTGATAGGCAATATCCCATTTCTTCAGGGTGCAAATCTTGAGATCGGAATTTATGAACCAGGCAGTGTAATGAATTATTTATACTTTGGTGTGCGTAACGGAATTTATCCGCCGCTGATATTTTTAGGTATTGGTGCGATGACAGATTTTTCGGTGCTGCTCTCAAACCCAAAACTTATGCTCTTAGGTGCTGCAGCACAGTTAGGTATATTTGGAGCATATATGATTGCATTAATTCTGGGCTATTTACCTGAACAGGCAGCAGCAATCGGAATTATTGGTGGAGCCGATGGACCGACAGCAATTTTTCTTTCGTCAAAACTTGCTCCTGAATTAGTTGGTGCAATTGCTATATCAGCATATTCCTATATGGCACTTGTGCCGGTAATCCAGCCGCCAATAATGAAACTCTTAACCACGGAGAAAGAGCGTCTTATAAGAATGAAACCTCCCAGGGCAGTATCGAAAACAGAAAAAGTACTCTTCCCTATTTTTGGATTGATGCTTACAACTTTAATTGTCCCAAGTGCAATGCCTTTACTTGGTATGCTATTCTTTGGGAACATTCTTAAAGAAAGCGGAGTTACAAAACGATTAGCAGATACAGCTAAAGGGGCTTTGATTGATATCGTTACAATTTTAATAGGATTGACCGTTGGAGCATCAACACAAGCAACAACATTTTTGACTGCTCAATCAGTAGGTATTTTTATTCTTGGGGCAGTTTCATTTATGATTGCAACTTTCGGTGGTGTATTCTTCGCAAAAGTTATGAACTTATTCTTGAAGGAAGGCAATAAAATTAATCCATTAATTGGCAATGCCGGAGTTTCTGCAGTTCCAGCCAGCGCACGGGTTTCTCAGGTAGCTGGTTTGCATTATGATAAAACCAATCATTTATTAATGCACGCTATGGCACCCAATTTAGCCGGTGTAATTGGGAGTGCTGTTGCAGCAGGTATTTTGTTAAGTTTCTTTATGGGATAACAAATTGAATCGATGAATGGCTGCATGATTGCATGCATTCATGCAGCCATACAATTTTATAATTAGATTGCAGGATATTTATTTATGATCCGCATTAAATCTTTTTAGCCTGTATTCCAGGTCAGCAAATTGATCACGCCTGACTAATGAGACACAAGCACGAATGCCTTCTAATCTTTCACTTCCTGTAATTGCTAATGATATAGCACTGATTCCGTAGTATAAAAGTTCATTCAGTAATTCTTCACCTGTAAAACCGGGATAAGAAAAAGTAAAATAAAATCCATCAGCAATCGGTTCATCCTCATCTTTATCATACACGATCTTAAAGCCATTTTCAGTAAAAAGTTTTTTCATTATTCTGGCTTTCTCTCCATATTCTTTCACTTCCTCAACAAAATTTAATTCACCATCATTTGCTGCTTTAAATATTGCGGCAAGAGCATACTGTGCGGAATGAGAGATGCCTGAACTAATTGAATAAATAGTTCCATATATCATTGAATGACCAAATAAATCTTTAGTATAATATTTTTTTAGATTTGGATATTTTCTTTCATACAATGCATCTGCAATAATCATCATACCGATTCGTTGACCGGCATAACTAAAAGCTTTTGAACTGGATATTGTAAGGATATAATTATTGGTGTACTTTGCAACTGTCGGTTGATAAGGAGGTAAACCGGGTTTTGACATATCGCGCCTGAAATCCATTGCAAAGTATGCAAGATCCTCGATTGGAATCACATCATATTTGTTGCACAAATCTCCTATTATTTTTAATTCTTTTTCAGTAAAGCAAATCCAGGAAGGATTGTTTGGGTTTGAATAAAGTAAACAGGAAATATTTCCCTTGCTCAAATAGGATTCTAATTTGTCGCGTAACTTATCACCCCGATAATTATAAACATCAAACGACTCTAATTTTTGTCCTAATACTCTTAACTGCTGGCGATGAACAGGGAAACCCGGATCAATTAAAAGCGTTGTATCTTTTTCAGGGTTGCATCGGTTTAAAGTCATAAAAGCAGCAAAACTGCCCATCATAGAACCGCCTGTTGGAATGCAGCCTTCAGAACTAACATCTATATCCATAAAAAGTTTAACAAACCGTGAAGTTTCAGTTTTAAGTGATGCAATTCCATAAATATCCGGATAAATAGAAGCAACTCCTTTTTTAAGAGCTTCTATTTCAGCTTCCACGCCAATTTTTGAAGGAGGTAAACCGGGGACACCCATTTCCATTCTTACAAATCTTTCACCTGTTGCTATTTCAATATCATCAATCAACTTTTTCATTTCACGAATTGAAGCCCGCCCGGGACTATCAAGTTTACTATCTTTAATTTTTTGTGATACAATCTGGTAATTTACGGGGGTGTTTTTTGTTGCAAGATTCATGTCTATACTATAAAAATAATTTTAGAATATCTTTATACAAAATTACAGTGCTTAATTTGGCTAACCAAATTTAATTTGATTTTACAAGGTGATCTTTAAACAAAAACATTCCAGTGATTTTTATTATTCTTAAGTATTAAATGTTTATTTATTTATATATATAACTGAAATATTGTGCTTATGCCATCCACCGACCGCTGCGGATTATAGAAGAATCCCGGCTGCTGTTTAGTTGATAATCCACTTCACCTTAACAGAGTTTATCGTGGTAAGTTTGGAATTCCGGTTGACAATTAATTATATGCATACAATTTTTCAGTAACTGATATATTCATATTGATTCATTTCTTTGAGTAATGTCTCATATTTTTCATTATTTTGTATTCCGGTTAAAAAAATAATTGTAACACAATAAATAATTTGGCTTAATTTGTGATTGATTAATGCCGATTATTATTTCAACGATAAAATTTTATAAAACTTTAGAGGATTAAATGTACAATACATTATTAAAAAAGATTGAAAATAAAACAGCCGTTATTGGTATAATAGGTCTTGGCTATGTTGGGCTTCCCCTTGCATTGGAATATGCACTCAAAGGATTCAAAACAATTGGATTTGATATTGATGAAAGAAAAATACCATTACTTAAATGCGGTAAAAGTTATATCAAGCATATCAACGAAGATAAAATCAAGAAAGCTGTAAACAGTAAAAAGTTTTATGCAACATCAGATTTTACCAGATTACCGGAAGCAGATGCAATTATAATTTGTGTACCTACACCGCTTAACGAACACCGCGAACCTGATATGACTTTTATAGAGAACTCAGGTAAAATTATTTCACAGTACTTAAGAAAGGGACAGTTTGTTTCTCTTGAATCATCAACTTATCCCGGAACCACTGAAGAAATTCTGTTGCCAATGTTTGAGAAAGCACCAATAACTCAGATCTTCAGTAAACAGTACGCAAGTCTGCAAGAGAAAAAAAGCTAAACCATTTGTAGTTGGTAAAGATTTCTTTCTTGGCTTTTTCACCGGAACGAGAAGATCCAAATAATCCTAAATATTCAACAGCCACAATTCCAAAAGTTGTTGGTGGTGTTACACCAAATTGTTTAAAAGTTGCATTAGCACTTTACAACCAGGTTATAGTTAAAACAGTTCCGGTTTCATCACCAAGAGCTGCAGAAGCAACAAAATTACTTGAAAATATTTATCGATCAATTAACATTGCTTTAGTTAACGAACTTAAGATGGTTTTTGAAAGAATGGATATAGATATTTGGGAAGTTGTTGATGCTGCATCAACTAAACCATTTGGATTTCAGCCATTTTATCCCGGACCCGGTTTGGGCGGACACTGTATTCCGATTGATCCTTTTTATCTTACCTGGAAAGCCCGTGAATTTGAAATTAGTACAAAGTTTATTGAGCTTGCCGGAGAAATAAATACTTATATGCCTTACTACGTTGTTGAAAAAGCGGGAGAAGTATTAAATAAATTCAAAAAATCTCTTAAACGGATCTAAAGTTTTAATACTTGGTGCATCATACAAAAAAGATATTGACGATATGCGTGAATCACCTTCTCTTAAATTGATTGAAATTCTTAGAGAGAAAGGAGCAAAGGTTGATTACAATGATCCCTATGTACCAAAACTTCCTAAGACCCGTAAATACAATTACGATATGGATTCAGTTGATATTAAGTAAAAAGAATCTTGGCAGGTATGATCTTGTTTTGTTAAGCACCGATCATACTGATTATAATTATAAATTTATTGATACAAATTCAAAATTGATTCTAGATACCAGAAACGCATTTGAAAAAGATGGAGTAAAGTCTAAAAAGGTCTTTAAAGGTTAAGAAATAAAAGTATTGTTAATCTCGTTGTATTATGATAATCATATATTTCCTGATTAAATGGATAGACACAGATCATTAATTCAACACAAATAAAAAATATATTTATGAAAAACTTTGCATTAACAGGTGTTGCTGGATATATCGCACCAAGACATTTACAAGCAATAAAAGATACAGGAAATATTCTTGTAGCTGCAATGGATCCACATGATTCCGTTGGAATCCTTGATCGTTATTTCCCTAAAACCAGTTTCTTTACGGAGTTTGAAAGATTCGATAGACATCTTGAAAAACTAAGGAGAACTAAATTCATCTGAAAAAGTAGATTATTTATCTATTTGTTCTCCAAATAATCTGCACGATGCACATATTCGTTTTGCATTACGAGTTGGTGCAGATGCAATCTGTGAAAAACCATTAGTACTAAATCCCTGGAACCTTGATCAACTTCAGGAGATTGAAAA
The DNA here is from genome assembly GCA_963809415.1 of uncultured Ignavibacteriaceae bacterium. Taxonomy (GTDB): domain Bacteria; phylum Bacteroidota; class Ignavibacteria; order Ignavibacteriales; family Ignavibacteriaceae; genus IGN3. The sequence continues at coordinate 100,556 of CAWEJJ010000003.1, read as the reverse complement.
AGAAACAGGTAAAAAAGTTTACACAGTTCTTCAACTGCGTGTACACCCTGCTTTACTTGAAATTAAAGAAGAACTTGAACAGGTTGAAGATAAAAAACAGAAACATAATGTAGTTCTTAACATACGTTACATCACGCGGTCCCTGGTATAATTTTTCCTGGAAAGGCAGAGAAGAAATTTCAGGTGGTGTTGCGACAAATATTGGTATTCACTTTTTTGATATGCTAATGTGGATGTTTGGAGGTGTACAGAGAAATCATTTGTTCTTGAGAGAATCAAATAAAGCAGCTGGATTTATTGAATTAAAAGATGCAAATGTTCAATGGTATTTATCCATCGATGCAAAAGATCTTCCAAAAGAAACTATTGAAAAAGGAAAATCTACCCATCGTTCTATTACGATCGATGGGAACGAATTAGAATTTACTGAAGGGTTTACTGATCTTCATACAAAAATTTATGAGGAAATTATAAGGGGCAATGGTTTTGGAATAGAAACTGCCAGACCATCAATTGAAGCTGCTTATGGCATCAGACATCTGCCGCTTACAAATGTAAAAGAACTTTATCATCCAATGCTGCTGGCAAAATAAATCCGATTTCCGTATCCGTTAGCTAACGGATACCGGATTACTTACTTTTTTATATAATTCCGTTAGCTAACGGATAATGGAGAATACGATGACTGAAAAATTTAATTACTACGTTAACGAACATGCCGTAGTCGATGACAATGTTGAAATTGGTGAAGGAACAAAAGTCTGGCATTTCTCACACATTCAAAGCGGGAGCAAGATTGGAAAGAAATGTGTCTTTGGACAAAATGTAAATGTTGGAAATAATGTAACTATCGGTGATTACTGTAAAGTACAAAACAATGTTTCCATTTATGAAGGAGTTACATTGGAAGATTATGTGTTTTGTGGTCCCTCAATGGTGTTTACAAATATATTAGATCCAAAATGTAAATATCCCCAGGTTGGAGCACAGTTTTATATCAAAACACTAGTCAAGGAAGGCGCTTCCATCGGAGCAAACGCAACGATTGTCTGCGGGCATACACTTGGTAAACATTGTATGATCGGAGCAGGTTCCGTTGTAACCAAAGATATACCGGATTATGCTTTGGTGATTGGCAACCCGGGCAGAGTTGTTGGCTGGGTATCTGAAGCCGGTAAAAAATTAAAGTTTGATGAAATGGGAAAAGCGTTTTGCGAAAAATCAAAAAAGACATATTATCTTAAGAATGGTGCTGTTGTTAGTGATTAAAAGATTTTATTTGACTTGAGATTAATTTTTGCTGATAATTAAAAAGTCGTGCAGTTATATAAAAAATATTTAATTGTGAATTTATTGATAGGCTTATAAACAGAATTGTATTGTGTTTATCCCCCGAATGGAGTAAATGCTTTGATTGACAAGACTTTGAAATTTATTTAGATATCAAGCTTCGTTTGCAATAACATCAAGCCGCCGCATTATTTTTCATAACTCCATTATGAATATGATGTTTTCATCAAAGGTAGAACAATTTAATCTATTGCATTAATAGAAACGCGTACACAAGGCTTTCCGATTACTCAAACTAATTTAATCACCGTCTATTTCTAATTTATACAAAAGTATTTTTAGTTATAAAAATAATATATAATTTAAAATTATTTCCAATCGCTTCATATTATAAATCAGGCTGTAAAAAGTTTATACATTATTTCCTAAAAGATTTATATATTTAGTTATTAAAAACTAACCTTTAATCATCGTTATGAATAAAATATTATCTTTAATTTTTTTACTGTTAACCTTTTCTCAAATATCATTTGCCCAGGATGATATTCAAATTGGCAGCTCATATAACCAATTTCGCAATCAAACTCTTGGAGCATATTATGATTACTCCGATCCATCGAGCGTTAATATTAAAGTTCAGTTATGGGGTTATGTTAAATACCCGGGATATTACATTATCCCAGCCCGAAGTACAATAAATGAACTTATTTCCCTGGCAGGCGGACCAAATGAACAGGCAATTCTTGATGATATAAGGATAATAAAAACCCAACAGGATTCTTCGATTGTTATGCTTAGATACAATTATAATGAATTGATGTGGGAAGATGATCTAAAAACTGGGATTAAGTTTGTAAGATTACAGGCAGGAGATATTGTTGTTGTACCCGGTGAACCAAGATATTTTTTACGGGAGAATATTTCCTACTATTTGTCTATCGTTACAACACTGGCTTCATTAGCAGCACTAATAATAAGTATTACCAAATAATTGGGGAACATAAATGCAGAACAACAACTTTAATGATTACGATATAGAGAATTCAAATCAAAATACTTTTAAGGATTATATACTACTTATAAGAAACAACTTGACACCCGTAATAATTATAATCCTCGTCAGCCTTGCCATTGCTTTAATATATGCTGTAACAGCAAAAAATATTTATAAATCTCAAACAGAATTAAAGGTAAGCAAACCGGGCGGAAATATTTTACAATCTCCTTTGGTACCTGAATTTAGTGATTTTGGAAGCGATAGGTTTATTGCCAATGAAATAGAAATACTTAAAAGCTATAATTTGAGAGAAAGAGTTGCAAAAGCTTTAGTGGATAGTTTTGATAATTCTAAAAATAAAGAGAAGTTCAGTTTAATCTATAAACAAAAATTTAGCGGACCAACTAATAAGCTGCTTACTATACCGCAGATAGCAGCTTTATTAAAAAACACTGTAAGTATAGAGCAAAAACGCGGATTAGATATTGTTGATATAACCTCAGAATCCCCTTCCCCAACTGAAGCAGCTTTAATTGCAAATATTTATGCTAAACAATACAGGTATTTTAATCTTGAAATTAACAGAGACCAGCTTACATTTGTTAAAAATTTCCTGGATAAACAACGACAAGAAAAAAAACAGGAGTTAAACGAAGCTGAAGATATTTTAAGATCATACCAGGAACGAGGCGGCATAATTGCACTTGATCAGCAAGCACAGGCACTTATAGAACAATTATCTCAATTTGAAGCTCAGAAAAATGCTGCTAAAATAGAACTGATGGCTTCTGATGAAGTTCTTAAACAATATAAAGAAGAACTTAAAAAACAGGACCCGAGATTGGCTGAATATCTTGAAAGCGCTACTTCGGAGACTTATATAAAAGCATTGCAAGACGAAATCTCCCAGCTTCAGATAAATAAAGATCTTGCACTCGCAAAAGTTGAACCGGGTATAGATATAACATCAAAAGTGAAAGAATATGATAAAAAAATCAGGGACTTAAAACTTAAACTGGATGAAAAAGTTAAAGTTCTGAAAGCAGGAATTTTAGCCAGCAGTCCGGAAGAAGTAAAAGCATTAAGTCAAAAAATAATTGAGGAAGAAATTAAAAACGGTTCTTTAAGAACAACCCAAACTGGATTAGCTGATATTGTTAAGAAGTATGAGGAACGTTTTAATAAATTACCAAAAACCTCACTTGAACTGGCAAGGTTTCAAAGAAACCGTGAGTCTCTGGAAAAACTTTACACATTAGTTGAAGAGAGATTCCAGGAAGCGGTAATAAACGAACAATCACAGCCAGGAAATGTACTTATAATTGATGATGCAAGAGTGCAGGAAAACCCCGCGAAGCCCAACAGGGTCTTAATTGTAATTGTAGGATTTATTTTAGGGACAGGCTTAGCGTTTGGTTATGTATTTATAAAAAATTACTTTGATAACACGATAAAGACACCCGAAGATATTCAAAAAAGAAATGTTAATGTACTTGCATGGATTCCAAGAGTGGATGAAATAGGATTTGATACCAAAAGTAAATTTGATTTCATTGTATCAACCCAGCCAGATTCAATTCCGGCGGAAGCTTTCCGTTCATTAAGGACGAGAGTTCAATTTTCGAAACCAGATAAAGAATCTTTAAAAACAATATTGATAACTTCATCTGCTCCGCAAGAAGGGAAAACAACAGTAGCTATAAATCTTGCCGGAAGTTTAGCCCTTTCAAATAAAAAAACTTTAATTGTTGATTGTGATTTAAGAAGACCGCGCTTGCACCAGATTCTTGAACGTAATAAACAGCCCGGATTAATAGATCATTTAGTGGGTGAATTTGAGTTAGATCAGATTATATATCCTGCTAAAATAAAAGGACTTAGCATAATCACTTCAGGTACAATACCGCCTAATCCGGCTGAGATGTTGGATTCTGTTCAGATGGAAAAATTTTTAGCAGAAGTTAGGAAGAGATTTGACTACGTGATTTTAGATTCCCCGCCAATAGTTGCTGTTACAGATGCAGAAATATTAGCAAAAAAAGTGGATGGTTCTATCATTGTTGTCTCATCAGAAATAACCGAAATTGATGTTTTTGAAAGAGCAGTCGAGTTATTAAGACATGACAATTCTGTATTAATTGGCTCTGTCTTAAATAACTTTAACGATAAACCCGGCTATGGCAGTTTTTATAAATACCACTATTACTATGCTTCAAAAAGTGAGAACTGATTTTTAATCTAAAAATAGGGATCATCCATTTGAATGGTCCCTTCAAATTATTACAAACTTAAATCCATCCCCCTTATCGTTAGTAATCCTGTAACAGCCCGCAGTATAAATGTAAAAACAAAAACCAAAGCAAGTGCTTTCAGTAAATGATACTCCTTCGTGGGCAGGTTAACAATTTTGAATGTCATCCCGAGTCCCCGCAGGAGAGAGAGATCTTATGTCATCTCGAGCGAAGTCGAGAGATCTTAAACATATTTTTACTTGCTGACTGACCTTTTAACGTTTAAGATTTCTCTCTCCGATCGAAATAACAAAAGACAAAAAAGCCCCCTTTCCCGTTTCCCCCTAAGGGGGAAATGATTGGAAACTTGGGGCGAATGAAATATATGAAATGATGACAAGAGGGATTTATGTTTTCGTAGAACAGCTCTCCAGAGCTGTTCTTTTTGTATGATGATTTCCTGCAAACGATTTCTGAACTATTAACTTTAATGCAATGTCATCTCGAATCCCGCAAGGGTGAGAGATCTTAAACATATTTTTACTTGCTGACTGACCTTTTAACGTTTAAGATTTCTCCCTTTGGTCGAAATGACAGGACAGCATAAATGACAAGTACGCCATATGTCATCTCGAATCCCCGAATGGGTGAGAGATCTTTAAGATTTCTCTCTCCTATCGAAATGGGCATAATAGTCAAAAAGTGTTGCTAGGATTTATATAAGTAATTGAATTATATAAATTTACAAGGACAAAACCCAATGGTAGTTGAGAATGATGAAAATAAATCTGTGTCTGTTTTTTTATCGAATTCTTTTTTAATATTGTGATTAAGATACTAATAGAGAAATATTATGAATACTAAATCGGTTTTTGAAGATGCATTACAATTGCGCCCTGCTGAGAGGCTGCAATTAATTGAAATGTTATCCAGAAGTTTAAATAAACCTGATGAAAATATAGAAAAGATTTGGGCTGCGGAATCCGAGAAAAGATATAAAGCATTGGAGGAAGGCAAGGTTAAATCAATTACATTGAACGAAATCATTGAACGTTATAAATAATGCAGATTGAATTTATAGAACCTGCTGCCATCGAGTTAGATGATGCAATTGAATATTATGAACTACAATTATCAGGTTTAGGAAAAAAGTTTTTTATTGATGTAATAGAAACGCTAGAGCTTATATCCAAATATCCTCAATTATTCACTCAAAACTCAGAGCACACCAGAAAAGCTGTATTAAGAAAATTCCCTTATAATATGATTTATTCAATTCTTAATAATAAGATTTATATAATCGCTGTTGCTCATCAAAACAGAGTCCCGGAGTATTGGATTGATAGGATAAAGGTTTAAAGAAATTTATGAGAATCTGTGAATAAAATCTGTGAGAATCTGTGGTAGAGCAGCATTTAACCACAAACCCATCAGAGTTCGGACCGGTTAACAATTTAGAATGTCATCTCGAATCCCCGCAAGGGTGAGAGATCTTAAACATATTTTTACTTGCTGACTATTTAACGTTTTAGATTTCTCCCTTTGGTCGAAATGACAATGGTCGCAAAATTTACTATTTTAGAGCAAAAAACATTTAACCACAGATTACTCAAATTAACACAGATTAGCTCAGATTCTCCTACAGCGAACGGTTAACAATTTAGAATGTCATCTCGAATCCCGAAGGGGTGAGAGATCTTTTTGATTTCTCTCTTCGATCGAAATGACATAAGAATAAAAAGCCCGCTTTCCTGTTTCCTTCTTCCCTCTTTCGTCTTTCCCCTTTTATCTTTAATCTTCATTATCATTCTTTGTTTAGATAGTATTATGATAATTGAGACAAATTTAACTATATTATTTTAGCAAGAATGATTGAGTTATTTGTTTAATAATCTTAAAGGGAAAAATGGCTGCTGCAGTTGTAACCGGTGGATGCGGGTTTTTAGGTTCTCATTTATGCGATAAACTTATTAGTGAAAACATTTCAGTTATCTGCATAGATAATCTGTTAACAGGAAATCTTGAAAACATTCAGCATCTTTTTGGTAATCCCCTCTTTCAATTTATAAGACACGATATAACAAATTTTATTCACGTGCCCGGTAATGTTGATTATGTTTTGCATTTTGCTTCACCTGCCAGTCCATTAGACTATCATCAGCTGCCAATCGAAACGCTCAAGGTTGGATCATTAGGTACGCACAAAGCACTTGGATTGGCAAAAGAAAAAAAAGCCCGCTTCCTGTTAGCCTCTACATCAGAAGTTTATGGTGACCCGCTGGAACATCCGCAAAAAGAAAATTATTGGGGAAATGTTAATCCCATTGGACCGCGCGGTGTTTATGATGAAGCTAAACGATTTGCCGAGGCTTTAACGATGGCTTACCAGAGATATCATAATTTAAGTACAAGAATTGTCAGGATATTTAACACATTTGGAACACGGATGCGGCTTCATGATGGAAGAGCTATACCGGCATTCTTTTCACAGGCATTAAAGAATGAACCGATAACAATTTTTGGTGATGGAATGCAGACGAGAAGTTTCATTTATGTAGATGATGAGATTAATGGAATATTAAAATTATTATTTTCTGATGAGAATGAACCGGTTAATATTGGGAATCCTGAAGAAATTACTGTTAAACAAATTGCTGAAGAAATAATTGAGATTACAAATTCTAAAAGTAAAATAATTTACCAGGATTTACCCATCGATGACCCCAAAGTACGGCAGCCCGATATAACTAAAGCAATAGAAAAATTAAATTGGAAACCGGTTGTGGATCGTAAAGAAGGGTTACGTATTACGATGGAATATTTTAAAGAAAAGATTTTGAATAGTGTGCCACACTGATATGTTATCCGTTTTTGTTTTCGTAGAACAGCTCTCCAGAGCTGTTTTTTTTGTATGATGATTTCCTGCAAACGATTTCTGAACTTTTAACTTTAGAGTAATGTCATCCCGAATCCCCGCAGGGGTGAGAGATCTTTAAGATTTTTCTCTCCGGTCGAAATGACAAAAGACAAAGAAGCCCCCCTTTCCCTTTTTAATTATTAAATACAATTAGTAAATTTTATGCGGTGTTTTGCTATTCAATCATATATAAATGACTTTAAAAGAAAAATGAAACGTTAGTGAAAAAAACTTTACAAATCTTAAATAATCTTGTTACTGAGGGAATTATAAAAGAATATGCAATCGCAGGTGGAATGGCTCAATTTTATTTTATTGAACCTTCAGTTACATACGACCTGGATTTGATTGTTAACTTTGGTGTTGATGAAAAGGACTTAGCTCCTTTACATAAATTGTATGATTGGGCAAATGAAAATAATTTTAAGACGGAGGGTGAGCATATAATTCTTGCGGGTATCCCGGTACAATTTTTATCAGCATATAATAACTTAATTTCAGAAGCATTAGATAAACGTTTACAAATTGATTTATTTGAGGAAAAAACATTCATACTTGGACCTGAATACCTGATGGCTATTATGCTTCAAACAGGGCGCCCTATAGACAGAGAAAGATTGCTGCGGTTTTTAGATGAAGCAAATTATGATAATGATAAATTTTTAGATATTCTTAACAGATTCGATCTGTTAATTAAGTTTAAGGATTTTAGTAAGAGATTATTATGAACGAAAATTATATTAATAAAGTAGCCGAATCAAAATTAAAATATCATAGGCAATCAGCTCAAAAAACCTATGAAGAAAAATTTGACATAATATTAGCCCTTCAAAAAATTGATATTGAGATGAAGAAAAATTCCAAATTTATAGATGATAATTCCAGAAGGTTTAAGATTTGGAATCCCGAAAAATAATTGCGTAGTCCCGATATGTCGGGAAATCCCTTCGTGCGAATGAAATATATGAAATGATTAAGTGAGGGATTTTTCGTAGAACAGATCTCCAAAAAAGCCCCATTTCCTGTTTCCCCTTAAGGGGGAAATCTGTGAAAACGTAGCACAGTTCTCCGAACTGTGATTTTGTGTTTAATCTAACTCACCCTGCCCTCTCTTTGGAAGAGAGGGTTTTGAAGAAAATCCTAAAGCAAAAAACATTTAACCACAGACCCGTCAGAGTTCGGGCAGGTAACAATTTAGAATGTCATCTCGAATCCCCGCAGGGGTGAGAGATCTTTAAGATTTCTCTCTCCGATCGAAATGACATAAGAATAAAAAGCCACCTTTGCTGTTTCCCCTTAAGGGGGAAATCAATGATAACGTAGCACAGTCCGTTTCCGTTGGCTAACGGATCCTGAACTGTGATTTTGTGTTTAATCTAATTCACGCTGCCTTTATAAATACAAGGGATAATATAAAAAAACTTTTCAATTTTTCATTATACATTATTCATTGTACATTGTAAATTATTCACTGTTAACTGTTCATTGTTAATTGTTAATTTTACATTGTTCATTGTTAATTGTTCATTTTATATTGTTATCAGTTAATTGTAAATTTGCGCTGCATCTGAAATTATATTTTTGACTTTGAATTAATTATGATATAAGATTTTTTGAAATTTATGTCTAAGTTTTTGTCCATCACGGTGGATTGTTCTTTTATCTTGATTTTATTACTTGGGGGTAACATATCTATTTACCCTCACTTTTAAATAAATTATTTGAAAAATTAATTAATTATGTTAATGCATAATGAAAATAAAAGGATAGAATTGGTTTCTGTAGGAATACCTGTTTATAAAGAATTGTACTTTGAAAAAGCATTGACAAGTGTTATTAACCAAACATATAAGAATCTTGAGATTATAATAATTAATGATTCATCCCCCTATAATATCGAGGATATAATTTCAAAATTTAGTGATCCAAGAATTCAGTACCATAAAAATGAAAAAAATATCGGCAATAACAATCTTGTTGCTGTGTGGAATCAATGTTTAAGTTATGCAACGGGTGAATTCTTCGTTTTATTTTCCGATGATGATATAATGGAGATAAATTACATTGATGAGATGCTAGCTAATATAAAAGCAGCGCCAGATTATGATGTTTATAGATGCAGAGTTAATATAATCGATCAAAATGATAAAATTTTATCAACAACTCCTGAGATCCCCAGTTATGAAACCGCTTTGGATTATCTTATTGAGAGGTTAAAGGGAAATCGTCAACACTATATACCAGAGGTTATTTTTAGAAGATCTAAATTGTTAAAAAGTGGTGGATTTGTTGATTACCCTTTAGCCTGGTATTCTGATGAAGCTACTTGTTTCTTAGTAGGTTTGGAGAATGGCTTATTTTTTGTTGATAAAGTGCTTTTTAATTGGCGATACTCGAGTACTAACATATCTAAAATGGGGAATTACTTGAGTCGAGTTGAAGCCGGTATCCTATATAAGGAATGGTTAGCCGGTGTTTTAAAAGAAAATTGTGATAAAATTACATGTGAAGATATATCTAGGCTCGCAAAGACCCGTATTGAACAAAACAAAAAAAATGTATTAATACGAACTGCTAGGCAAAATATTTTTTTAGGTACCTTAGATATTTTTAAAAATGGGTTTGTTGTTCGTAAAAAATTTGGAATGAGTTTTTTTTTAATTGCTATGGCTGTTTTATCCTTCATTAAAAATTATTCACGAGGTAAAAATTAGTATTATTGGTTTTAAATTAGATAAGAGAAGTATTTCGATTAATGCTTCTATGGGATTAGTCGCACAAACATTAATTAAGTTCAAAGCTGTTTTTATCCTTCCAATTATCATTCACTATCTTACTAAAGAGGACATTGGAATTTTTAGAATAATTACAACTAGTGCAGGTTTTATTACGCCCTTGGTTACCCTGAACATTTTTGATGGAAGCGGGATATTTTTATCTTCAGACTTTAATAAAGAATCTGTTTCAAGAAAATATAACTCACTTTTATCTTCTTTATTATATATTTTACCAATTTCTTTAATTATCTCGGCTACTTTTCTATTTCTTTTTAATACTACTCATCTTTATTGGTTATTAATATCAATATTTATTTTATCTTCAGTCATTTTTAAAGCGTTTATAACCCCCTATCAAGCATATCAAAAATCAAAGAAAATAGTACTTATAAATTTCATTAATGAATATGCTAATGCTGGACTAACCTTAATAATGATTTTACTTGTCATTAAGAATTATATTTCCTTATTTATTCCGGTTATTATTATGCAATTACTAATAGCAATATACCTTTACTTTGATGTTAAAAAAGAAATACCGATAAAATATTACATTGATTTAGAATTTATTAAAAAAGTGATAAAGGTAAGCTTACCACTTCTCCCTGTATATATAGGAGAGTGGTTATTAGCTTCAATTAGTATTTATTTTTTAGAAAATTATTATGGAGTTGAAGAAGTTGGCATATATTCAGTTGCATTTTCAATAGCAAGTCTAATATTAATATTAAGGGCTACATTACAATATTTTTGGTTCTCAACTTCAACTAATTTATTACAAAATAATCAAATTGATAAATTTGTAAATATCTATAAAAACGTAATAAAAATTTATTTGACAGTAATTGTTGTTGGCATCATTTTTTACCTATTTTTTAACCATTTATTAATAAGCATATTAGCCAATAATTATTATTTGGCCGCACAAACTCCAATAATTGTTTTAGCTTTAGCTTTCGGTTTTTTTGTTTTTTCTAGCATATTTAATGGCATTTTATATGGATTAGGAAAGACAAAAATTATTTTTTTAGGTTATTTATTTTCTGGGCTATGCACTGTTTTAACAAGCTGGTTTCTTGTAAAAAGTCTTTCTGTTCTTGGTGCGGCCCTTAGTTCGCTTATTGGTTATTTCATTCTATGCTTCTTTTTATTCTTTATGGTAAATAAAAAAATTCATTTTTCTTTACTTAAGATTTTAAACAAACATAATATTATTATGTTATTATATTTTGTATTGTCAGTCTTTCTTGCATTTTATATAAAAAGTGATGTTTTAAAATATCTTTACGGTTCTATGATTATAATCGCCTTATTAGCAACATTATTAATTACAAAAGCTATTAATTTTTCATTAATCACAGATATTATTAGAAAGGAGAAGTAATTGGTTTTAATTATTGGGGCTGGTATTTCTGGACTTAGTTTTGCTAATTTTTACAAAAATGATGAATATATAATTTATGAAGCAGAAAATGAACCAGGTGGTTATTGCAGAACCATTAAAAAAGATGGTTATGTGTGGGATTATTCAGGACACTTTTTTCATTTTCGTGATAATGATATAAAACAGTATTTGTTGGAAAGAATTGATACAGAAATTTTAGATGTTCAAAAAAAATCACAAATTTATTATAAAAACTCTTTTGTTGATTTTCCATTCCAAAAAAATATTCATCAATTAGAAAAAGAAGATTTTATTGAATGTTTATATGATTTGTACTTTAGACCGACAACAGAAAGTACTAATTTTTATAAAATGCTGATTTCTAAGTTTGGTAAATCAATTTCCGAGAAATTTTTAATACCATACAATGAAAAATTATATGCATGCGATTTAACAGAACTGGATAAAGATGCTATGGGAAGATTTTTCCCATATGCAGACATTAATGAAATTATCAAAAACTTTAAAGATCCTAACAATATATCATACAATTCATCCTTTACTTATCCCCGGGAGGGTGCTTTTGAATATGTAAAAGCGTTACTAAAGGGGATTAATTCAAATAAAATCGTGTTTAATAAAAAAATAAGCAAGATAGATCTTGGAAAAAAAGTTGCGTATTGCGGTATTGAAGAAATTAAATACGATAAAATTGTTTCATCAATTCCATTTAACAAATTATTAGATATTTGTGATATTGAGTACGATAAAAACATTTACACTTATAATAAGGTATTAGTATTTAATCTTGGTTTTGATAAACCAAGTGAAACTGAGAACCATTGGATATATTACCCAGAAAGAGATTTATCTTTTTATCGTGTTGGCTTTTATGATAATATTTTTGGTGATGACAGAATGAGTTTATATGTTGAGGTTGGTTTATCTGCTGATAAAGACGCAAAAATAGAGCCTAAATTGGAAAAAATTTTAGAAGATTTAAGAAAAGTGGGTATTGTAAAAGAACATAATTTAATAGCGTGGTCTTCATTAATATTGGATCCAGCCTACGTACATATTAATGAAAAATCTCAAAAGGACTTTCTGGAAAAAAATAATTATTTAAATGAAAATGATATTTATTCAATTGGACGTTATGGGGGATGGAAATACTGCTCAATTGAAGATAATATTTTAGAAGCAAAAGAATTAGCTAAAGAATTTTTTTTATGAAAATATTATTAATTGGGGATGCTCCTGAAAATATAGGCGGTGTTTGTAATTATACTCGCCCACTGCATGAAAAATTAAGTTCTTTTGGTCATGAAGTTCATTATCTATTTTCAAGTGGAGGTTATAAGAAAAATTATAACTATTTATTTGTGCCATACTTGAAAACATATACGAAAAGTGAAAATTTATTTTGGCATGAAATAGTAAATTCCCCAAATGGAATAATTAATTTTGAAAATCCAATATTGGATATAGAGTCACCAAAAATAGAAAATATCTTTAGAAAATTAATAGTAAAGTTAAAGCCAGATGTAATTCATATAAATGAGATGATTGGTTTTACAAGCAAAATTATAAATATAGCAAAGAAAAATAAAATCAAAGTAGTTGTAACTGTCCATGAATACTGGTGGTTGTGCTTACACAGAGTTATGATCGATTTCAATAAAGCAATATGTGGTGGACCAAATGATATTAAAAAATGTGCTTATTGTGTAAGTGAAAGATACCGTAGTTCTAAAGTTGACTCCAAAATTAAAATGGCCATTAAAAATATAAGTCCACAATTATTTGAAGTTTTATTAAAAATTAAAGAAAAAATCAAAAAGGTAAAAATAAATAATTTACAAAAAGGTAGTCTAGATATAGAAATTGATGATGTAGATTATAAAGAACTTTATAGTGTTAATAAAAAATTAGAAGCTCAGTTGTTTAAACGTCTTGAAGCAAATACGAATTATTTAAATAAAGCAGATGTTATTATTGGTGTATCAAAAGAAGTAAAACAAATATTGATAAATTATGGTATTGATGAGAAAAAAATAATTGTTCAGCATATTGGTTCATTAATCGCATCTCAAAAAATTGAAGTGTCTAGAAATAAAGTACACGAAAAATTTGTTTTTGGATTTATTGGTGGAGTAACATACTATAAAGGAATTCATGTTTTAGTTGAAGCTTATTTGAAATTAAAATCAGAATTTTTAGATAAATCAGAAATATTAATATTTGGTAAATATCAAGAGAATTATAAAGCTGCCATTGACTTAAAATATTCTACTAAAAATGGTTATAATAATATAAAATTTATTGGTAAATATTCTTCAATTGATCTAAAAGATATATATCCTCAAATTGATATCATGATATTACCTTCAACCTGTAACGATACTGCTCCTCAAACAATTTTTGAAAGCTATGCAGCTGGCATCCCAATAATTGGTTCAAATATTGGCGGTTTCCCGGATTTTATCGAGCAAGATAAAAATGGTTTATTATTTGAGGTCGGGAACTCTGATGATCTAAAAGAAAAAATGGAATATATATTAGAAAATCAAGATAAAATTGAAAAGTATCGTAAAAATATTCCCAAATTAAAAACCATTGAGGAAAATGCAAAAGAGCTTATTGAATTATACGGGTCAATCTAGAAAATTATGTTAAAAAAAATTTTTGTGTTCTTTATTCTTTTAGTTTCTGTAGAATTTTTCACTTTATCATTTATTGGTGAAGAATTACAAAAGAATTTAGAAGCCGTAGCGATTATAAGTATGGTATTTCTTATTGTTTTTAAACTTATAATAAAACCAATCAAGATTAAAGATAATTTCTATGAGGATGCAAGAAAAGGAATAATTATTATATTAATAGCAGTTATTTTAAGCTCATTTTCTGCACTATGGTTTTACCAACAACCTCTAATAATTACATTAACTGCGCAAAGATCAATGTATTTTTATTTGTTTTTTTTCTTTTTGTATCAATACAAAGTCGAAATTAAGTTTTTGGAAAAATTATTAATCATAATGGGTGTTCTGTTCAGTTTAGTTTATTTTGCCGCTATATTTTCTCCAAATATTATTACAGCAAAAATTCTTGAAGAAAGAGGAACATTTAGAATTGGCTTGCCAGGTATAATTTATATTATTATAGGGTTATTCTATTCGCTTCAAAATATTATTTATGAGAGGAACTATAAATATGTATTTTTGGCTTTATTATTTATTGCAAATATAATAGTAACTGGTACAAGAACGATAATGGGGATAACAATTTTGTTATCCGTTTTTTATTTATATAAATCATTTAAAAAAAATAATATTTTTTCAACTTTATTGGCATTTTCTGTTTTTATTATTGGTTCTTTTATGTTCTATAACATTATTGAATTTGTAATAATACTTTATGAAAAAGCATTATCCGGTCAAGAAGGAAATTTTCAGATACGTTTATATTCAATAAGTTTTTTATTCACAGATTTATTTAAGAATAATTTGGCTTATTTTTTTGGAAATGGTTTTGGCAGCGAACTTAGTTCATATGGCAATCAACTTTTATACTTAAAAAAGCATTATGGTTTATATTTGTCTGATATTGGTATTATTGGGGATTATATAAGATACGGAATTGTATATCTTATTGGGGTAGTAATTATAATTAAAAGCATATTAAAATCTAAAGTTTCTTTAAATAACTCATTTATCTATTATTCGTTTTATTTTATTATATTCTCAGTTTTTACGCTTTCAAATTTTGGGACTCAATCTGTTATACCAGCAATTACAATTTTATTATATTTAATAAGTTCATATAAAGAACACAAAATCATTCAATGAAAAATATTTTTTTTTACCCCTCAAGGAATAAGCAAAATACTATTTCAAGAAATCCTTATATTGAAAATTTATATGATTCTTGTGCAAAATGGTTTAATGTTATAGATTGTAATGACACAAATTCTCTTGGGGTCATTAATATTTTTATTAAAATTAAACAAATAGATATATTTTGGCTAAATTGGATTGAGAATTTACCGGATAGAAAGTTAGGTTTACTTCAATCATTCTTTTATCTCATTTTTATTTTTGTTAATAAGTTCACAAAAAAAAAAATTATATACACTGTTCACAATAAAGTATCACACTCTCCAAAATATTATAAAATAAAGAAAATGTTGCAGTGTATTACAATCAAAAACAGTACTTTAGTTATCACACATTCCTCTGATGGTTTAACATACATAAAAAGTATAACTAATAAAAAATCTCAGGCACATTTACTTTATATACCTCATCCAACAAAATTAGCTTATAATTATAATGATGCCGATAGTATAAATTATAAATATGATATTTTGATTTGGGGTACTATTTATAAATATAAGGGCATTAGAGAATTTCTAGAATTTATTTATGACAAAAACTTGCAAAATAAATATAAAATTAAGATTGTTGGTAAAGTAGCAGATTCAGAATATTTAAAATCATTAAATAAATTCAAAAATGAGTTCATTGAAATAGAAGATGAATATATTTCTTCTGATGATCTTGTAAATCTTTTGCAAATTTCAAAAATAGTTTTATTTACATATAATTCTGAATCCGTTTTTAGTTCGGCTAGTTTAATAGAAACATTAAGATTTAGTCCAAAGATTATTGGGCCTAATAAAGGTGAATTTAAGAATTTAAAACAGCTTTCTTTGGTAGTGACATATGATAATTACAATGACTTAATAAATAAAATTGATTCATTTTTAGAAGAAGATGATACTACTACTTTATATAGGGAAAATAACATTAAGGAATATTTGTCCCTAAACACCTGGGAAAATTTTTCAAAATTAATTAAGAAGATTATTGATGAGTGAATTAAATAAAATTACAAAAGTTGCTTATTTCCCTTTATATTGCCCACATTACAGAAATGCAGTTTTTTCGCTTGTTTCACAAAATGACCGATTTGATTTTTATGTTTATTCTGCCAAAAATTATGAAGATGGATTTCAAATCTCAAATAAAAACGATGTTGACTTTAAGCTCATTTATACTAAAGTAAATAAAATAAATATACCATTAATTCATAAAGAGCTTTACTTCATTCCAGAAGTAATTAAATCCATTATTAATAAAACATATTCAGTTATTATTCTTCCAAATAGAATGACTGAAATTCATGTTTGGCTTGCAATATTTTTAAGTAAAATTATAAATATAAAAATTATTTTATGGGGTCATGCAAATTTTCGGAATTCTAACAGCCTTACTGAAAAACTGAGAAACTTTTTAATGAAAAATGTTGAAGCAAATTTATTTTATACAGAAGAGACAGCTGCATATTATAGTACTATTGGGTTTAACCCACAGAAATTATTTGTGGCTTATAATAGTATCGATACTAATAAAATTAATGATTTGATCAAGACAAATGAAGGCAAAGAGATAAGTTATTTAAAAAAAAATAAAACTATTCTCTTTATTGGCAGATTAGTTAAGAGAAAAAGATTAGATTTTTTAATTAGTGCCTTTTCAGAATTTTTAAAAATCAAACAAGATTATGAATGGAAACTTGTAATTGTTGGTGATGGCCCAGAATTAACTGTGCTAACTACTTTATCAATTGAATTAAAAATTAATGATAATATTCATTTTAAAGGTTTGATAACTGACGAGGAAATAATTTTCAATTATATGCATTACGTTTCTTTTGGTATAATACCAAAAGTGGCTGGATTAATGGTAATTCACTTTTTTAGTTATGGTATTCCTTTAATTATTGGTGATGATTATTATACTCACCCTCCTGAAGCATCTCTAGTTATTGATCAAGAAACTGGTCTTGTATATAAAGATAATGACGTGAATGATTTGGTGAATAAGATGTGTTTGATATCATCAGATGAACATTTAAGAAACAAATTGGCAGTGAATGCTAAAAAAATAATTGAAGAAAAGTATAATGTAAATAACATGGCTGGTGGAATTTCTTCAGCAATAATCCAGAGCATATAAAACTAATGCATACATTATTATACAGAAGTTTATTAAATACCATATCATACATTAGCCCCTCGTTTAATGTGACAAAAATATTGACATTTCATGGGATTTCGGATAGTAGAACGAATCGTAATGAACTTTCTGCAGAAGTATTTGAAAATATTATTGAGTATTTAATAGAAAGGAGGTATGAATTCTATAAAGTGAGTGACTATCCCAAAATAATTGAAAATGAGAACGCGGTTTGTTTAACATTTGATGATGGTAGTTATTCTAATTATATCATAGCAAAAGATTATTTGAAACGAAAAAATATTCCAGCTACCTTTTTTATCCCTACAATCATTTTTGATGAAAAAAGAAGAGAAAGAATTGCCCATAATTATGAAAATGGTTGTATGAATGAATCTCATGTGAAAGAATTGTACAATTTAGGATTTGAGATAGGAGGTCATTCACATTCTCATAGACTATTATCAAAATTGGATAACAATGAATTATCTCAAGATATAAGAATGTGTAAGAGTATTTTAGAGAATATTATCGGTTCTCCAGTGACTTCTTTTGCATATCCCTATGGCCTAAAAAATTCGTATTCAAAACTAACACGTGAATTAATAGTTGAAAATGAATTTAAATTTATTTGTACGCAGAATAATACTCTTAATGATAAAAGAAAAAATGATTATTTTGAAATTCCAAGGATTGGTATCGATGGAAGAGATAGTTTTAACATAGTCCTAAAAAAGATGAAAGGGAAATGTGTATTATTAAATAATTTATTAAATAGAAAAAATGTTTATAATGCCTGAATTAAGTATTATAATGCCGGTTTATAATGTCAGCTCATATGTCGAAGATGCTATCAATTCAATTTTAGATCAAACATTTAAAGATTTTGAACTAATAATAATTGATGATGCATCAAATGATTTAACACGCGATAAGTTATATAATTATAATGATCCAAGAATTATTATAATTTACAATCAAGAAAATAAAGGAAAAACTTTTTGTATAAATAAGGCCCTTGAAATTGTAAAAGGTTCATATATTACCTTTATGGATGGAGATGATATAAGTTTGACTGAAAGATACTCAAAGCAAATTAGTTTTTTAGAGTCTAATAAAGAAATATCAATAGTTGGTTGTGGTTATGAAAAGATTGATATACTTGGTAATCATATTTTCAATAAAATACCAGAAACCAATCATAAGAATATTATAAAATATTATTCTTTAAAAAACTTATTATTTGGACCAATGTTTGAATTAACGGATGCTACGATAGTTTGTAGGCGTGAACTTTTCAAGAATTATAGTTTCCCTGAAGAAATACGCGTTGCTGATTATTTTGAATTCTATTTGTTGAATATGAAGGAATCTATTTATTCAAATCTTCCTGAAGTTTTATATAAATATAGAAGTGTTGGTAAAAGTATTATTTTAACAAATCAAATTTTGGCATTAAAAATAAAAATCAAATTCATTTTTAGATATGAAAAATCAATTTATAAAAATGTTATGTCAATACTAGTTGTTATTTCTCGTCTTCTAACAGTTTTATTGTTAAATGTGCTTTATAAAATAAAAAGGGACTAATATGTTTTTACGACCAATATATTGGCAAATTAGAAATACGATTTTAAATAATTATATTAGTCGGAAAATTATCATAAATCAAAAAAATATTAAAGTTTTAAATGAAGAATGCCCAATATGTAAATCTTGCACCATAAAGTTATTGCGTTTCAAAGCAAAGGATGATATGATCACTAAAAAATATTGTCCAAATTGCGCGCACATTTTTACTTCAAATCTTAAAGCAAATCCTGAAACAGCAAAATTAAGTTTTGACTATGAAAAAGAAAATAAATTTATTAATGATCAGATTATTTTGTTAAAAAAATTAATGCAAACTGGAGAAAATAAAAAATTGCTTGATTTTGGTATTGGTGGTAATTATTCTCATTTGAACCATTTGAATCATCATTATAAAAACAAATACTATATAATGGGCTGTGATATTTATAATAGGAATGCTGACTATTATTTTACTACTTACAATGGAAGTCAACATATTGGTACTTTTGATGGTATATCTTCACATGCTGTAGTTGAACATTTAGATAATACTATTGAAGCTTGGGTTTACTTAAATAAACTTCTAAAACCTATTGAAAAAGGGGGAGGGATTATGATTCATTCTTTCCCCTCACAAATTATTGAAGACTTGTTCAGTTGGCAAATAAATGTTGCAACGCATGAATGCCTTTTCTCTCGACAATCATTAGACTTAACTTTAGAAAAGACGGGTTTTGAATTAACAGGTATCAAGTTATATCACAATATTCATCATCCTGTTTTTTATTTCAAAAAAATAAAAAATTTATGTGCGGAATAGCGGGTTTTATAAATTTTAATAATAATTTAGGGCTAGCTGAAAAAGCTAACGAAATTCAGAAACATCGTGGGCCGGACCACCAAGGAATTTGGTATGACGATTTTATCGCCTTAGCTCATCAGCGTCTTTCGATAATTGACTTAAGTGAACGTTCAAATCAACCCTTTGAAAAAAATGGATTGGTTATAGTTTTTAATGGTGAGATATATAATTATAAAGAACTCAAAAAACAGTTATTAGAAAAGAATTCAGAAATCGATTTTACTACAACTTCTGATACAGAAGTCGTTTTAGAATATTATAAATATTATAAAGAAGATGCACTAAAGTATTTTAGGGGCATGTTTGCATTTGCTATTTATGATAAATATTCTAAAAAGCTATTTGCAGCAAGGGACCATTTTGGTATAAAACCGTTCTTTTATACATTTATTGGGAGTTCGTTTGCCTTTGCTTCTGAATTAAAGACTTTAACAATTTTACCGGGGTTCGATCGTACTATCAATTCTGATGGGTTGGTCAATTCTATAAATTATCTTTGGTTGCCAAGTAAAAAAACTATTTTTAATTCTTGTAATAAACTTAGACCAGGCCATTATCTCTTATTGGAAGAAAATGGGAATTTTGAAATAACTAAATACTTTGATTTAAACATTCAAAATAATGCTACATCTAATGAAGCAGAAATTATCAAAGGGTTAGATTCATGTATACGTGATTCTATTTCACACCACTTAGTTGCTGATGTGCCTGTAAGCTCCTTTTTAAGTGGTGGTTTAGATTCATCTTTAATTTCAGTATTGTCAAAAGAACAATTGAATAGTTTATCTACTTATACTATTGGCACAAATTCTACTGATAAAAAAATTGAAAAAATGCCTGCCGATGAAATATACGCTAAAAAATTAGCAGAAAAGTTTAACTTTGATCATAATGAAATTATAATTGATGCGAATATACTGGAGTTATTACCTAAAATAGTTTATCATCTAGATGAACCCATCGGTGATCCTGCGGCAATAAACACTTTTTTAATCTGCGAGGCTGCTAGAAAAAAAGGAGTGAAAGTTTTACTATCCGGAATGGGGGCCGATGAAATATTTTTGGGCTACCGTAGGCAAAAAGCATTATTGCTATCATTAAAATATCGCAAATTCCCCAAACTTTTTAAAAATGTAGTTAAATTATTTATTGATACACTTCCAGTTAAATTGTTAGGAAGAGGCTTTAGATTCGCAAGATGGTCAAAGAAATTTATTTCATTTGCTGAACTCCCTTTATCTGAAGCATATCGAATGAGCTATTCATATTATACAAAAGATGAACTATTGGAGTTGTTTGATGATAGATTCAAAAACGAAATTGAATCATTAAGCGTATCCCATCAAAAGCTGTTTGATGGGAGATATGATGAAATAGAAAACAAAATGTGCTTTACTGATATTAATATGTTTATGGAAGGATTAAATCTGACATATTCTGATAGAGCCTCCATGGCTTGTTCTGTAGAAGTGCGTGTGCCATTTATCGATAAAGAAGTAATTAGTTATGCAATGACAATTCCAGGTTCGTTAAAATATAAAAATAGTGAATTGAAATACATTTTAAAGAGAGTAGCGGAAAAATATCTACCAAAGAACATTATCTATAGACCCAAAGCATCTTTTGGGGCTCCTATTAGATCTTGGATTTCTGGCGAATTAAAACCCTTGGTTGATGAATTACTTTCTGCTGAAAATATAAATAAAAGAGGTTTTTTCAACTCAACCTATATTCAAAAATTAATTGATAATGATAGAAAAGGAATGGAAGATAATGCTTATAGGATTTATCAACTTTTGACATTAGAAATATGGTTTAGAACATTTGTGGATGAAAATTAAAACCGATGAAACAACTTACTCAAATACTTAAATCCGGTAAAATGGAAATAAAAGAAGTTCCAAGTCCTTCTTTGCAAAGAGGGATGGTTCTTGTTAGAAATTATTTTTCTTTAATAAGTGCAGGTACAGAAGGTTCAACGGTAAAAACGGCTCGTAAAAGTTTAATTGGAAAAGCAAAAGAAAGACCGCAGCAGGTAAAACAAATATTAGAAGTATTGTCGCAACAAGGACCTGTGCAGACTTACCGGGCAGTTTCAAAAAAATTAGAAGCATATTCCCCTCTTGGGTATTCATCCGCAGGCGAGGTAATTGCTGTTGCTGAAGATGTAACTGAATTTAAAATTGGGGATAAAGTGGCATGCGCAGGTGTTGGTTATGCTAATCACGCAGAAATAATTGCTGTACCAATTAATTTGTGTGTTAAGCTGGCAGATGATACAGACTTGAAAAAGTCTTCATTCAACACACTTGGTTCAATTGCAATGCAAGGAATAAGGCAGGCAGATTTAAGATTAGGTGAATCGTGTGCAGTAATAGGATTAGGTCTATTAGGTCAGCTTAGCTGCCTTATGCTTAGAGCATCCGGTGTAAGAGTTATTGGCATTGATATAGATTCATCTGCTGTAAGATTAGCTGGGGAACATTGCACTGATTTAGGATTAGTACGTTCAGACGGTGGTATCGAAGAAAAGATAAATCAGTTTACAAAAGGTATTGGTACGGATGCAGTAATAATAGCAGCGGCTTCATCCAGCAATGATCCGATAAATTTTGCAGGTGCAATTGCGCGAAAAAAAGGTAAAGTGATTGTACTTGGTGCTGTACCAACAGGTTTTGACAGGGACCCGTACTGGTACAAAAAAGAATTAGAATTAAAGATGTCCTGCTCATACGGTCCGGGGCGATATGATCTTAACTATGAGGAAAAAGGAATTGATTACCCTGCCCCATATGTGCGCTGGACTGAGAAAAGAAATATGGAGGCTTTTCAGCAATTAATATATGATAATAAAATTGATGTTTCATACCTTATAACGCACGAATTTGAATTCAGCGAAGCTGTTAAAGCTTATGATATGATTGTTGATAAGTCTGAATCTTATATTGGTATAATTCTAAAATATGATACTAATAAAAAACCCGACGAGACAAAAAGATTATATGTAAATTATGCCCAACCTACAGGTAAAATAAATATTGCGTTTATTGGTGCAGGCAGTTATGCACAAGGTAATTTGCTCCCTAATATTCCAGAAGCAGCAGTTAAAAAAGGTGTGCTTACAAATTCCGGGACAACATCAAAAAGAGTAGCAGAAAGATTCGGATTCGAGTTCTGCACCTCCGATGAAAAAGAGCTGCTCGAAAACAAGGAAATAAACACTGTATTTATTACAACCAGGCACGATTCGCATTCTGAATATGTCATAAAATCCCTGGAGGCAAATAAAAATGTTTATGTAGAAAAACCTCTTTGTTTAAACCTGAAAGAGCTGGAGAAAATTACAGAAACAAAAATTTCTCACCCTGATGCAAATCTTATGGTTGGATTTAACAGACGTTACAGTTCCCTATCTGAATTACTTAAAAATAAGTTGGGCAGCGGTGTTATGAATATGAGCTATCGTGTAAATGCCGGGAATATTCCCCTGAATACATGGATACAGGATATGGAAATTGGTGGTGGAAGAATTATTGGTGAAGCATGTCATTTTATAGATTATCTAACCTGGCTTAATGGCAGTTTACCAAAAACTGTATATGCCACTGCGCTTACCGACCCGGAAAATAAGAATGACAATGTAAGTATTAATATCACTTTTGAAAACGGTTCAGCAGGAATGATTGGTTATTATTCTAACGGTCCTAAATCTATGCCTAAAGAATATATTGAAGTTTTCTGTTCAGGTTCGTCTGCAATATTAGATAACTTTAAGGAATTAAAAATTTTCGGTAAAGAAAAATTTAAGAAGAAACTTTTTAATCAGGATAAAGGTCAAAAACAGATGGTTGAAAAATTCATAGAAAGCCTGGCGGATGGAAAAGTGTTGATACCGTTTGAGGAAATTGCAGCTGTAACAAAAGCCAGCTTTGCAGTAATGGAATCATTAAAAACAGGCGCGCCTGTTAAGTGCGAAATATTTTGAAATGAATTTCGAGAATTTTACAGATAGTTTAAAATCATTAAAATATTATTGTGAATCCGAATCATTTAAAGGCTGGGATCCTTACGATGGACTTAATTCAACACTCTTCAAGATTACTCCTTTAAAAAATTGGGATATTGCCCGTCTTATATGGATACAAACTTTTAAACGAAGCCCTATAAACTTCCGTAAAGTAATGTTTGTCCCGAAAGATTATAACGCAAAAGGTATTGGTTTATTTTTAACTGCTTACTGCAATCTTTATAAATTTAATAATCAGACAGGAGATAATACTTTCGGACGTTCTGAAGATATTTTAAATCAGATAATCAGTCTTTCGGATTTGTTAATTAGCTTACAAAGCAAGGGATATTCGGGTGCTTGCTGGGGTTATAATTTCGATTGGCAAGCGCGCAGATTATTTCTATTTCCCAAAGGTACCCCTAATGTAGTTGCAACAACATTTTGTGCTTCAGCACTATTTGAAGCTTATGAAATAACAAAGAATGAAAAATATCTTTCCACGGCATTATCATCAGCAGTTTTTGTGCTAAATGATCTTAAACGAACAAAGGTTAATAAAGGTTTTCTCTTTTCATACTCTCCACTTGATGGAAATAATACGGTTTACAATGCATCACTTTTAGCAAGTAAATTATTGAGTATATGCTATTCTTATACTAAAAATGATGAGTACATTAAAGCAGCCAGAGAAAGTGTAATGGCTTGTGTGGATACACAAAAAGATGATGGGTCGTGGGCTTATGGTGCATTACCTGTTCAAAGCTGGATTGATAGTTTTCATACAGGCTATAATCTGGATGGGTTGATTGCTTACCAGGAATATTCGGGTGATAAAAGCTTTGAAGAAAACATTAAAAGAGGATTTGAGTACTACATTAATAATTTTTTTATGGATGATGGAACACCGAAATATTATCACAATAAAGTTTATCCTATCGATATACACTGTCCTGCTCAATTATTTGTAACTTTATACAGGTTAAATAAATATAATCAATACAAAGAACTTGCTGATAAGGTGATGAACTGGACGATAGATAATATGCAGACAAAGAAGGGATATTTTATTTATCAGAAGAAGAAATTATTTTCTTCTAAAATTCCATATATGCGATGGAGTCAAGCATTTATGATGTATGCTATGTCTTTCTATCTATTAGCACAGGTGAGAAATAAATGAAGCAGGTATCTTTACTGGATAAGAAAATTTATCCATTTCTAAACCGCTCGGAACTGCTATCATTTATATCCGACAAAAAAAAAATTCTAATAGCTATTAATGCCGAAAAGATTCTTAATAACGATAAAAAAATACAAGCCATAATCAACAATAATATAGGCTACCCTGACGGAATTGGTGCTGTATGGGCTTTAAAGAAAAAAGGATTTGTTACAGAAAAAATTCCCGGTGTAGAGTTGTGGCTGGATATCGTAAAAAAGTACTCAGGCAGTAAAAGTTTTTATTTAATTGGTTCGAGCGATACTGTTATAAATGAAACGGTCAAGAAATTAAAAATTGATTACCCGGATATAAATATTGTTAATTATAGAAATGGTTTTTTAAAAGATGGGGAAAAGGGATTACTGATAAATGATATTTTAGAAAAAAAACCAGATATAATTTTTGCTGCAATGGGAACTCCAAAACAGGAATTCTTAATGAATGATTTATTCAATATTTATCCTGCATTATATATGGGGCTGGGAGGAAGTTTTGATGTTTATTGCGGATTATTAAAGAGAGCACCTGAATTTTTTCTTAAACTTAAAATTGAATGGCTTTACAGATTGTTGAAAGAACCTACGCGAATAGTCAGACAGATCCATTTGATAAAATTTGTTTTACTATTGAAATTCAATAAGTTATAAAAAACTTAATTTTAGATTTTTTCTATCAGAATCTATGGTAAAGCGAAAAAGCATTTAACCACAGATTAGCACAGACCCGTCAGAGATCGAGCAAGTTAAAATTTGTGAGAATCTGTGAAAAATAATCTGTGGAAATCTGTGGTAAAGACAAAAGAATAAACCACAGATAACTCAGATTAAAATTTGTGAGTCCGTTAGCTAACGGACTGTGAAAAGAATCTGTGCCAATCTGTGGTAGAAAAAAGAATAAACCACGGATTACTCAGATTAACACAGATTAGCCCGGATAATAATAAAAGGAAGAATTATATTTTGAAGAAACTGATAGTATTATTTTTTGCTTATTCTGTTTTCTTATTTTCACAATCCACTTATGAACCAGTATATCATCAAGGGATATATTTTTTTCTTGATGAACAGAACATAAAAGGAAACATAAACTTATTTGATGCTATTCGTCCTTATACACGATTAACAATTGCAGAAAAATTGATGGAACTTTCTTATAAGACTCCCCTTTTAACAAATATAGAAAGAGAGCTATTAGATTTTTACAAAAAGGAATATGCATTTGAAATAAAATTTATTGAAGGAGACACCATAAAAGTTAATGAGTTCTTTAAGTTTGGTACGGTTGATAGATTTAAGCTGTATAAGTATTACGATAAAAATTTTGCTTTTGATGTTGATCCTGTACTGGGTTTAAGCTATGATTTTGTAAAGAAAAATTATCATCAATACAGCGGAATACAATTCAGGGGCAGGATAAGTGATTTTGCCGGGTTTTATTTTGATTACCGTGATAATTTAGAACGAGGCGATAACTTAAACTTCAGAAAGTCATTTTCACCTGAAACCGGTGTAATCATTTCCAAAAGCCATACAAATAGTTTTGAATACAGCGAAACACGGGGCGGATTAACTTTGGGCTGGCAGTGGGGTGAGTTTACGATGGCTAAGGATTTTATTAATATTGGTTCAAGCTATCAATCACAGGTTATTCTATCTTCAAAAGCAACAAGCTTCCCGTTTATAAGATTAGATATTCATCCCGTTAAATGGTTCAGGTATAATTTTATTCACGCCTGGCTTAATTCCGATCTGATAGATTCAAACTCAATTAGATATACGGGAGTTAATTCAACATTGCTTGACAGGTCATTATCTTATTCACGCAGACAAAAATTTTATGTAAGCCATTCACTTTCACTTCAACCATTGGATAATTGGTGGTTTACTTTAGGGGAATCCATTATTTACAGCGACCAGTTAGAATACATTTACTTCCTCCCTGTTTTTTACAGGCTGGCAGATCATTACAATAGTATGGGCGGCGGTGATACGGGAGATAATGCACAGATATTTTTTAATACATCTTACCGCTGGGAAGAAATAAAAAGTAAATTCTATCTTTCATTATACATTGATGAGCTTTCACCCGAAAGCTTTTTTAGCGGCGGTGATAATGCACAGGTGTATGCTGTAACAGCAGGCGGTAAATTGACAAATCCGTTTTGGGATAATAGTTATTTAACGTTAGAATATACTGCTGTAAAACCTTACAGTTATATGAACGGGGATCCGGCACAAACATATTTTAGTTCGGGTTACCAGTTAGGGCATTGGATAGGCTCTAATGCAGTGCAGTATTATTTTTTATTTGAGCAGTATCTTACGCGTGCACTTAAATTTGAGATGCAGTATCAATTAGTGCAAAAGGGTTCGAAGGAGGATATAAATAATTATTACAACAGGGTTACGGCCACTTACCCATTGTTATCCGGTGAGGTAAGCACTTATTCGGAGTTAGGGTTAAAGGCAAGCTACAATCCTTATAATGATTTATATTTTAATATTGTGTATTGTAATGTTTTTAATGCTGATGGCAGATTTGTTAATGAATTTAATTTAAGAAACGGAGCGTCCTTTTTAACTTCAGTTAATTATGGGTTTTGATGGCAGTGAGAAAAACATTTAACCACAGATAGCACAGATTAAACACAGATTAAATTTTGTGAGAATCTGTGAAAAATATCTGTGAAAATCTGTGGTGGAAAAGAAAACATTTTACCACAAATAGCACAGATTAAACACAGATTAAAATCTTTGAATACATTTGGGAGAATCTGTGAGAAAAACGAAGACATTAAATACAGATTAAGGCATATTTGTAAGCAATGGAAGAATTAAATAAAATCAGTTATGATATAATTGGATGTGCATATAAGGTACATTCTCAATTGGGTCCTGGATTACTTGAATCTACATATAAAATCTGTCTTGCTTATGAGCTGGAGAAAATGGATTATATTGTTGAGTTGGAAAAGGCTCTTCCTGTTATTTATGATGAGATAAAGCTTGAGGCTGGTTATAGAATTGATTTACTTGTTAACAAAAAAGTAATTGTAGAGCTTAAATCTGTTGAGGTTTTAAGTGATGTCCATACTGCGCAAATACTTACTTATCTAAAGTTGGCGGACAGAAAACTTGGATTGCTGATTAATTTTAATGTTAAGGATCTAAAACAAGGAATTAAGAGATATATTATTTAAGCAGGGGTAAAACACAGATTATATTTTTGTGAATCTGTGAATAAAATCTGTGGTAGAGAAAAAAGCATTTAACCACAGATAGCACAGATTAGCTCAGATTGAATCTGTAATAAAATTTGTGTGAATCTGTGAATAAAATCTGTGGAAATCTGTGGTAGAGCTAAAGACATTTAACCACAGATACCTCAGATTAGCTCAGATTAAATCTGTAAATAAAATCTGTGGAAATCTGTGGTAGAGCAGAAAACATTTAACCACAGACCCGTCAGAGATCGGGCAAGTTAAATTTTAGAATGTCATCTCGAATCCCCGCAGGGGTGAGAGATCTTTAAGATTTCTCAGTCACTACGTTCCTTCGAAATTACATTGGTTTCTCTTACCAATCGAAATGACAATTACCGCAAAATTGACTGTGGTAAATAAAGGCATTTAACCACAGATAACACAGATTAAACACAGATTATATTTGTGGAAATGAGTAATTGAAAACAGAATTAAATGCGTTTAAACCACAAAATAAACATTGTATTCTATCTATTGATCTATTAATTTTGGATTAAGATTATAGGAAGTTTAAGATGAATGATTTGCAAGTTAAAATTATTGTAAAATATTTACTAATATTTAAATAATTATTTTGGGGGACGCAGTTATGGTATATATAATAATCACTTTTCTCTCATTTCTCATCACAGTTGTATCCACGCCTTATCTGATTAATTATCTTACAAAAAAAGATATATTGGATAAACCTAATGGTGAAGAAAGACGTGTGCATACAGAGCCAATCCCCAGGATGGGCGGCATAATAATTTTTCTTGTTATCATAGGTGTAACCTTTGCATTTCATCATGACATATATTCAAGAAAATTTTTTATTACCGGTGCATTTTTAGCTTTTGCTCTCGGATTAATCGATGATGTAAGAGGGATAAAGTGGCAGATAAAGTTTATAGTGCAGTCAATGATAGCTGTTCTGTTAATATTTTCACTAAATGATCACAGCTATACAACTATAACATTTTTGGGATACACATTATTTCCGGGACTTGATTATATAGTTTTGTTTTTACTGATTGTTGGTTTATTGAATTCATTCAATTTAATGGATGGAATGGATGGGCTTGTAGCGGGTTATTCAATGATAATTGCCTCGATGTGTTTTTTATTCAGTGTGGGCAATCAATTTATATTTCTTCCCACAATTGCTGCTGCTATAATCGGAACAACATTAGGGTTTTTGAAATTTAATGCTAATCCAGCCAGAATATTTTTAGGCGACAGCGGTTCATTAACATTGGGCTATTTAATTTCCGGGTTAGTGATAACGATATCAGGCGAAGCAACCTCCGATCCCCAGAATAAAATTAACGCTGTATCACGTTCAATCGATCTTACATTTATAATTATTGTGTTTGCAATTCCGATTGCAGATACATTAAGAGTGATGATTGTGAGACTAAAGCAGCGTAAGAATCCTTTTTTACCGGACAATAATCATCTGCATCATATACTTTACAGTAAAAACATAAGACATAAAACTGTGGTACTTATTATTCATATGTTTTCAATAATGTTTGTACTGCTTGCAATATACTATGCAGAATTTTCCAGGACGCAAGCTTTAATAATATATGCCGTTTTTCTATTATTATTTTTCTTCATAAGTCAGGTAGTTGATTTTATAATCCGGAAAGAACATCTATTAATTTACGGAAGGTTATTTAAAAGGATTCCTGTTTTACTGCCCAGGATTTATAAGAGATTTTTACTTCCTGCAGTGGCGGGGGCGCTAATGTTATTATTTGTTTTTCTTATTATTGCAGAAGTGGGGAACGAAAGAAACCATTACGCTTACTTTTTAATATTCCTGGTGCCTTCTTTACTTTACTCCGGTATTACACTACATAAAAATGATTATTATGCTGATATACTTGTATTAATAAATCTTGTGTTATTTTTTATCATAACAGGGCTAAATGGATTTTTCTATAAACTATATCCCCTGCCGCTTGCTGCACAAATAAATATCAACCAGATATTTATCATTGTTCTAACAGGGATGATAATATTCTTTGCATTGTTTAAAGAAAGAGTTTCGGATATAAGAAAGCAATTTTTGACAGGCTCAGATTTGACGATTGCGGTGTTGATTATCTTTATTTATATAGCGGTTCAATTATTAAATATACCGGAATCGTACAGAATCAGTGATACTTTATTGAGGAGTTTTTTAGTTTTTATTTTTTATAAAATAATAATAACTGTAAAACCGCAATTCCATTTCCCTCTTTATTACAGTTCTTATGCAGGGGCTGCTTTAGCAGTATTGATTTCATTATTTTAGTTTATGAAGAAATTTTTACTAATAATAATATTTACTGCCTGGCTGCCTGCCCAAAGTGTTTATGAACCCGTAAATTTCGATGTGTATAATTATCTTAATACGTTATCTGTTAGAGGTATTATAATATGAATATGAAATCAATATTTGAATTTAAGACGAATTTATTTTTAGAAATATTTTAATTTCGATTGGACAAACAAATCTATAAATTATTAAATCAATATATTTTAATTAATATATTTGTTCTTTTCATTAACAATTAAGAGAGAATAAAATGAGAAACTATTTCATAATTGCAATGATCATTTTAATCTCTTCTTCTTTCGCGCAAAACAGGCAGGGGAAGTTATACAATCCACTTTCATCAAAAACTGCTATCGGGTTAGGAGGAGGAGTAACATACACAAAATCTGATTTCCGGGATTCGAAATTAGATTATATCATAAATGCTTTTGGGGATTACTATTTCCCGACACATAACGACGGGATCTTCGGGATTACGGTTTTGGGATCATTTGGTTATGCCGCCAGTTCGGGCAGACCCGGCTACAAAATCTATTACCCGCCGTTAGATGAATTCAGAACACAAATGATAATGCTTTCCGGCGGTTTGAGTTACACTTATGCTGTTCATAATTCAATTTATCCTTATGCTGCAGTTCGTGCCGGATGGATAAATTATCAGCCTCAGGATGTAAACGGAAATGAGCTTGAAAGAAACCGGTTGAATAAATACAGTCCTAATGATTGGTTTGCCAATGGAGAATTAGGTGTAAAATTTATGGTAAGCGATAAAACATCCGTAAATGTTTCTGCTGCTATGGATTATCTTCCTTTTGATAATTTAGATGATTCACCAAATTCAATTACCGGCGGAACGGATAACGATATATTCTTTACGCTGAATGCCGGTGTACAATTTTACTTTGGAGGAATTAAGGATACAGATAATGATGGTGTTGCGGATGAAAATGATTTGTGTCCCGATACTCCGCCTAATGTTATAGTGGATGAATTTGGATGCCCGGTGGATTCAGATAAGGATGGTGTACCGGATTATTTAGACAAATGTGCCAATACACCCAAAAATGTTTCAGTTGATACAAACGGCTGTCCTTTAGATGTAGATGGCGATGGTGTACCCGATTACCTTGATTTATGCAATGATACCCCGTTAAATGTTAAAGTTGATTCACGCGGCTGTCCTTTGGATGCTGATGATGATGGCGTGCCGGATTTCAGGGATCTTTGCCCTAACACTCCCGTTGGTACAGAGGTAAATAAATGGGGCTGTCCTATTGAGGAAAAGGTTTATGAACCTATTAAGAAAACTGAATTTATTTTAAATGGTGAAATAAATTTTGAAACTAATAAAGCAGAACTGCTTACTTCTGCCTATTCGGAGCTTAATGATGTATTAAAGGCAATGAAAGATTACCCGGACACTAAATGGCGGATTGAAGGATACACGGATAATACGGGATCATATAATTTTAATAAGGAGCTATCGCTAAACAGGGCACTTTCTGTCTATAACTTTTTTATTAAAAATGGAATTGAGCCGTCAAGATTATTTTTAAAAGGTTATGGCCCTGATTCCCCTATCGCAGATAATAACACTGAAACAGGTAAAGCATTAAACCGAAGGGTTGCAATCGTTTTAGTTTCCGATGATAACCTGAAAAATACAAATAATGATGAAGTATTTTTAAATAGAAATTACAACTCTGCATCCGAAAGAAATATCGGTAAGATGATTTTTACGGATGGATACTTATACTGCTTCCAGGTTTCATCGTGGCGCTCCAGAGCAAAAGCGGAGTCTGAAATGAAACGTCTTCAATCCGAGGGATATAAGGCATTCATTGTAATTGCAAATTTACCGGAGCTTGACGGTGCATGGTATAGGGTTCGTATTGGATATTTTAATTCCCTGGATGAAGTGAATAAGGTTAGGGATAAGTTTGATAAGTAAAGTTTTATTAAAGATAAACGATAAAAGATAAATGGAAAGGAATTGACTAAGCATTAAAATGGTATATTGAAACCGTTAAAACGGTTGAAAAAGCTTACTGTTTTTATGTTAACCCATGGTTGAAACCGTGGGTTAATAAAATATTTGCGATTGTTTCTAAAAGTAAACCACGATTTTAATCATGGGATTTAGAACAAAAAGAAATATTCTTTTAACCGTTTTAACGGTTTATATAAATTAATTGATAAACATTAAACGGCACTCATCTCAGACATAAAGAATCCGGAGAAATATAAAAATATAAATAAGCAGGATTTTACCTGTAATCTTGATTAACTCTGGTTGCTTGAAAGAGGGATATGCTGATTTCTAAATACATACAACCTAAAACAAATATCTAAAAATGAAAATAATTTCTGTTGTTGGTGCGCGTCCTAATTTTATGAAGGTAGCGCCAATCTATCGTACTTTTGAACAATTAAAAATTGATCCTTCGACTTCGCTCAGGATGACGGATACTACTACTACTAACTACAAACTACAAACCGTAAACCATCTTATCTGCCATACAGGGCAGCATTATGATGCAAAGATGTCCGATGTATTTTTTCATCAATTGGGATTACCGAAACCTGATTTTTATTTAGGTGTTGGCGGCGGTTCACACGCTGAACAGACTGCTAAGATAATGATGGGATTTGAAAAAGTTTTATTAGATGAAAAACCTGATCTTGTAATTGTTGTAGGAGATGTTAATTCCACTATTGCCTGCAGCCTTACTGCTAAAAAACTTCATATTAAAGTTGCGCATGTTGAAGCAGGTTTAAGAAGTTTTGACAGGGATATGCCTGAAGAAATCAATAGAATACTTACTGATACAATTTCCGATTATTTATTTGTAACTGAAAAGAGCGGGTTAGCAAATCTTAAGCACGAAGGTATCGATGAAAGCAAGATCTTTTTTGTCGGTAACTGTATGATTGATAGTTTAATTAACTTTATGCCGTTAACAGAAAAATCCGGGATATTAGATGAATTAAAACTTAAAGCTAACAATTATGTTCTGGTAACTATGCATCGCCCGAGTAATGTGGATGATGAGAAAAGACTTACTGGATTAACAGATTTAATCAATTCATTATCATTAAAAAGAAGTGTTGTCTTCCCTATTCATCCGCGAACCAGAAAAAATTTAGAGAAATTTAAGTTAACAGAAAAACTTAACGACAATATTATTTTAACTGAACCGATTGGTTATATTGATTTTTTAACATTGATAAGCAATTCAGAGTTAATACTGACTGACAGCGGCGGGATACAGGAAGAGAGCACATATTTAGGAGTACAATGTATAACGCTGAGAAAATCTACAGAACGTCCGTCAACTGTAGATGAAGGCACAAATCAGCTTGTAGGTGAAGACTTTGAAAAGGCGAAGGCAGCAGCTAATGAAGTTCTGAACGGATTTAAAAAAGAAGGTAAAATTCCGGATTTGTGGGACGGCAAATCAGCAGAACGCATTGTTGAAATTTTGGTTAATAAATAAATTCCGTAGAGCGGTTCGCCGCGGCGAATCCAATCCTGCTTTAGCTTTTATTGATTATAAAACCATAAGCAAGAACGCAGGAAGGGATTCCGAACAGTCTCACCCAACCCTCTCCCAAAGAGAGGGCTTTTGATAAAAAATAATCCGGGTTAATCAGCAGATTAAATATTTTGGATTATAATTTAATTCCGTAGAGCAAAACTCCAGTCCTGCTTTTGCTTTCTATCAATTATAAACCATACACAAGAACGCAGGAAGGGATTCCGAACAGCCTCACCCAACCCTCTCCTAAAGAGAGGGCTTATTAACCAGAAGAAGAATAGGGCTAATCAGCAGATTAAATATTTTGGTTAATAATTTAATTCCATAGAGCAGGACTCCAGTCCTGCTTTTGCTTTCTATCAATTATAAACCATACACAAGAACGCAGGAAGGGATTCCGAACAGCTTCACCCAACCCTCTCCTAAAGAGAGGGCTTATCCACCAGAAGAAGAATAGGGTTAATCAGCAGATTAAATATTTTGGTTAATAATTTAATTCCATAGAGCAGTTCGCCGCGGCGAATCCTATCCTGCTTTTGCTTTCTATCAATTATAAACCATACACAAGAACGCAGGAAGGGATTCCTGCGCTACGGTTGAGGGCTTTTAATAAAAAATAATCCGGGTAAATTAAGGGAATAAATATTTTGCCAGATCTTTCATTGAATCAAGAACAAATGCGCCGTTTGTTGTAAGTTTATTTTTTGTTTGATGTCCATCCGCGATAAGAACCGAGTGTACACCCATAGCTTTTGCAACATCATAATCGTGCAGTGTATCGCCCACAAAAAGTATTTCATTCCTATCAACATCTAACTTTTCCAAAAGCCTTAAGCCGAGATGTGTTTTGCCGCCTGCATAAATATTATCTGAACCTATTACAAAATCAAAATAATTAAAAAGGTTATAAGACTTTAGAATATCTGTAAGAGTATCCTGTTTGTATGCAGAAAGGACTGATTGCTTAAGACCATTTTTATGAATTTCTGATAAGACTTCTTTAGCACCCTGATACAAGTTACAGGTAAGCTTATTCTGCTCGTACTCAACCATAAATTCTTTACCAAGCACTTCAAAAGAGGTTTTATCAAAATCCAAACCGGCGGCTTTATAATAATCCTGAACCGGGAAAGTAAATATCTCACGGTATCTATCAATGGATAATTCAGGCAGATTATTTTTAGTTAAGATATTATTTATAATTCGCTTACAATAATCAACGTCATTAAGTAGCGTGCCGTTCCAATCCCAGACTATATGTTTATAATTATTAATCAAATTTATCTCTTAATTTTTTAGAAAGTTCAAAAATAAGTTCAGCAGTAATTCCCCAGATAATTTCTTCACTTGTACGGTATGCAAGAACACGATGTTTTCCTTTAGTATAAGACTTAGCATACTTTTCCGGCAATCCTAATTCCTTAACAGGTAAAAGTTCAAGTTTCTCACCATTCTCATTCAGACTATAAGGATGGAGTTCTAATCTTGTGTTGTATTCTTCCGGATTATTTTTCACAAAATACTCAAGCGGCAGAATGAAAATACGTTCAACTTCTGAAGAATCTATGTTAAGCTCATCGATATTACTGATATTCAAATAACCGACAAATGTTTCAACAATTACTGCTAAGGGTGTAACAAGTGTACCAAGTTTACCCAGTACATTAATCTTATCGGTCTCAATCCCTAATTCTTCAGATGTCTCTCTTATTGCTGCGGAAAGAAAATCCTTATCAAGTTCCGAATTAAAATGACCGCCGGGGAAGCTTATTTCTCCGGGCTGTCTTACAGTAGTTGATCTTTTTTCAAATAATATATACTCTGCATCACCGATGTTGAGAATTGGAATAAGTACAGCGGAGTTTAGATATTTTTCTTTCCCAATTATGGCGCTGTCATTTGAAAGTATTTTTATCAGTCTATCTGTGTATTGCATTTTTTCTTTAAGAAGAGAATTAAAATTTTAGTTATAATATAAGCAGGATTGGAATTGATGTGAAGGCATTTTTTGATTGAAGGACCCTCGTATGTTGTGTCACACTTCGATACTTCGACAGGCTCAGTACTGGTTAAACTCAAGTGAGACACAACACTTATTAACTAGTCTATTGTCATCCTGATCCGTTATCCGTTAGCTAACGGAAACGGACGTAGAAGGAAATGTCATCCTGAGCTCGTCGAAGGATAGTGGTCAATAATATATTTCAACTTACTTCACACTTCGATGAACTCAGTGTGACAATTTGATAAAATTAGTCTGACAATGGTTCTTGCTTGATTTTCTTCTTCGATAATGTAACAAGTAAATTATAGTTGCCAGCAATCAGCGCTTCTTTCTTTTTTCTACTCCACCCTTTCACCTGCTTCTCAAATCTAATTGCATCATTTATATCAGAAAATCTATTATTGAAAACCAATTTGACTGGTAACTTATTACTTGTATATCCTTTTATAATACCTGAATTGTGTTCTGCTATTCTTCGTTCTAAATTATTTGTTACTCCTGTATAGTAACTTTCATCAGAGCACTTAAGTATATAAACAAAATAATCTTTCATTATTTACATCCGATTTTTAATAATTAGTTTCACACTTCGATGAACTCAGTGTGACATAGCGTTTGTTAACTAGTCTATTGTCATCCTGATCCGTTATCCGTTAGCTAACGGAAACGGATGTCGAAGGAAATGTCATCCTGAGCTTGTCGAAGGATGGTCGTCAATACTATATTTCAAGTTGCCTCACACTTCGATGAACTCAGTGTGACACGGTGTTTATTAATTATTCCAATATTATCCCGCATTGTCATCCTGATCCGTTATCCGTTAGCTAACGGAAACGGACGTCGAAGGAATTGTCATCCTGAGCCCATCGAAGGATAGTGGTCAATAATATATTTCAAGTTACTTCACACTTCGATGAACTCAGTGTGACACGGTGTTCATTAATTATTCCAATATTATCCCGCATTGTCATCCTGATCCGTTAGCTAACGGATGTCGACGGGTGACAGTCCATAATATATTTCAAGTCACCTCACACTTCGATACTTCGACAGGCTCAGTACAGGTTAAACTCAGTGTGACACTTCAGTTTACTCAGTGTAACAAATCGTTTGTTATTATTTTCTACGGCAAGTTTTTATAAACTTAAAGCTTCCAAAGCAGAATTAAATTGTTCTGTTCTTAAATAAACCACGTATCCAAACCCACCTTTCCCATCTGTAATTGCGGTTGATGCAACAACATTTACCCCGGCATCAAATAGTTTTTTATGAATATCTGAAAGGACACCCAACTCGTCATCGCCATGAATAAATAAAGCCGGTACAGGTCCCTGAATATTTAATGAAGCATTTATTGCTTCGGCTTTAAGTTTATTAGAATCTTCAGGAAATAATGTAAACTGTGTATTTAATAGTCCGCTTGGTACTGCAGAAAAAGCAACCAGATTAACTCCAACATCAGCAAACAGATTAAGAAGTTTGTATGCCTCACCTGGCTGATCTTGCACATTGCAATAAAAATATTCGACTTTTCTCACTTCCGTAGCCATAAGATGTTCCTTTCAATAAAAGAAGAATTATTTTTTAACTAAACTCATTTAGAACAAAAATTTTGTTATAAATTATTTTGTTTGATTCGTTTAAATATTACAAAATAGTTACCATAATTAAGCGGTTCGGTAAATTCATCTTCGTCTAATCTTTTAAGCACATTTCTAATCTTATCCGAATACTGATTGATATCTATATAACCTATTACACCTTGCCTGGTTTTCGTCTGGCTAATTGAATACATTAAAGCAAGCTTATAAAAATCTGCATTATTTAATAAAGCTTTATACACAGAATCAGCCTGCTCATAATTACTGAACATTATTTCAGCAAGCGGAATAATTTGAGGTTGTTCAAATAGCACCATCACTTTTCTTCTGATTAAGAGTTTAACCGGGGTACCATTTAAAGTAGCAGGGGCAAATTTCCAATTGAGAAGTGAAAGTGCGGCAAGTGAATCCCAGAGAGCATCGCCGCTTTGTGTTAACATTCTTGCCTGTTCAACATCACCCTTTTGATCAACAAGCATTTCGCATAAAAATTCGAATTTATCTTTATAAATTGATGCTCTGATAGCTGGCAGTGAAGATTGTTTAAGCAATTGGGGCTGGATTATAATTGATTCCTCAGGTTGAAATATGGAACAGCCTGAAGTGAACAAAAAAGCAAAAAGAAAAACTAACTTTTTCATTTTATACCTCACTAAATCAAATACATCAAGAACAATAACAAAATCACTTACTGAAATAAGCAATTAATTTATAACAAAGTCAAAACTTTTCGATTGCGGGATAGCGATAAATCATCAAAATCATTTTTGAAAACTGCAGTTAATCTCTTTATGTAATTTATTTACCACTCAAATAATTTATTTATCAAACGATTCAGTTTTTACTTAAATTGAATGCCAAAAATAAATTTGAGGAATAAAATGAAACCTTTATTAAACACTTTTCTTTTAATACTTTTTATTTCAACACTTCTTTTCCCGTCAAATGAAGGAAGGTTAATGAGTTATCCTGATATTTATAAGGATAAAATTGTCTTTACTTATGAAGACGATCTATGGCTTGTAAACTCAAATGGCGGTACTGCAACAAGGTTAACAAGTTTTCCGGGTAATGAATATTCTGCAAAATTTTCACCCGATGGAAAATTTATTGCTTTTACAGCCGGATATGACGGCACTTATGGAGTTTATGTAATGCCATCAGAAGGCGGTGAACCTGTGCGTTTAACTTACACCCCGAGCCTGTCGCAATCGATAGCATGGACACCTGATGGAAGTAAAATTGTTTTTAGATCTGCCTGGGAAAATTATATATCCCGTGATCCAAATCTTTACTTTGTAAATAAAGACGGTTCTGCGCCTGAGCAATTACCGATTGACAGAGGCGAGCTTTGCAGTTTTAACAGCGATGGAAGCAAAATGTTATACTGCAGAAAAGGAATGGAAGAATATTATTGGAAGCGATATAAAGGCGGAAGATACCAGGATATATGGATGTATGATTTTAAACAAAACCAGTTTACACCAATTTCTAACTATGTTGGTAAAAACAGCTACCCGATGTGGATTGGTAATGATATGTATTTTGTTTCGGATCAAACAAATGGAATATCAAATCTTTATATACAAAATTTAACTACCAAATCAATTAAAGAACTTACTAATTATTCCGATTTTGATGTAATGTGGGCAGAGACTGACGGTGAACAAATTGTTTATGTTCAAGATGGTTATATAAATGTTTTCAATACTAAGACTGATCAACCAAAGAAAATATCTGTTATTATACCATCTGATCGGTGGGAACTGCGTGATAGAGTAATAAATCCAAAAGAGTATATTCATTCAATGAATATCTCCAACGATGAGAAAACTGCTGTACTTGAAGCCCGCGGTGATGTTTTTACAATTCCTGTTCATAACGGAGTTACTAAAAATCTATCAAACTCACCCGGGACAAGAGAAATGTACCCGCAAAT
This sequence comes from uncultured Ignavibacteriaceae bacterium, assembly GCA_963809415.1. Classification (GTDB taxonomy): domain Bacteria; phylum Bacteroidota; class Ignavibacteria; order Ignavibacteriales; family Ignavibacteriaceae; genus IGN3. Next base: position 60,621 of record CAWEJJ010000003.1, on the reverse strand, counting down.
TTCACCTGACGGAAAGTGGATTGCTTTCTTTTCGGATAAGTCCGGTGAATATCAACTTTATATACAAAGTGTTGATGGAGGCGAATGGACTCAGTTAACAAAGAGTCTTGATAAATTCGTGTATCACCTTTCATGGTCACCTGATGGGAAAAAAATACTTTTTGGTAATAAAGAGTTTGCAATTTTTTATGTTGATGTAAATACTAAAGAATTAGTTGAAGTTGACAGATCAAACCAGTTAAAGAATGATGAGTTCTACTGGGAAGAAAGTGATTACAGTTGGTCACCGGACAGCAAGTGGATAACTTATAGTTTTACAAGTTTTAACCGTAATAACGTTATCTATGTTTACAGCCTGGAACAGAAAAAGAAATATGCAGTAACGGATGATTTTTTTGACAATCTTTATCCATCTTTTGATGCAAATGGTAAATACTTATACTATGTATCAAGCAGGAATTTTGACATTCAAATGGATTTTTATGAAGATAATCACATAGAAGATACACCGCAGCAAGTAATGGTTGTTCAGCTTAGAAATGATGGAACTCCGCCTTTTGAAGATCCTGTAATAAAAGAAGTTAATAAACCTGATGATCAGTTTAGAATAGATATTGAAGGGCTTACCAATAGAACATATCCGCTTCCGATAGATCCGGGAAATTATTTCTTCCTTAAAGCAGGAAACGGAAAAATTCTCTGGTGTTCGATTGATAAATTTACAGAAGATGAATATGAACAGATTTTTAAACCGGGTTCAGAAACAAAATGGAAATTGAACATATTTGATATGGATTCAAAATCTAATGTTGTGCTCGAAGATAAAATAAGAAATTTTGATCTATCTGCTGACCGAAATAATATAATTATCCAGAAAGAATCTGATTATTTTGTTACCACAGTAAATGATGCCTTCAAAACTAAAAATACCGGCAGTAAATTAAATCTTAATGAGATGAGCTATACGGTTAATAACCTTGCTGAGTGGAACCAGATATTTAATGATACCTGGCGATGGTACCGTGACTTTTTCTATGATGTAAATTTCCATGGACACGATTGGAAAGCGATGGGTGAAAAGTTCAGAGCACTTATTCCCTACTTAACTTCCCGTGAAGATTTAAACTGGCTGCTATCACAAATGGTTGGTGAAATAAGTGTATCGCATACTTATATTGGCGGCGGTGACATGGGACCGATGAAAGCACCCGAAACAAAAGTGTTTACGGGCTGGTTAGGGGCTGATTTTACAGCTGATAAAAAATCGGGTTACTATAAATTTGAAAAGATTTATGGACCAAATGAATACAATCTTGATTTGAAATCACCGCTTTTCAGATCCGATATAGATTTGAAAGAAGGTTATTACCTGATTGCAATTAATGGAACAGAAATTAAAGTGCCTGACGATTACTTTAAATATTTACAAATTATTCCCGGGCAATCTGTAACAGTTACGATTAATGATAAGCCGACTCTAAGTGGTGCAAAGACGTATGAAGTAAAACCAATTAAAAATAACAGTCAGTTAAGATATTTTAGCTGGCTGACAGATAAGATTAATTATACATTAAAAAAATCTGATGGCAAAGTTGGCTACATGCACATTAATGCAATGGGTTCCGGTGGTATTGGCGAGTTTGATAAATTCTGGAGAGCATTCCGGTATAAAGAAGGAATGATTATAGATGTAAGAAGAAATTCCGGTGGATGGACAGAATATTTTCTGATTGATAAACTTGAAAGAAAAATGACAGCATATAATGTTCTGCAGGGAATGGTACCGTTCAGGTATCCGGGAAGTACTTCTACCGGGCAGTTTGTAGCTATCTCAAATGAATATAATGGCTCGGATGGTGAAGCTTTTATTGAAGATTTTAAGGCGAACAAACTCGGCACGGTTGTAGGTGTTCCATCATGGGGCGGATTGGTAGGAATTATCAATGCACAAACAACGATTGATAATGGATCAGTCAATCAATCTAACAATGCTTTTTATGGTAAGGAAGGCAAATGGTTAGTTGAAAATCATGGTGCTGAGCCTGATATTCTGGTAGATAATGATCCTGCTTCCGTTATGGCGGGAAAGGATAACCAGCTTGATAAAGCGATTGAAGTAGCTTTAGAAAATATTAAGGAACATCCGTTTACATTTCCTACGGTACCAAAGTATCCGGTAAAGTAATTTTTGGATTATTATTCATTAAGTATAATTCAATAGTGTATTTAATGTAAACTTATTTAGTCAGTCTGCATCACCTTAGAAAAGCAGAGGTATGCAGACTGAAGTTTAGATAAAATAAGCAGTTATAAATATTTATTAAAGTCCTTCTTCGCTAATCAGATAAGCCAATATTGCAATGGCTGCAGAACCCAATTCCAGTTCACGCGGATGAACTTCTTCAAAAACATCATTGGCTGAATGATGGACATCCATATATCTTTGCGAATCCGGAACGTAACCAATTTTAGCTTTAATATTTTTTATATTTGATATATCCACTCCACTGCCGCCTTTTTTCACCCAGCTAATGTTGCATTTTTCTAATACAGGAAGAAAATTTTTAATTTTATTGAGCACCATTGAATCAGATTCCACTGAAAAACCAACCGGGGTAAAACCACCGCGATCCGATTCAATAGCGGCAATATGTATTTCATTTGATGACCCTGCAAATTTACCATATTCAATTCCGCCTCGTGAACCATTTTCTTCGTTGTTAAAAAGCACACAGCGAATGGTTCTTTTTGGTTTGATACCAAGTCGTTTCAGAAGATCGAGCACTTCAATAGATTGAACACAACCTGCTCCGTCATCGTGCGCACCGCAGCCAACATCCCAGCTATCAAAATGACCACCTACAACAATTATTTCGTCTGGTTTTTCAGTTCCCTTTATTTCGGCAATAAGATTAGAAGATTTCACATCCGGTAGTGTCTGGCAATCTAATTTTATATTTAATTTGAGGTCCGGATGTCTAATTAGTTCATTATGTAAATAATCTGCATCCTGATAGCCAATAGCAACGGCAGGAATCTTAGGTAAGGAATCCACATAATACATAACGCCGGTATGAGGTACATTATCATGCTTCGTTGTAATTGATCTGATCATCACACCAACGGCGCCGTACTTTGCAGCTTCAATTGCTCCATGAACTCTTTGATCTACTGCTCCACCATAACCTGCAAAAGTATTAATTAATCCAATATCCAAGGGACGGCTAAAAAAAACAATTTTATCTTTTACTTCATTTTGTATTTTCTTGAGTTCATCAAATGAATTAACCTCAATTACATTTGCTGTAATTCCCTGGGTGTTAGTTCCAATACTTCCACCAAGAGCTGCAATGTTAAGATTTTTTTCTTCAACCGGATCTGATTTAATAATAACAGATTTTTCAACATTGCCTCTTACCCAATGCGGCACCATTACCGGCTGTAACCAAATTGTATCGCAGCCGATGCTCTCCAGTTTATTCTTTGCCCAAATAATTGCTTTCTCATAATTTTCAGAACCGCTTAAACGTGGACCAATTTCACAAAGTTCACGTAAAAATTCATATCCTCTGTTTTCCGTCAATGATGAGCGAATAATATTATCAGCAGCATTATCATACCTTTTTATTCTCGTTGAATCAATCTGCGGATAAATGAGGATGCCTGAGAATATAAAGAATAGCATTGCAAAATGATTAAAATATTTTTGATACTTGAACAACATGGACTCCTTTGAATTTAAATATGGATTACAGTCTATTATAAGTTTTAGAAAATTAAATTTATAATTTTTCAGTACAAAACTACTGCAAAAATATTGTAATTAAATATGAATATAATCAGTTAAACCGGGACTTAATGAAATAAAATTAATCATTTCAATGTTTTGGAATATCGCCAATGTGAGATACCAATTTTTCCAATTCTACAATTGAGCAACAATTAAAAAAATACGACTTGTTTAATATTCAGAAAAAATGTTTATGGTGGGGTCAGAGATTGCTGATATTTTTCCTACGTAACAGTTATTGCCTCTAAATTTAACAATTATCAAACCACCGGGGAATTTTTAATGATCGTGTTCCGTGTCAATTAGCAATGATCTAAAATTTAAATATTTGCTCCCTCCGTTGATTATCTTTATTATTATTTCTATTATAATGGTGTAGTTAATTTTCTCTAAAATTTTAGAAGCGGTACAATGAAAGAATTTATTGAATACATCGTCAAACAGCTTGTTGATAGCCCTGAAAGTGTTAGTATTGAATCGTCTATCGTAGATGATCATACAACTGATTTTACCGTTAAAGTCGATGATAAAGACGTTGGTAAAGTTATCGGGAAACATGGCAACACAATAAATGCTTTAAGAACCTTACTAATTGCAGTCGGGGCTAAAGAGAAAAAGCGGGTTATGCTTAAAATTATTGAACCCCCTGGAAGAGAAAAGAAAGAATAGAATTTATTTTACAGATCGGGAGCAAAAATAGTATTCATATAATGAATATTAAGGATAATTAACAGTTTTGAATTTGCTGTAAAATAATTTTATGTACCATCCCATTTGCAGCCCATAGCTAAAGGCGGAATGCAGGGATTGGTTGATTTTTATTGCAATTTATGAACGCACAAATTATAATCTCATCGATATTTTTGTTTATTATATGGGTAAAATCAAATTTGTCCTAAACTAAAAATACTTCTTTCTTCTTTCTTCTCTCTTTTTCCATAGATGTGTTTAAAAACAAAAAACATTGGAATATTTTTATTATGTTTAAAGTAATTAGTATTTGCATAAAACTAATTGACATTTAAAAATCATTTACGAGGAATGGGATGAAAAATTTACTTTCCGTAAAAGAAGTCGCTAAGAAACTTGGATTAACAAAACAGGCAATTAACATTCATATCCAGGCCGGGAAATTGAAAGCCGAAAAGGTGGGAACCTTCTGGGTAATTGAGCGAAAACATCTGGAGAAGTTTATAAAATCCAGGAAGTGACAGGTAATGTTCATATTATTAGATAAAAAGAATTATTGACTGAGAATTGGTTTTTATAGCTAAATTATATTTATCAAGCGGTGTGACTGAGAACAAATTTCAGGTTGTTAATTATGATTATTTAATAATATTTTTGAGGTGTGTTTAGAGTCTATCTTTTAAAGAAGACTACTTTTTTTCTTAAATAAAATATAGTGGACTTGATCAATGAGACAGGTACCATCAATAAATAATCCGTATTCATATCTTATTGTCGGCAGCGGCAAACTCTCAAGACATTTCCAGCATTACTTTTCTTTAAAGAAAATTTCCTATAAGATTTGGACCCGGCAATCCGAAGAATTGTTTGAAACTTTTGGAAATCAGGCAATTAGAATTTTGGTGTTGATTAAAGATGATGAGATAGAAAATTTTATCTCTGCTAATCAACAAAAATTATCCGGAAACAAAGTCTGGATACATTGTTCAGGTATGCTTTCAACAAACCTTGCTGATAGCGCTCATCCCCTGATGACTTTTACAGATAAACTTTATGATTTGGATTTTTATGAAAAAATACCCTTTGTATTAGAAAAAGGGAGAAATAGTTTTAAGAAATTATTTCCTGAATTAAATAATCCTAATTATAAAATTGAATCGGATCAGAAAATTCTTTATCACGCATACTGCGTACTTAGTGGAAACTTTACAACAATAATATGGCAATTCTTTTTTGATTATCTCAGAAACAATAAAATTCCAAAGACAGCCGCATATCCATATTTAAAAGCAACCGCTGAAAATTTAATAAGCCTGGATAATCCATTATCAGGTCCGATTGAAAGAAAGGACACCAAAGTTATTTCTAAACATCTTAAAAGTTTAAATAACCATCCGTTAAAAATGGTATATAAATCTTTGCTGGATGCTTATGAAAAATTGGATAAGGAGAAATAAATTGAAAACAATTAATGAATTCCGGATTAATAAGGGAAATAACAAACCAATTTCATTAGTAACCTGTTATGATTATTGGTCTGCTTTAATAATTGATGAAACAGAAATTGATGCAGTTTTAGTCGGGGATAGTGCCGCAATGGTTATGCATGGATTTAGCACCACTGTTAATGCAGAAGTTGATATGATGGCTTATCATATAGCTGCTGTTAAAAGAGGATTGACAGATAAATTACTAATTGCAGACTTCCCTTTTCTTGCACATAGAAAAGGAAACCGTTACGCTTTAGAAACAGTTGATAAATTTATGAAGCTTGGTGCTAATGCAGTTAAGATTGAAGGTGCAGGTACCAGCATTAAAACAATTAAACATATTATTGATTCCGGTGTCCCGGTTATGGGTCATATCGGATTAACCCCGCAATCAGTCAATTCTTTGGGTGGATTTTTAATACAAGGGAAAGATAATGTTTCTGCTAAGCGGCTAATTGATGATGCGAAGTCACTTGAAGACGCAGGATGTTTTTCCATTGTCATTGAACTTGTTCCTGCTGATTTGGGAAAAGAGATTACTGAAGCAGTCAGGATACCAACAATTGGGATTGGAGCCGGACCTTATACCTCCGGTCAGGTGCTTGTATTGCAGGATTTACTTGGACTATCAAAAAATTTTCATCCAAAATTTCTGAGAAAATACTTAAATGGATTTGATTTAATTAAAGATGGGCTTGTTAAGTATGATGCAGATGTTAAAGCTAAATTATTTCCTGATGAAAAGGAGAGCTTTTAATGACTAAAGTAATATCAGATTTGAAAAATTTTAAAGAACTTCGTAACTCTGAGTTATTTGCTGATAAATCAGTTGGATTAGTTCCAACAATGGGTGCTTTGCACGAAGGGCATTTAGCGCTTATAAAAAAATCATTAGAAGATAACGACATAACGGTTGTAAGCATATTTGTTAATAAAACTCAGTTTAATAATAAAGAAGATTTTAAAAAGTATCCCAATACATTTAAAGAAGATTTGTATAAACTTAAAAGGTTAAAAGTAGATTTTGTTTTTAACCCGACTTATGAGGAAATGTACCCGGATAATTACAATTATAAAGTAATCGAAAATAGTTTCAGTAAAATTCTCTGCGGTAAATATAGACCGGGACATTTTGATGGAGTTTTAACCGTGGTATTAAAGCTTTTAAACATTGTAAGAGCTGACAAAGCATATTTTGGTGAAAAAGATTACCAGCAGTTAAAGCTGATTGAAGGAATGACCAGAGCATTTTTTATTGATACAGAAATTATTGCTCATCCAACTGTTAGAACAGCAGAGGGATTGGCATTAAGCTCACGAAATATGAGATTATCTAATAGGGACAAAATTAAAGCAGTAGAATTTCCTAAAATACTCGATTCAGGATTGCCAATAAAAAAAATAAAACTTTTACTTAAGCAAAGTGGTTTTAAAGTGGAATATGTTGAACAAATTGATAACCGGCGATTTGCCGCAGTTTATCTTGGAAACGTGAGGTTGATAGATAATGTTAAAATCTAAAATATTATTTAATATTTCAGGTTCAATAGCAGCTTATAAAAGTGCATATTTGATTTCCAGGCTGGTACAAAACGGATTTGAAGTTCAAACTGTTGTAACCAATTCAGCGCTGCAGTTTATAGGAAAAGCTACATTGGAGGGCTTAACAGGTAAACCGGTTATGATTGATTCTTTTGAAGATGGAAAAATGATGAGCCATATTAATCTTATGAAATGGGCAGATTTAATCATACTCTCACCCGCAAGTGCAAACACAATAAATAAAATTGCAAATGGTATTGCCGATAATCTTGTTACATCTTTGTTTCTTGCCTATAACTGGGACAAGCCATATTTGATTGTTCCCGCAATGAATACTGCTATGTATAAACATCCTGCTACGCAAAAATCAATGAAAACATTAAAGGATTGGGGAATAAATGTACTGCCGACTGAGGAAGGTTATTTAGCTTGCGGTGATAACGGTGAAGGCAAGCTTTTGGATCCTGATAAGATTTATGACCATATTATCTCGGCGTTAAAATCATCGAAAGATGAAATGTTTGATAAAAAGTCAGTGCTGATTACAGCAGGTGCTACACGGGAATATATTGATGGGGTAAGATTTATCTCAAATATAAGTACTGGTAAAACTGCCTCAACTATTGCAGATTATCTTTTAGACAACCATTATAAGGTTACCTATCTTCATGGAATAAATACAATGAAGCCGAATGGAGACAGCATTAATATTGAGTTTGGAAATTTTAATAGTCTTAAGGAACAAATGGAATCTTTATTGGCAAATACTCATTTTGATTTTATTATCCATGCCGCAGCAATAAGTGATTACACTATTGATGAAATAAAAGCAACAGACTCAACAATATTCGCATCTCAAAATACAAAGCTGGATTCAGGTTTAAATAATCTGTCTATCAATTTAAAACCTACTTCAAAACTTGTTGATAGTATTAAATCCATTTCCGCAAATAAAAATGTGATAATGTTTGCGTTTAAATTTTCCGGGAAAGCATACTTTGAGGATGCAAAAAAACAAGCACGGGAACTTCTTGAACATTCCAACGCAAATTATGTAATATTAAATAATTTGCATGACAGAGACATAAACGATACTCAGGCTAATTTTTATATTTTCAATAAAACAGATTTAGTAACTAATGTTCCTGATGCAACTGAACTTGCAAAAGCAATTGAACAATTAATTAAAAAAGGGATTTAAAATGTTTCTTTGTTTAGATATTGGTAACTCACAAATTTTTGGCGGTGTTTTTGACGATGATAAAATCGTATTACAATTCCGTAAATCATCCAGAATAACATCATCGTCTGATGAGATAGGATTATTTTTCCGTGAAGTATTAAGAGAAAATAAAATAGATCCTGAATCAATTGAAAACATCGCAATGTGCTCAGTAGTTCCGGATATTATTTATTCAGTACGCAATGGTTGTATAAAGTATTTTGGAACTGATCCATTCATTTTACAGGCTGGTGTAAAAACCGGATTAAAAATTAAGTACTTAAATCCGCAAGAAGTTGGAAGTGACAGAATAGCTAATGCAATAGCAGCAATTCAACTTTATCCCAATAAAAATATTGTGGTTATAGATTTCGGGACTGCAACAACTTTTGATGTTATATCAAAAGATAAAGAATATTTAGGCGGTGCAATTTTACCAGGCATAAGAACATCAATGGAAGCTTTAGAGAGCCGGACAGCGAAACTTCCGGCTATTGAGATTGCACTTCCTGAAAATGTTATTGGTAAAACTACTAAAGATAGTATTCAAGCCGGATTGTATTTTGGACATGTTGGTGCAATTAAAGAAATAATTTCAAAAGTTACCCATGAAGCTTTTAATGGATCTAAACCATTTATCATAGGAACCGGTGGTTTTGCTTATATGTTTAATGATATGGGATTATTTGACACAATTAATACTGATTTAGTTTTAAGGGGAATTTATTATTCGGCTGTAATGAATTTAAAGAAGGAGAAATGATATGTTATTAACATTATTAAAATCAAAAATACATAGAGCCGTTGTAACAGGTTCGGATTTGAATTATGAAGGAAGCATTACAATAGATAAAAAATTAATTGAAGCCGCCAACTTAAATGAATTTGAAAAAGTAGAAATTTATAATATTAATAATGGTGAAAGATTTTCTACTTATGTTCTATTTGGGAAAGAAGGTGAAGTAGCTCTGAATGGTGCCGCTGCACGCTTGGTCCACAAAGGTGATTTAATTATAATTGCTTGCTATGCTAATGCTTGATGAAAAGGAAATGAAAAGTTTTAAACCGAAGATTGTATTTGTTGATGATAAAAATAAAGTAAGCGCAATAAAGGATATCTAAAATATAGGACACCTTAAATGATATTAATAAGTTACATTACGCAAGTGTCGCATAATGACGGTTGGAGGTTTAGTCAACTGAACACCTCAAGTTGCTTAAGCGAACGAATACAGCAATGCTCGAAACTGGGTTTATTAATACCTGGAGGTTTGGTAATCTGCGTAACGTGAGTTAATAATTTAATAAAACTGGATAGCAGCAGCTGAGAATCAATGATTAATTGAATTTTAGCCGACCGAATTAGTATTAGCTAATTGTATAAGGTATCAATGAATATTCAATATCAGTGAATTATATGACCTGCATCAAACCTTTTTAAGAATTTGACTTTTTGATTCTGTCTTTTTTTGAGTAAACTAACCAAGCAGAAGATGACATTATAAATGTAATATTAACCTGCATTTAACAATCGCTTAACATTAAGATAATATTGGTTAAATATGTTTACATTCGATAAAATGCAAATATGAAAGTAATCATTGGAGAATATTAAAAGTAAAATCAAGATTGCCTATTTTAACGGCATTATGAAACCGGGACAAGATGGCGTTACTCGTGTACTATTTCGTCTTATAGTTTGGTTGGATAAAAATAACATCGATAATATTTTCATCTCTTCAAAAATACCTGAAGAAAAAAAACAGCTTACAAAATTTTTTGAGGTCCCATCTTTTGCTGTGCCATTTTATAAAGAATACAAATTAGCATATCCGGGTTATAAAAATTTTGAACATATAATGAAAGAATTTAACCCCGATATTATTCATATAAACTCACCTTGTTCACTTGGTTTTGCCGCTGTTAAATACGGAGTTAAAAACAATATCCCTGTTGTAGCTACTTATCATACACACTTTCCCAGTTATGCCAAGTATTATAAAATGAAACTATTTGAATTTATAGGCTGGAGCTACTTACGAAAACTTTACAATAAATGTGATCGTGTTTTTGTTCCATCTATAAATATTATGGATGAGTTGATTAAACATGGTTTTAAAACAACAGAATATTTACCGCACGGAATTGACTTAAATTTATTTAATAGATCCTATAAATCCCCCGAATGGAAAAGCTCACTTAAAATTCAGGATAAAAAAGTATTACTATATGTCGGAAGATTAGTATGGGAAAAGGATTTAAGAACACTTGCTGAAATTTATGACCATCTGACAGGTCTGCGCGATGATGTAGTCTTTGTTTTAGTCGGTGATGGACCGATAAGAAAAGAATTGGAGAAATTAATGCCCAAAGCCTTATTTCTTGGCTACAAATCAAGTGAAGAACTTTCAACAATTTATGCATCCAGCGATTTATTTGTGTTCCCGTCAACGACAGAAACTTTTGGTAATGTAGTCCTGGAAGCTATGGCAAGCGGTACTGTCCCTGTTTGTTCAGATGAAGGCGGAGCCTCAAGTTCTATCAAAGACAATCAGAACGGGATTATCTGTAAAGCAAAAAATTCATTTGATTATAGTAAAAAGATTATAAAATTGCTTAATAATTCATCCGAGCTTTTAAGAATGTCGGACAATTGCGTTAATTATGCAAGTACTCAAACCTGGGAAAATATCTTCTCTAATCAATATCAGGGTTATCTTGATGTGATAAATAATCATGCTCCTAAGAATATTCATTGGCATCATAAAAAAACAACAGGCTATTTGCAGCACACGATAAATTAATATCTGGATGGTTAAAACGTTGTTCTATTCTTCACAAAAGTTTAATCATCAGGATTAAAATATTAATTGAAATAACTAATTAAGTACAAAATAAAATATGATAATTGCACATATATCAGATTTACATCTTAACACATTTTATCGAGATTCACATCTTAAGGAAATTAAAAATGTATTAAGATATTGTAAAGATCACCAGGTTGACCATATTGTAATTACAGGCGATCTTACAGATAATGCAAGCGAAGTTAATTTAAATATACTTTATAAATCGCTTTCTAAATTCGGGTATCATAATTCAGAAAAATTATCGGTGATTATTGGGAATCATGATATATTTGGTGGATTACAAAAAGCTGAAGATATATTTTCATTCCCTGACAGATGCCGAAAAACTGATTACAATAACAAAATTAAATCCTTCAACGATATTTTTGCCAGTACATTTAAAGATTGTATTTATTTAGGTGAAAGTAATTCTTATCCTTATGCAAAAATTATCGGTGATGTGCTTTTTGTTGGAATAAATTCGAATGCTGAATACTCAACTCTATCAAATCCTTTTGCTTCTAATGGTGAAGTATCTTTAGAGCAGTTTAATGAAACAGCTAAAATTTTAAACGATTATAGTAATTTTGTCAAATATAAAATTATCCTTATACATCATCATTTTAATAAATTAGAAGGCAGTAAAAGTTTTTCTTCGGCTGGATTATGGCAGAATATTGAAAGACAAACAATGCGTTTACGAAAAAAGAAAAGATTAATCACACTCTTTAAAGAATTTAATGTGGATTTGGTACTTCACGGTCATTTGCATATAACAGAGAAATATGAGAAAAAAGGGGTGAAATTTCTTAACGCAGGTGGTTCGATAAAAAGCAGTAACTCAAACAAACTTAAAATAAATATTATTAGTATTGGAGAAAACACAATACGAACCGAGATAAAAAAAATATCACCTTATCAATCAAAACAAGTAGAAAATTTGGATTCTCCCGATCGTTCTGAATTTTTATCTTACAATATTCCAAATAAAAATAATGAATTTAAAGAACTATCGATTATTTGATAAAAGAAGTATTATGCTGAAGCACTTTTAAATATCTCATATTTGAAAGGTATAAACTTTTTCTGCTTATTAAATGGTTCAATAATTATATTTTTATTAACAGTCATTAATTCAATCTTATAATTTCTACTCTTCTATTTCTTTCCCTGCCTTCAGGAGTGGTATTGTTTGCTATCGGATAATCAGGTCCCAAACCAACAATCTCAAATTTATTCTTATCTATGTTTTTTGAGATAAAATAATTGAATACAGCCTGGGCTCTTCGAAGCGATAATAGTTTATTTTTATCATAATCACCTGAGTTATCTGTATGGCCTTCAATTCTCCATTTTATTTGTGTTCCCGTCAACGACAGAAACTTTTGGGAATGTAGTCCTTGAAGCTATGGCAAGCGGTACTGTCCCTGTTTGTTCAGATGAAGGCGGAGCCTCAAGTTCTATCAAAGACAATCAGAACGGGATTATCTGTAAAGCAAAAAATTCATTTGATTATAGTAAAAAGATTATAAAACTGCTTAATAATTCATCCGAGCTTTCAAGAATGTCCGACAACTGCGTTGATTATGCAAGTACTCAAACCTGGGAAAATATCTTCTCTAATCAATATCAGGGTTATCTTGATGTGATAAATAATCATGCTCCTAAGAATATTGATTGGGATCATAAAAAAACAACAGGTTATTTGCAGCACACGATAAATTCAGATCTGGATGGTTAAAACGTTATTCTATTCTTCACAAAAACATAATCGGTGGTATGAAAAAATGATAAACGGAATAAAAATATCTTATCAGATGAACTAATTTTTTGACTAAATCTATAAGTAGTATCAGGGAAATATTTTCGCACTACGTGTAACTTTTATAGATTCATCTTTACTGAACGATCTTGTTCCCCTCCCTATCATCTGTTGAATCAACTGTAATTGCAATACGCGGATTGTAACTAATCAACCTGGAGTGAAGAAGATGGATACATAATTATTCAACTTGTTGAGATAGATCCGGAGATTGAAAATTATTATGCCGGATCACTCCTTATTCCGGAAGAAGAATCGCAGTTCAATTGGGGAATCCTGATAAAGAAAATAAGTTCAGAATTGAAAACAACTTCGGGAAGTTTACATATGTTCAGATCTATACCAACAAAGAGATTCCATAGAAGATTCCGAATCAAGTTAGGAATGACAATTCCGGGATAGACTCCAAGAAACATGACTGAAGCGGCTCTTGAACGACAACTGAGCGGCACTGGAGCGACAACTGAGCGGCAACAGAACGGCTCTTGAGCGGCAACTGAGCGACAACAGAGCGGCTTTAAACCGCAATCAGACCGCAAGATGACCGGGAAAGAACAGCAAACAGAGGTAATAAATCTGAAGCTTGCATTGGATTACCAATTAACGCACCAAAAGGAGATCAAGCAAATATAAGCTGGAGACTATTTGGGCTAGTTGTATATATATGTTCAGTTTGTAATGCTGTGCAGCTGTGGCGGATTGTTTCAGTTTATAATTTTACGTTAGATACGAACCATTAGATTCCGAATGGCGGTGTTATCGGAATGACACTTATAAGACAGATTCGAACCATCAATTCGAATTACCAACTGAAAATATTTCCAATAAAAAGAAAGAGTATAAAAAATTAAGTTTGATTTGAAATCCTGCAACAAAATAATAATTTTTCCGCCACCGGATTCCGGTTAATCTCCAAATTAGGCACTTCTTTTCTTCTTAAGCAAAATATTATTAGCTGCTTTTATGAGATACTTAAGATCAGTCTTAATTGGATTTTTTTCATATGCATCAAGATAACTTTTTTCAGATAATTCAATCTCTTCAATCGTTTTTGGTAGATCGGCATAAAATGGCGGAACTAAACCTGGTTTAAAGTTCTTCCTTCTTTCTTGATGCTCTTTTGAATACAAACTTAAATAATGATTGCTTATAGGACGCACACCAACCAACTTTAAATCTCCTTTTATCCAGTTTGCAAGCATTGGTATTTCATCAATAAATAAATTCCGAAAAAGTTTTCCCCAGAAAGGAACTCTGAAATCATCCTTAAATTTTCCACCAGCTTGCAGGTTATTGTGTTTGAAAACAAAATCCTGAATGAACTCAGAGTAAGGATACATCGTTCTTAACTTATAGACATAAATAGTCTTTCCGCTTTTACCAGTTCTCTCCATTTTAAATATGGGACTGTAAAATAATTTATTTGGTTTTGCTGATCCTTCGTTTTTAAGCGCCGCAAAATATACCACATCGTCAACTACAGCAAGACCTAATATCTTATAACCTGTGTAAACCAATCTACCCAAACCTTCTGCCAGGGAGATTGCCTGGTCTTTCTCTTTTCTGAACGAAAAATAAATTTTTCTTGTAATTGGTAATTTGGGAAAAACTCTCTTCCAGATAAGATCAAAAAAATAAAGTGTATTCCCTACCCAAAAAGAATATTTTTGCATATATCTATTATATCTATAAAGATGCGGATGTAAAGCTCCCACAAATACACCACCAAGAACTAAAGTATTTCTTATATTACGTAAATAATTATCTAGATTATATTGATCATTCAATACATGCAGGTTAACGAATAGCTGATATGAATTAGGTTGTTGGAGTGAAATATCATTTGCCTCATCTGATTTTATAATTATTGCTTTGCGTGTATCAAATGATTTTAGGTCGAGCATTGTGTCAAGAATAGAAAAAACATCTTCGTATTCTTTCAGATATTCAAATTGAATTTTCTGTTTAACAATGGATTCATCCGTCTCCGTACCGGTAAAACTGTATTTAGCGCCAAGCCTCCTGCCATCGTACGACATTAAAGGATCTTTAATATCATATACTTTTAAAAATTTGGATGTGGCATTATTTGTTTTGTTTTCAACCTTTGGAGCGAATATAAACATAGATGCCAATGAAGATACTAATGAATATCCCGCCAAAGCTTTAATAAAATAAATAGAACTTGAATACTCTAACTGTAATAATATTATGGATAAAACACTCAGCACAATAATTCTTAAATAAAATTTTATCTGCAATTCGAGTGCATCTAATTTACTCTCTGAAATCACTAAAGGTAAAAATCTATGAGTTGTGGCGGCTGATATTATCCAGCTTATATAAATCACGGCAATCAGGATTAGTTCTGTTTCAACATTTTTACCAGGGACCAGATTTGCAACAATTTCAACAGAACAGAAAAATGTTAAAATGAAAAAATCAAATAAAAAATATTTCAGCGATAGATTTTTATACTTAACAAATGTTGTTTTATTTAATTCTTTAGTCCCTAATATTATAAAATAAAATGTTTCGATGATGAATCCACTAAACAATGCACCAAGAATGTATACTGGCATTTTATGTTGTATTTGAACGATATGAAAAAGCACAATCAATATTATTATACTAATAAGCAGCGAAAGAAACAGCTTGCCTAATGTCAGCCTATATTCATATTGTTTAATATAATGGAATTTTTTTGAGAGTATCGAAGAGCTAATAACTGAGATAAGGTATAATGCTGTGAGTTTTAAATTGTCGGCATCAGGTGAGAATAATTTATTCTTAAGTAAGAAGAAAACAGAAAAAGTGACTAAATATATTATAGTCGTAATAACAAAATTTATTAAATAGTTTTGGTTATTTAAATTATTCGTTATATCAAGCTTTAATGTTATAGTCCGGGGTTCTATTTTTGCACTATCAGTATCCTCAACAATTTTTTCATTTCCACCCATAATAAAACAGTATTTCTAAAATATTATTAAAGATTTATAAATAGCCATAGCCAAACCTTTGTTTTAATTTTAAATCCTTGTTCATCCAGAGTTGTGCCATAAGAAATTGTTTAGTTTTTCTACTATAAAAGGCATTTCCCTCACCATTTGTCATCTTGAATTATAATACTGTTGCAAAACAATACAAGTCTTTTTCTATTAAATATATATTAAAAACTCGATAATTAAAAGATTAGTGTTTGATTCAATCTTTGTTTCTCGTTTATGGATTAAGCAATAAAACTTAATTCAATTGAATAATTAATGGTTCGTTATTTTTAAAATATTAATATATTATTAATCCCAACATTAATGACAGAATTGTAAAATCCGCTTTTTTCGCTTCAATTTTCTTCATTAAAAATATTCTTATAATTTGTTCTCAATTTAGTTTACGTAAATATTACCAGTGCTACGATTTTTACATATGTCTCATATTGATTAGAGCTTAAAAACAATGATTCAATGCGGTACACTATTTGTTTTCAATAGTTAATTATTTAATAGGATATGAGTGGATGAAAATATCATTTTATTTGACCATAATTCTCTTCTTGCTGTTCGGCTATTCTGCTTATTCGCAAAGTATAATTACGTTCGATAATCAGGGCTGGAATTCTGACCAATCCTTAAGTACAAATTTTGCGATAGATAATTTTACCTTCTCCAGCAATAAAAATTTATTTACAAATTACGGATATAATTTTGATGTTAATAGTGTAGGAATCTATTATGCATTTCAGAACCCTGCCATAGATCATATAACTATTACAACATTAAATAATCAACTGGTCAATTTAATCAGCTTAGCAGCTTACCAGGTAAGTGAAACCGGAATTGATACATTGATAATAGAAGGCTGGGATGGATCAAACAAAATATATTCGACCAAATTTTTAAATAATAATAACTGGCACATTTTAACATTAGATTACAAAGGAATAAATAAGTTAATTATTAAATCAGGTAATTCAGGCAGCGGAGGTTTATTCGATTATAATTTTGATAATATTTCCTTTAACAGTACCACAGGTGTAGAACCAGTAAATAACGCACCGCAAAGCTTTAATCTGGAGCAAAATTATCCTAATCCATTTAATCCAACTACCAGTATCCAGTATGCAATAAGCAGTAGGCAATTTGTAACATTAAAAGTTTATGACATTTTAGGCAATGAAGTTGCCGTCTTAGTCGATGAACAAAAAGAAGCGGGAAGTTACTCTGTCACATTTAATGCAGAAAATTTGTCTAGCGGTATTTATATTTATAAATTATCCGCCATAGGCGGAACAGATACTTTTGTTTCAACAAAAAAAATGATACTTATTAAATAAATATTTATATTAATAAAAGAAGAAAATGATAAGAAATAATTTGAATATTACCTGCTGTCAAAAATACCTTAGGCTTAGTCTCGTAAAAATCGCTCTCCTGTCCGTACTTCTGTCATTGCCTGGCACTGCAAATGCAAAGACAAATTCTCCTTCCCATGTAGATGTTGATTCTCTAATAGCAAAATTGAGTGCATTAAATGTTGATACTTATTCCTGGAGTATTGAACAGACAAACGATTGGATTGATCTCAGTACTTTTCTTCCGAAAGCAAAAATGGCAGGCATAACTATCAATGTTTCTATATTACCCCCGAGTAAAACTCCTCCAATATGTCCATTATGTAATTATTCTGAACCCTATCGACTTGATTTTATAACCTGGGCAAAAGAAATAGCAAAATTATCTCTTCGCTATTCAAACATTATCAGTTATAGTATAAATGATCTTCAAGAAAATTTAACCCTTGGTTATTTAAGTCAGGATTATTTAAATCAAATAATAACCGCAGGAAAATCTATAAATCCAAAATTACAATTCATTAATACAAGTAAACCTACATATAAAATTTGGTATGTAGATAAAGATGCAAAGGGTAATGGTACTGGCTATGATTGGACAAACGCTTCTACTACTGTGGCGGGTTTGTCCTGGGCTTCAATAACAGGAGGAGATACCGTTTATACTTCTGGTGGTTCGGTATCAAAGACTTATACCTATACACTCATTCCAAGGTCTTCTGGTAAAGCAGATAGAAAGATAATAATCACAAAAGGGAAAGATGCTGGGCATAATGGCGAAGCAATATTTGATGCAACTGGTGAATCTTATGCTTTATATATGACTTCAATAAATTATACGGAGATCTCTTTTCTAACTTTTCAAAATGCAATATCCTATGTTATTGGTATTTCTAATTGTATTGGAATTGATATACTCCATTGCAACATAGTGCATCCATCATCGGTGGGTGTTGCTTATGATAATAGTTATGAGGGCAGGTTTATGTATAATACGGTTCAAACAGGCGAAGTTAATACAACTGCTGAAACTGATGGAATGAGTTTCGGTATAGCTGGAAATATTGAAATAGCTCATAATACATTTCTTGATGCTAATTCAAATTCAGCACCACACAAAGATATTTTTCAGAGCCTATATGGTTTCGGTAATGGAGGAATTAATAAAATCCATCACAATTTTATAATGCAAAATGACACAGCTAATTCTCAAGCATGCTTATACTTGCCAGGTATTCAAGGGTATTGGGAGATTCACAATAATATCATTGTAAACAGGGGAACCGATTTTAGTAGTCTTATACAGTTGGGGAATCAATCAAACACAACTCTACCTATTTATGCAAAAATATATGAAAATACTTTAGTAGGCATTAATAATAATTACCCGATTTATGTATCTAATTCTGATTCACTTGATGTTAGAAATAATGTCATTTATAAACCTACTGGGTATAAGGGTATTGATTTACAGGGCTCAAATCATTATGTGGACATAGATTATAATGAATATTATTTAAGTACAACATCGAATCATGCGAGAATAAATACCAGCTGGTATACGTTTGGACAATGGCAAGCATTAGGATATGACCAACATGGGAGAACAGGGATAATAAATTTCACTAATGTTTTTGGGACTACTCCCGATGATTATATAATTATAAAATAATTTAAGCTCTAAAATAAATTATAAATTATAAAGTCAGATTGCTAGAAATTGTAATACATCTGTAAAAGCATGATAATAAATAGGGTAAAAGGGTAGAGAAAAATGACATGACATTTTTATGGGTTAATTGTTTTTGTGCTGAAGAGCATTTTTTCTTCAAAAAAAATAGTAAAGTATTAATTTTTATATTAACAAATATTATATAATTTTAATTACCTACAATATCTAAAAATGATTTCCATCTCACAGCAATTACTCGCTTCTATTACTGAAATAAATTAATATTTATTCGGTTTTAGCAGCCACTTATAAAATATTTATTGGAACTTTTTAATTTATCGTGTCTTGAGCTTAATGCTTATCACCTTTTACTCACCAGAAATCTCTTTACTATGTTCTTTGCATTTTGAAATGCTAATTGTTTGCACCATAAAAACAAATCATCCATCCAACGTTCGGGATGAATTGTTATTATGATTTTATCGGGAAAGTTATCCATATGATTTATAACATCCTGTGTATTCTTAAACTTAATATCCTTTTTTTTAGGATAATCAGCCGACCATTTTCTTCCCGTATCCGAAAAGTAGCCCCATTCATTCCGGTCTATATCTATGTATGGTTCTCCAATAATTCCTAGGTTCCTGTAATCATAATTCTTCCAGAGCAGCATATTACTAAATGGCGATAGAGGAGAACCGTGAGCACAAATTGTTTTTATATCTGCAACCTTCCTCATCCTCTCAAGGTTTAAAACAAAAACTTTCATAACCCAAATCAATCAAAGTATTTTCCTTAATTTTTAACTTTCTATTTTTTATTATAAATTTTTTATAAGCTATGGTTATATCTTAATAATGATATCCAATTTCATGTCCCATATTCATTATATAATTTATCACCTCTTCATTGTAACTTTTAGGCACGATGCGGAAATAATATGTGCCTTTAATATTTAAAGAATTTTCTAGCTTAGCCATCTGTAAAGCATTATAAGGAAGTCGATCAACATCGTGGCGAATTATTAGATTCACATTATTAGAATTTTCCATAAAAAATTTAAATGAATTAAATATAAATTTTCGTGATTGAAAAACAGAAATTAAATAGTTATATGTTTTTAATGTGAAATCCATTAGATATCCTACTTATGTTATACGAATAGATAAATAAGGCTTTACCCATCAATAGCATGAGCAATCTCAATAATAGTATTACCCTTGATGTACGTTAGATTTCTTTTGCGGGGATAATGCACTATCCCGAAGCTCCTTCTGAAAAACACTCATCGGTTTGTAAGGATATAACATTTTGATAACGAAATTCGACAATCTTGAAAATTTTTGCATAAATGGATAATAAGAAGGGTAATCGTAAAAGAATTTGGCATCATTCTTTAATAAAATTTCGTAATCTGTTTTATTAAAATCAAGTTTTTTTAAAACAAAATCTAAATCCAGTACCATTTGTTCTGGATCGTAAGGCGGTTTCGATATCATCTCAATTGCATAATCTCGTGAAATCTCACCGCTAAGTATTTGAGCAGACAATGTGATAATCCTCTTATCAATATTAAATTTAGTTGGCAACCAATTTGCGATAGCGAATTTTGTAAAATGGTTTTCGTGATGATGACCACCATAATATTCCCAGTTATAATTTTCTATTAAAAACCGCTTTGCATCATTTTTCTGGTAGTCCAGGTAGTAATAGGGATAATAATTTTTAATTTTAAAAACAATTGCGTAATAAAGTAAATTTGCAAAGGTATAATTCGGAAATGTTTTTAATGATACTTTGCCAAATTTTTTATGTAAAAATAATAATTGTTTTCCATCTCCGTAAGACCATTCTCTTGGTTGTGTACCTTCTGAACGAAAATCGTTTGCACGTAAAATAAATTTGATTTTCTCGCGATGAGCAAGTTTGAATAGCACTG
This sequence comes from uncultured Ignavibacteriaceae bacterium, assembly GCA_963809415.1. GTDB lineage: Bacteria > Bacteroidota > Ignavibacteria > Ignavibacteriales > Ignavibacteriaceae > IGN3. The sequence continues at coordinate 39,248 of CAWEJJ010000003.1, read as the reverse complement.
CTTTAATTGCGAGGTCAGTAGGAATATCAATCCAAGGAAGTGAGGCATACATATAACATCTTAATAAATCCTTTATCTCTTCATAGTCTATTACATATGTCTCAAGATCGATATCAAGAGCTGTAGTCATTTTTTTTATGTTCTTTACAGCAATATCCGAATTCCAACCGTTATCCAGATTTACAGCTAATGGCCGTAATCCATATTCAGTTTTCACTAAATGAAGTAAGTATGAGCTATCGGTTCCACCACTAACACCAATTATACAATCATACTTTCTTCCTTTCCCAGCAGTTTTAATTTTGTTGACAATATTTTCCCAATCCTTTTTTCCAACATTCCCACGGGGGTAAGCTTTACAAAGCTTGTCAAACATTTCAGCATAATTAGATATGCCTTTTTCATTAAAAGTGATTCCTGGAACAGTTATATCCCAAATTCCCCTTTTACAAATTTTATTTGATTGAAATTTTTCAGCCATTTAAATTAAATTCCTTTAAATAATTCTTTAATCTCATTTTTTGAAGGGTAGTTAATAAGGACTGCTCGACGCGGACCATGAAATACAAATAAACTGCCAGCGGCCATAGCATGTGCGTTACCTTGTGTGTAAGCATTTTTTAGATGTTCCAAATTTCCAGCTCCACCACAAGCTACTACAGGAAGGACAATCTCATCTACAACATTTTTTACTAGTTTCAAATCATATCCGTTCATTGTACCATCTAGATCAATTGAGTTAATAATTATTTCTCCAACACCTAAATCTTCTGCTTTCTTTGCAACTTCTAATGGATCGAATTTAGTATTTTCGCTGCCATCTTTTATCCAAACTTCGTACTTACCTAAAAAAGATTTTTTAACATCAATACAAATTACTATGCTTTGACTTCCAAAAATATTAGCCGCTTTCTCAATAAATTTAGGATTTAGAACTGCTTGTGTATTGATTATAACCTTTTCTGCTCCGGCCTTTAGTAATTGCTCTATCTGATAAACATTCTTTATTCCCCCACCAACAGCAAATGGCATAAATGCTTCATCGCCAATATCCTTTACTAAATCAACTGAAATAGTATGTTCTTTCTTCGAAGCAGTAATATCAAGAAAAATTAATTCATCCGCTTTAAGATCGTTGAAAATCTTAACTGCGTTAATTGGATCCCCAATATATCTCGGCTCTTTAAACTTTATTGACTTGACGAGTCCTTTCTCTTTAAGTAGAAGAACAGGTATGATTCTAGGTAAAAACATTTTTGATAGCCAAATATAAAATATTATTACTTCGTTATATCTTTCAATTAAAAACTCTTTTCCTAAATTAGTCATTTGATTGTGAAAAATAATAATAAAAAGACTTTTTAGGACTACGGTTGTTGAATTACTTATTTTTTTTAAATTATTATAGTTTAATTTAATATACTGATTAAAAAAAATTACTTTTGTTTTAAATCAATTTTAGAGCCAAAGTTCTTCAAATACCTCTTCAAACATTTTCCACTCAATTAAATTAAAGTTTTTATTGTGCCACAAAAAAACAAAATTTCCACTAAATTTTTTTACTTCTTTTTTGATATCTCTGATTACTTTTACAGCTTCTTGTACATTTAATCCTTGATAATCCCTTAAAGTTACATCCATTATCAAAAGTGGATATTCCTTTAATATTATTTTTTTTCTTTGAATAATATCATAAATACTATATTCATAACAAGTTCCACATCTAAATCCCACAATGTCTGCATATCCTAATGTACTGTCCCATTCCATTTTATTCTCTTCCCAAATCTGCCAGGTTCTTGGGACGTCAAATCTTAAATAATGCTGTCTACCAAATTTATTTTCAGACTTTGTAGCGTTATCTAAATTTTGTTTCGCCCTTTGCCAGAGCTCAAAATTATTATAGGTATCAAAACCAGGATGCAAACCGATAAAATGTCCTCTTTCTTTAATAGTATTAAATACATTCATTATTCTATTATCTTTGAGCGAAATTCCATTATCATAAACCTTATTCGAACCTGAAAGAAAAAAGAAATAAGCAAGAGTATTAATCTGCTCTGATTTATCCATGAATTTCATATAGGTATCATATGGGTCAGAATGGTAGTTCATTTTAACATTATAATATCCTTTTAAAAATTCGTGTGTTTTTTTTACCCGGCCTTTTACTACTAATCTAATTAAATTTTTAGCATTGGTATAAAAATTATTATAGTAAAACAAAGAATCTACATCGACAGTAGGTATAACTTTATATTTTCTTTCTTTCCTTCCCCGGTCATAACCTATAAATTTCAATAAATTCCAAATGAATTCAGCATACTCATTGACAATTGGTCTATTTATAAAATTATTTTTAAAAGCAATTGATTCTTTACCAGGAAAACGACCAAATCCGTCTCTTATTTGATTAACATACTCTTCCCATCTCGTAAGCATAAAAAAAGCCGAAGCAAAAACATCTATCCCACTAACGATTGTCTGCTTTTCAATGAGCATTTTGCTTGAGCCATAGAGAATTGGTAATTTATTATTTTGAGTAAATTCATTTTTGATAAATTCAATTTTTTGAGGTAAATTTTTAATTTTTAAATAATCTTCAGATCCATTTTTCCCCCAAAAAGAATCATCAAAAATAATTTTACGATCTTCAAAAGTTAATAAATATTCACATGACCTATGATATTCAATTGAATATTCCAACCCAAGGAATTCAGATAATAAGATATCGATTATGTATTTCTTTTCTGGAATATTATTCGGGGGTATAAAGACTTTTAACATTTAATTTGAGATTATTATTTATATTAAAAATTAAACGTGTAATGAGATATAATTTTCAGATACAATAATTATGAAAAAAAACAGTTATTTTTTCAATTATTAAAAACTTTTCCCATACTTCATCCGACAATAAACGATTATTGGATATCGTTCACAAAGTTTTTTAGTATTGTTAATCCAGATTGATAACTTTTCTCTGGATGAAACTGACATCCGTAAATGTGTGCTTTTCTAAAAGAAGAAACAAAGTTATTACCATAATTAGTCTCAGAAAATGTATCAAAATCATCCTCACAAGAAACATAATATGAATGAACAAAATAGAAGAAGTCATTTTGGTTTATCCCAGAGTAAAAGCGATCATTATTTCGAAAAGTAATATTATTCCATCCCATATGTGGAATTTTTAATTCTTTACTTTCGAATGAAAACTTTCTTGTTTTGCCCTTTATCCATCCAAAACCCTCAACATCTCCTTCTTCACTAAAATCTGTCATAAGTTGCATACCGAGACAGATACCGAGAATAGGGATTTTCTTTTCTGAAACGGTTTCATTTAATGTTTTAAATAATCCCTTTTCCTTTAGGTTATATATGCCTTGCTCAAAATTACCGACTCCCGGCAGTACTAGTTTTCTTGAGCTCATTATTTCTTTAATGTCAGAAGAAATCTTTATAGGTACTTTTACTCTTTCAAAAGCTTTTTGCACCGAACGAAGGTTACCCATACCATAATCAATAATAGTTACCATAAATATTTATTTAAAGATTGATAAATTATTTCCCAGTATTTACTTGATTAAACAAGTTAACTAACATATACATTGCTATTAGCTAATAAAACTTCATTCCCCCATGTTCGATTATTCATTATTACTTTATCATCAATGGCAAACCTCTAATTTTAGTTTAATCAGTATCCACATGTTCTAAAAGTGTTTTTTTAATAATTTGTAAAAATTTTTGATTTTCTGAAATAGATGAAAGTGTTTTTGCAAAATTATCACATTGATTTTTGTATAGCATAATTTGGTTGGTTGTTAATTGATTAACACTATTTGCAAATGATTGAGCACTAAAATCTTTGGTGGTTTGTCCTATCTTATATTTGCTAACATAATTGGACATTTCAATACTGGGTCCCACTAAAAGCATTAAACGCGATTGTATTGATTCAAAAAATTTATTAGGCAAAGCGAATTGCAAATTAGTATTAACAGGTGGAAAAAATACGGCACTTATATCAAATTGATTGCAATATTTAATTAATTCAGAATTTTTAACCGGTTTTATAAAATGCACGTTTCTAAGTTTTCGAGCTAAAAATTTTAATTTTTTATAATGAACATAACTGTTTTTATTTACTACAAACATTAAATATAAATGAAACTCAGAATTCAAATTTTTGGCCGCTTCGATCATAAGTTCCGATTTACGTGATGAACTACACGCACCGTGGTGAATTATTTTTATATGATGCGGGTCTATTTTATTTGGTTTTAATTCAGTGTATTCTGCTGCGCTGGTAATGACAGCCACAGAAACATTAAAATTTTTAGCATAAAGTTGCGCAATACCCTTTGATACTGTTGTCACTATGACGGCTTTTCTAATATATTTATTACAAAGGTATTTATAATAGTCCTGTATAAAAAAACGCCAAATCAAATTATTTGCAAAATTTTCAGGTGAATATTCATGAGCATCTAATATTATTTTGGCTTTCCCGGAGATCTTTAATGCTAAAGGTAATAGTCTAATTTCATGTGCAATGATCAAATCAAAATCATGTCCCTTAAGTTTTTCAATGAGAGAATATTTATACTTATCCCAATAATATTTTTCATAAAATTTAAGTTTTAAAAGCAAAATTACCCGCAATAGATTTATTAAAAATGGAGGTTTTTGCAGTTCAAAAAATTGATTTTCTTCACCTAACGGAGCTGTTCCTATAGTAGTTAAATCGTAAAGCCCTTTTAACAAACGTATTTGACGTTTTGGGCGGGGATCTTTTGAAAGATCTGTAAGAGCAAGTATTAATATTCTATTCATCTTCCATATTATTCTAATTTATGAGTATTCATAATTAAATATTTCAAGATTATAAAAATGAAATATATAAAAATTACTAAAATATGATCTAAAATTAACTTTAATTCAAATAGTTATGTTACAATATGCAATGATGAAATTTTTTCGCGCTGATGAATTTTCTTTTCTCTTAAATAATTAATTACAAATAAAAACTGAAGCATTATCCAAAAAGAGTGAATTTTAACGTTAGTTCCAAAATATATAACTAATATAACTAACACTAGTATTATCTGACCATGCATTTGATTGTTGATTAAATATTTTCTTAAACCAAAATAATGCGATAATATTAAAAATGTGAACCCAACTATCCCGAATGATGCCAGCCAATCAGAAAGTCCATTTACTCTTACTAGGTGAGTATATAAACTTTGAGTCCTCTCACTTCTTTGCATACCATATCCCAAAATCGGGTGTTTCAGAAAATCCTTTATATCTACCATCATTCCCGGCATTCTTCCAAGCGATACTGCTCCAGAAGAATGACTAGCAGATAACGATTTCTTATATTCAAACCTATTATTCCATTCGCGCTCCATTTTATTTTGCATAAAAGGTAATTGAAATGCAAATATTATAATTATCAAAAAAACAGGGACAAATAATAAAAAATATTTTTTGTTCATATTTATTATGTAAAAAATAGGGATTAAAACAAATAAATTGATATAAGCCACTGTAGAAAACGTTGTTAAAGTTGCGGCAATAAAAACCAATAATTTCTTATTGATTCTAAACCTATTCTGGACAAGATTTATTACAATTGCAATAATTAAAAAATTTCCAAACCCTTTTGGCTCCCAAGCAAATCCTGAATTTCTTGTTTGTGCATTTTTATTAATTGAAAAAAATATAATACTTACATAATCGTCGCTAGCGGAAGGGATAATATGCTGAAATAGCTTAAAGATATTATATAATTCTTTATAGAAAATAAGTTGTAATGAAAAAAATAATAAACTGACTATTGCTGATATATAAATGACCGTCTCAAATAATGTGAAAAAAGATTCTTGCAATAATCTTATGGCGAGATAACCAAGAATGAATATTAAAATCATTCTGATGGAAAACAGAATATCCAGCCACCCAAAAGTAATATAATAAATGGCAAGAGATATTAAATATATTATCACTAGCAAAAAAATAGTAGGTTGTAATGATAATCCTCTTTTAATAAATAACATTAAGACATATAAGAACACAAAAATGAGAGTTATATAATTAATTGCTATGATGTTGGACGCTGAACTTATAAATAAAATGGATAATAAAATTATTAAGTTTTCCCATCTCATTTTTTTTATGATCTGATCATAATTTAATGGTAGCATTTTATTTATAATTTCCTTTTGCAGATTTCCAACCCCAGTAAAAATATAAAATATACATCGCGGAGTAACAAATTGAAAATAGTAAAATAGATAAATCGGGTCTGAGAAAATGTATGCCTATAAATAATCCTAACGAAGTTAAAATTAACAGCAGAATCTGCCAGTAGAGTTCATAGTTTTGTTTTTCTGCTATATATAAAGAATAGCCTAATGGACTAATCGCGAATTGGAATAAAAACATTATTGATAAATATCGGGCATATAACCCAGCATCTACCCATTTCGGACCAAAAATTATTGGAAATAAATCTGGCAAAAACAACCAAAAAAGAATAGCCGGAATTATACCTATTGCTAAAAGCATAAAAAAAGTTTTTAGATAAATATTATCAAAACTTCCATATTTATTTCTTTCATTTGAAGCTTTTTTCTTAAATACCTCAAGAGTAGAACTTGAAACTAGCTTAAGAGGCATTCCTAAGACTCTTTGGACGATTGAATAATTGCCAACAATAAATGGATTAAAAAATGAGGATAGAAGTAAAACAGGGCTTTGAACAGTAAGACTATTAAGCATTTCAGCAGGAAGTGAATATTTCGGGAAATCTTTATATCTATAGAACATTGCTTTAACTTGATTGTAACTAATAAACTTAAATAAGCTTTTGTTTGAAAGTAAAATAAAAATAACTAAAAATATAATTTCCAATAATTGGCCAATTATAGTGCCAATTATAAGGCCGCTTCTCATGAGATTAAAGTACCCAAAGATCATAAAACTAGCATTAGTCATAAACATACGTGTGATTAATCCTATGGAAATAATTCTATATTTTCCTTGCCTACTTATCCAATTCCTTAAACAAGGATAAATTCCCTGAACTAGAACTAATGCTGGAATTAAATTAATCCAGTAATACTTTTTTAAAAAAATATTATTACTAGATGCAATTAAATTAATACCTAAAATGATGATAAAAACAAAAAAGGATATACTTACGACAAAGAATAATGATAATGATAGAATATTAATCGCTTTTTCTTCTTCAGAAGGTAAAAATATTGCAATATCGTACTTCAGTGTAGAAATTAAAACGATTAAATTTGTTACTGCTAAAAAAACAGCATACTCCCCAAACAAACCTGGCGAATAAATTCGCGTAATTAGGGGTGCTATTGCAATATTAATTACCTGAGCAATTAAGGTACCTCCCATTACAACAGAAATATTTTTCAAATAAGAGGATTTTCTTAAAGAAGGTATTCTCCTTATTGTTGTCTTATAAAAAGTATTTAGATAATTTAAAATTTTGATATTGATATAATTAAATAACTATTTTTTAATATTAACTTATCTCTATTTTTCAAAAATACCGAATAAGCAAATCAAATAAACTGGACCCTAATCTTTGTGATATGGCCATTTGATAAGAATACATCCTTCTTTTATGATTTGACATTTATCTTTTAACGCACTTTCCCGTTTGATGAATAATTATAATAATATTTATAATAATAACCATAGCCATTCTTATATCTAAAATTATTAAGTACAGTGCCAAGGAATGGTACTTTATTGCTCTTAATTCTCTTTACGGCATCTGTCATTAATCTGTTTTCAGTTTTATCCGCAGATATAACCAGAATCGTTCCATCAACGAGCTTTGATAATATTTCAGCATCGATCACAGCAATAATTGGAGCTGAATCAATAATAATTACATCAAAAAAATCTTTTATTTCCTGAAGAAAATTCTTCATCAATTTTGATTCTAGTATTTCAGCCGGATTAGAGGAAATTGAACCCGATGTAATATAACTTAGATTATTTATTTTAGTTTTTCTGATTATTTCATCTAATTTTACTTTACGAAATAGATAATCTATAAGTCCTGGTTTTTTATCTATTCCCATTATTGTGTGGATTTTAGGTCTTCTTAAATCACAATCTATAATTAAAGTTCTTTTATTTGATTGAGCAAAACTTCCTGCTAAATTAATTGATACAAAAGTTTTACCTTCACGCTCTGCAGGTGAAGTGACTAAAATTAATTTAGGTATTTCAGAATCTGTCTTGGAATATTGAATGCGCGCTTTAATAGCCCGGAATGATTCATTTACGGGAGAATCAGATTCATATAAAGCTGCTAATTCCTGATTGTCGGGAGAACCATTGCCATTATTGCTTAATTGAGGAACCCAGGAAAGAAAACTAATATCATTTTTTTCGATATCATCGGGCGATTTAACTGTATCATCGAAGTAATCCTTAATTAATAAATAACCAAAGGCAATTACTGGTCCAAGTATTAATCCAAAAAGCATAATCAATAATCTATTTGGTTTTGCAGGTTCATCGGGGATTCTTCCATTACCAATAATAAAAGCATTACCTGATTGCGATAGTTCATTTATCATCGCTTCCTGGTATTTTTCATCTACTATCGAAAATAGCTGCTGCAGGGATTCTCTTTTTCTTTGATATTGGGAAAGGGCTGTAGAAGTTTTTGGAAGTCTTCTCAGATTTCCTTCATATTTATTTGTTACAGCCTCTAATTGTTCCAATCTTACTGAAAGGGTATTGTTTTTAATTTCTTCCTCAATCATCTTCTGAGCAAGATCTCTTACCTGATCGGGATTACCAGAAAAAGCGTCTGCTTTTATATTGCTTATCGTGGCACTTAATTTTTGTTTTAATTCATCTATTCTCTGATCATAGTCTTTAACTTTCGCAGAAACATCTACATTGGGGCTTTTAATTGATAAAGCCAAATCCCTGTTTACCTGAAGCTCCGCCAGTTGCTTTTGTAATGCGTTTATATAGGCCTGAGAAGTCTGGTTTTCAAGATAGCCGACTAGCTGAGGATCCTGTTTATTTAAGAAAAATTTATACTGTTTTAGCACTGCACTAGAAGTAGCTAGTTCGATTTTAGTTGCTTCTTTTTGAGCATCCAATTGTGATAATTGATCAATCATTCCAGTTGATTGAATATCCAATGAAACAATACCACCCTTCTCCTGAAACCTCATCAAACTATCTTCAGCACTTCGTAATTCTGCTGATTTCTCCTGAGTTTGTTTTTCTAAAAATTTTCTAATACTTGTAAATTTATTTCTGTTAATAGCTAAATTTATTTTTTGGTATTCAAGTGCAGAAGTATTTGCAATTAATGCTGCCTCATAAGGTGAATTGGATTCAGCGGAAATTTCGATCACATCTGTCCCAGGAGTTTCTTCGGTCGTTATCACATTTTTTAACAGAGATACTAAATCTTTTACTGACTTATGACCATTAATCCCTTTATCTTTTTCAGATTTTATTAAATAGAAAAGATATTTCTTTTTACTAGTTTCAAAACTGTCAATAAGAGCATGAGCAATCTTCTCTCTTGTGTTATAATTCTCAATTACTTTAATTTCATTTGCAATAACCCTACTCAAATAATCTGTCTGGGTCAATCCAGTCGAAGTTTCAAGAACATTTTCATTCTGTTGTGTTATTCTAATCGTAACTGTTGATTTATAAATATCCTTTGATAAAAATGCATACGCTGCAGCTAGTATAATAATTAATAAAGAAATTAATATTAAAGGTTTAAGATTATTTCTAATCAATTGAATATAATCCTTGACTGATGTGGTGCCAGCATGTAAATATTTTTCTATATCAAAATTTAAATTGTCCATCACAATTTCCCGTTTTTTATCTTTCCAACTCATTCTCTTTGATTCCCCTTCTCTTACCATGAGAAAGTGCAGGGGTTGAGTCCGGTTTTTGTTTTAAAATTAACAAACAATACATAAATAAAATAAAGAACTAGATTTCTCTCCTGATAATCCGCCTAAGGCGTAGGGATCGAAATGACTAAGGCTGTATAACAAACCTAACTACTTAATTCGTAACACTGTATATCAGAATCGCAAGTGTAGCCAGCGATGAAAAAATAGAAAAAAAGAACTGAAAATTTTCCCTGCCGAAATACCGCGGCTCACCCGGTACCACAATAACATCACCCGCCTCAATTGGTACATAATTAATTTCTGTATCTAAATTATCAGTCCACATCAAATCATTGTAGTTATATTTCAGTATTACGGTTTTAGTTCCCTGCTTAATCTTTGTAACTCTAATATCTTCAAGCATGGCATCCTCTGTCGGTCCGCCTGCAAATGAGATAAGTTCATTAATACTACTTCCAGCAGGGACAATATAATATCCCGGATACTTAACATATCCCCATAATTGTACTTTAATATTTACAGCGGATGGATCGGAATAATCAAAAAGTCCACCCTGTTGTCGATAATTTGTATTACCATAAGGGCTGCCAATCTGAATATCATTTTGAGAGTAAAGAAGCGTGGGTAAACCGGCTAATAAGAAAATGATTAGCAAAATTTTTGTGTTCATAAAATATTCTTCTAAATTATTATTTTACAATAAATCTAAATAAAAAAAAATTGCCATAAATATAACCCTGTTTAATTTTGTACAACAATAATTTTAATATTAATTTTATAAACAGATACTGCTTCGCCTGGTGACTTACAGGTCACTAATAAATTATAACTATTTTAAATTCAGTAAATCATTACGGTCATCTTATCAAATTTCCTTTTAAGATCAATATTTGATTATTCTCTTTGGGTCTATCAACTTGAAACATTGTTAAAATATTATTCTACAATTCATAAAAAAATATATGTTTCTTATTTATAAAATTGATAATTATAAGCTAAAATCCAATAAGAATTCAAATATTTTTGTCAATAATTGGACCAATTAATAATTCTTAAATTCTGACACAAATAGTAAGATTATAATGTCTCATTATTCAAAGTTTAGTCGTAATTGTAATCAATTAAGATTTGTGGAGGAAATTTTTAGGCAATTAAAGTAAACAAAGTGATTTATTTCTTCAGATTGTAGACTTATGATCTGGTGCGAATGAAGAGAATATTTTGCTAAAGCCATCTCATTGTATCTATTTATTATACCCCCATAAATGAAAGACTTTGGGAGGCAGGTTGAACTGTGTCATATTCGTTAAAACCGGTGACTGTGCAATAAACATGAATACAAAAAGCAGCAGCGCCATTGTCAATACACCATATGTCCTCGTATCAAATGTAGTTCCCCATTTATATTCATTATTGATTACTTATTCAATTTATAGTATATATATTTTTTAATAATATTCTTCATATTTTGTCCAATCAGCTCATTTAACCAAGTTAGAGATTTGTCTGACCAGCGCTGTGGATGAATTGAGATCATAATCTTATCGGGTAATTTATCTATGTTATCAATTAAATCATATGTTGATTTAAAATTAAATTTATAGCTTGATCTTACTTTGTCTCTTATATTTGCGTGACCGGCATCCCATTTTCTTCCTGTATCGGTAAGATAACCAAACTCATTCCAGTTTATATCAAAATATGCATCACCCATAATTCCTAGCTCTTTGTACTTATACTTTTCCCAAATAATTTTATTATCATATTTCGCAGTTGGACTGCCATGCATATAAATCGTTTTAACATCAAACCTCTTACTAAATAATTCCAAATTTTTACAAAAACTCTTATATGCTAACTCTATTAGCTTTTCTTTATCCAATTCATGATTCTTACGATAAACCAAATCTACATCTTCGTAATGATACCCAACCTCATGTCCTAATTCCAATATCTGTTTTATAACACATTCATCAAAACTCTCAGGTACGATTCTGAAATAGAATGTCTGGTGTATCCCCAACTCATTGCCAATTTTCGCTATGGTCAATGAATTCCCTGGAAGCTTGTCAACATCGTGCCTTAAAATGCAAATTGCAGGATAAAAATTATTATGAATGTTGATTTGAATTGGTCCGCTCGTTGTTGTGGAATGCAGGACCTCCTTTTGTTTTTCTAAGTATTCACTGAACGTTATGAAGGTATAGCCCCGGTTTATGAGTGTTTTTATAAGTAAGCGAAAAGTTTGTAAAGTAAAATCTCTCAAAATTAATACCCTTCAATTAAAATTTCTTTTATCTTATTTACCATTTTCACAGCAACATCACTTCCGAAAACATTTCTTTGTTCATTATTAGGACTAAAATTTTTAATTCTTTCACAGAAATCTTTATCTTTTGGCTGAATTAAAATATTCCATCCATCTTCAACTGTTTCTATCCATTCAGTTTCTGGTCTAATCGTTATACATGGTTTCTTTAAGATATATGCTTCCTTTTGAACCCCACCAGAATCCGTTAAAATTTTCGTTGCATTTATCTCAAGATTAATAAAATCAAAATAACCAACAGGGTTAGTAAGTAAAACATTATCTGAAACTCTAATACTATTCTTCGCAATCACTTGTTTGGTTCGTGGATGAACCGGAAGGACAAATATTTCCTTTAAAGATGCAATTTTTTGTAATATTAATTTTAGATTTTTAGGATCATCAACGGTATAAGGTCTGTGTAATGTTAATAAGAAGTATTTACCTGTTTCAATTTTTAATTCTTCAATTATACTTGAATATTGTTTAGCTTTCTCAATATTAACTGCCAAAGAATCAACCATTATATCGCCAGTGAGAAAAGTCTTTTTTCTTAGTCCTTCATTTTTTAAATTCTCAACTGCTGTCCTAGTCGGAGCAAATAAGTAATCTGAAGTATGATCTGCCACTATCCTGTTTATTTCCTCAGGCATTGAACGGTTAAAACTTCTTAATCCAGATTCTACATGAACACACTTAATTTTCAGCTTTGCGGTTGTTAATGAACCAGCTAAAGTGGAGTTCGTATCACCAAAAACTATAACCAGATCGGGATTCTCTTTTAATAATACCTCTTCAAGTGCCATCAGCATTCTTCCGGTTTGATCACCTTGATTTCCGCCATTTATTCTAAGATTGTACTGCGGTTCAGGTATTTCTAATTGCTTAAAGAAAAGGTCAGACATCTCTTCATCAAAGTGCTGACCGGTATGAATAATAATATGCTCCATTGTCATTTTAGACTTTGATCCCATATCCACATTCTGTTTTATCAACTCCTGGCAGAGGGGTGCCAGCTTTATAAATTGTGGTCTTGCACCAACGATTGAGATTAACTTCATTTGAATTGATACTGTAAATTTGGATTAGATTTAATTTCTTCAATACTCTTTGGATAATTCGCTATCAGCCAGACAAAAAAAGCTGTTACATCAATTTTGTCCTGCAACATTCTTTGTCTTCTTGATTCAAAAACATCATTAAGATTAGTAATATTCAGTAATTCATCTAACTTGTTAAATAACTTTTCTGGTTCTTCTGGTTTAATTCCATAAGTCAATTCGTACTTTTTTTCTAACTCTTCAAGAACACTAATTTCACCAGCAAAACTGCTAAATCGTATTGATGGTATTCCTAGCATTGCTGCTTCCATACTCATACTCTGGCTATCCGAAATAAACAAAGTTGATTGAGCTAAGTAATTATGAATTTCATTGGGATTAATTTTTAACATGTATTTCTGAAAATGTTCATCAATATCACCTTCGCTTATTATTTTTACTGTCCCAAATTTTAAAAGTTTATTCACAATCTGTAATAAAATTTCTCTTGTGATTCCTTTTTTCCCAAAATCATGATGGGCTTCAAGTTTAGTTAATCTTATTAAGAAAGAATAATCACCTACTGCCCGCTTTGGTTTTGTAAAAAAGTTTGGATGAAGATATGCTAACTTCATAAAACCTGAATATGGTATTTTCTTAGAATTCCATTTCCCGCAATCACAGCTATTGGGTACAACAATCCAATTGGTAAACGGATAAGTAATACGGGCTAATTTGGGAATGACATGAGCATCATCTTCGGCAACTATTAAATTAGGAATACCAAGTAATTTACCTACATGAGAAAGTGACGGATCACTACCTATCATTACATCTGGTTTGTGCTTCTTCACAATCTTAAATAAACGGAAATCTCTTTTAATTACACCAAAGACAATACCTAGAGTTGAAGATTTTCTTCCTTCCGGTAAAATATTAATATATTCTATCTGATCGTGTTTTATCAAATCCTCTAATACATCCTTAGATTTTATTAAAACTTGAACTTCTTCATTTAGAGAATTAAGCCCCTTTATGATATACTTAAAAAAATGATATTGAGCAGGGTGACCAATATAAATAAGAATTCGCATTATTTATTCTCTTGTTAAATTCTATAATTATTTATTATTAATATTGAATAATTTATAAGTAGGGAAAATTACTAATTTATAAATTAATCTTTCGGCATTTTTGCAATCATTCTTTTTATAACCTAATTCTTTTGCCCACTCAAGGCTTTTATAGAAGTGAGGTCCTATTTCAATTCCCATTTTATAAAAGGAACTAATTAATTTATCCTTATTATTTGTAATTACAGGCAGCATTATATAATTAGGTTTTAACTTATCATCTAATTCGATTGTATCCAAATAATCATATTGCTTTAAATATTTCTTTAGAAGCACTGCATTTTGAACCTGCTTCACTTTATAAGATTCATAACTATTAATTTTATATAAAAATACCGATAGATTACTTTTCAATACCTTTTTTTCTACAGAATCATAATTCAAAGTTAATTCAAATTTATTACCCAATTTTTTTACGAATGGAAAGGTAAAAAACCTGTAAATAAATCTGTTATGAAGTATTTTTAATCCGAAAGATCGTATTACATTTTTAATTTCGAATAAAAAATTATTTTCTTCCAACTTTGAAAAATATTCCATGAATTTCGGAATTATAGTCTCATTATTAATTATTACGAAACCTCCGCTGCCAATGGAAGGAAATTTTGCTTTTCCGAATGAAAATATTGCAGCATCGCTGGAAGTACCTGTCAATTCTCCATTTCTACTGGAAAGAAAAGAATGAGCACAATCTTCAATTAAGAGTTTATCTTTTATGATGTCCTTAATTTTTTCAATTTCGGAAGGAATACCAAAAATATTTGTCACAATTAATGCATCTATCTGATCTGATTTTTTCTTTAAATCCTCAAGTGAAATTGTTAAACTGTCATTAATATCGATGAATACTGGTTTGAAACCGGCTTTAATAATCGCATTGAAAACTGTATGACAATTTAAAATCTGTACACCGATTCGTGCATTAGGAGGCAGCTCAAAAGAATTGAGTAATAATCTTAACCCAGTTCTCGCGTGGTTTGTGAAATAAATATTATCGGTATTGAATAGTGCTGATATTTTTTGGAAATCTAAATTAGACTTAAATATTCCTATAAAAGAAATTAGTAAATCACGAAATGAAAAATTATAATTAAGGCGTGGAATTAAATATAATCTCATTGGCCCTTGATCCTGGGATATAATTTTAATCCTAACTTACCAATTTTGTAGAAGAATGGCTTATTTATTTTTTCAAATCTTCCGAAATTGATTAACTCACCACCGAATTTCATTTTATAATCTCTTACACCATAGGGTACATTTGGTTTGCCTGCTCCAAGCCAATCGAACTTTTTATAGCCGTTATATTTTGCCCATAAAAAGATTTCCCATGGTATCAAATCATTTGGTGATTTATCATAAAATCTAGTATAGGCTCCATTGTAAAGTCCGTATATCGTTTCATTAAATCCGATGGACAGCAGACATCCTATAATTTCCCCTTCATTTTGAGCTGTAAATATTAAAAGTTTTGATTTCCCTTGAACTAGCACATTATGAAGGTTTAAGAAATAATTAAAATCCGGTAACGGCAGTTTTATGCGAGTATATACTTCTTTTAGGATCGTATAACATTTCTCTAAAGCGTCAACCGATTCTTCAACGACAAATTTAGTTCCTTTTTTAATTGCCCCTCTAATTCTATTTTTTGCTTTTGAATTTATATTTTGCCATAGTTCATTTTCTGATTTTGATAAGTCCACAAGAATATCTAAATGATCAATATAACTGAATCCACTATTTGTAAAAATATCTTTCTGATCGTAAAAACTAAATAAATTTCGAAACTGGCAATAAATAACCCTATCCTTTACAAAATTTTCAAAACAATTCAATATTCTATCCAAAACATCTATATCGTTGTTTTTAATTAAAGGTCCCCCGAATACAATAGCTCTAGAAGTCAAATTTCCTAATAATATTTTATCAAATTCTTTTCTAATATTCACCAATAACAGTCCTACAATCTCACCATCTTTCAATGCCCTGAAAATTAGAGGTTCACATAATTTGCTCCTCTTATAAACCTCATAGAATTCAGGAGATTGGAATATATTACCATTAGGATGGTTAATCACGAAGTCTTTCCATTTAACTTCGTCCATATTTTGGGTAGAATCTAATATTTCTATTTTTTTATTATCCATAGAACCTGACAGAGAAGTTCCTATGTTGTTTTGAAGTTCAAAAATTTATAGATAAATTTTTTTATTATGTATTAATAGAGTCTTTAAAATCAACATCAATAGCCTTATAATTTTAAGATATAAAGAATTGATGATAAATAAATATTTATAAATTCAATATGAAATTTTTTAATTTCTAATTAATTTCTTTTAAATCTTATACCGTATCTTGAAAAGAACTTAATTAATTCCTCCCCCAACAGATTTGATCCATATCTAGTTTTTTCTTCTAATGATAAGATCATATCATTAACCCCAATTTTATCCGAAAGTTTGTTAAATTTTAAAAATGTAATTAAAATATTGATGTCCTGCGAAGATAATTTTATATCTTCTTCTTCCTGGATAATTATTTTATAATGTTTATTAGCAATCACGCATACTACAAAACCATTTTTAACATTTGCATTGATTTCATTATAATTTAAATATTCAACAAAACTCTGAAGGATTTGCTGAATAATTTGTTTCATTTCATTATTGGATTTTGGAGTATGAAAAATATTTGGGATTATCCTATCCGGATTACTGGAAAATATTGAATTAGGGGGGATATTTTTTGATACTACTGAATTTGGCTTAAGAATAACATAATCACCAATTTCAACACCAGCATTAATAAATAAGCACCAGGAACCCCAAACATGATTGCCAATTTTAATAGGACCAAATTTCACCGGAAATCCTTCCAGTTTTGAAAGCCAGGAACTATGTGTAAAAAGAAAGGAATGACCACCAATTGAACTGTCATCTCCAACTATTATAGGCATAGTAGGGTTAAAGCTTGTCATATGCCCCACCAAGCATCTGTCACCAATAATCAATTCAGATTCCGGAGTTTTCAATCCACCAGCATAAACCTGTTCTCTGATTCTTGTATCTTCACCGACTTTAAAATATTCAGTATTGATAAAACAAAACGAAGCAATTGAAGAATACGCTCCAATTTTTATTTTTTTTGCACTTAGGACTGTGAAATATCCTATATTAACATTATCACTTATTTCAACTTCTTTGGCCACAATTATGCTGCCAAATCCAATTTTAACATTGGAACCTATTTTAAAACCTTTTATTTTATAAATTAATTTTTTTAAAAAAGCAGGCAATAAACCATATGAAAGTAAATTCTTAACCGGCAGCCGTTCATTTTGAAGTGGGAGTTTCATCAATGACTTTTTAGCGAATATCATTTGATAAATAAAATATCTAATTAAGTGAACTAATTATTTTGAATTAGATACTATTTCTGAATTGTTAATATACTAAAATTTTTTATCCTTGTTGTAAGTTGTTAAATAGTTCCTGATAAAAATTGTGAATTTTTTGATAGTCTAATTCAATCTTCCACATTTTTTTCTCTGAGTGGAAATTCAATTAAACCCCTTCTTCATAAAAACCCTGAAGTTAAAAATTAAGAAAATGTTCGGATTAATAAATTAATTTTTCCTTGATGTTACCTTCCAGAATACATGAAAAATGGACAAAATTCGACTTTTCGACTCAGGGACATCAATTTCTACTCATACCTCATATTGCTGCACAAATAAAAACAAATCCTGAGCAGGTTTCTATTTGTAAAATTGTTTTTATCTATTTATTTTATTTTATTGTTATGATTGGAGATAAGTCCGTAATTATGCGAGGTAATGAGACCACTTGAAATGTTCTACCAAACACTTCATTTGGTTCGTCGTCACCAAAATCTCTAAATATCTGATTACTTTTCTTAGCAATAGAGCAAAGTTGAAGATTCTTCTGAGTATATTGGAACCTTAATACGATAAAATAATTCAACTATTAATAATTTAAATAGAAAGGAAAAGTTATATGAGTGAGATTATTCAATGCTCAGAAATTATTAAACAATTCATTGAAAATAATTTCCTTTTCGGAGATGGCAGTAAAATAACAGCTGATACTCTTTTAATTGAAAAAGGGATAATTGATTCAACCGGGGTAATTGAATTAGTTGCGTTTATGGAGGAAAATTTTAACATTAAAATTAAAGATGAGGAAATTCTTCAGGCACATTTTTCCAGTCTTAATGCAATCGCCAGTTTTCTACAATTTAAAATTAACGGAAATGCTTTGAACTAATGTAACATATAAGCTCAACCTTAAACCTTAAGAATACTTCATCTACCAACTTCAGGCGTCTGGTCAATAACTATTCTTTATCGACCATCTCTTGAATCTTTTCATAATCATACTTCCCCGCGCTATTTGCTGGTATTTTTTCTATAAGTGAAATTGTAAATGAGCCATGATTGAGTTTATAGAATTCCAATATTTTGCCAGTTATCTGATTTATGAATTCTTTATCTGAGCTGAGGATAATAATTTCAAGCATATCATCTTTTCCAATACAGGCAACAGGAATATAAAAACTGTTTTGCAGCATTTTTTCAACTTCATCAAGATTAATTCTTAACCCGAATATTTTAATAAACCTTTTCATTCTGCCTATTATAAAATAATATCCGTCCTGGTCTTTATATGCTAAATCGCCTGTTCTTAATTCCCCTTTTAACTCATCATCTTTTTGCAAGTCTAATCTTTTTTCTGCGTAACCCATCATAACATTTGGGCCAGAATAGACTATCTCACCGGCCACATCACAGTGTTTAATTTCACAAGAGTGATTATATAAATTTATGTTACCATTAGGAATCGATATCCCGATTGATCCAATTTTATCCTTAAGTTTTTCAAAAGGGACATATGATATTCTTGCCGTTGCTTCGGTTTGCCCGTACATCACAAAAAATTTTTTAGAATTCTTTTCAGCATATTTCAAAAAATACTTTATATATTCTTCACTTAGTCTTCCGCCGGCTTGTGTCATATACTTTAATGTTGGTAAATCCATTGTGTCAAAACCAGTTCTTTTTAATATCTGATATGTATACGGAACACCAGCGAATGAAGTGCAAAAATACTGATTGAATACCCTCCAGAAATCATTAAATACTATTGATATGTCAGTTAATACAATTGAAGCCCCTTTTTGTAAATGACTATTAATGACTGAAAGTCCATATGAATAACTTAAAGGTAATGACGTTATTGTTCGTTCTTTTTTATTTATGGGAAGATACTCAGCTATAGATTTAGCATTTGCCTGTAAATTATCATAAGAAAGACGCACAAGTTTCGGGGAACCTGTTGTACCGGAAGTTGACAGTAGCACAGCTAAATTGGGGTAAATTAAATTGTTCAAATAATTTTTTCTTTTATATAGAAATAAATTACCTAGTAATATTCGTTGATCGTAAAAGTTAGATTGTTCATCATTTGAAGTGATGATTAATTCCGGTGTGTAAACTTCTGTGAGTTTATTTCTAATATTCTGATTCAATTTTTCATCTAATAAGAGAACGGAATTATTTGATCGTAGTGCAGCCAGATAAGCAGTAATGCACTCGTAACTATTTGTTGTGTAAAGAAAAATTAAGCATTTATTTTTAAGTCTTAGTAATTCCGATACGCATGCAACATCGTATTCAAGCTGCGAATAATTTTTTATCACACCTGTTGATGTGTCTATGAAAGCTATATTATCGTTATAGCTCTTAAGATTTAGCCAAAAATAATTTTTATTCAAATTTATTTATAAGATAATTATTTTTTATTTAGTTATTTAAACATTACAAAATAGAAACTAAAAATTGGGGCAGGTCAATCATTATTTAGAATATCATTATTGTATTTTACTTAATCTTCCAATGTAATTCTTATTATTAAAAACAATCTCTTGCGTTCATAAAAATATTATTTATTCAATCCATTAAATAATTGGTAAAAATAAAAGCTTTTCCAGATTGAATTTAAGATTGATATAAATAAAAAAGCCCTGTAAATCAGGACTCAATTTTATTTCACAATTTCATGATGCATATTATCAATTGCTATATTCAATCTGTCTCTTAGCTTGGTAAAAGCTTTTTTCTTCGCTTCAATAACTGATTCGTTATAGCCCTTCTCATAATAATTAGAAACTAAAAAAATATAATCCCTGAGAAGTTTATCAACGTCGTCCGCTTCTTCAGGTATCAATTCATTTAAATTTCTTCTTACTTCTTCTAAATATTTAATTAGTAAATACATTAAACCACCTTTGAATAGTGTTATCAAAAATGATGTAATTAAGTTAATTATATTTAATGTCTTATGAAAACAATAAGAAATATCAATCAGTCAGTTTCTTTTGACCTGTTCTTATAATGCAGTCAATGAATATACTGATATTTTACATTCGGGTACTGGCAGCGAAGCCTGTCATGAGTGAAATAACAATACACTTTACTAGGGAATGCCCGCATAACATTTTTTTTGTATTACACCTGTCAACACTTTCTGGCAGAATAATCCATATAATTCAAATAAACTAAAAATTGATATTATCACTAACGGGAAGAATTCATTAGAAACCGAAATAAAGAAAATACAAACTAATAAATAAGAGCGCGAAGAAAATTCAGATTCGAACAATCAATTCGAATTACCAACCGACAATATTTCAAATAAAAAGAAAGAGTATAAAGAATTAAGTTTGATTTGAAATCCTGCAACAAACCATTAATTAATTCTTATAATCTCTACCCTTCTATTTCTTTCTTTTCCCTCAGGAGTAGTATTATCAGTAATTGGATAATCCTGTCCTAAAC
This sequence comes from uncultured Ignavibacteriaceae bacterium, assembly GCA_963809415.1. Taxonomy (GTDB): domain Bacteria; phylum Bacteroidota; class Ignavibacteria; order Ignavibacteriales; family Ignavibacteriaceae; genus IGN3. The sequence goes on along the minus strand of CAWEJJ010000003.1, from coordinate 17,955 downwards.
CTACTATCTCAAATTTATTTTTATCTATGTTTTTTGAGATGAAATAATTAAATACAGCCTGAGCCCTTCTAAGTGATAATAGTTTATTTTTTTCATAATCACCGGAGTTATCTGTATGACCTTCAATTCTCCAATTTATTGAAGGATTCTGCCGGATAATTTCTACAATCTTATCCAACTCTGAAAACGCAGATGGTAGAAGTACAGCTTGATCCGGCTCAAAAAATGCTGATGCACCTAATAATAATTTTTTGCGGAATCGGTGGAATCAACGGTTTCTCCTTTTGATGTATCGGGACATTTATCCATATAATCCGGGACACCATCATAATCCAAATCTATCGGACAACCGGATCGGTCAACTTCAATACCTTTAGGAGTTTTGGGGCATCTGTCAATATAATCTGTTACTCCATCACCATCTGAGTCTATGGGGCTACCTTCTGAATCAACAACTACTCCTGATGGTGTATAAGGACTTTGATCTAAATAATCTGGAACCCCATCACGATCAGAATCGACCGGACAGCATTTTAGAAATGAAGTGATTCTACTTTTTTTCACCTAAAATCCTACATTGTAAAAAATCCCTCTGCTTTTCCGTTTTCATCCAGCTTACAACTCGTCTGCCTCTGGCGGATAAGAAATATTATGCAACAAAAGTCACATTATATTGCCTTATGCAAACACGGCACATAACATTGTCAGTTCATCAAGTTCAGTCATTATTTTTGTGGCTGTGTGCAAGGTCGCTATTGCATCTGCAGCTAAATCAAAAACTTCCCCCTCGCTAAATTTAGTATTCAGATAATTCTTGGTACCCATTTAGTACCCAAATTTGTAAAAACTCTGATTAGTTTAGAAAATTCAAAAAATGAAGAGTGTTGCAATCTTCCGATTTTCAGCCTTTCAAGTGGGCCAAGATGCTGTTTTACTTTCTTTTCATTTGCACATTAACAGAAATACATTTCAACTCACATTAAATATTTTGCATTAAGAAAATGATTGAACAAAGTGTTAAAAAACAACACCGTAATTATTTTTATTTAAAGATTTCCTGATGTATTTATTTTTACAAAACACTTCTGTTTATTGAAATTCAAAAAAATATTTTGGCAATCCGTAACAGCGGATTGAACAATATCTCTATATCTTCTTGCCTGTCCCGATTCATCGGGATTAAAGAGGTTATGTCGCCCTAAGAGTTACTTTAGTATAACCATTTTTCTTGTCTCAATATATGAACCCGCTATTATTCTATAAAAATAAATTCCACTTGGAAAATCAAATGTGTTAATTTCAACGGAATATGTTCCGGGGCCTTGCCTTTCATTTACTAATACCATTAAGGTATTTCCTAAACAATCATATAATCTGAAATTGACAAATAAATTTTCTGGAAGCTGATACATTATTTTTGTATTTGAGTTAAAAGGATTTGGATAATTTTGATGAAGTACATATTTACTTGGTTCAATTTGTTCTTCTTCTACATTCACAAATCCGATTCCTTCTACATCCAAATATGAATATTCATTATTTAGGGAATTACTATGGAAAAGAATAGAGTCTATAAAGGCATTGGGTTTGGGTAATTTTTTACAAACGGGGCACAAAGATGGTTCGGAAAATATAAGTATGGCAGAATCTTTGGGACTAATTGAGATTTTAATAGGATCTTGCCCACTGAATACATAATAATATATAGCTGTATCTTTTAATAACGCACTTAGTTTATAACCGTAAAAATTAACTGAATAAATGCTATCAATAATTAGATCATTATTCCCATCGTTATAAATTGTCAAAGTGTCTGCTAGCTCTGGACTAACTTCAGTATAGGCAAATATAATTTTACTCTTACTAAATTTTAAATTTTGTGAATATAAGTTATAACAGCTTATAAAGACAAAAACTCCTAATATTATTTTACTCATTTTTGATACCAATGCTTGACAACATAACGTTGTGTTATCCCGATAGTATCGGGACAAGTTGTTATAAAACAACACCGCATTTATTTTTATTTAAAGATTCCCTAATGTGTTTGTTTTAATTAAACACTTTTGTTAATTAAAATTCAAAAAACTTTTTTTAGCAATCCGTAGTAACGAATTTAACAATATTTTTATATCCTCTTGCCTGTCCCGATTCATCGGGATTAAAGAGATTATACCGTTCACTTTATTTTTGTTGTCAATTCCAACATCACTTGGCCTAATTCAACATTACCTTCAACAGTAATTCTTTGTTTCGCTTCTTCTTTTGAAATATTCTTTTCAAACATTCTCCAAACGGTATCGGTATTCATTACAATTTTTGAAGAATAATCTAAAGTATCTCCGACAAACAATTTCCAAGAATTATTCTTTTTCAAAATCCATTTGCCATTTGAAATATCATCTACAACCAGCAATACGATTGCATTAGTAATATCAGGAAATACTTTCTGATATAAATAGGGCAAACCTCTAACATAGGTATCTATTAATGGGCACATCCATTTCTCGTCAGATAAAATTGGTTTGCCAACTGCTTCTCTAATTTGTTGTTGGTGATACCATTTTTCTGTGTATTCTCGGGCTATATCAAACCAGCTTTTTGATTTTTTTTCACCGGCCCAACTAACACCAAATAATGCTTCATCGTTCATATTTAATGAATTCATCAATTTGGGCATTTCTATTTTTATATAGTTGAGCAAATCAATTAATACACCAGGACTTAGTCTCTTTGATACTTCAACCCAAGTGTTGTTTAAATAATTTATATATTCTCCAAGCTGTTTATCGTTTCCGATTTGCCTTCCATATGTTGGTGGAATTAAATGATCTCTTTGAAAAGATATTCGCCTTAAATCAGTGTCTACTAAATGAGCGACTATATCTTTTACAGTCCATTTGGAACTTGATGTTGAATAATCCCATTCATCAGCAGATAATTTTTGCAACAATTCTATTAGTTCTGAATACAATTCAGGAAACAGATGTCTAACTTCTATTTTGTCAGGTTTCTTCATCTTTTTCTAACGGCATAACCACATTGTGACTAACAGGGTTTACCCCGTCTGTCCACTGACGGACATCGGGGTCGTACATCCGTTAGCTAACGGGCAGCGGGGCAGATTAACTACAGCTACTTTTATTTATTAAAAATATTTTTTCAGAATAAACTACATTTAAGAGCAACTAAACTTTGCAAACGGAACAATATAATTACAAAATTGCCGCACTGAAAAACGCTGTCCGTGTTGAGCGGCGGATTATAAAACGATAAACAACTAAGGTTCATTTCTTAAAACTGTACTGTAATACATTTCACCTTTTCCACCGGATAATTGAATGTATATTGAATCTAAATATCTCTTTGCAAATCTCTTGACTAGATTTTTAGTAATTAGAGTATCGCCTTCAAAATTGTAAAGAAAATGCTTTCCATAAGCCATACCAAGAGCAGAGTTTAAATCAAAACCACCTTGCGAATCAACTTCGAAGTAAGAATAATCTCCAGTTTTTAGGTTATGTGGTTTTGCACCTAGAACAATTAATGAGTCTATAAATTGCTGAAATGGCGCTTGTTCCATTGATTCTGATTGCCCCCAAATGATACTATTTGGAATTCGGAGTAATTTTTCTTGATGAAATGAGATAAGATTATTTGGTTGAATTTTTAACTCGAATGATTCATCATTTTTAGTAATCAACCCAATTACCTTTTTACCATTGATGGTAATGTTCAATAAATAATAACCATTAGGGAGTGAACCCAAATTGAATGTTACTGAAGCAGGCGCAGAAATTCCCGCTCCCATTTCTGATATTTTTAATTCCTTGAACTCAATTTGAATAGAATTATTAACCAAAGAAAAATCACTAAGGATTTTTGATCCCGCGGGTGAATATAAATTTTTAGTATAGCAAGATAGGGTTACATTTCGGTTTGAAGTGCTAATATCTTCACTAATATTCAAAATGATCTGGGAATTAATTGGTGAAAGTGGTATTAATACACTTTCCGAAGGAACTACGCCATTGGGATCAGTTAATAAACCTTCGTTTTCTTTACAACCATAGATTAAAGCGAAAATTGCAGCAAGAATAATAATCGCTAAATTTATTTTCATTTTGTTCACCTATTAAGCTTTATAAAAACGTCGCTTCTAACTGAGTCGTCAACTGACGGACAAGGAAGCAGAGTAAAACACAACTGATAAATATTAAAATTAGTCCGCCCTTGCGGAGAACACTTTTATCAAATTCAAAAATCAAAATATAAAATTCAAAAACATCAATCTATTTTGACAATCCGTAACAACGGACTGAACAATATTTCTAGATCCCCTTACTTGCCCCGATTCATCTGGATTAAAGAGGTTAGGTGTGATTAATTAATAAATAAATTATTCTATCCACGGCCTACCTTTGCCACTCCAATAGTCCACTTTTTTTCTTCTATAATAATTGAATCGAAATATGAAAACTGTAGCGAGTGTTGTATACATAATAAATAAGAAATTTCCAGAAATTATTTCTTCAAATAATTTAATAGGAGAAAAAGCATCAGTTAAATAATTCTCATTATGTGATCCAACATTAATTAGAATATATATGAGAACAGCACACAAGTAAACTGATATTATCAATTTCAACGAAAATTTTATAAAATCTTTTAACAACATATACACCTAACGGCGTGTTATGTTAAAACGCCAATAATTATTATAAAATTTATTTAACTGAACTACTTTATAAAGCGACAATGCACGGAACTACAAAGCCAATAATTATACAAATGCCAAATGCGAAAACGGCGTCCGCTTGATTGGCTTGTTATATGCGTTTTTATATTAACCTAACAAACTCATTTGGTAAAGCCTCTAATATCCATTCTGTTGAATTTCTATTCTCATTTGAGACTTCAAATATTCTTTTATCGTTATCTGCGGAAATCAATTTTATAACAATCTGATTCCATCCTTTATTAAATTTAACTTTGTTATATTTTGTTATAATATTCCTTCCATATTCGGGATAGAATTGACCTTTTAATATCACACTCCAGTTCCCATTTACTTCTGTCGGCTTGTCAAAATAGTAGTAATGTATCTGATAATCACCTATGGCTGAATTTTTATCATAACTGTTTGTATTTCCACATTGAACTGGAAAAGAAATTCTCTGATAATGTTCAAGTGTTAGCGAAATATATCTTGCTGTAGTGTCACTGAATTGAATACTGTCTTTCATCTCAAAATAAATGCTATCCTCTCTTTCAACCTTCAAGTAATTATGGAGCACTTCACTTGGTGGATTTGGCAAATTTATTTTGAAACTTCCATTACTTAAAATCTTAGTATGTGCCAATAAATGTTCAACAGAGTCAATTGAGACTCTCCAGAGAATGCTATCTCCATTTGCAGGATTCCAATTAATAAATTGACCGTTAATTTCATTCGGAGAATTGCTGATAGGATCTACCGACTTTTCCGTACATCCTATTAAAACGACAAGAAGAATAAAGACTATTATTTTTTTCATAACATTATGCATATAACGACGTTGCCGATAACCTGCCGCCCCAAACAAGGAAGCCAAGTAAAACACAACTGATAAATATTAATCCCGATTCCTTATCGGGAAAGTTAATTAATTAGTCCGCCGCGGCGGAGAACACTTTTATCAAAATCAAAAAACAAAAACATCAATCTTTTTTGGCAATCCCTAACAACGGATTGAATAATATTTCTATTTCCTCTGCCTGTCCCGATTCATCGGTATTAAAGATGTTAGGAGCCTTTTAATTTTGTTTAGTTAAGGAAATTGTCCTTTTACGATTATGCTTAATATCATTTTGTTTTAAAGTTAATACTTGATCATTGTATGAAAACTCAAAATTACCATTAAGTATAAGAGTCCAATCAAATTCTGCAGTATGCGGAACAGTATCTGTAATATTAATAACATTTAAATTTATTTTATATTTTCCAGCCCCAACTGGCGGTAAATACCTTGTTTCTGGAATAACAGAATATTGATTGTTGATAAATGAAAAATTAACATTTCCAGTTAACGTTTGTCCGTCAGATTCAACAATTATAAAAGTGCCGCTATAATTACCTTCTTCGAAAGAATAATTTGTGTCATTCACTTCACAACCAACCAGGAGAGATACAAAAAGAAACATTATTTTTTTCATAACAGTACCTCTTTAATAATTTGCACTTTTATTTGTCAAGCACCTAACTTTAGATTATCGGTCCCTCTTTATCAGGCCACAGCGATCCCATTTTAATGTCACCACACTTGATATATGAAGCACGCCATTGTGAATGAAAACTAAAAAGCTCTGCGTCATAACCGACAAGTCCAATTAGGTTGGAATAGTATTCTGGACCGTTGACATATTTTTGTCCATTCAAATAATCTGTACGAGTTAAAGCGAAGACATTCTTGAGAACACCGCACATCGTTGTCAAAGCAGGTATGTATGTAGCAGTAATCAATATTGTATCAGGACTTGAAAGGGTTTGTACCCAACTTTCGCCAGCAGTCGGATTCACCTTGGCTATTCGAGCCTCAGCGAAGGGATTACCAGGCAAAGTAAACCATGTGACAGAATCAATTTGTGTCGCAATTAAGTATCCATCGCGGATAAAGCGATAAACCGTATCCGTAACGTGTGTTCCGATTTTCTCTTGTACGGCAAAAACGACTGTGCCATCTTGCCGTCTGATATTACCCAAAACAGTAAATAATTGCGTGGCACTGTCAGCTATTTCCACTAACTGTAACTGATCACCCGTGTTTAGTGGAGAATAGTTTTCTTGTGATATGGAAGGACTAGTAGAATCATTGCACCCAGTTAGAACTGCAAACCCAAAGATCATGATAAAACTTGTAACGTATGATATCTTCATTGTAATTTTCCTGTATTAACTATAATATTAAGCGCAGCTAACTAATACTTATCAGGAATCGCTTATAGTTACTTAATTAGTATTTCCCGATTTTACTTATCTTAATATTACTCTCAGAGTATATAATTTCTTTTAATATTTAAATAATACAAACATTAACTAACTCTTCGAATATATTTAAGATAAATATTATCGTAATATAATTCTTCACCATAAATCCAATCAAATGATTATTTCTCAAAAAGTATAACCAGTATCAACTTATCAAAACCGAATAAATAATTACCTAATAAACTCCCCCCGGCGTCATATATGGCGTTGTGGAGGGTATGACATTTGTGCTTGTGTAACTTAAAACAATTTAATTTAAATATCCATTGACACTAAGCAAATAAAAAACCCCGTACCGAGGCAGCGGTAACTAAAACTAACTACTTTACCTTGATTAATTTGTCATCCTTTAAGCTCGCTCTTAGGTTCTTTTAAAAGTATTTGTAAATATCCGAGAGAAAGAAGCAACTCGATAAATACGCTGACTAAAATTCCAGATCCAGAATGCCCGGCTAGAAATTCATAAATACCAAGTGCCACAAGCAATAAAAGTATCACTGCGGCTCCAGCACTTAAAGCAGTACGTGCAACTGAAACAGGGGCAGATCTTGCAATAAAGAATATTACAGATAGTCCAAGATAAAAAGCACCCAGTCGTCTACCTAGTAAAAGCACGCTTTCTGTGGATTGTAGCTGCCAGCGCCCAATAACTAACGCTCCGAAAAACAAGTACCCCACACCAAGCACTAATCCAATAATTGCTGTAATAATTGCGATGGTCTTAAAACTCATTTTACACCTCCTGATAAAAAAATGTTTTACAATCCCATTCTATGTGCCAGGCATTAATCCAAGTTGCATCAAAGCTGCCAGATTATCCCAGGAAGTCCAGGTTTCCACTATAAGCCCTTCCTTAAAATGATGCATACCTATGATTGTTATTTCCATACGTTTATTTGTTGGCGGAAAGGGTCCTAATGCACCTCTCTGTGTTCCTGTACCCTTCGACCTCCACGCTACAAATTCACCTTCGCCGATTAGAAACTCAATTTTCTCCTGGTAGTCTGGAAAAGTTTTCTGATTTGATAAAAGCCATTGATACATTGTATCCTTGCCATTTATCTCTTGCAAACCCGGTGGCATTGCCTGGCAGTGACGGACATAGTTAGGTGCGAGATGATCAGTGAACCCAGAGATGTCTCCTTTACTTAGATCTTTAAGCATCTCGTTTAAGATTGCTTTATTTTCTTCAACTTGCTTATTCAAATTGATTTTGGATTCCATATATAACTCCTTCTGATAAAAAGATGATTTAAAATATTTTATTCGTAATAATTAAACCCAACGTCTAACACTTTCTTAGTGGTTAAATTATTTTCTGTTTATCACTTTACCTTTAGAGCTATCCAACCACCCGAAATTAAAAGTAAGATTGCACCGAGAATTCCAGCCCAAAGTGCAGGTAAAGGTAGTATCGGACCAATGCAAAGGAAAAAAGCTGAGAGTACCCAACTGATGGAAATCCATTTGGGATGATTTTTACTTTGCCATAAAACTGCACCAAGGAAAACAGATCCTATCATATAAAGCAATTGACCAAGGATGATGACACTTAAAAAAATGTTATTAGTATAAATTGAAAAGGCCAGTTCAGCAGATATCTTTCCCTGCAAATAAAATTGACCCAGTTTAGGCAAATCAATAGCTATTACACCATATCCAGTTAGAATAATTCCCAAGGAAAAGAGTAGCAAGAGAATACCAATATCCGCAGTCCGATTGCGGCTTTCTTTGATAAGGTGCAAATAAAGTGCAATGAAACCGAACGGATTCAATAATAATCCAAATAAATTGATTAGTGCACCTATTAAAAAATTCGGAGATCCAAAAGCAGCCATACAAGCTGCTGCACCAATTGCTGCGTTAGGTACGGCACCATTAAATAAATAACCAATTGTGAATATAAATCCGGAAGCTGGCAGTGTCCACAATCCCCAACGCATATTCGGCAAATGTGGTGGCATCTCTCTTACTCCAAGGTTATTATCAATTATGAATTTACTTGTGAATTTGCTCCTTATTATGAAAATTCTTGCTGATTAACGTACCAATAAATATTTCCATAAAACAAAATGACATTAAGATCAATAAAATTGGGATGGTTATTACTTTTAAATTAAACAGCATTATCCATATTCCGGAAAATACCGCAAACCAAATAATTAGTGTTGATTTCAATAATGAAAATTTTTTTGAGATAATAAAAATTATAAGCGAGAGTAAAATTCCCCAGACGATCCATATTATTAAGTATAATGGTCCTCCGGGAGGTTCTATGTTTCTATTTTGGAAGTGATTAATAAAATATGGTTTTGCAAATAAAATCCATCTTAAGGTTTCCGCTAAATTAATCCAGATACTGATAATAATAATTTGCCAAATTGTACTTATGTAATTTTTCATATTACACCATTAAATAAATGATTTCATCTAAAAATTTTATTCCTAATAATTAAATTCAACTTCTAACTCTGTTTTTATATTTAATGTAATCTTCGCCAAATATTTTTTCTAAATATCTTTCCTCACGTGGGATCATAGCCTTATCGAAAAATAGAAACAGTAGGATAAGTGCAAAACAATACCATAACGAGTTTGAGATGACTATTATACCAACAAACAATACTCTTGTCTTTTTAAATCATATACTTCTATTTATTTAATCGGTTTTTCAGGTCATCCAGGTTGAATATGATTTTATAATTATCAGTTTTTTTATTAGATCAATTTTATGATTATTCCTTTTGCTTCTCCATTGCTGGTGGCACTTGAGCTGTCTGCTGATAAATTACCTTCCATTGATTATCGATTTTTCTAAAAATCATAGTTACACCAAAGTCAACTGCCATCTGCTCGCCTGTCTTGAGTGTCATCTCGAATTTACCGAGCCAGGGATATATTATTATGTTGTCGGGCAAAAATCTGAATTCTTCTTTAATAGTTGTGACTTTAATAGAAGAAAGGGTCTTGAACCAAGCTGCGTGCTCCTTCTTAGCACCTTGGTAATCTGCCATTGTTCCATATACTGTGAAAAGAATGAAGTCAGGGGTATTCAAATATGGTTGAAAAGCTGCTTCTGCATCCAACTTTTCAAGACCCTGGAATATTACATTGACAACATCTTTAATTTCCTTCTTCGCAGTCTCCTGTCCCTGCGGTGTCATTTGTTTTGGTTCTTGTTTAGTGCATCCGAACAAAAAGAACAATATTAGCATGAATAATAGAATTGTTTTCATAGCAGTCTCCTGATTAAATAATTATGAATAAAATATCATTTAACAACAGTCTGCTTCGGGAGAGTTTTCCGGATTTTAGTCTTCAGACTTTAACGGTTAAATGTCTTCAACTTTAAGCCCTCTCGGAGTAGGACAATTTACTATAAGTGATCTGGATTTACTTTTATTAATGAATAAAATTAGTTTTTATTCTCAATTAGTATTTTCTTTATTATGTCAACAGGGAATGGATCACCGTGTCCTGGATAAATTATTTTTGCTCCCTGATTAATTATTGTTTCCCAACTTTTTTTTATTTGCTCTATATCCTCAGCAAAAATCGGTAAATTGGGATGTAATCTAAATGGCAAATTGTTGTGAGCAAGACAGCCAACAAATGCTTCCCCCGTTTTCAATAAAACACTTACTGAACCCGAAGTATGACCTGGTGTATGAATTATTTTCCCATCAATACCAAATGATTCTAAATTAAATTCATCATCACTTAAAACAATGTCAGCTTGTGTGGATGAAATTTTCATACAAACTTTAAGAGGAGCACTGAGTAGAAAATGTAAAATACGACCCCATCCGTTTACTCCAGGCGGGAAATTATATATAGACTTTTCTAAATGCGTTCTATCGTTCTTATGAATAGCTATCTTTGCACCGGTTAATTCTTTTAGTTCTTTAGCTGAACCTATGTGGTCAAAGTCTCCGTGAGTGGCTACAATTAACTTAATCTCATTTGGGTTGATTAATTGTTCTTTCAGAAAGATTTGTATTCGTTTTATCTTTCTAGGTGGGCCGGCATCAACCATTATAATCCCTTTATCTTTAATGATATAGGATCTATTAATACCCAATCGTAGAGTATATATTTCTAATGGCATTTATACGTCTTTATAAAATAATTATTATAGATTGTTGCCTTGGGGGAACGGTTCAGTGAGGCTCAGTAATTTGAATAATCGCAAAGGGAATCTTCTCTCAAGGTGAACGATTAATTCTACTATCAATATCAAATGTATGACAAAAATTCCGAGTTATCAAGAAAATAATATTACACGGTTAGCAAATAAATAAAAACCCCGATACCGAAGCAACGGGGTCTGATTTAACAAAAGGTCTGGGGGGAAACCTTCTGAAAACATCGATACAATAATAATTCAAATTACATATAAAACAAATTAAAAATTATTTTAATAAAATCATCTTGCGTGTTTCCACATAAACACCTGCTTGCAGCCTGTAGAAATAAACTCCGCTCGGTAATGATGATGCATTAAATTCGATTTCATAAGAACCGGGTTCTTTTGTTTCATTTATGAGTAGGTTTACTTCTTCACCGATTGTATTAAATATTGCAATCCTGATATTAATTCTTTCCTTTACTCCGTATTTTATTTTTGTTGCCGGGTTAAAAGGGTTAGGGTAGTTCTGGGAAAGAAAAAATTCTGAAGGTATGATGTTTTCTTCTTCCTGTATATCGGTTATAAATCCCTCAGTTGTATACCAGAATCCAATCAGGTTTATATTGTTTGAACTACTTATATTTCCTATAAAAGATTGAGCCAGGGTACCATTTATTTGATTATTGCTGCCGCTTATAAAACTTCCGCCACTGCTAATTACACTGCTGGGAATGTTTAATTGTGCGTATAGATTTGATAGCATTAAGACATATAATGTCAGAACTATTTTTATACATTTATATTTATTTGTTTTCATTACCTACCTCTTTTCTTACATTTATTAGCTAACACAATAACGCTTGTTAAATTGTGCTGCTTATTTATTATTATTTAACCACATAGATTAAGTTGAGGCTATAGATGAAAACAAAAACATCCGCTGCACTCGCATCAAATTTTCTCCCAACCAAATAATATGTTTCTGTTCCAGTAACATCTTTATCAATTGCGCTGAAAGTAATTGTCTCTGAGACCAGTCCGGTCACACTGGTAGTGGTTCTCCACCACCCTCTACCTAAAACGATGCCGGTTATTGATCCTTTTCTAATACTAAATTCATAACGTTTTGAACTCTGTATGGTATCTAGTTCTACAACTACTTCTCCTGTTAAAAAAACATCTTTTGTCCCTGGGTCAGAAATTGTAAAGTTTTGTATTTCTATATTGCTTGTAGTTGTTATACTAATGTTAGTTGATCCATTTACTCCATCAATTTTGGTTTGTTGAACTATGCTGGTTGGAAATTTTCCGGTATTATCTAAAGGCAATAAATTATTCGGTGTCGGTATGATATTCGCTTCAATATTATTAACCTTTTCTGCATCACTTGCATTCAAACTGTAAGCAGCAGCAGTAAATTGTATTCTTGGTGTCAGCTCTGTGCCTGCGCCAACGGTTACGCCAAGCCAATATTGATCACTGAATGAAATTGAAAGTGGCGAAATACTTCCTAAGATTGCATTAAATATTCCTTTATGCGCTGCAACCAATTGTGCTTCCTCCCATATCGGTGTGCCTCCTGTTGCCTCTGTGTAAATTCTTAAAGTAATGTTATAATTACCATCAGGTACCGCTACACCACTGGCATCAGTTAATACACCCTGATAATTCATAAGTCTAGGCACTTGAGCCCAACTAAACTGGACTGCTACAAACAACGTAAAAAGAATAATGTATGCAAAACGTTTCATAATAAAACCTCTTGGGTTATGTTTATAAATTGAAGGTGAATAGGGGAACTATATAAGGATTGAGTAATAATTTTCTTGTACCCGTAGCATAGATTGGAATGCTTAAAGATTATGTTAAAGCGTTCAATTGTTGAATTTGCTTGCACGTTCACATTCTTCTTTAATTATATATAAAATTTAAATGAAAGGTATTGCATAAGCAAGAAAAGATTACTTCACAACTAGAAAGTATGTCTATTTGACAACAGTTCCTTAATCTCCCGGTATTGTGTTATCAAATGTTACGAAGTACTACTTCTAACACAAATCAAGAAACTGAGTTAAATAAAAAATATAAACCTGTTCCGCTCTTTACGTGCTCGCAGTTATAATTTTTATTTTGGCTTGCTTCGCACTTAATGTCGCTCCACAGACTTATTTTTTTGTAAGATTGCAGTTCTTTGCTTCGCTTCCCTTCGATACAAGTTCAATAACTTCACGATCAAAAACTCCGCCTTCGCTGAAAGAATTGGTTTTCAGATAAATCTTGGTACCCATTTAGCACCCAAATTTGTAATAACTCTGATTAGTTCTGATTAGTTTAGAAAATTAAAAAAATAAAAAAGGCTGAAATCTTTCGATTTTCAGCCTTTTTAAGTGGGCCCAGATGGACTTGAACCACCGACCCTCTGATTATGAGTCACAAGGATTCTACATTTTCAATTCATTTTCCCACCTTTTACCGCTACTCCCTACCCTGTCCCTACTGGATTTTAGGAGGTTTTATGTTTCTCTCAAAATCCACAAAGTCACCTTTTTATCAAATTACTTTTGAAGCAAATGGCAAGCGTACAACAGTTTCAACCAGGACAACAAACAAAGAAGAGGCTTACAAATTCTTAGCAAAGTTTGACCCTTCAAATTATAAAAAACCAATTGCACCTATTAAAGGTAACTCAATCTTAATTTCTACTTTTAAAGATGAATATCTCAAATACGCTAAACTCCGTTTCTCTAAAAGTTATGTTGAAAGATCAATTGAACCAGCCTTCAAATTCTTAATTGAGTTTGCCGGTGATATACCATTAAAACAATTAAACCTTAAAACATTAGATAACTTCATCATCAATAAATACAACTCTACAAAATCCGGTGCAGCACTTTATTACCGTACACTTAAAGCAGCATTTAGCAAAGCAGTAATTTGGAATTACCTATCTGACAACCCGCTAAAGAAAATTAAAGCCCCAAAGGTTCCTAAAGCTTTTCCGCTTTTTATTAATGAAGAACGAATTACAACTTATCTTAACTAATACACCCCGCCAATTCTTAAAAGATATTTTTACAATTGCTTTTTATAGTGGGCTCCGGATTAGCGAAATTCTAAATCTTAAATGGAATTGGGTTGATCATTCTCAAAACCTTTTAACCACTAAAATTTCAGATGACTACACAACCAAATCAAATCGGAAAGAATCATTCCTATTCACCCTAAAATTTCCAGTATTTTGAAAAGATTAAAATTTGACACCTCCAATTCAAAAGATTTAATTTTTTCGGATTATTCTGGTAAACGATACAATGAAAATTTTATAAGTAAACAGTTCAAAAAATCATTACGCGCAGCAAAGCTTAATGATGATATTCATCTGCACAGCCTTCGTCATTCGTTTTGTTCTAACTTAGTGCAAAAAGGCGTTTCACTATACGTTGTTAAAGAATTAGCAGGCCATCAAAGCATCGTCACCAGTCAAGGCTATAGCCATTTAACAACTCAAAATCTTGCAAACGCTGTTAACTTATTATAATAAAGGCCGGATTTCACCGGCCGATTTTTTAATTTTGCAATTACATAGTTATAATTGTCATATCGATAGTAATATCATAGTAATATAAAATGTAAGATAAGAAGTCATATAGAAAGTAATATATAGTGTTAAGTATCTAATTAACTTCCATATTCCTTATATCTGCAGAATTATCCAGTAGCCCTGTAATTTTGTTATATTTTCTTATCCTGAATGAAGCTTTTTTAGCAGACAATGCTTTATTTAACTGTGTTTGCTGCTCTGCAATATGTTTTTGTTTATCCAGTTTAGTTGACCATTTTGCTTCAACAACATTTTTCAATTCTTCTTGTTTCAAAAAAGTTGAGTAATAGGTATAGCGCCCCATTGCAGTAAGATAAGCAATGATATTACTTTCTAACATTTTTTTTGCACGACTCCTAATTTTATATTCACTTATGCTTTCCTCATCTCTGCCTGCTAACTCAAAACTACTCCTATCCTTATAACCTAAAATTGCATACCCCATTCTTTCTTTCGTTATTCTCTTATACGAAGCAGTTTTACCCTGTATAGCATATATCGATGACAATATTGCAAAAGTGAGATAATCAAATTTCCCCTTTATAGTCTCATCAAAAAAATCTTCACCAATTCTGCAATAAGGTTGACTTCCTGTTTTTTCTATAAATTCATTAATATAATTTGACATCAATTCATAATTTTTATTTATCTCATCACTTTTATATCTTATCATCGTTTGTTCGTATTCAAATTGATTTTTTTTACCGCCTAACTTACCCTTAGACTTACTTCTCTTAATGATAGCATAGTCTCTTATCATAATTAGTTTTTTCCGCTGATCATCCATTGGGTAGCTTAAGGCACATAGTTCAAACTCAAGAAATTGCTTGGTTGATTCCCCTCTTTCCCCGTATTTCATCCCATATTTCTTAGCTATATAAAACAATGTACTGAAACTGATTTTTCCACTATCAAATTTTACCAGAGCATAATCAAACTTCTCATTAAGAAATTCTTGATCATCCTCAGGAAAATATTCATTGGTACTTATATTTAAGAAAGGCTCTCTCCCCTCCTCTCCTAAATTTGCAAGCGCAAATAAAACACTTATCCATTCATTATAATTAAGCTTATTCCTTTTAAGAATATCAACAGCACGCTTTAAGTGTTTCAAATCTTTTGAATCCGATACATTATTTTTTGTAACGTGATCCTTATTTTCACAATACTCATAAATAGCTTTATGAATATTTTCAAACTTTACTAATCCTGGCTTACTCTTCGGCATACCATCAATGAACTCATAAGTAATCCCTGATGGGTGTTGTGAAGTCGGAGCGACTAAATAACATCGTTCTTTCCTGTATTCCAATTGCTTCCCATTATTCAAATCTTTGAACCTATATATTTCAATTGCTTTATTCGTGCGGCTATCATCGGATGATGAATAATCACAATAAAAATATATATGATAACCATTAGCAGTTTTTACTATAAAGGATAGTCGCTCTCTAATTCGAGTATTCCCAACAGTCGCTTAACGATATTAAAATCCTTTACACTATCCAGATCAAATCCTTGCAAATTATTGTCCCCAAGTGCTATACCTAATCCGGTTATATTTTTTTTATTAAATAATTTATTAAGGTCATTCACATTTTGTTCATTGCTATATAATTCTTGTAGTTCTTAATCATAGCGGTCTTTATAAGCGGTATTACTTTAAACCCATATTTTTCACTAAATTCTTTTGCTATCTCTAAATATCTCTCGCTCATTTCACCTCCATATTTATTACTTGAATAGATTCTTTTAACGTATCCCGTTTTACGTTTGAGTATCTCTCGTCGTTACCGTAGATACGTGGCCCATCATCTCCTTTATATGATATATCGGTACTCCCTTTGTTGCAAGTAATGATCCAAACGCGTGGCGATTGCTGTGAAATCTTATTCCCTCATCCAATCCGACCTCCCGACAGATTTTCTTGAAAGTTTTACTCACATAGTCCTTAGTAAACTTTTTTCCACTTCGCGTTCTAAAAACAAAATCATTTTTATCTCGCTTTACAAGTGCTCTCTTTCCAAGCAACTCTTTAATCTTATCAATCATCGGAACTGATCTTTGGTTTCTTCCCTTAGTCGTAAATTTTGAATCCCCAACAACAACAAAACCATTTTTAAAATGAATATTTGACCATCTAAGATTCAGTAATTCATTAATTCTCAAACCAGTAAAGTATGCCGTAATAATTATATCACTTATCACTTCGTAAGATTCAATTCTCTGTTTAGAAGTGCCCATCTTAGAACATTTCATTCTTAATTGATTCACTATTTTATCTAATTCTTCCAGGGTCGGATATTCTGTTTTATTTATCTGCACCTTCGGCAGCTTGATTTTCGTAAATGGATTAGTATAATATCCCCAATTGATTGCTACATTAAATACAGCTTTCAGAGTTCTGAAATATACCCTGTAACCTTTGGGTGCGCCTTTCATAAGATAAGCAAGAAACCCCTCGAGTTCCTTTACACCAATCTTACCCAGTTCCATTTGCGGTCCGAAATATTTAATCATATGGTTCAAAGCAAGCTCAACAGACTCTACATACGCTTTAGATTTTGTAATTACATAAGCTGCTATTATGTCATCTTTCAATTTTGCAAGCACTACTGAAATCGTATTAATTATTAATTCAGAAAATGCATCTCTTATCCACTGCCTTAATTCCGGTTTAATCCTATTTAATGCTTGTTGCATTTACACTCCATTTTTTAAATAAGTTTAAATAATTTTCGTTCACCTTTGCCTTATTTGTCTTACTTCTCATTCCAGCATCACTTCAATCGTTTCTATAGCATTCAGCAATCGCATAAATCTTTTCATGGTAATTATTTTAATCTGCTGTTCAACCTCATAATTCGTCTTTTCATAAATCAACTTTTCAAGACTCCTTATGACAAGGTAAGATTATAGGTCATTACAAGAATGTTGTCGGACATATTTTATCCTTTCAGTTCTGACGTACACTTTTAGCTATCGGAATAGTCATAGCTATTCCATTACCCTTGGTGTGATTTTTTCACTTCCTGGATTAATAAATGTCGTGGTTTGATTTTAAGTTCATGACTGATGTGATTTTTTCATCATCAATTGCTATAAACTAATTTTTTATTTGATTGGTTTGCGATTCTTTTTCTAATTAAATCGCCTGGTTTTATAGATACTTCTTGTTTAATATCAACAGCTTCACCC
>CAWEJJ010000002.1:0-6542 GCA_963809415.1 uncultured Ignavibacteriaceae bacterium | reverse complement strand
TCACAAAAAAGATGTGAACTAAAATTCTGAACGGAATAATCAGCAATATAAAATCCGGAAAGTCTATTGAACATTGGATGGTCTTTACTGTCTTCTACATCTTGCGCCGGGCAGTAAGATGTGAACAGCAATATTATAAGGACGGCAATAATAATTGTAAATGTTTTCATATTATCTCCAAAAATTTATTTTAGATATAACATCTTCTTTGTTTGGATATATTCTCCTGCTTTAACTTGGTAGAAATAAACACCACTTGCCATAGCAGGACGGGAGTCCTGCTCTACATTAAATTCAACCTCATATCCTCCCGCAGCTTTATACTCATCGACTAACGTTGCAACTTCATTACCAAGCACATCATATACTTTTAATGTTTGGTGACCGCTGATTGGTGACTGCCAACTTATCTTTGTACTTGGATTAAATGGATTGGGATAATTTTGAGCCAGAGAGAATGTGGTTGGAAGCGATTTTTCATTCTCCATAACATTAGTAATTTCATTTGTTAATTTTGCTTCAAAGCCCGGGATAGAAAATGGTGGGATGCCAAGTTGTGTCAAAACAGCAACATTAACATACTGGCCAGGCATAATATCCTGAATAATCCAATTTCCAGGGGCTATCCATAAGGTTTCATTCAAAGTTATAAGGTCACCGCCCAAAAAAGAAGCGGCTATTACCCACTTAAGTAAAAACCTTTTACAATTGTAACTCCCATTGACTGTTTGGATTGTTTCATCGGATAATCTAGTTCCTAGATATTTAAATTGAACGGGGATGCTAAAAATACTGACCGTGAGTGTAGTATCTCTTTCTAATATAAGGTATTCTGTGTTTTCATTAGATCCGAATCTGAAAGTAGAATACCAATTCTGCAAAGAAACAAAGAAAGCAATAAAGCTAAAATTAGGAATTGTACCGGTTTGGTCTAAAGTAGTTAAAAATGGTTCAATATTTTTAGAACTGAGATATACGAAGCCCTCAACTCCTTCCGTGTTGTAAAAAAGAGAATCGGTATATGGTTGAGAAAAAATAGTTTCAAGCGGACTTGTTTTTGTGACAACAATTTTTGCATCTTTTCCAAAATAACTTGCTGTTGTTGCAAAAGAATCGATTCTGAAATATGATAATGACGTAACGGGATTGTTAGCAGAATCAAGAGGAGTTACTTTGAACTTCCATTCAAAGCCGGGTGCGGGAAAATAATCGCTCGCTTGCTGAGCATAGCTAATAACAGGTATTACAAAAAAACAGAACAAAGTAATTAACTTTTTCATCTTTATGCCTCCAATAAATATTAAGAACCAAATTATTTTAGAAGAACAAAAAGCATTTAAATTTTATTCGGGTTCTGATAAAAAACATAAGTCTCGGATAAATAATACAAAAGAATATTCTAATTCCAAACGATCACAAAAACGCTTTTATCAGCATCACATCTATTGATTGTAAATAATGAAGCCGTTATGTTTACAATAAAGGTTAGTTTTTCAATTAGATTTGTGTACGTTATTTTTTTTCTTCTAAAAACCAGTTAATAAAGTCTGTAGATTTTAACACCAGCGTGTTGAAGTAAAATCAATTCGTTTTTGAAATTTTTTGAAAGATAAGAATGAATCTAAAAACGAAGTTTGCAGCAATAATGATTTTGATAGCCGTTTCATTTAATGCCTGCGACAAAGGAATTGAACCGAAAAATGAAAATGAAATAACTGGATTTAGTGGAACAGTATATTTTATCGGGAATTGGCCTGCGGATATTAAACGTACTTTTATTGTAGTATTTAAAGACCCTCTTCTTGCCTCAACAGATTTTACAATAACCAACTTGAAATTTTTAAGTTTGGAAATTCCACTGGGCGTACCGAGTTATAACTTTAGTTCATTAGATTCCAGTTATATCCCAACCAACCCTGGCCCATTTTTACCTGGCAGATATGCTTATGTAGCAGTAGCGTATCAAATAACAGATCAATTATCTTTAGCGCGTAAAGATTGGTATGTGGCTGGAGTTTATTATGCATATGGTAATACAAGCGAACCGGCAACTATGGTTGTAACTGAAAATATATTTTTAACGGATATTAATATTACTTGTGATTTTAATAATCCACCTCCCCAACCGCCGGGTGGGAGTTAAATTAACTTTACATTAATTCATTTTGGCTATGAAAAAACTGCTAATAATATTTTTTCTAATAATCCCCTCTGGCTTGATATTTTCACAAGCTTATAGTGTTAGTGGTAGTGTTACGGATTCTACAGGAAATCCATTACCTGGTGTTAATATAATTTTAGTCGGAACAAATTATGGTGCTGCATCAGACATAAATGGAAATTATAAAATTTTTAATATCAAGCCCGGCACATACAAGATTGAATTCTCAGCTGTTGGTTACGAATCTTTTATTAATGAGGGGCTTGTAATAAGTGACAAACCAGTAGTATTAAATGTTACGTTAAAAAATAAAATAATTGAAACAGGCGAGATTTTAGTTACAGCGGGAAAATATGAACAGAGACTTTCTGAAATGCCCGTAAGCGTTGTAGTAATTTCAGGAAGAGAATTACAAAAAAATTATTTTAATATTGATGAAGCGTTACGTTATGTGCCGGGTGTAAGTATGGGTGAAGAGCAGATTAGTATTAGAGGATCCAGCGGCTACAGTAAAGGAGCCGGCACAAGAGTTCTCATAACCATTGATGGCGTTCCTTTTTATACTGGGGATACTGGAGAAATTATTTGGGAACAAATACCGATTACTGATATAGAAAGAGTTGAAGTCATTAAAGGTCCCGCCAGTTCTCTTTATGGATCCACAGCCATAGGCGGGGTTATAAACATTATTACTAAAAAAGTAACAAAACAAGCATTTACCAGTATCCAGATGTATGGCGGATTTTACGATAAACCTTCTTATGATGAGTGGAAATGGTATAAGGGCACAAGAACATTTTACGAAACAACAATAAACCATTCAAACTCAATTAATAATTTTGGATATAGTCTTTCATTTAAAAAACTTGATGACGATGGTTACCGTAAAGATGATTTTAAAAAACGACTTCTTGGTTATGTGAAATTAGATTATAACCTTTCAGATGTTAGCTCAATCAGCTTGCTAACCGACTTTTTAAATATGAAACGGGGAAATTTTCTTTACTGGAAAGACTCACATAATGTTCTGATACAAAATGAAGTTGATCAGAATAAGACAGTCGAATCGAACAGACTTTTTTTAAGCTTAATTTATAGACAGGGATTAAGCGAAAACATTAGTGGGGAATTTAAATCGAGTTACTACTATTCTAAGTTTGATGGCAGAGGAGTTGTGCTAACAACTTCTACGGCTAATTTATTGCGTGATGAATTGCTTGTGAATTTTAAACTTCCAAACAATATAATTTTAATTTCGGGTGTGGAGGTTTCTTACGCAAACGTAAAATCAAATATGTTTAGCAATCCCAATTTCTTCACCACTGCATTTTATTCGCAAGCCGAATATAAGGGAATAAAAAATCTTGCCGCCACTGTTGGTTTTCGATATGATTATATTAAAATCGATTCATTATTGGGGGCTAACGCATATACGCCAAGACTTGGTTTAAATTATTCAATTCTAAAAAACTTGATTTGGAGAGGTTCGTTTGGGACTGGATTCCGTGCACCAACGCCAGCCGAAGTATTTACAACCAGCGATGTAGGCGTGGGAATTACAGTTAAGGAGAATCTTAATCTAAAACCAGAAACAAGCCTTTCTTTCGAAACCGGATTAAAATATATTCTATCGAGAAACTTTAATTTGGATGTAGCAGTGTTTCATACAAATTATGATAACTTTATAGAACCACAATTCACTTCAGCAAGCGAAATTCAGTTCATTAACATTATTAAAGCTAGAATTCAGGGCTTTGAAATAGTCTCAGATGTTTTCATCATTCCGGATGAATTAAAATTTTCAGTGGGTTATACTTATATGGACGCAATGGATACGCAGCTACACAAACCTTTAAAATATCGTCCAAGGCATCTTCTTTATATGGATGTTGAATATAAGCCGACACCCTTCGAATTTAAAGTCGATTTTCGTTTTTGGAGCAGGGTTCAAGAAATAGATGACCAAATAGTTGAGCTCGGTTTAGTCCCAGATGGAGAGCTAAGAGTTCCAGTTTATATTTTAGATTTAAGAGGAGGATATAATTTTTCAATTGGCACATACCCGCTTAATCTATTTGTATCTGCAAAAAATGTTTTGAATTATAATTATATCGAATTCATAGGAAATCTTAGGCCAATAAGAAATTATTCGCTTGGTTTAAACTTTTATCTATAATCAAAGATATTGGGAAATAAAAAAAGCCCCGTTATATTATTCCGGGGCTAAACAAAATTAGATTTGTTAATTTCACCCAAAGCACTGGCCGCTATAAAGAAAACAACAGTCCTGCCTTAATTTGAAAACCGGTGGTCTTAAATTCGTTTTCATCGCCCTCGTTGCTAATGTTTCCAAGCCCAAGATCATATCGTCCTTCTAAAAAAAGCTCAAACAAAGTTAGCGGAAATGTAACGCCGGCTCCAACGCTTAGGATATAATCCTGTTTCTTAAGATCAAGCGTTTGCTCCCTTAGTTCCGCCGGGATTAGGGGAGTTACGTCCAGACCGCCAAGAGAGGCTTTTTCTACTTTCATTTTTGCATCTCCCAGCAAAAAAGCTATTGAGCCACCGGCAAGCAAATAAGGTTTGATTGGTCCGTATGGAAGTGAAACTTTAAGTAAAAGAGGAAGATCAAAATAGTTTGCTGAAACAGATGCTTCAATATCTACTATTGCGCCACTTTCTTCAGCAGTGAAATTAACAGTGGCTCCCTTTTGAACATACGCCGGTTCGAATTGCAACGCGATTACAGGAGAGAAATTGTAAGTTAAAATGCCGCCTACTATTGCGCGTGTACGCATTGCTGTCTCAAAACCCTGTTGAGACAATTCCATTTTAACGTTAGTAAGATTGATTCCTGCCTGCACCCCTATTTGAATCTGAGCATTTGACACTGTAAAGAAAACAAGAAAAATAAATGTAACGGATAGTAAAAATAACTTTTTCATAACACCTCCTATGATTTTATAGTTTTTTAAATAAACATTAATAAAAATCAGTATAAGGTAAATTTATCGCTGCGCTATAACGGTCAAAAAAAAGTCAATAGAATAAAAAGATTAAAGCGTATTATCCCAAAAATCTTAAGAAGTCAAGAATTGGAATATTCTTTGATTAAAAGAAACCATTTTGGCTGTGAATGTCAAGCAGAATCATAATATTTTTTTAGACAAAGCTTACCACTCATCAAAGTAATATTGTGCGCCTTAGAATAGATGATTAACTTTAATAAGAAATATTTTTGATTTAAGACAGAAATAGTAGAATGCAAAAGGGAAATTCACATATAGCAAACTCTTCCACAATAATTGATGAGCTTAAAAATTTGCAGTTCAAAAAGGACTTTAAAAAAGAATATCATGACTTAAAAGATTTTTATCTTGATGATGAAAAAAAAGATAAGCTTAAAGACATGAACAAGTTTAAGCGATTTTTTTTTCAAACAGGATATCTTTTTTCAAGTATCTTTCAGAAACTTGCACCACTTAGAAAACTGCTTGTAGTAATTGGTTTAATATTACTTTTCTTTGGCAGTACAATTCAGCTTGATAATTATGATCAATCAAATAATAATGCTTTCTGGGGCGGACTTATAATATTTTTTGTTTTAGTTCTTGAGCTTAAAGATAAGCTGCTGGCTAAAAATGAACTTGAAGCCGGTAGAAAAGTTCAGCGTGCATTAATGCCTGAACAAAATCCGGAAATTGCTGGATGGGATATTTGGTTATTTACTCGCCCCGCAAACGAGGTTGGCGGAGATCTTGTTGATTACCTGCGGCTGGACGATAGCAAAACAGTTTTAACTATTGCTGACGTTGCGGGCAAGGGGCTTCAGGCTGCGCTGATTACTTCAAAACTTCAGGCAACAATTCGTGCACTTGCAACAGAAATTACTTCTCTTTCAGATTTTGGTAAAAAGATTAATAAAATTTTTCACCGTGATAGTTTGCCTAATTTATTTGCCTCTATGCTTTTTATTCAAATTGATTCCGATTCAGGCAAAGTAGATTTTATAAATGCCGGACACTTCCCTCCGCTTATCGTTAAGGACAACGATATTAAAGAACTTTCCAAAGGTGACATTGCTCTTGGACTTGTTTCAAATGCAGAATACGGTAAGCAGACGATTATGTTAGATCAGGATGAAATGTTTGTTGGATATTCAGATGGAGTGTTCGAAGCAAGAAACGAATACGGTCAGTTCTTTGGGATGGAAAGTTTTCAGAAACTAATTAAAAACTCATCAAACAATACTCCTCAGCAACTTGGTAAGTTTATTGTTTCACAGCTTGAACAATTTATTGGTAATTATCCCGCAGCCGATGATATATCTTTAATTATTATGAAAAGAAGTTCGCAGCATAAAATCTAGACAGAAAATGTT
>CAWEJJ010000001.1:0-7122 GCA_963809415.1 uncultured Ignavibacteriaceae bacterium | reverse complement strand
GTAAATTCCGGCTAAACTGACCCCCCTTCGCCATTTCAAATTGACCCCCTAAAAAACGATTTCAAAAAGGCCCTAAAAAAATCCCTGTTGAAGAGGACAAAAAATAGATAAAGAACTGTTGTTTTGTGGAATGAAAATAATGATTAATTTCTGTCCATTGGTTTTATAAAAATGATTCCATTATTACGCGTTTTGCCTTTTTGTTTTTTTCTTAAAGATTCACCGTAAAGTTCTATTCGTATAGATTGATGAACAATCCTGTCAAGTATGGCATCAGCAAGTGTTTTTTCGCCGATCAGTTCATGCCATTTTTTTACCGGTACCTGTGCGGTGATAATGGTGGATCTTTTACCATGCCGGTCTTCGATTATATCCAGTAGCAAAGCCCTGCTCTGCGCATCGAAGGGCTGGACGCCAAAATCGTCTAATATCAAGGCATCCTGCTTTTCTATTTTAGAGAGTTCTTTTAAATGAGCGCCATCGGCTTTGGCCATTTTTAAATGAGACATCAGTTTTGCGGTATTGGTATACAAAACCTTGTAGCCCAATAAACAGGCCTGCTGCCCAAGGGCGGATGCCAAAAAACTTTTACCCGTACCGGTACTTCCGGTAATAAAAAGGTCTTCGCCTTTTTTTATAAAATCACAAGTGGATAAACGCTGTACCAGGTTTCTGTCCAGTCCCCGGTCGCCGGAGTAATCCAATTGCTCTATACTGGCGCTGTAGCGGAAGTTGGCGTTCTTAAGCCCTCTTTGTACGCTGCGGTACTGCCTGTCGTCCCACTCGCTTTGTATAAGGTGATGTACCAGTTCATCGTTGGTAAATGTTTGCATTTGGCCTTCTGGTTCCATACAGGTTTTAAAAGCCTGGCACATCCCTAAGAGTCTCATTCGACTCATCTTTTCTAAACTTTCTTCGTTCATTGGTTTTATTTTATATTGATTAATAATAGTTACCATTTTTTCTGCCTTTTATTTTTATTGATAATATTCCTGGCCCCGGATATTGTCGTGCAGAGGCATACCGCTACCTTCGTCCGGTAGTTTAGGTTCATCTTCCAATGGAATAAAATCTGCCTTTGATTTTAGTATCCGTTCGATAATTCCAAAGTTGTACACCCCAAAACTATCGGCCCGTTTGCAGGCGTTGATAAGCCTTGTTTCTCCTACACGTTTTTTATAATTGATAATACCCTGGCAAGCCCGGTAATTTTTTTCCGGGTACTCGTTTCTCGATAATACCTTTTTAATGTAAACCACTACAGCCTCACCAATAAGCGCTGCATCGGCAATAAATTTTTCAGGATTCCATTCCGTAGGATACCGGTGCCAGGAAGCAAGATGGTCTTCGTTTTGTATGTATTTGTCTGTACCAAACGAGCGCACATGAACTGCGATTAAGTTCATGTTCACTAAAGGCTTCCACCTTGGTGCGGTTGTACATCAGCTTCACCTTTTTACCAATAAATTTATAGGGAATGCTATAGTACCGGTAATCTACAGTAACAAAACCGGTTTTGCCAACCATTCCCGTTTTGGTAATCATCGGATCGTAAGGATATTTGTTCAGCGGCTTTAAAACATTTTTTTCCAACGACTTCAAACTGCTGCCATCTGCTATAATCGCACCCGGTAAGCAAGGTGTTATTGTGGGCTTTCAGATAAATATAAATATCCTCATTGAGCGTTTCCAAACTGGTGTATACCTTTTCGTCTATCTTAGTAAAGATGGTGGTGTAGATTATTTTTACAGCGCCTTCCACCAGCGCTTTGTCTTTGGGTTTATAAACCCTTGCAGGAAAAACATAGGTGTTGTAATGGGCTGCGAATGCGGCAAAACTATCATTGAGTTCAGACTCATACCGTCCGGCTTTTTTTACCGCTGACTTTAAATTATCTGGTACAATGGCTTCGGGCACACCGCCATAAAAATGCAACGCACGCTCACAGGCAAGTATAAAATCTTCTTTCTTTTGCGAGTTTACAGCCGTTACATAAGTAAGCTGGCTACAACCCAAAATGGCTACAAAGACTTCTACCTCCTGTGCCTCTCCCGTCTCTTTATCGACTATATGTAAACGTTTCCCTGTAAAATCAATAAAAAGCTTATCACCCACTTTATGAGGGACGCGCATGGAAGGTTTGCTCATGCCCATGTAAGCATTTAAGCGTTCCAGAAAAGCAGAGTGTTTATACCCTTCGGGGCATTGGCTGATATAATCACTATATACCATTTGTTTGGTCACGCCACGCTTCTTTAACCTGGCTGCCAGCTCCGGCAACAAAGCCTCTAAATCAATTTGACGGCTGCTTTCCTTTTTGGGTTTTTCAATCAAAAAAACAGTAGCAAGCAGCTTGTCATTCATCGCTTCCACGCGCTCAACAGTAAGGCGCAATTCAACAAATTGCAACAAATATTTCTTAACGGTATTACGGGCAATACCCGTTGTTTTGCTGATAAATTTACTTCCACGGCCATCTGCGTAAAGGCGCAGTACCTGTCTGATTTTAAACATTTCAATTGGTTTGTTGGACATAATTTATCTTGGTTATTTTGGTTAAAACAACCGATTATTATCCTACAAAAACAACTGTTCTTTTAGCACACTTTTTAGGGGGTCAATTTCAGCCGGAATCAGGGGGTCAATTTAAAATGGCCCAAGGGGGTCAGTTTCATTTGGCGGAAGGGGGTCAATTTACGTGGGTTTTCCAACGAAGACTTTACGAGTTTACAAAACCTTGTAAATGAAGAAGTCAATCTTATGGATATTTTAAGAGTGTCGCATAAAGAACTACAACATTCAAACTTTTTAGCTTGGTTTTTCAATCCGTCTGGAAGTCATAATTTGGGTGACTTTGCGTTGAAAGAATTTATCAAGATTTATTCTTAAAGAAAATCAATTTCAAAATTTAGGTAACGAATCTGGACTTTCAGTTTTTGACTTTGTTCAGTTAGACTTTGATGATTTAGAAATAAGAAGAGAATATAAAAATATAGACCTGATATTCCTTTCAAAAAAAAATCAATTTTGTCTTGTAATCGAAAATAAAATTTACTCAAATGAGAAAAAAGGTCAACTGGAAAAATACAGAAAGCTGATAGAAAGTGAATATCCTGAATTTAAGCACAAAATTTACATTTTTCTATCACTTGAAGACCAAGAAATATCAGAAAGTGAGCAAGACTATTATGTTCAATTAAACTATGATCATATTATAAAACTAATTAAACAAGTTATTTCAAGTCAGCGACTAAAACTCGCTGACAAGACGAAATTTGTTTTCGAACAGTATTTGCAAACATTAAAATCTATGCTAAATAAGAACGAAGAAATAGAGAAAGTTGCACAACAACTTTACAAAAAGTATAAATCAGCTTTTGACCTTGTTTTTAAGTATTCTGTTCCATCAGACAGAAGTGAAATTTGGAATGAAATACAAAACTTAATTGCAAATGAAAAAAGCATAAGACCATTTCAAAGTAGCAAAACATATATTCGTTTTCAACCAAATTATCTTTACGACAACATACAAGCACTTAAAGATTATGGTCTCGTTTCTCAATCTGACGACCTTACTGACAATTGGACGTTTCTATTTGAAATTAACTTACGAAGTAATCAAGTAACATTTCACTGTAAAATTGGACTTGGCAAACAATCTTCAAGGGAAAAACTTTATGAAATTTATAAAAAGCATGGTGATGTATTTACGAAAGTTGTTAAAGCTAATGGTTTATTAAGACCACAATGGCATCAAGCATTTGAAAAACAAATTCTAACAAAAAATGATATCGAAAAATATTATGAAAATGACGGCATCGACATTAATCAATTAATAGAAAGGAAGTTTAGGGAGCTGATAGACAAAGACATTCCAAAAATTTTAGGATGTATTGATAAAGAAATCAAGAATGGCAGCAGGTAACTTTTGGTTAACCTAATCTCAAAATTCGATATCTAACGTTTTCGCGTAAGCGCCTTTTTTAAAAAGATCATTCCAGGAAAAGAAACTGCCAAGCAGCAGACAAGTTCAAAAAGTAGTATAGCAAATAGGTGATAACAAAAATTGTTTTTTTTTGTACTATTACATCTTATAATATAAAACCAAACATTGTGGCCTTATGCTAAAACAACTCAAATATTGAACACTATATTAGATGAAAAACTTTTCCATTATAACTGACATAGACACAGAAAATTTGAAACAGCAAATCAAATTATTAGAGACTGAACTTAATAATTTGACGAACCAGAAAGCTGACTTCGAGAAACTTATTCACGAATTTGCAGTAAGACACAATACAGAATTGGGAGAGCTTATTGTCAAAATTTTGGAATGTCGTAAAAACAAGGCAAAAGGCACAGATTTGGAGGCTGATACAGAAGAAGATTACAATACATACAACAAGCAATTTGAAGCCTTAAAAGAAGAACACATTACTCAACTTACTGACGATGAAAAAAAAGAACTAAAAGAAAAATATCGAAAGGCAAGTAAGATGTGTCACCCTGATGTTGTTAGTGACGAACAAAAAGAATTAGCAACAAAGATTTTTGCAGAGCTAAGTTCAGCTTATGAAAAAAGCGACTTGATTAAAGTAAGAGAAATTTTAAGGAATTTAGAAAATGGGGATTTCTTTCTAAGCAAGTCTGATACAATTAATCAAAAGCAATTTCTTGAAATTGAAATTGAGAAATTAAAAATAAAAATAAGTGAATTAAATGCCGAATTAGAAGAAATAAAGAAACACGCGAAACTTATAAAACAATTGAGCAGATTGATGATTGGGATACTTATTTTATGAATGCTAAAAAGAACTTGAAGTTGCAATTAAATAGATTAGAAAAGTGAGTAATCAAGTAATTAAATATGAATTTAGCTTAGTAAAGAGAGTAGATTATGCAATTACTGTAACCAATAAGCTACTTTCCTTACCATTAATTGAAAAAGCTGATTTATATGCAGAAGCTGGTTTAGCAAAGCTAAAGTATCGTCACGAAGATTATAAAGGAGCAATTGATGATTTTACAAAAGCGATTGAGATTTACTCAAAGGAACCCTATTATTATCGATATAGGAGTTGGGCTAAAAAAAAATTAGGAGATTTGGCGGGTGTATTGGCTGATCAAGATAAAGAGATAGAACTTGCTCCATTAAATCCCACAAGTTATTTAGATAGAGCATATACCAAATCCGAATTAAATGATTTATCTGGTGCTGTATCTGATTACAGTAAGGCGATAGAAATCGAACCATTGAATTCTTATTTTTACAATTATAGAGCAAACATAAAACGTAAGCAACGCGATTTTATCGGTGCAATTTCGGATTACACAAAAATTATTGAGCTTAATGAAATTGCAAAAACAGGTTACTATATGCGTGGGAAAGTTAAACATCAAATTGGTGACACAACTTATTGTGTAGACTGGAAAGCAGCAGCCGAATTAGGAAATGCCAATGCTGCAAAATTGCTTGAAACTTACTGCTCTAATATTTCGTGACTTAAAATTAGACAGACAGCCTAAAAACGCTGAAAAACTTCCATTCTCTTTTATTCAAAAATCTTTTTATATATAGTAAAGCAGCAGATAAGCTTGAATTTCTATTTTCCCAATATAATTTTTTGAATGATTGGATCTATGAGAGAAACGAATCAATCCACGATTGCAGTGATTTTTTTTTGTACTATTACATCTTATAACATCCATTCTAATTGTTTGACAGAATATATTTAGACTATGCAAGTAATAGAAGAAATTTATTTAAAATCATGGGAGGAGTTTGTAGAACAATTTAAGGGCTTTAATTCGGAGGAAAAGAAGTATATATTTAGAGGGCAATCAAATGCTGTTGACAAGAATAATCGCTTTCTAAAATGGGATATGGTCTCTTCATTCAATAGAAAACACTTCAGAGCGACGGATTATTCTTTTCAAGATTACTTATTTCAACATTTTGATTCCGACTTATTCAAAATGTATTATGGCAATTATAATTATGAGAAAATAAACTGCCTAACAGATATTTCCTTATTAGAAAAATGTTACTTTTTTCAACATTATGGAATAGAAACATGTTTTATCGACTTTACATTCGATCCGTTAATAGCTCTGTACTTTTCATTAGCATCTGTTCCTGTAACAAGTGGGGGCAAATATGATTTATCAGGAAATCCACTTTTTTATACTGAGGACACAAATCGGGATTTTGTGAGTATTTATCAAATTGATATCCCACTGCTAACCGATATAGTAGGCATTAAGGAAATAAAATCAGAAACATTCGGCATGCCAAATTTAGATGATTATGAAATTTATCCGACAACGTACGCCTCAATGAGCGCCTACATTGGAATAGATTTGAACCCTTTACCTTCAAATAAGCAAAACTATAATCTTAAAAAGCAAAAAGGTTGTTTCCTTTATTTCGATAATGAGAATCTAAAACTTTCATTTGAAAAATTTCTTGAATTGTTTGTGTTGGGATCCAACATAAAACCAAAATCAAGCATCTTAAAAATCTACAACATCAATTATAACTCTTTGTTTAAGAAAACGCATAAGTCGAAATCCTGACCACATACCACTATTTCGATTTTTAAAAGAAAAAGAATTAACTGGTCAATTTTTATTCAAACGATCTTCAAGGCCTAAAATATGACTTTAATTTTTTCCATAACCAATAGGCAGTAAAGCAACAAATAAATGGAATTTCTATTTTTCCTGAATATTAGAATGATAGGAACTGTTGAAGCGAAGCCACGAACGGAAATATCATTAAACCTGCCTTGCAAAAATCGTATAACAATAAATGTTAATTAGGGATATTATTTTTTTTGTACTATTACATTTTATAACATAAATGCAAATGGTGGCTACAATGCTTATGGACAGCCCATTTATTATCATATTAAAGACTTTAGAACCGGCTGGTATTGGCAGCAATGTAAATATTTCACCAATACTTTTATCTATATTCCCGCTTCGTGAAAATGCGGAAAATTATGAAATTCAAAATATATCAAGATCCATTGTCGACTTATTAGTTAATATGGAAAAGGAAAATCTGATTTTATTGCCAGGAAATACCCACAATAAATTAGGAATGGTGGGATTGG